>NZ_CP017017.1:0-11199 GCF_001831375.1 Bacillus sp. ABP14 | reverse complement strand
TCTCGTTATTGGAAGCTGATTTTTAACATTAGAACAAACCTTTCCCCATTTGGAGAGAGGTACGATCCGTTCTCAGTATTTTTTCTTTTTAAGTCGGTAAAGTCCTGTCAGACTAGCTCCTGTTGCAATGACAATCATAATAATAAAGATGCTTAGAGAAGCAACTGTATTTGGAATCAACTTAGTAAAGTTTGTCCAAAGTAATGCAATGGTTGCTAACCAGACTAATCCTATTAGGCTAGTCCAACCTGTTTTTTTGTCATATTGTACTCACCTCCTATTTTTTAATTTTATCATTTAGAATAAGCGATTTGCTTTTTATTTTTGAGTGTATACCGTATACACGCTCGGTTAACATAACGTCTCATTATCGGTAGCAATTATTTTAGAAGAATCCTTGTAAATACAAGGATTCTTCTTTTTTTGTCTTGTTATCTTGTATACAGGATTTTATAGATGGTTGATATAGTGGGGATTGGTAGGATCCTTGCTATTCTTTTTTTGAATAAAATCTCATATTAAATAAAAAAGATTTTGATGTTATTATCGAGAAGTAATACATATCGGTGTTAAAATCGGAATGTATTTCGGAAATTAAATCGTTTTTAAAATCGGTTTTCATATCGGTTGCTAGTACATTCCGATTTTGATTGGAATATTGATTTAATCGTGTTTTTTAAGTAAAAAACGTATTTCGTTTTTGGGGGAGGAATAAAAATTGGAACTAAAATCGGAAATGCATACACCGAAAATTGTTGCTGATCTTTTAGGGATCACACCTGATTTGTTAAAGGTATGGTCAAACGAATTTAACATACAAACGGAGCGAAGTCAGGGAGGGCATCGCAGATACTCGAAGGATAATATAGAAGAATTAAAAGCCATAAAAGAAAAAATACAGGACCAAAAATGGTCTTATGATCAAGTTCGGTCATGGCGAAACGGAGAACTTGATTCGTTTGTTTCAAAAGAAGAAAAATCAGAATTAGAAAAGAAATTGAATGAAGTATTAGAGAATCAACAGTTACAAAATCAATTTAATCAAGCACTCGTTCAAAAATTGCAAGAAATTACGAATGAATTGGTTACGACAAAAGAGCATTTAGCGAATACGGAGAAAAAATTAACTGAAGTAGAAGGTAAAAATAGTGAATTAGAAGTTTTTATAGAGAAGAAGCTAGAGAAGCGAGATCAGCTATTGCTTGAAAACATTAGAGATATGCAGGCTCAAAATCAGAAACAAAAACGGAAAGGTTTTTTCGGTTTGTTTAAAAAGTAAATTTGGCCGGTATTTTATGTAAGGTTCTAATATAGGGAAAAGAAGAATAGAAATATAGCATAAATACAATAAGGGAATGTAGTATAGATTAATTTATGTGCATTCCTTTATTGTATTTATATGTTTTTTTATTAAATAAAAGTAATTATTTAATTTTTGAACCTATCCATTGACCTAATTTTTTACCCCATTCTCGTGGATAATGTCCTACATCAGTTCCAATTACTTTTCCTCCGCCATTAGTGTTTAATAATTCTTTTTTAGATAAAGTTTCAAATTTGTTATTTTTCATTTTTAAACTTCCTTTCTGTTTATATTTATTAATTATTCTAAATACATTATACAATACAATAGGTTTATATTACAATTTTATAATCTTTAAATTTTGAGTATATTCTTTTTTTATTAAAAGTTAATACTTTAGATATCAAGTTTTGTTAAGTTTTTTTTAACTTGTCACTTTTGGTGTCAGTAAAAAAATTATGCTTTTTTTAATCTTTTTATTTAGATTAGAGGGGAGATGTCCTAGGACAGGGCAATAGTCAATGTTTTTGGCAAGATTCGTGGTTCTATTGTTAGAAAAAGGCGAATAAGAATATAGCATACATACAATAAGGGAATGCAGTATAGATCAGTCTACAAGCATTCCCTTGCTATAAGCATGTTATTTAAATTTTAGTATTTTATATGATTTAAAGATTTTATTTTATCGTTCATGGGAAGTAGTATTGTATTAAAAATACAAATTTTGTATTGTAAGAGAAATTATATTATCTATTTCATGTATCCAAAACACAATCCCAAATGCTGATACTGTAACATGTGCTTTTTCATTTTTTTTATAATAAATCAGATAAGCATAATTATAAAGAATTCCTGTTACTGTAATACATATTACATAAGTTATCCCAAATGGATGATATAAACCAAACATTAATGCTGCAATTAAAACTATTAATAAATCATGTTCACGAATCCAGGGAATACAACGAAGAATCCAGAATAAAAAAACTTGGAAAATTAAAGTTTCTACTATAGGGGCTATAATTAAAACGGATAAAATTTGCTGATAAATAGGTTCATTCTGAGCGGGATTACTTTGTATTTCTGGTAAAAATAACATAAATGGTCTGGTAATTAAATAGCTTAAAATTACCATAACTAATATAAATGATATTGGATGCAAATTCACAAAAAATTGATGTATTTTTTTTATCATTTATTATCTTTCCTTTTCAATTAAAATTATAAAAATATTTAACATGAATCCTCTTTGTATTTTAAACTATCCATGATTATAAATATATAATTAATAATACAAAGAGGATTCATTAAAATTAATGAATCCTCTTTGTATTATTTGAATATTACCATTTTGCGTATGGAGCGCCATGTTTATATCGACTATCTGTTCGACCATAAGTACCATATGTTTTTTCTCGGCAGTAATCATTATCCCAACATTGTTTTCCAGCTTTGATAATAGGACCGAAAATTCCTCTTGCTCCACCATTTGTTTGAAGTTCTTTTTCATTAAGTTCAGCAAATTTTGTGTTATTTAAATTCATGCTGTAAACCCCCTTTAATATTTTAATATTTAGAAATATTCATTTCATAAATTTATTCTAATATAAAATATGTAATTCCAAATATGCAATTTTGCATATTTGGAATTTTTTTATAATTTTTACTTTAAATTTATTTTATTTTATATAATGAATTATAGATGAATATAAAATAGTGAAAGAAGGATTGAATTTGTTTAAAAAGTTTAAATGTATTCAACAGCATGATTTAAAAGATTGTGGACCTGCATGTCTTGCAATGATATCAAGACATTATGGAATTTCTATTTCAATTGCTAAAATTCGTCAAATTGCAGGGACAGATTTAGAGGGTACAAATGTACAAGGGATATTGGAAGCTGGAGAAAGACTTGGTTTTGATGTGAAAGGAGTAAAATCAACAGATCCTACACTTTTAAATGAAATTCCTTTGCCTGCAATTGCTCATTTAGTAGTAGATGGTGAATTACTGCATTATGTAGTAATTCATAAAGTAAAGAATAATAGAGTATATGTTGCAGATCCTGATAGTGGATCTGTTAAATATAAATTGGAAGACTTTTTAAAGGTTTGGACAGGGATTTTAATTTTGATGAGTCCAAAACAAAATTTTGAGAAGGTGGAAGTATCTAAAGGGGTATTCTCTCGTTTTTTGTCTTTATTGAAGTTGCAGACTAATTTGTTATTTCCAATTTTTATTGCTTCTATATTTTTTAATCTGTTTGGTTTTGCTGGAGCATTTTATTTTAAGTTGTTAATTGATGATATAGTTGTAAATCAATTAATGGAAACGCTTCATATTGTATCTATAGGAATTATTGTTTTGTATATTTTTAAAATTTTGCTTTCTTATTTTAGAACGCATTTAATTTTATATTTGAGTAGACGTATAGATATTCAGTTAATGCTTGGATACTATCGTCATGTAGTTGGTTTGCCGCTGCATTTTTTTGAAACAAGAAAAGTTGGAGAGATTATTTCGCGGTTTATGGATGCTGGAAAAATAAGAGATGCACTATCAACGATAACTGTTACATTAATGATTGATACAATAATGGTAATGCTAGGGGCAGTATTGTTATATGTGCATAGCTCAATTTTATTTGGAGTTACATTGCTATTAGTTCCTTTTTATATAGGTATTATTTGGGGATTTCATAAACCTTATCAAAACATTAATCGTAAAGAAATGGAGAGTAATGCTAAATTAACATCTTATTTGGTGGAATCTTTAAACGGTATTGCAACAGTAAAATCATATAATGCTGAAAAAGAAGTCTTTTTTCAAACAGAAAGTCGTTTTGTTAATCTTTTGAGATATGTATTTAAAAGTGGAATTTTAGCTAATTTACAAAGTTCTATTAAGATGGGACTTGAATTAATTGGTGGGACAATTATTTTATGGGTTGGTGCGATGGAAGTGTTAAAAGGGAATATGACAATTGGGGAATTAATTTCTTATAATGCGCTTTTGGTTTATTTTTTGAATCCAATTGAAAATTTAATAGGAATTCAGCCTACAATGCAATCTGCATTAATTGCGGGAGAACGATTAAATGAAATCTTTGATTTAGATTTAGAACAAAATGAAAAAGAATATAATAAAGTTTCCCCTAAAAAGTTATCTGGAAAAATTGAATTTGTGGATGCTACATTTCGTTATGGGACACGTAAGAATGTATTAAATAATATAAGTTTTTCTATTGATCCAGGTAGTCAAATTGCGTTTGTTGGGGAAAGTGGTTCTGGAAAAACTACTATTTCTAAATTATTAATGAATTATTATGATCTTAATCAAGGTGATATATATTATGATGATTATCAAATTAAAGAGATAAATAGAGTAGCATTGAGGAATCGTATTGCATATGTTTCACAAGAATCGTTTTTCTTTAGTGGATCTATTTATGAAAACTTGATATTTGGATTGAATCGTGTAGTTTCACTAGAAGAAGTTATTCAAGTATGTAAGCAAGTTTGTGCACATGATTTTATTAGTGAATTACCATTACGTTATGAAACGATTTTAGAAGAAAATGCTTCAAATTTATCTGGAGGACAAAGACAAAGATTAGCCATTGTAAGGGCATTGTTAAAGAAACCAGATATTTTAATTTTAGATGAAGCTACTAGTAATTTAGATTCCACAACAGAAAAATTAATTACAGATATGCTAAAAGAATTAGGTTTACTAGGAATAACGGTAATTATGATTGCACATAGATTAAGTACGATTCAGCATGCAAATAAAATTTTTGTAATGAAAAATGGAAATATTATAGAACAAGGTTCTCATGAAGAATTATTATTTATGAAGGCTGAATATTATCGTCTTTGGAAGAATCAAACGATTCATGTAGAACATATAGAAGAAAAATCTTATGTAATGAGTGGTGGTCAATATGAATAAGATTTATTCTTTTGATCAATTAACGGATAGTGTAGAACTGCTAGAAAGAAAGCCACCTCGTTTTATTATGGGATTGCTATGTTTTTTATTTATGAGTTTATTACTTTTTATGATTTGGGCATATATAGGAAAAGTAGATATTGTAAGCAAAGGGACTGCAATGATACAAGGTAAATATGATGTGAGCGTATCGAGAACGCAAATTGGAGGAATTGTAGATACTGTTTCTGTTAAATCAGGTGATGAGGTAAAAAAAGGAGACGTTTTAATTCAATTAAAAAATCAGGAATTAATAGATAAACAGAGTCAATTGGATCAAATTATTAAACATTTAGAAAAGAAAAAAGGAATGTTAGAACAATTAAAACAGAGTATTCAAGCTCATAAATTGCTCTTTTTGGGTGATACAGATAAAAAGATTATAGAGGAATATAAATCATATGAACAAACTTATCAATCTTTACAAAATGAAAAAGATAATGAAATAAAAGTTATAGATAATAATAAAATTATTGGTGAGCAAGATGAAGTATTACAAGGTTTAATTATAGATAAAGAAAATATACAAAAAGAAATAAATTCCATTAAAAAACAAAAAGAGACTATATTAGATGATTATAAAAAATCTCTGGATGATAAAATAGAATCTTTAGATTCTCAACGGAATGGTATTGAAAAAAGGATTCAATTAAGAAAAGAAACCTTACAAAATGAAGGGAAAAAAGTTGATATTGTTAAAAAAGGAAAGCAAGAAGAAAAGAAAAATGTTTTAAATCAATATAAAGAAAGTACAATTGTTTTAATTAATCAGCGAATTGAACCTTTAGAGCAAGAAATTTTCATGAAAAAGCAAGAATTGGATGTGTTACATAATCAAAATGATATGACAAGTATAAGGGCGCAAAGAGATGGAGTTGTACAATTTTCCTCTGCTATGCAAAAAGGTGATCTAGTTGATTCTGGTCAAGAGATAGTTTCAATTATCCCTAAAAATACTGAGAAAAAGATTAGAATTTTATTACCGGCTCAAGATATAAAAGGCATTAAAAAAGGGGATAAAGTACAATATTCGTTTAAACTAAAGAAATCTGATAAACAAACAGGAATAGTAACTTATTTATCAGCACATCCTATTTTTGATAAGGATTCTAAAGGGTATGTGTATGAATTAGAAGCAACAATTGATATACAGGATTCACATGAGTTGTATACAGGGATGGTAGGTAGGGCTTCTGTAATAATCGGAGAAGAACGAATTTGGAAATTTATATTAAAGAAATTCGATTTTATTTCTAATTAATATTGAAAGAGGCTAATCTTTTAAATAATAAGGATTGGCCTCTTTTATTTTTCACTAAAATTGGTAGTTCAAATATAAAATGTATCAAGTATGTTATCTTTTTCTTCTTTATTGATACAAATATATTTTAAAGTGATTTGTGGTGTACTGTGATTTAGGATTTCTTGTAACATAGCAACATCTTTTGTTTGTTTATAGAACCAATAACCGAAGGTTTTGCGCATGGTATGAGTTCCGATGGATTCTATATCGGCAAAATCTCCGGCTTTTTGCAATTGTCGATATGCTTGGATCTTACTAATCGGTTGATCGCCTTTTCTTGAAGGGAATAACCATGTACTTTCTAGTGATTGGGCATACGAATAGATTTCATCAAAAATAGAAGTAAGATTAATCATGCGTTCTTTCTTCGTTTTTCCTTCTTTGATTTTAAATTCTTTTCTCTTTTTGCGTTTTAGTTTTACTATGGTTTGTGTTTCAAGTTGGAGTAGATCACTTACGCGTAGACCGGTATGAATTCCAACAAGAAAGAGAATATAGTCTCTTTGGGAACAATGACGTTTAAGAGCCCATTTCATATCTTCGATCTGTTCTTTGCTACGGATAGGTTGGACATCGATAAGATGTGGCTTTTTCTTCATGGATTTATGACCTCTTTATTTATAGTGTTTTGAATGTATACTTTTGTTGTATAAATTGAGAATATCAGGGGAATCAGTGAGAAGTCAATGTTCTAGATGATTTGAATGTAAACTAATATTCAAAAGTTTACATTTGAATAGAGAAAAAAGAATCCTATAAACATAGGACTCTTTTTTATTTTTTGGATAATATTGTATCAATTGAATATAGATGATAATTTAGTAAAGGTTTGTTTTATTTTGTTGAGGATTAATATTTTAACAATCATTGATAAATAAAGGGTTTAAACAATGTATAAAGTTTTTTGACATATTAAAATCAGCTTTTATAAAGATATTTGCTACTATAAATAATTACCTTGAACTATTTTTGATGTAGAAGGAGCGAACGAAATGAATCTTAGTAAACAAATAAAAAAATATCGAGATAGGGAAGGATTTTCTCAAGAAGATTTAGCTGAAAAAATTTATGTTTCTCGTCAAACCATTTCAAATTGGGAAAATGAAAGAAGTTATCCTGATATTCATAATTTATTGCTTCTAAGTGTTCTTTTCGATGTTTCTCTAGATGATTTAGTTAAAGGGGACGTGGAAATGATGAAAAATAATCTTCAGCAAGTTAAATTTAATAAGTTAGGACAGGTAATGGCTATATTTTTGATTTTAGCTGTAGGATCCATGGGATTAGTAATTAAATATTTTGGTAACGTAGGTTTAATTATTCCATTTGTTTTTTGGGTAATTGCTATGACAGCTGCTATAAAAATTGACATAATCAAGAAACGTGAAAATATAAAAACATATGCTGAAATTGTTGCTTTCATGGAAAATAAAGATGTGAATGCGGAAAGAGAGAAGCGAGATAAGAAAAAATACATCATTCAAAAAACGTTGATTGTTGTAGGGGTTTCGTTGGTTTCGGGAATTATTGCCCTTTTGAGTTTTTCGATATTTTTATAAAGTGAAAAGTTAAAAAGAGTTCTATATACAGAACTCTTTTCCTTTTAGTTATAACAAAAAAAGCCAATCATGATATAATTGAATTGTCGAGAAACAACTATAATGAGAGGCTTTTTTTATTCTTATAAAATTCTAATTACATAATAGCACAAAAAGAGTCTCTGTACTAGTTGTAAATACTAGGAACGAGGAGAAAAGTTATGACAAATACTATCAATTTAAAACAAGCTGAAAAAAATGCAAGATTGAGAGAAATCGAGGATTCAAAGATCTTGTCAGAAGAAGAGATGTATTTAGCAAATGAACTTCAAGCAAAAGCTAGTTCAAGAGGAATGAAGTTAGTTCCTGAGCGTAAAGTGAAAAATAAGGCAAAGTTTGTTCAGATTATTCAACAGAACATCCAGTATTTATTTGAAATTGATTATTTAACAAATGCTGAAAAGGTATTTTTATTAGATATTTCAATGTGTGTAGGATTTTTAAGTAATTGTTTAGTTAGTGATATTAACTCTAAAGAACAAATACCATTAACTCAGCGAGAATTAGCCAAAAAAATAGGAAGACATGAAACAAAAGTTAGTCCTTTAGTTAGAAAATTAATTGATAAAGGCATTATTGCTCGTTCTGAGAGTGGTGTTGATGATAATAATGTTAGGGCATATGCTTTGTTTATAAACCCTCATGTTATGTTTTCAGGGAATAGGGATGAAGTGAATCCAACACTTAAAGCCATGTTTAGAAAGGTTCCTAAACAGCTTAAAAATTTACCTATCAAATTATTCTAAGTCTACTTTAATTAGTAGACTTTTTTTATTAATTTCGTACTTACCAAAAACGGTAAGTTTACTTACCAAAAACGGTAAGTACGAAAAATCTTGAAACCCTTGATATTACTAGGTTTTTTCCACTTTGGTGTGCTTGTCCCTTCTCACTCTATATAGAAATAGCTAAAAGTTCCGCAAGGAACGGGTTGTATTTTCTTCTGCGTTGCTACAGAAAATCTCCACCCTTTTCGCGTTGCTACATCCTTGCAAAACTTTTTTCGGCTCGAGTTTTGGCGGAACCAAGCCGACACATCCAAAAGCAACTATTTAGGTTCATCGGCTTGAATTTGCTATTATACGAGCCGAACCGCTAGTGTATTCGAATTATAATTTCACTTACCACATAGATAGATACGTAATACGTGGGGTTTCGCCCCCACACGACGAACCAGCCTCTACTCCAAAAGTCAACGAAAACCATTGCTGGAAATACCTAATTTATGTTAAATTAAATATAGATTTACTTTTCTCTTTTTATTTCATTTAAACATTCAAGAGCCGTTTCGCGGTTCAGATTCAGACACTTATTTTGTGTCTATGACTCTGAGTCCGGAACGGCTCTTTTTATATATAATTATTTATTTTTAATGGAATCATGAAAATGAACAAATGTGTTTTGGAATGAAACAATATAAAAAAGGAGTGAGGACCGGAAGGTACGAAAGAAGCATGGCTATAGCCATGCCGTTGCGAGGACAATTGGATTTGCTAAGGAAAACGTGGATATAACAGTTGCTCTCCACGCTAAATATGGAGCGATAGGCGTAGGCTTAAATTGAAGTTTTACAGATACATATGGAGTAGCGGATTGACACCTTATGGTGTGCGGCGCATTTGCCGCGCACCATAAGGTGGATTATGCCCGTTTGAGCGGGAGCGAAAACGGGCCGACCGAAGGGCGGCGGAAATATGGGAAGACGAAGAGGATCTTTTAAGGTATCGCTTGTAAGACAAATTGAAAATGCTGTAAAGGAAATTATTTGTGTTGGACAATCGAAATATGAAGCAAAAAAGGAAGGACGACATACGGAAGGATTATATTCTTTTAAACATATTCAAAATACGATGTCTATTTCGATTGATTTTGCTCGTTTTTGTAGAGAGCAATTTGAAATTACGCGAATTATTCATTTTAAAGAAGAACACTATCATGCTTATTTACAGCATAAAGAACAGGAAGGAGTGTCCAACGGACACTTGATGAATATTGAAACAGGATTAAGGAAATTACAAATAGCAATGCATAGACAAGCTGAGAAGCTCGAGAAAGAGCCTATAAGCTTTTGTTCTGAAAAAAGAGTGTATAACTATCAAAAAGACAGGAAGACCCCTGAAAATCGCTCTATGAGCTTGAGGGATGCTAATAGATTGATAGAAAGTATATCTTCTGTTCATGTTCGAAATGCATTCCAATTACAATTACATTTAGGTCTTCGTGCACGAGAGGTTATTAACTTAACTCCGGAACATTTTGATTTAAAAAATAATGTTTTGAAGATTGAACAAGGAAAAGGAATAACAAAGGGTGGGCGGAGACGTGAAGTTCAGATTCCGGAACATATAAAAGATAAGATCCGTCAGATGATTGAAGATAAACAATTACATGAAAAAATTATTCCGGTTAAAGATAATACTTTGAGAGCCGCGTTACTTAAAGCTGGTAAAGTAACAGGAATTCAAACAAATGGAACCCATATGTTTCGCCATACATTTGCTAGAGAACGTTTTAAAGAATTATTAGGGGAATCTTATGAGCGAGGACAGGAAGTCCTTGCTTATATGCTAAAAAATCATGAACAAGGAAAACGCGCGGATTATGGAATTGGCCAAGAGTTTAAATTGATTTATCAGCAAACACAAAAGGTAATGAATATAGTTCATGAGGAGTTAGGGCATGGAAAAGGAAGGCTAGATTTAGCACAAATATATTTAAAATAGATTTATAGCTGAGTCCTATGCGTTTATGCCGCGAAAGTCACTTGACCATGAGGGGCACCCTCATACAAACTCACCAGAGGTGGCCCCAGAAGGGCGGTTTTTGCCCGCTGGGGTTATCTTTGGGAGTTTGAGGGTGTAGAGGCTCGTGGTCAAGTGAACCGTGGAATAAAAAGTGTAGGATGGGACCCCAGGAAAGGGCAAAAACCAAAAGTGTTACCTCAATCAAAAATGAGAGTAGCAAAATAAAATAAGCCATCCATTTGGACAGCTCATTTACATAAT
>NZ_CP017016.1:4542500-5141367 GCF_001831375.1 Bacillus sp. ABP14 | reverse complement strand
AGGTGTCCCTCCTTTACTAAGATGGTAAAAGAATAAGGTTGCGCAACAAATGTACAACCTAAATAAATATAAAATGTATATTTATACGAAACGTATTTTAAAACCTAAAAACGTCGTTTGTATATGAGATAGGGTTTTCGACAAAAAAAGCAAATGTGGATAATCATTTACCCACATGTGATTAAAACTGTCCACATGTTATACACAAATTGTGGATAAGATAAAGATGTGGAAAACTTATTCAAAGTGAAAACACAACTATAATATCAAAAAAAAGTAGCTATAGCAATGAAATTAAGAAAGTTATCCACAAAATCAATACCTTGTGGAATAAACTTGTCCACAACACGATATACTGTGTAAAAGTACGAAAAGAGTTTGTGGATATAAAAAACAAGAAAAAATATTTATCCACAAGGAAATATAGCGTCTGTGAAAAAGTATGTGAATAGGTTCAAAATGAATATTTGATGAAAATTTCTAGAACCATTGACATTTTCCTAGTTGATTAACTATAATTTATAAGACTGTCTTTAACAGATATTCCTCAGGGAGGTGTCATATAATGAAAAGAACTTACCAACCAAATAAACGTAAGCGCAGCAAAGTACATGGTTTCCGCAGCCGTATGAGCACAGCGAACGGACGTAAAGTGCTAGCAGCTCGTCGTCGTAAAGGAAGAAAAGTATTATCTGCGTAGACCACTGATCGTTCAGTGGTCTTTTTTTCTAATAATAGTGAATTTCCGCTGATGAACTACAGGAGTGTCAATTGATATGAAGAAAAAACATCGTATAAAAAAGAATGATGAATTCCAGACGGTTTTTCAAAAAGGAAAATCGACTGCGAATCGTCAATTTGTTGTGTATCAACTAGATAAAGAAGAGCAGCCAAACTTTCGTATTGGCCTTTCTGTCAGCAAGAAAATAGGAAATGCAGTAGTGCGTAACCGAATTAAACGTATGATTCGCCAGTCGATCACAGAATTAAAAGATGAGATAGATTCTGGAAAAGATTTTGTTATAATAGCAAGGAAGCCTTGTGCAGAGATGACATATGAAGAATTGAAGAAAAGCTTAATTCATGTCTTTAAACGCTCTGGTATGAAAAGAATAAAAAAGTAGCGTAAGGAAATGAATTACACTATATACATACCGATACAAGGAGGAGTAGGCTTTGAAAAAGAAATTAGGTTTACTAGCCATGGTTGTTGCATTAATGGCGATTACTGCTGGCTGTAGTGAAGTAAATCAGCCAATTACACCAAAAAGCACTGGAATTTGGAATGAATACTTCGTATACCCGCTTTCTCAGTTAATTACGTATTTTGCCAACTTATTTGGTAGTAATTACGGTTTAGCGATTGTTGTTACAACTCTTATTATTCGTTTTGCATTATTACCATTAATGATTAAACAAACGAAGAGTACGAAAGCAATGCAAGCGTTACAACCAGAAATGGTGAAGTTAAAAGAGAAATATAGTTCTAAAGATCAAGCAACGCAGCAAAAACTACAACAAGAAATGATGCAGTTGTATCAAAAAAATGGTGTAAATCCATTAGCAGGATGTTTACCAATCTTTGTTCAGATGCCTATTTTATTCGCGTTTTACCATGCGATTATGAGAACATCAGAAATTAGTAAGCATACATTCTTATGGTTCGACTTAGGACAAGCAGATCCGTTATATATTTTACCGGTTGTTGCAGCAATTACGACATTTATTCAGCAAAAACTTGCTATGGCAGGAACTGCTGGTCAAAATCCGCAAATGGCAATGATGATTTGGTTAATGCCAATCATGATTTTAATCTTTGCAATTAACTTCCCAGCTGCATTATCACTTTACTGGGTTGTTGGTAATATCTTTGGTATCGCTCAAATGTACTTGATCAAAGGGCCGGAAATTAAGGCTAGTAAGGCAGGAGGATCAAGCAAGTGAGTATAATTACTGCTAAAGGACAAACAGTCGAGCTGGCAGTACAGGATGCTTTAAGGCAATTAAATGTTTCAAAAGACCGAGTATATATAAATATTATCGATGAGGGTAAGAGAGGGTTCTTAGGCTTATTTGGGAACCGACCTGCAGTAGTAGAAGTTGTATTGAAGAAAGATCCAATTCAAGAATGTGAAGAATATTTAAAAAATGTTATTCACGATATGGGTGTGGAAGCTGAGATTAGTAAAATTGTAAAAGGACGAGAAGTTGAATTTACAATTTACGGCGAAAATGTAGGTGTTTTAATTGGGAAAAGAGGAAACACCTTGAATTCTTTACAGTATTTAACAAAACTTGTGGCGAATCGTAATACGAAGCAGTACATTGGTATCACATTAGATGCTGAAAATTATCGTAGTAAAAGAAAAGCTACGTTAGAAGCACTTTCTTATCGATTAGCAAAACAAGTGGTAAGTACGAAAAAAAGAGTTGTATTGGAGCCTATGCCATCTTTTGAACGAAAGATTATCCACCAAGCATTATCTAATCATCAAAATATCATTACAACTTCTGAAGGAAAAGAACCACATCGACATGTTGTAATATCTTCCAAGTGACCGGTTACTCAATTGAGTGCCGGTTTTTTTGAGGGGAAAATAGGTGTGGATAACTAAAAACACTAAACTTATCCACTGTGAATAAGTTTAGTGTTTTTTACATGAGGACATAATAAAATGAGTTATTATTCTTTTGTAGATAGGTTCGTTATGGTATTCTAATAATTTAGTGAAGAAAATAATCATGTTGAAATAGAGATAAATAAGCAAGTGAGGTGAAAGGACATGGAATTTGATACAATTGCCGCGATTTCCACAGCGCTTGGAGAGGGTGCAATTGCCATTGTTCGAGTAAGTGGGGATGATGCGGTTGAAAAAGTTAATCGTATTTTTAAAGGGAAGGATTTAACAGAGGTTCCTTCTCATACAATTCATTATGGTCATATTGTTGATTTAGATACAAATCAGGTTATTGAAGAAGTAATGGTGTCCATTATGCGTGCACCAAGGACTTTTACACGTGAAAATATAGTAGAAATTAACTGTCATGGTGGACTTGTTTCGGTAAATAAAGTATTGCAGCTTATTTTAGCGCAAGGGGTAAGATTAGCGGAACCTGGTGAATTTACAAAACGTGCTTTTTTAAATGGCCGTATTGATTTATCACAAGCAGAAGCTGTTATGGACTTAATCCGTGCAAAAACAGATCGTGCAATGAACGTAGCGATTAATCAAATGGAGGGACGATTATCTAAATTAATCGGCCGTCTGCGTCAGGACATATTAGAAACGTTAGCTCATGTTGAGGTAAACATAGATTACCCGGAATATGATGATGTGGAAGAAATGACACATAATATTTTAATTGAGAAAGCTACACATGTTCGTGCTGAAATTGCAAAAATATTAGAAACATCAAAGCAAGGAAAGATTTTACGTGAAGGTATTGCTACTGCAATCATCGGTAGACCTAATGTTGGGAAATCATCGCTATTAAATAGTCTCGTTCAGGAGAAAAAGGCAATTGTAACTGATATTGCAGGAACAACTCGTGATGTTATTGAAGAGTACGTTAATGTGCGTGGTGTACCACTTAAACTTATAGATACGGCCGGAATTCGTGAAACAGAAGATGTTGTTGAACGAATTGGTGTAGAGCGTTCAAAAGAAATGATGAGTCAAGCTGATTTAGTGTTAGTTGTCGTTAATTATAGCGAAGCTTTAACGAATGAGGATGAAGATCTATTCCGTGCCGTACAAGGAAAAGATTTCATTGTTATTGTAAATAAGACAGATTTACCGCAAGCAATTGATATGGAACGTGTTATAGAATTGGCAGCGGGTAATCGTATTATTACAACGTCGTTAATTGAGGAACAGGGGATAGATGAGCTTGAAACGGCAATCGCTGATTTATTCTTTGAAGGAACAATTGATTCTGCAGATGTAACATATGTTTCTAACGCGAGACATATTGGATTATTAACACAAGCAGGAAAAACAATTGGAGATGCAATTGAGGCGATAGAAAATGGTGTTCCAATTGATATGGTGCAGATTGATTTAACAAGAACGTGGGAAATACTTGGTGAAATTACTGGTGACACCGTTCATGAAAGCTTAATTGACCAGTTGTTCTCTCAATTTTGTTTAGGAAAATAATATAGTGATGTTTCAGAAAGATAGAGATTATTAGGAGGAATAAACAATGGGATACAATGCCGGTTCATACGATGTCATAGTAATCGGTGCAGGTCATGCAGGATGTGAAGCTGGTCTTGCGGCAGCACGAATGGGCTCCAAAACATTAATGTTAACAATTAACTTAGATATGGTAGCGTTTATGCCATGTAACCCTTCTGTTGGTGGACCAGCAAAAGGGATTGTTGTTCGTGAAATTGATGCATTAGGCGGAGAAATGGGACGCAACATTGATAAAACGCATATTCAAATGCGTATGTTAAATACAGGTAAAGGGCCAGCTGTACGTGCACTTCGAGCACAAGCAGATAAGTTCTCTTACCAGCATGAATTAAAGAAAACAATTGAAGAAACACCAAACTTAACGTTGTTCCAAGGAATGGTAGAGCGTTTAATCGTTGAAGACGGCGAATGTAAAGGGGTAATTACGCAAGCTGGTGCTGAATATACAGCAAAGACAGTCGTAATTACGACTGGAACGTTTTTACGTGGTGAGATTATTATGGGAGATTTAAAATATTCGAGTGGTCCAAATAATCAACAACCATCTATTACTTTATCGGAACATTTAGAGGAGCTTGGATTTGATCTTGTTAGATTTAAAACAGGTACACCTCCGCGCGTAAATAGTAATACGATTGATTACAGTAAAACAGAAATTCAGCCAGGTGATGATAAGCCACGAGCTTTCTCTTTTGAAACGACAAAGTTTATTATGGATCAAATTCCATGTTGGTTAACGTATACGAGTACGGAAACACATCGTTTAATAGATGAAAACCTACATCGCTCAGCTATGTATTCTGGTATGATTAAGGGAACAGGTCCTAGATATTGTCCTTCAATTGAAGACAAGGTAGTAAGGTTTAATGATAAACCACGTCATCAAATTTTCTTAGAGCCAGAAGGACGTAACACACAAGAAGTGTACGTACAAGGTTTATCCACAAGCTTACCAGAAGACGTACAGCGTGATATGCTTAGAACAATCCCTGGTCTAGAAAATGTTGAAATGATGCGTACAGGTTATGCAATTGAATATGATGCAATTGTGCCAACGCAACTATGGCCAACACTTGAAACGAAAAAAATTAAAAATTTATATACAGCAGGACAAATTAACGGAACTTCTGGTTACGAAGAGGCGGCAGGACAAGGGCTTATGGCCGGAATTAATGCAGCATGTCGTTCTTTAGGTAAAAAAGAAGTGATTTTAGGTCGTGAGGATGCTTATATTGGTGTCTTAATTGATGATCTTGTAACGAAAGGTACGAATGAACCATATCGTTTATTAACGTCTCGTGCAGAGTATCGTCTATTATTACGCCATGATAATGCGGATCTTCGTTTAACTGAAATTGGTCATGAAATTGGATTAATTAAAGAAGAACGCTATGAGCGATTTACAAATAAAAAATTACAAATTGAACAGGAAAAGGAACGTTTAAGTAGCATTATTATTAAACCACGTCCTGAAGTTCAAGAATTAATTCGCAATATTGGTGGAAGTGAATTGAAAGATGGAATACGTGCAAGTGACTTATTACGTCGTCCAGAGATGACATATGAGCATATTCATCTTTTAGTACCAAGTGAAGTAGAATTAAGTGATGAAGTTACAGAACAAGTTGAAATTCAGATTAAGTACGAAGGATATATCGAAAAATCTTTACAGCAAGTAGAGCGTATGAAAAAGATGGAAAGTAAAAAAATTCCTGTCGATATTGATTATGATGCGATTTCTAGCCTTGCATCAGAAGCTAGACAGAAATTGAAAGATGTTCGTCCACTTTCAGTGGGGCAGGCTTCACGTATATCGGGCGTAAATCCAGCGGACATTTCCATTTTACTTGTGTATATTGAACAAGGAAAAATTGCGCGAGTATCGAACCAATAAATAGTAAGGAGATATTGTTAGATGAACATAGAACAATTTCAATCTATGCTAGAAGAGAAGGGTATCACCCTCTCTTCTAGACAGTTAGAGCAGTTCGAAATCTACTTCGAAACATTAGTAGAATGGAATGAAAAAATGAATTTAACGGCTATTACGGAAAAAGAGGAAGTATATTTAAAACACTTTTTTGATTCCATTACAGCTGCTTTTTATTACGATTTTTCAAAACCATTCTCAATTTGTGATGTTGGCGCAGGAGCTGGATTCCCAAGTATTCCTTTAAAAATCTGTTTCCCGCATTTAAAAGTGACGATTGTAGACTCATTGCAAAAACGTATTAATTTCTTAAATCATTTAGCACAAAAGTTGGAATTGAGTGACGTCGCGTTTTGTCATGATCGTGCTGAAACATTTGGAAAAAAAGAAGGTGTACGTGAAGCGTACGACATTGTAATGGCACGTGCAGTCGCACGTCTTTCAGTATTAAGTGAGCTGTGTTTACCACTTGTAAAAGTTGGGGGAACATTCATTGCAATGAAAGGTGCTGCAGCAAACGAAGAAATTGAAAATGGCAAGTATGCTTTAGAGGTGCTAGGCGGAGATTTAAAAGAAATGTCTACGTTCCAATTACCGTTTGAAGAAAGTGAACGTAATATTTTATTAATCGAGAAAAAGCGCAAGACACCAAAGAAATATCCACGCAAACCGGGAACACCCAATAAATTACCTATTGAAAAATAAATCTTATTAGACGTAAGATTAAATTATATAAATGAAAACGTAAATGTTTCATAGGAAACATTTTATGGAGAATAGTCAATAGGCCTAAAGGTGGTGGAATATGTATGAAAAATACGTTTTCTCGTTTATTTGGCTTTGGAGATAAAGAGAGCGAATTCGAATTACAAGACGAAAGCCATGAAGAAATAGATAAAAAGGTATATGAAGAAATACAAGAAATTCCGATAGTAAATATTACCCCTAACCGTTATCAACCACGAACAGTTTTTGATGACGCGCGTATTGAGGAACTAGCATTAACGATTCGTACACATGGACTTATTCAGCCAATTGTTGTGAGGCAATATGAGGATGATAAGTACGAGATTATTGCTGGAGAAAGGCGTTTCCGTGCAGCAACAAAGTTAGGGTGGGAAAAGGTTCCTGCAATTATAAAAAACTTAAATGATACAGAAACAGCTTCTGTGGCTTTAATTGAAAACTTGCAACGTGAGGAACTAACAGCAATCGAGGAAGCTGTGGCATATCAAAAGCTAATTGAGTTACATAATTTAACGCAAGAAGCATTGGCACAAAGACTCGGAAAAGGACAATCCACAATCGCAAATAAGTTGCGATTGTTAAAGTTGCCTGAAGAAATAAAAAATGCGTTATTAGAAAAAAGTATTACAGAACGCCATGCCCGTGCGCTCATCCCTTTAAAGAATGAGGAATTACAACTGAAGGTTTTACAGGAAATTGTGGAGAAACAATTGAATGTAAAGCAAACAGAGGAACGAATTGCGAAATTACTAGAGGAAGCAAAACCGAAGCGTAAGGCAAAGCAAAAAGCAGTAAGTCGAGATACGAGAATTGCCATGAATACAATTAGGCAGTCATTACAAATGGTTGCTGACAGTGGTTTAAATGTTAATTCTGAGGAAGAAGAGTTTGACGAGTACTATCAAATTACAATTCAAATTCCGAAGAAAAAATAATAATGGCGTGTTAGAGACCTGATCCTATTGGATAGGTCTCTTTTACTATATTTTCTTGTTAGATGAAGAAGGAGTTTACAAATAAATTTTGAAGTTTAATAAGGACGTAAAAGAAAAACTTTTATTTCATGTTACAATAAACGTAATTGTTACTAGAATAAGATAGAAAGGTTGAAAGTAGGTGACATCATGGGAAAAATCATTGCTATAGCCAATCAAAAGGGTGGCGTTGGAAAAACAACAACATCTGTTAATTTAGGGGCTGGATTGGCACAAGTAGGTAAAAAGGTCCTTCTTGTAGATATTGATGCTCAAGGAAATGCAACGACGGGTGTGGGAATTGAAAAATCCGAATTAGATCAATGTATTTACAATGTTCTTGTGGAAGATGCAGATGTTCAAGGGGTTATACAGAAAACCGCAACTGAAAACTTAGATGTTCTACCCGCTACAATTCAATTAGCAGGTGCTGAAATTGAATTGGTACCGACTATTTCCCGGGAAGTACGTTTGCAAAGGGCATTACAGCCAGTTCGTGATGAATATGATTATATTATTATCGACTGTCCCCCGTCCTTAGGGTTATTAACGATTAATGCATTAACTGCAGCAGATTCTGTTATTATTCCTGTTCAATGCGAATATTACGCACTAGAAGGGTTAAGTCAGCTATTAAATACAGTTCGACTTGTGCAAAAGCACTTAAATAAAAATCTAGCAATTCAAGGCGTATTGCTAACAATGTTAGATGCCCGTACAAATTTAGGGATTCAGGTTATAGATGAAGTGAAAAAATACTTTAGAGATAAAGTATACCGTTCGATTATCCCTCGTAATGTTCGCTTGAGTGAAGCACCAAGTCATGGGAAACCAATTATGCAGTATGACGCTAAATCAAGAGGGGCAGAAGTATATATAGATTTAGCAGAGGAAGTGATTGCAGGTGGCTAAAGGATTAGGAAGAGGAATCAATGTGTTTTTTCCTGATTTAGATGTGAAAGAAGAAGAGACAATTCAGGAGATTACGATAACTGAATTAAGACCGAATCCATATCAACCACGTAAACACTTTAATAAAGAGGCGATTCAGGAATTATCGGCCTCTATTAAAGAGCACGGCATATTACAACCATTGATTGCTAGAAAGAGTATTAAAGGATATGAAATTGTTGCAGGTGAAAGAAGATATCGTGCTGCTAAAGAGGCGGGACTCGAAAAAGTACCTGCCGTTGTAAGACAATTAAATGAACAGCAAATGATGGAGTTTGCATTGCTTGAAAACTTACAACGAGAAGATTTAAATCCAATGGAAGAAGCAATGGCATATCAAATGTTAATGAATGAGCTAAATGTGACGCAAGAACAATTAGCAAAACGTCTTGGTAAGAGTAGACCTTACATTGCAAACTATACGCGATTATTAAGCCTCCCTTCTTTTGTGCAAGATATGATTGCAAACGGTCAACTTTCAATGGCTCATGGGAGAACTTTACTTACGATAAAAGATGAAGAGCAGTTGAAATCTTTACTGAAACGAATTGAAAAAGAAGGATTAAATGTTCGTCAATTAGAGAAAATTGTTCAGGAGATTAATCAACGCGTTTCACGTGAAACAAAACAAGTAAAAAAAGAGAGAAACATATTTTTCGTAGAACGCGAAACGTTCTTAAGAGAAAAGTTTGGCACAGAGGTAAAAATTAAAGAAACAAAAAAGGAAAAAGGTAAAATCGAAATTGAATTTTTCAATAAAGAAGATTTAAATCGTATTTTAGAATTATTAGCGCAGCAAAACTAAAAAGCAAACCATCTTATTATTTATAGATGGTTTGCTTTTTTTAATACAGATAATTTTTGGTCTGTTTCTATTATGCTTTGTGCAATTACGTCAGCCATTTTCATAACTAAACTTAATCTTGTATTTTGCAGGACGAAAAACTCCATAAAACCATTTAGATTTACGATGCCATGAATATGTAAATCACCAACTGCTGGTAATTTCTTATTCATCGCAGCTCCAGGTTTACTAGGTCCCATTCCGGTAGTGATGGAACCGATATTTTGAGATTTTCCTAAACAAGCATCAACCGCAATTATAAATGAAGTAGGATTATCTTTCTGTATATTCTGAATTTTTTCTTCTAAATTTAGCGCATGTACTGGTTCATCTAGTGTGCCGAACACTTGGAAGTTTGTAATTCCTACTTGTTCTAGTTTCGTACCGACTAATGGCCCGAGTGCATCGCCTGTAGAACGATCTGTTCCGATACAAACGAGAATAATTGGTATATGAGTCTTAATAGGGATGTGGGAAAGTAAGAAGTTACTAATTGTCTCAGAGGCTTCTAAATCTTGGTGCATAACGTTTTGAGTTTCTTTTTCGAAAAAAGGTAAGCGAAAACTTCCAATATTCATGAAGCACCCATCCTTTTAATAAATTTTCAAAATATGTTATATGGTGAGTAAAATGGAAAACTATAAGTGCGTACTTGCTGTAAAACTTAAGTGAGAACGGAAATAATAGTACTAGTATATATATATTCGTTCCATTTTATACCTGCACGGAAGTTAATAAATGTAATTAAAGACATAAAATTTTTTCAGCAATTAGGAGACTTCTGATACAATAAGAAGGATAACTAAAAAGAAATTTTGGCTGGAGAGGTAGAGGTACATGGATTTATTAACGAAGTGGTTTAATGCTACGAGACAGTATTTATTAGATGCTGATCGTTGGGCTCATATTGGAATTGCGACATTAAAAATATGTATCATTTTAACAATTGGTGCAATTGTAGTACGAATTGCAAGAGCGGTTGTACGAAATGCGTTTCGCATGGGAAGTCGTTCTCCAATTCAAATTTCAGAACGTCGTACAGTTACAGTAGCAAAATTACTTGAGAATATTGTGGCATACGTTGTTATGTTTATTATGTTAATTGCGATTTTAGGTGTGTTCGATATTAATGCATCAGGTTTATTAGCCGGTGCTGGGGTAATTGGTTTAGCAGTCGGATTTGGTGCTCAAAGTTTAGTGAAAGATGTTATTACAGGATTATTTATCTTGCTAGAAGATCAATTTTCAGTAGGTGACTATGTAAGAATTGGGCAGTTTGAAGGTGTCGTTTTAGAAATTGGACTTCGTACAACAAAAGTAAAAAGTTGGACAGGTGAAATTCATACTTTACCAAATGGAAGTATTGTTCAAGTTACGAACTTCTCGGTAAGTAATAGTGTAGCATTTGTGGATGTATCTATTTCATATGAGGCGGATATTGCAAAAGCAGAGCAAGTCATTGAAGAGTTATTAGAGGAATTACCTGCAAAGTATGAACAAATGGTAACAACACCTCAGTTGTTAGGTGTACAAACATTAGCTGCTTCAGAAGTTATACTACGTGTTATTGCTGAAGTAGAGCCAATGCAACATGCAGTTATTGCAAGGGCACTTCGTAAAGAAATTAAAAATCGTCTAGATTTACATGGTATTGAAATTCCATATCCACGTATGGTTTTATATAATCGTGAAGAATTAGTGAGTGAAAAAGCAATTTAGTATGGAGAGGGGTTTGGAGAATGGAGCAAAAGCAGTATAACTTGTATGATGTTGTGGAAATGAAGAAAGCCCACCCATGTGGGGAGAATCGTTGGAAGATTATTCGTATGGGAATGGATATCCGCATTAAGTGCGAGGGATGTGACCATTCAGTAATGATTCCTCGAAGAGAGTTCGATCGTAAGGTAAAAAAAATACTTGTGAAGCACGAAGAATAGAGAGAAAGTAACAGTTGCAGTGGGTAGCTGTTACTTTTTTTCGTTTGGAGGAAACTTGTCATTTTTTTCGTTACTATCTATAATGATGAAAGATTGAGACATAGGAGTGAAAAATATGGGATTAACGGCTGGGATTGTTGGATTACCTAACGTAGGGAAGTCCACTTTATTTAATGCAATTACACAAGCAGGAGCAGAATCTGCAAACTATCCATTCTGTACAATTGATCCAAACGTAGGAATTGTAGAAGTACCAGATGAGCGTTTAAATAAATTAACGGAATTAGTAGAACCGAAAAAAACTGTTCCGACTGTATTTGAGTTTACTGATATTGCAGGTATCGTAAAAGGTGCTAGTAAAGGCGAAGGTTTAGGAAATAAATTCTTATCTCACATTCGCCAAGTAGATGCAATTTGCCAAGTTGTTCGTTGTTTTGAAGACGAAAATATTACGCACGTTTCAGGGAAAGTAGATCCAATTGATGATATTGAAACAATCAACCTAGAACTAATCTTAGCCGATTTAGAATCAGTTGATAAACGTATCGAACGTGTTGCGAAATTAGCAAGACAAAAAGATAAAGAAGCAGTATATGAACATGAAATTTTAGTACGTTTAAAAGAAGCTTTCGAAGAGGGAAAACCAGCTCGTACCGTTGAATTTACAGAAGAGCAAATGAAGATTGTGAAAGGTCTTCATTTATTGACAACGAAAGAAATGTTATACGTAGCAAACGTAAGCGAGGACGATGTAATCGATCCTTCTGAAAACAAATACGTACAAATGGTAAAAGAATTTGCTGCAAATGAAAATTCTCAAGTAATTGTTGTATGTGCAAAAATCGAATCAGAAATCGCTGAGTTAGACGAAGAAGAGAAAAAGGTATTCCTTGAAGAACTAGGCATTGAAGAATCTGGTTTAGATCAATTAATTCGTGCTGCATATGATTTATTAGGACTTGCTACTTATTTCACAGCTGGTGTACAAGAAGTACGTGCATGGACATTCAAACAAGGTATGAAAGCACCACAATGTGCTGGTGTAATTCATACAGACTTTGAGCGTGGATTTATTCGTGCAGAAACAGTTTCTTACGAAGACTTAATGACAAACGGTTCTATGACAGCTGCAAAAGAAGCTGGTAAAGTTCGTTTAGAAGGAAAAGAGTATATCGTAAAAGACGGAGATGTTATGCACTTCCGTTTCAACGTTTAATTTAATATTTCCTAGGAAAAATAAAGATATGAGCTTGGCAAATATATTATATGTTTGCCAAGTTTTTTATGTATGGGTGAGTTGATTCATCTAACTTACTATGATATAATCTAAACTCGTGAGTAATTACTAAAAATTAATTGCTCCTTGCCCATTATGGGCCGTTTAGACCAAAAGGAGGTGAAAGTGTAATGAGAAAGTACGAAATTATGTACATCATTCGTCCTGGCGTTGAAGAAGAAGCTCAAAAAGCTTTAGTTGAACGTTTTGCAGGTGTTTTAACAAACAATGGTGCAGAAATCATTAACACGAAAGAGTGGGGTAAGCGTCGTTTAGCTTACGAAATCAACGACTTACGTGAAGGTTTCTACATGATCTTAAACGTGAAATCTAACGCAGAAGCGATTAACGAATTCGACCGTTTAGCTAAGATCAACGAAGACATCCTTCGTCATATCGTTGTTAAAGAAGAAGAAAAATAATTGATATATAAGGGAGAGTGGTTCGATTGATGAATCGTGTTATCCTCGTTGGTCGTTTAACTAAGGACCCTGACTTACGTTACACGCCCAATGGTGTTGCAGTAGCTACTTTTACGTTAGCTGTGAATCGCGCATTTGCCAATCAACAAGGTGAGCGTGAAGCTGACTTTATTAATTGTGTTATATGGCGTAAACAAGCAGAAAACGTAGCAAATTATTTGAAAAAAGGTAGCTTAGCAGGCGTAGATGGGCGTCTTCAAACTCGTAATTACGAGGGACAAGATGGTAAACGTGTATACGTAACAGAAGTTCTTGCGGAAAGCGTACAATTTTTAGAGCCGCGTAATGGCGGTGGGGAGCAACGCGGTTCATTTAATCAGCAACCATCAGGAGCTGGTTTCGGTAACCAAGGCTCTAACCCATTTGGTCAATCTAGTAATTCAGGTAACCAAGGTAACTCTGGATTTACGAAGAATGACGATCCATTTTCAAATGTAGGTCAACCGATCGACATTTCCGACGACGATTTACCGTTCTAATACAGTAAATTTGTTAGTTTTAACAAAGAATGGAGGGAAATAGACATGGCAGGACGCAAAGGTGGACGTGCGAAACGTCGTAAGGTGTGTTTCTTCACAGCTAACGGCATCACTCGCATCGATTATAAAGATGTTGATTTATTAAAACGTTTCGTTTCTGAGCGTGGTAAAATTTTACCTCGTCGTGTAACAGGAACAAGCGCAAAATACCAACGCAAACTTACAGTTGCAATTAAACGTGCTCGTCAAATGGCACTTTTACCATATGTTGGTGAATAATAGCGTATGAAATGCACAGTAGAGTCGGACTCTACTGTGCATTTTGCTATGCTTTTCTTTTTTGAAAGAGAGGTTAAAATGTGAAGCAAGCGAGATTTATTACTGAAGGAGCCGCGTTGTTGGCTATATATGTAATGTTATTGTTTATATCTATGTATGTTCCGATTTTAGGTACAGTTGTAACGTTTGCGTTGCCGTTGCCATTTATATTGTTAACGATAAGATATAAATTATCGAATGTATTTGTAATTTTTACGGCTGCATTTTTAATTGCTGTTTTTGTAAGTCAGCCGATAGGTCTAGTAAAGACGGTCGTATTTGGGTTGATGGGTATTGTTTTAGGGTGCATGTATAAAAAACAAAGAAAGCCATTGGAGATTTTAATAACCGGTTCACTTGCATACTTAATCAGTATTATGCTAATTTATGTTGCCAGTATAAAGTTTTTTAACATAGATTTTATAAAGCAAATACAAAATATGTTTAATAAAAGCATAGTGCAAAGTGAAAAGATAGCAAGTGTTGCCGGTATGCCGATTAGTAAAGAGCAAAAAGAGTTATTTGTACAAATGAATGATATATTACAAGCGGTATTCCCGAGTATACTTGTGATGGTTTCTGTATGTCTTTCTTGGATTACCATAATAATATCAGGTAGTGCTTTAAGAAAGCTAAAGCATGATGTTATACCTTGGCCTAAGTTCAAAGATATACAATTACCAAAGAGTATTGTTTGGTATTACGTTATATTTATTTTGCTATCAACTTTTATAAAAGTAGAACCGACATCATATTTACATATGGTATTTTCTAACCTATATGTCATATTTGCTTTATTACTAGTGCTGCAAGGCCTGACGTTTATCACTTTTTTAGCGCATAGCAAAGGTTTTACGAAAGGGGTTCCTATTATTAGTTTTATCGCCTGCATGTTTATCCCGATGCTGTTTCCTCTTGTGACAATCTTAGGTATAATTGATTTAGGGATTTCATTGCGTTCTAAAATAGGAGGATAAAATAATATTCCTTATACTATTTTAATCTGTATTACTAACTGGAAGATAAGTTAGTTTTACTTTATAGGAGTTGTATACATGCCTGAATTTTATAAGAAACAGTGGTTTTTATATCCTGTTTACGTATTGGCATTTTTTGTGTTTGTGCTCATTTCAATCCTCTGTTATTTTCATTTACTAATGGGGATAGTCTCCTTCTTTATTTTTTGTATCGTCCTTTTTGTTGTTGTACGATTTGAACTTACTTTCCAAAAGAATTTTGAAAAACATACGACAGATATGATTACAAGGGTAAAGAAAGTGAGTAATGAGGCATTTAACCAGATGCCGATTGGTATTTTGTTATACAATAAGGATTATGGGATTGATTGGGCAAATCCTTATTTATCTTCATGTCTGGGGCAGCATGCATTAGCTGGATGGCACCTTTATGATGTATCAGAAACGTTACTTCTTTTTATTAAGGGAGAAACATCCGATGATATAGTCTCTTTAAATAATCGAAAGTTTCGTGTCTTTGTAAGGAAAGAAGAAAAGTTAATTTATTTCTTTGATGTAACAGAACAAACAGAGATTGAAAAGATGTACGAGGATCAACGTACTGTTTTAGCTGTCATTTATTTAGATAATTATGATGAAGTTACACAAGGATTAGATGATCAATTACGTACGAATATAACAAGTCTTGTGACATCCCGTCTAAATGAATGGGCCGTTAAGTATGGGGCATATTTAAAACGTGCATCTTCGGAAAGATTCTTCGTTGTACTAAATGAAAGTATTTTAGCGCAGATGGAGAAAGGGAAATTTAGTATTTTAGACCAAGTACGTGAAGAAACATCCAAAAGAAATATACCACTTACATTAAGTGTAGGTGTTGGATCAGGTGATTTACCTTTATCCGAGCTTGGGGCGATGGCTCAATCAGGTCTAGACCTTGCGCTTGGGCGTGGTGGAGATCAAGTAGCTATTAAACAAGCGACAGGTAAAGTTAAGTTTTATGGTGGTAAGACAAATCCGGTGGAAAAACGTACTCGTGTACGTGCTAGAGTGATTTCACATGCATTAAAGGATTTAGTATTAGAAAGTAGCAATGTCATTATAATGGGGCATAGGGCTCCTGATATGGATGCAATTGGTGCTGCGATTGGTATTTTAAAGGTAGCGCAATTAAATGAGCGCAAAGGATATATTGTGCTCGATGAAAATGATTCTGATAAGGGAATTAAGCGTTTAATGGATAAAGTGAAACAAAATGAAGAGTTATGGTCTCACTTTATTACACCAGAACAAGCGATGGAATTTGCAAATGATGATTCATTACTTGTTGTTGTTGATACGCATAAGCCTTCAATGGTGATGGAAGAAAAGCTGTTACGCAAAATTGAAAATGTAGTTGTTATTGACCATCATCGCCGAGGAGAAGATTTTATTGAAGATCCATTGCTTGTTTACATGGAGCCATACGCTTCTTCCACGGCGGAACTTGTTACGGAATTACTTGAATACCAACCGAAAAATTTAAAAATGACAATGTTAGAAGCAACAGCATTATTAGCAGGTATTATTGTTGATACGAAAAGCTTTACATTCCGGACAGGTGCTCGTACGTTTGATGCTGCTTCTTATTTACGCTCACACGGTGCAGATACTGTACTTGTACAAGAGCTTTTAAAAGAAGATATGGATCAGTATTTACGGGTTGCAAAAGCTATTAAAAATGCGTACATTTATAAAAATGGAATTGCGATTGCAAAAGTTGATAGCGATGATTACTACGATCAAGTGCTTATTGCGCAATCAGCGGACACATTATTAACAATGACAGGAATTATTGCATCATTTGTTATTGCAAAACGTGGCGAGAATTTCATTGGAATTAGCGGCAGGTCTTTAGGTGAAGTGAATGTGCAGCTAATTATGGAAAACTTAGGTGGTGGCGGGCATTTAACGAATGCAGCCACACAAATGAAAAATGTTACAGTAGATGAAGCTGAGGAGAAGCTTCGATTTGTTATTGATGACTATTTACAGGGAGGCACACAATCATGAAAGTAATTTTTCTAAAAGACGTAAAAGGTAAAGGAAAAAAAGGGGAAGTAAAAAACGTACCAGATGGTTATGCAAATAACTTCTTACTAAAACAAGGATTAGCTGCTGAAGCGACGAATAGCAGTATGAAAACTTTAGAAGCTCAAAAGCGCAAAGAAGAAAAAGATGCAGCAGCAGAGCTTGAAAATGCAAAACAATTAAAAGAAACGTTAGAGAAATTAACTGTAGAATTAAAGGCTAAATCTGGAGAAGGCGGCCGTCTATTCGGTTCAATCACAAGTAAACAAATCGTAGATGCAATGCAAAAATCTCACAATATTAAACTTGATAAGCGTAAATTTGAAATGGATGATGCAATTCGTGCATTAGGCTATACAAACGTTACTGTGAAATTGCATCCGCAAGTAACAGCAACAGTAAAAGTTCATGTTAGTGAACAATAAAACTAAGTTAAGCAAGGAGGATTGCGTATGAGTGATGTAATGGCTGATCGTACCCCTCCGCATAATATAGAAGCTGAGCAGGCAGTCTTAGGTGCTATATTGATTGATCAGGATGCGTTAACATCGGCATCGGAACTATTAGTACCTGACTCATTTTATCGAACGAAACATCAAAAGATTTTTGAAGTCATGCTTGGTTTATCTGATAAGGGGGAGCCAATTGACTTAGTAATGATGACGTCAGCAATGGCTGATCAAGGGTTACTAGAAGAAGTTGGTGGGGTTTCTTACTTAGCAGAATTAGCAGAAGTTGTTCCGACTGCCGCTAACGTAGAGTATTATGCAAGAATCATCGCTGAAAAAGCACTGTTACGTCGTTTAATTCGAACGGCGACTCATATTGTGTCTGATGGATATGAGAGAGAAGATGATGTGGATGGTCTTTTAAATGAGGCTGAGAAAAAAATATTAGAAGTATCTCATCAGACGAATGCGAAAGCATTCCAAAATATTAAAGACGTTCTTGTAGATGCTTACGATAAAATCGAACTTTTGCATAATCAAAAAGGTGAAGTGACCGGGATACCAACTGGATTTACTGAATTAGATAAGATGACGGCAGGGTTTCAGCGAAATGATTTAATCATCGTGGCGGCACGTCCGTCGGTAGGTAAAACGGCATTTTCATTAAATATCGCACAAAACGTAGCGACGAAAACGGATGAAAATGTAGCGATTTTTAGTCTAGAGATGGGTGCTGATCAGCTTGTTATGCGTATGCTTTGTGCAGAAGGGAATATTGATGCACAAAGACTTCGTACCGGATCGTTAACTTCTGATGATTGGGCGAAATTAACGATGGCAATGGGTAGCCTTTCTAATGCTGGTATTTATATTGATGATACGCCGGGGATTAAAGTAAATGAGATTCGAGCAAAATGTCGTAGATTAAAACAAGAACAGGGTCTTGGTATGATCTTGATTGACTACTTACAGCTTATTCAAGGAAGTGGGAAATCAGGAGAGAACCGTCAGCAGGAAGTATCTGAGATTTCTCGTACACTAAAAGGGATTGCGCGTGAATTACAAGTTCCTGTTATTGCCTTGTCACAGTTATCTCGTGGTGTAGAATCTCGTCAAGATAAACGTCCGATGATGTCTGATATTCGTGAATCGGGAAGTATCGAGCAGGATGCCGATATCGTAGCCTTCCTATATCGTGAAGATTACTATGACCGAGAAACGGAAAATAAAAATACGATTGAAATTATTATTGCAAAGCAGCGTAATGGTCCAGTAGGCTCAGTAGAGCTTGCATTCGTTAAAGAGTTCAATAAGTTCGTTAACTTAGAACGTCGTTTCGAAGATGGACATGCGCCGCCGGCATAACGATAGTATAAAAAAGAAACGCATTTCTTATAATAAGATGTGTTTCTTTTTTTTTATAGAAAAGATAAGGCTTTCATAGTGTGAAAATATAATTCTTACGAACGAAAAAGTTTTTTTATAAAAAAATGTTCGCTTTTTGGTTGACTTCTTTTTCGGTTTTGGTACAATTATATTGTTTGAATAGATCGTTTGAAAATTGCGGAGGTGCTTTAATAATGTCTTCAGTAGTAGTTGTAGGAACACAATGGGGCGACGAAGGAAAAGGTAAAATCACTGATTTTCTTTCTGAGCATGCGGAAGTAGTTGCAAGATATCAAGGTGGAAATAACGCAGGACATACAATTGTATTCGGCGGGGTTAAATATAAATTACACTTAATTCCATCTGGTATTTTCTATAAAGAAAAAATTTGTGTAATCGGAAACGGCTTAGTAGTAGATCCGAAAGCGTTACTTGAAGAGTTAAAATACTTACACGATCGTGGTGTAAGTACTGATAATTTACGCGTAAGTAACCGTGCGCACGTTATTTTACCTTATCACTTAAAACAAGATGAGTTAGAAGAAGCAAGTAAAGGTGATGACAAAATCGGTACAACGAAAAAAGGTATCGGTCCTGCATATATGGACAAAGCTGCTCGTATCGGTATCCGTATGGCTGATCTTCTAGACCGTGAAGCATTTAAAGAGAAGCTTGAGCGCAATTTAGCACAAAAAAATCGTTTGTTTGAAAAAATGTACGATACAGAAGGTTTCAGTGTAGAAGAAATTTTCGAAGAGTACTTCGAGTACGGACAACAAATCGCACAATATGTGTGTGATACGTCTGTTGTATTAAATGATGCATTAGATAACAATCACCGTGTATTATTTGAAGGTGCACAAGGTGTTATGCTTGATATCGACCACGGTACGTACCCATTCGTTACATCTTCTAACCCGATTGCTGGTGGTGTAACAGTTGGAACGGGAGTTGGCCCTGCAAAAGTTACTCGCGTTGTAGGTGTATGTAAAGCATATACAAGCCGCGTAGGTGATGGTCCATTCCCTACGGAGCTTCATGATGAAATTGGTCATCAAATTCGTGAAGTTGGTCGTGAGTATGGAACAACAACTGGTCGTCCACGCCGCGTAGGTTGGTTCGATAGCGTTGTTGTAAGACATGCACGTCGTGTTAGTGGTTTAACAGATTTATCATTAAACTCTATCGACGTTCTAACTGGTATTCCAACACTTAAAATTTGTGTTGCTTACAAATACAATGGCGAAGTTATCGATGAAGTTCCAGCAAACTTAAACATTTTAGCGAAATGTGAGCCTGTATACGAAGAGCTTCCAGGTTGGACAGAAGATATTACTGGTGTAAGATCATTAGACGAACTTCCTGAGAATGCAAGAAAATACGTAGAACGTGTTTCTGAGTTAACAGGAATTCAATTATCTATGTTCTCAGTTGGACCAGATCGTAATCAAACGAATATCGTTCGTAACGTATACGAAGCTTAATTGATATTTTTAAGAAAAAACTCATGTCCGCATGAGTTTTTTCTTGTTTTTTATAAAAAATAAAAAAAGGTATTGCAAAAAATAAATAAAACATGTTATGATACATCTTGTCGTCACGAAAATATGACGTTGGTGAGTATGAGCCATTAGCTCAGTTGGTAGAGCATCTGACTTTTAATCAGAGGGTCGAAGGTTCGAGTCCTTCATGGCTCACCATTTTATTTTTCGTGGCCCGTTGGTCAAGTGGTTAAGACACCGCCCTTTCACGGCGGTAACACGGGTTCGAATCCCGTACGGGTCATGTTTTTTTTATGTTCATTTTTGGTCCCGTGGTGTAGTGGTTAACATGCCTGCCTGTCACGCAGGAGATCGCCGGTTCGACCCCGGTCGGGACCGCCACTTTTGTTTATACCACCATTAGTGGTTTTATATATAGTTTTGGCTCGGTAGCTCAGTCGGTAGAGCAGAGGACTGAAAATCCTCGTGTCGGCGGTTCGATTCCGTCCCGAGCCACTCTCAGGATATTAAGTGGGCCCACTTAATATCCTTTTTATTTGTGTAATTTTACAAAATTGAGTAGTTATTTTAAAATAGAATGAGGAGCCTCTAGCAGTTGAAGCTAGAGGTTTTTCTATAGATCGTATAGGATTCCGTGTAAAAGTGGATCATACATGAGTCTGTGAGAATAGAGGAGAAAGTACTTAAGCAAAAGATGCGGTCATATAGGGACATACTATGTAGACATCAATGTGTTTAGGGATATTGACCATATTTTTACCCCGCTATTTAATGGGCAGTAAGGCCTCCACTTTAAAATTCAGCGAAAGCAAAGAAGTTAGGTGGAGGGAGGGCTGCCCGTGAAAGCCCAATTGGTGAGGGCTAATTAAAGCTTCACTTTATAAGGAGGAAATAAACGATGATGGGAAAGAAAATTTTAGTAGTTGATGATGAAAAGCCGATTGCAGATATTTTGAAGTTCAACCTAGAAAAAGAAGGTTTCGAAATTGTAATGGCGCATGATGGTGATGAAGCAATTGAAAAAGCAACTGAAGAACAACCAGATATGGTTTTATTAGATATTATGCTACCAGGTAAGGATGGCTTAGAGGTTTGCCGGGAAATACGTAAAAGCTCAGAAATGCCGATTATTATGCTTACAGCGAAGGACTCTGAAATCGATAAAGTATTAGGACTTGAGCTTGGAGCAGATGATTATGTAACGAAGCCATTTAGTACGAGGGAATTACTTGCTCGCGTGAAGGCGAATTTACGTCGCCATCAGCAAGGTGGTGCGGCAGAAAAAGAAGAAAATACGGAAATGGTTATTGGACCAATTGTTATCAATCCAAATGCGTATAGTGTAACGAAACGTGAGGAAAATATTGAGCTTACACACCGTGAATTTGAGCTATTACATTATTTAGCAAAACATTTAGGACAAGTTATGACACGTGAACATTTATTGCAAACAGTTTGGGGTTATGACTATTTTGGAGATGTACGTACAGTGGATGTAACAGTACGTCGTCTACGTGAAAAAATTGAAGATAATCCAAGTCATCCTACATTAATTGTCACTAGACGTGGAGTAGGGTATTACTTGCGTGACCCAGAGCAGGAATAGTATATGAAGAAAGTCGGTTTTTTTCAATCTATTCATTTAAAATTTGTACTCATATATATGCTATTAATATTGATAGCTATGCAAGTTATTGGGGTATATTTCGTAAGAGAGTTAGAAAAGAGTCTTGTACAAGGTTTTAGAGATTCTTTAACGCAACAAACGAACTTATTATCGTATAACTTGAAACAAGAGTTTAAAAAAAGTTATACAAAAGCAGAGACAGAATCAACAGGTGAAACGATTAAAACTTCCATTCGAAAATTTGCCTCTGATCGAAAGAAGGATATTCAAGAGGTAAGTGTATTTGATGCTAATAGAAAGCTGCTCGCTATTTCAGATGAGTCAAAGCAAAACAAGGTAAATAGAACGTCAACTGATATAGCTGTTCAGCGGGTATTGGTACAAAAAAAACCAGAAGTGAAAATTGAGAAGGATGGTCGTACAGGTCACCGTGTACAAGTTATGATTACTCCTATTATGGATGATAATAACAAAGATGCACTTGGTGCTATTTACGTTGTTGCATCCATGGAAGATGTTTATAAGCAGATGAAGGATATTAATCAAATCTTTGCGACCGGAACCGTTATTGCATTACTCGTAACAGCTGTACTTGGAATTTTGTTAGCTCAAACGATTACGAGACCAATCTCTGATATGCGAAGACAAGCAATTGAAATGGCAAAAGGAAACTATTCAAGAAAAGTAAAAGTGCATAGCCATGATGAAATTGGACAATTAGCATTATCTTTCAATAATTTATCAAAAAAATTACAACAAGCTCGTTCTTCAACAGAAAGTGAAAGACGTAAATTGTCATCCGTGTTATCACATATGACAGATGGAGTAATTGCTACTGACCGAAAAGGGGACATTATTTTATTAAATGATCCTGCGGAAAAGATGCTAAATGTTTCGCGTGAAACGGCGCTCGATCAATCTGTTTTAGAAGTGTTGGGAATACAAGAAGAATTTACGCTCGATCATTTATACGAAGAGCCGGATTCTGTTTTATTAGATTTTAGTACGAGAAATGAGCCATATATTTTACGCGCTAGTTTCTCTGTTATTCAAAAAGAGACAGGGAAAGCAAATGGTTTAATTGCCGTATTATATGATGTGACTGAGCAGGAGCGTATAGAAAGAGAACGCCGCGAGTTTGTAGCAAATGTCTCTCATGAATTAAGAACGCCATTAACGACAATGCGCAGTTACTTAGAGGCACTTACAGACGGTGCGTGGCAAGATCCAAATATTGCACCACAATTTTTAACAGTTACACAAGAAGAAACAGAAAGAATGATTAGACTTGTAAATGCGTTATTGCAACTATCTAAACTCGATAGTACAGAACATCGTTTAATGAAAGAATGGGTCGACTTTACTGACTTCTTTAATAACATTATTGATCGTTTTGAAATGTCTAAAGAGCAAAACGTAAGCTTCAAACGATCTTTCTCTAAAAAATCTCGATTTATTGATATGGATACGGATAAAATTACGCAAGTATTGTATAACATTATTTCGAATGCATTAAAGTATTCACCAGAAGGTGGAACAGTAACATATCGTTTACGTGATCGCGGAGAATTATTGGAGATTAGTGTAAGTGATCAAGGAATGGGTATTCCGAAAGAAAACGTCGATAAAATCTTTGAACGTTTTTATCGCGTAGATAAAGCACGTTCAAGACAAATGGGCGGTACAGGACTTGGATTAGCAATTGCGAAAGAAATGATTGAGGCACATGGTGGCTCGATTTGGGCAAAGAGTGAGGAAGGAAAAGGGACAACGATTTATTTCACATTGCCTATGGCAGCAGATGAAGAGGACGAATGGGAATGAGTATGGAGAATGTTAAAACGATAGTTTTAATTAATTTAGTTGTAATTAGTCTATTTCTTACTTTTAACTTATGGACGTATGTGCCAGATTCCACATCTATGCAAAACGCAAAATTTGTACAGGGGAATGAGGGAAATACTCAAACGAAAATCGCTGATGTTGTCCGCCCTACTTCTATCATTGTGCATAAAGATAAAAATCATTACGGGAGCAAAAGAGAGGGAGATATAGAATCAATCTATAGAACTTTGGAAGCAGGGGAATTACATGAGTTCAAAGAGATATCGATTGCTAAGGCTGACTTTCTTTCTTATGTGCATGGTGAAGGGAAAATTGAACTTATTTTCCCTACCAACATCCCATTTGATGCAGTTAAATCTATGTTTAGTATGAAAGAAAAAAGTATAGATAAGCCTAAACACTTTAATCGAATTATTCTTGACCCTTCTAGAAGTAGGGATCAAGAAATTAAAATTAATTTTGTTTCCGATGGTGATAACTCTAGAATATATGAAGCAAAATTAAGTGGTGTGTATTTAAAAGATATTGTAAATGCACAAAATCAATTTATAGTATCAGCGAAACCTTATTTTGACTATCAAATTAATGATATGAAAAAGCTATTTTTACCAGATGGAACGACAGAATTAAGTAATATAACATATATTTCATCTAATTTGGCGGTTGATACATTTAAGAATGCTCTTTTTAGTGACCCACGTTATTTAAGCCCGATTACCGAGCAATCGAAAGAAATATTTACAGATGGTATTAGGTCTATGGAGATTGAAAATGATCAGCATATGCTAAAGTATAAAAATTCTTCTGTTTTAAGTGAGAAAAAGCCAAATAATTTAATGCTTTTACAAAAAAGTTTTGATTTTGTAAATGGTCATAGTGGGAGTTTGGATTCATATCGTTTGGACTATATGAATAAAGGACAGACGGTATTCCGCTTACAGGAAGATGGATATCCCGTATTCAATACTGATGGATTAGCTGAATTGAGACAAGTATGGGGATCAGAAGAAGTAATGGAATATGAAAGACCGTTGCTTTCTTTAAATACGAAAGGTATAGAGCAGAAGGTTACTCTTCCGTCAGGTCATGTTGTAATAGCATCCTTAGAAAATAATGCCGCGGTAGATAAAAGATCCATTAAAGACATTGGGATTGGATACAAATTATCACTAGATGGGCAAGTAGCGCGACTACAGCCAATTTGGTATGTAAAGTTTGTTGAAGATGAAGCTGGCAAACAAAAAATATATGAGTGGAATGAGGGGGGACTAAATGGATTGGGATCGGATTAAAACCATATTTATTGTGACCTTTTTTGTTTTGGACCTCTTTCTCATTTTTCAATTCATTCAAAAGCAAGATAGTAATCAATTGGAGCTTATTGCAGAAACGAAGATAGATCAAGAATTAAAAGCAAACAAAATTACTATGGGTAATTTCCCTAAAGAACCGAAAAAAGAGTCATTTATTAGGGCTGAAAACAAGGCATTTAAAGAAGAAGACATACAGTCTTTAAAAAATCAAACGGCGCATATACAAAATATGTACAAAATAGAAAGTAAGCTAAAAGAGCCCTTTTTAAATACAAAATCTTTATCAAAAGATAAGTATAATGATTTTTTGAAGAACTATGTATTAGATGGACAAAAGTATGAGTTTGGAGCGATGAAAGACTCTAAAATTTACTTCTTCCAAAAATATAAAGATAAGCCTATTTTCTATAACGATCAGGCAATGATTGTTGTGGAATTAAATGAAAAAAATGAACTTGTGTCGTACACGCAGACGATGTTAACAGATTTAAAAGAAATGGGCGAAAGTGAAAAAACGAAACAGCAAGAAATTATTACTGCCCAAACCGCTTTAGAAAATCTGTATTTAAAAAATAAAATTCATGGGAATACACATGTAAAAGAAGCGCAAATTGGTTATGCCAACCTTACCGCATCTACTTCTAATAACCAAGTACTTGCTCCAACGTGGAACTTAAAGACGGAGCAGAAGCAGGACTTCTTTGTAAATGCAATTGAAGGACAAGTTATGGAATTAGGGGAAAAGGAAAATCAAGTGGTTGATGAACATACTGGAGTGAGAAAGAATGGGTTTGCATTTTAGCGTACTTGCAAGTGGAAGTACAGGGAATATGCTATATGTAGGAACAGATGAAAAGAAGTTACTTGTCGATGCAGGTTTAAGTGGTAAAGCAACAGAGGCTTTATTTAAACAGGCAGAATTAAATATAAATGATGTATCGGGTATTCTTGTAACACATGAACATAGTGACCATATTAAAGGCTTAGGTGTATTGGCACGTAAATATGATTTACCTGTTTATGCAAATGAGAAAACATGGAATGCAATGGAACACTTAATAGGAAATATCCCAACTGAGCAAAAGTTTATTTTCTCAGTTGGGGATGTGAAAACATTTGGTGATATTGAGGTCGAGTCATTTGGGGTGTCTCATGATGCGGCAGAGCCGATGTTCTATGCTTTTCATAACAATAATAGAAAGTTAGCCCTTATTACAGATACAGGGTACGTGAGTGACCGTATGAAAGGTATTATTAAGGGAGCTAATGCTTTCGTATTTGAAAGTAATCATGACGTAGAAATGCTTCGTATGGGACGTTATCCATGGAGTATTAAACGACGTATTTTAAGTGATGTGGGGCACGTTTGTAATGAAGATGCTGCATTAGCGATGGCGGATGTAATTACAGATGAGACAAAACATATTTATTTAGCCCATTTAAGTTTAGATAATAACATGAAAGAACTGGCACGTATGTCAGTATCACAAGTATTAGAGGAAAAGGGATTTGGAGTGGGAGAAGCCTTTGAAATTCACGATACAGATCCAAAAATGCCGACAAAAATTCAATACGTATAATTCTTCATTTTAGTAAACAATAAAGGTGAATATAGTTGTTTTCAGGAAGATAGGTGAACAAATATGTCCTTTATTGATGAAGAAAATTATCGTATGAAACGTGCAAGAAAAAAGAAGCATAAAGGTATTGTTATTTCTAGTATAGCTGGAACAATTGTAGGAGCTTCGTTATTTGCATTTGGAGCTCCTTTGTTTTCAAATGATGCAGGCGCGTTTCCACAAGCAGAAGCAAGTGGAAGTAATATGGCCCAAGCGCAAGGAATTAAACAGATTAGCTTTGTCGATGCTGTTGATCGTGCATCTGAAGCTGTTGTTGGCGTTATTAATATTCAGCGAGATAATTTTTCAGAGGCAGATTCAGAAGCTGGTACAGGATCGGGTGTAATTTATAAAAAGACAGATGGCCAAGCTTACATTGTAACAAATAATCATGTTGTTGCTGGGGCAAATCGTATTGAAGTAAGTTTAAGTGACGGTAAGAAAGTTCCAGGAAAAGTATTAGGAACTGATGTAGTCACAGATTTGGCTGTACTAGAAATAGATGCAAAGTATGTGAAAAAGGTAATTGAGATTGGCGATTCTAATGCTGTTCGTAGAGGAGAACCAGTCATTGCGATTGGGAACCCGCTCGGGCTCCAATTTTCTGGAACCGTCACACAAGGTATTATTTCGGCTAATGAGCGTATTGTTCCTGTAGATTTAGATCAAGATGGACATTATGATTGGCAAGTAGAAGTATTGCAAACAGACGCAGCAATTAATCCGGGTAATAGTGGTGGTGCGCTTGTAAACGCAGCGGGTCAATTAATTGGTATTAACTCAATGAAAATTGCTGCAAAAGAAGTAGAAGGAATTGGGCTAGCTATTCCTGTTACTAGAGCTGTTCCAATTATGAATGAATTAGAGAAGTACGGAAAAGTAAGAAGACCGTATGTTGGAATTGAACTGAGATCATTAAATGAGATTCCAAACTACTATTGGTCAAAAACATTGCATTTACCAGGCAATGTAACAGAGGGAGTTTGCATTTTAGATGTGAAAAGCCCTTCGCCAGGTACAGATGCTGGTTTACGAGAACATGATGTAATTGTAGCAGTAGATGGAAAACCGGTTCGTGATATTATCGGATTCCGTACGGCCTTATATGATAAAAAAATTAATGATAAAATGACTCTTACGTTTTATCGTGGTACAAAACGAGCAACAACAACGGTTAAACTAGGCATTCAAAAGTATTAAAAACAGGAGGGCCTACCTCCTGTTTTCTATTGTAGAAAAGTGAGGTGAAGAATATGAATTTACCTTGTTGTTTAGAACATGTTGAATTAGCGTTAGATATTATTGTGGATGAGTGTGAAGTCGCGCCGGTTATTAACAATGTGGATAACTTAGAAAAAGAGAAAAAAACATGTGAATTTTGTCAAAATGAGGCGACATATGTTGTATCGAACACAGATTCTCACACAATATGTGGGTAACAATTGTGGATATGTGGATAAGTTATGTGGATAACATGTTTGTAAGGTGGGGAATACGTGTGAATATCTCGATTATTTCAATTGGGAAATTAAAAGAAAAATATTTAAAACAAGGTATAGCAGAATACTTAAAACGATTATCTGCATACGCAAAAGTAGAAGTAATTGAATTGCCAGATGAAAAGGCACCAGAAAATTTAAGTGAAGCAGAAATGTTAATTGTAAAAGAAAAAGAAGGTATACGTATACTAGATAAAATTTCTGATGATACGCATGTCATTGCGTTAGCGATAGAAGGAAAGCAAAAATCATCAGAAGAATTTGCAGTAAGCTTAGATCGTCTTGCTACATATGGGAAGAGTAAAGTTGCATTCGTAATTGGTGGATCACTTGGACTAAGTTCAGAAGTAATGAAGCGTTCAAATGAATCACTTTCTTTTTCAAAGATGACGTTACCACACCAATTAATGCGATTAGTATTGCTTGAGCAAGTGTATAGAGCGTTTCGTATTAATCGCGGGGAACCGTATCATAAATAGTAATAGTACATTCAAACGGCTACAGATGTGGCCGTTTTCTATATTTCCTAAAATAAGTATGTTTCTATTTCTAAAAAAGTATGCTGTAATATGAAGAGGAAAAAGTATAAGTAGTCATAGAAGTGAGGAGTTAAAGGTGAAGAAGTTTAAGAAATTTTACTTGGAGATTACGAGTGTATGTAATCTTGCGTGCAGCTTTTGTCCGCCGACGGAAAGACAGAAGCAATTCATTTCTGTGGAGGATTTTGCAAAAAGGTTAGACCAAATTAAACCACACACAGACTACATTTATTTGCACGTGAAGGGTGAGCCGTTGCTGCATCCAAAAATAGATCAATTGTTAGATTTAAGCCACGAAAAAGGGTTTAAAGTTAATATTACAACGAACGGAACGTTAATTAATAAGAGAAGGCATAGATTGTTAAATAAGCCTGCTTTAAGACAAATGAATTTTTCACTGCATAGTTTTGATGGGCACCCAGGTTCACAAGACAAAGAGGGGTATGTAAGAAGTATACTTTCCTTCATTAGAGAGGCAACAAGCCAATCAGATTTAATTGTTTCACTAAGATTATGGAATTTAACGCAGGATAATAAAACGAATGCTGAAATCCAGAAAAATAGAGAGTTATTATCCATCATCGAAAATGAGTTTGATCTATCTTATCAAATTGAAGAGAAGCTTACACCAGGAAAAGGTATAAAAATTGCCGAACGCGTCTTTATTAATCAAGACTATGAATTCCAGTGGCCAGCGTTGCATGAAGAAGAGGATGATGGAAAAGGATTCTGTCATGGTCTTCGAAATCAAGCTGGTATTTTAGCGAACGGAACGGTTATTCCTTGTTGTTTAGATGGTGAAGGGATTATTAACCTTGGAAATATTAATAATGATTCATTCTCTAACATTATAGAAGGCGAAAGAGCAACAAACATTGTTGATGGATTTTCGAGAAGAGTTGCAGTTGAAGAGCTATGTAGAAAATGTGGATACCGTAAAAGGTTTGGAAAGTAAATAAAAAATAAACCCTCATAAAGTGAGGGCTTATTTTTTATCCCGCTATTTGCCGGGCAGTAAGATCCCCACCTCAAAATTCAGCGGAAGCAAAGAAGTTAGGTAGGGAGCGGGCTGCCCGTAAAAGCCCGATTGGTGAGGGCTAATAATCAGTGGGGGATGGACACCCCCCACTGATTAAAGTTTCACTTTATTCTTGATAAGAGCGCTCTAATTCATCAATTAAGGAACCAACGTAAGAAACAGCCCTGCGGATTGCGTCTGGTTTTGACATATCGACTCCGGCATGTTTCATTAATTCAAGTGGTTTCATCGTACCACCAGCGCGAAGTACATCTAACCAGCGATCAACGGCAGGTTGTCCTTCTTCTTTAATCATTTGAGCCACCGCAGTAGATGCAGTGAGGCCTGCGGAATATGTGTAAGAATATAAGCCCATATAATAATGAGGTTGACGCATCCAGGTTAAGCCAGCACCTTCATCAATTTCTACGGAATCTCCCCAGAATGTTGAAAGTACATTTGCTTTTATTTCAGTTAAAGTTGTAGCTGTAAGTGCTCCACCTTCTTCTGCTAGGCTGTATACTCTTCTTTGATATTCTCCCTCAAGTAAGTGAGTAACAAAGTTATGATAATATGTGCCGAGTAGTTGCAGAATGACCCATCTACGCATTCTCTTATCGTCAGTGGTCGCTAATAAATGCTGGGCTAATAGTAATTCATTCATTGTAGATGGTGCTTCAACAAAGTACATAGATGGACGTACATTCATAATACGCTGGTTTTTATTTGCTAAATAAAAATGACCAGCATGCCCAAATTCATGAGCTAATGTGAAGCAGCCACGCATCGTATTTTGCCATGTAATTAAAATGTATGGATGAGAACCGTATGGACTTGAACAAAATGCTCCAGTTGATTTGCCTACGTTATCTGCAAGGTCGACCCATCTTTCTTTGAATCCTTTTTCGATAATGGTACTATATTCATCGCCAAGTACTTGTAAAGATTCTTGAATGAGTTTTCCTGCTTCTTCGTAAGTAATTGCTGGATTAAATTCGGGATCTAAAGGTGCATGTAAGTCGCAGAACAGCATTTGATCGAGTCCTAATACTTTCTTTTTTAAATCTGCAAAACGGCGCATATGAGGCGCCAATTCTTTATAAATAATATCGAGTTGATTGTTATACATTTCAAGTGGAACTTTTTGAGGTTCTAAAAGCATATGAGTAACAGATTCAAATTTGCGTAAACGAGAGAGTGTTACTTGTTTTTTTACTTCAGTCGCATATGTTGTTGCCACTGTATTCTTATATCGTTTCAAGGTGGAAACAAATGATGAGTATGCTTTCCTACGTATGTCTACGCTTGGAGAAAACTCATATTTACTTTCAAATAATGCAAATGAGACAGGAAGTTCATTTCCTTGTTCGTCTTGTATGGAGTTAAAATCCATATCGGCTAATTTAGTCATACCGTAAATTTTGTATGGAGAACTATGTACCTCGCCAAGTGCAGCAAGTGCTTCTTCAGTTTCAGGAGAGAGCGTGTGCGGCCTTTTTTGTAGTATGTCTAGTAATGATTTACGGAAAGGTTCGAGTTTTGTTTCTTCAGTTAAATATTTTTCAATTGTGCCTTCTTCTAATGAGAGAATTTCATTATGAATAAAGGATAGCGCCGTATGTACTTTCGTCCATAAAGCAGCAACTTTGGAAGAGTTCGCTTGAATAACTGGATTTGTACGGTCGGTAGATTCTTTTAAATTTGCGTAGGAGTATAGTTTTGTTAACTTCATTAAAAGCTCTTCTTCTAAAAGTAGGCAATGTAATAAGATAGTGGGGCTAGTGTGTAATTGACATTTAAACGCATCAAGTTTTTTTATATCATCTGTTAATACACGTAATGCAGTTTCCCACTCTTTATCAGATTCGTATAAATCAGAGAGGTCCCATGTTAATTCAGTAGGAACTTCTGCACGAATATGGCGTTTCTCAATTACATCTTTCATATATTATATCCCCCTTATTATAAGTATCTAAAAACATGATACTAGAAAATTCAGTAAAATAAAAATATTTTACATTTCTATATATATGAAAAAGAAGGACAAGCATAAAACTGCTTGTCCTTCGAGTTAAATTTAAAAATTAATATACTTTATCACCGTTGAAAATAGAGTTTTTCACGACTACATAATCTACAGTACGAATAGAGTCTAATTTTGTTCCACCAGCGTAAGAGATAGAAGATTGAAGATCTTGTTCCATTTCGATTAAAGTGTCTTCTAAAGAACCTTTATGCTCAACGAACATTTTCTTACCTTCAACGTTTTTCTTCTCACCTTTTTGGAATTCAGAAGCTGAACCGAAGTACTCTTTATAAAGTTTGCCGTCTTTTTCGATTGTTTCCCCTGGAGACTCTTCATGACCAGCGAATAGAGAACCGATCATAACCATAGTCGCCCCAAATCGAATAGATTTAGCTACGTCGCCATGTGTACGAATACCACCGTCAGCGATAATTGGTTTACTTGCAGCTTTTGCACACCAGCGAAGTGCAGCTAGCTGCCAACCACCAGTTCCAAAGCCTGTTTTAATTTTAGTAATACAAACTTTACCAGGTCCAATACCAACTTTTGTTGCGTCAGCACCAGCGTTTTCTAATTCTCTTACCGCTTCTGGAGTTCCAACGTTTCCAGCGATAACGAAGCTTTCTGGTAAATGCTTTTTAATATGTTGAATCATGTTGATTACAGCATTAGAATGTCCATGCGCGATATCAATCGTGATGTATTCAGGTGTAAGGTGTTCAGCAGCTAACTGTTGTACGAATTCATACTCGTCCGCTTTTACACCAACGCTAATAGAAGCGATTAATCCACGTGATTGCATATCTCTAATGAATGAGATTCGTTTCTCTGGTTGGAAACGATGCATGATATAGAAGTAATTATTTTCAGCTAAATACGTTGCAATTCTTTCATCAATAATCGTTTGCATATTTGCAGGTACGACAGGTAATTTAAATTTATGTTTACCTAAAGTGACAGTTGTATCACATTCAGAGCGGCTGTTCACAATACATTTTGCAGGAATTAATTGAATATCTTCATAGTCGAATACGTTTTCCATCATTTACACCCCTAAAATACGAATATTTTATTTTTATTAATAAAAAATGTTCGTCCATATGATAATTTACATTGTTTTCATTAAAAAGTCAAAGGATTTCTTAACGTTTTTTTAAAAAGTAGATTTTATATCTAAAAAACAACGTTAAAAACGAATTTAAAATGTTTTTTAGTTTATATTGTTCGTCTATAGAAAGGTTAGGAAATTAAGGTAATTATACAAGGATGTATGTATTCTTTTTATTTTTTTGAGTGGATGTAGGATTCTATGAAAAGGTTAATGCTAACAATACGAGCAAAAGATGTTATCAAGTAGTTGAACAATATATGAAATGATAAGGTTTATTTCTATGTAAAAAGATGAATCTGGCATAATCCATCTTTTTATGTGAGGTTTCAAGTATAATAAGTAGAGCGATAGTAACGTATACAAAAGATAAAAAAGAAAATAATACAGAATAAAATGAGGTTAATATATGAGTAAAAAAGGTTTTTTTGAGTATAAATTAAGTAAAGAAATTGTAAGGGCACTTACTGGGTTAGGGTATGATCATCCAACAGAAGTACAAGGTGAGGTTATTCCAGTCGCATTACAAAAGAAGGATCTTGTTGTGAAGTCCCAGACGGGAAGTGGAAAAACAGCTTCATTTGGTATTCCACTTTGTGAAATGGTGGAGTGGGAAGAGAATAAACCGCAAGCATTAGTTTTAACACCAACGAGAGAGCTTGCGGTACAGGTGAAAGAAGATATTACAAATATAGGGCGATTCAAAAGAATTAAAGCCGCCGCAATTTATGGTAAATCCCCATTTGCACGTCAAAAATTAGAGTTAAAGCAAAAGACGCATATTGTAGTAGGGACTCCAGGGCGTGTATTGGATCATATTGAAAAAGGGACCCTTTCTTTAGAGCGATTAAAATATTTAGTGATTGATGAAGCGGATGAAATGCTAAACATGGGCTTTATCGATCAAGTAGAGGCAATTATTGATGAATTACCTACAAATAGAATGACAATGTTATTTTCAGCAACTTTACCGGAAGATGTTGAAAGGTTATCACGTACATATATGAAGAATGCACCAACTCATATTGAAATTAAAGCGGCTGGGATTACGACGGATAAAATTGAACATACTCTTTTTGAGGCGATAGAAGACGAGAAGCTTTCACTACTTAAAGATGTAACAACGATTGAGAATCCTGATAGCTGTATTATTTTCTGCCGTACACAAGAAAATGTAGATCATGTATATAGACAATTAAAACGAGCTAACTATCCTTGTGACAAAATACATGGTGGTATGGTACAAGAAGATCGTTTTGAAGTCATGGATGATTTTAGAAAAGGAAAATTCCGTTATTTAGTAGCAACAGACGTGGCTGCGAGGGGAATTGATATTGATAATATTACACATGTTATTAATTATGATATTCCACTTGAAAAAGAAAGCTATGTACATCGTACTGGAAGAACGGGACGAGCTGGAAATAGTGGAAAAGCTATTACATTTATAACACCATATGAAAATAGATTTTTAGAAGAGATTGAGGAGTATATTGGCTTTGAAATTCCAAAGGTAATTGGACCTTCAAAAGAAGAAGTTATGAAAGGGAAAGCTGCATTTGAAGAAAAGATACATGCTAAACCAATTATAAAGAAAGATAAAAATGCAGACATCAACAAAGGCATTATGAAGCTTTACTTTAATGGCGGGAAGAAAAAGAAAATTAGGGCGGTAGATTTCGTCGGTACAATTGCTAAAATTAAAGGTGTTACAGCAGAAGATATAGGCATTATTACGATACAAGATAATGTTTCTTACGTCGAAATATTAAATGGAAAAGGACCACTTGTCTTGAAAGTCATGAAGACTACAACGATTAAAGGGAAACAATTAAAAGTTCATGAAGCAATTAAGTAAATAAAAACTATCCACTTTAATAGGTGGATAGTTTTTTTATTTATGATTCTTTTAAATCATCCACTAGTTGCTCCGCTAAACGTCTATACATATTACTCATAGTCACGAAGGATGTTAGTAGTAGAAATTTTTCTAACTTTGTGTCTTCTAAGGAAGAAATCTCATTTACTTCTGTAACACGGTTATTTACGTCTTGTTTAAAGCTTTCGACATTGCTTTCAGTAAGAGCAAGATAATTTTTGTATAACGTATTTAATTCGAATGAATCATCATTTAATAAGGAGTCATTTATAGTTTCTAATGAACTTTTTATGTCGTTAATGGAAAGAGCACCTTTTAATTGATAAATTAGGCTAATTAAAATCATATGCTCTTTTGAATACTTTTTATTTTTGATAGGGATGAATAGTTTCCCTTTTGCATAATTATTAATCATCGTTTTTGTTAATACTTTTTCATCATCAGTTCTCGTTGTATCTGCATAAGTATTCTCAAATAATTGGACAACTTGATCTACATATAAGTCCACATTTGGAATATCCTCAAGTTTAATATTTTTTTCTAAATGCAATGTCTCAAGTAATTCATTTATATTTTCCACGTAGAATCCCTCACTTTTATAACTTAGTGGAACTTAATGTCTAATACATCCTTAAATATGGTATTACGAAACAAATAAATTGTAAATGTTGACCTTAAAAAGAAATGTGTATATAATTACACGTAGTTATTAAAACTACATGTAATTATATGAGGGGTGTTATTATGAATACTTACGTAAGAGAACCAGTTAATGCATTTACTCACTTAGGTGGAGCGATATTATCATTTATTGCCTTATTAGCTATGCTTGTGAAAGTTTCTATCAAGATGCCATCATTTGCTGCAATTACAGCTGTTATTTTGTTTGGGATTGGAATGATGGTCCTTTATACGGCATCAGCTGTATATCATAGTGTTGTGGCCAATGAACGTGTTATTTACTTCTTTAGGAAGCTAGATCATTCTATGATTTTTATATTAATTGCAGGTACATATGCACCCTTTTGCTTAATTACATTAAATTCAGCAAGTGGTTTGCTATTATTTTGTTTAGTCTATGCAACTGCGATTTGTGGCATTGTGTTTAAAATGTTTTGGTTTAATTGTCCAAGATGGTTATCGACAGCAATTTATATTACGATGGGTTGGTTAATTGTTTTATTCTTTGCACCGTTAGCAGAGAATTTAAGTACAGGGGGCATTGTTTTCTTAGTACTTGGGGGCATTTTTTATACAATTGGTGGATTTATTTATGGAACAAAGCCAAAGTGGCTAGAGTTTAAATATATGGGACATCATGAAATTTTTCACGTTTTTGTATTATTAGGTAGTCTTGCACATTTTCTAAGTGTATATTGTTACGTAATTTAATAAGAAAAATGCCACATAACAAAAATTATGTGGCGTTTTTCTTATTATTTGATTGGAATCGTATATGTTATAAAATTATTATGGGATAAAATGTAAGTTTCTGTGTTCGCATATTAAACATAGGATAAGAAATATGTGATATACTTTGAGAAGTTTATAATGAATGAAATATGGAGGACTATAATTATGGCAATACTTGTAACAGGTGGAGCAGGGTATATTGGTAGTCATACATGTGTAGAATTACTAAATAGCGGTTACGAAATTATAGTAGTTGATAATCTTTCGAATAGCTCGGTAGAATCTATAAATCGAGTGAAAGAAATAACAGGAAAACAATTTAAGTTTTATAAAGAAGATGTTTTAAATCAAGAAGCACTTGACGCAATTTTTGAAGAAAATGCAATCGAAGCAGTTATTCACTTTGCAGGATTTAAAGCTGTAGGGGAATCAGTAGCAATTCCATTAACATATTATCATAACAACATTACGAGCACTTTAGTGCTATGTGAAGTAATGCAGAAACATAATGTAAAGAAGATGATTTTTAGTTCATCCGCAACTGTATATGGTATCCCGGAAACGTCACCGATTACAGAGGAGTTTCCATTAAGTGCAACAAATCCATATGGTCAAACGAAATTAATGATTGAGCAAATTATGCGTGATGTAGCGTTTGCAGATAGAGAATGGAGTATCGCGTTACTTCGCTATTTCAACCCATTTGGTGCACATGAAAGTGGACGTATTGGAGAGGATCCAAATGGAATTCCAAATAACTTAATGCCATATGTCACACAAGTGGCAGTAGGTAAGCTAAAAGAATTAAGTGTATTTGGAAATGACTACCCAACGAAAGATGGAACAGGCATCCGTGACTACATACATGTTGTAGACTTAGCAAAAGGTCACGTAAAAGCGCTAGAGAAAGTACTGAATACAACAGGAGTAGATGCTTATAATTTGGGCACAGGTACAGGGTATAGTGTACTTGAGATGGTTGAAGCATTTGAAAGGGTTTCAGGAAAAAAAGTTCCTTATAAAATTACAGAGCGTCGTCCTGGCGATGTGGCAATATGTTTTGCAGATGCATCAAAGGCAAAACGTGAACTAGGATGGGAAGCAAAACGTGGATTAGAAGAAATGTGTGCAGATTCTTGGAGATGGCAATCAAATAATAAAAATGGCTATTTGGAAGTTTAATATGTAGATACAAAAAATGACCTTTGCATGAGCAAAGGTCATTTTTGTATTTATTTCCCGTTAAGTTTATTAGCTAATTTGGTAAAAAAGGTCCGCTGTTTTATAGGAATATTTGACTGGCAAAATGTATAATAATCAATATCTTTAATGTAAGTAAAGAGCCTAGAAATAGCATATAGGAATGTAATAGAAGATCCAACTGCGAAACTAATGCCGTAACCATTGAATCCAAATGGAAGCAGGATAAGGCTTAATAACAAGTTTGCAAAAAAGAAAATAGCTGATGTTCGAAATGCCCCTTTACGATCCTCAAAGTATAGGAGTAGCAATGTAATAACGAGCACCATTCCATTTGCATAAGCACCAACTATAGTTAGTTGCAGAATAGAGTAATTAAGTGTTGTCTTTCCAGATTGCGAACTAAACATCCATATTATAAAAATAATAAGTAAGGAAAAAATACCTTGATTACGAAGTATACGTTCCATTTCCTGCTTTAAGACAAAGTTCATGGAATCTTTCAATTGTAAAAGCGTATGTAATGTTCCGCCATTATTTACCGAACCGAAGAACTTTTTATATCTTTCATAAAACCTGGTTTCAATGGATACTACAAAGAAAATATAGGTTGGGATAATACTTAAATACGCCCAGAAAACAGAAGTATCATAAATTTGATGATAAATAAATGTGTTTTCAATATTTCCACGACCGTCTCCAAACCAAATAACAAAATTACATACCCAAATACCCACATTGTAAAAGAGGCTTGACCAAAATAATTCTGGATATTTATCTAAATAAGACAGAAAGGTAAATTGTTCAGTAGCATCACTATTTGGAAACATTCGTACAATAACGATACTTAACCATACTAGTGTAATGAAAGTACCGAGTGTAAAAGAAATTAAAAGCAATAGGGCAGATCCATGTTCTAACCCAAGTGTAGGGTGCCAGTAAGCTACTAGGATAATTCCTAATAGGGAAAAAATGGATCCAATTAAAAATGCCAGTGCAATTGATTGATAATCTTTAGCTGCTGTTAAATAAATGGACTGAATCCAGATGATATTTAAAGCTAAAAATAAAAATAGCATCACGATTTTATAATATAAAGCTAACGGTGTGAAAAATGCAAACAAAAGCCATAACATAATAGCTAAAAAAAGTGTAATCTTCGTCATTCCTAAAAATGAAGAAAATACTTTATCAGCTTTTTGTTCGTATAAAAGGTCAGCTACATATCTAGTTACAATGAGCTGCAATGCTCCGTAAATAATTTGAGAAAAAATAAAGCAATATGAAATTGAAATAGTGAAAAGACGCTGTTCTTCAATTGAAATAGAATGAAATAAACTCAAAATGAATCGAATAGTTGTTACTGCTAAAATAACGACTAACCAAGGACCAGCTGTAACAAATAACGAAAATCCATAAGCTTTTACCCTTGAAGAATAGTAGTCTTCCTGAAATAATTTTTGTAATCGAAATCCTATACCTGCCATGTTTTCGCACCCCTTTCTAAATAAAGCTTACGATAACTATCAACAACACCTGATAATTGATAATATGCTTCAATACGATTACGCCCATTGTTTCCGAATTGTTGAATGGATTCAGGGTGGCGATAATACCATTCTAAGTGGGTGGCAACTTGTTCAGGAGATACAGGTGGTACAACAAAGCCACATTGGCCGTAAGGATCTTCATCTTGTCCATAAATTAACTCCTTACAAGAACCAACGTCTGTAACAACCCATGGTAATCCCGATGCCATTCCTTCTAACATAGCTAGTGGTTGCCCTTCAGATATGCTAGTTAATACGAGAATATCCGTTTGTTTTAAGTAATCTTTAATGTTTACTCTGCCAGTCATTATTACATGTTCTTTTAATCCAAGTTGCTGAATTAAATCACGACATTCTTGGGCATACTCTGGTTCTTCTGTATCAGGACCTAATAAGTAGAAGATAAATGGAATATCTTTTTCTAATAATAATTTAGCTGCATAAATCATTGTTTTTACGTCTTTAATTGGCACAACTCGTATAATAGCAGAAATAATGAGTTTATCTGAATTATGTTTTGGCTTACGTAGCCCTTTATAGTCAGATAAAGTAACACCATTTGGAATAATTTTTAGTTTATGGGCCGGAGCTCCTAGTTCTTTTTGATATGCACTATTCCGTCCGAATAACGTAATCACATCAGCAGCTTGTTCATATGCTTGGTGAGATAAATGATGGAAGAAAGAAACCCACCTTTTTTTATATTCAATTGGTATCCAAGTTGATTGGAGTATTTCCTCTTCACGTTCCCGGGAATAAATACCATGCTCCGTTAGAATAAATGGTATATCAGATTTGGCACTAATTGCAGCTCCAAGAAGCCCACCATAGCCTGTAGATACAGAATGGATAAGATCTAATTCAGGAAAATCAATTTGTAAAATTTGAATGATTGGTGTGAACATAGATCTCCACATCCAAAAGTAATTTAAGAAAGAACCACTACTTTCTTCATACAAATAGCTTTCTTTCACTATTTCATAAAATTCACGACTTTCGAAGAAGGAATGTAGTGTTCCTAGCTTTTGCTTGTTCCCTAATATTTGTAATGCTTCTGTGTCGTTAGCTTGGAATGTAAACCATTTTTGAAGTGTTTGTACTTCATCAGTCGTTAAATTGGTTTTTATATGGTTTGAGTCACTTTCTGATTGTAAGGGAATCATAATGATATCTTTTACATTGTTAGGAATTTCATATTGATATTCCTCTTCTGTTTTTATTTGCGGTACGATCGCAAAAATGGTGAATTCATGTTCTTTAAATTGTTGGATAATCATTTGTACCCAACTTGCTACTCCGCCACTGACAAAAGGATAACTTCCTTCAACGACTAAACCTATTCTCATCTGCTATACCCCTTTAATTGGAATTGTAGCGTTAGCTTGTTTTAATATAACGCTATAAATTTGTGAATCTAGCTTTGTAACTGTGCCGTATGGGAATGAACCGGTTTTCAATTTTTTCCCTTCTTCCACACGTATAATCGTTGCAGTGTGGTTTGGTAATCCTTTATATGCAATGTGAACAGCATCATCTTCATAAGAAACAGCTAAATCACCGGTTTGATAAATTTTCATGGAAGCAGTTGCTTCACTTTGTGTCATACTTTTTATATAAGGATATCTTTCTCGTATTTCTTTAATTGTCATTTTATAAGCTTTAAATAATTCTTCCCACGTTAAATTACCCGAACGTTTTTCATCAAGGATATCATCTGGATGGACGAAATGTGATATAACCCCTAAATTTGCAGTAACATCAGCTAAAATAAATTGTTCTTCATCTGAAATAGCATAGCCACTCGTAATACGTGGGAAGTGATAAATATTTTTGTTGTGCTCGTCTGGTCCAAATTCTTGAATTAAACTGCCGTTACTTTTACTTCCCACATATAGAGAAGCAACTGTTTCCATAGTTGGAACCGCGTCATTTAATGCACTTAATCCAGTTGTATTTATAATATTGGATGGTGGTACATAGGTTTTTAGTTTTTCGTTTGGAAAGAAGTTATACACGAGTTTTTGTAAAGCATCTAAGGATCTCTCCATGTCCTCTTTTGAATTCCATGGAACATATTCAAGTGCTTTATCTACTGGGTCTGGTGGTAATAATAAAGGTTGATGGTTATAGCCATGAATACCGATTTCTCCACCGTGACTTAATAATTCTCTCCCAAATAATAAATAGGTATTTCTATTTTTACCTGTAAAATTTTCAAAGGGTGGCGTTACTTTATTTTGATATGTCCCAATTGCAACCCCTGTATATTTAATATCAAGTTCTTCAGAGATATCCTTCATATTTTTCCACCAATGTTTTTTATAAAATTCTTCAACAGAAATTTTTTCTGTTGTTAAGTTTTTTAGTTCTCCACTTGGAATTGGAGATGGGAAGTCATCGATATACATAATCTCCGCTCCAAGTTGTACTGTAGCGAAAGTCGGGAAAATAGTACCCAGTGATTGAACGAACATACCTCTACCTAATTTATCGTTCAATGCTGTTGTATTCCAATATAAGACTTTTCCTTCACCGTAGTCATTGGTCCAAAGGATGGGAGTGTCTTCTGCAGTAATCCAAGTATTAGTTGTATTCTCATCTAGCGTAATATTCATTGAGCTATGAGTGAACAATGGAGAAGAACTTGAGAGATCAGGATAACCAGGGAATAAAACTTCTTCAAAGGTTAATCCTTTCACATCTTTGAAGCCTTCTTTTTTTGTAATACCAAATAATGTGTTCCAGGAAGAATCTGAATCAAGTCGGTTTGCGATAATAATCCTTCCGCCCATTTGTACAAAATTTTGAATATCAGCTTGTGGAAGTTGCGCCATTATTTCACCTGTAATAATAATTCCTGTATAGGGAGAGGGAGTAAGTCCCTTAATTTCATTAGCTGTAATATTTTTATAGTGTAGGTGTGCGTAATCCATTGCCTTTTTCGTATTAAATTCGACTTGTTGCCCTAATGTATTATCCGTTTTTAAAACGTATAATTGCATTTTTTGTCCATTTTGGGCTACATCTTTTGCTTTGAGTGTTTTAACAATATCTGTTTTTTTAGTTTTAGGAACAGAAAACTTTTGATAGAAATTTTCTGTTCGATATATAAGGATAGATATAATTAAGAGAAATAAAATGATACTAACAATTCCGATATATATATTAATCCCCTTTTTCAATGTGTGCGCCTCCAAACTGCCTTACAAATAATTGATATTTACGCGGTAGTATATGAACTCTTTTTGCAGCTGCTAGATTATTGATTAAGTTATAGAGCTCGTCCCATAACTTTTGCTCATAATATATTTCAAGTAACCCAACATAACCGTAATATGATTCAGGATAGAAATGAATAAGATTTAAAAATTGTTCTTCAGACTTTGCATATTGTTTTGTATGTAGAAACAGATTTCCAAGGTGGAAAGGATAAAGAGGTTCGGTAGGGAATAGTTCTACACTTTGTGTAATAAAATTCATAAATTCGGCGATTATTTTTTCTTTTTGCTGATTAGAAAGAAGACCACTGTCTATATATCTTAAATAGTTAGAAACCAATTCTTTTGCAATTTCATTTTGTGGATTTTGTAGAAATTGCTTATTTAAGTATTCGATCTGTTTTTCGTACCGTTCATTTAGTAAATTAATAGTAGTTGCTGCGTAATGTACAGTTTCAGGATCTTTATGGTGAATGGCTTCTTTCAATAAGCCTCCTTCATTGGAAATAGGGGAGGAGCTTAACTGTACAATGAGTTGTTTATGTAATTCAGGCTTATCTAGTTCTAATCCAGAAGAAAATGAAATTAGGTCCATATCTTGTTTTGCTGATGCCAAAATATCTTCATAATGATCAACTTGAAAGGAAACATACTCAGAGTATTGCTGTAACCACTCGGTCTTGGAGCGTCTTATATTCAGTAATAACATGATTGCTGATACAATAAGTCCGACAAGCGGGAAAAGGAGAGAGATAATTAAGCAAAACTCAATAATTCCTTTCTTATCTTCAGTAATCAAACTTTTCGTAAATCGAAATAAAAGAAAAACCAAAATAGCATAAATAAAGTAAAGAAGGAGTAAAATCATTAGAATACCACTCCTTTAGAAGAAAGAGCGTTTTGTATACGAGTTTTGACTGGTAATAAAAATTTTTCTTCAGTGCCAGGTAATAGAATCATAACTTTTTGCTCGAGCGTGCTATAACCGAATATATCAATATCACGCAAATGATCTTTTAAAATAGAATTTATCATTTCTAAGGAATCTTGTGGAACAGTAAATTCAAAATAGGAATATGGATAAGATAATGTTTCGTAACGTTTCTTTTCTATTTTTAGTAAATGTTCAAATTCATCTTCATAATAAATGCTCGTTTTAGGGAATGTACGATCCTCTTGACTTGATAGCCAAAGATTAGAAGCGTTTTGTAAACGATCACCCATCCAGCGTAAATACCATGTGAAAAGTTCGAATTGCTCAGAAGTTACTTTTGAAAATTCAATTTCGTCTAATATAATGACGTATTGTACATCATCTTGGAATAGGACGGGACCAACTAAAAGTGGAGCGTCTTGAAAATCCTCTTCTGTACGGAAAAAAGGTCGATTATGTGCTAGGGCATTTTTGATGACTAGCGAAGCATTTTTAACAAAAATGGATTGAGGTAATGTATTTTTACCAGTTTCTGCTCTTAATTTAATACGAAGTGATTGTTTATTGTTATCGACGTGATAGATACCAATTTTTTTTGCTCCGAAATACATTTTTAATACATTTATCCCCTCATCGAGTACAATTTCAGGATGTGTATGATTTAAAGCTTTAAACATATGATACATTTTAGATAAGTGATTATTTGATTCAAGTACACGAGAACGTAGTGTAATACGTGTTTCATCCAATTGTTTCACAACATATTTTAATTCTTTATTTTCGGCTTTTAGCTCATTATTTATCATATGTACATCTTCATACCGTTCCTTTTGTGCAGTACTCATTAGTCCACAACATAAACTAATAACAAGTAAGAAAATCCAATTAATCCAGTAATCTAATGAATAAAAGTACAGTAATATATCATCTTCCTTATATATACCGCTTACAAAAATATAAATCATTGCTTCTAGAAAGGTGAAAAGGGCGATAGATATGCCATACCGGCTAGAAATAATTAATGTAATAAATAAGAGTAAGAAGTATTCATACGTTGGTGTTAGAAAATCAGTTAGTATTGAGAGAAAAAATAGAGCAATAAAGAGAATCGTAGGTTCAATCATTTTTTGTAATAAATTAGATTGTCTATAGTGCATAAAAAATCCCTTCTTTCGTTTGCGAATTTAATTTTGAGGAATAGTACACTGAAATAAAATACATAATTTAAAAGAATTATTTTAAAATATATAAAGCCCAAATCATTTTATCAACAGAGATGTAGTAAATTCAAGTGAAATAAATTCTAATTTTTGTTAATGTATTGTATTTATTGGAATTTTCATTAAATATCGAGCTTGAAAAAATGTAAAATGTTATTGTATTACTATACTTGTATTAATATTTAAAATGATAAAAAATTACAGTTTTATAGGGGGGGGAATATTATTATGGAGTGGAAACGTTCCATATGCTTTTTAGCTATATTTTCTTTTATTTTTTCCTCAAGTACATCCGCCCAAGCAAATGTCGTGGAACCAGTTTTAAAAAATGTACGAAGTTATAAAATTTATTATGGTGAAGCAAATGAGCAAGTAATTGAGGGACTTTCAAAGTATGACATGGTCATTATAGAGCCATATGCATTTTCGAAAGAGCAAGTTCAGCAATTAAAAAAATCAGGAACAGTAGTCCTTGGGTATGTTAGTGTTTTAGAATTAGAATCGTGGCATAAATCGCAAGTAGTTGAATCAGACTATTATTATCGAGACGGTAAGAAAATGAAGATTGAGCAGTGGGATACATATATTATGAATTTAGCTGATGAACATTACCGGCGGATTGTTGTAAATAAAGTGAAACAGCAAGTTATTGGAAAAGGAATAGACGGTGTGTTTTTAGATACCGCTGGTGATATTGACGACTATTTTTATGATCAGCCAGTTACACAAGGGAAATTTCGCGAAGCATATGTAAATTTATTAAAAGAAATAAAAGGTGTTGATTCTGATTTGCTTCTTATACAGAATTGGGGATTTGACACAATCAAAAATACATCCTTGAATTTTATACATGGTGTATTGTGGGAGGACTTCAATAAACAAGTTATTACGAAAGATGAATGGAGTCAAAATTGGATGCGCTATTTTAAACAACAAAGTAATAAGATTGTAACGTTTACCGTTACTCCAAATACCGTATCTAAAAAATATAGTTCTATAAATGGATTTATTCCTACAATTAATCCGAATGATATTTATGATAAATAGCAATTATTAGGGATGAGAAACTATCAATATTGACTATGAAAGTTTAGGTCAGTATACGATTATCTTATAAAGATGAATGTATTACTGACTAGCTCATTTTATAATATTCCATGTTAGAAATTAGTAGAATAAGATAGAAAAAGTGCATTATCCTATTAATTTTTATAGAAATAAAAAACGTAATATTTAAAATAACATCAATACTTGTGTCATGGTTAGAGTACGTTTATAATCAAGGAATCCTATTAATGTTCTGATAGGGTTATTTATGATTGAAAGCGTTTTAAATTTGGTGTTCTTCAAGGTAGGAAGTCTGACCTATTTGGATTAAAAATTATGTATGTAGTTTTAAATAGGAAGAAAAATAATAAAGAATCACTTTATATTGTGGGGAGGTTAAAAGTGTGAAAGGGAAAGACTTTCACACGAATACATATGGGTTACGTAGGATTATTACTTTCGGGTGCAGCTTTATTTTTAAATAGTCTTGTTATATTAGGAAAAGCAGAGATGAAAAGTGCAGGTGTTTTTAATTTATTTGTGGGTGCACTACAAATTATTATCCCGTTCTATTTAATCATGATTTCTGATCAAAGTAATTGGACGGTATATTCATATGCAGCTACTTTCTTATTCGGATTAACCTATTTATATGTAGGTGTTACTTTTATAAAAGGAATGGATAGTAGCGGTTTAGGTTGGTTCTGCATTTGGGTAGCAATTATTGCTTTATTCTATATGGTTGTTTCATTTGTTCAATTCCACGATGTTGTGAATGCGTTAACGTGGTTTATGTGGGCATTACTTTGGTATTTATTCTTTGTATTAAATACACAAAAAAAGAACATCAATCAATATCTTGGAAGGATTGCCTTCGTACAATCATGGGTAACATTGACGTTACCTTCACTCTTTTATTTTATGGGAGTATGGGGAGAGGGATTCGTATATGAATTATGGGTTTATGTATCTGTAATTTCTATTTTATACTTCTGTTATTGTATTTATAAATATCGAGTACGTTAATATATTTTTTGTAGAAAAGCATGGAATCGTTAAACGAGTTCCATGCTTTTTATATGTTAGCATTTATAATAGAGAGGTAGTATTTTACAATTTATCGAAATGGGGATGATAAAGTTGAAGAAGGTATTGGTGCTAGGGGGAACTAGATTTTTTGGTAAACATTTAGTAGAAGCACTTTTGCAAGATGGGCACGATGTAACGATTGCGACGAGAGGAATTACGGAAGATTCTTTTGGGAGTAGAGTAAAAAGACTTATTGTAGATAGAGAAGATGAAAAACAACTAGCAGAGCGTCTAGCAGATAAAAGTTATGATATTGTATTCGATAATTTATGCTATAGCTCGAACGCAGCGAAGATAATATGTGAAGTGTTACGAGGGAAAACGAAGAAATACGTTATGACATCTTCAATGGCTGTCTATGAACCAACACTAAGTTTATTAGAAGAGGACTTCAATCCGTACGAGTATGCAATTGCGTATGGAGATAGGAATGACTTCAATTATGGTGAAGGGAAGAGATTAGCCGAAGCAGTTGTATTTCAACAAGCAACATTTCCAGTTGTTGCAGTTCGTTTTCCAGTTGTTATTGGAAAAAACGATTATACGAAAAGGTTACAATTTTATGTTGAACATATTGTGAGAGAAGAGCCTGTCGCAGTGAATGATCTAGATGGAAAATTGTCGTTTATACATGAAGAAGAAGCCGGGGAATTTTTAGCTTGGTGTGGGATGAAAGAAATAGAAGGGCCAATTAATGCTTGTAGCAACGGGGTAGTTTCTACTCGGGAAATTATTCATTTTATAGAAGAAAATACGGGAATAAAATCACTCATTCAAGAAGTAGGAGATCATGTAGCACCTTATAATGAAGTGACTAATTGTACATTACATAATGGAAAAGCTAATGAATTAGGATTCCCGTTCCGAGGGTTGAAAATAGAAATGGAAAAAGTATTACGTTATTACATACATGCAATGAAATAATCATAAATCCCCCGGTGGCAATCCGGGGGATTCTGGAGGATTTCGACAATACTAATTTTACATTACCAAACTTACCTTATACGCACGACTAATGTTTTTGTGATTGAATTGCTTGTAAATATTTTTCATTTACCCGGTCCCAGTTCACTGTATGCCACCAGTTGGTAACAAATTCTGGGCGACGATTTTGGTACTTTAAATAATAGGCATGTTCCCATACATCAATGACAAGTAATGGAATTTTGCCTTCTTGCAAAGGTGTATCTTGATTAGGTGTACTCATTACAGTAAGTTCTTCACCATCAAGGACAAGCCATCCATAACCACTTCCAAAACGGCTAATTGCTGCTTTAGACAGTTGATCTTTTAAGTTGTCAAAGGTATTGAAATAATAATCAATTACTTTTGCAACGTCTCCATTAGGCTCGCCGCCACCCCGTGGGCTCATTACTTCCCAAAAAAGACTATGACAATAATGTCCACCACCGTTATTTCTGACAGCTGTAACAATGTCCTTTGGTAAAGCTTCTAAATTACATAGTAACTCTTCTAAAGATTTATTATGTAATTCCGAATAGTTTTCTAATGCGGCATTCAAATTATTTACGTATGTCGCATGGTGCTTTCCATGATGAATAGAAAGTGTATTGCTATCGATATATGGCTCTAGTTCATCATAGTCATATGAAAGCTTTGGCAATTGAAATGAAGACATGACATTTCCTCCTTTCTCTCTAAAAGTTGGTCTAGGTAAAAATAATTTACCTGAGTAAAAAATACACCTATTTTTCATGAAAGTCAATAGTAATCTCTTAATTTTCTGAAAGATAGTACAATAAAAGTAACACTGCGACTTTCATTTGTGACTCTGATTCTTTTTGCTTATACTGTAAAGTAGTAACGTTTTGTTGAAATAGAAGGAGATCGTTTATGAGTAAAACGAAACAATTAATAGAGGAAGCGAGTCATTTTATTACGATTTGCTATAAAGAGCTTAGTAAAGAACATTTCATAGAAGAACGCATGAAAGAAGTTCAAGCTGAGATAGAGAAGACAGGGACATATGAGCATACATTTGAAGAACTTGTTCATGGATCGCGAATGGCATGGCGCAATAGTAACCGATGTATCGGGAGACTATTTTGGAGTAAGATGCACATATTAGATGCACGTGAAGTAAACGATGAGGAAGGTGTATATCATGCATTAATTCATCATATTCAATATGCAACGAACGACGGAAAAGTAAAACCGACCATTACAATTTTTAAGCAATATCAAGGTGAAGAAAATAATATACGAATTTATAATCATCAATTAATTCGATATGCAGGATATAAAACGGAAATGGGAGTGACTGGTGACTCTCATTCCACTGCATTTACAGATTTTTGTCAGGAACTTGGCTGGCAAGGAGAAGGTACGAATTTTGATGTATTGCCACTTGTGTTTTCTATAGATGGAAAAGCGCCTATATATAAAGAAATTCCGAAAGAAGAAGTAAAAGAAGTGCCAATTGAACATCCAGAATACCCAATCTCATCTTTAGGAGTAAAATGGTATGGAGTTCCAATGATTTCAGATATGCGCTTAGAAATTGGCGGTATTTCCTATACAGCAGCTCCGTTTAATGGATGGTATATGGGAACAGAGATCGGGGCACGTAACTTAGCAGATCATGATCGTTATAATTTACTTCCAGCAGTTGCGGAAATGATGGATTTAGATACATCGAGAAACGGTACGTTATGGAAAGATAAGGCGTTAGTTGAATTAAACGTGGCTGTTTTACATTCCTTTAAAAAACAAGGAGTTAGTATTGTTGACCATCATACTGCGGCACAACAATTTCAGCAATTTGAGAAGCAAGAAGCTGCTTGTGGTCGTGTTGTAACGGGCAATTGGGTTTGGCTCATTCCGCCGTTATCTCCAGCTACTACTCACATTTATCATAAACCGTATCCGAATGAAATTTTGAAGCCGAATTTTTTTCATAAATAGTTTGTAGTATAGGGCATTTTCTATAAAAATATAATTTTTTTAAATTACTGTTACGTAGCAAATGGAAGCCTTTACTCTCGGTTATTTTTGGAAGGAGCTTTTTGAACCAAGGAGTTCCTTATGTTATAATCAAATTTCTGTTTCGAAGACCTTATAGAAATATAAGGTCTTTTATTTTGCTTTTTTATGTAACAGGAATAGAAATTTTCTTTTAAATAAGGGATTTAGCATATTTTTAGGGACAACATAAGTGTGTGGAAAAATGGATGAATTATTATGCTTATATAATCATTATGTTTTGGGTGTAAACGATAAAACATAATAAAGTTGTTTTTTTAGATTGCTGAGGAAGGAGGAAGTGTGAATGAGGATGAAGAGTCGGAAAACGGATTGGCCTGTATTTCTTATTAGTGGTGGCTCACTTGTATTATTTGTAATTGCAGTTATTTTAAATAAAAGTTACGTAGAGGGAGTCATTAATAGCAGTTTTGCAGCTTCAATTAAATATTTTGGTGCCTTCTGGCAAGTTTTATTAATTGGTACATTTATTGTTGCAATGTGTATGGCGTTCTCGAAGTATGGGAGAGTTAAACTTGGGGGATTAGAAAAACCTGAGATTAGTACGACAAAATGGCTTGCTATTATAATGTCTACATTATTGGCCGGAGGTGGTGTTTTCTGGGCAGCGGCAGAGCCGATGTACCATTTAATGACGGTGCCACCAATACATGAAGGTATAACTGCTGGAACGAAAGAAGCAGTAATGCCTGCTTTAGCACAAAGTTATATGCACTGGGGTTTCCTGGCTTGGACAATTTTAGGTACAATTAGTGCGGTAGTTATGATGTATGGGCATTATCATAAAGGTATGCCATTAAAACCTCGAACGCTTTTATATCCTATTTTTGGAGAGAAATTGCGAAAGAGTTGGCTTGGAACAATGATCGATGTATTTGCCATTATTGCGGTAGCGGCAGGCACGATTGGTCCAATTGGATTTTTAGGCCTACAAGCAAGTTATGGCCTACAAGCATTGTTTAACATCCCGGATGTGTTTACGACTCAATTAGCCATTATTGTTTGTGTAGTAGCTGTTTCTACTATATCTGCGGTAACAGGAATTGATAAAGGGATTCAAATTATAAGTAATTTAAATGTTAGGTTAGCAGTTTTATTAATGCTATTCGTATTACTATTTGGACCAGGTGGATTTATTATTGATTCATTTGTTTCTTCGTTTGGATTTTATATAAATGAATTTATTCCAATGAGCACATATCGTGGTGATACAACTTGGTTAGGATCGTGGACAATCTTTTTCTGGGGATGGTTTATTGGGTATGGACCGATGATGGCAATTTTAGTGAGCCGCATTTCAAGAGGAAGAACAATCCGAGAAATCATCGTTGCAATTGGAATTATTGCACCTATTATTACAACGTTTTGGTTTACTATTTTGGGAGGATCAGGTGTGTTTTATGAGTTAATGAATCCTGGTTCTATATCGGCAGCATTAAGTGAATCTGGTATGCCAGCGGCTATGATTGCAATTACAGAGCAACTGCCACTATCTAATATTATTGGACCTGCATTTCTTTTATTAACAATTTTATTTGTAGTGACAACAGGAGATTCAATGGCTTATTCGATTTCCATGGCAGTGACTGGAGATGGAGACCCTAGAATTAGCTTACGAGTGTTTTGGTCGCTTATTATGGGAACAGTTGCAGCGATTCTTTTATACATGGGTGAGGGAAGTATTAATGCACTGCAATCATTTATCGTAGTAACAGCTGTCCCGGTATCCATTCTGTTGTTCCCAATGCTATGGCTAGCGCCAAAAGTTGCGGGGGAATTAGCTTTAAAGCAAGGTATTGTAAAAGAAGAAGAGAAAACCTCCTTCTTGTTCCAAAAAGCTAGTAAATCAAAGTAAATAATTGTATTTATATAAAAAGAGGAAGCATCTCATTTGAGATACTTCCTCTTTCCTATTTATCCACCTATTTTTTTGAAGGATACAGTTTCAATCTATTCTAATACTTTATCTTTCGTCTCTGGAACACATAATAACATCGTAACTAAACCGATTGGATAGATAATGAAGATGAGGGATAATGCTCCCATTAAATTACCACCTGCAGCAAGTAAGCCGATAATAACAGGCCCAAATCCAGCTAAACCACGTCCTGTACCGAAAATAAAGTTTTCTGCTGTAGAGCGAGCTTCAGCAGGATAGTTTTCGGCTAAAACTGCCCCGAATCCTCCCATCATGCCATTGGCAAAGAATCCAAGCAATGCACTTCCCCATAACAATAATGTTGAGTCTGTGAATAAGAAGAAGTAAATGATACAGTATATAGTACCACCGACATAATAGATTGTAAAAGTTTTACGGCGACCAATTTTATCAGCTAGAATACCAAAAGTTGCAATACCAATTAGCATACCAATCGTAGAGATGAACATCCAGCCGCTCGCCTTTGCTAATGTGTAGTTATATTTATTCGCTAAAATAGTTGGCATCCATGTGAAAATTCCATAATATCCGAAGTTTTGGATGAATGACATAATAATAAGACCAATTGTTGTTATCGTTACTTTTTTATTTGCAAATAATTTTCGGAGTGGGAATTTTTTCATTTGCTTTAGTTGCTCTGCCTCAGTAGTTGTTAAATTACCTTCAGCTTCTTTTTGTAACAATTCTTTTTTGTATCGTTGTTTTTGTTCCCATATTTTCGGTTCACTTAAACTTTTTCGGACATAGACAGCTAGTAGTGCGGGAATGAGTCCAAATAAGAAAACGGCTCTCCATCCAAAGTGTGGAACGATAAATGCTGGTAGGAGTGAAGCGACTAGTACGCCGAATTGCCATCCAAGTGCCACAACGGATGTTGCCTTTGCGCGCATTTCTTTCGACCATGTTTCAGTTACGATGGCCATCCCAATTCCGAATTCACCACCAACTCCCATTCCAACTAAAAAGCGAAGAATTAATAATTGCCAATAATCTGTTGCGAAATAAATGAGTGCTGTTGCGAGTGAAAATAGTAAGATTGTGAAGGCCATCGTACGGATACGACCAAATAAATCAGCAATAAATCCAAATAAATAAGATCCGATTAGCATTCCTATTGTGGTGGCTAATGTTAAGTTTCCACCTTCAACAGGGCTTAAATGAAATTCTTTTAAAATGTAGACGAGTACGAAAGATAAGAGCAACATATCTAAGCCTTCTGCTGCATATCCTAGCGCAGACCCAAATAATGTTTTATATCTTTTCTCTTTCGTCTCCTCTGTTGTTGATTGTACATCAGTAGTGACGTTCATCATTATTCCTCCTTATTTTCTTCTACAGTCGCTATGGAAGAATAACAAAAGGCCTTCTCACCTGATATGATGAGAAGGCCAAAAAAGCATACGTATTCCTAGAAAAGAACATACGTATATTGTATTCCGACTTCCTTCTCAACCTCACGGGGTTGGGTTAAAGGACTGTATTATATTACTTTATTTTTAGCACTCTTCTATTACATTGTCAAATAATGAGGAAATTGTTATGTGTAAAATATTTCAAAAGATATTTCATTCTTCTTGACGTCCACTTCATTATTTTCCCATAATAAAACTAACTCATATAAAAAGGAATGAATCACAGATGCTAAATTTAGTACTTATGATGATTGAACGTGTCGGACTTATTGTTATTTTAGGGTTTTTACTTTCGCATATTAAAACGTTCAGGCGTCTTCTTCATAAGCAAGATGGTTATGTAGATAAGCTTAAGCTTATTTGTATTTTTTCGGTGTTTACAATTGTAAGCAATTACACTGGGATTGAAATAGCAGGTAATACGATTATGAATGAAAATTGGCTACAGGGTGTTTCTTCATCGAGCACAATCGCGAATACACGTATTATGGGTGTTGGAATTAGTGGATTGCTTGGCGGACCTATCGTTGGAATTGGAGTAGGATCGATTGCTGGTATTCACCGTTATATGCTTGGCGGGACGACTGCACTAAGTTGTGCAATCTCTTCAATTTTAGCGGGGGTTATAACAGGTTATATTGGATACATTTTCAAAAAGTATAATCGTACAATTACGCCTAAATTTTCAGCGGTTTTAAGTGTGTTTATCGTTTCTTTAGAAATGATTATGATCTTATTAATTGTAGAGGATGGAATGAGTATTGTGAAAACAATTGCGATACCAATGATCCTTGTAAATAGCTTTGGAAGTTTTATTTTACTTTCTATGATACAAGCTATTTTGCGCCAGGAAGAGAATGCAAAGGCACTTCAGACTCATAAGGTATTACGTATTGCAGATAAAACGTTACCGTATTTTCGCCAAGGCTTAACAGAAGAATCGTGTAAGCATGTGGCACAAATTATTCACCGCTTTACAGGAACTGATGCGGTATCCTTAACAGATACAGAGAAAATATTAGCTCATGTTGGATTAGCATCAGATCACCATATTCCTTCACATAGTTTAATAACTGGTTTGTCGAAAGAAGTGTTACACACAGGAAAAATAATGAAAGCAAAATCACGTGAGGTCATTAATTGTCAACATGAAGGATGCCCTTTGCAAGCGGCGATTGTTATTCCACTAACTTCACATGGAAATACGATAGGAACATTAAAACTGTATTTCAAAAATCCTAACCAGTTAAGTCGTGTGGAAGAGGAATTAGCAGAAGGGTTAGCAAAAATATTCTCTACACAACTTGAATTAGGGGAAGCTGAGTTGCAAAGTAAATTATTGCAAGATGCGGAAATAAAGGCATTACAAGCACAAATTAACCCACACTTTTTATTTAATGCGATTAATACAGTATCAGCTTTATGCCGAACAGATGTAGAAAAAGCAAGGAAGTTATTATTACAGCTTAGTGTGTATTTCCGTTGTAATTTACAAGGGGCACGTCAGTTATTGATTCCACTAGAACAAGAATTAAACCATGTACAGGCATACTTATCGCTAGAACAAGCAAGGTTTCCAAATAAGTATGAAGTAAAGGTGTATATTGAGGATGAGCTAAAGACAACTTTAGTACCACCATTTGTTCTTCAACTATTGGTTGAAAATGCGTTGCGACACGCTTTCCCGAAGAAGCAACCAGTGTGCCAAGTGGAAGTGCATGTTTTTGAAAAAGAGGGTATGGTTCATTTTGAAGTAAAAGATAATGGGCAAGGAATTGAGGAAGAACGTTTAGAACAATTAGGAAAGATGGTAGTTTCGTCCAAGAAAGGGACTGGAACAGCTTTATATAATATTAATGAACGTCTTATTGGGCTATTTGGAAAAGAAACGATGCTTCATATCGAAAGTAAATTAAACGAGGGGACAGAGATTACTTTTGTTATTCCAAAAAAAGTAGGGGAGGAAGAGCAGATTGTTAAAAGTACTAGTAGTTGATGATGAAATGTTAGCACGCGATGAACTAAAGTATTTATTAGAAAGAACGAAGGAAGTTGAGATAATTGGTGAGGCTGATTGTGTAGAGGACGCATTAGAAGAGCTAATGAAAAACAAACCAGATATTGTTTTCCTAGATATTCAGTTATCTGATGATAACGGATTTGAAATCGCGAATATATTAAAGAAGATAAAAAATCCACCTGCCATTGTATTTGCGACTGCCTATGATCAATACGCGTTGCAAGCATTTGAAGTAGATGCGTTAGACTATATTTTAAAGCCATTTGATGAAGAACGTATTGTACAAACATTAAAGAAGTATAAAAAACAAAAGCAGTCGCAAATAGAAACGAAGCAAGAAATAAAAGGGGCAGATGTAACGGCAGATATGCATAAATTAGCATTACCAATTGAAGAATCAATCGTACTTGTGAATATTGAAGATATTATATATGTAGGACTTGTGGATGGAAAAGTAACAGTAAAAACAATGAGGGACACATATATAACACACGATACACTTGTGATTTTGGAAAAGAAGTTGCCGCAAGTAAGTTTTATGCGTGTACATCGTAGCTTCATTGCAAATATTAATCATATTACAGAAATCCAGCCGTGGTTCAATTCTACTTATAATTTAATTATGAAAGAAGGATCAAAAGTACCTGTTAGTCGTACATATGCAAAAGAACTCAAGAAGCTGCTTCGTATTTAAGGAGCAGCTTTTGTATTTCATCCTTTTATATTTGTAACTGATTCTGTATATTTGACGTTCTGTTATGTAAACGCTTACTAAGGCGATTATATCCTATACAATAAAGGTACCAAATCGAAAGAGGTGGCCAAAATGAGTACGAAAAAAGTATATAGTTTCTTATCACAAGCATTCATATTCTCAGCTATTATGTTAATTTCTAATATTATTGCAACACATTTACCAATTCCGATGCCTTCATCGGTAATCGGGTTAGTCATTTTATTTAGTCTATTATGTTTAAAGGTTATTAAATTGGAACAAGTTGAATCACTTGGAACAGCTTTAACAGGTATTATCGGATTCCTTTTCGTCCCATCAGGTATTTCGGTTATTAATTCTCTTGGTGTAATGGGACAATATTTTGTACAAATTTTAACTGTAATTGTTGTCGCAACAGTTATTTTACTCGCTGTAACAGGATTATTTGCACAATTTATTTTAGGAAAAGATAAAAAAGAAACAGAAGATACAAAAGAATTGAAAGTAGTAAATAAAGGACGCAAGCACGGAAAAGTTGCGTAACCATTTTAGTATATATTGTTAGGAGGGAATGAACATGGCAAGCACAATGACTCCATATTTCGGAATCGTCGTTTCATTAATCGCATACGGAATCGGAACATTATTATTCAAGCATTCAAAAGGGTTCTTCTTATTCACACCATTATTCGTAGCGATGGTATTAGGGATTGTCTTTTTAAAAGTAGGTAACTTTACTTTCGAAGAATATAATACTGGTGGAAAAATGATTAGCTTTTTCTTAGAGCCAGCAACAATCGCGTTTGCAATTCCATTATATAAACAAGTGGATAAGTTGAAAAAATATTGGTGGCAAATTTTATCAGCTATCGTGGTTGGATCTATTTGTTCAGTAATTGTCGTGTTCATTGTTGCAAAAGCAATTGGCCTAGATACAGCAGTAATGAATTCAATGTTACCACAAGCGGCAACAACAGCAATTGCGTTACCAATCTCTGAAAGTATTGGTGGTATACCAGCAATTACATCGTTTGCAGTAATCTTTAACGCAGTTATCGTATACGCATTAGGAGCGTTATTCTTAAAAACATTTAGAGTGAAACATCCAATTGCAAAAGGTTTAGCACTTGGAACAGCAGGTCATGCATTAGGAGTGGCAGTAGGAATTGAAATGGGTGAAGTAGAGGCAGCTATGGCAAGTATTGCTGTAACAGTAGTTGGAGTTGTAACGGTAGTTGTCATACCGATGTTCATGCCATTCATTGGATAGTAAAACTTACTTGAAAAATGAGAAAAGCAAGCTATTTGTAGGACAGATTTCTACTGATAGCTTGCTTTTTATGTTACAGTAGTGGTAAGACCTATTTTGAAAAAATGTAAGTTTCCTTAAATCTTCATTAATACTTTGTAGAATACGTTTTGAATTAGGTCATTGTATTGTAAAATAAGAAGTAAGCTACTATAGATCTGCTAAGGCAGGCGTATAATGAGCTTATAAAAATCTTAATATGAATGAATAATTAAAAGTAGAAAAGAGAGAAAAATCTACTTATTAACGTTTTACTTTATAGGACAGGAGAGAGTACTCGTCGATTATGCAAATAAAAAACCTGTTTCAAAGCAAAGGATTTCAGAGGTTACTCGTATTAGTAATACTTGCCCTCGTGTTATACGGGCTGCAAAGTATGTTGAATTTAATTTTAATTACGTTTATTCTTACGTATTTAATGGATCGATTCCAAAAGTTTATTTCCCGCAAATTAGATCATTTCATGCCCATTAATCGAAAACTCATTATAGCATTTCTATATGTCATGTTAATTGGTGGAATTGCTATTACGCTATTTAAATATTTACCAGTATTAACGATACAAATTTCACAATTGATTTATCAATTTAACGTATTTTTAAGAAACCCACCGGACAGTGAATTAATTAAGTATGCAGTTAATGCTGTTAATCATATGGAACTTTCGAAGTATGTAGGACAAGGCGTTGACATTTTGTATAAATCGATTACGAATGTTGGGAAATTTGGCCTTCAAGTGTTACTTTCTTTAATTTTAAGTTTATTTTTCTTATTGGAGAAAGCTCGTATCGTTGCTTTTACTGCAAAATTTAAAGAGAGCAGACTGGCAATTTTCTATACTGAAATTGAGTACTTCGGTAAGAAATTTGCACGTTCATTCGGAAAAGTAATTGAGGCACAATTTTTAATTGCAGTTGTTAACTGCGTTTTATCCGTTATTGCATTATGGATATTAGGATTCCCACAATTATTAGGTTTAGCGTTAATGATCTTCTTACTTGGTTTAATTCCAGTAGCTGGGGTTATCATTTCGTTATTCCCGCTTTGTATGATTGCTTACAATATCGGCGGTATTATGTACGTTGTTTATATTTTAGTTATCGTAACAGTCATTCATGCGCTTGAAAGTTACGTGTTAAATCCGAAGTTTATGTCGCAAAAAACAAACTTACCAATTTTCTATACGTTTATGGTATTAATCTTCTCGGAACACTTCTTAGGTGTATGGGGATTAATTATCGGTATTCCAATCTTCATTTTCTTATTAGATGTCTTAGATGTGACAAGTGATGAAATGGAGAAGGACGCTGGAAAAAAATAAAGTGAAGAGAAAAAAGCATCGATGTTTGATGCTTTTTCTTTTATAACATGATGTTTCTTATGCCATACTGTAAGGAGAAGATAGAATAGGGGTGAAAGAATGGCTGTAAATGAAAAGGTAGAATTAGCTACATTTGCTGGAGGGTGCTTCTGGTGTATGGTTTCGCCATTTGAAGAGATGGAAGGAATTATAAAGGTTGTTTCTGGCTATACAGGTGGTCATAAAGAGAATCCAACATATAAAGAAGTATGTTCAGAAACGACGGGACATTATGAGGCAGTACAAATTACATTTGATGCAAATAAAATGCCGTATGAGGAGTTATTAAATATATATTGGAGACAAATTGATCCGACTGATGTAGGTGGGCAATTCCACGACCGGGGACAGTCTTACGAAACAGTGATTTTTTATCATAATGAAGAACAACATAAAAAAGCAGAAGCTTCAAAAGCAGAGCTTGCAAGGAGTGGGCGCTTTTCAAAGCCGATTGCGACAAAAATATTGCCAGCTGCTACGTTTTATCCCGCAGAGGAATATCACCAAGGATATCATAAGAAAAATGAATTCCGCTACGAGTTATACCGTAAGGGCTCAGGGCGAGATGCGTTTATTAAGCAACATTGGCCAAAGGATAATGCTCATTTAAAGGAAAAACTGAATGAGATGCAATTTTATGTAACACAGGAAAATGGTACAGAACCACCATTTCGAAATGAGTATTGGAATCATAAAGAAGAAGGTCTTTATGTAGATATCGTTTCAGGTGAACCTTTGTTTACTTCTCTAGATAAATTTGATAGTGGATGTGGATGGCCTAGTTTTACGAAGCCAGTTATGTCAGCTAGTGTGAAGGAAAAAATGGATGTGAGTCATAATATGACGCGTACAGAAGTGAGAAGTAAGGAAGGAGATTCACATCTCGGCCACGTATTTCCAGATGGTCCAGGACCAAATGGACTTCGCTATTGTATAAATTCAGCAGCTCTTCGATTTATTCCAACAGAGGAATTAGAAAAAGAAGGCTATGGTGATTTCCTAATCTTGTTTGGAAATAAAAAATAACCTCGCAGTTAGCGAGGTTATTTTTTTGTTACTTTACTTTTTTCTTTTTAAACTTGCTTAATACTTCATAAACGATTGGAACAATAAGAAGTGTTAATAATGTTGAACTTGTTAATCCACCAATTACTGTTACACCAAGTCCTTTAGAAATTAAGCCGCTACCTTCAAATCCTAATGCGAGCGGGATAAGAGCACCGATTGTTGCAATTGCAGTCATTAAAATCGGACGAAGGCGTGTTGCACCAGCTTCTAATAAAGCTTCACGTGTTGATAGACCTTCATTTTCTTTATGAATAACGCGGTCGATAAGCACGATTGCGTTTGTTACAACGATACCGATTAACATAAGGGCACCGATCATTGCAGAGACACTTAACGTTTCACCAGAGATTAATAAGGCAACAAGGGCTCCAATGATTGTAAATGGTAGCGAGAATAAAATTGCGAATGGTGCAAGAGCACCGCCAAATGTAACGACAAGAACGAAGTATACAATAGCAATCGCAGCTAACATCGCTAAGCCAAGTTGCTTGAATGATTCTTCAATATCTTTTGTAACGCCTCCCATAGAAACATCTACGCCAGAAGGAAGATCCATTTTATCTACTTCTTTTTGAACCGCGGCGGATGCTTTTGAAACGTCATCAGATGTTAGTTTTGCACTTACTTCCGCATAAACACGGCCATCGCGGTGTTTCACTGTATTCGAAGTTTCTCCTTCTTTTACAGTCATCACATCTTTTACAGCCACTTCATTACCAAGCGGCGTTGTAATTTTACGATTTGTTAAGTCATCGATTGTTTCATAATTTTGTTTTTCAGCTTCTACATATACATTGATATCTTTACCGTCTTTTTTAATTGTTGTCAGAACAGGGCGATCATGTTGATTAGAAAGTCCCATTCCAATTTGTGCAGCCGTTAGACCCATTTTACTTAGCTTTTCCTGATCTGCGACTAAAGTGTATTCTGCGTATGTTTTTGCAATACTAGAGTCTATATCTTTTAAGTCTTTGTTTTTCTTCATTATGTTTTGAATATCTTTTACGACAGGCTTAATGTCTTCTGAGCTATCTCCGTAAACGTATAACTTGATTTCGTTACTACCGCTACTTGCTCCGAAGTCTTGGTTTTTCCATTCGCCTTTTCCAGACATTTTCTGTAAATCTTTAACGACTTGTTCTTTCTCTTTTTCGAAGTTTTTCGTGTCGTTATCATATTGTACGAAGAACATTGCCTGATTTGATTGACCAGGACTCATTGGGTTTTCGCCACCTAATGAGAATTGAATTGTTTTGACGTCTTTATTATCTTGGAAGTGCTTCTCAGCTTTCGTTGCAATTTTTTCAACGTCTTCTAACGTTTGACCTGGTTCAGGGTTGTACGTTGCAATAATCATTTTTTCTTCTTCAGATGGTAAGAAACTTACACCGATAATTGGAACAAGTGCAAGACTACCAACTAATAGAAGGACAGCAATACTTGATGTGATGATTTTATGATTTAAAGCCCATGCAAGTATACGTTTATAACCGTTTGCTAATTTACTTGGTTTTTCTTCATGATGTACTTCTTTTTCTCTCATGCTCTCTTTTTTAAATAAAGAATGAGCTAGCATCGGTACGATTGTAACTGCTACTAGTAACGACGCTAATAAAGCGAAGACGATAGTTAAGGCGAATGGTAAGAACATTTCACCAATCATACCTTTTACTAGTCCAAGCGGTAAAAATACAGCAATTGTTACAATGGTAGAAGACATAATCGGAATAAACATTTCTTTCGTAGCTTCACGAATTAAATCTTTCCCGCGTAGTTTCTCTCCTGATAACGACATACGTCGGTAAATATTTTCAATAACAACAATGGAGTCATCCACAACGCGCCCGATAGCGACTGTCATTGCTCCGAGTGTCATAATGTTAAGTGTAATATCCATTTGCTTTATGACTAATACAGCAATTAATAAAGAAAGTGGTATGGAAACGACAGAGATTAATGTTGTTCGGATATTTCGTAGGAACAGCATAATAATAACAATCGCAAAAATAGCACCAAAAATGGCTTTGCTCAGCATTGTTTCTACTGATTTCTCAATAGGTGCACCTTGGTCGAATGTTGAAATAATCTCTAAGTCTTTATATTTTTTCTCAAGTTCTTTTACTTTATCTTTCACTGCATTTACAACATCAACTGTGTTGGCGTCAGCAGCTTTGACAATTTGAATTCCAATTGCTTCTTTTCCATTTGTTCGAGAAATAGATTCTGCTTTTCCGACTTCCTTAATGTCAGCAATTTCGTCTAATGTAACTGTCGGAATCCCGTTCATAGCAGCTGGATTCATTTGTGGCATTTGTGCACCAGTTCCAGCAGTTTGACTACCTTGACCGCTTGCTGATGAAGGAACAGCAGGGATTTTTAATTCTTTTAATGCTTTCATTGTTGTAATATTTCCATCTACAACAACTGATTTTTCTGTGTCTTTAAATGTATATAGGCCAAGTGGTAAAGATACGTCCGATCCTTTAATTACATTTTTTACAGTATCTTCACTTAAACCTAATTCTTTCATCTTATCTTTTTTAAAGACAAGTTGTACTTCATCTACTTGTTGACCTGAAATTTGAACAGATGCGACTCCATCAAGTCCTTTTAATCCTGGCACAACATTTTTTTCTACATTTTCAGTTAAGGTAGCTAAAGATTCATTTTTACTTGCTACGCTTAATGAAATAACAGGAAAGGCATTGAAGTTTACACGTGAAACTTTCGGGTCCTTTACGCCTTCTGGCAGTTTCACATTTGCGAGAGCTTCTTTTATTTCTGTTTCAGCCTTTTCCATATTTTTATCAAAATCATATTCTACCTGAATAGAAGATGCATTTTGAAAAGATGATGAACTAACAACGTTTACACCACTTAAATTTTGCAGTTGCTCTTCCATCGGTTTTGAAACTTTATCAGCTACTTCTTCTGGTGTAGCACCAGGATAAACCGTGGTTACTGTTACAACAGGTGTTGTAATATCAGGAATTGTTTCCAGCTTCATATTCAGCCCAGAATAAATACCTGCAATGGTAACGATAATGGTTAGTAGCCAAACTGCGAACTTATTTTTTAACGAAAAATTAATAATTTTGTTCATGTTTGCGCTCCCTTTGTATTATATTGACCAACTGGTCAGTCTAATACATAATATAACTGACTGATTGGTCAGCCGTCAATGAAAAGGGATGGTATAATACATTCATAATAAGATGCGAGATTAAATTTAGGAGAGACATGATATGAAAGAAAAAGAGCGCTTAATTATAGAGATGGCTATGAAGTTATTTGCGACTAAGGGTGTAAATGCGACATCGGTGCAGGAAATTGTGACAGCTTGTGGCATATCTAAGGGAGCCTTTTATTTATACTTTAAATCAAAAGAGGAACTTTTATTAGCGACACTTCGATATTACTATGACAAGATTCAAAACAAAATGATGGATATTGAAAAAGAATCGTTATTGCCACGTGAAAAATTTGCAAAACAATTGCATTGCCAGTTTAATGATATACAAAAGCATAAAGAATTTATTATTATGCATGCAAGGGAAAATGCGATTCCTTTTAATAAAGAAGTAGAAGAATTTATGATGCGGATGAAGTTAGAGTCTCACGCATTTTATCGGAATAGTTTACTGTCTATTTATGGTGATAAGGTTATGCCATATTTATTAGATTTAGTCATTATGGTAGAAGGCATATGCCGTGGATATTTAGAACTAATTATTTTACAAGCGCCAGAAATAGACTTATCTTACGTCTCTGCTTTTATTTTGAAAAGAGTGGATCATTTAGTAGATGGATTGGTAGAATCTTCAGAAGAACCTGTATTACATGAAGAAAAGCTTGGAGAATTTCTTTGTAAATCAGAGCTTATTAAGGAGCAGGTTAAGGAACATTTTTTAAAAGAAATTATTGTGTTTAAACGTACTTTAGCGGATCAATTAGAAGATGAGGAATTGCTTGTTACATTAGATGTTTTGGAGGCAGAAATGAGGATGCAAAATCCAAGAATTCCGGTTATCCAAGGGATGTTGTTTAATTTAGAGGCATATCCAACTTTAAAAGAATTTCGTTTGAGGCTTATGGGCTATTACAATATAAAAAGGTAACAATGATAGTTTTCATTGTTACCTTTTTATTATGCATTCACTTTTTCTTTTTGCAGTGCTGTCTCTTCTTCATCAATGTTAATTGTTTCTTTTACGATATAAATCGGACGGTTTTTACTTTCGTCATAAATACGAGCAATATACTGGCCAACGATTCCAAGACCAAGTAATTGAATACCACTAAAGAATGTAATAGCAACCATAATGGACGCCCAACCTGTTTGCGTGCCATGTCCAAAGACTTTCACAGTAATTGTATATAGTAAGACAATTATAGAAATAAGAACTGATAATAAACCTAAAGACATAACGATGCGTAATGGCTTTGTTGAAAATGCAATAATGCCGTCAGATGCAAATTTAATCATTTTCTTTAATGGATATTTTGTTTCGCCAGCAAAGCGCTCATCACGTTCATATTCAACATACGTTTGGCGGAAGCCAACCCAAGACATCATACCGCGGATGAAGCGATTTCGCTCAGTCATTTGATTGAAAACATCAGCTATTTTACGGTCGATGATTCGGAAATCACCAGTATCTTTTGGGATATCGATATCAGACATATAGTTTAAGAATTTATAGAAATACTTAGCTGTTAAAAGTTTGAACCAAGTTTCACCTTTACGTTGCTTACGTTTTGCATAAACAACTTCATATCCTTCTTCCCATTTTGCAATAAGTTCAGGAATAACTTCAGGTGGATCTTGTAAGTCTGCATCTATAATTACAATAGCGTCACCTTTTGCGGCAGCAATACCAGCTGTAACAGCTACTTGGTGACCAAAGTTACGTGCGAAATTAACAATTTTTGTACGGTAATCATTTGCTGCAATTTCAGATAAGATTTCCATTGTGCGATCTGTACTACCGTCGTTTACAAAGACAAACTCGTAATTAATGTTATTTTGAAGCATAACGGACTTTAAACGGTTATAACATTCTTGTGCTACTTCTTCCTCGAAGTACATAGGAACTACAACCGAAATTAATTTTTGCATGTTGCATCCTCCGTATTTTTAATAAGTTGTTCAAATTTAATTAGTCACCTTTTTAGTTTGGTTGAATGTCCAAATTTTATTAAGGACAAAATTTATAACCATTCCGAAACCAATTGCGAAGATCTGTGCAATTAATGCATTAAAGGTAAGTTTATTTACTAATATAAATAAACATAATGTATTAAAAGCATATACAATTAAATTTACAGTTAGAAATTTAAAGAACATTGACGAGCCTTTATTATTAGGTTTAAATACCCAATTTTTATTCCAATAGTAGCTATTGGCGACACCAATTGAATAGGCAATGGTATTCGCAATAAGGTAGTTCATACCGAATTTTAATAATATCCAAAAGCTAATAATTGTAATGAGTGTATTAAAGATCCCTACTAAGCCAAACTTTAAGAGTTTTTCCATAATAATATCCTCATGTTTATAATAATATATAAGTAAAACAAAAAATATAGAAGTGTTATTCATATACAACAAATAAAAATTATACCATATTTTCAAGTCTCAAATGAAATTAATCATAAAAAATTGCCCTCAAAATGTAAATTATAAGTAAAATTGAGGGCAATTATAAATATTTTGAAAGGTAGTTTCTTATTTTCTTTTTATGACAATTTCTTTTTCGATATTAGACTATAAAAAATATATATTCCGTAGCCTTGAATTATTGTAAAGCTAGGGATAATGAAGTATCGGTACCTTGTTTGGTATTCGATTAAGAAATGAATAGCTACGTAACCAATTATTAGTAATAAAAATAGAGTGTAATGTGTTTTATTTTGTTTAGTTAGGATGAGATAAAGGAGTGATAATGTGCCAAATATCATAGCTGCAGTATACATATACTTTTCATATTTTGTAAGATCCTCTTTTAATGACACCATATCCTTATCTGTCTTTTCCAATGTTACTAGGCTCCATAATGGTGCGGAGTCATAATCTGCCCACATGAGTACAAATTTATCCCCAAATAAAGATAAAACTTTCTGTGGATCAGATAGTCGCTCTTGAATTAGCTTTTTTTGGGCCGCAGTTCGTTCTTCGCCAAGTTTAAGGGACATAATATATTCCGCATCTGCACCAGAATAGCTACCTTTTGTTTCATGATTAAATCCTAACGTGAATTTCCAAAGTGGATCACGATTAGAGAGAGGGTATTGTGTAATTCCGGAATATATAAATGAGTAACTTACAATTTGATGTAAAAGGAAAAATACAATCAAAATGCCACTAAGTTTTTTTACAGAAGTAAAAATCTCTTTTCTTGATTTTCCTAATATACCTTGCAAAAAGACATATATAGTTATTGCAATTAAGATTATAGCACCAAGTGGACGCATGATGTCTCCTAAAGCTAGGATAGCCCCTATAAAAATCCACGTATATTTATTGCTTAGGCCTTTTGTAATTAATAAATAGAAGCCTAGATAAAATAAAAATACAGCAAGGTGTTGATTTGTTAGTACAGAACTCAATACAATACTTGGGATATAAAATGCATATAGTAATCCAGCTATTCGTCCAGACCATTCATTAAATATATAAGAAGTTATTTTATAAATTAGTAATGTTGTTCCTGTACAATAGATTATATTTAAAAATTTTAAGAGAAACGTCCCTTCACCAAATAACTTAATAATAAAGGCTTGGTACATTGTAAAGCCAAGTTGGTAAACCCATGAAGTATAATAAGTATTTTGTGCGAAACTAAAGTCTCCTTTAGCAGCTTGTATAGCGCTATGGTACATCATTGAAAAGTCTGTTTCTACAGGAGTTTGAATATTGAGCATCCAAATTAATCGAATAGAAAAAGCCAAAATGATTAGTGAGATAGAAAATGTCAATTTTGACATATATTTATTAGAAATGTAGCCAAAAAATAAAAATACAAGACCTATTAGAATAAGGACTGGTATTAAAACTAAGAGGCTAGTCTCATCATGTTCTTTAATCACTGCTACCGAATGCCATGTGATAGCACCAGAAATGATTAGACATAGTACTAATAAAATTTTCACAAAAAACGTATTAAGTTTGAGAGAGAATGTACTTTCCATTATATTTGAAAACTCCTTATCAAAATATATTACTGATTCAACTTAACTGCCCTTTGTACGTTAAGTTACAGTATAAAGGGCAGGTTAGATAATTAAGAGTTTTGTTGTGCCCATTCTTCTATGTTCCAAACCTTTGTAATCCAATCTTCATAAAAGTCCGGTTCGTGACATACAAGAAGAATTGTTCCTTTGTATGCTTTCATAGCCTTCTTAAGTTCCGCTTTTGCTGTAACATCAAGATGGTTTGTCGGCTCATCAAATAGTAGCCAGTTACTTTCTTCACCCATTAGCTTACATAAACGAACCTTTGCTTGTTCTCCACCACTTAATTGACTTAATGGGCGAGAAATATGTTCATTTTTTAATCCGCATTTTGCTAACATCGCACGAATTTGATGCTGGTCTAGGCCAGGGAATGTATTCCATACATCATCAATTGGTGTTATATTATCAGCTTTAACTTCTTGCTCAAAGTATGCTGGCTCTAAGAAGTCACCAAGACTTGTTTTACCACTTAAAGGTTTAATTTTACCTAAAATTGTTTTTAGTAACGTTGATTTACCAACACCATTACATCCAACGATAGCAATTTTTTCACCGCGTTCAATTGTCATTGATAGCTTTGGTAGTAGCGGATGTGTATATCCAATTTCTACATTTTCACCTTCAAAGACGAAGCGACTACTTGCACGACTTTCTTTAAATGAGAATTCAGGTTTAATTGCTGTTTCCGGGCGATCAATAAGTTCCATGCGATCAAGTTGTTTTTGACGACTCTTTGCACGACCTGTTGTTGAATAACGGGCTTTGTTCTTTGCAATGAAATCTTCTTGCTTTTTGATAAACTCGCGCTGCTTTTCATAAGCGTTTATATGTTGATTTTTATTGATTTCTGCTAGTTCTAGGAATTTTTCATATGTCGCTGTATAGCGTGTCATTTTTGTGAATTCCAGATGGAAAATAACATCAACACATTTGTTCATAAATTCCGTATCATGAGAAATTAATAAGAATGCATGTGGGTATTCTTTTAAATAATTTGTTAACCAATGAATATGTTCAACGTCTAAATAGTTAGTAGGCTCATCAAGTAATAACACTTCTGGTTGTTCAAGTAATAGCTTTGCAAGCAATACTTTTGTACGTTGTCCACCGCTTAGTGCTGAAACATCACGATCTAAACCAATTGCATCAATTCCAAGACCACGTGCAGCCTCTTCAATTTTCATATCTAGTAAATAGAAACCACCTGCTTCAAGTGCATCTTGTATTTCTGCCATTTGCTCAAGAAGTTCTTCTAGCTCTTCTGGTGTAGCAGTTCCCATTTTTTCTGTAACTTCATTTAAAGCTTTTTCCTTTTCGAATAACGGTAAAAATGCATCCGCTAGTACGTCACGAATTGTACGTCCAGGCGTTAAAACAGTATGCTGATCTAAGTAGCCGTAATGTGTGCCCGGTGTCCATTCTACACGACCTTGGTCATGAATAAGTTGACCAGTAATGATATTCATAAATGTTGATTTACCAACACCGTTTGCACCAACTAATCCAACGTGTTCACCTGCTAGTAATCGCATAGATACATCTTTAAATAATGTACGATCGCCAAATGTATGTCCTAATTTTTCAACTGTTAATAAGCTCATAGTATCCTCCGTCCAACTTGAAATAGTACCTTGAATCATGATACTAAATTCTTTCATATAATGCCATCATTTCAAAATGTATATATTTTCAAAATAAGCTAATGTACGAATGTTTATTGCTCATTTCCCAAACTTTTATGGTCCAAATGCAGAAAACACACTTGTCCATCATACATTAAAAGGAATACTTGCAAATAAAATGTCTAGCTTTATTGGAGATAAAAAGATCGCCCGTGAATATATTTTTACACCAGATGGTGCAAAAGCAATAGTTGAATTAGCTTCACATGACGAGGCCTATGGACAAAATTGGAACATATCAGGTTATGGTGCCATTACAGGTGAGGAATTGATTTAACACATACGAGAATTAACGGGATATACCAAACGAATAATAACTGTAAAAAAAGAATGATCCAGTTCATTGGTCTGTTTGATAAGTAGATGAAAGAATTTGTGGAAATACTATATTTGACGGAAAAGCCAGTTGTATTAAGTGGAGAGAAGTACGAGAAATATATTGGGGTTGTACCTAGAACCTTTTATTATGAAGGGGAATTGTATATAAGTAAAAAAACAAGCTTCTATTTACAATCTAGAAGCTTGCCTTGTTATTGTTTATCTACCTAGCTTTTTATTTACAAATCCTAAAATTAATCCGCGTATTTGTGGATCAATTGCAAGGCCAATAATGCCATACAATATACCAGTAAGTACTAAAGCTACTAGTGGTGGTAAGCTAATTAATACTGTGCGGTATATTGCATAACTAATTATAAATGCTAGTGTATTGAATATTATTCCTTTGAATAGCAATGAAAATCCTTTACGAACGAATAATGAAAATCCGATTAATAATGTAATCTCAGTAAGGATAGCAGCTACAGCAGCTCCCATCATTCCAAATTGGCTACCTAATATGATGTAACTTATGATAGCGACAGCCAATCCAATTGCCATAGTTGTTGCACGTTTCCATTGTTGACCAGCTGTTGTTAAATTATCAGCAAGCGGATAGTTGATAGATTGTAAAATGACCATAAAGGCTAAAATTGCAAGGGCATCACCAGCTGGTGCATATTTTTCACCTAATAGAGTTACAATCCAAAAACTTGGATCGGCAATAAACGGGATAGAAATTCCCATCCCTAAGAAAGACATAAGCTTTAATTCGAATTGAGATAGCTTTCTATGTTCATCAATATTATTTTCGTTTCCAAAAGCAAACAATTTTGGATAAAAGGCTGCTGCAATTACACCAGGTATTTGGTAAAGTACAGCAGGTATTTTATAGGCGGCCCCAAAGAATCCAACTTGTGCTTTCGTTGAAACTTTTTCTAAGATAATAGGACCTAACTGCGGTAAAAGCATAATGATAACGCCATTGACTGTGAAAATAAGTAATTGATCTAAAATGCCTTTATTCCAACCCTTATGAATTGTTGTATAGCGGATTGTCATTATAAAGGCAATGACTCCTGTTACAAGGCTAGATATTCCATACATAGCAGCAACCATCATAAGTGACCATTTAAATGACATCCCTAGCAGAAGAGCGGCTGCGGCCGTCACACCTTGTAGTACAGAAATAATCGCCGTGAATTGCATACGCTCTGTTACTTGGAAATAGGCCATCCCGACCCCTTGTAAAGTAGCTCCAAACATGGTTGGTAGTACGACCCAATATACCATGGCACGTAAGTAAGCATCAGTGTAGAAGAACTGAGCGAAAATGGCGAAGAGCACAGAAATTACGATAGCTAATACTAAACGAATTCGTAAATAACTGCTTATTAATACGCTAATGTTAGCGTTGCTTCTTGTTCCTTCACGCATAAACGTATGTGTCAAACCTGCATCCGTAAAATAGCAAATGACAGCGGAAACTGCTAATGCAACTGTAAACATCCCGTACTCATCTGGTGAAACATATCTTGCAAAGAGAATTGTTGCAATAGCCAGTACAAAACGAACAGTAATGTTTCCTACAAAGAGGTAGGATGCATTTTTTAGAATTTTATTTGTTTTCATGAGAAAAGACCTTTCTATTCTTTAGGACCCGGTTAGCTTGTCCTATTTGTAATTTTGATTTGTTCACAGAAAGAGAGTATCGTTATATTTTCAGTTTAAGAAAACAGAAATTTAATTCGTACAAACCAAAGCATTGCATATAGTTTTTTACTACGCTTTCCATTCTTTGAATAGATTTTACGGCAATATTTCTTTATATCTTTTTTGATTAATTGAACTTGTGATTTATCTAATTGAGAGTTTTCTTTAATATATATACAAGAGTTATTGATGACTGTATAAGGAAATAAATAAGTCTCAAGAATCTCAATAAGTGACTGAGGATCTTTTGTAATGAAATCTTGAGATTTACTATGTATCCAGTCTTTCATACGATTGAATACTTCCAGCTCTTTTGCCGTTTTTAATTCATAATCTTTATATTTAGAAGAAAGATTTCCTTCTGATAAGATTCTGTAATATGTTAAGTATTCATCGACATAACATACATTTGTCACACTCATAAGTTTAAATAAAAACTCCAAGTCTTCGCCCCAACTACATCCTGGTGTAAAACGAATGTTATGATCTATTACGATAGATCTTTTGAAAATCCAAGTACTTGTTTGAGCAACAACTTGATGTGTTAGGAATGCTTTTGTCATATCACCTTTAATAAAGTTTGTTGTATGTTCAACCTTCTCGCCTGTTTCTTCGTAGAAATTCATATAACCACAATAGCACGCGTCCATTTCGTTTTTATGCATACTTTCGACTTGCTTCTCAATTTTAGTTGGATGCCATAAGTCATCGCTATCAAGGAAAGCGACATATTCTCCGCTAGCATTTTCCATACCTGTATTACGGGCTACTGAAACGCCTTGGTTTTTTTGATGAACGTATTTTACTTGCCCTGGGTATTTTTCAGCAAGATTTTTTACGATAGAAGGTGACTGATCTTTACTCCCATCATCTACAATTACAATTTCGATATTTTTATATGTTTGATCTAATATTGACTGCATCGTTTCTTCAATATATTTTTCCGTGTTATACAGAGGTATGACAACAGAAACAAGTTGTTTTTGTTCCATCATAGAATTTTTATCTCCTCAAGTTTTTTATGTCTTGCACCATATATACAAGCCTTTTGAAAGGAAGAAGATTACAAGAACATCTGTATAATTTTAACGCATATAAACTTTGTAAATCAACTTTCTATTAAAAAGGTGGTGGCTTATGGTTAATTCTCGTATTTCAAACGGCTTTAATATGTTTATTGCATATAAATTCTTATTTATACTATTTTTACTTAGTTAGTAAGTAGGATATATTTATCGTAACGATTGTGAAGGGGAATAAATTATTATTGAGAATAAAAAACCTCTTAATTTTTGAAATAAATTAAGAGGTTTTTTATATTGGTTTTGAACTATTAGGTTAATCTTTGTCTGGCTCAGTTGCATGTAATTTTTGCTTTAGTAACGCATAATCTTGCGTTAATGTTACAAGTTGATGATGTTGTTTAGAAATTTTTCTTGTTAGATCAAAAATTAAGATGAAACAGAATAATAATCCAAATAAAAATAAAATGGAAGGGGGATATTCTACTTTTAATAGTTTTCCAATCCAGTTTATAATTTTATCGGTAGAACTTAAAATAGCCATTGCAATACAAACAAAAATCCACAAAACAGCATATTTCGTTTCTAAAGTTCCGCGACGAATAGAATTAATAATTAATAATAATAATAATAAAATAAAGATGAATGAAAAGGTAATTATAGGCATTTATTATCAACCTTTCACGATTTTTTGCATCAATATAGCAAGACTTACCTTAATCATGTAATATGCAGATTTAAAAGGTGTGATAGAAGATTGTCCACCTTGTCGCTCTTGCATATTTACAGATATTTCATTAATGCGAAGTTTTTTCTTTTTTAAATGAATAAGAACTTCTGGTTCTGGATAATCTTTTGGATAATTGTGTGCAAAAATTTTAATTACTTCTCGATTGATAGCACGATATCCAGAAGTTGGATCCATAAATGTTTGTTTTGTTAGTACTTTCAATAGGGCAGTAAAATAAAAAATACCGATTCTTCTGGAAATACTACCTTTATATGCTGTTTTTTCTGTAAAACGTGACCCTAGTACCATATCGCATTCATCTTCAGCGATAGGCTTTATAATTTTATATAAATCATCTGGGTTATGTTGTCCATCAGCATCGAACTGAATCGCAATATCATATCCATTCTCATATGCGTATTTATATCCAGTTTGTACAGCTGAGCCAATACCTAGATTATACGGTAAATTCACAAGGTGAACAGGAAATTCTTTTACGATTTGAGCTGTTTTATCGTGTGATCCATCATTAATAACGCAAATGCTTAATCCAGTAAAATGCTGTTTTAGTTTTAATAATCTTGTTAATGTATCTGCAATTGCCTCTTCCTCGTTATACGCTGGAATAATAATTAACGTTTTTGGTATTGAAATTGGTACTTCAATAGTCATTACCGCACCATCCCTTATATACTTAATCATATTATGGTTATTTTTAAACGAACTTTCTTTAATATACCATTAACAGTATAACAAAATAAAGGAAAAGCTGGTGCATGATTTAAGAGGACAGATTGAGAATAAAAGGATAAGAGGGAATATTTTGCATAAAAAATACATGCAAGGAAGAAAGAACCTATGCATGTATATGGAAGAGTATCGTATTAAATATTCCAAGGTTTATTTAAAGTTAAAACCTCAGCCATTTCTTTACTTTTTAAACGTCCTTTTTTTCTATTTTCCGCGCGTTCTGAACCGGTTGTGTGTAACCAATGTTCTTCTTCAGTTTCAGGAAGTACTTGTGGTACGGACGAAGGTTTTCCATCTTTTATTGCCACAAATGTAATGAAGCAAGTGGCGGCAATTCTACGCTCGCCTGCTAATAAATTTTCTGCGATTACTTTTACGAAAACTTCCATTGAAGATTTCCCTGTATAACATACAAATGCTTCATAACAAACAGAATCAGCTTGGTGAATTGGAGTTAAAAAATCAACTGAATCAATAGATGCTGTTACGCAATGTTTACGACTATGTCTTGCAGCCGCAATTGAAGCAATACTATCAATTTCTGCTAATAATTTCCCTCCAAAAAGTGTTTGGTGATTATTTAAATCGTTAGGAAAAACACGTGTTGTTTTAATTGCTTTTGATTCTCGCATGAATTTCTTTTCCATATATTCAGCCCCTATAGTCTGTTTTCAATCAGAATAATATGTGTAAGTGGATTACTCATATTAGATATTTAATAAAGTAAAGCGTATTCCAAAAGAGGATTATTTAAACTTTTGTATTTGTATTCATGTAACTGAAAGAAAATTTATTTTATCTAAAATGTAGTGTAAAAGAGGATTCGCTTACATTGCAAGCAAAAAGTAATGACTATGTATTTGTCATAGAAATTCCCTATCAGCCGTGTACCCATTCATGATAGAATCGTTTTGTTATGAATGGAAATAGAGGTGCAATGGACATATGAATCATATACAAACAAATTTTTCATCTTTCTTCAATAAAATTACGATTGGTGCGATGCTTGCATTTTTTGTTTATAGTTGTTGGACAGCATTTGAGACAAGTAAGCAATTTTTTGGAGGAAGTACAACAAGTGTAACAATCATATTGGCAATTTTCGTCATACTCATTTTGTTAGTGGCATCAATTCTACAATATCGTTTTACAGACAAACAATTTCTTATTTTTCTTATAAGTATATCTATAGTTGTGAGACTTAGTATGCTGTTATTTGTAGATGCTCCAATAATTGGTGATATGAAAGTGATGTATGAGTCTGCAAAGGAGATTGCAATTGGTAATAATATAGGGACTGTAACTCATTTGCCTTTTCTTATATATGAGTCGGTAATTATTCGTATATTTGGTGATTCATTATTCGCTTTACAACTATTTAATGTGTTATTTTGCGCAGGAACTGCATTTTTTATTTATCGTATTGCGGCAATGGTTTTGGGAGAAGAATGCGGTCGTATTGCTTCCACATTTTATGCTCTGTATATTCCAAATATATTCATGAGTTCCGTATTAACTCCTGAGTCACTTGCAATATTTTTATTTTATTTTGCTTGCTACATACTTTTATATAAAGGATTAGATCATCCTTATATGTGGGTGTTTTCAGCGGTTTTATTTGCATGTAGTAATATGATTTTCCCAATGGGACTATTTCTTCCTATTTTTATCACGATATATGTATTATTAATTGAAGTGTTTCAATCAGCAACGAAACAAAAAGTGTTACTAAAGATGATAGGGATACTTATTCTATTTTATAGTGCTCATTTTAGTGTGAATTATGGAATTCAGACAATGGGACTGTCCCAATATACGATTTCGAATGAGACGTATGTTCAATCTGTCTTAATTGGAAAAGCGCAACGTGAGGAAAAAGTATCGAAAAATCAAAGTGTAACAGAGCATATTGATCAGAAGTTAAAAGAGATTGAGGGAGAAAGATTTAAACTTTTAGAACCGGTGATAAATCAGTTTTCAGATGAGGGGATAAATTCTACTCTTTTCAAATGTGAAAAACTGATATATATAGCGGTAACATTGTTTATGACTATAGCTCTATTACACTTTCTTATTAAGAAACAACAAAATGAGGGATATATGTTGTTCTTATTGTTAATTAGCGGATACGTATTGTTAAGACTTTTCCAAGTAGATATGACCTATTACAATCTTATTGTGCCAGCATTGTTTATTTTGCAAAGCTTTGGTGTTTATATGAGTTATGTGTATTGTCAAAAAATATTCTTTAGAAAATAAAAAGAATCCAATTTGGATTCTTTTTTTGATGGAAGATGAATACTAAGAGCTAGTAGAGATAAAGAATCTCTACTGACATAATCGCTCTATCGGTTCAGTTCTAGTTGTAAACTATCAGCTGTTAGAGCCATTTTTGAGGAATCATCTTGAATTCCTTTCATTACTTGTGAAATGGTTTCTAACTCATTTTCAATTTTTTTATTCTGTTCTTTTGAGTTAGACATGTCTTTTACGATTTCTTGGAAGTATTGATCCGTTGCAGACATACTATCAGTTCCTTCAGATACGAGAGAGCTAATTTGTTTCACGGAAGAAGAGACACGAACAATCTGTTCATTTGTTTTTTCAACGAGCTTTGTAACGTTAAATATAGATTCTTTCGTTTGCTCTGATAACTTTCTAATTTCTCCAGCTACAACAGAAAAGCCTTTGCCAAATTCCCCAGCACGCGCAGATTCAATTGCAGCGTTTAGTGCAAGTAAATTTGTTTGCTCGGCAATTGATTTTACAATATCTATAATTTCGTTAATTTTGTTGGAAATATCTAGAAGTTCATGTGTATCTGTAATAATCGTTTCCATGTTCGTTTGAATGTATTCCATTCGTTTATTTTGCTCATTTAATTGTTCTTTACCTTTATTTGCTTTTTCTTCTGATGTTGTAGCTAATGACGTACCTGTTTTAGCAATTTCTACAATCGTTTCAGATTTAGCGGTTAACTGCTGAATAGAAGCGCTTGTTTTTTCAGATACAGATGCTAGTTCTGTTGCAATGTGTGTAATGGTCATAGCTGTTATTTCTTTTTCTTTTTCAAGTTCTTTTTGCATTCTTTCATATTCAGATTCATAAGACGCAATAACGAGTTCTTGTTCAAGAGTAAGTAATTTGTTTATTACGTTTATAGAATAAGAAAAATCGTCAATTGTTGTAATTTTCGTTTTTAAAATCTTCATGATAGAGCGGAATAATTCTTGATAAGCGGCAGTATACCATTTTCTATGTAACCCAATTTGTACATGTCTTTTTGCAATTCTAACACGTTGTTCAATAAAGTCTTCATGCATATCTCCACTAAATAATTCTTTTATATGTGTTTTTAAAGTTTGCTTTAGTTTTGGAATAGAGCTATAACGTTCGATAATCGTAATTAAATTAGGCTGTTTTGTAATATTGGAATAGAATTTTTCAGTAATCCAATCAATTTCTTCATAAATAAAAGGCTGTAGTACCTTTACGATTTGTAAATCTTCTTTTGAAATATGTAGCATATCCATTTGAATTTTCAGTTCAGAATTAGTAGGAACGTTAAAAGTGATTTGTTGATTCTTACTTAATTCAAGTATACTTACGTTTGTTTTATTGTTATGTTTTTTAAAAACCCCAAGCATCGTTCTTCCCCCTGTTTGTAAAGCGTTTTCATTTTTTGGTTCTAATATAATTATATATTTTTATATGCAATTACTCTATGTTAGTGTGTAGAATAGTATATAAATTAAGAGAATTCCATATAGAATTCTCTTAATGACCTTTATTAATTTTAGCATGTGTTTTAAAGAAAACTGGGAAATGTACATTATATATGACAGTGACAACACGAATAATGAATGTTACTAATAAACAAACATAGAAAGCCAATACGTGTGCCCCCATTGCATATGTGATTAGGAAACTAATTGCCCCTAAAATAGAAGCGATGGCGTAAATTTCTTTTCGGAAGACGTAGGGGATATCTTGAGCGCAAATGTCACGCAAAATACCGCCTCCAATACCTGTAATGACTCCCATTGAAACAACTAAAAATGAGGCGTCAACATGATGTGACATTGCCGCATTTGCACCAATAGCTGTAAAAACGCCTAAGCCAACAGCGTCAGAAAGCATAATAACAACTTGAAGTTTATTGATACGCTCAAAAAACATACAAGTAAATAATGCTGATAATACGCTTACGAAAAAGTAAATGGGTTTAACAAATGCGACGGGAGGCAGGTTACCGATCATAATATCACGAATAATACCGCCGCCGAGCGCAGTAGCTACAGCTAAACAAAGGACACCGAATAAATCTAAATCTTTTTTTAAACCAACTAATGTACCAGAAATGGCAGCGGCGATAATGCCAAGAAACGTAAATATATCGATTAATAACATGGCCTTAATCCCTTCCTCTTAAAGATGTTCCAGAGAAAAAATATACACTAAAGTATTGGAAATAACAATTACTTTTCGCTACATGTAGAAAAACGGATAAAATTCATAAAGAAAGCGTTTGAAAATGTTTGGAAAATAGCTATAAAGTAATTTGAAAAAGATATGAAAAGATTAATTTTACATTTTTTTGGTGTTACCTAGTTGGTAAAATGTTACAATGGTAGGTATGTTGTTTGCATCTGTATAAAATGATAAAAAAATATGTATATACTGACAAAAATAAGGGGATGGTTGTTAGATAGCTTTTGTAAAAATAAGGAGTATAGCGAAAGAACAGTAATTTCTATTACTGATTAATACTTGTCCTGGCTAGTTTTAGCTGGAAAAATAGTTCTCGATTTGAATATGAGTTATGTTATAATTGCTAGGTGTGTTTGAATGATAAAAAATTATGATTAAAAGATAATGTTAAGATTTTGTATGGAGGTCTTGGAATGTTAGCAAATCAAGCTAGGGTTAGATTTGAGCGTTTTTTGCTCTTTTTTATTATTTTACAGCCTGTTTTAGATTTATTAACGTCTCTTAGCATCACTTTATTAAAGTCAAGTGCTACCGTTGGAATTTTAGTAAGATTCCTTATTATGGCTGTTGGTGGCATTTATATTTTAATTCAGGCAAAAGAGAAGGGAAATAGAAAGTTTTTAATTTATCTTATATTATTAGCCGGAGTTTTAGGGGTAGGATTTATTAATAACAAACTAGTTAAGGATCCTATTGTACTTGGTGAAGAAGTTAAATTCGTTGCGAAAGCATTATATATATATATCATGCTGGGGTCATACATTTTAGCTTTAAAATCATTGAAAAAGAAAGTTAATATTAGTGATAAGGTTCGAAATAGTATTGTATATTCTACATTAATCATTAACGCAATTATGGTTATTTCTATTTCAACATCTACTGACTTTGGTAGTTATGAATGGATGAAGGTAGGTTCTCGAGGTTGGTTCTATGCAGGGAATGAACTAGGTTCAATCTTAGCTATTATTTTCCCTATTGTGGTACTATATTCTATTCAAAAAACAAAGAGCTGGAAACACGTTTTATATTGGATTCCATCGCTTTTAATGATTTACTCATTAATTCAGGTCGGTACGAAAGTAGGAATGGGCTCAATTGGTGCTACGTTAGCGGCAGCAATCGGGATCATTGTACTACAATTATTATTTGATAGAAAAAATCCGAACAAAAAATCCCTTGCGCTTAATGCAGTAATTGCTATTGTCCTATTAGCTGGTGTAGTTGGAACGTTTAAACAAACGCCATTAGCACAAAATATGGGCATTCACAATAACTATTTATCAGAGCAAAATGTGGCACAGCAAGGTCAAAAAGAAAAAGAAATTAAAGAGAAGCTGAAAAAAGAGCAAGAACTTAAAGCAAAAGAAGAAAAACATCATAAAGTTGAAAAGCCAGAAGAAAAGGCAAAGATAGAAGAGGAAGTTAAGAAAGAGCTTGAGAAAGAGCAAAAGAAAGAAAATCAAGAAAATCTTATTTTCAGCGGACGTCAAGTATATGAAGAAAGACATAAGCAGTTCTTTAAAGAAGCGCCAACGTCACAAAAGTTATTAGGAATGGGTTATGCAGGTAATTTTAAATATAATGAACAAAAGCAGCCAGATCCAAAGCTAATTGAAATGGACTTCCATGATTGGTTTTATGACTTTGGGATTATTGGTTTTGCATTACTAATGATTCCATTTGTTTATTACGGCTTAAGAATCCTACTAGTATTTATTACAAGGTTTAAAGAGATATTTAATATAAAATATGGAATGATTGCAGCAAGCTTATTGTTAGCATTAGGTATTGCTTATATTGCAGGACATATTTTAACAGCACCAGGAGTTGGGATCTACTTTGTAGTGGTGTTAGCTTATCTAATTGTAGACTTAGAAATTGAATGATTAAAATAAAAGCTAACTTTTGTTAGCTTTTATTTTTTAGTACAGTAAAATAAAGATAGATGGAAATGTGGCGAGGATTTAAAGGAGGAAAAAATATGAGGATATTGCATATGAATGCAGGAGCAGAAGATGGGGGAGGGAAAACACATATTATTTCACTTCTCGATCAGTTTCCAACTGGTGAAGTAGAATTAGCGGTATTTGAAGATGGAATTGTTGCGAAAGAAGCAAGAGAGTTAGGGATAAAAGTCCATGTGTTTTCACAAAAATCCCGCTATGATTTATCTATTTTAAAGAATATAAGCGAATTCATTAATAATGAAAAATTTGATATAGTTCATACGCATGGTCCTAGGGCTAATTTCTATGTTTCTTTAATGAAAAAGAGAATAACGGCAAAATGGGTAACGACTATTCATAGTGATCCATTTGAAGACTTTACTAAACAAGGCTTAAAAGGTTGGATTTTTACGAAATTGAATTTGAAAGCCTTAAAAAATATAGATTTATTTTTTGTTGTAACAAATAGATTAAAGAAAAGTTTAGCTGCTTTAGGTATTTCTAATGAAAAGATGCATGTTATTTATAATGGAATTGAATACGATAAGGAAAAAGCAGAAGGCTATAATAAAAAAGAAATGTTCAATATTGATGAAGATGTATTTACGGCAATCCAAGTAGCACGATTGCATCCTGTGAAAGGACATGAAGTTCTATTTGATGCGTTACAACGAACAAAATTAGAGAAAATTAAAGTATTGTTAGTTGGCGATGGCCCGTTAGAAGAAAATCTAAAGTCATTGGCTACTGAAAAAGGGATTAATAATAAAGTTGAGTTTTTAGGGCATCGTCAAGATGTAAAACAATTATTTGCGTCGTCACATGTGAATTTATTAACCTCCCATAGTGAAGGGTTCCCACTAGTTTTATTAGAAGCGGCAAATCAACGCGTACCATCAATTGTGACTAGGGCTGGAGAGATTGAACCATTAATTGTAGATGAAACGTATGGATGGATTGTGCCAACAGATGATGGAAGGGCATTAGCATTAGCTTTAGAAGAAGCGTATGATAAGTGGAAAACTGGAGAATTAGCAGCAATGGGGAAACATATTTATGAGCATGCTATTATGAACTTCTCACTTCAAAAACTATATGAAGATACAAAGGAAACATATAAGCAATTAATAGCGAAAAACTTGTAATGATAGAGAGGATAGTTAACTATGGCAGTACAAACAGTTGATATTCTAGGCGTTCCTTTTTCTACAATGACAATGGATGAAACGGTCCAATATTTAAAAGAACAACTAGAAGTGGAGCGAACACATACTTTTCAGGTAGTAACAGCAAATCCTGAAATTGTTATGTGTGCAAAAAAGGATGAAGCATTCCATCAAACATTATTAAATGCAGATTTAATTACACCTGATGGTATTGGAGTCGTAAAAGCAAGTGGTATGTTAGGTACACCTGTAAAGGAACGTGTAGCAGGTTTTGATTTAATGTGTAATTTACTTGCGGCGTTATCAGAAGACAATAAACCAGTATCAGTTTTCTTATTAGGTGCAAAACCGCATGTTGTACAAGCTGCAGCAGATCATTTAACGAAGACGTATTCAGCTGTATCTATTGTGGGTATACAAGATGGATATTTTAAACAAGAAGAAGAAGAGAATATTGTTTCTCGTATTCAAAAGGCAAAACCAGACTTATTGCTTGTTGCACTTGGTTTCCCGAGACAAGAGAACTTTATCCAAACGAATAAGCATCGTTTAGAAACGAAAATGGCCGTTGGAGTAGGCGGAAGTTTAGATGTATGGGCTGGAGAGGTAAAACGTGCACCAAAATGGATTCAAGCGATCCATTTAGAGTGGTTTTATAGATTGTGTAGCAATCCAACGCGTTGGCGTCGTCAGTTAGTATTAGCGGAATTTTTAAAAGAAGTCATGCGTTCAAAAAAGTAGCGTTCTATCGCTACTTTTTTATTTGTCCATTTTTAATAAAGTGCGTTTTTATTCATCTACTACCGATTGCGGACACTCACTAATCGGGTGTTTAATGGCCATGTTTTTTTATCTATCTCTTTTTGCTTCAGCTGAATTTTGAGGTGAGGGGTCTTACTGCCCTCAAATAGTCGGATAAGTATTTTACTTTTTGGGAATGATGAAGGAGAATTTTTTACACGAAAGTATTTTACTTATACAATTCACACATGTAAAATGATGTGTAAAGACAGCTGTGTAAGGAGGACTTCTTGTGGGCAAGGTGAAAGAAATTTCGAAGCGAAAGCTACTTGGTATAGCGGGGCTTGGATGGTTATTTGATGCAATGGATGTTGGAATGCTTTCATTTGTAATGGTAGCGCTGCAAAAAGATTGGGGATTAAGTACCCAAGAAATGGGCTGGATAGGCAGCATTAATTCAATTGGTATGGCGGTCGGGGCGCTCGTTTTTGGAATACTATCAGATAAAATAGGGCGGAAATCAGTCTTTATTATTACATTATTATTATTTTCTATCGGTAGTGGTTTAACGGCTTTAACGACGACACTTGCTATGTTCCTTGTTTTACGATTTTTAATTGGTATGGGGCTTGGTGGAGAACTTCCAGTTGCTTCTACATTAGTATCGGAGAGTGTTGAAGCACATGAACGTGGCAAAATAGTTGTGCTATTAGAAAGTTTTTGGGCAGGTGGATGGCTAATCGCAGCTCTTATCTCGTATTTTGTTATACCGAAATATGGTTGGGAAGTTGCGATGATATTGAGTGCGGTTCCGGCGCTATATGCTTTATATTTAAGATGGAATTTACCGGATTCTCCAAGATTCCAAAAGGTTGAAAAAAGGCCATCCGTTATCGAAAATATAAAGTCAGTTTGGTCTGGGGAATATCGTAAGGCAACAATTATGTTATGGATTTTATGGTTTTCTGTTGTCTTCTCCTATTATGGCATGTTCCTTTGGTTACCTAGTGTAATGGTATTAAAAGGATTTAGTTTAATAAAAAGTTTCCAATACGTACTTATTATGACGTTAGCTCAATTACCAGGTTATTTCACAGCTGCTTGGTTTATTGAACGTCTTGGTCGTAAGTTTGTTTTAGTTACGTATTTAATTGGTACAGCTTGCAGTGCTTACTTATTTGGAGTGGCAGAGTCATTAACGGTATTAATCGTAGCAGGCATGTTACTATCATTCTTTAATTTAGGTGCTTGGGGTGCATTATATGCTTATACACCTGAACAATACCCAACAGTTATTCGTGGTACAGGTGCAGGGATGGCGGCAGCATTCGGTCGTATTGGTGGTATTCTTGGACCGCTATTAGTAGGATATTTAGTTGCTTTACAGGCTTCACTATCACTAATATTTACGATTTTCTGTGGATCAATTTTAATAGGCGTATTTGCTGTAATTATACTTGGGCAAGAAACGAAACAACGAGAATTAGTATAAGGTAAAACTTTAATCGGTAAGTGATCTCAATTATTGGTCCGTACCAATTATGTTTTAGAGTAGTAAAACTAAGAGCCCATGTTTTCTCATTCAGTGGGTTTTACTGCCTACAAATAACGGAAAAAAGGGCAGGGGGAACCATGATGGTTCCCTTTTTTCTGTTTTTTTAGATAAATAATGGTATAGTAAGAAAAAGGGAATGTTCCTTATAAAAGCGAATGTATACAACAGGACATACGGACAAAAGAATTAGGTGGTTGAAGAAATGAAAATTTTACTGATCATGGAAGATGCAGAAGAGCGAAGAAGTTTAGTTGAAAAATTTACTGAAAATATAAGGAATGTAGAATGTTTTGAAGCAAATACAGGAACAGAATCATTATTTATGATGAAGAAGCATACACCAGATTTTGTTTTTTTAAATTCAAAATTACTAGATGGAACGGGTTTTGAATATGCGAGTTTATTACGGGAAGTAAATTGTTATACGAAATTTATTTTTATGGGTGAAGATATAGAAGAGTCCATTACAGCATTTCGTTTTCAAGCGGTTTATTATTTACTACGCCCATTTCGCGAGGAAGATTTGCAATTCCTTTTATATAGAATGGCTAAAGAGCAAGGTGAGAAAGCAAAGAGCTATTTGCGTAAACTACCGATAGAAGGTCAAGAGGGGATTCGGTATATTTTCCCTGAAGATATTGTATATGTAAGCAAAAATAAGGAAAACAAAACAGTTTCAATTTATACAACAAATAATCAGTATATTTCAACATATACACTCCAGGAGCTAGAAAATAAGCTAAATGCATATGATTTTTTACGTGTGCATAAAAGTTATTTAATTAATATGTCATATGTACAAGAGTTAAAGCCTTACTATAATGGCACATATAATCTGTATTTAGATAAATATGATGAGCAACCGATTCCAGTAAGTCGTAATTATGTGAAACGACTTCGAAATAAAATTGAATTATAGCAGATAATGCGAATTTTTTAACATGATAAACTAAAAATCCTTCATGATAGGGAGGATTCAAGTTAAATATTCAGAAAATTTAGTACAATCCCACTAAGAAATAGTATTGGGGGGATTGTATGTGAGAACATTGAAGTCGATTTTACTTTGGGGAGTTATTGCAGCAGTAGGAGCCGGGGCTTTTGGTGTAATAGCTTTATCACAAGGTGAAACTATTAATGCTGTATGGATCTTAGTTGCTGCGGTATGTGTGTATGCAGTTGCTTATCGCTTTTATAGTAGATTTATAGCGAGAAAGGTATTCGGTTTAGATAATAATCGACAAACGCCAGCTCATACATTAAATGATGGAAAAGATTATGTTCCGACAAATAAATGGGTATTATTTGGGCATCATTTTGCAGCAATCGCTGGGGCTGGTCCTTTAGTAGGACCGATTTTGGCGGCACAAATGGGATATTTGCCAGGGACAATATGGATTATTGTAGGGGTAGTTGTCGCTGGAGCTGTGCAAGATTTTGTCATTTTATTTGCTTCGATGAGACGTAATGGTAAATCTCTCGGTGAAATGATTAAAGATGAGATTGGTCCTGTTACAGGACTTATTGCAATGATTGGTATTTTAGGCATTATGATTATTTTATTAGCAGTATTAGCATTAGTAGTAGTAAAGGCGCTTGTCGGAAGCCCTTGGGGAATGTTTACGATAGCAGCAACGATTCCTATTGCTATTTTAATGGGAGTATATATGCGCTACATTAGGCCTGGACGGGTTGGTGAAGGGTCAGTAATTGGAATTATCCTACTTATACTGTCTCTTATTGGAGGGCAGTATGTAGCGGAAAATCCAGCGCTTGCAAGCATGTTCACGTTTAGCGGAGAAACAATTGCTATAATGCTTATTGTATATGGATTTATCGCATCGGCATTACCAGTTTGGATGCTTTTAGCACCACGTGATTATTTAAGTACATTTTTAAAAGTCGGAACAATTGTAGGATTAGCAATCGGTATTTTAATTGTAGCACCAGATTTACAAATGCCAGCAGTTTCAAAATTTATTGATGGAACTGGTCCTGTGTTCTCTGGAAACTTATTCCCGTTCTTATTTATTACTATTGCTTGTGGTGCAGTGTCTGGATTCCATGCTCTTGTTTCATCAGGTACGACGCCGAAGATGATTGAGCAAGAGGGACACGCACAGCCAATCGGTTATGGGGCAATGTTAATGGAGTCGTTTGTAGCAGCCATGGCGATGATTGCAGCTTGTGTATTAACACCGGGAACGTACTTTGCAATTAATAGTCCTGCAGCACTTATCGGTACAGATGTCTCGCAGGCAGCTCAAGTTATTTCCTCATGGGGATTTGCTATTACACCAAATGAACTAAAAGATCTCGCTGTAAACGTTGGAGAGCAAACGATTTTATCACGTACAGGTGGTGCGCCAACGTTAGCGATAGGTATGGCATATATTTTCTCACAAGTAATAGGTGGAACGGCCATGATGGCATTTTGGTATCATTTTGCGATTCTCTTTGAAGCACTATTCATTTTAACAACAATTGATGCTGGAACGCGTGTCGGCCGATTTATGATTCAAGATATTTTAGGGCATGTATATAAGCCATTTGGGAAAACGGATTCTACATTAGCGAATGTAATAGCTACAACGTTATGTGTGTTAGGATGGGGTTATTTCTTATATCAAGGGGTAGTTGATCCGCTTGGTGGGATTAATACATTATGGCCACTTTTCGGCATTGCAAACCAAATGTTAGCAGGTATTGCATTATTACTTGGAACGACAATTTTGTTCAAAATGGGGAAAAAGGCATATGTTTGGGTGACGCTTATTCCAACTGTCGGATTGCTTATTGTAACAATGACGGCGGGTTATCAAAAGCTATTTCATGAAAACCCTAAAATAGGATTTCTATCTCATGCAAAGGTGTTTCAGGGAGCATTAGATGAAGGGAAAGTGTTAGCACCAGCTAAAAATGTCGCTCAAATGAAGCAAATCATCTTCAACGATTATATCGATGCAGCACTTTGCGGAATTTTTATGATCGTTGTAATCGCTGTATTAATTTCTGCAATTCGAATTTGGATTCAAGTATTAAGAAATAAGCCGATGCCGCTAAAAGAGGCACCATATATCCCTAAAGATGAAAGTGAGTCGAGGAACTATGCTTAAAAGACTACGGCAAGTATGGGGACAAAGGAAACACTTTATTAGCTTACTTGTTGGGGTACCAAGCTATGAAACATATGTAGAGCATATGAAAAAGCATCATCCAGAAGAAGAAGTTGTATGTCAAAAACAATTTTTTGCAGAAGCGCAAGAAGCAAGATTTAATGCAAAGGGCGGAAAAATCTCGCGCTGTTGTTAGTGAAAAGGACGAATTTTCGTCCTTTTTATTTTTTTGCTGTTTCACGTGGAACAGCAAAAAATAAATAAAAAGCTTTGGGAATTATAGGTATTTCGTATACAATAAAATAAGGAAAGGGATAGATAGAAAAGTAGGGAGATTATTTTATGTTAAGGGACTTATTTGTAAACACAACCATTATTCTTTCCTTTATTTTTATTGGAGGTCAGCTTTTAAGAGATAAACCGTTAGAAGAAGGGTTCTCTTTTTGGCAGAAATGTGTAGTAGGTATTCTTACTGGAATATTAAGTGTACTGTTGATGTATTTTGGTGTACATATTGAAAATATTATGTTGGATCTACGTTATTTAGCAGTTATTTTGGCAATTATAATCGGAGGGCCGATAGCTAGTAGTATAACAGTTACGATTATTTTAATTACCCGATTATTTTTAACCGAGTACTCTTTAGCCTCTGAATTGGCTTGTTATACTATTGTATTGATAGGTATTGGGGTTACTTTCATTTGGCGGATGAAAGTTTCTATGTTTACAAGATGGACCTGGTTTAATGTATATAGTTTATTTATTTTAGCGGTGCCACTTTCTATGCTGTTTAAGGATATGTTTATAGTAGCATTATATTTAGTTTGTAGTAGTGTTGCAGCATATATCACATTTATAAGCGCGAATTATGTATTGCAATCCAATGAGTTATTTCAAAAGATGAAGCAATATGCAACGATAGATGCATTGACAGGGTTAGGAAACGTAAGGCAGTTTGATTTAGAAATGAATCATCATATTGGTAATAAGCGCATGAAAAATGATTCACTTTGTTTACTACTTATAGATATTGATCATTTTAAGTCTGTAAACGATACGTACGGGCATCCTGCAGGAGATGAAGTATTAAAACAAATAGGGCGTATTTTACGAGAAGTTTCAACGTTTCCAGATTTGGCTTTTCGAAAGGGTGGAGAGGAGTTCGCGCTTCTTATACCGCAGAAGGGATTAGCTTACGGAATGCGTATGGGGGAAAAAGTTCGCGCAGCTGTTGAAAAACATTCATTCCAATTGTTAGATGGAACAAAAATAAAAATTACAGTTTCAGTAGGGATTTCAGTATATGAACAATCACCAGAGCAATTTATTCAAGCTGCTGATGATGCATTATATTACTCCAAAAGAAATGGTAGAAATCAGGTTAGTTCTGCATCTTAAAGATAAGATGACCAGAAGAGCTTATAAATAAAAACACCCACAGGGAGGGAAAATACACACTCTGTGGGTGTTTTTATTTATAGGTTAGACAAGCTCTTTTGATACAACGAATTTACGATATGCACCGTGATGTGTTGGGCCTACGTATTCGTTGATCTTGAATGAATAACGGATAGCAGCTGTGATAAATTCTTTAGCAGTTTTTACTGCTTCTTTCACAGGTTTTCCTTTTGCAAGTTCTGCTGTAATTGCAGCAGAATATGTGCAACCTGCGCCGTGTGTATTTGTCGTATCAATTTTTTCTGATTCTAGAATGTCGAATGTCTCTCCATCATATAGGACGTCGATTGCAGTTTCGGTACCAAGCTTGCTACCGCCTTTAATTAGGACGTATTTCGCACCTAAAGCGTGGATCTTTTTCGCTGCTTCTTTCATGTCTTCAAGAGAATTAATCTTTACGCCACTTAATTGGTAAGCTTCAAATAAATTTGGTGTTACAACTAATGCCTTTGGAACAAGAACGTCACGTAAGCAATCATTCGTTTCAGGGTGTAATGCTTCATCAGCACCTTTACATACCATAACAGGGTCAACTACTACATTTTTGAAATTATGTTTTTCGATTGTTTCTGCAACCATTTCAATAATTTCTACCGATCCAAGCATACCTGTTTTTAAAGCATCTACGCCAACGCCCTCAATTGTCGTTTCTAATTGTGGTTTTAATGTAGAAGCTGGGATTGGGAATACGTTATGGGCCCAACCGTTATGTGGATCCATCGTTACGATTGTCGTAAGTGATGTCATTCCGTATACACCAAGTTCTTGGAATGTTTTTAAATCTGCTTGTATACCAGCACCGCCACTTGTGTCAGAACCAGCTATAGTAAGTGCTTTATTTAATGTCATTATGAAAAGCCCCCTCAGGTGATATAATGAAAACTATGTTTTCACCATTATATCAATGTTATGAATAAGTACAAAGTGAAAAGTAGATGATTTATGTTAGGAACTATGTAAAATCTTGTATGTAGGAGACGAATTATGTTTCAAGAGAATCGTACAAATGAATTAGTTATATTAAAAGAAATTGCAGAAACGCTAAATACATCAAATGATACATACCATGTATTGCAAGCAGTGCTAGAAAAATTACTTAGTGTAACAGGTTTAACGACAGGATGGATATTTCTTGCTGATGAAAATGGTAGATATACAAAATTAATTGATTATCAATTACCAGAGGCACTTACATATGAAAACAAACGCCCGATGTGTGAAGGGGAATGTTGGTGTTTACGTGGCTTTGTGGAAGGAAAACTAGAGCGAGCTGTTAATATTATTGAATGTAAAAGAATTAATAATTCAATTGAATATAATTGGGGAGATACAGAAGGAATTCTTCATCATGCTACTGTTCCTTTAAAGGCTGGGGGAGAGAAATTTGGTTTGTTAAATGTGGCAAGCCCAGGTAAAACACATTTTTCAGAAGAAGAATTAGTATTGCTTCAATCAGTTGCCTTCCAAATTGGAACGGCTTTAAAACGAGCAAAGTTATATGAAAATGAAAAGCGAAGAGCGCATTATTATGTGAAATTAGAACGGTTCATTCAAGTTTTAAGAACGATTCATCAATTTAATATATTACCTGAAAAAGTTGTAGATCAATTAGGTGAAGTGTTTCAGTGGAATCAAGTCGCGTTCTTTATTAGGGAAGAGAAAGAATTATCCTTGCGGGCATCTTATTGCCAGGAAGAATGGCAGGAGGATATAAAAGAAGCAGCGAAAGAAGCGTTAGAAAAAGGTGAACCTATTTTATTAAACGATCAAATCAGTCATAAGATTGCCTCTAATAGGACGGTTATCGCCACCCCAATACAGATTCAAACTCACATATTTGGTGTTTTATGTGTTAGTTCAAATAATGGTGAATTTGATGTAAATACGTTAGATGTACTTCAAGCAATAACAAATCATATTTCTTTCGTGATAGAAAATTTAAGGTTAAATGAGCAACGACGTGAACTCGTACGAATGGAAGAAAGAAATCGATTAGCAAGGGACTTACATGACTCTGTTTCACAAAAGTTATTTTCGTTAACCTTTATGACCAAAGGCGCTGAGGCGGTTTTAAAAGGTCAAAACGAAAAAGTGGATCGATCTTTGCATGACATGCGTGAACTAGCACAAGGAGCTTTAAAAGAAATGAGGACGTTAATTTGGCAATTACGTCCAGCGGGTTTGGAGAAAGGATTATTACCAGCTTTAAAGCAATATGGTGAAAGTTTGGGATTGAAAATTCGAGAACAAGTTACAGGTGTCCGTGATTTGCCACGCGTAGTAGAGGAAGCGCTATGGAGAATTGGACAAGAAGCTTTAAATAATGTAAGTAAGCATGCAAATGTTAGAGAAGCGACGATTTATTTCAAAGTGACGGAGAAGAATGTATCATTAGAAATAGTCGATCAAGGAACCGGCTTCGTAGAAAAGGATATAAAAGAGAAGAAATCACTTGGCATGACTACGATGCGAGAAAGAGTAGAATTAGTCGGTGGAACAATTAAAATTGTAAGTGATAAGAAAAGGACAAGTGTAAAAGTAAACGTACCATTATGATGTGAAAATGAGGGAAGTTTGTGAAAATAAAAGTATTGTTAGTTGATGATCATACAGTCGTTTTAAAAGGATTAGCATTTTTCTTAAGTACACAGGAAGATATAGAGTTAGTTGGAGAAGCAAGTAATGGGAAAGAGGCACTAATGAAAGTAGGGGAGACGAATCCTGATGTTGTACTAATGGATTTATATATGCCCGAAATGGATGGTGTTGAGGCGACAGCGTGTATTAAAAAAGAATATCCGGATGTGAAAGTAATTGTATTAACTAGCTTTTCTGATCAGGCGCATGTGTTACCAGCATTAAGGGCTGGAGCAAGCGGGTATATTTTAAAAGATGTAGAACCGGATCAGCTTGTTGAGGCTATTCGAAGTGCATATAAAGGTAATATTCAATTACATCCTGATATAGCAAATGCTCTTCTCTCTCAAACATTACCTGTAGAAGAAAAGGAAGAAGAGCCTTCTATTCAAGTGGATGTGTTAACAGCGAGAGAAAATGAAGTATTGCAGCTATTAGCGAAAGGGATGAGTAATAAAGAAATCGCTTCTGTTTTAGTTATTACAGAAAAAACAGTAAAAGCTCATGTAAGTAGTATTTTGAGTAAGTTGCATTTATCTGATCGCACGCAAGCGGCATTATATGCAGTAAAAAATGGAATTGTATAAGACGAAAGTCGTAAGACCTAGTTCGCCTTTAGAAGGTGGACTTTTTTTATGGAAAAATACGTCTATGTGAGGACGAAATTGTCTTGATATAAAGATAAAATATGTTTGTAAGCAACAAAACAACAATTACAAGGGATACCTTTTTTGAAAGCATATAACAACAGAAGAGTTAGTACTAGGAGGAAAACATAATGACAAAAGTTTTATTCGTAAAAGCAAACAACCGTCCAGCGGAACAAGCAGTTAGTGTAAAATTATATGAAGCGTTTTTAGCAAGTTACAAAGAAGCGCATCCAAACGATACAGTAGTAGAACTTGATTTATATAAAGAAGAATTACCATATGTAGGCGTAGATATGATTAATGGTACATTCAAAGCTGGTAAAGGGTTTGATTTAACTGAAGAGGAAGCAAAAGCAGTAGCAGTTGCTGATAAGTATTTAAATCAATTCCTAGAAGCTGATAAAGTCGTTTTCGGTTTCCCATTATGGAACTTAACGATTCCAGCTGTACTACACACATATATTGATTATTTAAACCGTGCTGGTAAAACGTTTAAATATACGCCAGAAGGTCCAGTTGGTCTAATTGGAGATAAGAAGATTGCATTATTAAACGCGCGCGGCGGTGTATATTCTGAAGGTCCAGCAGCAGAAGTAGAAATGGCTGTTAAATATGTAGCAAGCATGATGGGCTTCTTCGGCGCAACAAACATGGAAACAGTAGTTATTGAAGGACATAACCAATTCCCAGATAAAGCAGAAGAAATCATTACAGCTGGTCTTGAAGAAGCAGCTAAAGTAGCAAGTAAATTTTAATTGAAAATAGAATCGTCACTCAAAAAAGTAGCATTAACAGATAAACGTTAATGCTACTTTTTTATATTTTAAGTTCGTCAGCTAGTTTTTCTAACTGAATTCGATCTTGTATGTAATAGGTTCTTCCATCTTTCTTTAAGTAATTTTGTTGGCAAAATTGGTTTAATACATATAAAAGGTGACGGTAGCTAACATTTAAGTATTCCGAAACCTCAGTATGTTTTTCTATATAACTGTTATTTTGTTCTGTTAATAGAATAAACGCCGCTAATCGATTTTCGAACGGATAACTATTATTTTTAGCATAACTTTCTGTTCGGGTAATGGTTTTCTCACCGATAAATTTGCATAGTTTCTGTAGAAAGGTAGCATCTTGTAACAAAAGATGCTGACAATCTTTAAGAGGAAGCGCTAAGCATATACACTCTTCAATTACTTCCACCGTTTTCGTAATGGATTCTACGCCAATTAATCCTAATTCCCCAATGAACGAAGGTGCCTGAATAAAGTTAATCAAGGAGACCTTTCCGTTTTTGTGACTCATATATATTTTTGCTTTCCCAGAAATTAAGTAATAAAGATAAGGAACATCGACCCCTTCATTACATATCTTTTCTCTCTTCTGAAAGGAATGTAGTTCAGCATACGGTAAGATATCAAAAGAAAAAAGAGTATGGAATTTGTAAGTTTGTATGTAATGAGAGATTTCTTCGCTATTTCTGCTGACTTTCATGTTTTCACCTCATATTTAGTATGAGATATCTCCTATTATTTTTACAAGAAAGAATGATACGATTTACGTAAATTTGTTTTTGTAGAAAAGAGAGTGTGAAGGGCTTATGAAAAAATATAAAACATTATTATTCGATGTAGATGATACATTGTTGGATTTTCAAAAGGCAGAAAAATCGGCATTACGTATGCTTTTTGAAGAGAAAGGGATGTCTCTAACTAGCGAGATTGAAGCGCAATATAAAAAAATTAATAAAAGTCTTTGGACTGCTTTTGAAGAAGGTGAAATAAATCGTGATGAAGTTGTAAATACACGATTTTCAATTTTGTTTAAAGAATACGGGGAAGAAGTAGATGGGATATTATTCGAAAATAATTATCGCAGTTACTTAGAAGAAGGAAATCAGCTCATGGAAGGTGCTTTACAATTTATAAATCAAATTCAAAGTGAGTACGATTTATATATAGTGACAAACGGTATTTCTAAGACGCAAGATAAACGATTACGTAATGCAGGGTTACATGCCTTGTTTCAAGATATTTTCGTTTCTGAAGATACAGGTTATCAAAAGCCGATGAAAGAGTATTTTGATTATGTTTTTGAAAGGATTCCTAATTTTGCTCCTGAAGAAGGGCTCATTATTGGGGATTCGTTAAGCGCTGATATGAAAGGTGGATATGTAGCGGGAATTGATACTTGTTGGTTTAATCCAGAAAAAAAATCCAATCATAGCGAGATTGTGCCAACGTATGAAGTGCAAAATTTTGAGGAATTACACGCACTATTGAAGCAACATGTGTAATAAAAATAGGCAGTGGAACTTTTGTCCCTACTGCCTATTTTTATTCGTTTGTAGCTTCGTTGTTTTTAGGAAGTGGAAATGCATTGCCAATCGCTGCCGCTCCAAGCATCGGTAAGAGTAAATTGAGCGGGAAAAACATGAGTAATAGTAATGTTATAGCAATTGGTTTTCTTAATGCATAGCTTGAAATTGCTGTCGTTACGATGGCTACCGAAGCGATTGGATCTATCGGGATAATGGAAGCTATAGCATATCCGATACTAGATCCAGCAAATATGATTGGGAAAATATGTCCGCCGCGCCAACCTGTATTTAAACAAACGGCAGTAATGCATAATTTTAAAACTCCTGAAAGAAGTAATACCCAGAAGGATAAGTGGTTCCATTCAACAACTAAATCTTTTAATTGGTGTTCTCCTGAAAATAACGTGTACGGGAGAAAAGTTCCTGTAATTCCTAATAAAATACCACCGATAATACCAAGTGATAGTTTGTATTCTTTTAAGGGATGGAGTAATTTCTCTAATGTGAATTCTAATTTGAAATAAAAGAATCCAACTATAGCGCCAATACTAGCAAGTGGGAGAAAGGCAATCCATTCGTTAAGAGAAAGAGAACCTTCTCCGAAATCAACGATAAAGGATCCGCGATTATCGAATTTACTAAGTAATAAATAAATGGAAAAACCAGCGAAAGTAGTAGCTAAATATACAATTGCTTTTTTTCCTTTAGAAAATTCGTTAATTTGGTCACCCTCATTTTCATTTGGAGCTAAATAACCGAATAATGGCGCGTTAAAAATTACGCTTAAAGTAGCACCAATTCCAACCTCTGTTAGTTCATTCATCCCCTTTAATGCGAATGTAAAACGATCCCCTACCCATGTACAAAGTCCACCGATAATGCCAACAAGTGCTGCCTCGGGACCTAAACTGGCTCCAAAGATTAAAACGATAATCGCAGTTAAAGTAGCTTTATGTACAAAGCGGTATTCAATTCTACCTGTTTTTTTATATTCACCCATCACTTCTGGCATAAGACGTGGATATGTACCGAAATACTTTTGAGTTAAACCAACGAGAATACCACCGATAGTTGTGACGCAAATAGTGTAGTAAGGGGGAGAAGCGAAAATAGTAGGTAAGTATTCCCAAATAAAGTGAATGCCGATATTTATTGTAACTAAAAATAACCAGACTGTTGCTCCTACTATAGAGCCTAAAAGAATGCCGTATAGGACGAGTATATAGTGCATGTCCTTTATGTTTGTCATGTTATACCTCCGTTAATGTAAGTTGTAATGTCGAAAGGATTAAATATGCTACTGTGAAATGAATATGTATAGTATCTTTTTGAGAGGTTGGCTTATTCAATATATTGGGGTCTCGTGAGAATTTGAAATGTATACAGTTAAACCACTTACTTAATTCTATATAGTAATCGTAGGTTTTAAAAGGTCTTTTTCAAATGGATATGGAATATATTTCTTTTGTTATGCATGTCAAATTCTTTGTATTTAATTTAGAACATTCAGAAAAACTAATTGACATTAGGAAATTATTGCTATAAAATCAACGGTAATTGCATAGTCTTATCAAGAAAAGGTGGAGGGACAGGCCCGATGAAACCTTGGCAACAGCCGTATAACGGAATTGTGCCAAATCCTGCAGGTAATAATCCTGAAAGATAAGAAAGAGCCTTTAGAGCGTGTTTTCAAACTGCTCCTTTCTTGTTTTCAGGAAAGGGGCAGTTTTTTATTTTGTATAAAAGAAAGGAGAATGAGAAATGGGAGAATCATGGGGGAAAGGAACGATTTGTGTGCAAGGTGGCTATACGCCAAAGAATGGAGAACCGCGTGTTTTACCGCTTTATCAAAGTACAACGTATAAATACGATACTTCGGATGATTTAGCAGCGTTATTTAATTTAGAGGCAGAAGGATATATATATACGCGTATTGGTAATCCTACTTTAGCTGCATTTGAGCAAAAGCTGGCGGATTTAGAAGGCGGTGTAGGAGCTGTTGCAACGGCCTCTGGGCAGGCTGCTATTATGCTTGCTGTTTTAAATATTTGTAGTAGCGGAGACCACTTGCTTTGTTCTTCCACAGTTTATGGCGGGACGTTTAATTTATTTGGAGTGAGTTTGCGTAAACTTGGTATCGATGTTACATTCTTTAATCCGAATTTAACTGCTGATGAAATTGTGGCCCTTGCTAATGATAAGACGAAACTCGTTTATGCAGAATCGCTAGGAAATCCGGCGATGAACGTTTTAAATTTCAAAGAACTTTCAGATGCAGCGAAAGAGTTGGAAGTACCTTTTATCGTGGATAATACATTAGCAACTCCTTATTTATGCCAAGCATTTGAACATGGAGCAAATATTATCGTTCATTCTACGACGAAATATATTGATGGTCATGCAAGTTCGTTAGGTGGCATTGTAATTGACGGAGGGAACTTCGATTGGACAAACGGGAAATATCCTGAACTAGTTGAACCGGATCCAAGTTATCACGGCGTAAGTTACGTTCAAAATTTTGGTGCAGCAGCTTATATTGTGAAGGCACGTGTTCAATTATTAAGGGACTACGGAAACTGTATGAGCCCATTTAATGCGTATATTAGCAATATCGGCTTAGAAACATTGCATTTACGAATGGAGCGTCATAGTGAAAATGCTCTTGCAGTTGCTAAGTGGCTTGCTAACCACGATCGTATTGAATGGGTGAATTATCCGGGATTAGATAGTAATGAAAATTATTCGTTAGCACAAAAGTATTTGAAGAAAGGTGCTAGTGGTGTTTTAACATTCGGCATTAAGGGAGGATTAGAAGCAGCGAAAGAATTTATCGCAAATGTAAAACTAGCAACTCTCGTAACACATGTAGCTGATGCGCGAACTTGCGTTATACATCCCGCTAGTACAACGCATAGACAATTAAGTGCTGAAGATCAGCGCTTAGCTGGCGTCACATCAGATTTAATTCGTTTATCGGTTGGTATAGAAGATGTTTCGGATATTATTGCCGATTTAGAAGCAGCGTTAGTCGGAGGCAAACAACATGCCGATCATAATTGATAAAGATTTGCCAGCTCGCAAAGTGTTGCAGGAGGAAAATATTTTTGTAATGACAAAAGAGCGAGCAGAAACACAAGATATCCGGGCATTGAAAATTGCTATATTAAATTTAATGCCTACAAAGCAAGAAACAGAAGCGCAATTACTTCGTTTAATTGGAAATACACCGTTGCAATTAGATGTTCATTTACTTCATATGGAATCGCATTTGTCTCGTAATGTTGCACAGGAACATTTAACGAGTTTCTATAAAACATTCCGTGATATTGAGAATGAGAAATTTGATGGACTCATTATTACAGGAGCACCAGTTGAAACCCTTTCTTTTGAAGAGGTAGATTATTGGGAAGAGCTTAAACGTATTATGGAGTATTCAAAAACGAATGTAACATCTACGCTTCATATTTGCTGGGGGGCACAGGCTGGTTTGTATCATCATTATGGCGTTCAAAAGTATCCTCTTAAGGAAAAAATGTTTGGTGTATTTGAACATGAAGTTCGTGAGCAACATGTGAAATTGTTACAAGGGTTTGATGAGTTATTTTTTGCCCCGCATTCTCGTCATACGGAAGTACGAGAGAGTGACATTAGAGAAGTGAAGGAGTTAACGTTATTAGCCAACTCTGAGGAAGCGGGCGTTCATCTTGTTATTGGGCAGGAAGGAAGACAAGTGTTTGCGCTCGGTCATAGTGAATATAGTTGTGATACGTTAAAGCAAGAATACGAACGAGATCGTGACAAAGGGTTAAATATTGATGTGCCGAAAAACTATTTTAAGCATGATAATCCAAATGAGAAGCCGCTTGTAAGGTGGAGAAGCCATGGAAATCTATTATTCTCTAATTGGCTAAATTATTACGTGTATCAAGAAACCCCTTATGTATTATAAAAAAAGATTGTGTCGCACGTGGCAACGTTTTCTTTGTAAAGATTAACTTTTATTTTTCCGAATGTTCTAAAAACATTGTTTTTCAGATTTTTTGCTCATATAATTTCATCTAAACACAATTTTTGAGGGGTGGACAGTATTATGAAAGAAATTCAAGTTGGCTTATTAGGTCTTGGGACAGTTGGTAGCGGTGTAGTTCGTATCATTACAGATCACCAAGAGCGACTTATACACCAAGTAGGTTGTCCTGTAAAAGTAACGAAAGTGCTAGTACAAAATATTGAAAAAGAGAGAGAAGTAGAGGTACCTTCTACTCTATTAACGCAAAATGCAAATGAAATTTTAGACAATCCAAACATCGACGTTGTCATCGAAGTAATGGGTGGCATTGATGATGCAAAAGCATATATTTTGCAAGCTTTACAAAGCGGGAAGCATGTTGTGACTGCTAATAAAGATTTAATGGCGTTACATGGAGCGGAACTATTAGCGGTAGCAAAAGATAATAAAGCAGATTTGTTTTATGAAGCAAGTGTAGCCGGAGGGATTCCGATTTTACGAAGTATTGTAGAGGGACTTTCTTCAGATCTTATTACGAAAGTAATGGGAATTGTAAATGGAACGACAAATTTTATTTTGACGAAAATGTCAGATGAAGGGAGAGCATATAACGACGTGTTAAAAGAAGCCCAGCAACTTGGATTTGCAGAAGCGGATCCAACATCAGATGTAGAAGGTTTAGATGCAGCAAGAAAAATGACAATTTTGGCTACCCTTGGTTTCTCTACAAATGTAGAGCTTGGAGATGTCAAGGTAAAAGGGATTACTTCTATTACAGAGGAAGATATCGAATACAGTAAGAGTTTAGGTTACACGATTAAACTAATCGGTCTTGCGAAGCGAGATGGTGAAAAATTAGAGGTTACAGTTGAACCGACTTTACTTCCAAATACACATCCTCTTGCGGCCGTGCAAAATGAATATAACGCTGTATATGTGTATGGTGAAGCAGTTGGAGAAACGATGTTTTATGGACCAGGTGCAGGAAGTTTACCGACAGCAACCGCTGTTGTTTCTGATTTAGTAGCTGTAATGCAAAATATTAGATTAGGGGTAACAGGAAATAGTGCTGTAGTCCCGCAATATCAAAAAGTATTAAAAGAGCCAGACGAAATTGTTGTGAAGAAATTTTTAAGACTTCATGTGAAAGATGAAATTGGTGTATTTGCAAAAATTACTTCGTTATTCTCTGAGCGTGGTGTTAGCTTTGAAAAAATTATTCAAATGCCACTTGAAGAGAAAGGAAAAGCTGAAATTGTAATTGTAACGCATCGTGCTTCTCTTGCTGATTATGATTATATTCTACATACGTTGCAAGGTTATGAAGAAATAGATTGTTTGAAAGCAAACTATCGAATTGAAGGGGATGCAAAGTAGTATCTCCACTAATAAAAAACCTATTAAGCGGCTTGCTTAATAGGTTTTTTTCTATTTAAAATGTGCGTACCAACTTGAATAAATGCTTGTATAATCCAGCCTGTTGTAAAGGATAAAATGATTGTCCCAAAATAGATAGGTCCATCTAATAAGAAGCTTAATGTTAAAAATAAGAATGCTAACGAAATTTCCGTTCTTCTAAATGTCCATTTCTTTTTCTCAGCAACTGTTAAAACGAAGGCTTCTTGAGGTGCTGCGCAAAGATTTGTAGAGACGTAAAGACCAATTCCAGCTCCAACGAATAGATTTCCGCAAATAAGTGTTATATATTTTGGAAGAGAACGGATAGCGTCCATAATAGTTGTAATGGAACCGATCCAATCAACAAAAAGAGAAATAAGAACCATTGTTACAATTGTACCGATCGTAATTTGTTTTTTATTCCAAAAGAGTACGATAAGGGTAAAAGCAAAGTTAATCATGAAAATCCAAAAACCGATACTTATCCCGAAATTTTGATATAGTGCAATAAAGAAGGAATCATAAGGGCTAAGTCCAAAGGAAGTAATTGTCGTCATCATATTAATGCCGATGGCGAGAATGAGTAGACCGCTAATGAAAAATATATGTTCTAATTTGAATCGAAGCATAGTTGTATATCCTTTCAAAATGTATTTGCTAGGAAAGGATATATTGTGGAAAGCTTACCAGGTCAAGGGAGAATTTTTTGCAGGGAAGGGGAAAATGAGATGACGAATATAAGAAAGATTGCTGAGCTTGCTGGGGTATCTGTTTCAACTGTTTCACGTGTACTAAATCATCATCCATATGTGAATGAACAGAAGCGAAAAGAAATTTTAGCGATTATAGAAGAGTTAAATTATACGCAAAATGTGAATGCAATTCATTTAGTGAAAGGAAAAACGAATGTAATTGGCGTTTTATTACCACACGTAAATGATCAATATTATAGCGCTATTATTGAAGGAATATCAAAGGAAACAGCAAAGAATAATTATAATATGATGCTTTGTCAGACGAATTATAGCGAGGAAAGAGAATTAGAAATTTTGAATATGTTAAAAATGAAAAAGCTTGATGGGGTTATTATATGTTCCCGAACAAATAGTAAGGAAAAGCTTGAAGAATATACGAAATTTGGTCCAATTATTATGTGTGAGGAAATAGATTCAAACTACATTTCAAGTGTACATGTTGATTACTATAAAGTGTTTTCACAAGGGATGAAAAGCTTAATAGATGCCGGTCATACACGTATTGGTTATTGCATTGGAAGAAGTAATAGCATTAATAGCCAGAGAAGAAAACAAGCATATGCGGATTCACTTCAACAGATTGCTGTAACACCGTTAGAGACCTGGAAGTTTAAAGGCTGTTTTACAGTGGAAGACGGGCGTAATGTAATTAGGGAATGGGCCTGTATGTCAGTAAAGCCAACTGCGTTTCTTGTATCTTGTAACCATATTGCAGCGGGAATGGTAACGGAGGCGAAAAAACAAAGAATTCGTATTCCAGAAGATGTTACGATTATCGGTTGTGATGATCAAGATGTAGCAGACATTTTAGGTATTACGACGATTTCATATTCTAGTAAAAATGTTGGCGTGAAGGCATTTGAATTATTATATGAAAAGATTAATGATGAGCAAATAGATGTAAAGCACGTAGAGTTATTGCCAGAATTCGTACAAAGGGAAACAACATAATAGATAAGGTATGAAAATCGCTTTTCAAAATTGCGTTTGGTATAATTATGGACAATCTATGGGGACTAAAAGGGGTTTTGATATGAGATCAAAAGTAGTAAAAGTAATTCTACTCATTACAATTGCATCTTTCTGTTTATTTGCATATGGCTTTGTTTCAGGTGTAAATGATGTATTAAATCCGAAAGCTTCAAATTTAATTAAAAAGACCGATGTAGTGGCAAAAGAGAAAAAGAAAACGGGAACATTACAAATCGTTAGTTTAGGTGATTCATTAACACGCGGTGTTGGTGATAAAGAAGGAATTGGTTATGTTGGACGGATGAAAGAAGATTTACAAAAAGATTATAAGCAAAAGGTTGCTTTAACTAACTTAGCGGTTAGTGGTGCGAAAATGCCTGACTTATTAAAACAAATTGAGAGTAGTGGCGCTCAATATTCAATTAAGCAAGCAGATGTAATCGTTTTAACGATTGGAGGAAATGATTTATTTCCAGGTTGGGACTCGCTTGGAAAGATAGATTTAGAAACATACCGTCCTGATACAGAAACATTCCAAAATGAAGCGAAGAAAATTATAGAAGAAGTTCGTAAGTTAAATACAGATAGCCCAATTTTTTGGCTAGGTTTATATAATCCTTTTGAAGATGTAGAAGATTTAAAAGGGTCTTCAAACATTGTTGTAGACTGGAATGCATCTTTAGAAAAATTGGCGATAAATAATAAAAATGTGTATATTACACCGACATTTGATTTATTCCAAAACCGTGGGAAAGATTTATTATACTCCGATCATTTTCATCCGAATGAAGTAGGGTATACATATATGGCGGACCGATTAGTTCAAAATGTAGCAAGTAAATTAAAACTAGAACAAGGAGGGGTAAAATGACGACGATACTTTCCGTACGAGACTTGAAGAAGGTAATTGGAAAGAAGACTCTTGTAGAGAATATTTCCTTTGATGTAAAGCAAGGAGAAGTGTTCGGGTTCTTAGGACCAAATGGTGCTGGAAAGACGACTACCATTCGAATGTTAGTCGGATTGATTAAGGCGACAGAAGGTACGATTTCTATCGGTGGTTATTCGATTAAGGAAAATTTTAGAGAAGCGATGCGTCAAATTGGGAGTATCGTTGAAAACCCAGAGTTGTATACATATTTAACGGGATGGGAAAATTTAAAGCAATTTGCTCGTATGTTAGGTGATATATCAGATGAACGTATTATTGAAATTGCTGAAATGGTTCATTTGGATGAAAGAATTCATGACAAGGTAAAAACGTACTCACTTGGTATGAAACAACGACTTGGAATTGCGCAGGCGCTCCTTGGGAATCCAAAATTGCTCATATTAGATGAGCCAACGAATGGTTTAGATCCAGCAGGGATTAGGGAACTTAGGGAATTTATACATAAGCTTGTGAAAGAAGAAAATATGAGCGTGTTTATTTCAAGTCATTTGCTAAGTGAAGTGCAAATGATATGCGATCGCGTTGCTATTATTCATAAAGGAAAGATGATAACAGTTGCCAAGGTTGAAGAATTAATTAAAACAGCAAGTGACCGCGTAGAATGGATTGTTACGCCGATTGGGAAGGCAAAAGATATGCTAGAAGATGCTGAGGAAGTAAGAGAAGTGAGTATAGAAGGTGATCGATTACTATGCCGCATGAATATCGCATCTATAAGTAATTGGAATAAACATTTTGTAGAAAACGGGATAGATGTACATAGTGTTAAGGAACTTGTATTTACGCTAGAAGATTTATTTATTGAACTCACAAGGGGTGAGCAGCATGCGTGAATTTGCGAATCTAGTTTTAAACGAATCGGAGAAGATTTATCGTAAGAAGCGTATTTTTGTTGTTATGCTTATTTTAGCAATCTTAATCCCGCTCTTCGTGTATGCGCAGTATCGTGAAATAGAAACAACACAAAAAAGGCTAGGTACAACGGATTGGAAAGTTTCGCTGCAGCAACAAATCGTTGATTCTCAAAACCGTTTGAACAATTCTAGGTTGCCAGAAGAATGGCGTGATTGGTTAAAGGTAAGAGTTGAGCAGCAACAATATTATTTAGATCATGATATTAACCCGATGGCACCGGGCGCACCAACTTTTGTAAGGGCGTTTATTGAGCAAGGAATTACATTATTTATTCCACTTCTCGTAATGATTGTCGCCATTGATATTGTTTCAGGAGAACGAAGTGATGGAACGATGAAGATGTTACTTACGCGGCCGATTCGGCGCTGGAAAATACTCCTTAGTAAATACGTAACGATGTTATTTTTCATTTCGCTCATACTGCTCCTTGTAGGTGTGTTTGCTTACGTATTATCAGGGCTTGTATTTGGATACTCGGGATGGAATTTACCTGTTTTAACTGGATTTGTTATTGATAAGGAAACGTTAAATACGAATTTTGTACATCTTATTCCGCAGTGGCAATACATCCTAATGGCGTATGGACTAGCCTGGTTTGTTGCTATCGTTGTCGGAACTATATCATTTATGGTCTCTGTTTTAATTCGTAATACACCAGCTGGTATGGGCGTTATGCTAGCTGCATTAATTGCAGGCGGTATTTTAAGCTCGTTCGCAACATCTTGGGAAGGTGCGAAATATATTTTTAGTGTGAATTTATCATTAACAGATTATCTATCAGGAAAACTACCTGCATTACAAGGTTTATCGATGGAGTTTTCTTTAATGAATTTAACGGTTTGGGCAGTTGTTTCCCTTATCATTTCATTTGTAGTATTTACAAAACAGGATATGGTGAATTAATTAGACGGGAAGTGAAAGCATGGAAAATGTTTTAAAAAATGATTGGGGGCCATTATTGGCACCAGAATTTGAGAAAGAATATTATCGTAAGCTAGCTGGTTTTTTGAAAGAAGAGTACAGTACACATGTTGTTTACCCAAAGAAAGAAGATATTTTTAACGCTCTAGAGTATACAAGTTATGAAAATACAAAGGTCGTTATTTTAGGACAAGATCCATATCATGGACCGAATCAAGCGCATGGTTTAAGCTTTTCTGTGCAACCCGGTATTAAAACGCCACCGTCGTTGTTAAATATGTATAAAGAACTTCGAGATGAATATGGGTATGATATTCCAAATAACGGTTATTTAGTAAAGTGGGCAGAGCAAGGCGTTTTATTATTAAATACTGTATTAACAGTTCGACAAGGTGAAGCAAATTCTCATAAGGGAAAAGGATGGGAGCATTTCACAGATCGCGTAATTGAGCTATTAAATGAACGTGAAAAGCCAGTTATTTTCATATTGTGGGGACGCCATGCACAGGCGAAGAAAAAATTAATTACAAATACGAAGCACCACATTATCGAATCTGTACATCCAAGCCCACTATCAGCAAGACGTGGTTTCTTCGGAAGTAAGCCATACTCTAAAGTAAATACGATTTTAGCTAATATGGGCGAGAGGGAAATTGATTGGGAAATTCCAAATTTGTAAATAAAAAAGGTAGTTAACAGTCGTTAACTACCTTTTCATTATTGTTGCTCGTTCTTTAATTTTGCATCTAGTACAAACGTGCCAAATGGGATAACTGATGAAACGAATGCCCCAAGTGCCCATAAAATTGATTTACGGTGTACGATTGTTACTTGAATTACTGCGAAGATAAATAAAATAAATAAAACACCGTGAGCCATGCCTGTAATTTTAACAGCTGTTGCAAATCCTGCGAAATATTTTAATGGCATTGCTACAAATAATAGTAGTAGAAAAGAAATCCCCTCAATAAGTCCAATTGCTCTTAATCGTCCGATTGGTGTAGATAACATGTAAAATAGCCTCCCTTAACGTATGCTTGTTTATAGTAAATTTGTATTCTTTTTTAAAATAAAATAGTCTATTTTGTTTCATTATATACAAAAAGAAACTTTACACTACGAGAATAGTGTAAAGTTCAAAATATAGTCACAAAAGCATGGTAATTTAAATAAAAACCTATTTGAAGTGTTTGACTTCAAATAGGTTTTATGAGTGGAAATATTAAACAAGTGCTTCTTTTTTTAGTACGAACTTCTCTACAACCTTTGCTACACCATCGTTCATATTTGTATCTGTTACATAGTTTGCAATTTCCTTAATATCATCAGGTGCATTGCCCATTGCAACACCAAGACCGGCGAATTCAATCATCGCCTGATCGTTATAGCTATCGCCCATTGCGATAACTTCTTCGCGCTTAATGCCAAGTTTTTGGATTAATTGGTTTAAGCTCGTTCCTTTTGTAACACCGGCTTCAGTAAATTCTAAGAAGAATGGTTTAGAACGCATAACGCTTAATTGTCCTTCTAGTTGGTGTTGTAGTTTTGATTCTACCGTTTGTAAATGTTCTGGATTTTCTACCATCAATACTTTTACAACTGGTTGTTGTACAGATTCTTTCAGGTTATTTACTTCTACGATTGGCATACCCGTAATTTGACCTTCAATTTCAGTATAAGAGTTGTTTTTTTCAGTGATAATATCGTCGCCAATGTATGTGTGAATCCATACATTTTCTTCTTTACTAATATCGTATAGACTGTGAACGATTTCAGGGGATAACGTACTACTGAATAACTCTTCATCTGTTTTACAGTTAATAATTTTTGCGCCATTAAAGGAAAGGATGAAGCTACCGTATTCTTCTAAATGTAATTCTTTTGCGATTGCACGCATTGCGAATGTTGGGCGCCCAGAAGCAAGTACAACTTTTACACCTTGCTCTTGTGCAGTCATTAGAGCCTCTTTCGTACGAGGTGAAATAGTATGGTCATCGCGTAATAAAGTATCATCTAAATCTAAAACAATCATTTTATAAGTCATATTGAAAATTCCTCTCTTTGTTGAAATAGAAATAAAGTTTTATGAAGATATTGGGGAATATATAGTAAGACATCGAACTTCTTTATGTGAAATTAGGAGAAGTTCTATATTGATAGTATAAATTACCATGAGCGTGCTGCCCATGATAATTTATACCGCTAATGCCTAATTAGTTTTCACTTTACCATTATCGTAACAACTCTAAAGATAGAGTACAATAATGGAAGTTTTCCAATTTACGATACTTGTTTTGTTGTCGAACGAGAAAATAGTATTTCTAGTAAGATTGCCATTACAGCCCCAAGAACGAGACCATTACTTAGGAATGAAGCTAGAAATGGTGGAAGCGTGGAATATGCTTCTGCTGGAACGAACATAACCCCAATTCCTGTGAAGATTGACAGACCTGCTACTTTAAATAATCGTTCTTTATCCTGTACCGTTTCGTATTCTCGAAAGGCGAGACCGATCATGCTTGCAAATACAGGATAAATGGCAGCATAACCAACTGCAACTGGGATTGCCGCAAAGAATGAAGTGATCTTTGGGAATATACTAACGACAATAATAAAGCTTGACCCTAATATAAATGGGAGGCGTTTATAAATATTAGTCGTTGCAATAAAACCTGCTGATCCAGAAATAGCGACAGGTCCGATAGCCGAAAACAGGCCGCCTAGTAATTGATTGATTCCTGTTATAATACCGGCCTGTTTAAAACGATCTGATGCAGCATTTTCTTCATATTTAGAGACAACCTTTTGTACAACGCGAATACTTGCTAACATATTTGTTAGAAGTAAGAGTGTAACGAAAATGACCGTAATTACCATGTTCCATTCAACACGAGGCATTCCGAAAACAAATAGGGATGGAAAACGGATTATATCTGTCACTGGTGTTATTGGATTAGATAATCCGAAGCATGCGAATAATATCCAGCCACAGACGATACTGAAAAGAACAGAATATTGTCCGATAATAGGTAGCTTCATGATGAAAAAGGATAGTAAAATAACAATGAGTGAAAGAATAAATACGTTAGGTTGTACTTCTGTATGTTTTCCATCCAGGCCGAACATTCCTTTTAAGAAGGAACCACTAAGTTGTGCAACAAGAAGAAATAAGTACGTTCCAATGACTGTCGGTGTAAAATAGCGAACGAGTTTATCAATAAGTCCAAAAACGCTAAGAATAATACAAATGATACCGCTTAATAAGAAAGCATATTGAAGAACTTTAAGTGTCTCATTGTTTGATCCAAATAATACGACACCCAAACTTGCATATAGGGAGAAAATTCCCCACCAAAGGCCAGCAGGACCTTCTTGAATAGGAAGTTTATGCCCAAATATAGCTTGCAGTAGACCAGCAAAGCCTAGAACAAATAATGTTCTTTGTACGAATGCGATAGCTTCAGCGCCATCAAGACCATAACTAGTTGCGACGCTAATTGGTACAATAAGACTCCCAGCTAAAATAAATAGTGCCCATTGTAAGGCGGAAAGAAATGTTTTCATTATATCAACCTCTTTCATAGATTCCGTATCTAGTATATATGTATTTCATTTCCACTGGCAAAGATTGTAGATAGAGAAAAGAGTTGAAACATGATATGAATGCACGTAAGCAATTATGGATAGCAGTTATATGTATGACTTTTGTTGTAATTTTAGGAACGCTAGGATTTATGACGATTGAAGAGATTAGTTTGTTTCAAGCATTTTGGATGACGATGATTACTGTATTAACTGTTGGATACGGAGATGCCATTCCTGTAACACAGGCAGGAAAAGTTTTTGCGCTCCTTATCATACCGATTGGAGTCGGTATCGTTACGTATGCAATCGGTGTAGTGGCAGCTATGATTATTGAAGGGAACCTATTTCATGCAGTACGGAGGAAGAAGATGGATAAACAAATAGCACAGTTACAAAATCATATTATCGTATGTGGTTGCGGTAGAGTAGGGCTTCAAGTTGTACATGAATTGCAAGAAAAGAAAATTCCATTTGTCGTCGTGGATAAGGATGAAAGCATATTAGAGAAGGAAAAGCTTTTATATGTACATGGAGATGCAACAGAAGACCAAGTGTTACATCATGCTGGGATTTCAAAGGCAGCTGGTTTAGTTGCTATCGTAGCAAATGACGCTGAAAATGTATTTATTACGTTAACTGCAAGAGGATTAAACGATGCAATTAAAATTGTGGCAAGAGCAGAAAAACCAGAAACCGAAGACAAATTAAAGAGGGCTGGTGCAAATAAGGTGATTAATCCATCTAGTATGGCAGGGATTCATATTGCAAAAGGTATTGCGAATCCGCTAACAGTTCATTATATTGATACAGTACTGTATGGCGTGGAGCAGTCATTTGTAATTGAAGAAATTGCAGTCGGTGAGGGCTCTATTTTAGCTAATAAATCATTATTAGAGAGCGATGTTAGAAATCAATTTGATGTAACAATTTTAGCGATTTTGAGAAATGGGAATGTTATACATAATCCAACGGGGCAGGAAAAGTTGCAAGAACATGATATGATAATAGTATTTGGTTCAGTAGAGAAGCTGGGACAATTTGAGAAAGAACTACAAAGTACGAGGTGATAAGGGATGCAAATATCAAGCGATAAGATTTTAAATAAAATGGCGAATGAAATTGCAAAGGCAAAAAGTAGTGAAGGACAAAAATCAAAAGAACATGTATTAGTTGTGCGTGCTTTATGTGATTTATTATTAGATGAGCAAGTTGAATCTTCTACGTATAGAGAGCCGCAAATTCAATCACAAATAATTGGATCAAAACCAATCACGATGCAACCAATTGCACCGGTTTCTAATGAGCCAGTATATATAAAAGAAAGTGATGCAAACGGTAATTCTTTATTTGATTTTTAGAGGATAAATCGTTTGGCTTATATGAAAAAATTGCTTATGATAAAAGTAAAAAAGGGGAATTAAGATGAAAATTTTCTTTTTACTAGGTTGTATTGCAGCGGGGCTATCTGTTGCGTTAGGGGCTTTCGGAGCACACGGTTTAGAAAATAAAGTTTCTGCAAAAATGTTAGAGGTTTGGAAAACAGGTGTTACATATCAAATGTTTCATGCAGGTGGACTATTTGTAGTTGCTTTATTGATGGATAAAATTCAATCATCACTTTTAACTACTGCTGGCTGGCTTATGGTAGCCGGGATTATTATGTTTTCAGGTAGTTTGTATGCATTAAGTACGACGGGTATTAAGTTCTTTGGCCCAATTACACCTCTTGGTGGTGTGGCGTTTATTGTGGCATGGATCTTAGTCGGAACTGCAGTTGTAAAAGGGTTATAAAAACAAAAGCTGGCATATGCCAGCTTTTTTTATGGTCTTGGAGCATAAGTAGCTTGTTGACTAGGTAAATACGTAATTTCTTCTGGGAATTCCACATAATCTAAGTAAATCATTAGTAGTAAATAACGTTTCCCTGATTGTGGCTCACTAATTACAATATGATCACGACCAGCAGCTTCGATAATACCCGTGTACGATTGTGTACCAAGTGAGCTACCACGTTCATAAGTCATTACAACTGTGGCTTGCTTGCCTTTGTTCAAGCGGAGAATATTTTCAATATATGACTGTTCTAGAGGTAACATACCTTGAGAAACAGCATATTGAGCTTGCGCAGCTTGTTGTTGCATTGCTTGCTGTTGTTGCTGTTGCTGTGGGGTCATTTGTTGCGGTTGTACATAAGTTCCAGATGGTTGATAGAAACCTGTTCCGTAATACGGATTTTGTTGCTGTGCCATTTAAAAATCCCTCCTTGTTTTCATTCCTTAATATATGCTAGGGCAATCCCCAGCATTTGGCTGGAAGAAGCAGTGCTTCTTGAAGCGACCAGAGTTTTGCTGGTTATACCAAGTTGGTGGACATGCACCTTCAGGCCTAAAAAACCATAAGGCAAAGTTGGCAGGCCAGAAACGTTGACCTTGAATCGTTCGCCTTGCTAAGGCGATATCTTGTTCTCTCGCACGCTGATAAAAATAACCTTTTTGTGTTGCTTCAAAACCGCCAGGGTTTTGATAGACCATTTGACGTAAATTACGAATACTTTTAAAATCTAAACAATTTCCGCGGACACGATTTACTCCAACGTTTCCGACCATCAACATTCCCTGTTGACCTTCTCCTTCAGCTTCAGCACGCATCAGTCTAGCTAATAACTTTACATCTTCTTCGTTATACGCGATAACGCCCATTATGTGTCACCTCTGTTTTTGGAATACCTTTTGGAAAGAGGTTTATCTCTAGATGAAGTGTGTAACAATTACTAGTTCATACGTATGAGAAAAAGGACTCAGATATGACAACCAAACGAAGTTTTACATTGAGAGGGGAATATAAAAAAAGCTAGCGTGAGCTAGCTTTTCATCATTAAAATACTTTAGACCATAAGTTTGAGAAGAAATCTCCAATAGAGCGCATTGATAACACAAACCAGTTTGCTTTTTCAACTTCTTCTGTCGTTTTTGCGGTAACTTTCATACTTTTACTACCGTCTAAGAAACCATATTTATCAGTTGATTCTAAAGTAATCGATCCTACTTTGGCACCTTTCTTAATAGGAGCAACTAAATGACCATCTTCAGCAAGAGATTTATCAACTTCAGTTCCAATTTTATAAGGATCTTTGCTACCTTTTTTCGCAATTACGGTTATTTCTTTTTCCGGTGCAACAGTGACTTGGTCTTCTTTCCCTTGTACTACAGAGAGTGTATTGTTTTTATCGACCTTTAGTTTTTGTTTTTCGAAGTTATTAAACCCGTATTCGATTAACTCACGAGATTCCGTGAAGCGCTCGTCCATTGATTTTGTTTTAATAATAACCGAAATAAGACGTACATCACCACGTTTAGCAGTAATAGTAAATCCGTACCCAGCTGTATCAGAACTTCCGGTTTTTAAACCATCAGTACCTTCATAAGCGAAAGCAGCTCCTGGTAACATCCAGTTCCAGTTTTCCATACGAATTGGTTTCGGATGATTATCTGGGAAGTTTCTAAATCTTTGTTTTGTATCCTCTAGCATTTCTGGATACTTTGTAATCATTGCTTTTGAAAGTATACCCATATCGCGAGCTGACATAGAGTTTTCTGCATTTGGATCAGTACCCTCAGGATGTTTTCCTTTTAAGTCAGCGTTATTTAAACCAGTAGCGTTTACAAATTTATATTTCTTTAACCCTAGTTTTTTTGCATGTTCATTTGCAAGATTTAAGAAGTTTTTCTCACTTCCTGCAAGAAGTTCTGCTAAGGCAATACTAGATCCGTTTGCAGAGAAGATAACGATAGAATGATATAGTTCTCTTACAGTATATTGACGTCCTTTCTCGAACGGCACGTTAGAGAATTCATTATTACGTGAAACTTCATAAGCGTAATCGGAAATATTTACCCTTGTATCCCAAGTGATTTTTCCTTCTTTAATTGCTTCTAACACGGCATAAACAACAATTAATTTTGACATACTAGCGATAGCTAGTAATTCATCTGGATTTTGTTCATGCAGTATTTTTCCTGTATCTGCATCAAATAGAAGTGCAGCAGCTGCCTCAATGTGTATTTTTTCTTCCGCATGGGATGTTGTTACTCCTAAGGAATAAATTGACAATAGAAACGCTAGTAAAATAGACAAGATTTTCTTCATATACATTATCACCTTCGCATCGTTATTAGCATATAGCTCGTACCATTTTAGCATAAATTTGGATATAGAAAGGTTACAATTTTGTAAGGTATTTAAAAGAGGTTTGTCGATTTTTGTTCAAATTTGCGGAAAAAAGAAGTTTTTTGAGGAGAAATATAGAGGGGAATAAAAAAAGGAACGAATTTCGTTCCTTTTTCACGATTTACCCCGCATTAACGGGCAGTAAGATCCCCACCTCAAAATTAAGCAAAAGCAAGGAAGTTAGGTAGGCGATCAACTGCCCGTAAAAGCCCGATTGGTTCAACTAATAATCAGTGGGAATGAACAAAATCCCCACTGATTAAAGTTTCACTTTATATGTGTAAAAATTTCTCTACCTTTTCGTCTGGTAAAATGTTTCCGACGAAAAATGTTCCGAATTCACCATAACGAGCACTTACTTCATCGAAGCGCATTTCATATATAAGCTTTTTAAATTGAAGAACATCGTCAGCGAATAATGTTACGCCCCACTCAAAATCGTCGAATCCAACAGATCCTGAAATAACTTGGCGTACTTTACCTGCATACTGGCGACCAATTTTACTATGACTGTACATCATTTTCTTACGTTCCTCCATCGGAAGCATGTACCAGTTGTCATCACCTTGGCGACGCTTGTCCATTGGATAGAAGCAAATATGATTTGCTTTCGGTAACTCAGGATATAAGCGAGCTAAGATTTGTGGATTTTGGTATGGATCTTCATCAGCTGGAAGGTAGTTGCTTAGTTCAACAACAGATACGTAAGAGTATGCAGGAACCATATATTCAGCTAAAGTTGTTTTATTCAATTCTGTCTCAATTTCATTTAACTCTTCCATTGTTGGACGTAAAATCATAAGCATAATATCAGCTTTTTGGCCAACAACTGTATACATTGCGTGACTGCCCTTTTTTGCAGCAGCTACGTCGTTCCATTTTTCAACGACATTTAAAAATTCAGACACAGCTTGTCCGCGTTCGTCGCTAGATAATGTTTTCCATGCAGCCCAATCAATAGAACGTAAATCATGTAAACAATACCAGCCATCTAACGTTGTTGTTGCTTCACTCATTCTATTCACCTCAGTTAATGATAGTTTTACACGTTAACTATAGCATATATAGTTTTAAAATCATCTATATAAAACCTTGGCGCATAAAATTGTCACATTTAAGTGTTTAAGCAAGGTGAATTTAACGGCTGAATTTTATGAAAATATAATCATTTTTATTTTATCTATTTTTTGGGAGCTATAAGTTTAAAATATAGAGGAAAAGAAGTATTCTTAAAGATAGAGTTTTTTAACATATGTAGGAGGGTTTATTCGTGAGCAACTTATTTACAACAGTAAAAGAAAAAGTTCAAGGAAAAGGCATTTCTATCGTACTTCCTGAAGGAACTGATGAAAGAATTTTAGGCGCTGCAGAGCGTTTAGCAAAAGAAGAGTTAGTAAAACCAATCTTAGTTGGTAATAAAGAAGAAATTAGCGCAAAAGCTGCTAGCATGAATTTAACATTAGCAGGCGTTGATATTTACGATCCAGCTACATACGAAGAAATGGATGCAATGGTAGCATCTTTCGTTGAACGCCGTAAAGGTAAAGCAACTGAAGAAGACGCTCGCAAAATCCTTAAAGACGAAAACTACTTCGGTACAATGCTTGTATACATGGGCAAAGCACACGGTTTAGTAAGTGGTGCAGCTCACTCTACAGCTGATACAGTTCGTCCAGCACTTCAAATCATTAAAACAAAACCAGGCGTTACAAAAACTTCTGGCGTATTCATCATGGTACGTGAAGAAGAGAAATATGTATTCGCTGATTGTGCAATTAACATTGCACCAAATAGCCAAGATTTAGCTGAAATTGGTATCGAAAGTGCGAAAACTGCTGAACTATTCGGCATTGATCCACGCGTTGCTATGTTAAGCTTCTCTACAAAAGGTTCTGCGAAATCTCCAGAAACAGAAAAAGTTGTAGAAGCAACTCGCATTGCAAAAGAAATGGCTCCAGAATTAGCTCTAGATGGAGAATTCCAATTCGATGCTGCATTCGTACCATCTGTAGCTGAGAAAAAAGCTCCAGGTTCTACAATTAAAGGTGATGCTAACGTATTCGTATTCCCAAGCTTAGAAGCTGGTAATATCGGCTACAAAATCGCTCAACGTTTAGGTAACTTCGAAGCAGTAGGACCAATCTTACAAGGTTTAAACATGCCTGTAAACGACCTATCTCGTGGATGTAACGAAGAAGAAGTGTACAAGTTAGCTTTAATTACAGCAGCTCAAGCGCTTTAATTCTATAACGAATTGAAATAAAGACCGTCGCTAAAATAGCGACGGTCTTTATTTTTCTAAGCCAAGTGCTTTATTATTACGATCAATAATACGTTGTAAATTCGTCTCATATAAAGGTATTTCATCTATTGTTAATTGAGATGGTGTTAACTTTGGAGCGAATTGCTGCAATGTTTTTAAAAGGCGCATCATTAAATCTTGTACTGTAATGGTTTCGCCAAGTAATTCTGAAAGTGAAGCCATCGTACTCGGTACAATTTCAGGATAAGTAAAGCGTGTTTCTTCTCCTTGAATGGCTAGGTTGTAGAAATCACGAACGAGTGCGGCACGTTCAGAGCCACTTCCTGTAGCACAGAGATAAATTTGGACAGCGACACCACCGCGAATACGGCGCTGTGAAATACCAGCAAATTTTTGATCGCGAATACTTAAATCGTAGCTACCAGGGCAGTAAGAACCAACGATTTCTTTTGCCTCAATTGTAACATCGTAATCCTTTAACATTTCCTGAATTAAATGCCACATTGTATCGTATCCAAGATCAATATCGATACCTTTTTCCGTCTCTTGGAATAAAAGAGATACGTTTAACACACCTTCATCAAGTACGACTGCAAGTCCGCCAGAATTACGAACGATAACATTGAAGTTGTTTTCTTTTAAAAAGGAAATTCCTTCTTCCAAGTGCGGTAGGCGTGAATCTTGAATGCCAAGAACAATTGTATTGTGATGAACCCAAGAACGCATTGTTGCAGCTGATTGACCATTTCCGATACTTGTGCATAATGTGTCGTCCATTGCGAATGACTGCAATGCATGGAATGTTGGTCCCAAACTAGACTGATCTACAATACGCCACTCTGGCTGAGATAAAATGGAACGGGAATTGCTCATATAACTAACCCCTTATCTTTAAAATGACAATCTCTATTATAGCAAAAAATAATGAAAGTAGTTTTTAAGAGAAAACCTTACTGAATTGTAAGGAAAGTGAATTGGTTAAATGATCTAAGATGGCTAAACTAAGAGATGTAATTATTGATTTTAGGAGGCATACAAATGAAAAATGTTAAATTAGGAATCGTAGCGATTATGTCAGCTGCTGTATTTAGTGGCTGTTCTATTATGGATATGATTGCACCACAAGCAACGGGTGTTGTTATGTACGGAGATGAAACAGGCGTTCAACAAACAATGGATCAATATAAAGATAAAATTGAATCTCAAAATAAATTTGAAGCTAAACTAGGTACTGTTAATGAGAAAAAGGTTTTAATCATGAATAAAACAACGGCTGAGAAGATGGTAAAGGAAAACATGCTGAAAAAAGTAGTGAAAGAAGATGTAGAACCTATTAAAGCATTGCCGGCTATTTCTGATGAAGCTGGAATTGTATTTGCTAAAGAGGAACAAAAAGATGTAGTAATTGATGATGCGCGTAAATATACAGATATGTATGCAGTTGTTAGTGATGCAGAATATGCAAAAATAAGTGAACCGGTAAAAACAATTGGTTTAGCATCCTTTAAAGAGAATCCAAAGGAAAAGATTTTCCCAGATATAAAGAGGGATTCTAAAGTAGAAGAAGCACATATGGTTGAAGTGAAATAACAAAAAGGATGCATGTAACGCATCCTTTTTACTCTGCAATTTTTTCTAAATTACCATTTCGATCCATTCGGAAAGATGTTTGAGAACGTTCTTCTTCATCCATGACTGCCAACTTACGAGCGCGGTTCATAATGTTCATAAGTGTTTCGTAATCTTCTTGTACAGTATGAGATTGTTTTTCTAATTTTTCCAGTTTCTTTTCTAGTTCTTCATTTCGAAGGATTTGTGATTTAATTTCTTGTTTCAATCTCGTATTCTCGTTTTCAAGAGCTGTCACTTTTATATTTGAAGATCCGACTGTTTGTAAAAAATAAATAACATCTTGCATTGTCATAGAGCCTTTTGCAGTAGGAACGGTAGTTTCTTGATATGGAGTAGCTTCTTTATATTGTACAATTGATTCCTCTTGTACGAACTCTTCATAATTAGTTATCGAATCTGAAGCTGGTGGTGTATAAAGTAAACGTTTTTTCGCTTGTTCACCACTTGCAGCACGCATTTTATCTTTACGATGTTTTTTTGCTAGTTGAAGAGCTTGTTCATAGCTATAGCGAACAACAGCATTCCAACGGAAACCACAGGCAGCCGATGTACGATTTAATCTGTCTCCTACTTCTTCAAATGCATTTAATTGGGTACTTCCTTCTCGAACGTGACGAAGTACAGTTTCAGCAAGTAATAAATCATCCTCATCCGTCCAAGCATCTTGTCTTACTTTCATAGATTCAACTCCCTTTCTTTTTATGAACTTCCTATTTTTATAATGGGCAAAAAAGTGAGCTTTTATACAAAGCTTTTAAAAATATGGTAGATTTCGATGAGAGGTATAAAGTGAAACTTTAATCAGTGGGGAGGTTCTTCATCCCCCACCTAACTTCTTTGCTTTCGCTGAATTTTAAGGTGGGGATCTTACTGCCCATTAAAGCGGGATAAATTTTGCCAAGAATGATGGAAGGTGCTGTAGGAAAACATATAAATATGTAGCATTATATGAGGAAAGAGCGTCGAAAGGAAACTTGCAACGAGCTTCAAAGAGCGGTAAAATACCATTTAGTGTTTATTTTTAAATGTACTTGAGAAAAGTTTAAAATAGAGGAAGTGTTATATAATGGGAAACGAATTTCGTGTGTGTGATGATTGTCAGGCAACGAACGTTAAAACGCTGATTCCAAAGCTAAAAAAAGTAGATTCATGTGCAACGATTGAAGTTGGATGTCAGTCTTACTGTGGCCCTGGCCGTAAAAAATCATTCGCATTTGTAAATAATCGTCCAGTTGCAGCGCCAACAGAAGATGAATTAATTGTAAAAATTGAGGCAAAGTTAAATAAGTAAGGAAAAGAAGAGTGAACAGATTACTCTTCTTTTTTTATGCCCATAAGAGGAAGAATCTATTCTGAGAAAGCTTAACTGGTGATGATAATAGTTCATGACAGATAGGCATTATCTATTTATTAAGGTCTCAACCTATATGAATTTGTATTTCAAAATAATGGTTGACAGTCTTTTGAAGCGATAGGTAGAATAGAAGGTGTCTGATTCTGAGAATCATTATCAGAAAAGGGCCGATTCATTTAATTTTTTTATTGCTATTTGAGAATAAATTTCATTTCATTAAATTAAACATATGTTGTTGGTTAGGATGGTTGAGGGATGGAAGCGAGCGCAAGGAGTATAGAACAGCAAGATGTGAATGTTAAAGAGATTAAGAGCAGGCCGCTCATTGCTTCTATTATTTTAGTAGCAGGTACAATTTTGTTAGCTTTAAGCATGGCACTGTCTATTTCGTTTGGTGCTGCAGATATTAGTTTAAAGACTGTATGGCAAGCTGTATTTCAGTTTGACGGTTCTATTACGCATCATAATGTAATTCAAGAACTTCGCATGCCTAGAGCAATAGGGGGCGTAGTAGCAGGTGCCTTTTTAGCGGTATCAGGAGCAATTATGCAAGGTATGACGCGAAATCCACTTGCATCACCATCGTTAATGGGGATTACAGATGGGGCTGTATTTGGAATTGCAATTATGTATGCATTCTTCCCTAATTCACCTTATTTAATGTTCGTTATCGCATCTTTTATTGGTGCTGCGTTTGGAGCGAGCATTGTATATGGAATTGGATCTTCTTCACCAGGTGGATTAACGCCTGTGAAATTAGCTTTAGCGGGTGCCGCGATTAGTGCTTTATTAGGGGCCATTTCATCTGGAATTGCGCTATATTTCAATCTTGCCCAAGAGGTAAGTATGTGGAATGCAGGCGGAGTTGCTGGAGTGAAATGGGAAAGTATTAATATGTTAGTACCGATTGGTCTAGTTTGTCTCTTCATTGCAATTATGATGTCGAGGTATATTACAATTTTAAGCTTCGGTGAAGAAATTGCGATTGGACTTGGTCAAAATACGACATTAATTAAATTTATCGGGACAGTACTTGTTCTTGTGTTAACAGGTTCGGCAGTTTCTATGGCAGGATCGGTTGGATTTGTTGGCCTTGTCATCCCACATATGACTCGTTTCCTTGTAGGCTCAGACTATAGATGGGTTATTCCATGTTCTGCGGTCTTAGGCGGGCTGTTAATTGAATGTGCAGATATGTTATCTCGCGTTATTAATCCGCCGTTTGAAACGCCAATTGGAGCAATTACAGCGCTAATTGGGGTTCCATTCTTCCTCTACTTAGCACGTAACGAAGGGAGAGGAAAAATGTGAGGACAAGTGCCTTAACAAAAAAGAACATTTCGGTTTTAACAATTTTAGTAGGATTAATCGTTACTGTATTTTTAGTGAGTTTAAATACAGGGACATTTAAAATACCGCCAATGGACGTATTAAAGTCATTGGTTGGACTCGGGGCTGAAGATCAGTCTGTTATTTTATTTGAATTCCGTATGCCGCGTATGGTCATTGCTATATTAGTTGGATCTGCTTTAGCGATGTCAGGTGCGATTTTGCAAGGGTTATCACGAAATCCACTTGCTGATCCAGGTATTATCGGTATTAACGCTGGAGCGGGATTAACAGTTGTTATCTTTGTCTACTTTTTCTTCGGGAAAGTAGGAACTGGTACATTTTTATCTGTATTCATTCTTCCGTTCTTCGCACTAGTTGGAGCGATATTAGCAGCTGTTATTATTTATTTACTAGCATGGAAAGATGGTGTTTCATCGACTCGATTGATACTGGTTGGTATCGCTGTTGCAGCCGGGTTTGGTGCTGTTAGTTTAATTTTTTCTATGAAGATGACATCTAACGATTTCCGTTTTGCTACGATTTGGTTAGCAGGAAGTCTATGGGGCACAGATTGGAAGTTTGTACTAAGTGTACTTCCATGGATGGTTATTTTCATGCCACTTGCCATTAGTAAAGCTCACATATTAAACGTAATGAACCTAGGCGACTCCACAGCAGTTGGCCTTGGTGTAAATGTAGAAAAAGAAAGACGTAAATTATTATTTATTGCAGTTTGTTTAGCTGGTGCATCTGTCGCTGTTGCTGGAGGAATTGGTTTTATCGGTTTAATGGCTCCGCATTTAGCGAGGCGCCTTGTTGGTGGTAAACATCAAATTATGCTGCCTACGGCTGCACTAATAGGAACGTTTTTACTTTTATTCGCAGACGTAATTGCAAGAAGTGTGTTAACAACTTCAGAAATACCGGTCGGTCTTGTTATCTCTGTAATTGGTGCACCGTATTTCATATACTTACTTATGAGGACAAAATAAAGGGAGGCTTTTTGTATGGCAACTTTAGCAGTTGATGCGATATCTGTTGGCTATAATGAAGGGTTAATTATTGATGGATTAACAGTTGAAATTCCGGAAGGGAAAATTACAACAATTATTGGACCAAATGGTTGTGGGAAGTCCACATTATTAAAAACGGCTTCTCGTATTTTGAAGGCGAAAAAGGGTACGGTTTATCTTGACGGAAAAGCAATCGAGAAACAGCCAACGAAAGAAATCGCAAAGAAAATGGCAATTTTACCACAGACTGCAGAAGTACCAACTGGCCTTACTGTATTTGAACTCGTTTCATATGGACGCTTTCCTCATCAAAAAGGATTTGGAACGTTGAAAGAAGAGGATTATCGCTACATTCATTGGGCACTTGAAGTGACGGGAATGACAGAATTCGCAAATCGTCCAGCAGAGGCATTATCAGGTGGGCAACGTCAACGCGTATGGATTGCGATGGCTCTTGCACAAGGGACAGAATTACTCGTATTAGATGAACCGACAACGTACTTAGATATGGCTCATCAATTAGAAGTATTAAACTTATTGAAAAAGTTAAATGAAGAAGAAGGTAGAACGATTGTTATGGTTATCCATGACTTAAACCATGCTTCTCGTTTCTCAGATCATATGATTGCATTAAAGGCTGGTAAGTTAATGAAACAAGGAACGCCAGACGAAGTGATGACAAGTGAAACGCTTCGCAGTGTATTTGAGATTGAAGCTCAAATTGTTCCATGTCCAGTAAACTGTAAACCAATTTGTTTAACGTATGATTTAGCGATGATTAGTAATCAATTGCGTAAAAAAGCATAAGTAGAATCCCCCTCGTAAAGAGGGGGGCTTCTAATGGACGTTGAGCTTCTTATTTCTTATTCGTAAATGGGAAGTTGAACACCCGTTAGAACGGGGCATAAGCAACAATTAATCAATATATATTTATTAATTGTTAACCTTGTTTCTTATAGTTCACTGTAACTTATAAGAGAAATACAGCTAGAAGGAGTGGGAACATGAAGAATTTTAAAATGGCGTTATTAGCAATGGTACTAGTCGTTACTTCTGTACTATTTGCAGCTTGTTCTAACAAAGAAGAGAAAAAAGCAGATGCGAAAGATGCGAAGACTGAAGAGCGCACTGTACAACATGCAAAAGGGGAAATTAAAATCCCTGCAAATCCAAAGAAAATTGCTGACCTTAGTGGTTCAACAGAAGAATTATTAATCTTTGGTATGAAACCAATTATTACTGCTAATACATCTCAAGAAAAAATTGATGCACATATTGAAAAGAAATTAAAAGACGTAAAACCAGTTGGTTCTGCTTGGGGAGATAAAATTAATATCGAAGCAGTAGCTGCTGCAAAACCAGACTTAATTCTTGTAAATAATCGTCAAGAAAAGATTTATGATCAATTATCTAAAATCGCACCTACAGTTATGTTAAAAACTCCATTAGACCAATGGCGTCCAAAATTCGAAGAAGTAGGTCAAATCTTCGGTAAAGAGAAAGAAACAAAAGAATGGTTCAAACAGTATGATGAAAAAGCAAGCAAATTACATGATAAAATCGTTGCGAAAACTGGCGATGCTAAATTCATGAAAATGGCTGCATATCCAAACGCTTTCCGCGTATACGGTGACTACGGTTACGGTAGCGTAATCTTTAATGATTTAAAATTACCAGCAGTTAAAGGTACACCAACTGATAAACCTTTAGTACAAGTACAAAAAGAAGCTTTAATCGATTACAACCCAGATTACTTATTCGTATTTACGACTGGTGACGGTTCTCAGCGTCTAAAAGAATTCCAAGAAGAATCAATTTGGAAAAATATGAACGCTGTTAAAAATAACCACGTATTTACAATTAAAAACGAAGACTTAAACAAAGGTTACTTCCCGCTAGGTAAAGAAATGATCTTAGATGAAGTTGCTGAGTTCGTTTTAGGGAAATAATGTGTAAAAAAATCACTTTTACTCCGGTAAAAGTGGTTTTTTCTTTATATAAGGGCAATTAATATAGTCTTTCATTTCTTTCTGTTTCCTATTTCGTTTATAATATATAGTAAGAATGCAGTAAAGAAAGGGGGATGTCGGAAGGTGGTATATTTAAACGACAAACTCAGCGAAACAAAAGTGTTTAAAGACCCGGTACATAAATATGTGCACGTGCGCGATCGTGTTATTTGGGATTTAATCGGAACGAAAGAATTTCAACGCTTGCGCCGTATTAAGCAGCTTGGAACGACATTTTTTACATTTCACGGTGCAGAGCATAGTCGCTTTACTCATTCGTTAGGTGTATATGAAATTATTCGTCGTATGATTGATGATGTGTTTGATGGCAGACCGAACTGGAATGCTGAAGATAGATTGTTATGCTTATGTGCGGCATTACTTCATGATGTCGGTCACGGCCCATTTTCTCATTCGTTTGAGAAAGTATTTTCATTAGATCATGAGAAATTTACGCAAAAGATTATCGTTGGAGATACAGAAATTAATCGCGTATTAAGTCGTGTGGATAAAGACTTTCCGCAAAAGGTAGCGGATGTAATCGCAAAAACATCTACTAATAAATTAGCGATTAGCATGATTTCCAGTCAAATTGATGCAGATCGCATGGACTATTTATTAAGAGATGCGTATTTCACTGGCGTAAAGTATGGAAACTTTGATATGGAACGTATACTGCGCGTTATGCGTCCGTACGGAAATCAAGTAGTTATTAAAAATAGTGGTATGCATGCTGTTGAACATTATATTATGAGTCGTTATCAAATGTACTGGCAAGTATATTTCCATCCAGTAACACGCAGTGCTGAAGTTATTTTAACGAAGATTTTACACCGTGCAAAATCATTGCACGAGAAGTACTATACATTTAAAAATCACCCTGTTCATTTCTATTCTTTATTTGAAGAAGAAGTAACAGTAGAGGATTATTTAAAGTTAGACGAGAACGTTATGTATTATTACTTCCAAGTATGGCAAGACGAAGAAGATCCAATTTTAAGCGATCTATGCCGTCGTTTTATGAATCGAAACCTATTTAAATATGTAGAGTTTACAGATAAGCACGGTTTAGATAATTGGATGGAATTAAGTAGCTTATTCAAAAAGATTGGACTTGATCCCGAATATTATTTAGTAGTTGATTCAACATCAGACTTACCGTACGACTTTTACCGTGCTGGTGAAGAAGAAGAACGTTTGCCAATCTTACTTCTTATGCCAAATGGGGAGCTTAGAGAGCTTTCACGTGAATCGGATATTGTTGAGGCGATTACTGGTAAGAAGAGAAGGGATCAAAAGCTATTCTACCCGCATGATTTAATCTATGAAGATGGAAGAAAAGGAAAATATAAAGAGAGAATCATCGAGTTACTAGAAGGAAAAAAATAAGAAGCAGCTAATGGCTGCTTCTTATGAAAAAACTTGAAATTATTTGTCGCTTAAGCGTTTTCCGCCAACTGCATAATGGTTTTTAGACATTTCTTCGATGAAAACAACGATGTTTTCTTCAGGAGCACCAGTTGTTTCGCTTACTGCTGCTGTTACTTTCTCAGCAAGAGCTTTCTTTTGTTCCTCTGTGCGTCCTTCTAGCATTTTCACTGTTACGTATGGCATATATAATCGCTCCTTTTATGTAAGTTACAATCTTATTATAGCGGATTATGGGGAAGAACAATCGAAAAAACAAATATTTTCTTTTTTGACATATGGAAGAGGAGATGAAATATGGATCAGTTATTTAGATACCCGTTGCACCAAATTCCTTTGGTAGCAATGGCCATTATTATCGCATTATCAGTGCATGAATTTGCGCATGCATATGTAGCATATAAATTTGGAGACGATACAGCAAAGAGACAAGGGCGCTTAACTTTATCGCCGATGGCACATTTAGATCCTATCGGGATGATTGCTGTATTAATTCTTGGTTTTGGTTGGGCGAGACCAGTTCCTGTTAACCCATATAACTTTAAAAGACCTCGTCTTGCAGGTATATTAGTTTCAATTGCAGGACCGATTAGTAACTTGATTTTAAGCGCAATCGGTTTAATTATTTGGTATAGCTTATTAACATTTGGTGTATTAGACTCAATTCCATTTGCAGTAGCAGATACGCTAGCTCAATTTTTCCGGATTTTTATTATGTTGAATATCGTTTTACTTGTCTTTAACTTATTACCAATCCCGCCACTTGATGGATATCGCGTAGTGGAGGATTTAGCACCAACAAATATTCGTGCGAAAATGACACAGTATGAAAAATATGGGGCAATTGCTTTATTAATTCTAGTTATTACACCGCTTAGCAATTACACAATCCAACCTATTTTTAATGTTGTCATTCCATACGTATTTGCATTTTTAAACAGTATTATTGCGCCTATCTTTGGCCTTTTATAATCATTAAGTGAGGAGGAATTTACATATGACAGAGAAAAAGAAAAAAATCGGTTTTAATATCGTGAAAAATGATTCAACAGATGGACATGGTGGTTTTGGCGTTGGGGCATTAAGTCTAGAAAACATTTCACCTGTATTTGTCGATGTACTAGAGAAAACAGCATTTGTTGATATCGGTGCGATGCATGCACGTAGTACAGTTGAAAAAGGTATTAAGTTTTTAACAAATAAAGATGAAGTTCCAAACGGAAAACCATACTGGCTTGTATGGGTAACGATTGAAAGAACAGCAACAGGTGCGTATTACGCAGGTGTAACAGCTTGTGAAATGACAGTTGACCGTGAAATTCGCCGCGGATATAAGTCACTTCCAGAGCACGTAAACAAAATGGATAAATCATTGAAGCGTCACATTATGGTTGAACATATGGACGAATCATCTAAAAAAGTACTTGGTACATTCTTAAAAGAACATAATGAAGCGATTTGGAACGAGTCTAGCGAAGAATTGCGCCGTGCATTATTAAGTGAATAAAAGAAAAGTATGTCTCACTAGTTGATTGTTGACTAGTGAGACATACTTTTTATTTTGGCTTGTTGTATGAAGATATATCGACGATTTTTCGAATATATCTATCATAACTTAAAATATATCGACGATTCGACAAGGAATATCGATTTACCAACAAAGAATGACAATAAAAGCTATTCCACATTTTATTGGAATAGCCTCGTGTGTCACCAAGGAAGATATTTCTTCCACCAACTTGTTTTTTTCTTTTCTTCAGTTGTCTTTTCAAATTCCTCTTTATCATCAACGTGATCCATACAATATTCAGTTGGTTCTGTACCTTTTGCAAAATACATTTTCACTGAAATTGGACAATTTTTTGTAGCGATTTTCCCGTTTTCAGGGTTAATATCGACTGCAACGACGTCACTTGGTTGTTTAAACTCTTTTTTAGGTTGTCCATCTAAGCCTTTCTCCATCGTATCAGTCCATATTCTTTTCGCATAGCCTTGTTCTGCTACGTTTGAAATTGATTTAGGTTGATCATATCCAACCCATACGCCAGTTACGAGTTGCGGGGTAAACCCAATCATCCAACTATCTGTTTCAGTAGAACCAGATTTTCCGGCATAGGTTCTTGATAGTTTAGATAACATTGATTGACCAGTTACAGCAGCATAACTGCTTAGTTTTTTATTAAACATGCCTGTCATCATTTCTTCCATCACAAATGCTTTGCTCTTATCAAGAACTTGTTTACTCTCCAAATGAGCATCGTATAAAATATTTCCTTCATGATCCATAATGCGGCGAATGAAAATAGGTTTTACTTCTTTTCCCCCGTTTGCGAACATGCTATAAGCGTTAACCATTTCAATTGGTTTTACAGGAGATGTACCGAGCGCGAGGGAAGGGACATCTTTTAATGCACTTTTAATGCCGAATTGCTTCGCCGTTTTTGTAAGAATGTCTTCGCCTAAAAATAAATTGGTCTTCACGGCATATACGTTATCAGAGACCGCAAGAGCTTGCGCCATTGTTACAAAATCGTCTGCATAATAGTCTTTATAGTTTTTCGGTTTATACTTTGAAACACCGTCACCTAAAGTGAACACAGTGTATTCACTTTTTAAGCGCGTAGCAGGGGTGAATCCTCGTTCTAATGCCGCATAATATAGAAATGGCTTAAATGTAGATCCAGGCTGGCGAGCGGCCTGTGTAGCCCTGTTAAATTGACTTGTATTATAATCAGTTCCACCAACAAGGGCAGCTACTTCACCTGTTTTTGGATTCATAGAGACGAGCGCAGTTTGTATGTTTGTCGTGTCAGGTATGTGGTCTTTTACAGCTTGTTCTGCAACCGATTGTAATTTCGGGTCTAGCGTTGTATAAATACGCAAGCCGCCTTTTTGTAAGGCTTGCTCATCTAATCCGATATCACGAAGAAGAGAAGCTTGTACAGCATCTTGGAAATAAGGCGCAACCTCTGCGACTTTTTTCGTATCTAATGAAGCGAAAGTTAGTGACTCTTTCTTTGCTGAAGCTGCTTGTTTCTTCGTAATATAGCCTTGTTCTACCATTTCATCTAATATAAGAGATTGTCGTTCTTTCGCACGATCTTTTTTTAAAAAGGGAGAGTAGACACTAGGTCCTTTTGGTATACCCGCGAGCATACTAGCTTCCGCTAATGTTAATTCTTTTGCTGTTTTATCAAAATATAGACGGGATGCAGCTTCGATTCCATAAGCACCATGCCCGTAATAAATTGTATTTAAATATCCTTCTAAAATATGATTTTTATTATAATTCACTTCAAGACGGATTGTGTACATTGCTTCTAATAGTTTACGTTTCCACGTTTTATCATGATCTAAGTATAGGTTACGGGCATACTGTTGTGTAATCGTACTAGCGCCTTGGACTTTTGCCATCGCTTTTAAATCAGCAACAATGGCACCAGCGATACGCTTCATATCAAAGCCATGATGTTTGTAGAATCTTTGATCTTCGATAGAAAGTGTTGCCTCTTTTACATAAGGAGAAATTTCATTGAGAGATACATTGTATCGTTTTTGCATCTCATTACTTTGTCCTATAACAGTGTCATCATTAGCATAAAAGACACTTGTTTGCGGGACAGCGACAGGAGGAGGTCCCATAATTTTTGCAACTATAATAATAACAAAAAAGGAAAAAACGAAAAAAAGAACAGAAGAAAACATTACGGTGAAGAAAAGACGTTTATATTTTTTAAGTTTTGGATTCATAGTTTGATCCATCTTTTTCAGCCCCTCATTCATACAAACATTATTGTATTAGTATTGAGGGTTTTCGATTATTTTAAACAATGAAATTTCGAAAATAAAGAGCTCCTTCAATTAAGAAAGAAGCTCAAATGCACGTGCTGGCCAATCGGTAATAATGACATCTACGCCATAATCAATCATAGTTTGTAAATCTTTGTATTCGTTAATTGTATAAGGGCGGAAAACATACCCTTGTTTTTGCGCGAGTTGAACAAATTCCTTTGTTAGTAGTTGAAAGTTTGGATGTAAACCAGTCGCATCTCTATTTTTTGCTTCGGCGATAGGATCAGCAAGTGGTGTATCATATAAAATTGCTCTTGGGATTTCAGGAGCAATTTCTGCTAATAATGAAACAGAGTCGTGATTAAATGAAGAGAATACAATTTGATTAGAAAGATGATATTCTCGAACGAGAGCAACAACTTTTTCTTCAATGTTTGGATAGTGAATGACATCTGTCTTTAACTCAATGTTGAGCTGTAACTTTGTTGTAGATAACCAAATGAATACTTCGCGTAACGTTGGGATTTTTGCTTCATGGAAAGAAGGATCTTTATGGCTGCCGGCATCTAAAGCTTGTAACTCTTCTACCGTTTTTTCAGAGACAAGACCTACATCATTCGTTGTACGATCGACTGTTTCATCGTGAATTACGACAAGTTCACCATCTTTTGATAGGTGGACATCAAGTTCAATGCCATGGGCGCCGATGCGTTCAGCTTCTTGGAAGGCAATCATCGTATTTTCTGGATGTGTTCCTTTTACGCCGCGATGAGCGAAAATAAGTGGTTTACTCATGTGAAATTCTCCTTATCATTTCTTTTCTTTCATTATGAAACTGCTTTTGAAAAAATACAATTTAATATGACAAACATTTACAAAAGTCTAACAGTTGCACAAAAGTTAACGTTAACGTAAAATGTAATAATCGAGTGAAGGGAGGAATAAACATGTATAAGATTGATGAAGTTACAAAGCAAGTTGGTTTAACAAAACGTACACTTCGTTATTATGAGGAAATTGGTTTAATTCATCCCCCAGAACGTAGTGAGGGGAACATTCGCCTGTATACAGATGAAGATATCGCTAGAATTAAAAGAATTGTGGAAGCGAAAGAAGTGTTAGGGATTACGCTTCAAGAAATGCAACATTTTTTATCGTTAAAAGAAAGAATGGAGCAAAGAAGAAATAGTGAGAATCCCCGTGATCGTGAAGTGATTCAAGAAATTAAAGAGATGCTTGAAAAACAAGTGCAAACGCTAGACGAGAAAATGGAGCAAATGCAGCGTGTAAAGGGAGAACTTGAAGACAGCTTACATCGTGCAGTGACATTTTTAGAGAATACAAAAGGAGAGTAATCAAAATGGAGAGCAAACAAAAACTAGGGAGATTGATTACAGTGTTGGCTACTTTCCTTGCCTTTTCAGGTATAGGGGTAGTCGATCCAATTTTGCCAATTATTGCTGAAAAGATTGGTGCATCGCATTGGCAAGTAGAGATGTTATTTACAGCGTATATTTTGACGATGGCAATTATGATGTTACCAGCCGGAATATTTGCATCGAGATTTGGTGATAAACGAATGATGACAATCGGTCTTGCGATCGTGACTGTATTTGCGTTTATATGCGGTATATCGCAAACGATTGCTCAGTTATCTCTTTTCCGCGCTGGATGGGGATTAGGGAATGCGATGTTCTTCGCAACGGCGATGACTTTATTGATTGCATTAAGTAAAGAAGTTCATGAAGCAGTAGGGTTATATGAAGCAGCTATCGGTTTAGGAATGGCAGGTGGACCATTATTAGGCGGGATATTAGGTGGACATTCTTGGCGTTACCCATTTTTTGCGACGAGTATTTTAATTTTCTTAGCATTTATTTTAGTTTTCTTCTTTGTGAAAGAACCAGAGCGAAAAGTGAAGCGTAAAGCGGCAGGCGTAGGGGAATTACTTAATCTGGTGAAGTATAAGCCGTTTATGCAAGGCGCCATTTCAGGAATGTTATACTACTACGGATTTTTCGTTGTGTTAGCATATTCACCACTTATTATGCATTTATCTGCTATTCAATTAGGTTTTGTATTTTGTGGATGGGGACTCGCGTTAGCTTACGGTTCTGCAATTTTAGCACATAAGCTAGAAGGGAAATATGAGCCGAAAACATTGTTGAAAGGCAGTTTACTCGTATTTGCGCTGTTCTTAATTGCACTATTCTTCGTGAAAATTATGTGGTTACAAATTGTATTAATTGTTCTATCAGGATTAGCATCAGGATTAAATAATGCATTATTTACAAGTTATGTAATGGATATTTCACCTTATGAAAGATCTGTTACATCTGGTGTTTATAACTTCGTTCGTTGGTTAGGTGGCGCAATTGCTCCAATTTTATCAGGAATTATCGGTCATACTGTTTCACCACAAAGTCCGTTTTTAGTAGGTGGAATCGTGGTGTTAGTTGGTTGTATTATGATCCTAATTCCAATTCGTAAACCAGTAGAAATAGAGACAAAAGCCCTTTCTTAAGAAAGGGTTTTCTTTCCTTTTACGGTGCAAACCCTTCCTGCACATATGTTAGAACCCTCTGACTAAAATATATTTTCGGTATTTTTGTACTTTTAACTATACATTTTGGATGTTTTGTTTTATTTTTGTTAGGGGACATTAATGATGTCCCTATTATAAATTTGCATTGAAAGGCGTGATTGTACGATGGAACTATGGTTCACTGAAAAACAAACAAAACATTTTGGGATTACGGCGCGTATTAACCGCACATTACATACGGAGCAAACAGAATTCCAAAAACTTGATATGGTCGAAACGGAAGAGTTCGGAAACATGCTTATTTTAGATGGCATGGTTATGACAACAGAAAAAGATGAGTTCGTTTATCATGAAATGGTAGCGCACGTACCTTTATTTACACATCCAAACCCTGAAAACGTATTAGTTGTTGGTGGCGGCGATGGCGGTGTTATTCGTGAAGTGTTAAAACACCCAAGCGTAAAGAAAGCAACTCTTGTTGAAATCGATGGAAAAGTAATTGAGTACTCTAAACAGTACTTACCATCAATTGCAGGTGCATTAGATAATGAGCGTGTAGAAGTAAAAGTAGGAGACGGTTTCCTACATATCGCAGAAAGCGAAAATGAATATGACGTAATTATGGTAGATTCTACTGAGCCAGTAGGACCAGCAGTAAACCTATTTACAAAAGGCTTCTACGCTGGAATTTCAAAAGCGTTAAAAGAAGATGGTATTTTCGTTGCACAAACGGACAACCCTTGGTTCACACCAGAGCTAATTACAACTGTGTTTAAAGACGTAAAAGAGATTTTCCCAATTACTCGTTTATACACAGCGAACATTCCAACTTACCCAAGTGGTCTTTGGACATTCACAATCGGATCTAAAAAACATGATCCATTAGAGGTAAGTGAAGAGCGTTTCCACGAAATCGAAACGAAATACTACACAAAAGAATTACACAATGCAGCATTCGCATTACCGAAATTTGTTGGCGATTTAATTAAGTAAGAGAATCGCACGGAACAAATAAAGTGTAAGTAGCTCATTTAAGGTGTTTGTCCAGAAGACTTGAACATGCTAGCTATTTACACTTCTGTAAAGAAAATTGTCTTCTTTTTATGAAATAGAAGACCTGGTAAATCGAGAAAGAGGAGCAACTCGCTCCAAATTTGAGAAATAATGAAAGGTTGGGATACCTTAAGTTCCACATAAGGAGGAAAAGAATATGCGTTTTGATGAAGCTTATTCAGGTAAAGTATTTATTAAAAGTCATCCAAGTTTTGAAGAGTCAAAGGTAGTTATTTATGGGATGCCTATGGATTGGACAGTAAGTTACCGTCCGGGATCTCGTTTTGGCCCTGCACGTATTCGTGAAGTATCAATCGGTCTTGAAGAATATAGTCCGTATTTAGATCGTGAACTAGAAGAGGTAAAATATTTTGATGCGGGTGATATTCCATTACCATTCGGAAACGCACAACGCAGCTTAGACATGATTGAAGAGTATGTATCAAAACTTTTAGATGCCGATAAGTTTCCACTAGGTCTCGGCGGTGAGCACTTAGTGTCTTGGCCAATTTTTAAGGCAATGGCAAAAAAATATCCGGATTTAGCAATCATCCATATGGATGCTCATACTGATTTACGTGAATCGTATGAAGGGGAGCCTTTATCCCACTCTACACCAATTCGTAAAGTGTGTGATTTAATTGGTCCGGAAAACGTATATTCTTTCGGGATTCGTTCTGGAATGAAGGAAGAATTTGAATGGGCGAAAGAAGTAGGTATGAACTTATATAAATTTGACGTATTAGAACCGTTAAAAGAAGTATTACCGAAACTTGCAGGACGCCCAGTCTATGTCACAATCGACATTGATGTATTAGACCCAGCTCACGCTCCAGGAACAGGAACGTTAGAAGCTGGTGGTATCACATCTAAAGAATTATTAGATTCCATCGTAGCAATTGCAAATTCAAATATAAATGTAGTTGGAGCAGACTTAGTAGAAGTAGCTCCTGTCTACGACCATAGTGATCAAACACCAGTCGCAGCAAGCAAATTCGTGCGGGAAATGCTGCTCGGTTGGGTGAAGTAAAAGCGGAATCGGCTCGTTCAGAATCGCAGGTCATTGGAACGCTCGACCGAGAGTGTGAAATGGCCGGAGATTCTAGCTGCTGTAGCTGGATAAAACAAGGGCCCCTATATGAATAGGGGGCCCTTATTTTGTCGATATGTGTCGGTAAGTCGATATATTTGAAAAATCGCTGATATAATTCGAGTTACGGTCGATATATTTGAAAAATCGCCGATATAATTTCATTTACCATCACGCAACACAAAAAGGAGCTATTCCCAAACAACGGGAATAGCTCTTTTTCTTATGCAACCTTCTCTTCCGAAGTAATGCCGCGAATTTCATCAGCAGAACGAATTGGATATTTACGGAACACGATTGATCCGATGTATCCAACAATCGTGGTAACGATTCCACATAATACAGCAGCAATCGTTACTTTTACAACGTCATTAAATCCGAATAAAACAAGAAGTCCTGGGATTGGTGATGCTGTTCCTGGTGCGTTATTAACGAGCTGGAATAGTGATGTAATAATACCAGCAAGTGCACCGCCAACGAAGTTTGTCGCATAAATAGGAATTGGATTTGCTGAAACAACATCGGCTTGTGTTAAAGGCTCGATTGCTACAGCGATTGTGTCTTTCTTCGAGCAAATTTTTAGTCGCTTAAAGAAAATAAAGTTCATCGGGGCTGAAGCTGCTACGGCAAGACTACCAATTGCCATTGGTAAACCTGTTAATCCGAGCATTGCAGTTAGTGCCATAGAACTCAGTGGAGAGGTAGAAATAACTGTTATTAATCCACCAAGCATAATACCCATGATAATAGGGCTTTCTGTAGTTGCAACTGAAATCATAGAACCGATTTTACCGAGCGTTGCGTTAACGAGCGGATCCATAAGCATTGCCATTCCGCGTGAGATTGGTGCAGCGATAAATAAAATTGCTAAAAACTCTACACCAGCCGGTAATTTCTTTTCGAGAAATTTCACGACGAAGGCACAAACGTATCCAGCGAAAAATCCTGGTAAAATACCAAATCCACTAGTAGCGATACCGATTAAAACAGCATATACGGGGGAAACACCGATTGCTAATGCGACTAAAATCGCTGCTGCGACACCGCTCATACTACCGGAAGCTTCTCCTACTGATTGTAAAAAGTCATTATGAAACATTTCTCCACCTATATAACGATGAAATGCTTCAATAAGAAAACTTGCGATTGCTGCATTAGCTAAAGCACCCATTGCTTTCATGCCGTAAGGAGCACGGTAACTAAAAAGTGTAAATAGACAAAGTACAACAAGTAATAGTGCTAAACCTTGCAAGATAGCCATTTGAAAACTGTCTCCTTTGATTTTTGTAATAAAAATTCGTATCATTCAATAATAATATAAAAGTGTATGAAACGGAAAAAATTTTTCTTGGGAACTTGCTGCAAGAAAAAATCCCTTACAATAATGTAAGGAAAGTGTAAGACTTTTAGATAGAGTATAGTATGCCATTTTTCGTATAATACAAGTATAGATATATGACTAGGGAAAAAGAAGTGCAAACAGGAGGTTCATGTATGAAATTGGTAATTAAAGTTTTAGCTGTATTCGCCATTATTCTAGGTGGAACAGCGTATTATTTGAACACAAAAACAGAAGGTGTACATGCTTTTGTAGACAACTTCTTTTCAAATAAAGAAATACAAGATTATTATGCGGTTATAGATAAAGGTGAGAAAAAAGACGGAGAATACTTGTATACTTTTAAAGGGTATACAGAAGACGGAAAGTTACAGGTTATTAAAAGAATGATGAACCGTGAATTGCATACGGGTGCTTTTATAAAAATTTATGCAAAAGGTATGCAAGGAAAAGGATGGGCTGAAATCCCGAAAGAATCAATTCCGCAAAAAGCGTTGGAAAAAATAGAAAAACGATAAAAGGAGCGACTCATTCGCTCCTTTTTTAGTGCGTTAAAATAGTGATAGATGTTTTTTCTTTGTTAGAAATGATTGTTGCACGTCCGCCAATTGGGAAAGTGAAAATCGGGGTTGTATGACCGAAACTTGCGTTTGCAATGATAGGGATATGTGCAAGCTCAGGCTTTGAAGCAATCATTTCTTGCACGTCTTCTATCGTACATTCTGCGCCTTTTTGCATCTTTCCTATAACGATGCCTTTTACATGTTCAAAATCTTGCTGCTGCATAAGAGAATGTAAATATCGATCAAAAGTTTTAAGAGTAGCTCTCCCAGTTAAACTATCCTCTTCAAGAAATAAAATTTTATCCTTTAAGTTTGGCATATATGGTGTACCTTGCAGTAAGTTCAATGTGCTCATATTACCACCGATAATATCTCCCGAAGCTTCTCCTTCGTGAATCGAAACGTATCCTTCATTCTTAATAAACTCTCGATTTTCCTGATCAATGTACCAAGAATCATCACTCCATGTTTCAGATGGTAGGACTTCAATCGGCTCATTAGAAGTTACGCATTTTAAAAAGTAATCTGTTGTATACTCGAGCCCTTTCTCCATTCCAAATGAAGAGAAATGGGGACCTGAATATGTAACAAGTCCTGTTTTAGCGTAAATTGCATTATTTAGTGCAGTGATATCCGAATAGCCACAGAAAAATTTCGGGTTTTCTCGAATTAAATCGTAATCGAGATGTTTTAATAAGCCATTAGAATTGTATCCTCCAAGTGTCGTCAAAATGGCTTTTACATTCGGATCTTTAAATGCTTCGTGAAGGTCTTGAACGCGTGAAGAAATAGAAGAGGAAGCAAATCTGTCTATCTCATCAGCATATGTTGAAAATGTAACGTGAAAGCCCATTTCGGTTAACCTTTTTACAGCAAGCTTCCTGTTTTCAGTTGAGACAATACTTAAACTACAAGATGGTGAAATAACTCTAATTTCATCACCTTTTTTCAATTTTGTTGGTAGCACTTCATTCACCCCTTTAAATGAAAGAATATTTAGATTTAAAAAACATTTTATCATATGAAATAAAGTGAGAGTGAATTATGTTTTGAAATGGAGTTTTCCTGATTTTTCAGCAGACAGACAGAGGTTTTTTTTGATATGATAGGAAAAGTGATTTATTATAAGTAGTATTTAATATCTATAACATTTGAAAGGTGTGCAAGACGTGGAGAAACAACTTGCAGGCTTGCCGGTACACGTTCATTTCGTAACAGAAATCCGTGAAGGGGCGAGGAAGGAAACCGTTGCTTTTGAAGCAAATGGTCAATACTATGTAAAAGGTCAAGGTACATACGTAACATTCCAAGAGCCGAACGAACAAGGCGAAGTGAAAACAATTATTAAAATCCAAGATGAACAAGTTCTCATTATGCGTTCAGGTGCTGTTTCGATGCGTCAAACGCATGTGAAAGGTGAATGGACAACTGGTACGTACACGAGTGAACTTGGTACGTTTGCATTGCAAACAAAGACTGATAACGTTCTTTTTAAATGGTCGGATGAAAAGAAAAAAGGACAACTCTTCTTAACGTACGCATTGCTTCTAAGTGAACAAGAAGCTGGCAGATATACAATTACGATTAATTTGAAGGAGGCAAAATAATGAATTCTTTAGAACAAGTAAAAGGATTAATTAAAGAAGAAATTCAAGCTGCTGTATTAAAGGCAGAATTAGCGACAGAAGAACAGATTCCAAATGTAGTATTAGAATCTCCAAAAGATAAAACAAATGGTGACTTCTCTACAAATATGGCAATGCAACTTGCACGTGTTGCGAAAAAAGCACCTCGTATGATTGCAGAAGAATTAGTTGCAAACTTCGATAAAGCAAAAGCTTCTATTGAAAAGATTGAAATCGCAGGTCCTGGTTTCATTAACTTCTACATGGATAATAGCTACTTAACAGACTTAATCCCAACGATCGTTAATGCTGGTGAAGCTTACGGTGAAACGAATACTGGTAAAGGTGAAAAAGTACAAGTTGAGTTCGTATCTGCGAATCCAACAGGTGACCTTCACTTAGGACATGCACGTGGTGCAGCAGTAGGTGACACGTTATGTAACCTATTAGCAAAAGCAGGATATGATGTATCTCGTGAGTACTACATTAATGATGCTGGTAACCAAATCCATAACTTAGCTCTTTCTGTTGAAGCTCGTTACATGCAAGCTTTAGGCTTAGAGAAAGAAATGCCAGAAGACGGATACCATGGTGCGGACATCATTGCAATTGGTAAGCGTTTAGCTGAAGAGTTTGGGGATCGTTATGCGAAAGCTGATGAAAAAGAAAGTTATGAATTCTACCGTGAGTACGGTTTAAAATATGAGTTAGCAAAACTTCAAAAAGACTTAGAAAGTTTCCGTGTTAAATTTGATGTATGGTTCTCAGAAACATCATTATACAAAAACGGAAAAATCGATCAAGCTCTTGCTGTATTAAAAGAGCGCGACGAGATTTTTGAAGAAGACGGTGCAACTTGGTTCCGCTCAATGACTTACGGTGATGATAAAAACCGTGTATTAATTAAAAACGACGGTTCTTACACATACTTAACGCCAGATATCGCGTATCACCGTGATAAATTAGAGCGTGGTTTCGATAAGTTAATCAACATTTGGGGTGCTGACCACCACGGTTACATTCCACGTATGAAAGCTGCTATTCAAGCGCTAGGTTACGATAAAGAAACATTAGAAGTAGAAATCATCCAAATGGTACAACTGTATCAAAATGGTGAGAAAATGAAAATGAGTAAGCGTACAGGTAAAGCAGTTACACTTCGTGAGCTTATGGAAGAAGTAGGCGTGGACGCAATGCGTTACTTCTTTGCAATGCGTAGCGGTGATTCTCATTTAGATTTCGATATGGACTTAGCTGTATCAAAATCTAACGAAAACCCAGTATACTATGCACAATATGCACATGCTCGTGTATGCAGTATCCTTCGTCAAGGTGAAGAATTAGGATTAGCTACAGGCGGAGACGTGAACTACAAACTTGTTACTTCTGAGAAAGAAGTGGAGTTACTGAAAAAACTTGGTGAATTCCCAGCAGTAGTTGCGGATGCAGCACAAAAACGTCTACCACACCGCATTACAAACTATGCATTTGAATTAGCAGCAACATTACACAGCTTCTACAATGCAGAAAAAGTATTAAACCAAGATAACTTAGAATTAAGTAAAGCTCGCTACGAGTTAATGAAAGCAGTACGCACTACACTTCAAAACGCATTAGCAATTGTAGGAGTATCTGCACCAGAAAAAATGTAATTAAGAAAAGCGGAAGCGGCTCGTTCAGAATAGGAGGGGGATGGAGCTCCTGACAGAGAGGCGTACTTTGCCTCGGAGGAAGGCGCGAAGCCACCGAGTATTCTAGCCGCTGGAGCTGGACAATTAAGAAAAGCGGAGTCGACTGTTTAGTCCCGAAGGCTAAGGTTCTTTCCCACAGAAGATGCATTTTATCTTCTCGTGGGGAAGGTTCTTAGACGGAAGGGGCTAGGAGGCAGAGCTAGACATAAAGAAAAGCGGAGCCGATTTTTCGCTTTCAGTAAAAGGCAATCACACGATGTTGTGATTGCCTTTTTGTATGGAAATAATAAAAAAATAAAATTTTATCAAACAAAAGGAGAATTTGCGTCGTCTTATATAAATGACTGGAGGTTTCCGATGGAAGAAAAGGTAGAAGAATTAATTGATATATATAAGCAGCAAATATATTCCTTATGCTATAAGTTAGCGAAGACGAAAGAAGACGCGGAAGATATTTTTCAAGAGACGTGGATAAAAGTTTTTTCATCGCGGCACCAACTTTCTTACGTGGAGAATTATAAAAAGTGGATTACTACAATTTGTGTTCGTACATTTTATGATTTTTATCGCAAAAAGAAAAGATGGAAAGATCGTGTATTGGATTTATTTCATAAAGAAGATGGCGGAGAAATTGAGCATGCAGACGATGTGAATATATCAGAAGAATTTATTCAAAAAGTCGAAGCAGAAATGATACGAGAAGTTATACAGTTATTAAATGAAAAATATAAAACAGTGCTCGTACTCTACTACTATGAACAATATTCTTACAAGGAAATGAGTGAAATATTAAATATACCAATTGGTACGGTGAAATACCGCCTTAATTATGCGAAGAAGCAAATGCGAGAACATTTGGAGGGGTTCGTTTATGAAGGAAGACAAATTTGATCAAAAGATAAAAAGTAGTTTAGCGGAAGAGATGCTTCCTAGCGAAGAGCTAATAAATAATACGAAGCAGGGCATGCGAAATGCTCGGAAATTAGAGAAGAGATGGGTTGTTTTCATTCATGCTATTTGGATGATTGTATTAACAGTCACCCTAGAGCAGTTTGTTAGTCATTTGGAGCATAAAATATCTGTCATTATAACGATAGTTATTATGATGCACCTATACATTCCTATATATGTTGTCATACAGTCGTTTTTAAAGAAGGAGTATAAATTACATGATAGAGTTCGCTAACCCGTTTGTAATATTTGAAGTAGCTGGAGTGACAATGCTTTTAGCTTTTATAGCACTGTTAATATGTGTTGCATCATGGGTATATACAGATGCGAAAGCACATCAAATGAGTAAAGGGTGGAGTGTTTTAGCAGTTATATTACCATTCTTTATTGGATTTTTATTATATATGGTGAGAAGAAGTAAAAAGAAAGTTGAAGGAGAATATAGGATGAATTTTGTTAAAAAGCAGAAGGTAACATTAGTTGCGATATTGGCAAGTACAATGTTTGTATTACTTAGTGGCTTTACTTTTGCACAGACGTTAGATGATACCTGGAGAGCAGGAGATGTATATTTAGAAAATGAGAAGCAAGGAGAGACAAGTTACGAGGCAAAATTCTCATCATGGGATATTGCTGAGAAAGATATTGAACTTGAGTATGCAAAAGATACAGAAGTAACATTTTCTTATGAGACGGATGCAAAACGTGGGAATTTATGCTTTAGCTTGTATGAAAGGCAAGGAGAAGGTATAAGAGAGTTAAAAGAGATCTGTGAATCGAAAAAAGGTACTTTTAAAGCTACATTGAAAGCGAATGAAAAGTATGTATTTAGTATAAGTGGTTTAATGGTGAAAGATGGTTTTGTAAAAGTGAATTGGGAAACAAAATAAAGGCCCTTGGGAAGGGCCCTTTATTTTATCGGATTGTATACGTAACCGAAAAGCTAACAGGACTATAGTAAACATAAGGTGCATGAAATTGAACGTACATATTCCCATCTGCTTTTGCAGTGAAAATTCGGCCATAGCCATCAGAATAACGTCCAATAAGGTTATGATTTGAGTCATAAACACTGTAACTAGGGGTTTTGCTGTTAGGTTGAATTGTTAACTCTTGTCCCTTTTGAAGGAAAACAGGTTCTTGTTCAGAACTACTTCCAGTTTGCAAAGAATAAAATTTTGTAAAGCTTTGTTCTTGAGTAGCGGCAGCGGCCTTTGTTTCAGGAATAAACGCGGTAGCACCAGTAATTCCTGCTAAAGTTAATGCACCGGCTAAAATCATTTTTTTCATAGTAGAAAAGCCTCCTTAATTGTTGTAATCATTTTTGTTACAGTTAATATTGTATACGATAATGAGTAGGAGAAAATATGCTTTTATGCATATATATTTTTTCTCAATAAAAGACCACTGATAAAAATCGGTGGTCTTTTAAATGACTAAGCAGCTTTTTGTTCAGTTTGAGCGACAGGTTTTTGAAGTGTATTATAAACTCCTGTTCCAATAACCTCTAATGCCATTTTCATACGTTCAGGTGAAATATTCTCAAATACGTTATCTTGAGGTGTGTGATATACCTTTTCGATATGGTAGATTAATGGATTCCAACTATCGACACCCATCCAGATAAATAGAGCCGCAGGAATACCAACTTCAGCAAACGGTACGTGATCACTAGAGCCAAATTTCCCTTGCAGAACGAGGTCATTATTTAATTGTTTACCTGCTTGTAAGGCTGCGTCTGTTACAAGATTTGGAGAACCGTTAGGCGTCATAGCATATAAATTCTTCGCCTTATCGTAATTTGTTGCAACCATGTCTGCGTTAAAGACACCTAAAATCCGGTCACGTTCTTTTTGGGATAGACTATTAACGTAATGATCGGAACCAAGTAGGCCAGTCTCTTCAGAACCGAAAGCAATAAAACGAATTTCTTTATCAGTTTCTACATTTTGAAAAGCGCGTGCTAACTCTAATACTAACCCTGTACCAGAAGCATTGTCATTTGCTCCAGGTGCTCCAACGACACTATCGTAGTGTGAACTTACAACGACAGCTTTTTCATTACCTGTACTATTTTTTGGCTTCTTTTTAGCAATGACGTTTAATGACGTTAAATTAGATTCATGTCTCGCTTTTAGGGAAAGAATTGTTGTCCCTTTTTTAGCGATTTCTTCTTTAAATGCATTTCCTTGCGCATAAGCAAGACCAAAGACAGGGATAGATTGCTTTTTCGTTAGGCGGGGATTGAAAGTTTGTCCGTAGTTTCCACGTCCACCAATTAAACTGTATAAAAGAACACCTTTTGCTCCTTTGCTAACGGCATTTTCAACTTGTTTATTATAGTCAGCTACTGTTGTTCCTCTTTCGAATAGAACAATTTTTCCATTTACTTCATTTGGGATATCCTCTAATTTTGTCCCACCTTGAACAAAGATAAGAGGAGCCGTAACAGCCTCTGTAGAAATTAGTGCGTTAGGAGCAGCACCAGCTTGCCAATTACGCTTTGTGGATAATGGTGATTCAATAAATCCAACGTATTGATCCGGCACTTGGAATGGTTGATATTCTACTTCATAGCCCATTGATTTAAGCTGCATACCAACGTAGCGAGAAGCCCATTCTTCTGATTTTGTTCCACCAGGGCGAGGACCAATTGTTTCGGATAAGAAACGGATGTGTTCGATAGCGCGGCTTGCATCAACTTGTTTTGTGATAGGTGAAGTTTGTGTGATTTCTGACGTGGAATCAGCTTTGGCTTGTCCGACTGGAGCTATGCTAACAGCGAGTGATACAGCAAGCAAAGAGCTTACTATTTTTTGTTTCAAAGATTTTTTCATTTTTTCCTCTCCTATTCTCCTATTCTCTCTGACTGACAAAAGAAGACGGATAACGACTTCATTTTACCCTTATCTTTATTGTTTTTCAATATTCTGACATTGAGAAATAAAAAACGCTATATGCACATTTGCATATTTTTGACGGAGATATGTATGCTATCATTTTAAACGAAGGTTCGCTTTCTATTTGGAAAGCTCCTACATTGCATGAATCTAGTGTACCCAAACTTTAGATTATGTAGAGAAAAGAATCCACTGTAGGGTTTCTTTTCTCGTGTTTGAATCATGTGATGATAAATATGTTTCCGCATTTCATAATTATCATCAGTGATATATGTAAGGCATCCATATGAAAATACGAGGCTGTTCAAAGGTTTTCCGTACTTTTGGACAGCCTCACCCCGTTAAAAGGACGATACTCTATGTATCGTCCTTTTTTGTATAAAAAAACACCCAATCAAATGTTCACTTGATTGGGTGTGAAAAACTATTAATAATATTTTTTTCGTTTTGTAACTAAAATACTTAACAAACCAGCTAGTAGAAGTAAGATACCTACTGTTTGAGTAGAATCTTTTTTGTGACCTGTATTTGGAAGTTCTTTACCCGTATTTCGGTCATCTTGCTGTTTGTTTATTTGTGTTTCAGGGTTACCTTTTTCTAGTTCTTCGGAAGTTCCTTTACCGTGTGCTTCAGGATTTCCTTTTTCTAGTTCTTCAGAAGTTTCTGTACCAGGTGTTTCAGGATTTTCTTTTTCTAGTTCTTCGGAAGTTTCCTTACCTGGTTTCTCTTCTTTATTCGGAGGAGTAATTGATTCATTATCTCCACCTGATGAAGATTCAATCTTTTTATTTGAAACTGTAATTTGTAGTGGTGCAGCTTGGGCTTTTTCAATTGTAAAGCTTATTGGTGATGCATCTAATTGATAGCCTTCAGGAGCTTTTGTTTCCACTAGTTGATAATTGCCAGGTTTCAAATCATTTATGATTAATTTACCATGACCATCTGTTTTTAAGCCTTCTCGTACTACTTTTCCATCTTGATCTAAAATATTGAAAATGGCACCCTCAAGTGTTCCATTGTGATCCATATCAACTTTAGTTAATTCTATTGAACCTGTTGTTAAACTATTTAAAGCAGTCACAGAAGTAACTTGAGATTGTCCTTTCGTAATAGTGAAAGGAATTGGCTTAGCGTTTAAATCGTATCCAGTAGGAGCTTTCGTTTCAATAAACTGATAGTCTCCTGGACGTAAATCAGAAACAGAGATTTTGCCATCTTTATCAGTAGTTAAATCAGTGCGAACGTCATTGCCGTTCATATCAACGATTTTAAAGATAGCTCCTTCAAGAGTAGAGCCGTCGATGTCATCGACTTTCGTTAATTCCACAGCGCCCTTCGTTAAGCTATTCTTAGCGGTAACAGAAGCAGTAGTGGTTTGACTCTTTTCAACAGTAAAGTTGATAGGGTTTTGATTTAAGTCGTAATGAGTAGGAGCCTTCGTTTCAATAAACTGATAGTCTCCCGGACGTAAATCAGAAACAGAAATTTTTCCATCTTTATTAGTAGTTAAATCAGAACGAACGTCATTGCCATTCATATCAATGATTTTAAATACTGCGCCTTCAAGAGTAGCGCCGTCGACGTCATCAACTTTCGTTAATTCCACAGCGCCTTTCGTTAAGCTATTCTTAGCGGTAACAGAAGCAATTTTTTCTTGTCCTTTTTTAACTGTGAACTTAATAGGTGTTTCGTTTAAGTCATAATGAGTAGGAGCTTTTGTTTCGATAAACTCATAGTCTCCTGGTGGTAATTCATCCACAACTAAACGGCCGTTTTTATCAGTAGTTAAATCAGTACGGACGTCGTGTCCATCCTTATTAACAATTTTAAATACCGCACCCTCGAGTGTTGTGTTTTTTTCAACATCATCGACTTTAATTAACTCCACACTACCTTTCGTTAAGCTGTTAGTAGCTGTAACGAAGACATGCTTTGTTTGACTTCTTTCAATTGTGAACTTAATAGGATCTTCATTTAAGTCATAATGTTTTGGAGCTTTCGTTTCAATAAATTGATAGTCTCCAGGTTGTAAGTCTTTAGCGATGATTTTTCCGTCTTTATTGGTAACTAAATTCGTACGAATATCATTACCGTTCATATCAGTAATTTTAAATACCGCACCTTCTAGCGTTTCTTTCGCATCTAAAGAGTCAACTTTCGTTAATTCAACGCCACCCTTAGTCAAGCCGTTTTTAGCAGTAACAGAAACGTGAGTTGTTTGGCTTTTTTCGATAGTGAAAGGAATCGGTGTATTATTTAAATCATAATCTTTCGGAGCTTTCGTTTCTACGAATTGATAATCTCCTGGTCTTAAATTAGAAGCAGAAACTTTCCCGTCTTTATTAGTAGTTAAATTTGTGCGAACAATTTTCCCTTTCGCATCAATGATGTTAAATACTGCATCAGAAAGTTTTGTATCTGGATTTATATCATCCACTTTAATTAACTCTACCGCACCTTCAATTAAGCTGTTCTTAGCAGTGACTTGTAATTTCTCTGCTTGGCTTTTCTCAATTGTAAATTTAATTGGTGTAGCATCTAGTTTATAGTGCTTAGGAGCCGTTGTTTCAATAAATTGATAGTCTCCAGGATGTAAATCGGGAATAGAAACTTTACCTTTCGCATCTGTCGTAATGCCAGTGCGAACGTCATTGCCGTTCATATCAACAATTTTAAATACTGCACCTTCAAGAGCCGTACCGTCGATATCATCCATTTTAGAAAGTTCTACCGCACCTTTTGTTAAACTATTTTTAGCAGTAACAGAAATCGGTTCGGTTTGTCCTTTTTCAATAGTGAAAGGAATCGGTTCTTTATTTAAATCGTAATGTTTCGGAGCCTTTGTCTCGATGAATTGATAATCACCTGGACGTAGGTCAGGAACGCTAATTTTACCTTGTGAATTTGTAGTAAGATTCTCGCGAATTACAGTACCCTTCATATCAACAATGTTAAATACTGCGCCTTCAAGAGTAGCACCGTCGACGTCATCCACTTTAGAAAGTTCAACGCCGCCTTTTGTTAAACTATTTTTCATAGTAACAGTAGCAATATCTTTTTGGCTTTTTTCAACTGTAACTACAATTGGTTTTTTGTCTAAATCATAATGTTTCGGAGCTGTTGTTTCGACAAATTTATACGTACCAGGACGTAAATTTTCAACAACGATTTTTCCTTCATTATTTGTTTTTAAATCTGTTCTAAGCACTTTCCCGTTTTGGTCTAGTAAATTAAATACCGCATCAGAAAGTTTCATTTGATCGTTTAGATCATCTACTTTAAGTAGTTCAATACTACCTTGTTGTAAGCTATTTTTAGCAGTTAAAGAAATAGCTTTCTTTTGTCCTTTTTCAATAGTGAAAGGGATCGGTGTTTCATCTAAAACGTAATGCTTAGGAGCTTTCGTTTCGATGAATTGATAATTACCTGGACGTAGGTCATCGATTTCGATTTTTCCTTTATTATTTGTAACAAGATCTTTATGAATTACAGTACCGTTCATATCAACAATGTTAAATACAGCACCTTCAAGTTTAGTATCATCGATGTCATCTACTTTAGAAAGTTCAACGCTACCTTTTGTTAGAGCGTTTTTAGCCGTAACATGAAGCGTTTCAGTTTGGCTTTTCTTAATTGTAAATTTGATCGGTTTTTTATTTAAATCGTAATGTTCAGGAGCTATTGTCTCAACGAATTGATACGTGCCAGGACGTAGGTTTTCAACAATGATTTTTCCCTCATCATTTGTTTTTAAGCCTTCTTCAACTACTTCTCCGTCTGCATCTAATAAATTAAATACAGCATTAGCGAGCTTCGTATCAGTATCAATATCGTCAATTTTTATTAATTCAACGCTACCTTTTTTCAAGGTATTTTTCCCTGTAACATTGATCTCTTTCGTTTGACTTCTTTCAATTGTAAATGGAATCGGTGTTTCGTCTAATACATAGTGCTCAGGAGCCTTTGTTTCAATGAACTGATAGTCTCCAGGACGTAAATCAGAAACGGAAATTTTTCCATTTTTATCTGTACCAAGGTTTGTGCGAACTTCGTTACCATTCATATCAACAATTTTAAAGATTGCACCTTTCAACATTGTACGATCGATGTCATCAATTTTCGTTAATGTGACTGCACCTTTCTTTAAGCTGTTAGTAGCGGTAACGTTAATATTTTCTTTTTGACTTTTTCCGATAGTGAACGGAATAGGATCTTTCCTTAAGTCATAGTCTTTTGGAGCTTTTACTTCAATAAATTGATAGTCACCTGGGCGTAAGTCAGAAGCAGAAACTTTACCATGTTCATCGGTAGTTAATCCTTTACGAACTACCTTTGTCGTATCATGAGCATCAACAATTATAAATTCTGCGCCTTCAAGAGTAACGCCATCAATGTCATCAACTTTTGTTAAAGTAACGCCACCTGTAAGTAAACTATTTGTTACAGTGACAGGGACTGGAAGGTCATCCTTGCTACCTTTTTTAATCGTGAACTTAATAGGCGTTTGATCTAATTTATAATGTTCAGGAGCTGAGGTTTCAATAAATTGATAATCTCCTGGTGCTAAATCAGGAATAACTATTACTCCGTAATCATCTGTTTTTAAATCTTTCGCAATTTCTTTGCCTGTTGCGTCTTGTAATGTGAACACTGCGCCGGCAAGAGCGATACTACTCTCCACATCATCTTCTTTAATAAGTTTAACTTTTCCTTTCGTTAAACTATTTTTAAATGTAAGTGGAAGAAGTTTTTGTTGTCCTTTTTCGATTGTAAATTCAATAGGTTCTACATTTACATCGTAATAAGTTGGAGCCTTTGTTTCGATAAGTTTATAGTTACCAGGACGTAAGTCGTCAACAATTAGCATTCCTTTACTATTCGTAACAAGTTCCGTACGAACATCTTCATTTGTATCTCTATTAACGATTTTAAATACCGCACCTTCAAGTGTTTCCTTTTCATCTGCAGCATTCACTTTTGTTAATTCAATACCGCCTTTTGTTAAGCTGTTTTTAGCAGTAACAGTAGCCGACGTTGTTTGACTTTCTGTAATTGTGAACTTGATTGGATTTGTATTTTTATCGTAATACTTCGGTGCTGTTACTTCGATAAATTTATAATCGCCAGGGCGTAAGCCAGTAGCGATAGCTTTACCATCCGCACCAGTTTTTATATTTTCGCGAATGACTTTCTTTTCATCATTAGCATCGACAATTTTAAATACCGCACCTTCAAGAGCTGTACCATCAATATCATCAACTTTCGTTAATTCAACATCTCCTGGTTTTAAAGCATTTTCAGCTTTCACAAGTAGAGTTTCTTTCTGACTTCTATCGATTGTAAATTCAATAGGTTCTGCTCGTAAAACGTAATGTTCAGGAGCAGCTGTTTCAATAAATTTATACGTACCAGGACGTAGCTTATCAGCTTTTGTTTTTCCATCAGCATCTGTAGTTAGGTCAGTACGAACATCATTATTATTTACATCAACAATTTTAAATACGGCACCTTTTAGAGGTTTTTTATCACCGAATTCATCAACTTTTAATAATTCAACTTCTCCTGTTTTTAAACTGTTAGTTGCCGTAACAGTAGCAAATGACTGTTGGCTTTTATCGATTGTAAACTCGATAGGATTTGTATTTAACACATAATCCTTAGGAGCTTCTGTTTCAATAAATTTATACGTACCAGGCTCTAAGTCTTTAACAGTTACTTTACCATCCGCACCAGTTGTTACATTTTCGCGAATGACTTTCTTTTCATCATTAGCATCGACAATTTTAAATACCGCACCTGCAAGAGCTGTACCATCGATATCATCAGTTTTTGTTAAAGTGACGCCACCTTTAATGAGGTGATTTGTCGCAGTAACAGTAACTGCTTTCTTTTGACTTTTTACAATTGTAAACTCAATCGGTTTTTTATCTATGTCGTAATCTTTCGGTGCTTTTTCTTCGACAAATTGATAGTCTCCAGGGCGTAAATCTTTTGCTTCGATTTGTCCTTGATCATTTGTCGTTAACTTTTCATAACCAGGAATTTTTATGTTATTCCGGTCTCTTACACTGAACTCCGCACCAGCTAAAGTTTTTCCATCTTTATCGACTTTTGTTAAAATGGCCGCGCCTGGAATCAAGCTGTTTGTTGCAGTGCGGTTTATTACTGTTGTTTGATCTTCCGCGATTTTAACCTCAATCAGTCGATCATCTAATTTATAATGCTCAGGAGCCTTTGTTTCTTTTAAGTAGTAAGTTCCTGGTTTTAAATTATCTACAGTAATTTGTCCTTTATCATTTGTTGTTAATTTTTCATGTTCTGAAATTATTTTTTTGTCTTTATCAAGTAGTGTGAAAACGGCACCTTGTAGTGTTACGTTTTTGTTCAGGTCATCAGACTTTGTTAAAACTACTTTCCCGACAAACTTCTTATTTACAAGTTTATATGTTGTAGTCTCTTGTGTACCAAGTTCAACAATTTTCCCTTGTTTTAACTCCCAGCTAATTACATAGCCTTCAGGAGCCTTTGTTTCTTTTAATAAATATTTATCGCGTTTTAAGTTATTAAATTTAGCGATACCATCTTTGTCTGTTGTAATTTTACGGATAACAGTTTTACCTGTACGATCGTATAAAGTGAATTCTGCTCCAGCTAATGGAGTGTTCTTATTGTCGTTATCTACCTTTATAATTTCAAGGTTTCCACGACCTGTAGTAGCAGATCCTCCGCCGGAACCGGAAGACATTCGTACTTCAATCGTTTCGGTAGTTTCTGTATTTGTTACTGTTAACTTATTGCCTGTGATTTTTGCTTTATTACTTACTTTTTCTTTATCGTCTGCATTAATAAATGAACGATATTCTAAAATATAAGCTCGATCAATTTTCTTCAAGAAAGCAATTTCAAAATGTTGCTTTCCGGTATTATTGTCTGTTGTTATTTTGAGTTTATAGTCTGTTCCTTGTTTTAATTCATTTGCTGTATCTTTTGTTACATTTCCATAGTAATCGACAGTTGTAGGATATAAGTGGAATGAATCTTCCACAAGTACTTGATTGTCTGTTGGATCGTCTGTTACAACTGCGTCTGCAATGGTCGATTGGCTTTCATTAATTGCAATACTCCAATTAATATAGTTGTCATCTTGCACAGCTTTTTTAGTAACGAAGCTGCCACCTTTATTTACTTGAGCATCACCTTTAAGCGTGTTTACAATTTTAGAGCCATCTTTTAACTCTGCCTCGTTTTTGTAGATGCCTTGGATAAGTTCACCATCGAGGCTTGTTTTAAAGATAATATAGTAAGGTGAATTAATTGATTGTTTGAAATGAACCTTTAGGGTGTTTTTATTTTTCTCTGTAGGTTCTTCAAGTTCATATTTCTCAGTTGGTACAGCATTACCAGGTTGTGCATTGTCAGGACTTCCATTTAAAATCATATCGCGCACTTCAATGGATCCTGGTACTAACTTTTGTTTATCTTGTATTACGTCTATAACATATGGATCTTTAATCTCAACATTATTATAATTAAAACCTATTATCCAAGTGATTTCTTTCGTTTGGGCGTTATAAGAACCGTATTTATATCCATTCGCCTTTGTGAAAGTATCAGGATCAAAGTCCGCTTCAACTTTATTTGATTGTGGATTGGACCCTGCATCTATCCAAGATAGGTTACCTGTATTTTTAAACGAAGTTTTACCACTTTCTAATTTTGTATAGTCAAAGTCTGTCGTATATTTTACGACTAATGTCTTTGTCATATTAGACTGATATGTACCTATAAGGGTAATTTTGAAACCTTTATCTGTTACATCTAAAACATAATCAGTCCCAGCTTGAAGGGTATAATCTCCGTCTTTAATTTCTAGTTTTTTATCTTTTAATTGTAATCCACCATGGTCAAAGGTATCCGTAATGATCGCGTTGTTTAATGGATAGTTGTTATTATTTACCGTAATTGTCCAGGTTGTTGTTTTGTCTTTATAGTTTGTTTCAGCTTTATTATTAGATTTAATAATATTTTGCTGCTTGAAGCCAACCTCATTTTCTTTACTTGAACCATTATCAGCTGTAACTGTATTTTTTACTTTTCCATCTTTTATGACATTATCAGTTGGCTTTGTTTTATAGGTAATTACATAAGCACTATTAATATCCTCATTAAACTGTAAATCGAATCCATTCTTCTTGTTACTTACAGTGTAATTATTAACAGTATCTCCTGTTACAAGCCTTCCATTATCATCGTAGGAAGCGTTTTTCACAACGATAGAATTTGTATCTAGTTCATGTGTATCGTCAAAAATATCTTTTAAAAGTGCATCAGTTTTTTTGATATTTTTTTGATCACCGTTGTAAGTAATTGTCCATTCAATCGTTTGCGTCTTTGGATCATATTTACTTGTTTTGTTTAAATGTGTACCACGAGAAACCGTTACAGTAGAGCTTGCGTTTTGTTGTTTTTGATTATCACTCGTTATCGTAACGTTATTTCGGAAGTCTTTTACATTTTCATCAGTAATTTTTGTGGCATATTCGATTTGGTATGCTTTACTGATATTCTCCTTAAAAGCAATCTCCAATTTTGAACCATCTGATGAAATAATTTTGTAATCTTCTGGATCGGCTTCTTTACCACGTGTTGCGTTCCCGTTAACATCGACTTCTAAATAATAAACTTTAATAGAATCTTTATTTAAGCTTGTACCTTGTGGGATGTTATCTTTAAAAACGGCGTTTTTAAGGGTGTCTTTCGTTTTATTCATCTCTACTGTCCAATTAATTTCATTTGTATTAATTGGTCTATCAGGTAACCCCTTTTTGTTCGTGGCTGTTTTTACATTAGGCTTAAAGTCAACTGTAATAGAAACATCGTTATCTTTAATTGGGAAAGGAATTTCTTGTGTTGTTGTACCTTTAATTTCAGCTTTATTAAATTCTGTCTTTAATTGTAGGTTACCAACAACATCTGGATGTTCTTCAACATAATCGTTAAATGTCATCGTGACTTTTCCATCTTTTGTAACAGTAAAGTTACCAATTGGATTGTTTTCACTATCGTATAAAGGACTGTTAATTGTATTGTAAATCTTAAAGTGTTTAGGAAGATCAAAAATATAGTAATCTCCACTTTTAACATTCATCGATTTTAAAAGTTCCCATGTAAACTCAATATTGGCAGGGGAATCTGTACTTGGACGGTTATCCTCTGTAAATGGTTTTCCGTCTTTATCCGTCAACTTTACACCCGTTAAAATGTTTGTTGTTATTTGCTTTGGACCTGAATTTGTACTCTCAGCAGGATCGCTTGCTAGATTTTGTTCTTGGTTATCAGCAGCAGGTTTAGTTGCTGGATTTTGTTCCGGATTGTTAGTAGCAGGTTTAGCTGCTGGGTTTTGTTCCGGATTGTCAGTAGCAGGTTTAGCTGCTGGGTTTTGTTCCGGATTGTCAGTAGCAGGTTTAGCTGCTGGGTTTTGTTCCGGATTGTCAGCAGCAGGTTTAGTTGCTGAATGTTGTTCCGGATTATCAGTAACAGGTTTAGTTGCTGAATCTTGCTCCGGATTATCAGTAGCAGATTTAGCTACTTGATCTGGCACTTGTTTATTAGTATCCTGTTTGGTGCCATCTTCTTTAGAATCTTCTACTTGAATAGGAACTGTTATAGGCTGAACCAGTGTGCCTAAAGGAAAAGCGATTTGAACTGATTTCTCTTCAGTTTTTAAAGTTGGGTTAAACACAGTATCAATTTTAATTTTTCCCTTAGTATCTTTCGAATTTTCTACTTGATCATTAAATATTAGTTTTAATTTATTATCTTTAGCTGTTATAAAATATTGACCAATATTTTTTTGATCTGTTACTAAATCTCCTTGTAAATCTTTAGATACTTTTAATGCAAGTGGTATTTGAATTACTGTTGTATCGTTTGCATGTACAACTTGTTGATCTTTTATTGACCAAGCATATTCTACTTGAATGGTTGATCCTATCTTTATTAAGTTGTTAGGATTTTTTGCTTCGTCAATAATATGATCCGTTGCATCTTTCATCTCAACAGTGTCAAATAATGAAGTTTCCTTTAAAGTCTCAGCTTTTGCCTGATTGTACGGGAAACTAATAAACTGTGAAAATAGTACAAATACAATTAAACATATATTGAAAAGTTTTTTCATTTTGCCTCCTTTGAACATTCATTTGTTCACTGAGGAATATATTCCACATGAACAAATGGAATATAAAAAAAGTTAATTGTTATAAAGTCTTTGTTGCTACTATCCCTCCGTTTCTATGTACGTTCTCTGACAGAATAGATGTTTAATTAAAGGCATATATAAAGTAACGTAAAAATCTGGAATATACATAATTCGACAAAAAATGTCGAAATTATGCTGATAAAAGGAACGATATCAGACCTTTATATACAAGAGCATTTTCTTGTGAATGTGTTATGAACTGGATAGTCATAAAGGTAGGTTTTACGATACATGCTAACCAAAGTAATGTATCCCAAGTTAAAAGTTTGTTTTTTGCTTTAAAATTATGTGGAAAAAATCTGAATAGGGTTGATTTTGGTTAGGGTGAAGACAATATGCACTTTGAAAATATTCATTTATGTAACCTGAAATTGAGATAATTGTATCTTAAGAATGTCACTTATTACATTTATGAAAATTAACTTTCTGCCTAGAGAGAGTTGTACAATTTGTGGACCGAAGTTAAGATGGTACAGTTCCTTTTCGGATTTAGTGGAATATAAGTTATTTATAATATTCGGCTAAATCATTACTGCGGTCATTTTTGAAGCTGTTTTACATAAGAAAAAAGAAGGTATCCCTTTTGATAATAGTGTTATCTTCTCTTAAAGATGATTATGAATAACCTTCGCTAAAGATTATATACTTAAATGATAAAGAGTTCAACAGCGGTTTAACAAATATTTTCCAAAAATTAAAAATGACCGTTTTAGTAGAAAAATTCTAAAAAACGGTCATTTTTAATTTTATATTTCTGTTAAAATTATCGGTTCGCCGCGTGTTACGACAACTGTATGTTCACATTGTGCAACAAGGCTTTTATCAGGTGTAACGAATGTCCAACCATCATCGCCGCGTTCGATAATATGATCAGCTTTCATAGAAATGAATGGCTCTACAGCGATAACAAGACCGTCTTTTAGAAGCGCATTATCCATTGGATCAAAATAGCTTAAAATGTGGTTTGGTGCTTCATGTAAGCTAAGACCAATACCGTGACCAGTTAAGTTTTGAATAACATTGTATCCATTTTTATGTGCAAAGTTTGAAACGGCACGACCAATTTGGTTTTGTTTTGAACCAGCTTTCACCTTTTTCATTGCTGCCCAAAAGGCATCAACAGCTGCTTGGCAAAGCTTTTCTTTTGCTTCATCTTCTCCAAGTACAAATGAAATACCTGTATCTGCATAATAACCATCAAGTGCTGCAGATACGTCGACATTTACAAGGTCGCCTTCTTTTAATACACGATCACCTGGAATACCGTGAGCAACTTCTTCGTTTACACTGATGCAAGTTACGCCAGGGAAATCATATTCTTTTTCAGGTGCAGAAATAGCACCATGCTCATCTAATACTTTTTTACCGATCAAATCAAGCTCTTTCGTTGTCATGCCTGGCTTCGCTTCTTTTTTCATTTCTTCACGTGCAAGCGCAACGATGCGGCCGATTTTTCGTAAGCCTTCTAAATCTTGTTCATTACGAATAATCATGAAAACCACTGTCCTTCCTCGAATATATATCTTACCCGATTGTATCATGTTTATTTTCGTCCTGCTACTCGCTTGCAGTATGGCGGATTGATTCCTCTCATAAAGAATACATGACAATTGTCATATCGATGTCATGACGCATCATACTGTTTCCTAAGTTTTCCAAGGAATACAATGTAAATATAAGAAACAGCGGGGGTGGAGAGATGGAAAAGATTATTGAAGTAAATAGTGTTTCTAAAACATTTAAACATAAAAAAGCAGTAAATAACGTTTCATTTCATGTGAATAAAGGAGAAATCGTAGCATTGCTTGGACCGAATGGTGCAGGGAAAACGACGACGATGTCGATGATGCTTGGATTAAAAGATCCGACGGAAGGAACGGTTTCTATATTTGGAAAGAGTCCAAAGCATAGAGATGTTCGTAATAGACTCGGCGCGATGTTACAAGAAGTAAGTGTCATTGATAGCATTACAGTGGAAGAGGCAATTGAGTTATTCCGTAGTTATTATACGAATCCGGTAGCGAAAGAAACGTTACTACAGTTATCAAATTTAGAATCGGAGCGAAAGCAAAGATGTGAGAAATTATCAGGAGGTCAAAAGAGAAGGTTAAATTTTGCACTCGCACTTGCAGGAAATCCAGATTTGCTATTTTTAGATGAACCGACGGTTGGAATGGATATTACGTCTCGAAGAACGTTTTGGGAAACGATTCGAAAGTTAGCAAGTGAAGGGAAAACAATTATTTTAACGACGCACTATTTAGAAGAAGCGGATGCATTGGCGAATCGTATTTTATTGTTTGCAAATGGAAAGATTATCGCAGATGGTACACCAGATGAGATGAAAGCGACGATTTCACGAAAAACAATTACATTTTATTCGAAGGAACGTATTCCTGCAAAATTATTAAAAGAGTTACCAAGCGTAACAGAAGTACAATCAAACGAAGGTCACTTCACTTTAATAACTGAAGATACGGATGCAACCTTAAAAGCAATTTATGAAAAGAACTTACCTGTAACAAATATTTCAGTTGAACGTGGAAGTCTTGATGAAGCATTTGAACAGTTTGTCGCAAATCAGAAGGGGGAAATCGCATGAAAGCTTTATGGATACAATGCAAAATAGAAATTTTACGTACGTTCCGCAATAAATTATTTATCTTTTTCTCATTATTAATGCCAGTTATGTTTTACTACATTTTCACTAATGTTATTCAAGTGCCACAAAACGGAGATGCGTGGAAAGCGCATTATTTAATCTCAATGGCGACGTTTAGTATTGTAGGGACAGCACTTTTTAGTTTCGGTGTAAGGATTTCTCAGGAAAAAGGGCAAGGGTGGACACATTTGTTGAAAATTACACCACTTCCAGAGGGAGCGTATATAACAGCAAAGATCATCGCTCAAACAGTAGTAAATGCTTTTTCAATCTTAGTTATTTTTATTGCAGGAATATTAATTAATCATGTTGAGTTAACGGTAGGGCAATGGATTGGTGCTGGATTATGGTTATTGTTAGGTGTAACACCATTTTTAGCATTAGGAACAGTAATAGGTTCTATTAAGAAGGCGGATGCAGCAGCGGGTTTAGCGAATATTTTAAATATGAGTTTAGCTGTAATTGGCGGTCTATGGATGCCAATCGAAGTATTCCCGAAAATATTAAGATCTATCGGTGAATGGACACCAACATATCACTTCGGAAGTGGTGCATGGGATATTGTAGCTGGAAAATCAATTGGTTGGGAAAATATCGCGGTATTAGGAGGCTATTTCCTTATATTTGTTGTAGTATCAATATATATAAGAAAAAGACAGGAAGCGGTATAAATGACAGAGAAGAAGAGGATTGAGATTTTTCCGAAACATATGGGATTCTTTCCGTATATGTGGCTCGTTTATTTGTTATTTCCAATTTATAATTTAACACAAGTATCGGGATGGAAGCTTGTAATAGGAAGCGGTATGTTGATAGTTTTCATGATCACATACCGTCAACTTTATTTTGTTCAGAAGACGTTCATTTTGTGGGCTTGTATTCAAATGATACTTACGCTTTTATTTGCTTTATTTTATAATCCCTTCATGATATTCTTTGGCTTTTTCACAGCAAGTGCAATGGGATTTGCACCAAGTAAGAAAGTATTTCGGATATTACTATGTTTGTTAGTTGTAATGCTTGGAGTATTTGTATTTATAAATATGAATCAACTAACACCGACAAGTTTAGTAAATATCGTTCCGATGTTTATTTTAATGCTTCTTACACCATTTGGTATGCGCAATTTTAACCAGAAAAAGATGTTAAGAAATCAATTAAACGAAGCGAACGAGCAAATTAAGGACTTAGTAAAACGTGAAGAGAGGCAGCGTATTGCAAGGGACCTTCATGACACGCTCGGGCATACGCTATCTCTTATTACGTTAAAAAGTCAGCTCGTAGAGAAGTTAATTGTAAAAAATCCAGAGCGCGCAAGTGCGGAAGCGAAGGAGATTACACAAACATCTCGAACTGCTTTAAAACAGCTAAGGGAATTAATTTCTGATATGCGCATGATTACGGTAGAAGAAGAGTTTGAGCAAATAAAAGCGATCTTACAAGCTGCTAATATTGAATTAGAGATCAAACAAGAAACGAGTGCAAGTTCGCTATCACCCATTGAACAAAATATTTTAGGAATGTGTTTACGTGAAGCTGTTACGAATGTTGTAAAGCATAGTAAGGCGACGCGGTGCATAGTTTCTGTACGAGAATTACAAGGTGAATTGATTTTGACAGTAGAAGATAACGGAATTGGTTTAGCGGATCAAAATCACGATGGGAATGGTATTCGTGGTATGAAGGAGCGAATCGCTCTTATTGATGGATTTGTTGAACTGGGTACGATTAATCCAGGAACACTATTAACAGTAAAAGTTCCAGTCGTTATTAGAACAGGAAAAGATGAGGTGAAGGCATGATTCGAATTATTATTGCAGAAGATCAGCGAATGCTTCGTGGTGCGTTAGGAGCCCTACTCGATCTAGAAGATGATATTGAAGTAATTGGGCAAGCAGCGAACGGAGAAGAGGCATTAAAACTAATTGAATCATTAAAACCCGACATAAGCATTATGGATATTGAAATGCCAATTCAAAGCGGATTAGATGTTGCAGAAACGTTGAAGAAAGAAAAATCGGCATGTAAAGTAATGATTTTAACAACATTTGCGCGCCCTGGATATTTTGAACGAGCAATGAAAGCTGGTGTGCACGGATATTTATTAAAAGATAGCCCAAGCGAGGATTTAGCTGCATCGATTCGCAACGTAATGAAAGGTAAACGAGAGATTTCTCAAGATTTAATGTTCGGCTTATGGCAGGAGCAAAATCCGTTATCAGATCGCGAAAAAGAAGTATTGCTACTTGCGAAAGAGGGAAAGACGGCAAATGAAATCGCCAAGGCACTTTATCTTTCGCCAGGTACAGTACGTAATTATATTTCTGAAGTATTAACGAAGCTTGATGCGAAAAATAGAATTGAGGCAATTACAATTGCGGAAGAAAAGGGATGGATATGAAAAGAAGTTTACCTATGAATGGTAAACTTCTTTTTTCTTATAAACAAGTATTTCAATAGAGAGTTTCGTCACAGTCGCATCGCTCAGGATTTGAAGTATATCGCGTAATTTAGATTTTACTTCATTTTTCGACAAAAAATTTGTTATAGTAAGATTAGGTTGTTGATCTAAGTTTTGGACAACTTTACCACTAATAGTTGTGATTACTCCATTTTTATCTACTTTTACAATGAGATCTTGGCCATATACTTTATAGTTTTTATATGTTTGTGCAAGGCGAGCTTCGGTTTGATTTTCTTTTGTTGCTTTATTTGTAGGTTGGGAATCTATATTCATTTCAGTTGTCATTCACTTTTGTTGAGCTTCTGCCTCATTTATCTCACCTTTTAAATACTTTTTCAGTATGTTTTTTTCGTATCATTTTGAGGTTGTGTAATTTTTTAAGCGTTAAATTAGGCTAAGTAATTTCAAATTTTACTTCATTTCTGTCTAATTCTTGGGTGTGAATAACTTCTGCTACTGCTAATAAAGGAAAAAGAAGACCGAATGTAACGAAGGCACGGACGAATCTTCTATAATTTATTTATAAAACCACTAATCTATTATATGTGAGACGAATTGTATGAAGAATTTGCCGAATTTTATATATATTATGCATTATTTCATGTCAAAAATTGTCGAACTCACATTATTGTAGTGGTATGACAACTTAACAAATTATATTGTTATAATGGGATGGTGAGTAAGTATGCACGCAGAAAAATTAGGAAGTGAAATTAAGAAAATTAGGGTAATGCGGGGATTAACACAAAAACAGTTATCCGAGAACATATGTCATCAATCGGAAGTGAGCCGAATTGAATCAGGCGCAGTATACCCAAGTATGGATATATTGCAAGGTATTGCAGCAAAGTTACAAGTTCCCATTATTCATTTTTATGAGGTACTCATTTATTCAGATATTGAGAGAAAAAAGCAGTTTAAAGATCAAGTCATTACGCTATGTAAGCAAAAAAAATATAAAGAGATTTATAATAGGGTATGGAATGAGCTGAAAAAGGAAGAATATCATCCCGAATTCCAGCAGTTTCTTCAATGGCAATATCATGTAGCAGCTTACATGTTGAAGAAAATTGATTACGAATATTGTATTTTAGAATTGAAAAAATTGTTAAACCAACAATTAGCTGGAATAGATGTATACCAAAACCTCTATATAGAAAATGCAATCGCAAATATTTATGCTGAAAATGGCTATTTTAAGAAGAGTATTGAGTTATTTGAAGGTATATTGAAACAATTAGAGTCATTGCATGATAATGAAGAATTCGACGTGAAGGTAAGATATAATCATGCAAAAGCATTATACTTAGATAATCAATATGAACAAGCCTTATATCAAGTGAATAAGGCGATTGAAATATCTTGCCGAATTAATAGTATGGCATTAATTGGGCAGCTGTACTATCAAAGAGGTGAATGTCTAGAAAGGTTGGAGTATGATGAGGCAGAGATTGAAGACACATATAAGAAAGCAAGTTTCTTTTTTGATATATTAGAAATGCATGCATATAAAGAGGCAATCGTAAATAAAATCAATCAATGAATAACCCTAAAAAATGGATATGCATAATTGCATACGGCATGGATAAATTTTCATGATATATTAAAAGAAAAAATGTGGGTGATGGAATATGAAAAAATTACTTATTGGTAGTTTATTAACGTTAGCAATGGCATGGGGTATTTCATTAACAGATACAGCTTTAGAGAAAAGCCAAGTAATTTCTCATAATGATCAAGAGGTACAATTAGCTTCGGACCTACCTTTTGAATATTAAAAAAACAACCGTCTTACTTAGACGGTTGTTTTTTTGTGGAGTAACCTCCAAACGTCTTTACTAGAAACGGGCTTGCTAATAAAGAATCCTTGAATGTGGTCACAGTTTTGCTCATATAAAAATTTCCATTGTTCTTCGGTTTCTACACCTTCTGCGATAACTTCTAAATTTAGTTCTTTTGATAGTGTAATAATGGAAGAAATAATCGCTTCCTCTAAAGGACTAGTTGTAATTCCGCAAATAAATTCTCGAGCAATTTTTAATGTATTAATTGGATATTTTGTTAAATAAGCTAAAGAACTATAACCAGTTCCAAAGTCATCAATTGAAATTTGAATACCGAGATTTTGAAGTTGTTCTAGTTTTGCAACTACAGATTGATTTTGGTTAATGGCGATACTTTCTGTAATTTCGATATCTAGTGCTTCTGGTTTTAACTCTGTTTCTTCTAAAACTTTTGAAATAGTTGGGATTAAATCTGCATGATTAAATTGAACTACAGATAAATTTACACCGACTTTTAAGTGAGAGAAACCTTGATTATGCCATCTTTTCGCTTCTAAGCAAGCAGTACGTAAAATCCAATTTCCAAGTTCAATAATGAATCCAGTTTCCTCTGCTAGAGGGATAAATTGGGCTGGGGATACGATACCGAGCTTTGGATGTTTCCAACGAATTAATGCTTCAAAACCAATAACTTGTTTTGTTTTTGTGCTTACTTGTGGCTGGTATTCAAGGAAAAATTCATTTTGTTGTAATGCTTTTGAAAGTTCTCCTTCTAAGAAGTTACTCTCATTTTGAGCGATACTCATTTCTTTTGAGAAGAAAACAAATCGATTTTTTCCATTTGCTTTTGCGCGATACATAGCCATATCAGCATTTTTCATTAATTCTGTTGCGTCAGTTCCACAATCAGGGTACATTGCAATTCCGATACTTGGCGTAATAGACAGTTCTTCAGCTTTAATGAAGAATGGTTTGTTTAAAATATTTAAAATTTGTTCAGCTATAAAGGCCGCACTTTTTTCTGAGTACATATCTGGTAATAGAATTGTAAACTCATCTCCGCCTTGGCGAGCAACGACATCCTTTGAACGTAAGCAACCGCGTAATCTCTTTGCGACTTCAATTAATAATAAGTCTCCGACACCATGACCGAGTCTATCGTTAATTTTTTTGAATCGATCTAAATCAAGAAACATGACGGCAACATCATTTGCGCTAGCCTGAGCAGTATTTAAAATGTTTTTTAAATCCTTTTCAAACTTACGGCGATTTGGTAATCCGGTAAGTGCATCATGAAAGGCTAAATGTTCTACTTGTTTTTGTTTTTCATATAAAGTTGTAATATCACGTGCTATACCGAACATCCCGACAACTTCCTTGTTTATGAAAGTAGGGATGAGTGTAATGTGAAGGTAATAGTAGTAACCTTCTTTTTCCTTTGTGCGAACTTCTAAAGTTTGTGGTCTACCTTCTTTCGTTAGTTGTAAAGCTTTCTTTAGTAAATCATGGTCTTTTGAGTCAATAAAGTGTAAAAGGGAATAGCTTTCTACTTCACAATAGTAGGCAGTAAATAAGCTTTCGCAAGCTGTATTAGACTGTTGGAAAATACCATACATATTTAAAGAGAAAACAGCATCCGGGTGATCTTCAAATAAAGATTTATAACGTTGTTCACTTTTTGATAAAGCAGATGCACCTTCTTCTACTTTATCTTCTAGTTGTGTAGTCAACTGCTCGTATGTATCGATTAGTGCCTGATTATCTTTCCACATATAAAGTTGTCGTAAGAATAATAAGATAAGAGATAATACTAGACCGATCAACATGAACTTATCATCCCAAGGTTGAAAGATAATAAAAGAAAAAGTAATGATTATACTAAAATAAGGTAATATAAAGCGCACATAATCAAAGCGATAATATTTTGTTTTCGTTTCATGCTGTATTGGTTTATCTAAAATATATAGTATGGATGACAAACCAATTAATAAAATCGAAGCAGTATGTATTAAGTAAGAGACTTCAGAAGAAGGTTTTATCCCTGCGTTTAATTGAAACAGGTGTATATATCCGTACACGAGTATAATAGTAAAGCCGATAATTAATGAAATTCTACTAGAAGAATATTCTTCTCTTCTATATAGACTAATTACGGCGTAAATGACTAATGATTGTGCAATAAAATATCCAATTAAAACCCAGGTATCTGTTGTTAACATACGAAAGCTTGAAATGTCCAAAATAAAAGTTAAGGTAAAATAAATATTCATAATAACGATAAAGATGCTATCGAATGAAAATTGAGCTAGTCCTCTAATAGAGTAATGTTTTATGAACTTTATAGCAAAGCCAGAAAAGAGCAAAATATATTGTACGATAAAAAAGGGCAATGCCTTATATGAGAATATGACTTGGTCATATATAGAAAGTGAATGAAGAAATAGAGTTATCTCCATTGTCAATCCACATAGGCAAGTGCATAGTACCAAAACCCAAAATAATTTGTCACCGCGCTTCATTTTCTTAATTGCTTTATATAGGCAATAGCAAGAAAAGAGTGTAGCGAAACAAAATAAGAAGAGAATTCCAATTTCTTTTATATTTAAGTCCTTAGGGATAAGAAATATCCAAAGAGAAAATATAATTATGTACATTATGACAAAGTGTACGTATTTTTTTTGATTAATCATATTATGACTCCGTTTCAATAAAGTTGAATCACAGGTGGAAAATGCTAATTCCAATCATAGCATATAAAACAGGGTGTTTTTTACTAAAAAAATTACTTTTTTTGAAAAAAATAGCTCAACATTACAATTTACCATTGTAATGTTGAGCTACTTATTCTTTTTACCCCTCTTATAGAGGATAATTCATGTATGAATTGCAGCATCGCTAAATCTTTCTGCTTACTTTCAATCATAATATCGAAATTATGATTGATTTTTTTTGCAACGTGTAAGAAAGGTTTAATAAACTCTAAATCAATATATTCCGCGTGAGCCCTAAATTCTTTTTTTGATTTAGGAGAGGAAATGTGAACTTTAGGAACAATATTTGTATGTGACCAAGTTTCAAAAATTGCAGGAAGTAACTCTTCTAACGGTTCCTCGCAAAGATTTGCCATGTGATGGTGATAATCAAATACGAATGGGATCTTTTCTTTTTGGCAAATAGATAAAGTTTCAGCAGTTGTATATGTTTTATCATCATTTTCAAGTGTCATTTGCCTCTTTATATGTGCAGGAAGTTTTTTTATGTTTTCATGGAAACGCTCAACCGCCTTTTCTTTATTTCCGTAGGCCCCACCTACATGGATGTTAATATAAGAAGAATCTGCAATGCCTATTGCATCTAATACTTTATAATGATAGGTCATATCTGTAATAGCGTTAGTTGTAATGTGTGGCTTATCACTTGTAAATAGCGTAAATTGATTTGGGTGAAAACTTACTCGTAAATTATGTTCTTTAATTAATGCCCCAATTGTACGCCAAAGCGGTGTGAACAATCCGATGTAATCAAACTCGACTTCGGGATGTGTTGCAAGTGGGACGATGGAAGAAGATAAGCGATATAATGGAATTTCATGCGCTATATTGTAATGAAGAATACGTATTGTATGCTCAAGATTCTGCCGCGTAACATCGTATAATTTATCTTCTCGTTCTTGTTTACTAAGCTTTTGAAAGCTTGTAAATGTCATCGTTTTAGCCGGAGAACAGTCCCAGAGTGCCATTGCATGTGAGACATATCCGAAACGCATAATCATAATGAATACATCTCCTTTATGCATTATCTTTCCTATAGGAAGAAAGCAAGTATTGTTCCTATCCATTCTTTGCCTCTATTAATGAGAGAATTCGGACTAACATCTTTCAAGGAAAGTAATGACGCATTTTCTAGATCTTCGTGGAATTTATTTTTTACTGTTTGTATAAAATGTTCATCATATAAAAGGCAGTTGATTTCATGGTTAATATATAAACTTCTCATATCAAAGTTTGCAGTTCCGATATCACAGATATAGTCATCAACTATAATAACTTTAGCGTGAAAAAAACCTTGTTGAAATGCGTAAATATTACAGCCAGCTTGTATTAACTTTCGGCAATATGGGAATTTTGCTTCTCGAACAAGGGGGTGATCCGCTTTTTCTGGAACGAGAATCGTGATTTGAACCCCGCGTTTTCGAGCTTCTAATAATGCGTTCATAATTTTTCTTCCAGGAATGAAATAGGGTGTACCGATAAAGAGTTCCTTTTTTGCACCTTCAATTAAATGTAAAAAAGTATGTTGTAAATAGGCACCATCAGTTGGAATAAATTGATGTTCGATAGTACCGGGTTGCTGTTTCGGAAAATAAAGAGAAGCGTCCAATAAATTTTGGTTTGTATCATCAAACCAGTCATGTAAAAATTGCTTTTGTAAATCTTGTACTCCTTCGCCTGTAAGACGTAAATGATAGTCCCTCCATAATCCTAACCGCTCATTATGTCCCAAATACTCTTCACCAATATTAAATCCCCCAATGTAACCAATTTTCCCGTCGATAACTGTAATTTTTCTATGGTTTCTTTGATTTGCAGAAAAGAAAGGAAAAGGAAACTTTACTTTGTGACAAAATGAAAAAGAGACACCATGTTTTTGCAGGGAGCGAACGGCCTCGTTTGATAAATGATGGCTTCCCAATCTATCGAGTAAAAGTCTTACTTCAATTCCTTCCTTTGCCTTATCAATAAGTAACTTTAAAAATTCTCGGCTGATTTTATCGTTTTTTACAATGAAAAACAAAACATGCACATGGTGTTTCGCCTGTTTTATATCAGTAAATAGAGTGTCATACAAATCTTTTCCGTATGTATAAAGGTGAAAATCACTTTGACGTAAAGGGAAAGAACGAGAACGGACACGCCTTAAATGAACAATTCTCCCATAAGAAAGATCGATTACAATCCAGAGAGCAATACCTATTAATAAGAGAGGTAAGAAGAACATGAGTAAATTCCCTCCTTCACGGTCTTTTCACCATTTGTTTTTTATAAATCAAACATTCATTTTATCCGGTTATTTGTGGGCTAATAATTAGTAGGGAGTAAGTAACTTCTAATGATTAAAGTTTCACTTTATAGTTTCACCGAAATAAACAGCTTTATTAAAAAATATGTTGTTGTATAACAAAAAACTGTTGACTGAATGCTCACTCATTATATAATGAAGGTAGGGGATAAAATTCAGAAAATTATATGTTTTTGAAGATTCTAAAAAAGAAAGAGGGCTTACAAAGAGAGGGGTAGCATAAAAATGAATAGCTTACTGATCATGAATTGGCTGGCTGCCATTGCTGTTATTGCTTATGCGGGATATTTGTTTGTGTATCTTATACGAACGAGGATGGCCTACATACAGTTAGGAAAAAAGATTGAATTTGACCGTCGTTTTAAAGAGCGTTGGGATCTCCTTAAGGTCAATGTTTTCGGTCAGAAAAAGCTGCTGAAAGATAAAAAGAGCGGCATTATTCACGTTATGTTCTTTTACGGATTTATTCTTGTCCAATTTGGAGCAATTGACTTCGTTTGGAAAGGACTCGCACCAGGATCACATCTTCCACTTGGACCACTATACCCTGCATTTACATTCTTCCAGGAAATTGTCACACTTGTTATTTTAATTGCAGTCTTTTGGGCTTTTCATCGACGTTATGTTGAGAAGCTAGTTCGTTTAAAACGTAATTTCAAATCAGGACTTGTTCTTATCTTTATCGGTGGCTTAATGATTTCTGTGCTACTCGGTAATGGGATGGGAATTATATGGCATGGCGAGGAGCTTTCATGGAGTGAGCCAATCGCTTCTGCAATCGCTTACGTTTTCTCAGGGATAAATGAAACCGTAGCCATTTCTGTGTTCTATTTCTCTTGGTGGGTGCATTTACTAATTTTGTTAACATTTTTAGTTTATGTTCCACAATCGAAACACGCGCATTTAATTGCGGGACCAGCTAACGTTTTCTTCGGCCGTCTTTCAAATCCAGGGAAACTTGAAAAGATTGACTTTGAAGATGAAACACAAGAAACATTTGGTGTTGGTAAAATCGAAGATTTTAGACAAAATCAGCTTATTGACTTATACGCTTGCGTAGAGTGTGGTCGTTGTACAAATATGTGTCCGGCAACAGGAACAGGTAAAATGTTATCGCCGATGGATTTAATTTTAAAACTTCGTGATCATTTAACTGATAAAGGAGCTGCAGTGACATCAAAAGCACCGTGGGTTCCAGTAGTTGCTTTTAATAATACACAAGGAAATCAGTTAGCGATGATGGCAGCTGGGAAAGGACAACAAGAATCTGCAGCTACAACACTCGCTTACGATCCGAGTTTAATCGGAGATATTATTACAGAAGAAGAGATTTGGGCTTGTACAACGTGTCGTAACTGTGAGGATCAGTGTCCGGTTATGAATGAGCACGTTGATAAAATTATTGATTTACGCCGCTATCTCGTTTTAACAGAAGGAAAGATGGATGCGGAAGCGCAACGTGCGATGACAAACATCGAGCGTCAAGGGAATCCGTGGGGTCTAAACCGTAAAGAGCGTGAAACTTGGCGCCAAGGTGATGATGAAGTAACGGTTCCAACTGTAAAAGAAAAATCGAAAGCTGGCGAGGAGTTCGAATATTTATTCTGGGTTGGTTCAATGGGATCATATGATAATCGTAGTCAGAAGATTGCGATATCGTTTGCGAAGTTGATGAACGAAGCAGGCATTTCATTTGCGATACTTGGTAATAAGGAAAAGAACTCTGGAGATACACCGCGCCGCCTTGGAAATGAATTTGTCTTCCAAGAGATGGCGACAAAAAATATCGAGGAATTTGAAAAAGCAGGAGTGAAGAAAATCGTTACGATTGACCCTCATGCTTATAACACATTTAAAAATGAGTATCCGGACTTTGGCTTGCAAGCAGAAGTCTATCATCATACAGAACTGTTAGCTCAGTGGGTGAAAGAAGGACGCTTAAAACCGGTTCACGCTATTGAGGAAACAGTTACGTACCATGATTCCTGCTACTTAGGAAGATACAACGAAGTATACGAAGCCCCGCGTGACATTTTGAAAGCGATTCCTGGTGTGAATCTTGTAGAAATGGCACGTAACCGTGAAACGGGAATGTGCTGTGGAGCAGGTGGTGGCTTAATGTGGATGGAGGAAACAACAGGTTCACGCATTAACGTTGCTCGTACAGAACAAGCATTAGCTGTACAGCCATCCATTATCGGTACAGGATGTCCGTATTGCTTAACGATGATTAGTGATGGGACGAAAGCGAAAGAAGTTGAAGAGAAAGTTCAAACTCTCGATGTAACAGAGATTTTAGAACGCTCAGTGATTGGACAGAAGAAAGAAGCAATCTAGTTTGTAGGAATGCATACAACTTTAGAAAGAGGTGCAATGATTGCACCTCTTCTCAACGTAGGAACACCGAGCGCCCGCTCAGTGATAAAAGGAAATGGGGGAAAGAGGAATGAGTAAAACAGTTATTTTAAGTGCAGCAAGAACACCGGTTGGGAAATTTGGAGGATCTTTAAAAGATGTAAAAGCAACAGAACTTGGAGGGATTGCAATTAAAGCGGCGCTTGAAAGAGCAAATGTTTCTGCTAGTGATGTTGAGGAAGTTATATTCGGAACGGTTATTCAAGGTGGGCAGGGGCAAATTCCATCGCGCCAAGCGGCGAGGGCTGCTGGAATCCCTTGGGAAGTGCAGACGGAAACAGTGAATAAAGTTTGTGCATCGGGGCTTCGTGCGGTTACGTTAGCGGATCAAATTATTCGTACTGGCGATCAATCATTGATTGTAGCTGGTGGTATGGAGTCGATGAGTAACAGTCCTTATATTTTACGAGGAGCAAGATGGGGATACAGAATGGGCAACAACGAAGTCGTTGATTTAAACATTGCTGACGGTTTAACATGCGCATTTTCAGGTATACACATGGGTGTTTATGGCGGAGAAGTTGCGAAGGAAGATGGAATTTCTCGCGAAGCGCAAGATGAATGGGCATATCGTAGCCACCAGCGTGCGGTTTCAGCACATAATGAAGGACGTTTTGAAGAGGAAATCGTGCCAGTAACGATTCCGCAAAGAAAAGGCGATCCTATTGTCGTTGCAAAGGATGAGGCGCCACGCGCGGATACAACAATTGAAAAGTTAGCAAAATTAAAACCTGTATTTGATAAAACAGCGACAGTGACAGCTGGTAATGCACCAGGCTTAAACGATGGTGGTGCTGCACTTGTATTAATGAGCGAAGACAGAGCGAAGCAAGAAGGAAGAAAGCCGTTAGCGACAATTTTGGCACATACAGCAATTGCAGTGGAGTCTAAAGATTTCCCGAGAACGCCAGGTTATGCAATTAACGCATTGCTTGAAAAAACAGGCAAGACAATTGAAGACATCGATTTATTCGAGATTAATGAAGCATTTGCAGCAGTAGCAATTGCAAGTACAGAGATTGCGGGAATTGACCCAGAAAAATTGAATGTAAATGGCGGCGCAGTGGCGATGGGGCATCCGATTGGAGCAAGCGGAGCGCGCATTATCGTTACACTAATCCATGCACTGAAGCAACGCGGCGGCGGAATTGGAATTGCTTCGATTTGTAGCGGTGGTGGTCAAGGTGATGCAGTGATGATTGAAGTTCACTAATTAAGATTAGACGGTATATAGTTTATTGAAAATTAAGGGGGAAGAAGAAATGAGTGTACAAAAAATTGTTGTAATTGGTGCAGGACAAATGGGATCAGGAATCGCACAAGTATGTGCAATGGCAGGATATGACGTGAAGGTACAAGATTTAAAACAAGAGCAATTAGATAGAGGATTGGCGATCATTACGAAAAACTTAGCACGCCAAGTAGAAAAGGGGCGCATGAAGGAAGAAGAAAAGGAAGCGACATTAAACCGTCTTGCAGTAACGCTTGATTTAGATTGTGTGAAGGAAGCGGATCTTATTATCGAAGCAGCTGTCGAGAAAATGGATATTAAAAAGAAAATCTTTGCAAATTTAGATGAAATTGCTCCAGAACACGCAATTTTAGCGACAAATACGTCATCTTTGCCAATTACAGAAATTGCCGCGGTAACGAAACGTCCGGAAAAAGTAATCGGTATGCACTTTATGAATCCGGTTCCGGTTATGAAACTTGTTGAAATTATTCGTGGTTTGGCTACAGATGATGCGGTATACGAAACAATTGAGGATATTACGAAGAAAATTGGCAAAGTACCAGTTGAAGTAAATGATTTCCCAGGATTTGTATCGAACCGTATTTTATTACCGATGATTAACGAAGCAATCTATACGTTATATGAAGGTGTAGCGACGAAAGAAGCAATTGATGAAGTAATGAAACTTGGTATGAATCACCCGATGGGTCCTCTAACGCTCGCTGATTTTATCGGTTTAGACACGTGTTTATACATTATGGAAGTGTTGCATGAAGGTTTAGGCGATAGTAAATATCGCCCATGTCCATTGCTACGTAAGTACGTAAATGCAGGATGGTTAGGACGTAAAACAGGTCGTGGTTTCTACGTTTACGAATAAATCCCCCTTTGTTACAAAATAGTGGTCTTACCAAATTGTTAAAAGGTTATATAGCAAATGGAGGCGGAGTATATGAACTTTCGTTTTAATGAAGAGCAGCAAATGATGAGGAAAATGGTTCGAGATTTTGCACAGAAGGAAATTGCTCCCTTTGTTCCTAGTATGGAACAAGGGGTGTTCCCAAAAGAGATTTTGCAGAAGATGGGGGAGCTTGGATTAATGGGAATTCCAGCGCCTGCAAAATACGGTGGTGCAGAAATGGATTTTATTTCTTACATTTTAGCAATTGAAGAAATTTCAAAGGTAAGCGCAACAGTTGGTGTAATTTTAGCTGTACATACGTCAGTTGGAATGAACCCGATTTTATATTTCGGAACAGAAGAACAGAAGCAGAAATATGTTTCTAAACTTGCGACTGGTGAATATTTAGGTGCATTTGCATTAACAGAACCAAATGCAGGATCGGATGCAGGAAGTTTGAAATCAAGGGCTGTGAAGAAAGGCGATCATTACATTATTAATGGATCGAAGGTGTTCATTACAAATGGTGGTGAAGCAAGTACATATATTGTATTCGCTTCTACAAATCCAGAGGCAGGAAAGAGTGGGATTTCTGCATTCATAGTAGAGAAAGATACACCAGGCTTAATTATCGGTAAAGATGAGCATAAAATGGGACTGCTCGGTTCTCGCACTGTACAACTTACGTTCGAGGATATGAGGGTACCGGCTGAGAATTTACTTGGTGAAGAAGGACAAGGATTTAAGGTAGCGATGGCGAATTTAGATGTTGGACGAATTGGAATTGGGGCGCAAGCATTAGGTATTGCTGAAGCGGCGCTTGCATGTGCGATTGATTATGCGAAAGAACGTGAGCAATTCGGAAAGCCAATTGCGGCGCAGCAAGGGATTGGCTTCAAACTTGCAGATATGGCAACTAGCGTAGAAGCGGCGCGATTACTCGTATATAGGGCGGCATCGCTAAGAGCGCAAGGATTACCATGTGGTAAAGAAGCATCTATTGCGAAATTATTCGCTTCTAAAACGGCTGTTGAAGTTGCGATTGAAGCAGTGCAAGTATTTGGTGGCTACGGTTATACGAAAGATTATCCAGTAGAAAGATTTTTCCGTGATGCGAAAATCACGCAAATATATGAAGGGACGAGTGAAATACAGAAACTTGTTATTAGCCGGGCTTTATAAAAGCACAAGGGGGAGACGGGCATGCATTTTAAACTATCAGAAGAACATGAAATGATAAGAAAAATGGTTCGGGACTTTGCTAAGAATGAAGTAGCACCGACAGCAGCTGAACGTGATGAAGAAGAGAGGTTTGATCGAGCGCTATTTGATCAAATGGCAGAGCTTGGTTTAACCGGAATTCCGTGGCCTGAAGAATACGGCGGAATTGGAAGCGATTACTTGGCGTATGTAATTGCTATTGAAGAATTATCACGCGTATGTGCTTCTACAGGTGTAACATTGTCTGCACATACTTCACTTGCTGGTTGGCCAATTTTTAAATTTGGAACAGAAGAGCAAAAGCAAACATTTTTACGACCGATGGCTGAAGGAAAGAAGATTGGTGCGTACGGCTTAACGGAGCCAGGGTCTGGATCGGATGCTGGTGGAATGAAGACGATCGCCAAAAGAGATGGAGACCATTATGTATTAAATGGATCAAAAATATTTATCACTAATGGTGGCATTGCTGATATTTATGTTGTTTTCGCATTAACTGATCCTGAATCGAAGCAGCGTGGCACGAGTGCATTTATAGTGGAAAGTGATACACCAGGATTTTCAGTTGGGAAGAAGGAGAGTAAATTAGGGATTCGCTCTTCACCAACAACTGAAATTATGTTCGAAGATTGCCGTATTCCTGTAGAGAATTTACTAGGGGAAGAAGGACAAGGGTTTAAGATAGCGATGCAAACATTAGATGGTGGCCGTAACGGTATTGCGGCGCAAGCGGTTGGTATTGCACAAGGGGCTTTAGATGCTTCCGTAGAATATGCAAGAGAGCGTCATCAGTTTGGGAAGCCGATTGCGGCGCAGCAAGGGATTGGCTTTAAACTTGCAGATATGGCAACGGATGTGGAGGCGGCGCGTCTTCTAACATATCAAGCAGCTTGGCTGGAATCGGAAGGGCTTCCGTATGGGAAAGAGTCAGCGATGTCAAAAGTATTTGCAGGTGATGCAGCGATGAAGGTGACGACGGAAGCGGTACAAGTATTTGGTGGTTACGGTTATACGAAAGATTATCCAGTAGAGCGATACATGCGAGATGCAAAGATTACACAGATATATGAAGGAACACAAGAGATTCAAAGGCTCGTAATTTCTCGTATGTTAACGAAGTAGGATCAAAGGCGTAGGTATTTTCCTACGCTTTTTCCTTCCAAAAAATAATAGAGAGGTGAAGGGGATGGTTAAACATAATGTGCATGCATCAGTGAAAGATGAAAAATTAGTCGCGTTAAGGCGTGAACAAATGATTAAAGGTGCAGTGCAACTGTTTAAACAAAAAGGATTTCCGCGTACAACAACGAGAGAGATTGCAAAGGCAGCTGGATTTAGTATTGGAACGCTTTATGAATACATTCGTACAAAAGATGATGTTTTGTATTTAGTTTGTGATAGTATTTATGAACATGTAAAAGAAAGATTAGAGGAAGTAGTTTGTACGGAAAAAGGAAGTGTAGAAAGTTTAAAGATAGCAATAACGAATTATTTTAAAGTGATGGACGAATTGCAGGAAGAAGTATTAATAATGTATCAAGAGGTACGCTTTTTACCGAAAGAATCACTCCCGTACGTATTAGAAAAGGAGTTTCAAATGGTAGGAATGTTTGAGAATATTTTGGAACAGTGTACGGAAAACGGAACATTTACATTAAATAAAAAAGAAATACAGCTTCTTGCGCATAATATTTTTATACAAGGACAGATGTGGGGATTTCGACGTTGGGCGCTGCAAAAGCTATATACGCTCGAAGAATATACAGACATGCAAATTAGGTATGTATTACAAGGGGCCCATATGCTTCCGAAATAAGGAATGCACAAATTATAATTTTACTACCCTATAAAAGTTTCCCGTTTTTTTTGTAGCATATTTGTGCGACTTTTGTTTATAATGAATAGTATGGATTTTTTTAAGCAGGCCGTTATATATAAGGTTATATTTGATGAAAGGAAGTGCCGCATAAGTGGATTTTAAGCAATATTCACCAGAAGAGCTAAAAGAATGTTCAATGATTGAAGTTGTACATAGCGTTTTAGGGGATAAAAAACAAGCAACGACATTCAACGAGTTGGTTCAAGAAATCGCTCAAGTGCTGGGACTATCTCAAGAGCAAGTTAATGCGAAAATCGCACAATTTTATACAGACTTAAACATCGATGGACGTTTCATTAATTTAGGAGAAAATCGTTGGGGATTACGTAGCTGGTACCCATATGAGCAAATTGATGAAGAAATCTTGCCTCAACCAAAACCGAAGAAGAAACGTAAAGTTGAAGAAGACGGTTTTGATGACTACATTGAAGAAGATGAAGATGACTTTGATGATGTAGACGGAAATGAAGACGAAGATGATGATGTAGAAGATTTGGACAAGGTTCTTGAAGACGAAGACGGAGACGACGATGATCTTGATGATTTAGATGACGATGAAGATGACTTCGCTGAAGAAGAACTTGAGTATGATGAAACTGAAGAAGAAGAAGAGGAAGAACTGTAGTTCTTGACTTTTCATTATCGTCCATGTAGAATCATTTTTGGGCTCTTTAAAAAAGGACGATAATACTTTTAAAGTGTAAATATAAAAGAAAATTGCTCCCTACTTATTACTTTATGTGATGAGGGGAGCAATTTTCTTTTTTGTTTTTTGTTTAGAAAATAAAAAGAGTCTAACAATAAGATGGATACAGTGTTATCTACATACGTTGCGCTTTGCAACGGTGATTATATAACAGCAAAATAGAAGGGAGCTTTTTCATGACTAAGTATATTTTTGTAACAGGCGGTGTAGTATCGTCTCTAGGAAAAGGTATTACAGCAGCATCTCTTGGAAGACTTTTAAAAAATCGTGGTTTAAACGTAACAATTCAAAAGTTTGATCCATACATTAACGTAGACCCAGGGACTATGAGCCCATACCAACACGGTGAGGTATTCGTAACAGATGATGGTGCAGAAACTGACTTAGACCTTGGTCACTATGAGCGTTTCATCGACATCAACTTAAACAAATACAGCAACGTAACAACAGGTAAAATTTACTCTTCAGTTCTTCAAAAAGAGCGTCGTGGTGAATACCTAGGAGGAACAGTTCAAGTTATTCCTCACATTACTAACGAAATTAAAGAGCGCGTATACCGTTCTGGTCGCGAAACAAACGCGGACGTTGTTATTACAGAAATCGGTGGAACTGTTGGTGACATCGAGTCTCTACCATTCTTAGAAGCAATCCGTCAAATTAAGAGCGACATCGGTCGTGACAATGTAATGTACATTCACTGTACGTTAATCCCGTACTTAAAAGCAGCGGGTGAAATGAAAACAAAACCAACGCAACATAGTGTTAAAGAGCTTCGCAGTTTAGGTATTCAACCAAATATTATCGTTGTTCGTACAGAAATGCCTGTTTCTCAAGATATGAAAGACAAGCTTGCATTATTCTGTGACATTGATACAAAAGCAGTTATTGAAGCACGCGATGCAGATACTTTATATGCAGTTCCATTATCTCTTCAAGAGCAAAATATGGACCAAATCGTTTGCGATCACTTAAAATTAGACAATCCAGCTGCAGATATGACAGAGTGGACTGCGCTAGTTGAAAAAGTGCGTAACCTTTCTAAGAAAACAAAAATCGCTCTTGTTGGTAAATACGTAGAGCTTCAAGATGCATACATTTCTGTTGTAGAAGCACTTCGTCATGCGGGTTACTCTTTCGACACAGATGTAGAAGTGAAATGGGTAAATGCTGAGCACGTAACAGCAGAGAACGTACAAGAATTAGTAGGAGACACAGATGGTATCCTTGTACCAGGTGGCTTCGGTGATCGTGGTGTAGAAGGTAAAATCGTTGCAATTCAATATGCTCGTGAAAACAAAGTTCCATTCCTAGGAATTTGCTTAGGTATGCAACTTGCATCAATCGAATTCGCACGTAACGTATTAGGATTAGAAGGAGCTAACTCTTCTGAAATCAATCCTGACACACCTTATGCAATCATCGACTTATTACCAGAACAAAAAGATGTAGAAGACTTAGGTGGTACACTTCGTCTTGGTCTATACCCATGTAAGCTTGCTGAAGAAACAAATGCTTACAACGCTTACAATGAGCCGGTTGTATATGAGCGTCATCGTCATCGTTATGAGTTCAACAATCAATTCCGTCCGGATATGGAAAAAGCAGGATTTGTATTCTCTGGTACAAGCCCAGACGGCCGTTTAGTTGAAATCGTTGAATTAAAAGATCACCCTTGGTTCGTAGCGGCACAGTTCCACCCAGAACTTGTTTCTCGTCCAAACCGTCCACAACCATTGTTCCATGACTTCGTAAGAGCGTCTATTACGAATAAAGAGAGCAAGTAATAAAAAAGCGCCTTGAAATAGGGCGCTTTTTTTAATATTCATTTAACATTTCATCGATTGTAAATTTGATTCCGTGATATGCAAATAAAGCTATCATTAAGCTTGGGAATCCGTAGCGATTACCTTCATCGTCTGGAATAAGCCCTTTTAACAGTTTTGTATCAATATGTACATCTGTATATTGTTCTAGTGATTCATTGCCTTCTTGAATAGCAGAAATGCCGACAATAGAGTGTCCATCTGCTTGAAGTTTTTTTGCTATTGCTACAACTTCTTCATCTGTTGAAAAACGGCTAATAAGAAGTACACGATCTGCAGAAGTTACTTCTACTTCCTTACCATTTTCAAATAATCGTTTTGCTTGTTTCATTGGTTCAGTACCGAATAGCGCTTCAGCAACAACGCCCTCCATTTCATTTGTACCATGTAAATAAATGAAACCTTCGCCAACTAATGCTTGAGCAAGTAGACGGGCGCTATCTTCTATATTCATTTCCTCTTTTTGAGAAACTCTGGAGAAATAACCGCTTAATTGGGTTGAAAAAATTTTTAACATAATGTTACTCCCTTCGTACGTGTTTACCGGCTTTCATTATAGTTTATTTTTTTAGAAAGGTGAAATCGAAGGTGGCATAACAAAATAGGAAACGGTAAAATAAGAAAGAAATAGGAAGGAATTTGGTAAAGAATAGCGAAAATTAATCGTTAAGATATAAGAAGCTTTAAATCTTGTACTTACACAGAAAGGTTGGGAGTTATGGAAGGGAAAATTTTAATCGTTGATGATCAATATGGCATTCGTGTGTTATTACATGAAGTGTTCCAAAAAGAAGGTTATCAGACATTCCAAGCAGCGAATGGATTTCAAGCTTTAGATATCGTGAAAAAAGATAATCCAGATTTAGTTGTGTTAGATATGAAAATTCCAGGTATGGATGGTATAGAGATTTTAAAGCATGTAAAAGAAATTGACGAGAGTATTAAAGTGATTTTAATGACTGCTTACGGAGAGCTTGATATGATCCAAGAAGCAAAAGATTTAGGTGCTTTAATGCATTTTGCTAAACCATTTGATATTGATGAAATTCGTCAAGCGGTGAGAAATGAGCTCGCTGTAGAGGCTTAAAAATGAATTTTTTATAAAAAATACGGAAAAAAGCGTTTACATGGACTATTGTGCAGGTGAATACGGTTGAGTTTTTGAGTACAAGTTGTTATCCTATTGAGTGTAGAAAAAAGTCCGGTATGTAGATATACATATTTTACCTTATTCTGGTCATACTACCAGCGATAAGAACTTATCGGATACAAAAAACGTTTTTTAGGAGGATTCACCATGCCTTTAGTTTCTATGAAAGAAATGCTAAACAAAGCACTAGAAGGAAAATACGCAGTTGGTCAATTCAACATGAACAACTTAGAGTGGACTCAAGCTATCTTAGCTGCTGCGGAAGAAGAAAAATCTCCTGTAATCCTAGGTGTATCTGAGGGTGCAGCTCGTCATATGACTGGTTTCAAAACAGTTGTAGCTATGGTTAAAGCTTTAATCGAAGAAATGAACATCACTGTTCCTGTAGCGATTCACCTTGACCATGGTTCAAGCTTCGAAAAATGTAAAGAAGCAATCGATGCAGGTTTCACATCTGTAATGATCGACGCTTCTCACCACCCATTCGAAGAAAACGTAGAAACTACTAAAAAAGTAGTAGAATACGCACACGCTCGTAACGTATCTGTTGAAGCTGAGCTTGGAACAGTTGGCGGACAAGAAGACGACGTAATCGCTGAAGGCGTAATTTACGCTGACCCAGCTGAGTGTAAGCACCTTGTTGAAGCAACAGGTATCGATTGCCTAGCTCCAGCTTTAGGTTCTGTACACGGTCCTTACAAAGGTGAGCCTAACTTAGGATTCGCTGAAATGGAACAAGTTCGTGACTTCACTGGCGTACCTTTAGTATTACACGGTGGTACTGGTATCCCAACTGCTGATATCGAAAAAGCTATCTCTTTAGGTACTTCAAAAATCAACGTAAACACTGAGAACCAAATTGAGTTTACAAAAGCTGTTCGTGAAGTATTAAACAAAGACCAAGAAGTTTACGATCCTCGTAAATTTATCGGACCTGGCCGCGACGCTATCAAAGCAACTGTTATTGGTAAAATTCGCGAATTCGGTTCTAACGGTAAAGCGTAAGAATAAAATTCCGTTTTGGAAACCGTCTACTCTTTTAGACGGTTTCCTTTCGTTGTATAATGAAAGCGTGAACAAGTCTAAAGATTTTATCATTTTGTTTTTGAAATAGAAAATAATGTGCATAGTCCTATTAATAAATGTGATAACGTATCTAAATTGATAAAGTAAATTCGATAAATAGTTAATCTTTATCTTTTTGTATGACAGGAGAAATGAAGATAATGGTTTCCTATTTATTGAGTTTTGGGATGGAAAAGTAATTGAGATTCTTAAGGGGGAGCTTTCTATAAAAATATAGAAAGTAAATACATTCACAAGAAGGGAGCTCAATATGGAAAAATTGCTAATTGAAGGCGGAAGAGCTTTAAATGGAACAATTCGCGTGAGTGGTGCAAAGAACAGCGCCGTTGCACTAATTCCAGCGACAATTTTAGCAGATACTCCAGTAACTATTGGTGGTGTCCCTAATATTTCGGACGTGAAAATGTTAGGAGACTTACTAGAGGAAATTGGAGGGAGAGTGACTTATGGACAGGAGGAAGAGATGGTAGTCGATCCTTCTAACATGGTTGCAATGCCTTTACCAAATGGAAAAGTGAAAAAATTGCGTGCTTCTTATTATTTAATGGGTGCGATGCTTGGCCGTTTTAAAAAAGCTGTTATTGGGCTTCCAGGTGGATGTCACTTAGGACCGAGGCCGATTGATCAGCACATTAAAGGATTTGAAGCGTTAGGTGCACATGTTACGAATGAACAAGGTGCTATCTATTTAAGAGCAGATGAACTACGAGGGGCACGTATTTATTTAGATGTTGTTAGTGTAGGAGCTACGATTAATATTATGCTAGCAGCTGTACGAGCTAAAGGTAGAACTGTTATTGAAAACGCAGCGAAAGAACCAGAGATTATTGATGTAGCTACACTGTTAACTAGCATGGGAGCACGCATTAAAGGTGCTGGTACAGATGTAATCCGAATTGATGGTGTGGATTCATTGCACGGTTGTCATCATACGATCATTCCAGATCGTATTGAAGCGGGTACGTATATGATCTTAGGTGCTGCGTCAGGAGGAGAAGTAACAGTTGATAATGTTATTCCTCAGCATTTGGAGTCAGTTACTGCAAAATTAAGAGAAGCTGGTGTCCAAGTTGAAACGAATGATGACCAGATTACAGTGAACGGTGATAGAAGATTAAAAGTAGTTGATATAAAAACGCTTGTATATCCAGGTTTCCCAACAGATTTACAACAGCCATTTACAACACTTTTAACAAAGGCGCATGGAACGGGTGTTGTAACGGATACGATTTATGGCGCACGTTTTAAACATATTGATGAATTACGTCGCATGAATGCGCAAATTAAAGTAGAAGGTCGGTCAGCTATCGTAACTGGTCCTGTTTTATTACAAGGTGCAAAAGTGAAAGCGAGTGATTTGCGAGCTGGAGCAGCCCTTGTTATTGCAGGATTGATGGCGGATGGAATTACAGAAGTAACCGGACTTGAGCATATTGATCGTGGCTATGAAAATATAGTAGACAAGCTTAAAGGGCTTGGTGCAAACATTTGGCGAGAACAAATGACAAAGCAAGAAATTGAAGAAATGAAGAACGCATAAGTGATACTTCCGCAAGGGGGAAGCGAAGCATCACTACTTGCGGAAGTACACTTTATAGAAAAACACGGTTCACAAAATACGGCAGAAATATAAAGACTTAAAGGAGAGGGATTATCGTGGAAAGAAGTTTATCTATGGAGTTAGTACGTGTAACAGAGGCTGCAGCTTTATCATCAGCGCGTTGGATGGGACGCGGGAAAAAGGATGAGGCAGACGGTGCAGCAACATCAGCTATGCGTGATGTATTTGATACAATTCCGATGAAAGGTACAGTTGTAATTGGTGAAGGTGAAATGGATGAAGCACCAATGCTATATATCGGAGAAAAATTAGGTACAGGATATGGTCCGCGTGTAGACGTTGCAGTTGATCCTTTAGAAGGGACAAACATTGTAGCAGCTGGTGGATGGAATGCTCTTGCTGTTATTGCAATTGCAGATCATGGTAATTTGTTACATGCTCCTGACATGTACATGGATAAAATCGCGGTTGGCCCAGAAGCAGTTGGGGCGGTCGATATTGATGCGCCTATTATCGATAACTTACGTGCAGTTGCGAAAGCGAAAAACAAAGATATTGAAGATGTTGTAGCGACAGTTTTAAACCGTCCACGTCATCAAGCAATTATTGAAGAAATTCGTAAAGCTGGTGCTCGCATTAAATTGATTAATGATGGAGACGTAGCTGGCGCAATCAACACCGCATTTGATCGTACAGGTGTAGATATTTTATTCGGCTCTGGTGGCGCGCCTGAGGGTGTGTTAGCAGCAGTTGCATTAAAATGTTTAGGTGGAGAAATTCACGGGAAATTATTACCACAAAACGACGCTGAATTGGCGCGTTGCAAAAAGATGGGCATAGACGACATCAACCGCATCCTTCGCATGGAGGACTTAGTAAAAGGTGACGATGCAATCTTCGCAGCAACAGGTGTAACAGACGGAGAACTATTACGCGGCGTTCAATTTAAAGGTAGCGTAGGAACAACACAATCCCTTGTTATGCGCGCAAAATCAGGCACAGTACGCTTCGTAGACGGACGTCACAGCTTAAATAAAAAACCGAACTTGGTTATTAAATAAAAAGCGTAAGCAGCTCGTTCAGAATGGGAGGGGGATGGAGCTTCTGACGAAGAGGCGCTTTTTGCCTCGTAGGAAGAAGTGAAGCCACCGACCATTCTAGCTGTTGGAGCTGGATTAAATAAAAAGCGAAGACAAATTTTCTTGTCTTCGCTTCTTGTATTTGTGTTTCAACGTATTGATTAAAACTAGATAAAAGGGTTACAATAGTGAATATTACCCTACTTGAACTTATTGCCTTTCATTATTAATTATTTGCCTTCCGTATTTTTTCCCTTTACCCATGTGAAAAGAGAATAACGTTAAAGTGTGGTGTCTGAATGAATTTGTCAATTGCAGCATTAGAAAACATGAAATTAAAAGAGTTATACGAGCTTGCGAAAGAATTTAAAATTTCGTATTATAGCAAATTAACGAAAAAAGAGTTAATCTTCGCCATTTTAAAAGCTCGAGCAGAAAAAGAAGGTTTCTTCTTCATGGAAGGCGTATTAGAAATTATTCAATCAGAAGGATTTGGATTCCTACGTCCTATCAACTACTCTCCAAGCTCAGAAGATATTTATATCTCAGCTTCGCAAATTCGTCGTTTCGATTTACGTAATGGAGATAAGGTTTCTGGTAAAGTACGACCTCCGAAAGAAAATGAACGCTACTTTGGGTTATTACAAGTTGAAGCTGTAAACGGAGATGATCCAGAGTCAGCAAAAGAGCGTGTGCATTTCCCTGCATTAACACCATTATACCCAGATCGCCAAATGAAATTGGAAACGGAACCGAAAAAGTTACCGACACGCATCATGGATTTAATTGCACCAGTTGGATTTGGACAACGTGGTTTAATTGTCGCGCCTCCAAAGGCTGGTAAAACTAGTCTATTAAAAGAAATCGCACACAGTGTTACAACAAATCATCCGGAAGCTGAATTAATTGTCCTTTTAATTGATGAGCGTCCAGAGGAAGTAACAGATATTGAACGTTCTGTTAAAGGAGATGTTGTAAGCTCTACTTTTGATGAAGTACCAGAAAATCATATTAAAGTAGCAGAACTTGTGTTAGAACGTGCAATGCGTCTTGTAGAGCACAAAAAAGATGTTATCATTTTAATGGATAGTATTACCCGTTTAGCGCGAGCTTACAACCTTGTTATTCCGCCAAGTGGTAGAACATTATCGGGTGGTATCGACCCAGCTGCCTTCCATAGACCGAAGCGTTTCTTTGGAGCTGCACGTAATATCGAAGAAGGCGGTAGCTTAACAATTTTAGCAACAGCTCTTGTTGATACAGGATCTCGTATGGACGATGTAATTTACGAAGAATTTAAAGGAACTGGAAATATGGAACTTCATTTAGATCGTTCATTAGCTGAGCGTCGTATCTTCCCGGCAATTGATATTCGCCGTTCTGGTACACGTAAAGAGGATCTATTAATTCCGAAAGAACATTTAGACAAGCTATGGGGTATTCGTAAAACAATGCGTGATACACCAGACTTTGTTGAAGGTTTCTTACGTAAACTTCGTCAAACAAAGACAAATGAAGAATTTTTACAAAACATTGTTGCAGATTCGAAAAGATATGTAACAACGAAGTAAAGGGAAAAGATTGGGACTCGCTTATTTTATGGTAAGCGAGTTTTTTATGTTTTTTAGGTGATCTTAAAGAGAGATGAGTGGAAGGGCATTAGTTGGTTCTAGTTGGATGAGCGGCCTCCATTTTAAAATAATATCCAGCTTCATCCCCCTACCATTCTGAACGAGCCGCTTGCGCTTTTAAATGATATCCAGTTCCGGTAGCTAGCTCTTCGCATCTAAGAACCTTCCGCCCGAAAGGTAAAAAGCACCTTTAGAGCGGAAGAACCTTAGCTGGTCAGAGCTGAGCGAGCCCCCTCCACTTTAAGGTGTTATCCAGCTCCAGCGGCTAGAATCTCCGGTCATTTCACTCTCTCGCTCGAAGCAAAAAGCGCTTCAAGGTCGAGAGTTCTAAATAGCCTGCGATTCTGAGCGAGCCGCTTCTGCTTTTAAATTGTATCTAGTTCCGACGGCTAGCTCTTCGTGTCTAAGAACCTCCCGCACTAAAGGTAAAAAGCACCTTTTGTGCGAGAGAACCTTAGCCAGTCAGAGCTGAACGAGCCGTCTCCACTTTTAATTTAAAAAGACAAAAACAGGTAGTTGCAAAATGAAGTTAGCCTTGTTATAATTTCATCATATGTGTTTCATCAATATAGTTGTGTATGCAGCTGAAGATGAAAAACTCTGTTTCGAAAATGATTCAGGGCGGAAGGAGATGAAAAGAATGAAAGCAGGAATTCACCCAGATTACAAGAAAGTTGTATTCATGGACACAAACACAGGCTTCAAATTCTTAAGCGGATCTACTAGAGGATCTAACGAAACTGTTGAGTGGGAAGATGGTAACACTTATCCATTACTAAAAGTTGAGATCAGTTCTGATTCTCACCCATTCTACACTGGACGTCAGAAGTTTGCTACTGCAGACGGACGCGTTGACCGCTTCAATAAGAAATACGGTCTTAAGTAATAAAAACATAAAACAGGCAAGTGTATCTATTCGCTTGTCTGTTTTTTTTGCGAAAATATTATACCTTTACCCTACTTTTAATTAAAAAGTAGATGAAAGGAGAGCTTCATGTACTTAATAAATCAGAACGGTTGGATTGAAGTGATTTGCGGTAGTATGTTTTCTGGTAAATCAGAAGAGCTTATCCGCCGTGTGCGTCGTACGCAATTTGCGAAACAACATGCAATTGTATTTAAACCATGTATTGATAATCGCTATAGTGAAGAAGACGTTGTATCACATAACGGATTAAAGGTAAAAGCAGTTCCTGTTTCAGCTTCAAAAGATATATTTGAACATATCACTGAAGAAATGGATGTAATTGCAATCGATGAGGTGCAATTCTTTGATGGGGACATTGTGGAAGTGGTGCAAGTATTGGCAAATCGTGGCTATCGTGTCATTGTAGCTGGTTTAGACCAAGATTTCCGTGGTCTACCATTTGGACAAGTTCCTCAGCTGATGGCGATTGCTGAACATGTAACAAAACTACAAGCAGTATGTTCTGCATGTGGATCTCCGGCAAGTCGTACACAACGATTAATTGATGGAGAACCAGCGGCATTTGATGATCCGATTATTTTAGTTGGTGCTTCAGAATCGTATGAACCACGCTGTCGTCATTGTCATGCAGTTCCTACAAACAAAGATAAGTAAACTCGCTGTGCAAGGCGGGTTTTTTTCAGAATAGAGGGTGTGAGTGGTGTGAGCTGCCTACGCCTTAAGTTATGATATCTAGTTCTGGTGGCTAGCTCTTCGCATCTAAGAACCTTCCGCCCGAAAGGTAAAAAGCACCTTTAGGTCGAAAGAACCTTAGCTGGTCAGAGCTGAACGAGCCACCGCCACTTTTAAATATATTATCTAGCTCCAGCGGCTAGAATCTCCGGCCATTTCACTCTCTCGCTCGAAGCAAAGAGCGCTTCAAGATCGAGAGTTCCAAATAGCCTGCGATTCTGAACGAGCCGCTTGTGCTTTTAAATATAATTTGCGTTTTTTTGAGTAAGTACCATATACTATTTGTATTAGATACTAGGATGTAGAGGTGAATGATGTGTTAGATCGTTTGCAAGCTGTAGAAAATCGTTATGAGAAGTTAAATGAATTGCTAAGCGACCCAGCAATTATTAGTGATTCAAATAAGCTTCGTGAATATTCAAAGGAACAGTCTGATATACAGGAAACGGTAGAGGTGTATCGTGAGTATAAGGATGTTCGTGAGCAATTAAAAGATGCGAAAGCAATGTTAGAAGATAAGTTAGACGCAGAAATGCGTGAAATGGTAAAAGAAGAGGTTTCTGAGCTAGAATCACAAGAAAAAACATTATCAGAGCGTCTGAAAATTTTACTTGTACCAAAAGACCCTAACGATGATAAGAACGTTATCGTTGAGGTTCGTGGAGCTGCTGGTGGTGACGAGGCTGCTTTATTTGCTGGTGACTTATACCGTATGTATAGCCGTTACGCTGAGGTGCAAGGTTGGAAAACGGAGATTATCGAGGCTAGCTATACAGAGTTAGGTGGATATAAAGAGATTATCTTTATGATTAACGGTAAAGGTGCTTTCGCGAAGCTGAAATTCGAGAATGGCGCTCACCGTGTACAACGTGTTCCTGAAACGGAATCTGGTGGACGTATTCATACATCTACAGCAACTGTAGCTGTATTACCAGAGGCAGAAGAAGTAGAAATTGATATTCATGAGAAAGATGTTCGTGTTGATACATTCGCTTCTAGTGGACCTGGTGGACAGAGCGTTAATACAACGATGTCAGCGGTACGTTTAACGCATTTACCGACTGGTGTAGTTGTATCATGTCAGGATGAGAAATCACAAATTAAGAATAAAGAAAAAGCGATGAAAGTATTACGCGCACGTGTTTATGATAAGTTTAGACAAGAAGCGCAAGCTGAGTATGATCAAAACCGTAAACAAGCTGTTGGTACGGGTGATCGTTCAGAGCGTATTCGTACGTATAACTTCCCGCAAAACCGTGTTACAGACCATCGAATCGGTTTAACGATTCAAAAGTTAGATCAAATCTTACAAGGTAAGTTAGATGATTTCATCAATGCCTTAGTAATGGAAGATCAGGCTCAAAGGATGGAGGCAGCTGAGTAATGCGTGTCTATGAAGCCCTGAAATGGGCTTCTTCTTTTTTACAGGAGAATGGACGAGATGAAAATGCGGGAGAAATTGTCCTTTGTCATGTATTAAAGACGAATAGAACAGGATTATTGATGAACATGCGTGAAGAAATAACTGCGGAACAAGAAAAAAGTTTTACAGAGTTTATCCACAAGCATGTAGAAGGTATTCCTATTCAATATATGATTGGTCATGAAATGTTTTATGGAAGATCGTTCTTTGTGAATGAAGAAGTATTAATACCAAGACCAGAAACAGAAGAGCTTATAGTAGGAGTGTTAGAAAGAATTGAGCGTCATTTTGGTGATGAGAAAATACATGTAGCAGATATTGGTACAGGTAGCGGAGCAATTTCGATTACACTTGCTTTAGAAAATAAAAATCTTCATGTGTATACGGTAGATATTGCGCAGGAGTCGATTGAAGTTGCAAAAGAAAATGCGAAAACTTTGGGCGCAGAAGTAACGTTCTATCATGGTGATTTATTATCACCATTTTATGAAACGGGTCAAAAGTTAGATGTTGTTGTTTCAAATCCTCCATATATACCGGAAGAAGATTGGCGTGGTCTTTCTCCCGTGGTGAAAGAGCATGAGCCAAAGAGAGCGCTTGTTGGTGGTGAAGACGGATTAGATTTCTATCGCCGCTTTATGGAAGAGTTGCCGAATGTGTTGCAGAAGAAAGCAATTGTCGCATTTGAAATTGGAGTAGGGCAAGGTGAGGACGTGAAAGGGCTGTTACAACAAGCATTTCCACATGCTCATGTTGAGGTTGTTTTTGATATTAATGGAAAAGATCGTATGGTATTTGCGGAGATAGAGTAAGGTTTACACCTTACTCTATTTTTTTGTGGAAAAATTCATATAGATTTTGAATTTAATAGTTTAGAAAGATGAAAGTCTGTCCACACTGTTTGTAGAAGGGACGGTGGAGGAAATGAAAAAACAAGTTATTGCTTATCTTCTTCTATTATTAATTGGTGCACAGTTACTTGTGCAGTTTGGATATATGAAAGCTGATGCGAAAGGGCCTTCAGTTATTCCGAAAGAGGCCGTTCGATTACGGATTTTAGCAAATAGTGATTCAGATAAAGACCAAGCGTTAAAGCGCAAAGTGCGTGATGAAGTAAAAGCACAAATTGATGGATGGGTAGCTGATTTAACTTCATTTGAAGAGGCACGCAAAGTCATTCAAAGTCATATTCCAGAAATCGAAAAAACAGTAGCAAATACGTTGAAAAAAGAAGGAAGTAAAGATTCATTTCAAGTGAATTTCAGTAAAAATGTAAAGTTTCCTACAAAGGTATATGGGAATTTTATTTATCCGGCAGGAGAATATGAAGCAGTCTTAATTACAATTGGGGAAGGTGAAGGGGCAAACTGGTGGTGTGTACTATTTCCACCGATGTGTTTCTTAGATTTTTCAAGTGGTACAGCTGTAAGGAAAGAAGAACATGTTGTGAAGGCTGAATCTCCTGAAGAGGAGCAAGTGAAACAAATAGATGATGAAGAAGTAGTAAATGCAGAAGAGAAAAAAGGGGATGAGGTGAAGGAAAAGAAAGTTGTAAAGCAGGAAGTCGCAAAAAAAGTAACAGCTTCTGAAAAGAAAGTAGTAAAAAATGAAACGAAAGTAGAAGAACAACCTGTAAGTAAAGAGGAAACAAAAACTGTGGAAAAAGTGGAGAAACCTGTGGAACAAAAACAAGAAAAGCGAAATGAGTATGTAAAAGTAGAGGAGGAAGAAGAAAAGCCGGAAGTTAAGTTATTTATTGTAGAAGCTTTTACATCTTTATTCTCTAAATAGTACTATTCGTAAATCCCTTCTCATATATAAAAAAGAGGAGGGATTTATTATGAAGAAGGTATATTTTGCGACGAAGGCAGATGTGGAAAGATTGCATTCTTTTTTCGGACAAGCTAATAAAAAAGATGATAAAATAAATGAGTTGTACGCACAGTTTATGATTTTGGAAGAGGCGGAAGAAATACGGGCGGTCATTGGATATGAACAAAGTGAAGAAAACGCACTTATTCGTTCTTGTTTATTCACACCTAATGTGGATAAACAGACTTTCTTATATTTTTTTGAAATGTTTTTGCAGTATATGAAAGAAAAAAATATTCGACAATTGTACTTACTAACAAATCATCCACAATCTATAACGATCTTTCAGTTTTTTGACTTTGTTACGATAGAGAAAGAGAACGTACCAGAGGGAATTCGACAGTTAGAACACTTTTGTAAAAATATAAAAGAGCCAAATGCAATAATACTAAATTGTCAGCTATTCACAAAGTTATCCACGGATTAATTAGGTTTATCCACATTTTGTGGATAAACCTTGTTTGTCTTTTGGATAAATCTCATAGTAAACTAAAAATAGACAAGTATTTCAGGGTAGAAAAGGACGTGGGAAAAAATGCATACAAATATGTGGGTTGTGGATAATGTTGTGGAAAGAAAAAAATATTATCCACAGTTACAAGAAGCAGCAAAATTATTAAGGGAAAATGAGGCGATTGCCTTCCCTACAGAAACGGTATATGGACTAGGTGCAAACGCGATGAATGATGAAGCGATTGCGAAAATTTTTGAGGCGAAAGGAAGACCGAGTGATAATCCACTTATTGTCCACATCGGTACAAAATCGCAGTTAGATGGTATTGTGAAGGAAATTCCGCCAGTTGCAGAACAGTTAATGGAGCATTTTTGGCCGGGCCCTTTAACAATTATTTTACCTAGAAAAGAAGGGATTTCAGAGAAGGTAACGGCAGGACTTAATACGGTTGGAGTAAGAATGCCTGATCATCCGGTAGCTCTTGCTCTTATTGAAGAGGCAAATGTACCTGTTGCAGCACCTAGTGCAAATCGTTCAGGTCGTCCAAGTCCGACGTTAGCGTCTCATGTATATGAAGATTTAAATGAGAAGATCGCAGGTATTGTAGATGGTGGTGCAACAGGAGTCGGTGTTGAATCGACTGTAATTGATTGTACGAGCGCTGTTCCAACGATATTACGCCCAGGTGGAATTACGAAAGAACAATTGGAAGCGGTGATTGGCACGGTTTCTTTAGATCCGGCTCTAAAGGATGAGAAGGAAAAACCTAAATCACCTGGAATGAAATATACACATTATGCACCGAAAGCTCCACTTAGTATTGTTGAAGGTTCACGTGAATTTATTCAGCTTATTGTGGATAAGAAAAAGGAAGAAGGATTCAAAGTCGGTGTATTAACGACAGAAGAGTATCAGCATGTATATAGCGCGGATGTTGTATTATCTTGTGGTGTTCGAAGTGATTTAGCTAGCGTTGCGACTAAATTATATGATGTACTTAGAACATTTGATGCAAGTGAAGTGGATGTTATTTTTAGTGAATCATTCCCGAATGAAGGAATAGGGAATGCCATTATGAATCGTTTAACAAAAGCGGCAGGACATCAAATTATTACTGAATGATAAGGTACGATTAGCAAACAGAATATTTCTCCTCGGATAAGCATATTTTGAAGTAGCACGTCCGAGGAGGGACATGAATGACGTTTGAACAGATAATACCTTTAATAATTATGGCGTTCGCCTTAGGGATGGATGCGTTCTCGGTAAGTCTTGGTATGGGAATGATGACCTTAAAGATAAGACAAATCCTGTATATCGGTGTGACGATAGGGATATTTCATATTATCATGCCATTTATAGGGATGGTATTAGGTCGTTTTTTATCAGAGCAGTATGGAGACATTGCACATTTTGCAGGTGCTATTTTATTAATCGGATTAGGATTTTATATTGTATATTCATCTATCTTGGAAAATGAAGAGACTCGAACGGCCCCTATTGGAATTAGTTTATTTGTATTTGCATTTGGGGTTAGTATAGACAGTTTTTCAGTAGGTCTTAGTCTTGGTATTTACGGGGCACAGACGATCATTACGATATTACTTTTTGGATTTGTTAGTATGTTATTAGCGTGGATTGGTTTATTCATTGGGAGACATGCGAAAGATATGCTCGGTACATATGGCGAGATAGTAGGTGGTATCATTTTGGTTGGATTTGGATTATATCTCCTTTTTCCTATATAATTTTAGGGGGAGGGCGTTATTTTACAAATTTCAATTTTAGGTTGGATTAAATTAATTCGTGAATGGTAAGATAGTTCCTTTCTGTGCATAGTTTTGTTTGTACTATACTGATTACGCTAAAAAATTCCACATATAGAAAGGATGAGATGGATGACGAGATTGAAGCAAGTTTTTGGTATTATTATTAGTTTTTTTGTTTTTTGGTTTAGTATGCTCGGTGTACAAATGTTTGCTGAGTTTTTAGATATTGAGTCATTGAAGTTTGTTGCGGGAAAAACGGAGGCGGCGCGTGCTTTTTATTCTCCATACCCGTTTTTAATTGTTTTTCTTATTACATTGCTTTCCCTTTACTTCTTCGTAATTAAGCTTGGGAAACCGAAAAAAGAGAAAGTACCTACTTTAGAGGAGCAGAAAGAAGAGATATAAGGGGGATACTATGTCTAACATTTCTTTGGCAGAAGCTGTAAAATTAAAAAGTGTATTATCGAAAAGAATACATGAATTAGAAGAAGAGATGAACCAAATTGGATTTGTTGAAATTGAAAAAGGTGATACACTTCCAAAACAGACGCGTACATTGGTACAAGTTGAACAGGAACTAGATGAAGTTCGCGCTGATTTTCGTCTTTTAGATAAATTAATGTATGAAGCAAATATCCGAAATGAAGTGAATTTCAACGGAGAGAATGTAACGATTGTTGAAGCGATAGAACTTGCAACGCAGTTACGTGCAAAAGCTCGAAAGTGTAAAGAGTTTGGGGTGAGTAAGAAAGAAGAACATGTATATTCTTACGGTGAAACATCATCGCTTGTAAAAGTAGCCATGTTTGATCCTGAAGTATATCGTGTAAAAGGTTTAGAGTTAGAGAGACAAGCTAATAGGTTATCTAACTTAATTAATGCGAAAAACTACGCCATTGAACTAGACTTTGATGGTGAAAAATACTTTTAAACCTTGAAGTGGTGAGACTCCGCTTCAAGGCATAGAAGAAGACCACTTTTGTAAAAATGAGATTTGTGATGGCCAAAGGACAACCAATCATCCAATAACCAATCACACTGTTACTTTTTACCGATGACCAATAATGGGAAAAGAGGTCGATGACCAATAATGAAAAATTATTTTTCTTCTTCTATGAAAAGGGTGTACCAAATTAATTTGGTACACCCTTTTATATTATTGTTACTTCTATTCTGAGGGGACGCTTCCGCTTTTAAGTGTTATCCAGCTCCAGTGGCCAGCTCTTCGCATCTAAGAACCTCCCGCACGAAAGGTAAAAAGCACCTTTTGTGCGAGAGAACCTTAGCTGGTCAGAGCTAAATGGGCCCCTTCCACTTTTAAACATATCCAGCTCCAGCGGCTAGAATGGTCGGTGGCTTCGCTCTCTCGCTCGAAGCAAAGAACGCTTCAAGGTCGAGAGCTCCAATGCCCTGCGATTCTGAGTGAGCCGCTTCCGCTTTTAGATTGGCCTCACTAATTCAAATTGTTCTCCTAGTTTTGCGTAGTTGTGTCCTGCTAGGCGGCTTACTGGTTTTAGTCCTTCTGCATGAATGCGTCCATTTTCGTATAGGTGTTCTGCGACGTGGAAACGAACGACGCGTCCAATTAGTAGATCGCAAGCTGGTGAGTCTTCTGTTCCGCCAAGGGGGATTGCGCGTTCTAGCACGCATTCCATTCGAATATTTGCTTCTTTTACACCTGGAACGGAGATGACATCACTTTCAATTGGTGTTAATTTTGCTAATTCAATTTCACTTTCATTTGGAGGGAGATTTGCTGCTGTTTCGTTAATTGCCGCTACATATGATTCATCAGAGATATGTACGACAAATTCTCCTTTTTCAATTGCGTTTCGAGAAGTGTCTTTTCTTTCTCCAGCTTTTCGTTGTACAGAAACTGAGATAAGTGGCGGATTAGCAGCAACAATATTGAAATAACTATATGGTGCTCCGTTTAATACGCCGTCTTTTGTTACAGAAGTAACGAATGCGACAGGGCGTGGAATAATACTTCCTGTAAGTAATTTGTAATTCTCTTTTTCCGATTGTTCATTTGGATTAATGGATAACATGATTGAAATCCCCTTTCTAAATATGACGACTTATTGTTTGTTTACAAGATGTTAGTGGAAAACTCCTGCTGAAAATAATATTTTTATTACATAAAAAGAACTTACTTCAACCACAATGAAGTAAGTTCCATCTAAATAATCTTGAATTCAAGATAAAAATTATAGTAAAACGTATGCGCCAGGTCCGATTAAAGCTACACCAATAGCAACAGCGATTAACATTAAGTTATATTCATATCCATTTTGAGTTACCCAGTAACCATTTTTTCCATGAACAGTGAAGATCGCCATTAACATTGTTCCAACGATAAATAATGAACCGATTGCAGTGAAAATACCTGATGCGAATAAGAAACCACCTAATAGTTCAGTTGCGCCAGCCATAAATGCCATAAATACACCAGGGCGTAAACCGATTGATTCCATCCAGCCGCCTGTTCCTTTTAAACCGTAACCGCCGAACCAACCAAATAATTTTTGAGCACCATGACCCATGAATGTAATACCTATAATAAGACGAATAATAAGAAGACCGAAATCCATCATTTTTGAAAACCTCCTAAAAGTTATTAACTTACCTTACGTAAGTAATAATAAAATAGTTACTTACTTTAGTCAAGCGGATTTCGAAAAAAGTTTGAAAAAAATTTTACAAATTAACAACAAAAAATAAAATGTAGTAAAGACCTCTAGACAAGTTAGGTAAAAAAAGAGAAAATATAAGTAGAAGTTAACTTCTTATTGTTATTCAGACAATCAGAATTGACTGGAATTTTGTGAGACGCTACAATAAGAGTCTAGTAGTAATGACGTAATTTATTTCGAAAGCGTTTTTACAGTATAATATTCGAAGTATGAAGTCTTACGTTTATTCTGATCTTTAATAGAGATTGCCCTATAAACTTTTAGGTAAATTATAAGGAGGACTATCCTATGTTTAAAAAATTATTCGGTCTTGGTTCAAAAACAAATGAAGAAACAATCGTAGCTCCATTAACTGGAGCGGTGAAAAATATTGAAGAAGTACCAGATCCAGTATTCGCTGGTCGTATGATGGGTGACGGTGTTGCAATCGATCCTACTGAAGGTGTAGTTGTATCTCCAGTTGATGGCGAAATCGTACAATTATTCCACACGAAACATGCAATTGGAATTAAAGCGAAAAACGGTACAGAAATTTTAATCCACGTTGGATTAGAAACTGTAAAAATGGAAGGCGAAGGTTTTGAAGCTCACGTTTCTGAAGGACAAGCTGTAAAAGCTGGAGATAAATTAATCTCATTCGACTTAGAATTAATTCGTGAAAAAGCGAAAAGCACAATTACTCCAATCGTTATTACAAACACAGATGCAGCTGAGTCTATTAAGACAACTGTAGGTGTAACTGCTACAAAAGGTTCAACAGAAGTAATGAAAGTTACAATGAAATAATTATCACATGAAAGGAATCCGTTTCGTATGAAATGGATTCCTTATTTTGTTTTGTAGTCTGTTCCTTATATATGGTAAAATACTTTGGGCACTTGGAAATAGGGTTTCACATATATGTGGATAAGGCGCATTTTTCTTAGAAAAAATATAAGAGAAATGCGCCTTTCGTATATTCACATTTCTTTTGTTCTATTGTAATGTACGCTATGATAAAAGGAAGGAAATAGAGAAAAGGGGTGGGTTTAGATGAAACGAGTATTATTTGTTTGCACTGGAAATACATGCCGTAGTCCGATGGCTGAGGCGTTACTGCGCCATTATGGAGAAGGTAAGTTTGAAGTGCAATCTGCTGGTGTTTTCGCCTATCCTGGAAGTGATGCGTCGGTACATGCAAAGGAAGCTTTAGCTGAAAAGGGAATTGCAATCGATCATGCTTCGCAGCAGGTAAACGAAGCCTTAATTGATTGGGCAGATATTGTAGTAACAATGACGGAAAAACATAAGGAAATTATCCTTGGGCATTATCCAAGTGTTGAAGGGAAAGTAGATACATTATATGGAGTAACTGAGGGGATGAGTAAGGATATTTCAGATCCGTTCGGCGGATCTCTCTCTATTTATAAAGAAACATTAGAAGAGATGGAAAAACTTGTACAAACTTTACTGAAAAAACATTCAGAAGGTTGATGTTTCGTGTATAATACGATATTGGAGATCACTTCGTCCCATTAAAGGATTAAGTGAGAATGAAGATAATGGATTGAAACTTTGGAGGGGTAAAAATGAAAGTAGTAGTAGCATCTGATCACGGCGGTATGAATATCCGTAAAGAACTTGTAAGTTTATTAGAAGAGTTAAATATTGAATATATTGATTTAGGTTGTGAATGTGAAGCTGGTTCTGTTGATTACCCTGATTTTGCGTTTCCAGCAGCGGAAATGGTAGCAAATGGCGAAGTAGATCGTGGTATTTTAGTTTGTGGGACAGGCATCGGTATGTCAATTGCTGCAAACAAAGTAAATGGTATTCGTTGTGCGTTAGTTCATGATACTTTCAGTGCGAGAGCAACGAGAGAGCATAACGATACAAACATGTTAGCAATGGGCGAGCGTGTAATTGGTGCTGGTCTAGCACGCGACATCGCAAAAATTTGGTTAACAACTGAATTTGAAGGCGGCCGTCACGAAAACCGCGTAGGAAAAATTAAAACATACGAAGCAAAGTAATAGATTCTAACTAGAAGCAGTAGGAAATATAATTTGGTGAACCAACCTGTGAAAGGAAGAGGCGTAATGACAGAAATCGTAAAGGTAAGAGAACAGCTACAAATTTCGCTTTCTGATTTCCAAGAACAAGCTTCATTACAAAGTGGTCAAATTTTTGTAGTGGGGTGTAGTACGAGCGAAGTGCTAGGAGAAAGAATTGGGACATCAGGAACGATGGAAGTAGCAGAGGCGATTTTTTCTGAGTTAAAACAATTTCAAGAACAAACAGGTATTGAGTTGGCGTTTCAATGTTGTGAGCATTTAAACCGTGCTTTAGTAGTTGAGAAAGAGTTGGCGATGAAATATCAATTTGAAATTGTAACAGTTACGCCTGTTAGATCAGCAGGTGGTGCATTAGCAACATATGCTTATCACAATTTGAAACATCCGGTAGTAATTGAGTTTATTAAAGCAGATGCGGGAATGGATATTGGTGATACATTTATCGGTATGCATTTAAAGCACGTAGCTGTTCCGGTTCGTACTAGTGTGAAGGAAATTGGAAGTGCACATGTAACGATGGCAACAACACGTGGAAAGCTAATTGGTGGAGCACGTGCTGTTTATGCGGCGAAGGAAGAGACTATCACTTGCCGTTAAAGTTATGAATAAGGTATGTTGTCTGACTTTATTATAGAAGAAAGAAAAGACCGATTTTCGGTCTTTTTTTTCTTTTATGATATAGAAAGTCATGTTAGAATGTAGTTGAAAACATGAAGGTTCGAAAGAATTACAACCTGAATTTTCGTTTTTTCTGAATAAATAAGAAAAAACTGTTGGGAATCGATGTAATTCGTTCAGAAAAGGGGGATTTTGGTGGATCATTTAAAACGTCAAGATGAAAAGGTATTTGCTGCAATTGAGGCAGAACTAGGAAGACAGCGTTCGAAGATTGAGTTAATTGCTTCGGAAAACTTCGTAAGTGAAGCAGTAATGGAGGCGCAAGGTTCTGTTTTAACGAATAAGTATGCTGAAGGATATCCTGGGAAACGTTACTATGGTGGTTGTGAACATGTAGACGTAGTAGAAGATATCGCACGTGATCGCGTAAAAGAAATTTTCGGTGCAGAGCACGTAAATGTTCAACCGCATTCTGGTGCACAAGCGAACATGGCAGTATACTTCACGATTTTAGAGCAAGGCGATACAGTACTTGGTATGAATTTATCTCATGGTGGTCACTTAACACACGGAAGCCCTGTTAACTTCAGTGGAGTACAATATAATTTCGTAGAATATGGCGTGGATGCTGAATCTCACCGTATTAATTACGATGATGTATTAGCAAAAGCGAAAGAACATAAACCAAAATTAATCGTTGCAGGTGCAAGTGCGTACCCTCGTGTTATCGATTTCAAACGATTCCGTGAGATTGCAGATGAAGTGGGCGCATACTTAATGGTTGATATGGCACATATCGCAGGTTTAGTAGCGGCTGGTTTACATCCAAATCCAGTGCCACATGCACATTTCGTTACAACAACAACACATAAAACATTACGTGGTCCACGTGGTGGTATGATTTTATGTGAAGAGCAATTTGCAAAACAAATTGATAAATCAATCTTCCCTGGTATTCAAGGTGGTCCACTTATGCACGTAATCGCTGCAAAAGCTGTTGCGTTTGGTGAGGCACTTCAAGATGATTTCAAAACATATGCACAAAATATCATTAACAATGCGAACCGCTTAGCTGAAGGCCTTCAAAAAGAAGGACTTACACTTGTTTCGGGTGGAACAGACAATCACTTAATCCTAATTGATGTTCGTAACCTAGAAATCACAGGTAAAGTAGCAGAGCACGTATTAGACGAAGTTGGTATTACAGTGAACAAAAATACAATTCCATTTGAAACAGCAAGCCCATTTGTAACGAGTGGTGTACGTATCGGTACAGCAGCTGTAACATCCCGTGGTTTCGGTTTAGAAGAAATGGATGAAATTGCGTCACTTATTGCTTACACATTAAAAAATCATGAAAATGAAGCTGCATTAGAAGAAGCGCGTAAGCGTGTAGAAGCGTTAACGAGCAAATTCCCAATGTACACAGATCTATAATAGATTGAAGAAGGCTGCTGAGACATAATTGTTTTAGCAGTCTTTTTTGTGGACATAGATTGTTCTTTAAGTATGTATACAAATGATGAATAAATTTTGGCGATATAATGAAGGATACAGCTCCCATAATTGGTAAAGATACTAGATAGATTCATCGGAAATCATGACTTTTCCAAATTTGCCCTTGAATATTAGTAGCGTTTTCTTTACAATCGTAAATAGTGTAAAAAAGCGTGCAAACGCATGAATATCATCTAAAGGAGAGATTCACATGGGAAAACTGTATGTATTTGATCACCCGTTAATTCAACATAAGATTACATATATTCGCGACAAGAATACAGGTACGAAAGATTTTCGTGAATTAGTGGACGAAGTAGCAAGCTTAATGGCTTTTGAAATTACTCGCGACCTTCCACTTAAAGACATTGAAATTGAGACTCCTGTAAGCAAAGCGACAACAAAAGTGATCGCTGGTAAAAAACTTGGTTTAATTCCGATTTTACGTGCAGGTTTAGGAATGGTTGATGGAATTCTGAAATTAATTCCAGCAGCAAAAGTAGGACACGTTGGCTTATACCGCGACCCTAAAACATTGCAACCGGTAGAATACTATGTGAAACTTCCAACGGATGTAGAAGAGCGTGACTTTATCGTACTAGATCCGATGCTAGCAACAGGTGGTTCTGCAGCTGAAGCAATTAACTCTCTGAAAAAGCGCGGTGCAAAACAAATTAAATTAATGTGTATCGTTGCAGCTCCAGAAGGAGTAAAAGTAGTACAAGAAGAACATCCTGATGTTGATATTTATGTAGCAGCATTAGATGAGAAATTAAATGACCACGGATATGTAGTACCAGGTCTTGGTGATGCTGGTGACCGTTTATTCGGAACGAAGTAAGACAACTGACGAGCAGGAGGATTCCTCAGCTCGTCTTTTTTTGATGTAAGCAAGTAGGGGAGGGGAGAGGATAAATATACATAGTATATACAACATAAGTTGCATACACATCACATATAATATAGAAGTCTTACGTCTAAAGAGCACTATATTATGGAAGGAAAGCGTTATATCGTAAAAATATAATAGTGACAAACTTGTGAACATTTCCTTCTATTATAAAGAGAAAACTGTTAGAAATTGCATATCTCTAACCAGTATTTAGAAGGGGAACGTTTTCATTTTTGGGAGGAAATGACTAATACTCAAATTTTTTGATTTTTTACGATTTCTCGTTGACACTGTTAATACCCTATTGTATGCTAACAACGGGGATAGATGGTAGGGCTTTCAGTGACAAAAATACATCTATTCCGTGACGAAAATGTAAACTTTTTATTTTGTATAGGATTTATGCAAAAAAATGAGTTATTATTAACACATCGTGAATGAGGGTTACATATTGGAGGGATGAATCCTTGCAAAAAAACGATCGCAGCCATATAAAAGCTTATGCTTTAATGTCAGGTATTCTTGCTCAGTTAGTCGGTTCTATTCTTGTTGGGATCTTTGGTGGGCAGTGGATTGATAATAAGGTTGGAACGTTTCCATTGTTTCTTATTATAGGGTTATTACTCGGATTAGGAACAGGGGTATACGCAATGATTCGACTCATTCGACATTACTATTCGGGAGAGCAATGATGATAGACGTACATGGACTTGTCCAAAGACAAAAGAAATATATGTACTACTTGCTTGCGCTTCTAGTGCTAGGATGGGGATTCACCTCTTACAAGGATGTATTTCTTGGACTGATTATCGGGACGATTTTCAGTTTTCTTAGTTTGCGCATCATTGCACGTAGGACAGACAAGCTGTTGGATCGCGTGACAAATGGAGAAAACGTGAAGTTTAAGGCGACAGCGGTAAGTACATATTCAAGATTCGCCACGATTGGGTTATTAATTTTATTTGCAGCCAAATATCAAGAGTTAATTGCGATGTGGGGCTTAGGTGTAGGATTGCTGACAGGATACCTTGTCATGATCATAGATTTTCTTTATTTAGAGTATAAGAGCAGGGAAGAGAGGTGAATTACTAGTGGAACACGGTAAATTAGTTGAATTTCTAGGTTTAACGTTCGATTTGTCATCAGTTATGATGGTTACTGTAGCAGCAGTTATTGTTTTCTTAATCGCTGTTATTGGAACTCGAAGCTTAGCTCTTCGCCCAACAGGAATGCAAAATTTCTTTGAGTGGGTTCTGGACTTCGTGAGAGGAATTATTAATAGCACAATGGATTGGAAAACAGGTGGGCGCTTCTTAACGCTTGGCGTTACGCTTATTATGTTTATCTTCGTATCAAATATGCTCGGTTTACCATTCATGTACTCAGCAACTGAGGCTGGTGAACATATTGCATGGTGGAGATCACCAACGTCTGATCCAGCAGTTACATTAACATTAGCCGTGATGGTAGTTACCCTCACCCATTACTATGGAATTAAGATGAAGGGTACGAAAGAATACATTAAAGGTTATTTCCAACCTATGAAATTCTTATTCCCATTAAAGGTTATTGAGGAATTTGCTAACACATTAACGTTAGGTCTTCGTTTATTCGGTAACATTTATGCAGGTGAGATTCTATTAGGATTACTTGCTAAATTAGGCGGAGCATCATTCCTTGGAGCATTAGGTGCACTTGTACCGATGTTAGCATGGATGGGATTCAGTGTATTCGTTGGTTCAATCCAGGCATTTATTTTCGTAATGTTAACGATGGTTTATATGGCTCATAAAGTAAGTCATGACCATTAATATAATTTAAGTAAGAAAAAATTTATTTTTTTATAATAAAAAGGAGGACAAATTAAATGAGTTTAGGTGTAATCGCAGCTGCAATTGCAATTGGTTTATCAGCATTAGGTGCAGGTATTGGTAACGGTCTTATCGTATCACGTACAATCGAAGGTGTTGCTCGTCAACCAGAACTAAAAGGCGCACTTCAAACAATTATGTTCATCGGGGTTGCATTAGTTGAGGCACTTCCAATTATCGGTGTAGTTATTGCATTCATCGTAATGAACAAATAAGGGAGACTCCCCTTACATAGATGGCGAAGAGTGTTTTTCCGAACTTTCTTCGCCATTGCTTTATGAACAAAATATATGTCTTTTTTTTTCATATAGTCAATTTAGAAATCTCGAAGGGAGTGAATCCTTGTGCCAACTTTATTATTAGGAGCTGCCATTCCATTTGGAACGATTGCTTATACACTATTTGTGTTCTTAGTTTTATTAGTAATGCTACGCAAATTCGCGTGGGGTCCTTTGATGGGAATTATGAAAGAACGTGAAGAGCACGTTAATAATGAAATCGACGCTGCAGAAAAGAATAATGCTGAAGCGAAGAAATTAGTAGAAGAACAACGTGAGATGTTAAAACAATCACGTGTTGAAGCACAAGAGTTAATCGAAAGAGCGAAAAAGCAAGCCGATGATCAAAAGGATGCAATTGTTGCTGCTGCGAAAGAAGAAGCAGAATCAATTAAAGCATCTGCTGTACAAGAAATTCAACGCGAAAAAGAGCAAGCGATTGCTGCTTTACAAGAACAAGTTGCTTCTTTATCTGTTCAAATTGCTTCTAAAGTAATTGAAAAAGAATTAAAAGAAGAAGATCAAGTGAAGTTAATTCGCGATTATATTAAAGAAGTAGGAGAAGCGCGATGAGCAATGGGATTGTAGCAAAACGTTATGCTGTCGCTCTTTTTAAAATTGCTAAAGAAAAACACGTATTAGAAATGTTTGAAGAGGAATTACGCCTTGTACAAAACGTTTATGTAAAGAACGGAGAACTACATAGCTTTTTAACGCAACCGAACATTTCAAAGGAACAAAAGAAAACGTTTCTTGCAAACGTATTCGGATCTGTTTCTGAATCTATTTTAAATACGTTATATATTTTAATTGATAACAAACGCATTGATATCTTACCTGAAATTGCAGATGAATACGTTGTTCTTGCTAATGAAGAACGTAACGTAGCGGACGCAACTGTATATTCTACTCGTCTTCTATCAGAAGAAGAGAAGCTTAACATTGCAGAAGCATTTGCAAAGAGAACAGGAAAAGATGCAATTCGCGTAAAAAATGTTGTAGATGAAGATTTACTAGGCGGCATTAAAGTACGTATTGGAAATCGCATTTATGACGGAAGTTTACAAGGAAAATTAGCACGTATTCAGCGTGAATTAATGAAGAATAGATAGGGGTGAAGCACATGAGCATCAGAGCTGAAGAAATTAGCGCACTGATAAAGCAACAAATCGAGAACTATCAGTCTGAAATCGAAGTTAGTGATGTTGGTACAGTTATCCAAGTTGGTGACGGTATCGCGCGTGCTCATGGTCTTGATAACGTTATGGCTGGTGAACTTGTAGAGTTCTCTAACGGCGTTATGGGACTAGCACAAAATTTAGAGGAAAACAACGTAGGTATTATCATTTTAGGACCTTACACAGAAATCCGTGAAGGTGACGAAGTTCGTCGTACTGGTCGCATCATGCAAGTACCAGTAGGAAAAGAACTAATTGGTCGTGTTGTAAACCCATTAGGTCAACCAGTTGATGGTTTAGGCCCAATCAATACAACAAACACTCGTCCAATCGAAAGTCCAGCACCAGGTGTAATGGATCGTAAATCTGTTCATGAGCCACTTCAAACAGGTATTAAAGCGATTGACGCTCTTGTACCAATTGGCCGTGGTCAACGTGAGTTAATCATCGGTGACCGTCAAACAGGTAAAACAGCAGTTGCACTAGATACAATCATTAACCAAAAAGATGAAGATATGATTTGTATTTACGTAGCTATCGGACAAAAAGAATCAACTGTACGTAACGTAGTAGAAACACTACGTAAGCATGGTGCATTAGAGTACACAATCGTTGTAACTGCATCTGCTTCTCAACCAGCTCCATTATTATACCTAGCTCCTTACGCTGGTGTAACAATGGGTGAAGAGTTCATGTACAATGGTAAACACGTATTAGTAGTATATGATGACTTATCAAAACAAGCAGCAGCTTACCGTGAGCTGTCATTACTATTACGTCGTCCTCCAGGTCGTGAAGCTTACCCAGGGGATGTATTCTACTTACATTCTCGCTTATTAGAGCGTGCAGCAAAATTAAGTGATGCAAAAGGCGGCGGTTCTTTAACTGCACTACCTTTCATCGAAACACAAGCAGGGGACGTATCAGCTTACATCCCAACAAACGTAATCTCAATTACGGATGGACAAATCTTCTTACAATCTGACCTATTCTTCTCTGGCGTACGTCCAGCGATCGATGCGGGTACTTCTGTATCTCGTGTAGGTGGATCTGCTCAGATTAAAGCAATGAGTAAAGTATCAGGTACACTTCGTCTTGACCTTGCATCTTACCGTGAGTTAGAAGCGTTCGCTCAGTTCGGTTCTGACCTAGATAAAGCAACTCAAGCGAAACTAAACCGTGGTGCTCGTACTGTTGAGGTATTAAAACAAGGATTACACAAACCGTTACGTGTAGAGAAACAAGTTATCATTCTTTACGCTTTAACACGTGGATTCCTAGATGATATCCCAGTAGTAGATATCACTCGTTTCGAAGAAGAATTCCATGCTTGGTTAGATTCTAATGCGACTGACTTATTAGAAGAAATCCGCACAACTAAGAAACTTGCGGATGACGACAAATTTGCAGCAGCAATTAACGGATTTAAAAAAGTATTCGTAGCTTCTGAATAATAATAAAAAGTGAAGCCGACTGTTCAGCCCCATCGGCTAAGGTTCTTTCCCACAGAAGGTGCTTTTTACCTTCTGGTGGGGAAGGTTCTTAGACGAAAGGGGCTAGGAGGCGGAACTAGATTAATAAAAGCGGAAGCGGCTCGTTCTGAATGTGAGGGGGATGGAACTTCTGACGAAGAGGCGGTGTTTGCCTCGTAGGAAGAAGTGAAGCCACCGAGCATTCAAGCCGCTGGAGCTAGATAGTATATATAAGGCATCTCAATTTCTGAGATTGCTGACGGTTATGTAAAGGAAAAGAGTAGGTGCACCTATTCTTTTCCTTCAATCATGAGCAAGAATATCTTGCAACGTAGATTAGGAAGAGAATTCTTACTAATCGTGCCAACTTCCGGAAAAAAGGTGGTGAAAACCTGTGGCATCTTTACGCGATATAAAAGCGAAGATTAACTCGACAAAGAAAACGAGTCAAATTACGAAAGCGATGGAGATGGTATCTGCATCTAAGTTAAACCGTGCAGAGCAAAATGCTAAATCTTTCGTTCCGTATATGGAAAAGATTCAAGAAGTAGTAGCGAGCATTGCGCAAGGAAGTAAAGGAATTAATCATCCAATGCTAAATGCGCGTCCTGTAAAGCGTACAGGATACATCGTTATTACATCTGATCGCGGACTAGCAGGTGGTTATAACAGTAACGTATTACGTACAGTAAGTAACGTAATTCGTGAACGTCATAATATGGATTCAAACCAATATTCAATTATTGTGCTTGGACGACTAGGACGTGATTATTTAAAACGTCGCGGTTTTAACATCATTGATGAAGTAGTTGGATTATCTGACCACCCATCATTTACTGATATTAAAGATCTTGCTTCTCGAGCAATTGCGATGTTCGCAGATGGTGCTTATGATGAGCTGTATATTTACTACAACCATTACGTAAGTAAAATTTCACAAGAAGTAACGGAAAATAAAATTTTACCGCTTACTGATGTGGCGTCTGATAAACCGACGACAGCTTATGAATTCGAACCTTCTGAAGAAGAAATTTTAAAAGTACTATTGCCACAATACGCAGAAAGCTTAGTGTACGGTGCATTACTAGACGGTAAAGCAAGTGAGCACGCAGCGCGTATGACAGCAATGAAGAGTGCTACAGACAACGCAATGGAAGTTATCGATTCACTTACACTTTCATTCAACCGTGCGCGTCAGGCAGCGATTACGCAAGAAATTACGGAAATCGTTGGTGGAGCAGCAGCGTTAGAGTAGTAATAAAAAGCGTAGGCGGTTCGTTCAGAATGAGAGGGGGATGAAGCTTTTGACGTAGAGGCGATTTGTGCCTCGCAGGAAAAAGCGAAGCCACCAAACATTCTAACCGCCGGAGCTAGATTCAATAAAAAGCGGAAGCGGCTCGTCCAGAACAGGAGGGCATTGGAGCTCCTGACAAAGAGGCGTTTTTTGCCTCGTAGGAAGGCGCGAAATGACCGACTGTTCTAGCCGCTGGAACTAGATTCAATAAAAAGCGGAAGCGGCTCATTCAACAGAGTCGCGTAAGCTATAAACTAATAAAAAATGAAAAGATAGCTGCTCGTAGAAAGTTGGCTAATTAAAAGAAAGCTAGGAGGGAACCCGATGAATAAAGGGCGCGTTACGCAAATCATGGGTCCGGTTGTAGACGTTAAGTTTGATGGCGGAAAGCTACCAGAAATCTACAACGCCCTTACGGTAAAACAGAGCAACGAAAACGGTGAACTTAACTTAACATTTGAAGTTGCACTTCATTTAGGTGATGATACAGTTCGTACAGTTGCGATGTCTTCCACAGATGGACTTGTTCGTGGCACAGAAGTAGAAGATACTGGTAAAGCAATCTCTGTACCAGTTGGTGATGCAACACTTGGTCGCGTATTTAACGTATTAGGTGATGCTATTGACTTAGATGGTGAGGTTCCTTCGGATGTACGCCGTGATCCAATTCACCGTCAAGCACCTGCATTCGAAGAATTATCTACTAAAGTAGAAATTCTTGAAACTGGTATTAAAGTAGTAGACTTACTTGCTCCTTACATTAAGGGTGGTAAGATCGGTCTATTCGGTGGTGCCGGTGTAGGTAAAACAGTATTAATTCAGGAGTTAATCAACAACATCGCACAAGAGCACGGTGGTATCTCTGTATTCGCTGGTGTAGGTGAGCGTACTCGTGAGGGTAATGACTTATACCACGAAATGAGCGATTCTGGCGTAATTAAGAAAACTGCGATGGTATTCGGACAAATGAACGAGCCACCTGGAGCACGTCAACGTGTTGCATTAACAGGCTTAACAATGGCTGAATATTTCCGTGATGAGCAAGGACAAGACGTACTTCTGTTCATCGATAATATCTTCCGTTTCACGCAAGCAGGTTCTGAAGTATCTGCCCTTCTTGGCCGTATGCCATCTGCGGTAGGTTACCAACCAACACTTGCAACAGAAATGGGTCAATTACAAGAGCGTATTACATCTACAAATAAAGGGTCTATCACGTCTATCCAAGCGGTATATGTACCAGCCGATGACTATACTGACCCAGCACCAGCTACAACGTTCGCTCACTTAGATGCAACAACAAACTTAGAGCGTCGTTTAACACAAATGGGTATTTACCCAGCCGTAGATCCATTAGCATCTACATCTCGTGCACTTTCTCCAGAAATCGTAGGAGAAGAGCATTATGAAGTGGCTCGTCAAGTACAGCAAACTTTACAACGTTACAAAGAGCTTCAAGATATCATTGCTATCTTAGGTATGGATGAGTTATCTGAAGAAGATAAGTTAGTTGTACATCGTGCTCGTCGTATTCAATTCTTCTTATCTCAAAACTTCCACGTAGCGGAGCAGTTTACAGGTCAAAAAGGTTCTTACGTACCTGTAAAAGACACAGTTCGTGGTTTCAAAGAAATTCTAGAAGGAAAATATGATGACCTTCCAGAAGATGCATTCCGCTTAGTTGGTGGCATTGAAGAAGTTATTGAAAACGCGAAGAAAATGATGGCGTAAGGCCTTAGGAGGGACGAAGTATGAAGACATTTCCAGTCAGTATTGTAACTCCTGATGGACCGGTTTACGAAAAAGAAGTAGAAATGGTAAGTGTAAAAGCAGAGAGTGGGGAAATGGGGATTTTACCAGGTCACATTCCAACTGTTGCACCATTAAAAATTAGTGCAGTTCGTCTGAAAAATGGTGGACACACTGATTATGTAGCAGTAAGTGGTGGCTTTATCGAAGTTCGTCCAGATAAAGTAACTGTATTATCATCATCTGCTGAAGAAGCAAACCATATCGATATCCATCGTGCAAATGAAGCGAAGCGTCGTGCGGAGCAACGTTTGCAAGATAAACAAGCACATGTTGACTTTAAACGTGCAGAAATGGCATTACAACGTGCTGTGAACCGTTTAAACGTTTCCGATATGAAATAAAAAATTCGTAAAGGCTTTGCCTTTACGAATTTTTTTATAGATTTTATGGATAATTTTACAAAAATGGTATAATTACATCAGTGCTCGTATAAGTAGAGAATGTACAACAATTTATAAAGGGGATGAAGAAATGATCGGTGAAATGAAACGAGAAGCATTGCACTCTTTAAAAGGAAAATGGGGACTAGGTGTTGGATCAACGATTTTATATTTTATTTTAAGTTATGTTGTTTCAATGGCTGCAATGCTTATACTTTTAATTCCAGGAATTATTATATTTTTCTCATTTGCTGGTTTAACAGGTTCACTTGAAGAGGAAACAATGTCAATCGGAGCAGGTGTTACATTCGGGATTTTTTATTGCATTATGATAATTTTGAGTAACGCATCGTATGGGATTACATCATACGGTTATACAAATGTATTTTTACAGATTAGTAAACGAGAAGGTGCTAAAGTAGATCACTTATTCGAAGGATTTCGTGGCTTTAAAAGAATGATGAAAACAATGTGGGCAATGCTTGCGATTTTATTATATACAGGTACATGGATTCCGATGTTGCTAGTAGCCTTATTTGCATTTTTGGGTGAAGAAGGAAATACGTCGTTTGCTATTGCTTTCTTTGTACTATTAGCTATTTCAATCGTTGGGATGATTGTGATGTACTTTTCTTATGCAATGACGTACTATGTTATGGTTGAAAATCCAGAGTATAGTGTTTCGCAAGCAATGAAAGAAAGTAAGAATCTGATGAAGGGGCATAAATTAGATCTATTTCTTTTATGGTTAAGCTTTATAGGGTGGGCTATTTTAGCGATTTTTACACTTGGAATAGGTTTTCTATGGCTTAGTCCGTATGTGAGTACAACGACAGCGCATTTTTATCGCTACATTTCAAAGGGTGAATTGCAGTAGGAGTATGCTATACTAATAGAATTATTGTGTATAGGAGGCGAGGCTAAACATGATTAGTGATTTAAAAGGAGAAGCACTGGATTCATTAGAAGGGAAATGGGGCTTAGCTGTCGGGGCAACATTACTGATTTCGATTCTTCTTACGACCTTTAGTTTTAGTATTGAGTGGGTATTTTCTTCAATTTTTGATTGGAAAGAAACGAAAAATTCAATTTCAATAAATATCATTACATTTTTTGTTACTGGGCCTTTAACTTTAGGTGGATATTATCTTGCTTTAAATATCCTTCGTGAAAAGCAAGCTAGTATCGGTAATGTGTTCATTTGGTTTTCAGAGGGAAAGAGATTTTTAAAGTCATTTTTATTATATTTATTAGTAAATCTTTATCTTTTCTTATGGACGTTACTGTTCATTATTCCAGGCATTATTAAATCATTTTCTTATGCGATGACGTACTTTATAATAAATGATCACCCTGAGTATTCTATAAATCAAGCGATTACAGAAAGCCGTCGTATGATGGATGGGCATAAGATGGAGTATTTCATTTTATGTTTGAGCTTTATTGGTTGGTTTATATTAAGTTGTATTACACTCGGGATTGGATTCTTATGGCTAATTCCATATTTTTATACGACGTCAGCAGCCTTTTATGAAGAGATTGCAGAGGAATATTACGAGAAAACAATTCCGACACTATAAAGTGGGGCATCCCACATTGATGATTCGTTTTATAACCCCCCCAGTATGAGTTATTGATTCATACTGGGGGTTTTTTGTAGAAATTTTATAAATTGATGACTAGTAAGTGGTTTACTGAAATAGTAACCTTGCATATATTTACAGTTATTCTTTTGTAGAAATTTAAGTTGTTTTTCTGTTTCAATTCCTTCAGCAACGACAGATAGGTTTAACGTATTTGCAAGAGAAAGGATAGTGGAAACGATGGCCCTTTCTTCAGGGCGATGATCGGCGAGTTGTGTAAATTCTCTCGGTACTTTTAATGTATCAATAGGGAAAATGGATAAATAAGCAAGAGAAGAATAGCCGGTTCCGAAGTCATCGATGGACGTTTGAATACCATATTCCTTTAATTGTTTTAGCTTGGATAACGTTTCCTTTTCATCGATCATTGCAATTCGTTCTGTTAATTCAAGTGTTACATCTTTTGGATCGACTTTAACGTCTGTTATTATTTGTAAAATGTTCTCGATTAAATTATTTTGCTGGAACTCTTTAGCTGATAAGTTAACACTTATTTTTAAATCTTTGTAGCCAAAAGTATGCCATATTTTTAGCTGACGACAAGATTCATTTAATACCCAATGACCAAGTGGAATGACTTGAGGAGTCTCCTCTACAATTGGAATGAACTCACATGGCGGAATGTCACCAAGGAGTGGGTGTTTCCAGCGTAGTAATGCTTCAGCACCAATGATCTTTTTCGTAGTAATATCAATTTGTGGTTGATAGACAAGATAAAATTCTTCGTTTACTAAAGCGAGTGGTAAATCTTTTTCAATTCGAGCTTTTCGTTCCATTTTTTTATACAATTCTTTCGTGTACAGAGAGCTACCATTTTTCCCTTTATTTTTTGCTTCGTACATGGCCATATCAGCATGCTGTAAAATCGATAATGGATCTTCACCTGCTTCAGGGTATATGGCTATCCCGATGCTCGGTGAGATTTGTAAATGTTGATTTTCAATTTCGAATGGTTCGTTCATGGCTGCTACAATTGTATCAGCTATTTTTTTTACATCTGGCCTCTTTTTATAATTTTCGATAAGGATTGTGAACTCATCTCCAGCTAATCGGGCAAGCTTCATATTTGTTGTCGCTATACTTTCGAGTCTTTTTGCTACTGCAATTAATAGAAGGTCTCCTACCCTATGACCGAGGGTATCGTTAATAACTTTAAAGCGATCTAGGTCAAGAAACATAACAGCAAAAGGCATTTTTGATATTTTGGATCGCGCAATTGCTTGTTCTACATATTGATGAAATGCACGTCGATTTGCAAGCTCTGTTAGTGTATCATGATATGCTAGAAAGTTAATTTGTTCTTGTTGTTGTTTGCTTTCCGTAATATCTTTAATCATTAAATACACTCCAGAAATATGATCCTTTAAAAAGATAGGAACAGCTGTCACATGCAAGTAGTAAATATCTCTATTTTTATGATATGCCCGTATTTCTAAAGAAATAGATTTCCCCTTTTTTACGCGATGAAAGGCATTAATGATTTCTTCCAAATCTTCTTCATACGTAAGTGAATAGTAAGGCTGATTTAATAATTCATTCGTTTGATAACCGAGTAAAGTCGTACCAGCGTTATTCACTTTAAGAAAATTACCGTATAAATCTAATGTGAAGATTGGATCTGGATGATGCTCGTATAAAGATTTAAACATTTGTTGGTTATGATATAGTTCATTTTTTTGTTCTACTAAATCTTCTGTACGCAGTTCAATTTGTTTTTCGAGTTCTGAGTTGAATTGCATTTGGGCTAATAATAATATTTTATTTTGTTTTCGAACTAAACTATGGCGTATGAGAACGAAGGAGAAAGTTATCATAAGCCCAATTACTACAATAGGCGCGAAAACATATTCGACTAATATGAAAACAATAAGCATTACGACAGAAATATAAGGTAATGATAATCTGATCGATTCCCCAAGTTTAGGTGTTAATAGCACTTGTTCTTGTCTTTCAGGTTCTTTTGTATGAAGAATACAGGCGATTGCTACTAGCACTAAAGTTACTTGATAGAGAGGAGTAATTGTAAACATAGAATATTCGGGTGTGAAGTATTTGATATAAGCATAAATCGCATCTGTAGTCGCATACAAAATTAAAGCACTACCAAGGAGCGCACCAACTTTTTTCGGTAATAAGGAAAGTGGTTTGAATAAAAGGTTAATTCCTATGAGAAAAAAGAGTAAATCGGTCATTGGATAGGTAAGTTGAACAAATATGTCGATATAGGATGTTGAAGAAACGTGAATGGTTCGTTCAATAAGTAAGTAGTAACTTAAAGTGAACTGTGCTGTAACAATAATGCAAATATCACATATCATAAAAAGCTTTTCTAATAAATCTCGGTTATAAATGATTTCATATAGAAAGGCAAATGCAAAGCTAATTAAAAAAAGTAGATAAAAAAAATCAGACGGATCAACGAATGTATAGTAGTCCTTTAAAATTAAACGTTGATAGGCAACTACGATATCACCAATGAAATAAGAGAGGGTTCCAACACATAAAATGGTCCAAAATAAACGAGGTAACCCTTCTTTCAAGTTTGAAAAATAAAGTATATAACTACAAGCGATAATATCAATGAATAATGTACTCATACCAATTAATATTTGAAAAGGAAATGAGTATTCATATAGAAAAGGCATTGTCACGTAATGAATCATTATAGATAACAATATAATGCTTATAAGAATGCTTACATGTGTTTGTTTTTTCATTTATCTCACCCACGGTATATACATATAAATTCCTCTTTTTATTTTTTATAGTTTCTATACTTATTTTGCACAGGTATAGCCAGTTATAAAAATAGATTTTAATAATTCTCGTTTCTGTCCCCAACATATCGACATAGGAATTTGAAGTTTGCTATAATGATTAAAATAGTTGCATTATTTAGAAAAATTTAAAAATAATAATTACTGCAACTAGGACATATTGTTTACTAAGTGAACTTGTTCTTAATTTAGGGGGGAGGGTTTCACAATGGCAAGTGTATATGAAAATAGTTATATGATCGTTTTGATTTTCTTGCTATTAGGCATATTGCTTCCGGTAGTGGCTCTTACATTAGGAAGGATGCTGCGCCCAAATAAACCAAGTGCAGCGAAAGCGACGACGTATGAGAGTGGGATTGAGCCTTTTCATGATGCAAATATTCGGTTTCATGCTCGTTACTATATTTTTGCTTTATTGTTTGTCATCTTTGATGTAGAAACTTTATTTTTATATCCATGGGCTGTTGCATATGACAAGCTCGGTTTATTTGCATTGATTGAAATGTTCATCTTTGTTGTAATGTTGCTAGTTGGGTTAGCGTATGCTTGGAAAAAGAAGGTGTTACAATGGTTATAAATTTTGAGGAATTACATCCAAATGAGCGAGCGGAATTAGAACGAAATATCTTTTTTTCTACATTGGAACAGTTGAAGGGATGGGCGCGAAGTAATTCTTTATGGCCAATGACATTCGGACTGGCATGTTGCGCAATTGAAATGATGGGAGTAGGTTCATCACATTATGATTTAGATCGATTTGGGTCATTTTTTCGGACTTCACCAAGGCAATCGGACGTTATGATTGTATCGGGAACGGTAACGAAGAAGATGGCTCCTATTGTTCGGCGCTTATATGATCAAATGCCGGAACCAAAATGGGTTATTGCAATGGGATCTTGTGCGACAGCAGGGGGCCCGTATGTAAATTCATATGCTGTTGTAAAAGGTGTAGATCAAATTGTACCAGTTGACGTGTATATCCCTGGTTGCCCACCAAATCCCGCTGCTTTAATTTATGGCATTAATAAATTAAAAGAAAAAATTCGTTACGAGGCAAAGACTGGGAAGCAGGTGACGAATAAATGAGTGATCCAAACAAAGATTTAGAGGATTTGAAAAGAGAAGCGGCTAGGCGTGCGAAAGAAGAGGCGAGAAAGCGTCTCGTTGCGAAACATGATGTAGAAATAAGTAAACTTGAAGAAGAAAATCAAGAAAAAGAGAAAGCGCTACCAAAAAATGATGGAATGAATTTGGAAGAAGCGAAACGTCGTGCAGCAGCGGCCGCAAAAGCAGCGGCGTTAGCGAAGCAAAAAAGGGAAGAAACAGAAGAGGTAACAGAAGAAGAAAAGGCCAAAGCAAAGGCGAAGGCAGCAGCAGCCGCAAAAGCGAAAGCAGCGGCGTTAGCGAAGCAAAAAAGAGAAGGAACAGAAGAAGTGACGGAAGAGGAAAAGGCCAAGGCGAAAGCGAAGGCAGCAGCGGCCGCAAAAGTGAAAGCGGCGGCGTTAGCGAAGCAAAAAAGAGAAGGAACAGAAGAAGTGACGGAAGAGGAAAAGGCCAAGGCGAAAGCGAAGGCTGTTGCGGCCGCAAAGGCAAAAGCAGCGGCGCTAGCAAAGCAGAAAGCTTCGCAAGGTGATGGGGATTCGGGAGATGAAAAGGCGAAGGCAATTGCAGCAGCGAAGGCAAAAGCGGTAGCGGCTGCAAGGGCGAAGACGAAGGGTGCTGAAGATAAGAAGGAAGAGGAAGCGAAGCAGGAAGAGCCATCCGTGAATCAACCGTATTTAAATCAGTATGTTGAAGTTATTAAGGGAAAAGTAGGAGAGGATGCTTTAGTAGATTGCTACATTAATAAACTTTCCAAAGATGTACCAACTCTTGTAGTGGAGCCATCAAAATATTATGAAGTAATGAAGTTACTGCGATCCCATGAGGTACTTGCATTTGATTATATGTCAGAGTTACATGCGACGGATTTTGTGACACATATGGAAGTGTATGTTCATTTATTTTCATATGGAAAGAAACAGTCAGTAGCGGTAAAGGTGAAGCTGGATAGGGAAGCGCCGCAAGTAGAATCGGTGACAGCGCTTTGGAAAGGGGCAGACTGGCCAGAGCGGGAAGCGTATGATTTGCTCGGCATTGTATTTAAGGGACATCCGAATTTATCGCGTATTTTAATGCCCGATGATTGGATAGGACATCCGCTTAGAAAAGATTATGAACCGTATGATGTGGAGGTGTAGCTAAATGATCCGTACGGAAGAAATGCTTTTGAATGTAGGTCCTCAGCATCCGAGTACACACGGTGTGTTCAGGCTTGTTATTAAAATTGACGGGGAAATTATTAAAGAAGCTACACCGGTTATTGGATATTTGCATCGCGGGACCGAAAAGATCGCAGAGAGCTTACAGTATACGCAAATTATCCCTTATACAGATCGGATGGACTATTTATCGGCTATGACGAATAATTACGTCATTTGCCACGCTGTAGAGACGATGATGGGGCTTGAAATCCCAGAGCGAGCTGAATACTTGCGAGTACTTGCAATGGAACTTGGAAGGATTGCGAGTCATCTCGTTTGGTGGGGGACAAATCTTCTCGATATAGGAGCGGTCAGCCCGTTTTTATACGCGTTCCGTGAGCGAGAGATGATTATTAATTTATTAAACGAATTATGCGGTGCCCGGCTTACTTTTAACTATATGAGAGTCGGCGGTGTAAAGTGGGATGCGCCGGACGGTTGGATTGAAAAAGTGGAAGAATTTGTTCCGTATATGAGAGAGCAATTGGCGGGTTATCATGATCTCGTTAGTGGCAATGAGATTTTCTTAAATCGTGTAAAAGGCGTTGGCATATATAGCGAAGAAGATGCAATTTCGTATTCTTTAAGCGGAGCGAATTTGAGGTGCACCGGAGTAAATTGGGATCTTCGCAAGGATGAACCGTACTCCATTTACGACCGTTTTGATTTCGATATTCCTGTTGGGAGTGTGGGGGATGCTTGGGATCGCTACGTTTGCCGCATGAAGGAAATTGAGGAGTCGTTAAAAATTGTCGAGCAAGCTGTCCAGCAATTCCCGAAAGAAGGAGCAGTACTTGCGAAAGTACCGAAGATTATTAAGGCTCCTAAAGGGGAAGCATTCGTCCGTATAGAGTCGCCGCGAGGAGAGATTGGTTGCTATATTGCTAGTGACGGAAAGAAAGAGCCATACCGCTTGAAGTTTCGCAGACCGTCTTTTTACAATTTGCAAATTTTACCGAAGTTATTGAAAGGTGAAAACATCGCCAATTTAATTACGATTTTAGGCGGAGTGGATATTGTACTTGGGGAGGTTGATGGCTGATGATTGAAACGCTCTTACAATCACCTTCTAGCTGGACGAATTTCTTCATTTTTTTCGGATTAGCGGTGCTGCTATTATTTGCAGTCCTTGGCTTCGTTACATATGGTATTTTGGCAGAACGGAAAGTGATGGGTTTTATGCAAGGGCGGATTGGGCCAAACCAAGTCGGGGGCCGGTTTGGTCTGTTGCAAACGGTAGCCGATGTTTTAAAACTATTATTGAAAGAAGATAGTATTCCGAAGGCGGCAGATAAACCGTTGTTTATATTAGCACCTGTCATTGCGTTCGCACCAGCATTTATGGTGCTTGCAGTCATCCCGTTTACTGATAAATTTCAGTTCGCAGATATTGGCGTAGGCTTACTGTATTACATTGCTGTTTCTGGCATTACGACGATTGGCGTCGTAACCGGAGGATGGGCATCGAATAATAAATATTCCCTTTTAGGGGGGATGCGTGCGGCGGCGCAAATGATTTCTTATGAAATTCCGCTCGTAATGAGTGTAATTGGGATCGTTTTGTTAGCTGGTAGCCTAAATTTAAATGAAATCGTAGCAGCGCAGGAAAATGTTTGGTACATTTTCGTGCAACCAATCGGTTTCGTCGTATTTTTAATCGCGGCGGTAGCAGAGTTAAATAGGACGCCGTTTGATTTACCAGAAGCAGAATCGGAACTTGTTTCTGGATATCATACGGAATACTCAGGGTTTCGCTGGGCGTTTTTCATGCTTTCAGAGTACGTATATTTCTTCGGGATGGCATCCTTAATTACTGTGCTCTTTTTAGGCGGATGGAATCCAGTTATGTTCCTTGGATTCATCCCAGGTGCCGTATGGTTTGCTTTAAAGTTTAGCAGTGTAGTCTTTCTATTAATTTGGTTCCGCGTTACGTTTCCACGTATAAGAGGTGACCAGTTAATGGAGTTTGGCTGGAAAGTATTATTGCCAATTGCACTTGCAAATATTTTCTTAACGGCATTGATTAAGGAGTTATTCTTCTAATCTATGAGGGGGGTGCCAGTAAGAGATGAAAGGACTATTTAAAGGACTAAAATATACATTAAGCAATTTGAGTAAAAAGAAAGTGACGTATGATTATCCGAATCAACCGTTGCCATTGCCAGACCGGTTTCGAGGGATTCAAAAATTTTATCCAGAAAAGTGTATTGTTTGTAACCAGTGCTCCAATATTTGTCCGACAGACTGTATTCAGTTAACGGGGAAAAAACATCCGGATCCTACGAAAAAAGGAAAAATTATCGACACGTACGATATTAATTTTGAAATTTGTATTCTTTGTGATTTATGTACAGAAGTTTGTCCGACAGAAGCGATCGTTATGACAAATAACTTTGAACTCGCGGAATATTCACGGGATGACTTATTCAAAAATTTGCAGTGGCTTGATGAAAACGACGAAAACGTCAGGAAGGAGAATAAAGCATGAATGGCGAGTTTATAGCATTCTTTATACTATCCTTGTCTGCAATTATCGGCGGTGTTCTTATGTTGAATGTAACGAAGGTCATGCATATGATGCTAGCTCTCGTTCTAACATTTCTCAGCATTGCAGGTTTGTACTTTCTTTTATCAGCTGAATTTATCGGGGTTGCACAAATTTTACTTTACTCGGGTGCGATCACAATTATTATGATTTTTGGCATTATGTTAACGAAACATAACGCAGAAAATGAATCACGTCTTACTCTTCGAAAATGGATTATCTTCTTTGCGGTTGTAGCATTTGGGGCAGTTATGTATTTCGCTGTTAACAATATTGATTTTGCAAATGAAAGCACACAAGGAAGTTTACCTCTCCATGAAAAAAACACACTTCAAATCGGTACACTTCTCTATTCAAAATATATTATTCCATTTGAGCTAACCTCAGTTATTTTACTTGTAGCACTTGTTGGCGCAATTATTCTTGCGAAGAAGGATGAGAAAGAGGAGGATTCCAATGAGTAGCGTTCCTGCTTCTGCGTATTTAACGCTTGCGATTATTTTATTTTGCATCGGTTTGTTTGGAGCTTTAACGAAGCGCAATACAGTAATTGTATTAGTTTGTATTGAATTAATGCTGAACGCAGCCAATTTAAATTTAGTAGCGTTTAGTAAATTAGGTTTGTTCCCAAATTTAACAGGGCAAATTTTCTCTCTGTTTACGATGGCCGTAGCAGCAGCGGAGGCGGCGGTAGGACTCGCCATTTTAATTGCTTTATATCGTAATCGTACGACAGTTCATGTAGATGAAATGGATACGCTTAAAGGGTAACATTGTGACCGAAAAGGGGGAAGGAAACAATGATCGATTATGCATGGCTCATACCGCTTTTCCCGCTTGTTTCGTTTTTGTTATTAATTATATTCGGGAAGAAAATTAGAGAAGGAAGCAGTGTACTTAGTATTTTCTTCGTCTTTCTCTCCTTTATATTTGCGGTACTTGTATTAATAGAAAGATTTACGACAGTACCAGTGAAGCATAAGTGGGTATGGCTTAGAGCTGGAGATATTGATATATCATTTGGCTTTGAAGTGACAGCATTAGGGGCTTTAATGCTGTTTATCGTTACCCTTGTGAGTTTACTTGTACATGTGTATTCGAAAGGTTATATGAAAGGTGAGGAAAGATTACCAACCTTTTATGCTTATTTAGGGCTCTTTACATTTGCGATGCTCGGGCTTGTTATATCACCGAATTTATTACAGCTTTATATATTTTGGGAGTTAGTCGGCCTTGGTTCGTTCTTACTCATCGGTTTTTATTTCTTTAAAGAAGAAGCGAAGGCTGCTGCGAAAAAAGCTTTTATTATGACACGTATTGGCGATGTCGGTTTATTTATTGGGATGATCTTAATTTTCTGGCATGCAGGTAGTTTTGAATATGACGCAATTTTTAGAGCGATTCATACTGGGGATCTTACCTCTACGATGATTACAATAACAGCGATATTAATTTTTATTGGTGCAATGGGGAAATCAGGTCAGTTCCCGCTTCATACGTGGTTACCGGATGCGATGGAAGGACCGACGCCTGTTTCGGCACTTATTCATGCGGCGACGATGGTCGCAGCTGGCGTATATTTAGTGGCAACGATGTTTCCGTTATTTTCAGCAAGTGCGGTGGCGATGCAGACGGTAGCAATTGTTGGAGCCTTCACTGCAATCTTTGCAGCTTCCATCGGTCTTGTACAAACGGATATAAAGAGAGTACTTGCTTATTCTACAGTTAGCCAGCTCGGGTATATGATGCTTGCACTAGGATCTGCTGGTTATGTAGCAGGTGTGTTCCATTTAACGACACATGCCTTTTTTAAAGCGCTACTATTTTTGGCAGCAGGAAGTGTCATTCATGCAGTGCATACGCAAAATATTAATAAAATGGGCGGTTTACAGAAGAAGATGAAAGTAACAGGTGCACTATTTTTAATCGGTACACTTGCAATTAGTGGTGTGCCACTCCTTTCCGGTTTCTTTAGTAAAGATGAAATTTTAGCGGCAGCTTGGATGAACGGCAATTACGTTTTATTCGTCTTAGCGATACTTGCAGCATTCCTAACAGCATTCTACATGTTCCGCCTATACTTTCTTGTCTTTATGGGGAAAGCGAAGACGAAGGAAGATGTGCATGAATCGCCCCGCATCATGACGTATCCGATGATTGTCCTTGGCGTTCTTGCAGTCGTGGCAGGCTATATAAATACACCGTGGTTTGGAACGTTTCTCGGAGATTGGCTTACGAAAGATGTAGCGTTTAAAGTGCGAGAGGCGCACGGGCCAGTTTGGATTATGATTGTTGCGACGCTCGTTTCTTTGACAGGGATTGCTCTTGCATATGGCATATATGGCAAGAAATCTATTGCTAGAGATTGGGCTGGTGGCGAGGACTCGCCTCTTTATAAACTTTTGAAAGAAAAATATTATGTGGATGAACTATATAATATGACGGTGCTTCCTATTACGAAAGGACTCGCTCATGTGCTTCGCCTATTTGAATTGTATGTAGTCGAAGGAATTGCTGTTTTAATAGGGAGTTTAGTGAAAGGGATAAGTGCAATTGGCTCTAGACTCCAAAGCGGAAATGTACAAGTGTACGGGACTGTAACAGCTGTTTCACTTGCAGTACTCTTCATTATTTTGCTCTATACGGGAGGGGATTTACGATGAATGATTTGTTATTAACGTTCTTCATTTTTTCCCCGCTTTTAGGAATTCTCTTACTTACATTAACACCGAAAAAAGAATCACGTACAGTGCGAGCGCTCGGTTTATTTGGAACGGTGCTTCCATTCGGAATGGCTATCGTCCTCGCTTGTACATATGCTTCCGGAAAGAGTTTGTCTCTATTTGATGAAAAAGTGAAATGGATTAAATTTGGGGATTTTGCAGCGGTGGATAAAAGTTGGTTTTCCATTTATTACGAGCTTGGTATTGATGGTTTATCGCTCGTTATGATGGTACTGACGGCCCTTCTAGCGATGCTTGCAGCAATTGCAGCATTTACGATTAAAAGGAATTTGAAAGCATTTTATATGCTGTTACTCATGTTAGAAATAGGGATGCTCGGTGTCTTCGCTGCTCAAAATTTAATGTTGTTCTTTATCTTCTTTGAAATTACATTGCCACCGATGTTTTTATTAATTGGGAAGTGGGGGAAATTGTCGAGTGAAAAGGCTGCTTATAGTTATTTAATATATAACGGTATTGGCTCCGCTATTTTGCTTATCGTTTTCTCGGTTTTATTTGCGAAAACAGGTACAACCAATATTACAGAGCTTAAAGAAATATTAACGAGTGTAGGTACTGGGGGAGGAATGGCTGTCTCAAGTAGCTTACAGTTCGGCTTGTTTCTTAGCATAATGATCGCTTTTGCAATTAAACTACCCGTTTTCCCGTTACATCGCTGGATGGTCAATGTACATATTGAATCACATCCGGCTGTTGTTATGCTTCATGCAGGTGTTTTACTGAAGATTGGAGCATACGGTATAATCCGCTTCGGACAGGGACTATTCCCGGAATACTTTCGCGAGGTTGCAACGCTCATTGCGATTTTAGGAGTCATCAATTTATTGTACGGAGCCTTCTTGGCGCTCATTCAAACGGACTTCCGGAAGGTGCTTGCTTACTCTAGTATTTCACATATGGGTATTGTATTAATGGGCCTTGGGGCGTTAAATGCACCAGGTACACAAGGCGCTCTATTCCAAGTTGTTTCGCACGGTTTAATTGCAGCTTTACTCTTTTTTTTACTTGGTGTTATAGAACAGCGCTTTGGAACGTCGGATATTACAGCACTTGGCGGACTTGCAAAAAGTGTACCGGTACTTAGCGGATTCTTCTTAGCGGGAGGAATGGCATCGCTTGGATTGCCGGGGATGTCCGGATTTGTTAGCGAATTTCTTGCCTTTCTCGGTTTATTCCAAGGAGAGCCAGTTATTGCTGCGGCCGGAGTACTTGGCATCATTTTAACCGCTGTATATGTATTAAGAGCAACACTGCAAGTAACATTCGGTGAGAAAGAGTGGGAAGCGAAAGCTGATATACACGGATGGGAGTATGTCCCGATTTTGCTACTTATCTTCTGCATTATTGCAATTGGAGTAATGCCAGAAATACTAGGGGATCCGCTTCAAAATACATTGAAAACACTGGGGGTGAAGTAGGATGGATATGAATACGTTACTTAGCTTATCATGGCATCTCATGGTGCCAGAATTCATTATTCTCGGAGCTGCCATCCTTCTTTCCATATGTGATTTGTTTTTTAAGCTGAACCATAGATACGTAGCGCTTGGTGCCATCGCGGCGGTCGTATTAGCAATCGTGTCACTAATTACGCTATATAGCGAATCAGCAGGAGATATTTTAAATGGATCGTTTGTGTTAGATGGATTTTCAAAAGGATTTAAAACGTTGTTGTTAGGCGGTGCTGCCCTCATTTTATGCATCGCAATGAGCGATGATAAGAAAAATCCAATTGAAGATAAGGGAGAATATTATTACTTATTTTTAATGGCGCTCCTTGGGGCGATGTTTATGGCTTCTAGCGTTGATTTCATTACACTTTTCGTCGGTTTAGAATTGCTTTCACTTTCTTCCTACATTTTAGTAGGAATACGAAAAAAGAACCGTGCATCAAATGAGGCAGCAATGAAATATGTCATTAATGGAGGAATTGGAACGGCAATTACGCTCTTTGGAATGAGTTATTTATACGGCATTACAGGATCAACTAATATTGTGGATATACAAAAGGTATTTGCTGGGGAACTGGCTGGTGGCATTCAATTATTGCTAGCTCTTGCATTTCTACTATTACTCGTTGGGCTCTCATTCAAAATTGCTACAGTGCCGTTTCATATGTGGGCGCCTGATGTGTATGAGGGAGCGGCTACACCTGTTACTGCTTTTCTTGGAACGATTTCTAAAATTGCTGGGTTCTTACTCATTATCCGTCTGTTCCTCATGGTTTTTGCAAGTGTATCGGTGCAAGGAGACATGCAATCTTTATACGGACGTATGAGCATATACATCGCTGTGCTAGCTAGTATTACGATGATTATTGGAAATGTAGTCGCATTAAAGCAATATAACGTAAAACGCTTATTTGCTTATTCAGGCATCGCGCATGCAGGATATTTACTCGTACCGCTTGTAGCATTATCGCCATTTACGATGGATAGCATGTGGTTTTACATGCTTGCATATATGCTTATGAATATAGGCGCGTTTGCAATTATCCACGGCTTAATCTTACAAAGCGACAAAGAAAATATGACCATTTTCACTGGATTATATAAAAGGTCGCCATTTACAGCGATCGTGATGACGATTTTTATTTTATCGCTAGCGGGGATACCAGGAACAGCTGGTTTCATTGGGAAAATTAACATCTTTTTAGGGGCCCTTCATGTAGAGCCAGCTCATTACGTACTAGCTTCTATTATGATGGGGACGACAGTCATTTCATTCGTATATTATTTCCGTATTTTACAGCAAATGTTTTTCCGTACAGGAGAAGTAGAAGAGAAAATTCGTTTGCCACTCAATATAAAGGTTGTGATGAGCCTTTGCGCAATTTCAATTGTAATACTAGGGATTATGCCGATGGTTGGGTACAATTTCTTTTATGAATATTTTCCATTAATGAAAGATTTCTTCTTCTTAGGGAACGTGGTACAATAGTGAAAATAAAAGGTGTGGAGTCGTTACTCTGCGCTTTTTATTTTGTGTGAACTACGATTGAAAATGCATATAAGTATACGCTTTTAAAGAGAAAATTACGATGTAAAATGTAAGATGCTTATTTGTATTTGAAAAAGTGTGGCTCCTACTTATTATGGTATCGTTTTTATAGTATTTCGTAAGTAGTAGCTGGGTAAAAAGGAGTCGGTTTTTTGGCACATCTTTTAGGGCAACAAGCACTGATTGCCATCGTTTCGCATTTATTGTTTATTACCATTACGTGGTGGGCCTTACAAGGTATTCACATTGAGCGTTTAATGAAGCCTGGAAAGGTGATGCAGACGAGAGTATTACTCATCTTAATTACAATTGCAATTGGGACATCTGTAAGTAACTTTTTCCTTGATTATTTAGGCTATTCAAAGAGTTTAACGTATTTAGTAAAGTAAGTGTATAGAACCTCAAATCTCCGTTAACAATGGGGATAGGAGGGGATGAAATTGAAGCTTAAAGCCATTCTTATTGTTGCACTTAGTGTTGTTTTATTTTTGGTTGGATATAGAGAGATGAAACCGATAAGCGATGAACAGAAGATGGAGAACATGATCGCAGCTGTAGAGAAAAATGATGCTAAAGTAGAGAAATGGTCATGGTTAGCACGAGAAACAAAAACAATTTCTAATATACATACGTTTCAAAAGTTGTTAAACGATGTGAAGGATAAGGCGAATATTCAAAAGTGGGAATTAGAGCAATCTCCAGATGGATATAAAGCTACATCCTATAAAAAATTTTCTTCCTATGAAGAACGAGTAGTAGTAACTTGGAGTAAGGAAAATACTAAAGAAAACACTTTCATTATCTTTGAAGTAAGCGGGGCAAAATGGGACCCGAAGTATATTCAGAAAACGAATAAAATTTTTAGTGAAAAACCTATAATTTACACTTGTGTTCAAGGTGTACTGAATGATAAGATTGAAGGTGTTTTGCAAAATAAAACCAATCAGGTTTTGAAAGATCTTTCAGCAAGAGCGATCGAACAGATAGAAGAAAGAGCATTTGTGTCAGTCTCCGCATACAATAAAAAGTGGGATGACGCTCTTTCAACAAATAGAGAGAAAATAAATGTGCAAATAGCAATACGTTCTACAGACAACAAAGATACAATTGTGGTTGGCACACCGATCATAACTTCTGAGTATTGAGTGAATAGATACTGAAAAAAGGACACGGAGGGGAATAATTTGGAAAAGATCATCGTCCGTGGCGGAAAGCGGTTAAACGGCACAGTGCGTGTTGAGGGCGCAAAAAATGCTGTATTACCTATAATCGCTGCAGCCCTATTAGCGAGTGATGGAAAGAATGTACTATCTGAAGTACCAGTTTTGTCTGATGTATACACAATTAATGAGGTATTACGTCATTTAAATGCTGAAGTCGTATTTGAAAATAACCAAGTAACAATCGATGCTTCTAAAGAGCTAAACATTGAAGCACCATTTGAATATGTACGTAAAATGCGTGCATCTGTTCAAGTAATGGGACCTTTATTAGCACGTAACGGTCGTGCTCGTATTGCACTTCCTGGTGGATGTGCAATTGGTTCACGTCCAATTGACCAACATTTAAAAGGCTTCGAAGCAATGGGAGCAAAAGTACAGGTTGGTAACGGTTTTGTTGAGGCATACGTTGAGGGAGAACTAAAAGGAGCTAAAATTTATTTAGACTTCCCAAGCGTGGGCGCGACAGAAAACATTATGTCTGCAGCTACATTAGCAAAAGGGACAACAATCCTTGAAAACGCAGCGAAAGAACCAGAAATCGTTGACTTAGCTAACTTCTTAAATGCGATGGGAGCGAAAGTACGCGGAGCTGGAACTGGAACGATTCGTATCGAAGGCGTTGATAAATTATATGGTGCAAACCACTCTATTATTCCTGACCGTATTGAAGCGGGAACATTCATGGTTGCAGCGGCAATTACTGGTGGAGACATCTTAATTGAAAATGCTGTGCCTGAACATTTACGCTCAATTACAGCGAAGATGGAAGAAATGGGTGTTAAAATTATTGAGGAAAATGAAGGTGTACGTGTTATCGGCCCAGATAAGTTAAAAGCGGTTGATATTAAAACTATGCCTCACCCAGGTTTCCCAACAGACATGCAATCACAAATGATGGCATTATTACTACAAGCTGATGGAACAAGTATGATTACAGAAACGGTATTTGAAAACCGCTTTATGCACGTTGAAGAATTCCGTCGTATGAATGCTGATATTAAAATCGAAGGTCGTTCTGTTATTATGAACGGTCCAAACAGCTTACAAGGTGCTGAAGTAGCAGCAACTGATTTACGTGCTGCAGCTGCATTAATCTTAGCTGGCTTAGTATCAGAAGGTTACACTCGTGTAACTGAGTTAAAACATCTTGACCGTGGCTATGTAAACTTCCATAAGAAATTAGCTGCATTAGGTGCAACTATTGAACGTGTAAACGAAAAAGTAGAAGAAGTGAAAGAACAAGAAGTTTCTGATCTTCACGCTTAATTGAAATAGTCTCTATGTCTTTTGACATAGAGGCTATTTTTTTGGGCTTATTACTGTTATAGTCAAGAAATTCTATACTTATGCACGTACCAGTAAAAATATTTAGAAAATTTTTGTTTTATATGGTTCCCCTTAAGTATGTTCTAAAAGAAAGAGTTGTTCCATAAGAATGAATGGAGTAAAGCTTTTTCATATTGGGGGAAATAAGATGAAATTTTCAAAGCCACTTTTTATTACAGTAGCGCTTCTCATAGCGCTCGTTATCATTGTACCTGCTGTTCTTGTGATTCCGTTTGCGAAAGCAAAAGTAGAGGAAAAAGCAGCTTCTAAAACTCCTCCAGCGATAGAAAGTATACCAGCTCCAGGGAAAGTGGATACAGCGGTTCAAGTTGCTGTATATCGCGAGAAACAGAAAAAGGTAGAGTCATTACCTATGGAGGAGTATGTGACCGGTGTAGTAGCTTCTGAGATGAATGCCAGTTTTGAAATAGAGGCGCTAAAGGCGCAGGCATTAGCAGCGAGAACATTTGTCGTGCAGCGTATGCTAAGCGGAGGTAAGAAAAACAATGCGGACGTGACAGATACGGTGAAAGATCAAGTGTACAAAAGCAAAGAAGAATTGAAAAAACAATGGGGCAATAACTACGAAAATAATTTGAAGAAAATCGAAGAAGCTGTTTCGAAAACCGCAGGACAAGTTTTAACGTATGACGGAAAGCCAATCTCAGCATCATTCTTCTCAACGAGTAATGGCCGGACAGAAAATGCAGCCGATTACTGGGGAAATGATTATCCGTACTTAAAGAGTGTAGATAGCCCGTGGGATCAAGCCTCTCCGAAATTTACGAGCGAGCAAACCTTTACCGTAGCTGACTTTCAAAAACGTCTCGGCGTGAAAGTGCTAGCAGACGGAAAAGTTGGAAATATTAAAGATCTTACGGAAGGAAAGCGCGTAAAGGATGTAGCATTTCAAGGGAAAACATTAACAGGAAAGGAAGTTCGTGAAAAGTTAGACTTACGTTCTTCCGACTTCACGTGGAAACAACAAGGGGATAAAATCATCGTTACGACGAAAGGCTTCGGCCACGGCGTTGGTATGAGCCAATACGGAGCGAACGGCATGGCAGCAGAAGGCAAGAAATATACAGATATCGTCGCTCATTACTATAAAGGTGTTGAAATAAAGACGATGAACGATTATGAAGGTAAGTTGATGGTGAAGAAGTAGAGTAAAAGGGACCGTCCTAAGAGGTATGTTGGGACGGTCCTTCTTTTTTATGACACTTCATAAAATATCAAAAATTTCCATTAATTGTTTGGTATAATATGATAAAAAGCATTCGGGGGAGACGAAATGGTGTTATTGGGGTTGAAACAGTTAGGGAAGACGAACCAGTTACCGGTAATTGAGCTAGAGGTTGAGAAGGGGCAATGTGTTGTTTTGCAATGTAATAACCATACAGCTAAAGTGTTACACCGCATTATTATTGGTGAGGAAGAAGCTTCAACTGGCAATGTGCTATTTGAAGGTGAAGCGATTGGAAAGAGAAATTATTCTCGCATCGGCTTTTGTTTTTTGAAAGATGAAGCATATGATCGTTTGAAGGTGAAGGAATACTTTAATTTTTTAATAGGGCTGTATGAATCGAATATGAGTATAGAAGAAGTTGTACAATATGTCGGCCTTTTAGATAAATTAAACGTTAAAATAGAAAAACTATCATTTTCAGAGAAACGTCGTCTTCATATTGGGCGAGTGATGATTCATAATCCGGATTTAGTCATTTTGGAAGAACCAGAGCAAAATGTAGATACAGAGAGTACGATTATGATTCGAAAAGCAATTATGAAAATGAAAGAGCAAGGAAAGGCGATTTTTATTACATCATCTTTCCTATCGGACGCCCTTTCGTTAACAGAAGATGTATACATATTAAACAATGATGGTGTGAAAAAAGTAGAAATTGAACAAGAGGAAGCAGAAGAAGTCGATGAAGAAAAAGTCGTTCAAATGATTCCGCAAATGAAGTTAGAAAGAATACCAGCGAAAGTAAACGATAAAATCATTTTATTAGATCCAATGGAAATCCATTTCATTGAAACACAAAACGGAGTAACACATATTCACGTTCGTGAAGGTGATTTCGTATGCGCATTAACATTAAGTGAACTAGAAGCGAGATTAACAGGTTTTGGTTTCTTTAGATGTCATCGCTCTTACCTTGTGAATTTACAAAGGGTGCGAGAAGTGATTACTTGGACTCGTAACAGTTTCAGCTTAATTTTAGACGATGAAAGAAAAAGTTCAATCCCGCTTTCAAAAGGACGAATGGATGAATTAAAAAGCGTGATTGGGCTATAAAAAGTGCTCCAATAAGCTCAAAATACGATTCATTCACCGGTAAAAATACTCCTTTTACCGGTATTTTACTGCGTAACCTCTTTGTTTTTCATATGATTGAGTCAAGAAAAGCGAAACAAATAAACGAAAAGCGCTAAAGCGACTTTCATCTATAAAAGAAAAAATAAAGGGGATGACGAGATGACATTAGCAATTGAAATGAAAGATGTAATGAAAAGTTTCAATGAAAAAACGGCACTTCGAAATGTAAATATTGAGGTGAAGCAAGGAGAAATTTTTGGATTCCTTGGACCGAGTGGATCTGGAAAAACGACAACAGTAAAAATATTAACTTCTCAATTACTTCATAGTGTCGGAACGGTAAGAGTATTAGGAAAAGATATTACAGACCCAAGCAGCATCGATTACAAACGAATTGGTATTTTAACAGATAATAGTGGCTTATATGAAAGACTTAGCATTTATGATAACTTACTATTATTTTGTGACTTATACGATTGCAAAAAAGAACGAATCGAAGAAGTACTAGCGCAAGTGAATCTATTAGATGATAAAAAAACATTAGTAAAGAAACTATCAAAAGGAATGAAGCAGCGCGTCACATTAGCAAGAGCAATCCTTCATAAACCAGATATCCTCTTCTTAGACGAACCAACATCTGCACTCGATCCAGTTAACGTACAAAACATTCATAAAATCTTAAAAGACTTAAATAAAGAAGGAACGACAATTTTCTTAACGACGCACAATATGGAAGAAGCAGAGACGCTCTGTAATCGCATCGCCTTTCTATGCGGTGGAGAAATTGTAGCACTTGATACACCAGAAAACCTACGCTTACAATATGCAAAAGACCAAATCCAAGTCGTATTAAAAGATAAGCAAAAAGAAGTGGTGCAAAAAGATGAATTAGGTGCAAAACGCATTTCAGAATGGATGAAAAAGGGCGAATTACTATCCATTCATTCACACGAACCAACGCTAGGCGATATCTTTATTGAAGTTACTGGGAGGGGATTATAATGACATTTTCAATGAGAAGATTTTCAGCTATTTTTCGCAAAGAGGTACAAGATATTAAAGCAAATTCATCTATGCTCTTAATGGCAGCAATGCCAATTATATTTTCCTTTGTTTATCAACAGATGGATGGGCCGAAAGATCAAATAGCTAGTATGTTAACTTTAATGGCTTTAACGATGGTAGGAAGTTTTGTTCAAGCGTCTTTAATTGCGGAAGAAAAAGAAAAGCATACGCTACGTGTGATGATGTTATCACCAGCATCATCTTTAGAAGTATTACTAGGAAAAAGTGCATTAACGGCTCTTATTACATTTGTAATTTGTATTAGTAACTTTGCTATTTTAGGTGTGTTAAAGGGAAATATGGTTTTAATCGTTCTATTTTTACTTGTTAGTATACTTTTCTTCCTTATGCTAGGTACGGCAATTGGATTAATATCTAAAACAATGGCATCAACATCGGTAATAGGTATGCCAGTTCTAATTATTTTTCTTCTAGCTCCGATGTTAGGAGAATTTATTAAAAGTGATTTTTTGAAAAAGGCAATCAATTTTATTCCAACGAAACATCTTGCAGATGCAATGCCAAAGATGCTGGCTGGAAAAGGTTTTTCAACTGTTAGTGGTGATTTAATAAATATTATAATTTGGTGTGTCCTTTCCATTATTCTTTGTATGGTGGTTTACAAAAAGAAACAAATGGACTAAAAACTGAGCCAAAACGCTCAGTTTTTTCTTTTTTCAATCATTTCCTCGGAAATTTTACAATTCCTATACATATTTTTACAGATTTTGTCGAAAAGTAATTAGTTATAGGTTGTATAGGATGCGTGAATATTGTTCAAAATGATTGCTGAGGTGATGATGGAATGCGAGGAAGAAATAATAAAAAGTCGCAAAAGGTAGTACATTTATTTCAAAAAAGATGGGTATTTCCGGCACTATACATTGCTTGTGCAGCGGTAATTTTAATGGTTGCACTATGGTTCCAAGGAGCTAATCCGAAGAAGACTCCGAACCAAGATCAAGCAACGCCGTATACACAAACGGAAGATCCAGCAGTACCAGTAACGAAGTCTTCAGAAGTAGTGAAAATGCCAGCTCCTGCTAATGCGGAAGTAGTTGTACAGAAGAAGTTCTATGAAGATGCAGCAACTGAGGCGGAACAAGAAAAAGCACTTGTCTTTTATAACAACACATATTCCCCGAACAAAGGAATTGACATTGCTGCGAAGAATGGAAAAGAATTCAATGTTACAGCTGCTTTAAGTGGTACAGTAACGAAAGCTGAAAAAGATTCACTTCTTGGTTATGTTGTAACAGTTGATAGCGGAAATGGTGTAGCAGCTTCTTATCAAAGCTTAGGCAGTGTAAAAGTAGAAAAAGGTGCACGAGTTGTACAAGGTGAAGTATTAGGAAAATCCGGTCTAAGTGCAATGAATAAAGAAGCAGGTTCTCACGTTCACTTTGAAGTACGTAAAGACAATGTGGCTGTGAACCCTGAGCGCTACTTAAATAAGTCAGTAGCAGAAATTAAAGCTGATGCAGGTGCTACAAAGGCAACGAACGCTTCTGGTAAAAAAGCTGATGACAAATCTCAAAAAGAAGAAAAGTCAACGAGCACGAAACCAGAAAGTAAAACAGAAGACAAGTCTCAAAAAGAAGAGAAGTCAACTAGCGGTTCAACTAGTGACAAAAAAGAAGAACCGAAGAAAGAAGAAAAATCAACAAATGGTTCTACAGAATCATCTAACGATTCTTCTTCGCAAGAATAAGAAAGTGAAAAAATCAGTTCTCACTAGGAGAGCTGATTTTTTTATTTCCATATAAAAATACTCAATTTCGAGAAAAAAGTTGCAATAACAAGGAAAAATGACGAGATTCTCGAATATATATTACAAAAGGGAGGGGATACTGTGTCATTTTTGTTTGTTCTGTCGACTGCTATTATTTTATTGTTTGTTTTATTTACTTTATATTATTACATTGCCGGTAAGAAAGAGGTTCCCCACCATCAATTGTTAGAAGAAGAGTTAGAACGAGAAGAATGACACTCTAAGAAAGAGTGTCTTTTTCTTTTGGTACACCTATTGGAATTTTTAAAGCTAGGTCGTATAATACTAATTGTGATTTTTTTACATAAGAAAACGATATTTGAATACAGTAGGGCTCTAAAATACTGTGTTTTTTTGTTGTGGTTGAGGGGGAAGTTTTAAATTGAAAGCAAGAGAAAGCAAAAGTTCGAAAAAATTATTTATTTTAATAGCGGTTGTAGTAGCGCTAATTGCTGGGATTGGATTTTTTATTTTTAATAAAATGAATGCTACAGGTAAGCAAGAGAAAGTGCCCGTTTTATTATATCATCATTTACTAAAGGGAACTGAAAAAGAAAATAGTGAAGCTTTTAAAAATAAAGGAACAGTTTTAGCGGTGGAGCAATTTGAGAAACAAATAAAATATTTAGCGGATAATAATTATAGAGCAATTACTGCAAAAGAATTAGAGGGATTTATAAAAAATAAAAAGAATCTTCCAGAAAAAAGTGTTTTAATTACTTTTGATGATGCATCAAAGTCAAATTATATTTATGCATATCCTATCTTAAAAAAATATAAAATGCATGCGATTTCCTTTGTTGTTACATCAAGAATTAACAAGCAAGAAGAGAAATTTGATCCTAAGAAAATTCAAGCTCTAAGTAAATCTGAAATGGATAAAATGCGAGATGTTTTTGAATTTGGTAGCCATACTGATTCTCTGCATAAATTAGAAAAAGGAGAAGCTGTGGTACTTAATAAGAATAGTGCGGAAATTAAAAGTGACATTTTAAAGAGTAAAGACGCTTTAAAGACAGATTACCTTTCTTATCCGTTTGGAAAATACAATGATAAGATGGTTAAAGAATTAAAGGATTCTAAATTCCAGATGGCATTTGTAAACACATCTGATTATGCTACTAAAGAAAGTGATATATTAAAAGTTAATCGTTTTGTTATTAAGGCAGATTTAGATATAAAAGCATTCACTGAAATAGTAAAAGGGAACTATGGTAAACAAGATAAATAATCGAGATAAAGAGTATGTGGTATTTGATTTCAATTAAATACCACATGCTCTTATTTTTTTATCTTAAGGTGTTTTGTGCTGATATTGGGTTACGTATAGATAAAATACTAAATTTGTAGCATCTTCTCTGTAAAAATATTGAACATGTAGCATATATCAGTAGCACGGGCAATACAATGGTATAAACCAAAGCAAAGAGAGTGTTTGAGGTGAGAAATCGTGAATCATTTCATTATAAATCCAAAAATGTTTAACGCTTACAAACAGCACTCACACTTACTTCTAAGTCGTATGCAGCGAAGCTCATTTCACACTTCTCACATCCAATTTAGGGAGGCGAGTGGTGTGCACGATTACATCAAAGAGAGAACTATCAAGATTGGTAAGTATATCGTGGAGACAAGAAAGACAGTGCGTGTCATTGCAAAGGAATTTGGGGTATCAAAGAGTACAGTCCATAAAGATTTAACAGAACGTCTACCAGAAATTAATCCAGAGCTCGCAAATGAAGTGAAAGAAATTCTTGATTATCATAAGTCTATTCGTCATTTAAGAGGCGGAGAAGCAACGAAACAAAAGTATAGAAAAGAAGATGTAGAAAAGCCGGTACGTCAATAAAGGTACAATCGTGAACATTCCATTTCAATTCGGTAATATTTTTCAGAAGAATTCTTTTTGCGAATATTACGTTTCTGTTAAATTTATGATAAAATCAGAAATTAGGTGTAAAAGAATTCGGGTGTAACCTGATTTTGAATATCGAGGAGGAAAAAACGGGAATGTTTGCGCGAGATATCGGAATTGACCTAGGTACGGCTAACGTATTAATCCATGTTAAAGGTAAAGGTATTGTATTAAATGAGCCATCTGTTGTTGCTATTGATCGTAACACAGGTAAAGTATTAGCAGTAGGTGAAGAAGCAAGAAGTATGGTGGGACGTACGCCTGGTAATATTGTAGCCATTCGTCCACTAAAAGATGGTGTAATCGCAGATTTCGAAATTACAGAAGCAATGTTAAAGTATTTCATTAACAAATTGGACGTAAAGAGCTTCTTTTCAAAACCTCGCATTTTAATTTGTTGTCCAACAAATATCACATCAGTAGAACAAAAAGCAATTCGTGAGGCTGCTGAACGTTCAGGTGGTAAAACAGTATTTTTAGAAGAAGAACCAAAAGTAGCCGCAGTTGGTGCTGGTATGGAAATCTTCCAACCAAGTGGTAACATGGTTGTTGATATTGGTGGAGGTACAACGGATATCGCTGTACTATCTATGGGTGATATTGTTACCTCTTCCTCTATCAAAATGGCTGGCGATAAGTTTGATATGGAGATCTTAAACTACATTAAACGTAAGTATAAGCTATTAATCGGAGAACGTACTTCAGAAGATATTAAAATTAAAGTTGGTACAGTATTCCCAGGTGCACGTAGCGAAGAACTTGAAATTCGCGGGCGTGACATGGTAACAGGTTTACCACGCACAATTACAGTATGCTCTGAAGAAATTACAGAAGCATTAAAAGAAAATGCAGCTGTTATTGTACAAGCTGCAAAAGGCGTACTAGAGCGCACGCCACCAGAATTATCTGCGGACATTATCGATCGTGGTGTTATTCTAACAGGCGGTGGAGCTTTACTACACGGTATCGACATGCTTCTAGCAGAAGAACTAAAGGTACCAGTATTAATTGCTGAAAACCCAATGCACTGCGTTGCGGTTGGTACAGGTATCATGTTAGAGAATATTGATAAATTACCACGTCGTGCTTTGCGATAAATATTAAACTAATATGTTGTGAAATACTGTAAACCTTAAACAGTTGGCTTTATTATCTACTGTTTAAGGTTTATTTGTATTGGATCAATTAGTAGTAAATATTGATAAATTTACGTTTTGCTTATATTTATATATTCCATTGTATTTATATTAGGGGTGAAAAGTTAAATTATCAATTAGAAAGGTTCAATTTTGTCAGATTTAGTGATATCCTTGTATTTGTAAATTTAAAGCGAACTTTGTAAATTTAAAGCGAATTTTGTTAAAAAATAGTAAAAATAGACAGTGATTAGGTGAAATAGAATGGGGTATTATTTGATATGGGAGGAAGAAGGGACATAGATAAATGAAGAAGGTGTTAGTAATAGCACAAAATTTTTATCCGGAAATTGGAAGTGCGGCAAATAGAATAAAGAATATTTATTTGGAATTAAGTGAAAGAGGATACGATGTTACAATCTTGACTACTGATCCAAGATATCCAAATGAGAATTTATATAAAAAGAAGGAATTTTGGGATGAAGAATCGATAAATAGTGAAGATGTTATAAGAGTAAAACCAAGAGTGAAAAAATACACAAATAATATGCTAAGAAGATTATTTTTGTATTTAGAAATCACAATGCTTTTTATTATGGCTATATTCCGTATGGATAAAAAATATGATTATGTATTCGTTTCAACTCCACCTATTTTTATTGGTATAGCAGGCTTTTTTGCTAAAAAAAAGTTGAAAGCTGAATTATTATTAGATGTACGTGATTTATGGCCGGAATCATTGTTAGGAGTTGGAGTTTTTGCAAATCGATTTGTATTATCGATAGCATATGCTTTAGAAAAGATGTTATATCGTGTAGCTGATCAAATTATTGTAAATAGTGCAGGGTTTATTCCATACCTGGAGTTAAAAGGGGTTAGACGTGAAAAAGTATCATTTATGCCAAACTCTTTAACAGAAGAAGAATTACATATGATAGAAACTAAACAAGCTATAACTGATTCAAGTACTAAAATAGTTGAAGTAATTTATACAGGAAATATAGGGTTAGCTCAAGATGTATTAAAGTTGATCGAGGTGGCTGAATATCTACGAGAAAAGGAAAATATTAAATTTAAAATAATTGGTTATGGGTTTAAAAGTTATCAGGTGGCTGAGGTTATTAAAGAAAAAAAACTTTCTAATATAGAAATTATTAAAGCGAAAAGTCGTAATAAAACCCTAAAAGAAGTTGCAAAGGCACATATTGCATATGTTAGTTTAGTAGATGAAAAAGTATTTCAAACCGTTTTGCCAGGGAAGGTTATTGATTATATGTGTATGAAAAAGCCTATTATTGGAGATGTGTCTGGATATGCTGAGAAAGTTATTAATGAAGCTCAATGTGGTTTGATTTCAAATGATCGAACAGTTAAAGAATTAGGAGAGCACATTATCAAACTAGCTGAAAATGAGATATTGCGTAGAAAAATGGGAAACAATGGGCATGAATTTGCTTTCCAATATTTGAGGTGGAAAAATAATATTAAAGTATTAACAAGTTTAATGGAGGAAAATGATGCCACAGAAGAAAGTATGTATGTTCGTATGGAACCACTTCACAAATGACGCTCGTGTATTAAGAGAATGCACGGCTTTAGCTGAAGAGGATTATGAAGTAGACTTGATTTGTATTCATGATTGGAAACAAAATGATTTACCTAAATGGGAGATACGAAAAGAAGGATTTACAGTAACACGTGTAAATAATCGACTATCTCTTTTACAAAAAGTCTTGGGTGCAGCAAAACGAGTAAAGCAATTAATAACGAAAAATATAGTTACAATGTTTTTATTTGGAGTAATTGCAGCACTTTGTTTGTGGAAATTCCCAATGATAACATGTTTGATATTGTTATTTGGTGCATTATTTTCTATGAGAAAGCTACGGACATTAATTGTACGCTCTTATATATTGATTCAAATGGTTAAGGTTGGTCTGAAAAAAGAATATGATTTCTATCATTCCAATGATTTAAATACACTACCACAAGGATGGCTTTGTGCGAAAGTATTTAGAAAGAAGAAATTAATCTATGATTCACATGAGGTACAGACTAGCCGCACTGGATACAATAGTAAAATTTATGGGATTATGGAGAAATTCTTCCTGAAATATACAGATGTGATGATTATGGAAAATCATACTCGTGCAAAATATGCGGAAGATTTATATGGCTTCTACCCTAAGGTCATTCATAATTATCCTTTTGTAACACAACCAGAGGACAGTAATTCGATTAATTTGCATGAAGTGTTAGAGATTTCACAGGAAGAGCCTATCTTATTATATCAAGGCGGAATTCAAGTGGGTAGAGGTTTAGAAAAGCTAGTACAAGCAGTTCCAATGTTTAAAAAGGGCACACTTGTATTTATTGGTGATGGACGTATTAAACCTGAGTTACAGAAGATGGTATTGGATTTAGGTTTAGAAAATAAAGTAAAATTCATTCCGAAAGTACCTGTGAATGAATTATTACACTATACGAAGAACGCTTATTTAGGTTTTCAAGTTTTAAATAACGTTTGTTTTAACCATTATTCAGCTTCATCTAATAAACTATTTGAATATATGATGAGCGGGGTTCCAGTTGTTGCTTGTAGTTTTCCAGAGATACAACGTGTGGTGGAAAATGAATATGTTGGGATTTGTATAGATTCTCATAATCCGGCTTCCATTGCTGAAGGAGTAAACTACATACTAGAACATCCAGAAGAGAGAGAGAAAATGAGAGAAAATAGCTTCATTGCCCGTAATAATTATAATTGGGAAAATGAAAAAGAACTCTTTATAAAAATATATAAGGATTTGGAATAATATAGGGGAAAATATTTTTGATTTCTACGTTACCATATGAACTAAAAGATGGGAATGAGGGTTTCTTGAAGAAAGTAAAGCTAAGTGTAGTAATTACAAATTATAACAAAGAGCAATATTTAGCTCAGTGTTTACAATCTGTTGTTGAACAAACATTAAAGGGGATTGAAATTATTGTTGTTGATGATGGCTCAACCGATAATAGTATGAAAGTATTGGAGCAGTATGAAAAGCAACATAATAATTTGAAAGTTTATAGACAACAGAATGCTGGTGTGAGTGCCGCTCGTAATGCCGGATTACAAAAAGCAAACGGGGAATACGTTACATTTTTAGATGCAGATGATTATGTGCATTTAGCTGGATACGAGAAAATGTATGAGGTTGCGAGCGAAAATAATGCAGATATGGTTATTGCCAATATTATTTGTTTTAATGAATATAAAAATTGGCCACTTTCATATATGAAAAAATTATTTAATAAGGAATTCCCATTGATTAGAAATATTGCGGAGAACTTAGAATTACATCTCACTCCATCCACGAGTAATAAGATATTTAAAAGAGAAATGTGTGTCCTTAATAATATTCATTTTGATGAAGATCTTTGGGTAGGGGAAGACTTGCTATTTACCCAACAATGTTTGTTGGTTGCAGAAAGGGTAATCGTACGCGAGATACCCTTGCTTTATTATAGGATAGTAGATAACGATAATAATAACCTATCTAAAAATGCAACGATTATGTTTTTTAATCAGTTAGTTATATTACAAATGAAATTAACAGCCATGTATATAGAGAGAAAAAGGCTTGCATTAATCCATACTATAGAGGCAAGACAGTGGAAATTCTTTGTGGATTCTATTGTTTTAAAGGGAAAAGATTTTTCAAATGAAAAGCTTTTAGAAGTCATTCGACTTGGAAATAAGTTTCTATCAAGCCTAATTAGTTTTAAGCATGTAGAAGATTTTAATGTACGGGACAAATTAATAACTGAAATGATAAAAGAAAATGATTATAAAGGTTTAGAGAAATTATTAAATATCTTTCAGAATGAATTAATTTCAAAAGAACATGTATATGAGAATGGAAAATATTATTATTTTTATTATCAATTTTTCCCTCGATATAAAGAATTATTACAAGTTAATAATTTAACTGTAGTTCATAAAATAGAAGGAATAAAACTTCGTAAAGAGATTCTTACAATTAGTGGATATGCATTCGTTGAAAATGTATCAACTAAAAAAATAAAAAAAGAATTAGTATTTTATAAAGATGGAACCACTAAAACAATTCAACTAAAAAACTCCTTACGTACGGATATATCATACTTATTTTCTAACAATACCATTGACTATAATGATGCGGGATTTGAAACAATAGAAGTCAATGTAAGAGATTTGTTAGAAGAGGGAGAATGGAAAATATCAATACGCCTCAGCATAGGGAAAACTGTTATTGAAGAACCGCTAAGGGTTCTGTTAGCACAGTTACGCAATAATACAAAGTATCAAAATGAAAATTCATTGGATATTAAGGTACTATATAAAAATAGTGAAGCTACAATTCAAATTTGTAAGTCTAACTATGTGAAGAGAATGATGAATACATATAGTGAAGTTAAGCGAGCAATTCGTTATGATTTAGGGTTATTTAAAAGAAAAAATTATAAAGCATTACTTGCAATTATATTCTATAAATTATTTGGATCATATTTTCGTAGAAAGAATATATGGTTAATTGGTGAAAGAGAAGATACAGCACAAGATAATTCCTATCACTTATTTACGTATATTCGAAAGAAACACCCGGATGTTCCAGTTTTTTATATTATTAATAAGAAAAGTAATGATTATAAAAATATTGAAGGATTAGGTAATGTAATTCAATACGGAAGTTTTAAACATACATTCTATTTGTTGATTTGTAATAAAACAATTAACAGTTATTCAGAAACAGCCAATATGTATACAGATGACTATAAACACATTTTAAAGTACTATCCCGAATGGCAGCAAAATAAGAAGATTTTTATTCAACATGGGGTTATAGGTGTAAGTCGCGTAAATCATGTGTTAAATAAAAATCGAATGGGCTATTCTCTATTTGTTGTGTCCTCACAGTTTGAAAAGGAGCATATCATCAAAGAATTTGGATATGAGGAAGATGAGGTAATCGTAACAGGGCTTGCACGTTGGGATGCCTTAAAGGATGAAAGTAAAGGGAATGAAATTTTACTTATGCCAACTTGGAGAAGTTGGATTAAAACGAAAGACCAATTAATGGAATCTAAGTACTGGCAGACATATATGTCATTTTTAAAAAGTAAAGAGCTTCATCAGATGTTAGAAGAGAAAGACATGAAATTGACTTTCTTTCCGCATTATCAGACTCAAAAATTTGGTGCAGAAACACCTGTATTTCATGAACGAATCAAGGTCATGAAACAAGGTGAAGAAACAGTGCAAAGTCTATTAAAACGACATCGTTTACTAATTACAGATTATTCTACAGTTTCATTTGATTTTGCTTATATGAATAAGCCTGTTATTTTTTTTCAGTTTGATTATGATGAATTTTATTCTAAACACTATAATGAAGGCCCGATTAATCATAGGACAGAATTGTTTGGAAAAAGAGTAGAAACTGAAAAAGATATATATCTTTTACTAAATGATTTTGAAAGTTCATTGCAAAGTCTTAATTTGGAGCAAATAAATAAGTACGTTATTAAGCCAAAAGAGTTACATTGTCAAATGTTATTCGAAAGTATAAAGGGAGTGTAGAGAGTTGAAAAAGCCACTAATTTCGGTGATTTTGCCTATATACAATGTAGAGATGTATATAGAGGAGTGTTTAAATTCTTTAGTGAATCAAACAATTGGTGTAGAGAATTTGGAAGTTATTATGGTGAATGATTGTTCTACAGATAATACGGGAAAAATTTTAGATCAATATGCTGAGAACTATAATAATTTTAAAGCTATACACTTGGAAAAAAATTGTGGTGCACCTGGTAAACCAAGAAACATTGGTATTGATATTGCGAAAGGAAAATATCTAATATTTATGGATCCAGATGATTATATACCAGCGGATGCATATGAAACTTTATTTAATATTGCCGAGGAGTATAAATCAGACTTTGTTATGGGAAAAATGGAAAGTTTTAATGATAGTGATGGATCAATATTTCAACATTCAACTTTTAAACACTATCTTTTACAAAAACCATATATGAATACTAACATAGAGGTATCACCATTCTTTTTACAGGTGAAAACAGCTATTACTTTAAAGTTAGTAAGGACAGCATTTGTTAGACAACATAAAATTTCTTTCATCGAGGGAATGAGAAATGGGGAAGATAAATTTTATGATGTTCAGTTATTTACAAAAGCTAAAAAGTTTAGTTATATTCCCAAAAATGTTTATAGCTATAGGGCACGTGATGATGATCGTAATCTATCGTTGACGCAGCAAGATATTCTTTCTTCTGTTGAGAATGATGTACAGTCTGTAGATGCAATTAAACCAAAATTAAATGATAAGGAATATAGTTATTTTCAGGTAAATGCGTTAAGGTCAATTCTTTGGAAAATTTGTGATCCGGATTTTAATAAACTATCAATTGAAGAGAAGAAGAGATTAATTAATTTAGTGAAAAGAGTAGTAGATGGTTATGATATTGAAATAGTAAAGAAATATTTAGTTTGGGAAGAACCCTTCTTAAGTCTAATTGAAAAAAATTATATAAATGAAGCATTGGCATATAATAGCATGTTAATTTCAAGAAGATGGTGGTTAAAACAAGGAACTGAATTACAACAAAGATATAGGAAACAAACAGCTATCCGTAATAGCTTTTCTTGGAGGATTACTAAATTTCTTAGAAATAGGAATTTTAAATTAAAAGATATTATCAAAGGGAGATTTTTGAATGAAACTAAGCGTAGTAACACAATTACGGGCTCATGATGAAGGCGTAATTAAACAGGCCTTTGAATTGTTACAAAAACAGACTATCGATGCTAATGAGTTTGAATTGCTTATTTTTTATAATTATGAAAATGTTTCTTTAGAAATGGTTAGATTTGTAGAAAAATTAAAAGAAAGCTGTAAGCTGAATATAGTATTAAAAGAAGGAAAGATTGATGTAGAAGGATTAAGAGGGGAGTATATTACTTTCTTTGATTTTTATACAAAGTTTAGACCAAATGTATACGAACGTTTATATAATGGTGCAAAAAAGAGAGATTTAGATTTTATATCTGCTTGTTTAGAAGAAAAAAACGAGAAAAAAATTATAAATAAAAAAAATATAATGCAGAGTAATTTTGCTACAATTACAGCATTAAAGATAATAAAGAAAGAAGTTCTGTTAACGAAGGAATTTAATTTTATCTCTCAATTAAATGAATCGAACATTAAATATTTGGATATCAAGTTATATTTGTCAGGCCTAAATTATGATTTTGCAACTGATATAAAATATAAAAATAAAACACCATTTAATGAAGAGTATATAAAAAATTCAATAAAAGACATTCAGTATATTTTTGATTCTTTGATAAGTGATTATGGAGAAGGGTTTAATCAAGATTTAAAAATTATACTTTTTAAACAAATATTAAATTTAATGGATAAAAACACCTTTTTAAATGAAGTAGAAAAAGGTCATCAAGAGACATTATTGAATGTGTTGAAGGATCTCTTATCTATCTCGGATGAACGTATTTATAAGGGGAATGAAGGATATAAGGAATTTTTAAATCTTATAACTTTAGGTTTATATGATGAAGCAATGAAATACATGGTGATATTTAGGAGTAAGAGGTACTGGTATAATCAATCACAAAAGTATGAAACATATTTTGAAAAAAATCCATATCTCTTAGAAGAATCTTTATCTTGGAAAATTACAAAACCAATTCGAGGGATTCAGAGGATATTTGGATATATTAAAAATTCATTGTATAAAGTACTTATTCTTTTATTGAGTTTATTTGTAAAGATGCGCTTTGCAGGAAAAGAAATTTGGTTAGTTGGGGAGCGTGAGGATCAGGCTGAAGATAATGGGTTCTTCTTCTTCAAGTATTGTCGCGAAAAATATCCATCAGAAAGAATATATTATGTAATTAATGAAGATTCACCTCATTTAGATAAAGTTGAGCAATATGGTAATGTTATATATCATTCTTCTTTTAAGCATAAGGTTTATATGCTAGCAGCAAGTACATATATAAGTGCTTGGGTATTTGAAGAATGTTCATATCCTAGGCCGAAACAACAATTTATTAAATGGTTTGGAAATATAGTTTCTAAAAAAAATCATATTTGTTTGCAACATGGTGTAATCATTCATAATATTGCTCCGTATCTAAGTAAGGAGAGATATAAGCAAGATTTAATTATCTCAAGTTCAGAGTATGAAAAGCGGATTATTATGAAGACATTAGGGTATCCTGACAAGGATGTGGCTGTAACTGGATTAGCTAGGTTTGATAATCTTCACGAGAGAAAAACGAAAAAACAAATTCTCATTATGCCCACATGGCGTAGACACTTATTAAATGTAAATAAAGCACAGTTTTTACAGTCCGATTATTATAAAGTGTATAAAAGTTTAATCGAGAACAAAGACTTTCTAAATTTAGTAGAAAAGAAAAACATAGAAGTTAAATTTTATATACATAGTCAAATGCAAAAATTTATGGATGAATTTGTAGTGAATCATCCTAAAATAGAATTTCTTGTAAAAAGTAATGCGACTGTATCGGAATTATTAAAAGAAAGTGCACTATTAATCACTGATTATTCATCAGTGTCATCAGACTTCTTATATATGGAAAAACCAGTTATAATGTATCAGTTTGATCCGCATAATAATCATCATGCTCCTTGCGAAGAAATTAGATATAGTGACTTAGGTTATATTGTGTCTAAAGAGCAAGCGTTAATTAAGCAAATAAATAAAGTTATGGAGGATAATTTAAAAATCAGTAAGAGATATTTAGCGAATTCTAAAAGGATTTTTAAATATAAAGATACTAAGAATGCTGAGAGAATATATAAAGTAATTAAAGAAAAGACTTCTTAAAAACAATAAATTTGTAGAGAAATAATTTAATGTGTTTTGGAGTATTTTTATTTATTGGTGTGAAAGAAATCTAGAATAGCAAATTTATCTAATGTATATAAATGAAATAATTATTAGATAATCTTCATTGTGGATTGAGGTATTAAATTGTTTTTATATGAATTTGTTTTGGAGAAATAGATTTCTTTATTAATAAACTGTGTGGAGATGAGAAATTTAGTGAAAATTTGTGTAGTAGGTTTAGGATACATTGGTCTCCCAACAGCTGCCATGTTTGCGAAACATGGGGCTGAAGTAGTAGGGGTAGATATCAATCAACATGTTGTAGAGAAGTTAAATGAGGGAGAAATCCATATTGAAGAACCGGGGCTTAGAGAAGTTGTCCAGGAGACAGTAAGGGAAGGAAAATTAACTGCTTCCCTTGAAGTGGTCGAAGCAGATGTTTTTATTATTGCCGTTCCTACACCAAATAAAGATGATGAATATAAATCATGTGATTTAACAGGTGTTTTAACAGCTATTAAAGAGGTTATTCCTAATGTTAAGGAAGGGAATATAATAATTATAGAATCAACAATTGCGCCTCGGAGTGTAGAAGACTTTGTTAAACCTTTAATAGAAGCTGCTGGTTTTGTAGTAGGAAAAGATGTTTTTTTAGTACATTGCCCAGAGCGAGTTTTACCAGGAAAGATTATGGATGAAATTATTTTTAATAATAGGATTGTAGGGGGGGTAACCCCAACATGTTCTGAAATGGCAGCACAAGTGTATAGTTTATTTGTTAAGGGTGAAATCATTCAAACTGATGCTAAAACAGCAGAAATGTCCAAGTTGATGGAGAATACATTCCGGGATGTAAATATTGCATTATCAAATGAATTAGCAAAAATATGTAAAGAATTAAAAATAAATGTCTTAGATGTTATTGAAATGGCTAATAAGCATCCGCGTGTAAACTTACATCAACCAGGTCCCGGGGTAGGAGGACATTGCTTAGCAGTCGATCCGCATTTTATTGTAGCTAAAACGCCAGAAATAGCGAATATTATTCAGATGTCTCGTGATGTGAACATCTCTATGCCATTGTACGTTTGCGAAAATATTGAACAATTGCTGCAAGGAATTGATTCTCCTAAGATTGCTGTATTTGGGATTACTTATAAAGGAAATACAGATGATATGAGAGAAAGTCCAGCTTTAGAGATCATTGATCAGTTATATCAAAAAGGATATAATGTGACGATTCATGATCCTTACGTTAAGAGTGAGTTATTTAATTTGAAGACTGCAGAAGAAGCTGTAGAAGGTGCAGATTTAATATTAGTATTGGCTGACCATAACGAGTTTAAAAATATAGATTACAGTCAATTTGTTTCGAAAATGCGCCAACCAATTTTATTCGATGCACGAAATTGTATACCTTTAAATAAAAAAGGTGAAATGAAAATTATTAATTTCGGGAATATTCATGAAATGTTAAAATCAGATGAGGTTTTTGTATGAAAGCTATAAAAAGTGTTATTAAGGAACAATTAGATAACTTATATTTAATGGGAAGGCTTTCTATATATGAAATTAAGCAACAATACGCTGCTAGTACATTAGGGGTTATATGGGTGTTTTTAAACCCTTTAATTCAAATTTTTGTATATTGGCTGGTATTTGGTCTAGGAATTCGAGGTGGGGCTCCTGTAGAAGGAGTTCCGTTCTTCGTTTGGATGATCTGTGGTATTATTCCATGGTTTTTTATAAATGGCTCAATTATTCAAGGATCGAATTCTATTTATGCCAAACTAAATACAGTTTCTAAAATGAATTTTCCGTTGAGTGTAATACCTACTTATATTATTTTATCGCAATTATATACGCATTTAGTGTTACTAGCGGTTTTAATACTTATTGTTATATGTATTAAAGGTATAAGTATTCTTAGTATTGTTGGATTGGTTTATTGTATACTTTCTACATTCAGTTTTTTAATTGCTTTAGCTTTTATTACCTCTACTATCTCTACAATCTCAAGAGATGTACATTTATTTATTCAATCGATTACAAGAATGTTATTTTATTTGACACCAGTTTTGTGGAAACCGAGTGAGCATATGAATAGTATATTTGCATTTTTAATGAAGATAAATCCGTTTTACTATGTAGTTGAGGGGTACAGATCTTCATTATTACACGGAAGTATTAATTTTATAGGTTCATTGTATACATTATATTTTTGGGGAGTAACAATTATTTTGTTTGTGATTGGGGCAATGTTCCACATTAGATTCCGCAAGCAATTTGTTGATTACTTATAAAAGGTGAATAATCCAATGAGTTATAAAGTGAAGTTTGAACATGTTACAAAAAAGTATAAAATGTATAATAAATCTTCAGATAAACTAAAGGATTTATTTTTTAGAAATGATAATGGTGATTATCATTATGCTTTAAATAATGTTAGTTTTGAAGTGCCAGAAGGAGAAATAGTTGGAATTGTTGGCTTAAATGGTTCAGGTAAGAGTACATTATCAAATTTAATTGCGGGTGTTACTATTCCAAATAAGGGGAAAGTTACAATTAATGGTTCTGCATCCTTGATTGCAATTTCTTCTGGTTTAAATAACCAATTAACCGGAATTGAAAATATTGAGTTAAAAGCCTTAATGATGGGGCTTACGAAAGAACAAATTAAAGAGATTACACCAAAAGTTATTGAGTTTGCTGATATAGGAAAATTTATGTATCAACCAGTGAAGACTTACTCAAGTGGGATGAAGTCAAGAATTGGATTTGCGATTTCAGTTCATATTAATCCCGATATTTTGGTAATAGATGAGGCTTTATCTGTTGGAGATCAAACTTTTACTAAAAAATGTTTAGATAAAATGAATGAATTTAAGGATCAGGGAAAGACGATATTTTTCATTAGTCATTCTCTTACACAAGTAAAGAATTTTTGTACTAAAGCAATTTGGTTACATTATGGGAAAATAAAAGACTATGGTAATGTAAATGAGGTAATAGATTGCTATAATAATTTTTTGAAAAATTATAACCAAATGAGTGTTGAAGAAAAAAACAAGTTACGCGAAGAACAAGCAGTACAATGTCAACATGGTTTATTGCAGGAACACCCAGTGGTGCCCCCTAGAGGAGAAATACGGAAGTCAAAATCAAAAAAGAAAGGTATTATATTATTTGGGACCATATTTATCATTTTAGCATCTGCAATAGTAACGGGTTTAAATTACAAAGGAACTCTTTCAATAATGAATGGAACTAAAAATAAGGAAGGTTTCGTTCAAAGTGAAAATGCTACTAAAGAGAAAAAGGTTAAAGCAGAGCTTCCAATTGATAAAAAATATATGGTGAATAGTAATGATATTAGTATCCGAAAAGAGCCAAGTATGAGTAGCGAACGTTTAGCATTGACTCAATTTGGGGAAATATATAAAGTACCGAATAATCATGAAACTAATAATGGATGGATACAAATAGTTTTGCCAAATGGGGAAAAGGGTTGGATAAATGGAGAATATGTTAAACCATTTTTATCCAATGATAAGATGATAGAAGATACTAAATTAGATAATATAATAACATTATTAAATCGAGTGTATGGATTATCTGTAAAATCAGTGAATACATATGTTGGGAAAAGTTTAAGTGAGCTTGAAGCCGTATATCCTAATAACTTAACTTCATCAAAAACGATAGTAGGTAAAACAGAGTATAGGGATGGAAAAGTCAAGTTTGTTATTTCAGGGTCTAAGGTAGTAGAAATGAGCTTTCAGGATATCTCAATGTCTATCAGTAAGTTACAAGAAATTCTGGGCAAGGAAAGTATAAATAATGATTTTGAAAAAAATTATTTATTTGAAACAAAACGTTTTTATGTTATAGCACGCTCCGATAAAACCCATCAAGAGATTCAAACGTTAACAATTATGTCAAAAGAATAAGTAAAATAATTTTGAGATTTACCTAGAGTGTTTAGGTAAATCTCATTTTAGAAATCAATAGACCTTTAAAGGCTCTTGCATATAGCTTGAAAATAAATAGTGGCAATTTTTATTATTTATAAAATGTGTACTAATAATTAATGAGAAAGAGTGAGGTTTATAAATGGATGTTAGGATAGAGAAGTTGGGATATAACCTTAAAAAAGGGGATATGAAGATTATAGGAACTTCTACTGCCGGGAGCGGGAGGCTAATTTTACGTAAGAAAAATAATCATCGTGATTTTGAGTTCCCTTTGGAAGTGAAACTAGGGGAAGTACTACAAGGGGGGAAATTTCAAATTGATATTAATTTGAAATCTATTTTAGAAAAGCAAGGATTAAACAATGATGCTGTATGGTTAATATATATGATTTCTGGGGAAAATGAATATTTGGTTAAGGTTAGAGAAAACATTGAGGAACAGTTTGAATACTTTTATGGTGAAAATAGTATTTTTAAGTTAATTCCATATATAGCGAAAGATGGAGTTTTAGCATTTTATACAAGAGGGCTAGAATTAGCACCATTTGTTAAAAAAATAGAGTATTTGAATGGTAAGATTTTATTAAATATTTTGTTAACTGGAAAGGATAATAAATATCTAAAGGGAAAAAAAATAAAGCTTATTTTTAAAAGAAGAAATCAAGTTGACATGGCTTTTCATGGTACGAGTATAAGTACTACATACATACCGATAATAAAGGAATCAATAGATATAACAATGGATATAGCAGGGGAGATTCCATGTATTAACCAAGATAAAGAAACATGTTGGGATGTTTTTGTGAATATATGTAGTAAGGACGGAAATGAATGCTATAATTTACCTCTAGAAATTGATAGTGTAGTAAAAAAACAAGCATTTAGATATATGCAACTTAAGACAAATGATCTTTTCTATATTAAACCTTATGTTACAGGGGATAATCGATTAGCTATTTATCAATCAAATATGCTTCATAAAGTTCGAGCTATAGATATTATAGAAGATAATGAATCTATAAAAATTGATATAGGACTAGAAATTTTTAATGATCAAAAAATAGATGATTTAAATTTGGTTATTAAAAGAAGAGAGAAAATGGGAAATGGATATGAATATTATGAGGAATTTATATATGATGTAGAGGGAAGTGGAGATAGATATATAGCTCGAATTAATAAAAAAAGTTTATCTAATAAACATATTTTAAGAGATAAAGAAGTATGGGACTTTTTTATAAGATTAAAGTCAGGTAATAATAAAAGTGATTTGCAACTGAATATTTCCAAACAATATAAGAAGAAGTTTTCATATTTTGATATATGCTATAAAGATAAAAATATGAAAGGGAAATTATTTATAAATGGATCTTCCCAGCTCTCTTTATATGCTATAGATGGGAAGAATAGATGTGCCATCAGAGTAGCTGTGTTGGGAACCTGCTTTAGTCGAAATGCATTTAATTCAAGTCAATATTTTAATCCAGATTATAAAAAAATATATGAATGCGTTTATACACAATTTCATTCGTCATTAATTAGTCTTGTCTCAAAACCAGTTTCATTAGATATTAAAGAATTAGAGAACATTAAAGAAAGTGATAGAAAATTTGTTGAAGTTGACTTTGATAAAAGTTTCTTTAATAAGTTAAAAGAATCAGGGGCCGAATATTTAATTTTAGATCTTTATTCTGATGCATCTAAATCTATATTAAAAATTGATGGTGACAGATATATTAGTTGTAGTTATATATTAGAGGATAGCAAATATATAAAAAATTTAAAGAATAGTAAAATAATAGATCATACAAATAATGATGAGTATTTTGAGATTTGGAAAGTTGCTGTTGGGGATTTTATCCAAAAACTAAAAAGCATATTACCAGAGAATAAGATTATTTTAAATAAAGGTAGATTTACGCCTACTTATTTTGATGAAAATAGAGAGGTTAAATCATTCTCAGATCCACAATTGATTTCTAGAAATAATAATTTTTGGGATAAATTGGATAATTATATTATGCATCTTATACCAAAAGCCAAGGTTATTGACTTAACAGATACGAGTTATATTGGAGATGCAACATACCCGTTTGGTAAATCATTTTCGCACTACGAATCGGGATATTATAAGGAATTTTTAAATCGCTTAAATAGTTTAGTTATTTCAGACCGTTTAAATAGGTCATGAGGATAAAATAAAATTTCTTTGAATTATATAAGTTAAGGTGGTTTATTGATGAAAACAGTAAAAAAGGCTATTATCCCAGCAGCTGGGTTAGGAACTCGTTTTCTACCAGCAACTAAAGCAATGCCAAAGGAAATGTTACCAATTGTTGATAAACCAACAATTCAATACATTGTAGAAGAAGCGATTGAATCCGGAATTGAAGATATTATTATTGTAACTGGAAAAGGAAAGCGTGCTATCGAAGATCACTTTGATCATTCTTTTGAGTTGGAACAGAACTTACTAGAAAAGGGTAAACATGAAATCCTTAAGAAGGTGCAAGAGTCTTCTAAAATTAATATCCACTATATTCGTCAAAAAGAACCGAAAGGTTTAGGTCATGCTGTATGGTGTGCTCGTAAGTTTATTGGTAATGAGCCATTTGCTGTTTTACTTGGTGATGATATTGTACAAGCTGAAACGCCATGCTTACGCCAATTAATGGATCAATATGCGGCAACACAATCATCGGTAATCGGTGTTCAAACTGTTCCGGAAACGGAGACACATCGCTATGGTATTATTGATCCACTAGTACAAAAAGGTCGTAGTTATCAGGTTAGCAGGTTTGTAGAGAAACCAGATCAAGGAACAGCACCATCTAACTTAGCAATTATGGGGCGCTATGTATTAACACCTGAGATTTTTACGTTCTTAGAGAATCAACAAACAGGAGCAGGTGGCGAGATTCAGTTGACGGATGCTATTCAGCGCTTAAATGAGATACAAAGAGTATTTGCTTATGATTTTGAAGGAAAGCGATACGACGTTGGAGAGAAGCTTGGATTCATTCAAACAACAATTGAAATGGCATTACAGCATGATGGGTTAAAGAATGAATTATTAAGCTATATGGAGAAATTATTAAAAAAAGATATGGTTAATAATTAACTTTCATAAAAAACATCTTGGAAATTTATTGTACAATAAATTTCTGAGATGTTTTTTTATAACTGTTTCATTAATTTATCTGCCACTTTTTTAGAAAGTTGCTTTGTCACTTTAGGAACAAATGGTTTTATGGCACCGTTAAAAACAAAGGCTCCTTTACCAGTTGTTCGCAATTCTAACTGACTTGTTATTTTCGTAGTAGAAGGAGAGAGTGATTCAGCATGAAAAGAGCCGCTACCAATTAATTTTTTTGTTGGAGAAGCCATCGTAAAGCTAATTTTATGAGGCATTTTCCACTCAATAATTTCAACATTTAGACTAACGTCTCGTTTAATAAACCCTAAATCACCGTGCAAACGCCAAGTCGAATGTTTGTCATCAATAATTTTATGTTTAACATAGCCTGTTACTAGTGGAGCCCAATTGTTTATATCACTAATAAATTTCCAAATTTGATCTGGTGAAGTATTTAACTCTATAGTATGTATACCTTTTGCCATTTTTTGATCCCTTTCTAAAAATAAAGGTATTTGAATAATCAGGTTAAAATCTCATATTCATTTTATTATGATATAGTTATGTAAATTCTATTACAAGCGTTTTTGCTTTTATTTTAATAATTTTTTATTAAAATTGATATTTCTAAATATCACATTTAAGAGAATGTAAGGAAAATAGAGAAATCATGAGTAATATTAGGAAATTAATACGAAAAAGGTCGAAAATTAGGTTTTAATTTCTTATTTTTGTCATATATAATGAATCTTGAATACGACATTAAGGCTTAATATATTTGATATAATTTGCCTTTCCCTAACTTGGGTATACACTCTTTTCAACCTCCGTGTCAGTGATAATACATATTGAAAAGAGTGTATACATTTTTTTATTTAGAAGAGAAATTTTGAAATCCTTTTTTATAATGACAAATGAGATTTAAAATGGGATAATGATAGTATAACTTCTGGTGGTATGACCAATCTTGTGTAAGGAGAGAAGTGTATGCTAGATATTCAACAAATTAAAGAAATAATTCCTCATCGCTATCCATTTCTACTAGTGGATAAAGTTTTAGAAGTAGAAGAAGGAAAGCGTGCTATTGGGATAAAGAATGTTACAGCTAATGAAGAATTTTTTAATGGGCATTTTCCAGATTATCCTGTAATGCCAGGTGTTTTAATTGTAGAGGCGTTAGCACAAGTTGGCGCTGTTGCTATGTTGAAGAAAGAAGAGAATCGTGGTCGCTTAGCATTCTTCGCAGGCATTGATAATTGCCGCTTTAAACGACAAGTCCGTCCAGGTGACCAACTTCGTTTAGAAGTTGAAATGACGCGTGTACGTGGAGCAATTGGAAAAGGAAAAGCAGTTGCTACTGTAGATGGTGAAATTGCTTGTGAGACAGAAATAACGTTCGCCCTTGGAGATAAAAAAGAATAGTAAACGTAAAATGTTTTTGATACAGATGGGTGGATACCGGGTTGAATTTTTAGCCTTGTGTCCACCTATTTTATTTGCAAGTAGTAATATATGATTTGTTTAACAAATAAGTTTAGTAGTAGGAAAACTTTAGAATATGAGTAAGAGTTTTTATTAAATAAGTTATGGAGAAATTGGAATAATAAGAAGGGAATTTATATAAATTTGCAGGTATTTATAGTTTGATGAAAGAATAAAGCAAAGGTAAGAATTTATAAATTAAATTGTTAAGCATATAAGGAAAAGATTTTAAAAAAATTACAAAATTTCGCAGCGATTTCATAAGAAAATCACAACTTTTTAGTAAAAGGAATATAAAATGATTTTATTAAAATAGAGAAAAAGAGATGATGAATGTGAAGCTATACGAGGTTTTACATGATTATGAGAATGGAAAGTTTAAAGATGGCGATATGTTTTTATATCAAAATAATCCAAGGATGATTGCAATTTTTAAATCCGGTAATTTTGTTTGGAGCGATGACTATGTAGCTGTTAGTTGCAAAGATATTTCAAAAGATATTTGGTACATCAAAGAAAAGTAGTGAAAAAGGTACGATGTATAGGGTTAATTATCCGAATATTAAATCACTCGTGTTTGGTATGCATGAAACAAGGGATTTTATAATTATAGAAGAAATCCATATTAATGCGAGAGGATGGCCGAACTTTAAAAGAATTAGAAATAAAAAGATTGAATCTTATTATTTTATAAAGAAGTTACATTCATATGAATGTAGAAGCTAATAAAAAACTTCATCATTTAATTGATGGAGTTTTCCTTGTTTTGTTGGCAAATACTAATTGCTTTGTTTAATTTATCTTTTATTTTTAATCAAGAATAATGTAATATAGTGAGGAGTATAAAAATAGATATATTATTTTAAATTTTAATAAAGAGGGTAAAGGTATGAAAAAGAAAATTTTATTTTGGGTACTCGGTATTCTCGGAGTACTAATCATAGGTGGAGGAATTTATGCCTATAATGTATATTCTTCTGTATCTAATACATTAAAGGAAGTTCATCAACCTTTAAAACGTGATCAAAACAACAATAAAGTTGGAGAAAAAGTTAGCAAGAGTGAACCAGTGTCAATTTTATTATTAGGGGCAGATGAGCGCGGTGATGATAAGGGGCGTTCGGATTCTTTAATGGTGATTACATTAAATCCTAAAAATAACTCTATGAAAACAGTAAGTATTCCTCGTGATACTTATACAGAAATTGTTGGAAAAGGCAAAAGCGATAAAATCAATCATGCTTATGCATTCGGTGGAGTAGATATGTCTGTAGCGACAGTAGAAAACTTCTTGAATGTTCCTATTAATTATTATATTGAAGTGAACATGGAAGGCTTTAAAGATATCGTTGATGCTGTTGGTGGGGTAGATGTAAATAATGATTTAGAATTTACGCAGGATGGACATCATTTTGCGAAAGGAAATATTCATTTAACAGGTGACCAAGCTCTAGCATTCACACGTATGCGTAAACAAGATCCACGTGGTGACTTTGGTCGTCAGATGCGCCAGCGTCAAGTGATGCAAGGTGTTATCAAAAAAGGTGCAAGCTTCTCTTCTTTAACAGGTTATGGAGATGTATTAGCAGCAATTCAAAAGAATGTGAAAACTAACTTAACGCAAGATCAAATGTTTGATATGCAAAAGAATTATAAAGATTGCTTGAAAAATAGTGAGGATATCCAAATCCCAGGTGACGGTCACAAGGCTGCTGATGGCATTTGGTACTACTATGTTCCAGATGCAGCAAAACAAGATTTAACGAATAAATTAAGAGCGCATCTTGAAGTGACGAAGTAATAATCCAACTTCTTTAGACAAAATGCTAAAGGCCACGAAGTTTGGGCACAATATGTAACGGATTATTTCGTTGCTAAGTAATAAAGGTACACAAAAGGTATACGAGCGATCGTATACCTTTTATAATAAGAGAGTGAATAAGAAATCCTAATATATAGTAGGAGGAAGACAATGAATTCAATCCTAATCTGCGGCGGAGCTGGTTATATCGGTTCTCACGCTGTGAAAAGGTTAGTAGACGAAGGTTTATCTGTAGTAGTAGTAGATAACTTACAAACGGGTCATGAGGATGCAATTACGGAAGGTGCGAAGTTTTATAATGGCGACCTTCGTGATAAAGCATTTTTAAGAGATGTGTTTACACAAGAAAATATTGAGGCGGTTATGCATTTCGCAGCTGATTCTTTAGTTGGAGTTAGTATGGAGAAGCCTCTGCAATATTATAATAATAACGTGTATGGTGCACTTTGCTTATTAGAGGTAATGGATGAGTTTAAGGTAGATAAGTTTATTTTCTCTTCTACTGCGGCGACGTATGGTGAGGTAGATGTAGACCTTATTACTGAGGAAACGATGACAAATCCAACGAATACGTATGGAGAGACGAAGTTAGCAATCGAGAAGATGCTTCATTGGTATAGCCAAGCTTCTAATTTACGTTATAAGATTTTCAGATACTTTAATGTGGCTGGTGCAACTCCAAATGGTATTATTGGGGAAGATCACCGTCCAGAGACGCATTTAATTCCTCTTGTGCTGCAAGTGGCGTTAGGGCAACGTGAGAAGATTATGATGTTTGGTGATGACTATCATACACCAGATGGTACTTGTATCCGTGATTATATCCATGTTGAAGATTTAGTGGCAGCTCACTTCTTAGGTCTTAAAGACTTGCAGAACGGCGGAGAGAGTGATTTCTATAACTTAGGAAATGGTAATGGTTTCAGTGTAAAAGAAATCGTTGATGCAGTTCGTGAAGTTACAAATCATGAAATTCCTGCTGAAGTAGCGCCGCGTCGTGCGGGAGATCCCGCACGTTTAGTTGCTTCTTCTCAGAAAGCGAAAGAGAAGTTAGGTTGGGATCCTCAGTATGCAAATGTGAAGACAATCATTGAGCATGCTTGGAATTGGCATCAGAAGAAACCTAATGGGTATGATAAGTAAAACTAATAAGTGAAGGAGAGGGTATTGTCGTTCAACATATGTTCGACAATACCCTCTCTTTTTTTATAAGATTTTTGCTATACTAAACTGTACTATAATACAGGATGGAAGGAGGAGAACAATGAAAATACTTGTAGTGGATGATGAGTCGAGTATTCGTAATTTGATTCGGATGCAGCTTGAGATGGAAGGATATGAAGTGCTTACGGCGGCTGACGGGAGAGAAGCTTTAGAGAGATGGAATGAAGGGCCAGATGTTTTGATTTTGGATGTTATGCTTCCAGATACAGATGGGTATGAATTGCTTCGTTTGTTCCGGGAGAAGGATCGGGATATTCCAGTGCTCATGTTAACTGCGAAGAGTCAGATGAATGATAAATTGCTTGGCTTGCAGCTTGGTGCAGATGATTATGTGACGAAGCCATTTAATTATGCGGAGCTTATTCTTCGGGTCAAGAATATGACGCGGCGCGTGAAGAAGAAAGAGGTAACGGTAAGCCATGAAGTAATCGAGGCGGGAGAGATAACGATCTGTCCTAAGGAAAGAAAAGTGCATGTGAGTGGACAAGAGGTTCAGTTAACGTACAGAGAGTTTAATTTATGTCAGTTGTTTGTTTCCAATCCGCAGCGTGTATTTATGAGAGATGAGCTACTTGAGAAAGTATGGGGGTTTGAGTATATCGGAAATACGAGAGCGGTTGATATTATGGTACAAAGATTGCGGAAGAAGCTCGGGAATAGCGGGGAATATATTAAGACGATTTATGGCGTTGGCTATAAACTAGATTGTTAAGTGGTGATGGTATGTCTTTAAAAAGAAATATGGTGTTTGGAATAGTGGGACTGCTAATCCCGATTTTTGTTCTTTTGTACGCAGTTGTTTATATTACGTTAGAAAAGAATATGTATCATAACGCAGCAAATTCTTTAGAAAAGTTAAGTGTAGAAGCACAAATTTATACGATGAATTATTTAGAGAAGGAAGCAGAGGTAGAGACGCTCGGTCCGAATTCACTTTTAATCGCTTCTTATTTAGCGAAGCGCATGGATGTCCGTGTACAGATGATTGGGAAGAATGGAGATGTTGTTGCGGATACGCAAAAGGGAGCACTTCTTCATCGGAATATTGATATTGAGAGTTCCTTGAAGGGGAAGAAATCTTATGTGTTTGAAGAGGGAGACCCAGCTCCAATTCTTTTGTTTTCAAGCCCGGTTTATTATGGAAACGATGTCATTGGAAGTGTTCGTTTTATAAATGAGTTAACTGGTGAGAAGGAAGTTTTAACAAATGTCGGCTGGACGTTTTTAATGACGTCTCTTTGTCTTGTAGCTGCAGGTATTTTCTTTGCAATTCGTTTGGCAAAGTCTCTTCATAAGCCGATTGATCAGTTAAGACAAATGGCGCACCGGCTTGCGAATGGTGATTATAAAAGTAAGATTGAGTTAAATGAATATGTAGAAATTGCGCAGCTTTCAGCGTCTTTTAATGCGATGGCTGATGGGATTGAACTACATATTAAGCAATTGAAGGAAGAGAAAGAGAAGAAGAAAGATTTCTTAGACCGTATTACGCATGAGCTCAAAACACCGCTAACGGCGATTATTGGCTATGTGGATTTAATTCCGAAGTTAAAGGCGAAGGAAGATGTACAGGAGAGCTTGCGCTATGTAGCTGTAGAAAGTGAGCGTTTATTATCACTTGTAGAGGAATTACTTAAGTCTTCAAAGTACGGGACAAGTACGTTTGAAATATCACCTACAGTTGTGAATATAAAGGAATTAGCCGAAGAAGCAGTTTCAATTGTGAAACCTCGTCTGCAGAAATTTGAGATTGAAGTTATCAATGAGTTAACAGATGTACATGTTGTTGCCGATTTCGATAAGACGAAACAGATCTTCTTAAATGTGCTTGATAATGCGATAAAATATAGCGACGCTACGCAAATTCGTATGAATGTCATTGTAAATGAACGTGAGGCAAAAGTTTTTGTTCATGATGATGGCATTGGTATAGATGAAGGTGTGCTGGCAGAGTGGAATGAATCGCCAGAAGGGAAGGTACTTTCTTCTAGTTACGGGAATGGTTACGGTTTGTATATTTGTCAGGAGATTATGAATAAGCAGGGCGGAAGCATGCGGATTGAGAGTAGTGAAGAGATTGGTACTACCATATTTATTACATTCTTACTTCCGAGACGGATGGAAGACATAAAAAACTTGAAAGCGGTTAAATGATACATTTATGAAACAATTATGCGGTATTTTCGAAACAACGTTTTTTTATCTTGGAGGTAGGCAGAAATGAAAAGGCTATCATTTCAAATTCTTATATTTGTCTTTTGTATCATTGTTTCTCTTATTTTGTTTTATGTGATGGAGAAGCAAATATATAATCGGATCACAATTGTGAATGACAAACAAGCTGTTTTACAAAGAGTGAATGAATCCCTGCCTACTGAAATGAAGGTTAGGCATGAAAAGTGGGGAGAAATTGTTATAACGGATGAAGTTCGTTTGCATACGATTGTTTCATTCTTTGACCGAATTCAAATCAATCCGAGTGAAGCTAAGAATCAAGAACAAGTATTTACTGGAGAAGTAACGTACTTGAATGGACAGAAACGTACTTTTGCAGTAGGTGACTTGTTCCAGTACGGGGCTGATATGTACGGAAAGAATGGTACGGATCCAATGATTTCAGCATTGCAAACGTATTTGTTAAGCCTGTATTACACACCAGAACGTATTCATGATTTTTTTGCGTCAGCACAGGATGTCATAGTACGCCAAGGTGATGTAGAACGTGCGGTGAATGTTACGCACATACTTGATTCGATTCGGTATGCAAAGCAAATTACAGATTACGGAGAAATCCAGAAGTTATTACAATCACAGAATGAACCGATCGCTTATGTTACCGCTTATAAAACTGGTAAGCGTATAAAGAATGAGCGTGAAGACATTCTTACTATTTCTGTGTATCCATCGTATTTTGTTGTGCAATATCTCGGTGATAATAATGGGAATGTCATGTATATGAAAAGCTCCCTCGCAAATGTATTTGTAAAGGAGAATGTGTCATGAGAAAGATAGCCTTTTTCTTCTTTTTGCTAGTAATTGGAGGAGCGATGTCTAGTTGCTCTCGAGATACGACCTCTATTAAATATAATAAAAGTGGTCTCCCTATTTTGAATGATCGTCATCTTGTTGCGTATGTAGCGGCTCGCGAGGAAGTTGGAGAAGCGTTGCTTTCATCATTTTGTAAACCACGCGGCTGTACGTATGAATTTATTCGTCTTTCGACAGAAGAGCTTCTTCGGAGGGTAGAAGAGGAAGCTGGAAATCCGAAAGCGGATATTATTATTGGCGGTACGGTAGACGCGCATCAAATGATGAAGCAAAAAAATCTATCTATTCCTGTTACGAGTCAGCATGCGAACCGTATCTCAAAAACTGTGAAAGATAAAGATGGTTATTGGTACGGTTATGAAGTAGAGAAGCTGGCAATTGCGATCAATAAAGAGCGGTGGAACGAAGAATTAGCACCGCTCGGACTTCCTTATCCATCAAGGTGGCAAGATTTATTAAATCCGGTATATAAGGGAAAGATTGTTATGCCAGATCCAAATGTTTCAGGAACAGCCTATACGTTTTTTCAATCACTTATTGATACTGTAGGTGAAGAGGAAGCGAAAGAATATGTTAAGAACTTTGCAGGGCAAGTTGGTGAAGTAACAGTGAATGGTTACATGCCAGTAGAGCTTGTTGCGAGCGGTGAGTATATGATAGGCATCAATTTCATGGGAGATCAGAGAATGCTTCAAAAACAAGGCTTTCCAGTTGTAAGTATCGTACCTGAGCAAACAGGTCTATCTGTTAATGCGATTTCGAAACTAAAACGTGCACCGAATGGTATTATTGCGGATTTATTTATTGATTATTGTTTATCAGAAGAAGCGGGTCACATTTTAGAAAAGGTTTCGTTTGGCGTGCCAACGATGTTTGCGAAGAACGAGAAAGAAATAGAAGGACAGCCGGTTAGAAGAACGAACCAACATATATCAAATAGTGGAATAATCGAGATATGGAATAGACAACGTCTCTCTCAGAAGTGAGAAAAGGAGACGAAAGAATATGTTTAAATGGCTCAAGCCAGCACCTGCAATTGAAAGATTGCCTGCGGATATGATCGACCGTGTATATCGATTACTACGTATTCGTGTGTTAATCGGAATTTCAGTTGGATATGCTGCTTATTATTTAGTTCGTAGTAATTTTAATTTATCTACTACATATTTAGTTGATGAGTTCGGATTTAGCACTACACAAATTGGGTTATTGGGTGCAGTAATGGCTGTTGTTTACGGACTTAGTAAATTCTTTATGGGTAATTTATCTGATAAGGCATTTGCTCAACGATTTATTGCAGTAGGTTTATTTTTATCTGGACTTGTTAATATTTGTTTCGGCTATGCATCTTCCTTTGGGATGATTTTAACACTACTTGTTCTAAACGGTATTGTACAAGGTATGGGTGCACCACCTTGTAGTATCGTTATGACGAAATGGTTTTCAAAGAAAGAACGCGGTACGAAAACAGGTCTTTGGAATATTTCACATAACGTTGGAGCACTACTTGTTCCGCCATTCATTGGAATTGGTGTAGGTATTTTTGGGGAAAGTCATTGGCAAGGTGGCGTATTTATTTTCCCAGCGATTATCGCAATGGTAATTGCAGTTCTTGTTTGGATTAATGCGAAAGATACACCAGAATCAGAAGGTCTTCCGCCAATTGATGAATATCGTAATGACTATGAAGAGCTTGAAAAAGTAGATAACGCTAACAAGATGTCACCAAAAGAAATCTTAATGAAGTATGTAGTGAAAAATAAATTTGTATGGTTCTTATGTATTGCGAATGCATTTGTTTACTTAATTCGTTTCGGTGTTATTAACTGGGTACCAATTTATTTAACAACAGTTAAAGGTTTTACAAAAACAGAGGCGCATTTTGCGTATTCAATATTTGAAACAGCAGCGATTCCAAGTTCTTTAATTGTCGGTTTTTTAAGTGATAAATTATTCAAAGGGAAACGTATGCCGTTATGTGTTATAAGTATGGCTGGGGTTGTTGTTGGAACAATCGTGTATTGGCAAGCAACTAATATTATAGTTGTGAGTATTGCAGTTTCTATTATTGGTTGTTTAATTTATGTACCACAATTCTTAATCGGTTTAAGTGCAATGGAATTAGTACCGAAATTTGCAGTAGGTACGACAGTTGGTATGTGTGGTCTGTTCGGTTATGTTGGAGGAAGTTTCATAGCAAACGCCGCAATTGGTATTATTGTTGATCGTTCTGGCTGGGATGGTTGCTTCATGTTACTGTTAGCAGGTGGTATTTTATCAACAATATTCTTATTGATTGTTCAAATAGGACATGAGAGAAAAGCTTCTAAAGTAGCATAATATTTCATTTTAAAAAGCTATCCAGTTTATATACTGGATAGCTTTTATATTTTTATACGAGGAAAATCAGTATGTAAAATTGCAGTTTAATATGTAAATGATTTTTATTAATTAATATAATTTTTTTAGATTTAATAAACCAATTACGTACATAGTTAGACCAAAAAATCCGCCGCCACAGATGAAAATTACAACTTTAAATAAAGAAATAGAGATTTCCTCCGAACCTACATAGGGAAGGATATAATTCATAAAAACAAACATTTGAAAGCCCCAAAGCAAACCTGCTTTTAAGCCAGCTTTTCTTAATTTTTTCTTGTGTTGTAAGTATTCTTCTTTTGTTGCGCATTCAGTATCACTTAAACCTTTTTTCTTAAATTTAAAGGCTAAATAATTAGCGTAAATCATATTAGATAGAAAAATTAATATAGTCCCTGTAGATATTGTGTGGTTCATAGTATCAACAAGTAACATAATAAGCATGACCAACATATTTAGCCACCATAAACCAATTCCAGCCACAGATAATTCTTTATTGATTTCTTGTTTTTGATATTCATCTCGCTCACTCATTGTTCCAACAAAACTATTATAAACTCTTTCTTTCCATTCAATTTTCATCATTTAATCTCCCTCCCAAAATAGACTGTTTAAATCTGTTTTTAGTGCTTTTGCTAATTCGATACATAAGGCTAAAGAGGGATTATATTTATTGTTTTCAATTAAGTTTATTGTCTGTCTCGCCACTTTAACTCTTTTAGCTAATTCTAGCTGCGATAGACCTTCAGATTTTCGATATTGTTTAACGTTATTCAAATATAAACCTCCTATTAATAGTTGTACCTTGTGTACCAGAATGTCATGTATATGTGACATTTTATAATTGAATAAATGAAAAGTCAAATATATATGACAAAAATGATAGTGATGCAATTAGGAAAATAATTTTAATAATTTATCTTTGTGAGAAGTTTATTAATAAACGATAGCTTTTCTTATATTACTATAATCTTTCCTTAAATCTATCTTAAAAGACATAATGTCATATTTCTAATCATTGGAATTTTTGTTACAATATAAATGGATGTGTAAAACTTTGTAAAAAGAATGTAATAATATGTAATTCATTTTCAGAAAGTTTTATACAATTTTATATTAAACTATTAAGTTATAAAAAGGAGAGAGAATATGGTACCAAATACGGTTCGTACTCCAAACAAGAAGAAGAAATGGATTATTATCGGGGTTATTGCACTAATTGTTATTGTAGCAGCAATTAATATTTTTGTAATGCAAGGGAAGAAGAAGGGGGCATCAACATCGGCTGATGCTGTAAGTTTCGAGAAGGTAACAGAGCGAAAGCTGAATAATACGAAGTTAATTTCTGGTCAGGTGAAGCCTGGGAATATTGAAAGTTTTTATGCGGATCCGGCCAAAGGAAAAGTGAAAGATATTGAGGTAAAAGAAGGACAAGAGGTAGAGAAAGGTGCGAAGTTATTCTCTTATGATAATGAAGAGATTAATCTTCAAATGAAGCAAGCTGAGCTGGATCAGAAGATGGCAGATATGCGTTATGATCAAGGGAAAAAGAAGATTGATTCGCTGAAGAAAGAAATTAAGAAAGCGAAAGATAGCGGAGCTGGGAAAGAAGTAACAGATCCGATGGAAGAGCAAGTAAGTGAGTTGGAGATAGCGCAAAAAACAACGGATCTTGAGAAAGAAAAAGGGAAGTTGCAGAAAGAAGAATTAAGTAAAAAGCAAAAAGAGCTTACGATTTATAGTAACTTTGCTGGCGTTGTTCAAAAGTTAGATAAGGATGCGGCGCAAAGTTCATCTCAAGCGTTAGGTGGTCAAGGGAAAGCATTTTTACAAGTGGCTTCTAAAGATCCATTCCAAATTCAAGGTACGTTAACGGAGCTTCAAAAATCACAAATTCAAAAGGATCAAACATTTACTGTAACTGCGAAAGCAAATAATAAGAAGAAGTGGACAGGTAAGATTACAGAAGTAAGTGAATTCCCAACAAGTGCAGAGATGGCGCAAGCTGGCGGTATGGGTGAAGCGACTCAAAATATGTCTCAATATACATATAAAGCAAGTCTTGATAGTCAAGATGGTTTATCCCCAGGTTATCACGTTTCTCTGCAAGTAAATTTAGAGAATAAGAAGATGGTTGCTGTTCCGACTAAGAGCATTGTAGAAAAAGACGGTGATGCATTTGTTTATGTTGAGGATAAAGGAAAGCTTCGTAAACAAAATGTGAAAAAAGGTTCTACTGATGGAGACTGGACAGAGATTACTGAAGGCGTAACAGTGGGGCAAAAGGTGGTTAAAAATCCTTCCGACGATGTGTATGACGGAATGGAAGTGAAAGAGAAATGATTACGTTAAACCATATTGCTAAAACGTATTATCAAGGAAAATTGGCAGTGCCGATTTTGCACGGTATTAGTTTAACGATTCAGAGCGGCGAGTTCGTTTCGATTATGGGACCGTCTGGTTCTGGTAAATCAACGCTTATGAATATTATCGGTTGTTTAGATCGTCCAACAGAAGGCGAATATATGCTGAATGATGTGAATATCTTAACAGCAGACGAGTCAAAGCTTGCTTTAATTCGTAATGAATATATCGGTTTTGTGTTTCAGCACTTTAATTTGCTTCCGCGTCTTTCAGCAGTCGAAAATGTTGAGCTTCCGCTCGTATATGGTGGCATAAAGAAAGCAGAACGTCGCAAGCGTGCCTTAGAGGCGCTTGGTAAAGTCGGATTAGCAGACCGCGTGCATCATTTACCGAACGAATTGTCAGGTGGACAGAAGCAGCGTGTCGCAATTGCAAGAGCGATTGCGAATAATCCAACGTTCATTATGGCCGATGAGCCGACTGGTGCACTTGATACGAAGTCTGGTGAGCAAGTTATGGATATTTTCACGAAGCTTAATGCGGAAGGTACAACAATTGTTATGGTTACGCATGAAGAGGAAGTAGCAGCGTATTCTTCCCGACGCATTGTACTGCGAGACGGGAAAATTACAGAAGATAGAAGGTGTGCGGTATGAGTTTACTAGATAGTATAAAAATTGCCCTCTCTTCTATTTTAGCTCATAAACTGCGTTCAGCTCTTACGATGCTCGGTATTATTATCGGCGTTGGTTCTATTATTACTGTCGTTGCAATTGGGCAAGGCGGAGAAGCGATGCTGAAGTCGAAATTCGCAGGTTCTGGCGGTAATAATCTTATGCCAATTCAATTTAAAGCAGATATTAATGATGAGTTTAATATGGGCGGGCATGAAATACCGAAGTTAACGGAAGAAGATATTATGGAAGTAAAACAAGTGAAGGATGTATCCCACGTTATTACAACAAATCAGGGAATGGAGATACTTGATGTAAATGATAAAAAGGCAAATCTGAATGTTATTGGTCTTGATAATGAATATTTTGCCGTTAATAAAGTAAAGGTCGTAAAGGGACGTACTTTAAGTGAATCAGATATTACTCATGCAAATAACGTTATGATGATTAGTACAAAAACAGAAGAAACGTTATTTAAGGACGTAAACCCAGTTGGACAAATTATTGAGATGAAGGGGCAGCCAATGCAAATTGTCGGTGTGTATACATCTGATAATGAGTTTATGGGATTTGAAATGGAAGAAGCATTAATCCCTCTTACGTTATGGCCTGTTTTATTCGGAACAGATAATATTCAAAATATCGCAATTCAAGCTAAAAATGTAGATGATTTAGAAGCAGCTGGGAAACAGGCTGTGGATGTATTAAATAGTCGTAAGCCAAGTGAAATTCCAGGTAAATATGAACTGGTGAATTTAAAAGAATTCCAAGAAAATGTTTCTAAAGTAACTAATATTATGACGATGATTATCGGTGGTATCGCGGGTATTTCATTAGTCGTTGGTGGTATTGGCGTTATGAACATTATGCTCGTATCTGTAACGGAGCGTACGCGCGAAATTGGGATACGTAAAGCACTTGGAGCAACACGTAGTAAAATTTTATTACAGTTTTTAATTGAAGCAGTTATGTTAACACTTCTAGGTGGTTTAATTGGAATTGGTCTTGGATATGGCGGAGCATATATCGTTTCCACGTTTGCAAAATGGCCACCTCTTGTTTCATGGGAAGTTGTCGTTGGCGGCGTATTATTCTCGATGACACTCGGCATTATTTTCGGATTAATTCCAGCAAATAAAGCTGCGAAATTAGATCCAATTGAAGCATTACGTTATGAGTAATTACTAGTGTAGTAGAACTAAACATTACCGTTCTAGTGGGCGGTTCGTAGCCTCTATGTGAGGAAGTGAACCGCCCGTTAGAACGGGTTATATACATAGAAGGAGGCGTTATAATGGAAGCAAATATTAATACGCAAGATGTAGGTTCAAAAAAGCCATCATTATTTGGAATGATTACTTCTCCAGGTGAACAGTTTGAGAGAATGAAGACGAAAAGTCCGGTTTGGGGAGGTTTTTTCTTATTTCTTGTAATGGGGACTATCTTTTCAACAGTGGCAGCTTACTTAGGGTTAATTAATAATCCGGATATGGCAAAGCTACTTAAAGAAGATACGACAGGGATAATGAAAGGAACTACACTTGGTATTGGAGCTTTTGGGGGGCTAATTGGAACAGCTATTGGTCTTTTCGTAGTAGCAGGATTTTATAAAGTGATTATGATGTTTATGAGCAATGATACTCCATATATGAAGATATTATCTATTTATATTTATGCTAATGTTGTTTTTTATCTTGGTAGTCTTATTAATGTAGTTTTAGGTTATATACTTGGTGGAAACGGCATTGATAAATATACAAGTTTAGGACCTTTATTTGAGCAAGGAACAATTGCATATGGCATTGGTTCTGCATTTGAAGTTTTCAACATTTGGAGCTTAATTTTAACTGGCCTAGGCTTGCATATCGTTGCTGGTTTAAGTAAAAAGCAGGCAACAATTTTAATTTGCATATTCTTTATCTTTACAGTTGGGTTTAGTATGTTAGGCGGTATGTTTTCTGGTTTTGGCGCATAACATATTATTTTGAAAAGGTGGCTCTTCCAAGAGTCACCTTTTTTATTTTTAACCATACTTCAAATATCGCCGTTGAAATTTCAAATACAACCTAGTGTAATTTTAAATTTCAGCGATACTATTTAAAATTACTCACAGTGAATTCCCCTCTTTATTTTTATATTGTGGAGGTACCGGCGGAATAACAAAGAGGTATACCTTTTAGAAGTGGGTACTGTGTGAAGCCAGCGAATTTTAAAGAGGCAGTTGTGTTGTATGAAGGAATGATTGTAAATCAAATAAAGAAGTTAGGGATTTATCAAGATTATGAAGAGTATTATCAATGTGGTTTAATTGGCCTTTGGCATGCGTATGAAAGGTATGATGCGGAGAAAGGGAGTTTTCCTGCATATGCAGTTGTAACGGTACGTGGTTATATATTAGAGAGGTTGAAAAAAGAATTCACAGTGCAAGAAAAGTGTGTATGTGTAGGAGAGTATGAGGATATCTTTCGTTTTGAAGATATTGAAATGAAAGTGAAGGATTTTATGAGTGTATTAGATGAGAAGGAGAAGTATATTATTTTTGAACGTTTTTTTGTAGGAAAGACGATGGGGGAAATCGCTTTAGAGACAGAGATGACCTATTATCAAGTGAGGTGGGTGTACCGGCGAGCACTTGAGAAAATGCGAAATAGCTTAAGAGGATAAATAGTATTATAAGAATGGAAGGCAAGGGATATTGCTTTCCATTCTACTTATTTTGTTAAGGTAGTAAATGTAATAAGAGGTTTTTAAATTGTAGTGAATCTTGCATGTTCATACGTGATAATACATATCCAGCTTTTAATAATTGTTGTTTTAACTTATGGGGACTGATATGTATAGTTGTAGTTGTGCCATTTGAAAAATGAATGGTAGCTTTTTTACTTTTTTTGAAAAACTCTATGTCATCTATATGGTTATAAAACAGCCATATACAGTTTGGAGAAGAAGGAGACTCTGTTGGGAAAGCACAAATATATTCTCGATGATTAATTGGAATCGGGACATTTTGTTTGAAATGAAAGTTTGTTTGAACTGCTTTCCGTCTGCCTTGATAAGTAGAGTGAACATTGGTTAAACAAGATTTTTTTATGAGCTGGAGAGCGGTTTGACAGGAGTAAAGATGGTTCCCACTACTGTCGATCACTTTTGTGTAATAAGAAGGGTGCTTGCAAGGTTCTAACATCATTGTTGAATTAGAAATAATAATAGCATTTTCGTCATTCATAAATTTAATTCCCCCTTTATAAATGATAATAATCTCAATATAATTATATACGAATTAAGTAAATTGATTGTTAATCTTTTATTTCATATTGTAAATTTTAGCTATTCGTTTACAATCAATAGATGATAGTCTTTCTAATTTGCATCGCTTGTACATATATATGAAAATAGAAAAGAGTAGGCGGTGAGATAGTATGAAGAAAAGGTATATTATTATGGCTCTAGTTGTTGTTCTTCTAGTATATTTAGCAAATAGTAATCCGAGTAAAGGTGAATATACGGATTGGGCAGCGAAGCAGTTTATGAAACGTAATGATGTAAGTAAGAAGCTAGACGAAGTTCAAAAGGAAAATGAAGAGGGGCTCCTTGGTGATTTAGCATCGGCTGGTAAGAAGTTGGCGAAAAAATATGTTGAGCCGCAAGTTGGATTGTTAATCGATCATTATACGAAGCGAGATGATTATATATTCTTCTCAACATATAAGACGGAATTTGATATCGGCGGAGAACACTATAAATATGTATGCGTCGGTTTTTCAAAAATCTTTATTCCAATTGAAATGCCGAAGAAAAAAGACGAATCTGCAAAATGATGCAGATTCGTCTTTTTGTCTATAAGGTAATGGGAACTTCAGATACAGTCCTTTCTACGAGACGAGCTCCTTTTTTTCGGGTATTTTCATTAATTGATGAAAATACAGATGAGGCAAGGATCGTATCCATTACTTGATTTACGACTTGTGCATCAATAGGTGTGATCGGCTTCTCGATAGAAAAGACAACTGTTTTTCCATCTTCTTTCGCGAAAATTAATTCTAGTACTTGCATACGTTGTTTCCTCCTTTTTATTTATCTTGTAATCAGTGGGGACATCCCCACTGATTACATTGCCACCTTAAAGGTTAGAAAGATCTGATGTGCTAACAAGTTGTACAGCGTGAAGTGGTGATGCTTGTAAAGAAGCAAGAGCACGTGCTACGTTTTGTACTTTCTCTAAGTTTGCGTTTGTTTTTACGCGCTTAAATTGTTTGTTCTTAAAAACTGTTTTTCCATTCTTATCTAATCCATTGTTTAAGACGAGACGTAAAGTTAAATCCATTACGATTGTTTCGACTGCCATGTTTATCACCCCCTTTCACTATATAAATAGGATGCAAATGTCATGTTTTGGCGTGAAATTTATTCTTTTTTTTGGTACGCTTAAAAGACTAAGAGAGGGGTTTCGGAAGAATGAATCGTAAATGGTTATTTTGGATTCCTGTTTTACTATGGATGGGGCTGATTTTCTATTCCTCGGCACAACCATATAAAAAGCAGGATATGCGTTCGGATATTGAACAATATGTAAATGTGGAGTTTGTGAAAGAGCATTTTTCATGGGTATCTATCGATTACGGTGGTGGTACACCTGTTAGCATTGCAAATAAAGGTGTAGGCGGATTTATTGAGTTTTTCCTTCGTAAAGGTGCTCATTTTATGGTGTTCTTTATGCTCGGTTCATTGACGTATTATGCATTTCATCGATCGGGTTGTTCGAGAAAACGATGTTTCCTATACGCTCTCCTTTTCGTTGCGGGATATGCAACGTTTGATGAAATTCATCAATGGTTTACGGGAGATCGTACACCGATGTGGCAAGATTCATTGCTAGATACGTGCGGCGGATTAACAGGGATTATAATAAGTAATTGGTTTTGGAATAGAAAAAGGAGCTAATCTCGAAAAGATTAGCTCCTTTTGTTTATCCCGCTTTAATGGGCAGTAAGACCCCCACTGATTAAAGTTTCACTTTATACACCAAGTAATTCTTTTAGCTCATCTGTAGATAGTTCGGTCATCCAACTATCGCTTGTAATGACGGCGTTGTTTAATGACTGTTTTCTTTCTAACATTTCATCGATTTTCTCTTCAAGTGTCCCCGTTGTAATCAGTTTATGAACGTGAACGAAACGCTTTTGACCAATGCGATATGCACGATCTGTTGCTTGATTTTCTACCGCTGGATTCCACCAACGATCGTAGTGAATGACATGGTTGGCAGCTGTTAAGTTTAACCCTGTACCACCTGCTTTTAACGATAAGATGAAGATGTCATAGGTTCCGTTTTGGAACTGTTCGATCATTTTGTCACGTTCTTTCTTCGGTACACTACCGTTTAAGAAGAGGACGCGCTGACCGAAATGTTTTTCTAACACATCTTTTAGCATGTTCCCCATACCGATGTATTGCGTGAAGATTAAACAACTTTCATTTTGATCTTTTATATTTTCAATGAGTTCCATGAGCGTGCTCGTTTTCATGGAACGTTCGATAATGTTTTTCGGTTCCGTTTCTTTTAAATAAAGAGCGGGATGATTACAAATTTGTTTAAGTTTGTTCAGCATGAGTAATATAAATCCGCGTCGTTCAATTCCGCTTAATCCTTCTACATTTTGCAACGTATCTTGAACAAGTTGTTCATATAAGGAAGCTTGTTCACCAGTTAGTGGACAGTAAACTTTCTGTTCTTGTTTATCTGGTAAGTTTAATGCGACTGTTTGATCTTTCTTCGTACGACGCAGTAAAAACGGCGAGATAAAACGTTGAACTTGTTGGATTTTTCCTTCGTCACGGTCCTTTTCAATTGGTGAGACGAAGCGGCGCTGGAATTGTCCTAAGCTGCCAAGATATCCATGATTAATGAAGTCGAAAATAGACCAAAGCTCGGCAAGGCGGTTTTCCATCGGTGTTCCAGTTAATGCGATTTTGTGATTTGCTTGTAAGTTTCGCACTGCTTTAGACTGTTTCGTATGTGGGTTTTTAATATTTTGTGCTTCATCCAAAATAACAGCATCCCAGCATAACGTACTAAGTTCTGCCTCATCAAGCTGAGCTAATGCATAAGACGTTAATACAACATCTGCTGATTGAAGGAAATCTTTAAAGGATTCCCCTTTAGCTCGGTTACTTCCATAATGTAACTGAACACGTAAATTCGGTGCGAAACGCTCAAATTCTTTTTGCCAATTTCCAAGAACAGATGTCGGAGCCACGATTAAAGCAGGACCTGTTTGGAGATTGTTTTCTTTTATATATAGTAAGTAAGTGATCGTTTGAATACTCTTTCCAAGCCCCATGTCGTCAGCTAACAATGCGCCGAATCCAAGCTTTCTTAAATATAATAACCACTCAATGCCATGTTGTTGATACGGGCGGAGTGTAGCGTTTAGTGAAGAAGGGACATCTACTTTCGGAATATCTCCAATGTGCAATAGTTTTTGGAATAGCTCTTCATAATATCCATCCAGTTCAATTTCAATATCGTTAAATGGACTATCTTCTTCTACAATTTCTGTTTCAGCCGTGTTGGATAAATGTTGCTGAAGGACATCTTTCATTTCAAGTCCATACTTATCAGCACGATTCATGAGCTTTCGTACTTCTTCAATAAAGGCTGGGTCCAGTCTCATCCATTGACCATTTATATTGAATAACCGCTTGTTTTGTTCAACGAGTTCGAAAAATTCGCTTTCTGATAAATCAATGCCGTTCGTTGAAATGCGCCAGTCAAAATTAACGAGTGTATTCATACCGAAGAAAGATTGCGTTTGCGTCGCATTTTGCTTCAGTTGCACACGTAACTTTGGTTTTGTCGCTTTTAAATTTTGCCACCACGATGGTAATAAGATTGTAATACCTGCGGCGAGTAATTCGTTACTTGCTTCTGTTAAGAAGTTCCACGCTTCTGTTTCAAAGAGTTCACTTCGGAATGTATCCCCTTCTTTTAACCACGGTACGAGCTTACTGAATCCTTCTTGTGTTTCAAGAATACGTTCTTCATAATCGTGCCATCGTTTTGGTAAAGAATCGATACTTTCATATACATATATGCGATGTGCCCCGCGCTTTGGTGTAACAATTGTTTCAAGCTTCCACATTTCAAATTCTTCTTGCGGCTCTTGTAGTCGTAGTCCGATTGTAAAGGGAAGGTCATCTTCAATGTAACCAATTTTTCGAAGCCAATCTTCTTCATGTAGTGCTGCGTCTAATTGTCTTTTCGTAAAGTCGTAATGTTCATAAAGTCTCTTTGCATCTTCCCATCCGTCATTTGAACGGTTATCTTGTAATATGCTTTCATTTACTGCAGACGAGAAAAGAGATGCCAATGTTTCATCTTCGATTGGAGTATTTTGAACTTTCCAAGATGGTTGTTTAGGCCAGCGCTCCATATCAGGTACGAAGCTACCGCTTGTGAAGGCATCCCACAATTCGTTCGCATCTTCCGTAAGTGCTGTAATAGGGCCGTTCATTTGAATACGGGCAAAGGAGTTCATCGGTTTATTCGCGATGTATTCAAATGCTTGTGCGTTTGTTAGCATAACCCCTTGTCTTCCTTCAAAGCTTGCATCTTTTAGAAACGTGCCGTAGAAGGAAGTGGAGTGCCATGTAAATGCATTTCGTTTCCAACTTGTTACGGATAATGGAGTACCGCTATCATCTTCTCCCCAAAGGAACCAACCTTGACTAACGTGCTGGAGCCTAATTGTTACTTCAGTTTGATTGATCATCGATTAATTTTCCTTTCCGTAATTCCTCTTGTAGTGCACGCAGACGTGAATGTAAGTTTGCGATGTGAATAATGAAAGCATCCCATTCATCGGTACGCTTTAATCGTTTATATAATGTACGTAATTTCTTTAAGTAACGAACTGCACGTCTATATGATTTGCGATTTCGCTCTTCAATAGCTTCGGTAGCAGCAAGGTGATAAAGAGGAAGGGCTGCTTCTGGTGCTTCCTTCTCAATATCTTTCAGCGGTTCTTTCAAAAGTTCAATTGCTTCAAAACCGTGTAAGAGCTGAAGTTCTGCCCATGTGCGATACTGCTTTTTCGCCAGTACGTATTGTTCATAGTTTGCGAAACTATATGGTAATAGCTCTTGCAAAATCATTTCGAATCCAGCTTGTTCATTTGTATGAGTTGCATACGTTTCATACATGATGACGAATAAGCGAACGATATCTTTTATGAAAATTGTATTTTCGTGCTCATGTATCGTTTTCTTCACTTGTTTATACGTAAAGGAAAGCCAGTTTTTCGCACGATTCCATTTCATTGCATTTAATAACTCTTCTAACCAATAGAAGTAAAGACTTACAACAGAAGCAGGCTGTTTTTTTAGTAAGTCCATCGCTAATCGATCTTCGTCATTTAAAAAGAGTAGATGAGAAGATGCTAATGCTTTGGAAAGTGGATTCATTTTCGTACCAATTCGTTTTTCTTCTTCTTGTAGTTGCTCGTTATTGTGTAACAGTTCACTCCATATGTGACGATAAATAAAGAACCTCTCTTGCGTATAGGCGTCGGTGGAGAAGAATACTTCGTGAACGAGACGAGCTGTTTCTTGCAGAATTGATTTAGACTCTGAAGGAATCGATTCTGATTGTAAGTCCCGAACGATGGATTCCACCTTATCTACAAATAGGCGAACGACGTTAACAGGCTGATGATAAGAATACGTTTTATTTGCTTCAAAGTCCTGAATTTCTTCTAATAATTTTTGAAAGCAATAAAGCGCTGCATGTAACCTGAACAATTCATGTATCACAACGATACGCGGAGCCTTCCGCTCAAGTTTCGTATAGAAGTCCGTAAAAATACTCATAAGAAAATACATTTGTTTATAAGTAAGCCGAGCTTGTTCTTTTTTAAATGATTCATATTCGTTATCAAAATAGGATTGCCAACTTTTATAATCCGTTTCTTCAAAAGCTGATGATTGCAATACTTGTCTTGCAGTTCGAATAGGAGGAAGAGAAGGTTTCGTATTATTTTTAAATAAATTTAATACATCTCCTACTTGCCCGAAACTAGACGCTGCCGATAGTAACACAGCGAGCATATGCTCACATTGCGTTGGTGCGAAGCAATCGCAATAGCTTTCAGCTACGTTACGAATCGGGATATGGACGCTATATACGCTGCCTTCAGCATCTACAGTTCCTGATAGCGTATAGCCATCAAAGTCAACGTTGTAGACAACACCACTACGATATAGGTGCCGAGCTGTAGCGACATGTTCCTGATCAGCTGTTTGCTGTGGATCTAGTCCTTGAACGAACTCATTCGCAATCATCATAATTTCATCTTTCGTAATTGAGTGTTGCAGCATAATATTCCTCCGTACACATATTTCTTTCCTTTACCATTATAAACAAAAAATGCTCAAAACAGAAAAAATGAAATTTAGATTACATTACTTGAAAATCATGGTAATATATAAAATGTTAATTTCGTATATTACTATATATTTATGGAGGGATTAAGTTTTGTCAGATTTACAATCGAAGTTTGGTAGTGGTATGAACAAATTGCAAGAGGGAATAGAGCAAGGGAAGATGAAATTACAAGTAGCCCAAGAGGTTGCGCAATTAAAGAAAATTACGCAAGAGAAACTACAGGCGAAAACGGAAATTTTGCTGGAACTTGGTCAAACGGCCTATATGCAACTCCGCAATGATGAAGTTCGAGTAGATGTGTTAAAAAATATTATAGAACCAGTACAAGAGCTGGATGTAGCTATTTATAATACGCGTAAGCAAATAGCTAATTTACAGAATCAAGGACAGAAAGGGCAATGTAGCTGTGGCGGCCCATTATCAGTAAATGATAAGTTTTGTGGACAGTGTGGGAAAGAAAATGAGTTACTCCTTCAATCAAAAAATGATGAAAATGAATCATGTACTTCATGTGGTGAACAAATTGCAACAGAGGCTACATTCTGTCCAGTTTGTGGTATGAAGCAAAGTAAGGAGTGAGGAACATGTATTGTAAAACTTGTGGTTTAGAACAATCGGATGTAGCGAATTATTGTACACATGATGGATCAAGTACAGGTAGTGTAGAAAGTGAAGTTACGTTAGCACCGAAAGACTCAAAGTATTGCCGAACTTGTGGAGTGGAAAGTAAAGGGACCGCTACATATTGTGAGAAATGTGGGGATTCCTTATTAGGTATTATAAAAAAAGAAATGAAAACGAGATTACCAGACGAAAGTTTACAATTGCATGTAAGTCCCTCTGGAAGCACTTTGAAAAAAGGTTTACTTGGTGGTGGGCTTGCAATCATATGTATGTTTATAGCCGGTTGGATTGGTAGCTTAGTTGTCGATGCGGCGATTAACGATCTAGTGAGAACGATGCTCACAAAGATGGACGGTATGCTAAATGAGACTACTGTTAATCAATCTTTCATTGGCATAGCACCATTAATTTTAATGTATCATTTAATAGGCCTTGAAGTTAGTGGGAGCGGGGCATATACGATGTCATTTATCCTTCATTTCCCATTGTTCATCTTGTTAGCAATTCCGGCACTTATATTAGGTGGAATTGGATTCTTTGTAGAGAAAAGTAACCCTTCTGCTATTTGGCGTGAGAAGTTACTAACATCGAGTGTTATCGGTATCGTATATGGAATTTTCTTGTGTATTGTTAGCTTTATTGCAGGTTCTTCTACGACAATTTCTCAATTCTATAAAACGATGACAATCAGTATTGGTTATTCACATGTTAGTAGTTTATTGTATGGCATTATATTTGGTTTATTATTTACCTTTATTGGTATGTGTATTCAAGCCGGGCCACACCGTCTATTATCTTCTATAAGTCGAAGTATTCCATATGCAACATCTATTTATTATAGTGTGGTAACTGTATTAAAAGGATTGCTTATTACATTTGGTATTATACTTATTACAATTTTATTTAGCAGTTCAAAGTCAGTGGGACCAATTGATTTTCCAGAGAAAACATATAAAACATTCATTTCATTAGAAGCAACACCATACATGTGGAATATGGCTCACTTTGCTCCAACAGCAATTGAATGGGGAGATATGGATAGAGAAATGAGAAGATACTCAATGGAAAAAGGTCCATTGCATCTATCTTATACGTCAGGAATATCAATAAATGGTACGTCATTAAAAGATCTGGAAATCGCTAATGGAGCGAATCTTAAACGAGTAAAAGAAATTGATGATTTCAATTCCTACATGCACTGGTGGGGGTTATTAATTGTACTACCATGCATTTTACTATTTAGAGCGGGGGTGAAATTGGCTCAATATCCAATGAAAAATATGTACGTAACTATTGCTGTGTTTAGTGCGGTGTATACTGTGATGATGCTTTGTGTAAATGGGTTGGCCAAAATTCATATTGAGTCCTCAGGGAGTAAAGAAGTTATGAAAGAATTTGCTGGGATTTCCGGACCATTGTTCTCTATTCAAAGTAGCACGCTGTATTTAATGGTAGGGAGTTTTCTTCTTTCGTACGCATTAACATTCGCAGGTATGAAGTTAGGAAAAAAATAAGGGGGAGAGCCATTTGAAGTTTTGTGGGAAATGTAATAAACAAGTTGCGGATCATTTGAACTTTTGTTCCGAGTGTGGAAGTAAGGTAGATGTAATTGCTGATCAGGCAGCTTCTTCTCGTTCAGAAGTACAACGAGAAATAAAGCCAGTGAAAAGTAAGAAAAATATACTGTTACTTATAGGCTTTGTTGTTATCTTTGCTATATTGTTTGGTGCGTATAAATTTGGGGCAAGTAAGTTTTCAAAAGAAAAGCAGGTCAATGCTATGATTGAAGCATTCCAAAAGAAAGATGCGAATGCAATTGATGAGTTTGTAAAAGTAGATGATCCGAGTTTGAAAGTGAAAGTTGACGATATTAAAGGATATATCCGTTATTTAAAAGAAAATCCTTCTTATAATAAAGAACTGCTATCTTATTTACAAAGAGAGACAGTAGATCAAAAACTAGCAAGTGATAAAGCATCATTTAAAGATGGTCAAATTATAGAAGACGGGAAAGAATGGTTCTTATATCCGAAATATAAATTTAATATGAAATCTTATTATATGAATGTAAGCACAACTGCGAAAAGCGCTGAAATATATGTGAATGATAAGAAAGAGACAGAGTTATCGAGTGATAAAACTTCAAAAGAAGTTGGTCCATATTTCCCTGGTTCTTACGTTGTAAAGGCAAAAGCGAAGACGGAACTAACTGAGTTAGAAACAGAAAAAGAAGTGGACTTGGCAGATGAAAAAGAGGCGAAAGTGGATGTGACATTATCATTAGAAGGAAAGTATGTAACCATTTCTTCTGATGATAATGATGCAACTGTATTTGTGAATGGAAAAAAACGTGGAAAATTAAGCTATGGAAGTTATAAGCTTGGTCCTGTATCCACAGATGAAACAGTAGAAGTACATTTAGAGAAAACTACTGATTTTGGTGTGATGAAATCTGAAAGTGTTAAAATCGGAGACCAGAGCACGTATTACTTAAAATTCCCGAAAGAAACATCAAGTTCGGCTGTCGGCGACTTTGTACGAAATCATCTTTATGATAATGTGCGTGCGATTTCATTAAATGATTTTAGCCTAATTGAAAATAATTATGATAAGAGCGGGAAATCGTACAAGGAAGACCGTGATTATATACAGTATTTACACAAAAAAGGAATTACAGAAGATTTATTAACAATGGAAATTCGTAATGTAGAGCGTCAAAGTGCTACGAAATATAAAGTAACGACATATGAAGAGTATCATATTCGTTACGGTGATGGCTCTGTGAAGTTCAAAAGCTTTAATAATGATCATATCGTTACTGTGAATGGAAATGGAAAGATATTGTACCATTCTCTTGGAGCGAATAATACGCTTAAGTCAGAGGAAGTATCTGGTCCAACTCGTTAATATGAGAGAGGTTGTTCAATATTTGAACAGCCTCTTTTATTTTGTAGCTAACTCAATATTTCGTGTCAAACCGTGGATATTTTTTTTACAATTATGAGCGCGTCTCTTTTAATATCGCTTGTACATATGGATCACGTAATATTTGTTCAATCATTGGTAACATATTTTGTTCAAATGGAATATCGATAGGGAACGGTTTTTGTGAGCCGGGTTTGATTCCATATTGGACAAATTTGTAATGTGTATTTTCTTCAGACTTGAGCACAATTAATTTATAGCGATTGTCGTCGCCAGCGAGTGAAAAATCAATAGAAGTAGCGTCATATGTTACTTCATCTTTATATATATACGGTTTTGGTGTACCGATCCAGTCTACTTTTGCTTGTACATTCATGAGTATAGCCTCCTTATAACTATTATAAAAAAATAAAAGCCAGCTCTCAACAAAGAGAAGTGGCCTTAGCAGTCATTGGTTATTTTAAAATTTTCACTTTAACAGTTTTGCGGCCCCATTTTTGAGCAGCACTATCTGATCCAAGTAGGATGTCGATACGGTTACCTTTAATTGCACCGCCAGTATCTCCAGCGATAGCTTCTCCGTAACCTTCTACCCATACTTTAGATCCTAATGGGATTACTTTCGGGTCAACAGCGATCATTTTCATGTTTGGGTTCGCTGTTAAGTCATGACCCATTGCAGTTAATACACGGCCGCCATATGTGCCACCGTTTTCGCTCGGATGAGCTGTATATGCTGTAGCTACAACTGTTAACTCACGACCACCAGAAGGTGTGCTAGTTTCAGCAGCCTTTACAGCAGGCTTAGCAGCTTGTTTTGCAGGTGCTTGAGCTGGTGCTTGCGCTTTAGCAGGAGCAGGTTGTTCTTGTTTCTCAATAACAGGTGCTGTACCTGTTAAGAAAGGAACGTGAACATAAGCTGTTTTTCCGTTATATTCGAATTGTAACCACTCATTTTGTACTTGGTTCGTTGTTTCAATCATATCATCTTTCTTAAGCGTCCCAAGAATTTCTGAGTTTGTGTTCGCTTCAGCACGTACGTTTAATACGTTAGCTGTTACGTAGTAGATGCTTTTAGTGAACTCTGCACTTACGAATGCGTCTTTACCATCTAAAGTGATTTTTGACCATCCGTTCTCTGTATTTTGAACATCTATTTTATTACCGTTTAGTAATTTACCGACAACTTTTGATTCAGTAGTAGGGTTTTCGCGTACATTTAGTACGTCTGTTGTTACAACAGTTTCTGCATTAGCAGATGATGTGAAAATCCCAAGACCAAAAACTGCTGCTGTTGCTATACCAATTAATTTTTTCATGATAGCCTCCATTGCGTTTGTTTTCGTGTCCTCATTATAGCAACAGATTTTTTCGGATTTCGGGAAAACACACAATTACAAACCATTCGTAATAAGTCGTTAACATGCTGTAATATAACAAAAAATATAGGAAAGCGTTTTTCATTCTATATAATTAGTAGGTTTCTACTTATATTCAAAATATTTAATACAACGTATTGTTTTCGACGTAAATAAAAATATTACAGGAGTGTTACATGATGTTTACTAAACGATTACATTCCTTGAGTATTTTACCGTTTTATGGGTAATATAGTTATATAAACATAAACATTTCGTTTGTGAAACTATAAACACGTGCTATATACTAGCAAAAAAACCGCATAATTGTTACAAAGAGAAAGGGTTGCAAGGAAGAAAAATGCCCTTTTTTACATCTGTAACACATCCTTTTTTGGGAAAATACATTCCCATCCGCATTTTTCTCGCACAATTTGACAGCAGTATTTCGATCTTATAGCTCTTGCAGAGTGAAAAGATTATACGGAAGGTAAGGCTGTCCATCAGAATTCTAGTTGGTGAAGGTGAAAGTAAAAAAATCACCGCAAAATTATAGTTTTCTATCCGATTTTACATATCGGAATTAATGTTATTTATAAAGGTAAAACCTACGAAGGGGGATTTGATGAGGAAACTGACAAAAACATTCATCGTTTCATTAACATTATGTATTGCATTTACAATTTGGGGGATTATTCCCGAATCTATTATCGGAAAAGGTAGCTTAGGAAATGTAACAACCGCAATTCAAACTGCATTAGTTAGTAAGTTTGGATGGTTTTATATTATTTCTGTTTCTATTATTTTAGGTGTGTCTATCTTTTTAATTGTTTCGAAATACGGTTCTATTCGTTTAGGGAAAGATGATGACGAGCCTGATTATAGTTATATGACATGGTTTGCTATGTTATTTAGTGCTGGTATGGGTATCGGCTTAGTCTTCTGGGGCGTTGCCGAACCATTAAACCATTTATACGCGCCTCCGTTTGGAGAAGGTGCAACTGAGGAAAGTGCGCGTCTTGCGCTGCGTTTTTCATTTTTCCATTGGGGATTACATCCGTGGGGACTATATGCATTTGTAGCGCTTTGTATTGCTTACTTTACTTTTAGAAAAGGAAAAGCAAGTACAATTAGTGCGACAGTAGGGCCGTTATTTAAAGGCGGGGACCATGGACGTATTGCTCATTTATTTGATGTGTTAGCTGTTTTCGCGACTGTGTTTGGTGTGGCAACATCATTAGGTCTTGGCGCAAAACAAATTGCCGGTGGTGTTAGTTATTTAACATCTATCCCGAACTCATTAACGACGCAGTTAGTCATTATTGCAATCGTAACAGTGTTATTTATGTTATCTGCGCAAACAGGTCTTGATAAAGGAATTAAATATTTAAGTAATACAAACATTATTTTTGCGTTTGCACTTATGATTATTGTATTGTTTGCAGGTCCAACAAACTTTATTATGAATTACTTCACTTCGACAATCGGTTCTTATATTCAGGAATTGCCAAGTATGAGTTTCCGATTAAGTCCATTAGATGAAGGCGGAAATCAATGGATTCAATCATGGACAATTTTCTATTGGGCATGGTGGATTGCATGGTCACCATTCGTAGGTACATTTATTGCTCGTGTTTCACGAGGGCGTACCATTCGTGAATTTGTTATCGGTGTGTTACTCGTACCGACAATAATTGGTGCTCTTTGGTTCTCAGTCTTCGGCGGGACTGGTATTCATATGGAACTGTTTGGTGATGCACATATCTTTGAAAAAATTAAAGAGATGGGAACAGAAGTAGGATTATTCGCCATGTTTGATCAGATGGGAAGCTTTGGATCAGCGTTATCTGTTCTAGCTATTCTTCTTATTTCTACATTCTTTATTACATCTGCAGATTCAGCGACATTCGTTTTAGGGATGTTAACGACACATGGTAGTTTAAATCCACCAAATCGTATTAAAATGATCTGGGGTATCGTTTTAGCTGCTCTAGCTTCTATCTTATTATATGTAGGTGGATTAGAAGCCTTACAAACGGCAGCTATCATTGCAGCATTCCCATTCGTCTTCGTTATTTTCTTTATGATGGCAGCATTATTTAAAGAGTTACAAAAAGAAGGGCGTATGAAGCGTCATAAATAATAGAAGGAAAAAGAGTTGATTATGTATCAGCTCTTTTTTTATATAGAAGGAACTTAAACTGCAAGTAAGGGAAATAAAATACTTTACTATATTAGTAGTATGCCTTTTATATGAATGAAAATCGATATATTTCGACAATGTTCGATGTTTTGCAAATTCTATTCGTATTTTTGACAAAAAATTGTCGGAAATGTGTTGTCACGTTTATATATATGTGCTATATTATTTCCTGTAAGCGATTTCAAATAGTTTTAAAGCGCATTCAAGGGGGACATCTAGAATAATGAAACGTTACGAAAGAAAGTGGAAGCATATTTGTTTGAAACGTGTGGCACATCGTAGTGTCCAAGAAAGCACGGAACCTAAGACTGAAACGCGCAAAGAGCAGCAAGAGAAGCAATTGGTTCTACAAAAATAGCAATCACTTTTTCGTATATAAATGAAGGTCGATCGTTCGTTGGGGGATGGACGTGAAATTACTTTCAGCTAAGGGGTATTGTCTGATATATAATTTATACGGCAATAAATAAGCACAGAGCATACGGCGCTCTGTGCTTATTTTTATTATTTATCTTTTTTGAATCGAACAGTTTTATCCCAGCCAATGACTTGTTTCTTGCTTTTTGCACGTAAGTATAAAATTAAGCTACGAATGAATAAGTACGTAAAGAGCTGTGCGTACGTAAAGTACATGATAACACTAATAAAAATATTAGTTGGTGTAAAGGTTCGTTCCACACTCTGGGCACTAAATAATTGAGAAACATATGTAACATATGCGACATACCACATAAATAGTAGTGGAATGCTATATTGAATTTGGAATATCCCGAGTAACCCAATTACAAACCAAACGTTCGAAATGATTAAGAATAACCAAAATACAACATACACTAAAACTTGTTGTAAAGAATGGACGAGTAGTTTTCCTTTAAAGAAACTTAATGAAGAAAACATTTTTTCTAAAATGTACAAGTTCCCTTGAAGCCAACGTGTACGCTGCTTAATAAGGATTTTTAAATGCTCAGGTTCTTGTTCCCATGTAATTGACTCTGGAACGATTGGCAGGAGATAACCTTTTTGTGTAATTCGTAATGTTAATTCAGCATCTTCAGCAATTGCATAAGGGTCATAGCCGCCAAGCTCTTCTAATGCAGCGCGACGAAGAAGCATGTTTGTTCCTGTTAGTGAACCTGTTTGGAATAGTAACCAGCGTCCGGATTGCATAAGGAGCTGGAAGATTTGAAATTCTAACGAAATCATTCGTGTTAGCCAGTTTCTTTTTTCATTTACAGTACGAACATGCCCAACAGCTCCAACAGCATCCTCGGTTGTTTCAGCGTGTTCTACAAGCATTCGCAGTGCATGTGGTTCAGGCTGGTTATCTGCATCATAAACACAGAAGTATTCACCATCTGAAATACTAAGGCCATAGTTTAATACACGTGATTTTCCTTTTGGTTCACCAGGTGGAACACGAATGTGACGAATATGAGCATAAGCTTTGTCAAAATCGTCACCAATTTCAGGTGTCTCATCTTGCGAGTTATCGTTTAATAAATAAACAGTTAGTTTGCCTGGATATTCAATCTTTGCCATCGCCTCTAAAGTATCCTTAATCACGACGCCTTCATTGTGAGCTGGTATTAAAATATCGACGCTTGGGTAATGTTCTAGCGTACGATCTTTTTGTTTCCTACTTCGGTGAACTAAACCTGCGAGTGTTAAGAAAGAATAGTAAACGAGTAAGCCAGAGAATAGAAAGGCTGTAAAAATAAGTACATACTTAATTGAAAATGTGATGCTGATCCAAAAAACGAGTACGCAAAATAGAAGGAATAAAAGAAGTATAACGAGTGTCATCATAATAACTTCGGTCCTTTTGTAGCGATTTGTTCTCGTTTAATCTTGATGTCTTGAATAGCCTCATCTGCAAGCCATTTTTCCATTTTAGGCTGTAGACGGTTCATTACAATATCGGCACCCGCTTCATTTGTATTTTGTAATAAAATGACTAATGTGTTGTTATCATACTCAGCAACAAGGTCAAAGTCAGCTCTTACGGTTTCAACTAATAAGGAAGCTACACGGTCCATAACACTTTCCTTTGTATATTTACTAAAGGAAGTGAAATCAAAATAAATCATAACGCCTGTTTCATTACGACGATTCATTGCATTGATTAATAATGCTTGTCGTCTCTCAAATTCTTGTCTTGTTAATAATTTCGATTCTCCGATGTATTGTTCTAACGTTCTCACACGTTCGGTTAATTCTTTATTTTCATGAATAACCTTCTTTAATAGATGAGTGGAGATATATACAATGAAGAAATTTGCTGCCATTAGGAAGTGAGTAATAATGTATTCCCATTGTTCTGATGTACTCCATAAGTAAAGCCATGCTTGGTAGAATAGGTAGAATACCGAAATAATGGTTCCTAATATGAAGAAAACAAATGCAGTTTTATCAGGCAAAAATAGAAATAGTACATTAACAATTACATATATAATTGTAAAAATGAGAGCATGCTCATATTGCGTTACATGTACAGTTGTAAAATAAAATAAAATTTGTAAAATCCACATAGAGAGGACTTTATAGAAGTTATCTTTCACAAAACTTTCCTCCTTAAAGATAATTCATACAAGGATACTTGTAGTATGCGCAATTATTAAGAAATAGACCGGATGACTATATTCTTTTTGAGAGAGCAACAATAAGTAGTATCCCTCTTTTGTAAGAAAAAATAAACAGACTTGATAATTATTGTATCATAATGTTTTTATATTTCGGCATAAAGTATTTAATATATACTAAGAAAATAAAAAGTCCCCTCTTTAGAAAGAGGGGACTTGCTTTATTTTATAGGAACATCATACCTGCAACTGCTGCGTTTAAGAAGTTAGCTAATGTACCAGCGATAACTGCTTTAATCCCTAATTGTGCAATTTGTTTACGGCGAGTAGGAGCTAATGTTCCTGTTACACCTAATTGAATTGCGATAGAAGAGAAGTTTGCGAATCCACAGATTGCGAATGTTAAAATTAGATTTGTTTTTGCAGAGAACTCTGCCATATGTGGTCCTAAGTTTGCGTATGCAACGAATTCGTTGATTGCAAGTTTTTGACCGATAAAGCTTGCTGCTTGTACAGCTTCACCAGGAGAAACCCCGATTAAGATTGCAAATGGTGATAGTAAGTAACCGAAGATTAAATCAAGGCTAAGTTTAATATGGAACAGAGAGCCAATTAATCCTAATAAACCGTTTAATAAAGCAATTAATGCGATGAAAGCCATTAACATTGCTGCTACGTTAATAACAAGTTGCATACCTTCTGATGCACCACGTGCTGCTGCGTCAATAACGTTTGCATCTTCACGCTCTGTAGAAAGTTCAACGTTATTATCTACTTGTTCTGTTTCTGGCATAATTAGTTTCGCAATTAATAGACTTGATGGAGCTGCCATAATTGCTGCTGCTAATAAGTGTTCTAACGGAATACCCATTGCTGCATAGCCGACAAGAACTGATCCGGCAACAGCTGTCATACCGCTTACCATAATAGCGAAGAATTCACTATTTGTTAAACGTGCTAAGTAAGGCTTGATTAAGATTGGAGCTTCAGTTTGTCCTAAAAATACAGTCGTTACAGAGTTTAAACTTTCTGCTTTAGAAGTTCCAAGAAGTTTGCTTAATGCGCCACCAACGACACTGACAAATTTCTGCATAATACCGAAATGATATAAGATTGCAACTAATGAACTAATAAATACGATTGGAAGTAGTGCTTGAATGAAGAAAACAAATCCCCAAGGGCCTTTTGCGTTGACTAAATCCCCAGCAACGAACTTAATTCCCTCGTAAGAAAAATTAATTAATCCTTGAACGCCATCTGCAGCGTGTTTTAAACCTGCTTTTCCAGCATCCCATCGTAATACGATAAATGAAAATGACATTTGTAATGCTAGCGCGATTAAAATTGTGCGCCAATTAATAGCTTTGTGGTTGGAAGATAGTAAGAAAGCGATTGCTAATACTCCAATCACGCCGCCAATTCCCCATAAAAGATTCATGCAGTGTATGCTCCTTCCTCATAGTAAAAAAATGTATAAAACAGTTGTCTATACTTCTGCAAATATAACATCTTAAGTAACTTATCATAATGGACATCAGAGGTCAAACGTCTAACGAAAAGTTTAAATAAAAAGAAAATTCTTCAAAAAAACACATATGAAATGATTAGACATGAAATAGGTTATGTTTTTTATGTAAAAATATACATTATGATAACGTTATGGATCATTATTGTAGAATATAGTGTATGAAATAGGAAAATAGATACATTATTTTTTTAAGGAAATAGGTTATACACATTAAAAAGAGCCTTCTAGTAATCTAGAAGGCTCTAAAAATATAACTTAAGGTGCTTTCGTATAACCTAAGAAGTGCTTACTCCAATAAGAATTGCTTAATGAAGCGATTGCTACACCTTTATCTCCAGCTTGGATAAATGATCCGCCCCCAAGGTAAATACCCATATGAGAAGGACCTGATTTATAAGTGTTTTGGAAATAAATTAAGTCACCTGGTTGTGGATTTGAAGTTTGTGGTAGGCTACCCCAATATCCTGCAACACTTTGACGGCTAATGTTATGACCAAATTTCTTAAATACGTGGTAGATGTAACCACTGCAGTCAACACCAGTAGCAGAAGTTCCGCCCCAAACGTAAGGTACACCTTGCATTGATTTTGCATATGCAAGTACGGAAGAACTGTCACCGTTATTATTGCTTGTATTGTTATTATTATTGTTGTTGTTTTGATTGTTATTTTGGTTGTTGTTAGGCTTATTATCTACTGCGCCACCAACTGGTGTTTTAGAAAGGTAACGTGTGCCGATATAACCAGTTTGGCCGTTGTAGTTAATTTTGCTCCATCCAGAGTTTTCAGAGATTACTTGAACCTTCTGTCCTTGTGGAAGTGCGCCTATGATTCTATAATTTGTACCTTCACCACTACGTACATTTAAGGCAGAAGCATTAATGTAGTAGTCACCAATTGCACCTTGATTAGGTTGTTCAGGTTGTTTTGGTTGCTCAGGAGTAGTAGTGCCACCTTTAACGAATTTCATGAATTCGCTACTAACGTAGCCTGTTTTTCCTTGATAGTTAACTTTAAACCAGCTACCTTCAGAGCCAATTACGTTTAATGTCGTACCATTTAATACGCCACCAATTACGCTATGGTAAGTAGCAGGGCCTGTACGTACGCGTAGAGATGTTGCGTTAACAACGTAAGTACCGCCAGTTTGGACAGTTACATTATTATTTTGTTCTTGTTTGTTATCTTGGTTGTTTCCTTGTGTAACGTTATCACTAGAACCGCCTTTTGTTACGTAGTCTTTACTTACGTAAGCTGTTTGGCCTGCATAATTGATTTTGAACCAATCTTGAACTTCACCAACAACTTGTACGACTTGTCCTTTTGTAACAGAACCTACAGTTGTGTGAGAAGTGCTAGGACCTGTACGAACACGAAGGGAAGATACATTTACTGTATAGTTTCCGCTTGTTGGTTTTACAGATTCTTGGTTGTTATTATTCGTATTGTTGTTTGAAGAACCTGCATTAGAAGAAACACCAGATACGAATTCGCCACTTACATAGCCAACTTGTCCATTATGATTGATTTTTACCCAACCATTTTCTTGACCAATTACGTTTAATGTTTGTCCTTCATATACACGTCCTGAAACAGAACTAGAAGTGTTAGGAGCGGTACGTACACGTAATACATCAGCAGTAACTTTATTTTTTCCACCTGTTGTACTTACATTTGAATTGCTCGCACCATTTTTTGATACAAATTCGCCACTAACAAAGCCTGTTTGGCCATTCATGTTAATTTTGTACCAACCATTTTCTTCGCCAATCACGTTTAGTGATTGACCGTTATAAACGCGCGAGATGATGTCGTGAGAAGTACTTGATCCTGCACGAACATGTAATACGCTAGCGTTTACCGTATAAGATGAGCTGTTTGATGCAGAAGCTTGGACAGTTGTAGCAGCTTTTTGTGTATTTTGTTCAGGGGCAGCTTGAACACTATCAAGTGTAGGTGCTGCTCCTCCTGCTACAGACACTGCCGCAAGACCGGCAAGGTATTTTTTCATAATTTGTCGATTCCTTTCTGTCTGTAATGTAGTGAAGAAATATTTACCAACTGTTAAAAATTCTAAAGAGCATGTCGATTACTGTCAAGACTTATGCGGGAATCTGAATATGACAAAAAGATTACAAGAAAAAATCAAGGCATAAATCTATACCTTGATTTCCATTTAAATACATATATTGAATGTAGAAAGGATAGAAATTATTCGTGTTTAAGAAGATGACATATTGGATTGTAACAAACTCTGAGAAAATGATCGTTGCAGCATTTTCGTGATAGGGCCAACTTGACCATCTCGGATTGCGGTTCCATCAAGATGAGTCATCGGCAAAATTTCAATCGTCGTTCCTGTAAAAAAGCATTCATCCGCTTGATAAACATCACGAACGCTGAAAAGCTCTTCTTGTACTGGAATACGAAGGGTTTTCGCTAAAGAAAGAACATATTGACGAATAATGCCATTTAAAATAAGGTGATTAGCTGGATGTGTGTAAAGAGTTCCGTTTTTAATGAGAAAGAAGTTAGAGTGGCTGCCCTCAGTTACAGTACCATTTCGTACGAAAAGGGCCTCTTTACAACCTTTTCGTTCCGCTTTCGTAGTAGCTAATATATTCGGTAATAAGTTTAATGATTTAATATCACAGCGTAGCCAGCGCGTATCCGGTTCTGATATGGCACGTACACCATATTCAATCCATAACGCTGGTCTTTCTTTCTTTGTAATATAGGCATAGATTGTTGGAGGGACGTCATATGAGAACGTATGGGTACGAGCTTGTACACCACGAGATACTTGCAAATAAATCGTTCCATCTTCGTGGAAATTATTATTTTCGATTAGTTTATAAAGTAGGGTAATCAGTTCCGCTTTTGAGAAAGGGAGTGTTAATTCTATTTCTTCCATGGAGCGATATAATCTTGTGATATGCGGATCTAATAAGTGAAAGTTCCCTTTATATAGACGAATAACCTCGTAGACACCATCCCCAAACTGCAAGCCTCTTTCCTCAAGGTCTATGTACGTTTTTTGTTTCGTTGTATCAATAACTGCATCATTCCAAAGTACAAATCTTTCATATGCCAATTTTCGTCCCATCCTTTCGTAAGTGCATAAGTAAAGTGAAGTTTTCATTCATTTGGAATAAAAATCACTACAGTAATTTTTATGTGAGTAATTCTTTACATATGACGTATATGTATTTGTAAATGGTAGAGAAGTGGTAGTGATTTACAGCATTTCGTATATACAAATTCGAAAATAAGAAATAAGAATCCTGCTTTTAAATAAAAAAAAGCAACATTCTTATGGAATGCTGCACAAGGAGGGTAGCTATCTTTCATAGGGACATCGTCTTATTGAATGTTTTGTGTATGGAAACAAAACATATTGAAAGACAATTATAAGAAAGTAGAAATAAACGATTCACATATTTCTTTAAGGGATCTTATTACAGATGAGAGATAAGAAATATATAGAACCTCGTTTACATATTTTATTATAGAGATACTTCATTAATTCTATGTGAATATTTGGTAAAGGTTATGTAATGTTAAAGTTAATGAATATAAGTAATTGTATGGAGGAATATAAAAAAAGAGGCTGAGATTACTCAGCGCTCTTCTTTTCTTCTTTAATAGCTGTCTTTACTTCACCAGTTTTGATCTTGTTGCTTTCAGAGAAGCGAAGTAAGTCACCCTCAATGATTTTGTCAGACATGCTCAATTCATTTTGGGCGCGATCAATAAGTGGTTGAGATTCTTCTTTTGGTAGTTGTACAACTTCGCCAGTAGCACGGTCGTAGAATGTACTGTTCGTGTACATGTACTTATCTGTAACGAAGCTACCATCACGAAGAACAACGAATCCTTTATTATCAGGTGAGAATACGTCATGACCGAATCGAACGTCATTCGTAGAATCTACACCAAGTAAGTTTAGAATAGTTGGTTTAATGTCAATTTCACCAGTTGGTTTTGAAATTGTTTTACCTTCCTTTTGACCTGGAACGTGAATAAACATCGGTGTTTTTTGTAAGTTCATATGGTCAAACGCAGTAATTTCTTCTTTTCCTAAGAACTGTGCCATTGCACGGTTATGGTTTTCAGAAATACCGTAGTGGTCACCGTAGAATACGATAACTGAGTTGTCGTAAATACCTTCTGCTTTTAGACGTTCAATAAAGTGTTTCATTGCTTCGTCTAAGTAGCGAGCTGTTACCATGTAACGGTCAAATACGCCATCGCCAGAATTGTATTCATCAATTAATTTTGTATTGTCATCATAAGTGAATGGGTAATGGTTTGTTAAAGTAAGGAAGCGAGTATAGAACGGTTGCTTCACTTGTTTTAACATATCGATAGATTGATCAAAGTACTCGATATCTTTTAATCCCCAGTTTAATTTCGTTTCTGGCGTAATCTTATAGTCAAGCTCGTTGTAGTAACGATCATAACCAAGTGCCGGATACATAATGTTACGGTTCCAGAATGTTGCGTTGTTTGCGTGGAATACTGCAGTGTAGTATCCTTGCTGACGTAAAATTTCTGGAGTTGCTGTGTATTCGTTGTTACCGTGTGTGAAGAATACAGCACCACGGTCTAGTGGATACATGGAAGTATCTACTAAGAATTCAGCATCAGATGTTTTTCCTTGCCCAGTTTGATGGAAGAAGTTATCAAAGTAATAACTTTCTTTCGTAAATTGGTTTAAGAATGGTGTAACTTCTTGTCCGTTAACTGTTGCACCAATTAAGAATGTTTGTAATGACTCAAGAGAGACAACGATTACGTTCTTCCCTTTTGCAGTACCAAACATATTTGGATCTGGTTTGCTTTGCGTTGTTTTTACGTAGTTCTCTGTTTCCTGTAACTTACTACCGTCAGCAAATGCCTTTTGTGAACTTGATTTTGCTTGTAAGCCAAGATCATACACTTGGTGTACATATAAACCTAAGTTTTTAACAAGCATAACGCGGTCGAATGAACGTGTTAATAGTTCTGGACGCTCAGCTTCTGCCAATCCTAAGTTTGCGAAGAAAATAGCAATTGTTGACACGAAGTATAGGGAACGCATTGGGCGTGCTACACGTTCTGTCGGTGCAAAATTCTTCATCTTCTTCAATAAAATGAAGAATACGATAATATCAGCAAATGCGAGGATAATTTTGTAGTTAAACAATTCTTTTACACTAGAACCTAAACTTCCGAAGTTAGATGTTTGTCCTAGTACTGGTAAAGTAACAAAGTCATTGTAGAATCCGTAGAACATTACGTTACCAACAAGAACGATTGTTAAGACAAAATTAATTCCAAGTGCTATATAGTTACGTTTTTTCCCTTTTGCAAATAATGCAAGACCAACAAGCAGTAATGATGCTGCTAATGGGCTCAGGAATAAAATGAATTCTTGCATGAAAGATTCAAGTTTTAAATCAAAGCTTGTGCGTGTAATAAGATATGTCTTCAACCATAAGGCTAAAGCTACGAATGCAGTGAAACGCACATTTTGAAATTGTGATTTCAAGGTTTCTTTCATTCATTTCCACCCTTTCTCTATCAGGCTTGGTCGATTTTGGAGCGAAAAATGCTAAAATAAAAAATACATAGTTTTCTTGGCCATAATTAGAGGTTCTATATTCACCCATATACGACTATAACTATGCATACCCTTTTAGTTTCTTGTGTTACTCATAAGCATAACGTCATTTCTGTATTATACAACAAAATTCATTTCTGAGAAACACTATAACATTTTACATTTTTTGTATGAGATTTGTCACTACCAGAGAAAACTTTAACATTCGTTTATATGTCCGTCAACTAGAAAATATAACAAAGGTAGAGCAGAATGTTAAGTGAAAGTGAAAAATCTCTTGTTGAGAAATAAGAAATGACAATGGGTAAGTGGTTATCTAGAAACCTATTATATGAAGGGAAATATGTAAAAATTAACGAACACTTGTTCTTTTTGAGTTTGTTTGTTACAATGAAAGTTCATTGATAGATTATGTGTAATTTTGATGAACTTTTACTGAAAACATATTGTAGCTTATTTCTTTTAAAAAATAGGGAGGCCTTTACATGGAGCAAAAATTTTCAGTTGAAGCATTTTGGAAGAAAGTAAAACATGTCGCAAAGCAGGCAGGGCAGTCAGTTATTTATGCAAGTTTACTGTTGTTTTACGTTTTGCAGAAACCAGATGTTCCAAAACGAGTGAAAATTATTGTAATTGGAGCACTTGCTTATTTTATTGCACCGATTGATGCGATTCCAGATTTCGTTGCTGGAATTGGTTATACGGATGATTTAGGGGCGTTAATGGCTGCATTATTACAAGCGTCGCTATACGTCGATGATGCTGTAAAAGATAAGGCGCGAGTGAAGTTGGCAGAATGGTTTGGTTCGGATATAGACACATCCTTTATCGATCAGAAATTAGATCAATAGGTAAGAACTGTCACATGGTGACAGGGCGAACGTAAGCGAGGAAGTGCATTATGCCATCAGGAAGAACGCATACGAAAATAAACTTAATATCCCTTCCGGTTGTTTTGTTTATGCTCTTTTCGTATGGACTAACAAATTTTGATTTTTTATTAACTTTTGCAATTGGCTTTTTAGTAGGTACTACATTTTTAACACCGGATTTAGATACGTATAGTAATGCGTATAATAAATGGGGATTCCTGCGTATATTTTGGTATCCGTATAAGAAGGTGATGCCGCATCGCTCCTTCTTTACACACACAATTATACTTGGTGATGTGATTCGTATTGCATACATGTTAATTGTGTTTTCTCCGTTTTTATTCCTATTAAATGTAATCGCGCTTGACGGGAATTTAATAGAAATGGCGAAGGAACATGAGGTTGAAATTGTAACGTTCGTAATGGGAATTGTTGTGGCAAGCACGCTTCACATTATAGCGGATAAAGTGAATACGCGTCGTAAGAAAATGATGAGAAAAAAGAAGAAGCGCAGAAGATAAAAGACACTTGCAATTGCAAGTGTCTTTTTTTAATCAAACGTTTGTTTAAAATTAAGCTTTTAATACTTTAATCCCTTTTACAATGTTCCAAATAAAGTAGTATAAGCTAATGATTCCACAGATGCATAAAACGATGATTGATCCAATTCCGAATGTTACATCTGGCTGTTCAGATCCGATACCCATAATTCCTAAAACAATGGCCCCAATAAATGAAGCAATCGTTGGGATAATGTGTGTCCATAGAGCACGTTTTGCATGTGGTTTCGTTTCCGCATCGCCCACAATCCACACAATAATAGGGAATAAGATAGGGGCAAATAATACACTAAAGTATGATAAAGCTGCTAATATTTTGTTTCCGTTCATATATATCACCTCATAAATAATGTCCGTTGTTATACTATTATTATGCAATAGTTTTGGCAAGCTTTCTATCGATGAACATTACAAGAACATGACGATTTTGTAAGATTTTTTCGTTAAATAATAAAATTTTCAAAAAAATCTTTTTAAAAGGAAATTGTTATGGTACAGTATAAAAGAAATCTTTTGAAAACGTTTTCTTAAACGTTTTTTATTTTTAGGCTGAAAGGTATGATGACCTGATAGTCTATTGATGAGGTTATTCTATTTAAAAGGGGATTTTTTAGGGGGAGAGAATAATGAACACATGGACACAAGTTTATGATCCGTTCGGAAACATTTGGATTTCGGCAGCGGTCGCACTTATTCCGATTATCTTTTTTTTCTTAGCTTTAGCAGTTTTCCGCATGAAGGGGTATGTGGCAGGATTTATTACAGTTGTACTGACAATTTTAGTGGCGTTATTCGCTTATAAGATGCCGTTCACAATGGCGATGGCAGCGACCGGATATGGTTTCTTATACGGACTATGGCCAATTGCTTGGATTATCATTATGTCGGTATTTTTATATAAAATCTCTGTGAAAACAGGTCAATTTGATGTCATTCGTGCATCTGTATTGTCCATTACGAATGACCATCGTTTACTCGTTATTTTAATCGGTTTTTCATTCGGAGCATTTTTAGAAGGAGCAGCAGGATTTGGTGCACCAGTAGCGATTACAGCAGCGCTTCTTGCAGGTCTTGGGTTAAATCCTTTATATGCGGCTGGTCTTTGTTTAATCGCAAATACCGCGCCAGTAGCGTTCGGAGCGATGGGTATTCCGATTACAGTTGCTGGACAAGTAACTGGTATTGATCCACATAAAATTGGACAAATGGCTGGACATCAATTACCGTTCTTATCATTATTTGTTCCGTTCTTTATCGTATTTTTAATGGACGGGTTAAAAGGGGTAAGACAAACATGGCCTGCTTTATTTGTAGCGGGTAGCTCATTTGCCATTACGCAGTTCATTACAGCGACATTCTTAGGGCCAGAACTTCCGGATATTACGTCAGCACTTGTAAGTTTAGTTAGTTTAGCGCTTTTCTTAAAAGTATGGCAACCGAAAGAAATTTATCAGTCGGGGCAAGCAAATAGAGAAGCAGCTGCGACAACAGCGGCATCGATGCCGAAATTAACGTTAGGAAAAGTAGTAAAGGCATGGTCTCCATTTATCGTATTAACGGTTATGGTAGTCATTTGGAGTCAAAGTTTCTTTAAAGCATTATTTGCTCCAGGAGGCGCGTTAGAAAGTCTTGTGTTTAAGTTTGAAATTCCAGGTTTGCACAATTTAGTAATGAAAGCAGAGCCTATTGTAAATAAACCGACGCCGTACGAGGCAATTTTGAAGCTCGATGTATTATCAGCAACTGGAACAGCAATTTTAATTGCTTGTCTCATTTCCATGCTGATTTTGAAAATGAGTGTAAAAGATGCAGCAGTAACATTTAAAGAAACTTTAAGTGAATTGAAAATGCCAATTCTATCTATTGGATTTGTATTAGGATTTGCATTTATCGCAAACTATTCTGGATTATCTTCTACACTAGCATTAGCGTTAGCAGGAACTGGCGGACTATTCCCGTTCTTCTCACCATTCTTAGGATGGATTGGTGTGTTCTTAACAGGGTCTGATACGTCAGCGAATGCACTGTTCTCAAATTTACAAGCAATTACAGCACAGCAAGTCGGTGTATCTGAAGTACTCCTCGTTGCAGCAAATACAACGGGCGGTGTAACAGGTAAAATGATTTCTCCACAATCGATTGCAATTGCTTGTGCAGCAGTTGGACTTGCTGGAAAAGAATCAGATTTATTCCGCTTTACAGTGAAGCATAGTTTGTTCTTCGTAATAATTGTGGGGATTATGACTTATGTTCAGGCCTATTATTTAACTTGGATGATTCCGTAAAGAGCGAAAGAAATAAACTTTGCATTTTTCAGATTATCGTGTATGATGAGAAAGTATTGAAAATTAAATCAGTGATAAACTAGGGGTGCCTAACGTATGCGTAGGCTGAGAGAGAAGTGCGTGAACTTCTTAACCCTTTGGACCTGATCTGGCTCGTACCAGCGTAGGGAAGTTAACGGCTTTACATAATGATGTCTTTATGAGCCAGGTCCTTATTTTTTTATGGACCTGGCTCTTTTTATTTTGGCATACGCTGGCCATATCTCGTCCTTGTCACGTACAGGGGGGCAACAAAGGTTATGAAACAGTCTGTTTCAGCTGAGCAAATTGAATTGAAATCGAGTTTACCAGGAAGCAAGAAAGTGTATGTGGATGGACCACGAGAAGGTATGAAAGTGCCGATGCGTGAGATTGAACAAAGCGATACAAACGGCGTTCCGAATCCGCCAATTCGTGTATATGATACGAGCGGACCTTATACAGATCCTGCGTATAAAGTGGAGCTGGAAAAGGGGTTGCAGGCGCCGCGCCACTCTTGGATTCTAGAGCGCGGAGATGTAGAAGCATACGAAGGGCGCGAAGTGAAACCAGAGGATGACGGTGTGAAAGTGGCTTCGAAACATACACCTGTTTTCCCGCAAATGGATCGTAAACCACTTAGAGCGAAGCAAGGTGCAAATGTTACGCAAATGCATTATGCACGTAATGGCATCATTACGTCTGAGATGGAATATGTTGCGATTCGTGAAGGAGTAGAGCCAGAGTTTGTTCGTAAGGAAATCGCGGAAGGGCGCGCTATTTTACCAGCGAATATTAACCATCCTGAAGCAGAACCGATGATTATTGGACGTAATTTCCATGTGAAGGTTAATGCGAATATCGGAAACTCTGCTGTATCTTCTTCTATTGCAGAAGAAGTAGAGAAGATGACGTGGGCTACTCGCTGGGGTGCAGATACGATTATGGATTTATCTACAGGTAAAAACATTCATACGACGCGCGAGTGGATTATTCGTAACGCACCTGTACCAGTTGGAACTGTACCAATCTATCAAGCATTGGAAAAAGTAAACGGAATTGCAGAAGATTTAACGTGGGAAGTGTATCGTGATACGTTAATTGAGCAAGCGGAGCAAGGCGTAGATTACTTTACAATTCACGCTGGTGTATTACTTCGTTATATTCCAATTACGGCGAAACGTACGACAGGTATCGTTTCACGCGGTGGTTCGATTATGGCACAGTGGTGTTTATTCCATCATAAAGAAAATTTCCTATACACTCATTTTGAAGAGATTTGTGAAATTATGAAGCAGTACGATGTTTCGTTCTCTCTTGGAGATGGATTACGTCCAGGTTCGATTGCAGATGCAAATGACGAAGCACAGTTCTCTGAGCTTGAAACACTTGGTGAATTAACGAAGATTGCTTGGAAACACGATGTGCAAGTGATGATTGAAGGACCTGGGCATGTACCGATGCATTTAATTAAAGAAAATATGGAGAAAGAGCTTGATATTTGCCAGGGCGCACCATTCTATACACTTGGGCCTTTAACGACAGATATTGCACCAGGTTATGACCATATTACATCCGCAATTGGAGCTGCGATGATTGGCTGGTTTGGAACAGCGATGCTTTGTTATGTAACGCCGAAAGAACATTTAGGTTTACCGAATAAAGATGATGTACGCGAAGGTGTTATTACGTACAAAATCGCTGCACATGCAGCTGATCTGGCGAAAGGGCATAAAACGGCTCATCAGCGTGATGATGCACTTTCAAAAGCTCGCTTTGAATTCCGTTGGCGCGATCAATTTAATTTATCTTTAGATCCTGAACGCGCGATGGAGTATCACGATGAAACGTTGCCAGCAGAAGGTGCGAAAACGGCTCATTTCTGTTCCATGTGTGGACCGAAGTTTTGTAGTATGAAAATTTCACATGATATTCGGGAATATGCAAAAGAAAATGATTTAGAAACGACAGAAGCAATTGAAAAAGGAATGAAAGAAAAAGCGAAAGAATTTAAAGAAACAGGTAGTCATTTATACCAATAACACGTTACACCTCTTTACTTGATTGATCACACTGTAGTACCTAATTTAAATATAGAAGAAGCCCGCTTTGCTAAGACGGTAGCAAAGCGGGCTTCTGTTGTTTATCCCGCTATTTGCCGGGCAGTAAGACCCCCACCTCAAAATTCAGCGGAAGCAAAGAAGTTAGGTGGGGGGGCAACTGCCCGTAAAAGCCCGATTGGTTAGGGCTAATAATCAGTGGGGGATGAACAAAACCCCCACTGATTAAAGTTTCACTTTATAAGGCGAAGAAGAGATGTACCCAGTAGAATAAGAGGAATAATGTAACGACTGTTGTGAGTGGAATAACGATAAGGGATACACTTAAATAGTCTTTCCATTTTACTTTAATTTTGTTTTGTTTCAGGATATACATCCAAATGAGAGAAGCTAGCGTACCGATTGGTAATAATAGTGAACCGATGTCACTACCAATGATATTTGCGAGATAGATAGTTTTTAATGTGACTGGATCTAATCCCATTTCTGTTAACGTAATGGTACCAATCATAAGTGCAGGGTGATTATTGAAGACATTGGAGAGGAGAGAAACGAGTCCACCCATTGCAAAGCTAGCATAAAGCAGATGTTGACTTACAACTGGTTCAAGCCATTGGACAAGCGCTGCTGTTAATCCTGCGTTGTGGAGCCCGTAAATAATGACATACATAGAGAAAGCAAAAATCAAAATGTGCCAAGGTGTCTTTTTCAAAATGTCGACAGGGTTCGTTCGTAAGTAGTACCATCTCCAAATGAGAAGAACGAGTGAACCGAGTACGGCAACAATCTCGATTGGGATGGATAAGAAGGATGCAACGAATAGAAGACAGCGCATAAGGAAGACGAAGCCTAATACTTTTAGCATGAACCTTGTCCGTTTTTGTTTCGTATCAACTGAATTTTTTCCTTTTAACGGATGAAAGTTTTTCGTGAAGAATATTTCTTCAATATCATATGAAGAAACAGGCAATTTTTTCGGAAGTTTTTTCTTCAAAACCGTATACATAAGCCATGACATAAACAATAGTCCTAATGTTGCAGGTACAAACATCATAGCAGTATGCATATAAAGAGTCATATTCACGATATTTAATGCGATTAAGTTTACGATATTACTTACACCAATTGGTGCACTAGATGCAGTAGCGATTAAAGCACCGCTTAATAAATAAGGGATTTGTTGATGCGGTTTTAATTGAAGATTTTTTAGGAGAAGAATTAAAATTGGCGTTGTAATTAAAATACTACCGTCGTTATTAAATAAAAGAGTCATAAGAAAACATAATAATTGAATATACCAGTATAAACGGCGACCGGAACCTTTTGCTAAGTTTGCAAGTTTCGCCGCAGACCAGTGGAAGAAGCCGAAGCTTTCTAATATAACCGCCATAACGATGGTCGCTAATATCGTTATAGAGGCACCGCCAATTTTACTAATAATGTCCATGACGTCTGGTTTTGATACAAGTCCAGTAATCAGGATAATGCCAGCGCCAATTGCTGCCGGCCACGCCTCATTTAAACCACGAGGTCGCCAAAAGATAACAATCATTGTTAAGAAGAATACAATAATAGTAATCCATATTTCAATGCTCATATTTTACCTACCTTTCTACTTTTCCTTAAAGTAATGTAGCTTGTCTTAAGGTTTGTATTGGTAGTATATTCAGCAAAAAATAAGAAGAACTAGACGTATAACGGAGTGCAATGAATATGTGTTTTTCAAGTTATGGGACAAGTATCTCTCTTAGTGAAATAACTATTGTGAGAGGAGTCTAGAAATTAATGGGGCAGTAAGATAGTAAATAAAATTTATATAGGTGATTATGGAGATATATCAGCGATTATTGAAATATATCGGCGCAACTCAAAATATATCAGCGATTTTTAAATTATATCGACTTATCGACAAAACATGACAAAAGGAGCCCATCCCAAAATACCTTTTGGAACAGGCCCTACAATATTATTTTTCCTTCAAAAAAGTTCGATCCTTCAAGAATAAATTCCAGAAGAAAATAAATCCTGGTAATAAAATTGCAATCCCAATTGCATATAGAATAAGCAATGCATAGAATGTTTCGACCGTTGTAAAGCTTGTAAATACAGTTACATCAGGATAAATAATATACGGTAAATGCGCAACGCCGTAAGCATAACTTGCAAATGCATATTGAGCGACGACTGCTAAAACGGCAATGCGAGGGTATCCTAGTGTGTCATACTTCTTGTTTGTCCACCAAAGAGAAGAGTATCCGATAATGAATAAAACGATAGAAACTGTAAACCATGTGAATTGCTTTATTAGCCCTTGCATAAGCCAGTGTGTTTCCGGATCCATTACAACGAGGGCAATAATCGCCGTAACGAGCGTTGCAGGACCAAGGATAATCGCGTTTCTTCTATAAATTCTATATGCATCTTCTGAACCTTGTTCTCTCGCAAAATCAGCAAGAAAGAGAGAGGAAAGAAATAGTTCCGAAGTTAGTCCGAAGAGCATATAACAATAAATAACAGGACTAGAAAGAAGTTTTCCATATAGGAGTACTTCTTTTCCTTCAGACATTGTAATATAGGCACCTTCTGTAACAGGTAAAACGGTAATTAATAGGGCTGGAATTAAGAGTCCTGTAATACCTGAAATAATACGAAGAAGGTGTTGGTACTTCGGCAGAGAATAAGCAAATACCATAAATGTACTGCGAATTGCCACGAGTACTAGAATTAACATAACGGGTACGAACATTACCGTTGCTAGGGTAAAAGCGGCTTTCGGAAAGAAGCCAAGAAAAGCGACAACGACAAAGACGAGAAATGTATTTGTTACTTCCCAAGTCGGTGATAAGTATCGGTTGGCAAGCTTGGCAGCTAGCGTTGGATGTTTTGCGTATACCATGCCCCAAAAACCTGCTCCAAAATCGATGGACCCTAATATACTGTATACGAAAATAAGAGCCCATAAGATGATGATTGCAATACTTTCCTCATGCACGAGAATCGCCTCCTTCGTGATGTAAATCATTTGTAAGCGGATGTTTCTTAAAGAATGTCCGTAGTACAAAAACTGTTAAAATACCGAGTCCAATATATAAAATGATGAATAGAATAAATAAAGGACCGACAAAATCAGCGCGTGTAGAAGCGTCGACTGTACGTTGCATACCATAAATGGTCCATGGCTGACGACCGCTACAGCTGAAAATCCACCCAAATTCAATGCCGAGCATCATAACTGGTCCACATGCGGCAGCTCCCCAAAGAAGCCACTTCGGTAGCTCTGTTTCTTTTTTTCGGTAAACAAAGTACCAATATAAGAGGGCAATTGCTGCAACTGCAAAGGTAAAGGCAGCAGTGCCAACCATTAAATTGAACAGTGTATGCGTGTAAAATGGTGGCCATGTTTCTTGTGGAAATTCCTTTAGTCCTTTTACGACAGTGTTAGGGTCTAGTCCTACTAGTAGGCTAAGCATGTTCGGAATTTCTAGTGCATAGTTTAGTTCAAGTGTGTTAGGATCTACAACGCCGCCAATTGATAACGGTGCATGTGATGTCGTTTCAAATAAAGCTTCAGCAGATGCCAGTTTTTCAGGGGAATGCTTATGTAAAGCAATTGCCGATTCGTGTCCCGAAAGCCACATCGTAGCGCCTGTAATAAATGTCACGACGAGTCCTAACAGTAGTCCTTTTTTATGATATGCCACTTCACGTTCACTTACATTCTTCTTTAATAATTTAAATCCGGCGATAGAGGCAATGACGGCAGCTCCAGTTGCGTAGGCTGTAATCACAACGTGGAATGCGCTCGTGCCAAAACTCGGATTAAAGAAAGCTTTCCACGGATCAACGTTAAAAACTGATCCATCTGGTCCCATTGAAAAGCCCGCGGGTGTATTCATCCATGTATTTGCCGATGTAATAAGCACGGCGGATGCCGTGGCACCAATCATGACGAAGAATAGCGAGATTAATCTCATGAATGGAGGTAGTTTGTCAGCTGCATATACATAAATGGACATGAACAAAGCCTCTAAAAAGAAGGCGAAAATCTCAATTTGAAAGGGAACAGAAATAACCTGCCCAACAATTTTGGCAAAACCAGGCCAAAGCAGTGAGATTTGCACACCAACGATTGTTCCAGTTGGAATTGCTACACCGAGAAGGATGGCAAAAGCCTTTGTCCATCTTTTCGCCATAATGGCATAGTCGGAATCTTTCTTCCAGTGATAGAGTATTTCACTTATAAAAATCATTAATGAAAGTCCGACACCAAGTGTTGCGAAGATAATGTGGAATGCTAGTGAAGAACCGAAAAATGCTCTTGCTAATGTTACCGTATCCATATGTAAACTCCTCTTCTTTTTTGCCATTATTTTCTGATTGAATTGGAAGATTTATTCGAAAAAACTTCCAAAAATATATATGTATTTAAAAAGTGGATATGATAATATTATGTTTGAATATTCTAAATAGAAAGAAGTTAATATTTTGTTTGTTTTTTAGTAAGGAATATTTTATAATCTTTTATGCGAACATAAGTTCTGTTTTCGGAGTGAAGAAGTTTATGTGAAATGGAGAGGATGTTTTATGTATCCTGAAGTCATTAAAAAGATGGCATTTTCAAAAGAGCATAGAGATTTATTATTGAAGCTGTATAATAAAGAGATTACGCGTCGTGAATATGATCGACTTGTGGAATCGCTATATAGACCTTCTAAAGAGGCTTGTGAGGGATAGAGGAACGGGAGACAATCTAATAGATTGTCTTTTTTAATCTTACGTATGTTCTGGTAAAATTAAGGCTAGCCTTATTAGGGAGGTGAATAGATTGAGGAAACGTTTATATATAGGGGTTGGAGTTGTTCTCTTAATCGCTTTAGGTGGAATTGTATTTTGGTCAGCTTTGCAAGGAAACCGTACGGAACATTTTATTTTAAGACATATGGTGAATGAAAATGGGACGCTTGCTACATATCGTTTAGAGGATACAAAAGCAGGTACTGGTGAAGCGAAAGGCCGTGAAGCTTTATCGGAATCAGCAGGACTATGGCTGCAATATACACTCGATAAAGACGATCAAGCGTTATTCGATGAACAAGTTAAAGTTATTCAAAATAACTTTGTACATAAGAACCAAATTGTTTTATGGAAAATCTCTGAAAAGGGAGAAATGCAGTCAGCTACAAATGCACTTATCGATGATCTTCGTATTATAGAACAGTTATATCGCGCTTATGAAATGTACAAGGAAGAGCGCTATAAAAACTTGGCAGATCAATTGAGTGATGCTGTAATTCGTTATAATAAGAAAGGTAATTATTATGTTGATTATTATGATGCAGATGCAAGGAAACAAAATGATTTTGCAACAACGTCATATATAAATCCGCGCGCATTTTCCTATATGAAAAAGTATGGAAAAGTTTCTGCTCAGCAATATGAGGAAGTCGTTCAATTTTTAGCGGATTATCCAAGGCATGGATGGGCATTCCCGAAAGAGTATAAAGCAGATGGTACATTTACGTACGACAAAGAAGTGAATCTTATTGACCAATCATACGTTGCATATCATCGTAGTTTAGGTGGTCTTTCATCAGATGCTTATTTGGAATTTATAAAGAAGAAATTCCAGGAGGATGGAAAGCTATACGGTCGTTACAATTTAGAAACGGGAAAACAAACTGTGAATTATGAATCGCCAGCCGCTTACGGACTCACGATTTTGTACGTACTACAAACAGGTGATACAAAGTTCGCAAAGGAATTATATGATCATATGGCCACATTCCGAAATGACAACGTATTTAGTAGATATTACGGTGGATATGTAACAGGTGAAAATAACAATACGCATATTTTTGATAATGTTTTGCCGCTTTTAGCTGAAATAGAATTAGAGAAGAGTGAACAATAAAAGGTGCCACCCTATGGGGATGGCATCTTTTATTGTTTGATATCATTTTAAGTCCTAATATTGGAGAAGTAATCAATTACGAATTCACGGAATTTCTGAGCAGTTTTCGATAAGTAACGTTTTTTTGACCAGCTTAACCCAATCGTTCGCTCACAATTTGGTTCAATAATACGTAACTTATTTAATGCTAAAGTAGAGTTTTTTAATAAAGTTAAACTTGGGACAAAGGCGATGCCGAGGCCTTGCTTAATGAGGTCGCTAATCACGGTTGGTTCATCTACTTCAAAAGCAATATGTGGAGTGAAGCCAGCTTCTTTACAAAATTCATCTGTTAAGTGCCGAAATCCGTAACCAGTGTTCATACTAATGAACGGTTCGTCTTTTACTTCATGCAAATATACACTTTCACGTTCTGATAAACGGTGCCCTGAAGGGACGACTAAGAAAATTTCTTCTGTAATAAGTGGTTCCCAAATAATCTCTTCGCCTTCAATTGGCACAGAAGAAATGCAAAAGTCAATTTCTATATTATCTAGTTGTCGTTTCATAGAAGGAGTAGATGCGAGAAATTGTTGGAATCGAACGTTAGGATGTTCTAGTAAAAAAGAACCAATTAGTTCGGGTAATATTCTTGGAATAGAAACAGCCAACGTAATAGAGCTTTGTTGTAAGTCAGCTAAATCTTTAATTTCTCGTTCGCCTTCACTTACTTCATGAAAAATGCGCTCTACTCGTTTTAAAAATACTTTCCCGAAAGAGTTTAATGTAATTTGTCGACCTTGGCGATCAAATAACGGGACGCCTAAGTCTTTTTCTAGTCTAGCGATTGTTTTGCTGAGCGAAGGCTGTGCGATATGCAATTCTTCAGCGGCTTTTGTCATATGCTCTAATCGTGCAACTGTTTGAAAGTATTTTAGTTGAAGAAGTTCCATTTTGATTCTCCTTTCTATAGACCAAAAGGAATGGATTGATAATTAAAGATGTATTATACAGTATGGAAATGGACGTGTATAGTAAATCTGTTAAACCATTCTAATGGTGTGAAATTCGGAGAAGGAGTATGTTTCATGAAAGGAATTCAACTTGTATTTAAAGATTGGAAAGCGATGTGGCACCATAAACATGGGCGTATCGCTTTAATTTTTTTGTTAATCGTTCCTTTAATTTATTCAGGGTTCTTTTTAGCTGGATATTGGGATCCATACGGAAAATTAGATAAATTACCTGTTGCGATTGTAAATTTAGATAAAGGTGCTGCAATGGATGAGAAAACAATTCATGCAGGAGACGATTTTGTAAAAAATTTAAAAGAGAATAAGGAACTAGCTTTTCATTTTGTATCAGAAAAAAATGCTGAGGAAGGGCTAAAAGAAGATAAGTACTATATGGTTGTTACGATTCCAGCCGATTTCTCTAAAAAGGTAAGTACACTTATGAATGAGAAACCAGAACCAGCACAATTGCAGTACAAAGTAAATCCGGGTAAAAACTTTGTAGCAGCGCAAATTGGAACGACAGCTGTTGAAAATATGAAAACAAAAATTTCAAATAGTATTACGAAATCTTATACAGAAGGTGTCTTTTCAAAGTTTCAAGAATTAGCACAAGGGTTGCGTGATGCAAGTGATGGTGCTGGAAAGTTACATGAAGGAACGACAGATGCAAGAAATGGGGCAAATCAGCTTGCAGATGGTATTCATCGTTTAAGTGACGGGACATCAAAAGTGAAAGAGGGAAGTGAAAAACTTGCTTCTAGCCAATCAGCTCTAACTGGCGGAGCCAATGAGCTCAGTCAAGGAGCAACCTCACTTCATACCGGTATGGAGTTACTAGCACAAGGTGAAAAAACTTTACAATCAGGGGTTAGTGAATTAAGTGCTGGTACAAATGAATGGGTGAACGGAAGTGAGAAACTTGCTGAAGGGCAAGTGAAAGCGGACAATGCAGCAAATAGTGTAAAACAGCAATTAGAAGAGTACGTGAAAAGTCATCCAGAAGTGCAGCAAGACCCTGCTTTTCAAAAAATCGTTGCTACTTCTAATGGATTAGCTAAAGCAACAAACAGCTTAAATAATAGCCAGCAACAATTGACGCAAGGTGCAAAGAAGCTTGCGGATGGTCAGCATATGATGGAAGAAGGTATGAATACATTCGGAGTTAAGTTAAATGAGGCTACTGTTGGAACGAAAAAGATAGCAGATGGTGCGGCGAATTTAGCTGATGGATTTACGAAATGGGGAACTGGATTTACATCATTACAAGAAGGTGTAAATCAACTTGCGAGCGGGGGAACAGAGCTGAATCATGGTGCTGATCAGTTAACGAACGGACTTGTTAAACTTGACGATGGTGCGAAAGAACTTTCTACGAAATTGGGAGAGGGCGCAGAGAAGATAGCGGATGTTCGCAATGATGATGCACGCAATACGATGTTCTCAGAGCCAGTTCAATTAGTGAAGTCAACAGTTTCTGACGTGCCTAATTACGGTTCAGGTATTGCACCATATTTCTTATCGCTTGCATTTTATGTTGGCGGAATTATGGCATCAAATATTTTACCGCTTGGCCGTAGACAAAATATGAAAGTAAGCGGAACGGTACATTTTATTAATAAATTAGGGTTAGTATATGTAATTGGACTTATTCAAGCACTACTTGTGGATGTGGTTGTGCTAGGAGTTATGAAATTAGAAGTTGCAAGTGTACCACTCTTTGTTTTATCAAGTATCGTTATTTCCTTTACGTTCATGACGTTTATTCTTATGTTAGTAACGGTATTTGGTCTTGTTGGAAAGTTTTTAGCGGTAACGCTTCTCGTCTTGCAATTAGCGACGAGCGGTGGGACTTTCCCAGGAGAATTAAATATAGCTGTTCTTAGCAAGATTGGACAATTTCTCCCAATGTCCCATTCTCTTAGAGGATTGCAAGATGTGATTTCTTTAGGAGATTGGTCGCAATTACAAATGCAAATTTTAATATTGTTATGCTATCTCGTTGTTGCGGGGGGAATTGCTTGGATTACGAGCCATATACAACATAGGGAAACGAATGCAGAACAAGTTTCCTAAAATACAAGAAGCTATCCGGTTTTTTCGGATAGCTTCTTTTTTATTTGCGTTCCATTACCGCAAAGTAATTGTTTTCATTATCAGCAAAGTTAAAAGCTCTGCCAGTAGGTAAATCTACAACTTGTCCAACAGTAACGTTTTTCTCAGAAAGATCTTTATATAGTTGATCTAAGTTGTTAGAGAAGAACATAAGTGAAGGAGTACCTAAGTTTAATTCAGGTTGCATCTTTGCAATTAACTCTTTATCGTGAAGGACGATGCTTGTTCCTGCTTCTTTTGACGGTGCAATTTCAATCCAGCGAAAACCTTGTCCGTTATTTTCTTCCGCAATAATTTGGAATCCTACTGTCTCAGTCCAAAATTGCATGGCTTCATCTTGATTATTTACATATAACATAATTTGTCCAATTTGATTAATCATAGGTGTATCCTACTTTCTTTTCTTGTATGGAATTCTATCCCGCATTAACGGGCAGTAAGACCCCTACCTCAACATTCAGCAAAAGAAAAGAAGTTAGGTGAAGAATCAACTGCCCGTAAATGCCTGATTGGTGAAGGCTAATAATCAGTGGGGGATGAAGAACCCCTCCACTGATTAAAGTTTCACTTTATTATATCAAAGATATGGTTTGAATACCTTTTCGTGATTTTTCCGAAGTGCAATCTTAGCCCATTTCATATTTGCCCTAGGAGAAGGTCCTGTAATCCATGTATGAAATGGTAGTGTACTGCATATGACCATTGTTGAAATCGAGATTATGGCTGTTATTGTAAATAATAATAAGCTATACAATATTGTGTTTTCTTGCAGTATGAATAAAGAAAGAAACTTTGTACATAGTTGCAAAAAGAAAAAGTGAGCTAAATAAGCACCATACGTGTAATTCCCGATAAATCGTAAAGCTTTATATAAGAAACCGCGTCGTTGTACGATTGTAATAGATAGCACGTAAAGTATGATAATTTCGCATACGATATATAAAAACATAGATGGCTTTAAATAAGTCGAAACGGTTAAATGAATAGAGTTTGCTCCGTAAAAACTAAATAACTCATAATTGATGAATAAAAATAAGATAAAAAATAAGATTGTAATAAGCGGAATATGTTTTATGACAAATGTACGCCACGCTTTTAGTGCTACAGCAGCGATTCCTCCCATGACGAAATAGAATGAGTAGAAGAAGAAGGAACGGTCTGTATAATGTAAAATGGTTGAGCTAGTCAATTTCTCTCCATTAAAAATGTAGTGCGAAGAATACCACATTAAGAGGAAATATAGGCAAGCAAAGACGGTCATATATTTATATATGTCTTTTTTATTTTCTGTTCGTTTTTGAAACCAATAAAATAGTGTGCACAGCAAAGGGAACAGTAGGTGAATTTGAAACATCATAATCACATACCAAAGATGGGGTGCGGCTGTTCCGAGTAATAAACTTTTTATTCCGCCTTGTAATGTGATCATATCGTTTGTTGTTAATAAGTAAAGAATAGACCAGAAGAGATAAGGAATGAGTAAATGTGCGGCTTTTTCAGAAATATATTCTTTGTATACTAATTGCTTTGTATAGTGACGAATTAAGTGGAAGCCGACGATAAATATGAATGCAGGTGCTGAAAATTTTGCAAGGTTAAATAGCATGCCCATAATGAGGGATTGCTCAAGTAAGACATTTCCTTGATTCATTGTATATAATAAGGAACTTTGCAAAACGACAGCAAGGAATGCAATGCTTTGCAGAACTTTAAATTCAGGTGCGCTTTGTGTCATTAGGTCCATCTCCTTTTCCATACATGATTATAGTACGGAGAATGAATAATGGATGTGGAATATTTGTGAAGATTTTAACAAATTTGTGGCGGAATAGATTATATCAACGATTTTTCGGATATATCGTTCATAACTTCAAATATATCAACGATTTTTTCAATATATCGACGTTTCGACAAGGAATATCGACTTATCAACAAATAAGGACAAAAAGAGGATGCTCACACCGAGCATCCTCTTTCTATCTATTAAGCAAATTTGTTTTTGATCCAGTTCTTACCTTCTACAAGGCGAGCTGTCATTACGGCACAAGCGTTATCTGCTGTTACGTTTAACATCGTTGCAGGAGGATCGATGATTGTACTGATTGCTGCGATAATTGGCAATGCTTCTGGCGGGAAGCCATATAAAGAAACGATTAACATTTCACCAATCATACCGCCGCCTGGAATAGCACCCATTACTGTTCCTACTAATAGAGAAACAACAAGTGCGATTGCTAATGTTTTCGGTCCTTCGAATTCCATGTTGAAAATACCGAATAAGAAAGCAATTTTTAATACGCCGCCTAAAACAGAGCCGTCTTTATGAAGTGTAGATCCAAGAAGGACAACTGTTTCACGAACGTCAGAAGAGATACCCATTTTCTTCGTTGCTTCTAAGTTCGCTGGAATACTTGCGGCACTACTACAAGTTGCAAGAGATGTAACTGTAGGAGAGACCATGTTCTTCCAAAATACTTGTACACCTTGCTTGCGACCTGCAAGGTATGCATAGAACGTAAAGAATACAAAGAAGTAAATAAGAGACGCTGGATAGTATACCATTGCTGCTCGGAAGTAAGTTCCAAGAAGCTGTGGTCCGAATTCACCAACTAATGCTGCGAAGTAAGCAGCAAGTCCGATTGGAGCGTAGTACATAATGAAAGATACGACTTTCATTGAAATTTCTGCACCAGCTTGTAAGAATGTAGCGAATGGTTTTCCTTTTTCACCAACTGCTGAAGTTGCAATCCCCATTAAAATAGAGAAGAAAATAAGAGCTAACATATTTTCACGAGATAGTAACTTCGAAAAGTCAGATACTGTTAGAATACCGACAATTTGATCTGCAACACTAACTGCTTTCTCAGCTTTGTCAGGTTGGGTTAATTCTAATACAACACCTTGTGCTGGCGGGAATACTTTCACGACAATAATCATAAAAATAGCAGCTAAAATACTTGTAAATAAGAAAGTCCCAGCCATACTAGACATAATTTTACCGAAACGTTTTAATCCATCCATATTAGCAATAGATGACGCGATGCTAAAAAACACTAACGGTACAACAATCGTAAACATTAAGTTTAAGAAAATGTCACCAAGCGGCTTTAAAGCAACTGCATCGGCACCCATGAAATAACCAATGAAACCACCAATTAGGATAGAAGATAATAAAATAAGTGGAAAGCGATATGCCTTCATAAATATATCCTCCTATCAATTAAAAAATCATACTGAATTATTATAGCGAGTTAGCGTCTTCTTTACTAGGAGAATAATGATAGATGGAATAGCGTGAAAACCGAGAAATTTTTGTTTTTAAGCTCGGCATACAGTAGGAAATCTAGACATATATATTTGTAACCTAGTGGTGGCAAAGGATGCACCGTGACTTAGGTTTGGAAAAAGGGGGAGGGAAAAGGGATGAATATTTTACTTTGCTGTGCAGCGGGAATGTCTTCCAGTTTAATTGTTACGAAAATGGAGAAAGCAGCAGAGGCAAGAGGGGTAGAGGTAAAGATTTGGGCAGTATCAGGTTCTGAAGTAAATAGTCACATAGATGAAGCTGATGTACTTTTACTTGGACCACAAGTACGCTATTTATTACCGAAAATGAAAGAGTTATGTAAAGGGAAAGGGATACCTGTTGATGTCATTCAGTCCGTCCATTACGGGCTTTGTAATGGGGAAGCAATCCTGCAAGCAGCTTTGTCAATGAAACCATGAGGAGAGTGGGATAGATGATACGGTTTTTAGAGAAATATGTAATGCCGGTAGCAGGGAAGGTTGCAGAGCAGAGGCACTTGCTAGCGATTCGTGATGGACTTGTGTTGACGATGCCTTTTTTAATCATTGGATCATTTTTCCTTATTATTAGTGCATTACCAATACCAGGCTATAATGATTTTATGGCAGGTTTGTTTGGGGAGAATTGGCAGAGGGCTTTAGGGTATCCAGTTAGTGCGACTTTTAATATAATGGCTTTAATAGCTGTTTTTGGAATCGCTTACAGACTGGGGGAATATTATAAAGTGGATGCTTTAGCATCCGGAGCATTGTCCCTTGTGACGTTTTTACTTGCGACGCCATTTCAAGTTGCATATATTATACCAAGTACAAAAGAGAGTGTACTTGTAGAAGGTGCTATCCCAGCTGTATTAATGGGAAGCCAAGGGTTATTTGTAGCAATGATTATTGCACTTATATCTACTGAACTTTATCGGTTTATTGTACAAAAAAAGATAATTATAAAGATGCCAGAGACAGTTCCGCCAGCTGTGACACGTTCATTTGCCGCGCTTGTTCCAGGATTTATTGTTGTAACGGTTATTTGGATTGTACGCTTAATTATAGAAAATACTTCTTTTGGCAGTATCCATAATATTGTGGGGCAAATTTTACAGGAACCACTTAGTGTACTTGGTGCTAGTCTTTGGGGCGCAATAATAGCTGTTATTCTCGTTCATGTTCTTTGGTCATGTGGAATTCATGGAGCTACTATTGTTGGTGGTGTAATGAGTCCCGTTTGGTTGTCGTTAATGGATCAAAACCGAATTGCTTACCAAGCAGGGCAAGATATACCAAATACGATTACTGCACAGTTTTTTGATTTATGGATTTATATGGGTGGATCTGGTGCAACGCTTGCTTTAGTTGTAGGAATGTTATTATTTGCCCGAAGTCAGCAATTAAAAAGTATAGGTAGATTGTCAATTGCGCCTGGTATATTTAATATTAATGAGATGGTAACTTTTGGGATGCCGATTGTCATGAATCCAATTTTATTAATTCCATTTATATTAGTTCCAGTTGTGTTAACAATTGTTTCTTACTTTGCAATGGAATGGGGATTAGTTGCTCGTCCGAGCGGTGCTGCTGTTCCTTGGACGACACCAATTCTATTTAGTGGATATTTAGGATCGGGCGGGAAAATTTCAGGTGTTGTTTTACAACTTGTTAACTTTGCGCTTGCATTCTTCATTTATTTACCGTTCTTAAAAATATGGGATAAACAAAAAGTGGCGGAAGAAAAGGGGGAGTAAAGAACTAAAATGGATACGATAGAAACGAAGGCCTTTCACTTAATCTTGCATGGGGGAAATGCGAGAAGTTGTTCAATGGAAGCAATTGATTGCGCAAAGCGTGGAGAATTTACAGAAGCAGAAGCGAAATTACAAGAAGCGTTAGAAGAATTAAAAGAGGCGCACCGTGTACAAACGGACCTCATACAGAAAGAAGCTGGTGGTGAAAAGACCGAAGTTACCCTTCTCATGGTGCACGCACAAGATCATTTAATGAATGCTATTACAGTGAAGGAATTAGCGAGTGAATTTGTAGAATTATATAGGAAGATGTCAGCGGCTGAATGAACCTTGCGTATGCAAGGTTTTTTTATGTTTCGTAAAGATACTGTTATGGCGAAGAGAGAACCACTTACACATAATTTTATTTATTATTTCCAAGTTTATGTAAAAATAAAGTTGTAAAGGGGGTGGGAAGTAGATGAAAGTTCGCATCGAATTGGACCCATCACAAGACGAAGTAGAAATTATTATAAAAACAAAAGAAGTGACAGATGAAATTCAGCAACTTTTAAAAATAATAGAAGGGGGAACTGTAAATCAAATTGTTGGTGTGTTAAATCAGCAGTATTATTTATTGAATTTAAATGATATTTATTGGTTCTATACAGAAGAGAGAAAAGTTATGGCGCAAACAAAGAAAGGGAGTCTTGAGGTCAAGGCTCGCCTATATGAATTAGAAGAACAGTTAGCTGGAAAACGATTTGCTAGATTTTCTAAGTCGATACTTGCAAATTTAGGGCATGTCAAAAGTTTTGAAATGTCTTTTAGTGGCAGTATGTGTGCCCATTTTTCTAACGGAATGAAAGAATACGTTTCGAGAAAATATGTACCGCTCATTAAAGAAGCTTTAAATATAGGAGGGGGTTAAAAGATGTTTGATAGGGTTATAAATAAAATCGCTTTTGGTTTAGGGATAGCGATGGTATATAGTCTATTATTTTTATGGATTGGTTATGTAAATGGAATGGAGACAGTGGAAACAAAAACATTAATCGCATATTTAGTAACAGCAAATATAATAGGACTTATCTTCTCTTTTGCTTCATTTGTTTTTGAAAAGGAAGAATGGAGTATATTAAAACAGACAAGTATTCACTTTATCGTTTTGCTAGGAACATTTTTGCCTACAGCAATTTTGATTGGGTGGGTTCCGAATCGTTTCGGTCCGATTCTTGTTTGTATAGGAATCTTTATTTTTATTTACTTCATAATTTGGTTCATAATGACCCTATATTGGAAGCGAAAAATAAAAAAAATAAATCATCAATTAAGGTGAAAAAATTATGTATGTGTCTGAACCATCAGTGGAATATGTGTTCCACTGATGGTATTTACAATCCTCCTTTTTACAAATGAGTAAGAGTGATATTTAATCGACAGTAACAATTTCTCCTATACCACGAATCAGTTTTTTTATATGCATCTCATTTGGTTTCAATATACTTACGATATAATCAATCGCTATTTGCGGTTCAACGGTTGTACCGCACGTATAACAATCAATGGCGGCAAAGTTTTTTTCTGGATAAGTGTGAATAGAGAGGTGGCTTTCTGATAGTAAAACTAAAACAGTAACACCATGTGGATCAAATTCTTTTGTACTTACGTTTAAAACGTGGGCACCAGATTGATCAGCAGCGTGAACTAAATGATGTTCTAAAAAGTAAATATCATCTAATAGGGAAAAATCCACTCCCCATAAATCTACTATTATATGCTTACCGAAAGTAGAATATTCCATAAGGTAACGCTCCTTACTATAATGTTGTTAAAATTCCATTTCCTGTTTGTAACATTGATGTAGGACAAGATTCGATTCTGAGTTTAAAAGAGCGAGATTACGTTGTTCTAAATGTTCTTCTCTAAATTGAAATAAAGGAGAAAGAAGAGAAGGTAATGTTCGAGGTGTTGGCACTACATATAATTGCTCAATTTGATCGAGTACATAGGCAGAATTAGCGGCAATATGAAATCCCCAGTCAGTTCCGAAAGAAGGAACGATTGTATGATAACTTTTCACAGTTAATCCCGCATGTTCAATTGTATTACCGATACTCCAATATACAAGAGGTGCATCAGCAGGTGAATTAGATTGGCAGACGAATGCACCATCTTCTGTTAAGAATGTAGCTATCCGAGCAAAAAGTTCGCTTGTATATAAAGTACTTAAAATTTCTGTTGCTGGATCAGGAAAATCAATAATAATTACATCGTATAAGGATGAAGGAGAATTTAGAAATTCTTTCGCATCACATACGTGCACATTCACGCGACTATCCAAAAATGCATTGTTGTTTAAAGATACTATTTCTGGAACATTACGTGCCATATTAATCATTGCCTCATCTAAATCAACAAGGTCTACATGTAGCACAGTTTCATATTTCAAAACTTCTCGCAGGGCAAGACCATCGCCACCACCTAATATGAGAACACGTTTTGGATCAATTACTTTTGACATAATTGGATGTACAAGTGCTTCATGATAAATTTGCTCATCGACGGAACTGAATTGTAGTTGCTTGTCCAAATATAAACGGATATCGCTTACTTGTAGCAAATGAATATTTTGATAATTGCTTTTTTCATTCAATAAACTTGTATGTTCACCAGCTTGTATTTCTTTTAAAGAAATTTCATCCCATATATCTAGGTTGTGTGAATCCGTGGGTACTATGACTACATTTTCCGTTTGTGCTTGCTTGTCCTGTTTATCCTGTTTGCCTTGTTTACCGTGCTTGTCCTGCTTATTTTCTATTTCCTGCTGTTCTAGTTCAAATTTGTTAGAGTCTAATTCAGAACGTTTGTCTTTTTTATAGCTTGTTATTCTATAAATCTTTATTTTGCTTTGTTTTCTATGTTTTGGCATAGGAATCCCCTTTCGAATTGTGTTACTTTACTCTATTCTATGTGATTTAGTAGAGTTTGCTTGGACAATAGATAGAGGAGTTTTTTTAATAGATTTTCACGCTAAAAAAATTTTTTTAGTGTTTTTTTGTTTTAAACACAACTAGACAACTAAACACTAATCTATTTTCATACAGTTATGTGTTAAAAGCGTGTTGTTTTATAACACACTGTGTGTTTTTTGGTCGACACACTAATTGAAAGCGTTAACACACAAAGAAAATGGTCGAAAAAGTGCTGAATTTAGTGGTTTTAAAAAGTTGGCACGCTAATTGCATTAATAAATAGCGTAAAGAAAAATAAATAAAATATAAATTTTTTATACTACACAAGGGGGATTTTCAAATGAATATTTTATTATGTTGCTCAGCAGGGATGTCTACAAGTTTACTAGTTACAAAAATGGAAGCGGCTGCAAAAGCTCGCGGTTTAGAAGGAAAGATTTGGGCTGTATCTGGGGATGCAGTAAAAACAAATATCGATCAAGCGGATGTATTATTATTAGGACCACAAGTTCGTTACATGCTTTCTTCAATGAAAACGCTTGCTGATGAGAAGAACGTTGGAATCGACGTTATCAATCCAATGCACTACGGCATGATGAATGGAGAGGCAGTTTTAGATCACGCATTAACACTAAAAAAATAATTAGGGGGGAAGCAAAATGCAAAAGTTTATTGCATTTATGGAGAAATATATTGTTCCTGTCGCTGGTAAAATCGGATCGCAACGTCACTTAGCTGCGATCCGTGACGGATTTATTGCAGTTATGCCACTTATTTTAGTTGGTGCACTGGCATCACTAATTAATGGTTTTCCATCTGAAGCTTTCCAAGATTTCATGAAAGGTTTGTTTGGTGAAACGTGGAAACAAGTTGGCGGTGGAATGTGGACTGGTTCTTTTGCGATTCTAGCACTGATCATAGCATTTACAACAAGTTATAACTTAGCAAAATCTTACGGCGTTGATGGTTTGTCAGCAGGTATTATTTCATTTGGTGCGTTAATTATTCTTACGCCAACAACACCGAAAGAAGGCGGATTGAACTTAGTTTGGACGGGTGCACAAGGGTTATTCGTAGCAATTATTGTGGCACTCCTTGTTACTGAAGTATTCCGTTTCTTCGTACAAAGAAACATTACTTTTAAAATGCCTGATGGAGTACCACCAGCAGTTTTAAGATCTTTTGCAGCTATAGTTCCAGCATTTGTTATTTTAACAGTAGTTGCAGGTATTCAATTAGCAGTGAAATTAGCTGGTACAAGTGTTCATGAATTTATCTTTAATACGATTCAATCACCACTGCAAAGTTTAGCAGGGACATTACCAAGTGCAATTGTCATTGTACTCCTTGTTCATCTTCTTTGGTTCTTCGGTTTACATGGTCCGAATATCGTTGGTGGTATTATTGAGCCATTATACTTACCGGCATTAGAGAAAAATATGAAGTTATTCCAAGGTGGTACATCTGCATTTGATGTTCCAAACATTGTTACAAAACCATTCTTTGATACTTTCGTATATCTGGGTGGTTCTGGTGCAACATTAGCGTTCTTAGTAGTTGTATTACTTGTAGCAAAAAGTGCACAATTACGCGGTGTATCTCGCTTATCAATTGGACCAGGTGCATTTAATATTAACGAACCAGTAATCTTTGGTACGCCAATTATTTTAAATCCAGTTTTATTCTTACCGTTTATCATAACACCAATTGTATTAGTAATTACTTCTTATACAGCTATATCTATTGGTTGGGTACCAAAAACAGTTGCGATGATTCCATGGGCAACACCACCAATTATTAGTGGTTATCTTGTAACAGGTGGGCATCTTTCAGGCGCAATTCTACAGTTATTCAACTTTGTAATTGCGATGGTAATCTATTATCCATTCGTTGTATTATGCGATCGTTCTGTTGTTCGTACTGAAAAAGCAGCAGCACAAGGAAATAACAACTCTGTACCTATGTAACACAGTAATTGTTCTCACAGATAACACTATCTGTGAGAACAATCACCTTTATATCATGTTCAAAAAGATGAAACCCATCTACAAGAACACCAAACTATCATTCATAAATTAATACTTTAATAGAAATGTTCAAACTGAAGGGGTATGTAAGTCGGTTGAACGATAATAGAGAGGGCGGTAATTATGATGACTACAGCAGAACAAATTCCATTCCAATTAATTTTAAATAGTGGTAATGCACGAAGCTTTGCGATGGAGGCACTTCAATTTGCCAAACAGGGGAAAATGGCAGAAGCTGATGAAGCGATGGCAAAGGCGAAAGAAGCGATTAATGAGGCGCATCATTTCCAGACAGAGCTCATACAATCAGAAGCAAGAGGAGAAAAAACAGAGATTAGCGTTCTTTTAATTCACGCACAAGATCATTTAATGAATGCGATTACAGTAAAAGAATTAGCAGCAGAGTTTATTGACCTTTATAAAAAGTTAGAAGCGAAAGGGGAATAAAGCATGACTGGAATTAAAATTGCTACAATCGGCGGTGGATCTAGTTATACACCAGAGTTAATTGAAGGATTTATTAAACGTTATGATGAGCTTCCTGTTCGTGAAATTTGGTTAGTAGATATTGAGGCAGGAAAAGAAAAGCTAGAAATCGTTGGTAACTTAGCGAAACGTATGGTAAAAAAATCTGGTTTACCAATTGAGGTACATTTAACGCTTGATCGTCGCGAAGCATTAAAAGATGCTGACTTCGTAACGACGCAGCTTCGCGTAGGTTTATTAGAAGCTCGCGCAAAAGATGAAGCAATCCCGTTAAAATATGATGTAATCGGTCAGGAAACGAATGGTCCTGGTGGTTTATTCAAAGCATTGAGAACGATTCCTGTTATTTTAGATATTTGTAAGGACATGGAGGAGCTTTGTCCGAATGCATGGTTAATTAACTTTGCAAATCCAGCTGGTATGGTAACAGAAGCTGTTCTTCGTTATACAAATATTGAAAGAGTAGTTGGTCTATGTAACGTTCCAATCGGAATCCGCATGGGTCTTGCAAAATTGCTTGAAGTAGATGCAAGTCGTGTTCACGTTGATTTTGCAGGTTTAAATCACATGGTATATGGATTAGACGTATACTTAGATGGCGTAAGTGTAATGGATCGTGTGTTAGAACTTGTAACAGATCCAGAAAAGCAAATTACGATGGAAAATATCGCTGCGCTTAACTGGGAGCCAGACTTTATTCGCGGCCTTCGTGCAATTCCATGTCCATACCATCGTTACTACTACAAAACACGTGAAATGCTAGAAGAAGAGAAAGAAGCTTCGGTTGAAAAAGGTACACGTGCAGAAGTAGTAAAACAATTAGAAGATGATTTATTCGAGTTATATAAAGACCCGAATTTAGATATTAAACCACCACAATTAGAAAAACGTGGAGGCGCTTATTATAGTGACGCAGCATGTAGCTTAATTACGTCTATTTATAATAATAAAGGTGATATCCAGCCTGTTAATACACGAAACAACGGAACAATTGCAAGCTTGCCACATGATTCGGCTGTTGAAGTGAACTGTATTATTACGAAAGAAGGTCCAAAACCAATTGCAGTTGGAGATCTTCCAGTACCAGTTCGCGGTTTAGTACAACAAATTAAATCATTTGAGCGCACAACAATTGAAGCTGCTGTTACAGGGGATTATCATAAAGCGCTGCTTGCTATGACAATTAATCCACTTGTACCATCAGATAAAGTGGCAAAACAAATTTTAGATGAAATGTTGGAAGCGCATAAAGAATATCTTCCGCAGTTCTTCAAAAAGGTAGAGAAATAAAAGCGGCGCTATTTAGCCCGCTTTTTTTATTCTATCCCACTTTAATGGGCAGTAAGACCCCTACCTCAAAATTCAGCGAAAGCAAAGAAATTAGGTGGGGGTCGGGCTGCCCATAAAAGTCCGATTGGTTCAACTAATAATCAGTGGGGGGTGAAGACCCCCCACTGATTAAAGTTTCACTTTATTAGGAGGTATTACGATGATTAAATTAATTGTAAATGCAGATGATTTCGGTCTTACAGAAGGTACAAATTACGGCATTATTGATGGACATATAAATGGACTTGTAAATTCAACGACGATGATGATGAATATGCCAGGAACAGAGCATGCGGTACGCTTAGCAAAAGAGTATAAAACATTAGGAGTAGGCGTACATCTCGTATTAACAGCAGGTAAGCCGCTTCTTGGAGACGTACCATCACTTGTAAGTAGCGATGGATTGTTTCATAAACAAAGCATCGTATGGGAAGGGAACGTAAATCCAGAGGAAGTCGAGCGAGAATGGACTGCCCAAATTGAGAAATTCTTATCTTACGGATTAACGCCAACTCATTTAGATAGTCATCACCATGTGCACGGATTACCGATTTTGCACGATGTTCTGGAAAGGTTAGCTGCTACATATAATGTTCCAATTCGTCGTTGTGAAGAAGAGCGAGCGGTGCGTCCATTTTCTGACGTGTTTTATAGTGATTTTTACGCAGATGGTGTGACGGAAGATTACTTCGTGAAGTTAAAAGAAAGAGTACAAGGTGAACAAACGGTAGAAATTATGGTTCATCCAGCTTATATTGACCCAGAGCTTGTGAAGCGTTCTTCTTACGTAATGGATCGCGTGAAAGAATTGCGTATTTTAACAGAGAGTGAGTTGCCTGAAGGAATAGAGCTTGTAAAGTTTTAATAGAAAAAAGACGGCTACATTATGCCGTCTTTTTTTATTTACAAAATGGATAGAATATATCCGCCAAAGGCTCCAAGTATAACGATAACCCAAGGTGGTGTTTTCCAAAAAGCGAGCAAGCAAAATAGAAGAGATGCAAAAACAAAATCTACAGCATTCATAATTGTGCTTGTCCAAATCGGATCATAAAAAGCGGCAATTAAAATACCGACAACGGCCGCATTGACTCCAAGTAGTGCGCCTTGTATGAAAGATATTTTTCTCACATTGTCCCAAAAGGGTAAAACACCAATAACGAGTAAGAAAGCAGGAAGAAAGATCGCAATTGTTGCGAGTATTACTCCAAGCGTTCCGTTTAACACTGCTCCTATATAAGAAGCGAATGTAAACAGTGGTCCTGGCATTGCTTGTGTTAATCCGTATCCAGCTAGAAACTGTTCTTTTGTCATCATTCCGTTTTGTACGAACTCACCTTCAAGAAGGGGGAGGACGACGTGTCCGCCTCCAAATACAAGTGCGCCAGAGCGATAGAAACTATCAAATAAAGCGATGTAATAAGAGAACGGTCTTAATATTGGTAGCAGTAGTAATAGTCCGAAGAATAAGACGAGACAAGAAACTGCTATCTTTTTTGAAATAGGTACTTTTATATGTTGAGATTGACTAATTGGTTGGTTGCGATATAAAAACCAGCCGATAAAGCCAGATATGATAATGAGAATGACTTGGGTCCAGCTACTTGGCCATAATAAGGCGATTGCGGCAGTTGCAATTGCAATCGTCGCACGATTTCGGTCTGGCGTTAATTTTTGTGCCATTCCCCATATTGCATGAGCGACAATAGCGACTGCTACAAGTTTTAGTCCATGAATCCAGCCAGTACTTCCAAGGTCGAACTGATTAAGGAATGAGGCGAAGAAAACTAAAACAAGCACAGACGGTAAAGTGAATCCAATCCATGAAATAATAGCTCCGAATACCCCGCCTCTTAATAATCCAACGCCCATACCGACTTGGCTGCTAGCAGGACCAGGGAGGAATTGACATAGTGCTACTAAATCTCCATAGCTCCGTTCATCCATCCATTTTCTTTTTTGCACATATTCGTGGTGGAAATACCCAAGATGGGCTACAGGGCCACCAAATGAAGTAATTCCTAATTTAAATGAAACGAGAAAAATCTCTAATAATGTATGAAAAATGTATTTGTTTTTTTTCAAAATGACCTCCTAGAATGTTTTTCTAAGTGCATTATACAAGAGGTAGTAAAGCAAAAGGAATGATTCTAATGTAAAGATTATGTGAATCTTTTCTTCGTAATTAACACTTGAAAAAGTCATAAATGATTATGTATAAACCATAAAGTAGTAGAAGTAGTGCTGGGAAATTTATATAAGGAGAATGCCCGTATGACAACACATTTCTTTGCGAGGTTAACAGGTAAGAGGGAAATACCTCCTGTAAATACAGAAGCTTATGGCGTAGCAGAGTTTATATTTAGTGAGGATTTAAAGAAGTTGCAGTACCGGATCATATTGAAAAACATCGAAAAAGTTACATCATGCCAAATTCATTTAGGGAAAGCAAATCAAATTGGTCCAATTGTTTTAAGTTTATTTGGTCCATTAAAGCAAGGTATTAGTGTTAATGAAGGAGTCGTCACTGGTGTAGTTAATGTGGGGGATTTTGAAGGGCCTTTACAGGGGCGAGCGTTTGATAGCTTACTGCAAGAAATCATTCAGGCGAATGCATATGTAAATGTGTATACGAAGCCCAATAAGAAGGGTGAAATCAGGGGGAGAATCAGGAAGGTAAAGAAGTAGAAAAAAGGCTGTCCATATTTTGGAACAGCCTTTTTCTATAAGTTGCTAATATTGTCGATTATTGTTGGTAAATCGATATATATTGAAAATCGCTGATATAATCTGAGTTGCGCCGATATATTTGAAAAATCGCTGATATAATCCGAGTTGCGCCGATATATTTGAAAAATCGCTGATATAATCCGAGTTACAGTCGATATACTAAAAAATTGCCACGATTAATTTTTTACAGGCTGATTTTTAATGAAGAAGTCCATAACATAAAACACTTCGTCATCAGGTATTTGTATTTCAAATGTATTTTCAATTGGCTGCAATGCTTTTTTTACTTTCATATACATCCAGTATTCATCTTGTCTTCGTTTCTCTTTATCTGGATGAGGGAGGAGGCTTTCTCCCTTTTGAAGACGGTCAACCATACAGCTCATATGCAGAATAACACCCATTAAACTGTCAGGAGTTAGCTGTAAGGAAATTAATTCTTGAATTGTATTCAATGCGTAACGGATCGTTTTAATAAGTAATGCTCCGTCGTTACGCTGCATTTGTTGTTCAAGAATATCAGCCATTTTTGCATATGTTTCTTCGTACGTAATTAATTCTTGAATTGGCTGAATCGCTGTGTAGTTTACAATGTCTTGGAAATGATATGTTAAGCATGGCACTTGTACATCGAAATTCGTGACGATACAAATAATGTTCCGCTCTTTTTTTATGTTCTCAATCATTTTCGTTAAATCTTTTTCATGGACGATACTAATCGGAATGATTTCAATTAAGTCTTTGTCAAATCGCAAATAGTTCTCCAACATTTTTTGAATAGCTAAAGCACTGCCTTCCCCAGTTAAACAAGCTGTCAAAATAACAGATTTCATTGGAGATAGTGGCTTTTTCTTTTCTTCTTGTACGTTTAAGTAAAACGGTGTTAAGTTCTTCACTGTTTCATATAATGCATCTAACGAGTAGCCAAGCTGAGCTTTTCGAGCTGCTTCTAGTGCATGTGGAGTGCTTGTCATGGAAAGAACACGCACTGGAATTTTGAACTCAGTTTCTAATATATCACCAATATAAGCGAGAGATCCCATATCAACGAGTAAGAGAAGCCCGTTTACATTTTGGAGTGTTTTCATATACACTTTCACACGCTCTAAGAAATCTTTCGGCGATTCATGTAACGGCATATCGATACCGGTTACGTCGTCAATGCCGAGCAGTTCATTTGCGACGTTTGCCATTTCTGTTGCTATGCCGTTGCCGTGCGCTAATATTAATACTTTTACTTCTGTTTGTGAGGCAGGAATTGGATCAACAACGAAGAACATTGTTAAAAAGCCTGCTTCATCGATAGGCATTGTTATTTGTAATTCGTCTTCCAGTAGTTGAATGCATTGCATAGCTACGGAAAAAGCTTCTTTATATTTCGTACGAATTTGATTTAATTGCGGGTGATGAATTTGTTTTCCAGCCTGTAAACGTTGTAGAGTTGTCTGTACATGTAAACTTAAAGCGAGAAATACTTTTTCATCGAACGTCTTGGATAAATGTTTTTCAGCAAGTTCAGCAATTTTTTCACAAACGGAAACGATATTACGATCTACAATTTTAAAAACATTTTCATGACTTGTCTTTTTTGACATTTGGTTAAAATATTGTACGAAAAAGCTTTGAATATCATTTTCTATTAGTAATTCTAATTCTTCCTCTTCAATACCACGAGCTTGAAGTTCTTCATATTTATAGTCAATATAATCGTAAATAGAAGACTGTTTTTCATTTTCTATTTTATGATTACTCCAACCTTCATCACCTGTAAATATAAATGTTTCATTCGGTATTTGGTATAGATGACGGCTCTTTCTTTCAATGAATAGTCCTTCTTTCATATACCAAGGTAAGTCTGTGCTTGAAACATAGACAGAATCACGTTTCTTTGTCACGAAGTCAGAATAGGCTTTCGCACAGGCAATTTGTACATCCGTTTTTAATTGGCCGATGTTATTGGGACAATTGTAAAAGACGAAAGCACGCATTGCATTCGGACTAACGTGAATTTCTTTTCGCAAGCGAATTGCTTCATTTGTGAAAAATAGTTGCAGTAAAGCAAAACGTTCTTTATGTGTACGCTCACGAAGTGGTGGCAGCGTGACAGTCATCGGTATACGTCTTGTAAATGTTTTTAATAAAAATGAATTTGGTTCTTCTGTTGTTGCAGTAATGATCAATACTTGTGCTTTACGTTCGTTTTCTGTTTCTCCAAGGCGGCGATATACTCCGCGGTCAATAAAGGTGAAAAGCATTTCTTGTCCCTCTGGAGGAAGGCGATGTACCTCATCTAAGAAAAGGATCCCTTCATGTGCTTTTTCAATTAACCCTTTTTGATCACTTGCCCCTGTATACGCTCCTTTTTTAATCCCAAATAATTGCCCGAGTAGTAGCTGTGGGTTATTTGCATAATCAGCACAGTTAAAGACGATAAATGGTGCATTTTTAGGAAGCTGTTCAACTTCAATTGCATATTCGTGCATTAAAGAAGCAAACATGGATTTTCCGACGCCGGTTTCTCCGAGCAGTAAAGTATGCATACCGTTTGGAGGATAGAGAATAGAAGCTTTCGCTTTTTCGATTGCGATTTTAAGGCTCGTATTTTCAACTGCAAATGTATCTAATGAAGTTACTCCTTTTGAATGCGTTTCCAACGAAGTGTTCGTTTCTATATAAAAACGAACAGGACGCGTATTTGTTTTTAATAAACGTTTATCTTTTACGAGTTTGTTTAAGTCGCTACTTACATTGGCTCGATCTAGCTGCAACAGGGTAGCGAGTTCTGATGCAGTTACACCTTCTGTATAATTGCCTTTTTGTATTGCGTTAAAAATGAGATCTATTCGTTTCATTTCTATTCACCTCGAAACTTCATCACTATTTAAAATTTTACACAAAAATGGGAAGGGTGGGAAGAGAAAAATAAAACAGCTTTAGCACATAGGCACTAAAGCTGTTACAATCTTGTGTCTTTCCAAAAGTTTACTTCGAGATGAGAAGATGGATTATAGGGAAGAAGTTTGTATCCTTGTGACTGTAAGTAATCAATTACTTGTGGCAGTATTTGTACGGTTACACTCGAATCATGCATTAAAATTACTTCGACTTGTTCATCGCTCTGATTACGTACCCTTTCTAGTATGGCAGAAGGATTATCATAGCTTTTCCAGTCGTATGTATCGATTGTCCAATCCCACATTTTATACTGGGCTGATACAAGTGCATCACGGTAATTCTTTTTTAAGTAAGGCATGCTACCATACGGGACACGAACGAGATGTGAATTTAATTTTGTAACTTGCTGAACGATGCTTTGTGCTTGTTCCATTTCTGTAATTAAAGTAGATGGGTCACCAGTGTAAAGGCGTTTTACATCATGGGACATACTGTGAAGTCCGATATAATGTCCATCTTTAATTAATCGTTGCATTGTCTTTTTATAATGTGGTACTTTTCCACCAATAACAAAGAAAGTTGCTTTTCCGTTCTTTTCTTTTAAGATGTTTAAAATTTGCGTAGTATATTTGTTTGGTCCGTCATCAAATGTTAAGTACGCGATTTTTTGGGTAGAAGAGGTAGTTTCGGTATTTGGATGATGTTCAGCAGGGGGAATGGTAGTTGCTCCTGCATGAGATGACGCGTACATAGTAATCGTTAAAAATAAAATAATGTATTGAAATACTCGCTTGATCATAACATTCACCCTCAGTTTGACAATCAAGATGTAAAAAAGAAAATATAATCCTTTTCTTATTATGTATATCTTTCTCCAATAGTGGAACTCTCAAACAAGCTATATTTTGGAAATATGAAATGGGGAGTAAAAAAATAGCATCCTCTTATAAGAAAGAGGATGCTATTTGAATATTTCATAATAGTAAAGGCTATACTACAATTAGTCTTCGCGTTTTTTCACTTTTTTATAAAAGGAAATAATTGGTTTGTAACGTTCGTGTACAAGCCCGATTACTTCAGCAATAATCTCTGTAAAGAAGATTAAAACGAAAAGAAGAATAATGGATAACCATAATGTCGCACTAGAGAAAATGATTGCATTTACACTAAAGAAAATACCGAATGCGTATATAATTAGTACCGTTTTACGATGAGAGAAGCCCATTGCAAGTAGACGGTGATGTAAATGCGATTTATCTGGTGCTGAAATAGGTTTTTTATTTACGATACGGCGGATAATTGCAAATGTCGTATCAAATACAGGTACGCCTAAAATAATAACTGGAACGATAAAGCTGAATAACGTTACACTTTTGTATAATCCAAGTAACGATATAACAGAAATACAGTATCCTAAAAATAGTGCGCCTGTATCTCCCATGAAAATTTTTGCTGGATGGAAGTTGTAGAATAAAAATCCAATTGTACTTGCAAGTGCAATTAGTGCTAGAGGTAAAATGATAGCCGTTCCAGTACCCCATGGGCTAGTGAAGGCCATGTATGCTAGCGTTGCCAGTACGATAGATGAAATACCAGCGGATAATCCATCTAAGCCGTCAATTAAGTTGATTGCATTTGTAATACCTACAATCCAAAATACTGTAATTGGGTAAGCAAGCCATCCAAGTTCAGTATCCCCGAGGATTGGAATATATAATACTTGCACTAATAATCCACTTTTTACAATCATAATGGCAACTAATAGTTGTCCACCGAATTTTACCTTCGCAGATAACTCGTACATATCATCTAAAATACCGATGATTACAATGATAATCGCACCTAGCGTTATCGATAACATTCTTTGTTCGTATAAGCCACCGACAACAAATCCAACAGCCACACCAATAAATATTGCTAACCCGCCAAGACGAGGCATAATCTTTTGGTGCACTTTACGCGCGTTTGGCTTATCTGTTGCTCCTATTTTAAAAGCTAACTTAATAACTAAAGGAGTAACGACGAGTACAGTGATGAAAGATGCCAAAATGGCATAAATCACTTGTGAGTCCATTAATACCCCACCCTTTTATAGTCTAACGTAATTTTTTTTAATATATTTATCTGAAAATTATGATGTTTATTTACAGGCTCATAACATATGGTATCACAAAAAGATTAGAATTCAATCTTTTTTTCGTTTTATGGTAAATGGAAGCAGATAGAATATATGACAATGGTATACAGAATGTTGAATCGTTTGAGAAGGTTAATCGTATTGGGCTTTGGAATATGACATTTTCTCTTTCTCTTTAATAGCGAATAATTTTATTTCAATATTATAAGTGTTACACGTAGAAATGAGTAAGTTCCGTGTTAAAATGTGGGAATTTTTCAAGCCTGAATGTGCAGCTTTAATCTCGGTAAAATTTCTATTGGTTTTATGGACAATATTTAATTTTACAAAAACTTAAAAAAGAATGAAGAAAGCAATTCATATAATAAAGAAGTAAAAGAGTTTTCTCATTTTTAATGTGAGAGGGGGAAGCACAGGGGAAATTCTATGTATTCGTATATTTTCTATTGTATATTCCTGTGCGAAAAGGAAATGAAAATTACGATAATAGGTACCGGATACGTTGGATTGATTACAGGAGTAGGATTGGCAGTATTGGGACATTCGGTTACATGTTTTGATATAAATGATGAGAAAATGGAACGGATAAAACAAGGGGATCTGCCTATTTATGAAGCTGGCTTATATGAATTAATACATGATGCGTGTGAGAATAATCGTTTAACTTTTACAACAAGTAAAGAAGAAGCATTTCATGATGCAGAATTTATATTTATTACAGTTGGAACGCCATCGTTATTAGATGGGACAGCAGATTTAACATATATTCAAAATGCATGTTTTGATATTGGAGCATATGCGACTAAAGACATTATTGTTGTTACAAAAAGTACTGTTCCTGTAGGGACGAATGGTGCTATGAGAGGATGGATTGAGGAGACATTACAAAATAGGCATGAATTACATATTGTATCGAATCCCGAATTTTTACGGGAGGGTTCAGGGATTTACGATTTTTTTCAGGGAGATCGTATTGTAATTGGAGCTGATAATGAGGAAGCGGCGCGAAAAGTTGAGAATTTATATAGTAAATTACATTTGCAAACGTATGTTACAGATATAAAAAGTGCAGAGATGATTAAATACGCATCGAATGCCTTTTTAGCGACAAAAATTAGTTTTATCAATGAAATTTCAAATATATGTGAGAAGGTAGGAGCTAATGTATTAGATGTTGCAAAAGGAATGGGAATGGATAAGAGAATTGGGTCGTCTTTTTTAAATGCGGGCATTGGTTACGGGGGATCGTGTTTTCCGAAAGATACGAAAGCGCTTGTGCAAATTGCAGGGAATGTGGCACATGATTTTCGTTTGTTAAAAGCCGTCATTGAAGTAAATAATAAACAACAGCTATTATTGATTGAGAAAGCGAAGAAAGTAATAAATATGAACAAGAAGCGAATTGCAGTGCTGGGAGCAGCATTTAAACCGAATACAGATGATATAAGAGATGCACCGTCCCTTATTATGATACAAGAATTAATGAATATAGGTGCAGACATAGTACTATATGACCCGAAGGCGATTCAAAATATGAAAAATATCTTTGGGGAGACTATACAATATAGCGAATGTATAGATGAATCGATTAGAGGAGCGAGTGCGGCTTTTATCGTGACAGAATGGGAGGCTATCCGAACGTATCCGTTAGGAAAGTACGTACAACTTATGAGAGAACCTATTTTATTTGATGGAAGAAATTGTTATACTAATGAGGATGTTAAGAAACAAGGAATAGATTATTATTCTGTTGGAAGAGAAAGTATTCATAAGAGGGATTTTTCCGTTATTCGTTAAAAAGGTATGTATTCATGTATATTCTTATATGTCATAATAGGATTTGTAACTAGTGAAAGAAAAGAGGCAATGAAATGACTGAACGTTTAAAAGTAATGACAATTTTCGGGACACGTCCAGAAGCAATTAAAATGGCACCTCTTGTATTAGAGTTGCAAAAGCATCCAGAGAAAATTGAATCAATTGTGACTGTAACAGCACAACATCGTCAAATGTTAGACCAAGTATTAAGTATCTTTGGAATTACACCAGATTTCGATTTGAATATTATGAAGGATCGCCAAACTTTAATCGATATTACAACGCGTGGTTTAGAAGGTTTGGATAAAGTAATGAAAGAAGCGAAGCCGGATATCGTACTTGTACATGGTGATACGACGACAACGTTTATTGCAAGCTTAGCTGCTTTCTATAATCAAATTCCAGTAGGTCATGTCGAGGCAGGACTTCGTACATGGGATAAATATTCTCCATACCCAGAAGAGATGAATCGTCAATTAACAGGCGTAATGGCAGATCTTCATTTCTCACCTACAGCAAAATCAGCAACGAACTTACAGAAAGAAAATAAAGATGAATCACGTATTTTCATAACAGGAAATACAGCGATTGACGCACTAAAAACGACTGTAAAAGAAACATATAGTCATCCTGTACTAGAGAAACTTGGAAGTGATCGTCTTGTACTTATGACAGCTCACCGTCGTGAAAACCTAGGAGAGCCAATGCGTAATATGTTCCGTGCAATTAAGCGTCTTGTTGATAAGCATGAAGACGTACAAGTTGTGTATCCTGTTCATATGAACCCTGTTGTTCGTGAAACTGCAAATGATATTTTAGGCGATCATGGTCGCATTCATTTAATTGAGCCGCTAGATGTAATTGATTTCCACAATGTTGCAGCTCGTTCATACTTAATGCTAACTGATTCTGGTGGTGTACAAGAGGAAGCTCCGTCATTAGGTGTACCGGTTCTTGTTCTTCGTGATACAACAGAGCGTCCAGAAGGTATTGAAGCAGGTACGTTGAAATTAGCGGGAACAGACGAAGAGACAATCTTTAGTCTTGCTGATGAGTTGTTATCAGACAAAGAAGCTCATGATAAGATGTCAAAAGCATCTAATCCGTACGGTGATGGCCGTGCATCAGAGCGTATTGTAGAAGCAATCTTAAAACATTTTAATAAATAAAAAAACAGCCAAATCGTATGCGATTTGGCTGTTTTATTGCTGATTTCTCATAATCCACTCTGCATGAGCATTCGTAGAAGGAGGGGGATCAGTTGGTGTTTTGTTCTGATTCGTTTCTTTCTTCGCTTTCTCGTTAGAGTTCGAATTTGAAGAAGGAGTGGATTCCGTTTTTGTTGTTGAATTTTCTTGCGTGGTTACCTTTTCTCCTAGTTCTTTTTTAATTTCGTTACGTACTGCCTCAACACCGTTTGGATCTGGAAGGAAGTAATAAATACCACCTATTTTTTTGTCTTCTCCTTCAAGTTTGAGTGTTTGTATTGTGGAAGGATCAAACCCAGAAAGTTTCTTGTAAAGAGCAAGGCCATCAGAAATAGGAATGTCAGTTTTTATATATTTTCCAACGACTGCTGTCAAATCTTTAATTTTAAATACGGTAGAGGTGGAATTTAGTTTTTGAACAACAGCAGCTAGTAATTGTCTTTGTCTAGCGGCACGACCATAGTCACCATTCGGATCTTGCTTTCGCATACGAACGTAAGCGAGTGCTTCTTCACCATTTAATTCTTGTTGTCCTTGCTTAAATTCGATTTTTTTGTAGTAATCCACGTCTGAACGCTCCCAAAAGTCGAAGGGGACATCAACAGTCACACCGCCAACAGCATCAACAATACCTTTAAAGCCTTGGAAATCAATTTTAAGATAATGGTCGACAGGCACTTTTAGAAAACCTTCGACAGTTTTGATTGCCATTTCTTCTCCGCCGTAAGCATGCGCAGCGTTAATTTTGTCCTCTTTATTCTTTCCGACAATTGGAACGCGACTATCCCGAGGAATACTCATAAGCGAAATCTTTTGCGTTTTCGGATTGACTGTCGCAAACATTAATGAATCTGTACGACCGTTTTGGCCGTCTGTTGCATAATCTTCTATACCCATAATAAGGAGTGTAAAAGGCTCCTTTGTAATTTCTACATCTTCGGTTCTCAAATCCGATTTTTCACGAGTAAAACCACTATACATCCCCATGAGAGAAGAGTAGGAATTTAATATATAAAGTCCTACACTGCCAAATAAAAATAAGAAAATAAGGAAGTAGAAAAACTTTCTTCTTCGTTTCTTTTTTATTCTGCTATTTTGGAGATGATAATAACGTTCTTCCATATATAATCTCCTTAGTTCATTTGTAGGAAAGTAATTCACTACATTAATCTTTAAAGGCGATACAGTAGTTATTCTTAGATAACATCTTGTTCTAAGTACAACATATCTCCTTCTGTAATTGTACATTTCCCATTTGTTAATTCAATCATCCAATCCGTGAATGCTTGTTTTCCATCCTCTTCTACATACGTATCAAATGTGACATTTTCGAGGTAATGTATATCTTTAATGGCATATTTTGAATTGCGTAATTCATTTTCAATTTTGCCAAGTAATGTGTAATCAATTTCGGTCTGCATAACACGCATTAATTTTCGCTCGACAACACCGACATGATTAATGCCTTCGCTTGTACATTTTCCATATGCGCGAATTAATCCACCAGCGCCCAGTTTGATGCCACCAAAATAGCGGGTAACGACAACGACGGTATCTTTTAAACCGCGTTTTTTTAGTACCTCTAACATAGGTACGCCAGCTGTACCGCTAGGTTCACCATCATCATTTGCTTTTTGAATTTGATCTTGTTCGCCGATTAAATAAGCAGAACAATTATGTGTTGCATTCCAGTTTTGTTTTTTGATTTTTTGTATGAATTCTTGAGCCTCTTCTTCGGTTGTAGCACGACTAACATAACAGATGAATCTTGATTTTTGAATAACAATTTCGTGTTCACCGTAGTCTTTTATTGTTAAATATTGTAATAACACTTGTATACGCTCCTATCCATCAAAATGACTAGTACTTTACATTTTAAAAGCGGGCGTTTTTATATTCAAACATTTTTTATAAATAAGCTGAAATTTTTGGTGAGTGTTTTACCTTTTTGTTGTAATTTGTCGAGATGATGAGTATAATTTCAAACCCGCATTTTCATGTATGGATGCACCATTTTTAGTTTTCGTGTAAAATTAGGAAATAAAAACTTTTTTATAAGGCAGGTACGAAAATGAAAACAGCTATTGTTACTGATAGTACAGCATATATACCGAAGCATATTCGTGATGAACTCAATATATATATGATTCCATTAAACGTTGTGTTTGGAACGGAATCTTATCAAGAAGAAGCTGAAATTTCAGCAGATGATTTTTATGTAAAAGTACGTGAGCAAGAAGAACTTCCAAAAACTTCTCAACCAGCAATCGGAAAGTTTGTTGAGCTATATGAAGAATTATCTAAGGATTATGATGCAGTTATTAGCATTCATCTTTCAAGTGGGATTAGTGGTACATATCAAACTTCAACGACAGCTGGTCAAATGGTAGAGGGTATTGATGTATATACGTACGACTCTGAAATTAGTTGTGAAGTACAAGGATTCTACGTGCGTGAAGGTGCAAAGCTAGCAAGCGAAGGGAAGGATCCAAAAGAGATTATCGCCCGTTTTGATGAAATGAAGAAAACGATGGACGCTTATTTTGTAGTAGATGATTTACACCATTTACAACGTGGAGGCCGATTAAATAGTGCGCAAGCTTTCATCGGTAGTCTGTTACAAGTAAAGCCGGTTTTATATTTTAGGGACAAAATCATTATCCCGTTTGAAAAGATTCGTACGCGTAAAAAAGCGTTAAAACGTATCATTGAGATTTTTGATGAGCAAGCAAGTAAAGGTGTACCTATGGAAGCAGTTATCATTCATGCACAACGTGAAGAGGAAGCGAATGAATGGAAGGCAGAATTAGAAGCAAAATATCCTCATGTTACAATCCGTACAGGTTATTTCGGTGCTGTAATTGGAACGCATTTAGGTGAAGGTGCACTAGGTCTTGGATGGTATACGAAGTAATAAAGATATAAAAAGCTCTCTTTCGGAAGAGGGTTTTTTTACGGATATTTTACGTGAAGTTGACAAGTTAATATTTGGAAATGGTAAAATGTACGTAAAATAAAATAATGAAGAAAGTTTTATAACTTACTTTTTACAAGAAACTATATTATAATAGAAGAGAGGTGAAACATATGGAGCATAATTCTTGTTTATGTCCAAAGTTTGAGTCAGCTTTTACTTTGCTTAGTAAGAAATGGACTGGCTTAATTATTAAATCTTTGCTGGAAGAGTCAAAACGTTTTAGAGAAATCGCAGATATTATACCGAATATGAGCGATCGTATGTTATCAGAGCGTTTAAAGGAATTGGAAAGCGAAGGCATTGTAGTTCGTAATGTTTATCCAGAAGTACCAGTTCGAATCGAGTACGGCTTAACGGACAAGGGAAAAGCGTTAGAAAGTGTTATGGATGAAGTCCAAAATTGGGCTGAGAAATGGATGAAATAACGTTTTGATTTCATCCGTATTAGTATATTTAATAAAACGTAAGGGAAACCTTGCGTTTTTTTCTTTGCTTACAAAAAAGTATTTAAAATTCTACACATACGTACAAAAATATGCATATTTTGCGATAGTGTTACATATAATATTACATTTGTTTTACAAAAGCGTAACATTAGCAAAAAAAATCCCGAATTATGGTATAAATTTTATAGGTTATATACGGAAAAAGAAAAAAGAAAGCGGTGTAAAAAATAAAATGAAAAAGCTAAAAATGGCATCTTGCGCATTAGTGGCAGGGTTAATGTTTTCAGGACTAACACCAAATGTATTTGCTGAAGATAAAATTTCTGACGTGAAATCACAAATTAATACACAAAATGACACTTTACATAAACAACAACAAGAACGTGATGAATTACAAAAACAAATGAATGACTTAAACAAAACAATTCAAGGTTTAGATAAGTCTGTTCAAGAGAATGCTGCAAAGCTTGATGAAACAACGAAAAAAGTTGCGGACACTGAGCAATTAATCGAAAAGAAAAATAAAGATATTGCAGAATTACAAACGAAAATTGCAAAACGTGAAGAGTTATTAAGAAAACGTTTAGTTGCACTTCAAGAGCAACCAAACACGAACGTTGTAACAGAAGTTCTTGTAAACTCTAAAAACGTTGCAGATTTAGTTGATCGTTTAACTTCTGTTTCTAAAATTCTTGAGTCTGACGAAGATATCATGAAAACACAACAAGAAGATCAAGCGAACGTGAAAAAAGATGTTGAAACGGTAAAAACAAAGCAAAAAGAATTAAAAGAAGCACAAGCTCAAATTGAAACTGCTAAGAAAGAACTTGACGCTGAAAAAGAGAAAAAAGCAGCGGCAGTAAACGATTTAAGCGGTAAAATGGATACAGTTGTAACTTCAATGACAAGTACGGAAAGTCAATTGAAAGATCTTGAAAAACAAGCATTACAATTACAACGTATTGCTGAACAAGAAGCGCAAGAAAAAGCTGCACAAGAAGCTGCTGCTCAAAAACAAGCAGAGCAAGCTGCTAAAGATGCGCAAGTTCAACCAGCACAAGTGGCACCTGCTCAGCCAGCGGCACCAGCAAACAACGGTGGACAAGCTCAAAAAGAAGAACCTAAAAAGGAAGAGCCTAAAAAAGAAGCACCTAAAAAAGAAGATAAAAAACCAGAACCGACACCAGGCCCAGCTCCAGCTCCTGGCGTAATTGGTAAAGCGCAACAATACTTAGGCTTACCATATGTTTGGGGAAGTGCATCTCCATCAAACGGTGGTTTTGACTGTAGTGGATTCATTTCTTACGTATTCGGTGTAGGTCGTCAAGACGTTGCAGGTTACTGGAATTCAGTTTCTAAAGTAAGTAGCCCACAACCTGGAGATTTAGTATTCTTCCAAGGTACTTATAAACCAGGTCCATCTCACATTGGTATTTACGTTGGCAATGGCCAAATGATTCATGCTGGTGACAAAGGGATTGCTTACTCTAGCTTAAGCAGTAGCTACAACCAAAAACATTTCTTAGGATACGGTAGATTCTAGGATTTATAATCGAATAAAACATGTGTATAAAGTCGATAGCTTACTATTTTATAAGTAGGTTATCGGCTTTTTTGCGTTTTTACGAGATTATAAGAAAGGCTTATAGTAGTGCTGGAGGTGAGTGCTAATGCTTGCTGGAAAACAGTTGCTATTAGAAGAACTCTCTTCAGATTTACGGAGAGAATTAAGTGATTTGAAAAAGAAGGGAGAGGTTGTATGTGTACAAGGTATAACAAAGAATACTTCTAAATATATATGTCAGCGCTGCGGAAATATAGAGAAGCGGCTATTTGCATCATTTTTATGTAAAAGGTGCGGTAAAGCATGCGCGTATTGCCGGAAGTGTATCACGATGGGGAGAGTTAGCGAATGTACTGTACTTGTTCGCGGGATTCATGAAAGAAACGGAGACAGGGAGCTAAATCCATTACAGTGGAATGGGGCTTTATCGATTGGTCAGGAGTTGGCGGCGCAAGGAGTTATAGAAGCGATTAAGCAGAAAGAATCTTTTTTTATTTGGGCTGTGTGCGGGGCTGGAAAAACAGAAATGTTATTTTACGGTATAGAAGAGGCGCTCCAAAAAGGAGAAAGGGTTTGTATCGCAACGCCAAGGACTGACGTTGTACTGGAATTAGCGCCGAGATTACAAGAAGTGTTTCCAAGTATAACTGTAGCTGCTTTATACGGAGGGAGTGTAGATCATAAAAAAGATGCAGCGTTAGTCGTTGCAACGACTCACCAACTGTTACGTTACTATAGAGCGTTTCATGTGATGATTGTAGATGAGATTGATGCCTTCCCGTATCATGCAGATCAAATGTTACAGTATGCAGTTAGGCAAGCAATGAAAGAGAAAGCAGCGCGTATTTATTTAACTGCAACCCCTGATGAAAAGTGGAAGCGTAATTTCAGAAAGGGGAAACAAAAAGGTGTTATTGTGTCAGGACGATACCATCGTCACCCGTTACCAGTTCCTCTATTTAGTTGGTGCGGAAATTGGAAGAAAAGCCTCCATCATAGAAAAATTCCTCGCGTGTTACTACAATGGTTAAAAATGAACTTAAACAAAAAGTATCCTATTTTTTTATTTGTTCCTCATGTGCGATATATAGAAGAAATAAGTCAGTTGTTGAAAGAGTTGGATAATAGAATCGATGGCGTGCATGCAGAAGATTCGATGAGAAAAGAAAAAGTAGCATCTTTCAGAAAGGGAGACATTCCGTTATTAGTTACAACGACAATTTTAGAAAGAGGAGTAACTGTGAAGAACTTACAAGTGGCTGTGTTAGGAGCTGAAGAAGAAATTTTTTCAGAGAGTGCGCTCGTACAAATTGCAGGCCGAGCGGGGCGTAGTTTTGAAGAGCCATATGGTGAGGTTATGTATTTTCATTACGGTAAGACAGAGGCAATGGTACGTGCGAAAAAACATATTCAAAGTATGAACAAAAATGCGAAAGAACAAGGATTGATCGATTAATGCATTGTTTACTTTGTGATGAGTATATGGTGGAAACAGTTAGTTGGTACACCTTCTTTGTAAAGTCCCCCCAAAAATATGTATGTGATAGATGTGAGCAAAAACTTTCCTATATTATAGGAGGAATTTGCATGGATTGTGGTCGTCCTTTAGATGACTTACCTACCCGATATAAAGAAAATGATATTTGCATGGACTGTGTAAGATGGAGGAATGAGGAAGGATATCGTCCTTTTAAAAATCGTTCGTTGTACGTGTACAATGATGATATGAAAGGTATACTAGCGCAGTTTAAGTTTCGAGGTGATGCGGAGTTAGTTCGTATTTTTTATCAATCTTTTCGGGAGTTATTTCAAAAGTATTTTACGGACGTTTCAACCGTTATTGCTGTTCCGCTTAGTAGGGAACGGGAATATGAACGAGGTTTTAATCAAGCAGAGTTATTAGCAGCATGTTTGCCTGTCAAAAATTTTTATTCATCATTAAGAAGGAAGGACACAAAAAAGCAAAGTAAGAAATCGCGTAAAGAAAGGCTTTCGGGAAGTAATCCTTTTTATTTTCAGAGAGAAGAGATGTTTCATGGTCAACACATTTTACTTGTTGATGATGTATATACGACAGGAATTACAGTGAGACAAATTGGAAGTCTTTTCTATGATAAAGGAGCAAGCGAAGTTTCTAGTTTGACGCTCTGTAGAAGTTAATCTGTAACTGTCGAAAGAGATAATAAAAAGACGATAAGTCTTCTTTGACTTCGTATGTTGTCATTCGTTATAGTGAAATTATGGGGCAAATGCCCTGATTTTTAGAGTGAAGGGAATGGAATGAACATGCAAGGAAGAGTAAAATGGTTCAATGCAGAAAAGGGATTTGGGTTTATTGAGCGTGAAGACGGTGATGATGTGTTTGTTCATTTTTCTGCTATTCAACAAGATGGATATAAGTCATTAGAAGAAGGGCAACAAGTTGAGTTTGATATTGTAGAGGGAGCACGTGGACCGCAAGCAGCTAATGTTGTAAAACTGTAGGTATATTGTTTTTGGGAAGAGAAAGCTGCGCTTGTGGCAACGTTATATATATGGTAGAACCTCTTGTTTTTTTGCAAGGGGTTTTTGTTATGAATGGAGTTGTCAAAAAGTTGTTTCTTTTCTGTAACGAATTGTCCACAGTTATATTCGTTATTCACGATGTTAATAGGATAAAATAAAGATAGAAACGATGCATCTTTTCATTTCAACAAAAAACGATAAAAAAATCGCAATTCCACTAATTTTTTAAAAAAGTTAGAAGGAGTTTTTTAGCCGGTGTCGAAATTATAGTACATAGGCTTGAAAGGAGGAATTCATCTATGAAATTCAACATTCGTGGTGAAAATATTGAAGTAACTCCAGCATTAAAGGAATATGTAGAGAAAAAACTAAGTAAGTTAGAGCGTTATTTTGATACATTCCCAGAGATTAAAGTTAATTTAAAAGTATACTCTGACAAGCAACGTGTCGAGGTAACAATTCCATTTACTGATTTATTACTTCGTGCAGAAGAAACTAATAGCGATATGTACGCTGCTATCGATTTAGTAGTTGATAAACTTGAGCGACAAATTCGTAAACATAAAACAAAAGTAAATCGTAAGTTACGTGAGAAAGGTTCTATGAAAACGAACTTTATCCTTCCAGAAGCAGTAGCTGTTCTGGATGAGGTAGAAGAGGATGAACTAGAACTTGTACGTACAAAACGATTCGATTTAAAACCGATGGACGTTGAAGAGGCAATCCTACAAATGGATATGCTAGGACATAATTTCTTCGTCTTCACAAATGCTGATACAAATGAAACTAACGTTGTATATGGCCGTAAAGATGGGAAATATGGTTTAATTGAAACTAAATAATAATTCAAAAGCGCAGCCGAAATGGCTGCGCTTTTTTTGTATTTTTATTTTTCGCAGCAAGGTTAAAAAACTTTGTAAGTAGCCGATTTCATTAAGAAGTGATTTTAGGCATTATTTCGTTAAAATCGCATGAGAAAATTCAAAACTTAGAGAAGTGAGTTACTCGTTATTATTTGGAACAAGCATAGGAATGTAGCTATCTTTACAAGTAATTCTTTGCTAGGAGTATATTATTGTTTTTGAAAATTTAACAAAATGTTCGCAAGTGTAAAAGTAATATTAAATATTCTGAAATCAATTGAAGGTATGTTGAGGTGTTGTTACTATAATATCGTATTATATGGATTCTATTACTCCAGTGAAAAAATAAAATCAATATAATGCTACAAATTATCGGAGGTGCTTTTAGTGAGCATTAAGAAAAAAAGTCGTTTTATGCTTGGATCTGTTTTATCTTTAGGTATTTTAGCTAGTACTTTCGTTTTAACCGAACCAGCTAATGCTGATACAAGGGATGATCATGTAGAATTTACCTTTAGACTTTGGAATGCATATGATTATACTAATGCACGTCCTAAAGAGACACCTACTTCTATGTATATGCGTGTGAAGAGTAGTGAAAAGGGCGGTGGTTCTTTCAACGTTTGGACAGAAGCAGATAAAAATAAAGGTAAAGGTGATAGAGATTGGGTAAATGTTTCAGGTGAGTCAGGTAAGCATGAAGGAACGGTGCGACCAGGTAAAACGTATCTTTTCCAAAATTACGCATATGAAAACTATGGAAAAAATGTACCTGTGAGATTCGGTGGTTATTCTAGAGAAAATAATGCTTATCCTACTGCTTGGAGCCCTGATAGTGTAAGACCTATTGGACCTTATACTGAATATTGATTTAGAAATTATAAATTAAAATTATTTATTGTGTAACGTTAGAAAAAGTCGTCTAGTTCATCATCTGGATTATACGACTTTTTCTACTATTTCATTTTTTGAATAGGAGGGGCTGCAATGAAGATTATTTCAAAATATATTTTATTCTGTTGTTTTATATTGATTATTTGTTTATTAGCCTCTTGCCATAAGAAAGTAGATGAACCTATTGTAAATATTGAAGATACTTTAACGGAAAAAGATAATTTGAAAAGTATTCAGTTGAAAGAAATTAATAAAAATACTGTTTTTGAACAAGTATTTTTGGAAAATGAAACTGGTGATGATTTCTTTCAAGGGCAAATAGATAGAAATGATATTGCAATAAAAGATAATCTTTCAAATAAAAAAATAAAGTCAGGAGTTATACCAGAAAATTATTATGTTTTTTTGACAGGTGTTACGAATAAGAAAAAACCAACGTATCTTTTGGGACGGATTGAACAAATTGATGGAAAAATAATTCGGTGGAAACAAGAAGTTAAGAGTGTAAAAAGAAAAGGTACAAATGATGTTTATCAGTATGAAGTTGAGTTTCCTAAATTTGAAGGAGAGAGAGCAAATGTTTCTTTTCGTTACATCTGGTTAAATAAAGAAAATAAATGTTATGGTGTTGCGGATCAACTGTTCATATTAAAAAAGATTTGAATTTCATTAATGGTTTATGGAGGAGCTGTAGATGAGTTACTTTTTAAGAAGGATTTTAAAAGGTAAAATGTTTTGGTTGTCTTTATTTATTATGTTAGTAATTATTACTGCTCAATATATTTCTATGCTAGTAACAACTAAAGGATTTAATGATACTGGGATTATAAAGGTATCACCATATTTATCTAATATTTTATATTTTACTAGATTACCATTTTATAGTGAGTTTTATCTACTTATATTTCCTATAATCTCTGCAATGGCTGTAGCAGGGATTTATAGAATCGATAAAAATTATGGATTTATTTATCCTGTTATTTCTAAAATGGGAACGGGTTATTATTTTAAGCTACTTTATTTTATTAATTTTATTGTATCTTTCTTTATTATAAGTGTCCCTTTACTATTTAACTTTTATTTATATGCAATGACTTATCCAACAGTTGCTCCGCATCCGGTATTAAATTATATGGCTGCTACTGTTTCACCAACAGCTCAATTTCATACGGTTTATTATGAGTATCCTACTTTATATTTTCTTATGTATGTATTTTTAAATGGTTTATACGGTGCGGTTTTGTCAAGTTTGGCTTTATCAGTTTCGTTTTTTATAAAACGAGTTTATTTTATTTATTTAGTGCCATTTATTTTACATATTTTTTGGCTTGGTATTGGAAAGGGAATTCTCAATCCTAAAGATTATTTAATTAAAGATCTCGGCTTTTTTGAATTAAAAATTTTTCTTAGTGTATTGTTATGTATTTGGTTTTGTTCTGTAGTTCTTTATTTACGGGGGAGTAGGAAGCATGTTCTTTTATAATGTAATGAAAGAAACTATAAGGATGAAATATATTTGGTTAAGTATTCTTTTTTTACTTAATGTCATTATCATAGGTTGTTTGTTCAATTATTTTGAACCTGGAATTGTAAAAGAGAAAATGAACGAATTGGAAACCTTGTATAAGGTTATATCGTTTTATAATTTGTCGACCATATTTATTCCTTTAACTATCGTTTTTTCTGTATATTCTATGTCAAATTTTTTTAGTATTTATGTAGTGTATCGAGTGAATAATGCATTGAAATTAGTTTCTATCTATTATTTGAAACTAATTGTTTTTGTTTGCTTTTTTGCTGGGAGTATGATTTTACAGTTGTTTTTGATGTCGAATATGATGGCTGTAACTAGTGTTGATGTAAATTATCCATTATTATTTTGCATTCAACTATTTGCGAATATTTTTATATGCATGATAAGTGCTTTCTTGCAATTATTTTTACCTAGTTTACTTGTAATAATATGTATGATTACTGCTGTTTTATTAGATAGATTTATATTACATGGATTTTTATTTACAAATGCTTTTTATATAAATGTGTTTGAAGATGCTACTGGTTTACTTATACGCTTATTTGGATGTTTTTCTATCTTTTTTATAAGTGTATGGATTTTATCTAAAAAAAGTTATATTTCTATGAATGATGAGACAGAGGTGATCTAGTTTACATTATGATTTTATATTATTTGTTAAAAAGAGATTTACATGTAAGGTTTCGAGATTCCATCAAGATAATGGCTTTTTTATTCTTAATTTACGCTATGATTGTAGTTACTTTTTTATACAATCAGCCTCTTAGTAATGGTAAAGAAACTGTATTAGTAGATGTTACCTTTTATCGATTTTTTCATGGAGTCGACTTTGTGGATTTATCTTATTTTTATAAGGAGGGGCGATTTTCTATCCCTTTTTATTGGATATTCTTTCAAATCGTTCCTTTGTTGCTAGTAGGGAAGTTTGCCCTTTCAGATATTCAACAGAATGGTGTTTATTTATTTCCTCGTGTTAAGAAGAAGCATTTTCTGTGGTTAACGAAAATGCTATCTTTGTTTTTTTACATAGTTTGTATTTGGGTTGTTATGTATTTTATTTGGTTTACGGTGTACTATTTGCTTCCTTATGGCGAGAGTTCTTTATATAGTCAATTTCCTTATAAGATATTAGGTACTATGCTAATTCAAATCATTATCAGCTTTTTATTAGCTTTAATTTTTGAGCTTTTAACGTTCTATATACCAATAACTATTGTTTTTGTACTAATGTTGTTGTACCTATTTTTGTCTATTTTCTTTCATAGTATTTATTTTTTAGGATCTTTTGTTATGCCAAATCGTTGGTATTTTGTTGATCACAGTTCAATTCAATTGACTTTAGGTAATAATCAATCTATTCAATGGAATGATTTACTTCTAATAGGAGTAGTAATTGTTGTTGTAATGATTTTATTAGGTAGTTTTTGTTTTAAAAAACTAGATGTGATAGGTGAATAATTTATGGACAATTATATTAAATGTGAATGTATGACGAAAAGATTAAAGGGAAATATTGTGTTAGATAATATTAGTTTGTCAGTAAAAAAAGGAGAGTTTTTAGTTTTGAAGGGGCATAATGGTTCTGGTAAAACAATGATTTTACGTGCTATATCAGGATTAATGCGTTTAAATTCTGGAGTTGTTTATATAGATAATGAAATGATTGGAAAACAAAAGCAATTCCCTGATTCTATGGGGATATTGATTGAATATCCAAGTTTTATTCCAGGGTATACTGGTTTTCAGAACTTGAAGTTTTTATCATCGATTAACAATAAAATATCTGATGAGGAAATTTATAATATTATTCAAAGGGTTGGACTTGATAAAACAGATAAGAGAAAGTATAAAAGATACTCTTTAGGTATGAAACAACGTTTAGGGATAGCGCAAGCTTTAATGGAGCAACCAACACTATTGTTATTAGACGAGCCAACGAATGCTTTAGATAGTGATGGGATAAAAGATGTTTTGGATATTTTGAAAGTAGAAAAGTCTAAAGGAACGACTATTGTTGTAGCCAGTCATGATGTGCATGTTCTAGATAATGAAATGGTAGATCGTATTGTACATGTTAATAATGGAAAGTTGGTAGATTAAGAGTGACAAGAAAATATGTCTTAATAAGCGTTGGATTGTGTCTGTTGCTATGTATATTTGCTAGTTTATTAAGATTTAAAACATTAAATCTTAATAATGAATCTTATAAAGTGGTAAAAGATGAGTTTTTATCTAATAGAACTTTTGAAGATGGGCAAGGAGTTACTTTTCATGCACTTAATCCTCTTGATCCTACAAAAGTTTATGATCCTTATGAAGACCGTGAAGTAGTGACGTATGTATTACCTTTAGATATTACAAATACAACGAATCGGGATATTAATTTGCTTAGTAATAAATCTATTTCTAATACAATGTTTTATTCTAAAATAGGAGAGTTTTATAATGTAATTCCATATTCAATGGAATTACCTGAAAAATATCAGTTTGAGCCTGTAATACCTGCTGGTAAAACAGTGCGAGGATATATAGGGACAAATTATTTTATAGGAGATGATCCTTATAAAAATTATAAAAACTTTTCAAATGAATCAACTAAAGTGAAATTCATTTCTTTTATGAAGGATCAGAAAGGGAAGTATCATGAATTAGAAATACCGATAAATTAATAAAATTTATGATTGGTACAGCTATATTTTAATGGTGTTTGTAGATCTTGCAACATAACAATATTTTTTAAAGTCGGAGTTTTTTTGCAGGTGTAAGTATCCATGGATGCTGCACCTGCGAAATTTCCGGCTTTTTGTAATTGTCGATTTAGATTTTATTAAGGAATTTCTGGTAGTCATGTTCTTTAAAAGGAAACTTGAAAGAATAGGACTTAGATTTAATACGAAATTTGTAACGTGAAATTGAAATAGCGAGACAGAGAAAAGGAACGTAACAAATAAAATAAAAACTTTTTTTGAATATAAGGCCCGACATTTTGACGATTGTTGTCATAGTTATAAGACAAGTGTTACAATTATCATTAGGTATATACATTTTAGTTTTTTTAATTAGGAGAAAAATTGGCATAACATACATTTGATTTTTATAACGACTGATTGTAATAGAGAAAAAGAAAAACAATCGGAAGTTTTATTTTAATAAAAAAGAGGAGCGTATTTCCTATGATCGGTATTTTAAAAAAGGTATTTGATGTAAATCAACGCCAAATTAAACGTATGCAGAAGACAGTTGAGCAAATTGATGCATTAGAGCCATCTATTAAGCCATTAACTGATGAACAATTAAAAGGGAAGACGCTTGAATTTAAAGAACGTCTAACAAAAGGTGAAACAGTAGATGATCTACTACCTGAAGCTTTTGCGGTTGTTCGTGAAGCTGCGACTCGTGTTCTTGGAATGCGTCCGTATGGTGTACAGTTAATGGGTGGTATTGCCTTACATGAAGGGAATATCTCTGAGATGAAAACGGGTGAAGGTAAAACGTTAACATCTACATTACCTGTATATTTAAATGCTTTAACAGGAAAAGGTGTTCACGTTGTTACAGTCAATGAATACTTAGCGCAACGTGATGCGAGCGAAATGGGACAACTTCATGAGTTCCTAGGATTAACAGTAGGAATTAATTTAAACAGTATGTCACGCGAAGAGAAACAAGAGGCTTATGCTGCTGATATTACGTATAGCACAAATAATGAGCTTGGATTCGATTACTTACGTGACAACATGGTTTTATATAAAGAGCAGTGCGTTCAACGCCCACTGCACTTTGCTATTATCGATGAAGTCGATTCTATCTTAGTCGATGAAGCGCGTACGCCACTTATTATTTCTGGACAAGCTCAAAAATCAACAGAGCTGTACATGTTTGCAAATGCATTCGTTCGTACGTTAGAAAATGAAAAAGATTATTCATTTGATGTGAAGACGAAAAATGTAATGTTAACAGAAGATGGTATTACGAAAGCGGAGAAAGCTTTCCATATTGAAAACTTATTTGATTTAAAACATGTAGCGCTTCTTCACCATATTAATCAGGCACTTCGTGCGCACGTTGTTATGCATCGTGATACAGATTATGTTGTACAAGAAGGCGAAATCGTAATTGTAGACCAATTTACTGGTCGTCTTATGAAAGGTCGTCGTTATAGCGAAGGGTTACACCAAGCTATCGAGGCAAAAGAAGGCGTAGAAATTCAAAATGAAAGTATGACGCTTGCGACAATTACATTCCAGAACTACTTCCGTATGTACGAAAAGTTATCTGGTATGACTGGTACAGCGAAAACAGAGGAAGAGGAATTCCGTAACATTTATAATATGAACGTTATCGTAATTCCAACGAACAAACCGATTATTCGTGATGACCGTGCAGATTTAATCTTCAAATCAATGGAAGGTAAATTTAATGCTGTTGTTGAGGATATTGTAAATCGTCATAAACAAGGGCAACCAGTTCTTGTCGGTACAGTTGCGATCGAAACGTCAGAACTTATTTCAAAAATGTTAACACGTAAAGGTGTACGTCATAACATCTTAAATGCGAAAAACCATGCGCGTGAAGCGGATATCATTGCAGAAGCAGGTATAAAAGGCGCTGTAACGATTGCGACGAACATGGCAGGTCGTGGTACAGATATTAAGCTTGGAGACGATGTGAAAAACGTTGGTTTAGCCGTTATCGGTACAGAGCGTCACGAAAGTCGTCGTATTGATAACCAGTTACGTGGTCGTGCTGGTCGTCAAGGGGACCCAGGTGTTACGCAGTTCTACTTATCAATGGAAGATGAACTAATGCGTCGCTTCGGTTCTGATAATATGAAAGCGATGATGGATCGCCTTGGTATGGATGATTCTCAGCCAATCGAAAGTAAAATGGTTTCTCGTGCAGTAGAATCTGCGCAAAAACGTGTAGAAGGAAATAACTATGATGCACGTAAGCAGTTACTACAATATGATGATGTACTTCGTCAGCAACGTGAAGTTATTTACAAACAGCGTCAAGAGGTAATGGAGTCTGAGAACTTACGCGGTATTATTGAAGGTATGATGAAATCTACAGTAGAGCGTGCGGTTGCACTTCATACACAAGAGGAAATTGAAGAAGATTGGAACATTAAAGGTCTTGTTGACTACTTAAATACGAACCTTCTGCAAGAAGGAGATGTGAAAGAAGAAGAATTACGTCGCCTTGCTCCAGAGGAAATGAGCGAGCCAATTATCGCGAAATTAATAGAGCGTTACAACGAAAAAGAAAAGCTTATGCCAGAAGAGCAAATGCGTGAGTTCGAAAAAGTTGTTGTATTCCGTGTTGTAGATACGAAATGGACAGAGCATATCGATGCGATGGATCACCTTCGTGAAGGTATTCATTTACGTGCTTACGGTCAAATTGATCCACTTCGTGAGTATCAAATGGAAGGGTTCGCAATGTTCGAATCAATGATTGCTTCTATTGAAGAGGAAATTTCTCGTTACATTATGAAAGCTGAAATTGAACAAAACTTAGAGCGTCAAGAAGTTGTTCAAGGTGAAGCTGTTCACCCATCTAGCGATGGCGAAGAGGCGAAGAAAAAACCAGTTGTAAAAGGTGACCAAGTGGGCCGCAACGATTTATGTAAATGTGGTAGCGGTAAAAAATATAAAAACTGCTGTGGCATTGGGAAGTAATATAGGGCGGTAGCCCAGGCTGCTTTGCAAACTTTTACATCAAAAATGTATAATTAAGAAGGATTAAACTCTCTCCGTCATAAGTGGAGAGAGTTTCCCTTGTTTTCATACGAAAGTAACAGCAATTACATAGAGGTGAAGGAAATGGAATTAGTAGAAATTAGACAGGAATTAGAGAAAATGGCTAAGAGATTAGCGGCTTTTAGGGGGTCTCTTTGACCTCCCTACTAAGGAGAAACAAATTGCAGAATTAGAAGAGAAAATGATGGGCGCAGGATTTTGGGATGACCAACAAGGCGCACAAGCTGTAATTAACGAAGCAAATGCACTGAAAGATATGGTTGGAAAGTTCCGTCAGCTAGATGAGACGTTCGAAAACCTAGAAATTACGCATGAGCTTTTAAAAGAAGAGTATGATGAAGATTTACATGAGGAACTTGAATCAGAAGTAAAAGGCTTAATTCAAGAAATGAATGAGTATGAGCTGCAGTTACTACTTAGCGATCCTTATGATAAAAATAACGCCATTTTAGAATTACACCCAGGTGCTGGTGGAACAGAGTCACAAGACTGGGGCTCTATGTTACTACGTATGTACACACGTTGGGCTGAAAAACGTGGGTTTAAAGTAGAAACTGTTGACTACTTACCAGGTGATGAAGCTGGTATTAAGAGCGTTACTTTATTAATTAAAGGTCATAACGCTTACGGTTACTTAAAAGCTGAGAAAGGTGTACATCGTCTTGTACGTATTTCACCATTCGATTCTTCAGGCCGTCGTCATACATCGTTCGTATCTTGTGAAGTTGTACCTGAGTTCAATGATGAAGTTGAAATTGAAGTGCGTACAGAAGACTTGAAAATTGATACGTATCGTGCAAGTGGAGCGGGTGGACAGCACGTTAATACGACAGATTCAGCAGTTCGTATTACGCATACACCGACAAATACGGTTGTAACGTGTCAGTCAGAGCGTTCTCAAATTAAAAACCGTGAGCATGCGATGAAGATGTTAAAAGCGAAATTATATCAAAAGAAATTAGAAGAGCAACAAGCGGAGTTAGATGAAATTCGCGGAGAACAAAAAGAAATCGGATGGGGTAGCCAAATCCGTTCTTACGTATTCCACCCATATTCTCTTGTGAAAGACCACCGTACAAATACAGAGGTTGGTAATGTGCAAGCAGTTATGGATGGAGAAATTGATCCATTTATTGATGCTTACTTACGTTCTCGCATCTAATAAGCTAAGTGAAAAAAAGCCAACAAAATTGTTGGCGCACGTTGAGGCTATAGAGGACATAAAGAGTGCTATTTTATTTATATGGATGAAGTACAGAGGAAGAGAAGTTGGAAACGACAACTTCTCTTTTTGATGGGATTATATGTAGCATACAATGTTGTATATTGTTTTGTAAAAAGTAGAAAATAGTAAAACAGATTGGCAATAGAGTAAGGCTTTCTACAGAATTTTTCTAAATTCCCGTTCAAAAAGAATCCTTTATAGAAGTTTATAAGTTGTTCACAGAATTGAAACAACTTATAAAAGCTTTATATCATTAGGGTTCTCACTTTATTTTTGAAGAATATGAAATATACCTTAGTTTTTCTATATAAAGATAATGCTTATAATGAAAATGAGTGTGTTAGGAATGAAAAGAATATCAACAATGGGGAGCGATAGAAGTGAAAAAGAAATTATTGGCTATTGCGCTAGGAACATCAGTCGTTTTTGCTTTAGGAGCGTGTGGAAATAAAGAAGAGAGTAAGCCTTCGAACCAGTCTGCAAGTACAGACAGTGCAGAACAAATTTTCCAAAGAAGTTGTGCTGGGTGTCACGCAACAGATTTATCAGGAGCAACTGGACCTGATTTAAGAAAAGTAGGCGGGAAGTACGACGCTGCAGATATCGAAGAAATTATTAAAAAAGGTCGCGGTTCAATGTCGCCAGGACTTATTCAAGGTGAAGATGCGAAAAAAGTAGCTGAGTGGTTAGCTGAACATAAATAAAAAGGGGTAAAATGGACGAGTTGATTCATATAATCAACTCGTTTCCCTTTTTTTGGAATGTAACATAACTGTAACAAAAATGTATCCAAACTGGAAACCGTTTGATGTTACAATGAGGTTTGTAGAATTTTGCTGAAATATATTACATAGAGTAGTATTGCTTAGAAAAAGAGTATAAGTAGACTACCTTCAACAAGAGTGGTTTAAAAGAAAATAAAGGTTTAGCTTTTATTTTCAAATGTACAGAAAAGTATTTCGAAAAAAATCATTAAGTATTGGGTGATAAATAATGATAAAAATGACGAATGTTTATAAGGAGTACCCGAATGGTATGAAAGCCATTGCTGGTCTCACAGTTAACATTAAACAAGGCGAGTTTGTATACGTAGTTGGACCGAGTGGAGCCGGAAAATCTACATTTATTAAAATGATGTATCGTGAAGAGAAGCCGTCTACAGGATCAATTAATGTAAATGGTCTTACTATCGAGTCATTAGCAGAAAGAGACGTTCCATATTTCCGTCGTCAATTAGGCGTGATTTTCCAAGACTTTAAATTACTACCTAAATTAACGGTATATGAGAATGTTGCGTTTGCCTTAGAAGTAATTGAAGAAGAGCCAGATGCAATTCGTGAGCGTGTAACAGAAGTGTTAGGTCTTGTAGGTCTTGAAGATCGTGCAGACGCACTTCCAAGCGAACTTTCAGGCGGGGAGCAGCAACGTGTTGCGATTGCGAGAGCAATTGTTAATAGACCAAAGGTTGTAATTGCCGATGAGCCAACAGGTAACTTAGATATTGAAACAGCTCTTGATATTATGAAGATTTTCACGCGCATTAATGAGCGTGGTACAACGATCGTTATGGCGACACATAACGCAGATATCGTAAATACAATCCGTCATCGTGTAATCGCGATTGAAGGCGGAAAAATTGTTCGAGATGAGATGGAGGGAGGATACGGATATGAAGGCTAAGACCCTTAGTCGACATTTGCGAGAAGGTGTAAAGAATCTATCACGTAACGGATGGATGACGTTTGCTTCTGTTAGTGCAGTAACAGTTACATTATTACTTGTAGGTGTCTTTTTAACAGCGATTATGAATATGAACCATTTTGCGACGAAAGTAGAGCAAGATGTAGAAATTCGTGTACACATTGATCCAGCAGCAAAAGAAGCTGATCAAAAGAAATTAGAAGATGATATGAGTAAGATTGCAAAAGTAGACTCTATTAAATATTCTTCTAAAGAAGAAGAGTTAAAACGTTTAATTAAAAGCTTAGGCGATAGCGGAAAGACATTTGAGTTATTTGAACAAGATAACCCACTTAAAAACGTATTCGTTGTAAAAGCAAAAGAACCAACAGATACAGCAACAATTGCGAAAAAGATTGAAAAAATGCAGTTTGTAAGTAATGTTCAGTACGGAAAAGGGCAAGTTGAACGATTATTTGATACTGTAAAAACTGGTCGTAACATCGGGATTGTGTTAATTGCTGGTCTTTTATTCACAGCGATGTTCTTAATCTCTAATACAATTAAAATTACAATTTATGCTCGTAGTACAGAAATCGAAATTATGAAACTTGTAGGTGCAACAAACTGGTTTATTCGTTGGCCGTTCTTATTAGAGGGATTATTCCTAGGAGTATTAGGATCAATTATTCCAATTGGCTTAATTCTAGTTACGTATAATTCGTTGCAAGGTGTGTTTAACGAAAAACTTGGCGGAACAATTTTCGAACTTCTACCATACAGCCCATTCGTATTCCAATTAGCTGGTTTACTAGTGTTAATCGGGGCTTTAATCGGTATGTGGGGAAGTGTAATGTCAATTCGTCGCTTCTTAAAAGTATAAAAAGTTGCAAACATAATTCGTACAAGCTTATCATATAGTAGAAATAGGTAAAGGCATCACACACTGTGTGATGCCTTTTGCTACACCACCTGTGTGTTTTGGAAAGGGGAATTCCGCATTGAAACGTAGAGTTGCAATTATTGGAATGGTTGTTGCATTTTTAATTGGTGCTGGCGGAATGTTTGCGGGTATGTCTTTATTTGGGGTTAACCCAGCAGAAGTAACGCAAACAATTTCGAATGGAAACGCTAGCACTGCGCAAGGGAATTTGGCAAAAATTAATGAGGCGTATGCACTAATTGATTCACGTTATGTGGAAGACGTGAAAGATGAAAAATTAGTCGAAGGTGCAATACAAGGCATGTTGTCTACGCTGAAGGACCCTTATTCCACGTATATGGATAAAGAAACGGCTAAACAGTTTAGTGAATCGCTTGATCCCGAGTTAGAAGGGATTGGGGCTGAGGTGAACAAAACGGACGGTAAGCTTATTATCGTATCTCCAATTAAAGGCTCACCAGCAGAAAAGATTGGAATTAAACCGAATGACCAAATTTTATCTGTAGATGGAAATAGTGTGAAAGATTTATCACGTGAAGAAGCAGTATTAAAGATTCGTGGTAAAAAAGGAACGACTGTTGCGATTGAAATTAAGCGTGCAGGAGTAGCTGATCCGATTGTATTTAAAATTAAGCGTGAAAAAATTCCAATCTTCACAGTGTTTAGTTCTGTGAAACAAGAGAGTGGAAAAGATATTGGTTATATGCAAATCACTTCTTTTGCTGAAAATACAGCGAAAGAATTTAAGGATCAGTTAAAAGAGTTAGAGAAGAAAAACATAAAAGGCTTAGTTATTGACGTACGTGGTAATCCAGGTGGCTACTTAAATAGTGTAGAAGAGATACTAGGAGAAATTATGACGGATAAAAAGCCGATGCTACAAGTAGAGCAAAGAAATGGTGAGAAGAAGAAATTCTCTACGGAACTAAAAGAGAGAAAGCCATATCCAATTTCAGTATTAATTGATAATGGAAGTGCTTCTGCTTCAGAGATTTTAGCGGGTGCGCTAAAAGAGGGAGAAGGATACGATTTAATTGGTGAAAAAACGTTTGGCAAAGGTACTGTTCAGCAAGCTGTTCCATTTAAAGATGGCAGCAATATCAAATTAACGATGTTCAAATGGTTAACACCGGATGGAAACTGGATTCATAAAAAAGGAATCAAGCCAACTGTAGAAGTGAAACAACCAGATTATTATCATGCGACACCAATTCAAATTGAAAAGACACTCTCATACAATGCAAATGATGTACAAGTAAAACATGCCCAAGAAATGCTTAAGAGTTTAGGATATGTACCAGGACGTGAAGATGGCTACTTTAGTAAAGAGACAGAATCAGCACTGAAAGCATTCCAAAATGCGAATAAGATGGAAGCGACAGGACAGCTCGATAAAAAGACAGCTGAGGCGATTCAAACGAAAATTATTGAAAAAATCCGTTCTGGAGAAAATGATCTACAATTACAGTCAGCATTAAAATTAATGGCGAAGTAAAAAGAAATACAGGCGGTTTGCTGCCTGTATTTTTTTGTGTTAAACAAACGTTTGTCCAGTTATGATAATATAAAAAGAAAGAATGATATAAATGGTGGTGAATGGGTTCGTGGAGGCATGGATTTTTGAAATAATGCGGGCAGTTGGACGTTTTTTCTTACACCCTGCTGTCTATGTATTTTTAATAAGTAGTATCTTCGTTGGATACTTACGTATGTTACGAGAACGAAAAGATTTTTCTTTTAAAGTTTATGATATTTGGTTTGAACTGCGAACATCTTTATTGGCGGGAGTTAAATACGGATTAATCGTATCTATCATTACGATTGGGCTCGGACTTGTTGTTTCTAAGGCGAGCTTATGGGCCATTTTACTTTGGACGTTACTATTTGGATTAACTGCTATGTATCGATATTTATCAGCGGCTTATACGTTTAGTATCGCGATTGTATGTGTTCTATTATCTTCTAAGCTACCAGTTTCTTTCTTACAGCTTGGAGAAGGTGAAGAGAATACAATCGTATCCCTTGCTATTTTGCTAGGCATCATGCTCGTTGTAGAGGGGTTGTTGATTTCTAAAAATGCAGTAGGATATTCGACGCCGAAGATTAGGAAGGGGAAGCGCGGATTAAAGATTGGTTTACACGAATCAAAGCGTTTATGGATCGTTCCTATTTTTATTCTTGTACCAGGTGACGCAGTAACGCAGTTTATTTCATGGTGGCCTGTCGTTTCAATCGGTTCACATACATATTCTCTATTCCTCGTTCCATTTTTAATTGGATTTATGAGAAGGATTAGAAGTTATGAGCCGACGGAAGCTTTATTATTTACAGGAAGACGTGTGTACGGATTAGCAGGACTTGTGCTTGTTTTAGGAATCGCGAGTTATTGGTGGCACGTACTTGCCATTATTGCAATGGGCGTTGCAATGCTTGGACGTTTTACAATTTCCATGCAAGAGAAAATTGCGGATGAAACAAGACCAGCGTACTTCGCTGCACGTAATGATGGACTCGTTGTACTAGATACAATTCCAAATACAATTGGAGCAGAGCTGAATTTACTGCCTGGAGAAATGATTACGAAAGTAAATGGAGTCATTCCAAGAAGTGCTGAGGAATTTTATGATGCGCTTCAAACGAAGACGACAGGAGCATTTTGTAAATTAGAAGTATTAGATACAAATGGAGAACTTCGCCTTGCTCAAACGGCATTATACGCTGGTGGACATCACGAATTAGGTATTGTGTTTGTTCAGCAGGAGCATGAGTGGGATTCGGAAGCGATGTAATAGAAGAAAAGGTATCATCTTGTGGTGATGCCTTTTTTGTTTTTTGGGGCGGGGGAAGGTAGTTAGTAAATGAAATTTATATCGGCGATTTTCCGAATATATCAGCGCAACTCGAAATATATCGGCGATTTTGCAAATATATCAGCGCAACTCGAAATATATCAGCGATTATTCAAATATATCGACTTTCTAGCAAAAAACGACAACTATCGCAAACCTCATTTTAGTTTCATAGTCGAATCACTTGAATAATTATTTGATAATGGTTATCATTTAGAGAGTCTTTTTAATTTTGGAAAATGGAGGGAAGATATGCTACGTAAATTTTTTTCTTACTATAAACCGTATAAAGGTTTATTTATACTCGACTTTTCTTGTGCGGTCGTCGCAGGATTATTAGAACTCGGCTTTCCGCTTATCGTAAATCAATTTATTGATAAGTTATTGCCAGGGCAAAACTGGACGCTTATTTTATGGGCTTGTTTCGGTTTACTCGCAGTTTATATGTTAAATGCAGGCTTACAATATGTCGTTACATATTGGGGACATATGCTTGGTGTTAACATTGAAACAGATATGAGACAGAAATTATTTGATCATATTCAAAAGCTATCATTCAGATTTTTTGATAATAATAAAACAGGTCATTTAATTTCACGCCTTACAAACGATTTAATGGAAATTGGGGAAATTGCTCACCACGGGCCAGAAGATTTATTTATTGCCGTTATGACTTTAGTTGGGGCATTTTCATTTATGATGATGATCAACTGGAAGTTAGCGCTATTAACGTTCTTCGTTATTCCATTTTTATTATGGTTGGCACTTTACTTCAATAAAAAAATGACAGGTACATTTAGACGTTTATTCTCAGATGTTGCTGATTTCAATGCATGTATTGAGAACAACGTTGGTGGTATTCGCGTTGTACAAGCATTCGGAAATGAAAAGTTTGAGAAAGAGCAATTTGCTGTTAACAACGCTCGTTTCCGTACAACGAAATTAATGGCGTATAAAATTATGGCGCTAAATTCGTCAATTAGTTATATGCTTATGCGTCTCGTAACGCTCTTCGTCTTAATATGCGGTACGTGGTTTGTTCTGCAAGGAGAATTAACGTACGGTGGATTTATCGGATTCGTTCTATTAACGAATATTTTCTTCCGCCCAATTGAAAAAATTAATGCGGTAATTGAAAGCTATCCGAAAGGGATTGCTGGTTTTAAAAGGTATGTAGAGCTTCTTGAAACAGAGCCAGATATTGTGGACTCTAAAGATGCGATGGAAGTGAAGCATGTACATGGTGATATTCAATATAACAACATTACATTCGGATATGAAAACAAAGAACCGATTTTAAATGATATTAGTTTGAAAATACATGCAGGTGAAACAGTTGCGTTCGTTGGGCCATCTGGAGCTGGAAAAACGACGTTATGTAGCTTATTGCCACGCTTTTATGAACAATCATCTGGATCAATTCAAATTGATGGTATTGATACGAAAGACATGACGTTATCTTCACTTCGTAAGCAAATTGGAATTGTGCAGCAAGATGTGTTCTTATTCTCAGGAACAATTCGTGAAAACATTGCTTACGGAAATTTAAAAGCATCAGAGGCTGATATTTGGCAGGCAGTAAAACGTGCGCAATTAGAAGACTTAATTTACTCACAACCAGACGGTTTAGATACCGTTATCGGTGAGCGCGGCGTGAAACTTTCAGGCGGACAGAAACAACGTCTAGCAATTGCTCGTATGTTCTTGAAAAACCCGCCAATTTTAATATTAGATGAAGCGACTTCCGCATTAGATACAGAGACGGAACTTGCGATTCAAAAATCACTTGCTGAACTATCTGTCGGCCGTACGACGTTAGTTATCGCTCATAGACTGGCAACGATTAAAAATGCAGATCGCATCGTCGTTGTAAATAAAGATGGTATTGCAGAACAAGGTTCACATGATGAATTAATTGAACAAGGCGGAGGATACAGTAGGTTATACGAAGCTCAGTTTAGTTCGTAAATATAATTTGTATGGAATTAGTGCACCATAAGTAGGTGAAAAATCTCATATGGGAGGTAATAAAGTATGATTGTAACTACAACGTCTACAATTCAAGGAAAAGAAATTATTGAGTACATCGATATCGTCAATGGAGAAGCGATTATGGGCGCGAATATCGTTCGTGACCTTTTTGCCTCTGTTCGTGACGTTGTCGGCGGTCGTGCTGGCGCTTATGAAAGTAAATTAAAAGAAGCACGCGACATCGCAATGGAAGAAATGAAAACTTTCGCAAGACAAAAAAATGCGAATGCAATTGTTGGTATCGACGTGGATTACGAAGTAGTTCGCGAAGGGATGCTAATGGTTGCAGTGAGCGGGACTGCTGTCCGTATCTAAAATGAAAAGCCGTGCTGATGCACGGCTGTTTTGTTATCATGTCGAAGCTTCTATATTTCTTGGGAAATGTGGAAGGCCTTGTCGATATATAGGGAAGACATTAGAGCGCTTCTTTACATTTTCGGATTTGAACTAATAATGTTTCGTATTCTTGTTCGAGAGATGTGATGTCATCGTGATGATTTGGTATGGAAATTCGGCCGATGATTTCTGTTAATTTTGTTTGTAATCGTAACAATTCTTGTGCAGTAACGTTTACAGAAGCATCGGCTGTTCTGTTTGTGTATTGCTCGTAATTACCGTGGAATACCCTTGGTTCACTTTCATCTACTTGTAGAATATGGTCTGCAACAGAACGAATGAAGGCACGGTCGTGGCTAATGAAAAGTATAGTGCCAGGATATTCTTGTAGCATGCTTTCTAATTCTTCTTGCGTCGCTAAGTCTAAATAGTTTGTCGGTTCATCGAGCAGAAGCATATTATAGTTTCCTAAAAATACTTTTGCGAGTGCAACCTTCATTCGCTCGCCACCGCTTAGAACGTGTACAGGCTTATGAACGTCTTCACGGCGAAATAGGAGCCGTGCAAGTATTGTGCGAACGAACGATTCAGTATAATTTGTTTCCTCTAGAACGTTTTCTAAAATGGTTTTATCTGTTTTTAAAATAGATAATGTTTGTTCAAAGTATCCAATCTTACAACTTTTCGAAAGCTGCATGCCACGCTCGTTTGCGAGAAGCATGTTGAACAAAGTTGTTTTCCCGCTTCCGTTTGCACCTAAAATAGCTAGTTTTGCACCAGGAGCAATAGTTCCATTCATATTTTTAAATAGTGTGCGGTCGCCTATTTTCTTTGTTGCTTTATTGAACTGTACTGCCACTTTACTATGAATGGGTGTATGGTATTGTACGTCAAACTGGGCTTGAGAAAGCTCCTTTGGCTTTTCTTTCTTTTCTAGTTTTTCAAGACGTGTCTCTAATGCTTTTGCTGCTTTGCTAACCTGTTCTTGGCCATGAGCCCCACTTAATTTATACAGTTTAGATTCCGATGAACTGAACCGTGTTGGGATTTTTGTCATGCTAGAAGCACGTTGCTTTTTTTGTGAAATTGATTGCTCTAAACGATTTTTTTCTTGTATATATTGCTCATATTCTGCTTGTTTTTGTATTCGTTCACGTTCTTTTTGCTTTCGATAGTTGGAATAGTTTCCTTTATATTCTTGAATCATGCCGTCTTCAATTTCAATAATTTTGGTACATATATTATCTAAAAAATCACGATCGTGCGATATTAAAACAAGTGCCCCTTTATAAGATAAAAGTGCCTTTTCTAATTGTTCTGTACCGAACATATCTAAGTGGCTTGTCGGTTCATCAGCGAATAAAATGCCTGCATCTTGTTCGAGAGCATGGGCAATCTTTAGCCGCATTCGTTCACCACCGCTCATTGCATCTGTAACGTTTGAAATACTCCATTTTCCTTTTGCGAGAGAAGAAGCGGTTTCCGGTAGTTCCTCGCTAAGTTGAGGAATGATGCTGATAGAACTATGATGAGTTACTATGCCAGTGTCAGCTTCTATTTCTTTACTTAATATTTGTAATAACGTAGATTTACCAGCACCGTTGACTCCGACAATTCCTATGCGATCCTGTGCTTGTATTTCCAGTGACGGTAACGTAAATAGTGTGCGATCACCAAAGCTCTTTTCAATATTACGTGCGAATAAAATAGTCATAAAAAAACCTCCCTAGTTTCACTAGAGAGGATAAACGTCGCCCTTGCATGTAAAAATCGTACATAAATAAACGATTTTTTTTACATGATCGTTTCGAAAGAAAGTATCGACAAATGGACAGACTAATCCCCTGCTAGTTTTCATCATTTTTTGTTCACTATTTGTGATGGATGAAATAAATAAGAGAATTAGAACTTCATTGGTCAAAGTACCTTCCTTTCATAATATTACCTTTATTGTATGCGTATACAAAATAGTTTGTCAAACTTATTTCAGCTTGTGATTTTTGAATTCTTTATTATAAATTTGTGCCTTCGCCAGCGCCTCAGCATCATTTTGGATTTCATCTAATCCATTCGCATCCCCAATAACATATCCCTCAAATGATGAACCAACAAAATTAAAGATATATTGAAACTGGGAGATAAGCGGTAATGCTTTCAGTTTCGGGTTATCTCCGCCAACGATGACAACATACATTTTTTTATCTTTCATTTTCTCTTTGAAATGAAGTGATGTATCGCGTAAACTTTGTGACCAGCGATCGATGAAGTTTTTCATATGTCCGCTCATTCCGTACCAGTATAGCGGTGTAGCAAAGATAATTGTGTCGTGCTCTAACATGCGTTTCGTTAACTGCTCGTAGTCATCATCTACAGGTTGGAATCCTTCTGCATCATGACGTTGGTCTGTAATAGGATGGATTGTATGGTCTCGCAAGTAAATTTGTTCTGTTTCAATGCCCTCTATCATCATATGTGTTAAAGCTTCCGTATTTCCATTTTGTCTTGAACTGCCGTGTATAACAAACATGTCATCATCCCTTTTCTTTTGCTTGTTTTAGGAGTGAAACGTGTTTTTGCAAATTCGTTTGAATATTGGAAAGCAATGAGATTTGCTTTGTTACTTCATTAAGTTTATCTTCATAAAGCGTAAGGATGCTGCTGCACGGATTGTCGTATAAGTGCGGTTCAATTTCAAGGCAGCGCAGCATCCTTGCCGTCTCTTCTAAATTTAAGCCAATTTGTAAGTACATTTGAATAAGCTCCACTTTTTCGATGGCACTTTCGTCAAAATCACGATAGCCATTTGCGAGGCGCTTCGAAGGGAGCAATCCCTTTTCTTCGTAATGTCTTAGTGACCTTTCGCTTACGCCAGTTTCTTTTGATAACTCCCCAATTCGCAATGCGTTTCACTCCTTTTACATGTATTGTAAACCTTCACACTAATGTGAAGGTCAACTCTGTTTTTTCGCAAAGTAATCTACATGATTTAAAAACACTTGAATAGCTTTAGACGGAATAAAATATTTGCCGCGCACGATGGAGAATGGACGGATGAGTTGTTCATTTGGAACTTCGACGTGGAATAGTTCTTTTGCCAGTAGCTCTTTCCGTACAGTCCAATCAGAAAGGATAGCGATGCCAAGCCCGGCAGCGACAGCTTCCTTTACGCTTTGGATACTACTAAAGGTAAAGAATCGTTTCATTTTTAAATGGTGTTGATGAATAAAGCGATCGCTATAAGCACGTGTTCCAGAACCACTTTCTCTTAATACCCACACTTGATCTTGGAGTGTCCTTTCATTCACTTCCTTTGTGTCGAGCAGTGGATGATTTGGCGGGACGACGAGTTTCATTTCATCTTGCATAAATGTTTCAACGTCAACGTCGGCGTATACGACTTGCCCCTCCACTAAGCCGATATCAATTTGATTAGATCGAAGACTTTGCAAGACGTCTTCTGTATTTGAAATAAAAGTATGGACTTCGACGTGCGGATTTTCATTCGCATAGTTAGCGAGTATTTTTGGAAGTAAGTATTCGCCAATTGTAAAACTAGCACCGATGCGAAGCGTTCCTGTTACAACGTTATGTAGTTCGTTAATTTCTTGTTTGGCATCTTCGTAAAGAGAGAGCATTTGCTTTGCGTGTATATATAATATGTTTCCGGCCTCGGTCACTTGAACGTGCTTCGGGGATCGCTGAATGAGTGTAGTTCCAAATTCGTTTTCTAAGTTGCGAATGTGCATACTTACGCCAGGCTGTGAAAGGTTTAATAATTCTGCTGCACGAGAGAAGTGTTTCTGTTCAACAACCGTAACAAAAATTTTTAAAATGTCTACGTTCATATCATCTGCTCCTTTCTTTTTCTATCATCTTATCATAAGTATTTCTGATGATAGAGATTTGGTATTGGTATTAAACTTATTATAGAAACTCTCTTATAATGTAAGTAGAAAGAACATGCATGTTCCAATATGATTATTGGAGTGGTTCAAAGTGGAACAAACACTTGTTATACAAAAGAAGAAGCGTTTTGGATTTTCGCAAGGGATTGGGATTACATTATTAATCGCAATCGTGGCGAAATATTTAGCGGAGCTTCCATTTTTAAATATTATGGGACAATTAGTAATTGCTATTCTAATTGGGATGGTTTGGCGTGCGGCAATTGGAGTCCCTCATGATGCGATTGCAGGGACGAATTTTGCGAGTAAGAAGTTGCTGCGCTTTGGGATCATCCTACTTGGAATGCGATTAAATCTTGTTGATATTGCGAAGGCGGGACCGAAAGTATTGGTTATCGCTGCGGTTGTTATTGCATTTACGATTTTCGTTGTATATGGACTAACGAAAGTATTTAAGGTAGAAAAGAAACTTGGGATTTTAACAGCATGCGGGACAGCAATTTGCGGCGCGGCAGCGGTCGTGGCAATTGCGCCGCAAGTGAAAGCAAAAGATGATGAAACGGCAGTTGGGGCTGCAATCATTGCAATTTTAGGTACGATATTTACACTTATTTATACGTTATTATATCCAGTACTTGGCCTATCTCCATACGGTTACGGTGTATTCTCAGGGGCCACGCTGCATGAAATTGCTCATGTCATCGCAGCTGCGGCGCCAGGAGGAAGCGCGGCTGTAGACATCGCAGTTATCGTGAAGTTAACGCGCGTTGCAATGCTTGTACCAGTAGCGATTTTAATTGGATTATGGTTTGGTAAGAGTGGGGGAAGCAAGGAAAAAAGATCATGGCGCGACCTTCCAATTCCGTGGTTCATTTTCGGATTTTTAGCGATGAGTGCGGTGCATTCTCTTGGCGTGATTCCAGAAGTTGTTGCGGGATATATTGTAGTCATCGCTTACATGCTTATCGCAATGGCGATGGCGGGGCTTGGTTTAAATGTAGAGTTTAAAACGTTCCGGAAGTTAGGAAGCAAAGCATTCGTCGCAGGGCTGATCGGTTCGGTTTGCTTATCGGTTCTTGGATACGTTCTTGTATATGTGTTAGGGCTTATGTAGTAAAGGAGAAAGCTGTTCCCGAAGGTATTTGGGGACAGCTTTTTCTTATGCTTATTTTGCTACGGATTTTGGTATTTGTCGGTAAGTCGATATATTTGGAAAATCGCTGATATAATTTCAGTTGCGCTGATATATTTAGGAAATCGCTAATATAAATTTAATTCCCCCTGTACTTTGTTAGAAAAGATGTTCAGTGAAATGTTTTTCTAAAATTTGTAAAGATATCTTTACTTGCAACTGGAAAATATTTATAATTCAAGTAAAGATATCTTTACTTTTGAAGGTGGAGCCTATGGGTGTAAAAAATAAAATTAAAGAATTAAGAAAGCAGCATCATATAACGCAAGTTGAAATGGCAAAAGCGATGCAGGTGACGCGGCAGACAATTGTGGCGATTGAAAACCATCATTACAATCCGAGTCTAGAGTTATCCTTAAAAATCGCCAAATATTTTGGAGTGAAGGTGGAAGAAATATTTACGCTAGAGTAAGGGGAGGAAAAATGAACGATACGAAAAAGTTATTGATCGGTGCGACTTTTGGATTGTTTTTGGGAGACATTATAGTTCATATTATGAATCCGGCTATACCAATTTTACCGCTCGTAGTTAGTAACATTTTAGCGATTGTATTTTTAGTGTTTTATACAAATTACAAAAAGCGTAAGTACAAAGAAGAGGAACTTCCCGATATAGATGAGCGAGTAAATGAAAATATAAAGAAGCATGTAAACGTCTCATTTGTATTCGCATTTCTTTTGCTTATTGTTTATATTGCTGCGAGTAAAGCAATAGGCAGGGCTGTTATACCTGTGCAAGAGATATTTATAATATGTAGTTCCTTATTTGCAGGTAGTCTCATCATAGGAGTGATGATAGGAAAACGAGCATAGCGATAGGAGGAATGAAAAATGCAGGAGGAGTTTGAGAGATTTCAGTCAGATAAAGCGTTTAAATATTTAGGATTGTTTTTAGCGATTAGTTTAGCCATATGGAGTTTGTACAATTTAATCGTTTATGGAAGTGCTGGTATGCCGTTTGTGTTATTTGTACTAGGGCAGTTTGTTTATTTCTTTGTGAACTATTGGCCGAAATGGAGATATAGAAATGGTAAAGAGGTTGATCGTGTATGAGTAAGCAAGAGGTTATACGATTCATAGGAAGTTTGTTTTTAGCGGGGCTTGTTTTAAACGTGAGCTTAATGATGTTAAGTATTTCGTGGAGAACTATTTTCATATCGAATGTAGCACTAGTCATTTTATATGGCATTGCGGAATATAGAGAACAGAAGCGTTTGAAAGAAGAGGGAATACCGTCGATTGATGAGCGAGTTGTGAACAAGATGAAGTCATATTTTACGATTAGTATGACAAGCTTCGTTTTCTTGTTCATTATGTATCTTTGTGTAAATAAGTATTTAGACAGGCCAGTAGTACATGTAAATGAGTTATTATATATTGCTATTTTTGGTCTATTAATAAGTATGGCATCGACGAGCGTGTTAGCAACAAGGAATAGATAGAAAAAGGGGAACTGGGATGGGATTACCGGTATTATGTGTCGCTACGGCTATTTTTGCTTTGTTTTGGGGAGTGCAGAACTTCTCTCATAATCCAGTGCCGAGTATTTGTATTATGCTTGGTACTGTAGGTTTATCGTATTATTTATTAGTTTCAGCTCATTATCATAAAACAGCAACGAGTGTTGTTGTTGGGGCACTTATTTTATTTTGTGGTCGTGCTGTGCAAAAGGGGTTATTTCCGTAAAGGCTGTTTATACGAAGTGTATAAACAGCCTTTTGTATTTTTTTTACAAAACACTTGAAAGTTACGTAACGTCATCTTTTATAATGAAGGAGAAGAGGTGATGGTAGTGATTTCAATTCAACAATTGACGAGAGAAACAGGGATAACAGTACGCACATTACGTTATTATGATCAAATAGATTTATTAAAGCCGAGTGGTAAAACAGAGGGTGGACATCGGTTATATAGTGAAGCGGACGTTATTCGTTTGCAACAAATTTTGTTTTTAAAGGAAATGGGATTTTCATTAAAAGAAACTGCGAATATGTTAGTAAAAGGTGAGCTCGATTTAAAAAATTCGCTTGAAAAACAACTTCGGTTTGTACAGGAAGAACAAGAGAAATTTAATCGAATGGAGCGTGTTTTACAAGCAGTTGTTTATTCGGTAGATGTGGAGGGTGAACTTGATTGGAAAGTTATGTTTGAACTGATTCAGCTTTCGAAACAGTCTTCTCGTATACGTGAAATATTTCAAAATGAAGTGTTTTCAAAGGAAGAACAAAAATTGCTTCATAATTTGCCAAATATGAGTGAAGAAGATCCGAATGTTTTAGAGTGGGTAGATTTATTAAAGCAATTTCGTACTTTTATGAAAGATGGTAAAGAAGCTGCAAATGATGAGGTACAAGGGGCAACGAAGAGATTAATGCAGAAGTGTTTAGAAATGGCCAATGGTGATGAAGCATTTTTAGATAAGTTATGGGAAGTTAGAAAATCGAAGGAAGATTCACAGAAAATGAGCATGTATCCAATTGAAGAAGAACTTTTATTATATATGGATGAAGCTTTTCGTATATATGATGAAAAGGAGAAGGATAAATGAGTATACTTGCAGAATATCGTTGGTATTTTTTAATTGGGGCAGAGATTGTATTTTGGTTAGCGGCTATCGGTTTCTTTTTACTCCGTTACGGATTTCGTTTGAAAAAGGCGAGTTTTATTATGGGGATTGTACTACTCATAAATGAAGTGTTTATTTTAACTTTAGGAGTAGTGGATTACTATCAAACAGGAAAGTTCTCTAACTTTCAAATCATTACTGTAATCATTTTATTGTATGCAGTCTTTTACGGGAAAAAGGATTTGAAGAAGCTTGATATATTTGCGCAAAAGCTAGTTGCGAAATGGAGGGATGAGCCGGCGCCTATTATAGAAGAACAGGTAGAATTAACAGGTATGGCTTATGCGAAGCAGGAAATAAAAAATTGGGTATTGCACCTTAGTTTGTTTGTTGTTGTGCATATTTTCTTTTTCTTTCTGTACGGTCTTGCCCCGGTTGAACAATGGCGTAATTGGTTAGAAACGGGAATTGTTTTAAATAAAGCAGCGAGTCGGGTTAGCCAAGTTTGGGCGATTATACTTTTAGTGGATACAGTTATTTCATTTTCATATGTTCTTTTTCCGAAGAAGGAGAAAGGGAAAGAGAAGCTACTTTCATAGTTGAAAGTAGCTTTTGGGTATACAAATAATTTTTATAGGAGAGGATGGCAATAGGAAAAAGAACTGGTTTTATATGTCTATTTCTCTTTAGTTTAGTAGCATGCTCACAACCTAACATTGAAATTGATAAGCAGAATGATGTCATTGTAAAGAGAACAGGAACGTTCAATCTAGATAAATTTGAAAGGTTCGTTTTGAATATTGATCAAGGGAAAGTTGATAAAATAAGAATTGTACAGTATACCCATGAAGGTGACCTGATTTTTCAAACGTTAGAGCGTAATAAGAACGATATACTTTATGTATCAGACAATAGAAAAGACCAATTTGCCGGTGATAATAAAGGGTTATATAAAGATCGTTGTAAAAGTATTGTTAAAGACCAGCACGAATCAGGAACCACTTATAGGCTAATAGATTGTACGAATGAAGATGGGCGCAATGGATATGATTTATTATATGTACCTAAAAAGTAGAGTTAGTAGAGGAAGGAAGTTTTGACTCCTTCCTTTTTCTATGTATATATTGTCGAAAACTTTACCGAATATCTGTTCGTTTTTTTAGGTTTTTTATAGGCATTCGTGGTAAAATAATAATACAGATTTTTATGAGGAGGTCGGATTTTCTTGGAACGTCAATTTGAAATTGTCTCAGCGTATTCCCCGCAAGGTGATCAGCCGGTAGCTATAGAGAAGCTTGTAGAGGGAATTAATAGTGGAAAGAAAAAGCAAGTGTTGCTTGGAGCAACAGGAACGGGTAAGACATTTACGATTTCAAATGTCATTAAAGAAGTGCAAAAGCCAACACTTGTCATGGCTCATAATAAAACGTTAGCAGGGCAGTTATATAGTGAGTTGAAAGACTTTTTCCCGAATAATGCAGTTGAATATTTTGTTAGTTACTACGATTATTATCAGCCAGAAGCGTATGTACCACAAACAGATACGTTTATTGAAAAAGATGCGCAGATTAATGATGAAATTGATAAATTGCGTCACTCGGCAACGTCTGCATTATTTGAACGGGATGATGTAATTATCGTTGCGAGTGTTTCGTGTATATATGGTTTAGGTTCTCCAGAAGAATACCGCGAGTTAGTTGTTTCACTTCGAGTTGGTATGGAAAAGGACCGCAATCAATTGCTTCGTGAACTTGTTGATGTGCAGTATGGACGTAATGATATTGATTTCAAGCGTGGTACATTCCGTGTGCGCGGAGATGTAGTTGAAATCTTCCCGGCATCACTTGACGAGCATTGTATTCGAATTGAGTTTTTCGGCGATGAAATTGATCGTATTCGCGAAGTAAATGCGTTAACGGGAGAAGTATTAGCAGAACGTGATCATGTAGCAATTTTCCCAGCATCTCACTTCGTTACACGTGAAGAAAAGATGAAGGTCGCTATTGAAAATATCGAAAAAGAATTAGAAGAGCGTTTAAAGGAATTAAATGATAACGGTAAGTTGTTAGAAGCGCAGCGTATAGAACAGCGTACACGTTATGATTTAGAAATGATGCGCGAGATGGGCTTTTGTTCAGGAATTGAAAACTATTCCCGCCATTTAACACTTCGTCCGGCGGGTGCAACGCCGTATACGCTATTAGACTATTTCCCGGAAGATTTCTTAATCGTTATGGATGAGTCGCACGTATCAGTGCCGCAAGTAAGAGCGATGTATAACGGGGACCAAGCGCGTAAGCAAGTGCTTGTGGATCATGGATTCCGTCTGCCATCAGCTTTAGATAATAGACCGCTCACATTTGATGAGTTTGAAGAGAAAACGAATCAAGTTATTTACGTTTCAGCAACACCAGGGCCGTATGAATTAGAGCAGTCGCCAGAAGTAATAGAACAAATTATTCGCCCAACAGGGCTTTTAGATCCGCCAATTGATATACGACCAATTGAAGGGCAGATTGACGATCTATTAGGAGAGATTCAAGATCGCATTGCAAAAAATGAACGTGTATTAATTACAACTTTAACGAAGAAGATGTCAGAGGATTTAACAGACTACTTAAAAGATGTAGGAATTAAGGTGAATTACCTGCATTCTGAAGTGAAAACGTTAGAACGTATTGAAATTATACGAGATCTTCGCCTTGGTAAGTTTGATGTTCTTGTTGGTATTAACTTATTGCGAGAAGGATTAGATATTCCAGAAGTATCGCTTGTAGCGATATTAGATGCGGATAAGGAAGGGTTCTTACGTTCAGAACGTTCATTAATTCAAACAATTGGCCGTGCAGCACGTAATGAAAACGGCCGCGTTATTATGTACGCAGATCGTATAACGAGATCGATGGGAATTGCGATTGAAGAAACGAAGCGTCGTCGTAGTATACAAGAAGCTTACAATGAAGAGCATGGTATTACGCCGAAAACGATTCAAAAAGGTGTGCGTGATGTAATTCGTGCAACGACAGCTGCTGAAGAAACGGAAACGTATGAAGCAACGCCAGCTAAGAAGATGACGAAAAAAGAGCGTGAAAAGACAATTGCGAAGATGGAAGCAGAGATGAAAGAAGCAGCAAAAGCGTTAGACTTCGAGCGTGCAGCTGAACTAAGAGATTTACTATTAGAATTAAAAGCGGAAGGGTGAAAAAAGTGAGTAAGAGCAAGGATTTTATCGTTGTAAAAGGTGCTAGAGCACATAACTTAAAAAATATTGATGTAACCATTCCGAGAAATCAGCTTGTCGTTGTAACGGGATTGTCTGGTTCGGGGAAATCATCATTAGCATTTGATACGATTTATGCAGAAGGGCAGCGCAGATACGTAGAATCGTTATCTGCGTATGCGCGCCAGTTTTTAGGACAAATGGATAAACCGGATGTGGACACGATTGAAGGATTGTCACCAGCGATTTCAATCGATCAAAAAACGACGAGTCGTAATCCACGTTCAACTGTTGGAACGGTAACGGAGATTTATGATTATTTACGTTTATTATTTGCGCGAATTGGTACGCCAATTTGTCCGAATCATGGAATTGAAATTACATCACAAACAGTAGAGCAGATGGTAGACCGTGTTCTTGAATATCCTGAACGTACGAAATTACAAGTGTTAGCTCCTATCGTTTCTGGGCGTAAAGGTGCACATGTGAAAGTACTTGAAGATATTAAGAAGCAAGGATATGTTCGTGTACGTGTTGATGGTGAAATGCTTGATGTATCTGAAGATATTGCGTTAGATAAAAATAAGAAGCATTCCATTGAAGTTGTCATTGACCGTATTGTTGTAAAAGAAGGGATGGCAAGCCGCCTTGCGGATTCACTTGAAAGTGCATTGAAGCTTGGCGGAGGCCGTGTGTTAATCGATGTAATGGGAGAAGAGGAACTTCTATTTAGTGAACATCATGCTTGCCCGCATTGTGGTTTTTCAATTGGAGAATTAGAGCCGCGTATGTTCTCATTCAATAGTCCGTTCGGAGCATGTCCTTCTTGTGATGGACTTGGTTCAAAGCTAGAGGTAGATTTAGAGCTTGTTATCCCGAACTGGGATTTATCGTTAAAGGAACATGCGATTGCGCCTTGGGAACCGACAAGCTCACAATATTACCCACAGCTTTTACAATCTGTATGTAATCATTACGGCGTTGATATGGATGTGCCTGTGAAAGATATACCGAAAGATTTATTTGATAAAGTATTGTACGGGAGCGGTGAAGAGAAAGTTTATTTCCGCTATGTAAATGAATTTGGTCAAGTAAAGGAAAATGAGATTTTATTTGAAGGTGTTATTCCAAATATTGAACGTCGTTATCGTGAAACGAGTTCTGATTATGTTCGTGAGCAAATGGAAAAGTATATGGCAGAGCAAGCTTGTCCGAAGTGTAAAGGTGGACGTTTAAAGCCTGAGAGTTTAGCTGTTTTCGTCGGCGGAAAAACGATTGCTGATGTAACGAAATATTCTGTTCAAGAAGTACAGGAATTCTTCTCAAGTGTGGAGCTAACAGAGAAACAACAAAAAATTGCTCATTTAATTTTAAGAGAAATTCAGGAGCGCGTTGGGTTCTTAGTGAACGTTGGTTTAGATTATTTAACGTTAAGTCGTGCCGCAGGAACTTTATCAGGTGGTGAGGCGCAACGTATTCGTTTAGCAACGCAAATTGGTTCTCGTCTTACTGGGGTGCTTTACATTCTTGATGAGCCTTCTATCGGTTTGCATCAGCGCGATAACGATCGTCTTATTCGTACATTGCAAGAAATGCGTGATTTAGGTAATACGTTAATCGTTGTTGAACATGATGAAGATACGATGATGGCTGCTGATTATTTACTTGATATCGGGCCTGGCGCAGGTATTCACGGTGGACAAGTCGTATCAGCGGGTACACCAGCTGAAGTGATGCAAGATGAGAATTCACTAACAGGGAAGTATTTAAGCGGTAAAGAGTTTATTCCAGTTCCACTTGAAAGACGTAAAGGTGATGGACGTAAAGTGGAGATTGTTGGTGCAAAAGAGAATAATTTAAAGAACGCGAAAATGTCATTCCCGCTTGGTACGTTTGTAGCGGTAACGGGTGTATCTGGATCAGGTAAAAGTACGATGATTAATGAAGTACTATATAAATCGTTAGCGCAAAAGTTATATAAAGCGAAAGCGAAGCCAGGTACTCATAAAGAAATTAAAGGTCTTGAGCATTTAGATAAAGTAATCGATATTGATCAATCGCCAATCGGGCGTACACCACGTTCTAATCCAGCAACATATACAGGTGTATTCGATGATATTCGTGATGTGTTTGCCCAAACGAATGAAGCGAAAGTGCGCGGATATCAAAAAGGGCGTTTCAGCTTTAACGTAAAAGGTGGACGTTGTGAAGCGTGCCGTGGTGATGGAATTATAAAAATCGAAATGCACTTCTTACCAGACGTATACGTTCCGTGTGAAGTTTGTCACGGTAAACGTTACAACCGTGAAACGTTAGAAGTGAAATATAAAGATAAAAATATTTCTGAAGTGTTGGGGATGACGATTGAAGACGGAGTAGAGTTCTTCGCTAATATCCCAAAAATTAAGCGTAAACTTCAAACACTTGTAGACGTTGGACTTGGTTATATGAAATTAGGCCAGCCAGCAACGACGTTATCTGGTGGTGAAGCACAGCGCGTGAAGCTAGCTTCTGAATTACACCGTCGTTCTACAGGACGTACACTATATATTTTAGATGAGCCAACGACTGGTTTACATGCGCATGATATCGCACGTCTTCTAGAAGTGCTGCAACGTCTTGTTGAGAGCGGTGAGACAGTACTTGTAATTGAACATAATTTAGATGTAATTAAAACAGCGGATTATATCGTTGACCTTGGACCAGAGGGCGGAGACAAAGGTGGACAAATTGTTGCTTCTGGAACGCCAGAGCAAGTAGTGAAAGAAGAGCGCTCATATACAGGTAAGTATTTAAAAGAGATTTTAAATCGTGATAAAGCAAGAATGAAAGAGAGAATAAAAGAAGTAGAGTTATCACAATAAGGGGATTACGAAAAACCGAGTGGCAATGACACTCGGTTTTTTGTGCATAGGGGGAGAACATGGAGTTTATAGATGTTTTAAGAAAGAAAAATATGAAGGTAAGAGAGTTTCAAAATTGGGGTGTATATTTTCAGAAGCGCTGTGAGGATTATTTGGCAAATCATTTAAATGATGAAGAAAAAGAAGTGTTTAGAGGGAGAAGAAGCGGAAAACGCGTTTCATAATGAAGTGAAAAAGGAGTGCTACATCTTCTATCAACACTGTGATGAGGTACTGTTAATAAAGGATGCGAGTTTATTACATATGGATGATATATTGTGTGAGACGGATAATATGTATAAAGGGGATATCTATATTGTAGATAAAGATTTCACTTGGACCTTTTTGAAAACGCATGAGCATAGATGGTGTGGGCCTTATTTCGCAAAGAATTGTTAGTAGGTATACAAGCATGAAGAGTAGAATAAGTTGATATAAGTGTCCGTATGATACTTGCGTTTATTGTCTATTAGCGTATGATGAAATATATATGTTTAAAAGGATGTGTAAGAAAATGAGATGGATTGTATCACTTCTTGTAAATAGCGTTGTGTTAATCGCTGTATCGGGACTTTTAAAAGGGATTGCACCAGACGCGTTTTACGTAGCAAATATACAAACTGCAATTATTGCGAGTATTATTTTGGCTGTTTTAAATGTGTTTGTAAAACCGTTTTTAATTTTAATTACGCTACCAATTACTGTTGTAACTTTCGGTTTCTTCTTAATTGTTATTAATGCGATTACGTTAAAAATAGCAGATTCATTATTAGGAGACGCATTTAATATATCAGGTTTCGGTGTAGCAATCGTTGCGGCAATTTGTATTTCAATTTTTAATATGATTATTGAAAAGGCAATTGTGGAACCTTTATATGAAAAAAAGAGAAAATGACAAAAAGAAAAACATTTCATGATATGTATGAAATGTTTTTTTCTATTTATTAGAAACCGTATTTCTTGTTTCCAGAAAAAAATGGTACAATATCCGGTAGAATGGAATTTTACATCAAATGAGACTGAACCCGCAGCGGAGTGGAGGTTTATACATATGCCGAAAGTAAGGACAAAAGATTTAATTGAACAATTTCAATTGGAGTTAATAAGTGGTGAAGAAGGAATTCATCGTCCGATTGATACAAGTGATTTATCACGACCTGGAATTGAAATGGCAGGATTTTTTACATATTATCCAGCTGATCGCGTGCAGCTTCTTGGGAAGACGGAGCTAACGTTCTTTGACACGTTAACGTCAGAGCAAAAACAAGAGAGAATGAAAGCGCTTTGTACTGAGGAGACGCCATGTATTATTGTAACTCGTAATCAAGATGTACCAGATGAGTTGCTGCAAGCATCACGTGAATCAGGCATGCCTTTATTACGCTCTTCTCAAACGACAACGAGATTATCAAGTCGTTTAACAAATTATTTAGAAGGTAAGTTAGCACCAACAACAGCTGTTCATGGTGTGTTAGTAGATATTTACGGCGTTGGTGTTTTAATTACAGGACAAAGTGGTGTCGGTAAAAGTGAGACAGCTCTTGAGCTTGTAAAACGTGGTCATCGCCTTGTTGCGGATGATAGTGTAGAAATTCGCCAAGAAGATGAAGACATGTTAGTCGGAAGCTCACCAGATTTAATTGAGCATTTATTAGAAATTCGTGGTCTAGGCATTATTAACGTTATGACGTTATTCGGTGCAGGGGCAGTGCGAAATTATAAGCGTATTACACTTGTTATTAATCTTGAAATTTGGGATCAAAAGAAAAATTATGATCGCTTAGGTCTTGATGAAGAGAAGATGAAGATTATTGATACAGAACTTACGAAGATTACACTTCCAGTTCGTCCTGGTCGAAACTTAGCTGTTATTATTGAAGTGGCAGCGATGAACTTCCGTTTAAAACGTATGGGAGTCAATGCGGCACAGCAGTTCTCAGAACGATTAATGAGTGCGATTGAGTTAGGAAATCAGGAGTAAACATTGGAGAGGGAGGTCATACATATGCTGTTAGGTTCTGTACCACAGCTTGACCGCGTAGCTATCCAACTTGGACCGTTTCCTGTTTATTGGTACGGGATTATTATCGGTACAGGTGTGCTATTAGGTCTTTGGCTAGCAACTCGCGAAGGAGAAAGGCTAGGTATTCCAAAAGATACATTTGTTGACCTTGTATTAATTGCAGTACCGATCGCTATTCTATTTGCGAGAATGTACTATGTTATTTTTGAATGGGAATATTACGCGCAAAACCCGAGTCAAATTATTAATATTCGTCAAGGTGGTTTGGCGATTCATGGTGGTTTAATCGGAGCTGTTATTACAGGGATTCTTTTTGCGAAACGTCGCGGGGTTTCATTCTGGAAGTTGGCGGATATTGCTGCACCAAGTATTTTACTAGGACAAGCAATTGGCCGATGGGGAAACTTTATGAACCAAGAGGCGCATGGTGATGAAGTAACGAGACAGTTTTTAGAAGGCCTTCATTTACCGGATTTCATTATTAATCAAATGTACATTGATGGTGTGTACTACCACCCGACGTTTTTATATGAATCGTTATGGAATTTTGCGGGAGTAATTCTATTACTTGCATTAAGAAAAGTAAATTTACGCCGCGGGGAATTATTCTTCACATATTTAATTTGGTATTCAGTAGGACGCTTCTTCGTAGAAGGGTTACGTACAGATAGTTTAATGCTAGGGCCACTTCGTATTGCACAAGTAATGTCAATTGGACTTGTTGTTATTTCTATTATTTTCATTATTGTGAGACGAAAAATGGGGCAAGCTGATAAAAGATATTTAGAAAATTAGAGAAAAGTAGCATCTTATTATAAGATGCTGCTTCTTTCATATTCAGGAAAGAGAAAGGACTAAGGCAATGAAAATAAATACAGTGTTATTTGATTTAGATGGAACATTAATTAATACAAATGAACTTATTATTTCTTCTTTTTTACATACTTTACATACATATTATCCAAATCAATATAAGCGTGAGGATGTATTGCCATTTATCGGTCCATCTTTACATGATACTTTCAGCAAGATTGATGAAAGTAAGGTTGAAGAGTTAATTACGAGCTATCGTCAATTTAACCATGATCATCATGATGAATTAGTAGAAGAATATGAAACTGTATATGAAACAGTTCAAGAGTTGAAGAAGCAAGGTTATAAAGTTGGTATTGTTACAACGAAAGCACGACAAACTGTTGAGATGGGATTAAAGTTATCGAAGCTTGATGAGTTTTTTGATGTTGTTGTGACAATTGATGATGTCGAGCATGTGAAACCACATCCAGAGCCACTTCAAAAAGCGCTTCAGTTATTAAATGCGAAACCAGAAGAAGCATTGATGGTTGGGGATAATCATCATGATATTGTTGGCGGACAAAATGCGGGTACGAAAACAGCTGCGGTTTCATGGACATTGAAAGGTAGAGCGTATTTAGAGGCTTACAAGCCAGACTTTATGCTAGATAAAATGAGTGATTTATTGCCGATTTTGTCCGACATGAATCGTTCGTAAAGATAAGTAGAGGAGCGAGTGAAGTGCGACGGACAACGCGCTATCCTGTTTCAGGAGAAAATTCATTATGGAACGTGTATAAAACAGTGTCTTTTTGGAAGGTAATGAAGAATTTTATTATTATCCAAATTGCACGTTATACACCTTTTTTATCGGTCAAGAATTGGTTATACCGCACATTTTTGCGGATGAAAGTAGGAAAGAAAACATCGTTTGCGCTTATGGTAATGCCAGACATTATGTTCCCGGAAAAGATAACTGTGGGAGAAAATTCGATTATAGGCTATAATACAACGCTTTTAGCACATGAATATTTAATTCGAGAATATCGACTTGGAGAGATCGTTATAGGAAATGAAGTGATGATTGGAGCAAATACGACTATATTACCAGGTGTGAAAATTGGAGATGGTGCGATTGTTTCAGCTGGCACACTCGTTCATAAAGATGTACCGAGCGGTGCTTTCGTAGGTGGAAATCCAATGCGTGTTATTTATACAAAAGAAGAAATAGATGCTAGAGAAGGTTGATGCTAAAAATGTAACATTTCTCTTCTTTTTTAATGAATAAAAAGGAAATAATTGAGTATAATATACTGTTTTGTTTTTTACGGAATCGTTTATACTTATAAATAGAAGAATGTGTGAACGAAGAAAACAAAAAACTGGAGGATATATGGGGAAAAATCAAAGAATATATAAGGAGAACGGACAAGTTATCTCTTTTAATCAATTAGCGGACTTCTTTTATAAAAAAGGGATGAGGGCTTACAAAGGACAAAAATTGCAAGATGCAATTAAATATTTTCGAAGAGCGGCACAAAGCGAGAAGGAGCCGTTTATTTTATGTCAATTAGCAACAGTATTATCTGAGGCTGGTGAATATCAAGAGTCGAATCAAACCTTCTTTAAGCTTGTTAGATCTAATCCAGAACTTGAACAATGTTATTATTTTATTGCAAATAATTATGCGTATATGGGGCTATTTCAGCAGGCGAAGAAGTATGCGGATCGCTATTTAGAAGTTGCAGAAGAGAAGGAATTTGTTGAAGATACATTAGAATTACTTGAAATTATGGAAGAAGAAGCGATGGGTGCGGAAGAGATTGAGGATGAAGATGATTTAATTGTTATGCAGGAAGAAGCCAATCGTTATATTCGTAACGGACAATTGGAAGAAGCAATTGCTACATTAGAAATTGTTACGAAAGACTATCCGGAATTTTGGTCGGGGCATAATAATTTAGCCATTGCGCATTTTCAATCTGGTAATGTAGATAAGGCGCTGAAATTAACTGAAATGATTTTAGATAAAAATCCTGGTAATATACATGCGCTTTGTAATACGCTTATTTTTCTATATTCAATTGGAGAGCATAAACAAGTAGAGGTGTTAGCTGCTCAGTTAGTTTCGGTATATCCGATTTCGTTTGAACATCGTTTGAAACTTGGAACGACACTTGCAACAATTGGTCATTTCGAGCCTGCATATAAATGGTTCAAATTATTAAAGCGTCAAGGATACGAAGGAGACGTTAGTTTCTATTATTGGTTTGCATATTCTGCGTATATGGTGAAAGATCAGCAAGTAGCTGAAAAAATGTGGCAACATGTTGTAGAATTGCACCCTGATAAAAAGGGAAAAGAACCGTGGAATGCATTGAATTTAGCGGATGAAGGACAAAATGTGTTATTTGAAGAATTACGAAAATCATTCCAGCAAAGTGCGACGCTAGAGGAACAAATGCTAGCTTTATATTTAATGAATGAATTATCAACGCCGGAGAAGGTTGGATTCTTCTTTGATGTAACGCAGGCGAAGAATGGTGTTCCAATCGTATCGCAACTTGCAAAGTATTTCTTTTTACTGAATAGCCATAAGAGTATTCCAGCTGATTTACAGCAATTTGAACAGTGCGCGCGAATCGCGGATGCTTTATACAATTATACGAAAAAAGATGATGAATTAATCGAAGAGTGTTTACAATTTTGGTTTTGTACGTTCATACGTTTATATACATCTGGGGCAGTTTTTACAAATGTATACGGCTGGTCAGCTGCGGTTGAATATATCGTACGCAGTGAACAAGGAAATAAGATGACACAGTCGGAGCTCGGAGATGTGTATAATGTATCTGTAGCGACTGTTCGAAAGTATGTGCAAGCTGTTAAGCGTACGCACACATAGATAAGCAAATCATTGGGAAAAAAATGATGCGAACAGTATAATGAGGGTAACTTAATTGTGTAGGAATGGATAGGAGTGAATAGTGTGTCAGAAGAAAAAATTTATGATGTCATTATTATTGGTGCAGGACCAGCTGGTATGACAGCTGCAGTATATACATCTCGTGCGAATTTAAGCACATTAATGCTTGAGCGTGGTATTCCAGGCGGGCAAATGGCAAATACAGAAGATGTAGAAAACTACCCAGGTTATGAGTCTATTTTAGGACCAGACTTATCAAATAAAATGTTCGAGCATGCGAAGAAATTTGGTGCTGAATATGCATACGGTGATGTGAAAGAAGTCATCGATGGTAAAGAATACAAAACAATTATTGCTGGTAAAAAAGAATATAAAGCACGTGCAATTATCGTTGCCAGTGGTGCAGAGTATAAAAAAATCGGTGTACCAGGTGAAACAGAACTTGGCGGCCGCGGTGTATCATATTGTGCGGTATGTGATGGCGCATTCTTTAAAGGTAAAGAACTTGTAGTTATTGGCGGCGGAGATTCTGCTGTTGAAGAGGGTGTGTTCTTAACACGCTTCGCATCAAAAGTAACGATCGTTCACCGTCGTGACACGCTTCGCGCACAGAAAATTTTACAAGATCGTGCTTTCCAAAACGAAAAAGTAGACTTTATTTGGAACCACACGATAAAAGAAATTAACGAAGCAAATGGTAAAGTAGGAAGTGTAACACTTGTAGATGTAAACAGTGGAGAAGAGAAAGAAGTCAAAACTGACGGCGTATTCGTATACATCGGTATGTTACCACTATCAAAACCATTTGTTGAACTAGGTATTACAAATGAAAATGGTTACCTTGAAACAAACGAGCGTATGGAAACGAAAGTTCCTGGTATTTTCGCAGCAGGTGATGTTCGTGAAAAAATGCTACGTCAAATTGTAACTGCAACAGGTGACGGTAGTATTGCAGCACAAAGTGCACAACATTACGTAGAAGAATTATTAGAAGAACTAAAAACTGTATCAGAAAAATAAGGGATAACATACCTTTTGAGAAGAAAGCTACCGATAGGAGCTTTCTTCTTTTTTTGTGTGGAAATGTCAAAGTTTTGTCAAAAAATATTGGGATTATAAGCTTTCTTATTGATATACTGGACTTTACGGAAAAAATCACTATAAGAAATGAGGAATTTATTCAGTATGGAATGGCGTAATATATATCGTGGATTTTGTATGGGCGTTAGTGATTTAATTCCTGGTGTGAGCGGCGGTACAATCGCTGTTGTGTTAGGGATTTATGAACAATTGCTTGCGGCAATTAGCGGATTCTTTAGTCGTGAATGGAAAAAACATTTAGGATTTTTAATTCCACTTGCAGCTGGTGTGGCAGCAGCGTTTTTAACGTTAAGTCATGTTATTAAATATTTACTTGCAAATCATTATGAACCGACTCAATTTTTCTTTCTCGGTTTAATTATTAGTATATTACCGATGTTAATGAGAGAAGCTGATGCAAAGTCGTCGTTTAAAGGTAAGCACATTGTTTTATTAATCGTTGCAGCAATTCTTGTTGCGATCACAGCTTTCTTTAAACCAGATAAGACAGCAGATCCAATTACGACGTTAACAATTTTAAATGCAATTGGTTTATTTTTCGCAGGATGGATGGCTAGTATGGCTATGTTACTTCCTGGAATTAGCGGATCATTTATTTTATTAATTATTGGTGTGTATCCAACAGCAATTAATGCTTTAACTACACTCAACTTACCTTTAATCGCAGTTATTGGTGCTGGTGTTATGGTAGGGTTTGTTGTAAGTAGTAAAGGAATTAGTTTCTTATTAGATCGTTATAAAAGTATGACATTTGCGGCAATTATTGGACTAGTTATCGGTTCGATTGTAATTGTGTTCCCTGGTATTCCAACTGGAGGATTTTCAATTATAAGTTCAATTATTACCTTTATTTTAGGATTTGCGATTGTTACTTATTTCGGTAAGAAGTAAGGGCTGGAGTCCCCTTGGCGATAAAAGTCGTTAAGGGGATTTTTCATGCTATTCACGGAAAGTCCAGGCATTTACATTGCTTGTTATAAAAAGCTTTTTTAAAATTGTTGAGTAGCAGTGCTTAGCGGAAGGGGGACTGGCTCCTTCGTTGTAGCAAACTGTTTTTGATAGTATAATGAAATGAGTATGCAGTGAGAAATTTGCTGCAAGTAGCTGAGGTGAAGAAACATGCAAAGAGTGACAAACTGTGTGTTAATTAGAGATAATGAAGTACTCTTACTCCAAAAACCTCGCCGGAATTGGTGGGTTGCACCAGGCGGGAAAATGGAGCGTGGTGAGACTGTAAGGGATTCCGTTGTTCGCGAGTATCGTGAAGAAACAGGTATTTATTTAAAGAACCCAGCGTTAAAGGGGGTCTTCACCTTTGTCATCCAAGAAGGTGATAAAGTTGTTTCTGAATGGATGATGTTCTCCTTTTTAGCGACAGATTTTGCAGGAGAAAACAAACTAGAGAGCGAAGAAGGCATCATTGGTTGGCATACATTTGATAAAATTGATGATTTAGCAATGGCACCAGGAGATTATCACATTATTGATTATTTAATTAAAGGAAATGGAATAATCTACGGTACATTTGTATATACCCCAGATTTTGAGTTGCTTTCATATCGATTAGATCCGAGTTAAACCGTCAAGGAGAGGATACGATGACAGAGAATAATGATATAAAAATGGTAATTATTACAGGAATGTCTGGAGCTGGAAAGACAGTAGCTTTACAAAGTTTTGAAGATTTAGGATATTTCTGTGTGGATAATTTACCACCGATGTTATTGCCAAAGTTTATTGAGCTTATGGCGGATTCAAAAGGAAAAATGAATAAAGTAGCACTTGGTATTGATTTACGTGGCCGAGAGTTTTTCGAACATTTATGGGAAGCGCTTGATGATTTATCAGAACGTACATGGATTATTCCTCATATTTTATTCTTAGATGCGAAAGATAGCACACTTGTAACTCGTTATAAAGAAACGAGACGCTCGCATCCACTTGCACCAACTGGTCTGCCGTTAAAGGGAATCGAAGCAGAGCGTAATTTATTAACAGATATGAAGGCACGCGCGAATATTGTGCTTGATACATCTGATTTAAAACCGAAAGAATTACGTGAAAAAATTGTTCACCTATTTTCAACTGAAACTGAGCAAGCATTTCGTGTAAATGTTATGTCATTTGGATTTAAGTACGGTATTCCAATTGATGCAGATTTAGTATTTGATGTTCGTTTTTTACCAAATCCATATTACATTCCACATATGAAGCCATTAACAGGACTAGATGAAGAAGTTTCATCGTATGTGCTGAAATTTAATGAGACGCATAAGTTTTTAGAAAAGTTGACGGATCTGATTACTTTCATGCTGCCTCATTATAAAAGAGAAGGCAAAAGTCAACTTGTAATTGCAATTGGATGTACAGGTGGACAGCATCGTTCTGTTACGCTTACAGAATACCTTGGGAAACATTTGAAACCAGAGTATAGTGTTCATGTATCTCATCGTGATGTGGAGAAGAGAAAGGGCCATTAAGGGATGAAAAAAGAGAGAAAGCCTAAAATTGTCATTATGGGAGGCGGAACTGGACTCTCTGTTTTATTAAGAGGATTAAAGCAATATCCTGTTGATATTACAGCAGTTGTTACAATCGCTGATGATGGTGGCAGTTCAGGTAGATTACGTGATGAGCTAGAAATTCCACCTCCAGGTGACATTCGTAACGTACTTGTTGCGTTATCAGATGTAGAGCCACTGGTGGAAGCTTTATTTCAGCATCGTTTCACAACGGGAGATGGGCTGAAAGGTCATGCGTTAGGAAATTTATTATTGGCAGGTATGACCTCGATTACAGGAGACTTCTTCCATGCTATTACAGAAACGAGTAAAGTTTTAAATGTTAGAGGACGTGTATTGCCAGCAGCGAATCAAAGTGCAGTACTACATGCGGAACTAGAAGACGGAGAAATTGTAACAGGTGAATCAAAGATTCCTTATTTCGGAAAGAAAATTAACCGTGTCTTTTTAACTCCAGAAGATGTAGAGCCGTTACATGAAACGTTGACTGAAATTAAACGAGCTGATTTACTTGTTTTCGGTCCAGGAAGTTTGTATACGAGTATATTACCGAATTTAGTTGTTAACAAAATTGGGGACGCTGTTCTTGCTGCAAAAGCAAAGAAGGTATATGTGTGTAATGTTATGACGCAAGCTGGTGAAACGATGGGATATACTGCGTTTGACCATGTGCAGGCGTTACATGATCATTTAGGTGAACCATTTATCGATACTGCAATTGTAAATAACCGTGATATTCCTTGTGAATTACGTCAGTTATATGAGGAAGAAATGTCGGCGCCAGTTGTAGTAGATGAAGAGCGTTTTACTGAAAATAATATTAATGTGATTCAAGATCAATTAGCGAAGTATGATGACCGTGTTGTAAGACACGATACATTAAAACTAGCTTCTATTTTATATTCACTGTTGTAGATGTGCGTTGCCTCGTTTGAGGTAACGCTCCTCATTTCATATAGGACAAGATTTTTGTTCCACAATAATCGTATAAGGAGGTGTTGACTGTGTCATTTGCATCAGAAACAAAGAAAGAGTTGACGAATCTGGAGATGAAGGAATGCTGTGAGAAAGCAGAATTATCAGCGTTACTTCGAATGAACGGATCGCTTTCTTTTTCAAATCGTCGTCTATCAATCGATATTCAAACGGAAAATGCGGCAATTGCAAGAAGGATTTATACGCTTTTGAAAAAAGGATATGACGTGACGGTAGAATTACTTGTTCGTAAAAAAATGCGATTGAAGAAAAACAATGTATATATCGTAAGGCTTGTTGAGAAGTCACGCGAAATATTAGCTGATCTTCATATCGTTCGAGATGACTTTTCATTTATTCGAAATATATCACAAGAATTAATTGAGAAGAAATGTTGTAAACGATCGTATTTACGCGGTGCATTTTTAGCAGGTGGTTCAGTAAATAACCCAGAAACATCATCTTATCATTTAGAGATCTTTTCGTTATATAAGGAACATAATGATGCTATATGTGAACTGATGAACGGATTTGATTTAAATAGTAAGACGTTGGAAAGAAGAAAAGGGTACATTACGTATTTGAAAGAAGCAGAAAAGATTACAGAGTTTTTAAATATTATAGGTGCTCATAATGCACTTTTAAGATTTGAAGACATTCGAATCGTACGTGATATGCGTAATTCTGTAAATCGCTTAGTGAACTGCGAAACAGCTAATTTAAATAAAACAATTGGTGCAGCGCTAAGGCAGATTGAAAATATCCGTTATATTGATGAGACGGTTGGTCTTGATATATTGCCGGATAAACTACGAGAAATTGCGCAATTACGAAGAGATTATCAAGATGTAACATTGAAAGAGTTAGGTGAGATGGTATCCGGGGGGAAAATTAGTAAATCGGGTATTAATCATCGTTTGCGTAAAATTGATGATATTGCAGAGAAATTACGCGCGGGGGAAACGGTAGCAAAAAAATAAGAGGTTAAAGGGGAAATGGAGCTGTGGTTCAAAAAAGAGTTCAGGTTTCATTAAAAAACGGTTTACAAGCACGTCCGGCTGCGTTGTTTGTACAAGAGGCCAATCGCTTTCATGCAGATATCTTCATCGAGAAAGATGGGAAGACAGTAAATGCAAAGAGCATAATGGGGATTATGAGCTTAGCAATTGGAACTGGTAGCATGATAACAATTACAACAGAAGGTTCAGATGCAGAAGAGGCTTTAGAAGCATTAGCTGCATATGTACAATAAGAAGCTATCGCGCATGTGCGATAGCTTTTTTGTTGTTTGGGGCTTGTTGGTGGGGGTATGTGGGGTGTGCGTTCTTGTCGAGAATTGTCGGTAAGTCGATAAGTTGTGTCGAAACGTCGATATACTAAAATAATCGCCGATATAATTGGAGTTACGGTCGATATATTTGAAAAATCGCCGATATATTTCGGTTGATACTAGGTGGGGTATACGGGCGGAGAACAGCATATAAAAAAAGCGCCCTGTTATAGGGCGCTTCCGCTTTTAATCTATCCAGCTCCAGCGGTTGTTTCGCTTTTACATTCGAGGCAAAAAGCGCCTCGGAATCAGGGGCTCCATCGCCCTGCGATTCTAAACGAGCCGCTTTCGCTTTTAGTTATATCCAGCTCCAGCGGCTAGAATGGTCGGTGGCTTCGCTTCTTCCGTCGAGGTAAAAAGCACCTCTTTGTCAGAAGCTCCATCCTCCTCCCATTCTGAACGAGCCGCCTCCGCTTTAAATCTATTAACGATTTGTAAAGATCTTATCGATTAAACCGTATTCTAAAGCTTTTTCTGCTGTCATGAAGTTGTCGCGGTCTGTGTCGCGTTGTAGCACTTCAAGTGGTTGACCTGTGCGGTCAGCAAGAATTTGGTTTAGTTTTTCACGTAAGAATAGGATACGTTTAGCAGCGATTTCGATTTCAGTCGCTTGACCTTGTGCACCACCAAGTGGTTGGTGAATCATTACTTCACTGTTTGGAAGTGCATAACGTTTTCCTTTTTCACCTGCTGCAAGTAAGAATGCACCCATAGATGCAGCCATACCGATACAGATTGTTGATACTTGCGGTTTAATAAACTGCATTGTATCGTAAATTGCCATACCTGCTGTGATAGAACCACCAGGGCTGTTGATGTAGATGTGAATATCTTTTTCTGGATCTTGAGATTCCAAGAATAAAAGCTGGGAAACGATTGAGTTAGCTACGTTGTCATCAATTGCGCTACCAAGCATAATGATGCGGTCTTTTAATAGTCGAGAGTAAATATCGTAAGCGCGTTCTCCACGATTTGTTTGTTCAATTACTGTAGGAATTAAATTCATCTGTTATTTCCTCCTTATAAAGCTTTCTTAGTCTTATAATACAATTATGGTCAATAAAGGTCAAACGAAACCACTTTAAATCAAAAAAATATGTAGTTGTACCATGAAATATTCGCTATGTTTTTAAAATTCCCTGCTTATGTATCTTCAACATCATAACCGAATTACATAAATTTAAACGTTATAAAAACTGTAGAAAAAAAGAAAAGAACGCCTTTTGACTGAAGCGTTCTTTCGATATCTATTCTTTTAAAAGATAGGTTACTTTATTTAAAATCTTTTCGATTTGTTTCGCGTTTTTACTATACATTTCGCTTGCTGATTTCGACTTTGTTTCTAAGGAAAATAGTTCAAGATCAGCATGACATTTTTTTAATGATGCTAATAATAAAGGTTTGTTTTGAGGAGAAGGCATTTGTAGTTTGTCATTATAAATGTCGATAGTCAGTTGTCCGTATGAATCAACTTGACCGAGAAAGACATTTTCGATAACAACACCGAGCTTTTCTAGTTCAGCATGTAGCCAAGCGCGGTTATGTCCACTTGCGGATAGCGGTTCATCTAAGACATTGCCATCCATAATAACAGTTTGTGGTTCTTTTTCGTTCGGCACTTTTAAACCGATGTCTTTTGCTGTGAGTGGTTGGCGATCTTTCTTTAGTAATACATTTAATTCTCCGCTCGGTTCTAGTACAGCAAATTCAACATCAGCTACGCTGAAAGCATCTTTTCCACGGAGAAGTTCCAGTAATTCGTCACTTGTATATTTTTCTTTCTTTAAGTTATCTTCGAGTATCTTTCCATCTTTTATTAATACGGTAGATTTCCCTTCAAAGAAGTCCCGAGCTGTTTTGTTCTTCAAAGAAAGGATTCCTGTTAAAAAAGGTACCACAGCGAAAATGAGTATTGCAAAGACGCCGTGAAAAAATTTTGAATCGAGCCCTGTAGATACTTGGGCAGCGATGTCACCGATTGTCATTCCGGCTATGTATTCAAAAAAGGAGAGCTGAGAGATTTGTCTTTTCCCTAACCATTTCGTAATAGCGAATAAAATAATTAATATGAATACAGAGCGAAGAATGACAAGTGTCCATTCCGGCAGGTGAGACATAGTCATTTCCTCCAGTCTACTTAAAACCCTTTATATTGAGGTTCTTCACGTTCTAATACTGAAACTCTATTTTGTAAATCAGCGATGATGCTGTCCATTTCTAACATACATTCATGAAATACACGTTTTGATTCTGCGTCCTGTGAATGTAGTGAAAGGGAGCTTAAACTTGCTTGAGCGCCCCTTACACTAGCAAGGCAGGTTTTGACGCTAGCGATAACTGTCATACGAACACCTTATCCTTTCGGTTTGAATAGCAATGCTCCGATGAAGCCGAAAATAATAGCTGCGGATACACCGGCGCTTGTTACTTTAAACATGCCCGTAATAACGCCAACGATGCCATGTTTTGCAGCTTCTTCCATTGCGCCGTGAACGAGGGCATTACCAAAGCTTGTAATAGGTACGGTTGCCCCAGCTCCAGCGAAGTCAATTAATGGTTCATACAAATTGAATCCATCTAATATAGCTCCAGCAACAACGAGTGTTGCCATTGTATGAGCGGGTGTTAGTTTGCCGACATCAAACATAAGTTGGCCGATTACACATATGAGTCCGCCAATGACGAAAGCCCAGAAAAAAATCATTGCGTTGCACCTCCGAATTCAATTGAAACGGCGTGAGCGATGCACGGAATCGTTTCTTCTTGTTGGAATGTAAGTGGAGATAGTAAAGCGCCTGTCGCAACGACAAGTATTTTTTTGAACTCTCCTCTTTTCATTCTGTTTAATAAATGACCGTACACGACTGTTGCGGAACATCCTGGTCCACTAGCACCAGCTATGACAGGTTGCCCTTCTCTATAAATGAGTAGCCCGCAATCTTGAAACTGTTCGCTCGTTACTTTCGTTCCATGTTTATGTAGTAAGTCATAAGCAATTTCGCGTCCTACATGGCCAAGATCGCCTGTTACGATTAAATCGTAGTAAGAGGCGTCAATTTGGCGTTCGCGTAGGTGTGCCTCAATTGTATCGACGGCAGCTGGAGCCATTGCGCCTCCCATATTAAACGGATCCGTTAATCCCATATCAACTACTTTTCCGATTGTTGCGGACGTTACCCTAGGACCGTGTCCAGTATCACTTAAAATAGCGGCCCCTGCTCCAGTTACTGTCCACTGCGCGGTAGGTGGCTTTTGTCCACCATATTCGGTAGGGTAGCGGAACTGTTTTTCTACAGCGGTGTTATGACTTGATGCCCCGGTTAATAAATATTTTGCGCCTTTTGCATTTACGATACTTGCTCCAAGTGCTAAACCTTCCATAGAAGTAGAACAAGCACCGAATAATCCGAGATAAGGAGTGCCCAGTGTACGGCAAGCAAAGCTTGTAGGGGTAATTTGATTAATTAAATCTCCTGCGAGTACAAATTGAATATCATCTTTACGAAGTTCTGCTTTTTCAGTGGCGCGGCTACAAGCTTCTTCGAACAAAATTTTATGTGCTTTTTCATAGGAATCTTGTCCGAGCCATAAATCTTCATGAAGGATATCGAAGTCTTCTGGGATTTTCCCTTTTGCTTCAAACGGTCCGCCAACGACTCCAGTTGAAATGATAACTGGTTTGTTTTCAAATACCCACGTTCGGTGTCCTTGTAACATTTATAGGCCTCCCCATTGAACGAGAATCGTTTTAATAAGTGCGATGACGAAAGCTGAAAATACACCAAATAAAATAACGGAGCCGGCTAATTTGAACATGTTACCGCCAACGCCAAGGACAAACCCTTCCGTCCGGTGTTCGATACATGCGGCGACAACAGAGTTACCAAATCCAGTGACAGGTACAGCTGTCCCAGCACCTGCAAATTGACCGAGACGATCATATACGCCGAACCCAGTTAGTAACATCGAGATGAAAATAAGAGTTGCTACTGTTGGATTCCCTGCTGAGCGCTCAGTGAAATCGAAATACGTAATATAAAAAGTAGAAATAAGTTGCCCAATTAGGCAAATGAAACCACCAACGAAAAAGGCTTTTATACAGTTTTTTAAGACAGGACGCTTCGGTTCGCGTTCTTGTTCGAATTTTTTATACTCCTGTTGTACAGGGGTTAAGTTTTTATCTTTACTAGACATTGCAATCCTTCCTTTTCTTTTAAAAAGCGTTAAGTGTTAGACTCCATTTTTTTACCAATGAATTTTAATTGTTTATTAATTTCATCTTTAGATACTTCTTTTTCCTTAATTTTTCTTTCGAGTTTTTCGAGTAACATAAAGATTTTTTTATCTGTACTGACACGAACATCGAAAGTAGGGTGTTCATCACTTAGTTGCTTTTGAAGCTTTTTACGCAGCGGTTTTAATCCAAACCTTTCGTGATGCTCCGGTAGAACTGCTATGTAGAGATCTAAGTTTGAATTCACTGCTGTGCTTTTTATAATTTCATCCATAGCGAGAGCTCTTTTCTTCGCTCCTTGTGATATAGATTGATTAAAGGATTCCGTACTCGTCTTTGTTAACTTTGGGCCTTTTTCTTTCTCCGTTCGTTTCGCTTCTTCTTTCACTTTTTTATCTAAAGGACTATTATCACATCCAGTAAAAGAGCTAAATAGAAGGGCAAATAATGCGGTTATGAGGCCGAGTTTTCGCATAATTATCATTCCATTTCTATTGCAATATGTAATGTGATAGAAAAAGGATGACTGCATATCATCCTTTTTCTATTTCACAGCATGACGAATCCGTTATTGCTGTGAGTATTGTGGTTCTTCTTGTTGGACTTCTTCAACGCGTGGGTTTAAAGAATCGATAATCGTTTGTGTTTGCTGTGCAGCTGTTTGGAAAAGTTGCTTAGCTTGTTGGTTATCCGTATCAAGAGCGAAACCCTCTAAGCTAGCTTGTGCACTTTTTAATCCAGAAACAGTTTGCTTTAATTTTGTAATTACAGTCATTGAATGAAGCCCCCTTTGGAATATCAATTCAAAGATTATAATTTGTGAGTTGGGTTGAATTTATGATTGGAAAATTTAGGGGTGGGTGCTTTGTTAATATACTCATAACTAAGCGGCATAAAGGATTACGGGGATATTTTTATTGATTTAGATGGATTTTATTGCTATTATTATGAGAAGAAAATGAAGTGTTTTCTATTATCATGCGCCCATAGCTCAGTCGGATAGAGCGGTGGTTTCCGGTACCACGTCTGCCGGGGGTTCGAATCCCTCTGGGCGCGTTATATACCGCGAAAGCCTTACTATATCTACATTCCTTTGCGAAACCTTTTGGATAAACGTCATATATTTAGCGTTACTATGACACGTTCTAGTCTAAAACGGAAAGGTTTATGATATTAAGTAAGTGTCACTCAATAACGTTAATAACACGTAGAAAAAATAGTAGTAAGATTAGGGAAACCCCTTGTATGTGATTAGAAATAATCGTGTACAGGGGGTTTTTTCGTTATGAAAAGAGTTAAAAGACGTGCGATTGGAAAGCGTCGTGACATCGATACAGATATCATTCTTTTTAAGCCTTCTATTACGGTTAATAGGGCGTTAGAACGTGTTATGGATATTTATGTGTCAGAAGGATATAGAGAACGTACTATAAGCGATTATAGAATGTTTTGGGCGGAGTTTATTAATGTTATTAATCGTCAACTCATTACCGATGTTACGAAAGACGATATAAGGAAATATGTGAATCATTTATTAAAAATAAGAAAGTTATCGCCTGTAACGGTTAATATTCGTTTGTCTGCTATTAGGGCGATCTTTAATCGTTTAGAAAAAGAAATGGTTATCGAGAATAATCCTGTTATGGGCGTTAGGAAAGTAAAGGTCGATGAACAAAAAATTTATACTTTGACCGACAATCAAATAAAACGTCTATTTGCGATGATTGATAAGACCTCTTATGCGGGATATAGGGATTATGTAGCTATGTTAGTAATGCTTAAATGTGGTTTACGTATTAATGAAATTAATGCCTTAGAAATTGATGACGTTGACTTTGATAACGGTGTTATTTTATTACCGGGTAGAAAAAACAAGAACAGAAAGAGTCGAGTAATTCCGATGTCTAAAAAGGTACAAAATGAATTGGCACAATTAGTAACAGAAACGGGAGAGTATTTTGAAGGACTAGGAACATCTGTATTCGTTAACTCGTTTGGTGACCCTTTGAATCCTGACCATATACGAAAAAGAATGAACTATTACGGGAAGGAAGCAAGTTTAACAAAAGAATGTAGATGTTCACCACATAGTTTACGCCATACTTTTGCCGTTAACTTTTTGAAAAATGGCGGAGATATAAGAACGCTAAGTCTTATTTTGGGTCATAGTGATTTATCAACCACACAAGTATATCTAAGTTATTCAGATACTCACGTAGTTGAACAGTATATGAAGGCTAGTGATAACGATGATTTAGAGGTTTAAAACAAAGGAAAAAGCTACCTAGTGCGAATAGGTAGCCCGAAATTAACATTCAATTAAAAACTAAATAACGGATATTCCGTACATTCAGCACTTGTATTATACCATTTTTGAAAAATGGATAGCAAGGGGCGTAGTTTCTTATTGTCTTTTTTAGAGGATTAGAAGCGTAGGTGTGCGGTAATTCCGAACGTGGAATTTTTGCCTGATACCACGTATATAAAAACTGAAATGGTTTGTCGAAGCCAATGCAGGGGGTACTTAGTATACGCCTAGCACATGAGGAATGTGTAGTTCGTCCGTTGCCTACAAGTAACGTCGTTTGCCTTGTTAACGACCAGTAGGAACGTTATAGGAATCATAAGTCTGTTGATGCCTGTTGAGGGAATAAACCTCCAAAAGAAACGTGACTGGGTGGGTTGTCTTGCATTACGGTGCAGGGTTAGTTATCAGATACCAGTATTCATGGCATTTGTCAGACACAATGAATATAGAAAGATAGCTATGACGAAAGGTCAATATTAACAAAGGTGACATACGGATTCAATACGTGACATACGGCACGTCAGTATCAAATATACTCGTTGTTTCACTGTAAAAAGTGTTTGCAACGGGTATATTGTGTCCAGCCGTTGTCCACCGTTCAGCCGACTGTCAGTTTGAAGACCGTAAGGTCAAGTGATTTTAAAAGATTTTCTACCAACAATAGAAGGGAAAAGGGATTTAAACGATACGTAGAGTAAGAATTATATAGGGAGATGGTGAATTATGAGTAAGAAGAAAAAGGAAACACGAAAAGAGAAGGAAAAGAAGGCTATGAGATTGGCAAGGGAAAAGCAAGAAAGAGGGGAAATGTTAACGGAAGAAGAGTTGAGAGTAATAAAGAAGTCAGATGCTATTGTTAAGGGGATTTTAAAGCAGGATGGTATTTATTCAAAAGCAGAACAACAGGGAATGAAAAGACAAAGTAAAAGATATAACGATAGAGTTTGGAAAGGTTGGAGAGAAACAGATGGAATAACGTATCCTGTAACAGGTTCAGGTGCAAAGTCAGTAGGTAAGAAGAAATAGGGAAAAGAGAAAAAGCGTTTAGCCAATAAGACCAAACGCAAACGGTAGTAAAGAGAAGGGGAGTTACTTTCCCCAAAACTTTAAAAACATTATATCAGAAAATTACGGTATAAGAAATGAAAAAGGACGCTTAGTCTCAGAGGACTAAACGCCAAAATGAATAGATAATCAAAAATAAGTACATAGAGGGGAGAGTGATTCCCCAACTTATCATGAGTATATCATATAATCAGGTTATAAAGAATTAATAATAAAACACAACGATAGTGATCGCGATTAGGTTTGTTAATCTTTAGGGGGGAAGCCCGTAGGGACAACAAACGGTAGTGCGTTAGAAGGTGATTAGCAATACAACTATACGTAAAAACGAAATTAATTGCATCAGAATACGAATGTCGGTGTTATAAAAAAGGGAAGTTAATAAAATATTAGTAAGCTTAGTATATTGAGGAATATGAAGGGAAGAATAGTTTAATGATAGGGGATTTTCTGTATAAACTAGTTTACTACTATTAAGAAGTTCTTATATGTAAGACTTGAAAAAAGGGAAGCATAGACCGTATAATGAACGTAAGACATATAGTATTACCTGAGACATATAGTTTGACTAGTTAAACTGCATAGTTTTATCTTAGACAGTAGATAGTTGTCAGTATTAATTCTCTGTATTGGATAATTAATGTTGACGTAAATGAACAAAGAAAAAACCTCTTAAGTGCTACCAACACGAAAGAGGCTTAATAAAAACAGGTGAGTCTAGAAGAAGAGTCGTAAAACATTGAACATCACAGTAAAGGTCACATTAAATACTAATGACAAAACTGCACACAAAGCTACGATCTTTTCATGTGTTTTCATGCGTTTCATGTTTATCTCACCACCAATCTTATGAAGTTTACCATCTAGTCCATGGTAAACTTTTTTGTCGTTCTATTGTGTCTGATGTTAACAATCAATTTGGATGACCGCTACATTAAATCAGATTAATAGAATTTGTTGCATGTTGTATTGACTCTAGTAAGTAGTTTCTCCATATATTGTATTACGTTTCAAAATACGACACAAGGTATATGTATAAATTCTTTCTTTTTTTAACTCTTACTTTTCGACAAGACAGTCGTTTTTTTTCAATACAATGACTATGAAACAACATTCTAAAACTCATGTCAACAAAGTGCTTTTCAAAAAAGTTGTCAACGAATTTAACCTTATTTTCGAAAGAGTTAATAATATTTTTTGTCTTAAAACGGCAAATGCTGGAGAAGGTTTTTTATTTCTTATCTATAATTGTAGACAAAAAAACTAGCATTTGTACACGTCTATGTTTATTTGTTCCAGATAACTCAAACTTTGAGACGTTTTAATGAAATATATTTGAAGAATGTTAACTGGTGTTCGTTCTAATATGAACGCGATCAAGGACACCAATACCAGTAAAGATTTCTAGAAATCACTTCAGGATATATGGAAACAACCCGTTTTAATTAATAAGCACACGATTTCAGCATATGTGTTTGATAGCTAGTAGCAATAGGGTGGAAATCCTTGATATACCGTTAATCACAAGTTTTAAGCATGACCAGGGGTGTGGGATTATTAAATTATGGTTACTTGAGAATCTGAAAAATGATGAAAAACCTCACAAGAATAACGTGTTTTTTGAATGTAGTTTTAAATGTTGATATAACAACAATGAAAGCGTATAAAAAATTCTTAATATAATTGTAACATTTCTTTTCTTGTTAAAAAGGCTGATAGACGGGACTACTATATAGAGAGAGTTAAACGTTATAAATAAACGAAAATAAATAAACGTTATTAAAAACAAAATGCTTTAGCATTAAGCTTTAGCTTATAATCTTTTCTTTAATGAATAAGTTTGTCTATCTTACGATAAACCGTTATTAAAGATAAAAGATACAATTCGACCTAAAGGTCTCATTGGGGCTATCGCCCTTGTTTGTTAAAAAGAAAAAGATTAATTATCTTATTCCTAACAAACTACTACAAAATAAAATACTAAGAGTTGTCTTTCCGCTTTGTTGCAAATCAGGTAGTCCTCCTTCACCTTTTCCCCTCGCGATCTATTTCGTGGGGGGCTTTTTTTATGCCCAAAATAAATTTCTCAAATAGTATAAAAAATTTATTTTTTCTCTTGTAAAAGTACCGTTTAGTTAACATACATAATAGGGAAAGTTGTATGGGGCTTTTCCCTCCTAATACCAATCATTCCTGATAGTGCTATCGCTATTGGTGTTGAATCTTCCTAAAAATAGACGAACTTGATGTAGGAGTCAGGGGCGTCTTCTTTTTTTATTTAAAAATCAAATTCAGATACAAACATATAAAAATGGGGGTTATGTCACATGGAACAAAAAGAATTGAAAATCTTAGTTGTGTTGAATCCAAAAACAATTGGTATTCTACGAAAAATTAAAGGTGTCACGGCTTCTCAACTTTCTGACAGAATGTTTATCCATCATTCAGCGTTACAGAAATTAGAAAGCGGTTATGCACCAATTACGGACTTAATGAACGTACGCCTGTGGAAAGGCTTGGTGGGGCTTGGTTATTCCGTTGAAGAGATTTATGTAATAAACGAATTTGTAGAATACAAAGGGGGCGGTTGTTGATGAAACAACGTAAATTAACACCACAACAATTAGAACTCTTAACACAAGTATTTGAGAGACAACGTGCGGGTGAAAGCGTTACGGCTATTTCAAAAGAGATGGGACTTGACCGACGCACGATTTATTACTGGCGTCAGCGTCCAGAGTGGATTGAGATGGAGAAAGAGTTACGAAGACGTCTTGTAGAAGATGCGTATGAAAGCGTGATGGAGACACTCGTTAAAAACGCAGTTTCGGGCAAGTCGCCAAAATGGACGGAACTCTATTTGAAATCAACTGGACGACTTAAAGATGTTTCAGAGGTTCAAACGCATCAACAAATCAATATTGTGCAGGACGGCGTAACAGATGATTTACTAGCCGATATTGATGCACTTTTAAAGGGGTAGTAATAATTATGACAACAACTAATAAACCAGTATTAGCACAAGCGGAAAGCGTCGTACAAAAGACGGCAGCGGAACGTAATAAACTACATATCCGTTTGATTCAATTAAACGATGAAATAGCTTACTTAGAAAGCGAAATTGCATCAGGCAACACAAGTCTTCAGGATACGTTAAATCAACGACTAAATGAGAAGGCTACGGTTGAGACGGAATTAAAACAGCTTAATGATGCATTTCTATCTGAATTGAAGTCGATGCGTGATGACTTGCTACGTGAAAGACTTGCGGTTCTGAAATTTGGCAAAGACCGACAGGAAAGCCTTGCAAGTGAGATTAAACGTTTGAAAGTGGATTACCTAAAGAAAGTCATGGCATTAAAGGAACAAGCGGACGGTACGTTTGCAGATGTGAGTTCTTATGATGAAATTATGAAATATATTGGTCAGAATCCAGTAGACGTAACGGCAACAATCGTTTATCCGTATCCAGTAGTTGACGGAGATAACCGTTACCAACCGTATGTTACACCGCAAGAGATCGCTACGGCGAATAACGGTACATTACCTTATCCAACTAAACAATATGAACAAAACTACATGCGAAAAGCATACTAACCAGGAGGAATTACAAATATGAATAACAGATTGTCAGCTATAGAATTATTATCAATTGGTTATAACAAAGGACTTACGTCAGAAGAGAAATCAGTAGCAGTAGAACAATTGGAAGCACGTAAACAACAACAATCAAAAGAAGCGGTACAGGGCGTTGTGAATCCGTTCCTTAACTTATGTCAGGCATATGGTGACAGTACGTCACGACGTGAAGAACGACAACAACAAGAGTTACTTGAAGCAAAATTAACTCGTTTAGCAGAGTTAGAAGCGAAAGCGAAGGCGGCCCAAGAAGAACATGAACGCAAGCAACAACATGAAGAAAAACTAGAACGTTTAGCCCACTTGGAACAAGCCGAATCAGTTGGTTTAATTTAATAGGACATACACACACGGGGAATGACTGCATATAGCGGTTGTTCCTCTCTTTTTTTGTTTATATGAACTTCTTATATATAGCAATAATTCGGGCGTCGCTACGGAGGTGGTAGACACGTTAAAATGGACGTTGCGAATCCGCATAATCCGTGCTAAACACGTAACAGATTTCATTTTGATATTTGTGTAGAGAATCCGAAGAAATCCGCACCATTACTGGATTTGTAGGCAATCTTGAATGGTAGGAATAAAGGAATGTGTGAAAGGAATCGGGAATCCTTTCAAGTCATATTTGCATACAATTGAATGACGTATTCAAAATGACTACCTATAACATTGGTTATGTAAACTAAATGAGGGATAAATGTACTTGTATCAATGGATTCTTATTTACCTATTAGTTTTTCGTTATGCACTATTTTATACATTGGCGTTAAATCAACGTTTTTGAATGGCGAATCCCTAGTTTCTTCGCTACAAAATGAATAAACTGAATGTTCTGTTGGAAATTCTTTTCGTCCAGTTATCCAATACGTAATATTCGGGATATCTATTATTAAAATAAAAGGGGCGGACGTTGTGTCCCCGCAATGTCTTCGTAAGCTGAAGAGGAGGACGCAAGGATTAAAAAGGGATTCGCACAAAGACGGGGCTATCTAAACCAAAGGGCGGTACACTTCAAATGGGGCTAATCATTTAACACCCCGTACATCGTTTGCAATCCCACCATTCCAAAGGGCATGGTGATTACTATGCACGAATACTCCCCGCACGGCAGGACGACTACACTTGTATTCCTCTACTATCTATTGCTATCCAATAACGTGTAAGCAATGCGTTATGGCGTTGGGCTTCGTACCTCAATAGCTATATCCTATCCCGTGTTCCTACCACGTAACCATTACTAACGAATACTATCACATACGTTTGATGTGTATTGATTATATGGAACAACAATAGTTATATACTTATCATTCGTTCATATTAATTTAATAATGTTTTAATTATATTAAACCTTCATTCAAAACCTTTTACTATTTCATTTATTTGAAATGATTTATTTTGAATATCAATCTTCAATCAATGATTTATTTTATTGCATCTTCTACAAGTCGACATTTTCATTGGGATTTTACAAATAAATTATATATGTAGCTTTACTCGAATAACGGAAGGTAGTGTACATGGTGGGGGGACGGGGGCTTAGTTTAGCCTGTAGGGTATGAAAAATATACATATTTCAAATTTCAGCCGAAGGCGGGAATATCCGTCCCCGCGATCTGCAACCGCAAAATACAATTACAACAAGAAAAAACAACGCCTTTGAGAAAATTAATGAAGATTAATTTTAAATTACCTGTCACAAGATGAAAGATTGCGTACGAATAGACCCCGAAAAAACAAAAACATTCGGAGGTAGTAATTCATCATGACAATTCAAAAATTACACAAGGTAGACAGAAAAGAAAGCATCTTTGTATTTCACGGTAAAATATCAAATTGGGTACGTGTGGCACTTGTAGAAGATACAAGTTGGTACTGTTTACAAGATGTTATAGACCTATTAGAAGTGTCGGGGAAGGCGTGTAACATCGCCCCGCATATTTCAGGAGAAAATAAACGCATGTTATCGTTTGGGGCAAGACCTACATATGTAGTCGATTTAAAAGGAATCCATGAAATGACAACTATGTTTGAGATAAACGACGCTTCATTATTAACAGAACTTGTAGAAGGCGTATCAGGTGTGTTTAATACGAGACAAGAATTTGTAAGTATGGAACTAGACAAGGAAACGAGTGTGCCGAAGATTTCGCAGGAAGATGTGTTGGCTTTGGAAGTGCTGAATGCAGAAAATGACGAAGACCGATTGGTTGCGTTGGCAGCGTACAAAGATTTTCTTACTCAATAACGTTGTAATGTAAAAATGACTCGTTAGATTCGAACGTAATTAATCTATCAGGTGAAAATGAGACAATGACAAGGAAGCGTGTACTCGCTATTGTAAAAAGGTACGTAAGCCTTTATAATCGAAAGATACAAGCATACATAACGTTGTATGTTCATGTCTAAAAAGATTATTTCTACATTATATATAAGGAAATACCTTGTTTTTACTGATATTTCACGTGAAAATTAACGGGTGGTTTCCGGTACCACGTCTGCCGGGGGTTCGAATCCCTCTGGGCGCGTTATAAATAGTAAATTTACAATGCCCCTTGTATGTGATTAGAAATAATCGTGTACAGGGGTTTTGTTATGAAAAGAATTAAAAGGCGTGCTGTTGGAAAGAGACGTGATGTTGATCAGATATTATCCTATATAAGCCGTCTATCACTGTTAATAGGGCTTTAGAACGTGTAATGAACATTTATTTAGCTGGAGGGTACAGAGAACGGACTATAAGCGATTATAGAATGTTTGGGTGGAGTTTATTAAGACAATTGACCGCCAGTTAATTATAGATGTTACGAAAGAGGGTATAAGGAAGTATGTGAATCATCTGTTAAAAGAAAGAGAGTTATCACCTGTTAGGGCGATTTTTAACCGTTTGGAAAAAGAAATGGTTATCGAAAATAATCCCGTTATGGGAGTTAGAAAGATAAAGGTAGATGAACAAAAGATATACACATTAACAGACAATCAAATAAAGCAACGATTTGCGATGATCGATAAGACATCCTATGTAGGATATAGAGATTATGTGGCATGGAAGGCAGCTGTTAATTACAGTTGCTTTTTTGTTTATTGAAAGTGAAAGTTAAATCATTGTTTCCTTAAATAGATGTAATATACTTTAATTGTCTTTATTTCATCTTAACTTATATAAGTAAAATACGTAATTTGCTTTATTTGTATTTAATTTTAATGCTTACACTGTATTAGACTTTATTTATAAAGTGCAGTTATGTAGGTGAAATAAAGTGATTTAAAGAAATTTAAAGTAGTTTAAACCTATATAAAGTTAAATAAGCGAAGTATAGAATTATGAAATAACAAAAAAGCCATACAAAATAGTATGACTTTACTTTATTAATTATAAAATTATGCTTGTGGTGCAGATGTGTCACCCTCCGCTTCATTATTTACAATACCAGTATTTCCATGTGCGTAAGATGGAGACCAACCTTCTCCATGTGTATATTCAGGAGAACCACCAGTATGACCGTGACTATATGCTAAGTCAGGTCTTTGTGGTGCAGGTGTGTCACCCTCAGCCATTGCTAAGAAACTAAATGCCGTAACCGATAATAGTAGTACTGTTTTAAGCTTTTTCATTATACTAACGCCCCTTTTTCTTCATATTTTTTTCTTGCTTCATTACTCATGTAAAAATACCTACTTGCCTTCTTTTCGTTTGCTTCCTTATAAAACATAGTTGCTAATATTTCCGTGTATTCTTGTACGCAACGTGTTAAATTTTCTGCTTCGAAGTAGGAAATTCCTTCTAAAACAACACTTTCCAACGTTAGAGAATCAGAACCAGTATTCATTTCCTTCAAGATATTAAAGCGATGTACGTATTCCTTATTTTCTATCTTAGTACAAGCTGCAAGCCCTTTTTCAATGAGTGTATCAACCTTATTGTGTTCACCCAATTTATAATATTCCCTAGCCTGTAAGAATATAGCTTTATAATGGTTTGGAAGATGTTCTGTAACTTCTGATAAGTGACGGATAGCTAATTCAGAAAGACTTTGACTTGCATATAACCAGCCTAAATTATTTCTAATACGTAACAGTAGTTCGGTGTTATTAAGTTCTTTAATAATGTCAATCGCCTTATGTAAATGTTCTTCTGCTTGTTCAAATTGTCTTATCTGTATACATGTTAAGCCTAGGACGTTTTCACATAAAGCAATGTTAATGTTATAACGGTTAGTTTTGCTGAAAAAGTCTTTTGCTTTGTTAGCATATGAAATAGATGGTAGTGGTTTATAAGTTTGGTAATAGAAAGATGCCAACCTATAATTAAATTCTGCTTTTTCTACTTCGGCAGGCACATACATTAAAAGTTTCTCTGCTTTTCCAAAGTATTCATTTGCTTCATTATAGTCTGCAAGAATTGTGCTGTGAATAGCTTTGAAGAAGTGGTAATAATAGGATAAAAAACTACTATCAGGTACATCAAAGGAGTTAATTTCATTAAAGCTATCTTTTGTAATGTTAAGTCCATCGGCTAGTACTTTATATCTAAAGTCTAATAACGAATAGTATAATAATAAATTTTTATCTTCTTTTATGCTGGAAAGCTTATCTTCAACTTCTTGTTTTAAGTTTGTCGCTTGTATATTTTGATGTTGTAGTATAGCTTGATACCAGTCATTAAGTAACTTTGAAATCTGTTCATTCTCCTTCACTGGAACACGCATATAATCCCTTCCTTTTCTGAATAGTATTACATTAAATGATAGCAAGAATAGAATATAATGGAAATTGAATTTCGATATTTCTCAACATTTGTTTGAGAATTATATTTTAAAGGTAAAAGTTCATTAATTCATTTTGTTTAGTAAATTCAAGCATTTAAGGTAGTGAGGGAATTTAACATGGTATAATTTTCGTGTGGAATATTAAGGGTAGGAGAGACTATATGGTTCAAATAAAGGTAACACCTGAACGATTGGAACAATCGGCAAAGCTAGTTCTTGAAACTAAAAATAGATTAGAACAAATACATAAAGATTTATATAACCAAACAGAATACGTAGCTTCAATGTGGAATGGGGCAACGAGTCAAAGGTTTTATCAGATGTTTAATGAAACAAAACCTCAAATGTTTAATGTGTTTCGGCAATTTGATAAGGTTGCAGAAGAACTAATGCACGCTGCTGAAAAATTTCGTAATGTTGATGAACTTTATGAGGGTAATTTATCAGATGAAAAGGTAAAAGAAGGGGCAATGTGCGGCAAACCCTCTGAAAAATCTATGCTTAGAAAAATTTGGGACGGTATATACATTGGTTCTGGGCAAGTTATCGGAGGGATTGTAGAAGGATTTGATTCACTAGACGATACAGTAACAAAAGAAAACATTAAGTATGCTATAGGTCACCCTATAGAGACAATTTCTACTGCTTAGAATACTATTTCGGATTCATTTATGAATGATTTTTGGCATGGTGATGCAGAGAGTCGTACAAAATGGGGAACGAGTATTTTTATGGGGCTTGGATTAGGATTGATTGGTGATAAAGGAATAAGTAAAGTAAATACACTTGCAAAAGGTACCAATCTAACAAAATTCTCAGAAGGTATCTCGTCCGTTTCGAATCAATTACCATTGAAAGAACGATTTGCATTTGCAGGTACTAGTGGCTTTGGTAGCAATCAGATAAAAACTTTTGAAGCTTTACAAGAAGCCCGTGATACATTTATATTTTCTGAAACTGGTGGAAGAAGTAGAGTTAAAGGTGTACAAGAAGTAATAAAAGATTATGCGGATAAAGTTCTTGATAGAGTTGAAGTGAAAAATGAGTATCCTGATTCGTATACAGCATCTAAAATATTACGTGAAGAACTTAAGGATGCAGGGATTGAACCACCCCCATATTCCAATGCAGCACATCACATCGGACCTTGGAATGATAAAAGGGCGGCACTCGTACAAGAATTATTAGAAGAGTTTGGGATACATCCTGATTCTGCTGCTAATGGGGTATTTTTACCATATAAATTGAACGATTATGTAACTACTGAAGCATTACATATAGGTAATCATAGTCCAGAGTATATAAGGGAAGTATACAGAGTATTAAGCGATGTTAAACGCTTTGGGGGTAATCAAGAAGATGCAGTTGCAGCATTGCATAATATAAGAGAAAGGTTGTTGGACGGTAGTTTAAAGCTAAATCAACCTAAATAATCTTACTTGTTTTACTAATGAAATTATAAAGGAGTGGAAGGTATGAAAATTTGGCAATTAAAAAGCTTATTTGATAACTATAAATCTTTTCAACTATTAAATTTGAAAGAAGACCGTAAAAAATATTTTGATGGAAAAATTGATTTGGCAATAAGCCTATCTGATTCGTGGGGAGAAATTCTTGTTGAATGTGTAGAAGGAGATAATCATAGTGATTTTCCAATGTTCTGGGGGGAACTTGGTACACCAATGATTAGTAGAAAAGCAAAAGAAGTATTAGAACCTCTAATTTGCAATAATGTTGAGTTTCTTCCGCTGACTCATGATGTTACAGGTGAAGTTTATTATCTAATAAACGTTTTAAATACAATTGATGCAATTGACTACAATAAAGCAGTTTTTGAAAAACTAAGTACAGGATTAATAATAGGTTTCAAAAAATACGCATTTTTTCCTAATATAGTTGAAGGGCAGATAATATTTAAAACCTACTTAAATCAAAGGTTACACTTCTCTACAGTTTTAGTGTCTGAAGAATTTAGAAATGCAATTTTAGAAAGTGATTTAAAAGGTTTTGAATTTGTAGAGGTATGGGATTCAGAAGCAAACATGTAAAAGATAGTCCTAAAATAACTGATAGTTAACAACATGGACGAAAAAATTTCAGGGATTCTAAGAATGTTAGACAATTATGAGGGAAATGAGAAAGGAATTTTTGAAATGATTCAAGCTGAAGCAATGGTGAAATATAAACAATGTGAAGAAATGATAGATACGATACTGAATAATAAGTCTAGAAGTGAAACAGAAAGACATGAAGCTATAATGAATATGATAGGGTCCGTTTTTACTTGTGGTGCATCTTATGGAACTGTTCAGATTCCAGTAGCAATGATCTCAAAACATCAATTACCTACACATTAATTTGTATTTTAAAACAAAGGTGAAACAATAGAAGAAATGAAATTAATATTGAAAAAAGTACGCAAGCGATTTTATAATCGAAATAGTTTAGCATACATACCGTTGTATGTTCATTTCAAAAATTTTTATTTCTACATTACATGCAAGGTAAAACCTTGATTTTAATGATAATTTTACATAACCGTTACCGTGTGGTTTCCGGTACCACGTCTGCCGGGGGTTCGAATCCCTCTGGGCGCGTCAAAAAGTCCTAACTTACGTTTTGTAGGTTAGGACTTTTTTTATTTCCCTCTTGTTATATCTGATAATAAGATTTACTATTAGTACTTGGTTATAATTTAATTCCGTTATTATTTTCTTTCAATATTATTCAAATTTCGGTTTTAAGTTGTAAATCTCATTAATACATATAAATTAATAACATTTTGGAATGGGTGTCTGTGATAGCATTCTCCTTTTACCAAACTTATTGTACAATAGAAACAAGGGGGAGATTAGTTTGAAGGCAAGTCTTTTACAAGAACAAAGCTTACGTTTGGCAATGACACAAGAGTTAAGGCAAGCGATTACAATGCTCCAGTATAATGTACAAGAATTATCGGAGTTTTTGTATGAGCAATCGTTAGAGAATCCCCTTATTGAGTTAGGTGGTTTTGAGAGGGAGAAGAAAAAGAGCTCTAACAAAAGTAAAAGTACCAGCAAACAAGTCGAGAATCAGATGGAAATCTACAGTGTGGATTCTACAACGATTCAGCAACATTTATTAAATCAAATACAGTATTATAAAATAGAGGAAGAAGAGCGAAAAGTAGCTTCTTTCATTATTATGAACATGGATGGAAATGGGTATTTGCAAGAAACGAATGAAGAGTTAGCAAATCTTCTTTCCGCACCGCTTCATGTAGTCGACCGCTCTGTAGAGCTTGTCCAATCACTCGAGCCAGCAGGGGTAGGGGCGCGTAATATTCAGGAATGTCTAACCTTACAATTGAAGCGCTTACAAAGGCGGAATGGATTGGCAGAAGAGGTTGTAGAAGATCATTTCGCTTATTTCGTGAAGAAAGATTGGAGAAAGCTTGTTCAAGTGTTGAAGTGTAGTAATGAAGAATTACAGGATGCAGTAAATTGTATAACGTCATTACAACCAAAACCAGGTCTTGCGTTTTCTTCTGATAAACCACTTTATATTGTGCCTGATATGGCAGTGAAAAAAGATGGCGATCGTCTCGTTTTACAAATGAATGAGAGAAATATGCCGAGAATTGAAATTCATTCTGAATATAGTGCGCTTCTTAATAATAGTGAAAGTGAAGTAGCATCTTACGTTTCAGAAAAGTATCAGCATGTACAGTGGATTATGCGTAGTTTAAAACAGAGAAAACAAACGCTTTTGCAAGTAATGACCATTATTATGGAAAAACAACGTGATTTCTTCTGGAAAGGTCCGGAGTATTTAAAGCCACTTGCTTTAAAAGAAGTAGCAGAAGAGCTAAGTGTGCATGAATCTACAATTAGTCGTGCAACGCGAAATAAATATGTGCAAACACCACACGGTTTATTTGAGATGAAATCGTTCTTTAGTAATGCCGTTTCGACGACTGAAGATGAAGCGGTTTCTACAAAGCGTGTAAAACAATTTATTCAAACGCTTGTTGAGGCAGAGAATAAGAAAAAGCCACTTTCAGATCAAAAGATTTCAAAATTATTAGAAGAAGAGCATGAAATCGTTATTTCTCGAAGAACAGTGGCGAAGTATAGAGAGCAAATGCACATCCCAGCGTCGTCATTACGAAAAACAATCGGATAGGTGAAGAAGATGAAAGTTGTACTGTATACAAAAAATGATTGTGGCCTTTGCGTGAAGGCGAAACAAGTTTTACAGGAAGTACAATGTGAATATTCTTTTCAAATTGAGGAAATAGATATATATGAAGATAATGACCTTTTAGAAAAATATCACCTAATGATTCCGGTTGTAGAAATAGACGGAAAACAAGTAGAATATGGTAACATTCACAAAGGTGTCATAATAAACTATATAAAGAATGCAGTTAAGAGTTGAATAAGTTTCTATCTCCTGTTACAATAATACACGTAGCAGGGATTATTTTTTTAACCTATGTGGGACACAAAATGTCACTACGGGACGTAAAGTGACCATGAGGGAAAATGAACCGATGTAGTGAGGAGAAAAGATATGCGCTCATGGATTCAGAACACAAAAAAATTATTACCTGATCTGCTACCTGTTATGCAAACGAGAATGCAAATTCTTCAATACATTAGGCTTATGCAGCCGATTGGAAGAAGAAATTTATCAGCAAGTCTCGGTATGACAGAACGAGTATTGCGAAGTGAAGTTCAAGTTTTGAAAGAACAAAACTTAGTTCACGTCGCTTCTTCTGGAATGACTTTGACAGAAGAAGGAACAGCTTTAGTTCTTGCTTTGGAAGACTTTATGAAAGAAATTTCCGGGTTAAAGGTTTTAGAAAAGCAACTTAAGGAAACATTAGACTTGGATGAAGTTTTCGTTGTCCCTGGTGATAGTGATGAATCGCCTTGGGTCAAACTGGAGATGGGCCGTGCTTGTGTGACTTGTATAAAAGACCGTCTGACAGCGAATAATATCGTTGCTGTGGCTGGAGGAACTACGCTAGCTGCTGTTGCGGACATGATGCAGCTTGATTGCAAAGATTTACATATGCTATTTGTCCCAGCACGTGGTGGAATTGGAGAAGGCGTCGAGTTAGAAGCCAATACTATTTGTGCCAAGATGGCGCAAAATACGATGAGTAATTATCGCTTATTGTATGTTCCAGACCATGTTAGCAGCGAAGCATATGCGTCTATTGTGACAGAGCCTTCCGTGAAAGAAGTTCTTGAGTTGATTCGATCTTCCAATATCGTCATTCATGGAATAGGTGATGCGTTAACAATGGCACGTCGCAGAAATACTTCAGAAGCAGATTGGTTAAAGATTCAGGCAAGCGAAGCAGTTGGCGAAGCTTTCGGTTACTACTTTAATGAACAAGGAAATGTTGTTCATAAAGTAAGAACAGTTGGTATGCAACTAGAGGATTTACAAAATGTATCTCACGTTGTTGCAGTCGCTGGAGGTTCTTCAAAGGCAAAGGCAATACAGGCTGTAATTAAACAAGGGCACACTTCAATTCTAATTACAGATGAAGGTGCAGCAAAACAGTTAACAAAGGGTATTACCCTTTAATATAATCCCCCAAGGAGGAAATTCAAATGACTAAAATTGGTATTAATGGATTTGGACGTATCGGACGTAACGTATTCCGCGCAGCTCTTAACAACCCAGAGGTAGAAGTAGTAGCAATCAACGACTTAACAGATGCTAAAACTTTAGCTCACCTTTTAAAATATGACACAGTTCACGGAACTTTAAACGCAGAAGTATCTGCTAACGAAAGCAGCATCGTTGTTAACGGTAAAGAAATTAAAGTTATCGCTGAGCGTGACCCAGCACAATTACCATGGAGCGACTACGGAGTAGAAATCGTAGTAGAATCTACTGGCCGTTTCACTAAAAAAGCAGACGCTGAAAAACACTTAGGTGGATCAGTTAAAAAAGTTATCATCTCAGCTCCAGCTTCTGACGAAGATATCACTGTAGTTATGGGTGTTAACCACGAACAATACGATGCAGCTAGCCACAACGTAGTATCTAACGCTTCTTGTACTACAAACTGCTTAGCTCCATTCGCTAAAGTATTAAACGAAAAATTCGGCGTAAAACGTGGAATGATGACAACAATTCACTCTTACACTAACGACCAACAAATCTTAGACTTACCACACAAAGATTTACGTCGTGCTCGTGCAGCAGCTGAAAACATGATCCCAACATCTACTGGTGCAGCTAAAGCAGTAGCATTAGTATTACCAGAACTTAAAGGTAAATTAAACGGTGGCGCTGTACGTGTTCCAACTGCTAACGTTTCTCTAGTTGACCTAGTTGTTGAACTTGATAAAGAAGTAACAGTTGAAGAAGTAAATGCAGCATTCAAAGCAGCAGCTGAAGGCGAATTAAAAGGTATCCTTGGATACAGCGAAGAGCCATTAGTATCTATCGACTATAACGGATGTACAGCTTCTTCTACAATCGATGCATTATCTACAATGGTAATGGAAGGTAACATGGTTAAAGTACTTTCTTGGTACGATAACGAAACTGGTTACTCTAACCGCGTAGTAGACCTAGCAGCTTACATGACTTCAAAAGGTCTTTAATTCTTAATTATATAAGTTATCAATGACAAAACGAGGGAGAGGGTTTGTTCCCTCTCTCTCTTCTTTCGTTTTAAAAGCAAATGTGTTAAGCTTTTGAGTGGGTTTTGTCAATCCTAACTAGTAGTCGGAGGGAAATCCAATGAACAAAAAATCAATTCGTGACGTAGATTTAAAAGGTAAGCGTGTATTTTGCCGCGTTGACTTCAACGTACCTATGAAAGAAGGCAAAATTACAGATGAAACTCGTATCCGTGCAGCTCTTCCTACAATTCAATATTTAGTAGAGCAAGGTGCGAAAGTTATTTTAGCAAGCCACTTAGGCCGTCCAAAAGGTCAAGTAGTAGAAGAATTACGTCTTACTCCAGTAGCAGCACGTTTAGGCGAGCTTCTTGGTAAAGATGTTAAAAAAGCAGACGAAGCATTCGGACCAGTTGCACAAGAAATGGTTGCAGCAATGAACGAAGGCGACGTATTAGTTCTTGAAAACGTACGTTTCTATGCGGGCGAAGAAAAGAACGATGCAGAACTTGCGAAAGAATTTGCAGCTCTTGCTGACATCTTCGTAAACGATGCATTCGGTGCAGCTCACCGTGCTCATGCTTCTACAGCAGGTATCGCGGACTACCTACCAGCAGTATCTGGTTTACTAATGGAAAAAGAGTTAGATGTTCTTGGAAAAGCACTTTCTAACCCAGATCGTCCATTCACAGCTATCATCGGTGGTGCGAAAGTAAAAGATAAAATCGGTGTAATTCGTCATCTATTAGACAAAGTAGATAACTTAATCATCGGTGGCGGACTTGCTTACACATTCGTTAAAGCTTTAGGTCATGAAATTGGTCTATCTCTATGTGAAGACGACAAGATTGAACTAGCAAAAGAATTTATGCAACTTGCAAAAGAAAAAGGCGTAAACTTCTACATGCCAGTTGATGTTGTAATCACTGAGGAATTCTCTGAAACTGCAACAACTAAAATCGTTGGTATCGACTCTATCCCTTCTAACTGGGAAGGCGTGGACATCGGTCCTAAAACACGTGAAATTTATGCAGATGTAATTAAAAACTCTAAGCTTGTTGTATGGAATGGACCAATGGGTGTATTCGAAATGACTCCATTCTCACAAGGTACAAAAGCAGTAGGACAAGCATTAGCAGATGCAGAAGGTACATACTCTGTTATCGGCGGTGGTGACTCTGCAGCAGCTGTTGAAAAATTCGGTATGGCTGATAAAATGAGCCACATTTCTACTGGCGGCGGTGCGTCATTAGAATTCATGGAAGGTAAAGAGCTTCCAGGTGTAGTTTGTCTTAACGACAAATAAGTAGCAGCCAAAGAAAAAGGACGGTGCAAAGCATGCGTAAACCAATTATCGCAGGTAACTGGAAAATGAATAAAACTCTATCTGAAGCAGTTAGCTTCGTAGAGGAAGTTAAAGGTCAAATCCCAGCAGCTTCAGCTGTTGATGCAGTAGTTTGCTCTCCAGCTCTATTCTTAGAGCGCCTTGTAGCAGCGACTGAAGGAACTGATTTACAAGTAGGTGCACAAAACATGCACTTCGAAAAAAATGGTGCATTCACTGGCGAAATTAGCCCAGTAGCACTTAGCGACTTAAAAGTTGGCTATGTAGTACTTGGCCACTCTGAGCGTCGTGAAATGTTTGCTGAAACAGATGAGTCAGTAAACAAAAAGACTATCGCAGCATTTGAACATGCTTTAACACCAATCGTATGTTGTGGTGAGACTTTAGAAGAGCGCGAAAGCGGAAAAACATTTGATCTAGTAGCAGGTCAAGTGACAAAAGCACTTGCAGGTTTAACTGAAGAGCAAGTTAAAGCAACTGTTATCGCTTATGAGCCAATCTGGGCTATCGGTACAGGTAAATCTTCTTCTTCTGCAGATGCAAACGAAGTATGTGCGCACATCCGTAAAGTTGTTGCAGAAGCTGTTTCTCCAGCTGCTGCAGAAGCTGTTCGTATTCAATACGGCGGTAGCGTAAAACCAGAAAACATTAAAGAGTACATGGCACAATCTGACATCGACGGCGCTTTAGTTGGCGGTGCTAGCTTAGAGCCTGCTTCGTTCTTAGGTCTTCTGGAGGCGGTAAAATGAGAAAGCCAACAGCTCTAATTATTCTTGACGGTTTCGGACTTCGTGAAGAAACTTACGGGAATGCTGTAGCACAAGCTAAGAAACCTAATTTTGATGGTTACTGGAACAAATTCCCTCACACAACGCTTACAGCTTGTGGCGAGGCAGTAGGTCTTCCAGAAGGTCAAATGGGTAACTCTGAGGTTGGTCACTTAAATATCGGTGCTGGCCGCATTGTATATCAAAGCTTAACACGCGTAAACGTTGCAATTCGTGAAGGTGAGTTCGATAAGAACGAAACGTTCCAAAGTGCAATTAAAAGCGTAAAAGAAAAAGGTACTGCACTTCATTTATTCGGTTTACTTTCTGACGGTGGTGTGCATAGTCACATGAACCACATGTTTGCTCTTCTTCGCTTAGCAGCTAAAGAAGGCGTTGAGAAAGTATACATTCATGCATTCTTAGATGGCCGCGATGTTGGACCAAAAACAGCACAAAGCTATATTGATGCAACAAATGAAGTAATTAAAGAAACAGGAGTAGGACAATTCGCGACTATCTCTGGTCGTTATTACTCCATGGACCGTGACAAGCGTTGGGATCGCGTAGAAAAATGTTACCGTGCTATGGTGAATGGTGAAGGACCTACTTATAAATCAGCAGAAGAGTGTGTAGAAGACTCTTATGCAAATGGTATCTACGATGAATTCGTATTGCCGTCTGTAATTGTTAACGAAGATAACACGCCAGTTGCAACAATCAATGATGATGATGCAGTTATCTTCTATAACTTCCGTCCAGACCGTGCAATTCAAATTGCTCGTGTATTTACAAACGAAGACTTCCGTGAGTTCGATCGTGGTGAAAAAGTACCTCACATTCCAGAATTCGTATGTATGACACACTTTAGTGAAACAGTAGATGGTTACGTGGCATTCAAGCCAATGAACCTTGATAACACTTTAGGTGAAGTTGTTGCGCAAGCGGGATTAAAGCAACTTCGCATCGCGGAAACTGAAAAGTATCCGCACGTTACATTCTTCTTTAGCGGTGGTCGTGAGGCTGAATTCCCAGGAGAAGAGCGTATCTTAATTAACTCACCGAAGGTTGCAACGTATGACTTGAAACCTGAAATGAGCATTTACGAAGTAACGGACGCTTTAGTAAATGAAATCGAAAATGATAAACATGATGTTATCATTCTTAACTTTGCGAACTGTGATATGGTTGGCCATTCTGGGATGATGGAACCAACGATTAAAGCAGTAGAAGCAACTGACGAATGTTTAGGAAAAGTTGTAGAAGCGATTCTTGCAAAAGATGGTGTAGCACTTATTACTGCTGACCATGGTAATGCTGACGAAGAATTAACTTCTGACGGAGAGCCAATGACAGCTCATACAACTAACCCGGTTCCTTTCATTGTTACTAAGAACGACGTAGAATTACGTGAAGGTGGTATCTTAGGTGATATCGCTCCAACTATGCTTACACTTCTTGGTGTTGAGCAACCGAAAGAAATGACAGGTAAAACAATTATTAAATAATTTGCTTATATAAAAAGGAGAGAATTTATTATGTCAACAATTATTGATGTTTATGCTCGCGAAGTCCTTGACTCTCGTGGTAACCCAACTGTAGAAGTAGAAGTTTACACAGAAAGCGGCGCTTTCGGACGCGCTATCGTACCAAGTGGTGCATCTACTGGTGAACACGAAGCAGTAGAATTACGTGACGGTGACAAGTCTCGTTACCTTGGTAAAGGTGTTGTTAACGCAGTAAACAACGTTAACGAAATTATCGCTCCAGAAATCGTTGGTTTCGACGTAACTGACCAAGCTGGTATTGACCGTGCTATGATCGAATTAGATGGCACTCCAAACAAAGGTAAACTAGGCGCTAACGCTATCCTTGGTGTATCTATGGCAGTAGCTCACGCAGCAGCTGACTTCGTAGGTCTTCCATTATACCGTTACCTTGGTGGATTCAATGCAAAACAATTACCAACTCCAATGATGAACATCATCAACGGTGGTTCTCACGCTGATAACAACGTAGACTTCCAAGAGTTCATGATCTTACCAGTTGGTGCTCCAACATTCAAAGAATCAATCCGTATGGGTGCTGAAGTATTCCATGCACTTAAAGCTGTATTACATGACAAAGGTCTTAACACTGCAGTAGGTGACGAAGGTGGATTCGCTCCAAACCTTGGTTCTAACCGTGAAGCATTAGAAGTAATCATCGAAGCTATCGAAAAAGCTGGTTACAAAGCTGGCGAGAACGTATTCTTAGGAATGGACGTTGCTTCTTCTGAATTCTACAACAAAGAAACTGGTAAATATGACCTTGCAGGCGAAGGCCGTACTGGCTTAACTTCTGCAGAAATGGTTGATTTCTACGAAGAGCTTTGCAAAGACTTCCCAATCATCTCTATCGAAGATGGTTTAGACGAAAACGACTGGGATGGTCACAAATTATTAACTGAGCGTCTTGGAAGCAAAGTACAATTAGTTGGTGACGATTTATTCGTAACTAACACTCAAAAACTTGCTGAAGGTATCGAAAAAGGTATCTCTAACTCAATCTTAATTAAAGTTAACCAAATCGGTACTTTAACTGAGACTTTCGAAGCTATCGAAATGGCTAAACGTGCTGGTTACACAGCAGTTGTATCTCACCGTTCTGGTGAAACTGAAGATGCTACAATCGCTGACATCGCAGTTGCAACTAACGCTGGCCAAATCAAAACTGGTTCTATGAGCCGTACTGACCGTATTGCTAAGTACAACCAATTATTACGCATCGAAGACGAACTAGGCGAAATCGCTGTTTACGATGGTATCAAATCTTTCTACAACATCAAACGATAATTGTAGAAAATAACGACAGACCGTGAGAAATCACGGTCTGTTTTTTTTATGCTAAAATTGTTCTCCCGTCATAAGTGACATGAAATGTTTAAAGAAACTGTTATAATCAAAATCAATTGCAATTTGATGACCCGGCCAATCAATAAATGGCTTTTGGTTCACTAAAGAACGAAATTCCCCTATGCTTGCTCCTTGTGCAGAGGATTCTGTCATGACAACGATAGGGGATTTGTGATACGTAAACATAGAGTTATCAAGTAAAGCGAGTATTGGCATTGTGTCATGGAAGGGGCTACCCTTTAAATGTGGTAGAGCATTTTTATAATAGCCGTAGTAATAATGATCGAATAACGGTTTGACGAGTGGGGCTTTTCCTTTTGCTTCAATATATTCAGCCATTTCTGGTGTAATGATGGAATATTGGGTGACGTTTAATGGATAGATGTACATGTTAGGTGAGGATTGAAGGACTATATTAGCGGCAGTAGGATCGCCATAAAAGTTTGCTTCGGAAATAGGGGTGACATTACCAGGATGTAAAAAGGCACCGCCCATTACGTAGTAAGATTTAATTTGTTTCATTAACTGTTTGCACATGATAAATAAAATTGCTAGAGAGGTAAGTCTTCCTAAACTTACAATGATTAATTCATCTTTATACTGTTCAATAAGAGGAATGACTTCAAAGAAATTCTCCATTTCTCCGTTAGTCACATTCCCATTTGGAATAATTGGCCCAAGCCCTTGTTTCCCGTGTACTTCTGTAAAAAAAGCAGGCGGGGCACCAGTAAGAGGGCGTTCTGAACCACCGAATATCTTAATATTTCTATTCCTTGTTTCATTCTTAAGAAAATGAGCATTTTGTACGGCCATCTCTTTTGGAACATTGCCGTAATCTGCAACAATGCCGATGATTTCTATTTCATCGATAAAGAACGCTAATAGGAGAGCCATCGTATCATCAATGCCAGGATCACAAAAAATAAGAACTTTTTTGGGCATATGTTCACCACCTATCTTGTTTATCCCACTTTAATGGGCAGTAAGACCCCCACCTCAAAATTCAGCGAAAGCAAAGAATTTAGGTGGGGTCGGGCTGCCCATTAAAGTCCGATTGGTGAGGGTTGATAATCAGTGGGGGATAAAGAACCCCCACTGATTAAAGTTTCACTTTATATATATGTAAGCTTAAAGGTAAAAAGATTATTTTATTGAAATAACAACATTTAAAATTCAGAAAATAAAAACTTCTTATATTAGGTCAAGGTTTTTGACTTAATTTCCTCTTGGAAATGTAGTCATATCAAGGTTGTAAGCGTATAACATAGGCGTTTTTTGCTGTCAAGTTGATAAATTGCAGCTTTTTACAATTTATACTATGATAAAGATATTAACAGAAGATCGTATAAACAAGAGGGATGATGAACATGAAATTTACAAAGATTCTTGTCCAAATTGCTGCTCTTTACGTTTTTTATATGGTTGGAACTTGGGTACAAGAAATGTTAAATATTCCGATCCCAGGAAGTTTGATTGGAATGTTCCTCTTACTTGTTTTACTTAGCCTAAAAGTTCTTCCAGTGAAATGGTTCGATTTAGGAGCAGAAACACTCGTTGCTATTATGCCGTTTTTATTAATTCCGCCAACGCTTGGCCTAATGAATTACGGTGCTTTTTTTATGAGTAAAGGAATTTCTCTTTTCATTACAGTTGTAGCGAGTACATTTTTAATTATTATTGTCGCAGGACATACAGGACAATATCTTGCGAATAGAAAGGAAAGAGAGTCGCGATGAGCAAAATATTAATCGGAATCGGTTGGGTTCTTTTTACGGTGCTATTATATCAATTATCTAAAAAAATCTATAAATTATTTCCAACACCATTCACCATTCCAATGCTTGTAGCAACAGGATTAATGGCTTTCTTATTAATCGTGCTTGATATACCGTATCAACATTATATGGAAAGTGGTGGTGGCTGGATTGCAAAGCTACTTGGACCCGGTGTTGTAGCATTTGCAATTCCTCTTTATAAACAACGTCACGTTCTTCAAAAATATGTTGTACCGATTGCCGGCGGGGTACTAGTAGGTACAACAGTTGCCATTGCAAGTGACTTTGCTATTGCGTCACTTATGGGAACAGATAAAAGTTTAATTTTATCTTCTTTACCAAAGTCGGTGACAATGCCGGTTGCGATGAGTGTTTCAGAGCAAGTAGGTGGTGTACCGTCATTAACAGCAGCTTTCGTTGTTATTGCAGGTATTACTGGAACGATTACCGGCCCGCTTTTATTAAAATGGAGCCGCGTTACAAACTCAGTTGGTAAAGGTATCGGATTTGGATGTGCTTCTCATATTATGGGCGTGATGAGAGCGATGAAAAATAATGAACATGAAGGTGTTATTGGATCGGTAACAATGACATTAACAGCGATTTTGACATGTTTGCTCGGGCCGCTATTTGCAATGATGTTCATGTAATGGAAGAAAAGCGAGAGCAACCTTATAGCTCTCGCTTTTCTATAGAATTTATGCTACAGTTACAATAACTGAATCTTTGTAGGAGGTACGCCAAGTGCATACGTTATTATCTGTTTTACTTATTATTGTATCGATTTTAATGATTGTTATGGTACTTATGCAGTCTAGTAATAGCTCAGGCCTTTCAGGTGCAATTTCAGGCGGTGCAGAGCAATTATTTGGTAAGCAAAAAGCACGTGGAATTGAAGCGGTATTAAACCGTATTACAATTGTTTTAGCTGTATTGTTCTTCGCATTAACAATTGGTGTTACGTACTTAAACTTATAGAATTGAAAGAAGAAGCGTTAGTAAGATGTACTAATGGTTCTTCTTTTTTTGTTTTGCCATTTGAAAGATGTTTCTAATTAGATTATAGAAATATAAATATGGTACACTAGATATAGAAAGAATACGACTAGATTACAGAAGAGAAAGAGGAGAAGTACATGATGAAATTAGCATCTCCGAAACCATTTACATTTGAGGGTGGAGACCGCGCTGTTTTATTACTACATGGATTCACAGGAAACTCAGCTGATGTACGTATGTTAGGGCGTTTCTTAGAAAAGAAAGGCTACACTTGTCATGCGCCAATTTATAAAGGGCACGGAGTACCGCCAGAAGAGCTTGTTCATACAGGTCCTGAAGATTGGTGGCAAGACGTAACGGAGGCATATCAGCTTTTAAAAGATAAAGGGTTTGAGAAAATTGCTGTCGTTGGATTGTCACTTGGCGGAGTATTTTCACTAAAATTAGGTTATACAGTACCGGTTTTAGGTGTAGTACCAATGTGTGCACCAATGTATATTAAGAGTGAAGAAACGATGTACCAAGGTATATTGGCATATGCCCGCGAATATAAAAAGCGTGAGCAAAAATCACCAGAGCAAATCGAACAAGAAATGTTGGAATTCCAAAAGACACCGATGAATACATTAAAAGCATTACAACAATTAATTGCTGACGTACGTAACAATGTGGACATGATTTATGCACCAACATTTGTTGTACAAGCGCGTCATGATGAAATGATTAATACAGATAGTGCGAACATTATTTATAACGGTGTAGAATCAACGTTAAAAGACATTAAATGGTATGAAGACTCTACGCATGTCATTACACTTGATAAGCAGCGTGACGAGCTACATGAGGATGTATATAACTTCTTGGAGCAACTAGATTGGTAAGATCTAGTTGCCTCTTTTTTTCATAAGGAATTTTTTGTGAAAACTGTAAAAATCATAAGGGGAGTATTGAAGTTTCGCTTTATACATCCCCTATCTTTCGGATACACTAAATAATATAAGGTTTTAAAGGAGGTATTTTTGCTTGGAAGAAATCATACAAGAACATATTGATAAGTTGTTATTATTTATGAGAGAAGAAGCGTATAAACCGCTAACGATACAAGAGTTAGAAGAGGCATTTGGGATTGAAGGTTCTGAGGGCTTTAAAGATTTCGTAAAAGCACTTGTAACGATGGAAGAAAAGGGACTTGTTATTCGTACTCGTAGCAACCGTTACGGTCTTCCTGAAAAGATGAATTTAATACGTGGTAAGTTAATTGGACATGCACGTGGCTTTGCATTCGTTGTACCAGACGAGAAGAAAACAGGAGATGATGATCTTTTCATCCCGCCTACAGAATTAAACGGTGCACTTCATGGCGATACAGTATTAGCACGCCTTAGTTCCCAATCAAGTGGTTCGCGTCAAGAAGGTTCCATTGTACGCATTTTAGAACGCGGAACGAAAGAACTAGTTGGTACATATACAGAATCGAAAAACTTTGGATTTGTTATACCTGACAATAAACGCTGGACAAGTGACATTTTCGTATTGAAAAGCGCATCAATGGGCGCTGTAGAAGGTCATAAAGTAGTTGTGAAAATTACGAGCTATCCAGAGAATCGTTTAAGTGCAGAAGGTGAAGTTATTCAAATTCTAGGTCATAAAAATGATCCAGGAGTAGATATTTTATCTGTCATTCATAAACATCACTTACCTTTAGCGTTCCCTGAAGAAGTGATGGAACATGCAAACAGTGTACCAGAAACGATTTCAGAAGAAGATTTAAAAGATCGCCGTGATCTACGTGACCAAATGATTGTAACAATTGACGGTGCAGATGCGAAAGATTTAGATGACGCTGTTACAGTAACGAAGCTTGAGAACGGTAACTACAAGCTTGGCGTTCACATTGCGGATGTAAGCCATTACGTTCAAGAAGGTTCTCCAATTGATGTAGAAGCAGCGGAGAGAGCGACGAGTGTGTATCTTGTTGACCGTGTAATTCCGATGATTCCACATCGTCTATCTAATGGTATTTGTTCATTAAATCCGAAAGTAGATCGTCTGACGTTATCTTGTGAAATGGAAATCAACAATTTAGGTGATGTTGTAAAGCACGAGATTTTCCAAAGTGTAATTAAAACGACAGAGCGTATGACGTATGCTGACGTAAGAAGCATTTTAGAAGATGAGGACGAAGAATTAATTAAACGCTATGAGCCGCTTGTACCGATGTTTAAAGAAATGGGTCAATTAGCACAAATCCTACGTGAAAAACGTATGCGCCGCGGTGCAATCGACTTTGACTTTAAAGAAGCGAAAGTATTAGTAGATGAAGAAGGAAAACCGACAGACGTTGTTATGCGTGATCGTTCTGTATCAGAGAAGTTAATTGAAGAATTTATGCTTGTTGCGAACGAAACAGTAGCAGAGCACTTCCACTGGATGAACGTACCATTTATGTACCGTGTCCATGAAGATCCGAAAGAAGATAAGCTAGAGCGTTTCTTCGAGTTTGTAACGAACTTCGGGTATGCCGTAAAAGGACGTGCGAATGAAGTGCATCCTCGCGCCCTGCAACAAATTCTTGAAATGGTTCAAGGGCAGCCTGAAGAAGTAGTTATTTCAACAGTAATGCTTCGTTCTATGAAGCAAGCACGTTACGATGCAGAAAGTTTAGGTCACTTTGGTTTATCAACTGAGTTCTACACACATTTCACATCGCCAATTCGTCGTTACCCAGATACGATTGTTCATAGACTAATTCGTGAATACATCATTAACGGTAAAGTCGATAATGAAACGCAAGCAAAATGGCGTGAAAAATTACCTGAGATTGCAGAGCACTCTTCTAATATGGAACGTCGTGCTGTTGAAGCAGAACGTGAAACAGACGAACTGAAAAAAGCAGAATATATGCTTGATAAGATTGGCGAAGAGTATGACGGTATGATTAGCTCTGTAACAAACTTCGGTTTATTCGTAGAGCTTCCAAATACAATTGAAGGTCTTGTACATGTTAGCTACTTAACGGATGATTACTACCGTTATGATGAGCAGCATTTCGCAATGATCGGAGAACGTACAGGTAACGTATTCCGCATCGGTGACGAAATTACAATTCGCGTTATTAACGTAAACAAAGACGAGCGTGCAATCGACTTTGAAATCGTTGGCATGAAAGGTACGCCTCGTCGTAAGTTCAAAGATCGTCCAGTCGTTATCGAACAGCCAAGAACAGGCAGAAAGAAACGCGGTGGACGTAGCGAGCGCAGTAATGAGCGCGGCGGAGAACGTGGCACAGGAAGAAAATTTGACCGTGGTGGCAAAGGGAAAGGAAGAGGATCTGCATCCGCATCTACGTCCGCTAGCCAGTCAGGGAAAAAAGAGGGTAACGGTAAGAAGAAAAAAGCATTCTTCGAAAACGTACCAGGATTCAAGAAGAAAAAGAAAAAGCGTAAGTAAGAAAAGGATGGCTTCGCTTTGATGGAAAGCGAGGCTTTTTCTTTTTTATTGGTGGCTTGAGAGCGAGCCACTTTCGCTTTTTAATGGAATCCAGCTACAGTGGCTAGAATGTTCGGCGGCTTCGCTTCCTCTCTAGAGGCAAAGAACGCCTCAAGGTCAGAAGCTCCATCCACCTCACATTCTGAGCGAGCCACTTCCGCCTTTTATGGAATCCAGCTACAGTGGCTAGAATGTTCGGCGGCTTCGCTTCTTCCCAAGAGGCAAAGAGCGCCTCAAGGTCAGAAGCTCCATCCATCTCACATTCTGAGCGAGCCACTCCCGCTTTTTATGGAATCCAGCTACAGTGGCTAGAATGTTCGGCGGCTTCGCTTCTTCCCAAGAGGCAAAGAGCGCCTCAAGGTCAGAAGCTCCATCCACCTCACATTCTGAGCGAGCCACTTTCGCTTTTAATGGAATCCAGCTACAGTGGCTAGAATCTGTTGGCCATTTCACTCCCTCGGACGAAGCAAAAAGCGCTTCTCTGTCGGGAGTTCCAATGTCCAAAGATTCTAAGCGAGCCACTTTCGCTTTTTAGTAACATTTGTTACAATAGTAAAAATAGAGGAGGGACGTTATATGCCAAAAGGTTCAGGTAAGGTTATTGCACAAAATAAAAAAGCATTTCATGATTATTTCATCGAAGAAACATATGAAGCAGGGCTTGTCCTTCAAGGAACGGAAATTAAGTCGATTCGCGCTGGACGCGTGAACTTGAAAGATGCGTTTGCTCGTGTACATAATGGTGAAGTATGGGTTCATAATATGCATATTAGTACGTACGAACAAGGGAATCGTTTCAACCACGATCCGCTTCGCACGAGAAAGTTACTTCTTCATAAAAAAGAAATTGAGAAGTTAGCTGGTGCTTCAAAAGAAACAGGATACGCACTAGTTCCAGTTAGAATCTATTTGAAAAATGGATTTGCGAAAATGGCACTTGGTTTAGCAAAAGGTAAGAAACAATACGATAAACGTCATGATTTAAAAGAGAAAGAAGCTAAACGTGAAATTGCACGCGCGTTCCGTGATCGCCAAAAGATGTAATACAAATATTTACATTTGTAAAACGGCGCGCGTATGTTATAATAACTTATGTAAGATTGTTGCACATTGAAAAACAGCTCTTAGTAGCTATCACGAAATTTTCTTCGTATGCTCCATTTTTATCATGGGGACGTTACGGATTCGACAGGGATAGTTCGAGCTTAGGTTGCGAGTCGAGGGGATCGGCCTCGTTAAAACGTCAAAGCCTATAATTGGCAAACAAAACAATCTTTCTTTAGCTGCTTAATTGCACTAAAGGTTCCTCCCTCCATCGTCCATGTGGTAGGGTAAGGGACTCAAACTAAGTGGACTACGCCGGAGTTCGCCGTCTGAGGACAAAGGAAGAGAACAACCAGACTAGCAACTTGGAAGCCTGTCGATAGGCTGAAGAGTTTGCGAAATGCTAATATATCGACTACACTCGTAGAAGCTTAAGTGCCGATATTTTTGGACGTGGGTTCGACTCCCACCGTCTCCACCAATACATATTTGGTGGTTTTTTTATTTTGTATGTGATATGAACCATAAGTTTGCCGAAACGGCAAGCTTATGGTTCTTTTTGTTTGCGGCAAGCTTATGCTTCTTTTTAAGTATGAAAATTAGTGTTTGGTCAGGGTTTAACTAGTGATTCTATTCTTATAGGGATAAATTCACAAGAAATTCAATAAAAAAAGGTGGCGAAAAAATGAGGGCACTGAAAAAGTGATTGCTTTGAAAAAACAAAGGAGTCCATAACCTGTATATGATAGGTGGTGAGCTCCTTTTTCTTATTAGGTGGACTTTTTCAGTGACCTCGAAAAAATGCCTTCCTTTTTATTTTTTTATACTTCCGATTTCCTCTTTTAGTGATTTTTTCATATTTTTAAACAAACTTTTCATTCGTTTGTTATGGTATTTTAGAAATTCCTCTGTATTATCGTTAAATCGTGCAATGAGAAAATCCATTATTTTTTCTTGTAACATAATAGAATCTTCTACAAGTTGATAGCAAATCTTTTCAGTTCTTTCATTCATAAATTCTTCTCCTTCAACAGTAACAACCAATTCAAAAATTTTAGTGAAGGTGAAAATTACAAATAATCGAATCATTAATGGCTCATTATTTTTAGAAATTGTAAAATTGAGATTTTCTTGATAGTAATCAATAAGTCCAAAATTACAATGGCTGAATCGAGATAATACATCATAGAAGTGAGTAAAATATTTCTTATCTAAGCCCATTTTAAAGGCACTCGGGTTTTCTTGTTTTCCAATCTCCTCCTGATTTCGATTTACTAGTACCCCATCTGATTGAACGTTATAAAAGGCTAACGCAACTTTTATAGGATTTTTAATAAAGTTATCAAGTTTGTGTTCATTTTCATGTAGATATCGAGTACTTAAATAATTTTCAAAAATACTTCGTACTAACATCATTACATCCTCATTGTGCCCAGCTTTTAATAAATGTCGGATACTTATTAGTGTCTTAGTACTTTTAGTAAAAGAAAAGTACTCAAAATCATATGTAAGCTTTACAGATGTGACGTTATAAGATAAAAGGTCATGTGTTCCATAGGGGAAACATGAATAATCCACAAATTTCTTGGATTGCAAAATAAATTGATTTAGAATTTTATCTAATTTTTTGATATATTGTTCTTCCATTAATATCGCCTCCTTCTTTGATTTAAACAAAATATTGTATCAAAGGAAATCAATAATATAGTTTTTATGCTATTCGTTATAAAATTTTGTGCAATGTTATGCTTTCAAAATAAACCTTCTGCAAGTTTAGGGATATTTTGAATGAAGATTTTACTAGAGCTTAAAATCCATATCTTTATTAGTTCGCTTTTGATAACATATTTCCATTTACTTAACGTCCTTAAGCAAATGGAAATACTCATAATAAAAATGTATTTATGTTTTAAAGGGGTTAATGTAAAATGAAGTTAATATATGGATTAATAAGGAATTATATGAAATGTGGATGAATTCCAAAGGAATAAAAAAGATAAGAAGACAAAATTTTGTTTTTTAAGCTGTTAGAAATCATTTATTTAGGTAAGAAGCTTGATATTAAGTAGATAAAGATGTTCTTTATAATGAGTAACAAATATTTTTTAAAATTTAAGTCTTGATTTATGATCAATCAGACTAGAATGGCAGATGCAACTAGAGGAGGTAAGAAAAGAGTAATTAAAAGGAATGTGAAAATTCAATTCAATTACCATAATAGATGCCGAGGTCAAATGAAAAATTTTATCATTCCAAGAACAATGTATAGGGAACAGGTTGCGTAGGTGTTTTATTCCTATCTCACATCAGTGGTCCAGTTCAATATAAGGGCGGTGTTTTAATGACTAAAGGTGATAAATTGATTTCGACTATAGGATACGTATTAATAGTGTTGGCTATCGTTAATATGATATATCCAGATTCAAATATTATGGGCTCGAATTTTAGAAATGGTGTTTCAGTATTCACTTTTTTTTATGCTTTATCAGCTGGATTGACTACAATTTCAGAAAATAAATTTAGAAAGTCCTGGAATTCTTGGTTAAGTAATATACTGTTGATATTGGCTATAGGATTAGGCTTAACAGTGGGATGGTTAACAAATATAGACATTTTTAAAAATAACATTATTACACCTATAGTTGATAATTTTATCTCTAATGGGACACTTATGATACTAAATCTAGGTCTTTTATTCGTAAACATTAGACTTAATGAAAAGAAAGAAGAACAAAAAGAAAAAATATATGAACAAAGATTAAAAGATGAAGTTAGATTAGCTAAAAAAGAAGTGTTACAAGAGGTTCTAAAAAGTGTGAAAAAAGATAATTAAATAAGGGAGATTGTTTTTAGATGGATGCTTATAATAAGGTTGTTGTTGAAAGTGATTATAGAGTTAATTTAGAAATGAAAAGAGATGGGGAAAAACTTTTATCATCTTGGCAAATTTCAGCCTTTATTGAAAACTTATCAAGAAGTTATTATAAGAATGAGTTGCTAAATACTATTGAAAGTTACCTTAATAAAGGAACAGATTTAGAAAATATATTCATAATAGATGAATCTTTTAAGTTAAATAACATTTATAAAAATCTTGGCATTTTAAATCTTAGAAATGAGAGAGATGCAAAGACCTTATATCATTTGGGAAAAACCATAGGAATGTTTCCGAATGAAAAATTAATAAAAATAAATTGTATGTTTGAGATATTCAGGAAAGTAAATGAGACCCTAAGTGAATACAAAGTAAAGGGTTTGAATAAAAAGAAGTTAAGTGGTTTGATAACTTTTTCTATAAGCCCGAACACCACGATGATAGCAATAAAAGAAAAAATTATTAGTTTAGCAAATGAAAATCTCAATCAATCAAGTCAAGAAGAAGTAAGAGATAATGAACAGAATAAAAAAATAGATCGAAAAAAATTAGCCAATTCTTTAGAATCCAGTACTGTTCAGGTAATGTCATTTTATCAAAAGATGGAATCTGATTTCATAAGTCTCGCTATTACAAAAGAAAGTATCCTTGCAAATGATATTAAAGATATTAATAAAATGCCATCTAACATAGCAGGATATTTTAATACTTTTAAATCAACTTTTGATACTCTGATTAGACCTATAATTGGTATTTATAATCCCAATGACAATAGTGTCGAAATTATTTGTAGAGACTTTATAGATAAAACTTTATATGTTGAAGAGAATAAACGATTTTTAGATATTAAAAGTATTTCAAGGAATAGTCCGTTAACTGTTTGTATTATTTTGGGTGTAGGTGGCTTAACGTTTTTAAGTAGGCATATTACGGTAGCGCTGGATGAACGTTTATTACAGAAACAACAAGTTGAATCTGCTGTAAATATTAGTGAAGACCAGGAAATAGCGGATCTAATGAATGAAATTAAACAAGCTATTGAAGAACGGGAAAATAACAAAGAGATAAATATTACAGATGCTACCCAAGACATACTTGATAATTTAAGAAGAGGTAATGAAGAACGGTTTATAGAAAATGCTAAAGATTATGGCTTTCTAAATGAACATGCCATATTAAAAGTGAGAAAAGAAGCGTAAGTCTGCATTTTATGCAGGCTTATGCTTCTTTTGTAAAATGATAATAATGTTATTTAATTTTAAAGCTCAAACAAACATAACCTCGTTCTAAATTTAAGGTATTTCACTATACTAAAAAATAACAATAAAGCCGTTTGAAAATCTAAGCTTTATCTAATAATAGTGCTCTTTAATAAAAAAATCAGTCCATCATTATTATCGAAGAAAAAAACTCCCCGTTGTTCAATAAGATTAAAAAGAGATTTAGTTACCAATTTTATTTATAACAACTTCAGAAGTGCTTTTTAAGTTTTTTGCACCAGAACCATCAAAGAAAATGAAAATAACATACAAAAAAGAGGTGTTTTTATGGTATCAGTTACTCAGAGGCTTTCTAAAGTTAAACAGCCACGAGGTGGATATATTAAACCTAAAGATTTCAATACTATCGAATTAAATGATGGTATTGATTTGTATGAAGAAGAAAATATACATAGTACTTTGATTGGATTAGCCGTTGATTATCTTGCTCGGTTTACTATGGGAACTTCTTTAGAAAAAGCTTTTAAAATTTCTCTTAGAGGTGCATTGAGGGTTAATGAGAGTGATTATGCAGAAGAATTATTAAACGGCATTAGCGGTCTTGATGATACTTCGATAGAAAATGCGTGTAAATTGGTAGGATTTGATACTGCTTTTAGAGCTGGTATTGCAAGTTATAAGCCAGTACATACTATTCAGCCAGATTTCTTTACTAGTTCTAATATTAGAACTATGGTAGAGCGTAGTAGGGGCTTTAACGATAATTATGGACCGATTGTAAAAGATGGTTTTACTTTTGAAGGTGGTTATACTGAGCTTATATCAAGTGGAGATGGTGATTTTTTAACTGAAACGACTTTATGGGACTTTAAAGTTTCAAAGAAAGATCCGACGAATAAAAACACTTTACAGTTGCTTATATATTATTTAATGGGTGTTCATTCTATTCATTCCGAATTCAAACAAATTGAGAATTTAGGGATATTTAATCCTCGTTTAAATAAAGTCTATTTATTACCGATAAGCACAATATCTAGTGAGATCATCAATGAAGTTAATACTACTGTTATAGGATATTGATGAACTTTTTTGAGAAATTGTAAATTTGAAATAAAGTTGCGGTGTTTAGAAAAAAGTTTAACCATTTATAATGAAGTTTAATCAAAATAATGGCTTAATTTCAATGAGAATCCTTTCGTATCAATATGTTTATAAAAATTAAATTAGTAATTAGAATAGATGCAACCATTTTAATCAATTTTTGTTTAAAATGGTTGTTTTTCATTTACCAAAAGATAAAGATTCATCCAATATTTAATTTCATTAGTAGTTTCAAAAATTATGGGTATAACTCTTTTTGGACTTAGTATATGTTTAGTAATTTTAAAGAATTACTTGTTTTTGTTTTATCCACATGGTAATATTAAATCTGTTATTAAGTAATTCGCAAGAATTACAAAGGAGGGGTGGCATGAAAATAGATGAGGTTGCAATAATTAAAGTAGGTCAAAATATCTCAAGAATCCCTGAAGAAGAGCTACATAACAATATTTTTTATACATTTGATAATTTGAATTTTGATTTAACACATATAGATGAAGAATATGTGAAAAAGAATAAGAATTCACAAAGTAATTATCTCACTTATAGAGGTGATATTGTAATTAGTTTTGTAGGCACAAAGGCAACTGTCATAACAGAAAAGAATCAAGGAAAGTTACTTAATCAGAATTTTGCCAAAATCATTATTGATGAATCATTGATTGATCCGTACTACTTTTGCTATGTCTTAAATGAGGCAAATCAAATTCGTAAACAAAAATTTATGCTTATGCAAGGTTCTACTTTACCAAAGATGACACCAGCTATTTTAAAAGATTTACATGTTAATCTGCCTGAACTTCAAAAACAACTATTGATTGGTAGAGCTTATTTTAACTTATGTAAAAGACAATATTTATTAAAAAAACAATCTGAATTAGAAGAACAATTTTTTTTGGAATTAATTCAAAAATCAGATGTAGACAATAATTAACTTTATTAGGAGTGGGCTAAATGGAAGAAAAAAACTCGAAAACATTATACCAAGCATTATGGAATTCAGCTGATATTTTACGATCTAAAATGGATGCAAATGAATACAAAAGTTACTTATTAGGTTTAGTCTTTTATAAATATTTGTCAGATAAAATGCTTCTTCACGCGACTTCATTGTTAGAAGAATCAACGACAGATTTAGTGGAGGCGCAAAAGGTATACGCTGAAGCGTATGATGATGAAGATGTAAAAGGGGATTTACTAGAAGCATTACAATATGATTTTTCTTACACGTTAGAACCTAAACTTACGTTTACTGCGCTTGTGCAAGCTATCCATAAAGGTTCTTTTCAATTAGAAGATTTGGCACAAGGTTTCCGCAATATTGAACAATCGAGTGAAATATTTGAAAATCTATTCGAAGATGTCGACCTTTATTCAAAAAAATTAGGCTCCACACCTCAAAGGCAAAACCAAACAATTGCCGAAGTTATGAAGGAATTGGCAGTACTTGAGTTGGCGGGACATGCAGGAGATGTACTAGGGGATGCTTATGAATACTTAATCGGTCAGTTCGCATCTGATTCAGGTAAAAAAGCAGGCGAATTCTATACGCCACAAGCGATTTCAACACTAATGACAAGAATTGTTTTGCAAGGCAAAGAAAATCAAAAAGGTTTTTCTGTGTATGACCCAACAATGGGATCAGGTTCACTTCTATTAAACGTGAAGAAATATTCAAATGAATCCGGAACCGTTTCATACTTCGGACAAGAATTAAATACGTCTACATATAATTTAGCACGTATGAACATGATTTTGCACGGTGTAGATACAGCGAATCAACATTTGAATAATGCAGATACATTAGACCAAGACTGGCCAACAGAAGAACCAACGAACTTTGATGGTGTATTAATGAATCCACCTTATTCAGCGAAATGGTCTGCGGACAAGGGTTTTTTAGATGATCCTCGCTTCTCTATGTATGGTGTCCTATCACCCAAGTCAAAAGCAGATTTTTCCTTCTTATTGCATGGTTTCTATCATTTGAAAGATAGTGGTGTAATGGCGATTGTTTTACCACATGGTGTGTTATTTAGAGGAAATGCAGAGGGTAAGATTCGTAAAGTTTTATTAGATAATGGTGCAATTGATACGGTAATTGGTCTACCGGCAAATATCTTCTTTAACACATCGATTCCAACGACAGTTATTATCTTAAAGAAAAACCGTTCAGCAAGAGATGTATTGTTTATCGACGCATCAAATGATTTTGAAAAAGGAAAAAATCAAAATTTCCTAACAGATGGGCATATTGATAAAATACTTGATGCTTATATTCAACGTGAAGATGTTGAAAAATACGCTCATGTTGCTTCATTCGATGAAATTGTTGAAAATGATTACAACTTAAATATCCCACGTTATGTGGACACATTTGAAGAAGAAGAAGAAATTTCACTTGTGGAACTATCAGGCGCAATGCAGCAAACACAGCAAGAATTGCAACAAGCTGAGCAAAATCTATTTGCCATGTTGAATGAATTGAAAGGTACGAACGAAGATGCTCAAAAAGAACTTCAGCACTTTATTCAAGCATTTGGATTAGGTGGTGGAAAGAGTGAGTAAGAATGTTCCTGAAGTGAGGTTTGAAAGATTTAGTGAGGAGTGGCGTCCAATAAATTTATCGGAATTAATGGATTTTTCTAATGGTATTAATGCTCCTAAAGAAAGTTATGGAAAAGGTAGAAAAATGATTAGTGTTATGGATATTTTAGATAAATCTTATTTGAAATATGAAAATATTAGAAGTTCTGTTGAAGTGAGCCCTTCTATTGAAGAAAAAAATAAAGTTGAATATGGGGATTTAATTTTTGTTCGTTCTTCGGAGGTGGCTGAAGAAGTTGGATGGTCCAAGGCTTACTTAGAAAAAGAATATGCTTTATATAGCGGGTTTTCAATACGAGGGAAGAAAAAGGGGAGTTTTAATCCTAGCTTTATTGAATTATCTTTAAATTATATAAATCGTAAACAAATTGAGAGAAAATCGGGAGGAAGTACTCGCTTCAATATAAGCCAAAAAATTTTAAACACTATTGAAATATTAAAAGCCCCTTACGAAGAACAACAAAAAATCGGCAATTTATTCAAACAATTGGACGATATAATTGCTTTGCACCAACAATTGGTCAAACAGCACCAACAATACAAAAAAGCGATGTTGCAAAAAATGTTCCCACAAAAAGGCGAATGTATGCCGAAAGTTCGTTTTGATGGGTTCAATGGAGATTGGGAGGAAAAAACATTAGGGGAAGTATCTAATATCACTACTGGGAAACTGGATGCCAACGCTATGAAAGAAGATGGCCAATATGACTTTTATACATCGGGGATTCAAAAGTATAAAATAGATATTCCTGCTTTTAAAGGGCCTGCAATTACAATTGCAGGAAATGGTGCTACTGTGGGATATATGCATTATGCAGATGGCGAATTTAATGCATATCAAAGAACATATGTGTTAACAGAGTTTAAAGCTGATAGAAGATTTTTGTTTTCTGAAATAGGAAATAAATTACCGAAAAAAATTAATCAAGAAGCTCGAACTGGGAATATCCCTTATATAGTTAAAGATATGTTGACAGACTTGAATGTCTTATTACCTTCAAATCTAGAACAACAAAAAATTGGTGCATTTTTTAAACAACTTGACGATACAATTGTCCTACATGAGAAAAATCTTGAAGGTTATCAACAATTGAAAAAAGCATTACTACAGAGCATGTTTGTTTAAGCAATTAAAAATTGTAAAAGGGGTGGGCATATGGTTCGTAATTTTGTACTTGAATCAGAACTAGAAGATAACTTAATTCAACAATTAATCAGTGGTGAATCTCAGTGGACGTATCGTGGGGATTTACATACAGAAGGTGAATTATGGGGAAATTTTAGAGAGAAGCTTGAAAACAATAATAAGGATGTATTGAATGATGTTCCTTTAACAGAACAAGAGTTTCGTCAAATTCAAGAACAATTACACTTCGTGAATTTCTATGAAGCTGCTAAATGGTTAGCGGGGGAAAATGGAATTGCTAAAGTGCAAGTGCAGCGTGAAGATGCTGCACTTGGTACGATTCGCTTAAAAGTATTGAATCGAGCGGATATTGCTGGTGGCATGTCCTCTTATGAAGTGATTAATCAATATCAAAGTAATCGTCGTACAAAAGGGGATCAAGAACGTCGTTTTGATGTAACTTTATTAATCAATGGTTTACCGATGATTCATATCGAATTAAAAAATCGAAAGCACTCCTATATGGATGGCTTTCGACAAATTAAAAAGTATCTGAAAGAAAATAAATTTACAGGTATTTTCTCTGCGGTTCAGATGTTTGTTGTGTCGAATGGAACGGACACACGTTATATCGCAACAGCGCGTGACGAAAAATTGAATGAACAATTTTTAAGTAAATGGGTGGACCATGAGAATCAGCCCGTCAACAGTTACTTAGATTTTGCTAAAGCGGTATTATCTATCCCACAAGCGCACAAGATGGTGACGCAATATACAGTCATTGATAGTGCGAAAAAAGCATTGATTTTACTTCGTCCTTATCAAATTCATGCGATTGAGGCCGTTAAAGAAGCCTCTCGTCGACAAGAGTCGGGTTATGTATGGCACACAACTGGTTCAGGTAAAACTTTAACATCGTACAAGGTGGCACGTAATCTATTACAAATACCATCCTTACAAAAGACTATTTTTATCGTGGACCGAGTTGACTTAGACCAACAAACAACAGGTTCATTCGAATCGTATGCTGAACATGATGTGATTGAGATTGATGAAACAGACAATGTAAATGATTTGATTAAAAAATTATTGTCTGATGATCGAACAGTCGTTGTGACAACGATTCAAAAGTTAAACCATGTAATGAAGCGTTTTGAAGGACAAGAAGATAGCAAAAAGGCGATGGCATTAAAGAAATTGAAAGTTGCATTTGTGGTGGATGAATGTCACCGAGCTGTATCACCAAAAAAACAAAAAGAAATTAAAGAATTCTTTGTTTATTCTTTATGGTACGGATTCACAGGAACGCCTATTTTTGCGGAGAATGCAAAAAAAGTACTGGGCGACCTGCCACGTACAACAGAAGGACAGTATGGACAAAGATTACATGAATATACCGTAAAAGAAGCGATTTATGATAAAGCAGTACTTGGTTTCCAAATTGAATATAAAAGTACTTTTTCAGAAGAAGAACTAGATGATGCTTTAATTAAATTTGATAGTGAAATGGACATCAGTAATCTAACAATGGAAGAAAAAGAGGCTCGTTTACCCAAACGTGTATATGAAGATGAATGCCATATGTTAGAAGTCATTCATTCAATTATCAATAAATCACGTAATAAACTCGGCTTTCAAAATGGGGTTGGTAATACATATAATGCGATTCTCACAACTTCTTCGATTGCACAAGCACAGCGCTATTACGACTTGTTTAAACGTGTAAAAGCTGGAGAAACTACAGTGCAAATTAGTGAGAAAACGAAACGGATTCTTCCTGATTTCCCTAAAGTGGCTATGACGTATTCTATTTCTGAAAATGAAGAAACATCAATCGAAAATCAGGAGAAGATGAAAGAAGCTTTGCTGGATTATAACAAGGAGTTTGATACAAGTTATACGATTGAAACGATGCGGGCGTATAACCGTAATGTTAATGACCGATTAGCACGTAAAAAAGAACAGTTTCTTCCACGTTCTGAACAATTGGATATTATCATTGTCGTAGATCGGTTATTAACTGGTTTTGATGCACCATGTTTATCAACCTTATTTATTGATCGACCAGCGATGAAACCACAGGATTTAATCCAGGCATTTTCACGAACAAATCGTTTGTTTAATAAAGCAAAGAAATATGGACAAATTGTTACCTTCCAAACACCAAAAATTTTCGAAGAAAAGGTGAAACAAGCACTCATTCTTTACTCAAATGGTGGAGAAAATGAAGTGACTGCACCGACTTGGGAGGAAGCACATCAAGCGTTCTTAACAGCTATTGAAGAATTACGTGAAATAGCGCCCGTTCCCGAAAGCATTGATATAGAAGGTATGGAAAAGCCACAATTGAAAAAATTTGCGAAGGCCTATCAGGCACTAGACCGTACTTTTGCGAATATTCAAGTGTATACCAAATATAGTGATGAACAATTAGGAACGACTTATCCAATTCGTTTAGATGAAATTGAGGAATATCACGGTAAATACGTCAACGTCTTAGAAAAACTACGAAAAGAAAAAGAAGATGTAGATGATATAGAAATCAATATCGAATATGAGCTCGAATCAGTAAAAACAGATGAAATTAATTACGAGTATATTTTACAGCTAATCCAAGCATTTTTACCGAAAACACAAGAAAAAGAGAATGTGGAATTATCATCACAAAAAATGGTGGATGAAATTAATCAATATATTCGTTGGTTGAAGAAAAGTAATCCGAATTTAGCAGAAATCATGGAAGAACTGTGGACGAACATTCAAGCGAATCCAGAAAATTATCGTGACCAATATGTATCTTCATTATTAGAAGAAATGATTCAACAAACGATTAATGCACTTCTTGATACGTTTGTACAAACGTGGTGGGTACAAAAAGAGGAATTGGAATTTATGGTTGCAAACTATAACCCAAATCATGAAAGGCAGAATGGTGAAGCGGAATTAAAACGAACGAGTGATTATGCTGCATACAAAGAACATGCATCTGATCCAGTAGCTAAATTAAAGTATTGGAAAACTGTCAAAAATGCCTTTGAAGATATGATGGTTCAAAATATATTACCATTGCAAAAGCGATAGTTTAAAAGAGAGTTCAATGTATATTTTATAAGACTTAGCAATGATATACTAAAAGTCATTGGAACTCACATGGTTAATTATAGTGTTGTTCAGATTCTGATACTTGATGAATTTGAAATAGCTATTTAGAATTGGGATTTTTTAATCAATCTTTTTTATAAAAACTAACTCTACTTCGAAATTGAACCCACGCATTTTGATTAATCTTTTTTCAAAATGCGTGGGTTTCTTCTATTAAAAAGCCAACATTCATAACATGCTTTTAATCAAAATTTATTCCAGCTTAACAAGAAAGGTTTCATGTATTATTTCATCCCCAGTTGCATAGAAATCATTGCTTGGATTATCTGTCATGCTTCAATCTCTGCTTTACGTTTATAAATATCCCATACAAATCAAAGGTAATATATAGTGTATATAATCAACCGGTGAAACCGGCTCACATAATTGGTTTGCTACACATCGAATAAATCCGTTTGAAAGTTTATATGTGAGCAAATATGTCCATATTTGTAATAGGATATTTTACAAAGAGCGGTGTTGAAATTGCATTATGCATATTCAAAAAGAAGTCAATTATATGGAGTCAAACCTATAGGAGTAGGAAGTCCCTATATGGAATGCCTAACAAGTTACTTAATTAGGTTATCAGAAGTACATAAAGTTTATCCGTCATCGTTACTTTCTTATATCGTTGCACCTGTACTTAATAAAGAATTTCTTATCAACAGTGTTAAAAGAGGTGGAAATAGATTTTATGATGGTGCTCGAACAATTAATGCTTTTGAACAAAATGCTATCGATATGGTAACTGTTTTAGAAGATCGAACAGGAGTACAGCATTTGGATCAATTGACATTAATAGGATTGAAGGAAGTAATTCCATCACGATATTTATTAAAGAAACAACTTTCCTGGTGCCCAGCATGTTATGAAGAGCAAATGAATAATGAAGAAAGTAATTATAATCCATTATTGTGGCACCTGGAGGTAGTTAAGGTATGCCTTAAGCATAAATGTAGATTAGAAATACATTGTCCTTTTTGCAATAAAAATCTCCCTATTTTACACAGGAAAAGTCAAAACGGATACTGTGTATATTGCAATACATGGTTAGGTATAGAAAAAGGTAACAATCAAAATTTACATAATCTAGAGCTTAATTACAAAATAACTTTAATAGCGGAACAATTTATAAATCATAAAGAAGAGATATCGGTTTCAGGAAATAGACAACAAATCATTAAAAATTTAAATTATCTTGTTGAAACCTATGAACAGGGGAATCTACAAAGGTTTGCGAAAAACTTAAACTTAGCAAAAACAACTCTTTGGGATTGGTGTAAAGGAAAGGTTTTACCACCCCTTCCTAGGATTTTTGAAATATGTAGCTTATTTGATATTTCACCGATTGATTTTTATACCCAAGATATTAGTGCGAATAAAAATCTAATTACTTTGAATGTAGAGACTCTTTTAAGGAATCGGGGTACAAGAGAAATTAGATTTGATTGTACTAAGGCATTGTCCATACTTAGAGAATATGCCAGCAATTCAGAACGAATTATTTCTATGACTGAATTAGCTAAGTTGATAGGCTATCCAAAAAGAACACTTTATGAACATTTTCCAGACTTATGCAAGATTATTTCTGCAAAGAATAAAGAATTTATTAAAAGACGAACACAACAGGCCTATGAAGATAATTGTTTAATAATTGATAACTGTGTTGAAATTCTAGAGAAGCACGGCGTATATCCGAGTAGAAGAAAGATAGAAGAAATTGCTGATAAGCCGGGGTTACTTAAAGATAAGAAGTTAAGAGAGTATTTAAATAGATTGGTGCAAAATGAATTTTTTAATGACAGGAGGTAAGTCATGTTCAGTGAACAGGAGTTTCAAAGCTGGTGTATTTTGTTGGATTTTACCAAAGAGGCGGTTAGTACAATTCAAAAAATCCGGACATCACCGCCCTCTCGTAGTGTTAGGAGTTCGAAGAAAAATTTATCTGGTAAATACCCAAGTAAGAAAATGGGGATGTCTATTCAATACGAGAGTTATACAGTTGAATTAGTTGCTATGTACTTAATGGAATATGATGATGATGTACTCGAATATTATGATCAACCTATTACCTTAAAATTAGATTATTTTCGGGAAAATGGTAAGAGAATCTCCTTTTATTATACCCCAGATTTTTTAGTGTTAAGAAAAGATGGTGCACAGATTGAGGAATGGAAAACAGAAGAACAACTAATTAAGCTTTCAGAAAAAGATCCAGTGAGGTACTTTAAAGATGAAGAGGGAAACTGGAGATGTCCGCCTGCAGAAATTGCAGCCAGTCAATTAGGCTTGTATTTTGTTGTTCGATCATCGGCTGAAATAGATATAAACGTACACAGAAATCTTATATTTCTAGAGGCGTATCTCAAGAATGGACATTATACAGTATCAGAAGAGAAGAAAAAAGAAATCATTAATATTCTTTCTTCGAATTTAGGAATGAAATTATCTGAACTGCTCGCTTCTTTAAAAACAACAAATGCTGATGATGTATATACATTGATTGTGAAGAATGAAATATATGTGGACTTGGTGAAATATATAATTGCCAATTCTAATGATGTACCAATTTTTTTGAGTGAACAGCATAGTAACGCATTTGAAAGTATTAATTCAACAAAAACTGAAAATATTCATCCTGTAACAACTGTAACAATAGATGTTAATGCGACAGTTATGTGGGACGGAATTGTTTGGAGGATTGTAAATGTAGGCTTTCAATCCATCTCGCTTTATTCGGATGAAAATGGATTATTAGAACTACCTAAAATACATTTTATAGAGTTGCTGAATAACGGTAGGATAGCTCTCAAAAATGAAAAAGAGGAGAGTAGAAAGTATGTACCCTTTATAGAAGATATATTAGAAATGGGACCAGAAGAGTTGGCAAAGGCTAATAGAAAAATCAATGTAGTTAAGAGAAAATTAAATGATGAAAAAATATCTAGTAGTGAAGTTTCTGAAAGAACTTTGAGACAGTGGGTAAAAGACTACAAAGAGGCCCAACAGATATATGGAAATGGATATATAGGTTTATTACCTAAAAATCAAAGAAAGGGTAATCGAGAGAAAAAGCTTCCAGCTGAAACAATATCTCTAATAGAAGAAGTAATTGAAAGGGAATATGAAAATCTTAAACAGAAGAATAAAACCATTGTATACGGACAGCTAGTCATTTTATGTGAAAGTAAAAATATTCCTGTTCCGAGCTTTAAAACATTTTGTAAGGCTATTAAGCATAGAAATCGGTATGAACAAGTCAAGAAAAGACAGGGAGAACGAACAGCTTATAAGTATGAGCCTTTTTATTGGAATTTAGAAAGAAGCGTTCCAAAACACGGGGATAGACCTTTTGAGATTACACATATAGATCATACACAGTTAGATATTCAGGTTGTATGTTCTAGAACGAGTAAAGTATTAGGAAGACCGTGGTTAACTTTATTAGTGGATGCTTACTCTAGGATGGTCCTTTCCCATTATATTACCTTCGAGTCACCTAGTTACAGATCAGTGATGGTAGCATTGAGAGAATGTGTGCGTAAATATCATCGACTTCCACAATCTATTGTAGTGGACGGAGGAAAAGAATTTCACAGCATTTATTTCGAAACATTTACAGCTATGTACGAAATTAACAAAAAAGTAAGACCACCAGCAAAAGCTAGATTTGGAAGTGTAATTGAAAGATTGTTTGGCACTTCGAATTCTAATTTTCTTCATAATCTAAGGGGGAATACTCAAATTATGAAGAATGTTCGACAAGTTACCAAGGCTGTAAATCCTGTAAATCAAGCGATATGGACTTTGGAAAATTTGGAAGATGTATTTGAAAAATGGCTAGTGGAGGTATACAGCAATAATGTACATCCATCATTGGAAGGGCTTACGCCTAATGAAGCACTAAATGAAGGCATATATAGAACAGGAGAGCGGAAACTTGATTTCATCTCGTATGATGAAAATTTTATCGTTACTACTTTGCCGTCTACAAGGAATGGGGTAGCTAAAGTGAATTTACGTACAGGTATTAAAGTGAATTATATAAATTATTGGAGCCCTGCTTTAAATAATTCTAAACTTGAGGCGAAAAGTGTACCTGTGAGATATGATCCATTTAATATCGGAATTGCTTACGCGTATGTAAACAAAAAATGGATAACGTGTACCTCAGAATATTATCATGAATTAAAAGGGAAAACGGAACGAGAGTTAAAATTGGCTATGGAGGAGATTAAGAAAAGAAAACAAAATCATGTCAAAGGGTATAGCGTCACGGCTAAGAAAATTGCTGAATTTATTAATAATATTGAGGAAAAAGAGAAATTAATGGCAGAAAATATGAAGAGGCAATTGTCTTCTAAAGGGGATCAAAACGAATTTGAAGAAAAATATCCTTCTGCTATTTCATCAAAAGCTAAAGATTTATTGGAAAATATGGAATTCCAAGAGTTTAATATCTATAAGAAGGGAGGCTGAAATTAAGATGAATAAATATAAAGAGAGTGAGAATATACCTTCATTTGTTGAACAAGATAAGAAGTTAAAGCAATTTGAAAGTTTTGTGGTAGGACATACTATAATTGAACAAGTCAAAGAACAACTCATATCTTGTATCCTTAATCCGGCAGGAACCTTTATCTTTTTAGTTCTTGGACCAAGTGGGGTAGGAAAAACAACTTTAGCTCAAGTGTTAGAAGAATATTTCATTGAACAAATGAAGGAAGAATTAGTAAGGGATCGAGGGAGAATTCCTATAGTAAGAACTGAAGTTGTAGGATTTGATTCTGGAAAATTTACTTGGAAAGATTATTATTATCGAACTTTAGAGGCATTACAGGAACCCCTTATAAATCATAAGGTTATTATAGAAAACCAAACGGATAATGTGCAAAATTCTAAAATTAACTATCATAGCAGATCTACCTGGTATGCGTTAAGAGGCTCTCTTGAGAACGCATTTAAGTTTCGAAGACCTGTAGCCTGTATAGTGGATGAAGCGCAACATTTGCTAAAAGTATCAGGATCTAAAAGTTTACAAAATCAACTAGATACTATTAAGTCTTTAGCAAATCAAACAAAAGTACCTCACATATTAGTTGGTACATATGAATTAAAAGAATTTTTTAATTTAAGTGCTCAGCTTAGTCGTAGGACAATTAGTATACACTTCCCAAGATATAAAGCCAGTAAAGTAGATGAATACCGTACATTTTTATCAGTGATTCATATGTTGCAAAAAAACATGCCTCTAGAAGAAGAACCAAATTTATTACAGCATGCAGATTTTATTTATGAGCGTACATTGGGCTGTATAGGTATATTAAAAGATTGGTTAACTCGTTGTCTCGGAGATGCTCTTCATAATCAAAAAAGCACTATTACAAAAGAAATTCTATATAAATATGCTATGCCAATCCAGGCTTTAGAAATGTTGTATGGGGAAATTGAACAAGGTGAAGCTTTATTTGCTGAAAATGAACAACATAGGATGAATTTCTTATATAAAATAGGATTAAAAGAGAGAGAGGAAAAGCAAGCGGAAAAAACAGTTGCAACTAGAGGGCGTAAGGTAGGAATGCGTAATCCAAAAAGAGATCCTGTAGGTAAACAAGATTATATGGAAGGCTGAAAATATGGATATATCTAAAAAGCTAACAGTTAGTTATTTCTATCCTATAAAACCTATAAATATTGGTACTCCAATGGTTGAATGTTTAAATAGTTATCTTAAAAGACTTGCTGATGCACATAATGTTAAATTAAGAACCCTTGTTTCTCATATTATTTTTTTGCATCCAGAGAAGCGTCACTTACTTTCTAAAGAACCTCAACTAGGAAGTTTTAGCAATCAGGCTTCTTATTATAGTATGGCAAAAAGTACATTGATAATTGCTGAATCCTTAGAACTGCTAACGTTACAAAAAGGTTTTAAATACATGACGATGTTAACTTGGAAGGATGTCGTATATTCTCAGGAGTTATATAATTTTGATAAGAAGTGGTGTCCCCACTGTCTTGATGAATGGAAGAAGGTTGATGAAGAAATATATGAGCCATTTATTTGGTATTTTGCTTGTGCCACTGTATGTTTGAAGCATAAAAGGAAATTAGAAGCTTTGTGTCCTAATCCAAAATGTAGGAGAGCACAAGCAGCTATTAGACAGTCTCGGGGGCATTGTTATATATGTGGTAATTGGTTAGGACAAAGCGAATATGATTTTTCGGAAAAGCAATATGAGATAACTCAAAGAGATGAATGGATTAATAAAAGTATAGGAGAATTGTTACAAGTAGCTCCATACATTGTTCCTCCGACAATAGAAGAGCTCGCTTTAATGCTTGAACATTATGTAACAGTTCTTTTTCAAAGTGACCATCGTCAGTTTTGTAAAGCGTTAGGAATACATCCCATGACTCTAAAAGCAATTATGCTTAGAAAAAAACGGATATCACTACACGCACTTTTATCATTAAGCCTATATACTAAAATTCCATTGTTAAAGTTACTGAACTTGTCTTATAAAAGTTCTAATGACTAAAATAGTAAGGTTTAAATACCTCAGATAATAGGTATTTTTATTTGTCCTGTTGTAACATTCACGGCAACTTTATGGGTTAATAATTAATCCACGGCAAAGTTATGCTTCTGTTTTCCTCGAATAATCAACTAAATCTCTTCAAAAACATGTGATTTCCGGCAAAGTTATGCTTCCTTTAGTGGCAACTTTATGGGTAAAGTCACATTGTATATAACAGGAAGCATAAGATGGCCGTTTTGGCCAACTTATGCTTCTTTTAGTTTATGGTCAATTTATATTTCCGATGGAGGAGTAGCTTTTTTTAACTAAGTATGAGGTTTTTATAAAAAAGTTAGACTACCTCTACTTTCTATGCTCAACAACTAAGCCCTTTAATTAAGTGTTTAAACTGTTATTATTGAGAAGAAAATGCAACTTAAAAAAAAGCCTGTTAGTTATCCTATTGAATATATGAATATTCCTTATAAAGGGTATAGTATTTCAATGATTTTAAGTTATTAATCAATCAATAACTTAAAATCATTGTTAAATAAATAATTATTTTCTACTCATAATTTTGTTCTAAATTTTAATCCTCTATTCTTTTCGCCTTTTCCATCAAGAAGGTTAACGTTTCTTTTAACCCATCTTTATAAGGTGTAGCTATTATTTTACCTATTCTATTTTCATATTTTTCTCCGCTTAGAGTAAATCCTTCTTCTGTAAGATACATAATCTCTACTACTTCTTTCATAACTGGGTTAAACAATCCACTTATACGGATTGCGTTCTTATTTAATGGAATAACCATTTTCTTATTACCGGTAATTTCACGTGCCAATTTTATTATTTCCTTTCCTGAAATCAATCCAGAACCAGGTATATTCCAATTTTCTCCGTAAGAATCATCTTTGTTTGCTATTTCTATAATCATTTTTGCCGCATCTGGTAAATAGACATATTCTCTTGGTGTTTTTAAGTTACCAATAAAAACAGAGATTTTATTTTCTGCAAGTCCAGTCAATGTAGGATGTAAATAAGAGTTCTGCGAAGTTATACCATAATAGTCCGGCAATCTAACAATTAATGCTTTTGCATTTCTCCATTTCTTATCAAATATTAATTTTTCAAATTCAACCCTAATTTTCCCTTTTTTTGTATGAGGTTGTTTAGGATGATTTTCATTTCCTTTAGTTACTTGGTGACCATAAACATATATTCCATCAACAATAACTATTTTCTTTTCTAAAATATCTGCTGCCTTCATGACATTTTCTCCAAGTAAAAGGAGCTTATCTGCCATTTCGTGATATTGAACATTCGCACATTGAAATATAATATCTGCATCTTTTGCAGCTTCAACGATAGTTTTATAATCAAAAATATCACCTAATTTATAAGTTAACAAAGGTGTAGAACCATGCTCTTTCATTAATTTTTTTAATTTACTTTTTGAACGTCCAAATGCAATAACTTCTATTTCTCTAGATAATAGTTCTGATACAATCGCTTGGCCTGATCCGCCTGTTGCTCCTAATACAATTGCCTTTTCCATATTATAAATCCCCCTTTAAATTTTGATTCGCTTAATAAGTTATTTATTAATCAATAACTTATTTTGAAATAAAAAACCGAATAGAATCGGTTAGCTTATTTTCTTTCATTATAAATGAGCTCTGGTAAATCTAAGTAATAAGAAATATTGCAAAGTATTCCTCTAGCTAAGAAAGTTGTTACTTCCTCTTCTGCATTTTGAACATTCGCTGATTGGAATCTCTCCAAAATATAACTTCTAATACGCGACAATCCAGCTTTTGTACAGTCTCTTATTGTACCTTCTGTAACTGAAAGTCCTATTACCTGTAAGGCAATTTCATTAGGATAAGATATAGACAGCTTTTCATATGCTTCAACCATTTTAATAACAATATTCTCAGGATTGGATTCCACATTTTTAAATGTTTGAAGTATTCTTTCGAATGCTCTTTCCAGCGCTGCAACAAATAATTCTTCCTTAGTTCTAAAAAATCTAAATATATAAGGTTGAGAAATTCCAACTTTTTCTGCAATTAATGCTGTAGTAGTACTATAATAACCTTTTTCTGCAAATACCTTTAATCCAGCTTCAAGGATTTCTTCCTTTCGATTTTCCTTCCTCTGATTCATTATATGTCAGCTCCTCAAAAATAGTTATTGATTGATTACTTACAAAAATAATAACTTATTCTAATTTAAGATGCAACATTTTTTCTTTTCTAATTCATTATATGTCAGCTTTTTAATTTTTTATTGATTAATTACTAATTTTTATCCGTTTTATTTTTTGATTGAATAGTTAAGATATCGCATCTTTGTTATAAATAGTGAATCTTTTTTCAAAGCGGTTAAACTTTATTTCAAATCTATACTAATTAAATGAAGAATACTTAATTGTAGGTAAAGCTGAAAAGAGCGGCAAGGTTATGGGTTAATCAAAAACTTTGGGCAATAATATGCTTCACATTTTATAAGCATATCCTAAAAAAAGAGGGACTTACTAAGATAATATGGTTCTTTTTGTTTGCGGCAAAATGATGTTTCTAGTATTTGAAGAACATTTTTCATGTTGCTTTTTAACTAAAGTCACAGTGCTTATAAAAAAGATGTGATGTTTTGAATAAAGCCTCGACGGTTTTAAAAAATTGCGATGTTTTATCCTAGTTTTCCTTTGTAGTCACAATTCATTTTATAGCGCATATCATGGTGAATGAATGTGAAATTTGTTCATTCAAATTATATGGGAGGTGGTTAAACTTGATTCAATTAGATAAACGTCAAACAATCTTCGACGCAGCGCGTACTCTTTTTTTGGAACAAGGATTTAAGAAAACCAATATAGCAGCAATTACAAAACGTGCTAATGTGGCAGTCGGTACATTTTATAAATATTACTCTTCGAAAGAACAGATTTTCTGTGAAGTTTATCTGGCTGAAAATGAACAGACTAAGCACCAAATCATTTCGCAAATCGACACTGATCAATCACCTAAGGAAGTTGTTAGACAATTTTTTGAAAAGATTATTGAAATAGGTAAACATAATGCAATTTTAGCTGAATGGTATCAGAATAGCGAAGTCAGCCAATTCATTATGGAACGTAATCAAAATTGTGACGATTGGCAGAACAGCTTTGTATATAGTTTTTTAATCGACAATATTAAACGTTGGCAGGAGTCCGGTCAATTCCGCCGGGATATCGACTTGGATACAATGATTAGCCTTTTTAATGTATTGATTGTTGTTGATATCCATAAGGATGAAGTAGGTAGTCAGCGTTACCCGCAAGTAATGAAATTACTAGCAGAATTAATCATTGATGGTCTGTCTGCAAGATCATAAAACACTACTTATAAAAGTAGTGTATGTTTTTACATTTTTTTGAATGAACAAATATATAATTCATTCAAAAAAATGAGGATCATTATGCAGGCATCCAAGAAGTCACCGCGGGTATTCTTTGCACTATCATGAAAGGTTTAAGCAATGGTCCTAAAAAGAGGGATGCATAGAAAGTCAATCGTTCTAAAGGGAGCAAACAAGATGCACCAAAAGGACTGTTACAAATAATCATTAGTCTGTAGAATCAATATTTTGAGTTTGCGTTAAGTTTATTTCAATGGAGGTTCATTCATATGAAACGTACAGTAGAAATCGTTTTAAGTGTTTTGGGAGTAATTGTGAGTTTTATCATGACTGGAACTGGAGTTGCTTTTTTATACCTCAAGAATAATGAGGATTTTCTACGATATTTGGATACTGGTTGGAGTGAAAATGAAAACGTCTATACGCTAGATCAGCTGAGTCAAGCTGGAACCATGTTTATTTTGCCCGGACTTATCGGCATTGTACTTGGAGCAAGTGCTGCAATGTTATTGAAAGGAAATCGAAATCCAAAACTTGCAGGATGGGGATTGATTATCGTTTCAGTGGTGATTTGCATCATTTCATTATTTGGTTCTATTCCAGCCATGTTTTTTGTTGTTGCGGGTATTGTGGCATTGGTTAAAAGGCCAAAAGGTAATGTGGAAAGGTAAAAAATTCTCAGAGGTTTTTCGAGACCTTGCGTAAAGCAGGGCTACGCTTCCGTAATAATATTGTCGAAGGTTTTGGTGGGAAGCTTGATGGCTTTCGGGGTATTTTTAATCAAATTTTATTTCAAAGCTACACATTTTGATTATACGGTTAAATAATTGATTTTTGAACATTATATGGTTAATAAAAATTAAGATATGATATGAACCATAACTTTGCCAGGTTGGCGAGGTTATGGTTCTTTTTGTTTTGTAGTTTTATAAAATGCTTAAGTTGAGAACAGTCCCCTTGAAACAGAAACTGAATGAATAGATGTCGATGATAAGCAGGTAGATACAGTCTACCTTTAATGATTATATAATATGTATTTAAATCTTCATATCTTTTGTGTTTCTATTCGTATCTATTGTAAGATTATATAGAGTTCTCCGAATAAGCCGTTATAATGGATTTTTTAGGAATCTAATATCTATAAATTTAAAGGTATTTTTTTGAGATAATTTTTTATGTAACTAAGTTATATTGAAGTAGAGGTGAACCATCGGTGAGGCAGGTGTTAGTAATTAAAAATGAACGGTCTTTAGCAAAGAAAATCGTAAGCGGTTTAACGCAAGAAGGCCACTTCATTTTAAAACTTCACAATGAAAACGAAGGTTTAAATATAATATATGAACAAGATTGGGATATTATCATATTAGATTGGGATTCATTAAGCATATCTGGACCAGAAATTTGCAGGCAAATACGACTTGTTAAAATGACACCGATTATTATTGTGACCGACAATATTTCTAGCAAGGATTGCGTAGCAGGGTTACAAGCAGGAGCAGATGATTATATTAGAAAACCATTTGTGAAGGAAGAATTAGTAGCCAGAGTTCAAGCTATTTTAAGAAGAAGTGACTATAACCAGCAAAATGAGACAAACTTTTTTCAGTTTAAAGATCTCTTTGTTGATGCATCTAGCAATATTGTGAAAAAAGGTGGTAAAAATCTCTCGCTTACGAAGCGTGAGTACGATTTACTTGTATTTTTAATCAAGAATAAAAATACAATATTGAGCCGTGAAATGCTTTTGAACCAAGTTTGGGGACATAACGTAGTCGTAAATCCAAATGTAGTAGACTTATATATTGGGTATGTAAGAAAAAAATTAAAATGTGAGAAGAAAGACAGATATATTCAAACGATACATGGCAGAGGCTATTCAATGGTTGAATGATAAAAATAAGATAATAAAGTAGTTTCTGTGAAATATTAGCTATTACTGTGCGTATTTTGTAAGGGAAGGTCTCTGTCTCGTATTCGTTGAGACAGTATTTAATGAAGGTTAATCAACAGTCCTGATCGCACATATTACTTTTTTGCTTGATTTTATGAATTCACACCATTCACAAGATTTTCACAGAATTAATGACTATACTTATTAACAGGATGTTCAAATGAAAATGATTATCAATAGCAGTTTGGGTACATAAAGTTACTGTCTAATTTAATCTATCGATGTTATCATTTTCGAACTAAATTACATAATAAGGAGTATACGTATGAAAAAAACTATGCTTTTAAAATTAGTAAGTATTCTAGCAATTTTCACTTTAATGTTAGTAGCTTGCTCAGATTCAGGTAAAGAAACTTCGAAAGCTACTAAAGATAATAGTAGTGATAAGCCAAAAACGGTTGAAATCACTGATGCTCATGGAAAGGTTACTGTTCCTGTAAATCCAAAGAATGTAGTTGCTTTAGATAATAGAACGTTTGAAACTTTAGCTGATTGGGGAATTAAATTAGCGGCTGCTCCACAGGATATTATGCCTGCAGATTCAGCATATAAAAATGATAAAACAGTTAAAAATATTGGGAATCACCGCGAACCAAACCTTGAAATTATAGCAGCGGCAAACCCTGATCTTGTAATCGTTGGTCAAAGATTTGCTAGCCATTACGAAGAAATCAAAAAATTAGTTCCAAATGCAGCTGTTATTGATCTTAATGTTGATGTTTCTGAGAAAGCTACTAAGCCAGGTGAAAACTTAGTAAAAGGGCTTAAAGACTCTACAGTTACTTTAGGAAAAATCTTTGATAAAGATAAAGAAGCTAAAAAATTAGTAGCTGATTTTGATAAATCTATTGAAAAAGCAAAAGCTGCTTATAACGGAAAAGATAAAGTTATGAGTGTTATCGTTACTGGTGGAAATATTGGCTTTGCTGCACCGCACTCTGGTCGCGTTTGGGGACCTATGTATGAAATTTTCGGTTGGACTCCAGCATTAGAAGTTGCTAATTCTACTGCAGGTCATAAAGGTGATGACGTTTCTGTTGAAGCTATCGCACAAACAAATCCTGATTGGCTTTTCGTATTAGATCGTGATGCTGCAACATCTGATGCAGCTAAGTCAGCTCCTGCTCAAGATGTTATTTCTAAATCACCAGCTCTTCAAAACACAACTGCTGTTTCTAAGAAACAAGTTATTTATGCACCAGCAGATACTTACACAAATGAATCAATTCAGACTTATATAGAGTTATTTGGAAATATCGCAAAAACTTTAGCTAAGTAGTGTAAAGGAGCACGAAACAGTGTCAAAAAATATGATTTCTAGGGTTGAGAATATTTCTCAACCCCAGTTTTATAATCACAATAAAATATGGACAAAACCTTTTATAATAGCGGTTATAGTTGTTATAATTTTAGGGATTATATCACTGTTTACTGGCGTTTATGATATACGTGGACAAGAGGACGGAATGGAGATGTTTTTCATCACTCGTGTTCCGAGAACAGTGGCATTAATGCTTACTGGAGCTGCAATGGCGATGGCAGGGCTCGTCATGCAACTTATTACACAAAATCGTTTTGTTGAACCTACTACAACGGGGACAATTGAATGGTCAGGCTTAGGCCTGCTTTTTGTGTATTTACTATTTCCTGCCCCGACTTTAGTTCAAAGAATGACTGGTGCAATCATTTTTTCTTTTATAGGAACTATGATTTTCTTTCTATTTTTAAGAAGAGTTAAGCTTCGTTCGTCTTTAATTGTCCCGATTATTGGATTGATGCTTGGAGCCGTTATTTCTGCAGTGTCTACTTTTATGGGACTTCTTTTTCAAATGACGCAAAGTATTGAAACTTGGTTTGTAGGTTCATTTGCTAACATTCAGGTGGGAAGATATGAATATTTATGGCTGATTGTTATCGTTACTTTGCTTATTTTTATGTATGCGAATAGATTGACTTTAGCTGGACTAGGGGAAGATGTCGCAACAAGCCTTGGAGTTAATTATAATAGAATTGTTCTTTTTGGGACTGGCCTTATCTCTGTTGCTGTTGGAATTGTTGCAGCTGTTATAGGAAACTTACCTTTCTTGGGATTAATTGTTCCAAATATTGTTTCCATGTTTAGAGGTGATGATCTTAGAAGTAATTTACCTTGGGTATGTGTGATTGGAATGGGGACAATAACTGCCTGTGACATCATTTCTCGAACAATTATAAAGCCTTTTGAATTACCTGTTTCTTTAATACTTGCATCAGTGGGAGCAGTCGTGTTTATTACTATTTTATTGAGAAAAAGAAAACCAAGGAGGCTACGATGATCACATTAGATTATAGAAATAAAGAAAATGTCGAAGTCGATTCTAGCCTTCATAATGAAAGTAGATCAGCTAGCGCTTTTCGTTCTAAGAAGGAAGCAAGACGCTATTGGATTGTACTGATAACGTTGATTGCTTTAGGCCTCCTTTCTTCATATGGACTTTTAGTTTATAACAATCCAGTTCCGATAGATTCCCCTTCTTTTATCCCAGTTGTTAAGAGAAGGATAGTAGCTATTGTCGCGATGATTATTGCTGCAGTTTGCCATAGCTTGTCGACAGTTGCTTTCCAATCTATTACGAACAATAAGATTATTACTCCTTCGCTTTTAGGTTTTGAATCACTTTATTCAGCGATACATACGAGTACAATATTCTTCTTTGGTGCTAGTGCATTAATAAACTTTAATGGAATTGGATCGTTTTTATTTCAAGTCGTTGTTATGGTCCTCATGAGCTTGATACTTTATGGATGGTTACTTTCTGGTAAATACGGAAATTTACAACTTATGCTTTTAGTTGGAATTATTATTGGCACTGGACTGAATTCTATGTCAACTTTCATGAGAAAGCTACTTGCGCCTTCAGAGTTTGATATTTTACAAGCGAAATTATTTGGTTCTGTGAATCATGCAGATCCTGCATACTTTCCTATTGTAATTCCTATGATTATAGTTGTAGCAGTATTGATTTTTGCTCATTCTAAGAATTTGAATGTTTTGTCACTAGGAAAGGATGTTGCTACTTCTTTTGGAGTTAAATATCAACCTAGTGTAATTTATACGCTTGTATTAGTGGCTATTTTAATGTCTATCTCAACTGCTCTAATTGGACCACTTACGTTCTACGGCTTTTTAGTGGCAACTTTGAGTTATCAGGCGGCGGCAACTTATGATCATAGATATATTTTCCCAATGGCTTTTGCTATAGGATTTTTGATTATGACGAGTGCATACTTCTTAATGTATCATGTATTCAATGCTCAAGGTGTAGTATCAGTTATTATTGAATTATTTGGTGGAATCATATTCTTAACTATAGTTTTAAGGAAGAGGGCTTTATGATAAAAATTGATAATGTTAAAAAGTTCTATACTGATAAGGTGAAAATAGGACCTTTGGATATTGAAATACCAAAAGCAGGCTTTACTTCTTTAATTGGACCAAATGGCGCTGGAAAGTCTACGACACTTTTGATGATTGGAAGACTTTTAGATATGGACGAAGGTCAAATCCAGGTAGCAAATATGGATGTTTCTGAATCTAAATCAAAAGACTTAGCAAAAGTTTTGACTATATTGCGACAAGAAAATCATTTTGTAACGAGGCTTACTGTTAGACAATTAGTTGGATTTGGGCGCTTTCCTTATTCAAAGGGAAGATTAACGAAAGAGGATGAAGTTATCATTTCTAAATATATCGACTTCCTAGATTTAACTAATTTAGAGAATAGATATTTAGATGAGCTTTCTGGTGGGCAAAGACAAAGGGCATATGTAGCGATGGTATTGTGCCAAGAGACTGAATATGTACTTTTGGACGAGCCGCTAAATAATCTGGATGTTGCTCGTTCTGTTCAAATGATGGAACATTTGAGACGTGCGGCTAATGAATTTGGAAGAACAATTTTGACTGTCATGCATGACATAAATTTTGCAGCTAAATACTCTGATAAAATTTGTGCGATGAAAGATGGACAAATTGCTGCTTTTGGAACAGTAGAAGAGGTTATGGACTCAACACTTTTGACGGATATTTTTGAAACAAAAATAGAGATTATTAATGGTCCTTATGGGCCGATCGCCGTTTATTAGTTAGAAAATGTATACTGTAGCTGCTGCCTGTATTTTATAGGCAGCAGCTTTTTTTTATTGTCCATGATGTTGCATGTATAAAAAAGCTCTTTTACATACGGTGAATGTTATTCTTTCATTTAAAAAATGTCGTAATCAAAAGGGGGGAAATAACATTATGCTTACAGTGCGATTTTCGGTGTGGTGATATAATGTTTATGAGTGTTTGTTGTGTCGGTTTTTGTCGGTAAGTCGATATATTTCGAAAATCGCTGATATAATTGGAGTTGCGCTGATATATTTCGAAAATCGCCGATATAATTGGAGTTGCGCTGATATATTTGAAAAATCGCTGATATATTTTGGAGGGGGATAAAAATGATTGTGAAAGAGCGGAAAATGCCTGTACACTTGCTCCAATTAGAAGCTCTACTGAGAAGATTGCCTGCTCATCATTCAAAAAGAAATGTGGTGGTTGAAAATCTAGCGAAATTTATGGCCGGCTATAAAGGAGAGCAGTCGATTGAATATCCACTTAGTTTCTTACCCGAAACGGAATACAGTATTTTACATGATATTAGGTTGTTTGATCAGAAACATTATTTTCAAATTGATACCCTCATAGTTTCCTCATGTTTTCTTCTTTTTCTTGAAATAAAAAATATTGTTGGTACATTAATCTTCGACGCCAAGTTTAATCAGCTCATTAGAATATCAGATGGCACCTTGGAAGAAGGTTTTCCAGATCCATTTTTACAAATAAAACGGCAAGAGATACAGCTGAAAAAATGGCTGAGTCTACATGGTATATATAATCTTCCAATTGAATCCCTCATTGTAATTAGTTCACCTCGTACAATTATTAAAACTTCAGATGAAATACTTTCTAGTAAAATTATCCACAGCGCAAATTTACCTAATAAAATAAAACAGATTAAAAATCAATATAAAGAAAAAGTGGTTAGCGATATAAATGGGTTTATAAATAAAATTATGAATGGGCATTCTTCACAGCGACAAAATATTCTTGAGCAATACAAAATTAAAAAAGAGGAATTGCTCAGGGGAGTACAGTGTGAGGAATGTTTTACAATGGCAATGTTAAAAGAAAAACAGGGATGGCGTTGCTCAAACTGTAATAGTACGTCTAAACATGCTCATTTACGTGCTTTACAAGACTACACACTTCTGTTTGGAACGATAACTACTAATAGTAAATTGAGGGACTTTCTTAATATGCAATCTAGTTCTGCGGTCAAAAGACTCCTCCAAACAATGAATATCCCCCATACCGGCACCAACAAAGGTCGGAAATATGATTTAACCCACCTCCAATTATAATTTTGCTATAATAAATAAATACCTACACGAAGGGGAGCTAAAAGAAAACATGAAGTCGTTTAATATTGATCATTTTATCGCAAGCGTTTTACAGTGGATATTAAACATAGCGTTAATTATATTATCCATTGTCTTATCTATTTTTTTAATTAATGAGACGATTACTTTTATTCAATACATATTTTCAGCGAAGAAGTATACGTCATATAAGTTAGTTGAAAGTATTATTGTCTATTTCTTATACTTCGAGTTCATTGCATTAATTATTAAGTATTTTAAATCGAACTATCATTTCCCGTTACGTTATTTCATCTATATCGGAATCACGGCATTAATTCGTTTAATTATCGTATCTCATGAAGAACCGCTGGAGACGTTATTATACGCAGGAGCAATTCTTGTTTTAGTCATTGCGTTATACATATCAAATATGAGAGATTTGAGAAAAGAGTAGTAGTGCAGACATAAGTTTGCACTACTTTTTTTATATCTTGACCTTAAAGTCACTTGAAACTTTACAATGAAATTAGGGCGTTTGAAATTGAAAAAAATTGAGAAATTAAGTGAAGAGGTTTCTTTTACTTGGAGGTTATAGAAATGAGTCAGGAATTGAAATTGCGTCCATTAGAGCGAGAAGATTTAAAGTTTGTACACGAACTGAATAATAATGCACATATTATGTCGTATTGGTTTGAAGAGCCGTATGAGGCATTTGTGGAGCTGCAAGATTTATACGATAAACATATACATGATCAAAGTGAACGCCGATTTATCGTTGAAAAAGATAATGAAATGGTTGGATTGGTTGAGTTAGTGGAAATCGATTATATTCACCGTAGAACGGAATTCCAAATCATTATTGATCCGAATTATCAAGGATATGGTTATGCAGCGGAAGCGACGCGTTTAGCGATGGATTACGCTTTTTCTGTATTAAATATGCATAAAATATATTTAGTTGTGGATAAGGAAAATGAAAAAGCAGTACATGTTTATAAAAAGGTTGGATTTATGGTAGAGGGTGAACTGTTAGACGAGTTTTTCGTTGATGGTAACTATCATAATGCGATAAGAATGTGTATGTTTCAGAAGCAATATTTTGAAAATAAGTAGTTGAAAGATTTGGAAGTAATGTTGACGCTTCATAAAACTGTATGCTAAAATCCCTTTTAAGTATTAAGGAAGGTGTAGAACATGCTTTATATAAAATTTGTAAAACTCATTAGAAAACTTTGCTCCGCACAAATGTATACGGTGAAGCGTTGTACGGAGCTTAATCAAGGGGTATAACCCCCTATATTCATCGGCTGAATAATTTTTGAAAAAAGTATAGTCTACCTATGCTTATTTCGTTATGGTTATTTAGCTGATGTATAAAATAGATTAAGGGGCCATAGACAATGCTTTGTCTATGGCCCTTTGTGTATATTATTCCAATGAGCTTTTACTGTAAATTGGATTAGTATGGAAAAAACCACGAAGCAGAGGGCTAGTGTCGAATGACGCTATCTCTCTGCTTTTTTTAATTTCAGGAAAAGAGGAATAAAAATGAGTTTACTTAAAGTTGAAAGTTTATCACATAGTTTTATAGATAAAGTATTATACGAAAATGCTTCTTTTGATTTGCATAAAGGGGAGCATATGGGAATTGTTGGACAGAATGGCGCAGGAAAAAGCACATTAATGAAAATATTGGTGGGGGAAATTATTTCTGATAAGGGGAGTGTTAAGTGGCAACCTAATATTCAGATTGGACATCTTGATCAATATGCAGAAATTGATGGGAGCTATACTATTTCACAGTATTTAAAACGAGCTTTTTATGATTTGTTTGAAATGGAAAAGAGAATGAATAAGTTATATGAAGAAAGTGCGATGACTGGAGGTGAGAATCAACTATTGAAAGCAGCTGAAATACAAGAGCAGCTTGAGGCTCGCGGTTTTTATTCAGTAGATAGCATAATAAACAAGGTGTCAGCTGGTTTAGGTATTGATGCTATTGGGATGGAGCGTATTATTGGTGAATTAAGCGGAGGACAACGGGCAAAGGTAATTTTAGCAAAGCTTTTATTAGAAGAGCCTAATATTTTATTATTAGATGAACCGACAAACTTTCTTGATAAAGAGCATGTTGAATGGCTTGCTAATTATTTAATGAATTTTGAAGGAGCGTTTATTGTCGTATCACATGATTTTGATTTTCTGGAAAAGGTAACTTCTTGCATATGTGATGTAGAGTTCGGAACAGTTAAGAAGTATTACGGCAAATACTCAGATTTTGTAAGACAAAAGGAGCATTTGCGAAAAGATTATATTCGCCAATATTATGCACAGCAAAAGAAAATTGAAAAAACGGAAGAGTATATTCGTAGAAATATTGCTGGGGTGAATTCAAAAATAGCGCAAGGTCGTAGAAAACAATTACAGCGTATGGAAAGAATTGCGCCACCAAGTTTTACTCATAAACCGTCTATTCATTTTCAGGAACTTCCCATTTCAGTTCAGACAGTTTTTGAAGTAAATAATCTTGAAGTTGGTTACGACTTCGCTCTCTTACCAAAGTTGAATTTTTCAGTAATGGGTGGGCAAAAACTTGTTATTACAGGTTTCAATGGAGTAGGGAAATCTACTTTATTAAAAACAATCGTTGGAAATATTGCTAGTATTTCTGGAGAGTTTCACTTTTCAGAGCAAATAAAGATTGGATATTATGAGCAAGATTTAAATTGGAGCAATGATTCTTTAACGCCGCTTCAAATTATTTCAGAACAGTTTCCTAAACTGAATAGGAAGGAAATACGCCATCATTTAGCTGCGTGTGGAGTGAAGGATACGCACGTTTCGCAAGAAATTCGTACGTTAAGTGGTGGTGAACAATCGAAGGTGAAACTGTGTGGATTATTACTATCACCTTGTAACTTCTTAATTTTAGATGAGCCGACAAATCATTTGGATGCAGAAGCGAAGGAAGCTTTGCAAAAGGCGTTAATTAAGTTTAAGGGCAGCATTATACTCGTATCTCACGAAGCAAGTTTTTATCTTGATTGGGCAGATAGCATCTTTCATATAGAGACGGGATTAGTTAAGGGGGTGTGAAACGTATGAGTGAAAACAATTGGAAAACGAAAATTATATTATTTTTGACCGCTCAAACGATTTCGTTATTCGGTTCATCTCTCGTACAGTACGCGATTATATGGTATATCACCCTTACAACATCATCGGGGATGATGTTGACCATTTCAACTGTTTGCGGTTTCCTACCACAAATCGCGATTTCTTTATTTGCAGGTGTTTGGATTGATCGTTACGACCGTAAAAAAATGATTATGTTATCGGACGGGGTTATAGCAATTGCTACATTAGTTTTAGCAGTTTTATTTTTAACAGGATATAAAAGTATTTGGTTACTTTTTATAGTACTACTCATTCGTTCAGCCGGGACAGGGGTACAAACGCCAGCTGTGAATGCGTTAATCCCACAAATCGTTCCAAAAGATCATCTTATGAAAGTGAATGGGATAAATAGCAGTATTACATCTTTAATTATGTTTCTTTCTCCAGCAGCAAGTGCGGCAATTCTTTCTATTGCTAGCATTGAAACGACATTTTTTATTGATGTTATTACGGCTATGATCGGAATTAGTATTATGTTTATCATTCAAGTGGAGAGACATGTGAATGCAGAGAGTAAGCAAAAATCTAATCTACAAGGTATAAAAGAAGGTTTTGTTTATTTAAAAGAAAATGTATTTATTAAAAGGCTACTCGTTTTATTAATCATTGTCATGATCTTAATAAGTCCAGCTGCCTTTTTAACACCTTTAATGGTAACTCGTTCTTTCGGTGCAGAAATGTGGAGACTTACTGCTAGTGAGATGACTTTTAGTGCGGGGGCAGCAGCTGGTGGCGTATTAATTGCGGCGTGGGGTGGCTTTCGTAATCGTATGCATACAACAGCGCTAGCTTGTGCGTTATATGGACTGCTTATGATTGGATTAGGGATTGCACCAATATTTATTATGTATTTACTATTTAATTTTTTAATTGGTATAACAATGCCGTGCTTCAATACACCAGTTACCGTGTTATTACAGGAAAAAGTAGAACCTTCTATGCATGGGCGGATGTTTAGTGTTGTACAAATCGCTAATTCATGCGCGCTTCCTTTAGGAATGATAATATTTGGCCCATTGGCTGATATGTTTAGTGTAGAAATTTTGTTAATTTGTGCTGGAATATTTGTGCTGTTGTGTGCGATTTATGTTGTAGTAAGTAAGAGATTTGAAGTGTAAATATTGATGTTTGAAAAGGTTTGTGAGGCAATTTCAGATACTTCGCAAACCTTTTTGTTTATAACAGTCAATAATTATTTATTGTAAAACAATAAATAATTATTGACTGTTAATGTTGTTTTGGGTAATATGATGTTAACAATCTAAGGGTAATTATATGAATAGAGGAGAATGTGAAATGAAAAATACATACGTAGTAGCTATTTCTTTCATGATTTTAGCGATTATTTCTTTAACGATACATGCTTCAAACAGTAAAGTAGGAGCGAATGGGTTCCTTGAAGAACCTTTCTTTTTCTTAGTACCGATAAGTTATGTATTGTTCCTTAGTGGTATTGGTGTATTACTATTTGGATTTATTACTTCAAAGCTGAAAAAAAATAATAGATAAAATGAGGTTTAATTAGTGAGGGATTCGTTAATCGGAATGAAACACTCCTCATGAAATAGAAACATACGATATGGAAGAAAAATAATAAGTGAGTTGAATAATGATGAATCATTATTTTTATAGTGGTAGACAAGTGGGGGCAGCTATTACGCTTGCCGGGGCACAGGGAACCATTCATGCTGTGAATCAAGTGATTCAAATGCAGCAACAAGCATATTTGGCACAAATGATGCAAGGACAGTATATGCCATACTCACAACTTCCAATGCAAAGTGTGCATTATGATGTGTATCCAGCGGGTTTACTTTCCATTCCATATGGTGGGACTTACTTCTTATAAAAAAAGCGACTGATAAGAGCATAGCCATCAACTTAAGAAAATGAATAAAATAATGAAATTAGGGCACCCTTTCATGCAGTACTGTATGAAAGGGTGTTTTAATTTATGGCTATAAACAATGACGCACCAATCGAGGAACTTGCGTATCAAACAGGTATGATTCAACGGAAACGAAAATTTCAGGCACAGAACCTTGTATCACTCTGTGTGTTTTTAGGACAAACAATCAGTTCTGAATCTTTAGTTAGCCTTTGCACGAGATTAAATGAAGCCACCGGTACTTGCATCTCAGCGGAGGCACTCAATAAGCGTTGGAATGAGAAAACTGTAACCTTTCTCAAAGAGTTATTTCTGTATGCCTTCCGGCAAAAAATTTATCCCACACAATCGCTAGCCAGTCGCTTTACACGAATTCGCATTTTGGATTCGACATCTTTTCAGCTTCCTTCTTCCTATGCCAAAGTTTTTAAAGGATTTGGCGGTGGAGGTTCTGAATCAGGTGTAAAAATTCAATTGGAATACGAACTACTGTCAGGAGAATTTTTAGGAATGACCGCAGACCACGCAACTAGCAACGATGCAAAATATGGACAAGAACGGACGAAAACCCTGCAAGCTGAAGACCTCGTACTTCGCGACCTTGGGTATCATGATATTAGTGATTTAGAGAATATCTCACTAGCCGAAGCTTACTATATATCTAGAATTCGTTGGAACACGCAAGTGTACCAAAAAGGGGAAGATGGAAATTGGATTTTATTAAATATAGAATCCTTAACGAAGAATTTACAAGAAGGAGAAACGCTAGAATTGCCAGAGGTATATATCGGATTAAAGTACAAGCATCGAACTCGCCTCATCTTATATCGTTTAAAGCAGAATGAATGGGATAAGCGCTTGGCACATCATAAAAAAATGAAAAAGAAAATGCCAAAGTATGCGAGCAAAGTAAATCTATTAGTTACCAACACTTCGTCAGAGAAACTGCCGGCCACAGAGGTATATGCTTTTTATTCATTAAGATGGCAAGTAGAAATTCTATTTAAAACATGGAAATCTATATTTCATATTCATGTAAGTAAAAAAATGAAATTAGAACGATTTCAATGTCATTTGTATGGCCAACTCTTACGTTTATGTTTAGTCGCAAGCGTTACTTATCAGATGCGAAGACTTTTATGGGAGAAAAAAGGAAAAGAAATGAGTGAGTTGAAGTGTACTTATATGGTGCAGATTTATCTAAAAAAAATACACGCCGCACTTTTTTATACTTTCCAACATCCTGTTTCAGTGCTCAGCAGGCTCTTTCAAGATATCAGTAAAAATGGGAGAAAAGCACGACGGTATAAAAAAAGAACACCGTTTGAGATCCTAGGCTTAATAGGTAAATCAACGGATCAGCTTCCAATGGCTTCATAAAAAAATAGGTACCATAGGAAGTTCTATTTGAGTATGCCCAAAATATAGGATTGTATTCAAAGATTGTAAAAAAAGTGCCTCCGATGCTTTTAGCATCGGAGGCACTTTTTTAAAGTTGATGGCTATGGACTGATAAGAGTCGCTTTTTTTATATTCCGCCTAGCTGCATTCCAAGGAATGCGAAGAGGATACCAATGATATAAGTAGCACTTAAATATAGAAATAGTATGCCAAGGTTTTTACGATTGAAGAGCTGAATGGACTCTAGCTTAAATGTTGAAAATGTCGTGAAGGCACCCATAAATCCAGTACCTAATAATAATTGCCAACCTGTAGTGACTCCGTTGCCAATTATATATCCGAGTAAAAATGCTCCTGTTATATTAATGAGAAATGTAGCAATTGGAAAGGAAGTCTTATTTCTTTTTTTAAACCAATTGCTAATTGCAAATCGTGTAATCGCACCGAAAAATCCTCCTGTTGCTACTAATAAAGCTTCTATCATAAGTGATCACCTTCCGTAAGATGTTTCTTAAGTAAGAAATCACCTAGTGTATAGCCAAGTCCAGACATAATGAGGCCACCAAGTATGCTGCATGATACATATAAGAAGGCTATGCCCCACTCAGAATGATTGATCAATTGAATAGTCTCTACACTAAATGTTGAAAACGTCGTAAAAGAACCGATAAATCCTGTCCCGATGCCTGTGATTACATCTGAAGGTAAGTTGTTGAGCTTAGCGATATACGTAGTCAGCCAAGCTAGTAAGAAGCATCCGGCTAAGTTAATAAGTAATGTAGCTAGTGGAAATGTATGATGCCAAAATTCATGAATAGTAAGACCTAAATAATAACGAGAAAGGGCTCCTAATATACCGGCAATGCCGACCATAATATAAATCAATTTTCTCACCTCTTTAAATAGCTTGCTCAAAAAAATAGACTCCTACCAGTAGTTATACTGGTAGGAGTCATTAGCTAAGTAGCGTTTATGGCGAACTCCATCACCTATGATTATTACATATAGTGTACTAAACATTACGCTTGATTTCCAGTGAAGGAGTTGGGGCGTTTTGTATTTTTGATAATGTAAGAGTAAGAAATATCGCTTATAAACTAAATATAGTGATATAAGGTTTTTGTTGTGATAAAATATTTCGTATGTTGTCATTCAGTTTTAGTTAACTGAAAATAAAGATAATTAAGTTGTGTGTTTTAGAAAAGGGGCGTTTATTTGAAGAAATTATTAAAAATAGTACTTATATGTATTTTAGTAGGGGTGGGAGTGGTAGGTGGTTTTTTAGCGTATATGACACTTACTAAAGAACAGCCTGCTGATGTTATAAGTTTGAAGGTAGAAAAGAATAAAGAGCGCGTATTAGCGACAGGAAATGAATTTAAAGTTACAACATTTAATATTGGATATGCTGGATTAGATAAGGATCAAGATTTCTTTATGGATGGGGGAAAGGGATCTGGTTCAAGCAGTAAAGCGCAAACGGAAACGAACTTAAAGAGTATGCTTTCGTTTTTACAAAATGAGAATAGTGATTTTGCGTTATTACAAGAAGTCGATATAAAATCAATGAGATCATTTGATGTGAATGGGCATGAGTTTTTGAAAAAAGGATTACCTGATTATGCTTCGTCGTTCGGAAAGAACTATGATACAAAATGGGTTCCCGTTCCAATTACAAGTCCAATGGGATATGCGGAGGCTGGATTAAGTACGTTTTCTAAATACACTGTTCAAGAAGCGAAGAGATTCCAGCTTCCTGGAATGGAGCCTTGGCCAAAGCGTTTATTTGATTTAGATCGGGCGATTGTTGAACATACAATCCCTGTTAATAATGGAAAGCATGTTAGACTTGTAAACTTACATTTGTCTGCGTACGATGAAGGCGGGAAAATTAGAAAACAGCAAGTAGAGTTTTTAAAAGAATATATGAACAAGCATTATAAAAATGGTGATTACGTAATAATGGGCGGAGATTGGAATCAATTAGTTTCTGATGTTCAATTAAGTGATCCGAAGTTTGTGAAGGAGCGTCCTGAGTGGTTAGTAGAGTTACCGAAGGACTTTACTGATGGTGGCTTTAAATGGGCTGTAGACCCGTCTGTTATGACTGTGAGAGATGATGTAAAGAAATATGTAGAAGGTGAAAATTTCGTCACGATTATTGATGGCTTTATCGTTTCACCGAATGTTGAGATTGTAAATGTGCAAGGAAAAGATTTAAAGTTTGAAAATAGTGATCATAACCCAGTGAGTGCGGTATTTAAGCTGAAGTAATTAAGTGCAGAAGGTGGGACTATATATGGAATGGTTAAAGAAAACTTGTTTTTCTAACCTTGAGAAAGAATCACAGAAAAATCATTTATTGCTGTTTATTACAATTTGTAGTTTCTTCCTTGGAATCATCGCAATTGGGTATTACGGATATATTTTTACAGAGAGAGCAATCGCGTTTTGGGTTTGTGGCATTTCTGTCGTTGTATTTGGAACACTTCTTACTTTTATAAAAAGCATGGAAACGACGTATAAATATATCATGACATTTATGTTGCTTATGATGTCTTTCATTATGGTACAAGCTTTTAATGAAAGCCCAGCTGTATTTCAAATGGTCTATTTTACACTAGCCGTTTCACTTATTTATTTAAGTGAACGCCTCGTTGTAATTCTAGGCGGAGTGGCAGTTGTAATCACATTTATTCTTTGTAGTTATTGGCCAGAGCAATTTTTTGCTTATACAGCTGCATCTGAAGCTGCAAACTTCGCAAGTTTGTTAGCGATCGTAACAATCGCTATGTGGGGCGTCACGAAAATTGGTTCTAACTTGCTAGCTCGTTTAAGTGATGAGAAGCAAGAAGTAATGAGAAAAGCTCAGGAATTAGAAGAAACGCAAAGACTTATTGAGGAAACGGTTGTAAAACTAGATCGTAATTTCAATTATTTAAGACAAAATATGAATACATCGATGGAGTCGATGAGTGAAATCAATTTCGCTTTTGAAGAGGTAGCAGTTGGTACGCAATCACAATCAGAGATGATGCATCGTTCGGTAGAAGTATTGAATGATATGGAGGGGAATATTGAACAAATCATTTCTCAAGTAAGAAATGCATCGATTCGTGTTGATGAAAGCTTAGAAATTTCAAAGGGTAGTGTACATACTCTACGAAGTTTTGAAGCGAATATGAGAAGTTTAAATGATGTTGTTTCACAATCAGGAATTATATTTAGAGATTTAATGATGCAATCGAAACAAATTAATGAAATTGTAGATGTAATAACGAATATTTCAAGTCAGACGAGTTTACTAGCTTTAAATGCAAATATTGAAGCTGCAAGAGCAGGTGAGCATGGAAAAGGATTTGCTATTGTAGCGAATGAAGTACTAAAGCTTGCTGAGGAATCGAATCGTTCTGCTGGAAGAATTCAAGGGATTTTGAAGGATTTTAGTAATCAAGCAAGTAAGGTAGAAGTGCAAGTAGAGAAATCAGAAAGAGTACAAGAAGAATGTAATGAAATGCTAGTAAGTGTTTTAACAAATGTAACGGATTTAGGGAAATTTATTGATGAAATTAATGATGTAATGAGAGAAATCGTTGGTCATCAAGAAAGTTTCCAAGTTAAAACGACGAATATCGTAAAGGATGTTACACATGCTTCCAATGTAATCCAGCAAACTTCTGCGGCTACAGAAGAAGTGTTAGCAAGTGTGGAAGAAGAAAAACATCGAAATGATACATCTGTGAAGACATTACATACTGTTAGCGAGCAAGTGAAATTGTTAGAAGATATTTTAGAAAAGTAATATCACTTAAAAAGGGCACAACGTTTGAGCCCTTTTTTCATTTAAACGAAGACTTGCTCGGATTTTAATTGCTTTTCTGCTCGTTTTCTGCCAAGCTTAAGAAGATGAAATTCAGCTAATAGCGGAATTAAAATACTTCAAAGAAAGAATTAAATAGGTGACGTATATGATCGAAGTTAAGACTTCTGAACTTAGTGATGGAGAATTTAATAGAGGTGTATTTGCAACTCGTGATATTAAAAAAGGTGAGTTGATACACGCAGCGCCAGTTATCTCTTATCCGAATGAACAGCATGAACACATTGAGAAAACATTACTTGCTGACTACGCATTTGAGTATGGGATTAATCATACGGCAATCCTTTTAGGATACGGCATGTTATTCAATCATTCATATACACCGAATGCGACGTATGATATTGTCTTTGAGAATCATACATTTAACTTCTATGCTTATAAAGATATAAAAGCAGGAGAAGAAATCTTAATCAATTATAATGGTGAAGTGGATAACGATGAACTGTTATGGTTTGATAAAGAAAAAGAAGAGAACGAAAAGTAATTTAAAATAAGTAATGAAAAAGATGCCTTTACCTATGTAAAAGCATCTTTTTTTGTTGATGAAAATAAAGTAAAGATTACAAAAAAATACCACTTTATTTTCGTGTGGTATAGTAAGATACTGAAGGGTAGTGTTTTGAAAAAGTAATATATTTTACAAATTGTTGTCTTTCTGATGACATGTCAAGTTTAGTAGCCCATTTGGGTTGCTTTATTATGCAATATATATTTTAATATGAGTGGCACCTCTTATAAATTAAGAGGTTAATAGGTGTCTCGAATTGATTTTGGGTACACTGTATCCACCACTTTAGGTTCATTTCATGTATGTGGGGATATTATGGGCCCGTATAACGGGATAAAAAGAATATAGAAATAGAGGAATCGTAAAATGAATATGCAAGAGGTTTATGAATATTTAAGTACGGTATTGCCTGAAGGTCATGTGAAACAAGATGAAATGTTAAAGAATCATACGCATATTAAAGTTGGCGGAAAAGCAGATGTTTTTGTTGCGCCGACAAATTATGACGAAATTCAAGAAGTTATTAAATATGCGAACAAATATAATATTCCAGTTACGTTTTTAGGAAATGGATCGAATGTTATTATTAAAGATGGTGGAATTCGCGGGATTACAGTAAGTTTAATTCATATTACAGGTGTTACTGTAACAGGAACGACGATTGTAGCACAGTGCGGTGCAGCAATTATTGACGTATCACGTATTGCGCTAGAACATAACTTAACGGGTCTTGAGTTTGCTTGTGGTATTCCAGGTTCAGTTGGCGGAGCATTATATATGAATGCAGGTGCATACGGCGGTGAAATTTCGTATGTATTAACAGAAGCTGTCGTAATGACAGGTGATGGAGAGCTACGTACTTTGACGAAAGAAGCATTTGAATTTGGCTATCGTAAGAGTGTATTTGCGAACAACCATTACATTATTCTTGAAGCGAGATTTGAACTTGAAGAAGGTGTACATGAAGAAATTAAAGCAAAAATGGATGATTTAACGTTTAAACGTGAGTCAAAACAGCCTCTAGAATATCCTTCATGTGGTAGTGTATTTAAACGCCCACCAAATAACTTTGCTGGTAAATTGATTCAAGACTCAGGGTTACAAGGTAAGCGAATTGGTGGAGTAGAAGTTTCTCTAAAACATGCTGGATTTATGGTGAATGTTGATAACGGAACAGCACAAGATTACATCGATTTAATTCACTTCGTACAAAAAACAGTTGAAGAGAAATTTGGCGTGAAGTTAGAGCGTGAAGTAAGGATTATTGGAGAAGATAAAGAATAACATATACGTATGAAACTGCGAATTATTTTAAAATAATATTTGGGTATTGTTGACAATTTGTTTTCAATTCAATATAATGGCTAATAATTTAACAAATAACATACGTTGAAAGAGCCCAGTAGCAGTTTGTCACTGTTAACGAGAGAGCTAGGGGATGCTGGAACCTAGCACAAACAAATTTGCGAATTACACTCTGGAGTATCTTAGGTAATGCTAAGCGGATTGGCAATCGATATTATTGCTAAGAGTGGTATGAGTAGCTATGCTATTTATACAAACTGGGTGGTAACACGGTGAATCATCGTCCCTATGTCATAGACATAGGGATTTTTTGTTTTTAAAAAATAAAGGGGATGACAAAAGATGAACATTATTGATGAATTAGAATGGCGCGGCGCCATTAATCAACAGACTGATGAAGAAGGTTTACGTAAGCTAGTAGAAGAGAAAAAGATTTCGCTATACTGCGGAGTTGATCCGACTGGTGATAGTATGCATATCGGACATTTGATTCCGTTTATGATGATGAAAAGATTCCAGTTAGCTGGCCATCATCCAGTTATTTTAATTGGCGGGGCAACAGGAACAATTGGTGATCCGAGTGGACGTCAATCAGAACGCCAACTTCAAACGTTAGAAGTAGTTCAACATAATGTGGATGCGTTAACAGCACAAATGAAAAAGCTATTTGATTTTGGCGGAAATAGCGAAGTAAAGATGGTAAATAACTACGACTGGACACATGAAATAAATATTATTGAGTTTTTACGTGATTACGGGAAAAACTTTAGCATTAATAGTATGTTAGCAAAGGATATCGTAGCAAGTCGTTTAGATACAGGAATTTCTTTCACAGAATTTACGTACCAAATTTTACAAGCGATGGACTTCCATCATTTATACACGAAAGAAGATGTTCAACTGCAAATTGGCGGTAGTGACCAATGGGGAAATATTACGAGTGGTTTAGATTTAATTCGTAAGTTAGAAGGGCACGAAGCAAAAGTATTTGGATTGACAATTCCGTTATTATTGAAATCAGATGGTACGAAGTTTGGTAAATCAGCAGGTGGTGCAGTTTGGCTTGATCCTGAAAAAACAACACCGTTTGAATTTTACCAGTTCTGGGTGAATACAGATGACCGTGATGTCGTTAAATACTTGAAATACTTTACGTTCTTAACGAAAGAGCGCATCGATGAGTTGGCAGTGAAGGTAGAAACAGAGCCTCATAAACGTGAAGCGCAAAAAGTACTAGCGGAAGAAATGACGAAATTCGTTCATGGAGAAGAAGCATTGCTGCAAGCTGTGAAAATTACAGCAGCGTTATTTAGCGGAGATATTAAATCGTTAACAGCCGATGAAATTGAACAAGGCTTTAAAGAAATGCCAACATTCCAGTCTTCAAAAGAGACGAAAAATATCGTAGAATGGCTAGTTGATTTAGGAATTGAACCATCTAGACGACAAGCGCGTGAAGATATTAATAATGGAGCTATTTCTATGAATGGCGAAAAAGTAACGGATGTAGATACGGATGTTACGGTAGAAAATTCATTTGATGGACGATTTATTATTATTCGTAAAGGGAAGAAGAACTACAGCCTTGTGAAGTTAGGATAATGAAGAAGGTTTAAAAATTATATCGGCGATTTTCGAAATATATCAGCGCAAATCTGAATATATCAGCGATTTCTCCGATATATCGATTTACCGACAAAAAGCGACAATAAAAGCTGTTCCAAAACGGGACAGCTTTCATTATAAAGAGTCAGTATATTTAGATAAATTTAAAGGGTATATCATTTTTTTGACGAATAAATAAGTTAGAGAAAATTTCGGATAAAAATAGCCCGAACCATGCAGGGCATGATTCGGGCTTATATTCAGATTAGTAAGCTAAGCTGAATAGACCTTTAATGTGTGATAAGTAACGAACGTTACTTGCTTCTTTCATTAATGATGCTGGTAAGCCTTTAAGTGGAGTATTGCTTGCTCCGATTGTAGCAACAGCATCTTTACGTCCTAGACTAGCAAGTGTTCCAGAGTTTACAGGTGCGAACTCTTCGAATGCTTTGCCTTCTAGTGCTGCGTATAAGTTGTATCCAATTAACTCACCCATTTGCCAAGCGATTTGTGCAGTTGGTGGGTATGGACGTCCGTCTGGAGCGAAGACAACAGCGCTATCTCCAGCAACGAATACGTTTTTGTGAGAAGTAGATTGTAGGTATGCATCAACTGTTGCACGACCACGGTTTACTTCAAGACCTGATTCACCGATTAGTGGGTTACCTTGAACGCCGCCCGTCCAAACGAATGTGTTAGCAACAAGTTTTTGACCGTCTTTTAAGTCGATTTCATTGCCAGCAACGTTTGTTACAGGAAGACCAGTTAAGAATGTAACGCCGCGTGCTTCTAGGCTAGTAGTTGCACGTTCGATTAAGTGGTCTGGTAATACTGGAAGGATTTTTGGACCTGCTTCAACAAGAAGAAGTTTCACTTCTTTTGGATTTACGCCGTGGCTTTTTGCAAGTTTAGGCATAATGTCAGCAAGCTCACCAACTAGCTCAACGCCAGTTAATCCGCCACCACCGATTACGATTGTAGCATCAGCTTCGTTTTTCGTTTTCGCGTATTCACGAATACGGTCTTCAACGTGTTTGTAGATTTTGTTTGCATCAGCAGCAGATTTTAATACCATGCTGTTTTCTTCTAGTCCTGGAATACCGAAGTAAGCAGTTTTACTTCCTAAAGCAACTACAAGTGCATCGTAAGATAAAGTAGTGCCGCCAGCTAATTTGATTTCTTTGCTATCAACTGAGAATGACTCAACTGTTGCGATTTTAAGATCGATATCTTTACCTTTGAAAAGCTTTGTAAGTGGCATTGCAACTGCTTGCTCAGACACGTTACCAGCTGCAAGGCGGTGTAGTTCAGTGATGATTTGGTGTGTTGGGTATTGGTTAATCACTGTAACTTGTGCTTCTGATTTGCTGTAATATTTACGTACGTTTAAAGCGGCAAGAAGACCGCCATAACCAGCGCCTAAGATGACAATTTGTTTTGACATAGTATGATATCCCCCGTCTTTACTAATTGTTGTTATAAGTTAACTTATTTATTGTTACGTTCTGCACTAATTTGAAGATATGCGTTCACAAAGCGGAACATTTTTTGTGCTTGTGGATCTTTTAGTAATTTTAAAAGACCGAATAGGCCGATAACTTCGTTGCTTTCGTCAGCACGATCTTTCGCTTCGATTGCAGTTGCAGCCATGCTTTTCACTGTATCTTTTACAGGTTCTACAAGCTCTGTGATTGCACCAACAGTGTCGCTTTTTAATACTTCATCAGTAGCAACAGTTTGAGCGAAGTCATAAGACTTAGTTAAAATGTTAACAAGCTCAGTTAATTTTGGAAGCTGTTCTACTAGTGTTGTTAATGATTCTTGTACCTCAGGTTTTAACAACTGATCAAGTACATCAAGTTGTCCTTGGCTAGCAGAAATTTGTACAGTTTCTTGTTCTGGCTTTGTTTGAGTCATAGTTTCTGGCATCTCCAATTCTCCTTTACGATAGCAATACTCTTATTTTTGATAGGTAAGATAGTAAACGCTTGCGAAACTTTATACAAAGTTTCACAAAACACAATAAAATGCCTTTAAATTTATGTCAGCAAGTAAGCTGAAATCATAAACCCAAAACCATAATGTCCTACCTATTATTTATGAACTGTCCGATACATGGCTTGTCCGCATAATGGAAAAGCTCCGTTACCGGAAAGTGTATATAATATATATCCTATATTATATACTATATACACCTATGTTAACATAAAAATGATTCCTAATTATTTGATATTGCGTGTATAACGTAGTACTGCCAAGGCATGAAAGCGCATAAATTATTTTGTTAAGCTTAGAAATGTACGTATATACAAATAAAAAAAGGAAAAAATGGACAAATTTATGTTCATTTTTTCCTTTTTTTATTGTTCACCTTCTGTTATTAACATCGATGTCTTACCTTCTTTTTCAAGGTGGCATTCGCCCCAAGAACAAAGAGAATCAAGAATGGATTCTAAAGACCAACCGTAATCAGTAAGGGAATATTCTACTTTTGGTGGGACTTGATTGTATACTTTTCTTTGAATAACGCCGTCGTCTTCTAATTCACGTAATTGCTGTGTTAACATTTTTTGTGTAATACCAGGCATTAAACGTTTTAGTTCACTCGTTCTCTTTGTACCTTTCGTTAAGTGACAAAGGATAACAACCTTCCATTTTCCGCCGATAACTTCTAAGGTCGCCTCTACAGGAATATTGTATTTCTTCATAATAAAGCCCTCCTTTTGTGAGTAAAGTAAGCTAAGTCATACAAATGTTACTTTTTAGTACCTATAGCACTTTAAAGTACGTACTTTTTATCATGTTAAATATGTTTCATAATAGCACATGTAAGAGGCAAATGAGTAGTACGGTACTGAAAAGTGACTATGTTACTTTTTGGTGCCTATCGTACTTTAAAGTGCGTTCTTCAAAAAAAGAATGAAACCATTCATAATAGCATTTGTAGAGATTAAATATATTTTTAGAAGATAGAAGGGCCTTTTTATCGCACTATTATGATTGGATTTCTTGCAATAAGGAGGAATTCAATTGAGTTCATATACAGTACCATCTTCGGAAGTTCAGACGAATCGAAGAAGTATGTTTGCTTTATTAGCACTAGCAATTAGTGCGTTTGGGATTGGTACAACCGAATTTATTAGTGTCGGTTTATTACCATCCATTTCAAAAGATTTAAATGTTTCGGTTACAACAGCTGGTTTAACTGTTTCCTTATATGCATTAGGTGCGGCAGTAGGAGCTCCTGTTTTAACAGCGCTAACGGCTAGTATGTCGAGAAAGACATTATTAATGTGGATTATGGTTATTTTCATTATTGGTAATGGTATTGCGGCAGTAGCAACTAGCTTCACTATATTAATTATCGCAAGAATTGTATCTGCATTTGCACATGGTGTGTTTATGTCGATAGGATCTACAATTGCGGCCGCAATCGTCCCAGAGAATAAACGTGCTAGCGCCATTGCGATTATGTTTACTGGATTAACAGTTGCGACTATTACAGGTGTACCAATTGGAACGTTTATCGGTCAACAATTTGGCTGGAGAGCGTCATTTATGGCGATTGTCGTAATTGGAATTATTGCTTTTATCGCAAACAGTATACTAGTCCCATCTAATTTGAAAAATGGTGTACCTGTATCGTTTCGTGATCAATTCAAACTAATTAAAAATGGAAGACTATTACTTGTTTTCATTATTACTGCACTTGGATACGGCGGTACATTTGTAACATTTACGTATTTATCACCCCTATTACAAGAAGTAACAGGGTTTGAAGCAAGTACCGTTACGATCATTTTATTAGTGTATGGAATTGCCATTGCGATAGGGAATATGGTCGGCGGAAAATTATCGAATCATAATCCGATTCGAGCGCTATTTTACATGTTCTTTATTCAAGCGATCATATTATTTATTTTAACATTTACAGCGCCATTTAAAGTAGCTGGATTAATCACAATTATTTTCATGGGACTATTCGCGTTTATGAATGTTCCGGGGCTACAAGTATATGTAGTTATATTGGCAGAGCGCTTTGTTCCGAGTGCGGTTGATGTTGCTTCAGCAATTAATATTGCCGCATTTAACGGAGGAATCGCTTTAGGTTCTTATATAGGTGGCCTTGTAACGAATTCGTTAGGATTAATCCATACTGCTTGGGTAGGTGGTCTTATGGTAGTAGCCGCTGTTATTTTAACAGCGTGGAGTATGACATTAGAAAAAAGAGATCAAGTGAAATAGAAGGAGAGAAAATATAATGAAAAATTTACAAAGTACAATAACATTGCATAACGGTGTAGAAATGCCTTGGTTCGGTTTAGGCGTATTTAAAGTAGAAGATGGGCCAGAACTTGTAGAAGCTGTAAAATCAGCGATTAAAGCAGGATACCGTAGCATCGATACAGCTGCAATTTACGGAAATGAAAAAGCTGTAGGTGAAGGAATTCGTGCAGGTATCGAAGCAACTGGTATTTCAAGAGAAGATTTATTCATCACTTCAAAAGTGTGGAACGCAGACCAAGGATATGAAACAACAATCGCTGCATACGAAGAGAGTCTAAAAAAATTAGGACTAGATTATTTAGATCTATATCTTGTTCACTGGCCTTCAGAAGGAAAATATAAAGATACGTGGAGAGCGTTAGAAACACTTTATAAAGAAAAGCGCGTACGTGCAATTGGTGTAAGTAACTTCCAAATCCATCATTTACAAGATGTAATGAAAGATGCAGAAATTAAACCAATGATTAACCAAGTAGAATACCACCCTCGTTTAACACAAAAAGAACTACAAGCTTTCTGTAAAGAACAAGGTATTCAAATGGAAGCATGGTCACCATTAATGCAAGGTCAATTATTAGATAACGAAACATTACAAGAGATTGCTGAGAAACACGGCAAAACAACAGCGCAAGTGATTTTACGTTGGGATCTTCAAAATGGAGTAATTACAATCCCAAAATCAACGAAAGAACACCGCATCATTGCAAATGCTGATGTATTTAACTTTGAATTAACGAAAGAAGATATGGAAAAAATCGATGCGTTAAATCAAAATCACCGCGTTGGTCCAGATCCTGATAACTTCGATTTCTAAGATTAGGGTAAGAAAGAAGAGTGCGTAAAAGCACTCTTTTTTGCATAAAAATAGTTTCTAAATAAATACTACTTAATATCAAGTTTGTTATAAGGGGCTGTAAACATGAATATAAAGCAATCGTTCAAACTTTTAGTTATGTTTTTAAGTGTTTTATTTGTGTTATTCCCGCTTCAAAAAGCATTCGCAGAAGTCATGGACCACACAAAGTATCAAATGGATTGGAGTTACAGTAAGTCTAAGAAGAAACCAATCCGAACAGAGCTTATTAAAACGGCAGATGGCAAAATTGCTTTTTGCTTAAATGTAGATTTAAAATCTCCAAGCGGTCAAGATTTACCGGAAATGGGGAAAGTGGATATTAACGTATACCGTGTATTATTAAATGGATATCCACAAAAGAGCCCGCAAGAATTAGGTGTTTCTGATTGGAGAGAAGCTCATTATGCAACGCAGCTTGCAGTATGGAATGCGTTAAAACAAATCGATATTAATGATTTAGACTTCCGCAATAAAAATGTAGAAAAGGTAACGAAAGATATCGTTGCAAAAGCAAGCGCTAGTGAAGAGTTACAAGAAATTACAATGAGTGTCGTACCATCGGAAGAACAACAAGCAGTATTGAAAAATGATTTCTTTGAAACAGGTTTATATACAGTAGAAACAAATGCAAAAAGCGGAACGTATAAAGTGCAAGCAACAGGTGCTCCAGCTGGAGTAAAATTTGTGAATGAAAAGGGCGAAGCAAAAACAGAATTTAATGTAGGAGAAAAGTTCCGCATTTTAATTCCGAAACAAACACCAGCTGGTGGTTTTAGCTTTAAAGTAATCGGGAAATTAACGAAGCTACAAGGAATTGCACATAAAGGTACACCGACAATTCAAAATGCAGTCGTATTACTTGAGCGCAGTGAAGAAGAAACAAGTCCGGAGTTATCAGTGAGCTGGAAAAAAGGAAATGGTCATGATAATAATAAACCACATACTCCGAATGAACCACATAAACCGAATCAAAAGAGATAAAGAAAAAGCATTGGCGTGTGCCAATGTTTTTTTTATGAACACAAATTTATATTAGGAAAATTAAATACAAGATAATAACACTATTTATACAGTAGAACTTTATTTGGAAACAATATAAATATAGTAAAATTCAAACGTTACAATTAATAGATTGTATTCACAAAATTGTAACATTGTTCTGATTGAAAAGGCTATCTAACAAAGTAGAAAGCGTGTAAAATTCAGTTGGAAAAACTACCTATAGATGGTCATATATGAAGAAAATGTAAGATTCTATTACTATTTACAACTTTAGATGTATAGATGACAATACCGAAATATATCTTTTACTATTCTCTTTTTATGTAGAGAGAACTCATCACAAGTAGAGGGAAGTGAGGAGGATACAGTACATAAAAATTTTATAATGTAGAAAAGCGAATACATGGAGAGAAATGCGGTAGTAAATGATACAGGTGCGCGAGGTGTTAGTCTATTCATTAAATGTTTTTATGAAGATAATAGGATGCTTTATTAAATGAATATATAGGATGTTTTTTCTAAATAAAGGAACAGGGGACACAGATTATGTCGAAGAAAAAGACGAGTAGGGTATTAGTGGCTGGAATATGTATATCTACATTATTATCGCCAGTAGCTTTCGAAGCATCGAAAGGATATGCAGCACCTTTGGAAGAAAATAAAGGTGGGAAATTAGAAGAGGTTACAGAGAATAAATTTGAGCAGAGAGTATTTCAGTTGCCGGGGAAAGGTAGCGTGGATGAAGAAAATAAACGTTTAAGAGTTAGTTGGAAACTTTCTGCGAATGAACCAACTGGAATTTATGCAGAGCCAAATGAAGAGATTACAATTGACATAAAAGGAACGCAGCCTATTCAAGCTTTCATAGGAACGAGATCTTATGATGAAAAGGACCCAGAAGAGTTTGATTTAAAACCAGGGAAAAATATTATTTCATCTCCAAGAGGCGGTATTTTATATTTTTACAATATGAATAATGAAGGAGAAGTAACAGCTTCCGTTACGAATGGTGGTAGTCATTTCCCTTTATTTATTTTAGGTAAGCATACGAAAAAAGATTGGGATGAAATGTTAAAAAAATATAAGGATCCTTATGCAGTGGAATTAAAAGGTGAGAGAAGTTTAATTACTGCTAGTCCGAACTCTATACAAAAGTTTATGAAAAAAACAAACCCGATAGAGTTAATGGAATTGCATGATAAGATTATTCGAATAGAAAATGCAGTAGCAGGATTATCTGAGGACGGTGTTGGGGTTGCAAAATCTCCAATTCATTATGCTCAGTTTGTTGAGAAGCGGAAGCCTGCTGAAGGTGACTTTATGTTCGCGAAAAATTATCATACAGGATATATCCCGACGGCAATGAATAGAGTTTTAGATATAGAGGTGCTTGAAAAGGATGGCTGGGGACCATGGCATGAAGTTGGACATTTACATCAGCAAGAACCTTGGAAGTGGTCTAAAGTAAGGGAAGTTACAGTGAATATTTACTCATTAGCTGTTCAAAAGGCGTTAGGGAATCAATTAGAAATGGATGAGCACTATAAAAACTCATTTGAGTATTTAGAGAAACCTAAAGCAGAAAGATTCATTGATGACATTAATCCTCTTACAATGTTTTGGCAATTAAATGTCGTTTATGGAGAACATTTTTATCCTAGATTACATCAAGCCTATCGTTTGTTACCTCAGAGTGAAATGCCTCATTCTGATGAAGAGAAAAAGCAGCTATTTATTTATATGACATCGCAAGTGGCAGGGCAAAATTTAATTCCTTTCTTTGAGGAATGGGGATTAACACCAAATGATGATATTAGAGAGAAAATAGAAAAATTAAATTTACCTAAATTAGAAAAGGAAATTTGGAAAGCTACAGATAGTAATGATATTCGTGAGAAGCAAGTTGAACCGTATAAGGTTCCGTATGGTGAACCTGCTAATGAGGTGAAAAACCTTGTAGTTGGTACAGAGTCTGATGAGAATGAAGCAAGTAAACTTGTTCAAAATTTAGGGGAGAATGTAAAAGTAACAGGTAAGATTACATGGTCTAAATTAGAGGATGGAAAACAGGAAGTATTAGTAGAAATTGAGGATGAGAAGGGAAATAAAAATTCAATTCCTGTCCAAGTCAATGGGATTTATGGTGATAGTATCATTTTTCAAGGACTTTCAAATGATGTAATGTCGACAGTGACGCTTCGACACAATGAAAAAAAATTAAATGTAAACTTTACTAATAATAAAATACATTACCGTTTCGAGAAAGAAGAATATATGGGCTTAGCGATATATGATCGGAATGGAATTGAAAAGAAACGTGTATCAGCAGAAGGACAAGAAACTGGAAAAAGATTTGCGATGGACTTAAATGAATTGGCTTTTGAATATGGTGATGTAGTAAAAGTATTTCATGCAGAACCGGATCGTCTGAAGTGGTACCAAAATAACACACTTGTAGATCAAGGGAAGGCTAAAAATAAAAAAGAAAAATTCTTTAAGATTACTCCACAAGGCTTTGAATTAAAAGGTAGTTTACAAGAAATAACGGCTAAACCACAACAAGTAGTAGTAGGAACAGACGTTGAGAAGTTAGATCCAAAAGCTTTTGTTGAAGTAAAAGACGGTGAAGTAGTAGGTTTTGTAGGGAAACCAGACACAACAAAGATTGGTGAACAAACAGTAGAGGTAGAAACGAAAGATATGTTTGGAAATAAGCAAGTAACAGAAGTACCGTTAGAAGTAACATATGGAGATAGTATTGCATATGTAGGATATAACAATGAAATCGCGTCAGTGGTAACATTAAAGCATGAAGAGAAGAAATTACATGCGACTGATATGGATGAACAAATTCATGAATACTTTGATAAAGAACAATACATGGGAATCACGTTATATGATCAAAACGGAAAGGAGAAACAGCATGTAACAGCAGAAGGACAAGAAACTTCAAAGAACTTTGCAGAGCAAGTGAATGGACTGCAGTTTGAGTATGGAGATGTAGTGAAAGTATTCCATGCAGAACCAGACCGCTTAAAATGGTATCAAAATAATAACTTTGCTGGCCAAGGTGAGAAAAAAGGGGCAAAAGAACTATTCTTCAAAGTAACAGCAAAAGGTTTTGAGAGAATCGAGACGCAACAAGAAGTAAAAGCCGTGCCACAAAAAGTAGTAATCGGAACAGATAGCGAAACGTTAGACGCGAAGAATTTTGTTGAAGTGAATGATGGAGAAGTAGTAGGTTTTGTAGGGAAACCAGATACAACAACAATTGGTAAGCAAACAATAAGAGTAGAAACGAAAGATCGTTTTGGAAATAAAAAGGTGACAGAAGTTCCTATGGAAGTAACATACGGAGATAGCGTAGTGTATCAAGGTGTATCTAATATAACCCGTTCAATCGTTACGCTAAATCATGGAGAAAAGAAATTACATGCAACATTTACAGATGAGACAATCCATTATCGATTTGTAAATGAGCAGTATATAGGTCTTACGCTTTATGATTCAAATGGTAAAGAGAAAAAGCATGTAACAGCAGAAGGACAGGAAACTTCAAAGAATTTTGCTGAGCAAGTAAACGGTACGCCATTCCAGTATGGGGATACGATAAAAGTGTATCATGCAGAATCTGATCGTTTAAGTTGGTATAAAGTTGGTGAGTTACTTGGAAAAGGAGATGCGAAGAAATTTAAAGAGATTTCCTTCAAGATTACTCCAAATGGTTTAGAACAAGTACAATAAAAAAAGCTCGTAAAACACTATGTTTTACGAGCTTTTCTTTATTATTCAGCTTCAGAAACAACTGTGAAGCGTTCGTTTACGTGTTTTGGATTTTCGATTTCATCAAGTGCTGCTACTGCGAAGTCTTCGTAACTTACGTAGCTATCACCTTTTGCGTTCACAAGAAGGTTGTCTTTACCAGCTGTATAAGAACCAGTGCGTTTTCCTAATGCGAATAGTGCAGAAGGGCTGATGAATGTCCAAGTAATATCGTTAGTTTGTTGCAGAATTTCTAAGTTTTTACCTTGGTTTTGAGCTGTTGCAAGGTATTCTTTCGGGAAACCTGGCGTTTCAAATACACGTGTTGTTTTCTCTTCGTCTACAAATAAGCTTCCAGCGCCGCCAACTACAAGTAATTTTGTATTTGGTGCACCTTTCATCGCTTCAATAAGTACGTTTCCTGCATCTACGTGAAGGTGTTCTTCGCCTGCTGGAGCACCGAATGCATTTACAACTACGTCGAATGCTTGTAAGTCGTTAGATGTAAGAGAGAATACATCTTTCTCTAAAACTTTTACATTGTCTTCTGTAATTTTTGCAGCGTTTCTTACGATTGCAGTTACTTCATGTCCGCGATCCAATGCTTCTTTTAAAATACGACTTCCTGCTTTACCAGTTGCTCCGATAATTCCGATTTTCATAATAAATCCCTCCAAAGTGTTTTGTTAAAGTGTATATCTGAAAGTGAATGAATGTGTTGTAATTAGGTTTGTTACAACCTGTTGTAATCATTATAGTTACAGGTTGGTGTTTTTGTCAATAGGGTTGTTTGTGAATTATTTTTTGTTTTAGTATGCACAGTTAGAGGGAGGGTAGTCATAACGATATTGTTACTGCGATCCTGTCTAATATTTGGAAATTGCAAATTGTCGAAAAATGTTGATTTTTGAATGTTTTTTAAATATAATTCGTTTTATGGAGAAAAGGAGGGGGTTAATTGTATGAATATTTTAGAGCAATTTATTTCATTAACAAATACAATTCTTTGGTCATATATTCTTATTGCAATGTTAATTGGTTTAGGTCTTTATTTTTCTATTAAATTGAAATTTGTACAAATCACTCATTTAGGGGAAATGGTTCGATTAATGAGTGATGGATTAACTGGAAAGACACGTAAAAAAGGTAGTGTATCTTCTTTCCAAGCATTTTGTATGAGTTCAGCAGCTCGTATTGGAATCGGGAACTTAGCCGGTGTAGCTTTAGCGATTTCTATGGGAGGACCTGGAGCAGTATTTTGGATGTGGGTTATTGCGATTATTGGGGCGTCTTCAAGTTTTGTAGAAAGTACGCTTGCCCAAATTTATAAAGTAAAAGATGGCAGTGGCTTCCGTGGTGGTCCTGCTTATTATATGGAAAAAGGTTTAAATAAACGTTGGATGGGAATTTGGTTTTCTATCCTTATTACAGTTAGTTACGGTTTAATTTTCAACTCAGTACAAGCAAATACAGTTACATTAGCGTTTAAAAATGCATTTGGTTTAGAACGTTATATTGTTGGTATTGTATTAGCTGTATTAGTTGCAGTTATTATTTTTGGTGGTGTAAAAAGTATCGCACGTATGTCGGAAATGATTGTTCCGCCAATGGCGCTTATTTATATTGCGGTAGCTATTTTCGTTGTCATTAAAAACTTCTATTTAATACCAGATGTGTTTACAGAAATCTTTAAAGGTGCATTCGGCTTAGATTCAGCTGTAGGTGGCGGTATCGGTGCTGCGATGAAATATGGTATTCAGCGCGGATTATTTGCGAACGAAGCAGGTATGGGTAGTGCGCCGAACGCGGCAGCAACAGCTGATGTAACGCATCCAGCAAAACAAGGTTTTATTCAAACAATTGGCGTATTAGTAGATACATTCTTAGTATGTACATCAACAGCATTTATCGTACTATGTTCTGGTGCATATAAAGCAACGAATTTAGAAGGGATTGAATTAACACAAAATGCGTTAAGCTCACAAATTGGCCCGTGGGCAAGTAGCTTCTTAGCGATTATTATTTTCTTATTTGCATTTAGTTCACTTTTAGGAAACTACTATTATGGTGAAACGAATATTGAATTCATTAAACAAAGTAAAACGTGGTTAACAATTTACCGTCTTGCGGTAGTGGGAATGGTATTATTCGGTTCTGTTGCGACGCTTCAAGTTGTATGGAATATGGCAGACTTATTTATGGGTCTAATGGTAATCACAAACTTAATTGCGATTACACTTCTTGGCCGATTTGCGTATGCGGCATTGGCAGACTATGTAAGGCAAAAGAAACAAGGAAAAGATCCAGTCTTCCGTGCAGATTCTATTCCTGGTTTAACGAATACAGAGTGTTGGGATAAGTCAGCGGTAACGGATAAAGAAAAAGCAGTGTAAATGAAAAGGCGAGCATCGAGTTGAATTCGATGCTCGCCTTTTTTTGTTGTAGTAAAGGATGAAAAGGGTGAGAGGTAATTGTTAATATAATTTTTGTTTGTTCATTTCTCATATTATTTGTAGGGAACGTACTGTCTTAAAGGTATGGCTGGTCACATAGGATGAGTGATTTAGTATTGGATAAATGCGCGTACTAGTTATAATTTTGCGTAAAAAAACACATGTGTTAAGTAAGTTAACTTTCTTATGTCAGAAAACCTAACATAAAGTTCTTGATTACTAAGAGTTTTTAGAATATAATTTTCTTATTGTTAGGAAGAGGGGGCAATGCAATTATGGATTTTTTAGCTAAGGTAATTGGGGATATAAATAATGTCCTTTGGTCATATATCATTATTGCGATGTTAATTGGGTTAGGACTTTACTTTTCATTTCGTGTGAAATTTGTCCAAGTTCGTTACTTCGGTGAAATGATTCGATTGCTTGGGGATGGGGCGAGTTCGAAAACGAGGAAAGCACAAAAAGAGAAGAGTGGTGTATCATCGTTCCAGGCTTTTTGTATGAGTACAGCTTCTCGTGTAGGTACTGGTAACTTAGCTGGTGTAGCTATTGCAATTTCAGCAGGTGGTCCAGGAGCAGTATTTTGGATGTGGTTAATCGCGGTAATTGGGGGTGCTTCTGCATTTGTCGAGAGCACATTAGCGCAAATTTATAAAGTGAAAGATGGGGATACGTTCCGTGGTGGTCCAGCGTATTATATGGAAAAGGGTTTAAATAAGCGTTGGCTTGGAGCTATTTTCTCTGTATTAATAACAGTAAGTTTCGGATTAATTTTTAACGCTGTACAATCTAATACTGTAGCAGCTGCTTTTGACGGGGCATTCAAAACAGATAGTAGATTAGTAGGTCTTGTAATGGCTGGTCTACTTGCAGTTATTATTTTCGGCGGAGTAAAACGAATTGCTCGCGCGGTTGAAATGATCGTTCCAGTAATGGCGATTATTTATGTAGCAGTAGCATTATTCGTTGTTGTAACAAACATTACGGCAATTCCGTATGTATTTAAAGAAATTTTCTTACATGCTTTCGGAATTAAAGAAGTAGTAGGTGGAGGATTAGGTGCTGCGATTTTATTAGGGGTAAAACGCGGATTATTCTCAAATGAAGCAGGTATGGGTAGTGCGCCGAACGCAGCTGCGACTGCAAACGTAACGCACCCAGTTAAACAAGGTTTCATTCAAACTTTAGGGGTATTTACAGATACATTATTAATTTGTAGTTGTACAGCATTTATCATTCTTTTATCAGATGTGCACAATGCAGCTGATTTAAATGGTATTCAATTAACGCAACAAGCATTAAGTCAACATATCGGACCATGGGCATCTATATTTGTAGCAGTTGCAATCTTCTTGTTTGCATTCAGCTCATTAGTAGGTAACTACTACTATGGTGAAACGAATATTGAATTCTTAAATGGAAGTAAAGTGCTATTAACAGCTTACCGCATTGCTGTACTTGGTATGGTTATGTTAGGGTCTGTCGCAACAATTCAAATTGTTTGGGATTTAGCAGATCTATTCATGGGTATTATGGCTGTTATTAACTTAGTTGCAATCGTATTCCTTTCTAAGTATGCTTTTGCAGCGTTATCAGATTACGTAAAGCAAAAGAAACAAGGAAAAGATCCAGTCTTCTATGCGAATTCAATTCCAGGCCTGAAAAATACAGAGTGCTGGGAAGAGCAAGTAGCAGATAAAGAAAAAGCGGTATAATGAAAAGGGCATCAAGTGAAACTTGATGCTCATTTTTTGTTTTATCCAGTTATTTGCAAGAGGTAAAAGACGAACATTAATGGATGTTTTATAATAAAATGTAATTTTTTAAAGAAAAGTGCGGATATGAGTTGTGATTTATGTTAGAATGGAAAATGCCTTTGAAACAAGAGGTTTTATGATTTTTCCTATCTGATTGAAGATTTTGGAGGGGAAATGGAAAGTTCGGGTTATTTCTTGTTTTAGTGGTCAGACGTTCAACGTTAATGAAGAGTTAAATGGAGGATTTTATTAATGAAGTTTGTTATGTTTCTTGTAGGATTACTCGTTGTATTTGTACTCGGTTTTCTTATAAGCTCCGATCGAAAGAAGATTAAGTATAAACCAATTGCAATTATGCTTATTATTCAGCTAGCATTATCTTATTTCTTATTAAATACACAAGTTGGTTATATTTTAGTAAAAGGAATTTTAGATGGATTTGGCGCGCTTCTTGGATATGCAGAAGCTGGAATCGTTTTCGTATTTGGTGGCCTTGTTAATAAAGGAGAGGTTTCATTCTTCTTAACAGCGTTATTACCAATCGTATTCTTTGCCGTTTTAATTGGAATTCTGCAACACTTTAAAATTTTACCGATATTTATTCGTGCTATTGGTACTTTGTTAAGTAAAGTAAATGGTCTAGGAAAATTAGAATCATATAACGCAGTAGCAGCTGCCATTGTTGGGCAAGCGGAAGTATTTATTACAGTAAAAGATCAATTAAGTAAAATCCCAAAACACCGTTTATATACATTATGTGCATCTTCTATGTCGACAGTATCGATGTCAATCGTCGGTTCTTACATGAAAATGATCGAACCAAAATATGTAGTAACAGCACTTGTATTAAATTTATTTAGTGGTTTCATTATTATTCATATTATTAACCCGTACGATATTACAGAAGAAGAAGATACACTGAAATTAGAAAATAAGAAAAAACAGTCATTCTTTGAAATGCTGAGCGAGTACATTATGCTTGGTTTTACAATCGCGATTACAGTAGCAGCGATGTTACTTGGTTTCGTAGCATTAATTACAGCAATTAATAGCTTGTTTGATTCCATGTTCGGTATTACATTCCAAGCTATTTTGGGATATATTTTCTCACCATTAGCATTCGTAATGGGTATCCCGCAAGCAGAGATGGTAACAGCAGGACAAATTATGGCAACGAAGTTAGTATCAAACGAATTTGTTGCGATGCTTGATCTTGGAAAAGTAGCGGGTGATTTATCAACTCGTACAGTTGGAATTCTTTCTGTGTTCCTTGTATCATTTGCGAACTTCTCATCTATCGGCATTATTGCAGGGGCAACGAAAGGTATCGATGAAAATCAATCAAATGTTGTATCATCATTCGGTCTACGCCTTGTGTACGGTGCGACATTAGTAAGTATTTTATCAGCGATTATCGTTGGTGTTATGTTATAAAAAAGATGGTCCTAGCTCATAGTTAGGGCTGTTTTTTTATGGTAAATTTGCATAGAAAAACCAATTAATTAGGAATATATTAACATATAAAAATCTTTTTAAATTTATATTGCTTTTCAGTTAGATAACGCTTACAATTTGATTTGTAGGTGGTATCAATTTCAGACTTTCAAGTATGGTAGGAGAGAAGAGGCTACCTTTAATAAATTGCAATTTATGTAAACGCTTACTGATTTTAGATAGCAGTTGAATAGTATTTAGGGGTTTTAAATTTTTTTAACATCAATGGTCAGACGTCATTCGTTATACGACCAATAACTCGTGGGAGAAGTGGAGGATTCACATATGAAAATAGTAATGTTTCTAGTCGGTTTACTTGTAGTATTTGTACTAGGTTTCCTTATCAGTTCAGATCGTAAGAAAATTAAATATAAACCAATTGCACTTATGCTTGTCATTCAATTGGTACTTGCATATTTCTTACTAAATACAAAGGTCGGATTTGTATTAGTAAAAGGAATTGCAGATGGGTTTGGCGCTATTTTAAAATTTGCGGAAGCAGGGGTTAATTTCGTATTTGGTGGTCTAGCAAATGATGGACAAGCACCATTCTTCTTAACAGTATTATTACCAATTATTTTCTTAGCAGTATTAATTGGGATCTTACAACATATTAAAATTTTACCGATTATCATTCGTGCAGTCGGTTTCCTATTAAGTAAAGTGAACGGTTTAGGAAAACTAGAATCATATAATGCAGTAGCAGCTGCGATTGTTGGTCAAGGGGAAGTATTCATTACAGTAAAAGATCAATTAAGCAAATTACCGAAAAATCGTTTATACACACTTTGTGCATCTTCCATGTCAACAGTATCGATGTCAATCGTCGGTTCTTACATGAAAATGATTGATCCAAAATATGTAGTAACAGCACTTGTATTAAACTTATTTAGTGGATTCATTATCGTTCATATTATTAATCCATATGACGTGAAAGAAGAAGACGACATTTTAGAATTACAAGAAGATAAAAAGCAAACATTCTTTGAAATGTTAGGCGAATATATTATGCTTGGTTTCTCTATCGCTGTAACAGTAGCGGCGATGTTAATTGGTTTCGTAGCATTAATTACAGCAATTAATGGTGTGTTCGATTCAATTTTCGGAATCACATTCCAAAGCATTTTAGGATACATTTTCTCACCATTAGCATTCGTAATGGGTATCCCAACATCAGAGATGCTAACAGCAGGACAAATTATGGCAACGAAATTAGTAACGAACGAATTCGTTGCAATGCTTGACCTTGGTAAAGTAGCTGGTGATTTATCAGCTCGTACAGTAGGTATTTTATCTATCTTCCTTGTATCATTTGCGAACTTCTCATCTATTGGAATTATCGCAGGTGCAACGAAGAGTATCGATGGCAAACAAGCAAACGTTGTATCATCATTCGGCTTAAAACTTGTATACGGTGCAACATTAGTAAGTATATTATCAGCGGTTATCGTTGGGGTTATGCTTTAAGAATAAGAAAAGCAATGAGCGTATGGGCTCATTGTTTTTTTTCGTTTAGCTTGCTTTATCTAAGTTTCTTTTAAAACGTGGTTTCTCCAAATAAGTTCCAAGCCTCCATATATATTCAATAGGCCCCATTCGGTATTTCCGCAGCCAATATGTGCTAGCAAATAATTGAATTGTATAGATTACAATCGTTAAAAGAATACCGAAGAAATATCCTATTTTTCCGAATAAGCCAAAACCGTATGCATAAAAAATTGTTGTTGCGATAATGGACTGGGCTAAGTAATTACTAACCGACATTTTTCCCATATTGGCCATGTATGTTAGTAGACGGGTTGCTTTTTTGTAATGGAATAATAAAATAATTGTGCTTCCGTAAAAGAAGGTCATGGTTACTGGTGTAAGACCGTCTTGTAACATAAGTAAAATAGGATGTTTGACGAACATAGCTAAAATTTTGATTGTAAACGAGAAAATACCAGTAAGAAGCCAGATCTTTTTGACAGCAGAGATATGTTTATCAATTTCAAATAACCACCCCTTTTTTCCTACGTACATACCGATTAAGAAGAGTGGAGATAGGAAAATGAGTGTAAAAAGTGTTATAAAGGTTAATCCAAAGAAACCGTCAATGCCTATATATTCGAAAGGATTTTCAGTTAACCTAAATTTGACATGGTCCATATAGCTTCCAGTTTCATGAATTTTATGTTCTTTTTCAATATAAGGAGCAAAATCAGTAATATTTGTATTTGGTTCAGTTGAATAAGTCATAAGTGTAAGGAGTGCGAGTAGAATAGTTGTCCAAATTAATAATGTTTTTGGCTTTCTGTTTATAAACATCAGTAAGAAAATCCCGATGAGTCCATATGAAAATAAAATATCTCCAGACCAAATGAGAGCGCCGTGAATAAAACCTAGTAGTAAAAGAATAAGGATACGACGTAAATAGGTAGTGGAAAACTTTTTTCCTTTTGCGACAATACTTTTTTGTAACAAAATAATGCTAAGACCAAATAAAAAAGAGAATAAAGAAATGAAATTTTGTGTACCGAAAAATTGAATAAACCAATTAGCACCCTTATCGAATTCGCCAAATATATAGGTTGGTTTTTCATTAGCAAAGAAACCGAATTGAATTAATGTCATATTAACAAGTAAAATACCAAATAATGCGAAACCACGTATGGCATCAACAACTTCTAAACGTTGATTCATTTTTTCTCTCCTCGTATATTATTTTATATAGAAAATAATACCATTTTGTGGTGGGCACTATGTCAAATACGAGGAAATTTAAGGTGATTTTAAGCTAGAGAGAAAATAAAAAATCACCTTAATCCATTCATTAAGGTGATTGAAATACTACTCAGCTGGAGGCGTAAATGTACGTTTCTCTAATTCAGCATCTAGCATAAATAATGCGTTTGAATCGCTTGTAATACGTTTTAATTTTTGGATGATGCTATCGAATGAAGCTTCTTCTTCTACTTGCTCATCGACGAACCATTTTAAGAATGTAATTGTTGCGTGTTCACGCTCATCCCAAGCGATATCAGATAAGTTGTAAATACGTTTCGTTACTTCACGCTCGTGCTCAAGTGCCACTTCAAAAGCATTCAGTACAGATTCATATTCGTTATTCGGATTATCAAATCCAGTAATAATAGCGCGCTCACCGCGGTCATTAATGTAGTTGTAAAGCTTCATTGCGTGGAAACGTTCTTCTTCAGCTTGTACAAGGAAAAAGTTAGCGAATCCATCATAGCTCTCCGCCGTACAGTAAGCAGCCATTGCCATATAAGCGTGGGCAGAGTAAAATTCAAAGTTCATTTGATCGTTTAGTGCGTCGTGCAATTTTTTAGATAACATAAAATCCCCCTTAGTATTGTGACAAGAATATTATACCATAATTGATAATGTTCTCATTTGGATGTCTCGAACCTTTTCGAAAGCTTTGTGACGTGTGCGTCCATAATGTCTTGTAAGTCTAAATCATATTTTTGCGAAAGAATAATAAGGTTAGATAGTACATCACCAAGTTCTTCTTTTAGTTCTTGTTTTAGCTCTTCTTCTGTTTTCGCGTCTTCATCAGGACGATCGCGACCGATTTCAATTGCGCGAACGACGCGTGAAACTTCCCCAACTTCCTCTGTTAAGAAATTTAAGCGAATAAAAGCATTATACTGTGACCAGCTTCGTTTTTCGTAAAATTCCTCCACCCATCTTTGAAATGCGACGATATCCATTTCTTTCTCATCCCTTCAATATGTTGTACAATGACAATTGTATCATAACAATATATAGTTTCGGGGTGTAAGGATGAGAAAGATTTGTGTGTTTGCAGGTTCCAACTTAGGGGAGAGACCAGAATTTAAAGAGCAGGCAATTGAATTAGGGAAAATGTTTGTTGAGAACGATTATGAGCTTGTATACGGTGGTTCTTGCGTCGGATTAATGGGAGAAGTAGCAAACGAAGTTCTTCGCTTAGGTGGCCGTGTAACAGGTGTTATGCCGCGCGGTCTATTCCGAGGAGAGATCGTTCATACAGGGTTAACAGAATTAATTGAAGTAGAAACGATGCATGAACGTAAAGCGAAAATGGCAGAGCTTGCGGATGCTTTCATCGCACTGCCAGGCGGATATGGAACGTTTGAAGAGCTATTTGAAGCAGTATGTTGGTCACAAATTGGTATACATAATAAGCCAGTTGGTTTATTGAACATAAAAGATTTTTATGGACCAATTTTGCAAATGGTTGAACGCGCAGCGGAAGAAGGATTTATGAATCCATCGAATAAAGAGTTAATCGTTGCCGCTGAGACGGCAGATGCACTCATTCATAAGATACAAAATTACGAGCGTCCTGTTTTAGGAACGAAGTGGAAGCAGTTATCATAATACAATTGTATAGATATTTTTGGAAACACATGTCATTTTATCTTGAAAAGGCATGTGTTTTTAATTTGGTTAAATATGTTAATGTTAAGGTGTAATGTTTTGGGAAAAGGAGAAATAAATGGAGGAGTTCGTATTTTTAAGGCCGGTTTTTAAATGTATTTTAGCAGCATCTATTCTTGTTATGCTAATTATTTCAACACAGAAGAAAGAGCGAATTAATGAATTTTCGCTTTGGTTTATTTCGATATTGTGTATCGGTGTTTCTGCGATTACGTTGTTTATGATTGGGTTTATCGTTGATGAGTATAATTTAAGTGGAGATCCACAATCGTTTTGTATGTTTATTGCGATTGGTTGTATTAGCGGTTTGAATTTTATTATTTATTATAGACGGCAATAAAAGAAGGCATTCCGTATTACTTTGGAATGCCTTTATCATTTTGATTACTTTGTTTTTTATACAAGTACCAGCCACCCCAGCCGCCACCAATTGCTACTACAACGAGGAAAGCATAGTCTTTAACCTCGATACGTATATTGAAAATATTAGCTATAAGTAAGACAATCCCAACTGTTATTAACGCAAAAAATGCTCTAATTAAGTAGTCTTTCAACTGAACCACTCCCGCCATTTAAGTAGTAAATGATGAATATGGAAAAGCTTTTTTGGATCTATTTTACTAAAGGGTGTTACCTATATTTTAGCATAAAAGAGATTGTAATATATTGATGAAAGTGGGGGATGGGGAGGTGCTCATATTGTCGTGATTTGTCGGTAAGTCGATATATTGGGAAAATCGCTGATATATTGGATGGAATCGCCGATATAATTAGAAAATCGCTGATATAAATTTCATGTACCAACAAAAGCGACCATTTCATAGAAAAAAGCGACTCTGAACGAGCCGCTTCCGCTTTAAAATAATATCCAGCTCCAGCGGCTAGAATCTCCGGTCATTTCGCTCTCTCGCTCGAAGCAAAAAGCGCTTCAAGGTCGAGAGCTTGAAGTGCCCTGCGATTCTGAGCAAGCCGCTTCCGCTTTTAATTATTATTGATTCAAGAATGCGCGTAGCATCCAAGCGTGTTTTTCTAGTTCTGTGTAGATGCCTAGTAGTAGGTCAGATGTCATTTCGTCATCAGAGTCTTGAGCGATTTCCATGCCTTTTTTCAGTTCGACTAGCATCATTTCGTAGTCTTTCATGATTGCTTCGACCATCCCTTCTGCAGTTTCTCCGTATGCTGCTTCTTGAATAGAAGATATTTCTAAGTATTCTTTCATTGTTGCTACTGGTTTGCCGCCAATTGCTAAAATACGTTCTGCAATTTCATCGATGTGAGTAGCTGATTCTGTGTAAAGTTCTTCGAATTTCTCATGTAATGTGAAGAATTGAGGTCCTTTTACGTACCAATGGAAGTTGTGTAATTTTGTGAATAAAACGCTCCAGTCTGCTACTTGTTTGTTTAATACTTCGATTACTTGTTTGTTCATTATGATCAATCTCCTTTTGAGTTGTTATGTGATATCAATTACTAATTTATAATAATTATAATGTAGTAATTCGTATAAATCAACCCTTTTGTTGGAATTAATTTGAACAAATTATGAACTGTTGTACATAAAAATCCCTATTACGTTGAAGTAATAGGGATTTTGTTTGATATATAGCTGTTGTTCTAAACGAGCTGCTTCCGCTTTTAGGTGATATCCAGCTTCAGCGGCTAGAATGTTCGGTGGCTTCGCTTTTTCCTGCGAGGCAAAGAGCGCCTCTACGTCAAAAGCTCCATCCCCCTCACATTCTGAGCAAGCCGCTTCCGCTTTTATTTGTTACACAGCCTTCTGTTTTTCTTCTACATCCTGTCCATCCCAGCACTCTGTATTTTGTAAGCCAGGGATAGAGCTTGCAATGAAAACAGGATCTTTTCCTTGTTTCTTTTGCTTCATATAGTCTACTAATGCTGCATAGGCGAATTTGCTTAGGAATGAGATGGCAATTAAGTTTGTCAATACCATTAGTCCCATGAATAAATCAGCTAAGCTCCAAACTGTTTGAAGGGCAGCGATTGATCCGAAGAATACCATTCCGACAACTGCAACGCGATAAATCATTAACCATGTTTTGCTTTCTTTAATAAATGCGATGTTTGTTTCACCATAATAGTAGTTTCCTAGTAAAGAACTGAACGCGAATAGGAAAATAATAATTGCTAAGAAAGTACTTGCCCATGGTCCGATTTGTGAACTTAATGCATTTTGTGTTAATTCGATACCTTGTAAGTTTGTTCCTTTGTAAAGGCCCGAACATAATACGATAAATGCTGTTGATGTACATACTAAGAACGTGTCTACGAAAACACCTAATGCTTGAACAAGTCCTTGTTTAACAGGGTGAGATACATCTGATGTTGCGGCTGCGTTAGGAGAGCTACCCATACCTGCTTCTGTTGCGAATAGACCGCGCTGAATTCCGAACTTAATTGCTGCTCCAATACCACCAGCGATAGCTTGGTCTAAGCCGAATGCACCATTAAATATTTCCATAAAAATGCTTGGTAACATAGTAAAGTTGTTAATAACAACAAAAATAGCCACACCAATATAAATGATTGCCATTGGCGGAACAATCATTTCCGTAATACGTGAAATGCTCTTAATACCACCGAAAATAATAACTGCAACTAATAAAGCTAATAGAGCTCCTACGATCGTTCGCTCTAGTCCAAAAGCATTTTCAAATGCTATTGTTACTGTGTTTGCTTGTACAGAGTTGAAAATTAATCCGTACGCAACTGTAATAAGAAGTGAGAACCAAACACCCATCCAGCGTTTGTTTAATCCTTTTTCCATATAATATGCTGGGCCACCACGGAATCTGCTTCCATCTTTTACTTTATAAATTTGCGCGAGCGTACATTCTACGAAACTAGTAGCTGCTCCAAGGATAGCGATAAACCACATCCAAAATACTGCGCCAGGTCCGCCCATTGAGATAGCTAATGCTACACCAGCTAAGTTTCCGATACCGATACGTGCAGCTGCACTTAAGCAAAATGCCTGGAACGGGGAGATACTATCTTTCTTTTTTTCTTTTCGATTAAATCCTTTACTAATTAAACCGACCATCTCACCGAAATGAGTAATTTGGACAAACTTCAATTTAAAAGAGAAATAAAGACCGAAGCCGATTAGCATTGCAATAAGAATATATGACCATAAAATATTATTCGTTACCTCAAGGAATCTGCTAAAGATATCAACCATATAATACACTTCCTTTTTTCCGTAATAAGAAAATTATATGCAAAAAATATACGAGAATCAATTTTTCTAAAAAATTATGTTACTTAAAGTTATTTTATGTTATGATTATGTTACATCATAATATTTTTAGAATTATTTACATTTTAAAAAACTAAATGTAAAGCGAGAAAGAGGGGATGATTTGAAAGAAGAAACTTTATGGAAAGTAAGCCTTAAGAGTTTGAAAATGAGAAGTAATATATTTTTTATCATTACATCTTTAAGTATCTTTTTAGGAGCCACTTATTATTACAATAAAAGATTTCCAAATCATAGGTATCCTGAATGGTTAGAGTTTCTAAAGTTGATTGGATGAATAAAAGACAGAAAAACAGAAAATTTAAATAAAAATTTTGTGGAGGAGCTAAATATGAATATTAGAGAAAGTGAACTTCCGGGTATTGGTTATAAATTTCAAATCGTTACGAAAGGTAACGAGAAGATGGTGATTGTTATTCATGATGACGGGCGTAGAGAAATGTATCATTTTGATTCAGACCATGAAGAAAGTATCTCAAGTATTTCATTACGTGACTCAGAGGCAAGACAAATTGCAGCCATATTAGGTGGAATGGTATATAAGCCGCGAGCATTAGAAAATGTTGAAATGGTTTTTGAAGGTTTAGCGATTGAGTGGTTTAAAGTAGAGAATGCAGCGCCAGCAATTGGAAAAACAATTGGTGATCTTGAAATAAGAAAAAACTATAGCGTAACGATTATTGCAGTTATGAAAAAGAATATGAAAAAGCTATTTAATCCAGGACCAGAAACAGTAATTGAGGAAGGCGATATGCTTGTAGTTTCAGGCGAGAGAGAAGAAATTAAAAAAATTATTAATGAGTTACTTTCGAATAGGGGGACTGACTAGATGGATACGTTAATTTTTGAAGTGGGTACAGCGTTAGTATTAGTTGCAATTGCGGCAGTAATTGCTGGAAAGTTTAAATTCTCAGTCATTCCGTTTCTAATTGTTCTTGGAATGTTAGTGGGGCCACACGCGCCGACAATTGGTGTGATCGATTTCAAGTTTATTGAAAGTGCAAGTGTCATTTCCTTCCTTGGACGGATTGGCGTTCTGTTTCTTCTGTTCTATCTAGGACTAGAATTTTCGATGAAAAAACTAATTAAATCTGGACGTTCTATTGCGATTGGCGGAACGATCTATATTTTAATTAACTTTTCACTTGGGTTATTGTACGGATTTATAATGGGATTCCCTTTACTAGAAATCTTAATTATTGCGGGGATTATTACGATTTCTTCTAGCGCTATCGTTGCAAAGGTGTTAGTGGATTTAAGAAGAACTGGTAATAATGAGACCGAATTAATTTTAGGAATTATCATGTTCGAAGATATATTCCTGGCTGTATATTTATCAGTCGTTTCTGGATTAGTTCTAGGGGATCACGCTTCATTCTTGGGTGCCCTTACTTCAATTGGAATTGCTTTAGGATATATGCTTCTATTCTTTATTGTAGCTAGAAAGGCGACGCCGTTATTAAATAAATTGCTCAATATTAGTTCGGATGAAATTTTCATTATTGTAGTATTTGCTTCATTATTCTTTATTGCAGGTTTCTCGGAAACAATTCACGTTGCTGAAGCAATTGGAGCACTTCTTTTAGGGTTAGTTTTCTCTGAGACAGAGCATAGTGACAGAATGGAACATCTCGTTGTTCCATTTAGAGATTTTTTCGGAGCTATTTTCTTCTTCAGTTTCGGATTAAGCATTGATCCGTTCTCACTGGGCGGAGCGATATGGTTAACGTTAGGTGCTGTCCTTCTTACAATCATCGGAAACTTTATAGCAGGGATGATTGCAGGACGACAAGCTGGATTATCTCATAAAGCGTCAACAAATATTGGATTAACAATCGTTTCAAGAGGAGAATTCTCCATCATTATGGCCAATATCGGTATCGCTGGTGGTTTAATGTCAGTCTTGAAGCCATTTTCAGCACTATACGTGCTTATACTATCTATCTTAGGTCCACTTCTGACGAAAGAGTCAAAGAATGTATATAAATTTTTAAATAAAGTCTTTAAGTGGGATACGAAGACTAACTAAATTAAAAAAATAAAAGTAAAAGATATGTATGAAAAAGTGATTACGGAAAAGGAATCTATGTCGATATAGATTCCTTTTTGATTGGCATTTTTTCAAGGATGAAAGAATACGTTTAATATTTACCATATTGTGGCATACATATAGAAAAAGGGTGCTTGGAAAGGGGAATAAAGAGAAATGGAACTCCAGTTTCAAAATGTATATCAACAGGTGGAGAATTGGTATGTGTTGGATTCGGAGCTTCCTTGGGATGTCAAAAGGCTTAGAGACGATTTATTTTCACTGATTGAAGTATGTAAAACGCCAGTTATTTTTTGTGATACGTGTGATGCGAATCATGTGCTTTTATCACTAGGAGAAGAGGAAGAAGAGTTTTTATTTCCGGTAGGTGGTTTTTATCATAAAAAAAAACAATTAATTTTTGTTTGTATGTGGGAAGAGTATGAGCAAGTGCTCAAAACACTGCTGCATGAATTTCGTCATGCGATGCAACATAAGAGAGATGTATTGTATGTTGGAAGTGAATTGTACGAAGATAGATGGATTGAGAAAGATGCGAGAAAGTTCGCGGAGAGGAAGCTGGATGAATATAAAAATAGAAAGTTAATGTAAAGCATAGTGGAGAAATGACGCTGTGCTTTCTTTGTTTCTTACTAAAAATAAGTAATTGACTTTTATAAAGTTTAGTTCTAAACTAATGGTATAAAACGAGCGAGGTGATGAAATGAAAACAGAAGATAGACTAGGTTTACTACTATGGTTTCGTTTATCACGTTTTTATAATAAAAGTATTCGTGAGACGAATCAGCATTTGAAAGAATGGAATGTATCTGCCGCGCAGTTTGATGTACTAGCTCAAGTTGGAGGGCATGATCGTTTAACGCAGCAAGAGCTTGGAAATAAGCTATTTGTTACGAAGGGTAATATTACGCAGCTTTTAAATAAAATGGAGCAACTCGAGTGGATTCGTCGTGAACAAGAAGGTACTACAAAATATATTTCGTTAACTGAAAAGGGAAAAGCTTTATATGAAGAAATCGTCCCGCCTCAAGAAACATTTCAAGCGGAGCAGTTTCAAAATTTAAATGTAGAAGAACAACATCAATTATTACAATTACTAAAAAAGTTACAGTAAAAAATTTTAAAATAAATCTTGAATTCGAGATAATATGAGGTGAAGGGTATGTTTAGAAAAGTTGATCATAAAAATATGGGAAGAGCAAATCACGGTTGGTTAAATACACATTTTCATTTTTCCTTTGCAAATTATTATAATCCTAATAACATGAACTTTGGTGCATTACGTGTAATTAATGATGACCTAGTAGCACCGCAAACTGGCTTTGATATGCATCCACACCGCGATATGGAAATCATTTCGTATGTTGTAGACGGTGCTTTAACACATGAAGATAGCATGGGGAACCGCGGAACAATTGAGCGAGGACATGTTCAATATATGAGTGCTGGCACAGGTGTATTTCATAGTGAGCATAATTTAGGAAATGAAACACTACGTTTATTACAGATTTGGATTTTACCAGACCGTGCAGATCATAAGCCAAACTATGGTGAATTTAAATTTGATTGGAGTAAGCGTGAAAACGAATGGTTCCATATGGTATCTCCATTAGAAGGAGAGGCTCCAATTCAAATTCATCAAGATGCGAATTTATATTCTTTATCGTTAGAAGCAGGAAAAGAAATTCATTTTCCTGTGAAAGAAGGTCGTCAGTTGTATGTTGTTCAAATTGAAGGAAGTAGTGTAATCAATGGTGAGACACTTGTTATGCGTGATGCGGCAGAAGCGATTGAAGAAGATATTCATATTGAAGCGAAAGAGCAATCACACTATTTAGCAATTGAATTGAAAAAGCAATAAAATGTTTATAAAAAAGAGGACGTCCGATAGGATGTCCTCTTTTTTTGAGTGGAATTGTCAGAAAAAACTTTCTCAAATTATGGAAAAAGGTATTAGCTAAAAAAATAAGAATTGTATAAAAGTGTCAAAAATCTTTAGGGAATGGGGAATGTTATAGTGAAAAAGCAAGTCATTTCATCAGCATTAGCGTTAACTGTTATCGCCGGGGGATTTGGAACATTTGGAGCAACGACAACGAAAGCGGAAGAACAAAAAATTCAATACCATCAAGAATTTAAAACGCCTGCATACATAGGTGAAGAATGGAAAGCACCGGAAGGACTAGATAAAAAAGAAACGGTCTTTCAATATTTAGAGAGTAAGAAAGATATGTTCAAATTAGCAGGAAATATTGATAAACACTTTAATGTCGTTGGGGAAGAAAAAGATGCTGAATCCGGTACAACACACGTGAAGCTAGTTGAGAAACATAATAACATTCCTGTGTACGGTTCAGATCAAACAGTTACACTAGATAAAGAGAATAATGTAAAAGCATTCTTCGGACAAGTTATTCCGAATTTAGAGGATAAAAATATTCCTGCATTTGCAAAGATTAGTGCAGAGCAAGCAGAAACAATTGCAAAGGCAGATATTGAAAAAGAAGTTGGTAAAGTAAAGAATTATGACGGTGTGAAAAAAGATTTATATGTGTATGAAAAAGATGGAAATTACTATCTTGCATACTTAGTGAAAGCATCGATTTCAAAGCCAGCTCCAGGGTATTGGCATTATTTTGTTGATGCGACAAATGGAAATGTGATTGAGAAATATAACGCTGTAGATCACATTACTGGATTTGGTTACGGAGTATTAGGTGCTAGACAATCATTTGAAATTGCTCAAGATGAGAAAACAGGACAATTCAACTTGTTTGATGGTAAACGAGGACAAGGTATTCATACATTTGACGCAGAAAATATGGATGAAAACTTGTTTAATTTATTCTCGCAATGGCTTGGATATACAGGAGAAGAAGTTGAAAGTAAATCTAAGTTCTTCGAAGATAAAGCTGCAGTTGATGCGCATGTAAATGCAGGAAAAGTGTATGATTACTACAAAAAGACATTTAATCGTAACTCTTTCGATGATAAAGGTGCAAAGCTAATTTCTACTGTTCACGTTGGAGAAAGCTGGAATAACGCAGCTTGGAACGGTGTGCAAATGATGTATGGTGATGGCGATGGTAAAACATTCATTCCATTATCTGCTGGACTAGATGTTATCGGTCACGAATTAACGCATGCTGTCACTGAGCATACAGCAAATCTTGTTTATAAAAATGAGCCGGGTGCGTTAAATGAATCGTTATCTGATATTATGGGTGTTATGGTTGAGAAGAAGAGCTGGGATTTAGGTGCTGACATTTATACACCTGGTAAACCTGGTGATGCACTTCGTTCATTGAAAGATCCAGCGTCTATTCCAAACCCATTAAAACCAGGTGAAGGTTACCCAGATCATTACAATAAACGCTACACTGGAACAGCTGATAATGGCGGCGTTCATATTAACAGTAGCATTAACAATAAAGCTGCATACTTAGTATCTGAAGGCGGGGAGCATTACGGCGTGAAAGTAACAGGAGTAGGCCGTGAAGCGACAGAAAAAATTTATTACCGTGCTCTTACGAAATATTTAACTGCAAACTCTGACTTTAAGATGATGCGTCAAGCAGCACTTCAGTCAGCTGAAGATTTATATGGTAAAAACTCTAAAGCTGTACAAGCTGTAACGAAAGCTTATGATGCAGTAGGCGTAAAATAATAAGAGAAAAAGACCTGACTAGGATGTCAGGTCTTTCTTTATCCCGCTTTTATGGGCAGTGGGGATGAGGAACCCCCCACTGATTCAAGTTTCACTTTATTTAGTCGCGAATACCTAATGCGATTTTCGCCATACGTGACATACGTTCTTTAGACCAGGGCGGATTCCATACGACATTTACTTCTATTTCATTGACTTCAGGTACGTTCGTTGATAATACTTTTTTAACGTCTGATACAATTTGCCCAGCCATTGGACAACCGATAGAAGTCATCGTCATCGTAATGATAGCATTATTATTTTCATCTGCTGTGACGTCATAAACTAATCCAAGATTAATAATATCAACACCGAGTTCAGGGTCAATAACAGCTTCTAAGTTTGCATATAACTTTTCTTCAAATGCTTGTTGTGACATGTGTAGCACCCCCTACATATTAATGATATCGATTCTCATTATAACGGATATATGCATAAAGTGCAGGAAATGAGCTCAAAAAAATATTCCTCTTGGAAGAGGAATATTTTGGGAATAGCTATTCAGTTTTAAAATGAGATACGAGTTGATCTAATTCTTCAACTGTTTGTTTCATTTGTTTAGCTGTTTGTGTCATCTCATTCATCGTAACGACTTTTTTCTCAGCAGATTGTGCTGTTGCCGCTGTTTCACTAGATACTTCAGTAGAAATAGAAGCGATGTTATTCAGTGAAGCGTTCATTTCTTCAGCACTTGCAGCCATTTCTTCAGCAGTTGCTGAGATGTCTTGCATTTGAGTAGATACTTTGTTTACTTGTTCTACAATTGTTGTGAAAGAATTGCCAGCTTCACGAATAACATGAATGCCTTCAGATGCTTCAGAACGACCTTGTGACATCATAGAGCTCGCAGTTTCAGTGTCTTGTTGAATTTGATGTAATAATTGGTTAATATCTGTTGCCGCTGTTTTAGATTGTTCAGCAAGTTTTCGAACTTCATCAGCCACGACAGCGAAGCCTTTTCCTTGTTCGCCAGCACGAGCTGCTTCGATAGAGGCATTTAAAGCAAGTAAGTTTGTTTGCTCTGCAATATTAGAAATAGATTGTACAGCTGTATCAATATATTTCGTGTGAGTGATTAGACGTTCGACCACTTCTGACGTAGCATTTACCGCGTCGTGTATCGTTGTCATTTGTGAAACAGATTTTTGAATAACAGTACTTCCGTCGTTAGCTTGTTCAGATGTAACTACAGCAAGCTCAGTTACAGATGAAGCAGATTCAGCAATGCGCTGAACGCTTACTGCCATATCGTCCATTGCAGTTGAGCTTTCTTCCATGCTAGAGGCTTGAGATTGAATACTTTCATTTAAGTTGGACATCGAGCTTTGAACTCTTATCGTTGCCTCACGTGATATATTTGTCTTTTCTAGCATATTTTCAGAAGCGTTTTGTACTTCCACAGATGTTTTTTGAACACGATTAATGATATGTTGTAGATTTTCTAACATTTTATTAAATGATGTTGCAATCGTACCAATTTCATCATTACTATTTACTTGTAGACGGGCTGTTAAGTCACCTTCTTGAGATGATAATTCTTTTAGCTTGCTATCAATTTGTTGAATTGGTTTTACAAGTTTACCAGAGAACCACCATGCAAGTGTGATAGCTACGATAATACAAATAACAAGTGATAGGAAGATAACATATTCAATTTGTAACGAAGATTGATCGATTTTTTCGATAGATTGATCACGTAACTTAGCTTGTTCATTACTATAATTTGTGAAGTCACCAATTACTTTATAAACAGTACCATTTTCTGCATAAGCTACTTGCAAAGCTTCTTCCCACTTTTGTTCTTTTGCGAGAGTGAAAACTTTTTCTTCAATAAATTTTCTCCAAGTCGATCCTGATTCCATTGTATCTTTCACGGATTGAGAAATATTTGGATTAGAAAGAAGTTTATCTTTTGAATCCTCCAAACGTTTACTCATCTCATTAAACTTGTCTAATTCGACTTGATCATGTTGTAATAAATAACCTCTTAAAGCAGAAAGTTGTACTTGATAAGCGTCTCCACGTTCTTTCAATTCTGTTGCTAGAGGGGAAATTTCTTTTTGTAAAGCTTGAGCTTGATGAGATTGATCAATAGCAAAAAATAAAATAAAAGCTAAGGCGATGCCAAATAAAGCGCAAATCGTTCCCATCATGAACATTAGTTTTTTTCGAATGCTAATAAAATTCATATGATAAAAAGCCTCCTTTGTGAAATCTTAGTATTAGAATTAATAAATTTAAAAAATTGAAAGAAAGCTTTACTCCGTCTGGAACAAAGCTTTCTTCTTTCCTTTAGGAATTATAGCAGACGGAATGAGAGATAGAAAGAGATATTTTAAAGTGAAAAAAGAGAGATTGTAAATCTCTCTTTTTTCACTTTAAGCATTTGTTTTGAAATGAGAAACGAGAACTTCAAGTTCTTGTACGGTCGTTTTCATTTCAGATGCTTTTTTAGCAACGACACTCATTTTGTTTACTTGGTCACCAGCTGAAGTTGCTGTTTGTGATGTTTCGGCGGCAACTTCATTTGAAATAGAAGCGATGTTATTTAAAGCTGCAATCATTTCTTCAGAACTTGCGGCCATTTCTTCAGCAGTTGCAGACATTTCTTGCATTTGTGTAGAAACTTTGTTAATGTGGTTAACAATTTCTGAGAATGAAGATCCAGCAGTACGAATGACTGTAATGCCTTCAGAAGCCTCTGACTGACCTTGCATCATCATTTCAGATGCTATTTTTGTATCTGCTTGAATTTGATGAAGTAAATGGTTAATATCAGTTGCTGCTAGCTGAGATTGTTCAGCAAGCTTTCGTACTTCATCGGCAACAACAGCGAAGCCTTTTCCATGTTCACCAGCACGAGCCGCTTCAATGGAAGCATTTAAAGCGAGTAAATTTGTTTGTTCCGCGATATTAGAAATAGATTGAAGTGCAGTATCAATATGATTTGTATGTGTAATGAGTCGTTCTACTACTTGTGATGTAGCGTTCACAGCTTCATTAATGGTATGCATTTGTGTAATAGATTTCTCAATGACTTTATTCCCACTATCAGCTTTTTCTGAAGTAGTAACAGCTAGGCTAGCAACAGAAGATGCGGATTCTGCAATACGTTGAACACTCGTTGCCATATCGTCCATTGCAGTTGAACTTTCTTCGATGCTGGAGACTTGTGAACGAATATTATGCTCAAGAGCATTCATAGTTTCCTCAGTTTTTGCTGTATTTTCCATAGAAGCAGTTGTTTCGATAAACACATTTTCAGATGCTTCTTTTACACTTGTTGATGTTTGTTGCACTTGTTTTATTATACGTTGTAAATTAGCGAGCATTTGATTAAAGGAATTGGCGATATCACCGATTTCATCTTTACTCGTTACGTGCAACCTAGCAGTTAAATCACCATCTTGAGAAGCTAATTCTTTTAATTTCTCATCAATTTGTCGTATCGGTTTAACGAGTTTACCAGAGAACCACCATGCTAATAAAATAGATGTTACTGTACATGTAATAAGTGAGAAGAAAATAATATATTGAATAAGAGATGAAGAAGATTCTACGTCAGCAATTAATGCGTCACGTTTATCATTTTCTTCATTTGCATATTTCGTAAAACGACTTAAAAGGTCGTTTACATAATCAGTTTGAGCTAAAGCGATTTTGGATGCTTCGTCCCATTTTCCTTCGCGAGCGAGAGGGAGGACTTCATTATCAATGACGCTTCGCCATTTTCCGCCCATTAAAATAGCTTCTTTCATTCCTTCCGAAAGTTTTTTATCATTAGTTACTTTTTCTCTCGTATCGGCTAGTTTTTTTCCTTCTCGGTTGAATTTATCCAATCCTTTTTGATCATGTGATAGTAAATATTCTTGTAAACCAGCAACTTGTGCTTGGAACCAATCGCCACGTTCTTTTAAAATGGTTGCTCTTTTAGATACATCATTTTTTAAGGTTTCGACTTCATTTGCTTGATTCATGGCGAATGAAAGAATAACAATAAGAGCAATGCTAAATAAGGAACAAATACTTAAGAGTGTGAACAGTAGTTTTTTTCGAATGCTAACATATTTCATCGTTACCCCTACCTTTTAAAAAACTATTTATTATAATTTATAAATATTTATACAGAGTTAATAAAAACATTATTATGAAGTTATTAATCTGTTCAATGAAAATTATAGCAGATAATGGAAGATAGCAAATCAGTATGAGTAAATGTTCTTAAAATGTATACATTTGTATATCAAAAAATTCATAAATAAAAATTAGAAATGCTATTGTAATTTGAAAAAACATCATGTATACTTCTAATTAGTTGATAACGATTATCAGTATCAACTAAAGACATTACTCTTCGTTATGTTGGTCATACCCCTTTTTGACGACGTAAGTCAGAGACGAAATGTTGAAATATCTTGTGTCCTATTCTACAGAATTATGGTAATCTCCAACCTCAACTTATATGCGTGAGCATGCAAAAAGGATCCTATCCGTGAAGGGATCCTTTTTTGCATGCTGTCGCAATTAATGTATAGAGACCCGGCACATGCTCTTCCATTCCTTCCGGTGCAGTAGAAGGGAAGACCCATCTTTGGTGGGGTCCATGTTCTTCAACTAGTTTTTCAATTTTAAAATGTTCCCCCGCAAGAGTTGTAATAATTTCTCCTAGCGTCCAGCGACGGATGGTTGTTTTAGGTAACGATTCTTTCTGCGCTTCTGTAAGAAGGATGCTATAAGCAACATCATCTTCAATTAATCCTTCATCAAAATAATTTCCATTTGCTCGAAATGATGGGTGGTCGACTCCTAATAATTTAGTATAAACAGGGTGATAGTCACGAAGGATCAGCATTCCATCTTCTTTAAGTAAAGTAGCAATTTTTTGAAAGAGCGGTTTTAAATCTAAAAAATAATGGAGTACACCGAGTTCCAGCAATACGATATCAAATGATTCGGAGAGCTGCGCATGTAATACATCAGAAACGACATACTGTATAGAGACACCTGCTGCTTCTGCAAGTTCATTTGCATATTTTGCATTACTTGCTGAAATATCAACAACTGTTACGTCAGCTCCTAAAAGAGCGAGAGCAACAGCTTTATTCCCTTTTGATCCGAGTAAATTAATAATACGTTTTCCTGTTGGAGATTGTATGTAAGGTAAATAGTGATTTACCTCGCGCATAGGGTCTTCCATGATTTTTTTCGCATAATCAGCTGGTGCCCCGTGGCGATTCGTCCAAGCTTCATAAGCAGCTGCATTCCAGCTTTTTTCATTACGTGCGCTTAGTTGTTTTTGATTCAATTATATCACTCCTTTTGTGAACGTATAGGTATTCGGCGAGAGGGTGGGATTTCCTTTTCTTTTTGGATAAAAGTTTGATTTTTCTGTTATTAAGTCGTACAATACGTGTTATATACAAAAGCGTTGAAAAGGAAAAGTAGAATGAAAGCATTCTGTCCAGAGAGCTTCGGTAGCTGAGAAGAAGCAAGAATATTCATTTGAACAATGGCCTTTGAGCTTCGTCCTGAACTTATCAAATGATAATAGTAGGCGGCGACGAGAGTTGGTACTCGTTATCAAAACCACAGTATAAGAGCATATAGCTCCGTATTTGTTAAGGCTAATTATGTGAGTAATTGGCGAAATAAGGTGGTACCGCGACTGTTTATACAGCCCCGCCCTTATCTTTTTTTAGATAGGGGCGGGGCTTTTTATATTTAAAAGGAGGAATGTAAGATGAGTATTTTTATTGGAGGCGCTTGGCCGTATGTAAATCTCCTTGAACCGTTTTTACCATTTTCAAGTGAAAAAATTAGAAACACATTATCGATTGTGAACCGAAATTGGGAGCCTCAAAACACGTTGCCGAATAGAATTGATAGCGTGCAGCCACTATTTGAACGGATTGATGTAAAACAAATTGAGCATGAGATAGAGAAATTATATGGAGCAGTAAAGTGAGATAGAGAAAAAGACCTTTCAAATACATGAAAGGTCTTTTGTTATGCAGTAGGATTCTCTTTCTTATCTTTTAAGAAGAACAGCACAGCAAGGATTACGAGAATAATAGCTGCAATATCATATGTTATTTTGAATGTGGTATTAAAGTTTAAGTACTCTACTAAAGGAGTTTTGACTGCCCCAGCATATATGCAAATGGGAATGAGGAGCACATCGTAAAATTTCTTTTCTTTCATATATCTTATTAGGAAGAAGATACACATAATAGCAAAAAAGGCTACGCTTAAAATAGTCATTTATACCTCCAAATAGATTTAAAATTATATCACATTGTAACTGCATTTACATTTATATGCAAGTTGCTATTTTCATGCGCTATGCACGCTACTCTGATTCTTTTCTTTCCTAGCCGTAAGTAACTGAGGAGTGAAAATCCCAAGTAGTATAAAGATGATCCCAATCCACTGCATAAACGTTACGACTTCATGTACAAGTGTAATAGAAGCGATAATGGCGGTTGGTAATTCAGCTGCTCCTAGTATTGTACCAAGTCCTGTTCCTACTTTCGGTACACCAATTGAAAAACAAATGACAGGTACGACAACGCCGAACAACCCGAGGAAGAAAGCATATTTCCAAAGGCCGGCTTGCAGGGCACCATCGGTTAAAAAGGTTGGCGGGAAGAATAGGCATACGATAAGAGTAGCGCTTGTTGTCATAAGAAAGCTTTTCGTATAAGGCGGAACTTCTGTAGCAACACGCCCGCTTGCAAAAACATAGAATGAAAAAGAGACAGCGGCTAATAGACCAAAGATCATACCTTTCGTGGAAAAGCTTTGCCCGAGGCCTTCAAAGACACCGCCTGCAAACAATGTACCAGTAAATAAAATAATGATAGATATAACTTTCTCACGGCTTGGAAATGTTCGGTTTGCAATTGCTTCAATAACAACACCAATCCATGTGAACTGGAAAAGTAGGACGACAGCGATAGATGCTGGTAGTTCTTCTACAGAAATAGCGTAGAAGATACCGGTCATACTCATCGTTGTGCCAACTGTTAGTAAGGAAAAGAATTGCTTTTTTGTTACTTTATGACGTGAAACGAAAAGAACGAGCAGAAGAAGACCGATCCACCCGAAGACATATTGACCTCCTAATAGTTGATGGGCTGAAAATCCATCAATGAATCCGAGTTTGAAAATAGTTGAAAGTACGCCGTAGCTACAAGCTCCGAATAAAACGAGTAATGAATACTTAAATTTCTCCATGAAAATCCTCCTTTTACATAATAAAAAACGCCCGCTATCCAAATAAGGATAACGGGCGAACGAAACAGAGTCATATACTCTACAAAATTCCGCCACTCATACGAAGTATGAATTTGGGATATGAAATTGTAGTAGGTTTTTACATTGCTTTTGGGAATACAATAGAACATTTTACACCTTGAGGCGTGTTTTGTATACCATAAGGAAATTGATGTTTATCTAGTATTTGTTTTACAATGTATAACCCAAGACCACTGCCTTGTACTAAGCCATGTTTGTCAGGGTTTGCGCGATAGAATGGCTCAAATAAATGGGCAAGTTTATCCTCATCTATTTGTGAACCTGTATTTAATACTTCTAATGCGTAACCGTTTGGCTTTTCATAAAGCTTTATATATACATGCTGATGGTCAATTGTATAATGAATTGCATTTGAAATAATGTTAAAAATGGCAGTTTGAATAAATTTAGGATCAGCTAAAACTTGTACATCTTGTTTAATGTTAGATTGAACATTTAACTGCTTTACAGATACGAAATAATCTACTTTCTTCATAACGTCCTCAATAATATTAGTTAAGGAGATAACTTTTAAATCAGGTTTAAATTGAGGGTTTTGTATTTTGGATAATTCCGACATTTTTTCCGTTAATATGTTAATGTCTTGCATCATTTCATAGGAACGTTTTAAATATTTATCTCTATCTTTATAAGCTCCAATTCCGTGAATCATGCCATCTAGTTGTCCCATAACGGCTGCGATTGGTGTTTTTAATTCATGGGAAACCATAGACATAAATTCTTTACGAGATTGTTCTAATTGTTGTTCCTTTTTGAGTTCATTTCTTAAATCTTGATTGCTTGCATGTAAATTCTTCACTATATTTGGTACTTGTGAAGCAGCTACTTGTAAATCAAAATCTGTCTGATCCGTATTTTTGTTGAGTAGCTTTTTATCTGAGAAATCAAGATTCATAATATCTTTTAAAGCATCACTCATATATTGAAAAGGTTTAGCAATTAGTTTTGCATAAATTAAAGATCCGAGCAAAGATAATGCAAGCATTGTCGCGCCAATATGTGGAGCTAACTGCTGCAGTGCGTCTGTTAATTTTGGATCATCTTGTGCATCATTTGCTTTACTTGCTGCATTTTGTTTATGTAAGGCATCATTAGTAGCGACTTGCTTTTCCGTTTCTGTAGATGGAGCAGAAGCGCTATTTTTCCCCGAAATATTTTGAGTATGTTCTTTTGCTTTTGCAGTTTGGCTAGGCTGCAAAAGATGGTTGATAGCTGTAGAGAGAGAATTATAATCTATAATAGAAGATTGGAAATTAAACATATCCCCCTGTGATACAGCTTTATTTTGATTCATTTTACTTTGGTCGTTTTGTTCATCTGAATCCGCTTGTTCTGTAGTATGCGTTCCATTTTCTTTCGCAAAACGTTCTTTATCGTAGTTTGAAGCTAAGAAGTAAATAACTTGATAAAGACAAAGTGATAAAAGAATACAAAATAATAAGGTTTTGATGAAAATATTTTTGGTGATGTTGTCTTTGCTACGATTCGATTTTGTAGCCAATGCCTTTCACCGTTTTAATATAAGGAATTCCTAATTTTTTTCGTAAGTTTTTAATGTGTGTATCTATAACTCTTACATCACCATAATGTTCATAGCCCCATACCTTATTCAACAAATCACTTCTTGATAATACTTTTCCTCGATTTTGCAGTAAAGTATAAATAATTTCAAATTCTTTTGTTGTCAATTCAATTTGATTACCATGAACATAAGCGGCGTATGCTGTAGAATTTAACATCAATTCATGGAATTGTAGTATAGTCGCAGCTTCGGCTTCCTTCGTTGCTGCCCTTCTTAATACAGCTTCTACACGTTTAATAAATACGGTGTAATGGAACGGTTTCGTAATATAGTCATCAATACCTAATTCAAATCCTTTAATTTCACTTTCTTCATTATGTAAGCCTGTTAACATAATGATTGGTACATCAGATTGTCCTCGCATAATTTTACAAATACTATAGCCATCTATATCTGGTAACATCACATCAAGGAGGACAAGATCGTATGAATTTTTTTGGAAAAGAAGTATACCTTCTGTTCCAGCACCAACGACATCAACAGTAAAGTTTTGTGCCATTAGAAATTCACGAATTAGTTCTTGTATATCTGGGTTGTCTTCAATCACCAGTATATGCGTCATAGTAACACCTCCTAAATAACGCTTTTAACTGCAATATTCGAATTCATCATTTTTCCGATGACTCAGATTGTTTATACATATAATAAGCCCCTGCCATAAAATAATCATGAAAGTAGCAAGGGGAGTTGTTTAGTGAAACTGAATATTTAAGAATTACAGTAATTCTATTATAGTATGTATTATAAAATTTATAAAATATTATAACTGTATAATTTTAATATCCATGTTTATCAATGTTTGGATGTTACCTAACACAATCTATTCCTATTATATATGTAAATACAGTTGTTTTGCTACTGTAAATGAAGAAATAAAATAAGCCAAGACATAAAATTCTTGGCTACACGTAAATCGCGCTTTGAGGTTATTTTACAGTGACAGTAGCTTGCTGGGGAATACGCTCAAATAACCAGTGTATATCATTGTTATACATACGAATACAACCTAGTGTTGTCCACTTACCAATTGCCTGATTATTGTTCGTACCATGAATCGCATAAGTTGTTCCGTAAGTTCCTGCCATGTTTAGTCCGAGCCAACGGTCACCAAGCGGATTACGTGGATCGCCGCCTTTAATTTTGCCTGTGTAATAAGGGCGATTTTTAATTTTATTTACGATTTGAAAAGTACCTTTAGGTGTAGGAGTAGCTGCTTTTCCAGTAGCGACAGTAAAACTTTTTATGAATTTTCCGTTTTGATAGTAATCCATTTTATTTAACTGTGTATTCACGATAAGTTGGTCATTTGTTGTAGCTGCCTCAGCATTTGTGAATGGAATAGTTAAAACTCCTAATGATAATAGTGCGCTTAATAATAGTTTTTTCATTTTATTCTCCTTTTTACTATTGTAATAGTCTTACATACAATGAATTTGCAATCCTCGTAATACTTTATTTACATTTTCATCTAATGTTTCAAAGAAGGTAGTAATTTTGGCATTGTGTTTGTTGTTTTTATCAATAAGTAATCTTTCATTTAATAAAAGTTCGCCATGTAGTCCAAAACTTTGAACTTGAATATTTAATTCATCTTCCGTTTCAGAAATAATTGGTAAGAAGTAGTGAAAAGCTTTCGTTGGAATGATGTAGCTTTTGCCAATCATGCTTTCTTGATTTGAATTAATCCATTTTTTCGTAACAATCTTAATGTTCTTTTTTGAAACGATAAAAGATAGTGTTGTAGACTTTGTTAAACTTACGTCAAATTCATTTGTTTCACATATGTGTAAATTAAAAACGGTTTCATTTTGGTGAGATTCAACATTTGTATTAATAAAATCGTGCATTTTATAAGCTTCCATTTTTTATTCACCCTTTTTTCAATTTCGAAAAGCGATTAATATTTATTCAAATTAATGTTTAGTCATATATTGGTTAAATTTTTCAACAAATTCCGATATAATCTTACAATACGTATATGAAGCTAATATGAAGTTAGTATGAGTTTGTAGTGGTTTTTTATTAAGAACAAAATATAACGATTTTCAAGTGTTAAAAAATGGATAAAAAGTGCATATTAAGGCCCTCATTTTTCGCAGTGTATACTTGTTAAATTGTTTTAAAATGAGAGTACATAATGAACGTAAAAGTTTAGTGAGAGTCTTACAAAAATGTAATAAAAATGTAAGCTATTGTGATAGTTATTTCGACAATTTTTTTATACAATATTAGTAAGAAGTTGCACGTGATTGAGAGGAGAGATGACATGGAATGGATTCATGAATTATTTCAGCAATACGGGTACTATGTTGTACTTGTTGGTTTGCTGTTAGAATATATTGCACTTCCGTTTCCGGGAGAGCCAACGTTAGCATATGCGGGATTTTTAGCACATAAAGGTGATTTAAGTTTACCGATTTTAATTATCCTATCCTTCATTGGGACAAGTGTAGGAATGACGATCCAATACTTTTTAGGAAATAAATTAGGAATGCCCTTTGTTCAAAAGTATGGGAAATACGTATTTTTAACACAAAGAAAAATCGACTTAACAAGAATGTGGTTTGATAAGTATGGATACTTCTTGATTTTTATCGGTTTCTTTATTCCTGGTGTACGTCACTTTACAGGATACTTTGCAGGAATTATTAACTTACCATTCCGCCGTTTTGCAATTACAATTTACTCAGGTGCTCTATTTTGGGTATCATTCTTCTTAATTGGTGGTTACTGGTTAGGTGGAAACTTGCATGATATTTTTGGAGCGCTAGAAGGTCACATCGGTAAAATTATTTTTGGAGTGATTGCGATTGTAGCAATTACGTTAGGAGTTCGTTTCCGCAAACAGTTAAAACGAGTATTCTTACAAAACGCAAGTTAATATGGAATCCATTCTATGTCAAAAATTAGGAAGGCAGTGCAGATGCACTGCCTTTTTTATTTGATGTTCCAATCGATTTTTAACTTTCCTTTTGATTGATTTCCGCTAACTATAATGTAATAAGTGCCTGTCTTAATTGCTGCGAAATGGTACGTATTAGGACCAGCTGGAGCTAAATAATTTTCTTCCTCTTGAAATTCACTAGCCATTTTTATGTCCCCTATGTAGCCATTCAAATTATCAGTTCGTGATTCAATAGTGAATTCTAATATGTCACCTCGTTTTAATTCAATTGGGACTTTATGTTCACCACTAAAATGTTGAAAAGATGCTTCGAAAGAGTTATCGGTTTTTGTTTCGACCCATTGTTCTTTTGATGTTCCAAACTTTTCTATATCTATTAAGTTGATTGTGATAAATATAATAAGCATAATGCTTGGTACGAAATACGGTATCCACTTAAATTTTGTTGCTATAACTGTACATAAATAGAAAAAAAGAGAACATATTGCTCCAATTGATCCGAGAAATAAGAACTGTATTAGACTAGCTTCTTTAAATATTAGGAATGGAAGAGAAAATAAATAGCCGCAAAAAATATAAAGGCACAATGTCTTCAGTCTCGTATATGTTTTTAATTTCAATTTATCGATACAAATAGAACAAAAAATTGCATATACCGCAAGGACAGGAACGAAGGGAACATATAGTAGTTCTCGTAATCCAGCTAAGAAACTATATAATGTTGGTTGACTAGTTGTTAAGAGAAGCATGCTTATAAGTGATAATAAAAAGAAAGTCGCTGTAAGTTTAGTAAGAATATAGAAAAAAGTAGATGTTTTATTCATAGGTCACTTCCTTTGTTTAATATTTCACATTCATTATATAGGTTATTTCCATCATAATATATCTTTATTTTTGTCAATTATTAACGTCAAAATGACAATTATAATTGACGAAAATAAGGATATTATTTACAATTTTAATTAAATAAATGAAAAAGAGGGAAGACATGAAGCTTCAAAATCGAGTGAGGGAACTACGAGCAAAGCATCGTTTATCACAAGGGGATTTAGGGAAAGCGATTGGATCATCGCGGCAAACGATTAGTTTAATTGAGCGCGGGGATTATGCACCATCTATCGTATTGTCGTTAAAAATCGCACAAATTTTCAATGTACCGGTGGAGGAAATATTTATGTTGGTGGAGGGGGAAGATGATGGTGAAGGGTAAGCGAAAAAAACAATTTGATTTTGTGGGGAAAATGGCATTAAGTATGATGGGTGGGTTTTTAACATCTTATATAGCTTTAGATTTACTCTCGGATGAACCGAGAAAATTATCATCTAATACATTTATGGGTATATGCACCATTTTTGGAATCTTAATGATGTACTACACTTGGAAGAATACACGTATGTTAGCGGAGGCACGTGATGAAGAGGAGAGTGTACAAGGCAGAAAATTAGGCATTATAAGTATATATTTACGTGTAGGTGATATAGTTACGCAAGCATGGTTTGTATATGCAGTTATTGCATGTAGACGTGCACTGTTGCAGGATACAAATGTTTCATTTGCAGTGTGGAATTTAGTAGCTTCTATCGTTTGTTTAACTATTGTAGTGATTAGTGGGCTCATAACAAAAAATCGTTATAATAAGCTATATCCTGAACAAGGTGTAACATATATGGAATCTATGAAAATGTGGACGAAAAACGCAGATGAAGGATTAAAACATATTGTGCATGAGGCTGGATATAAAGCATATGAATTTACGAATACAATATTGGCATATGTATGGTGGGCTGCCGTTATATATACGGTGGCTAGTGATATCAATTTTGTATTAATTGGCTTAATCTCATTTATTTGGATATTGCATCTTGGAAAATTCATGTACGAAATGCATAGAAAAATGATTTATTAAGGGGAGAAAAAGGTGGATATTTTAAAAAGGCCAGCTGGTTCTATGACGGCGGCGTTAGTTTTGTCCATTTTATACGGAGTAATCCGAACTGAGAAATTAGAAATAATGTTGGATATATGGGCATTATTTGGAATTTTTTTATTGGTGCTAGCTATTCATGAGCTAGGACATGTAGTGTTTGGTTTAATAGGTGGTTTACATTTTAAATTTATGACAGTAGGACCGATTACTTTTCAAAAAGAGAAGGGGAAAGTACGCATTCGAGAAAATAAATTGTGGGCGTACTTTGGAGGCGTTGCAACACTAGTACCACCTTCTATAGAGACACCGAATCTTTCAAAAAAATGGGCGTGGCTCACTTTAGGTGGACCGATTGTGAGTTTACTATTTGGTATTACTTCTGGTTACATATATATGGTGAGTTATTATCAATATCTTTTATATTTTTCTGTTTTACACTTTGTCATTTTTGCAGCTACAATCGTACCGATAAAAGGAACGTTTTTGAGTGATGGTATGCAATTTCTCATTTTAATTAAAGATGATGAAAAAGCGAGGCAGCATTTATATAACATTCAAGTATCGAGTGAGTTATTTAGTTATAAGAGGCCGAAAGTTTGGGATAAGAGATTAATAGAACTTAGTGAGGAAAAATTAAAGGAAGATAAAAGTATAAGAGATATAATGAGCGGACTTATGCTCGTTTTTTATACCAGAGCCGATCAAGAAGGAATGGAAAGAGCGATACCGTATGTAGAAACAATTGTTCAACTACCTGTAACGAAAGAGAATAAATTTTTCGTTAGTAGTTTTCATAGTTGGTATCTTTTATATAAAGCTCTTTATGAGATAGATCGTCTTTCTTTAGAAGAAGCGAAAGAACATGGGAAGGCTATTACAAAAATAGACTTACATGGGTATTATCGTACACAAGGAATTGTAAAATATGTAGAGGGCGATATGGAAGCTTCCAACGTTTATATGAGGAAAGCGGATAAAGAATTGAAGAGCGCTGAGAATAGTGAAATGGGATATTTACAATTAGAGAGAGAATGGTTTGAGCAGCTAAAGAAGAGGGTATCTTACGATGGGTGAGGTAACCTCTTTTTTCTATGTCGTCTTATGCCGTTCCATAAAAAGTGTGGGGCGAGTAAAATAAGATAAGAAGAGCAAAGCTTGGAGGAATTCTAGATGGAAATTTTAACGATTATTTTAATCGTCTTGCTCATTTATGTTGTTTTTAAAGTAGCGTATGTAGCATTAAAAATACTCGCGATCTTATTAATTATCTTTTTAATCGTAGAGTTTGGCAGTAAATTGCTTGGGGGATAGGGTATGTTGAGCGTCTTGATTGTCGAAGAATGTCGGTAAGTCGATATCCTGTGTCGAACCGTCGATATAATGAAAAAATCGCTGATATAAGTGGAGAAATCGTCGATATATTTGAAAAATCGCTGATATAATCCGGTTGGTACTGGATGGGGTATATGGAAAAGAAGTTGCCGTGGAGGTAACTTCTTTTTATTGTGATGCCGTGGTATGCAAACCAACATAAAAAAAGCTAGAAGAATCTCTTCCAGCTTACGAGTTACTTTCAATTTGGCGACCGTTTTCTTCTTCGTTGTCTTGTAATAGGTTGAATACATCTGCTAGACAGAATGCAATGAACCAAGTCCATAGACCGTGGAAGAAAGCTGAGCTTAATTGAAGTGGTAATGTATAGTTAGTCATTGAGTAGGAAATACATCCGCCAACGATTCCGATCATTGTTAATAACATTGTTTTTTGCGCATTTTCTTCTGGATTAAAGAGGAAGAAAATGTATCCACCTAAAATTGAAGCGCTTACAAGTGTTTCGATTCCATTAAAAATGATATTCTCTCCAAGCTGAGTGTTTGTCCAGAAGCAGATTGTTCCGCCGATAATAGCAAACAGGACAGCTATTGTATATCGTATATATTGATTCATATGTTCATCTCCTTATGTAATAAGATGATTTGGAAGTCAAAAAGGTAGGTATAGTATATTGAAGTGAGTTTTAGTTGTACGTATCTTTTTATAAAAAGATCATTGAAGAGTGATCGGTTTTTTAAACCGTTACGTGTATGGTGATTGAAATATACCCGACTTCTCGTTTCTTTTTGCTTGTAAAATAAGAGAAACTTCCAAGTCTATATACTCTTTTTTTGTGAGTCTGTTTTCATTATAACACATTTAGAGGCATAATAATAGAATTATCTGATTTTGTAATAAGTGTAAAAAATAAAAAGCGCAAAGAAATACCAGTAACGGTGCAGTTTAGAGGAAGAAGGATTTTCATTTACTATGATGAAATATGTAATCAAGGTGGGATATAAGAAGGGGACTTAAATACTATAAAAAATGTTTTATGCCATGAATGGAAGGGAGGAGAGCTAACTTGGAATTCACAACAGAAAGATTAACAGTTAGACCTTTTAAGAGTACCGATTTACAGGATGTATTTGCCATTTATAATAATGATGATACATGTAAGTTCCTATTACATAATAAGTGGACTCATGAAGACATGCAGAAAAGATTTAATAAGAAGCTAGAAAATAATGTACTTACTAAAGATTCAATATTAAGTTTAGCAGTTATATACAAAACGAAAGTAGTTGGTGATTTATCTGTATGGTACACAAATATGAAAGACACTGTTGAGATTGGTTATAGTTTTTCAAATGAAGTAACTGGAAGAGGTTTGGCAACAGAAGCAGTAAGTCGTTTGGTATTTAAATTATTTAATGAATGTAATGTACACCGTATACAAGCTAATCTTGATGCACGAAATACAGCTTCACAAAAATTGTGTGAACGAATAGGCATGAGAAAGGAAGCACATTTCATACAAGATTTCTGGAATAAAGATGAATGGACAGATAGTATTGTATATGGAATGCTATCCTCCGATTGGTAGTAATAAACTTAATGATTGTATTATGCTAAAGGGTACGTGAGTTGAATAACAAAGGGCATAACATATTATATATGACTAATATGTTATGCCCTTTCATGTATTGACCTTTTTATATGCGTTTGAAACGGCCGACAATTTCAACTGTTTCAGTAATGTTCATAAATGCTTTATTATCCACTTGACGGATAATACGTTTCATTTCGCCTAACTCATAGCGAGTCACGACAGTGTAAATCATTTTTTTCTTATGGTTTGTATAGCCGCCGACAGCATCTACCATTGTCACGCCACGTATGCCGTGATGTAGTAGGGCGCTTTTTATTTCCTCGCCTTTTTCTGTAATTGTCATTATCGTTAATTTAATATGTTTCGTATGCACAGCATCGATCACTTTGCTGACTACAAATCGACTAATTAACGTATAAAGTGTAATATCCCATCCGAAAATAAATCCTGCTACAACAAGTAAGATTAAGTTGAATACAAATATGATTGCTCCAATTGAAACATCTCGATATTTCGCTACAATCAATCCAACAACATCAAAACCACCTGTTGAAGAAGCAAATCGGAATATGATTCCTGAAGCTGCTCCGCAGATTACACCGCCGAATACAGAAGATAGTAAAATATCGTCTGAAACTTGGTGTACAGGGATAATGTTCATCGCTAACGATGATACAGCTACAAAGTACGCTGTTAAAAAGGTTGTCTTCTTGCCTAAGTAAAAGTGACTTAAAATAAGAAGAGGAATGTTTAGTAAAAAGATAAGTGCACCGATATTGTAGTGCATTAAATAACCGATAATCATCCCTACTCCAGCGAATCCACCGCTAATCATGTTATGCGGGATAAAGAACATATTCATAGAAATTGCATACAAAATAGAAGCTACGAAAATAACAACCAACTGTATGATAAATTCTAAGTGAAATGTTTTAGCTGCTGGGAAGGATAAAAAGGCGGTGTCGGGAACGTAATCGGCGTCTCCTAGTTGACCCATAGTATGTTTCATCTCCATATTCATTTTTGATTACAAGAAGAGAATAAAGGTTTTTTCAAAAACTGGCAATAGTTTTATTATAATGCAAAAATTTTATAAATTTCTAATAAATCAAGCCTATTCATTGATGTGTGTGAATATACTAAAGAAAGCGAATACAATGTTTCTTAATTATTATTTTCTTGAGAAAATATGCAAAATACTTTTTTTGACGATAAAAGGAAATAGAGAATGTTTGCCGAATGTGCTAAAATGACCTTATTAAGGATGTGAAGCGATGGAATTTTTATTGCAGGATGCAATTCTATATATATCGTTTGTAACGACAGCACTTTGTTTATTAGAAGTTTTCTTCCTTGCTAACGTTTCTCGCTTTGTGCGTCAGCAAGCATCGAGCGGTAGACAAAGAGCATTTGCGTTAGTTGATACATGTGAAGATAGTGCGGGGAATGTACCGCTATTTTCTATTTTTTATAAATATGGAATGATTCGTTCTGTGCGCAGACAAGAATCGAGTGAAGAGAATGACGAGGTCGGTCCGTATACACCAATGTTTCGCTAAATAATTACGAAACATTGGAGGAATGAACATGTTAAAATCATACCGAGCTGTGCTCGTTAGTTTATCATTATTACTTGTTTTTGTTTTATCTGGTTGCAGTAATGCAGCCCCAATTGATGCACATAGTACGGGAATTTGGGATCATTATTTTGTCTATCCAATCTCGTTTATGATTCAATTTGTTGCTCATCATATACCGGGAGCTAGCTTCGGGATTGCTATCATTATTATGACGCTCGTTATTCGTTCAGCGATGATTCCATTAGCTGTTTCGCAATATCGTAGCCAAGCGAAAATGAAGAAAATGCAACCTGAATTGCAGAAGCTAAAGAAAAAATACGGTGATGTAAGTAAAAATCTTGAAAAACAAAAACAGTATCAAAAAGAAATGTCAGAACTAATGAAATCAGGCGGTTGGAATCCACTTGCTGGTTGCTGGCCAATCTTTATACAAATGCCGATTTTCTCTGCCTTGTATTATGCGATTAGCCGAACAGAAGAGATTCGCACATCTTCGTTTTTATGGGTGAACTTAGGACATGCAGATCCTTATCATATATTACCGATTATTGCAGCATTAACGACATTTATTCAAATGAAGGTTTTCCAATCAAATATTACACCTGGAGAACAAGTACAGATGCTGAAAATGCAGCAAATTATGATGCCGGCAATGATTTTATTTATGGGATTTGCGGCACCATCAGGTCTTGTGTTGTACTGGATAACAGGTAACTTATTTACAATGACACAAACAATTGTATTAAGAAGAATAATGGAACGTGAAGAATTACAATTACAAAAAGCATAGAAAAACACCGCTCATCATGAGCGGTGTTTTTTTGTTAAGTCGTTAAGGAAATGTTAAGAAACCAACATTACTATAGGCATTGTATACGAGAGTGTACATGCATTAGAAATATGAAGGAGGAAATTTCCTATGAAGAAGAAAACAGTTGGGTATTTAGCGATTGCAGGTGCTTTATCATTCGGAATCATTGGAGGAGTCGGCATCCCGGCATTCGCGGCAACGAATACTCCAGCAGCTGAGCAATCTACAAAAACGGCGAAAAAAGATTTAGATGACGTTACAAAACAAAAAGTAAAAACGATTATGAATGATACAAAGAAACAGTTAGAGGAGCTAGGCGTAAAGCTTCCAGAGAAAGAAAAACGTAAAGAAATGTTTGCGGGATTAGATGAACAGGCGAAAGAAAAAGCGAAATCAATTTTAGAGCAAGAAAAGTCCGGCAAATTAACACGTGAACAAGCAAAAGAAGAATTAACAAAATTAGGCGTGAAGTTCCCGGAAAAGGGTAAACACAAAGAAATGTTTGCGGGATTAGACGAAGCGACAAAAGAAAAAGCAAAATCAATTTTAGAGGAAGAGAAATCCGGCAAATTAACACGTGAACAAGCAAAAGAGGAATTAGCGAAGTTAGGCGTGAAAATGCCAGAGAAGGGTAAGCATAAAGACGTACTTGCTAACTTAGATGAAGCAACAAAGGAAAAAGCAAAGTCTATTTTTGAACAAGAAAAGTCCGGGAAATTAACGCATGAGCAAGCAAAAGAAGAATTAACAAAACTAGGTGTGAAACTTCCAGAGAAAGAGAAGCATGAAGACATCTTTGCGGGATTAGATGAGGCAACAAAAACAAAAGTAAAAGCGATTTTAGACAATGAAAAGAAACAATTAGAGGCATTGAATGTCGATATTCCGCATCACAAGTTTTTTATGAACAAAGAAGATAAATAAGCGAATTACATATCTTTCGTGTGGGCAACCGGAAGGTACGTATGCGAGGAGGCTGTTTTTGGAACAGTCTCCTCTTACTTGTTGTCGTTTTTTGTTGGTAAATCGATATATTTCGAAAATCGCCGATATAAATTAAGTTGCGGTCGATATATTTTGAAAATCGCTGATATAAATTAAGTTGTGGTCGATATATTTGAAAAATCGCTGATATAATTTTTTATCGCTACACTGTTCCAAAGATACTAGGAAATTAGAGAAGTGTCGTAACTTCTGTTATAATATAAGAAGAGAAATATTTCGTATGTTATATAAAAAAATATATTGATTTTTTCTAACAATTCAATATAATGAACAATAACTACAAAATTCGACATCGAGAAGTGATGATGAGGACATGATTAATTTTTTACGATTCTCAGAGAGGGAAGCCTTTGGCTGTGAGCTTCCTAATACGAAAAAATGGATTACCACCTCTGAACTGCAGCAGTGAACGAACATCTAGTAATTGCTTGCCGGCAAAAACCGTTATTTTAGACTTGAGAAATTGGTGAAGTGTGTTACTTTGCGAATTGAAACAAGGGTGGAACCACGAATATAACACTCGTCCCTTTTTTAGGGAGGAGTGTTTTTTTATTTCATTTTTGCACCACACTAGGATTGGAAGGAGGATACGCAGCATGCATCATGATGAGAAGAACAAGATTGGTTTAACGGTAGCACTTTCTATCGTAGTAGGAACGATTATTGGATCTGGTGTGTTTATGAAACCAGGGAGCGTATTAGATTACTCGGGGAGTTCTAATATGGCGATTCTTGCTTGGGTAATTGGTGGTCTGTTGACGCTAGCAAGTGGTTTAACAGTAGCTGAAATAGGAGCGCAAATCCCGAAAAATGGTGGGTTGTATACGTACTTAGAGGAGATTTACGGAAGTTTTTGGGGATATTTATCAGGCTGGATGCAAACAATTGTTTATGGGCCAGCTATTATTGGAACATTAGGGCTATACTTTAGTTCTTTAATGATTAATTTTTTCTATTTAGATAAAGTATGGAATTTACCAATCGCAATTGGAACAGTTGTGTTCCTTGGCGTTGTAAATAGTATGGGAACAAAATATGGAGGTATCGTCCAAACAATCACGACAATCGGGAAGATGATTCCAATCGTATTAATTGTTGTGTTAGGTTTCTGGAAAGGGAATAGCGATATCTTTAATGTAGTTGTGCCAATATCAGAAAATCAAAGTATCGGGATGGCAATTTTAGCAACATTATTTGCTTATGACGGCTGGATTTTACTTGCTTCAATTGGTGGAGAAATGAAGAATCCAACAAAGTTATTACCGAAAGCTATGACAGTTGGGATTTTAATTGTAACAGCTGCTTACGTATTAATTAATTTGGCGTTACTGAATGTATTACCAGCAACGCAAATTGTAGACCTTGGAGAAAATGCAACAGCGACAGCTGCAGGAATGCTACTTGGAGAATACGGCGGGAAAATTATTAGTATCGGTATTATCGTTTCTATTTTCGGTTGTTTAAATGGAAAGATTTTAACGTTCCCACGTATCCCGATGTCGATGGCAGAACGTGGACAACTTCCATTTGCTAAGTTTATTGCGAAGGAAAGCCCAAGATTTAAAACACCAGCAAATGCGATTACTGTTGAAATCATTTTAGGAATTATTTTAATGCTTATTAGTGATCCGAATAAGCTATCTGAGATTTCCGTATTCATTATTTATATTTTCTATGTAATGACGTTTATTGGCGTCTTCATTTTAAGAAAGCGCAATAAGAATAAAGAGCGTGCATACAGTGTACCGTTATTCCCAATCGTACCAATCGTTGCGATTTTCGGCTCGCTCTTTGTAATTGGTAGTGCCATTATCAATGATCCGGTAAGTTGTTTCTTATCAATTGGAATTGTCTTTACTGGGCTGCCGGTGTATTGGTATTTAAATAAGAAGAATAAAGTGTCATGATTGAAGGGTAGGCGTATAATACGCCTACCTTTTTTACTGTAAAAAAATTGTACTTGTTTTCAATTTCTATTTTGGTTACTATAGTCGTAGTAACCAAAATAGAAAGCGTGGGGAAAGACTTGAATTTTCGTGTGTATATTTTAGCTATCGCGGCTTTCGTAGTCGGAACGGTTGAGCTAATTATAGGAGGAACGCTTGATTTAGTTGCCAATGATTTAGGTGTATCTATTAGTGCAGCTGGTCAGCTAATCACAATATTTTCAGTAGTATTTGCTTTATCAGGTCCTGTTTTATTAGCATTAACAGGGAAGTTTGACAGAAAAACATTGTATGTTGGGGCATTATCAATTTTCTTAATCGGAAATATTATTTCAGCATGTAGTGTGAATTACGGGATGTTAATGTTCTCAAGGGTGATTTGTGCGGCGAGTGGTTCGCTTATTATTGCACTGTCAGTAACACTTGCTTCTAGCGTTGTAGAACCGCATTTTCGTGCGCGTGCAATTGGAATCATTTTCATGGGGATTAGTGGATCACTTGTACTTGGAGTACCGCTTGGCCTTGTACTCGGAAATGCATACGGATGGCGTGCACCATTTGTACTCATTTCAATCTTAACAGTTATGGCAATCGCTTGTATTTCTCTATTTTTAACGAAAGTACCACCGACATCGGTATTATCAATAAGAGAGCAAATTGCTACGTTAAAAGATAAAAAAATCGTCAGTGCACAGTTAACGTCATTCTTATTTTTAACAGGTCATTTAACACTATATGCATATTTAACACCATTTTTAAAAGATGTTATGCATGTGGAAGCGAATTGGATTAGTGTATTTTACTTCATTTTCGGAATCGCAGCGGTACTTGGAGGTGGCTTAGGAGGATGGCTTGCTGATAAATGGGGATCGAAGAAAAGTATTATCTCAATTATTATCGTATTTGCGTGTGCAATCTTCTTATTGCCGATGATGACATTCTCATTCCCGCTGTTCATTATTATGATGGGACTTTGGAGTATGCTGAGCTGGGCTATTTCGCCAGCACAACAAAATTATTTAATTGAAATTGCACCGGAATCAGCTGGTATTCAGCAAAGTTTAAATAACTCTGCCCTTCACTTAGGAATTGCGCTCGGTTCAACAGTAGGCGGAGTTGTTATTGAGAAATCGTCTGTTATATATAATGCTTGGGTAGGAGGCGGCTTTATTATATTAGCGCTGCTTTGTGCAATTTTCTCGATTACGAGAGGACGTTCTACTCAGTTTGCAAAAGAAGAATCTATCGTTTGATAGGTTCTTCTTTGATTTGTAAAAAATTGCAGGTTTTAGTAGGAAGATGGAGAATTTGTATGTAGCGAGGTGATAGAAAATGGCATATGATTTAGTAGGAGTGATACTAAGCCTTATACCAATATTTGTGGTCACGTTTATTTTTAGATGGGTCCGTTTCATTTATCAAAATTCAGAGAAACAAGTGGAGCAAAATGAGAAAATTATTGAGCTGTTGATGGAGATAAAGGAAAAAGATAAGTAATATGTATTCATTTGAAATTTGTTTCTCGTAAGATATGAAGGCACTTATAAAGTGCCTTTTTTAGTATGTTTGAAAATTGAAAATATGTAATGTTCATTTGTCAATAGCAGCATGAGAACAAACAATTTTAATGTTGCTTATTACTTTGAAACTTTCTCAACAATTCGACAAGATACTACAAAAAAACCACCTATTCTCTTTTTTTCACTATAAGTACAATGAAACAGTAAGATTGCTTCATGTAGAAATTTATATATGGTGGTGGAGAGAATGAAACGAAAGATGGTAGGGAAATGGTTTAGTTTTTTAAGTGCTCTTATTATTTTATTAGGAATTGCAATGCCGCAAGTGAAGGCAGAAGTAATGAACAGAGAAACATATAAAATGGATTGGAGTTATAGTAAGTCGAAACAGCGTGAAATAAAGACAGAAATAATTAAAACGGCTACGGGTAGTATTGCGTATTGTTTAACGCCTGATTTACGTTCTCCCAATGGGGATGATTTGCCTGAAATGGGGAAAACATCTGATGCCGTATATCGTGTTTTATTAAATGGATATCCTCAAAAAAGCCCATCTGAATTAGGTGTAGCGACAACGGAAGAAGCGCATTATGCTACACAATTAGCAGTATGGATTGCAGCAAATGAATTAACGGAAGAAGATTTAGTTGCAAAAAATGAACGAGTACATAATCTTATGAAGCGTTTAGTAGAGGCTTCAAAAAAAGAAACTGGATCACAAAATGTATTCTTTAAAGTTAATCCTGTAGATTCACAAACTGCTACACAAAAAGGTGATTATTTAGAAACAGGATTTTATGCAGTGCAAACAAATGCGGTTTCTGGCTCTTATACAATTCTTCCTGAAAATGCTCCTAAAGGGCTTCGAATTGTAAATGAAAATGGTGAAGAGAAAAGTACATTATCAATTAACGGAAAATTCAAAATCTTAATACCGAAAAATACGAGTAGTGGTAACTTTAAAATGAAAGTGAAGTCTACTTTAACAAATTTACAAGCAATAGCTTTTAAAGGATCAGAAAAAGTTCAAAATACAACGGTATTGTTACAAAGAAATAGTGAGAAAATCAGTACAGATTTAGTTGTAAATTGGGAATCAGTAGGATCTTTAAAGATTATGAAATTAGGAGAAAAAAAGGAAGTATTAAAAGGAGCGGTGTTTGAAGTTTCGAATGAAAACTTTAAACAAAATGTTACGACTAATGATAAGGGGATTGCGGAGTTAGGTAATCTTCCAATCGGTATATATAGCGTCAAAGAAATTCAAGCGCCAGCTGGATATGTGTTAGACGGAAGCGTTAAAAAAATTGAAGTGAAAACTGGTGAAACAGCTGTATTAGAGCTTAAAAATGAAAATGTAAAAGGTGAATTAGAAATAACGAAAGTAGATGTAGCGGATGGGAATACGAAACTGCCGAACGCAGAATTTACAATCTACAACGAACAAGGGAAAGAAGTAGTAAAAGGAAAAACGGATGAAAAAGGTGTAGCGAAATTTAAACTACCATACGGAAAGTACACGTATAAAGAAACAATAGCGCCAAATGGATATGTAATAAATGAAGAGACATTCGCCTTTGAAATAAAAGAGAATGGAGAAGTTATTAAACATATCGTTCAAGATAAGAAAGTAGAAGGTGAATTAGAAATAACGAAAGTAGATGTAGCGGATGGAAATACGAAACTGCCGAACGCAGAATTTACAATCTACAATGAACAAGGAAAAGAAGTAGTAAAAGGAAAAACAAATGAGCAAGGTGTAGCGAAATTCAAACTACCATACGGAAAGTACACGTATAAAGAAACAATAGCACCAAATGGATATGTAATAAATGAAGAGACGTTCGCCTTTGAAATAAAAGAGAATGGAGAAATTATTAAACATATCGTTCAAGATAAGAAAGTAGAAGGTGAATTAGAAATAACGAAAGTAGATATAGCGGATGGGAATACGAAATTGCCAAATGCAGAGTTTACAATCTACAACGAACAAGGGAAAGAAGTAGTAAAAGGAAAAACAAATGAGCAAGGTATAGCGAAATTCAAACTACCATACGGAAAGTACACGTATAAAGAAACAATAGCACCAAATGGATATGTAATAAATGAAGAGACGTTCGCATTTGAAATAAAAGAGGATGGAGAAATTATTAAACATATTGTGAAAAATAAGAAAGAAGAAAAGGCATCGTTTCCTTCTAAGCCAAATAAGCCAACACCGAATGGAGAAGTGAAACCTTCTGCTGATGTGAAGCAGGTGCAACAACATAATACTCATAATGAAGTGCGTTTGCCAGCTACTGGCGGCATCGGCAATGAATTTACGTCTTTATTCGTTTTAGGAATTAGTTTTATTATTGCTGGTGCTTATGTGTTAAGAATGAAAAATAGAAAAGAAATGTAGAAAAAAACGCCTTGTAATAGAGGCGTTTTTTTAGTATCTCAACTTCATCAATAAACTTTTAATTTCCTCATCTTCCATAAAGAGGTCATGGTGTTTCTGGGTAATCTTTGCAAGTGCAACGTCGTGATAGAAAAATTCTGTAAAGAACTTTACGAAAGGTTGTGACATTGTTTTCATCGCTTGCCATGACTCTTGCTCTACACCAGCAAATAAAATTTCACGGTCGTCAACGATGAGCAGTAAGTATCGCTCTAGCGCGTTAGGCTCTTCGGCTGGGATTAGAAAATGCATATTTTCTAAGTCTGTTTTTACTTTTCCAACTATAAGGGATTCGGTTTTGACGCCTTGTTTTGCTTTTTCTTCTAATAAAGGAAGATATTCTAAAAGAGTATCATTCCAAGCTGAAATGCGAATTGATTCTTTTGCACTTTCGATGAGCTCTTTACTTTGAACGCGAATAGAAGATTGCATTTTTAAGCTCCACACACGGTCATCTGTAAATGATTTTTTCGATATAGTTGTCTCTAATTCTTTAATATTGGATTGAAATTCTGTTGTTAATTTTTCAATTGCTAGCTTGAGTGGTAATGCTGTATACATCTTTTTCTTCTCCGAAACAGAATCCATTACCATTCCTTTATCGATTAGACGTGCAAGCACTTCATATATTTTTGCTTTTGGCACGCCAGAATGCTTCACAATCGTTGTAGCATCTAATGGCTCGTTGCTTGATACGACAACTTCGTAAGCTTGGCTTTCATATTGTGAGAAACCGAATTTTTGTAACATAGTTACCTCCGAACGAATGAGATTATAGTTTAAGGATAATGAACTATTTGTTTTTGCACAAGTGGTAGTCAGTTTTCTAATTGTATTAAGGTGAGAATTAATTTCAATTTTTTAATTTTATCTATTATACTTAATATAATGATTAATAAGATTTAAGTTCAATACGAAGGGGATGCTTGGGGGAAGATGTTAAGAAGTTTACGTTTAAAAATTGCGGTAGTATTTTCGGTACTTATTTCTATGATGTTCGTAATATTAGGTACAGCTATGTATGAATTACAGAAAGAGAAGGAAGTGCGCTCCTTAGACCAGTATTCTCAAAATACGATGGATCTTGTGACAGAGCAACTTACAACATTTGTTCAAAGAACGGATGAAGATATGGGGTATTATGCGAACAGTGAAATGATTCGTAATATGCTTCAAGATGGAGTTACTCCAGAAGAGGAAGCATTTTTGACGAAAGAGTTTTCGGAGTACAAAAAGAATCATCCTGGCATTTTAGACTTATATATTGGTACGAAAGATAAAAAAACATTAAGTGCCAACCTTGCTGAAGGTGGACAAGTGCCAGAAGGATATGACCCAACGACAAGACCTTGGTATAAAGACTCAGAAGCTGATGTGAAAACGGTTCACTGGGGACAACCTATGTATGAAATTGCAACAGGGAAGTTAAGCGTGGGAGTTTCTAAAGCAATTACAGCTCAAGATGGATCTGTATTAGGTGTTGTTGCGATGGATGTATCGCTCGGAACAATTCAGAAATTACTTCATAATATTCAATACAATAACGGCGGAGAAATGTTTATTATAAATGATAAAAATATGGCTCTTGTTTACCCGGAAAAGATAGGGAAAGATGTTTCGAAAGAGCCGCTTGTGCAGAGTTTAAATAAAGATGTAACAAAATATGCTGTTACTACATTAAAAGGTGAAGAGGTAGTTGCATATAGTCAGTCATTTGATTTGATGAAATGGAAGATAGGCATTTTTTATCCGAAAGAAACAATTGATGGGCTATTAAATAGTACGAGAAATACAGTCATTATAATGGCATGTATTAGCTTATTCGTTGGAATCGTAGCTTCATACTTGTTTTCACGAAGATTAGCAAGACCGCTGCAACTATTAACGAATCACGTTCAAAAAGTAGCAGAAGGTGATTTAACGTTGCAAATGAAAGTGACAAGTAAGGATGAAGTTGGAGAACTGACGAACCATTTTAATCATATGGTTGAGCAAATGAATGAAATGGTAAGTAAAATTAAAAATAGTGTATCAACCGTGCAACAATCAACGAATAATCTACATTATTTAACGAATGAGACTGTAGCAGCTAGTAGAGAAGTGTCAGGTGCAATGGATGACGTGAGCGGAGGAGCTTCTACGCTTGCTAATAGTGTAGATGAAGTTTCAGAACAGCTCGAGAATATGGCGCAGTCAGTGGAACAAATGAATAACTCTGTTGGTGAAATAAAAGGGGTGGCTGGCAAAGCGGAAGAGGCATCTAAGCAAGGGCTAAATACGATGCGTAATTTAGTTCGTACAAGGGGGCAATCATCTTCAATTGTTGTTCATACAGAGGAAGCATCCGGAAAGTTAGAACAAAGAGTTGGCTCGATTCAAAATGTGGTAGAGCTTATAAAGGGGATTTCGGATCAAACGAATTTACTTGCTTTAAATGCTTCAATCGAGGCGGCACGTGCGGGCGAACAAGGTAAAGGTTTTGCTGTTGTTGCTGAAGAAGTTCGAAAATTAGCGGAACAATCAAAAGAAGCAACAGTAGAAATTGCGACGATGATTGGTGATGTACAAGTAGAGGTAAGACGAGTTGTAGAAGTTGTAAGTAAATTAAAAGATATTGCGGATATACAAAATAATGTTACGACAGAAGCAGAGGCGGAGTTCCGCACAATTATGTCAGTTGTAAATACGATTAGTACTTCAGTGGAACAAATTGTAGAAGAGGTACATAACATCGGTCACGAGCAAGGAGAAATTACAGCGGTCATGCATACAATTGCCGGTACGAGTCAAGAAAGCGCAGCGGTTTCGGAAGAGGTAAATGCTGCAACTGAATCACAAGTGAATCATCTAGAAAAGGTAGCTCATACGATGGAAAGATTGACGGAGCATATGAGAGACTTAGAAAGATTAGTTGAGCAGTTTAAAATAGAGGAATAACAAATTAGTAAAATGATGCGTATTTCGGTAAAATAGACAATGGATATATAAGAAGCAAGTATAGGAGGAAGACTACTATGGCAATTGTTGACGTATCGATTATTCCAGTAGGAACAGGTAATCCAAGTGTGAGTGAATATGTAGCAGAAGTACAAAAGGTGCTAGAGAAAAACTCAGATCGTGTGAAGTATCAATTAACACCAATGAATACAATTATTGAAGGAGATCTTCCTGTCATTCTAGAAGTAATTCAACAAATGCATGAAGTTCCATATGCGAAAGGTGCGCAGCGCGTTGCGACAACAATTCGTATCGATGATCGTCGCGATAAAGTAAGCACAATGGAGAAGAAATTAAACTCTGTTCGATCAAAATTATAAAGAAAAGCAGCGATCTTCGCTGCTTTTTTCATATAGGAGGTAGATAAGATGAGTGAAAAATTTAACGAACAATTTGACGGGTTGTTAGAGAAATACACGGAACTATTACTTGGAGAGAGCAATGAAGAGAGAAAAGAACAGGTACAGAAGTGGGCACTGTATTCTTACATAGCAAAGACGATGCCGGCTTTAGTGAAGCACTGGAATGAGACGTATCCCGATGCGAAAGAAGAGATGGTGCAGTTAATTACTGATATTAAAAGGCTGAATGAAGAAAAGAGAAATGAACAATAAAAAAAACTTGGGATAAATATAATCTCAAGTTTTCTGTATTAATATCCTCATATAATTTACATGGAATATAAAGGGTTTTATAGGCATGTCGAATATTTTCGGCATGCCTATTTTGTGCCTATTAAACTCTATTTTTCTAAATGTCGAAAAATATTTCAGACATATTTATAAGCGAGAATATAGGTTTTTAAATGTTTTTATAGTATTTTATAAATTATCTAAATAATTATTTGTATCCAATAATTTTAAACAATGATATAATTTCGAAGAGGGGTAAAAAACAGATAAATTAAGTCATAGGGGTGAATTACATGGAACAATTAATGCGAAATTCGTTTCTTTTCTTATCTAAAAATAAAGCGCTAACAAAACTGGCTAAAAAGTACGGTTTACGCTTTGGCGCAGGTCGCTTTGTCGCAGGGGAGACAATTGAATTAGCGACAGCAGCTATTAAACAATTAAACAAGCAAGGACTTTGCGTAACAATCGATTATTTAGGGGAATTCGTTGATAATGAAGCGGAAGCAAATGAAATGGCTAACCAATCGATTGAAGCAATCCGTGCAATTGGAAGAGAAGGTCTTGATTCGCAACTTTCTTTAAAGATGACTTCTATGGGATTAGATATCTCTGATGAAATCGTAATGAACAATATGCGCCGTATTTTAGAAGCGGCAAAAGAAAATGGTGTGTTCGTTACAATTGATATGGAAGATTATACACGCTGCGGAAAGACAATTGATATCTTTAAACAGTTAAAATCTGAGTACGATAATATTGGTACTGTTATTCAAGCTTACCTATATCGTACAGAAAAAGATATTGAAGACTTAAATGCTTATAATCCTAATTTACGTCTTGTAAAAGGGGCTTATAAAGAACCTGAAGAAGTGGCGTTCCCGGACAAGAAAGATGTAGATGACAATTATAAAAAGATTATTAAAATGCACTTATTAAATGGAAATTATACTGCAATTGCTTCACATGACGAAGCGATTATTGAATATACGAAAAAACTTGCCGAAGAACACAACATTCCAAGGGATCAATTTGAATTCCAGATGCTATATGGTATTCGTAATGAGCGTCAACTTGAGCTAGTAAAAGAAGGTTACAAAATGCGTGTTTACGTACCTTATGGAAACGACTGGTATGGCTACTTCATGCGTCGCCTAGCAGAGCGTCCAGCAAACGTTGCGTTCGTATTAAAAGGCATGGTTAAAAAATAACCAAGGAGTAAATACTCCTTGGTTATTTTAATTGCTGAAATGCGTAATGTGCCATTTTCTTCGTATCAGGATACAGTTGCTTGCGAGTAGAAGATAATACAACATTAATGACGCGTTTACCGTCTTTCTCATCCACTGTTACGACTGTATATTTTCCGAGTGCTGATAGACCGCTTTTACTTCCAATTGCATATGGATCGTCATATAGTTCTTCCCGTCCATAGTTTGCGATGTTTGGAGAGCGTTCTGAAGTATGTAGAGTTGTACGCGTTGAATTCATATATTCTAAAACAACTGGGTATTTTAATGCTTCTTTCGTAATTATAGCAATGTCATATGGTGATACTTTGTTTCCTAGTGCATCAGCACCACTTGCGTTTTTGAAAGTCGCATGCTTTGTACCGAGTTCCTTCGCTCTAGCATTCATCATTTTTACAAATTCATTTTTTGATCCTGCGATATGTTCTGCGATGGATTCAGCTATTGGGTCTGCACTAATGATAAGCATCAGTTTTAATGCTTCATCACGTTTTAACTTTTCCCCAGCACGAAGTTTAATTTTCTTACTTTGACTTTCTGTTTTAATTGCGTTTTCTGTAACTGTAATTTCTTCATCTTCTTTTACATTCTCTAGTAAAAGAAGGGTTGTCATCATTTTGGCTATACTAGCCGGATAAGAGCGTTCGTCTTCTCGTTTCCCATACAAAATTTCACCTGTGTCTGCATCAATTGTAATGCCGTATTGCCCAGTGATGCTAGGTTGATCAGCTCTTACAGCTTGTTGTCTTTGTGCGTAAGAGAAGAAAATCATCCCTGTAAATAGTGTGGCAATCATTACAATCATAACTATTGTTCGTTTCATTATAATTCCCTCATTTGTTACAAATAAATTGGGCAGAAAAAGCAGCCATTACCCATTATGCCACGTTCTCTGCCCAAAAATATAGCGTTATTTTTCGCCCATATTATGCTTCTTATATTGTTGGTTATTACCTTGACGTCCTTTTTCTACGCCTCGATCAGTTGGTCCAGCGTTTCCTGTCACACTTGCTGCGCTAATTCCAGCCTTTGAAGGGTTCTTCTTAAGTTTTGCCATATATATTCCTCCAGTTTCGTCAGATTATAAAAAGGGAAAGTGTATTTTAGTGAAGAAAATACATATATAGCATGGGCAAATAAAAGAAAAATATTTATTTCAGAAAATTTTATCAATAAATATATTGCGAAAATTTAAACAGTATCATATATTTATTAGTAGAGGCTCACTCATTGATTGCGACTTATGTCGAAAAATTGAATGAGCATTCATTCAAGAATAGGGGGAGAATTGGATGTTCCAAATTAAAAAGGCTGCTGTTCTAGGGTCAGGCGTAATGGGTTCAGGAATTGCGGCACACTTAGCTAATATTGGTATTCCGACATTATTGCTTGATATTGTACCACCTGCGCTTACGAAAGAAGAAGAGGCGAAGGGACTTACATTAGAACATAAAAGTGTGAGAAATCGTTTTAGTAATACGGCACTACAAAAACTATTAAAGCAAAAACCAGCTCCTCTGACAGTGAAAGGAAATTTAGCACTGATTGAAGCAGGTAACTTAGAAGATGACCTTGAGCGTCTAGCTGATGTAGATTGGATTATTGAAGTAGTAGTTGAAAACTTAGAGATTAAAAAGAAACTATTTGAAAAAGTAGATGCTGTTCGTAAACCGGGTTCTATCGTAAGCTCGAATACGTCAGGCATTTCAGTTGAAAAAATGGCAGAAGGTCGTTCAGACGACTTCCAGAAACACTTCTTAGGTACACACTTTTTTAACCCACCACGATATTTAAAACTTCTAGAGGTAATACCGACGAAAGAAACTGATCCACAAGTATTAAGCTTCATGAAACTATTTGGCGAAGACGTTCTTGGAAAAGGCGTTGTTATCGCGAAAGACACACCAAACTTTATTGGAAACCGCATCGGTACGTACGGTTTATTAGTAACTCTTCAAGAGATGGTAAAACGCGGCTATAGCATTGGGGAAGTTGATTCAGTAACAGGCCCACTTATTGGTCGTCCGAAGAGTGCAACGTTCCGTACATTAGATGTTGTCGGATTAGATACATTCGTACACGTTGCAAATAACGTATATGAAAACGTACAAGAAGAAGAGCGCGATGTATTTAAAGTACCAGCTTTCATGCATGACATGCTTGATAAAAAATGGCTTGGAAGCAAAACAGGTCAAGGCTTCTTCTTAAAACAAGGAAAAGAAATTTTAGAATTAAATCCAGAAACGATGGAGTACGAAGCTCGTAAAAAATTAAAAGCTGCATCGATCGAGTTAAGTAAACAAGAAAAAGGTTTATCGAATAAATTGAAAGCGCTTGTATATGCGAAAGACCGCGCAGGAGAGTTGTTATGGAACATCATTACACCAACTCTTTTATACTCTGCAAAACTTCATAAAGAAATTGCTGACGATATCGTTGCAATTGACCAAGCGATGAAGTGGGGCTTCGGCTGGGAGCAAGGACCGTTTGAAGTTTGGGATGCAATCGGCGTTGAAAAATCCGTTCAAAAGATGGAAGAAAACGGCGTAGTTGTTCCGACTTGGGTGAAAGAAATGTTAGAGAAAGGTTTCACTACTTTCTACAAACATGATAACGGAGATAGCTACTATTACGATAATGGCGAATATAAGCTAATTGAGCGTAATAAAAAAGCAATTTCTCTTAAGCAATTAAAAGCGAAAAATGGCGTATTAAAGAAAAATAGCGGAGCGAGCTTAATTGATTTAGGCGATGGCATCCTTTGCTTAGAATTCCATTCGAAGAGCAATGCAATCGGCATGGATATTACGCAAATGATTAACTACGCTGTTGATGAAGTAGAAAAGAATTATAAAGGTCTTGTTATCGGTAACCAATCGAAGAACTTCTGCGTTGGTGCGAATCTAGCAATGATCTTAATGGAAGCACAAGACGACAACTACTTTGAAATTGAGTGGGTTGTGAAAAACTTCCAAGATGCGATGATGAAAATTAAATACTCTTCTAAGCCAGTTGTAGCAGCGCCATATGGTATGACGCTTGGCGGAGGTACAGAAGTTTGCTTACCAGCAGCGAGCATTCAAGCTTCTAGTGAAACGTATATGGGCTTAGTAGAAGTTGGTGTTGGCTTAATCCCTGGCGGAGGCGGTAATAAAGAGCTATACATTAAACACTTAAATAAAATGGCAAACGGCGTAGAATTTGACTTGCAAAAAGTTGCAAATAAAGTGTTCGAAACAGTCGCAATGGCGAAAGTTTCAACTTCAGGACAAGAAGCGGTTTCTCATAACTTCTTAGGTGATAAAGACGGTATTAGTGTGAATGGTGATCACTTACTATACGATGCAAAACAGAAAGCACTTGCTTTATATGAAGCTGGTTATAAAGCACCGATTCGTAAAAAGATACCGGTTGTTGGTGAAACAGGATATGCAACTCTTGCACTTGGTGCAGAAGCAATGCATTTATCTGGTTACATTTCAGAGTACGACCTTCATATTGCGAAGAAACTTGCATATGTCATCGCAGGCGGAAAAGTGCCGTACGGAACAGAAGTTGATGAGCAGTATTTATTAGATGTAGAACGTGAAGCATTTATTAGCTTAGTAAGTGAGATGAAATCACAAGCAAGAATGCAGCACATGCTTGTAAAAGGAAAGCCATTACGTAACTAATAACGAGGGGAGATATCGTTCATGAGAGAAGCTGTCATTGTTGCGGGAGCAAGAACACCAATTGGAAAAGCAAAGAGGGGTTCATTAAAAACAGTTCGTCCTGACGATCTAGGGGCGTTAGTAGTAAAGGAAACGTTAAAGCGTGCGAATTATGAAGGACCAATCGATGATTTAATTTTCGGTTGTGCGATGCCAGAAGCAGAGCAAGGTTTAAATATGGCTCGTAATATCGGCGGATTAGCAGGACTTTCTTATGATGTTCCAGCTATTACAATTAACCGTTACTGTTCTTCAGGTTTACAAAGTATCGCTTACGGAGCAGAGCGCATTATGCTTGGTCACTCGGAAGCGGTATTATCAGGCGGAGCGGAATCAATGAGTTTAGTTCCAATGATGGGACACGTTGTTCGTCCAAATAGTCGCCTTGTAGAAGCAGCTCCAGAATATTATATGGGTATGGGACATACAGCAGAGCAAGTTGCTGTGAAATATGGAATTTCTCGTGAAGAGCAAGATGCATTTGCAGTAAGAAGTCATCAACGTGCTGCGAAAGCATTAGCTGCAGGAAACTTTGCTGATGAAACAGTACCTGTAGATGTAACGTTACGTACTGTTGGATCAAATAACAAACTGCAAGAAGAAACAATCATTTTCGCACAAGACGAAGGTGTAAGAGCAGAAACGACGCTAGACATTTTAGGTAAATTACGTCCAGCATTTAACGTTCGCGGTTCTGTAACAGCTGGTAACTCTTCACAAATGAGTGACGGTGCAGCATCTGTACTATTAATGGATCGTGAAAAAGCAGTGAGCGATGGTATGAAGCCACTTGCGAAATTCCGTTCATTTGCAGTAGCAGGTGTACCACCAGAAGTAATGGGAATTGGCCCAATTGCAGCAATTCCGAAAGCATTAAAACTAGCTGGTTTAGAGCTATCAGATATCGGCCTATTCGAACTAAATGAAGCATTCGCTTCACAATCGATCCAAGTTATTCGTGAACTTGGTTTAGATGAAGAAAAAGTAAACGTAAACGGCGGTGCAATCGCACTTGGACATCCACTTGGCTGTACAGGAGCAAAACTAACACTATCTCTTATTCACGAAATGAAACGCCGCAACGAACAATTCGGTATCGTAACAATGTGTATCGGCGGCGGAATGGGAGCAGCGGGAGTGTTTGAATTACTATAAAAAAAGTGCAGGTGGCTTGCTTAGAACAGGAGGGCGTTGGAAGCCCTGACGAAGAGGCGCTTTTTGCCTCACAGGAAGGGGTGAAACGACCGACTGTTCTAGCCACTGGAACTGGATTATGAAAAAAAGTGGAAGCGGCTTGCTCAGAATGTGAGGGGGATGGAGCTTCAGACGTAGAGGCGCTCTTTGCCTCGCAGGAAGAAGCGAAGCCACTGAACATTCTAGCCGCTGGAACTGGATTAAAAAAAGTGGAAGCGGCTCGTTCACAACGAGACGCCGACAATGCAAAGAATGGAAGCAACAAAGGTTTATAAAAAATAAACGGGAGAGCTAGCTTCTTTCGAAATAAAAGAAGCGGCTTATGAAAATATGAAGGAGGAAATTTTCATGGAAAAAACAGTAGGAAATGCGGTTAAAGGCGGTAGCTTTTTAGTAGATGAGATTACGATTGATCAAGTGTTTACGCCAGAAGATTTTTCATCTGAGCATAAAATGATTGCAAAAACAACAGAGGACTTTATCGTAAATGAAGTTCTTCCAGAGCTTGAATATTTAGAGCAACATGAGTTTGATCGTTCTGTTCGTCTTTTAAAAGAAGCTGGGGAACTTGGTTTATTAGGCGCTGACGTACCAGAAGAGTACGGCGGAATTGGTCTTGATAAAGTAAGCTCAGCGTTAATCGCAGAGAAATTCTCTCGCGCTGGTGGTTTTGCAATTACTCACGGTGCTCACGTAGGTATCGGATCTTTACCAATCGTGTTATTTGGTAACGAAGAGCAAAAGAAAAAGTATTTACCATTACTTGCAACTGGTGAAAAATTAGCTGCATACGCATTAACAGAGCCAGGTTCAGGATCTGACGCATTAGGTGCAAAAACAACGGCACGTTTAAATGCAGAAGGTACACATTACGTATTAAATGGTGAAAAACAGTGGATTACAAACTCTGCATTCGCTGACGTATTTATCGTATACGCAAAAATTGATGGAGAGCACTTCTCAGCATTTATCGTAGAGAAAGACTACGCTGGTGTATCTACAAGCCCAGAAGAAAAGAAAATGGGTATTAAATGTTCTTCAACTCGTACGTTAATTTTAGAAGATGCGTTAGTACCGAAAGAAAACTTACTTGGTGAAATCGGTAAAGGTCATATTATCGCATTCAACATTTTAAATATAGGTCGTTATAAATTAGGTGTTGGTACAGTTGGATCTGCGAAACGTGCAGTAGAAATTTCAGCACAATATGCAAACCAACGTCAACAGTTCAAGCAACCAATCGCTCGTTTCCCATTAATTCAAGAGAAACTTGCGAATATGGCAGCAAAAACATATGCAGCTGAAAGCTCTGTATATCGTACAGTAGGCTTATTCGAAAGCCGAATGAGCACATTATCTGAAGAAGAAGTAAAAGACGGTAAAGCAGTAGCAGCTTCTATCGCTGAATATGCAATCGAGTGCTCTTTAAACAAAGTATTCGGTTCTGAAGTACTAGACTATACAGTAGATGAAGGTGTTCAAATTCACGGTGGTTACGGATTTATGGCAGAGTACGAGATTGAAAGAATGTATCGCGATTCTCGTATTAACCGTATTTTCGAAGGAACGAATGAAATTAACCGCCTAATCGTACCAGGTACGTTCTTACGTAAAGCGATGAAAGGTGAATTACCACTTCTTCAAAAAGCACAAAAGTTACAAGAAGAGTTAATGATGATGATGCCAGAAGAAGTAGGCGATGAGCCATTAGCACTTCAAAAATATTTAGTAAATAACGCGAAGAAAATCGGCTTAATGGTAGCTGGATTAGCTGCTCAAAAATACGGTAAAGCATTAGATAAAGAGCAAGAAATTCTTGTGAATATCGCTGACATCGTAAGCAACTTATACGCAATGGAATCAGCTGTTCTTCGTACAGAAAAAGCAATTAAAACAACTGGTCTTGAAAAGAATAAACAAAAAGTGTTATACACTGAAGTATTCTGCCAAGAAGCATTTAACGAAATCGAAGCAGATGCGAAAGAAACACTTATCGCAGTTGAAAACGGCGACATGCTACGCATGATGTTATCATCATTACGTAAATTAACTCGCCACACACCGCTTAACGTAATTCCGAAGAAACGTGAAATCGCTGCGAAAATTTTAGAAGATGAGCGTTATACAGTTTAATACCTTTAAAGAACAGTAGTCGTTTATACGGCTACTGTTCTTTTTTCTGAAAAAATGAAATTTTTAGTGGCATAAAACTAATACCATTAGTATAATAAAACTAACGGTATTAGTTTTCGTGAAGAGGGAGATGGGAATATGAGAATGATGCATGAAAAAACGGTATATCAATTGTCATTTTTGCCAAGAGTGTTTCCTGTGAATTGTTACTTTGTGGAGGAAGAAGATGGTTTAACTTTAATTGATGCTGCTTTACCATATAGCGCAAAAGGAATTTTACAGGCGGCTGAGAAAATAGGAAAACCAATTACTAAGATTGTATTAACACATGCGCATGATGATCACATCGGTGCATTAGACGCATTAAAGGAAGTAATTCCTCATGTTCCAGTCTACATTTCTAAGCGGGACGCAAAGCTGTTAGAAGGAGATACGACGTTACAAAAGGATGAACCAAATACGCCAATAAAAGGCGGTGTACCTAAAAAGATAAAAACGGTACCTGATATTTTATTAGAAGATGGTGACCGAGTTGGATCGCTGCTTGCTATTATGACACCGGGACATACACCGGGCTCCATGTCGTTTCTTGATATAAGAAATAAAGCTCTTATTGTTGGGGATGCATTTCAAACAAGAGGAGGTACGGCTGTTTCGGGACAAATGAAATTTTGGTTTCCGTTTCCTGCAATGGCAACGTGGAGCAAAGAAATATCATTACAAAGTGCAGAGAAGTTAAGAGAATATGAGCCGTCCTTGCTTGCGGCAGGGCACGGAAAAATGATAAACGATCCAGGGGCTGTCATAGAGCTTGCTATTAAGGAAGCGAAGCGGAATATAGAAAGTAGAAAAGAGGGTTAATTTATGTCGCCGAGAATCGGACTTACATTACCGAAAATTGTAGAAACAGCAGCAGAAATTGCAGATACAAATGGAATACAAGAAGTAACGTTAGCTTCATTAGCGCAAACATTAGGGGTACGTTCACCTTCGCTATACAATCATGTGAAAGGTTTACAAGATGTACGGAAACATCTTGGTATTTACGGAATCAAGCAGCTGTATAACAAACTGGAAGAAGCGGCCGAGGGTAAACGGATGGATGAAGCAATTCATGCTTTAGGAGAAGCGTATGTAGCATTCGTACGTAAACACCCTGGACTGTATGAAGCAACCTTTTTACGAGATGAAGAAGTAAGAAAAGCAGGTGACGGGATTGTAAAGCTTTGTCTTCAAGTTTTACAACAGTACGGCTTAGAAGGAGAGAATGCACTTCATGCGACACGTGGATTCAGAAGTATTTGTCATGGATTTGCGTCGATTGAACAGCAGGGCGGATTTGGTTTGCCGTTAGATTTGGATATAAGTTTACATGTATTGTTGGAAACGTTTATTAAAGGATTACGTAAATAAGAAGCGAGACAAACAAAAACCTTAGAAGTGATTCTAAGGTTTTTAGTGCATATGATTTGAATAGAACGGTAGGCTTTTTCTCATTACATGATATTATTTTGCAGGTTTGAAAAATGTGTATATGGCTACGGAAAGGCAAACGAAAAGGAATGCAATAGGATCTTGATATGGACTAGGCTCAGAGCCCTTCTGGATTTCTGTAAGGAAGTCATGTGTTTTCATGTTCATTGCTCCTTTAACTAATAAGTTTTATATGATGCGAGGGTTATGGTGAATAGGAAGTGTTTTTTGAAATTTCATATAATAATTATTGTATAGCAATTCTATTCCTAAAACTATAAAATATAAAGTTTTTATAATATGTAAAATTGCATATTATTCTTTTTGTAAAATTTGTTATATTATCCTTATATTTAAATTAAATGATTTTAATGATATAAATGAGAATAACTGGAGGGATACTGTGAGTAAAACAGTGTTAGAAGCGTATAGTGCAGAAAGAAAAATAGAGAATATAACATATAAAAATCTATTTGTAATGATAGCAATGATTATAGGGATTTCACTCCTAGGAGGATTATTCCTTGGTTTAGCCTTTGGGATTTATGGAGAAGAAGCATTAAGTACTAAATTAGAAGGATATTATTTGCTCTTATTCGATGCATCTGTTGTTGCTATCGTTTTATTAGCTTATAAACCGGTTCTTCATTTTATTAAATCTATTTGGGATTTATCCGTTTTGAAGAGTGGGAAGACATATTTATATCTATTAATTGGTTTTATTATCATTGCAGTATCACAATATTTAATGTTACATGTATTTAGTTTTGAAAGTGCAGCAGAACAAAAAGAACAATTAGGAGGTTTAGGACTTCAAAATAGCATACAAAGTATTATATATGTGTTAAGTATTGCTATCATTACGCCGGTTAAAGAAGAAATTCTATTTCGAGGTATTTTATATCGATTTTTAGAAAAGAAATATAATTTTTTAGTTAGTATCATTATTTCTTCCTTCATTTTTGGAATTCTTCATGGAGGTCTTCTCATTACGGCAACGATTATGGGAATGGTATTTGCAATGTTATACAAAAAGACGCAATCTATTATACCTAGTATTATTTTACACATTGTATGGAACTTACTTGTGAGTTTAAGTATGATCGTATCTCTATAAAAATGAATACATAACCAGTATAAAAGATGAATGGCTTAGCTATTCATCTTTTATTTTGTATGCACGTGAAAAAGTTAATTCATGTATACAATCAAAAAATAGCTAAATACTAACAGTGAATGAATAAAGAAAGGTAGGAGTATTCCATGCAAAATTTAACAGAGCTTGAAGTAGAAAACTTACGTCATTTAATTGGTGGACATGCAACAATTATTAACAAGTTGGAGCAGTATGCACAGACGTGTACAGATCCACAACTGAAACAAATGCTACAAAAAGATGCGCAAGATGCACGAAATACGAAGCAACAATTAATGACTTTTCTAGGATAGGAGGAAGCAGAACATGAATGAAAAAGATATGGTAAATGATTATTTAGCAGGATTAAATGCAAGTTTAACAAGTTATGCAAATTATATTGCTCAGTCTGATAATGAACAGTTACACCAAACGTTAATTCAAATTCGTAATCAAGATGAAATGCGTCAACGTAATATGTATGAGTATGCAAAGCAAAAGAGTTATTACAAACCGGCAGCACCTGCAAATCCGATGATTGTACAACAATTAAAAAGCCAATTAAGTGCGGAATAACAGAAAAAAGAAAACGAGCGAATCTATTCGCTCGTTTTCTTTTTGTATATGTCAATAAATACATAATAAATATTTTTCCAGTTGTAACAAATATGACGAAAATGGAATATAACAATTCACAAAAAGGACAAAAACTTTGCTCAATATTTCACAAAGTATCCATGGTTTCTATCGTGGGAACCTCTATAATTAGGAGTGTAAGGAACAAAAGAAATAGATTATATGATCAATTAGGAGAGATTGCTATGAAAAGACATACAAGAAAAATTGCAATTATCGGTACTGGATTAGTTGGATCAAGTTGTGCATATTCCATTGTCAATCAAGGCATTTGCGAAGAGCTATTATTAATTGATATAAATCATGAACGTGCAGTTGGGGAAGCAATGGATTTATCACACTGCATTAACTTTACAAATACAAGAACAAAAGTATATGCAGGAAGTTATGAAGACTGCAAAGATATGGACATTGTTATTATTACAGCAGGACCAGCGCCAAAACCAGGGCAAAGTCGCTTAGATACTTTAGGAGCAAGCGCAAAGATTATGGAAAGTGTTGTTGGCGGCGTAATGGAAAGTGGATTTGATGGTATTTTCTTACTTGCATCGAACCCAGTTGATATTATTACATATCAAGTTTGGAAATTATCTGGATTACCTAGAAATCGTGTAATCGGTACTGGTACATCACTAGATTCTTCTCGCTTAAGAACAATTTTATCTGAAATGTTACATGTAGATCCTCGCAGTATTCACGGGTATTCATTAGGGGAACATGGTGATTCTCAAATGGTTGCTTGGTCACACGTAACTGTTGGTGGAAAACCAATTCTGCAAATTTTAGAAGAACAAAAAGAACGATTTGGTGAAATAGATTTAGATGAAATCGTTGAGAAGACTGCGAAAGCCGGATGGGAAATTTATAAACGAAAAGGTACTACTTATTACGGAATCGGAAACTCTCTAGCATATATTGCAAACTCAATCTTTAACGATGATCATCGTGTCATTGCTGTATCAGCTATTTTAGATGGTGAGTATGGTGAATATGATATTTGTACAGGAGTGCCAGCTATTATTACTAGAGATGGTATAAGAGAAATTGTAGAACTAAATTTAACAGAGGATGAAGAATCTCGATTCGCAAAATCAAACGACATTTTACGTGATTATATGAAAACAATTGGTTACTAACTTATAGAAGAAGGTGAAACAAATGAAGGAATATATAATGTCTCGTGTATTTAAAGCATCAGCTGGAATCGCACAAGGTATTTTCGTATCCCTTGGAATTGGTTTACTAATCGAAAATATAGGAAGAATTGTTGATATTCCGTTGCTTATTACAATCGGAGTTGTTGCAAAATCACTTATGGCACCAGCCATTGGTGCTGGAATTGCTTTTATGCTCGGTGCAAATGGACTTGTAATCTTCTCAGCTATGGTAGCTGGAGCAATTGGTGCCGGATCCATTTCAATTACTGAAGCAGGTCTAATTATTAAAACAGGTGAGCCAATCGGTGCATTATTAACAGCGACTTTAGCTGTATATATTGGTAAACGTTTAAGTGGAAAAACTGCGTTAGATATGATGCTCGTTCCATTTGCGGCAATATTAGGTTCTGGTTTAGTCGGCATTTGGTTATCTCATAATATTACTCCTGTTTTAAATGCAGTTGGAGCATTCATTAAAGATAGTTCAGCTGGTAGCCCGTTCATCGCTTCTATCGTCATTGCAGTCGTTTGGGGATTATTACTTATCTCTCCAGCTTCATCAGCTGCGTTAGCGATCGCACTTAGCTTAGACGGTGTTGCAGGTGGTGCTGCTCTTGCAGGCTGCGTTGCTCAGTTTATCGGATTCTCTGTCATCTCTGCGAAAGAAAATAATTTAGGTGGCATATTAGCTCAAGCTCTTTGTACTCCGAAAGTACAGTTGCCAAATATCACTAAAAATCCAATGATTCTCGTCCCAACTGTCGTCGCCAGTGCGATAGTTGGTCCAGTATCCGCATTAATTTTCCAACTGGAAGCAGGAAAAGAAATTGCAGGTCTTGGATTAAGTTCTCTTATCGCACCAATTAATTTAATTTCCAGCGAAGGATGGGAAGTTGTCCCAGCGATGGTAATCACTTATATCTTCATTCCAGTAGCTGTTTCTTATATACTTTACATTGCTCTTAAAAAAGCAGGTCGTATTCACTCTGGTGATATGACTGTACCGCAATCTTAACTTGAAAATCTCCTTTTATATAGAGAAAAGCAGACTGAGAAGCCACAGTCTGCTTTTTACATTTTATGATTTTGTTTTACTGGAACACGTACGGTTTCTTTTGCTAATAAAAGCTGAACGCCGAAGTAGAGTATGCTTGCAAGAGTCATTCCAGAAATGGCGTCTACAAATGCATGTTGCTTCGTAAATAGCGTTGATAAAATAATAAGCGTACCGAAGAAGGTAAGGATGTAATATTCAAAAGCATGCTGTTCTCTACGTTTAAAGGCAGCTAGCATAATGACAAATGTAGTAAGAACATGAATGCTAGGGAAACAATTTACCGGTTGATCGATACTATAAATATAGCGGACTAATTCGGAAAATACGTCTGTTCCAACGACTGTTGGACGTGGTACAGTTGTTTGCCAAAAGTAATAAATGGAAAAACAAGCAAGTTTTCCAAGAATGATACTACTTAAAGTGACATAATATTGTTTTCGATCTGCAAAGCAGTAATAAATAAGTGCGCCGTATAAGTAAGGAAACCAAAGTAAATAAGGAATAATAAATGCTTTCACAAATGGAATCCAATCATCTACTACAGTTGTGACATCTACTGCGTGAACAGCCGATTTATTTAATACATCGTAAAGGGGACTTACGAGTACGAGTAGAAGTATATAACTTAACGGAAGAAAAGATGAAAGTTTAAATTTCTTCATGATAATCTCCTATGTTTAGTAATGTAAGTAAATTCAATTGATTATAATATAGAAACGTAATTTGGGCTATCGATTTTACTTACATTTTCTTGAATGAACCTTACGTTTTTGTCACTTGACTGAAAAGAAGGGGAGGGTGCTATATGAAGCGTTTATCGTATTTCTTAGTTTTGATATTGATATGCCTAGTCGGTGCTGGGTGTGCAAAGGATAAAGAAGGAGAGAAATTAGAATATAACGGAAGAGCACTCGTAATTGGAGTTGTTGGAGAAAAGCCGAAAGATACGTTTAGGAATATAAAGTTTGAGGAAATAAAGTTAGAGGAACTGGAAAAGAAATCTAAGGAAGTAGATGGTTTTCTAATAATGAAAGATCACTTTCAAGAAGCCTCAACAGAGCAATATAAAAATGTATTTTCATCACTAAAGAAACCAGTATTTTTTATCGGTTTACAAGATAAATCATATTCGATTTTTATTACAAAAGGGATAGAGTATAACAGTGCCCGAAAAGATGTAAATGCGATGTATACGCAAGGGTTTGCAAATATCGGAAGTGGTGAAGGACAACAATGGGCAGTTGGTTTATCTAATGGCGGAAATACTGAAGAAAGCATTCATAATATGTATATCGTCGTATTTCAAACCATTGCAGATTATTTGAATAGATGAGGAAGAAGCCTGTAAACGAGGCTTCTTATTTTTTATGCAGAAGCACAGATAAAAATATGATTGAGAAGTTCGTGCAAGCTTTACAACGTATGCGAGATGTAATGATACCGATTTATAATTTTATATCAGCTATTGCGGATTTAAATATAAATTTTTAATGAAGCACATCCATTATTAGCTCGTTTTATTAAGGGGTGATAATGTTAGTTCCACATCTCCCTTTGTAATTGGTATTGGTTAGTGGCGTCTGCTTGAGCAGGAATTGCAGTAGGATATTCATATGCATATAAACACCTTTATTTATATACTCGTTTACTCTTTCTATATCTCATTACATCATAACGACTATGCCATAGTTATGTAATGGGTTTCTTTTAAAAATTAGTATTAAATATCTTAATTGAAGTGCACTGCATTTCTACCCATTCATTTTCTATATCTTGCTCGATTTCTTCTAAATCAATTAGTATTATACTATCGTAGATATGTAGTGTTGCTAAGTTATCCTCAACGTTATAATCTAGCTTAGCAATTACTTTAAAGCCTTTACTATTCTGAATTATTGCATTTGCATTTTTATCTGAAAAGGCTATATTTGTATTCCATATAAATTCATCATCTATATGTATTTCTACATTATAGTTTTCGTATTTTTCTGGCTTATCGCCATCCCACTCAGCGATAAATTGATTGCTATCTACTTGAACTAAAACTTTATATCCATCTAATAATTTGTCTGATATATCCACTATTTTAATATTCATTGCTTATTACTCCTTTTTATTTTTTATATGGTACTCTAACAAGGGGATTGTCAAGATTCATCACGTTATTTACGGGGGCATAGGTCCATTTTTCTTTATGAAAGAAAAAATGTAAATAAGAGGATAAGGGGGAATGATGTTGAAAATTATTAAAAATACATTATTATTTGTTCTATGTTTGGTGGTTCTTAGTGGTTGTTTTACAAGAGAGGGAACGATTGTTGGTGGTAAGGTTCATGGAGGTTCAAATAGTATAGATGGAAAGTATAAAAGTTTCACAGGTTTTGCAACTCAAGATATGGATGTAAAAAAAGGTGAAAGCTGGACATTTACTTTTGATGATAAAACTAAACAAGGAACCATAAAGGCTTATGTTTTAGATTCAAATGATAATACAATACTGGAAGTTAATAGTGGAAACGCTAAAAATAATATTAAAGTTTCTAAAGATGATACATATAAAGTTAAAATTATAACAGAAGAACATGGTGGGGAATTTGAAATATCATGGAAAAAAGAAAAGTAGCTAAGTTAATAAGTAGAGGACTTTTATTATGTTCTTAGGATTTGAATGGCTTCCAAAGAGATGGGGAAAAAGAAAAGTTTCAGAAAAGTTTCTGCAAGCAAAATTTGCTGATGAAGGAAAAGGGATTTTGATTACTACTTATGCTATAGATTTATATGTTATATCTATTCCTTTAAAAGTAAAGAAATATAATTCAATTTAATTGGTATTGAATATAGAAGTGATTATGCTATGAAAGTCATGTGTATACATGGCTTTTTCTTTGCAGTAATTTCTTTAGCATCATGGAATACTCTCACTATTACGGCCAAAATCATTATTTCCTTTTATCTGTACGTCTTTGTTATGTGAAGTATTTCCAGGTTTTTTGACTAGGCTGAACTGGTTAAATAAACGTTTGTTTAAGAAGTATGTTCGGTAGGAAGAAACTGATGGAGCTCAAGGGTTAACAAAGAAAAAAGGGGAATTAATCAAACGTTTGTTTAAGATGTATGTTCGGTAGGAAGAAAGCGATACAGCTCAAGGGTTAACAAAGAAAAAAGGGGAGTTAATCAAACGTTTGTTTAAGATATATGTTCGGCGAGTGATAAGAGAAGAATCTAAAAAAATTTATATATTTATTTTTCCTTAACAAATGGCGGAAAAATAAGAAAAATTTGCAGGATTATTAAAAATTATCACGAAATAAGTAAAAGTTTAGCGAATAATCGTTTGAAATAATAAAACGTTTTCTATATGATAAAGGTAAAGGTTAGTAAAAAAGTAGGTGAATTTATGACAGTAACATTTTATTCATATCCAAAGTGTGGCACATGTCAAAAAGCAAAGAAATGGTTTGAGGCAAACGATGTAGCATATGAGATGATTCATATTGTTGAAAATCCACCATCAAAAGAAGATTTACGTAATTTACATGAAAAAAGTGAATTACCATTAAAAAAATTCTTTAATACAAGTGGAATGCGTTACCGTGAACTTGGTCTGAAAGATAAGTTAAAAGATGCAAGTGAAGACGAAATGTACGAGCTTTTAGCATCTGATGGCATGTTGATTAAACGTCCAATTGTAACAGATGGAACGAAGGTAACACTTGGTTTTAACGAAGAGCAGTTTGAAAGTGTGTGGAAAAAGTACCAATAAGGTATTTTTACATAATTAATACATTCACTGGAGGTACAGTCATGAGCATTCCAAATAATTTACGTTACTCTGAAGAACACGAATGGGTAAAAACTGAAGGTAATGAAGTTGTTATCGGTATTACTCACTTTGCACAAAGTGAGCTAGGCGATATCGTATTCGTTGAACTTCCAGAAGTAGGTGCAACAATCGAAGCTGACGAGCCATTCGGAAGCGTAGAATCTGTTAAAACAGTTTCTGAATTATACGCACCTGTAAGCGGTAAAGTTGTAGCAGTAAACGAAGAATTAAGTGACCAACCAGAACTTGTTAACGAATCTCCATACGAGGGTGCATGGATGGTTAAAGTTGAACTTTCTGATGCAAGCCAAGTTGAGAAGTTATTAACTGCTGAAAAATATGCAGAAATGACAAACCAAGACTAATTATAGTCGACTGAAGGACAGCCTTTGTGCTGTCCTTTTTTATTTTGTGTTACATAATACATTTAAAATCGAGTGTAAATGAATAAGCTATTATAGGAATGAATGTTTTTCGGTAAGGTTTCATGGGGCTTTGTAATCTGAACGAGCCGCTTGCGCTTTTCTTTTGCAAAAATAAACAGGAAACAACATGAAAATAACGAATATACTATATACTAAGTTAAAGGTTGTATAGTATATGGTGATCGGGTGATGACATATGATTTATGTAGAAAAAGTCATTATTGTAGAAGGTACATCAGATAGAAGAAAGATTGAATCTATTATTCGTGAACCGGTGGAAATTGTTTGTACAAATGGTACAATTGGTTTGTCGAAAATGGATGAGCTCGTCGATCAGTTTTTTGATAAGGAAGTGTATGTGCTAGTGGATGCTGATGATGCTGGAGAAAAGTTAAGGAAACAGTTTCGAAAAGAATTTCCGCAAGCAGAGCATATTTATATTGATCGCTCGTACCGGGAAGTGGCAACAGCGCCATCTTCACACTTAGCAAATGTATTATGGGGAGCTGACATTGACGTTTATACAGAATATTTACGGTAAGGAATGATAGAAGTGATTGACTGGACAGGAGCCGAAGCTACAGCCTTAATAGAGAATGAAGAAAAAACAGTGTTATATGTATATACTCCAATGTGTGGAACATGCCAATTAGCAAAAAAGATGTTAACAGTCGTTGAGATGACAATTGAAGACCTCAAAATTGGAATGTTAGATTTAAATTATGCTCCGCATTTCGCGAAAGAGTATGGAATTGAAAGTGTACCTTGTTTACTTGTTTTTGAAAATGGGACACTCATGAAGAAGATATATGCATTTCATTCGGTTGAATATTTATATACGGAATTAAAGTAGGCGGCAAAGTTTTTGCCGCCTCGACATATTTCTTGGGAAATATGTCGAGATGCAGGGTGGTTACAATATTTGTCGAGCGAAAGTAACAGGATTGCTCTTTAGTGAGAGGGAATGGTATGTAATAGAAAGTGATATGAAGGATGTGATTTAGAGTGGAATTATATTCTTTGCTTCAATCATTTGTAAATTACGCTAATGGTCAATATCATTTAGAGCCGCTTTTAAGACAAGGAGAAAAAACTGTTAATTTCCGCTTTGGAGATGAAAGTTGTTCGTTACAAATTTCAAGAGATTATATAGAACTGTTGAAAGAAGAAAGAGGAACGGAGCAAATCGTTTGTGTAGATGAAGAAGATGTAAAACAATTGGTGAATGGCAATGTACGATTGCAAACGTTAATGAACGATGGACGTATACAATATTCGGGAACGTATCGAACGATGTTATTAATTGAATCGATGTTTCATATATGTAAACCGATGTCAGTGGGCGCTTAAAATTCTGAAGTTTCGTTTTTTACAAAAATTTCTGTTGACATGGTGTGTGGATATTGATACAATTCAATTCATAAAATATAGACAATTTCATAAATTACAAATCAGACGAAAATGTAATCTGATTTCTCTTATCAAGAGAGGTGGAGGGACTGTGCCCTGTGAAGCCCGGCAACCGTCAACTTATGTTGAAATGGTGCCAATTCCTGCAAAGCAAATGCTTTGAGAGATGAGAGAGAGGGATAATGTTGTTATATACGCATATAAACCTTTCTGCTTCTCTAAAGCGGAAAGGTTTTTTTGTTGTTTGAATGTGGAGGACATTCAAATAATAAAAGTAATGAGAACGGTGGACTACACGCATCAAAAATAAAAAATTGCGGAGTCGATCAAAAATCTAGCTCCAGCGGCTAGAACAGTCGGTCGTTTCATCCCTTCCTATGAGGCAAAAAGCGCCTCTACGTCTGGGATTCCAACGCCCTCTTGTTCTAAGCGAGCCGCTTACGCTTTTTATTAAAAAAAGGGGTGATACACCATGATTCTATTAGAGAATGTAAAGAAAATATATAAAGCAAAAAGCGGTGATGTCACTGCTGTAGATAATGCCAATTTAAAAATAGATAAAGGTGAAATATTTGGTGTTATCGGATATAGTGGCGCTGGAAAAAGTTCTTTAATTAGATTGTTCAATCAGTTGGAGAAACCAACTTCTGGCCAAATTACAATTGCAAATCGTGTCATTTCAGCAATTACAGGAAGCGAACTTCGTAAGGCAAGGCAAGAAATCGGAATGATTTTTCAGCACTTCAACTTACTTTGGTCACGAACTGTACGTGAAAATATCGAGTTCCCACTTGAAATTGCAGGTGTTGATAAGGCGAAGAGAAGAAAACGCGTTGATGAGCTAATTCATCTTGTTGGATTAGAAGGAAGAGGAGACGCGTATCCATCTCAGCTGAGCGGAGGGCAAAAGCAACGCGTTGGGATTGCAAGAGCATTAGCTAACAACCCACAAGTACTTTTATGTGATGAAGCGACGTCAGCTCTTGATCCAGAAACGACAGATCAAATTTTAGATTTACTATTAGATATTAATAAGCGTCTCGGCTTAACAATTGTACTTATTACACATGAGATGCACGTAATTCGAAAGATTTGTAATCGTGTTGCGGTAATGGAGAAAGGGAAGATTGTAGAAACAGGTTCAGTACTTGATGTATTCCGTAATCCACAGCAAGACATTACGAAACGATTTGTACAGCAGTTAACGGATTCTGAAGATACAAATGAAACGATTGAAAGTTTAATTGAAAAATATCCAGATGGAAAAGTAATTCGTTTGCAGTTTATCGGTGAAGCGGTAGAAAGACCAGTACTTCAAAGGTTAATGCAGCGCAGTGATATAGAAGTTAGCATTTTGCAAGGAAATATTGCACAAACGAATAACGGCTCTTACGGTAGTTTAGTTGTTCATTTAAATGGTGAGGAAACAGCGATTCAGCAAGCAATAGAGGGAATACATCAAGATCAAGTAGAGCTGGAGGTGATTGCACATGGATAAATTACTCACAAATGTTGATTGGAATCAAATGTTAGAAGCAACGGGTGAAACGTTATATATGACGGCAATCGCAGCTCTTGCCACATTTGTTTTAGGACTCATTTTAGGATTGTTACTCTTTATGACAGCGAAAGATAATTTATGGGAAAACAAAGCGGTTAACACGGCGATTGGAGCGTTCGTAAACATTTTCCGCTCGATACCGTTCATTATTTTAATCATTTTATTAATCCCATTCACAAAGATTCTGCTTGGAACAATTCTTGGAGCGAGTGCAGCACTTCCAGCTTTAATTATTGGAGCGGCACCGTTTTACGCGAGAATGGTTGAAATCGCCCTTCGTGAAATTGATAAAGGTGTAATTGAAGCTTCAAAAGCGATGGGAGCAAAAACAAGCACAATTATTTTGAAGGTGTTAATTCCAGAATCGTTACCAGCATTAGTATCTGGTATTACGGTTACGACAATTGCTTTAGTAGGCTATACAGCAATGGCGGGAGTTGTTGGTGCTGGTGGCCTTGGAACACTTGCTTATTTAGAAGGATTCCAACGAGGAAATAACGACGTAACAATCGTTGCGACAATTTGTGTATTACTAGTTGTATTTTTCATTCAATGGATTGGTGATCGTGTAACGACTCGAATAGATAAACGATAATAAAAAACGGGAGGATGTTTCAAATGAAAAAGTTATTACTTACAGCACTTATTTCAACTTCTATTTTTGGGTTAGCTGCTTGTGGCGGCAAAGATAAAGATGAAAAGAAACTTGTTGTTGGTGCTTCTAACGTACCGCACGCTGAAATTTTAGAAAAGGCAAAACCGTTACTTGAGAAAAAAGGAATTGAATTAGAAGTGAAAAAATTCCAAGATTACGTGTTGCCAAATAAATCGTTAGCAGATAAGGATTTAGACGCAAACTATTTCCAACACATTCCGTATTTAGAAAAAGAAATTAAAGATAAAAAATATAATTTTGAAGTAGCAGGAAAAATTCATTTAGAGCCAATTGGTGTATACTCTCAAAAATATAAGAGCTTAAAAGAACTTCCAGACGGAGCGACAATTATTATGAGTAATTCAGTTGCTGATCATGGACGTGGTTTAGCAATTTTACAAAAAGAAGGCATTTTAAAAATTAAAGATGGGGTAGATCCAGTTAAAGCAACTCCAAAAGATATTGCGGATAACCCGAAAAACTTGAAATTCAAAACAGATATTGAGCCTGGTTTATTACCACAGGTGTATAACAATAAAGAAGGCGACGCGGTTTTAATTAACTCGAACTATGCAATTGATGCGAAGTTAAACCCAGAAAAAGATGCAATTGCAATTGAAAGTAATGATTCACCATACGCAAACGTAGTAGCTGTTCGTAAAGGCGATAAAGATAAGAAAGAGATTAAAGCTCTTGTAGAAGTATTACATTCTAAAGAAATCGAAGACTTCATTAATAAAGAATATAAAGGGGCAGTTGTTCCTGTAAAAGAATAATTGCTGTAAAAGGGCTGGTGTATGCCAGCCTTTTTTATAACTACATAATTATACGGGAGAAGGGGACATCATATGAAAAAGATTCTATTGTCAGTTGTTACAGCGTTGTCTGTATTTACATTAGCTGCTTGCGGAGGGAAAGAGGAGAATAAGCTTGTTGTGGGAGCTTCTAACGTGCCGCACGCTGTTATTTTAGAAAAGGCACAGCCAATATTAGAGAAAAAGGGTATTAAATTAGAAATTAAAAAATTCCAAGATTATGTGCTGCCAAATAAAGCGTTAGCGGATAAGGAAATTGATGCGAACTACTTTCAACACATTCCTTACTTAGATAAAGAAATTCAAGAAAAAGGATACAAAATTGTAAACGCGGGAAAAATCCATTTAGAGCCAATGGGTATTTATTCTAAGAAGTATAAAAGTTTAAAAGACTTACCAGATGGTGGGACAGTGATTATGAGTAATAACGTAGCGGAGCGTGGCCGTATGCTAGCACTGTTACAAAAAGGCGGCGTTATTAAACTAAAAGACGGAGTAGATGTTGTGAAAGCAACAGTAAAAGATGTTGTAGAAAATCCGAAAAACTTAAAGTTTAAAACAGATGTAGAGCCTGGTCTTTCACCGAAGTTATATGAAAATAATGAAGGTGATGCATTATTTATTAATTCAAACTATGCAATTGACGCAAAATTAAATCCAACAAAGGATGCGATTGCGATTGAAGGATCAGACTCTCCGTATGCAAATATTATTGCAGTTCGTAAAGGTGACGAGAAGAAAAAAGAAATTAAGGAGCTAGTAGAAGTACTGCATTCAAAAGAAATTCAAGATTTTATTAATAAAGAATATAAAGGTGCTGTACTTCCGGTAAGTGAATAAATATAAGGAAAGGGCTGGAAATTTACCAGTCCTTTTTTCTTTATATAAATAAGAAGAAAGGTGTATCATATAAGGATGCAAGTGAAATACTTATATACATTTGTGAAAAAATTGTTACTTTTTTTCATCGTTTGCGATATCATTTTATTTGATATAAAATTAGAATGAGAATAAAATGAGAATATGAACGTTTTAGGAATTTTTAAAATGTATATATAGGATTAATGGAGGTATTGAGATGGCTGGTTCTACATTAACGGTTAAAGACTTACACGTATCAATTGATGGCAAAGAAATTTTAAAAGGTGTAAACCTTGAAGTAAAAGGTGGAGAAATCCACGCAATTATGGGACCTAACGGAACAGGTAAATCAACTTTATCTTCTGCAATTATGGGTCACCCAAAATATGAAGTAACAGAAGGTAGCATCATCATCGACGGTGAAGATGTATTAGAAATGGAAGTAGATGAGCGCGCACAAGCAGGTCTATTCCTAGCAATGCAATATCCAAGTGAAATTAGCGGAGTAACAAACGCTGACTTCTTACGTTCTGCAATTAACGCACGTCGTGAAGAAGGCGATGAAATTTCTCTTATGAAATTTATCCGTAAATTAGATAAAAACATGGAATTCCTAGAAATGGATCCAGAAATGGCACAACGTTACTTAAACGAAGGTTTCTCTGGTGGAGAGAAAAAACGTAACGAAATTCTTCAATTAATGATGATCGAGCCAAAAATTGCAATCTTAGACGAAATCGACTCAGGTCTTGATATCGATGCATTAAAAGTTGTATCTAAAGGTATTAACGAAATGCGCGGCGAAGAGTTCGGTTGCCTAATGATTACGCATTACCAACGTTTATTAAACTACATCACTCCAGACTTCGTTCACGTTATGATGAACGGTCGTATCGTTAAATCTGGTGGACCTGAGCTTGCACAACGTCTAGAAGCTGAAGGTTACGACTGGATTAAAAAAGAATTAGGTATTGAAGACGAAACAACAGAGCAAGAAGCGTAAGAGAGGAGCATAAACATGACAATCGGTACATTACCTTTCGATCAAGAAACAATCCGTCAACGCGCAAGCGAAGTAAACGAAGCAGCTTGGTTGACTGAGTTCCGCTTACAAGCTCTTGCACAAGCAACTGAACTTCCAATGCCAACGCCTGATAAAACGAAAATTGAAAAATGGGACTTTATCGGAAAAGGCGACGCTGCTAAGCAAGAGCCTGTAAGTTCTTTAACAGAGCTTCCAGAAGCAGTGAAAAACTTAATCGATGAAAATAACAGTGTATTAGTGCAACGTACTGGTACAACTGCATTCGTTTCTTTAGCAGACGAAGCAAAAGAAAAAGGTGTTATTTTCACAGACATCGTAACAGCTGCAACTGAGCATGCTGAACTAGTACAAAAGTACTTAATGAAAGACGGCGTGAAGGTAGACGAGCATCGTCTAACTGCACTTCATGCTGCATTAATCAACGGCGGTGCATTCGTATATGTTCCGAAAAACGTTGTTCTTGAAACTCCACTTCAAGCTGTATTCTTAGTAGACGGCGAAGAAGCTAACGTATATAACCACGTATTATTCGTAGCTGATGCGAACAGTACTGCAACTTATGTAGAAAACTACGTTGCAAATGAAAATGTTAAAGGTATTGCAAATATCGTAGCAGAAGTAATCGTGGAACAAGGCGCACAAGTGAAATTCGGTGCGGTTGATCTATTAGCAAAAGACGTAACAACTTACGTTAACCGCCGCGGGGTTGTAGGACGCGACGGCCGTATTGATTGGGCTCTAGGCCTTATGAACGACGGAAACACAATTTCAGAGAACGTTACGAACTTAATGGGCGACGGTTCATATGCTGATACGAAAACAGTAACAATTGGCCGTGGTAACCAAACACAAAACTTTACAACTAAAGTTGTTCACTTCGGTAAACACTCTGAAGGTTGGATTTTAAAACACGGTGTACAAAAAGATAGCGCAACATCTATCTTTAACGGAATTGGTAAGATTGAACACGGTGCATCTAAATCAAATGCACAACAATCTTCTCGCGTTCTTATGTTAGATGAAAAAGCTCGCGGTGATGCAAACCCAATTCTTTTAATCGACGAAGATGATGTAATGGCAGGTCATGCAGCTTCAGTAGGTCGCGTAGACCCAGTCCAACTATACTACTTGATGAGCCGTGGTATTCCAAAACGCGAAGCAGAACGTTTAGTCATCCATGGATTCTTAGCACCTGTAGTGAATGAGCTTCCAATTGAAGGAGTAAAAGCACAGCTTGTTGAGGTAATTGAAAGGAAAGTTCGCTAATGAATATTCATGAAATACGCAAACAGTTTCCAATTCTTGATCAAAAAGTGAACGGCAAACAACTTGTTTATTTCGATAGTGCAGCAACTTCTCAAAAACCAATTCAAGTCATTGAAACGTTAGAACGTTACTATAAAGAATATAACTCTAACGTGCATCGCGGTGTTCATACGCTCGGTACGAAAGCTACCGATGCGTATGAAGGTGCACGCGAGAAAGTTCGCAAGTTTATTAATGCGAAATCAATGGAAGAGATTATTTTCACGCGCGGAACGACAACTGCATTAAATACAGTAGCGGCTAGCTATGGTCTTGAAAATGTAAAAGAAGGCGATGAAATCGTTATTTCTTACATGGAGCACCATAGTAACATCATTCCGTGGCAACAAGTTGCGAAGAAAACTGGTGCAACTTTAAAATATCTTCCGCTTCAACCAGATGGGACAATTTCAATAGAAGATGCTCGTCAAACAATTACACCGAATACAAAAATCGTTTCTATCATGTATGTTTCTAACGTACTTGGAACGATTAACCCTGTAAAAGAAATCGGAGCAATCGCACACGAAAATGGCGCAATTATGGTCGTTGACGGTGCACAAAGTACACCTCATATGAAAGTGGATGTACAAGATTTAAACTGTGATTTCTACGCATTATCTGCTCATAAGATGTGCGGCCCTACAGGTATCGGCGTATTATATGGTAAGAAAGAATTGCTAAACAATATGGAGCCAATTGAATTTGGCGGTGAAATGATTGATTTCGTAGATTTACAAGAATCTACTTGGAAAGAGCTTCCGTGGAAGTTCGAAGCAGGTACGCCGATTATTGGTAATGCAATCGGACTTGGTGCGGCAATTGATTTCCTAGAAGAAATTGGTCTTCATAATATTGAAAAGCATGAGCATGAATTAGCGCAATACGCTTTAGAAAGACTATCAGAAGTAGATGGCGTTACAATTTATGGTCCAAAGCATCGCGCTGGTCTTGTTACATTTAATATTGAAGACGTACATCCTCATGATGTAGCGACAGTATTAGATGTAGAAGGTATTGCGGTTCGCGCAGGACATCACTGTGCACAACCGCTTATGAAGTGGCTGAAAGCTTCTTCAACAGCACGTGCGAGCTTCTATTTATATAATACAAAAGAAGAAATTGATACATTTGTTGAATCGCTAATCAAGACAAAGGAGTATTTCACAAATGTCATTTAATAATTTAGATACGTTATATCGTCAAGTTATTATGGATCATTATAAGAATCCTCGTAACCATGGCGTGTTAGAAGATAGTGTTACCGTTAACTTGAACAATCCAACTTGCGGCGATCGTATTCAACTTACGATGAAAGTAGAAGAAGGTATTGTGCAAGAGGCGAAGTTTGAAGGCGAAGGATGTTCAATCTCAATGTCTTCAGCTTCAATGATGACACAAGCAGTAAAAGGTAAGAAAATTGAAGAAGCACTTCAGCTTTCGAAAATTTTCTCTGACATGATGCTAGGAAAAGAGTACGATGACAGCATCGATTTAGGAGATATTGAAGCATTACAAGGCGTATGCAAGTTCCCTGCACGTATTAAATGTGCAACATTAGCGTGGAAAGCGTTAGAAAAGGGCTTAAACGAAGATAAGTAATGTTAAAGGTTCCTAAAAACGAGGTTATCTAAGGAGGGACACACCAACATGGCGAAGCAACTGCCAGATATCGGCGATTATAAATATGGTTTCAAAGACAAAGACGTTTCGATTTTCCGTGCTGGACGCGGTTTAACAAAAGAGATCGTTGAAGAGATTTCACGTATGAAAGAAGAACCACAGTGGATGTTAGACTTCCGTTTAAAATCACTGGATAAGTTCTACGAAATGCCAATGCCACAATGGGGCGGCGACTTAAACGACTTAGATTTCGATGAAATTACGTACTACGTAAAACCATCTGAGAAATCTGAGAAGTCTTGGGATGAAGTACCTGATGAAATTAAAGCTACATTTGATAAATTAGGTATTCCAGAAGCTGAGCAAAAATATTTAGCTGGTGTATCTGCACAGTACGAATCTGAAGTTGTATACCACAACATGAAAGAAGACCTAGAAGCTCTAGGAATCGTCTTCAAAGATACAGATAGCGCATTAAAAGAGAACGAAGATATTTTCCGTGAGCATTTCGGAAAAGTAATCCCACCAACAGACAACAAATTCGCAGCATTAAACTCTGCAGTTTGGTCTGGTGGATCATTCATCTATGTTCCAAAAGGTGTGAAAGTTGATACACCACTTCAAGCGTATTTCCGTATTAACTCTGAAAATATGGGACAATTCGAGCGTACGCTTATCATCGTAGACGAAGGCGCACACGTACACTACGTAGAAGGTTGTACAGCACCTGTTTACACGACTAACTCACTTCACAGTGCGGTAGTAGAAATCATCATTAAGAAAGATGCATATTGCCGTTATACAACAATCCAAAACTGGGCGAACAACGTATACAACCTAGTTACAAAACGTGCGGTTTGTGAAGAAAACGCAACGATGGAATGGATTGACGGTAACATCGGATCTAAATTAACGATGAAGTACCCAGCAGTTATCTTAAAAGGCGAAGGTGCTCGTGGTTTAACATTATCTATCGCGATTGCTGGTAAAGGCCAACACCAAGATGCTGGTGCGAAAATGATTCACTTAGCACCAAACACGTCTTCAACAATCGTTTCTAAATCGATTGCGAAGCATGGTGGTAAAGTAACTTACCGTGGTATCGTACACTTCGGACCAAAAGCGAAAAACTCTCGCTCTAACATCGAGTGTGACACGTTAATCATGGATAACCAATCTACATCTGATACAATTCCTTACAACGAAATCAAAAACGATTACGTTTCACTTGAGCACGAAGCGAAAGTATCAAAAGTATCAGAAGAACAATTATTCTACCTAATGAGCCGCGGTATTTCTGAGCAAGAAGCTACAGAAATGATCGTAATGGGCTTCATCGAGCCATTCACTCGCGAACTTCCAATGGAATACGCAGTTGAAATGAACCGCCTAATCAAGTTTGAGATGGAAGGTTCTATTGGTTAAATAGAAATGCGGAGCCGACTGTTCAGACCCGTTGGCTAAGGTTCTTTCGCACAGAAGATGCTTTTTATCTTCTCGTGCGGAAGGTTCTTAGACATGAGGGTCTAGGAGGCGAAGCTGGACATATTTAAAGTGGAGGCGGCTCGTCCAGAATGTGAGGGGGATGGAGCTTCTGACGTAGAGGCGCTTTTTGCCTCATAGGAAGAAGTGAAGCCACCGAACATTCTAGCCGCTGGAACTGGATAATATATAAAGAAAGCGCCCTGCTGTGCAGGGCGCTTTCTTATTGTGTGAGCTGGGCTTGGGATGGGGGTAGCCAAGATACCCAGGTGGGTTTCTGACTAAATATATCAGCGATTTTTCAAATATATCGGTTCCGTCAAGAAGTCTGTGTAATTTGATAAGGCCCAATACATTGGTTTATCCAGTATGAATTTATAATGATTTGGTATGTGAAAAGTGAAGCTAGCTTCACTTTTCACATACCATTTTTTAAACGGTATTTTACTCCGATAACTCTGTTTCTCCATATCTTTCTTTAAATAGTTTATAGATTTTTTCATGGGCTAGACCAAATCCAGCTGTCCGTTTAGTGGTCCAACTATTGTTATAATTATTTGATACTAAATATACGATTTTCTCCACGGATTCTATACTTGGAAGGCTATTCATTGTCTTTAAACGCTTTCTGACTTCTTTAATAGTTCGCTCAATCATATTCGTTGTGTAAATATAAGATCGAATCTCTTTTGGATATTTATAAAAAGTAAGAAGAACAGGTAAATCTTTTTCCCATGAATCCACTTCTTTTTTGTATTTCTTGCCCCATTTCTCTTTGACCATTTGAAACGCTTCTTCCGCACTTGGTAAATCTGCAGCTCTATACACTTGTTTAAAATCACTTGAGACTTCTTTCTGATCGGATTTTCTTACTTTAGACAATACATTCCTCATTTTATGGACAACACAACGTTGAACATCCGCTTTCGGATATACACTTAGAAACGCTGTTTCTAAGCCAGTTAATCCATCGAAAATACCTAGTAAGACGTTCTTTACGCCTCGCTCATGTAAATTTTCTAGAATCTCTCGCCAACCACTTGCCGATTCTCGCCCACCAACGTAAAACCCTAAGATCTCACGCTTCCCTTCCAACGTAATGCCTAAGGCAATATAAATCGCCTCTTTTTCAACCGTATCGCGGCGCACACTGAAAAATAAGCAATCTAAATAGAGTGCGGTGTAATTCGACTCTAATGTACGGGATTGCCAACTTTCGATATCATTCCTAATCTTTTCGGTAATATTAGATACAGTAGTAGCTGAGTAAGGATTACCATCTAATAAACGTTCTACAAACTTCCCGACTTGTCGTGTGCTTACACCGCTTTGATATAGACTTAGAACCGCTTCCTCTAACCAACCGTCACGACGTTGATACGGTTGAAATAAGGAGGTTTGAAAGTCACCGTTCCGATCTCTTGGGACAGACAAATCTTCTATTCGTCCAAACTTTGTATCCAACATTCTTTGATAATAACCATTTTTAGAATTAGGTTCGTTTTGAGGTTCTGTCTTTAGGAAGTTTTGAATTTCCTCTCTAAGAATCATTTCTAATTTCTCTTGTACAAAGTCTTTTACCATAGCTTCAATTTGTTTACCTAAGTCTAAATTGGGTATACTATTATTAGGCATGAGGCAAAGTCTCCTTTCATTTTAGGTTCTGGATAAACCTAGGGGGTACTTTGCCTTATTTTTTGCCTAAAAATGTTTACACATACTTTTATACATCATCAATATATCGACGATAACTCCGAATATATCAGCGATTATTTCAATATATCGACGATTCGACAAGGAATATCGACTTATCAACAAATTACGACATAGCAGAGCGGGCATATACCCCTCAATATTTAGAGGAAAGAGGAGCACCTATTCATAAAGCGCCGAATTGAAGTAGTTGATGCTAAGATACTGACAAACCCATGGGGGAAATCCACCAAAATACTTGCAAAACCACTCAAAAAAATTCTCAAAAATCCTCGCTTTATCAACTAATCCACAAACTAGAAAAATAAAGTTTTCATATTAAAAAGGGCAATCTTTTGCTTTTTCTCACAATGCGAGTACAATGTAAAATAGCAAGAAAAGACGAAAAGTATTTACAGGATTATTGCGTACGCATAGCGTAAATGGCAGTAAGGAACTGAGAGGAGGTTTTTTCTCTGAATATAAATAAAGAAACAATTATCCACCTTTATCATACAAACGATATACATAGTCATTTTGAAAATTGGCCGCAAATTTCTCGGTTTGTACAAGGAGAGAAAAAGCGAAGACAGGAAGCGGGAGAGACTGTTTTGACTGTAGATATCGGCGATCATGTGGATCGTTTTCATAGTATTTCGGAAGCGACGAATGGGCTTGGCAATACGAAGCTTTTAAATGAGGCGTTATATGATTATGTAACGATCGGAAATAATGAAGGAATTACGTTAGCGAAGGAGCATTTGAATCGTCTATATGATGATGCTGGATTTGAGGTGCTTGTCGCGAATTTATTTGAAAAAGAAGGAGTACGTCCAGAGTGGGCAAAGCCTTATAAATTACATACAACGACAGATGGGATTACGATTGCTTTTATCGGATTAACGGTTGCGTATCCAGAGTTTTATCAAATGTTAGATTGGCATATTGAAGATCCAATCGAGCATTTAGAGTCTATTTTAGAAGAAGTGAGAGATGAGGCTCATATAACGGTTGTCCTTTCTCACCTTGGAAAAAGCATGGATGAGCATATGGCGGAGCAGTATGATATAGATGTTATTTTAGGGGCACATACGCATCATTTATTTGAGCGTGGTGTTCTTATGAATAATACGTTACTTTGCTGTTGTGAAAAGTGGGGACGTTACGTTGGGCACGTTCAGCTTACTGTGGATAAAGAGACGAAGAAGCTGTTGAAAAAGGATGGTAGAGCGATTAAGACTGAACGTTTAGGTGCTTATAACAAACCATTATCCACAATTGAAGCGCTGCAGGAAGAAAGTAAACATATTATGGAAGAGCCTGTCGTTCATTTAAAGGAATCATTACCGGTTGATTGGTTTCATGAGACAGCATTTTCGCACATGTTAGCAAATGCGCTGAAAAACTGGTGCGGTGCAGAGATTGGCATGGTGAACGCTGGTGTACTTCTTGAAGAATTAGAAGAAGGCGTTGTGACGCGCGGAGATATTCACAGAATTTGTCCACATCCAATTAATCCATGCCTATTAAAAGTGCCGGGGAAAACGTTAAGAGAAGTGATCTTGAAAGCACGTCGCCCGAATATGGAGAACCTTGAGGTAAAAGGGTTTGGATTTCGGGGGAAAGTAATGGGGAAAATGATTTACGCTGGTGTAGAAGTCATTCCAGATATGATTCCCGGGAATAAAATTTTACTCGAAGATGTATTAATTAACGGAGAATCGCTTGAGTTAGATCGTATATATACAGTCGGAACGATTGATATGTTTACATTTGGGTACTTATACCCAGAGCTATCCACACTTTCTAACAAACAATATTATATGCCAGAACTACTTCGAGATGTGTTAACAGACATGTTAATAACTTATACATCTTCTGTCAAACTATAGGCTAGTTAACTTGTAACACTCATTTTTCTCTTGTCATACAGATAAGAAAGAGAGGAGTGTGAACTATGGTTAATGTGGAGCCAATTATAATCGATAATTATACGTTTATTGCGGTTAGCGTCAAACTTCCAAAGACAAATTTGCTAGCTGTAATGAGCGATAAAGGATATATTATGTGCGGTGCATTAGATGTAGGTCTTTTAAATGAGAAGTTAGGAGATCGTGGTATTATTGCTGGCCGCGCGGTTGGTGTAAGAACGATTGAACAACTTCTTGAAGCACCGCTAGAATCAGTAACGATTGAAGCCGAATCTTTAGGTATTACGGCTGGCACAATCGGAAAAGAAGCATTATTAAAAATGAGATAAGCATATATCGTCCCTCCTTCTTGCATAGAAATGATATAAGAAGGAGGTTTTTTTATGAGTATATTTCGTTCGAAAAATTCGCGGTTTCGAGGGGGGCCTATTTCCTTTCGGCACATACTGCTTATGTCGTTTATTCTTTTTGTCATATTACTCGTACAAGGATTATGGATTGTGAATAGCAGCATTCAGCCGACGTTAATGAAATATGGAGAAGTAGAGACACATAAAATGGCGACAGCGGTTATGACGAAGGCGGTAAAAGATAGAATTGATGAGGGATTCGATGTCGATTCATTAATGAAAGTACAAAATGATAAAAACGGGAAAGTATCCACAATTAATTTAAATACGAAGCAAGTAAATGAAATCGTAACGTCAACGACCACATACATAGAAAAGTATTTACAGCAAGTAGAACAAGGGAATTTGAATGGACTAGGTATTTCTGAAAAAAATGGGGCAACGATGGCAGTTCCGTTTGGCCGTGTAACAAATAATGCGCTTCTTGGAAATATCGGACCCGACATTCCAATTGATTTCACAACGATTGGTCATGTAAATACGGATATTAAACAAAAAATTGAGCCGCACGGAATCAATACGACAGCTATTCAAATTATTATGGAGATGGAAGTAACGTTGCAAGTCATTATTCCATTTCATACGAAAGAAATAAAAGTGAAACAAAATGTTCCAATTGCGACGCGCATCGTTCAAGGGGAAGTGCCTACGTATTATGGAAGCGGAAGTGTTGTTGTACCTGATAAAAAGAAAACGGATAGTTAGTCGAATATAAAAAATAACCGTAGCAATGTGCTACGGTTATCGTTTTGTATTCGCGCGTTCTTTTCGCTCCCAAAGACTTAAGTGCATGTAGGGGTCGAAAGCCCATTCTGTATAACCATTGTCTTTATACATGCCGAAATGTAGGTGGGGCGGGAATTTTCCAGCTGTGCCGGGAGGGCCGTAACCGGTGCTACCAACAAATCCGATTACTTTTCCAGGCTCGACAATTTGTCCAAGCTGTATTTCTTTTGAGAATCCGCCTAAGTGAGCGTAATAATGATAATTGTTATGAAGGTCACGAATACCGATGCGCCATCCGCCAAGGCGGTTCCAGCCTTTTGTTTCAATAATGCCATAGCAAGTGGATCTTACTGGTACGCCATAGCCTGCGAATATATCGGTTCCTTCATGAACCCTTCTTCCCCCAAAACTTCTTCCAGCGCCAAAAGTACTACGGTAGCTATGGTCACTGCGAATCGGAAGAGGGAACGCATTTCCTTCTAAATTAATACGTCCGTAATGTTTATAAATTTGGGCGTATTCGGTAATTAAATCAACTGTTTTTGCACGTCTATAATATTCCCAGAGCATGATTTTAATGCGTTCTTCTGACGTTCCTTGTTTCTTTAAAATCGTTGCTGCTGTATGCAAAAGATCACGGTCGTTATTTGCATTTGCAAATCCATCTTTGTCACCATCTAAACCTAACCCGCCAAATAGAGCAATTGTATGGGGGAGAGTGTCGTTACCATTAACAGGTCCAGCCCATATTTCTCGTTTGAAATAAAGGGAAATGATGGCATCTGGTTTTTTCGGAATATCTTTTCTTACGCTCCGTATATTTCTTTCGTATTGATCCATTGCAGCTAAGTAATACCACGGAATGCCTGAAGATTGCTCGGTTTCTTTATATAGTGCCATGCGCTTTTCGTATATGCTTTGCTGATTATCTTCACCGTAAGCGATGTTTTGGTGGAGAAGAAAGCAAATCGAAAGCAAAAGAGAAATTTTTCGAAGCATGAAATAGACTCCTTTCACATCATCACTCTTTTTAGTGTGGGATATACGGAGTATTTCATTATAGGGAACGATTGGAAAAAATCTTAGAATCTTCATTTGAGCAAATCGCTTTCATACGTTAGAATAGATATGTTACATTGAAAGAAGCGAACACGGTAAACTATTTCATATTGTGCGGAGTTGATAACCATGACAAAACAAACAGAATATAAGCGCAAGCCCGAATGGTTGAAAATTAAGTTAAACACGAATGAAAACTATACAGGCTTAAAGAAAATGATGCGTTCTAAAAATCTTCATACAGTTTGTGAGGAAGCAAAATGTCCGAATATTCATGAATGCTGGGCTGTAAGAAAAACAGCAACATTTATGATTTTAGGTGCGGTTTGTACACGTGCTTGTCGTTTTTGTGCGGTTAAAACAGGCTTACCAACTGAGCTTGATTTACAAGAGCCAGAACGCGTAGCAGATTCTGTAGTACAAATGGGCTTAAAGCACGTTGTTATAACAGCGGTTGCACGTGATGATTTAAAAGATGGTGGAGCAGCTGTTTTTGCTGAAACAGTACGCGCTGTACGTCGTAAAAATCCATTTACGTCAATCGAAGTATTACCATCTGATATGGGTGGAGTAGAAGAAAACTTAAAAATGTTAATGGATGCAAAACCAGATATTTTAAACCATAACATTGAAACAGTACGTCGATTATCTGACCGAGTTCGCGCTAGAGCAAAATATGATCGTTCATTAGAGTTTTTACGTCGAGCAAAAGAAATGCAGCCTGATATTCCAACTAAATCGAGCATTATGGTGGGCTTAGGTGAAACGAGAGAAGATTTAATTGAAGCAATGGATGACTTACGTGCAAACAATGTGGATATTTTAACTCTTGGACAATACCTACAACCATCTAAGAAGCATTTACCAGTTCTTAAATATTACCCACCAGTGGAATTTGCAGAGCTAAAAGAAATTGCACTTAGCAAAGGCTTTAGCCACTGTGAAGCTGGCCCACTTGTGCGTTCTTCTTACCATGCGGACGAGCAAGTTCGTTCTGCAAAAGAAAACACAGCAGAAGCAAAATAATGAAAAAAGGGAGCTAATGATTAGCTCTCTTTTTGTTTGTACTCCAAAACAGTATTTGAACATGTTAATAAAATCTTTTTTAATTCTTCTGTGGATAATTCAATTGTAAATTCAGGTACACCAGGTGTAATTAAAATTTTATCGTACGTATAAATAGCGTTATCCACAATAATTGTTACATCGTGTGAATACCCGAAAGGAGCTACACATCCTGGCGTACAACCAGTTTTGTCTCGCAGTTCATCAGCGGAACAGAGAGATAAGCGTTCTCCTGTTAGTTCTTTCATCTCTCCGCGGTTAAGCCTTGTGCCCTCTAACGTGAAAAATACGTAATAATCTCCAGCCTTTGATTTTAAAAATAAGCTTTTACTTGGAGTACCTTGTAAGCCAAGCCTCTCGCGTACGATCCGATCTGTCTCATAATCGAGTACCGGTTCGTGTTCGAATTTTTCATAAGAAACATTTGTTTTATGTAGTAAAGCAAGTACATCTTCGTACATATGGAGTGATACCCCTTTCTATTATTGGTACAGTTTCTTCTCGTGGCGTCAACTGAATGTGTTGGAAAGAGATATTACTTGGACGGTGCTTTCCATAATCGTTTTAGGCTACATTGTTCATCAATTGTAATTTCGTACATATCAGGATTCGTTAAAGCTCTCCATTCATGAAAGCCGATCGTATGATCAAAGTGCTTTAAAATGAGCGTAAGTAAGTTTCCATGTGTAACGAGTAATATTGTAGTATGGTTTAATTTTAAAACGTCTTCGATAAGCGATATAGCACGGTCCGTTGCTTGTTTTGTTGACTCTCCGCCTGAAAAGGCAATATCTATATTTGTAAAAGTAGATTCTAGTTTTTGCATCCAATCGTCCATTGGAACGTCGCTTAATATGCGTTCAGCTAATCGTTCATCTTCTTGGATAGACAAATTAGCTTGGAGTGCATAGGGCCGAATAGAATCGATAGCCCGCACAAATGGGCTTGAAATAATATGATCTATTTGTAGTTGGTTTTCTAAGAGGAATGTAGCAAGGGTGTTTGCTTGTTTTTTTCCATCGGTCGTTAATTCGGCATGACGTTCTTGTCCAGCGGCTGAACAATGTCGTATTACAATGATTTTCTTCATAATTCATCCCCATCTTTCAAGTTGACGCTATATACTTCGACAAATGCGGAAAAAATTCCTTTTTATCCCGCTTTAATGGGCAGTAAGACCCCCACCTCAAAATTCAGCGCAAGCAAAGAAGTTAGGTGGGGGTCGGGCTGCCCATTAAAGTCCGATTGGTGAGGGCTGATAATCAGTGGGGGATGAAGAAAACCCCCACTGATTAAAGTTTCACTTTATTGGAAACGGCATATTGATCTAAATATGTGGAAAAGTAATGTGGATAATAGAAAATCGAGGTGCAATGATGAAAAAAATGCTATGTATTGTATTTGTGATTTGTTTTCTCTCACAACTGTCCACAACATATGCACAATCCAATCAAAAGTTAGATTATCCGAGCAATCGAAATAAGTCATTTGTGAGCGAAGATGTGTTTTACGAACAGTTAGATAAGAAAATGTATAAAGAATACAATAATGCAGCGTATAGTGTTCGAAAAAAGATTTTATTTAAAGAAGTACCCGACGAAGAATTTTCCTTTTTACAAAAAACAGCCGCGGGTTGTCGGGGTGAAGTAGTGCTTCAAGATTCTTTTATTCACCCTGATCGCCAAGTTTATTTTTTCGCTTCCTTTTCTCAAAATGAAGTAGAAGAGTTACACAAGTACATCGTTATAGATGCAGAAACAAAGAAGGAGCTGCAAAGCGGTAAAAGTTATCATCGCTATGATAATCTTTATAAAAATAACCCACCAACAGGCGGGTTATTTTTACTTTGGCACACTCATTAATTTCTCTTTCATTTTACGAATAAGAATGATAGCGCCAATTGTGAAGAGAAGGGTGATTCCTTCTGCAACAAAGATGTTAATTGTTTTCGTTTGGTAAAGTGCCGCGAAGAAGTCTACAAGTGCGTGGAATAGTATAGCGTACACAAGGAAGATATACTTCTTCTGTTTTACTGCGTATAAAACAAGCATTGTAAAGGCGATTTGCAGCACGAGTGCCATAATTCTTTCTAAGCTGCCAAGGAAGTATAAGTAGGCAGGTTGCTGAATTAACATGTCTTGTAGGCGGCTTAGTTCTGGCATTTTTTCGACCATCTGGGCGAAGCTACCGTTGTTAATTGAATTCGCAAATATAAGTGCTTGGAATGCAGAGAATCCGCCAACTAAAATGGATTCAATGCCGCCGTGACCAATTCCGTAAGCGAAGCCATCTTTATATTCTTGATATTTTTTTAGTAAGAAGAAGAAGGCAACAAAGCGTCCTAATTCTTCAAAAATACCAGCAGTGAGTCCGCCATAAAGTGCGAAGACAAATGGATTTTCTAAAATTGGAGCGATTGCTGGATTACCGCGCATAAATAGGTGGAATGGTGTTTCGAGAATTTGGGTAAATCCGATAAAGATAAGAACACCAACACCGACTACTTTCCAATTTATATTATATTTTTTACGGAAATAAACGAGTACAATAATTGGGACCAGAATCGAGACAATGAGTTGAAAGATGATGCTGGCAATTACAGTATTTGAAACCATATTTTCACCGCTTTCTAATATATGTACATATCTATTATGCATGAAATATTTTATAAAGAAAATGAATTTACTTATTGACTCTAACGTTGCGTCATACTTTATCGTATGTAGTAAGGGGGAGATACACATGGCAATGAAGGTAAAAGAAGTAGCTAATTTAGTTGGAATTAGTGTGCGCACACTGCATCATTACGATGAAATTGGGTTGTTAACCCCAGATGAGACGACAGAGTCTGGATATCGTCTGTATTCCAATGAAAATTTAGAGACGCTGCAGCAAATTTTATTTTTTAAAGAATTAGGCTTCCCTTTGAAGAAAATTAAAGAAATTATCATGAGTCCATCATTTGACCGGGAAGAAGCATTGCAGCTTCATAAGAAAATGCTTCTTGAAAAGCGGGCTAGGTTAGATAAAGTGATTGCGACGATTGATAAAACAATTCAGCATACAAAAGGAGAGATTGAAATGACGAATAAAGAGAAATTTGAAGGCTTCGATTTCAGCCATAATCCGTACGAAGAAGAAGCACGCGAAAGATGGGGAGACGCAGCTGTAGATAAAGCGAATGAATATGCGAAAGGTATGTCTAAAGAAAACCAAGAAGAGTTTAATACGATTTACAGAAACTTAGCGGCGCTTAGACACGGAGCACCAGATTCTAAAGAGGCACAAGAAGCAATTGGAGTATGGTACAATTACTTGCAAAAATTCGGTGAATATTCATTAGATGCTTTTAAAGGACTTGGTCAAATGTACGTCGCTGATGAGCGCTTTACGAAAAATATCGATAAGTTTGGTGAAGGATTAGCTCAGTTTATGTGTGATGCAATGGAGGTTTACGCAAATCGTAAGAAATAGTAAAAAATAAAGAAGATGGAGGTTTTCTCCACCTTCTTTATTTTTTTATCATATCATTCAAAGTCTGATCCCCCGTATTGTTCAAATGAGGATTTTTACTCATTTCACGTTTTAACATATCGAGGCTTTGCGTATATTCTGTATCATTTAATGCGCCAGATTGGAGCCCTTGAATTTGAGAAATCAACTTTTGGTCTGTTGATACATATGCTTTATAGTAGCGAGGGACGATGGACAAAGCAGCTCTATATACTTGATCCGCTACGAGTTTCGGATCCGTTGTGTTTGCACGGTATACAACAAATACTTCATCGTCTGTAACGAGCGTAGCAGCATTTGTAACGTCAGGGAGTTTGACTGTCATGCTTGTAATCATTTCAGCAACTTTCTCACGGTTAATGGCTCCTACTTGTTTATTAGACACTTCATGCTTTTGTTTAGATGAATAACCGACTCTCGTTAATCGTGTATTTGTATTTTCCGTATGATACATGTCGTTTTTGTTGGAAACAAGAACACGACTTCCTTCTTCACGTTCCATTTCGGCTTTATTCGTTGATTGGCAGCCTGCAAATAAGGAAAGAGTGAGAAGAGAAAGTATAATTTGTTTTTTCACGATGTATCACCTCCTTCTCCATAGCATGCACTAATTTGCAAATTTTTGTATTTGAAATTGTTGGTTGGTATGCTTTGTGATACGATAAAAAGAAGAATGCTTAGAGAGGAAGTTAATGATGGAGCAAAAGCAAGAGATTCATGCTACGGTGAGCATTAATAATGTGCAGTACGAAGTAATTAAAAACTTTCGTGACGGTTTTAGTGAAGAAGCATTTAAAGAGCGTTATGCAGAAATTTTAAATAAATATGATTATATCGTTGGAGACTGGGGTTATGAGCAACTTAGATTGCGCGGTTTCTTTGATGATAGTAACCAACGTGCGACATATGATACGAAAATTAGTACGTTATCGGAGTATTTATACGAGTATTGTAACTTCGGTTGTGCACACTTCGTATTACGAAAAGTGAAGAAGTAAAAAAATCCTCTTACGATTGTAAGAGGATTTTTTGCATTATAAACAAATTGATATATAATCGCCTTCAGAAAGTATTGTATTTGGTTTCATTTGTTGTCCGTTCAATTGAATATCCCCGTTTTTAATTTTATCCACAATGAGTGTACGGCTCCAGTCGGAAATATATGTGGATAAAGCTTTATCCATTCGGTGGGAACCGAAAACGAGGTCTAATACAATCGTGATTTCGGCTATGCCACTTTCTTTATGCTGTGTAATGGAAATGGTAGTAGTTGTTTCTGTTTGATCTTGTTGCGTCATATCGATTGTTTCCACATGATCAGTAAATGATTTATAAATACGAAGCTTTTGGTTCCACGTATGATCTTTCGGACATTTATAAATGGCAAAACGATATATATTTTTTCCGTTGGCGTTATGCCTACGAATATTTGTGTCAGTAAATAGGGTAGTGCGTCTGCAATTTTTACAATACTTTTCGATTGTGTTTTGCTCGTTTTCATATAAACTCCAAGAAAGTTGTACTTTCTGCATTTTCCTTCACCTCTTATAGTAGTGGTAAAGGAGCGTAATACAGCTATTTGGATGTCTTGTAGTATGAAGACAGGAGAAATAGATAAAAATAAAAGGAGGTTCCCCAAAGAGGAACCTCCGTAAACATCATACTACAGATGCGTTACGCTCCTTTGTAATGGGAATGGGCAGACTACTCCCTTGAAAAAGCGTGGTGCTTTTTTGAGAGTAATGCTATCCAATTGCTGGTCCATTACAAAGTAAATGTTGGCATACGTAGATAACGTCCTTTCTATCCAAATAGATTTATTCTTCATTATAACATAAAGATTTGAAAATTCAAAATACTTAAAGCGAAAAAACACCAGCTAAAAAGCTGGTGCCTAAGATAAATTATATAAGTTCAAATAAAAATGAGCGTAGTTCTTCTGCAATTTCTTCAGTCATAGAAAATGCGTGCTCTAAGTAGCCTGGTTCGTTTAAATCGTCGGCGCCGATGATTGCAAATTTATTACGCTGCATATCAAGGACAATTGTTTTACCGTAATGACGATCGGAGTATAGTAGCGCTAAATCATGACGCTCATTTTCTCCCATAAAGCTAACGAAACGAGTTTTTGTAGCGACAGTGTCGTCGTACAGAAAGAAACGTTCTTCCATACACATGGCTCCTTTTATTAAATATCTAAGTTTAAGTGTGGCTTATGATCTAAATGGTGATGCGTTTTAATGAATCGTACTGTTCTTGTTTTGTAACGCATTACGATAGAGTATGTTTCAGCTAAATCTCCGCCTAGGAATTTCACGCCGTCTAATAACTCACCAGCAGATACACCAGTTGCTGAGAAGATTGCATCATCACCAGATACTAAATCGTCTAACATAAGAAGTTGACGAGGATCTTCTAATCCCATTTCACGACAACGAGCTTCTTCTTCTTCGTTCATTGGAACTAAGCGAGCTTGCATTTCACCTTCAAGGCATTTTAATGCTGCTGCAGAAATAACGCCTTCTGGAGCTCCGCCAATACCTACGAATAAATCAATACCAGTTCCAGGTAGTGCTGTTGCGATTGACGCACCAACATCACCGTCACCAAATAATTTTACACGTGCACCTTTAGCACGAACACGATCGATAATATCTTGATGACGTTCACGTTCTTGAACGATAACTGTTAGATCGCGAATCTTTTTATTGTTAGCTTCTGCTACAATTTCAATTGTTTTTTCAATTGGATCATCTAAGCTAATTTTACCAGCTGCTTTTGGACCAACCGCGATTTTTTCCATGTACATATCAGGAGCATGAAGAAGGTTTCCTTTATCTGCGATTGCGATAACTGCCATTGCGTTTGCAAGACCTTTTGCAACGATGTTTGTACCTTCTAATGGATCAACGGCGATATCTACTTCTGGACCGTTACCTGTTCCTAGTTCTTCACCAATATATAACATCGGTGCTTCATCAAGTTCTCCTTCACCAATTACAACTGTACCTGCCATGTTTACTGAATCGAACATATCACGCATTGCTGTAGTTGCTGCATCATCTGCTTCGTTTTTCTTTCCGCGGCCCATCCACTGTGCGGATGCTAATGCTGCTGCTTCTGTTACACGGACAATTTCTAGTGCGAGTTCACGTTCCAAGATTCCATTCCTCCAATTTCAAAAATCATACAAATATAACTATAACAAATAACGGGGAAAAGGTGAATTCGAAAAATTGTCGATTTTTTCAGAAGAAAGCGTTACAATTAAAATGTAAATGCTTTAATTTCCAGGTAGGTGACATTCATGTATTTTGTAGACAGAAAGAAAATAGAACAAATGCTAGTATGTTTAGAACGAGCAACAAGTACATTTCAAGAGAAAAAGATATATGAAACCGAGTTTGAATTTTACGCATTAGAACGCATAGCTCATCTAATGATTGATTCTGTATTAGATGTAGGGAATGCGATGATTGATGGATTTATTATGCGCGATCCAGGAAGTTATGAAGATATTATCGATATTTTAATGGACGAGCGAGTGATAAGTACAGAAGATGGACAAGGGATGAAAGAAATTATCCTTCTTCGAAAAATGCTTACGCAAGATTATATTCAAATGAATCATGATGAATTATATAAGACGATTCAAAAACATATTGCAGTGGTAGAGAAATACCCAGCAAATATTCGCAGTTATTTAGAGAAGGAATTAGGACCTGTATCTGCATTTGTACCAGAATAATTATGCTTATAAGATCCCCAGAGAATGCCTTTTGGGGGTCTTATATTGTATGTGAGGGAGAAGGGTGAAGCATGGGGGAAGCACGTACGACAAAAGATGAAATTGTGCAGTTGTTGAAAGTAAAGGGAGAGCACACCGTAGCGGAACTAGCTGAAGTTTTAGAGATTACAGAAATGGCAATTCGAAGACATTTAAGTAATCTTGAGAAGGATGGTTTCATCTATTCCAAGATGGTAAGGCAACATGTCGGAAGACCAACTTATTTGTATGGATTAAGCGAAAAGGGAGAAGATACATTTCCGAAAGAGTATAAGCAATTTGCGATTGATATGCTAGAAGATTTAGCTCGAATGGGCGATGAAAAAATACTTCGTTACGTTTTAAAAGAGAGAACGAAGCGTATGGAAGAACAGTTGCAAAAGCGAGTGAGTAATCAAAAGAATTTAGCATATAAAGTGCAAGAGATAGCAGCTATGCAAGAGAAAAATGGTTATATGGTTCAAATTAAGAGAGACGGAGAGAACTCTTTCGTAATTGAAAAACAAAACTGTCCGTTAAAGGAAATTGCAGAGAGATTCCCGCAAGTGTGTGAAGATGAAAAAGAGATGTATAATCGTTTATTTGCGGGCGCAGATGTGAAGACGCTAGCAAACATGTGCGAGGGCGATTGTAGTTGTTCTTACCAAATAAAAGAGAAAAAATGAACGTTATGGGGCGCTTTAAGGTAAAGCGTTTTTTTCTTTTGGAAAAGCGGGTAATATAAGAGTGGTATGATAAGGTGAGAACGTTAGCATAGAAGGAGAGACATAATCGATGTATAAAGGTTACTTAATTGACTTAGACGGTACAATGTATCGCGGAGAAGAACAAATTGAAGAAGCGAGCGACTTCGTCAAAGCGTTAGGAGAGCGTGGTATTCCATATTTATTCGTTACGAATAACTCAACTCGTAAACCAGAACAAGTGGCAGAGAAACTTGTTCGTTTCGATATTCCAGCGAAAGCAGAGCAAGTATTCACAACGAGTATGGCAACAGCAAACTTCATTTACGAACGTAAACAAGACGCAACTGTATATATGATTGGTGAAGAAGGCTTACATGATGCACTTGTGGAAAAAGGATTTGAACTTGTGGATGAAAATCCTGATTTCGTTGTTGTTGGTTTAGATCGTGACATCACATATGAAAAATTAGCAAAAGCTTGTCTTGCTGTACGTAACGGCGCAACGTTTATTTCTACAAATGGAGATATTGCCATTCCGACTGAGCGCGGATTATTACCAGGTAACGGTTCATTAACATCAGTTGTAGCAGTATCAACAGGTGTGGATCCAATCTTTATCGGAAAACCAGAATCAATCATTATGGAACAAGCTTTGAAAGTGCTTGGTATAGAAAAGAATGAAGCCTTAATGGTTGGGGATAACTATGATACAGATATTTTAGCAGGAATAAATGCTGGCATGCATACGCTTCTTGTCCACACTGGAGTCACAACTGTGGAGAAGTTAACAGAATACGAAGTTCAACCAACGCAAGTTGTGCATAACTTGACGGAGTGGATTGAGAAGATGTAATGAAGAAAGCTGTTCCAAACTTTGGAGCAGCTTTTTTTGATATTTGCGGGCACCCGATTAGTGTGAGCTAATATTCAGTTGTGAATGGTGTCGATTTTTGTCGGTAAGTCGATATATTTAGAAAATCGCCGATATAATCTGAGTTGCGCTGATATATCTTAAAAACCGCCGATATCATTGTATTTAAAATGCACGATTCACAACATCTTTAACCTCTTCAAGATATTGTTTACGCACACTGTCATCCACAGAAGGAACACTTGTATAGAATGTATGCTCAATTGTTTCAATACCTGTAAATTCAAAAATGCCAACATCTGCTGTTTTCTTCATTGCGTCAAACATACCGCCTGCTGTGTATGCTTCTTTCGTATTTCCCATTGTAGATAATAATAAGCCTTTTTTACCACTTAATAACTTCTCAATACCATTTTCACCGTAAGCATAAGCGAAGCCGTGGCTAAATACACGGTCAACGTATCCTTTTAAAATAGCAGGAAGTCCCGCCCACCAAACTGGATAAATAAATGTAATGCTGTCAGCCCAAGAGATATGCTCTTGCTCTTCTTTAATATCTTCTGGTGTGTTTCCTTGAGAAAATGAGATGAAATCGGAAGCGCCTAATACTGGGTTGAAGTTTAATTCGTATAGATCGCGAACGCGTACTTCATGACCTTTTTCTTCTAATTCACTTGTTACTGTTTCTAAAATCGCATGGTTGAAGCTTTCTGTATTTGGGTGTGCATAAACGATTACATGTTTCATTGTTCTTCCTCCTATTTGTGGATATGTGAATGGTTTCTCTGTAACCATTATTGTTACTTCTTTTACGAAAGTCAAGTAATACATATGTATAAAAAGACGCCTCAAATCGTCTTTCTATACCCCGCTCATACAAAGAACAAAGAAAACAAATAAAATGATGACAATACCAATGCCGAAGTTAAATACGAGAGTACTATCCATATTATGTAACCTCCTTGTTTGAAAGTAAAAAGCACTCTAGCCAAGAGTGCTTTTTTATTTTAAGTCTACTTCGCAACGTTTAGAAAGGGATTCATGCGTGTAAAGAGTTATATTATTTTATGTGTTTATGCTTTGAAATGAGTAAGTCCTTGTGAGGTATAGAAAAAAAGACACTCTTTCGAGTGTCTTTCAAGATGACAAAATGTGCCAATTGCTTGAGTTTGATAAGGCGCTAATATCCGTTTTAACGCCTTTTCTTTGATCAAGAAGTGTAGCAACAGCGATTCAAATGAATTGTACCATTTGTTCCGTGGGCGTGCGTATGCAATTGTGCATATTTCAATTAGAGGGAAATGAGGCACGAAAAATGAATGAGTATATATAGAATATTTGATAAGGGGAGAGAAGGATGGATATACATAAGTTAACGGTAGAAGAAGCAAATGAGATAAATACGTGGACGTACGAAGAACCTTATAATTTATATAGCTTTTCAGGCGAGGAAGAAGTAATAGAAGAATTATTAGATGGGACGTATTATGGTTGTTGTGATGATAAGGGAGAGTTTATCGGCTATTTTTGTTTTGGGGAAAATGCACAAGTGCCAGGGGGAAGAGATGCTCATTTATATGGTGGGGAAGATGTAATGGATATCGGACTTGGCATGAAGCCGGAGTTAACAGGGAAAGGGCTAGGGAAAATGTTTTTTCAAGCTGGGATAGCGTTTGCTGTTAAAGAATGTAAGCCGAAAACGTTTCGACTTAGCGTAGCGACATTTAATACAAGAGCGATTACGCTTTATAAAAACATAGGTTTTCAGCAAGGTCCTATTTTTTTGAGCCGTGGAAGAGAATTTATGCTTATGGAATACGAAAGACCGTCAGTATGAAAATGACGGTCTTTCATATTTTATTATTCCGAATGCTCAGCTCTGTGCGCTAAACGGCTTGAAGCAGCGGCAGCGATTCCGCCAACGATATCGTCAAGGAATGTATGCACTTTTCCAGTTGATTTATCATTTAAGTATTCTAAAATACCAGGTTTTAATTTATCGATATATCCAAAGTTTGTGAAACCGATAGAGCCGTACACATTAACGATAGAAAGTGCGATCACTTCATCAATTCCGTATAAGCCTTCATCACGTTTTACGATATCTTGTAACGGCTCACTTAACATTCCTTTTTCAGCGAGAACATCGAGCTCGATACCAGTAATTAGTGCGTTTTGTACTTCACGTTTTGATAATACACGCTCAACGTTATAACGGCATTCTGACATCTCTAAATTTGGATGATATTTTTTTTGAAGAAAATGAACAAGCTCAGCAATATCATCAATTGTTACACCGCGTTCTTGTAATAGTTGCAATGCTCTTTCTTGTAGTTGATTTGATTCTTTCATGTTTATCACCTTTTTTTCTTTTTAGTATTTGTATACGTTTCGTTGCTTTATCATGTGCATAGGAATGAAAGGCGAGCACAAGCTCATATATATAAAGAAAAACCATAGGTGGCGACTGCGATGATTCATCATATTTATGAGCATTATCATATGCATGTTAAAGAATTAATCCCCCTTGGCCCCTATAAAAGCTTTTGGATTCGCAACAAAATTTATGTACTTGTTCCAATTGGAGAAATGGAGGAAGAAGTACTTGTAGAGATGAAAAAGCTCAGTGATTATATGAACCAGCAAGGGGATATAACTGTAGCGACTTTCGTTCCGACTATACACGGCTACTATGTAAGTGAGATAGAAGAACAAAATTACTGCTTATTAAAAGGTATGCGCGCGTTAGAACGACATGCTATGTCATTAGGAAGTGAGCTTTCTATATTCCATAAACGAGGTGCATTCTTTCCAGAAGAAATTGAGCAACTAAGCCGCATTGGTGAATGGAAAGCATTATGGGAAAAAAGGCTCGATCAATTAGAAAAGTTTTGGCAATCACAAGTGATGAACCACCCTACAGACGTATTCGATCAATTGTTTATTGAATCCTTCCCGTATTACTTAGGAGTTGCGGAAAATGCCATTCAATATGTTGTTGATACAGAAATGGATGACACACCGCAACTAACGGATGCAGCAACCATTTGCCAAGAACGATTCACACCTTTATTATGGCATCAAACGAAGCGTCTCAAACTCCCTTTTGATTGGGTGTATGATCACCCAACTCGAGATATAGCAGAATTAATCCGTTATATGATGATTGAAAAAAAGAAAGACTGGGAGAAAACAATCGTTCAATTTGTTACAGATTATGAACGGAATTATTCGCTATCCTCATTTGGGTGGCGCCTATTATTTGCAAGGCTCCTGTTCCCGCTTCACTATTTTGAAACAGTCGAACGATATTACCAAACAGGAAACGAAGAACAAAAAAGCATGTATAGAGATCGTTTAGAAGCCATTTTACACGATGTGAACCGCTCTGAGCAATTTATGAAGCATTTTTATGGCTCACTCCGTTTACCAGTTGATAAGCTTGGGATTAGAAAATTAGATTGGCTGTCTTAAAAATATAAAAAAGAGACCGATTGAGGTCTCTTTTTTATATACCACAATTGTATGTAATACATTATGCCCCTACCTGTTGATCTGCACATATATTTAAAATGAATTGATGTTGTTCAATTTTTTCATTTACTTTACTCAATAATTCTTGCTGGATTTCTTTAAATAAAAATTGATAGCTCGCATTCCATGTCGGTATAACGGATGAAAGGTCTAATAAATACTCTTTTTTCTTTTCTAGTTCTTGAATTGTTAAAAACGTGTTCCCCATTTTTGGCATGTGTCGTCCCCCTATGTTTTTTACTTTATATGTGTGAACGATTCACTATATAGTATCAATTATCGCATTTTTTGAGAAGGATTTCCAATTTTGCTTTATGATGTTAACGGATAAATGTGATTTGTATAAAAAAAGGAGACCAAATTTGGTCTCCTTTTAGCAAGTGGCTTTGAACGAGCCGCTTCCGCTTTTAGATAATATCTAGCTCCAGCGGCTAGAACAGTCGGCCATTTCGCGCCTTCCTGTGAGGCAAAAAGCGCCTCTTCATCAGGAGCTCCAATGACCTCCTGTTCTGAACGAGCCGCTTCCGCTTTTAATTAAAATACTTGTTCTACTTCGATAACGCCTGGTACTTCTTCAAGTAATGCGCGTTCGATACCAGCTTTTAGTGTGATTGTAGAACTTGGGCAGCTTCCGCATGCACCCATAAGGCGTAATTTTACGATACCTTCTTCAATGTCTACTAATTCAACGTCTCCGCCATCGCGAAGTAAGAATGGACGTAATTTATCTAATACTTCTAGTACTTGTTCTTGCATATGTGGGTTTTCCATTTTTATCGACTCCTTTCATCAGTTTTATTATAATCAAGATAGAGGGGAAAATCTATTTTTTCTGTTCTTGTTTTATTGCCGAAATTTTTTATCATGTTTACAACGTGTTTTTTCAGTATAGGGGTATGGAATAAGTTTGTAAAATGATGTGCTTATGTAATAAGACATCTGAATATACTGTCAGAACAAGAAGTGGGGGAGAAGAAATGGTTAATGTGCAAGTGTATGGGACGAAAGTAATTTGTGCGAGCTGCGTTGGAATGCCATCTTCAACAGAAACGTTTGAGTGGCTACAAGCGGCGATTGGTCGTAAATATGAAGGACAAGAAAATAAATTTAATTTCGAGTATATTGATTTTCAAGAAGAACAAGAAGATGAAGATAAAAAAGCATTCGCGGAGCGCGTAGTAGAGGAAGATTTATTTTATCCGGTCGTTCTTGTAAATGGAGAAATTGTTGGAGAAGGAAATCCTCGTTTGAAGGATGTTTACGAAGAAATCGAGAAATATTTATAAAGCAGGAAGCCTTTGCGAATTTGCAAAGGCTTTTTTTATTGGAGGGATAGATGTGGAGAATGTAGTAAAGCATGCGTTACCGAAAGAAGTAGAGCAGTTGATGGAGCAGTACATAGTAGGACTGAAAGAAATTTTTTTAGATGAAAAAATAGTCGGGGTATATATTTACGGATCCATCGCACTCGGTGCATTTCATGCAGAAACGAGCGATGTTGATTTTGTCACGGTAATAAGTGATCCCGTGAATGAAGCTGAAAAACAGCAACTTGTAGAGCTTCATAAGAAACTTAGTGGTAGTACGTTAGGGAAAAGAATGGATGGTATGTATATTCCGCTTGCTGATTTAGGAAAATACAATGATGAAATGAATGAGTACGTGTATTGTGCAGATGGTAAGGCGAATATAGGAAATTGGGATATTAATGCAGTCACATGGTGGACATTGAAAAATCAAGGTATTACAGTGAGCGGGAAAGAAGCAGAAGACCTTTCGTTCCAAATAAGGTGGGATGATGTAGTAAATACGATGAAATACAACGTAGAACAGTACTGGAGCGGGAAGGCGAAGCAGCCATATTTATTCTTTATAGAAGAATGGGTAGAATCAGCGGTCGTTACGATGGGGCGCATTTTATATACACTAAATTATAAAACAATCGTTTCAAAAGATAGAGGATTGCAATACTTGTTAGAACATTCAGCGGAAGAGTGGGAGCTTTTATTAAAAGAAGTAGCGAGAATACGGCAAAATCCAAAAGAAAAGCGAATGCTCTCAAGGTGGAGAAGGGCAGATATGACGAAGAGGTACTTACTGCATTTGATTGAAACATGTAGAGAGAAATGGTAGGGAAGAAAATGGACAATACAGTTGAGTGTATTGTCTTTTTTTACGTTTAATTTGGTATATAATGGTTTAAAAGGTTTAATTATACTGGAGGGGATATAGTGGACACGGAATTAGTTACATATGAAGAAAAGAATGTACAAATGAGTATGCTAGAAGTAATCGGTATGATCGTAATTATTTTTGGGGTAATGTACGGAATTGGTTATTTGAACTTTTTATATGAATTCTCATTATATCCGTGGTATGTAAATCATCTCATTTCACCCTTCACGTTTTGTATGATTATTGTAATGTATGCACCGGCAAGAAATTACTGTGTGCATTTACTAAAATCAATACAATTCAATAACTCAAAACATTATGTAACAATAATAATGACAATGATCGTACTGCTTATATATCTTGCGGTATTAAATTTAGTTTTACCACATGGGCTTCGTGTAGGGGAATCTAATATAGTAATAGAGCCTACTAAAAATGAAATCATTTTATATGTAGTTGTACTCACGATTTTTGCGCCGATTTGGGAAGAGCTTGTATTCCGAGGTATGTTTTTTATGAAATTATCTCAGCGCTTCTCTACACTTAGTAGTGCCGTTATAAGTGCTTTCATATTTACTTTAGGGCATCCCCTTACTTTAGCTAGTATGTTATATATTTTTGGTATGGGTGTATGTTTAGCCTACACATATAAAAAAACAAATAATTTACTCGTTCCAATTGGAATTCATGTATTAAACAATGCATTTTATTTATTATTGAATTTTCAACTGTAAAAAGACGTCCTTTTGAAAAGGGCGTCTTTTCTATTTTATAGTAAGTAGAAAGGGATTTATATGCATTGTGTAGAGGGAAGGTAATACACAATATAAATAGTTTCATGTGAAACATTTTTCATTATCAAATATACAAAATGCTTAACTTAGTGTATTAAACTCATCATTCATAAGTATTCTAATATATTAAAAAGTAAAATGGAATAATAAACGGTAAATTGTAGGAATATATTCGATTTCCATTCATTTTTATGAAATATATGTCCTTTTTGTTAGATTCCTTCTTTTTATTTCTATAAAATACACGTATGTAGATATGAGAAAAGGATGATGTACGTGAAGGAAACTGTTTTACAAGAAAAAATTTCTCCGCAAGAGTTGCATAAAGTTGTTCAAAAGAATACAGCTTATTATGACTTTAAGTGGGGCAAAGTAGAAAATCCAGCGCAAGGGAATACGTGGAATTGGGTAGCCTTTTTCTTCCCAACTTTTTGGTTAGCTTATCGTAAAATGTATAAGTTGTTTATTATACTTACGTTATTAGCGGTACCTAGTATCATTGTAACTCCTTTTATAGATATTCCAGATGGGATTTATTTAACATGTAGTTTAGTTCTTCAGTTAGGAACGATGATATTTACTGGATGGCAAGGAAACCGTTTATATTATAAGCATGCTGTTCGTGTATTACATAAGGGAGAAGATATGCCAGATCATGAGAAGGCGTATTACTTACAATCAAAGGGTGGCGCTAGTTTTGCTGGTATGGTTGGTTTCCAGGTTATAGTTGGAATCGTGTTTGGTGGAGCTATGTTCGGACTCTCACTTTTACCAACTGAGCCAAATATTAAAAATGTCGTTCGTTCAAGTAGTGAAGGTGTGACTTTAGAGATTATGACGGATAATCCAACTTGGAAGTTTGTGAAGAAAGAACAAGATTATGATGTAGTAGAATTTACTGGTTATGATTATGCAGAGAAGAAGAACGTGAAAATTAAATTTGCTGTTTATTTTAGTGAAGACTATTTTGAATGGCAAGAAGTACATGAAAATAATAAGAAGTTAAGTGAAGAAGAGTTAGAAGAATATCAATTTTACATTGAAGAAAATGGTTGGGGGTTCTAGTGAGAACTCGTTCATTTTGAAAAGGGGAATCTTGTGAAGGTTCTTCTTTTTTACTGGGAAACACCATACGAATTGAAATTTTGTAAAATACAATAAAAAATGAGAATTTGAGGTAGGCTTGTCAATAACGTGAGACTATGGCACTATATAGAAATGCTATACAAATTTTATTTATCGAGATGTAAACATCAATTTTGATTTTTACGTATAAATAATGAACGGAGGAAATAAATTTATGGCTACTTTACCAAATTGTCCAAAATGTAATTCAGAATATACGTATGAGGATGGCGTTCTTTTCGTATGTCCAGAATGTGCTCATGAGTGGGGCCAAGAAGCAGAAGCTGAAAATAATGATGGTGCAAAAGTTGTAAAAGATGCGAACGGAAACGTTCTTCAAGACGGCGATGCTGTTACTGTCATTAAAGATTTAAAAGTAAAAGGAACTTCTTCAGTTGTGAAGATCGGTACGAAAGTAAAGAGTATCCGTCTAGTTGATGGCGATCACGATATTGATTGCAAAATCGACGGTTTCGGAGCTATGAAGTTAAAATCACAATTCGTTAAGAAGGCGTAAGTAAATAAAAAGAGGAGGCGTATAGGCCTCCTCTTTTTATTATGTCATTTTTTGTCGATAAGTCGATATTCCTTGTCGAATCACCGATATATTTCAAAAATCGTTGATATATTTTGAGTTATGATAGATATATTCGAAAAATCGCCGATATAATTTCATTTATCATGAACAGTGCACAATTTAACTCCCGCCATAGTCTACTTCTTTCAACTGACAACGCTTATTAAAGAATGTTTTATAGCCAAGCTGTAAAAAGATAATGACAGCAAAAGCAGTACTTCCTGAAATACCAAGTATAATTGCGATTTGATATTGAATGGCTGTAAATGGTGATACACCAGATAAGATTTGTCCTGTCATCATGCCTGGTAAGCTTATAATTCCCATTCCGACCATAGAATTGATCGTTGGTAAAATGGCAGAGTCAAAAGCGTCGCGTATGAGCGGAGCAGTTGCTTCTTTCGGCGTTGCGCCGAGCATAAGTGCTCCTTCAATTTGACCTCTTTGCGATTTCATATTGTTTAAGAACGTATTTGCACCGAGAGAAACACCAGTCATAGCATTTCCAACTAACATTCCTGTAATCGGAACGATATATTGCGGCGCATACCAAGGATCATGTCCGATAATAACAAAGATAAATAGTAGAAGTGGCCCAATGGATCCGGCTACCATAGAAAGAGCGGCTACTCGTTTTAATTCTTTGGACATTGGGATATTAACTCGTTTATAAATATTAAAAATTGCAAAGGTAGTAATAGAAGTAATGAGAGCAATTGTATAAAATGGATTACTATTTTCAAATACGTATGTAAGGACATATGCAACGAGTACGAGCTGAATCGTCATACGGAACGTTGCGAGCGCGATTTGTTTTTCGCGAGGTATCCCTTTTAATTTCACGAGCCCGATTAAAATAAGAATGAAAATATACGCAGCGGCAAGTTGCCAAATTTGGAGTTCAATCACGCCCTTCAAGTGAGAGCACTTCCTTTCTAGTTGCACCGTTTGCTTTACTAATCTCAATAATATCGTCTGCAATTTCTTCTGGAAGCTGTTGTGAGTGTGTGATGAAGATGACTGTTTTTTTCTTTTCTTTTGCTAGCATAGTGAATTGCTTCATAACGCGTCGTTCTGTATCGCTATCTAACGCCGAAGTTGGTTCATCTAATAAATAGACAGGTGGATCCATAAGTACGATACGTGCAAAAGCAAGTCGTTGTTTTTCCCCGCCTGATAATGAATCAGCGTTGTCTTCTAAATTTTTTTCCAAGCTAACAGTCGTTAATGCACTTCGCAAGGCAGCATCATTTGGAAATGGTTTTTCAGAAAGATGAAGTCCCATTAATAGATTGTTTTTAATGGTTCCATCGAAAATAGGTGGCGTTTGCCCAAGCATGACTACTTCACGTCGTAATTGAATAGGGGGATAGTCAGAAATCAATTTTCCGTTATATTCAATTGTTCCAGATGTTGGAGATTGTAGATCATTTAACATACGGAGCAATGTGCTTTTTCCGCTCCCACTCTCGCCGATAATACATGTGATTTTTTCTTTTTGAATCTGTAAATAAGGAATGTGCAGTATATCTTTATATGTAACGTCTTTTAATCTAAACATAGATGGCTCCTTTCTGATTCTAGTTCTATCGTATCAAAAAAGAGAAGGTAACGGTTATAAAGAGCAACGTTTTTTCTTCGTCTTAATTTCTATTAATAAGTTAAGTAAACGATCTAATTCTTGGCTGAAAGAAATTACTTTATGATGAGTGAATCCGTACTTTTCAACGAGATAGATCAATTCTTTCTTCTTCGCTTCTATGCGATCATTTAGTTTCGTTACGTTCATAAGTGAAATGAAATGCCTCCTGTAAAAGTATTTACAACACAAAAAATAAGACCGAATGAATTCGGCCTTAAAGGAAATAAAACAACTTATCAATAGCATACACTGTTTATTGGTAGTTTTTAATATGAAAATGAAAAATAAATCATGATTCATATTGAGAAAGATGTGTCTGATAATTATATTTTAACGAATAAGAGAGGCTGCCTAATTAGGAGACAGCCTGTAAAGTATTAACCGTTATGATATTTGTACATCCAGAGGATACCGGATTTTAGTAACCTTGGTACACGTCCCATTAATGGTTGGTTTGCTAGCAAACCAAAGCCATGCTTCTTACCAAGAGAGCCGAGAACACCTTTTAATTTAATGACAGGTAGTTCGTCAGGAAGTGGTTCATTATTCCAACGTTTTAATAATATTTGGACAATTTGTTCCCCTTGACCTTCAGCAAGTTGTGCAGATGGTGCGTGTGGAAGTGCTGCACAATCTCCTACAACATATACGTGCTCGTTATTTGGAATATTGTGATATTTTGTTAAAACAACCCGTCCGCTACCATCTTGTTCAACTGGAAGGTTTCGAACAACTTCATTTGCTTGAATACCAGCTGTCCAGACGATTGCATCACATTCAAGTGGTTCATCGTGGTTGTACACAATATTTGGCTCTACTTTTGTAATGTTAGAGTTTCGTATAATAGTAACTTTATGTTTTACGAACCATTCTTCTACATATCTACTTAATTTCTCTGGATATGGGAATAGAATTCTATCTTTTCGATCAAATAAGTAGATTTTTAAATCAGAACGGCTTTCGCGAAGTTCACTTGCGACCTCAACGCCACTTAATCCAGCACCAACGACTGCTACTGTTGCATTTGGTTCTAGACTATTTAATTGTTCATATGTCTTACGTGTTTGTTCAATCGATTGTAGGCTATGTGTATATTCCTTCGCCCCAGGAACGTTATGATATTTATCCTCACAGCCAAGTCCAATAATTAAATCATCATATTGAATTGCTTCACCGCCATCGAGATGAACAGCTTTTTCTTTGAGATCAATATTTGTTACTGTGCCGTATTGAATATTGAGGCGTGGGTGTTCAGGAAACGGTATACGAATATGCGTTTCTGAAATAGTACCCGCAACTAATGCATAATATTCAGTTTTGAAGCAATGATATGGTACTTTGTCGATTAATGTCACTTGTACATCATCCGGAAGTTGGTTGCTTGGAAGTAGCCGTTGCAGAATTCTCATTCCACCGTAGCCGCCACCTAATATTACGAGGTGTTTCATGATGGATTACCCCTTTTCTGTTGAAATATCCCCTAATCATAAAATTTTATATTAATAAAATATTTTGACTTTACTCAATCAAATTATATCGAATTTGTGAACAAATAACAATGCATGAATGAATACTCTGTTGTACAATAAGAAGAAAAGTAGAGTAAACGATCTGCATTATTTAGTTACCATTTCATCGTAAATAGCATGTTATATAGAAGGAATCATCTATTTTGAAGTGAAATAATGAAGTAACTAAATAGTTTAGAAGGTGTAATGAAAACAACAAGAAACAGCTTAGTTTTTTTCTTATAGATGAAGTCAGAAAGTAATTTGTTTTGTAGTACAGGGGGGAGAATTTTGATTAAACCATTAATTGAATTTTGTGTAGGTAACCTTGCAAGTGGTTCACAAGCAGCTTTAGAGAAATTAGAAAAAGATCCGAATTTAGATGTAATGGAGTATGGTTGTTTAGGATATTGTGGCATTTGTTTTGAAGGACCGTTTGCACTTGTAAATGGTGAAGTAGTACAAGGTGCTACAGTAGAAGAACTTGTTAATAATGTATATGAGTATTTGGATGAAAATCCAATGTTTTAAGGTGTTGCAATCGACAGCACCTTTTTCTTATGAGATAAAATCTTCTTTTGCAGGGAGATAATATTGTATATAAATAAAAAAAGGCCCTTTTAGAAGGGCTTTTTTCTTACACAATTTGCGCAAGACTGGCTTATCGCCAAATGTTGTCAAATATGAGAAACGGGGGACATTCATATTGTGTTCTAAAAGCGTGCATTTTATACTTAACATAACAAATTATTTTTGGAGTGAATACAAATGAGCCAATTTTCTTTTACAAAAATGCATGGTCTTGGCAATAGTTATATATATGTAAATATGTTTGAAGAACAAATTCCTGAAGAAGATTTAGCTCTTGTGGCGGAAAAGGTTTCAAATATTAATATTGGTATTGGAGCAGATGGAATGATTTTAATTTGTCCATCTGACGTAGCGCCGGTGAAAATGCGCATGTTTAATAATGATGGATCAGAAGGAAAGAGCTGTGGTAACGGTTTACGCTGCGTAGCGAAATATGCGTATGAGCATAAACTAGTAGAAGATACAGTTTTCACAATTGAAACGTTAGCTGGCATTGTAACGGCGGAAGTAACGGTAGAAGAAGGGAAAGTTACATTAGCGAAAATCGATATGGGAGCACCTCGTTTAGCCCGTGCAGAAATACCGATGCTTGGTGAAGGTGAAACACCATTTATTCGTGAAAACTTCTTATACAATAACCATCGTTATGCATTTACAGCTGTTTCAATGGGAAATCCGCATGCAGTTATTTTTGTTGATGATGTAGAACAAGCACCTCTTACAACACTTGGACCAGTTCTTGAGACACATGAAATGTTCCCAGAACGAGTAAATGTTGAATTCATTGAGATTTTGAATGAGGAAGAGATGAACTTCCGCGTTTGGGAACGTGGATCTGGTGTAACACAAGCTTGCGGAACAGGGGCGTGTGCTGCAGTTGTAGCCTCTATTTTAAATGGAAAAATGGAACGTGGTAAGGAAATTACAGTTCATTTAGCTGGCGGTGATTTAATGATTGCATGGACAGAAGAAGGCAATGTGTTAATGAAAGGACCAGCAGAAGTAATTTGCCGCGGAGTGTATGAGTACAAGATAGAAGCGTAAAGATGTATAATAGAATGAGAACAGAAAGGATGGTGTATTTCATGATTGAAGTTACAGAACAAGCAGCTTTTCAAATTAAAGATATGTTAAAAGATGCTGAAGATGGAGAGAAGTACGTGCGCCTTGCTGTACACGGCGGCGGATGTAGTGGTCTTTCTTACGGCTTAGGATTTGAAGTAGAACCAAAAGAAGACGACACAGTTCTTGAGTTTTTCGGTGTTGAATTTGTTATCGATAAAGAAAGTGCTCCCATTGTTAAAGGAGTAAAAATTGATTATAAACAATCTATGCTTGGCGGTGGATTCACAATCGACAATCCGAACGCAATCGCATCATGCGGATGTGGATCATCTTTCCGTACAGCGACGAATGCTGGTAAGCCAGAAGAGTGCTAAGTTTTTAGTTGAAATAGAGAAAGACCTTTTTAGTGATGGAGTGCAATCGTTAAGGAGGTCTTTTCTTTTGCCGTAAAAGTCCAAAATGAAACTTATGTAAAAAACTTTCGCTCAAAAGTTAGAAAACAATATATAGTCACTTTATCATTTAGAAATTTCTTTTCACATATTGAAAACGAAACTGCTAAAGTAGCTTTAGGTTGTTCCATTCATTCATTGCTAGTTATTTGAGCTTCTTTTAAAGTTCTCTTTTTTCGAGTTATAATTGAGGGGCAGAAAGAGAGGATATATGCTGGAAAATATTTTTGAATTTATATTGAAGTACATTATAGGTCCTATTCTTAGATTTATAAGATACATTGTGATAGATATTATAATAGAATGCATAATAGAAGGTGTAATAAACGGTATAAGGAAATTACGTGATAAAGCCCATGATAAGTGGCGAAACTGGCGTGAAAGACGTTATTGGCGGTAATCGGTACATAAAAAATTGGCAGTAAAGAGATAGAGGATAAAAAGCCTTAAGGGAGAGGATTCATTCATTTCCCTTAAGGCTTTTTATAATGAAGTAGTAGCAACTCATCTCAATTTAGAATCTGTACTCATGCCAATTGGTGACGGGATGACGGTTTCTAAAGTGAAGAAATAATTATTATCTTACAAAAGTGTAATGTTCGTGTCATGTTTTTGAATTTCTTCTTTAAGCTCTGGGCTTTAAGATAACAATATAAGAAAAACACATGAGGTGAAGGAAATGAAAAGATATATTGCACTTTTTAGTATTTTAGTTGTATTTGCGAGTCTTTTAGTTGGCTGTGATTTAAATCGTATGGGTAAAGATGAGTACTACGTTCAAATTACAGTAGATGGAAAAGAGTATAATGGTAAGTCTGATAATGGAGAGCCATACAAACATTTTGAGTATAAATTAAAAGGGTTTGATAAAGACGGAAAAGAAAAAGAATTAGAATTTAATGCTCAAAAAAATCTTCGTAAAGAAGCATTTTTACGCGTATACAATTCAGATAAAAAAGGTGTAACAGCTTGGGAAGAAGTAAAGAAAGACGAGCTTCCTGCGAAAGTGAAAGAAAAATTAGGTGCAAAATAAGATAGAAAAAAGGAATTGACGAACAGGGTCAATTCCTTTTTTGATTCTCAAAATCCTCTTCTGAAATGACTGTAAATCCATGTCTTTTAAATAAAGCAGTTGTTACCCCGTAACCAGTTTGTTTATTCCCGTTAAATTCTCCCGTGTAAATTGTAGAACTACCACAAGATGGACTACGTTCTTTCAAAATAATATATTCTGGGTGTAAATTTTTGATTTGTTCTAGCGCTTTATAAGCACCGCTCACGAAAGATTCCGTGACATCTTCACCATCTTTTGTCATCACTTTCGCTTTTCCATCCAAAACGTCATCGCCATTCCCGCCAATAATTTCAGCTGAGGGACGAGGCGTTGGCAATCCACCTAATACTTCAGGACAAATAAGGACTGTATCTTCTTTTTGCAGGAGCTCCTCTATTTTTGAAATGAGATTGTCATTTCCATCATAACGACAAGCGATACCACCTAAACAAGCGCTAATTACGATCATATTTTCATCTCCAATAAAAAATATTAATTACCACGCCAAATTCCCTTCCGATTCCTTATTTATAAGTGAGGTGATAAAAATGGGAAGCTTATATAATTTAATGAAACCATATAGTGAATTTCGAAGTAAAGAAGAGTTTAATACATATCAAAAACAAGTTTTGAAACATTATCGATTTCAATTAAATAAAACGGATGCTACTATTATTCATTTTTTAGGAAAGTATGCAGTGAATGAGAAACAGAAAACAGTGGGGGTTGCTTGTCCGTTAATGGAGACGATTGCGACGAATGTTGGAAAAAGCATTCGTACAGTGCGGGATTTATTTTTAGAAGTTGGATTAGAATGGGGAGCAGCACTGAGAAGAAGTAAGGGGATACCGTTATTTGATCCGTTTAAAAAGGAGCCATGCGTATAACGCATGACTCCAAGTAGTTAATCAAACTTTCTTACAACTGGAACACGAATCGCTACAAATAGTACGAAGACGATAACGGCGATTGCACCACTTTTCATAACGGTTACGATTGGAATTCCAATTGCAAGCGCGATGGATGTGAATGCATAAGAAAGCGGGATAAAGCCCATTGATGATAGCATAAGCAAACTCATTACGCGCCCCATCATTTCTTCTTTTACTGTCGATTGAATCATCGCCATCAGTGGAACGATAGCCATTGCGATTGTAATACCGTAAAACATGCCAGCTAATAATGCTTGCCATAGTACAGTGCTAAAGTTGATGGATAAGAAGAAGACACCAGACAGTAGCATCATGATAATGCAAAATAGACCGCGTCTACGATTAATATTTTTTAAACCGACAATGACAGCGCCTATTGCCATTCCGCCGCCGACAGACGCTTCTAAGTAACTAAACTGAAGCGAATCACCGTGTAGAACATTTTTAACGAAAAGCGGGAAACCGACTTGCATCGGACCGATTAAAAATAAGTTTAGAAAGGCGCTACAAATAAGGAAAGTTGAAAGGAATGGAGATTCCTTTACATATAAGATTCCTTCTTTAATAGAAGTGAACATACCTTTGTCTGTATTTTGCTGCTCTGGCATCGTAAATTGTATTTTTTGAACGAGTATGGCTGCGACAATGAGTAATAAAATTGTAATCGAGAAAATCGTTTCATAGTTCGTAAATTTGATAAGAATGCCGCCAAGTACAGGGCCTAAGATGACCGATGCTTGGTTTGTCATTTGTGTAAGTGAGTTTGCTTGTGTTAAACGGCTTTTTTCGACAAGTTCAGGCAAGATAGATCCATCAGCTGACCAGAAAAAAGCATCAGCAAGCCCGAAGAATAAAGCGAATAAAGCAAATGTATATAGTGTTACATCACCTACGATAAACCATGTAAGGATGGTTGCGACAAGAATAGCACGAACAATATTAGAATAAAACATAATGTTTTTTTTCGGGAATTTATCAGCTACAGCGCCGCCGATAATCATAAAAATAAGCCTTGGAACACTAAGAGCTACGAAAACAACACCGAGTGATGCCTCAAGGTTTAATGTTTTTGCTATGTACCACGTTTGTGAAAAAGTAAAAAAGGCTAAAGCGAAACTTGAAAAAAGAGTAGCTGCCCAAAGAAAAAGGAAATTCGTATTTTTTAATAACGGTTTTCCGCTTCCTTCTAAAGCAGATTTATTTTGTTGTAGTTCCTCCATATTGCTTCCTTTCTATGCGACAAATTTAAACTAAAAAACTTGTTAACAATCACTTTATCCCGCGTTAACGGGCAGTAAAACTCCCACCTCAAAATTTGGCTCGAGCAAAGAAGTTAGGTGGGAGACTAACTGCCCGTAAACGTCCGATTGGTTCAACTAATACTCAGTGGTGGGGGATGAATCCCCCCCACCACTGAGTATAGTTTCACTTTATACAGTTTCTAATATTTCTATACTGCACTTTCTCATTGTAGACAATTATGTTGGATTTGCACAGTGGCTATTTAACGACAAAAGAGAAGATACCAAATGGTATCTTCTCTTTTGTCGTTTAGGCTAATGCAATATAAATATCCAATTGTGCGTTGTTTGGATCTGTTGCTTTTTCATCGTATAGCTCGAAGTCTATTGTGAAAGTACGTTTGTTTTCTTTTGACCATTTCCAAATATATTCCCAAGCTTCGCAAACGACTTCAGCAACTGGTCCTTTTCTCGTTGTAAATACCGCATACGTAGCGGCAGGTATTGTTAAAGTTGTCATATTTTCAGGAACGTCTTCTAATGAAGAAACGGGCATACCAATTGTGAATTGATATGTACCAGTTTCATCTGATTCGTAGTTTGAGTAGAAAGCGAATGTTTCTTTCGTTTGTTGATTTGGGATGTGATGCATGAGTTGTTCTTGGAAGTAGCGATTCCAAAGACCAGGAATTTTTCCTTCAGTAGATGCCTCTTTTTCGTTGGTCGTCGTAATCGAAATGCCTATTGCTTGGAAAGCTTCTTTTTTTACGATAGTAGGTTCTTTCATTTTTAAATATCCCCCTTATTGAATAGAACATTTGTTCTTATTTATTGTAACATATTTTGGAAGGGGACGATAGCGTAATAAAAAAGAACTCCTTCGCATAAAAGGAGTTCTTTTCATTTCTATATTAAAACATACTAGAGCTGTGCATCGGTTGAAGTTTTGCGTTTGGATCGAAGTAAGCTTTCGCATTGTTTACTGCGGTTGGTGCTTCACCGAAGCCGCAAGCAATGAGTTTTACTTTTCCTTCATATGTACAAATGTCACCAGCAGCGTAAATGCCAGGAATATTTGTTTCCATTTTCGAGTTCACGAGAATGCTGTTTTTTTGTATATCTAAGCCCCAGTTTTTAATTGGGCCAAGGGAAGAAACGAAGCCGTAGTTTACGATTACGTCATCAACATCGATGATAATTTTTTCTTCCGTTTTTACATGCTGAAGAACGACTTGTTCAATTTTGTCATCACCAATGAGTTCTACTGGAACGTACGGTGTGCTTACTTCTGCACGAGAGTTCATTAAGCTTTCTACGCTATGTTCATGCGCACGGAATTTATCACGGCGATGAACGATTGTAACCTTGTCAGCGATTGGCTCTAACATCATTGTCCAATCAACAGCTGAATCGCCGCCGCCAAATACTACGACGCGCTTACCAGCAAATTTATTCATATCATCAACGAAATAATGTAAGTTTTTCTTTTCATACTTTGCTGTTCCTTCTAATTCTAAGCGGCGTGGTTGGAAAGCACCATTGCCAGCAGTAATAATTACTGATTTAGAATAGTGAGTTTGCTTATTTGTAACAAGTTTAAATATACCGTCAGCTTGTTTCTCAAGCGTATCAACAGCTTCTTCTAAACAAACGGTTGGATCAAATTTCTTCATTTGCTCTTTTAAGTTATCAACTAATTCTTGTGCACGCACTTTCGGGAATCCGGCTACATCATAAATGTATTTTTCAGGGTAGAGCGCGGATAATTGTCCTCCAAGCTGAGGTAAGCTTTCAATAATTTTTACACTTGCTTGTCTCATACCACCATAAAATGCTGTGAATAGTCCTGTTGGACCACCACCAATAATTGTTATGTCGTAAACTTTTTGATTTTCTGCCACTTTCATTCCCCCTATAGATGGAATTTTGATATTGATTTCATATATTGTTCATATGTACACGAAAATCCTGCAAATGATGATACTTTCAAATAAATGATAGCATATTTGAGTTCATAATACTTCTGAAAACGACTGAATTGTGTGTAAGTTTTCGCATAGATGCGTTTTTAATTGTATAAAATATGGTGAAAGGAAAATACATGAAAAAAAGGCTGAAAAACCCTTGAAAACGCTATGTTATTTTAAAATATTGATAATTCTCCAGACGCTTGAATTCTGGAATAAAACCGACTAATATAGGGAAGTGTTATGTTAAATTTCTATGACAAAATTCGTACGATTTTTTGACTGCGTTTTGTTATGATATAGAATGTGATAAATTCCACATTCTTGACAAATAGAGTTTTTAGTACTTGGTATTATTTTTCATTACTATTATATAAAGAAAAGGGTTGTGATTTGGTGAAGACTCCAAAAATCGTAGTTTTAGGTGCAGGTTATGGCGGGATGATTACGACTGTTCGTCTGCAAAAAGCATTATCTGTAAATGAAGCTGAAATTACGTTAGTAAACAACAACAGCTATCACTACCAAGCGACTTGGTTACACGAGAGCGCAGCTGGTACATTACAAGATGAAAAAATCTGTCTAGATATTCAAGACGTTATTGATACAAATAAAGTGAACTTTGTACAAGATACAGTAGTAGAAATTAAAGCTGCTGAAAAACGCATTATCTTAAAAGACGGCGAGTTAGAATATGACTACTTAGTAATCGGTCTTGGTTTCGAATCAGAAACATTCGGAATTACAGGATTAAAAGAGCATGCATTCTCAATCGCTAACATTAATGCAACTCGTCAAATTCGTGAGCATATGGAAGCTAGCTTCGCTAAATATGCAGATGAAAAGCGCGATGAGTTAGTAACAATCGTTGTTGGTGGTGCTGGATTTACTGGTATCGAGTACGTAGGTGAGCTTGCAAACCGTGTTCCTGAACTTTGCAAACAGTACAATGTACCACGTGAAAAAGCACGTATTATCTGTGTAGAAGCTGCTCCAACAGCACTTCCAGGTTTCGATCCGGCATTAGTAGAATACGCTGTGAAACAACTTGAGAAAAAAGGCGTAGAATTCCGCATCGGTACAGCAATTAAAGAAGCAACTGAAGAAGGTATTATCGTTGCAAACGGTGATGATACTGAATTAATTAAGTCTGAAACAGTAGTTTGGGCTGCAGGTGTTCGTGGTAACGGTATTGTGGAAGAGTCTGGCTTTGAAGCAATGCGCGGACGTGTAAAAGTTGATGAGTACATGCACGCTCCAGGATACGAAGATGTATTCATGGTTGGTGACGCAGCGTTAATCATTAACGAAGAAATTAACCGTCCATACCCACCAACAGCACAGATCGCAATTCAACAAGGTTACAACATTGCGCACAACTTAACTGTGTTAGTTCGTGGTAAAGGCGAAATGAAGAAATTCGTATTCGACAATAAAGGATCTGTATGTTCTTTAGGTCATGACGATGCAATGGGCGTTGTTATGGGCAAAAAGTTAACAGGTTGGAAAGCTTCCTTCATGAAGAAAGTGATCGATAACCGTTACCTATTCTTATTAGGTGGACCTTTATTAGTTCTTAAAAAAGGTAAATTAAAGTTCTTTTAATATATAGTAGAGAAAGCAGAAACGGCTAAGAGCTGTTTCTGCTTTTTTCATTTAAAAAATATAGTATAATATATAAAAAGAAAGAATATTCTGTCCGTTCTAATGGAGGAGGGTATGACATCATGGAGAAGCGAGGAAAAGTATGGTTAGCTGTCAGTGGTCTAGTAGCTACAAAAGATGGCAGGTGGTTATTCGTTAAGAAGAAATACAGTGGGTTAAAGGGGAAATGGTCTTTACCGGCTGGTTTTGTAAATGAAGGTGAGACCGTTGATGAAGCTGTGAAACGTGAAGTGTTAGAAGAGACAGGTATTGTCGCTCATGTGAAGGGGATCATTGGTGTTAGATCGGGCGTGATTCGCAATGAGATTAGTGATAATATGATTATTTTCCTTTTGGAGCCTGAAGGGGAAGAGATTATTGTACAGGAGAAGGAATTGTCTGAAGTAGCGTTTCTACATCCAGATACGATTGCGGACGATCCAAATACGTCTGTACTTATTACATATTTGTTAGAAAGACAATCAGAATTACATCTTGAAATGGACAAAACATTAAATCCAGGAGAGCAGTTTGGTTATACAGCCTATCACGTATTTACGGCACATACGAAGGAGAGGGAGAAAGAGTGAGTATACCGGTATTACTTATTTCAATGATGTTATTTTTCATTTTGTTTTTTGGAATTGGATTTTTACTTAATATGATATTGCGAGCGACATGGGTAATGGTTATTGTATATCCGATTGTTTGTATGCTTATTATTAATAAGGCAAGTATGTGGGATTATTTTTCAAAGCCAAAAGAAACATTCTCTTCATTTGGGACAAGTGTATCGCATTTAGGACAAGCAGATGTGTTTATTTTATCTACTGGATTGATTGGTGCTGCTTTAGCGGGAATCGTTATTAAGAAACTTCGGAAAAGCGGATATCAAATGTTTTAATCTCCAATGCAATTGGAGATTATTTTTTTGCATATTCTTTCATCGTATAGGGAATGATTAACGATGAAGGAGTGTGGAATATAAAAATGTTAAAACGATATTGTATTCGCATTATGATGACTTGTTTACTTGCAATTGCATTATGCGTAACATGGAATGCTTTCACAGGAGTTTCTTTATTAGAGATTGTAAAGAAATATGAGGGAACGAGTGCAAAAGAAGTACATGCAGCAGAAGTTAAGAGAAATGTTGCTCCGAGTAAAGAAGTGATAAATGCTTTAGAGCAGGCAAATGACTGGTCTAAATATCGTTCAATTGAAATGACTGCAACAGGTTATACATCGGGAATTGAGTCAACTGGTAAGAGGCCGGGACATCCGGAGTATGGTATTACATATTCAGGTGTTAAGGCGAAACGGGATTTATATTCCACAATCGCAGCGGACCTACGCGTGTTCCCAATTGGAACAATTTTATTCGTACCAGGTTATGGGTATGGTGTAGTAGCTGATAAGGGCGGTGCAATAAAAGGAAACCGTCTTGATTTGTATTATGATACAGTGAAAGATGTTTATAGCCAATGGGGTAAGAAAAAAGTAAATGTGTATATAGTTAAGCTAGGAAATGGTAAGTTGTCAGAAGAAGAGTTAACGATGTTAAATCAAGATGAAACGATGCAAGTGTTTCGTGGTCAATATTTAAAACAAAGATAGTCTAGTGGTAAGTACGCTAGACTTTTTTTATTTTATATAGGATGTAACAGAAGTTAGAATTGTCGCATTTTATCGAAAATAAAGTTATAATAAAGATAGAGTAGAGAAATTTAGGGGGTCTGAACATGTTTCACGTACAAAAAGAATTAGGAAGCCATGAAGCGCTGATTGTTGCCTTATTTGAAGAAGAGCAAACGAGTAGTTTTGTACAAGAACTGGACAAAGCGTTTGAAGGACAATTACAAGTTTTATTAGAAGAGAAAGAACTTTCTACGAAGAAGAAAGCTATTTCAAAAGTACATAGTTTAGGAAAAACAAATGTGAAACGCTATTATTTCGTTGGTTTAGGTAAGAAAGAATCTTATACGACAGAAACATTACGTGCAGCTCTTGGTAAGGCATTTAAAACATTGCAAGCAGCAAAAGTACAAGACGCAGCAATCTTGCTTGATTCTTTCGTAACAGAGAAATTAGACGCGATTGATGTCGCTCATATCGCAGCAGAAGTACAAGGCCTTGGTACATATGAGTTACAAACGTATAAATCAGATAAAAAGGATCGTGTGGAGCTAGAGAAGTTCACGGCTATTACAGCGGAAGATACACAAGAAATTGAAGCTGCATTAACAGTTGGCTACGTACATGGACGTGCAACAAATTCAGCTCGTACACTTGTAAATATGCCGCCAAACGTATTAACAGCGACAAAGCTCGCTGAGTATGCTGTTGAGTTAGCTGAGAAGTATGATATGGATTATAAAGTTCTTGAGAAAGAAGAGATGGAAGAGCTTGGTATGGGTGCGTTACTTGCAGTAAACCAAGGTAGTGTAGAGCCACCAAAAATGATCGCTCTTATTTATAAAGGAAAAGAAGAGTGGACAGATGTTATTGGATTCGTTGGAAAAGGAATCACATACGATACAGGCGGTTATTCTTTAAAACCACGTGAAGGCATGGTCGGTATGAAAGGTGATATGGGCGGTGCGGCTGCTGTATTAGGTGCGATGGAAATTATCGGTGAACTTCGCCCAGAGCAAAATGTGATCGCTGTTATTCCATCAACAGATAACGTTGTAAGTGGTACCGCATTTAAGCCAGACGATGTAATCACATCTATGAGCGGAAAAACAATTGAAGTATTAAATACAGATGCAGAAGGTCGCTTAGCATTAGCTGACGGTATTACGTATGCGAAAAAATTAGGTGCAAACTATCTAATTGATGTTGCGACATTGACAGGTGGTGTAATTGTTGCACTTGGAAATCATACGACAGGTGCAATGACAAACAATGAAGAGTTATTCGAGCAAGTGCTAGAGGCATCTATGGAAACAGATGAATCAATTTGGCAATTACCGATTTTTGATCGTGACAAAGAACGCGTGAGAAACAGTAAGTTTGCTGATTTAAATAACTCACCAGGCCGCGAAGGACATGCGGTTATGGCAGGTACATTCCTAGGTGAATTCGCTGAAGATACACCTTGGGTACATTTAGACATCGCTGGAACATCTGAATCATCAGGAGCGCATGATTTAGGACCAGCTGGAGCGACAGGTGCAATGGTACGTACACTTGCAACGCTTGTTGAACGTTTCGGCGAAGAATAAGATCGTAAGAGAGGGCTGTTCCTACATTTTGGAACAGCCTTTTTTATTGATATATAGTGTTACGGCCGATGTAATTTTACTTTATAGAGAAATTGTATATAAAGTCCCGTTTAAAGCAAAGGAAGTGCGGCCTGTTTCTTCAGAGACAACTAAAATAAGGGCATCGCTTTTTTCTGATAAGCCAATTGCAGCTCTGTGACGTGTCCCTAGTTCAGGATCAACTTCTGTGCTTTTCGTTAATGGAAGAATATTAGCAGCAGAAACAATATGGTTATTTTTAACGAGAACGGCTCCGTCATGAAGAGGGTTCCCTGGATAAAAAATCGATTCGAGCAGTGGTGCGGTTAAATGAGCATGTAATGTTGTTCCAGTTTGAATACAAGATTCAAGTGGCTCGTTTCGTTCCACAACAATAAGAGCACCATGTTTTCTGGCACTTAAATGTTGAACAGCTGTTGTAATGAACTGTGAGCTTTCTGTATAAGGTGATAAATACGCTTGAATATAGTATGTAGCTGCCAGTGTTTGTACATTTGCTAACATATGATGAATATCTTCCATCTTGCACAAAATACATTCATCTTCTTTATCAATTGCCTGCCTCATAATTGATAATTCTTTTTCAGCAATTTCAATCATTTGCTTTGTTTGTATTTTGAGCTCTTCTGACAAGCCCCATTCTTGCATAATCCTCATTCCCTTTAGTGGAGTATTTAATCATAGTGTATACAAATATTCCTAGTAAAATCCTGTTAGATTGTAAAAAATATTGAGATACAGGTTGTTTTTTTCATATAATAAAGGTATGACAAGCGAGAGGAGATAGAAGTATGAACTGGAAACAAGAATTTAGTCGCTGGCTTTCATATGCAGAGTTAGATGCAGAACTAAAAGAACAGTTAGAAAACATGAAGCAAGATGAGAAAAAAATCGAGGACAGCTTTTATAAAAATCTAGAATTCGGCACAGGTGGTATGCGTGGTGAACTTGGTGCTGGTACGAACCGTCTGAACGTATATACAGTTCGTAAAGCGACACAAGGATTAGCGGAGTTTATTGAAAAGTTAGGTGAAGAAGCGAAGAAGCGTGGTGTTGTTGTAGCGTATGATTCTCGTCATAAATCACCTGAGTTCGCAATGGAAGTTGCTGCTACACTAGGTGCACACGGCATTACAACATATGTGTTTGAAAGCTTACGTCCAACGCCAGTGCTTTCTTTCGCAGTTCGTCATTTACATACAGTGAGTGGAATCGTTCTTACTGCAAGTCATAATCCGCCTGAATATAACGGTTATAAAGTATACGGTGAAGATGGTGGACAGTTGCCTCCGAAAGAAGCTGATGAATTAATTAGCTACGTAAACGCAGTGGAAGATGAATTAACAGTTGAGGTTGCTGATGTGGAGCAATTAAAAGCTGACGGTTTATTACATATTATTGGACAAGAAGTCGATGATGCATATGCTGCAGAATTGAACAATGTCATTATTAATAAAGAAATGGTGGAAAAGGCCGGCAAAGATTTAAAAATCGTCTTCACACCACTACACGGAACATCAAATATTTCTGTACGCCGTGGTTTAAAAGAAGTTGGATTTACAGATGTAACAGTTGTAAAAGAGCAAGAGTTACCAGATCCGAACTTCTCTACAGTAAAATCGCCGAACCCAGAAGAGCATGCAGCATTTGAATATGCAATTCGTGAAGGTGAGAAGGTAGGCGCAGATGTGTTAATCGCAACGGATCCTGACGCAGATCGTCTTGGTGTAGCAGTTCGTAATCACGATGGTGAGTTCCAAGTATTAACTGGTAACCAAACAGGTGCATTAATGCTTGATTACTTATTATCTCAAAAGAAAGAAAACGGAACGCTACCAGAGAACGGTGTTGTATTAAAAACAATCGTAACGTCTGAAATTGGTCGTACAATCGCGAAAGCATACGGTTTAGATACAGTTGATACGTTAACTGGATTTAAATTTATCGGTGAGAAAATTAAACAGTATGAAGAAAGCGGACAATACGAATTCCAATTCGGTTATGAGGAAAGCTATGGTTATTTAATCCGTCCATTCTGCCGTGATAAAGATGCAGTACAATCTGTTCTATTTGCATGTGAAGTAGCTGCGTACTACAAATCACAAGGTAAAACGTTATATGATGGTCTATTAGAAGTGTTTGAGAAATACGGTTTCTTCCGTGAAGATCTTGTATCGTTAACGCTAAAAGGAAAAGATGGAGCGGAACAAATCCAAGAAATGATGGCAACATTCCGTGAAAATCCTCCGAAAGAAGTAGCGGGCTTAACAGTTGTAGCAGTTGAAGACTATAAAGCAAGCATTATTACATCTTTACAAGATGGACATAAAGAAGAGATTCACTTACCGAAATCAAATGTGTTAAAATATCAATTAGAAGATGGTTCTTGGTTCTGCCTACGTCCATCTGGAACTGAACCGAAGATTAAGTTCTACTTCGGTGTTCAAGATAATTCTTTACAAAATAGTGAACAAAAGTTACTTACTATTAAAGAAGATATTATGAATCGTTTATAATATAAAGTAATTTTAAGTAGTAAGGAACAAAAGGGAGCGAAATCTCCCTTTTGTTTTATGTAGGAAATGATTGCTATTAATTCCGACAGGAGAGAGGGTATTTTGTGATGAAAAAAGTAAGAAAAGCGATAATCCCAGCAGCTGGATTAGGAACACGTTTTTTACCAGCAACGAAAGCGATGCCGAAAGAAATGTTACCGATTGTTGATAAACCAACTATCCAATACATTGTAGAAGAAGCAGTAAAATCAGGAATCGAAGATATTATTATCGTTACTGGTAAAACGAAGCGTGCTATTGAAGATCATTTTGATAATGCATTTGAGTTAGAGCAAAACTTATTAGAAAAGAAAAAGTATGAGTTACTTGAAAAAGTACAGGCTTCTTCAAAAATGGTAGACATTCACTACATTCGTCAAAAAGAACCAAAAGGATTAGGTCACGCTGTTTGGTGTGCGCGTAAATTCATTGGTGATGAGCCATTCGCTGTTTTATTAGGTGATGATATCGTTCAAGCTGAAAAACCATGTTTACGTCAATTAATTGAAGAATATGATAAAACGCTTTCTTCTGTTATTGGCGTACAAACGGTTCCAGAAGATGAAACACACCGTTACGGAATTATCGATCCGTTAGAGCAGGAAGGACGTCGTTACCAAGTTCGCAATTTCGTTGAGAAACCAGCAGCAGGTACAGCACCTTCAAACTTAGCAATTATGGGACGTTACGTTTTAACACCTGAAATCTTCATGTTCTTAGATCAGCAACATGTTGGTGCTGGTGGCGAAATTCAGTTAACAGATGCTATCCAAAGTTTAAACGAAATTCAACGTGTATTCGCTTACGACTTCGAAGGAAAGCGCTACGACGTAGGTGAAAAGTTAGGATTTGTTCAAACAACAATCGAAATGGCACTGCAACACCCAGAATTACGTGATGACATGGTTACGATGATGAAGAAAATTTTAGAAGAACAAGCGAATCAAGAGTCTTAATATAAAAAAGGAGTTGTTCCTACTGGAACAACTCCTTTTTCTTATGAAATCGTCGAATGAGAATGCTGATAAGCTGAACGACGTACAGCATAGTATATACGAGGTGCGATAATAGCACCGATAATGGTAAATGCAATATCTTTTACTGCGAACCACATCATAATCATCCAAGCAGCTTTATAGCTCATATTACCACCCATGAAGAGATTGACTGCCCCGTACATGTAAGTAGTACCGATAATATACGTTAAAATGATTCCTGTGAACGAAGCAATTGCAAATGTACTGAATGTCGGTCGTTCTTTTTGTTCTACTAGTTTTCCTGATACGTAAGCAACGATAATAAATGCGATAATAAAACCACCAGTAGGATCTAAAAGTGCTCCAAATCCAGCTTTGAAGTTAGCGAAGATTGGTGCACCTGCTACTCCAACGAGCATGTAAACAGTCATTGATAATGCACCAAGTCTACTTCCAAGAAGAAGCCCTGCTAAAATTGCGAAAAATGGTTGCATAGATAATGGGATGCCCGCTACTTGCAGGAATGGTGCCCAAGATACAATATTTGCACCAATGGCCATAAGAGCGACGAACATGGCAGCTAATGCTAAATCTAAAACATGAAATCTTCTCATAATGTTAACCTCCTGTTGTTTTTAGGTTAACATTATCGTAGCGAAACTATTTACTTGTTGTCAATTAAAATATTTTGATAAGAAGTCTTCAAATAGTCTCTTAACAACGTATAAGGAATACGAAATTGCGGAATTCCACTTGAATAAGGGGCAATCTCATATAAAGGGAAATAAATGACGAGATTGTCCGGTTCTAAAAAGAAGTGGAACTTTTTCGTGCTCATGACTTTTTCAGATGCATCAGGAAAATAAATACTTTCATTTTGTTTAATTTGTCTTACAATCTCAGCACGAATTACTTCTTTGTATGCATCTTTTTGTTGAAATAAATCGTCTAAGTGTAGTAACTTTTTTTCGTTTAAATCGAATGTGTTTGCCTTCCACGTATAAAGACCATGTGCTCCGCCTGTATATTGATAGTAATTCAAATATAGGCTAAGAAAAGGTGGTTTATTTAAAGAGACTTTATAATCAACATTCGCCACGTATGGATGAAATGGTATACTTGACCCTTCTGTTTCTTTATAATATTTTTTTGCGTCTTTTTCTAATTTGGTTTTAAATTTGTCAGTAGATTTTTTGTAATAGAAATTGAGCTTATTTTGAAATTTAGAATCGGAAAAGTTATGAAAAGAAGGTCTGTTAATTTGATATTCTATATAAGGTTTCTTACCTTTTTGCGTGACAGTCTGAACATCGATTGTCAGGTTAGATGCTTTGGCTGCTAGTGCACAATTTGGTACAATAGTCAGCAAGGAGCACATAAGCAGTAATATACAAAATTTCTGTTTCATTTAGGTGAAACCTCCTTATATAAGTGTTATAAGTAGTTTGAAAATAAATAGGTAAAATTATACATTTTATTAAAGTAAGAGAAGGGGGAAACGATATGGCAAAAACTTTAATGGATTCACTTGGAATTGAGTTGTTAGAGATGACAGAAGATAAGGTGGTTGCTACAATGCCCGTAGATGAGCGTACGCATCAGCCATTTGGATTTTTACATGGTGGTGCTTCTGTTGCGTTGGCGGAAACAGTAGCAAGCGTTGGTTCATACAATTTAATTGATCAAGAAAAATGTATTTGTTTCGGTTTAGAAATTAATGCAAATCATATTCGCTCAAAGAAAGATGGAATTGTAACAGCGATCGGAACACCGATACATAGAGGAAACTCAACGATGGTTTGGGATGTACGTATCATTGATGAGAATGACGATTTATTATGTATTTCAAGATGTACAGTAGCAATTAAAGAAAAACGTGAAAAGTAAAAAAAGAGGCGCTCATTAGAGCAGCCTCTTTTTCTTATAATTAGAACTGGATTTTCTTCTCTAAGAAACCTTTTAGTTCGCTAATTGGCATACGAACTTGTTCCATTGTGTCACGGTCACGTACTGTAACAGCTTTGTCTTCAACTGAGTCGAAGTCGTAAGTGATACAGAATGGTGTACCGATTTCGTCTTGACGACGGTAACGTTTACCGATAGAACCAGTTTCGTCAAAGTCTACCATGAAGTCTTTAGCTAGTTCTGCAAATACTTCAGTAGCACCTTCAGATAGCTTTTTAGATAATGGTAAGATCGCTGCTTTGTATGGTGCTAAAGCAGGGTGGAAACGAAGAACTGTACGAGAATCGTTTTCTAATTGCTCTTCTTCATATGCATCACATAAGAACGCTAATGTTACGCGGTCAGCACCTAAAGATGGCTCGATGCAGTACGGTACGTAACGCTCATTCGTTTGTGGATCAATATAGTTAAAGTCTTCGTTAGAGTGTTCCATGTGACGTTTTAAATCGAAGTCTGTACGAGATGCAACGCCCCATAGTTCGCCCCAACCGAATGGGAATTTGAATTCAATGTCAGTTGTTGCGTTACTGTAGTGAGATAATTCCTCTTCACCGTGGTCACGAAGACGCATGCTTTCTTCAGTCATACCAAGTGAAAGTAACCAGTTCTTACAAGTTTCACGCCAGAATGCGAACCACTCTAAATCTTCACCAGGCTTACAGAAGAATTCAAGTTCCATTTGTTCGAATTCACGTGTACGGAATGTGAAGTTACCAGGCGTGATTTCGTTACGGAAGCTTTTACCGATTTGGCCAATACCAAATGGAAGTTTTTTACGCATAGAGCGTTGTACGTTTTTGAAGTTTACGAAAATACCTTGTGCTGTTTCTGGACGAAGGAAGATTTCGTTTGTGCTAGACTCTGTAACACCTTGGAATGTTTTGAACATTAAGTTGAACTGACGGATTTCAGTGAATTCTTCACTACCGCAATCAGGACATTTTACTTCATGTTCTTTCATTAAGTCAGCCATTTGGTCGAAAGTAAGACCATCAACAACCATTTCGATGCCTTTTGCATCTAATGCATCTTCAATTAATTTGTCTGCACGGTGACGCGCTTTACATTTTTTACAGTCGATCATTGGATCGTTGAAGTTACCAACGTGACCAGAAGCAATCCAAGTTTTTGGGTTCATTAAAATAGCTGCGTCTAAACCAACGTTGTATGGAGATTCTTGAATGAATTTTTTCCACCAAGCTTTTTTAACGTTATTTTTTAATTCGATTCCAAGTGGACCGTAATCCCAAGTGTTTGCAAGACCACCGTAAATTTCAGAACCAGGGAAAACAAAACCGCGATGTTTCGCTAAGTTTACTACTTGTTCCATTGAATACATAAGAAAATCCTCCTTTTGAAAGTTAACGTATTTGCGATGACGTGCTCAGGTAACTTGTGAAACGAGCAGTATATGCTTTGAAAAACATAAAAAAACGCTCATCCCAAGGCTTAATTGCCTAGGGACGAGCGTTTGCCCGCGGTTCCACCCTAGTTGATACACAAAAGGTGCATCCACTTTATCACGTATTGCTCGAGACTGCCGTTTCCTTGCGGCTTCAGGCTTTCACTATCCCTGAATCGCTTTTTGTGCAAGTACTTATAAGTCCGTCATCGCTACTTATATTAATAATAATGAACATATTCTAACACGTTCTTTTTTAAATCTCAATAGAGGAACGCGTCTATCTATGATAGAGTCTCGCCTATTTTTTCGTTATTTATTCCGTAATTTTGTTTAATGTGCTTAATTGCTTCACGCCTGCTGAGCGGGGCAAGCTCGTTATTTTGCACGTATTCCCAAACGACATCGGGCTTTGTTTTTGCATATTCACGAAGGACCCATCCAATCGCTTTTTGAATGAAAAATTCTTTCGAAGAATGTAGTTGTCCAATAACCCAAAAAAGAAGTTCTTCATCCATCTTTTGTTTATATTTTAGCTGGAATAAAATAGCGGCGCGTTGTAACCATATGTTATCTGATGCAATCCATTTTGGAATATAGGCAGAAATCAATTCTGGATGTTGTAAAAAGATATTGCCTAAAAAGGTAGGAACGATGCCATCAACAGTATCCCACCAAGACTTTGTGACAATGAGTTCTTCTAAGAAGGGGATATGCGTTTCGTTTATATGCTTTTTATATTTTTGCATCATATCGAGTGCGGCTGCCTGAAATTCTCGTTCTGGTAAATCCCACAGCTCACGTACGATAATTTGGAAGTCTTTTTGATCTGGGAGAGTATGTATTTGGATGACGTCTTTCAATAATTGTCTTCTTTCAGGTGTTTGAATACCAAGAAATGGGAAGTGATTTTTCATATAACGTGCCATCGGTTCTGCTTTTTCCGGATTTTTGTGAGCTATGAAATGCTCTTGTAATGCTTTTACAAATGGATGCATCGGTTGTTCTCCTCTCTTATTATCTTACTCCTATTATTATACAGAGAGTTTGGTTGAATTTTAAAACATAACTTGCAATGAAATGAAATATGTTGAGAGTAGAGAGGAGAGGATAAGATGGAAGATCAAGGCTTACTAGCAGGTTTCTTTGCTCTTAGTTTTGCGTTTATTCTTGTTATATTGATTTGGGCAGTTATTGCGTATTTGTTAACGGCTTTTGCACTGTATACGATGGCGAAAAATGACGGTGCAACGGATGGAGTTCTAGCATTTATTCCTTTTTTAAATAGTAAAATATGGGGTGATTTAGCGAAAGATAAATTACCAGATTTCTTGAAAGAAGAAGCAGGATGGAAAGTATTCGGCATATATGTCGCATGTTTCATTTTTAATTTCGTACCAATTTTATATTTAATAGCAACAGCTGTATCCATTGTGTTGTCTATTTATCTTATCTACGCTATTTTAGACAGATATGGAACGAACTCTATATTATTTACGATTATTCATGTCATCACATTTTCAGTGTTCTTGCCGATTCACTTGTTCATTATCAGAAATGAGCCGGTGAGGTATAACGAGTAAGTTTAATTTAAATATGTGTAATGAAAAAAGCGCCCTGGTTATCAGAGCGCTTTTTGTGCTACATAAGGTAGCGTACATAAATATAAATATGAGAAATGATTAATGAAACGATCATAATTGGAAAACCGACTTTAAGGAAGTCCATGTAGCTAAATTTATGTCCTTCGCGGCTTGCGATACCTGCGACAATTACGTTAGCAGAAGCGCCGATTAATGTTCCGTTTCCGCCTAGACAAGCACCTAATGCTAATGCCCACCATAATACGTCGATTTGTGCGTCAGAAGGTGATAAACCTAGCCCAACAGCCATATCGTTAATAAGTGGGATCATTGTTGCAACGAATGGAATGTTATCGATTGTTGCCGAGGCGATACCAGATACCCATAAAATAAGGATAGATGCGTAAGAAATATCTCCGCCTGTTATGCCAATTACTTTTTGAGCTAGCATTTTGATCAGACCGATATCGATAAGTCCTCCAACGAGTACGAATAGTCCTGCGAAGAAGAAGATTGTTACCCATTCTACACTTGCGAATACTTCTTCAATTTCATGCTCTTTCACACCGATTAGCATAAGAACAGTAGCACCAGTTAAAGCAATGATAGCTGCATCAACGTGGAAAATGGAATGAGTCATGAAACCTACAATTGTAAGTCCAAGCACTGTTAAAGATTTTTTCATTAATACTGGATCTTTAATATATTGCTTTTCATCTAAACTCATTAATTTTTTAACTTGTACAGGATCAGCGATTAATTGTTTGCGGTACATGAAGTAAAGTATTGTCGCTGTCACACCAATGATAATAATTACGATTGGCGCTAAGTTTAGTAAGAAAGCATTGAAATCTAAATGCTTATTGGCAGAACCAATCATAATGTTAGGTGGATCACCAATTAATGTTGCTGTTCCCCCAATGTTTGAAAAAATAATTTCAGAAAGTAAATAAGGGACAGGATTTACTTGCAGTATGCGCGTAATAGATAAAGTAACTGGAACAACAAGAAGTACAGTTGTAACGTTATCTAAAAACGCGGAACCAAGTGCAGTAAGTAAGGAAAGTGAAATTAAAATTTTAATTGGATTTCCTTGCGCTCCTTTTGCTGCTTTAATGGCAACGTATTGGAAGACGCCCGATTTACTCGTAATGTTCACCAAAATCATCATACCGATGAGTAGTGTAATCGTCCCCCATTCAATATGTTTCGTAAAGGCATTGTGTAAATCAACAACCCCCATAATTACCATGAGTGCTGCACCAAGAAGTGCGATGACAGCGCGATTAATTTTTTCAGAAATAATAATGGCATATGTAATTAAAAAGACTGCGATAGCAAAATAATACTGCCAGTTTGCGAGCTCTTGCGTTGTTTCGTGCAAAACTCTCATCTCCTTTCATTCACTTTTCTTAGTGTGTCAAAAATTAACTAGATGAAACACACATAACGTCATTATAAAGTAGAAAAATGTCGGATGTAAATGAAAGGGCTTATTTTGTTATATTTTCTGCAAAGGTTACTTTTTCTTATTTTTAAAAATATTTGCGGGCATTTGACATATATATAAGATACATCCAATCTGAATATTTAAAATGGAATTAGCATTCGAGCTTGTTCGTGTAGGAGTGTCAAATAGAAAGGAATGACAAAGATGATAAGGAAGGGATCGTATGAATGAACAACAATTTTTATTTTTGGATTTTGAGTTTACGATGCCCCAGCACAGAAAAAAACCAAAAGGATTTTTCCCGGAGATTATTGAGGTAGGACTCGTTTCGGTTGTTGGCTGTAAGGTAGAAGATACGTATTCAGCTCATGTTAGGCCGAAAACTTTTCCATCTTTAACGGATCGATGTAAGAAGTTTTTAGGGATTAAACAAGAAGTCGTAGATAAAGGAATTTCGTTTCCAGAACTCGTTGAAAAACTTGCAGAATATGAAAAGAGATGTAAACCGACCATTGTTACGTGGGGAAATATGGATATGAAAGTGTTGAAGCATAATTGTGAAAAAGCGGGAGTAGATTTTCCTTTCCAAGGACAGTGTCGTGATTTATCACTTGAGTATAAGAAGTTTTTTGGTGAGAGAAATCAAACAGGACTGTGGAAAGCAATTGAGGCGTATGGAAAAGTAGGGACGGGTAAGCATCATTGTGCGCTAGATGATGCGATGACGACGTATAATATTTTTAAGTTAGTAGAAAAAGATAAAGAGTATTTAGTGAAACCAGCACCTCCAACATTAGGGGAACTCGTTGATTTTTCAAAAGTGTTAAAGAAAGTGAGTACACAGTAACGACCAAATTGCACAGTATGTAATTTGGTCGTTTTGTTTTTTTAAAGTTTATAGTCTTTTTTTAATTGTTCTAATGTTTCTAGACTACGAACTGCAAAAGGTGAATCATCTTCAGAAAATGAATTCATTTGAGTTTCTAATGCTAATTTGAGTGAATCTGTATAATCTGGAATTTCTCCTTCATATTTCTTCACCATTTGCTCTGGAATGTTCGTCTGTTCACGAAAAGCTAAAGCACGTCTTTCGTGGAAAAATGGTACGTCAGCTTGTTTTACGTTATGTAAGTCACCTTGCACCGGATGTTTTAAGACAGCTAATACTTTTACGACGTAACTGCCAGGGCGGCTATTTGTAACTTCGCCAATGTATTTTCCCGTTTTATAAATACCAGTAACGATTTCGCCAATTTCAAATGTTTCTCTCATATTTTTCACCTCAAGTTTATAGTAAGGAAAGTAGGAGAAGGAGTCAAAGAAATCATTCGCTTTCGGAATGCCCCCTTGAGAATGTGGATAGGTTCCACTATAATTTAAGATAATATAACAGAAAATTCTGATGTTTTGTGAATCCTATAATAAGGAGTGATCTATATGATGCCATTATATTTTCCAGAAGATAAAACAGAATATATTATTCCAGGGATTGTTTGTGTTCTATTTATTATCGGTGCGGTTGCCACATGGCGTATGTTCATTCGTGTATCAAAACGAGAAGCAGATCGATTACAGAAAGTTGAAGAAAAGCTGTTAGCTGAAAAGAAACAGTAACTCATTTTTGTATGTTTCCCTCTATGCTCGGACAATCTAAGGGCAGAATGTATTTTGGAGGGAATAAAATGAAAAAACGGCTTTTTTTCAGTTGTTGTTTACTATTTCTGATGGCAGGTTGTGACCAAGGAAAGCCGAAAGAAATTGACGTGAAATTACATAATGCTTCAGGTGATGAAGTGGGGACTGCGAAAGTAGTGCAGCAAACAAGCGGAGTAAAAATTAAGATTAAAGGGGAAGGGTTCACACCTGGCCCGCACGGCATACATGTACATGAAATTGGTGAGTGTAAAGCACCTCGTTTTGAATCAGCTGGAAATCATTTTAATCCAGATGATAAAAAGCATGGACTACTCAATCCGAAGGGTGCAGAAAACGGTGATTTACCGAATGTAATTGCAGACGGTTCTGGGAAAATTAAAGCAGAAATTGATGCGCCACATATAACGCTTGAAGAAGGGAAAACGACGATTCATAGAAAAGATGGAGCGTCTATTATTATTACAGAAAATGCTGATGATGGTATGACACAACCGACAGGTAAATCAGGTGATCGAATTGCTTGTGGTGTTATTGTAAAAAAAGCGTCGGATATGAAGAAAAAGTAAAAGCTACCTTGCGCGGTAGCTTTTTTGTGTAGTGTAAGTGAAAATATATCAGCGATTATTGGAATATATCGACGATTTTTAAAATATATCGACTTACCGACAAAAGTTGACAAAGGAGGCTGTCCCAAACAGTCTCCTTTCTTATTATGAAAACGTATGGCGCAGCCTATTTAAAATTTCTTCTAAAACAGACCTTGGACAGCCGATGTTAATTCGAATATGTTCTTCGCCGCCTAATCCGTATTTCTCACCAGGCTCAACAATAATTTTTCCTTTTTCTTCGAGCAATTTAGTGCGCTCATCTTGAGAAAGCTGTAGGCGAGAGCAATCAATCCATAATAAAAAGCTACCTTCTGGCTTCGTTACGGAAAGAGTAGGTATGTGATCTTTAATATATTTACAAGCAAATTGAGCATTATCTTCTATATATAATCGAATTTCATTTAGCCAATCATTACATTCTGTATAGGCACTTACCATCGCTGTATAGGCAAATGTATTTAATCCGTGGAAGCCTTGTCTATATTGGATAGATGTAAAGGCTTGACGGAGTTTTTCATTTGGAATGATAATAATCGATGCTTGTAATCCAGCGATATTAAATGTTTTACTTGGAGCCATACAAGTTATCGTGCGCGCTGCTAGTTCTTCAGATAAAGAAGCGAACGGTGTATGTGTATGATTTGCATAAATAATATCGGAATGAATTTCATCTGCGACAACGATTACATTATATTTGGTACATAAAGATTCAAGCTTTGTTAATTCTTCTTTCGTCCAAACACGACCTATCGGGTTGTGAGGACTGCAAAGAAGCATAAGTTTGACGCCTTGTTGAAATTGCTTTTCTAAATGCTCGAAGTCTATCGCATATGTATCATTTTGTTTCTGTAATGGACTTACGCATAATTGTCTATTGTTTGTTGTGACCATTTCGAAAAATGGGGGATAAATAGGTGGTTGTACGAGAACGGATTCGTTTTCCTTTGTGAAGGCCTGTATGCTCGTACTAAGAGCTGGAACGATTCCGGCGCTAAAGACAATCCATTCTTTTTGAATATCCCAGTTGTACTGTTTTTTTGTCCAGTTACAAATAATATCGCCAATATTTTCGGGAGGAAGTGTATAGCCGAAAATAGGATGCTCGATACGTTGCTTTAAAGCAGTTTGAATTGGTTGTGGTACTTCAAAATCCATATCAGCAATCCACGCGTGGATAAGTTCTTCGTTTTTATATGTATCCCATTTTGTACTATGAGTTCCACGGCGATTGACTGCTTTATGAAATAGTTGCATAAGTTTGCTCCCTTCTTCTGTAAAACCGTTAAGTTATGAAAGTTCTCTCTCTTCTTATAGAATAGCTGATGTGATAGGATAAAGAAAAGTATTAAAAAGTGAAAAGGCGGGAAGCGAATGGGTACATATGAAAAGATGATAGAGGTTGTGAAGAATTGGGATCCGTTTCAAATGGGACCGGAGTTTTATGAAACAGAAGCGAGCGATGTTGTGAACGTCGCAAGTGTGTTTGATGATTCAAAATACATCGCAAAGAAGATTCAACATATATACTTTATGTCTTTTGAGGAAGTACCTGCGCTTGAAAAATGTGAGAAGTTAGCTGTGGAATTACTTGTAATAAAAGAGGGCGGAAGTTGTTCATTGTAGGCTGTCGGAATTTCCGACAGCCTCTTTGATATTATTGCGCAGAAAAAGCGATAATTTCTTCATAAACATGTTCCGGTTTTTCTTCAGGTAGTAAATGCCCTGTATTTTCGTAAGAAATAAATTTCGAATTCGGTAAATCTTTGTGCAGACGATGACCTACATGTACAGGGACGACCCGATCTTTTTCACCCCAAATGAGTAGAGTAGGTGTTTCGATTTTTTGTAATTCAGTTGAAGATAAGTCACCTTCACGATCTCGTATCATACGAGTTAAAGCGGGGAATATACGGTTGTCATAAAAAGGAGCAGAGTAACCTGCCTTCATTTCATCGTCAATTAATGAATGATCATGAACGACATTCATTAAGTTATGAACAATGCCGCGCCGTATAATCCAATTCTTTACGTATAAATGAAAGAACGGTAAATAAGAAGAGTACAGTAAAGGTAAAGTTGCGCGTGCTAAATAGCTAGAGCTACATAGTAAAATTGTCTTTGAAATTAATTCAGGACGTATACGGTTTACGTAAAGTGAAATTTGGCCGCCCATAGAATGTCCAACTAACACAATGTTTGAGAGAGATAAGTGTTCAATTAAATCGATTATAATCGTTGCTAAATTATGATAAGAATACTTAAATAGATGAGACTTATCACTCTTCCCGAACGGTGGTAAATCAAGAGCAATGACTGTTCCTTCTTTCGATAATAAAGGAATTAGACGGCGGTAGCTGAATGAGGAAGATAAAAAGCCGTGAACGAGTACGAAAGTAGGACGTTCTGTTTTATTTTCATGTTCATACAATTCGTAATGAACAGTAGTGCCGCGAGTGGAAAAAGTGAAATAAGGACAAGTAGATTCGTGATTCATTTTTTGTCACTCCATTGATTTTTGTTCATATCATTTCCAAGGCAGAAAAAAATATGTTAACAAAAAAAGGCAAGATGACGATGTCATCTTGCCTTTCGTACATTCAGTATTACCCGCGAACAATATTAGGCGGTGTTTTTCCTTGTAACGCTGCAACTAAATTTTCAGCGGCGGTCATAGCCATTTGTTGCCTAGTTTTTAATGTTGCAGATCCGATATGTGGTAAGGTCACAACATTTTGTAAGGATAAGAGCGGATTGTCTTTTTGAATCGGCTCTTGTGTAAAAGTATCGATGCCCGCTGCAAAGATTTTCTTTTCTGTTAACGCATCGATTAACGCTTCTTCATCTACTGTTTTCCCGCGAGAAGCATTAATGAAGATAGCTGTTTCTTTCATGAATGAAAATTCCTTTTCTCCGATAAGATGGTACGTTTCATCTGTTAATGGAGTAAGAAGAACGATAAAGTCAGACTGCTTTAGAAGCGTCTGTAAATCACAATATGTAGCATCGAATTTTTGTTCAGCTTCTTCTTTTCGGCGACGGTTATAATAAAGAACATCCATATCAAATCCGAATTTCGCTCGTTTTGCAACAGCTTCACCAATTCGGCCCATACCGATAATGCCGATTGTACTATGGTGTACATCTAGCCCAAAGTGCTCTTTTCCAATTTCCGCATTCCATTTACCATTTTTTACGTAGGAGTCGAGTTCACAAACACGACGACCAGCAGATAACATAAGAGCAAAAACGAGGTCAGCTACTGTATCATCTAGTACGTAAGGTGTATTTGTTCCGATAACATTATGCTTTTCCATCGCTTGTAAATCAAAATTATCGTAACCGACAGAAATATTGCTTACTACTTTTAAGTTAGGAGCCGCCTCCAATAATTCTTCATTAATAGCAGATCCGAAATTTAATAAACCATCTTTATTTTGTATTTTCTCTAGTAGAACATCACGAGGTACCTTCTCATTTTGCTCCCATTTTTCATAATCACAGTGTTCTGATAAATAGTTTTCTACAAATGTTGGAACTGGTTCAGCAATATAAACTTTTGGTTTCACGGTTCCATCCCCTTTCGCTTTATCACGCATTTTTCTGCTGATTAAAGTTTCACTTTACCCCGCTTTAACGAGCAGTAAGACTCCCACCTAAAAAGACGGTTGAGACAAAGAAGTGAGGTGGGAGATCAACTGCTCGTAAAAGCCCGATTGGTGTGGGCTAATAATCCATGGGGTGAACCTTTCCATGGATTAAAGTTTCACTTTATTTTGACATAATTCACTAAAAAAATCTTCTTTTCAAACTGGAAAGGCTATTTGTATAATTTAGACACAAACGAAAAGGAAGGATGATTTATATGGTGACAGAAAAAGAATTAGAATTATTAGCTTGTCTTGAAAAAAGTAGTCGATTAACTGTAGATACATTAGCGAAGCTGTTAAATATAGAAGTAGAAGAAGTAAAGAAAATGGTTGGAAAATTAGAAGCGGAAAAGATTATCGTGGATTATGTCACACATATCGATTGGACGAAGGTGAAAGAACATACAGGTTTAACGGCAATGATTGATGTGAAAGTTACGCCAAAGCACGGCGTTGGGTTCGATGCGGTTGCTGAGCAAATTTATCGTTATTCAGAAGTGAAATCTGTGTATTTAATGTCAGGGACATATGACCTTTCTATTACATTAGAAGGAAAGACAATGGGAGAAGTGGCGATGTTTGTTTCTGAGAAATTAGCAACAATTGAATCTGTCGTTTCTACGACAACGCATTTTATTTTGAAGAAGTATAAACATGAGGGAATTATTTATGAAAAAAACGATGATGATAAGCGAATTGTGGTGACGCCATGAAGCAATTTGAACTATCTAGAGCAGCAGAATCTTTACAACCATCTGGTATTCGAAAGTTTTTCGATTTAGCAGCAAATATGAAAGGTGTTATTTCGCTTGGAGTAGGAGAGCCTGATTTCGTTACACCTTGGAATGTGAGGCAAGCATGTATCCGTTCTTTAGAACAAGGATATACGTCATATACAGCAAATGCAGGATTATTGGAGCTCCGTCAAGAAATAGCAAAGTATCTAAAAAAACAATTTGCAGTTTCTTATGATCCAAACGATGAAATCATTGTTACAGTTGGAGCAAGTCAGGCGTTAGATGTAGCGATGCGCGCCATTATAAATCCTGATGATGAAGTACTCATTATTGAGCCAAGTTTCGTTTCTTATGCCCCGCTTGTGACATTAGCTGGAGGCGTTCCAGTTCCTGTGGCGACTACTTTAGAAAATGAATTTAAAGTACAACCAGAACAAATTGAGGCAGCTATTACAGCGAAGACAAAGGCAGTTTTACTTTGTTCACCAAATAACCCAACAGGTGCAATGTTAAATAAGTCCGAGCTTGAAGAAATAGCAGTGATTGTTGAGAAGTACAATTTAATCGTATTATCTGATGAAATTTATGCAGAACTTGTATACGACGAAGCATATACAAGTTTCGCGAGTATTAAAAATATGCGCGAGCATACGATTTTAATTTCGGGATTTTCAAAAGGATTTGCAATGACAGGATGGCGTCTTGGTATGATTGCAGCTCCTGTTCATTTTTCAGAATTAATGCTCAAAATTCACCAATATTCTATGATGTGTGCCCCAACGATGTCTCAGTTCGCAGCACTTGAAGCGTTACGTGCGGGGAATGATGAAGTAATTCGGATGAGAGATAGTTATAAGAAACGCCGTAATTTTATGACGACATCTTTCAATGAAATGGGATTAACGTGTCACGTGCCGGGCGGAGCATTTTATGTCTTTCCTTCAATCTCTTCAACTGGACTATCTTCAGCGGAATTTGCAGAACAGTTATTATTAGAAGAAAAAGTGGCTGTTGTACCTGGAAGTGTATTTGGCGAAAGTGGCGAAGGGTTTATTCGTTGTTCGTATGCAACATCGCTTGAACAGCTTATGGAAGCAATGAAAAGAATGAAACGGTTTATAGAGAATAAAAAAAGGACAAAACACAATACGTTTTGTCCATAAAAGGGGGGGAATACTAGAAAGCCATGTGTTAGTATTCTATCCTAATATTGGAGAATTATACTTACTTAAGGAAATTTTTTCATGAATTTTGAATGAGCTCTGTCATAGTGGTATAATTTACTAATATAAGGTATGCGTATCCTGAGTTGCTTTACTTAGGGTACGTATTAACTAATCGGATATTTAACAATAAATCATCTGCTTTGCTATCTACAATTGTAGAGAAAATGGTAAACGTATGGGAGTGTTTCATATGTCAGAACAATATACAACAGGAGTGGTTGTAACAGGGAAAGTGACTGGGATTCAAGATTACGGTGCATTTGTAGCGTTAGATGCAGAAACACAAGGACTTGTGCATATATCTGAAATTACAAATGGATATGTAAAGGATATTCATGACTTTTTAAAAGTCGGCGATACAGTAGAAGTAAAAGTACTTTCAATTGATGAAGAACACAGAAAAATGAGTTTATCGTTAAAAGCGGCGAAAAGAAAACAAGGACGGATTCTTATACCGAATCCATCTAAGGACGGATTTAATACGCTGCGAGAAAAGCTAACAGAATGGATTGAAGAGTCCGAGTTAACAAAGTAAAAGAGGAGCGCATATGAGCGTTCCTCTTTTACTTTTTCTTATGATATATATTTGCAAATATGATTGCATGCAATCATATTCGTATGTCGAAGGTGAGTAAGGACATACTGACTAGCGAATTTCGTTCGTTTCCGGGTGAGTACCAAGATTTTCTGATGGTTTAAAGAGTAAACCAAGATTAATCAGCCCAGAAATACCAACGATGCCGTAAATAATACGTGCAAGAGCTGAGTTTTGTCCACCGAAAATGGCTGCCACTAAGTCAAACTGGAAGAACCCAATTAATCCCCAGTTTACAGCGCCAATTACAGTAAAGACTAATGCGATACGTTGCAAAGTACTCATGAAAAAGCCCCCCTTAATTGTGAAGCATGAGCAAGCGATGAGTTAATTAACTCTTTTATAGAATGGGGTAGTTATGTTGTTTTTATACATAAAAAATGTTCGAAATAGGATGTATATACATCTATACCGAAAAATGCGAATTTTTATGCAAAAAATGAACTTTTTTTAAAAAATATATATTGGTTACGTTTACAAGGGGTGAATCGCTTGATTTACAACTTCAGTTTCGCTAAAGTGAATACAGAAATACATATCCATAATTGGAGGGAAAAAGATGAGTACACATGTAACGTTCGACTATTCTAAAGCGTTATCCTTCATCGGTGAACATGAAATCACTTATTTACGTGATGCAGTGAAAGTAACACATCACGCAATCCACGAAAAAACTGGAGCTGGGAACGATTTCCTTGGGTGGGTAGACCTTCCGCTTCAATATGACAAAGAAGAATTTGCTCGCATTCAAAAATGCGCAGAAAAAATTAAAAATGACTCTGACATTTTACTTGTTGTAGGTATCGGTGGTTCTTACCTAGGAGCACGTGCAGCAATTGAAATGTTAAACCATTCTTTCTACAACACACTTTCTAAAGAACAACGTAAAACTCCACAAGTGCTATTTGTTGGACAAAACATTAGCTCCACTTACATGAAAGATTTAATGGATGTACTAGAAGGTAAAGACTTCTCTATTAACGTTATTTCCAAATCAGGTACAACAACAGAGCCAGCACTAGCATTCCGTATTTTCCGTAAGTTATTAGAAGAAAAGTATGGAAAAGAAGAAGCTCGCAAACGTATTTATGCAACTACAGATAAAGCGCGTGGTGCATTAAAAACATTAGCTGATAATGAAGGTTACGAAACATTCGTTATTCCAGATGATGTTGGAGGACGTTTCTCTGTATTAACGCCAGTTGGTTTATTGCCAATCGCAGTGAGTGGCTTAAATATTGAAGAGATGATGAAAGGTGCAGCTGCTGGTCTTGAGGACTTCGGTACATCAGAACTAGAAGAAAACCCAGCTTACCAATACGCAGTAGTTCGTAACGCTCTATACAATAAAGGAAAAACAATTGAAATGCTTGTTAACTATGAGCCAGCACTTCAATACTTCGCTGAGTGGTGGAAACAGTTATTTGGTGAAAGTGAAGGAAAAGATCAAAAAGGTATTTTCCCATCTTCAGCAAATTTCTCAACTGACTTACATTCATTAGGTCAATACGTTCAAGAAGGTCGTCGTGACTTATTTGAAACAGTTCTAAAAGTAGGTAAACCTACACATGAACTAACAATCGAATCAGAAGAAAATGATTTAGATGGATTAAACTACCTTGCTGGTGAAACTGTAGACTTCGTAAACACGAAAGCATACGAAGGTACATTACTTGCACATAGCGATGGCGGAGTACCAAACTTAATCGTAAATATTCCTGAATTAAATGAGTACACATTCGGTTACCTTGTATACTTCTTCGAAAAAGCATGTGCGATGAGCGGCTACTTATTAGGCGTAAATCCATTTGACCAACCAGGAGTAGAAGCATACAAGAAAAACATGTTTGCTTTACTTGGTAAACCAGGATTTGAAGAATTAAAAGCAGAATTAGAAGAGCGTTTAAAATAATAAAAATCGGCCGGATTCCGGCCGCTTTTTATTATTTCATCGAAAAGTCCATCAGTATATTCAAACTAGAGTGGGTATGCTAAAGAAAAAGTCTAGGAGGGATGGGCTTGATTCCGATTCAATCAAATTTAGAAGGACGTACATATGCGTTATATAAGTTAGAAGAAATAATGAAGCCACTTGGATATAGCATTGGTGGCAACTGGGATTATGATAAAGGATGCTTTGATTATAAAATCGATGAAGAAGACGGCTATCAATTTTTACGAGTGCCATTTACAGCCATTGATGGAGAACTAGATGTACCAGGCGTAATAGTTCGTCTTGGAACGCCGTATATTCTTTCGCACGTATATCAAGACGAACTAGATGATCATGTAAATACGTTAACAGCTGGAACGAGTGGAATGGATCAATTTGCTGAGCCGAAAGATCCAGATGGAGATGTGAAAAGAAAATATATCAATATTGGGAAAGTGCTCATGCAAGAATTAGAGCGTCATTTTACTAATGGTGAATAACAATGAGTATGTCGCTTTCAATGAGAACAAAGGAATGAACTGGATTAATCATATATTGTTCGTCGCGCTTTATACCTAGTAAGAGAATGTTTTGTTTTAAAAGAGTATAGCTACAATTGGCAAAAGTTTGTCCGGTGCAGGACATGGGAAGCTCCATCAGTTGTAATTTATTATCAGAGATTTCGTCGTAAAGTGAAAATAGTACACCTGAAATGGAAGGGAATAAAAGAGAAGCGGTAAATACATAGCTCGTTAATTTATTTCCTTCTATAATTTCTGACACGCCAGCTCTCGTTGCATTTTGTATTTGTTCAGAAGTAAGAAGTTCAGCGATGCAGTGAATGTTTGGGTTGAGCCCTTTTGCGGTTAAAATATTTAAAATGGACTGTGTATCCGCTAAGCTTTCGTTTTTTTCTTTATCGGCTGTTATTAATATGGTGTGTGCCGTTGTAATATTAGCTTTTAATAACGTTTGATCGTGATGGGGGCACCCCTTTATAAATTCTAAATGATGAAATGGTTTTGGCAGTAAAGAAAGTGTTTCATCAATTAAAACGATATCAAGGTTTGGTTGTAGTACGTGCATTTGTTTTACAACATGTTTTGCTCGTTCATTCCAGCCGACAATAATCATATGACCGTTAGAAGTCGCAGCTTCTTCTCCTTTAATTTTCATATATTGTTTATTAATCATTTCAGTAGCAAACAGCACCATATAATAAGAACAAAATCCAGTTCCTAATAAAATAATACTCATACCGATAAGTTTCCCGATTAGTGTATGAGGGGCAAAGTCACCATAGCCAACAGTGAAAATTGTAACGATTGACCACCAAATTCCATCAAACCATGTGGTAAAGTGTGATGGTTCTAATCTATGTATAAGAAAGCCGGAAAAAGCAGTAAGTATAACAATAAAGCAAATTAAACGAAAAATAATGGAATCACGAAATGTATCTACTAAATTCGGACGGGATTTCAATTGCCTATTCCTCCTTACTTTGCAGGACTACATTCATTGTTGCCATTATAGAAAAAAGAAAAACTCTCTAATTTAAAAGAGAGTTTGTTTTACGTTACATACTTTCCACTTCAGTTTGTTGAACACTTTCGAGATGCTGGAGAGCATAGTAAACATCAGCAGTATGTCTTTTTTGATCGATACATAATTTAAGATGTAAATAGTGAGAACCATTTTCTAACGTTTTAAGCTTCATATTCTTCACTTTTATATCCATTTCTTTTATTTCTTCAATTACAACCGGGATATTGTCCATATTTCGCACAACAAGTTTTACTGCGATATCACGTTGACGAAATGATCTAGGCCCTACAAATTTCATTGTTAATGGTATAAGTTCAACGCTAATCATAAGGAAACACATTCCGAAAATTGCTTCGATATAGAACCCAGCTCCAACAGCAATACCAATACCAGATGCGCCCCAAATCATAGCAGCAGTTGTTAATCCGGCAATACTATCGTTTCCTCTACGTAAAATAACACCGGCACCTAAAAAACCAATCCCTGATACAATTTGAGCGGCAAGTCGAAGTGGGTCCATATTCATATGATCAGTATGTGGTAAATTGTAAGCTGCTTTAATAGAAACAATGGTCAGGAGGCAACTAATGATAGAAATAACTAAACACGTTTTTAAACCAAGTGGTTTACGTTTTAATTCGCGCTCTAAACCGATGGCGAACCCTAAAATAGCCGAGAGACCTAGTTTGATTAATAAATCGGTATAGTCCATATATATTCCTCCTTGTATGGTATCGTATATAAATAAAACGTTTATTATAGAAAGAAACGTTTTTGGATAGAGTGACTTTATATAGAATATATGTAGGAATCTCTTAGAAATGAAAGAGATATTTCGTTTAAGTATATGATATTAAAAAAGAAATGTAGTTAATTTAAAAAAAGTTTATAAAAGGTGTTGCATTTCATTTTTCTGCATGATATATTAATAACCGTCGCTGATGCGGAAACGCAGAAAACGACAAAAAAGAAATTGAAAAACTTAGTTGACATCGAAAAACGAAGATGTTAACATAAGGGAGTCGCAAATGAGCGACCAAGTAGTTCTTTGAAAACTGAACGAAACAAACAACGTGAAACGTCAATTTTTATTTTAGATG
>NZ_CP017016.1:737500-4540000 GCF_001831375.1 Bacillus sp. ABP14 | reverse complement strand
CACGTTGAAAAGTGCGGGGATGAGGTGTGGGTAGCGGAGAAATTCCAATCGAACCTGGAGATAGCTGGTTCTCCCCGAAATAGCTTTAGGGCTAGCCTTAAGTGTAAGAGTCTTGGAGGTAGAGCACTGATTGGACTAGGGGTCCTCATCGGATTACCGAATTCAGTCAAACTCCGAATGCCAATGACTTATCCTTAGGAGTCAGACTGCGAGTGATAAGATCCGTAGTCAAAAGGGAAACAGCCCAGACCGCCAGCTAAGGTCCCAAAGTGTGTATTAAGTGGAAAAGGATGTGGAGTTGCTTAGACAACTAGGATGTTGGCTTAGAAGCAGCCACCATTTAAAGAGTGCGTAATAGCTCACTAGTCGAGTGACTCTGCGCCGAAAATGTACCGGGGCTAAATACACCACCGAAGCTGCGGATTGATACCGAATGGTATCAGTGGTAGGGGAGCGTTCTAAGGACAGTGAAGTCAGACCGGAAGGACTGGTGGAGTGCTTAGAAGTGAGAATGCCGGTATGAGTAGCGAAAGACGGGTGAGAATCCCGTCCACCGAATGCCTAAGGTTTCCTGAGGAAGGCTCGTCCGCTCAGGGTTAGTCAGGACCTAAGCCGAGGCCGACAGGCGTAGGCGATGGACAACAGGTTGATATTCCTGTACCACCTCTTTATCGTTTGAGCAATGGAGGGACGCAGAAGGATAGAAGAAGCGTGCGATTGGTTGTGCACGTCCAAGCAGTTAGGCTGATAAGTAGGCAAATCCGCTTATCGTAAAGGCTGAGCTGTGATGGGGAAGCTCCTTATGGAGCGAAGTCTTTGATTCCCCGCTGCCAAGAAAAGCTTCTAGCGAGATAAAAGGTGCCTGTACCGCAAACCGACACAGGTAGGCGAGGAGAGAATCCTAAGGTGTGCGAGAGAACTCTGGTTAAGGAACTCGGCAAAATGACCCCGTAACTTCGGGAGAAGGGGTGCTTTCTTAACGGAAAGCCGCAGTGAATAGGCCCAAGCGACTGTTTAGCAAAAACACAGCTCTCTGCGAAGCCGTAAGGCGAAGTATAGGGGGTGACACCTGCCCGGTGCTGGAAGGTTAAGGAGAGGGGTTAGCGTAAGCGAAGCTCTGAACTGAAGCCCCAGTAAACGGCGGCCGTAACTATAACGGTCCTAAGGTAGCGAAATTCCTTGTCGGGTAAGTTCCGACCCGCACGAAAGGTGTAACGATTTGGGCACTGTCTCAACCAGAGACTCGGTGAAATTATAGTACCTGTGAAGATGCAGGTTACCCGCGACAGGACGGAAAGACCCCGTGGAGCTTTACTGTAGCCTGATATTGAATTTTGGTACAGTTTGTACAGGATAGGCGGGAGCCTTTGAAACCGGAGCGCTAGCTTCGGTGGAGGCGCTGGTGGGATACCGCCCTGACTGTATTGAAATTCTAACCTACGGGTCTTATCGACCCGGGAGACAGTGTCAGGTGGGCAGTTTGACTGGGGCGGTCGCCTCCTAAAGTGTAACGGAGGCGCCCAAAGGTTCCCTCAGAATGGTTGGAAATCATTCGTAGAGTGCAAAGGCATAAGGGAGCTTGACTGCGAGACCTACAAGTCGAGCAGGGACGAAAGTCGGGCTTAGTGATCCGGTGGTTCCGCATGGAAGGGCCATCGCTCAACGGATAAAAGCTACCCCGGGGATAACAGGCTTATCTCCCCCAAGAGTCCACATCGACGGGGAGGTTTGGCACCTCGATGTCGGCTCATCGCATCCTGGGGCTGTAGTCGGTCCCAAGGGTTGGGCTGTTCGCCCATTAAAGCGGTACGCGAGCTGGGTTCAGAACGTCGTGAGACAGTTCGGTCCCTATCCGTCGTGGGCGTAGGAAATTTGAGAGGAGCTGTCCTTAGTACGAGAGGACCGGGATGGACGCACCGCTGGTGTACCAGTTGTTCTGCCAAGGGCATAGCTGGGTAGCTATGTGCGGAAGGGATAAGTGCTGAAAGCATCTAAGCATGAAGCCCCCCTCAAGATGAGATTTCCCATAGCGTAAGCTAGTAAGATCCCTGAAAGATGATCAGGTTGATAGGTTCGAGGTGGAAGCATGGTGACATGTGGAGCTGACGAATACTAATAGATCGAGGACTTAACCATATAATATGAAGCAATGTTATCTAGTTTTGAAAGAATATAAAAAACTTGTTGACTTTCAAAGTTAAATGAGTTACAATAATTCTTGTCTTAAATGAATACAGTCTGGTAATGATGGCAGAGAGGTCACACCCGTTCCCATACCGAACACGGAAGTTAAGCTCTCTAGCGCCGATGGTAGTTGGGACCTTGTCCCTGTGAGAGTAGGACGTTGCCAGGCAAATGGAGGATTAGCTCAGCTGGGAGAGCACCTGCCTTACAAGCAGGGGGTCGGCGGTTCGATCCCGTCATCCTCCACCATTTAGCCGACTTAGCTCAATTGGTAGAGCAACTGACTTGTAATCAGTAGGTTGGGGGTTCAAGTCCTCTAGTCGGCACCAGAAATCATGGCGGTTGTGGCGAAGTGGTTAACGCACCGGATTGTGGCTCCGGCATTCGTGGGTTCGATTCCCATCAGTCGCCCCATTTTTCTTAAATAAATTAATATGCGGGTGTGGCGGAATTGGCAGACGCACCAGACTTAGGATCTGGCGCCTTTGGCGTGGGGGTTCGACTCCCTTCACCCGCACTTTTAATTAAATAACTCATACATGTCTTGCGGAAGTAGTTCAGTGGTAGAATACAACCTTGCCAAGGTTGGGGTCGCGGGTTCGAATCCCGTCTTCCGCTCCAATTTTCAATATGACATGCCGGGGTGGCGGAACAGGCAGACGCACAGGACTTAAAATCCTGCGGTGGGTGACCACCGTGCGGGTTCGACCCCCGCCCTCGGCACCATATGCGCCCGTAGCTCAATTGGATAGAGCGTTTGACTACGGATCAAGAGGTTAGGGGTTCGACTCCTCTCGGGCGCGCTTTTATTAACGGGAAGTGGCTCAGCTTGGTAGAGCACCTGGTTTGGGACCAGGGGGTCGCAGGTTCAAATCCTGTCTTCCCGATATTCCCAAAAAACATGGGGCCTTAGCTCAGCTGGGAGAGCGCCTGCCTTGCACGCAGGAGGTCAGCGGTTCGATCCCGCTAGGCTCCACTTATTTTAATATCATTTATGGCGGTGTAGCTCAGCTGGCTAGAGCGTACGGTTCATACCCGTGAGGTCGGGGGTTCGATCCCCTCCGCCGCTACCATAAAGGACCTTTAGCTCAGCTGGTTAGAGCAGACGGCTCATAACCGTCCGGTCGTAGGTTCGAGTCCTACAAGGTCCACCATTAGAAGTTTATATCTCGGAGGTATACCCAAGTTCGGCTGAAGGGATCGGTCTTGAAAACCGACAGGCGGCGAGAGTCGCGCGGGGGTTCGAATCCCTCTACCTCCTCCATTTTTTCTTAATTAAATATTTTATCGTCGCGGGGTGGAGCAGTCTGGTAGCTCGTCGGGCTCATAACCCGAAGGTCGCAGGTTCAAATCCTGTCCCCGCAACCAAGGTCCCGTGGTGTAGTGGTTAACATGCCTGCCTGTCACGCAGGAGATCGCCGGTTCGACCCCGGTCGGGACCGCCATTTTTACATAAAGGCTCGGTAGCTCAGTCGGTAGAGCAGAGGACTGAAAATCCTCGTGTCGGCGGTTCGATTCCGTCCCGAGCCACCATTTTGAAGTCGCAAGCCGGCTTAGCTCAATTGGTAGAGCAACTGACTTGTAATCAGTAGGTTGGGGGTTCAAGTCCTCTAGCCGGCACCACTTTCAAAATGAGCCATTAGCTCAGTTGGTAGAGCATCTGACTTTTAATCAGAGGGTCGAAGGTTCGAGTCCTTCATGGCTCACCATTTACAATTTAATGCGGGTGTAGTTTAGTGGTAAAACAAGAGCCTTCCAAGCTCTGGTCGAGAGTTCGATTCTCTTCACCCGCTTTTCAATTATGGGCCTATAGCTCAGCTGGTTAGAGCGCACGCCTGATAAGCGTGAGGTCGATGGTTCGAGTCCATTTAGGCCCACCATAATTGTTCCGCAGTAGCTCAGTGGTAGAGCTATCGGCTGTTAACCGATCGGTCGTAGGTTCGAGTCCTACCTGCGGAGCCATATTTATAGAGAAGTACCCAAGTGGCTCAAGGGGCTCCCCTGCTAAGGGAGTAGATCGCGAACGCGGTGCGAGGGTTCGAATCCCTTCTTCTCTGCCAGTAATTGGCCCGTTGGTCAAGTGGTTAAGACACCGCCCTTTCACGGCGGTAACACGGGTTCGAATCCCGTACGGGTCATATTAAAAGAGATAGCATAATCTGCTATCTCTTTTTTGTTGTGTAAAAGTGGACTTTGGATAGAAAAAAAGGGATACTCAAGGTCATTAATGAAATGGCACTTAGAAATATATCATAGCTGGGAAGATTCTAAGGAATTAGTTGTAGAGTTATTAGATACAGTTGAATAATAAAAATTGAAATATGGGGCGCTCAACTAAAGGATGCTTTAATTGAGCTTTTTAATATTGAAATTGCTGTATTAGGTGCTACCACGGAAAACAAATAGTATAAATAGAAGAAACTGTCTTTCAATAGGTGATCTACTGGAGACAGCTTTTTTATGTTGTCATTATTGTCGAGTTTTGTCGGTAAGTCGATATATTGCAAAAATCGCCGATATAATTTGAGTTACGGTCGATAAATTTCAATAATCGCTGATATATTTGGAGTTACAGTCGATATATTCTAAACATCGCCGATATAATTTCACTTACCGACAAAAACCATAGAAAATCCCTTTCACAATCTAAAGAAAACGCCTCCATTGAAATGGATTCCATACCTGATCTAATAACTTTACACTCTATGTGAAAAAGTTCACAAATAGGTCATAATTTGTGAACTTTTTCACAATAATACGTGCTACAATATGAATGTAAAGAAGTTAAACAACATTAAATTAGTATTTTAATTAATTACTTAAACAATCATAAAAAATATATGTGAACAATAGAGAGGGGAAATTACCATGAAAAAAGGTATCAATCGTGTAGTATTAGTAGGAACAGGAGCTGTAGGTTGTAGTTACGCTTACTCAATGATCAACCAAGGTGTAGCTGAAGAATTCGTATTAGTAGATGTTAATGAAGCAAAAGCAGAAGGGGAAGCAATGGACTTAAGCCATGCGGTACCATTCTCTCCATCACCAACAAAAGTTTGGAGCGGTAGCTATGCAGATTGTAAAGATGCAGATTTAGTAGTCATCACTGCTGGATTACCACAAAAGCCAGGTGAAACTCGTTTAGACTTAGTTGAGAAAAATACAAAGATCTTTAAACAAATCGTTCGCGGTATTATGGATAGCGGATTCGATGGAATCTTCTTAATCGCAACTAACCCAGTTGATATTTTAACTTACGTAACTTGGAAAGAATCTGGTCTACCAAAAGAGCGCGTAATTGGTTCTGGTACTACTTTAGACTCTGCTCGTTTCCGTTACATGTTAGGTGACTACTTAGATGTAGATCCACGTAACGTTCATGCTTACATCGTTGGTGAACACGGTGACACTGAACTTCCAGTATGGAGTCACGCTACTATCGGTGTACAAAAACTAGAAACAATCTTAGCTAACAACGAACAGTACAAACAAGAAGACTTAGACAAAATCTTCGAAAACGTACGTGATGCAGCTTACCATATCATCGAGCGTAAAGGTGCAACTTATTACGGAATCGGTATGTCACTACTTCGTGTAACTAAAGCAATCTTAAACAACGAGAACAGCGTATTAACTGTATCTGCATACCTTGAAGGTCAATACGGTGAAAAAGATGCTTACGTAGGTGTTCCAGCTGTAATTAACCGTGAAGGTGTACGTGAAATCGTAGAGCTTGAGTTAAATGAGGATGAAAAAGCGAAATTTGCTCATTCTGTAAAAGTATTAAAAGAAACAATGGCACCAGTACTATAATAATAATTGCTAAATAATCCAGAAGTGGGGAACTACTTCTTACTTCTGGGTTTATATATAATTTAATATAAATTCCTTTTCCGGTTTCCCTTGTATATCCCCAATATACCCCTTTTGCTGGATCAGGGTCGTTTATAATAAAGAGCACTCTACTTTGCGTAGAGTGCTCTTTATTATTATCATTTTTTAGGCGTTAATCCTAATTTCTTTAAAATATCTGCCAGTGTACCGCTTTTTGATTTTTCAACAGGTGTTTGTGATTTAGATGCATCAGGACCTTTCTTCAAGAAGTTCTTTTCAACGAAGCGAATATCTTTTTCGTCAACAATACCATCTTTATTTAGGTCACCGTCTTTCACAGATACTCCTTTTTTACCATAGTTGCTAGCGATAATTTCAGCATCTTTTATATCAATTACTTTATCTCCATTTACATCACCGGCAAGGTTTTCATCAAGGCGTGCATAATAATATTGGCCAATTAGCTTACCGTCTTTTTCAGTACCAAGTTTCGTTGTTAGTCGGCTTGTTAAATGCCCTGGAACCTCTACATATAAGTTATAGTCGCGTTTATTAACAGGAAGTCCATTTAGTTTGAAGTATCCGTATTTATCTAGTGAGCCTTCAAACTTATGACGGTAAGAATCTGTTGCATATACTTTTACGCCAAGCTTTGTATAATCGAATTTCTCATCTAAATATCCACGTTCATTTAAGAATGCACCAGGCTTAATATTTCCTTCTACTAGTGAGTTTAAGGACATTACTGAGAATGATTGATCTTGAAGGACACGCATTCTATTTGGCTCTGTTTCCCCTTGTTTCCAGTATGCAAACACTGCTGATTCTAATTGAGCATTTGCTTCATAAAACTCATCATTTTCTACTTTGAACGTTACATCAATGAACGGGAAATCACCATCTAATCCAGCGAAGTTTTTGTCATCGATAGCTCCGCCAACTGTAACAGAACCTTCTTCTAGTTTCGGTTCATTTACTTTTGCGGTCACCCCTTTTTCAGAAAGGAGTTTTTCAAAAGCAGGATTCAATTTCGCATTTGCAAACTTGAAGTTCTTTTCTAGGAATTTTACGTTAAATGCTCCAGATACAAATTGTTTTACATGTTTAGCGTTTAGTGTCACAGTGAATTCATCATCTTTATATAATTCTTTTTTATCATAACTAGCTTTCGCATATTGAGCACCTTGCGGGATAAACCAATAGTTATTTACGCCGCTCGGGTAGTCAGGACCTGCAGTTGCATAATCGAAAATATATAAGCCTGTATTCATTGGACCTTCCACCTTAAAGGATTCAGGAGTAATGCCAATTTTAAAGTCACCATTTTCCGTAATCGGTAAAAATTTGTGCAAGTATGGAGAATAATCATAATACATAACACCGTTCGCTTCTTGCGTAATGTTAAATCCTTTTCCTTTTAAGTAGTCAACGTTAGAATCATATACATTTCCTTTAATCCATAGAGCTTTTTTACCGTCTTCTACTGTATAGTTTTCTTCATTTAATTCATAAATACCAGGCTGTAATCCAGTTAATTTCACTTCTGGCGGTGTATTATCAATTACGACATAATCACCTTTCACACGTGCTTTTCCCGCTTTATCATAGCCAACAAACTCAATTGTGTAATCACCTTCCGGTAAGTCGATTTTCTCATCACCAATTGGTTTTGCAGGATCATTTGTAAAAGGATACACTTTTCCGTTAAAGAAGGATTCTAAGTAGTAATACACATCCGTTTTTAGGCCACTCGTGTTTAACGTTCCAATGAAGCCGAGTGCTTTATTTGTTTTCGAATCTTTTACGATAAGATCTAACGTTTCAAGTTCGCTATTTAATTGGAATGCCCCGTGCAAATACGATTCACGGTATGGATTGAATTTAGATGTATCAGTTGAGATTGTTTTTCTTGATAACAGTGCATTTTCAATACCAGGCTCTGATACTCGAATAGAGAACGGAATTTGATACGTTTCTTCTTTATTTTTCGTGTTTGTAATATGAATATATCCTTCATATCGGCCTTGCTTCACGCCAGCTGGAATATTAATTTTTGCTTCAATTTCATCTGATTTACCAGCATCAATCGTAATTGTTTCAGCAGTAGAAACTTTTATACCGTTTGCGGTAGCATCGTTAATGGCAGAAGATGCTGGTGTATAAGAAATTTCTGTTTTAAATTCTTTCTTATCTTGTTTATTACGATTTTCAATTTTAATTTTTCGTTTTTGCTCAATTGATTCCCTGTCTTTTTGATAGAACTTGCCGAATGCAATAGATCCAGTTTCTTCTGGTACTTCAATTACTTCATCATTTACAATTGTTTTTGTCGTATCTAACACTTTAAAACTTGTTTCCGTATGAACAGCGTTGTACGCATCTACTCGTCCAGCTCCAACTTCATATACGGAATACTTTTCTTTTAAATCATCAGCTGTGTTCATAAGAGACGCCTTTACATCGAATGGAGAGTAGTCTGGGTGTTCTTGTAAAATAAGAGCAGCAACGCCCGCGATATGTGGAGAAGCCATAGATGTTCCTTGCATACGCTCGTAGGAAACGTCATAGTTTTCGCCCTTTTGTGGGTCGTTAATATATTCAGGTACTGTTGAAAGTACAGCAACACCAGGCGCTGTAATATCAGGTTTAATATCATCATTTGATGTAACAGGGCCGCGTGAGCTAAAGTCTGCAAGATGATCGCCTTCTGTTTGAATGTAATTAATTTCATCGAAAGTTAAGGATGTTTTGCCTTGTTCAATTTGAGCTTTTAGTTTTTCTCCATCTGCTTTCGTTAGGCGGAATGCTGGAATATACTTTGTGCTTTCACCAACGTAGAAAGGAATTTCTCCGTCCACATTGTTATAAATAATAACGGCCTTTGCACCGGCTTGTTTTGCATTCGCAATTTTTTCATCAAATGACAGTGTACCGCGTGCAACGAGAGCGATTTTTCCTTTTACATCTTTTTTACTAAACTCGTCAGGCGTAACAATTCCTACAGATTCAATAGGTAAAGTTTGCCCCTTGAAATCTTCTATTTTATCAGTGAAGTTTTTGCCGAATAAAATTAGGTTAGGAAATTGTAATTGCCCAGCATGACCTGATAGTTTTGGTAAGGAAATAGAGCTATCACTTGCTCCGACCGTAATCGCAAATGGAGAAGCACCTGGTGATCCGAGTGTTGCTGGATTTGGACCAGAGTTTCCAGCAGCAACGACTGTAACAACGCCCGAAAGCATCGCGTTATTGACAGCGATAGAAGTAGGATCAAGCGGATTGTTGCTATCGTCACCTAACGATAAGTTAATGACGTTCATACCGTCAGAAATAGATTTATCGATTGCAGCAATAATCCCTGAACTAGCGCCGCTTCCGTATGGACCGAGTACACGATAGTTATATAGTTCAATGTCAGGTGCAACACCTTTTACTGCTGAATCTGATTTGTTTTTCTTTTGAGCAGAAACGATACCTGCTACGTGAGTACCGTGGGCTGTGTAGAAGGAAGAGCCACGATCATCAAATTCAGGAGCGCCAGATTGTTGCCACTCTGTATAAGTTGTTTCCATCGGATCTGCATCGTTATTAATAAAGTCCCAACCTTTTACGGAGTTTGGATCTACCTTGCTAGAGTCTTCGCCAGGTTTTGCGCGATAGCCCTTATACACGTCTTTTAGGTCAGGATGATTGTAATCAATACCTGTATCTAATACACCAACTTTAATTCCTTTTCCGGTAATGCCTTCGCTATGTAACTTATCGACCCCAATTTGCGGAATACTATCTGTTAGTTTTTGAGGTGCTTTTTGCTCAGATTGTTTTGGTAAATTTAATTTCACTTCGTAATCTTTCCAAATCCGTTTTACAACACCAATTCGCAACAATTCTTCCACTGTATTTGCAGGTAATGTCAGCGCAACCCCATTTATCGCATGCTTATAAGAACGTTTAATTTGTACAGACTGGAAATTCCCTGACTTTACTGATGGACTGAAGTGATAAAGACGTTTTAGTCCTTTTTGAAATTCCTCATGTTCTTGATCAATACGTGCCTTTATATTTTCAGGAGCAACTTGTAACCCTTTTTCTTTTTGTTTTAATTCATTAATCTTTACTGGAGCTGTTTGAAATTCTACAATGATATTTACAGGCTCAGAACTACTCGTATTAATATCTGGCGAGATAGTAAAACCAGGGTTGGCATCTAACGTTTGTAATGCCTGGCGCTGTTCTTTAGAAAGTTTTGATAGTAAAGACTGGGCGTTTGAAGAGTCAATTTGGTTAATAGGGTTTTCAGCCAGTACATTGAACGGAAGGGCAGTTGAAAATAGAACGCCAGCCGTTACAATTCCGGTAACAAAACGATTTTTCTTTTTCATGTATAAGCCTCCGATAATTTATATTTTAAAATTTATTTCTCCGTGCCTGGTGTTTGCTTTGCATGGAATGTCCAGTTTAGCTGTAAGGAATCACCCTGGAATTTATTTTGATCTTGTTCGTTGTCTTCAAAGGAGAAGAGCACGTGTAAATAATCTGTTTCACCAGATTTAATACCGTCTATTAAGTTATGACGTTCTAAAGAAGTAGCCACATCCTCAGGTTTCATAGTTTTTAATTGTGATAGTTTTGTTTCCCACAAAATTTCATGATCATCGTTTGGATTAGATGGCTTTCCATCATTCACTAAAAATTTGACGATGATGTGATCGCCTAAATCTTCACCATCATTATTTTTCTTTGCATCTGTAACTTCATAGGATGTTTCAAGTGCTACTTTTGCAATATCCAATGACCCTTTATTTTCAAGCGTGAAATTTTTTTCAATAAAGTCACCTGGCTTTAAATCTTTCACATCAACGATTACACTTGGATTAATAGAAAGGTCTAGTGTTCCAGCTTGAAATGAGTTACTAGATGTTTCAGAATCACTGAAGTAGGCGAATACACCGCCGAATGTAAGGGATAAGCCGAGCGTTGCGGTGACAACTCCCATTCCAACCTTTTGTTTTAATGACATAAGAAAGCCCCCTAATTAAATTTTTATAGCGACTGCTCGTAACAAGGATAAATAAGTAAACATAGTAGTCCACTATGAATTATAGTTACGAAAAGTTGCTGTTCTTTATTGAGAACAAGTATATGCTTATCAATTTTCCATTTCAATACAATTGTGACGAAAAATGTTGAGAAACATTTTTTTATGACAGATTATTTTGTTACGATTTCAAGTGGAAAATAGGATAAAAAAGAGGATAAAGCTAATAAAATAGAGGTTGAGAAATAAATAGTAAGATAAAAGACTAGTGAAAAATGAAGCGTTTTCAATGAATATTCGTCAAAATTCGATATTTTATATAGAAATGTGAAAAAAATTAAACATATTTAAGAAAAAAACGTATATTTTTTATAAATTAACAAGGATATTTCAGTTTTTCGCAGAATTGGTAAAGTATAAAAAATTCTGTCATCTTAGTGAGGTGAGCATATTGAGTGTAATAAATTGTGAAGAAGTGAAACGAGATGAGTTTCATACAGAAAAGTACTATGACAGTTATAACATCTTTGGTGCACATGTTGTGACGGAAGATGAGATGCGAGGTGTACGATTTACAGTATGGGCTCCTCATGCGAAAGCAATGAGTGTTGTTGGAGATTTTAATGAATGGGATTATGAGCAACATAAGATGCTGCAAGTGACAGAAGAGGGAATTTGGTCCCTATTTATACCGCATATAGAAGAAAGAGAAATATATAAATATGCGATTGAAACGATGGCTGGTGATGTCATTCTCAAGGCAGATCCGTATGCTGTGTATGCAGAAGTAAGACCGAATACGGCATCTGTAGTTTTTGATATAAAGGGATACGAATGGAATGATAAAAACTGGAGTCGTAAGAAAAAGAAAAAATCGGTTTATAAAGAAGCGATGACAGTTTATGAATTACATTTCGGTTCTTGGAAAAAGAAAGAAGATGGAACACTGTATTCTTACAGAGAAATGGCAGAAGAACTCATTCCTTATGTGGTGGAACATCAATTTACACATATTGAAATTATGCCGCTTGTTGAGCATCCATATGATCGTTCTTGGGGATACCAAGGGACGGGATATTATGCCGCAACGAGTAGATTCGGCACGCCATATGATTTGATGCATTTTGTCGATGAATGTCATAAATATGGAATCGGTGTCATTTTAGATTGGGTGCCGGGGCATTTTTGTAAAGATGCTCACGGTTTATATTTGTTTGATGGGACACCGACTTATGAATATAAAGATAAAGATGTGCAAGAAAATCCAGTATGGGGAACTGTCAACTTTGATTTAGGAAAGAGGGAAGTACGTAATTTCTTAATTTCAAATGCGTTATTTTGGATGAGATATTTCCATATTGATGGTTTCAGGGTAGATGCAGTTGCGAACATGCTGTACTGGAATAAAGAAGGACAAGAGCAAAGTAATGAGCACGCTGTTTCATTTTTACGAGAGTTAAATGAAGCTGTGTTTGCAGAGGATGAAGATTTTCTTATGACAGCAGAGGATTCAACAGCTTGGCCACTTGTAACAGCTCCAACGTATGAAGGTGGGCTTGGATTCAATTACAAATGGAATATGGGCTGGATGAATGACGTGCTGAAATATATGGAATGTGCGCCAGAGTACAGAAAATATATTCATGATAAAATGACGTTCTCTTTACTATATGCTTACTCTGAAAATTTCATATTACCGCTTTCTCATGATGAAGTCGTTCATGGGAAAAAGTCGTTATTAAATAAAATGCCAGGAGACTACTGGGATAAGTTTGCTCAACTTCGTTTATTATATGGATATTTCTTTACTCACCCAGGAAAGAAATTACTTTTCATGGGAGGAGAATTCGGGCAGTTTGATGAGTGGAAAGACCTTGAAGATTTAGATTGGAATTTACATGATTTTGAAATGCATCGTTATATGCATGATTACTTTAAAGAGCTCATAGCATTGTATAAGCGCTCCAAACCACTTTGGCAGCTTGATCATTCGCCTGAAGGTTTTCAGTGGATTGATGCTAATAATAATGAGCAAAGTATTTTCTCTTTTATTCGCCAAGGGGATAAACAAGAAGATGCGTTAGTTGTCGTATGTAATTTTACGAAAGCTACATATGAAAACTATAAAGTAGGTGTACCAGATTTTGAGTATTATAACGAGATTTTAAACAGTGATGCTGAGCAATATGGCGGATCAGGGCAAGTAAATAAGAAACGTCTGAAGGCGATTCAAGAACCGTTTCATAATCAAGCAGCACATGTAGAAATTACAATTCCACCATTTGGCGTATCCATATTACGACCAGTGAAGACGAGAAAGGGGAGCAAAAAACAAGATGGCTCAAAAACAAAAGTGTGTAGCAATGTTACTAGCAGGGGGAAAAGGTAGTCGATTAAGTGCATTAACAAAAAATTTAGCCAAGCCAGCTGTTCCATTTGGTGGTAAATATCGCATTATTGATTTTACGCTAAGTAACTGCGCGAATTCTGGTATTGAAACGGTTGGGATTTTAACGCAATATCAACCACTAGAACTTCATAATTATATCGGAATTGGCAATGCGTGGGATTTAGACCGAGTAAGTGGTGGAGTCACAGTATTACCTCCTTATGCGGAGTCTTCAGGTGTGAAATGGTACACAGGTACGGCAAGTGCCATTTATCAAAACTTAAACTATTTAAGTCAGTATGAGCCAGAGTATGTTCTCATTTTATCAGGCGACCATATTTATAAAATGGATTACAGTAAAATGCTAGATTACCATATTGAGAAAGAAGCGGACGTTTCGATTTCTGTTATTGAAGTGCCTTGGGATGAGGCGAGTCGCTTTGGCATTATGAATACGAACGAAGAGATGGAGATTGTTGAATTTGAAGAGAAACCGCAATTTCCAAGAAGTAATCTTGCATCAATGGGGATCTACATTTTTAACTGGGCAATTTTGAAAGAGTATTTAGAAATGGATGCAAGAAACCCTGAATCTAGTAATGATTTCGGAAAAGATGTGCTTCCACTTTTATTAGATGAAGGGAAGAAGCTAATGGCGTATCCGTTTGAAGGATATTGGAAAGATGTTGGTACAGTGAAGAGCTTATGGGAAGCGAATATGGATTTACTGCGCGATGAAACATCACTAAATTTAAACGACCGTGACTGGCGTATTTATTCTGTTAATCCAAACGAACCGCCTCAATATATTGCTGAAAAGGCAAGAGTAGAAGAATCACTTATTAACGAAGGATGCGTCATCGAAGGGGACGTGAAGCATTCTGTATTATTCCAAGGGGTGACGGTGGAAGAAGGTAGTATGGTTATTGATTCTGTCGTTATGCCAGGAGCGAAGATTGGCAAAAATGTTGTGATTGAAAGGGCAATTGTTGGATCGGAAATGGTTATTGAAGATGGAACAATTATTCGTCCGGAAAAAAATGTTGACGATGTAGTACTTATTGCTGAAGGGAAATAGAAAAGGGGGATGAAATGAATGGGAGAAAAAATGTTAGGAATTATTAATGCAACGGGAAGTTTTCCTTCCTTAAAGAAAGTAACAGGGCATCGTTCACTAGCGGCGTTACCGTTTGGGGGCCGTTATCGACTCATTGATTTCATGCTTTCAAATATGGTGAATTCTAATATTCATAGTGTGGCAGTTTTTACAAGCCATAAAAACCGTTCACTAATGGATCACGTTGGTTCAGGCAAACAGTGGGATTTAGATAGAAAACGAGACGGACTGTTTTTATTCCCGCCAAATTGCCAATGTGATCAAGATGAATTTGGATCTTTTGCACATTTTAGAAGACATATTGATTATTTTCTAAGAAGCAGAGAAGAGTACGTCGTGATTACGAATAGCCATCTCGTAACAGCATTACATTTTCAAGCAGTGTTAGAGCGACATATACATACGGCAGCTGATATTACGGAAGTTTGCCATGAAGGGGTTTCGCTTCAAACATACGTGTTAAAGAAACAATTATTGTTAGATTTATTTGAGTCATATAAAGATGTGGAGCAATATAGCTTATTCGATGTAGTGAGAGAAAAGCGCGGAAAATCACTACATATTGCTACATATGAGCATACAGGATATGTAGCTATTATTGATTCGATTGAAAGTTACTATAAACATAGCTTAGAAATTTTGCAACCTGCTATTTGGAAGCAACTATTTAAGAAAGAAGCACCGATCTTTACGAAAGTAAAAGATGAACCACCAACTCGTTATGTAAAGGGTGCAGCTGTGAAAAACACAATGATTGCAAACGGCAGTATTATTGAAGGTGAAGTAGAAAATAGCGTTGTCTCCCGTTCTGTTAAAATTGGAAAAGGTTCAATTGTTCGTAATAGCATTATTATGCAAAAGAGCCAAATTGGAGATAATTGTATAATAGACGGTGTTATTATTGATAAAGATGTGAAAATTGGTGACGGTGTTGTTTTAAAAGGAACTGCCGATGAGCCATACGTTGTAGAAAAAGGAAGCATTCAAAACAGTACGATTAATAGTTATTCTTAAGAAATCAGTGGGGGTTTTTCCTCCACTGATTCAAATTTTAATTTAAATGAAAACTCGAAGGGAGGAAGCTGCAAGGGAAGTAGTATAAGCTTTTCGTGCAGTGGGACAACAAGTGAATATTTTATTTGCAGTATCAGAATGTGTACCATTTGTTAAATCGGGAGGATTAGCTGATGTAGCAGGTGCGCTCCCAAAAGAGCTAAAAAAATTAGGTGTGGACGTTCGCATTGTACTCCCGAATTATAGTCTTATTCCGCAAAAATTAAGGGACGGATGTACGCTACATAAAGTAATTAACGTCCCGCTTGGCTGGAGAAATCAATATTGTGGAATTTTAAAAGGTGAGCAAGACGGGATTACGTATTACTTAATAGATAATGAATATTATTTTAAGAGGGATTCTCTGTATGGTCATTATGATGATGGAGAGCGTTTTTCTTATTTCTCGAAAGCAGTATTAGAGTGTATTCCGCATCTTGATTTCGAAGTGGATGTTCTTCATAGCCACGATTGGCATACAGCCATGGTGAATTTTTTACTGCGTGAAAAGTATCAAGATAACCCGTTATATGAGCATATTAAAACGGTATATACGATTCATAACTTGCAGTTCCAAGGTGTATTTCCTCCTGAAGTGATGTACGACTTGTTAGAACTTGGTGATGAATATTTTCATAGTGAGCAGTTAGAGTTTTATGGAAATGTGAACTTTATGAAGGGCGGTATTATCGCTTCTGATCAAATTACAGCGGTTAGCCCGACGTACAAAGAAGAAATTCAATATGAATTTTTCGGTGAGAAGTTAGATGGATTACTGCGAAAATATAATGATAAGCTTAGTGGCATTGTAAATGGAATTGATACGAGCGTGTACAATCCAGAAACGGATTCGTATATTAATGCTCAGTACGATGCAGGTTCATTATATGAAAAGAATGAAAATAAACGCGCGTTGCAGCGTTATTTTGGTTTGCCAGAAAAAGAAGATACACCAATTATTTCAATGGTAACGAGATTAACGAAGCAAAAAGGTCTTGATTTAGTACGTACTGTATTCCGAGAAATAATGGAAGAAGATGTACAATGTATTATTTTAGGATCAGGTGATTCGGAATATGAACAATTCTTTGAGTGGATGGCATATGAGTATCCTGAGAAGGTAAAAGTGTATATCGGCTTTAATGAGGAGTTAGCGCACCAAGTGTATGCGGGAAGTGATTTATTTTTAATGCCATCACTGTTTGAGCCGTGTGGCCTTGGACAACTTATCGCATTAGCGTATGGTACGATTCCAATTGTAAGGGAAACAGGCGGATTAAATGATACGGTACAATCTTATGACGAAGAAACTGGAGAAGGAAATGGTTTCAGTTTCACGAACTTTAATGCACATGATATGTTGCACACAGTTCGTCGTGCAATTGAATTTTATCATGATAAACCGGTATGGGATCAGCTTGTAAAACAAGCGATGACTGAAGATTATAGCTGGGAGAAATCAGCTCTTGCTTATAAAAAATTGTATAAAAGTCTCATGGAATAACATGTAGGTGGTGAAGAGATGTTTACTCATGTTGAAAGTTTCAAATCAGCTTTTCTAGAAAAGTTAGAGACGATGTATGGTAAAAGTTTCAAAGACTCTACAACTCGTGATCAATACAATACGCTTGGGTACATGGTACGTGAGTATATGAATAGTCAATGGATTGCAACGAATGAAAGTTATCGGTCTGGAGAGCGAAAGCAAATGTATTACTTATCCATTGAGTTTTTACTTGGGCGTTTGCTTGGAAGTAACATATTAAATTTAGGCATCAAGGATGTATGTGAGCAAGGGCTTTCTGAGCTTGGAATTTCGTTGCAACAATTAGAAGAGGTGGAAGCAGATGCAGGTCTTGGAAATGGTGGACTTGGACGGTTAGCAGCCTGTTTCCTTGATTCACTTGCATCTTTAAACTTACCAGGTCATGGGTGCGGAATTCGTTACAAACACGGCTTATTTGATCAAAAAATTGTTGATGGTTATCAAGTTGAATTTCCAGAACAGTGGCTTCTTCATGAAAATGTATGGGAAGTAAGAAGGCATGATCAAGCTGTAGAAGTAAGTTATTTCGGCAATGTTGAACCGCTCTACATTGATGGGCGTTTAGAATTCAGGCATACAAATGCAGAAGTAATTATGGCCGTACCATATGACGTTCCAGTAGTAGGTTATGAGACGAGTACTGTAAATACACTTAGACTTTGGAATGCGGAACCAGTTCCTTTCCCACAAAATTGCAAAGATATTTTGAAATATAAGCGTGAAACAGAGGCGGTATCGGAGTTTTTATATCCAGATGATACGCATGATGAGGGGAAAATACTTCGTTTGAAACAACAGTATTTCCTCGTATCAGCAAGCTTGCAAAATATCGTTCGTATGCATAGAGAAAGATATGGTGACCTTCGTCAATTACATGAGAAAATTGCGATTCATATTAATGATACCCATCCAGTTTTGGCGATTCCAGAACTGATGCGTATTTTATTAGATGAAGAAAAACTAGCATGGGAAGAAGCTTGGCACATAACGACGCAAACGATTTCTTATACGAATCATACGACGTTATCAGAAGCTCTTGAAAAGTGGCCAATTCACATTTTTAAACCGTTATTACCGAGAATTTATATGATTATTGAAGAGATTAATGAACGTTTCTGTCATGAACTTTGGGAACGTTATCCGTATGAATGGCATCGCATTGAAGAGATGGCGATTATTGCGCATGATCTTGTGAAAATGGCTCATTTAGCAATTGTCGGTAGCCATAGTGTAAACGGTGTAGCAAAAATTCATACGGAGATTTTAAAACAACGTGAAATGCGATTGTTTTATGAGTTTTATCCAGATAAGTTTAATAATAAAACGAATGGAATCGCTCATAGACGCTGGTTAATGAAGGCGAATCCGCAACTGACAAACCTTATTTCAGAGGCGATTGGAACAGAGTGGAAGAAAGAACCGATTAAGCTTCAAGAGCTACAATTAGTTCAATACGATGCGAGTTTCCAAGAGAAATTTGCAGAGGTAAAACAAGAGCGTAAAGAGATTTTAGCAGCGCGCATTCATCATACAATGGGGATTACAATTGATCCTAATTCTATTTTTGATGTGCAAGTAAAAAGACTGCATGCTTACAAGCGACAATTATTAAATGTTCTTCATATTTTATACTTGTATAACCGTTTGAAAGAGGATGCTAGTTTTACATTTTATCCGCGTACTTTTATCTTTGGAGCGAAAGCATCACCTGGCTATTACTATGCGAAAAAAATTATTAAATTAATAAATGAACTTGCAAGGAAAGTGAATAACGATCCGTACGTAAGCCAATATATGAAAGTTATCTTTCTAGAAAACTATCGAGTGTCTGTAGCGGAAGATATATTCCCAGCGGCCGATGTAAGTGAACAAATTTCAACAGCGAGTAAAGAAGCATCCGGAACAGGCAATATGAAATTTATGATGAATGGTGCGATTACGCTCGGCACGTTAGACGGAGCGAATATTGAAATAAAAGATAGAGTCGGTGATGATAACTGTTTCATTTTCGGTTTAACAGCCGAAGAAGTTCTTCATTACTATCAAAATGGTGGATATCGTGCAAGTGATTATTATCACCACAATGGGCACATTAAGAAGGTAGTAGACCAGTTAACGAATGGTTTCTTTGCACAGTCGGGAGCTGAATTTGAAGCAATTTACGATTCTCTTGTTATTCAAAATGATGAATATTTCGTCCTGCGAGATTTTGGCCCATATGCGGAAAAGCAAGAAGCTGTTGGTAGAGCTTATGAGAACCGAACGAAGTGGCTCGAAATGTCGATTTTAAATATTGCACAATCTGGTCATTTTGCGAGCGATCGAACGATTTTACAGTATAGTAATGAGATTTGGGGTATTGGTAATACAGTTACGCAAATTTAAAGAGATTGCTACGTTGGAAAAGATTATATGAAATTTATATCGGCGATTTTTAAGATATATCGGTTTACCGACAAAATTTAACACTAATAAATAAACCGAGCTTAAACTCATTAAGCTCGGTTTTCTTTTTTGCTTAAGAAAGAAATGGGATCGCAGTATATATGATACCTGTTCCATCATATTCTCCTGTCGCAAAGTATGAAAATGTAAAGAAACCTGTAAACGTAAAAATTACAATGAGAAAAAGTGCAAAGATAAATTTTAGCATGTAAGGTCCCCTCATCCAAAAATAATTTCATATATTATTATAGTATAAGGATATTTTATTTCCAATTGTTTACTGGTTAAAAATGAGAAGTCAGACATGTTTTGTATGTTGTCATGGCATGATTATTTGCAATCGATTTTGTGTTTTTTGTAAAAGTCATGTTGTGATGAACGTGTGCATATTCCCAGTCTTGGTCATTAAAATTTATGTTTCGAGGAGGAAGAAGTGGAACGACATCAAATAAATTGACGAAACGAAAGCTACTAGCTACTTGCAGTTTATAATAATTCCGAAAGGCGATATCTCCCACTTTTGGGGAGGCAAATGTATACAGACCGTACTGTGCGAAGGCAGTGTTTATACGCGCATCGAGTATATGTAGTGTAGCGAGTGCGCCGCCTAAACTATGACCTGTTGCAAGAAGTTTCTTATGGGCTGGTAATGATACGAGCATATCCATAATAGAATCTCGGCAAGATTCATAAATGGAAAGAAAGCCGTTATGGACATTTCCGCTATTTAAAGCATATGGATATGGTTTTTGGTTAACGAGTGAATCGATAATCCAGTCTGTATCTGTTTGTGTCCCGCGAAAAGCTACAATAACGGTATCCTCAGATTCTAGTATGAATCCGAACCATTCTGTCGTTTGAATGGTTTTTCCTTGAAAGCCTTGTACATATTGAAAACCATCTGGTATTTCAAAAATCCCATTTTGTTTATATTGTTCATACGTTAACTCACAACAAGAAGCTAACAGTATGGCAGTATCTTTATCAAAGGATAAAGGAGTACGCATTAAGGGAGCCTCCTTAAGAAAAGGTATAGTTCAATATATGCAGTGAGGGACTTGATTCATTCTTTTAGAAAAAAACCTTAAAACTACAGTTACGTGAGGGAGTATTATATGATTCGAAGTGGTTTGTATAGTCCACCTCAATAAAAAGAGCCCTATAAGGGCCCTATTTACTCTTTCCCATCTAATAAACGACCAAGTCCACCTAAAACGCTACCTTCACCAGTGCTTTGCGCTGCTGGGCTTGTCAGGCGTGCTGCTAAGCGGCTAAGTGTTAAGGACTGAATCCAAACTGTTCCAGGTCCTTCTAACGTTGCGAAGAATAAACCTTCGCCGCCAAATAGAGCTGTTTTTACTTTTCCAACGAACTCGACATCGTAATTAACGTCTTTTGTCATGGCAACGAGACAACCTGTATCAATGCGAAGTTTTTCGCCATGCTTTAATTCACGTTTGTATACAGTTCCGCCTGCATGCATGAAAGCAAGTCCATCACCTTCGAGTTTCTGCATGATGAAACCTTCGCCGCCGAAGAAACCAGTTCCGATTTTTTTTGTAAACTCGATTCCGATAGAAACGCCTTTTGCGGCACAAAGAAACGCATCTTTTTGACAAACTACTTTCCCTTGATATTCTGTTAAATCTACAGGGATAATTTTACCTGGATAAGGAGCAGCAAAGGATACGTGACGCTTGCCGTGACCTGTATTTGTAAATACAGTCATAAACATGCTTTCCCCTGTAACGAGACGCTTACCAGCGCCCATTAATTTTCCGAATAAACCTCCAGATGGGCCAGAACCATCACCGAAGATTGTTTCCATTTCGATGGAATCTTCCATCATCATCATTGCGCCAGCTTCTGCAATAACGCTTTCTTCTGGGTCTAACTCAATTTCAACAAACTGCATATCATCGCCGTATAATTTATACTCGATTTCATGTGCTCTCATTTTTTCACCTCGTATGTAATAGATATTTATATTGTACAGAATTTAATAGGATTAGAATACTTTAGTTTTGTTAATTTTTAAATAAAGTGGGAGCACCCAAAATTGGTTGTCAGCTCTCACCAATCGAGCAGTCCGCAAATAGCGAGATAAAATATGAATATGGAAGTTCAACATTATATTAAAATTATAAAAAAATAATGGAATGAAAGTGTTCTCATTTGACGTTTTGGATATAGCGTGATATAGTGAAATCACTATTGAGCTACATAATGTGGTACGGAAATAAAGCACGTTGAATTAAAGGCTGTAAGCTTGTTATACATTCATGTCCTTTATATCCACCTTTTCATGTGGATTCATAGTTTCATTTTTATTTAGGAGGTACATGACATGCAAACAGGTAAAGTTAAATGGTTCAACAGCGAAAAAGGTTTCGGTTTCATCGAAGTTGAAGGTGGAGACGATGTATTCGTTCACTTCTCAGCTATCCAAGGTGACGGATTCAAAACTTTAGAAGAAGGTCAAGAAGTTTCTTTCGAAATCGTTGAAGGTAACCGTGGACCACAAGCTGCTAACGTTACAAAAAACTAATTAGCTAGCGATAAAAAGCATTCCGATTTTCGGAATGCTTTTTTTTATTCTTTGGAACTCGACTCATTTGAAGATAATTCGCCCTTAAAGGTGCGGTCTTCAAAGTCATCAAGCATTTGTTCATATTCTTCATGCTCTTCTGTAGCGAAAACTTGCAGATTTTTCCCATGCATATCTGTACCGATAAAGTTTTCGAAATCCTCTACGTAGCCTACATTTTCTTCGCTATTTACGTACATGCCATTGTAGTTTTTTGAATCTTGTCTTTCTAAATCGGACGGCGTTTCGGATGTTCCATAATTGGCAACATCTTGCCATGCATCTTCTGCATCATATTCAACAGAACGATCTTCGTCATGTTTGTGAAAAGAAGGAGACAACACTTCTTCTTCGACTGGTCGTGTATTCATATTTAACTTATTTGTTGCGTGCTGAACGCATGTTGTAGCAGTCGGCATTGCTTCTAATCTTTCAAATGGAATTTCTTCACCAGATACTTCGCAAATGCCGTACGTACCCGCTTCTATTTTTTGCAGGGCATGTTTCGTATCCTCTAGCTGTTTATGCCAAAGTTCAATAAGCCCGAAGTCTTTTTCACGCTCATATAGCTCTGTTGCCATATCAGCCGGATGGTTATCGTAGCTAGATAATTCTCCAACAGATTCACGTTCAGATGCACGATCTTCATTTTCGTGTGTTTGTATCGTTTGCTCTAGTTCTTGTTTTTGTTTTTCTAAAACGGATTTAAATTGATTTATTTGTTGTGGAGTTAACATAGTCGTCCACCTTCCTACAATTCAGTTTCTTTACATAGTATGAGCGTTGCGAGTAGGAATTATGAGCTGAAATTGGTATATGAAAAAGGAGCCGCATTAGCAGCTCCTTTTAAAGGAAATATCCAAGCAATAATCCGATTCCCATGAGGAGACCGAAGATTGTATTTGTTTTTGCTGTTGCTATCATCGCAGGTACCATTTCCATTGGAATGCTTTTGCCGATAAAGCCTTTCGTCGCTTTAAATGCTTTCGGTGCACTTAAAAATACGATCAGCATCCATGGTGATACGATGCCCACGATAATTAAAGCAATTGTCCAAATGTAGGAAACGATGAACATAGAAGCAAGTACACCGACCGCTCGCTCGCGTCCAACGAGAATGGCTAACGTTTTACGACCGTTTTCTTTATCGCCATCTAAGTCACGGATGTTATTAGCTAGTAAAATGGCACCAATTAAAATCGAGCTTGGAATAGATAGTAAAACGACTTCTGATGTTACAGTTCCAGTTTGGATAAAGAATGAAATCCCAATAATAATGACACCCATAAATAATCCGGCTGTTAACTCTCCAAATGGTGTATATGCAATTGGAAGTGGACCGCCTGTATAAAGGTAAGCAACGGCCATACAAACAAGACCGATTGCAGCAAGCCACCAGCTAGAATTCATACAAATATAAACACCTAATAGTATTGCGATACCGAAAAATCCAAATGCTAAGTTAAGTACTGTTTTTGGCTGAATGCCATCGCGAACGATAGCGCCGCCGATACCAACTGAACCTTCGTGATCAAGTCCTCTTTTATAATCAAAGTATTCATTAAACATGTTTGTTGCTGCCTGAATGAGAAGACAAGCAAGAAGCATTATAAGGAAAAGAGGGAGATGTATTTGATTTATACCTCCGACCTGCATTGCATAGGCTGTTCCGATGAAAACAGGAACGAAAGCTGCTGTTAATGTATGGGGACGTAGTAAACTCCACCAAATGCGCCAGCCTGTTTGCTTGCTTGGCTTTGGCGCCGTAGGAGAGGAATTCGTTTCGACGTTCATTTCCATGTTGAATCCTCCTTTGGTCACATATTGTACACAACTAAGTGTAGAAAAAGCATCATTTAGTGTCAACGTTTATTTTCTAGGAAGAGAAGGTGAATTTCTCAGAAATGCTAAACGTTGACAGGCCTTTCGTTTGAGGTGTATCTTAAAATCAAGCGTAATTATGACTATTTTTCGCCCATAGGGGGGAGACAATTGTGATTCAAACGAAACAAAAAGGCTTGCAGGAAGTTCTAAGTGCAGCCATTAAGCATGCAACTGATGAAAAAATATTGGTTAGTTTTGTTAAAAAAATAGACTGGATGGATCCACTTCTGTTTTATGCAGCAGGAAAAAGGATCTCATTCGAAAATAGATGTTATTTTGCAGACCCAGCTCAGCATGTAATATTTGCTGGAATTGGTTCTGTTTTCACTATAGCAACTGCTTCTCACAAACGCTTTCAAACTGCTCGTGACGAGTGGGATAAAGTAAAAGAGAAAGCATTTGTACAAAGAGAAAGATACGAATTTGGAACAGGTCCTCTTTTATTTGGTGGATTTTCATTTGACCAAGAAAAAGAGAAAACAGATTTATGGAAAGAATTTGATGATACGACATTTTCACTACCGGCATTTTTATTAACTGTAAAAAATGAAAAAGCATGGTTAACAATGAATACATTTGTTTCAGCAACAGATTGTGCAGAAACTCTTTATAACGAAATTGTTTCTTTAGAAGAGAAAATTTTTGAGGAGAGTAAATGTGCACTAGAAGGATCGAAATTAACAGTTACTTCTAAAGTAGAAGTGGATCCGAAAGGCTGGATGAAGTCCATTGAGAAAGTGCAAGATGAGATGAAGCAGGGGAACGTGCAGAAGGTTGTATTAGCGAGGGAGCTAAAAGTAGAGATGGATCATCATATTGATTCTGCGCTTGTTTTAGAAGCACTTCGCATTGGGCAACCAGATTGTTACGTATTTTCTTTTGATTATAAAGGAGCATGCTTCTTAGGAGCGACGCCAGAGAGATTAATTCGTAAAGAAGATGAGAAGTTTACTTCAATGTGTCTTGCTGGTTCAACTGGTCATGGTCAATCTATAGAAGAAAGTAAGCGAAATAGTGATGCGCTTCTTCATGATGAAAAGAATTTAGCTGAACACGGTTATGTTGTGAACATGATCAGGTCGGTATTAAATGAGCACTGCGAATCCGTTAATATTCCGGAGAGTCCCGGTCTATTAACAACGAAAAACTTAATTCATTTATATACGCCTGTAGAGGCAAAAGGCGACGCGAGTCTTTTAACGATGGTAGAAGAATTACATCCAACACCAGCTCTTGGCGGGACACCTCGTTTAGAAGCGATGAAACTAATTCGTGATGTTGAATTGTTAGACAGAGGATTATATGGTGCACCGATTGGCTGGATAGATGATGAAGGAAATGGTGAATTTGCGGTTGCACTTCGCTGCGGATTATTAAATGGAGAGAAAGCATCCTTATTTGCCGGTTGCGGGATTGTAATTGATTCAGTACCGCAACTTGAATATGAAGAAACAAGTTTGAAGTTTAGACCGATGCTTGGTGCTTTGGAGGAATTAATGAAATGAACAATCATATAGAAGCATTATCATATTATTTAGGCGCGTTCGTGGATGAACTGACGCGTCTAAATGTATGTGATGTTGTCATTAGTCCAGGCTCACGGTCAACGCCGATTGCTCTACTAATGGAACAACATGAAGGAATGAACACATATTTACATGTAGATGAAAGATCTGCAGGATTTTTTGCGCTCGGTATTGCAAAAGCGAAAAAACGTCCTGTTGCATTATTATGTACGTCAGGAACGGCTGCAGCGAACTACTATCCAGCTGTATGTGAAGCTTTTCATTCGCGAGTGCCGCTTATCGTCTTAACGGCAGATAGACCGCATGAATTAAGAGATGTCGGTGCACCACAAGCGATGAATCAAATTAATTTATACGGCACGTTTGTGAAGCAATTTACAGAGATGGCACTTCCAGAAGCGAATGAGGCGATGTATCATTACGCTCGCATGACAACGCAGCGCACGATAGCAAGCGCGCTTTTAGCACCGCAAGGACCTGTTCATCTTAATTTTCCGGTTCGCGAACCGCTTATCCCGGACTTCTCATTAGAAAGTTTATGGGATAAAGGACGCGGAGAATATACAGGAGTAGTTCAGCGAGGGAACGCGGTGATGCCGAGTGAATATGTAGATTCTCTTGTAGGGCGCCTTTCACATATGGAAAAGGGGCTTATTATTTGTGGAGATGATAGTCATTCAGAAATCGCAACGTTTGCAACGCAACTAGCTGAAAAAACGGGATATCCAATATTAGCGGATCCACTTTCTAACATTCGTAGCGGGCACCACGACAAAACGATGGTAATTGACTGTTACGATACATTTTTACGAAATGAATTGTTAAAAGAAACGTGGAAGCCGGACGTTATAATTCGCTTCGGTGGTATGCCTGTTTCGAAAGCATTAACGCAATTCATTAAAAAACAGACGAAAGCTGTTCATATCGTTGTTGACGAATCAGGACAATGGAGAGATCCAGCTCTCGTTGCAACAGAAGTTGTCCAAGCGAGTGATATTGCATTTTGCAGTGCACTAATAGAAAAAATGCCAGTTATGAAAAAGAATGATTGGTCCCAAATGTGGCAACATATAAACGAAAAAACGAAGGAAACACTTCGTGAAATGGAAACATATGATACGGCATTTGAAGGAAGAGTCATTACAGATATTGTCCGCGTATTACCAGAAGGGGCAACGTTATTTGCAAGTAATAGTATGCCAATTCGTGATACAGATTCTTTCTTCTTCACATCGGATAAAGATATTCAAGTAATGGCAAATCGCGGTGTAAATGGGATTGATGGAATCATTTCGACAGCTTTAGGAGCGAGCATGATTTGCGATCCGCTCGTATTAGTGATTGGTGATTTATCATTCTATCACGATTTAAATGGACTACTAGCCGCAAAATTACATGAATTAAACATAACGATTGTCGTTGTAAATAATGACGGTGGTGGTATTTTCTCATTCTTACCACAGTATGAGAAAAAGGAACATTTCGAATCATTATTTGGAACTCCAATTGGGCTTGATTATGAGCATGTTGTTACAATGTACGGTGGTTCATTTAGCCGTGTAAATGGCTGGGAGCAGTTCCGAGAAGAAGTACAAAAGGGTGCAACGAAAGAAGGTTTACACGTTGTAGAAATTTGTACGAACCGTGATGAAAACTTAACATTGCACCGTACGTTATGGGCAAAAACACAGGATGTAATTACTACATCGTTGCAAGGTGAATCAAAATGAACGTAACGCTGCAAGGTGTATCGTATGAATATGAAGTAGTCGGAAGCGGGGAACCACTTCTACTTCTTCATGGTTTTACGGGAAGCATGGAGACGTGGCGTTCCTTCGTTCCTTCTTGGAGTGAGCAATTTCAAGTTATTTTAGTAGATATTGTTGGGCACGGAAAAACGGAAAGCCCTGAAGATGTGACGCATTATAATATTCAAAATGTAGCGTTGCAAATGAAAGAACTACTAGATTATCTTCATATTGAAAAAGCGCACATACTTGGCTATTCAATGGGCGGTAGACTGGCGATTACGATGGCGTGTCTATATCCAGAATATGTATGTTCTCTTTTATTAGAAAACTGTACAGCTGGACTTGAAAGTGAAGGTGAGCGAAAAGAACGCTGTGAAAAAGATGAGCGACTTGCTCAGAAAATTGAGCGAGAAGGCATCGAAAGTTTTGTATCGATGTGGGAAAGTATTCCGCTGTTTGAAACGCAAAAACGTTTAGCACAAAACGTACAAGAAGCAGTACGAAAAGAGCGACTTGCTAACAATCAAAAAGGGCTTGCAAATAGCTTGCGCGGCATGGGAACAGGGGCTCAGCCTTCATGGTGGAATGAGCTGAAAAATTTAAAAATGCCTGTTCTTTTAATGAACGGTGAGCATGATGAAAAGTTCTTTCGCATATTAAAAAATATCGAAAAATGCGTCTCTGACGCGAAATTTGTCAAAATTGATGGTGCTGGCCATGCAATTCATGTGGAACAACCGGAAAAGTTTGATACAATAGTAAAGGGATTTCTAAAAACTATGCAGTGATGCTTTTTTCAGTTAAGAATGAAGTTACACTTATAGAGGAGATCAGAAATATACAAGGAGGTAGTTGTAATGGCTATTGAATGGGTAAAAGAAGGCAATTACGAAGATATTATTTATTCAACATACAATGGTATCGCAAAGATTTCGATTAACCGCCCTGAAGTACATAACGCATTCCGTCCTAAAACGGTAATGGAGTTAATCGACGCTTTTGCACATGCTCGTGATGATGCAAATGTTGGCGTTATCATTTTAACAGGTGAAGGTGGACGTGCATTCTGTTCTGGCGGCGACCAAAAAGTTCGCGGTCATGGTGGATATGTAGGTGACGACCAAATCCCACGTCTAAACGTATTAGACTTACAACGTCTAATTCGCGCAATTCCTAAACCAGTTATCGCAATGGTAGCAGGTTATGCAATCGGTGGAGGACACGTACTTCATATCGTATGTGACTTAACAATCGCTGCAGACAACGCAGTATTTGGACAAACAGGTCCTAAAGTAGGAAGCTTTGACGGTGGATACGGAGCTGGTTACTTAGCTCGTATGGTAGGCCACAAGAAAGCTCGCGAAATTTGGTACCTATGCCGTCAATACAACGCGCAAGAAGCGCTTGATATGGGCTTAGTAAATACAGTAGTACCATTAGAACAACTTGAAGCAGAAACAGTACAATGGGCAGAAGAAATCTTAGCAAACAGCCCAATGGCACTTCGTTTCCTAAAAGCTGCATTCAACGCAGACACAGACGGTCTAGCTGGTATTCAACAACTAGCTGGAGATGCAACGTTATTGTACTACACAACTGACGAAGCAAAAGAAGGTCGCGACGCGTTCAAAGAAAAACGCCGTCCAGACTTCGGTCAATTCCCTCGTTTCCCGTGATCAAACTAAAAGCGGAAGCAGCTCGTTCAGAATGTGAGGGGGATGGAGCTTCTGACGTAGAGGCGCTTTTTGCCTCGTAGGAAGAAGTGAAGCCACCGAACATTCTAGCTGCTGTAGCTGGATGTTTTAAAAGCGGAGCCGACTGTTTAGCTCCGTTGGCTAAGGTTCTTTCGCACAGAAAGTGTTTTTTACTTTCTCGTGCGGAAGGTTCTTAGACGGAAGGGGCTAGGAGGCGCAGCTGGATAAGATCAAACCGGAAACAAAACAACTAAGAGACTTGATGTCATATCAAGTCTCTTTCTTTCATGAAAGGAGAATGAGTGATGGAGACGATGCCAAATTGGTTAATGCAACGTGCATTTTTAACACCAGATCGCACTGCAATTGAAATAGAGGAAGAGAAAGTTACTTTTATGCAGCTACATGAAAAAGTAGTATCTGTTTGTGAACACCTCACACATATAGGAGTGAAGCGTGGGCAAAAGGTGGCTGTTCTGATGAAAAATGGTATGGAGATGATTACAGTTATTCACGCCCTATCGTACGTAGGTGCAGTAGCTGTGCTTTTAAATACGCGTCTTTCAAGAGAAGAGCTACTTTGGCAAATGGATGATGCTGAAGTTATTTGTTTAGTGACGGATCAAGATTTTGACGCTAAAGATATTCCTGTCTATTCATTCGCCGAAATGATGAATGGACCAAAAGAGGAAGCCTCTATACAAGAAGAATTCTCTTTAAAAGAAGCGATGACAATTATTTATACGTCTGGGACGACAGGCAAACCGAAAGGCGTTATTTTAACGTACGGCAATCATTGGGCAAGCGCGGTTGGCTCTTCGCTTAATTTAGGGCTTCGTGATGATGATTGCTGGTTAGCTTGTATGCCGATGTTCCACGTTGGCGGCTTATCTCTTTTAATGAAAAACATTATGTACGGCATGCGCATTTTACTCGTTCCGAAATATGATGCGGATTTTATTCATAAAGCACTTCAAACGAGAGGCGTAACGATTATTTCTGTCGTTTCTAAAATGTTAACTGATTTATTAGAGAGACTTGGAGAAGGAACATATCCATCTTCTTTACGATGTATGTTACTTGGCGGAGGACCAGCGCCGAAACCGTTATTAGAAACGTGTGTAGATAAAGGGATTCCTGTATATCAAACGTACGGTATGACAGAAACGTCTTCGCAAATTTGTACGTTATCCGCGGATTACATGTTAACAAAAGTAGGTTCAGCCGGAAAACCACTATTTCAGTGCCAACTTCGTATCGAAAAAGATGGCGTCGTAGTACCGCCATTTGCGGAAGGCGAAATCGTAGTAAAAGGACCAAATGTAACAGGCGGTTACTTTAACCGTGAAGATGCGACGCGCGAAACTATTCAAAACGGATGGCTTCATACTGGTGACCTCGGTTATTTAGATGAAGAAGGATTTTTATACGTATTAGATCGCCGCAGTGATTTAATTATTTCTGGCGGGGAAAATATATATCCGGCTCAAATTGAAGAAGTGTTGCTTTCTCATCCGATGGTAGCGGAAGCAGGTGTCGTCGGGATGACTGACGATAAATGGGGACAAGTACCGGCTGCTTTTGTTGTAAAAAATGGAGAAGTAACAGAAGAGGAAATTCTTCATTTTTGCGAGGGGAAATTAGCGAAATACAAAGTGCCGAAAAAAGCATGTTTCTTAGAGGAATTACCACGAAATGCTTCGAAAAAATTGTTAAGACGAGAGTTAAGACAATTAGTGGAGGAGATGTAGGTGGAAATAAAAAAAGCGGCACTTCATATAACAGAAATGCCACTCGTAATCCCGTTTGCTGCAAGCTACGGAACTTATGAAAAGCGTGAGAGCATCGTTATTGAATTAGAAGATACGGATGGACATATTGGATTTGGTGAAGTCGTTGCCTTCTCTGAACCGTGGTATACGGAAGAAACAGTGAAGACAGCGCTTCATGTACTTCAGGATTTTTTATTACCTGATTTATTGAAAGCTGAAATTTCCCACCCGAATGAAGTACCTGGTTTGTTCCAGCATATAAAGAGAAACCGAATGGCAAAGGCCGGAATTGAAGGAGCTGTTTGGGATTTATATGCGAAGCGACAAAAGAAGTCGTTAGCGACGTTACTTGGCGGAACCAGGGATGAAATTGAAGTTGGTGTTGTGATTGGTATCAATACAATACCGGTTATGTTAAAACAAATCGAGAAGTATGCAGAAGAAGGATACGAGCGTTTTAAAGTGAAAATAAAGCCAGAGCATGATTATGAGTTATTGAAAGAAATTCGTAAAGAGTTCCCGCACATCCCGTTAATGGCTGATGCAAATTCAGCCTATACATTAGCGGATACGGAGAAATTGAAACGATTAGATGAATTTCAATTGATGATGATTGAGCAACCGCTAGCGGATTACGATTTTCTTGATCATGCACAGCTGCAGAAGAAGATTGAAACGCCGATTTGTTTAGACGAAAGTATCCATAGTGTAGAAGACGCACGCGTTGCGATTACACTTGGCAGTTGCCAAATCGTTAATATTAAGCCGGGACGAGTGGGCGGATTAACAGAATCCATCCAAATTCATAATTATTGTATGGAACATAACATACCCGTTTGGTGCGGAGGTATGGTGGAGATGGGAATTTCACGAGCGCAAAATGTTGCGCTTGCCTCATTGCCGAACTTTACGATTCCAGGAGATATATCCGCTTCTAGTAGACATTGGGAGAAGGATATTATTTCACCAGAAGTGACGCTTGAGGGAGGGAAAGTGATTGTACCGCAAAGCGTTGATACTGAGTATGAAGTAGACCACGGAAGGTTGGCTGAAATTACGAAGCAGCGAATTGTTTTGGAGCGGTAGGTTGAGTCTTTCAAATAGCGGGCGAATTTCGTCGTTAATTGTCGGTAAGTCGATATATTTCAATAATCGCTGATATAATTCGAGTTACGGTCGATATATTTCAATAATCGCTGATATAATTCAGGTTGTGGTCGATATATTTCGAAAATCACCGATATAAATTTCATTTACTAAGGTTACTCCCACGAGTAACCTTTTCGTATTGTACAAATTGGATAGACTAGTTTACAATCGAGCGTATAAAGTGAAACTTTAATCAGTGGGGCATCCCCACTGATTATTAGCCCGCACCAATCGGGCTTTTATGGGCAGTTGATCTTCCACCTAACTTATTTGATTCACCCGAATTTTGAGGTGGGAGTCTTACTGCCCGCAAATAGCGGGGGAAAAGGGGGAGTAAAATGAAGCGCATTTCCATTTTAATAGCGGATGATGAGGAAGAAATTGCTGATTTAATTGAGATACATTTAGAAAAAGAAGGGTACCACGTCGTGAAAGCAGCTGATGGAGAAGAGGCTGTTCATATTATTGAAACGCAACCAATCGACTTAGTGGTTTTAGATATTATGATGCCGAAAATGGATGGGTATGAGGTGACGCGTCAAATTCGCGCGAAGCATCATATGCCAATTATTTTCTTGAGTGCGAAAACTTCGGATTTTGATAAAGTGACAGGTCTTGTATTAGGTGCAGATGATTATATGACGAAACCTTTTACACCGATTGAATTAGTCGCACGTGTAAATGCACAATTACGCCGATTTCTTACATTGAATCAGCCGAAAGTAGCAGAGAATAAATCTGCTTTACAGGTAGGCGGAGTTACTATTGATCCTGAGCGAAGAACGGTAAATGTGTACGGAGAACAAGTTGAATTAACACCGAAAGAGTTTGATATTTTATATTTATTAGCGAGCCATCCGAAGAAAGTGTACAATGTAGAAAATATTTTTCAGCAAGTATGGGCAGATGATTATTATGAAGGCGGAAATACAGTTATGGTACATATTCGTACGTTACGGAAAAAACTTGGGGAAGATAAAAGAAAGAACAAGTTAATCAAAACAGTGTGGGGAGTAGGTTATACTTTCAATGGCTAAAAAGATGAGAAGCTTTCGCTCGAAGATGGTTATGCTATTTGCGTTAAGTATGATATTTGCTGGTGGCGTAACGTATATCATTTATCAAGGGTTACGGATTTATTACAAATTAGTCGTTCGTTATGAGGATCCGTTAGCTCAAGTGCGTTTCATGATAAAACAAATTGGGGATGTTAATTTCTTTTTAATTATTTTCATCCCGCTATCCATTATATTTTTCTTCTTCCTTACTAAACCATACTTAAAATACTTTGATGAGATTTCAAGCGGGATTCATCATTTGGCGAACGGAGATTTTTCAAATGAAGTGCGCATTTCATCAAACGATGAGTTTGGAGAGATCGCACGTGAAATAAATGTTGCGAGTGAAAAGTTAAAAGAAGCGGTGGAAAGAGGAGACTTTGCTGAAAGTAGTAAAGACCAGCTCGTTGTAAACTTAGCTCATGATTTAAGAACGCCATTAACATCCGTGTTAGGGTATTTAGATTTAATTCTTAAAGATGAGAATTTAACAAAAGAACAAATTAAACATTTCTCCACAATTGCGTATACGAAATCGCAAAGGCTGGAAAGTTTAATTGATGAGTTATTTGAAATTACACGTATGAATTATGGCATGTTAAAGCTGGATAAAAAGCCGATTGATATAAGTGAGCTACTTATACAGTTAGAGGAGGAATTGTATCCGTTATTAGAAAAACATCATTTAGAAGCTAGATTGAATGTTGATCCTCATTTGCCGATTAACGGTGATGGAAAATTGTTAGCTAGAGTATTTGAAAACTTGTTAACAAATGCCGTTCGTTACGGATATGATGGGCAATTTGTTGATCTGAATGGGTATATCGATAATGGAGAAGTTGTCGTACAAGTTATGAATTACGGAGATAGCATTCCAGAAGAAGACTTACCGTATCTTTTTGATATGTTTTATACAGGTGATAAATCGAGGTCAGAGAACCGTGGCGGGACAGGCCTTGGGCTATTTATTGCGAAAAATATTGTTGAACAGCATAACGGTATGATTTCTGCTGAAAGTAATGTAGTTAGAACAATGTTTGAAGTGCGATTGCCAAAAGACGAGAACGTAACAATTTAATAAAAATTTAAACTTTACCCCACTTTTTATTTTAATAGTTTTTTCTATTCTAGACGTAAGTTACGTTAAGGAGGAACTAGAAATGAAAAAGTGGGTATTTATTTCTTTTTTTATCGCATGCACAATCTGTGTAGGCGTTTATATATCACCGTTATTTCAAAAAGAAATTGATGTGAAAATCGGCGGGGAAAATAGTGCAGTAAAGAATGAAAATATGAAAAAGGTAGAGGTTACAAAAGAACAAATTTATAAAGGGGATCTATTATTAGTTAATAAAGACTACCCAGTTAAAAAAGATAGTATTAGGTCTGATATTATAAATGTAAATCACAATAGTGAATTAGTAAGAGGTTACGTCATATTTGATAGAAACCTTCGCTTATCAAAGGGAGTTGTAAAAAAGTTTTTGAACGTGGTCGATGCGGCTGGAAAAGACGGAGTACAGCATTTTTTAATGAGTAGTGGGTATCGAGATTTTAAAGAGCAAAGTAAATTATATAAAGAAATGGGATCTGATTACGCACTCCCAGCAGGATACAGTGAACATAATTTAGGATTATCACTGGACGTTGGATCAACGCAAAAGAAAATGGAGAAAGCGCCTGAAGGTAAGTGGGTTGCAGAGAATGTATGGAAGCACGGTTTTGTATTACGTTATCCGAAGAATAAAAGTCATATTACAGGCATTCAATATGAGCCGTGGCATATACGTTATGTAGGATTACCGCATAGTGCTATTATGCAAAAGGAGAAAATTACATTAGAGGAATATTTGGACTTCTTAAAAGAGAAAAAAGAAATAACAACGGATGTGGAAGGTAAGAAATATACGGTTTCTTATTATAAAGTGTCCGGGAATAGGAAAGTGAATGTTCCAGCGAATAAGCAGTATGAAATTTCAGGGAATAATATGGATGGGGTTATTGTGACGGTTCAGGAATAGATAAAGAGGTTGTTCCGATTTGGAGCAGCCTTTTCGTATATAAGAAAGGGATGGACATTTTTGTCGGTAAATCAATATTCCTTGTCGAATCGTTGATATAATTTCTTGTACTATCAGCATTTTTGAGGTGCATCTTTTTATTTAATTTTAAACATTATAACGTTATATTTACTTCTCCCTTTTTTTGTGTTACGCTAAACGTGTGAAAGAGATATAAAATGAAACTTTAATGTAAGCGTATTCTTATGGCTTCTTATAGAAAAGGGTGGAAGTACAATGACAGAACGATTCGTACTACGTAATGTGAAACGTGTGAACGGGGAAGAGATTGACATTGTAATTGAAAATAATAAAATCGCACAGGTGACGAAAGCTGGTGCTGGCGAGGGTGGAAAGGTTCTTGATTACTCAGGTACTTACGTATCGAGTGGTTGGATTGATTTGCACGTTCATGCTTTTCCAGAGTTTGATCCGTATGGCGATGAGGTGGATGAAATTGGCGTTAAGCAAGGGGTAACGACAATTGTTGATGCAGGTAGCTGCGGTGCTGATCGCATTGCAGATTTAGTAAAAAGTAGAGAACAGGCAAAAACGAATTTATTTGCCTTTTTAAATATTTCTCGCATCGGTTTGAAACGAATTGATGAATTATCCAACATGGAATGGATAGATAAAGAGAAAGTAATAGAAGCAGTAGAAAAGTATAAAGATGTAGTCGTTGGGTTAAAGGCGAGAATGAGTAAAAGCGTCGTTTGTGATAGTGGAATTGAACCGCTACATGTAGCGCGCTCTTTATCCCGTGAAACATCATTACCGATTATGGTACATATCGGTTCAGCACCTCCTCGCATTGAGGAAGTTGTACCTCTTTTAGAAAAAGACGATGTGATTACACATTACTTAAACGGGAAAGAAAATAATTTATTTGATGAAGAAGGCAAACCGCTACCTGTATTACTAGATGCAGTGAAGCGCGGTGTTCATTTAGATGTTGGGCATGGTAATGCTAGTTTTTCTTTTAAAGTAGCAGAGGCGGCAAAGCGTCACGGTATTGCCTTTAATACAATTAGTACAGATATTTACCGGAAGAATCGCGTGCACGGTCCAGTGTATAGTATGGCTCATGTTCTTTCGAAATTCCTTTACTTAGGTTATCCGCTAGAAGAAGTGATTGATGCGGTGACGAAACATGCGGCAGAATGGCTTAAGAAACCTGAGCTTGGCCGTATTCAAGAAGGTGATATTGCAAATTTAACTTTATTTACGGTGAAAGATGAGAAGATTACGTTAATAGATTCAGAAGGGGATCAGCGCATTGCTGAAAGAAGAATTGATACGAAAGGGGTTGTAGTCAATGGGTCATTCATTGAATGCTAAGTACGGATTAAAAAGAGTAATAAATGCGAGCGGTAGAATGAGTATTTTAGGTGTATCCGCTCCGACAGATACAGTTATGGATGCGATGAAACATGGGGGACAAAATTATGTGGAAATTGCTGATTTAGTAGATAAAGCGGGAGACCATATTGCGAGAATTCTAGATTCAGAGGCAGCTGTTGTTGTGAATTCAGCATCGAGCGGAATTGCACTTTCTATTGCTGGTATCGTGACAGAAGGAAATCGCCGTAAAAGTGAAAGACTTCATCAAGAGGTCATCGCGAAAAATGAAGTGATCATGTTAAAAGGTCATAACGTTCAGTATGGTGCTCCTGTTGAAACGATGATTTACTTAGGCGGAGGAAAACTTGTAGAAGTTGGCTACGCAAATGAAGGGAAAGCAGAGCATATTGAAGATGCGATTGGTGAAAATACAGCAGCGATTCTGTATGTAAAATCACATCATGCCGTGCAAAAAAATATGATTTCTGTTGAAGAAGCATGGGAAGTTGCGCAGCGAAATAACGTACCACTTATCGTCGATGCGGCAGCTGAAGAAGATATTCAAAAATATGTGAAGTATTCAGACCTTGCCATTTATAGCGGTTCAAAAGCAATTGAAGGACCTACTTCTGGTATTGTTGGCGGGAAACGAAAATATATTGAGTGGCTGAAAGTGCAATTGCATTGCATCGGAAGAAGTATGAAAGTTGGGAAAGAAACAACATTTGGCTTACTTCAAGCGCTTGATGAGTACGGAGTAAAAGAAGATAAGAGTGAGCAAGAAAAAGAGTTGTTACAAGTACTTATGCCGCTAAAAGAATTAAACGGTGTAAATGTAACGATCGTTCAAGATGAAGCGGGAAGAGCAATCTTTAGAGCACGTATTCATATTAACGAGAATGAATTAAATAAATCGGCAAAAGACGTTGTGACAGCATTACGCAAAGGGGAAATCGCAATTTACACACGTGATTACGGAGTAAGACAAGGATTCTTTGATATTGATCCACGTCCACTTCAAGGTGATGATATACATGTGATTGAAGAAAAATTGAGAGAAATTGTAGGGGGAAACTAAAATGACAAACATTCAAAAACGTTTTTATAAAGGCCGCGTAGCATTAAATGTATTAGCGAACAATATCGAAAATGCAAAAGATATTTTTGAAGCAGCAGAAGGTTATGTAGTAGTGGGAGTGTTATCAAAAGATTATCCAACAGTAGAAGAAGCAGTTACAGCGATGAAAGCATACGGAAAAGAAATTGATGACGCTGTATCGATCGGACTAGGAGCAGGAGATAATCGCCAAGCAGCAGTTGTAGCTGAAATTGCGAAACATTATCCTGGTAGCCATATTAACCAAGTGTTCCCTTCAGTTGGAGCGACACGTGCAAATCTTGGCGGAAAAAATAGCTGGATTAATAGTTTAGTATCGCCAACAGGAAAAGTAGGGTACGTAAATATTTCTACTGGTCCAATTAGTGCAGCTGGAGAAGAAAAAGCAATCGTTCCAATTAAAACAGCGATTGCACTTGTACGTGATATGGGCGGAAATTCATTGAAATACTTCCCAATGAAAGGGCTAGCTCATGAAGAAGAATATCGTGCAGTTGCGAAAGCTTGTGCGGAAGAAGGATTCGCATTAGAGCCAACAGGCGGAATTGATAAAGAAAACTTTGAAACAATTTTACGTATCGCGCTTGAAGCAAATGTAGAGCAAGTTATTCCGCACGTGTACTCTTCTATTATTGATAAAGAAACTGGCAATACGAAAACAGAAGATGTTCGTGAATTATTAGCAGTCGTGAAGAAGTTAGTTGATCAATATGCGTAAGAAAATTGCAGCGTTCGGTGAAGTAATGATGCGCTTGCAAGTACCAGGATATGAATTGTTGTCGCAAGCTAACACATTAAATTACTCATTTTCTGGTACAGGTGTGAACGTGGCAGCAGCACTTTCTCATCTAGGGCATGAAGGGCTTCTTATTTCAACTTTACCGGAAAATTCGGTTGGAGATGCTGCATTATCTTACATTCAAAAATTAGGCGTGCAAACCTCGCTTGTTTCAAGAGGCGGTAAATATGTCGGCATGTACTTTTTAGAAAATGGATTTGGCGCACGTGCAAGCCGCGTTACATATTCGAATCGATTAGAAAGTAGCTTTAATACGGCATGTGAAGAAATGTATCAATTTGAAGAAATCGCGAAGGAAATTGATATCGTTCATTTTTGCGGGATTACACTTGCGATGAATGATACTGTGCGCCATCATATGAAATCTTTAGCGAAAGCAGTTAAACAAAACGGAGGCACTGTCGTTTTGGATTGCAATTATCGTCCATCACTTTGGGGAGAAGACGGATATAAACAGGCGAAACCGCATTATGAAGAAATGTTAGGGCTAGCTGATATTGTAATGATGAATGAAAAAGATGCAATGTTCGTTCTTGGAATGAAAACAGAAGAGACAGAGCGAGAAGCTCAACTTGTTGATCTTATTCCACAAGTAGCTGAAACATATCATATCACTACAATTGCTGGTACACATCGCTCTATTAATAGCGATAATACACACTCGCTGCGTGGATTTATATGTAAAGATGGTGCGTTCACTTTTGCAAAAACACTTACGTTTTCTGTATATGATAGAATAGGTGCTGGAGATGCTTATACGAGCGGGATTATTCATGGCGAGATAGAAGAGTTTGCACCAGAGAAAGCTGTTTCATTTGCGTCAGCAGCTGGAATGCTTGCACATACAATCGTCGGTGATACGCCAATGTCATCAGAGAAGGATATACTTCGGGCAATGACGGCATCAGTAGGTGATGTAGAAAGGTAGTGGGTGTAACGGTGAACGTAACGAGGAAAAAAGGACCATTATATTTACAAATAAAAAACATTATTCGTGATCGAATATTGCATGGTGTATATGCGATTCATACGAATATTCCTTCCGAACCGCAGTTAGAAGAAGAGTTCAAAGTGAGTAAAATTACAGTACGAAATGCGATTAAAGAACTCGCTCAAGAAGGGTATTTAGAAAAGAAAAGCGGTAAAGGAACGAAAGTCATCCGTAACACTTCTGCGACAAAACTGTCAAAGGGTAAGAAATTTACTGAAGTGTTAGTGGAAGAAGGATATAAAGTACAGAAGAAATTGCTAAAAGCAGAAATCGTTCAGAATGAAGAAGGAACAGTGCCATTTCAATTATTCGGTAAGGAGAGTTTTCGCATTGAACGTTTATATACGTTAAATGATGCACCGTACATTCATTATACGCACTATTTCTCAGCGAAAATGGCAAGTACAGATTTATCGGACTTTGACTTGCAATCGCTTTATGATTTAGTTGAAGACCGAGGCATTCATTTAGAAAACTTCAGAGATGAATTCGCTGTTGGACTTGCGCCTAGTTTCGTTGCAGAAGCATTAGGTGAAAAAGAGGGCACAGCGTTATTAAAACGAATGCGCTATTCTTACGATGAAGTTGGCGAAGTAATTGAATATAGCGAAGGCTACTACAATACAGAAATGCAGCATTATGTAGTGAATTATGACGTATAAAAAAGAGGGGATGTTCCCTCTTTTTTTATAAAGTAAGGGGAATGAGAGATGGATATATACTTATTAATCGTCACGTTACTTGCAATTGCGATTGTTATTTTAGGGGTATCATGGTGGAAATGGCATGCATTTATTAGTTTAACAGTTGCGAGTTTATTTTTAGCTATTATGTCTGGACTGAACTTAACGAAAATAGTGGCTGCCTATGAAACTGGTGTTGGTAGTGTACTAGGGCATTTAGTTGGTATTTTAGCTCTCGGAACAATTTTAGGGAAAATGATGTCTGATTCAGGGGCAGGCATGCAAGTTGCAGATTTCTTTATTCGATTTTTCGGCGTAAAAAAATTACCTTGGGCTATGTTATTTGCAGGGTTTGTTATAGGGATTCCCGTCTTTTTTGAAGTAGGGATTGTCATTTTATTACCACTTGTTATTTCAATTCGAAAAACAACGAAGCAAAACATATTATTAATTGCTTTACCTGTTATTGCTGGGTTATCTATTGTTCACGGGCTCGTGCCACCACATCCAGGGGCGATGACAGCAATCGGTATTTATAACGCGAACTTAGGAAAGGTACTTTTATATTCATTACTTATCGCGTTACCAACAGCCATTATCGCAGGACCGATATTTGCAAAGTGGGTACATAAAAGGGTTATACCTGAAAATGAACCAGAGCTTATTCGAGTTACGACTGTCTCAACTGATTTACCGAGTCGTAAAGTTTCATTCTTTATTATTTTATTACCAGTTGTATTGATGATTTTATCGGTCGTTGCACCATATATTTCATTACCGAAAAAGATGACTGAATTTTTTGTGTTTATTGGAAGTCCAGTAATTGCTTTACTTATTTCATGTTTCGCAGCATTTTATTTACTTGGAATAAGACAAGGAATTAATAAAAAGATGATTAAAAAATTAACAGACGAAAGTTTATTACCGGTCGGTTCCATTATTTTAATTATCGGTGCAGGCGGTGGATTTAAACAAATATTAATTGAAAGCGGCGTTGGAACGGCGATCGCGCAAATGGCAGAACATATATCGTTATCACCAATCGTATTAGCTTTCATGGTAGCTGGATTAATTCGAATTGCAACAGGTTCAGCGACAGTAGCATTAACGACAGCGGCAGGGATTGTTTCACCGGTTATTCAGCACATGTCTGGTGTAAATTTAGAGTTGCTTGTTATTGCAACCGGAGCAGGTTCATTAATGTTTTCTCACGTAAATGATGCAGGGTTCTGGCTTGTAAAAGAGTATTTAGGTTTGACGGTGAAGGAAACGTTTAAAACGTGGACGGTACTCGAGACATTGTTATCATTTATTGCATTTGGTTTTGCGCTTTTATTGAATATGTTTATTTAGAAGAGCCGATTTAAACGAATAGAGCACACAGAGAAAATGTAATTTCTCTGCGTGCTTTATTCGTTTTTTTATGCTTTCTATCGTTCTATTACTTAATGGAACGGACATACTGATCTTCTCCATCGTCTTTGACAAAGACTCCTAGCTCATTCAAATCTTTGCGTAAATGCTTCTTTTTTTTCGAGTTTCCTTCTCGAAGGGCATTTCGTCTTTTATATAAAATCGTATTTACACTTTTACTAAATCGCCCATCCTCTAATTTCCATAGACTATAGTCCTGTTTATAAGGATCTTGTTCCACCCATGGAAAACCGTGCAGCAAGAAAATATCTTTAATTTTACGTGGATTTATATCAGATGTTTCACGTAGCCATTCTCGGTCTTCTTGATCAATGACCACCACTTGACGATTCTCTACAAAAACGACTTTTACATTCGCCTTTGTAATTTGTTTTTCTTGCTCATCTTTACTCATATGAATACCTTCTGAATTGATTTTCATCTTTAAAGCTTCACTATAAATAATTAAAGAAAAGAAAATCCCTGCAATAGCGCCAATTGACATGAGGATAATTGAAAGCCAGAAAGGGTTAATAGAATGTAAAAGTTCTATAATTTTTGAATCAGAAAAGAGAGGAATCTTTTTTATAATCTCTATTAATTTAGGTGAAAAATATCCAATAACGCCTAAAAGGATTGGACTTACTATAGCAAGTAATTTTTCTAAAAAACCTAATCCAATGACAGATACCTTTTTCATTTGTAGTTCATCCTTTCTAAATATATATTTTTTCAAAATCAGGGCATTTAAATAGTGAGTTTCTTCACCATTTTTATGAGCTCATCTGAGTAATTTTCTATAGATATAGATGAATTCGCCTTTAGCATTCTTTCTTCGATTGCTCCTAAAATAAATGAAGCCAATGTGTCAATTCGGAAAGAGTTAGAAAAGACTCCATTTTGTTGACCAGTCTTCAAAATATCGAATAACATCGTTCTAAGAGCATCATCTTCTTCGTCGTCTTCGATTCTGTAATAAGGAATATTCTCTTCATTTCTTGCATTAAAGACAATCTCAATTAAGGCAATATTATTTTTGTAATGAGTTTCTTGATAAGCCAAATGTGCTTCAATAAAAGCCTCTAGTTTGTTTATTTCAGATTGGGCTAATAGTACTCGATTGCTAATAAATTCATGTTGTTTCTCAACTAAAAATTGTAATGTCCGATTCATAAGATAAAGCTTATCGTTGAAATGATAAGAAATAAGTCCAGTGCTAATCTTAGCTTTTTTTGCTACCTTCGTTAAGCTTAAGTTGTTATATCCAACTTCTTCTAATGTATCAATACATGCAAGAATAATTTGTTCACGTCTAGCCTCTGCAATAAAAGAATCAGTCACGCTATTCAACTCCTGATTTTTAAAATTTGAATGTATAATCAAAAAATTGATTGGTCGTTCAATTAAATTTTAGTAAGAAATTAGAAGTATGTCAAATGCTTTATGCTTACATCTTGATAAGGGTAATTCGCCTATTGATCAAGCCTAATCCCTAAAACAAGCCCGTTTTTAAGTAAGCCAAGCTTCCGATTCGCCCTGAAAACATACTATAAATGGAATCCCCTCATTTAGAGCAAGGTGAACTTGTTATGAATGATACTAAAGGAGGAATAGAGTAATGAGCGAAAAGTGTGAACACAGACATGATGATTGTAACCGCAGACATGGATGCGGAGGCGGTTTTGCGCTTCTAATCGTATTGTTTATTTTATTAATTATCATCGGTGCTAGCTGCTTCGGCGGAGGCGGCGGTTGTGGTTATGGTGGTTACGGCGGTTATGGCGGCGGCTACGGCGGATATTGCTGCTAATTAAAAACTATTGAAAATGGCCTTGTGCAATACGCACAAGGCCATTTTATTCATATTTTGATATGCTGTGATAACTTATTAATGTACAGAGAACGGATTAAGAAGAAGAAAATGATCTCGATAATCCCGAAAAAGGTGAGTACAATTAATAACTCTTTTAGTAAAGAAAAAGCGAACATGCTTTGTAAAAATTTAACCGCAAATAATGTGTGAATACCAGCAACGATGTAAGGAACGAAAAATAAAATTCCTAATTGAATCGTTGCGGAGCGAAACATTTCTGATTCTGTTAAACCAAGCTTTGTAATGGTAATGTATTTTTGTTTTTCATTTGTTAAGTCGTTATACATACGGAAGTATAAAACACTAGCTGCACCGATAAAGAAAATAAAACCGAGAAATGCCCAAATAAAGAATTGAGCGACCGCATTTCCTTTACCGTAAATGAGTTCATCCGTAGCCGTATGTATGAAGAAAGGAGCTTGAGCGTTCTCTTCTGTATGCTTTTCGTAGAACGTACGTGCATCACTACTAATAACACGTAACATATTTTTGGTTGGAACTATTGCATTTTCCCAGTTTTCTACGAAGTAGTTGTAGATTACGGTTGTTTCAATATGAGGAATCATATTATCAAATACATAATCTTGTACGACAACTAAATGTGGGAATGCAAAGGATGGTTCGATCCCCTTATTAATAAACCCTTTAATATAAAATTCTTTTTTATTAGACCCGAGTGTAATCGTATTTTGCTTTGCAAATGGATTAGATACAAGATCGAGAAGTTCTGGTGAGTGGCGAGAAATAATATACACTTCTGTAGAATCGATTGTTATTTCCGACCTTTTCAATTGTTTAGCAATTGCGTTATAATCACTCATCTTCATAAGCATAATGTCTTCTTTTGAAGCTGTATCTTTTAATACTGTAAACTTATATTTTCTGTAAGGAAAATTATTATTTGTAAGTTCAGTTTCAATTGTAGTAATATGCTTTTGTTCAAGGGAATTGTCACCTTCTGACGTATAAGTGAAGGGGACAGGATGTCGCTCTAGTACTGATGCTTTCGTATTGTTATTAGCAGCAAATAATCCAATAATAATCGTAAATGCAAGTGCAGATAGCATAGAAACGATAAAGAGTACATTAATATTACTGCGGGTACGAGAAACTAAATCTGAAATCCATAACATATTTATTTGTTTTAAATAAAACTTTCTACGCTTCTTTAAAATATAGATAAAAAGAAGAAATGTTTGTGAAAAGAATAAATATGTCCCGACTATTACGAGTGGTAAAATAGATAACATAATAAAAAAGACAGATCCATTTTGCACATTTTTTTCCGTTACGTAGCCTCGCGGATAACCAGCGATATAATAGCATAGCCCTAAACAAATTACAGCAAATAGTGAAATGAGTATAGATGGTTTCTTTTCGCTCTTTTCTTTGTTAACGCCCTTAATAAGCTTCGTTGTTTTTCGAGTACGAATAAACATTGGTGTAAACGTAGAAACGATTAAAAATAAAATGATAAACGTTACGGTTGTAACGATAATCGCTTCTGTTGGCCAATATAAATAAAGGCCTTTCGCACTTGTTAATTTTGAAGTGACTAATAAGAAAAAGTTAGAAAATACAAGACCACCTTGAATGCCGATGAAAATAGATAATAGCCCGATTATCATGTTTTCAGTAAATAAAAGTTTTTTTAATTGTCTCTGTGAGATACCGAGAATCGTGAGTATCCCAAATTGCTGTTTCCGAACATTTAAAAATGTTCCAATTGAATATAAGAGAAAGAAGAACGAGAACATAACGATCACAAGCTGTGCTGTACTAGCTAAGTTCATTAGAGGATCCCGATCTTGAAAGCCTTGTACACTTTGTAAGCGCGGATGATACGCGTATACAGTAAATGAAAAGAAAACCATTATCGAAAACGCACTACTTACAAAATAAGCGAAATATGCTTTAGAATTACGCGAGACATTTTTAAATGCGAACTGCCAAAATGTCATCCACGTCTTCCTCCTAATAATGCTAAAACATCTAATATTTCTTGATAAAACTTCTCGCGATATAGCCCGCGGTGTAGTTCGTTGTAAAGCTCGCCATCTTTAATGAAAATGACGCGGTTACAATAACTCGCTGCGAATGGATCGTGAGTAACCATTAAAATTGTTGCATCTTCTTCTTTATTTAATTTTGTAAATAGCTCCATTACGTCAATTGCCGCTTTTGAATCCAAGTTTCCTGTTGGTTCATCTGCAAGTAGAAGTGAAGGGTGATGAATAACAGCACGAGCTACTGCGGTACGCTGTGCTTGTCCGCCAGAAACTTCAAAAATACGTTTATCCAAAATATGATCAATTCCAAGTTTCTTGGAAATGTTATCAAGCTTTTCATCCATCTCCTTTAATGGAACATTATCTAATGTTAAAGGTAGTACGATATTTTCACCGATTGTTAGTGTATCTAGTAGGTTAAAGTTTTGGAAAACAAATCCTAACTCTTGGCGGCGGAAAATAGCTAACTTCTCTCTACGAAATGTGTGTGGTTTTTTTCCGTTAATCACGACATCACCAGCAGTCGGAGAATCAATTGTAGAAATAACGTTTAAAAACGTAGATTTCCCGCTACCAGATGGTCCCATGATAGCGACAAATTCACCTTTATCTACATGTAAATTTATATTTTTTAAAGCTGTATGAGGGACTTTTCCCTCATATACTTTTGAGACGTTTTTTATGTGTAATACTTCTTCCATAGTAATCACCTTTCTATCTTTTAAAACTTAATGTGTTGTGATAATTTTTGCATATAAAAGGAACGAATTAAAAGGAAAAATAAAATTTCAACTGTTCCAAAAATCATAAGTACGACTGTAATCTCAGCGAAGAACGAGAGATGTAAAACTTCTTGTAACATCTTTGTCGCGAACATCGTATGGATGGATGCCATAATGTAAGGCACGAAGAAAAGAATCGCAAGCTGAATTGTCGCTGAACGTTTCATTTCAGTTTCCGTTAAACCAATTTTCGTAATCGTTATATATTTTTCTTGCTCATTTGTTAAATCTGTATACATCCGGAAGTAAAGAACACTGCCAGCTCCGATAAAGAAAATAACACCTAAGAAAGTACCAATTAAGAAAAATGAAGCGACATTTAGTTTTGTTTTATATAGAGAATCGCTCGCTTCACTTGCATGGAAAGGCGGGTGCTCTGCTTGAATTGCTGCATTGTCGTTATGGATTTTTGTTATAAACGATGAACCGATATTATGTGCTTTTTCCCAATCTGTAACTTTGAAGTTATATACACTCATTTGCTTGGAAACGGTCGATAAGGCTTCTACATTTTCATCAGATAGTATAAGTAATTGGTATATTAAGCTGTTTGGGAATGGACTATAACTTTTATATTCTTTCACGTGTAGTTGTAAATTGTTTTGAGTAAGTGTAAGAGTATTTTTCTGTTCTTTATTGTGAAGTGTTCCAATAACTTGATCATCTAAGTCTTTCATAAGAATATAAGATTCATTCTTATTCACCGTGAGTTTTTCCCAATTTAATGCTTTAGCAAGTACATTATAGTCACTTTGTTTAATTGCGTAATAGAGTTGCGTATTATTTTCAGCTGAAGATACTTCATATATATCCGTTTTAAATTTTGTATAAGTAAAGTGTTCTTCATTAAACTTCTGCTCTAACCAGTTTAAATGCTCATCCGCTAACGTATTTTCAGTATGTGATAAATATGTAAAAGGAAAAGGGTTTTCCCTTATCGCATCAAACTTTGTAAATTTCCCAAAACCGTATAAGAATGTAATCATTGTAAAAGCGAGTGTTGATAGCATCGCTACAATAAAAAGCATGTTAATGTTTGTCCGAATACGTGATGCTAAATCAGAAATCCAAAGCATATTAATGCGTTTCATATAAAACGTTCTTCGCGCTTTTAATATACGAATGAGTAAAAAGCTAATTTGCGAGAAGAAAAAATATGTTCCAGCTGCAATAAGCGATGGGATGACAAATATACTAGAGACGGCATATAAAAGTCCAATGATATCACCTAGCGACAGAAAATATAATGGATTTGCGGCTAATGCATATCCAGATATTAAACATGTTGCACCAAATAGAGAGATGAGCACAGATGCTTTTCTTTCTTTTTGTTTTGTTCCTTCTTTTAAAAGACGTACAGCTTTTCTCGTACGAATGAGCATCGGTGTAAAAGATGATACGAGAATAAAGAGTCCGAGAAAGATGATGATAGTTAAAATAATGGCGCTTGTAGGCCAATATAAATATAAGCCAGGTACATGTGTAATCTTGGCGGTAACTAATAAAAAGAACTGTGAAAAGACAAGTCCAAGTTGAATGCCAAAAAATATAGAAAGAACACCAATTAACATGTTTTCTATAAATATGAGTCGTTTTAATTGTTTTTGAGAGATGCCAAGTACTGTTAAAATCCCAAATTGCTTTTTTCGTACTTTTAAGAAAGTACCGATTGAATATAGTAAAAAGAAAAATGAAAAGAATACGATGACAACTTCTGAAATTGTCATTAATATGTTCAGAGCATAATTTACGTCTGTCATATGCAATTTAGGATGAAATAAGTAAACTGCAAATGAGAAAAAAATAGCAATGGAAAACGCACTGCTTACAAAATAGGCGAAATAAGCTCTGGCGTTCCGCGAGACGTTTTTAAATGCAAACTGCCAAAATGTCATTCACCTAAACCTCCTAATATAATGAGCATGAAAAAGGAGGGAAGAGATCCCACCTTTTTTATGTAATAACCTTTTTAATGTGTATTAGTATATTGTGATAGCTTTTGCATATAAAGTGAACGAATGAATAAGAAAAATACGATTTCAACGAATCCAAAAATAATAAGAACGGCTGAAATTTCTTTGAACAACGATAAGCCAATTACATCTTGCAGCATTTTCGTTGCGAACATTGTATGAATGGATGCCATAATGTACGGAACGAAAAATAAAATACTAAGCTGAATGGTTGCAGATCGTTTCATCTCTTTATCTGTCACACCGATCTTAGAAATTGTTATATATTTCTCTTGTTCGTTCGTTAAATCGGTATACATTCTAAAATAAAGAACACTACCAGCACCAATGAAGAAAATAACTCCTAAAAATGTACCGATTAAGAAGTATGCAGCACTACCAGATGTTATTCTATATAACGATCCTGCTGATTCAAAGGATCGAATAAGAGGTCCTTCATACTGGAATTTGTTTCGATCTTTTTGCACTTTTTCTATAAAATTATCAGCAATCTCATACGTCTGTTCCCAGTTTTGAATTTTGTAATTATATGCTGATATATGCTTTACCGTGTTAGGTAAGTTGTTCACGACAATATCAGGCAATACGATCGTTTGATATGAAAAGTCAGATGGAATTGCACTGATATGTTCATAGCCTTTTACTTTTAATTTCGTATTTGTACTAGAGAGTGTAATGTAATCTCTTTTATAGCTTTGCTCAAATTCATTGAATATAGTGATATAAGACGTCCCCGTTAAAACATATGCTTCGTTATCATTTATAAATAGTTGTTTCATTCGTAAAGAATTCGCAAGCTTGTTATAGTCACTTTGCTTAATTGCGTATACATCATCATAAATAGCTACATCTTTATCTTCTTTTAGTGGTGTTTTATATATATCAGCTTTTATTTTCTTATAGGGAAAATGTTCTTTTTGTAATTGTTGCTCAAGCCAATTTAAATGCTCTGTAACAAAAGGATTCGCATCATAAGAAAAATAAGAAATTGGGAAAGGCGAAGTTCTATTAACGTCTAGCTTAATAAATTTTCCGAACCCATATAGGAACGTAATCATTGTGAAAGCGATAGTAGATAGCATTGCTACAATAAAAAGCATATTAATATTCGTTCGAATACGGTTTGCTAAATCAGAAATCCAAAGCATATTAATCTGTTTCATATAAAACTTTCTTCTTTTCTTTAAAATATAAATAAGTAAGAAACTAATTTGTGAAAAGAAGAAATATGTACCGATTGTAACGAGCGTTGGAATGACGAAAATACTTGAAACCATATATATAACACCTATTTGTGGGCTTACTGATACGAAATATTTAGGATTTCCAGCTAACGCATAGCCACCAAATAAACAAATCGCACCAAATAAAGAAATAAGTATGGACGGTTTTCTTTCTTTTCGTTTTTTACTATTTATTTTTAAAAGGTGTACCGCTTTTTTTGTACGAATGAGCATCGGTGTCAATGTAGATACAACGATAAAAAGACTAAGGAAGACGATTGTCGTTAAAATAAACGCGTTAATAGGCAAGTATAAATATATGCCCGGTACGTGCGTAATTTTTGCTGTCACTAATAAGAAAAATTGCGAGAAGACAAGTCCAAACTGCATGCCGAAAAAGATAGATAAAATACCGATTAACATATTTTCCATGAAGACGAGACGGTGTAATTGTTTTCTAGATATTCCTAAAACGGTCAAGACGCCGAATTGTTTTTTTCTAACTTTTAAAAAAGTACCAATGGAATATAGTAAAAAGAAGAAAGAGAAAAATACAATTACTACTTCTGAAAATATCATTAATCCTGAAATTTCAGAGACCATGCCAAATTTTTGTAATTTCGGATGGAATAAGTAAACAGCAAATGAAAAGAAAACGGCAATCGAAAAAGAACTACTTACAAAGTAAGCAAAATAAGCTCTCGAGTTGCGCGTGACGTTTTTAAATGCAAATTGCCAAAAGGTCATAAATTATACCTCCGGTTAGAAGATATAGAAGTAGTTTTATTGCAAAAAATGTATGAGAGTGAGTTCTCATACATTTTGCTTGCATATGTTACGATCATGCTTCGGTCACCTTCTCCGTATGTTCTGATTGATTATTTGCAGCGTTGTGGAAGATGATTTTAATCGTCGTTCCTTTCCCAACTTCAGAATCTAGTTTGACAGAGTGACCTAAATAATCACAAATTTTACTTACGATATAAAGTCCCATACCAGTAGATTCTCCGAATGTACGACCATTTTTCCCAGTGTAAAACGGTTCGAATACTCGTCGAATATCTTCTTGCGGAATACCAACACCTTCATCACGAACTTCTAAAATAATATCTTTTCCGTTTCGATAAGCGGATAAGAATACTTTCTTTCCGCGCTCACCAGAGTAACGAACGGCATTTGTCATTAACTGATAGATGATAAATTTTAGCCATTTCGCATCAGAAGCAACCTGTAAATCAGAATGAACTTCTAAAACAGGGAAGACTCCGTTTCGGATAAATAGTTCTTTTAATCCATTAATGTTTTTCGTTACCGTATCTTTTAATGAAATCGTCTCAACATGGAAGTCTTCATGGAAGTTATTTAACCTTGCCATGTATAAAGCCATATCCAGTCCTTGGTTTAGACGTTCTAATTCTTTTTTGAATTTCGGAATTAAATGTTCATCTTCCATTTCGAGTACCATAAGTTGCATAACAGAAACGGGCGTTTTCATTTGATGCACCCAGTGATTAATGAATAATTGATGTTCTTGTTGTTTTACTTCATACGATTGTAGTTCTTTTTGGAAGAGACGATACTGCGTGCGCACAAGTTCATTTACACCGTGAGGCATCGGAGCAGTTGCTCTTTCAATAAACGCATCTTCCATTTTTTCTGGTTGTTCACTTAATCTATGGTACATTCTACGATTGCGAACGTAACGATAAGCGAGGAAACAAATAAATAAATATAAGCTTAAAACGACGAAGTAAAATTTATTGTTTTGGAATCCATCTACTGCATCATAAAGAACGAAGATGATACCGAAGTTTAATATGTACAGTAGAAAAAATGCAAAATGATCACGTAAAAATAGCTTCATGCTTATTCACTCCAAGTTGCGTTAAAACGATACCCAAGTCCGCGCACTGTTTCAATAGCATTTTCAATACCAAGCTCATTGAACTTTTTACGAAGACGCGTAATGTTTACGTTTAATGTGTTTTCTTCAACGAAGCTCTCGTCATCCCAAAGGGCAGCTAGTAAATCTTCACGGCTCGCTGTACGAGGGAATTTAGATAATAACATTTCTGCTAAAATAGCTTCTTTCTTCGTTAAAAGAACTTGCTCAGATCCGAAGTGAATTTCAGGACGTTCTGGGAATAGTTTTAAACCTTCTACTTCAACGATACGTTCAGAAATATTTGGCGCATAATCACCGTAAATACGGCGTAATTGACCTTTAATTTTTGCCATTACAACGTCATAGTGGAACGGTTTTGTAATATAATCATCCGCACCGCTTTCAATCGCCATAATTTGTTCCATCTCACCAGCACGAGCTGAAATGAAAATAATTGGACAAGTAGATTCATGACGAATTTGGCGGCACCAGTAGAACCCATCGAATTTCGGTAAGTTTACATCAAGTAACACAAGATGTGGTTTCACTGCGTTAAACGATTCCATAATATCATCGAAATTCTCCGCAACAACAGCCTCATAGCCATACTTTTGAATGTGAGATTGCAGTAATGATGAAATATTTGGATCGTCTTCAACGATTAAAATTTTATACATATGTATATTCCTCCTAAAAAAACAATTGTAGCTATAGTGTATCATGTGTTTCAAGTCTTTTCATTATGTTGAAAGATAAGCTAATAAACAGTATAGGGCAAAAGCGTAAAAAGTAAAAAGGGCCTCGTATATAATTGACAATCAACTGAAATCATTTTAACATTTAGATAAATATCTAAATGTCTAATTATCGAAAGGAAGAAAGACATTGAATCAAGCGTTCAAAGCATTAGCAGATCCAACAAGGCGAAAAATTTTAGACTTGTTAAAAGAAGGTGATCTAACCGCTGGTGAGATCGCTGAACATTTCAATATGACAAAACCAAGTATTTCACACCACTTAAACGCACTTAAAAATGCTGAACTTATTCAAGATGAAAAGAAAGGGCAATTCGTTGTGTACTCTTTAAACACAACTGTATTTCAAGATTTATTAACTTGGGTGTTTACGTTTACGAATAAGGGGGAAGAGGGGAAATGAGGAAGCATATATTTCCGTTATTATTAATTGCTTTAACGATTATTGCATGGTGCGTTGCTTGGCCGAATTTACCAGAAGAAGTTCCGAGTCACTGGAATGTTTCGGGTGAAGTAGATGGACATATGTCTAAAATGGGAGGTATGATTTTTGATGTGGCAATTATGGTTTTTATATATGCTTTATTGACTGTATTGCCTAAGATAGATCCGAAGTATAAGAATTATGATAAGTTTTCTAAGGGGTATAATGTAATAAATTATAGTGTATTAATCTTATTATTTTTAGTAAATATCATTGGAATTGGAGCTGGATTAGGCTATGACATTCCAATGAATAGTACACCGCATATTCTTGTTGGTCTTTTATTTATAGTTATAGGCAACTATTTACCACAATGTAAACCGAATTATTTTGTAGGCATAAAAACACCGTGGACGTTAAGTAACGAAGAAGTATGGAGAAAGACACACCGTTTTAGCGGAAAAGTGTTTGTTGTATTAGGGGTTATTATGATTTTAAGTATTTTTGCCCCCGTAGCGTGGAAAGGTTTCCTAATCATTGGAATTATTGTCGGGGCAGTAGGATTAACGATGGGATATTCATATGTTGCTTATAAAAAAGAAATAGGGGCCTAATAAAAAATTATGGGGGAGAGAGGATGAAAAGACACGTATTACCATGGAGTTTAATTAGTGGCATTGCAATTGGATGGTATATTGTATGGCCATATTTACCAAAACAAATTCCACGCCATTATAATGCTGCAGGAGTAGTAGATGGATATTTTTCTAAAATAGAAGCAAGTTCATTCTCGATAGGTAGTATGGTAGTGCTCTATATGATATGGCTAGTTTTTGGATTCATAAAAGATAAGTCTATACAGCAATCCAAAGTTCTTTCAGCGATTAATTATGCTATTCTCTTTATCGGATTTGGATGTAACATATTTGCACTATTAGCAGCGTCTAATTATATTGCATCGGGCTCAATTGCATTTAATTTTGGACTTGGAACATTGTTTCTTGTATTAGGTAATTACATGCAACAAACGAAGCCGAACGGGTTAGTAGGCATTCGAATGGACTGGACATTAGAAAATCCTGTAGTTTGGAGAAAAACACATAGATTTGCTTCGAGGGTATTTGTAATAGGTTCACTTTGTATATATGCCGGGGCTTTGCTTCCAGATCCATTTAATATTTTTATGGGGATTGGAATCATATTAATATGTATTATCGTATCAACAATAAAGTCATATAGCATTTATAAAGAAGAGTTGAAAATGTAAATAAAGCTGCTTTTCCTTTTAGGGAAGAGCAGCTTTGTTTTTTTATCACTTCTTCAAAACCGGTATCCAAATTTCACTTTTAAAGTTTGGAGAGGATGTATCTTTCTGTTCATTCCACAATATCTCCGGTCCTTCCGCTAGTTCATAGTTCGAAGAAGGGAACCATTCAGAATAAATACGTCCCCATACATTTTGTAGTGCATCAGGAAATGGACCGACAGCTTCGAATATAGCCCACGTTGAAGCAGCAACTTCAAGTTGTTTAAACTGCTCTGGACAATCCTTTGTTGTGGTTACTCCAATATAATGATCGAGTTCTCCTTTTTCCTCCATTCTTCCTTCAGAAAAATTAGTAGAAGCACTAATAATTCCAGTAGGTTCCATATTTGAAAGGGACTTTAATGTTTGAATAGAATCTGGGTTTAAACTTTTCCACATAGAAGCGATTTCTTCATTTACACCGTTAAAAACGATCGGTACTCGTTTTGTAATACCTATAATTCGAAATGGCTCTTTTTCTTCAATTCGATAGTTCATTTCATTTCCTCCTTGAATGGATAATTGGAAGGTCATTGGTGAATAGGCTTTTAGGGAATGACTACTATTTCGGGCCTCTGAAGGTGTTATGCCGTGCAAGTTCTGAAAGGCACGCGCAAAAGAATCTGGTGAGTTGTACCCATATTTGATAGCGACATCAATGACTTTTGCATCGCTATTTTTTAGTTCAAAAGCAGCGAGAGTAAGACGTCTACAACGAATATATTCTGATAGTGATATGCCAGCTAGAAAAGAAAACACTCTTTTGAAATGATATTCCGAGCAGTAAGCTAGCTTCGCAACTTCTTTAAAATTAATTTCATTTGTTAGGTTGTTTTCAATATAGTGCATTGCAGCATTCATATTTTTAAGTGAATCCATATGATGACCTCCTCTGTACATAGAATAGCAGGAACGAAATAGCTCCATCCGACATTTCGTGCACAACTTTGTAGGGTACATTTTGTACCTTACAAAATTGTAATGTTCCTGTAAGGAGAATGAATGGATGGCATGATATCCCAATGTTATAGTAACAAAGTACTTTGATTCATTAGGTTAAATTTTGATTTCTTTGCTTACTGGTCTTACATAACTGTCATGTTTGTGTAAGAAACATCGATAGTGGCAAGAGTAGAGAATGTATATAGTGAAAATAGAGAATAGATGAAATGAGGGATGTCGAGATGAAAACAGTGTTAGAAGCAAAAAATATTGAAAAAGTATATGACACAGGTGGTAATAAATTTGCAGCGTTAAAAGGTATTAACTTACAAGTAAAAGAAGGTGAGTTCGTTGGAATTATGGGACCTTCTGGTTCTGGTAAGACGACTTTACTAAATGTTCTTTCTACAATTGATAATGCGACGAACGGTGAAATTTTAATTGATGGAAAAGATATTGTGAAAATGAATGATGATAAGTTAGCGTTATTCCGCCGCGATCATTTAGGTTTCATCTTCCAAGATTATAACTTATTAGATACGTTAACTGTAAAAGAGAACATTGCGTTACCTCTTGCGTTATCAAAAGTGAAAGCGAGTGAGATTGATCGCCGCGTTCTTGAAATTTCAAAGAAATTCGGTATTGATCATATTTTAAGTCAGTTCCCATATCAAGTATCAGGCGGACAGAAGCAGCGCTGTGCGGCATCACGTGCAATCGTTACAAACCCAAGTATGATTTTCGGGGACGAGCCAACCGGAGCGCTTGATTCGAAATCAGCAACAGATTTACTTGAAAGTATGAAGTCGTTAAATGAGTATGATAACTCTACAATTTTAATGGTAACGCACGATGCATTTGCGGCAAGTTATTGTAAACGAGTTATTTTCATTAAAGATGGTGAGTTATATAAAGAATTGCACCGCGGCGAGTTAACGCGTAAACAGTTCTTCCAACAAGTCGTTGATGTAATGTCTTCTATTTCCGGAGGTATGGCTGATGACCTTATCTAGCATTGCCCTCCGCAACATACAGCGGAACTTTAAAGACTACTTTGTATATTTTGCATCTATGATTTTTAGTATCGTTATTTACTTTACATTTAAAGCACTGCAATATAATTCACAAATGGAAAAAGCAGCGGAAGCTTCTAAAAAAATTAGCGGGGCATTCCAAGTTTCCAGTGTGATGCTTATTATTTTCGTAGCGGTGTTTATTATATATTCGAACGGTTTCTTTACAAGAAAACGTAAAAAAGAAGTTGGACTCTATTCCTTATTAGGTATTCGTAAAAGACAAATTGGTAAAATGCTCTTTTATGAAAATATGTTAATGGGATTAATGTCATTAGTAATCGGGATTGCGATTGGTAGTGTCCTTTCAAAATTATTCCTTGAGTTATTAGTAAATATGATGGGATTAAATTTAAATGTTCATTTTGAAGTACCGATAGCTGCCATTATTGATACAGCACTTATTTTCTTTGTGATTATTTTATATACATCACTTCAAGGATATCGTTTAATTTATCGCTTTAAGTTAATTGAACTTTTCCGTGCAGAACGTGAAGGAGAAACAATGCCAAAAGGATCTGTCATTATGGCATTCATTTCAGTTTTCTTAATCGGTTCAGGTTATTTTTTAGCGCTAATGTACATGAAAGCAGTTATGTATGCAGACTTTATGGTCGTTGCATTATACATTTTATTAGCGACAGTAGCAGGGACTTATTTACTGTTCATGTTCTTCACAGTATTTGTATTGAAACGTGCAAGAAATAATAAGTCAGCATTTTATAATGGTATGAATATGGTAACGACATCGCAGTTACTATATCGTATTAAAGGAAATGCGAAATCACTGGCGACAATCGCTATTTTAAGTGCAGTTACATTAACAGCGGTTGGTACGTCAGTTACGATGTATTACAACACATTTACGCAATCAAAAGTTGCTGCACCGTATAGTTATTCCTATGAGAAAAAAGATGCAGCATTAGATAAAAAAGTAAATGAAATACTTGCTGGAGAGAAGAATAATCATCCAGTCACATATGAATCAGAAGTTGAAATGATTCCTGTGAAAGGAACATTTAAAGGTGAAAGAGCTGATCAAGTTCTGAACACACACTATAATGTTACGAATCAGTACCAGCTTATTTCTCAATCAAGCTTTAATAAACAGGTGAAACATTTAGATGTAGAACCTGTAAATTTAAGTGCGAATGAAGCTTTCGTATATGATAGCTTATATATTGAGAAACTGGATTTTGGTCCTCTTTATACAGGAAATACAGCTGTAATCCCTGTTGGAAATGAGGCAAAAGAATTAAAAATTAAAGGTGTGAATAATAGAAGCCTTACAAATTTAAATGAATTATTTGTAATCGTTCCTGATAAAACATATGAGCAAGTGAAACAAGTAAACGAAACGCGCACTGTAAAAAATATTGATGTAAAAGGTGAGCGAAATAGTAAAGAGCTAACAACAAAATTAGCAAGCATTATGCCAGCTGCTGAATCAGAAGTTTTAAAACCATTTAACGATTTCTATACAGGATTCCAAATGGGGCTTGAAACGACAGGCTTAATGATGTTTATTGGGTTATTCTTAGGATTAGTCTTCCTATTAGCGACAGGCTCAATCATTTACTTTAAACAATTAACAGAAGCAAGCGCTGACCGTGATCGTTACATTGTCCTTCATAAAGTTGGGGTAACGAAGCAAGAAATGAAGAAAGCTATCGCAAAACAAGTAAGCTTTATCTTTGCGATTCCGTTAGTAATCGGTATTTTACACAGCTTATTTGCACTAAAAGGTTTATCAAATATATTACCATTTGAAATTATGATTCCGCTTCTAATTAGTATCGGAGTATACGGCGCGATTTATATTGGATATTACTTCTTAACGGTTCGTTCTTATTATAAGATTGTGAGTGCGAAGTAATAAAGGGGCAGCTATCGCTATAGGCGATAGCTGTTTTTTTATTCTTCATAAAATCTTAAGAAATCTCCTCAATTTTTGTTAAGAAACGATAGTTATACTTAAAAACAAGTTAAAAACTATCGAACGAATGAGGAGAGGTTTATATGCAACTCATAACATTCTTACACGAATTTATTAAACATCCGAAACATACTGGTGCAATTGCGCCAAGTTCAAAAATATTAGCAAAGAAAATGGTAGATGTAATTGATTTTAATAAGGCGAAGTGCATCGTAGAGTTAGGGCCTGGTACAGGGGTTTTTACGAAAGAGATTATGAAGAGAAAGAAGCAGGACACAATATTTCTTCTTATTGAAATTAATGAAGTGTTTTGCAAAGAGTTAAAGAGAAAGTTTAAAGATGAGCAGAACGTCATTGTTGTACACGGTTCAGCTGAAAATATAAAGAAGTATATGGAAGAGTTCCATATAGAATGCGTTGATTACGTCTTATCGGGATTGCCTTTCACTTCTTTGCCAGAAGAAGTTTCAAAACGCATTTTAAACAATGTAATGGAAGCGATACATGAGAATGGGGAATTTATTACATTTCAATATTCACTTGTGAAAAAAGGATTTATCCAGCACTTCTTTCCTAAAATTACACTAGAAAAAGTGTGGCTCAATTTCCCGCCAGCTTACATCTTTAGCTGTAAAAAAGAGCTAAGGAGAGCATATGCATAATGGAATTACATGAATTATTATCTTATATTGAACAATACGGTTATTGGGCATTATTTTTCTGTTTATGGTTAGGTATTATCGGTATGCCAATTCCAGATGAAATGATTGTAATGAGTGGTGGATTTGTATCGTCACTAGGAATATTAAGTGTCATTCCTGCATTTTTATTAACGTATTTAGGCGTTGTATCAGGGCTATCTTTGGGTTATATATTAGGAAAAATATTTGGTGCAAAAGTACTTCATAAGCTAATGAAAAAGAAAAAGGCGAAATATCTTTTGAAATCTCAACAAATGGTAGAGAAATATGGTCATTATGCGTTAGTTACAAGTTACTTCATACCAGTTGTAAGACATATTGTACCGTATGTAGTTGGAATGAATAACATGTCATTTAAGGCGTATGCTTTGTATTCCTATACGACAGGGTTTGTTTGGACACTCGTTTACTTTGTGCTCGGTTCTTTATTTGGGCAACATATTGAAAGTATTGTAGCAGTTGCGATAGAGTATGGTGTGTATTTTGGCGTAACTGTCGTTTTAATTGGCAGTTTGTTTTATGTAAAAAGAAGTGCGGTAGTTAGTAAGTAGAGGAGGCTGTTCCAAAATACATTTTGGAACAGCCTCTTTTGTTGTGCGGTTCTACTGTCAGTTTTTGTTGGTAAGTCGATATATTGAAAAAATTGTCGATATAATTTCATGTACCTAGATGTGGTGCCACGTTTCCTCTACATTAAGAAAAAGTTAAGAAACCGTACGAGTTTTTATTAAGAAATGCGCTCTATACTTAGAAATGTTCTCAAGAAAACATAATGAAAGGCGGAATATAGATGAAAAGATTTATTTTTGGATCATTACTTGTTATCGTCGCAGGAGCGGCATATTTATTAAGTGGGAGTAAGCTATTAGATCGGATGAACCCATTTCTTGATATAGAGAATCATTACGCAATTATTGATAATGATGGAAAAGAATTAGGCGGAAATAAAGGCCGTGAGTATACGGTGAAAGCTTACGATATGGATGGGAAGGAAAAAGAAGTAACGATTGATGGAGTAGGTGAATTACAAAAAGGTTCGTATTGGCACGTGCTTACAAGAGGAAAGGTTTTACATGACAAAGTGCAAGTAAAGATAGATAAACTTCCTGATGGTGCAAAGGCAAAGTTAGGATTGTAAATATAAACCCGATTCTTGATGAGAGAATCGGGTTTATTATTTTATGGTAAAATTTAGAGGGGAGGAGTGAGAGGTATGCTACTCGTTGTTAGTCTTATATTAATTGGGATTATGTGCAGTATGAGGGTAGTATCTTTACATATGATAGAACGACAAAAGATAGAAGAACGATACGTATATTGTCCAAAATGTGATACGAAAATTAGAAAAGGAAATTCTGCACCTTTTTGTTCGAGATGTAATTTAATCTTTTAAAGAAGTTAAAAAGGCAACAATGAACTTAGCTTCATCAATTTATTAAATATTTGAAAGCCTGCAGTGGAACAACTGCAGGCTTTTTTTATGATTATTGAACTTCTTTTTAAGAAAACATTAAGAAACCCTAGCACTATTTATTAAGAAAATGTATCTATACTGAATTGAATTCTGTTGCTTAAAGAGAACATAGTGAAAATTATGTTCTCTTTCGCCTTTTTATCATTATTTATTTTCTAAAATTCGTTCAACATCATGTACACTTAATTTACTTGCCTTAGCAATCGTTTCAAGTGGTATACCAAGGGCATACATACTTTTAATCATTTGAATTTTTCCCTGTTGAACTCCTTCTTTTCGCCCTTGTTCAATACCTTGTTCAATACCTTGTTCAATACCTTGTTCAAGTCCTTTTTTCATTCCTTGTTCCATTCCTTGTTCCATTCCTCGTTCCATTCCTCTTTTTATTCCTTCTGTCTCAGCATGGGCAAATTTTGCTGCTTCATCCATTAAAACTTTCTCTCTTGCGTCATAGGCTTGTCGGAAAGATGAATCTTGACTCATACGTTCCCATTTATTTATCGCTTTTTGTAAAATAGGATCTTGGTTCATCGCAATATCCTCCAATAGTTTAGTTAAGTGCTCATCCTCATTTGCTGAAAGCAATAAAAGCCAACGAACAAATGGATCTTTCCACGGATTTACTTTTTCTTCATGCCATTGTTCTGTTAACTTTTGAATTTCTACAATGTGAATCTCTATGTCATCACTCAAGAGTTCCTGTTGTTCTGTATTCCATAATGTGCCCGTTGTATGAAATTCTTTGTGATCTAAAAACATTATGAAGTTTAATAAGTTTATGGTGATGGTTTTACGAAGTGCACTGTAGGGCATACCTTTTTGTAACTGAGATGTGTATAATTTTCCCCAATAATATAAACTGCGTTTCATCATATCGTGATTATTATTAAGCTGTATTTCTACATTTACTTTTGTCCCTGTGTCTAATGTTGCTGAAATGTCTAGAATTGATAATTTATCATTTGCGTGTTCTCGGTGTAAATGTGGATCTTCTAATTGTAGAGAAGCAATAGGTGACTCTAAAGACTCTTGTAACATCGCGTTTAAAAAGGCAATGAGAATATCTTCACTACCATTCGTACCAAACAATTGTTTAAATGCAAAATCAATGCGTAAATTCACTAATTGTTGGTTGAACAAAGGTTGTCCTCTCCCTTATATGAAGGTGCTTCTTTCCTTCATTTTATCTAAAAATAACTAGAGGATGCAAATAGACCCTTCTGCTATTTTTGAGTAGGATTATTATAAAATCAGAGGTAAGTATAGCTATGTTATACTCTAGTAAAATTGAAAAGTTTATATCGAGGTGAAGATGATACATATGCAAAAGGATATTTTAAAACTATTAGATAAAAAGCAAAGTAACTATGAATTTCCTGCCTTTGATAATGAATATATGGATATTTCACAAGTGAAATTCTCTCTTTTCTTTAAAGATAATAAAGATTGGTTAATGGTATTTCAGGTTGTCGGTGTAGGTTCATTAGGTGTATGTAATGATATTCAAGTATATGGAGATAGAATAAACTATTCAATTGGTGATGATGGAATTTTGCAATTAAATGATGGAGATTATGAATTATTTGATGATGAAGGTAATTTTATACCGGATATTTATAACGGCAGTTTAAAAATTCGCGAACATCATTTTGAATATGAATTTACAGAAGAGGATTATATAAATAATGGAATAGAAGTACAAACGACAGAGCATTATCCAACATACTTCATGCGTATGCTTGCTACTAATGAGGAAGCTAAAAAATTATTGTGGTGGGATAAAGAAGAAATTTTAGAAGAGTTCGGTTTAGAAGGCGACTGGGAAGTAGCGTATGAAACGGAAGAATGGAAACATGTTGAAGACGAAAAAGTAAGTGAAAATGAATTCTTCCAATCAGTAGCCGCTGCAATAGAGAAGAAAGATCCAAGTGTTATCGTGAATAAGGATTGTAATACGCATTGGAAAAATTGGGTGGAGTTTGATTATGAAAACTCATATTAAAAATGAAAGCGTAGATTAAAATATCCTTCTAATAAAAAAGACGAGCTAAAATGTTAAAACTTTAGCTCGTCTTTTAGTATTACACAACCGCAGGATTATAAATCATCGTAAAGTGTCCTGGTAATAATTCAATGTGACAAGGTGTATGAAGCGAACTTTCTCCATCTGTATCTACTTCTTTTTCTTCTTCTGTTTCAATATGAATGGATTTCGCTTTTACGTGGAAGATGTCATTTTCGTTTGAGTCTTCAAATAGTTTCTTTCCGATGTAATCTTTAAATGCTTGAATACCTGTTGATTTGACTACGAAAATATCAAGTGTTCCGTCGTCACATTTTACGTTCGGAATAAAGGACGGGATGCCGCCAAGATATTCACCGTTTCCAACCATAACAAGGACAGCTTCGTCTTCATATACTTGTCCGTCGTACGTAATTTTTACTGGGAATGTTTCAGCATTTTTGACAGTTCGAATGGTGCTTAAGTAATAACCAATTTTACCAAGCTTTGCTTTCTCTTCTGCATCAATATTGTTTGATACTTCAGATACGAGTCCAATGCCCCAGAAGTTTAAGAAGTGTTGTCCGTTTGCTTTTGCAACGTCAACTGGTTTTACGTGTTCCTGTGTGATTAGCTTTGCTGCTTCTGCAATGTTTTGCGGAACGCCGAGTGTGCGAGAGAAGTCATTGCAAGTTCCGCCTGGAATGATTGCAAGTGTAGGTCTAGTTTCAAGAGGTGCTAAGCCATTTGTGCATTCAAATACAGTGCCGTCACCACCAAAGACGATAATTAAATCTACTTTACTAGCAAACTCTTGGCAATATTTTGTTGCATCACCTTGCTTTTTCGTATGAAGGATATGTAAGTCAGGAAAAGCTGCGGCAAGAGGTGGTACGATTTTCGTTAAATTTGTATGTAAGTCGCCTTGTCCAGCTTTTGGATTTACGATGAGGAGTACTTTTTCAAATTTTGTCTTTGTCATTTTTTTCTCTCCCTTTATCTTTTACGAATTGTGATAGAAAATAAACTTCCACCAGTAATTGATGAAAGTTTATTTTATTATATTATTCCGTTACAACTGAAGCGATAAATGGTAAGTTACGATATTTTTCTGCACAGTCGATACCGTAGCCAACGATAAATTCGTCTGGAATTTGGAAGCCAACATATTCAGCTTTTAAGTCCACTTTACGACGCTCAGGTTTATCAAGTAGCGTACAGAATTTTAACGCTTTTGGTTTATGCATAAAGAAGTGATCTTTTAAGAAGTGAAGTGTTAAACCAGAATCGATAATGTCTTCTACGACAATTACGTTTTTGCCAGTAATGTTTACATCGATATCTTTTAATAGTTTTACTTTTCCAGTTGTTTCTGTTTGATTTCCGTAGCTAGATGCAGAAATAAAGTCGATTGTTACATCGTTTTTAATGTGACGAATTAAATCAGCAGCGAATACGAAAGATCCTTTTAATACAGCGATTACTACGATTTCTTCTCCCTCAAAATCACGTTCGATTTGAAGTGCTAGTTCTTTTACTTTTTCTTGTAATTGTTTTTCAGAAATTAAAGTGTCTTTTATTTCAATATTCATTGGAGTCCTCCTACAGTGTAAAACTTGCGAACATTTCGACTGTAAAGGATAGAAAGGAAAAAGTCAAAGAAGATATAAGTTTTTTACAAAAATACCCACAAAATAGTCAGATGATATGATATACTGATTATATTAAGAAAACGCTTCCATGAAGGGTGATTATGATGAAAAAGAAAGAGTATACAAGTGCAACATTTATAAAAGCATTGCTATTAACAATTGTTCTTGGCCTGTTGGCTTATATAATTGATGTACCAGCGATTCGGATTTCACTAATTGGAATGACTTTAGTATTAGGTGCAATTTCTCATGGTATGATGTCGCAGCTACAAGAAGCTGGACTTGATGATATGAAAGATCATATAGATAAGAAATAAGAGACCTTCACATAGGCATAGTGAAGGTTTTTTTGTTTCTTACAAAAATGTAAGGTAGTTGTAAGACAAATCGATAGTTGCATAGTAGTGTTTTGGATAAACTATGGGTGTAAGGTAAAAGGCAAGCATATTTTAGGTAAATTAAGTTTTAGGTACTCTATATGTGAAAAAGGAGTAGGAGGGCATGGAGAAACGTTGGACGACCTTTTCTTTTTTAGCAACTAGCAACACCGTAATGCTAGCTGGCGAAATTGATTTTTTGCACTTGTTTGATCGAGAAGACGATCATTCTTCTTCTAAATTTACAATGAAATGGAATAAATGGAGCGAAAGTTGTAGATTTGAAGAAGAGGCCCCTAACGAAGAGCAAAAGATTATTTTGACAAATCCTATTAAAGCGTGGGGTGTTCAACGTCGTAAGTGTAACGTCAAAAATCACTTAAAGAAAACTGAGCCGAGACAATTAGTTATCGCTCCGGCCCGTTCTACTTCTAAATCACGCGAAAGTAACATGTAAATAATTGAGACACACACCCGAAAAAACATCGTACATATTGCGATGTTTTTTTCTTTTTCTACAATGAAATCTTTAAATGAAATATATTTCATCTGCATCTTATATTTATATCTCTTGCTTATTCTAGTAATACATCCGATGCGAGTTGATGAGAATAAAATATAAGGAGAGAATGAAAATGAAAAAGAAACTATTACCAATCTGTGCAATGGCACTTTTAGCAGTAGGATATTCTTCAGTAGCAAGTGCCGATACTGGAACAGTAACAAAGGAAGATGCAGCGCAAGTACAACAAGATAAGGCTAAAAAAGAAGAGGCGATTAAGATACAGCAAAAGAGTGATGCAGAGAAAAAGCAAGCGGCGCAAGTACAAGAAAAAAGTGATATGGCTAAAAAAGAGGAAGCAATAAAAGCTGAGAAAAAAAGTGAAGAAGAGAAAAAGAGAATAGCACAAGAACAGTTAAAAAACGATATGGCCAAAAAAGAAGCAGCTAAAAAAGAAGTAGCAAAGCCAGTTGTACAAGGTGAAAAATTACCAAATACAGCATCAAATAATGTAGCAATGATGGGCCTAAGTGCATGTCTTGTAGCAATCGGTACATTATTTGGTTTGAATCGCCGCAATAAAGTTAAGGCGTAATTAAAATATTGTCCTATAAAGAATGAGATAATTTCATATATTAAAAATGGTAGGTTATTCCTACCATTTTTGGCATGGAGGGATGAAACATGAAGTTACTCAATTATATCGGTATCATATTGATGGCTATAGGACTATTCATGGGATCCTATTATGCTATGGAATGGTATAAAGGAAAAAGCTCTGCCGGGCAATTAACGGCAGAAGAAATAAAGAGCCTTAAAAATATACAATATACTCAACTTTCTCGTGAAACACCTGTAACTTCTCAAGTGCCTTCTTCTCAAACAGAACATAAAGAAGGAGAAAAGGTAGCGATGTTAAACATACCAAAAATAAAGAAGAAGTTTTCTATATATTGGGGAGCGGATGATACGACTTTGAAAAAAGGAGTGGGTATGTTCGTTAGTGATGTAACGACAACTCCATCTGGAGGGGGACATACTGTACTGAGTGGACATCGAGATACTGTATTTACAGATTTAGGAGAGTTGAAAGAAAAGGATACCCTTGTTTTAGAGTATGATAATAAAACGTACACATATGAAATTCAAAAGACATGGATTACTCATGCGGATGATCGTACTGTTATTATAAAAAAAGAAGAACCGATATTAACACTGACAACTTGTTACCCATTTGATTATATAGGGAATGCACCAGATAGATATATTATCGAGGCGAAGTTAATTGGCAGTTATTCAAAGTGAAATTATAGTTTCTGAAAGCGAGAGGGGGATATATAAGTTATGTCAAAAAACATTTTAATTGTTGAAGATGAAGATATATTACGTGAAATATTAAAAGATTATTTTTTAAGTGAGCAATATGTAGTGTTTGAAGCGAGGGACGGGAAAGAGGCCTTAGTTGTATTTGAAGAAGAAGAGATGGATTTAGTTATTTTAGATATTATGTTGCCAGAACTTGATGGGTGGTCGGTTTGCCGAAGAATTCGAAAGACATCCGAGGTGCCTATTATTATGCTAACGGCGCGCGTAGATGAAGACGATACGTTACTTGGTTTTGAACTTGGGGCAGATGATTATGTGACGAAGCCGTATAGTCCGCCAATTTTATTAGCAAGAGCGAAAAGGTTGTTAGAAAGCAGAAAAGTGACAAAGCAACTTTTAGAGAATGAAGATGATACATTATCAATCCACGGCATTCACGTTCATTTTCCGTCTCGCACTGTTACGGTAGATAGAACCGATATTAATTTAACGCATACAGAATTTGAAATATTAGCGTATTTCATGAAAAATCAAGGAATCGTTTTAACGCGAGAGCAACTCATTTCAAGAATTTGGGGATATGAATTTGCTGGTGATGATCGAACGGTGAATAGTCATATTCGTAATTTAAGAAATAAATTAGGAGAGAAAGCAAAGTATATTACAACTGTAGTACGAACAGGTTATAAATTTGAGGGCAATGTATGAGGAAAGGAATTGTACTAAAATTATTTACTCTTACAACGGCATTATGCATGTTGATTTTAGCGACGATATTTATTGGACAAACGATATTTTTTAAACAATATTATGCGAATCGAAAAGTGGAAGATATTAAAGTGAATTTAAATTCCTTTGAGAAGAATTATTTAAATTATGCAGGAAATGCAGAAGAAATTCAAAAACTAGAGCAAGACTTTTTAAGAGAAAATAATACGTGGATTACGACATTAGATAAGAACGGGAATTTAAAACATGCAGATGATTTTTATTTTGAAGTAATGATAGATCGTAGGCAACAAAAGAGCTTTGGACAACAAATATTTAAAATTCCCTTAGGTAATCTCGTCAATATAGAGGAAATTGATAATAAATTATCAGAGCAGTTTTTAGGGCAAGAAATTTATTTTTCTGGAGTGAGAAAAGAAGATAGTTTTATTCCATTCTCTTTTTCTTTATCTAAGCAGAATTTAAGTGGATCTAATAAACCGTTAGAAAAAGCATTTCAGGAGAAAAAGAGAGCAGCTGAGGAACAACTTGTTAAGGAAAAGAAACCAGCTGTTCAGGAGCAAGCTGCTCAAGAATCAAATGTTTACATAGGAGGGCGTGTTACGAAAGTACAGTTTCCAGATGTAAAAGGCCCCGTAAATTCAATTTATAAAAACACTTTATTTTTGGATAGTATAAAAGAATTTCAAACGGATGTGTTACTAAAAGAGAGTAATCAAATAGAGTATTCAACAAAGACAATGGACTATGAAAAGAATGATATAAAATATAAATTATTAATGAAACCAATAAAGGAAAAAGACGGATCAGTAACATATATTTATGCGATGGCTTCTTTACAGCCCGTAGATGAAGCTGTACAAATGGTGCAAGATTATTACATCTATATCATTGCATTTGTAGTCGTTCTTATTTTTTTAGCTTCGTTCTATTATTCAAAACAAATTGCAAAGCCGTTATTAAAAATAAATGATACGACAAAGAAAATAGCGCATTTAGATTTCACAGAACAAATACCGATTACTTCAAAAGATGAAATTGGTGATTTATCGAAAAATATTAATGTATTATCCAATAAACTCCATTCCCATATTGGACAGCTAGAACAAGATATTGAAAAGGAAAGAAAATTAGAAAAGACGCGGAAAGAATTCATTTCTGGTGTTTCGCATGAACTAAAAACACCGCTCAGTATTATGAAAAGCTGTATTTCTATTTTAAAAGATGGAGTAGCTGAGCATAAAAAAGAGTATTATTTTCAAGCAATGGAACGAGAAGTAGATAAAATGGATACGTTAATTTTGGATATGCTTGAGTTAGCTAAGTTTGAGTCAGGTACATATAAAATGAAAAAGGATCCATTTTATATTGATACAGTAATGGAAGATATATGTGAACACCTTTCTGTAGAAATAGAGAAAAAAGAACTTCGTGTTCATAAAAATATAGGTCCATTTGAAGTAGTCGCAAATCAAGGCCGGATTGAACAAGTCATCGTGAACTTTATTACGAATGCCATACGTTATACACCAAATAAAGAAGATATTATTATTTCTACAATAGATGAGAAGGATCGTATAAAAGTGTGTATTGAAAATAAAGGTACTCACATTGAAGAAGAGCAATTAGATAAAATTTGGGATCGTTTTTATCGCGTGGATGCAGCTCGTCAGCGTTCGCAAGGTGGAACAGGTCTTGGGCTTGCCATTTCAAAGAATATTTTAGAACTACATGATGCTGAATATGGAGTGAAGAATACAGAAGATGGTGTATTATTTTATTTCTACTTATTGAAAAAAGCGTAGATGATGCATGCTACGCTTTTTTAATTTATTTTCATATTATCTTTACCTAATCTTTATTTTTAAGCGATATAATCTGGTTAGAAAATGAGGTTATGTAAGGAGTAGATTAGCCGTGAATAGCAATTTACTAGGTATGGTAGTATTTATTTTTCTTTGCGCATTTATTGTATTTTTAATTGATATTACGATATGAAAAAAGAGCGCTTATTAAGCGCCCTTTTTGTTTGCATTTATTTGATAAGCATTGATGCTCTTGAATAAGCGTGGTGAAGTAAGGAATAAAAATATAAGTAAAACGGTACATAGAATATAGGAACCAATCATTGTACTACCGTTTACGATTAATGAATATAGCACAGCTGATTGACCTTTCGGTGCATATTGTCCCCAGAAAATAATACCAGCAATAAAGTGGCAGAAATAGCGAGCAAAGCTACCGATAAATGTAGCAAGGATAATATAACCAAGAACTTTCTTTCCTTCGTTTTGTTTTGATGAAGGTTTGTCTTTACGGCTACCTAGACTTGATTGTTCTAAGTTATTTTCATTAGACGTTAAAAGTGCTTTTTGAATTGGACGATAGAATAAGCCAGCAAATCCGATAAAAGCAAAGGCAATGAAGTACTCAATGAATGCTTGAATAGGTGTTAAAATGTAAGCATCTCCCACGACAATTTGTAATAGTCCCCAAACTAAACCACCTAAGAAAGCTGATTTAAAGCCCCAGCGGTATGCAATAATAAAAATAGGAATCATAGCAAATGAAATGGAACCGCCTGTTGGAAGTTTAATTGATAATGGTAAAATGTCGATGATCAGGGCGAAGGCTGCAAGAATAGCAGATTCGATCATCGCTTGTAAATTGGTGTTACGCATGTTGTCTCCCCCTAAATCCAAGTTGTACAAAAAAGAATAGATATCATAGGAGGATACGAAATACGTAAATAAAAATGAGGTATGTATTTCGGACGTTTGCACAATCCCTGCGTTAGCATTAACTAACAGGTTCGAAGGGTCGGAACGAAGTGTTCCCTCTCAGCGGCATGGCTCCCCCTGTGATAACGAGATTCTTTATTTGCTATTGTTTATTGTAAGCGAAATGGATGAGAATGGCAAACGAATACAGTATGACAATAATTGAAATAGAATTGTAGCGAAATGTTAATAAATATGAAGCAAAAGGGTATAGTACAAGAGAAATTGAGTGTGGTATAATTTTTTTTGAAAATAATTATCATTCTCTTCTGAGGGGGAAGGTTATGAGCTTAGTAGATATTAAAATTGGTGAGAAAGTGTTAGTAAAAAGCGTTCAGTCGTTAGATCAATTATTAAAGAGAAGACTGGCTGCTTTTGGTCTTTCTGAAGGAAGCGAACTTCGTATGAAGCAGAAAGCGATGTTCAAAGGTCCTTGTACATTGGAGTGTCGTGGACAGTTAATTAGTATTCGTCATTGTGACGCGAAAATGATAAAGGTGGAATTAGCGTGAATAAGGTAGCTTTGCTAGGGAATCCGAATACAGGGAAAACATCATTATTTAATGCGCTTACTGGTTCTTATGAATACGTAGGAAACTGGAGCGGTGTAACAGTAGAAAAGAAGGTTGGTAAATTAAAAGATAAGCAAGGAACATTAATTGATTTACCAGGCGTCTATGATTTAAATCCAGTTTCACGTGATGAAGGTGTTGTAACAAACTTTCTATTAACAGAAGAATTTCAGCATATGTTAAATATTGTGGATTCTTCGCAGTTCGAACGAAATATGCATTTAACGTTGCAATTACTTGAATTTGGTAAGCCGGTCTCAATTGGTTTAAATATGATTGATGTGGCGAAGCAAAGAGGAATTGTCATTGATGTAAAACGATTATCAGAACTATTAGGTGTAACAGTCGTTCCTGTCGTTGCAAGAAGTGGAAAAGGCTGTGAAGAATTACTTGCGACTCTTAAAGAAAATGACAAAAACGAGAAAAAGCCATTCCTTATTTCATATGGTGTACAAATGGATGAAGGAATTGGAGAAGTAATTGCTCTTTTAGAGAAAGCGAATTATGAGCATCCGAGATGGTTAGCTCTTCAATTTTTAAGTAATAACGAAGTAGTAGAAAAAGAAATGAAAGCATTACCAATTTATAAGGAACTCATAGCCATTCGATCTCGCTTAGAAGGAAAACTTGATTGTACGTTGGAAGAGCACATTTACAAAACTCGTGAAGCGTATATTGAAAAGTTAAAAACAAATGTTATGAAGCATGAGAAAGAAGGGAAAATTCCTTTTTCAGAAAAAATTGATAGATTAATTACACATAAAATTTTAGGACTTCCAATCTTTTTAGCAGTTATGTTTTTTATTTTTCAGGTTACGTTTACGTGGATTGGAACACCTTTATCGGATATGTTAGATGAGTTTTTTGCTGGACAGCTTACGGATTGGGTGACAGCTGGGCTTACAAGTGTTGGGGCTTCTGATTTTATTCAAGCACTCGTTACAGAAGGTATTATTGCTGGTGTTGGTGCTGTATTAGTATTCGTTCCACAAATCTTTGCACTATTCTTTTTCATTTCATTATTAGAAGACTCAGGATATATGGCGCGAATTGCAGTTGTTATGGATAGAATTATGGAGTTCTTCGGTTTAAACGGAAAAGCGTTCATTCCGATGATTATCGGTTTTGGATGTAATGTTCCAGGTATTATGGCAGCGAGAACGATTGAACAAGAAAAAGAACGTTTACTTACAGTTCTTGTAACACCATTTATGTCTTGTTCGGCACGTTTACCTGTATATGCGTTATTTGCGGGAGTATTCTTCCCTCATAGTCAGGCAACTGTTGTGTTCTCCCTATATGTTGCAGGGATTGTCCTTGCGTTATTAGTTACAAAGATTATGTCTCTTACCATTTTAAAAGCGGAAAAATCTATTTTCGTTATTGAACTACCGCCTTACCGCGTGCCGCAAGCGAAAACGTTATGGCTAAGTACGTGGGAGAAAGGGAAAGGATTTGTTCGTAAAGCAGGTACATTTATCTTCGGTGGTTCTGTTGTCATTTGGCTATTAAATTATGCAGGGCCATCAGGATTTGGTGTTGATATGGGAGACAGTTTCTTAGCAATGATTGGTGGATTTATCGCACCACTATTTGCACCGCTTGGTTTTGGAACGTGGCAAGCTGCGGCATCCCTTTTAACAGGATTTTTAGCGAAAGAAGTTGTCGTTTCTACAATGGCAATTATTTATGCGGTGAAAGAAGATGTGTTAGGAAATGTTATGGGAGCACATTATACTGCGTTATCAGCATATGCATTTATGTTCTTTATTTTATTATATGTTCCGTGTTTAGCGACAGTAGCTGTTATTAAACGTGAAACAGGATCAGCGAAGTGGACGATTTTCTCAGTCGTGTATCCACTCGTTGTTGCTTATGTATTAACGTTCATTATATACCAAGTTGGATCCTTACTCGGATTCTAGAAGGAGATGTATTAGAGTGATGGTCAATATTATAATTGGAGCTATCATTTTTGGTTATGCAGCATACACGTTAGTTAATTTTGTAAAGAGAAGTAAAAAGGGAAAATGCGCAGCATGTTCTTTAAATAAGTCATGTCAGTCTCAAACTTGTAGTCCGGATATGGAGCAAATTGCTCATAAATAGAAAAAAGCTTTGTGAATTTGAATTGAACCCAAAAAGTTAGACAAATATATTAAGCAGCTACTAAGGATTGAACTCTGTATTGCACAGGGGACAATCCTTTTAGTTTTGTTTTAACTCTTTTGTGATTGTAGTAATGAATATAAATATCGTTTTATTGCTTGTATTTTATCTTTTGAAGAAAATTTAGCCATAAAAAATGCACCTCCAATTGTTAATTATGTGTCTAACAATTGGGGTGCACTTCATTACAGACAGTCTTTTTAATCTACTTCAATATCTCTTCCTTCTGTCATCACTTTATTTCTCCAAAGTAAAAGTAATCTCCTAAATTCTGAAGTTTCTAATTTACATTGATTATTTGGTGGGCTAATGTAATAATTAATCGCGCTTGTATATTTAGGTTCAATAAATACAGCAGCAGCATTGTATTCTAGTTCATAACTAGGGTACTTTCCCTCTACGACATAGTCTAAAACTTCTATATATTCATCCGCTTCATCTTCATCTAGGTTTTCTATAAAGTCAGATACAATAGCAATTTCTTTTGGTAAACGAATTCTTAGTCCACCAAATGGGTCACGCCAAAATTCATGTGAATAATTCATTAATACAACCTCACTATCTTCTCGTATATTTTGGATAAGCAGTGGTAATTTCTCCATTTTCAATAATCATCTCAACCTTAAATCCAGAAGAAGTTTGCCCTACGTATTTATTTGGAGCGATTTGAACACGATTGGTATATGCTTCTTTAATAGAATCAACTACCTGGACTCTATTCCAATCCTTAGGGAAAAATGAAGATTTAGCTTGTTTTACAATACCATCAACCTTTACCTCTGCAACATATACTCCTGCAGGATTTGGTGGTCTAGTAACGCGAAGTATCTCTCCCCCCATCATATTCTCGTGATGATAACCAACAGCTTTTAATCCCCACCATTTTTGTCTTACTTCACCATGAAAAACATGCTCCATAAGTGATGAGTCAAATTTATATGGCGTGTTCCCACTGGAAGCTCCTTCACCCCTAGCAAACTGATGGGTCGATAGCTTTTCCTCAGCTGCTCTAAAATCATGTGTATCGAATACAGAGCGTACATTATTTCCACCAGCTAAAGCAAACTCATTGCGATTACGATTGAATAAGGATGCAGCGTCTTGCAAGCTTTGATTAGCAGTTCGTGAAATCTCAGATAATTTTGTGCCAGGGTTCAACATTGCAATTTTATCCACACCTTTTGTTCCTACGAATAGTTGTCCAACAGCCAATATAGTATGACCAGCCACGCTTCCATACCATTCTGCACCACTATACAAGTCACCATTGGTAACATCACGATTCCAAGAATCAGAAATTGTTTGTTTTATCGTATTGAACGTCTCGACTGGGTGAGAAACGGCTTCAATCGTGTTATTAAATGTGTCAATTGGATGGATAACTGCATCTGCAAGTCCTAACAATTCATCACCTATAGCGTTGCTCATTCCCTTTTTTAAGTGATAGGGGACACCTAATCCAGATTTTTCAAAAGCAGATGCGATTTCATCATCTATAGTGTCTTTTATTTTATTCACATCTTTATACGCTGCATCGATACCATGTTTAAATTTATCATATAAAGACTCATCGGAATTTTTTACTTTACTAAGATCCTCATAAGTTTCCTTGAGACCATGCCAAACCTTGTCACGTAAAGATCCATCATTTTTCTCACTATTTAACTTACCACACATTGCTCCTTCTTCAAGATTTCCATCATATGAAGCATCTGCGGTACGGAATTTTTCGGCAATTCGTTTCAAATCCTCTTCCACTTTTATAATCGAATTGATAGATGTAAAAGCTTTTGGTCTTGCATCATTGAACATTTGAATGAACTGTTGGTTAGAGGCACCAATCCATTGAAAACATAAATGATCTATTTCATTACATAGATTATTATGTATAGATTCTAATGCGATTCTGGTATTATTTGCACGATTAGCAACTTCTTCTAGCATTTCAGGTGTTACTTTGATTTGAACCATTTCTTTCCTCCCTTTCCCAAATTAAAATTATGAGATAAAAAGAAAAAATGTAAATACGGAAACTTTAGATTAGTATAATAATATTGAGATGAAATAAAATCTGCTTAATTGTAAATAAAGCTTATGTGTATGTAAAGTAACAATTAGAGCCACGATTGTGAGCATTTTTTTATTTTGCATCAATAATATCAATAAACTTCAAAGTCACATTATTATAAAATGCATCCGTACAAATTATAGATTTATTCAGCGGATCAATGTCAACGACAGTCATATAATTAGTAAGTAAAAAACCAACTTCAGTACCTTCTAGATATCGTTTTATTGCTTGTATTTTATCTTTTGAAGAAAATTTAGCCATAAAAAATGCACCTCCAATTGTTAATTATGTGTCTAACAATTGGGGTGCACTTCATTTTACTTTTTAATTTTTACAAGTTGAGAAGCTTCTACGCCGTTGTAGCCAGGGAATTCTTTACTTGGATCCTTATCAAATTTTAATACACCTACAGATTTTTCTTCACCTTTTACATTGCTGTAAGTTGCGTCATCAACAATCGCATACATATCTGTATATGCACGGCCACTTCCGATAATTGTGTTGCCTTCATATTTTAATTTTGCTCCATCAAGTGTAGCATTTTCTACTTTTTCTTTAGCAAATAATACACCTTGCTCTGCTGTTACAGCTGGTAATTTATCAAGTGGTTTCGTGTCGTCTTTTGCATCCACTTTGTTAAGTAATTCTTTCTTCACCAGTTCTTCACCAGTTTTCTTATCCATGACAAGAACTTTTTTACCTTCTAATGTTGTCATTTTCATTTTATAGAAGTCTTTTTCTTTCACTTCTTTTTTGTTCTTATCTGTAATTTGTTGAATTTGTTCTTCTGATCCGTACAGTACAAAACCGTTTGCTTTATCTCCTAATAAAGAACAACCTGATAATGCTCCGAATGAAATTGCTGCTGCTAATCCGATTCCTACTAATTTTTTCATGATGAATTTCTCCTTTTATATGTTTTATAGTTAATACATTTTTGTATTAGTTCTGAAATGATGAGAAGCTTGTTCGTTGCTTCTGGTATTAGTGTATAAGAAATATTGCAACGTAACTATCGAGTTAGCTTACAGTAACATTACAATAATGTAATTTAGTGAAATTGCATAAAAATAAGTTAATTCTCACAAGGATTAATGAGAATATATTAGGAATACAATGTTTTATATGGAATGTCATATTATAATGGATGTATTTTGGAAATAACATGTAAGGACATATTAGTTTTGTTATAATAAACACGTAGGCTGTAAAAATGAATATTCTTTACTGTTAAGGAAGATTTTTCAGTTTTCCAAGTAGTGAATTTGAAATATGAGGTATATTATAGGAGGAATTTAGATGTCTGTATTTAAACGATTAAGAGATTTAACAATGTCGAATGTATATTCATTAATTGAAAAAGCGGAAGACCCAGTTAAGATGACGGATCAATATTTACGCGATATGCAAGCGGATGTACAAGAAGCTGAGAAAAGTGTAGCAGCTCAAATTGCACTTGAGAAGAAATTCAAAATCTTATTTGAAGAGCAAGAAGCGCTTGTGAAAAAACGTGAAGAGCAAGCTCATATGGCTGTTCAAGCTAACAACTTAGATCTTGCGCGTCGTGCATTAGAAGAAAAACAAAATGCAGAGCAAAAGATGAATGAGTATAAAGCAAGCTATGAGCAAAACAAAGTTGCTGCTGATAATCTGCGCCTGAAGCTAGAAGAAATGCGTAAGCAATTAACTGAGCTAAAAAATAAACGTGAAACACTTGTAGCACGTGTAAATGCGGCGAAAGCACAAAAGAATATTAATCAGGCGATGTCTGGATTTGATTCAAACTCAGCAAAAGCTGGTTTAAGCCGTATGGAAGAGAAAGCTCTTCAATTAGAGGCTGAAGCAGAAGCGAGCGGTGAAGTGTATAAAAAAGAGAAATCATTAGATGATGAATTCGCAAGCTTAAACAAAAATTCTGCTGTTGACGATGAATTAGCTCGTATTATGAAGCAGTATGAGAAATAATATAGAATAGAGACAAATGAACCGACATGTCTAAATAAATTCATGTCGGTTTTCTATTACCCCGCATTAACGGGCAGTAAGACTCCCACCTTTACTTTTTGTGAAAGCAGAGAGGTGGGGGGAGATCTACTGTCCGTAAATGCCCGATTGGTTCAACTAATAATCAGCGGGGAATGAACACCTCCCCACTGATTAAAGTTTCACTTTATATTTAGAGGAGGTTTTGCAATGACATGGACAAATGTATTAGCGATGCTTGTATGGACTGGAGCGAGTGCAATACTTTTATTTGCAATTATGTGGGTTGATTCAATTTTTACTAAATACAATGATTTAAAAGAAATAAAAAATGGGAATACAGCAGTAACAACTCGTTTCGTTATGAAATTATTTGCGCAAGGGTACATTTTATCTCAATCGATAACGAAAGCAAATGACTTATGGCAAGCGCTACTTGCATCAGCAGTTTCTTTCGTTATTTTATTAGTGGTAGAAATGTTTATCGAATTTGTGTTAAAGAAAATGGCTGGTTTAGATTTAGAAGAAGGTACGAAAGAAGGCAGTGTTGCTCATGCGATGTTGGCCGGATCATTACATATTGTTGGTGCACTTATTTTAGGTGCGTGTTTATAAAGAGAGAAGGAGGGGTAGATCATGAGTTTATTTAAACGAATTAAAAATATAATGAAAAGCCCAGAACCACCGAAACCAGAGAAAAGTTTGTTAACGTTAGCTCCTGGCGATATGGTTGAAGTTTCATTAGTCATGTATGAATTAATTGGGAAAACGAGTATGCATTCTCGTAAAGAAATTGTTTTAACACTGCAAGACGGGAAAGATATTCGTTATTTAAAAATTGAAGACCGTGAAAATACGTATTACAAATTGTATACACCAATTGATGGTCGTTTAGATTCAATTGATGAAATTCCAACGACAATTGAAATGGATGATACAGAGTACCATATGGAAGAGCAATATAACGGACGGGTTGTTGTGATGGGAAAAACACCATTCTCAGCTTCAGAAGAACAGTATGTATGGGAGTTCCAATCAGATAATCGAAAATTATTGCGTATTGAATGGCAAAATGGTCGCACAATGATGTATGAGGGAGAAGCAATTATTCCTGCTGATGTACAAATTATAAGAGCAACGTAAGGGGGCGTAATCATGTCAAACCGATTGTTTACCATGATTAAATCGTTCGTGATCCCTATACTTGCTATCGTTACATTACTTGTTGTTGCTGGATATGCCTTATCAGGTTGTCAGGGCGGGCAGACAAAGTCGATTCAAGACCGTTATCCGCTTGAATCTGTCGCAAAGGAAGGTAAACAAGAATCTTACGTGTATAGGGCCGCCAATCGGTCAGTTCCTGAAGTCGCGAAGGAACTCATGAATGAAAGAGAACCGAAGCAAGCATCTAAAGAAGACGAAAATCAAATGTTCCTCGTTTATTCTGATAAGATTTATAATCTGCAAAAGGATAAAGAGAAGCCATCTGATACGTTAATTGAAATAAGTAATAAAGAGTTTGTCCGTCAAAATTACCAACCGTCCTTCCTGCAAGGATATATTATGGGTAGTATATTAAATGATATATTCGGTTCACGAAAATCATCGTACGGTGATTATCGCGGATATAATGACAGACAAAATCATAAACCAGTTATTCCAGAGAGACCGCCTACGAAAGAAGAAAAGAAAACCCCGCCTCCAATTACGAAGGAAGGGAAAGGATCTATCATTAAGCGAGGCGATAATGTAGATTCGAAATCTTCTGTAGGAGATACAGGAAGTATTACGAAAAAAGGAAACAGCACGCCTCCGCCTTCTACTGGAAGCAAAGGGAAAATTACGAAAAATCCAGGTGGTTCAAGCGGATCAGATGTGAAGCCAAAATCATCTATTAAAACGCCGCCAAGGAATACATCTCCCCCGAAAACGAGGGTCGGAGGTTCAGGAAAGATTACGAAGAGAAGATAGTGTAGAGACCGAAAAGTGAAATTTGCTTTTCGGTTTTTTTATGGAAATCAATTCCTTTTAGCTGGTACAATTAAGTTATAAGGGGGGGATAGTATGACTATGTATAAAAGATTTAGTGTAATTATGTTCCTCGTATTATTCTTAAGTTTATTCATTAGTACAACGATGAAATTTCACTTTGTAGTAGGTATTCTATGGATACTATGTACATGTACCCTTTTTCTATATGTTCCGCTACGCTTTCAACAAGAAGTGCCCGCCTTTCAAAAATATGTAGCATGGATTAAGAGAGGAAGAAGATGGGGAGAGTAAAATTATATCAGCGATTATTAAAATATATCGACTTACCGACAAAAACTGACAACAATAACAGAAGAGGGTGTGCCAGCATATTGGCACACCCTCTTCTTTCATAATGATTAATGAATATCACGTTTCTTAAAGTTACCGCCTTTTACTTCTGCTACGTCATAAACTGTAATAAAGGCGTGTGGATCGATTTCATTAATAAGTTCTTTCATTTTACTTTCTTCTAAACGGTTAATTACACAAGAAATTTCTTTGAATTTCTCTCTAGAATAACCGCCGTATACTTCGTTATATGTTGCACTTCGGCCTAAACGATCACGAATTGTTTCTACCATCAATTCAGGCTCTTTCGTAATGATTTTAAATGCTTTCGAACCACTTAAACCAACTTCAACGATATGAATCACTTTCGAAGCAATAAAGTAAGCAATTGCCGAAAGGATAGCTCCTTGAAGGCCGAATACGGTTGATACGAAAATAAATACGAACATGTTTAAGAATAAAATAAGGTCACTCGTTCCGAATGGTAACTTACGAGAAAGCAATACAGCTAGCATATCGATTCCATCTAATGCCCCGCCGTTACGTAATGCTAGTCCCATACCAAAACCGATGATAATACCACCAACAACTGTAACTAATAATGTATCGCCTTCAATAATAGCTGGTATTCCGTGCATGACAACGGTACCTATTGCTAATGAAGCAATCCCGATAATGGAATAAATCGCAAAGCTTTTACCAATTTGCTTATATCCTAACCAAACGAAAGGAATGTTAATAATTGCGATTAGAGCTCCTAATGGCAATCCAAATAATCTCGAACTAACGATACTTAAACCAGTCACACCACCGTCTGATACGTTATTTGGAATTAATACTGCTTCTAATCCGTACGCTGTGATAAATGCCCCAATAATAATCATCAAAGCTTTTGAAGCAATTTTTAGCTTATTGGGCTTGTTTTTGATAATTTTCTCCATGTAATTTCCTCGTTTCAAACTAGTTTCTTGTTTGTTACATCATTCACACCTAAATTTTATTTTAACATTTAATTTGAAAAAATTCTCCTTTAATGGATGTATGCAGGGAATATTATGACCATATTAACTTTAAAATATTTTTGAAATGAGTATAAGAAATCCCATCCTTTCAAAGGATGGGATGCTATTAAGAAATGATAAAACTAAGCACGGATAGGAATAAAGCGAAGCCTAAAATAGTTCCACATATTTTCATATGGCGCTTACGTCCCATCACAACAATTGCGACATATTCACGAATCATTGCATTAGGCCAGTAATAACATGCAGTTTTTGATCCGATTCCTTGGCTATTAAGACCTGCTTGTCTTGCATATATACCAGCGCGGAATAGGTGGAAGTTGTTCGTTGTAAAGATACTATTATACTTACCTTCAGGCTTTAAAGAATCCATAATTTCTTTAGAGAACAACATATTTTGATATGTGTTTACAGAGCGATTTTCTTGCACTGTATGTTCAAGCGGAATTCCTTTTTCAACAGCGTACTTTTGCATCGCTTCTGCCTCTGGAAGGCCTTCATCTGGACCTTGTCCACCAGAGAAAATAATTGTTGGTGGCGTATTTACAGCGGCTTGTTTCCAGTAAAAGTCGATTGCTTTATGAATACGACTTGCAAGTAAAGGTGGTACTTTATCATTAATTAATCCGCTACCAAGAACGATAATGAAATCTTGATTACGTCTTGGTCTGTTGAATTGGTATAAAAAATACGCGCTTAAGAAGTTAGATAAGTGTATAAAGAAATACATAGTTATAAGAGATATAGCAGCAAAAATAAATTGAAAATGCTCTGAGAATAAACTTGCTGGATTTATAATAGGGAGCATTATAAAGAATAAAATCCCTAAAGCAGCAATTAAAGTTAAAGAGTTTGTGAAGCGTCTTCCTTCACGTTGCATTAAAATTTTTGCATTAAGAAATAGCCCAAACATTAAAGCGACTATAGCAAAAGGTATCATTACAATGAGCGCTAACATCGGAATAATAACGATAAAATGTAAAGAATTACTACCAGACTCATATGAGGCTATAGCGCAAAATAATAGAAATGAACAGATAAAGGCATTAAATAAAAACCCATTTATTATTTTTCGCGGATCCTTTAAGTAAGAGATAAGAAAAATAATAAACAATATAAGGGGAATAATTCCGAAATACATAAATATAGTACACCTCAATTTGTATAAGAATTTGACATACCTTTTATATTACATGATTTTATAATTGAAAATGAAAGAAAAAGGATTTTGAATTTTCTCAATAAAATATATGGATACATATGTTACAATGTATGTAAAGCGATATATTAAAAGTAAAATGGTTGAAGGGGCACTCTATGGAGTGTCTTTTCTTTTTTTGTATGTAATTATGCATATTAGATTTATTTTCAAGTGAAGAGGATTAAAATATAAGTGGTAGACATACTTTATAAAACAGAATGTAATACAAACATTTCCCTCTACTTTTTGTATCTAACAATCGTATAACAATAAATAATTCTGTTTTATAGTGTCTGTTTATGGAAGGTGCCTTCTTTGAAGGCGCCTTTTTTGTTGTTTCATGTAGATACTTTTCACTGTTGATATAGTGGAAAGTATCTATACTAAACATTAGCAATCTTCCGTATAAATATTATCAATTTACTATATATTCCAGCAGTGTTAACCTACATATGAAAGGCTTTCTTTTTCAAAATATTACCCCTAATAAATTTTTGAAGAAGTCAACTGTCTCCAAAATTGCCATTCATGCTTAACAAAAAAGAATCCTGCAGGATTCTTTTTTGTGTTCGACAGAATATGACAAAATACATTTGAATAAATTGTTATATTGTTAAATGGTTATTATGGAAAGAGAAGGAGACTTAAGTATGAGATTTAAAAAATTAATTTTAACAGGTGCACTTGTTGCAACTACAGCATTTACTTCAATTGGAACAGCGGGGGCAAGCGCAGGTTTTAAAGATGTTCCAAACAATCATTGGTCTTATAAAGCAATTATGGATTTAGCAAATAAAAACGTTGTTGCTGGATACGGAAATGGGATTTTTGGATTTGGTGATAATGTAACGCGTGAGCAAGTTGCAGCTCTTATGTTCCGCCATTTAAAACCGACAGTAAAAGAACAGTATAACAATCCATATAAAGATGTTACGGATCGTTCAACTATGTTTAAAAAAGAGATTCTTGCTTTAACAGAGATGGGCGTATTCGTTGGAGATAACACAGGGAAATTCAGACCGAAAGATGCGTTAACTCGTGAAGAAATGGCACAAATTTTGACAAGAGGATTCCAATTGCAAATTAGAGGGGATCATAATTTCCCGGATGTAGATAGAAATGGATGGGCGAATCCTGCGATTACTGCAATTAAATCAAATTATATTACAGCTGGAACTGGTGACGGTACATTCGCACCTAAAATGCATGTAAGTCGTGAGCAATATGTTCAGTTCTTATATAATGCAACGTTACCACTTGAAGAAAGACCAGGAGCAAAACAACCACAGCCGAAACCAGAACCGAAACCAGAACCGAAACCAGAAGTAAAGCCAGATCCAAAACGGTTTGCTAACTGTAAAGAAGCAAACGATGCGGGATATTATGACATTACAAGAGATAGCCCGTATTATGGTAAGCATTTAGACCGTGATGGCGATGGAATTGCTTGTGAGAAAAAGAAAAAAGGTAAATAAGAAAAAAGCACTCAGTTTGAGTGCTTTTTTCTTATGGAAACATGCTATTTTTTTAGGCGCTTTTCATAAAATGAAAGTAAGGAAATGAAAGTAGGTGACAAAATGCCGTCAGTTGTGGAAGGGGTTATTATTGAAAACTGCAATGGAACGATTAATTTAGGGGATAAATATAACGTGCAACCGATTGAAAAAACGAAAGCTTATAACGGGTCGGGATCATCGAATACAGGAATGAAAGTACAAACATTTAGTGGTATTAGTACAGCGGATGTAGGGGATAGCGACGTGAATGATCAAGGAATACAGTTTACTTTATAGAGAAATATGTAAAATTGCATAAAATGATGAACTTGCCCTGTGCTACAATCTAGCTGTGAGCTGTTAATGATTCTTCTGTATTATAGTTGTTAGATTAGAAATATAACATCTTATCAAAAATCATACGTAAAAAAGACACTTCAAACGAAGTGTCTCTTTTCATTTTAGTGATACCCTTTGGCAGAGTCTTTATGAATTTTATTTTTAAAGATACTGTAACTCCAAAGTTGATATCCAATAACAATTGGTACCATAACCATTGCAACGAAGAACATAATTTTTAAGTTTAATTGACTGCCAGCTGCGTTGTATAACGTTGTACTATAAGCATCATTAATACGAGATGGTAACATTCTTGGGAACATGCCAGCAAAGCCAGTTGTCATAAACATTGCGATTGTTAAGCAAACGAATGTGAATGCAAGGCCGATTTTATGTTTGTACACCATAATAAGTGCGAGTACACTCATTAACATTGCAAGTACTGGAAGAATGAATAGTACCGGATATTCTGTGAAGTTTTGGAATAAATTTGTACGATTTGCAGTTGCTACATAGAAAATAGCTAAAATGATAGCAGCTGCCATTGAAAATGGTCTAGCGATTTTATAAGCGCGGTCAGATACTTCACCAGTCGTTTTAATCATAACCCAAAGTGCACCAGATACGACGAATATAGCAGTGAAGAACAGCCCTCCTAAAATACCGTAATGATTTAGTAAGCTAAGTAAATTTCCTTCATAGCCATTTTTTCCGATTTGTAGTCCGTAATAAAGATTAGCAAATGTAACACCGAATAGGAAAGCAATTAAGAAACTACCAATTGCAAATGCCCATTTACAAGTTTTTTGCCAAATTGGTGAATCATCTTTATGCATGAACTCAAGTCCAGCAGCACGAGCAAATAGTGCAAGTAATACTAAGAATAACGGTGTATATAAATAACTAAACATATTTGCATATGTGACTGGGAAGGCAGCAAATGTTGCGCCACCAGCTGTAATTAACCACACTTCATTACCGCCCCAGAACGGGCCAATTGCTTCTTGTAATTGATTTCGTTCTTGTCGGTCTTTCGTAACGAAAGGAAAAATCATTCCGTTACCAAGTGCATATCCATCAAGAATAAAGTAAACTGTCCAAATCACGCCCCATAAACCAAACCAGATAATCGCAAGCATATCATGAGACATGAGCTGCACCTCCCTCAGTAGCAGGTTCCTCTAATGCTGCTGGTCCTTTTTTGGCGAACTTCAGCATTAAGTATACGTCTGCGATTAAAAGTAAAGTGTAGAACAAGATTAAACTAATTAATGAGAACCAAATTTGCGGGACAGATATAGGTGATACAGATTCTGCGGTACGCATGAGTTTATATACTGTCCATGGTTGACGACCTACTTCGGCAACAATCCAACCAGCATTAATTGCGATATATGGTAGTAAAACAGACCATATTGTAATTTTTAAGTAACGTTTTGAGTTTTCTAGTTTTCCTTGTCGGTTTAAGTAGAAACCGTACCAAGTTAATGCCATAAAGAACATACCAAGTGCAACCATTAAGCGGAAGCTATAGTACACGAGGTTAACATTTGGACGATCTTCTTTCGGAATATCTTTTAAACCAACAATTTCCCCATCAAATGAATTTGTATAGAAGAAGCTTCCTAACTTTGGAATCGTTAGGAATTCAAAGTTCTTTTCGTTTTTCACATCAGGAATTTGAACAATCGAGAAGCCTTGTCCTTTTCCAGTTTCCCAAACAGCTTCCATTGCAGCACCTTTAGCAGGTTGATATTTAGCTGCGGATACACCAGATTGATGTCCCATAAATGGTGTAATTGTTGCGGCAAATAAGCCTAACATTAAGCCAAACTTAAATGATTTTTTGAAGAATTCAACTTCATTTTTACGTAATAAGTGATAGGCACTAATTGCCATGACGAAGAAAGCACCAACAATATAACAACCAACTACAGTATGGAAGAACATATTCCAAGCGTATGGATTCGTAACGAGTGCCCAGAAATCATTTAATTCAGCGCGGCCGTTACGTACGACGTAGCCAACAGGGTTTTGCATAAAGCCGTTTGCTGTAATAATCCAAAGGGCGGAAATATTTGTTCCAAGTGCAACCATCCACATACAGAAGGCACGGAACTTTGGTGAAATTTTGTCTTTACCGAATAACCATATTCCCATGAAAGTAGATTCTAAGAAGAAGGCAACGAGTGCTTCGATTGCGAGAGGTGATCCGAAAATATCTCCCATATATTTGGAGTACTCAGACCAGTTTGTTCCAAATTGGAATTCCATCGTAATCCCGGTTATAATCCCCATTACGAAGTTAATTGTAAATAATTTACCCCAGAAATTTGCCATTTTGCGGTATGTTGGATTCAATGTGCGGGCGTATTGAGTCTCCATACACGCTACTAAAATAACAAGTCCGATTGTCAAAGGTACAAATAAAAAATGATAAAAAACAGTAATTGCAAATTGAAAACGACTCAGTAACAGAACGTCGGACATAATAAATATTCACTCCTTTTTTACATTATCTACAATCAGTTTATAGTGAAAATGCGTTTAAAGTATGTGAGACTTGTTACAAAGCTGTGTGTATATTTTGAAAGAATTATGTCGATTATCTGAAAATATCTTATTTTTACTATAAAGCGATATCCTTTTTGAGTTTTTCATATTTTGGTACACTATTTATGTAGTGTAAATGAGAGAAAAGAGGGTTCCTTACTATGAAGTCATTAGAAGAGATTTTGCAATACAATGAGAAATTTGTGGAAGAGAAAAAGTATGAAGAGTTTGTAGCGGGGAAATTTCCAAACAAAAAGATGGTAATTATTTCTTGTATGGATACAAGACTTGTTGAACTATTGCCGAAAGCGATGAATATGCGTAACGGCGATGTGAAAATTATTAAAGTAGCAGGTGCTGTTATTTCACATCCATTTGGAAGTATTATGCGTAGTATTTTAGTCGCTGTATATGAACTTGGCGCTGATGAAGTATGTGTAGTTGGTCACCACGATTGTGGTATGGCAAAAATTCAAGCAAGCAGTACGATTGAGAAAATGAAAGAACGCGGTGTAACAGAAGAGAAATTAGATATGCTTCGTTATTCTGGAATCGATTTAGAACAATTCTTGCGCGGCTTCTCTAGTGTGGAAGAAAGTGTAGAACATAGCGTATCAGTACTTCGCAACCACCCATTACTTCCGGAAGAAGTACCTGTTCACGGTCTTGTTATCGATCCTGATACAGGAAAATTAGATTTAGTTGTGAATGGTTACGACAATTAAGAATGTACTTTGTCATCCTTTTTATCTGGGACAGGATCAAATCCTCCTGGGTGGAAAGGGTGACATTTTAATATACGCTTACAAGTAAGCCAAAAGCCTTTGAGTGCACCATGCTTTTGAAACGCCTCTAATCCGTAATGAGAACAAGTTGGATAAAAGCGGCAAGTGGGTGGTGTCATCGGAGAAATGAACTTTTGATAAAAGCGTATAATCCCAATAAAAATCTGTTTCATAACGATCTCCTTTTCAGCATATTCTTAAAGTATTATAGCACGACTGTACATAATACTTTACTAATGTGCATTTCCGTTATATCATATTGGATATAACGGAATTAAATTAAAAGCGGGAGAGATGTTGTATGCCATCAGTAGAAAGCTTTGAATTAGATCATACGATTGTAAAGGCACCTTATGTAAGACATTGCGGAGTTCACAATGTAGGTAGTGACGGTATTGTAAATAAATTTGATATTCGTTTTTGCCAACCGAATAAACAAGCGATGAAACCAGATGTTATTCATACGTTAGAACATTTATTAGCATTTAATTTACGTAAATATATTGATCGTTATCCGCATTTCGATATTATCGATATTTCACCAATGGGCTGCCAAACAGGATACTACCTTGTAGTAAGCGGAACACCGACAGTTCGAGAAATTATTGATTTATTAGAATTAACATTAAAAGATGCGGTTCAAATTACAGAAATTCCAGCTGCAAATGAAACGCAATGTGGTCAAGCGAAGCTTCACGATTTAGAAGGAGCAAAACGCTTAATGAACTTCTGGTTAAGCCAAGATAAAGATGAACTTGAGAAAGTATTTGGATAGAAAGAAAAACTGCCTGTGAAAGGGCAGTTTTTTTGTAGTACGATGATAAATGAAATGATATCAACGATTTTTCGAATATATCGACCGTAACTTGAAATATATCAACGATTTTTTTAATATATCGACGTTTCGACACTGGATATCGACTTACCAAAAAAAGTTGACAAAAAATCATCCCTATTTTATTGCGTGCTTGTAAATGCGAAATTGCTCAAGATTTCATTCTATACGTAGCGAAGGTAGTTTGATATGAGAACGAAGAGCATAAGAATAGAAACGAAAAAAAACGGAATGCTCATGGATTTTCGTCCGGATATAAATTCGTTAATTCCGACAAGAATAAAGAAACAACTGAGAATAAATTGTACGTATGGGAGAAGTGAGAAATGATCGGTAATCTGGATATAAGTGCAAAGAAAGAGTATGAGAAGCGTGGAAAGTCCTAAAACAATCCGTAAACCAATTAGCATGTAATTCCCCCTTAAATAGATTATTTATCGGAATATTTCTGAGAAGCTAAGAAATAAAGCACCAGCTCCAGCTATGAAAGCAAATATACCACTAGATTTTCTGTCTTGTTTTATTTCTCCTAGTCCTATAGTGAAAGCCATTAATCCTAAGAAAATGAACATGTAAGGCATCATTTCTCTATTATCAGTAAAATATCCATATATTGTTATGCACAATGCAATGAGTGCAAAAGTAATCTGTAATCCTTTTAGCATATATATTCCCCCTGTTATTTTATATAGCTACTGATGAAAACAATCCAAATGAAAGCTCCAGCAACAATACAAATAACTCCTGTTCCGGAATCCTTTTTCTTTATTTGTTCAATAGCAATGAGAAACATTAAAGCTCCTAATAGAAATTGTGAAAGGGGGAGAAAGGTATTTTGCCCCGTATAGAGTCCGATTGCTGACATAATAATTACAGTGAGCGCGATTCCGATGCGAAGTATACGAAACATATTATGAATTCTCCTTATTATTTTTTGTATAAGGATTATCTTCTAGTTTATCGACGGAATGTTTATAAGCGTAGCCTTTATTAATCGTCATGACGGAGAGTACTAATATGACTAGGACGATTATAATACCGATAATTAATATTTTAAACATGGAACCCCTCCTTTTCTTTATTTTACATAATTTTGTAATTGATGAAAACAATAGAAATAAAAAGGATGAAAGAAGGGTGTTACATGGAGCAGAAAAAAACATATTATATATCAATAGCAAACGGTCAAATTTCACAAGTGAAGACAGCGGATACGTATAATTTTGAGATTTCCGCAAATGAAGAGGAAATTACGGAGTTAAGAGAGTACTTTGATCAAGCGTATGTAGAGGATTTAGGTTCATTTGTACGCTCCCACGTTCCATTTGTTGAGTATCATCATGATTCAAATAATGACCGATATGATGAACAACTACAAAAAGCATATAAAATGATTTACGATTTAGGAAATCATGAGACGAAAGAATTAGTCGCACAAATGGGAATAATCAATGGATTATAATTGGATAATATTATGCAGAAAAGCGAGAATATGCTACAATTTGTGGTAGGAAAAACTTGTAACCATCAATAGGGGAGTAATGGCATGTACAAATTTAAAGATTATTACCACAACACTGTACAATTATCGTTTGAACGTTATCCATTTTCTCCTGAGCCAAAGCATGTTTGGGTTGTATGCCGGTACGGGGATCAATGGTTATTAACGCATCATTTACGTCGCGGTCTTGAATTTCCAGGTGGTAAAGTAGAACTCGGGGAAACACCGGAAGAAGCGGCAGTTCGAGAGGTTCATGAAGAAACCGGTGGCATAGTTTCTGATTTAACTTACTTAGGACAATATAAAGTATCTGGAAAAGACAAAATAATCATTAAAAACATTTATTTTGCAACAATTAGTGCGGTAGAAGAACATACGCATTACGAAGAAACGAAAGGATCTGTTTTATTAACAGACATTCCTGACAACATTAAAACGGATAGAAAATTTAGCTTTATAATGCGCGACGATGTATTGGCGCGTACGATGAAACATATAGAAGAAATCGGCTGTTTTACGAAGTAAAGTGGCCGGTTTCTTTTTTTGTGTGTAAAAATGTAAATATATCTTTACATTATTTTGGGTATATTATACAATTTTTGTAAAGATATATTTACATTTTAGGAGGGGGAAGATGGATAAAAGAAAAGAAACGATTGTTACTATTTCGATGGTTAAATTAAATGTCTATGCATTTCTTATAATATTTGTTTTGGCATTTGGAATTAGTTTTTTGCATGCATTTCTTTCAGGCGGGGTTCAATTTGACTTTACATTGCCTGTTATGTTTCTTTTAATTATTGGAATGATTGTTCTTGTTTGTATTCATGAAGCGATACATTTAATAGGATTTCGTTATATCGGAGGCGTTCCGTGGATTGAGTTAAAATGGGGTGTCAATTGGAAATTGGGTGTTGCATATGCTCATTCTAAACAGGCGATTACAGTAAAGCAAATGAAGAAGGTGTTAATGCTTCCGTTTTTACCGACTGGAATTTTGCCAATTGTAATTGGGTTAGCTACGAATATGCCATTAATCTCATTTTTAGGAATTCTACTAACAGCAGGTTGCATGGGTGACATTGCCTTATATCAAAAAGTTTCAAAGTTTCCAGATGATGCGCTAGTTAAAGATCATCCGAGTAAACCGCAGTTTACAGTATATGAATCATAAGGGAAGAGGAGGCGTCGGGGAAACGAAGCCTCCTTTTACTATTGTCTTGTTTTTGTCTCTATCTCTAAAAACGAAAGCACCTCCAACAAATCATCCACCACACGCGAATGCTCAAAATCACCCCAAAATGAATCTCTTTTCCAAACACCAAGAATCCCTACTTGTTCAGAACCCAGTACATCATTTTCAGGATGATCCCCAACGTAAAGACATTCTTCCGCCTTCACATCTAGCTTTTTTAAAGCTCTTTCGAAAATTTCAGGATGCGGTTTTTTAATTCCTTCCGCTTCTGAAACGAGAATTGTATTTGTATACGTATGTATGTTTAGTGCGCGAAGATTATTTATCTGAAAGTCAGTAAAGCCGTTTGTAATAATACCAATTTTAATATTTTGTTGTGTTAAACGTCGAAGTAATTCATGCATGTTTTGGAAAGGGATACAATGATGTTGAAAATTTGTAATGTAGTCGTGCAGCAGTTGCTCTTGCGTTAAAGTAGTAATGTTGTATTCGGAAAGGAGAGTAGCATATACTTTATCCTTCCACGTATAGCCATTATTATCTAGTTCGAGAAATCGAGAACAATACTCGGATTTTTCTATGTTTATTAAATGAGAGGTAAAGCGATTATATTGATCATGAATAAATTGTTCTAAAGATTGACGACGATCTAATAGTGTTCCATCTAAGTCGAATAGGACTGCCCGAATCATAGGAAACCTCCTTACAATTTTTATAATTTATTATCGCATATTCGTTAAAAAATGATTATGATATTTTTGTAGAATGTATTGATGGAGGAATGTATGAAGAGACTGTATGGCAAGTTAGTAGGGGTTATCGTTGCAATCGGCTTACTAGCAGGATGCGAAAGTTCTATGAAGAGTGTGAAAGAAAAAGAAGTGTGTAAAACAGACGAAGAATGTGTGGAAATAGGAGATAAGAAACTTCAAAAAGTATATGAAAAAATAGATGGATTATCTGAGCTTGAAGCAGTAGAAGATTATGAAATAGAAGAGCATGAAAGTGCGGATATGAAAGAGGCAGAGCAGAAAAAAGAAGATGGTGATGAAAATTATTTCTTTTTAGCTTCTTATTATATTGATGGTGATGAAATTGTAGATCCTTATTTTGAAAAAATAGAACGGAAACGTTTAAATAAAGTATTTGCTGATGATAAAGAAGCGAAAGAAGAGGTGTTACAACAACGTCAAGATAGAGGGTATCATGAAGATTTATGGGATATGTATCGCACGCTTATTCCAGCTAAATATCGCGGGAATATAACAGAATTTGATCTAATAACGGATGGTTATGACGGTGTTGTTGCTCACGTTATGCCTAGTATAGAGAATCCGAAAGAATGGACTCTTAGCTTAGATACGCTTGATTCCGCGGTAAATATTGATGAAGTGATGAAAACATTAATTCATGAGACGGCTCACGTGTTGACGCTCGGGCATAAGCAAATACCAGTAGATGAAAACTATGTAAAGGATTTTGAAGAGGATAAAGATATTTCAACGTACCGAAATAAATGTGGAAATCTTTTCTTACAAGAGGGATGTGCGAAGGAAAACTCTTATATTAATCAATTTTATAATTCTTTCTGGAAGCCTATTGAGCAGGAGTGGACAGAAAAGAAAGTAGAAGAAAGTGAAGAAACGCAAATTGAATTTTTTAAAGAAAAACATGATGAGTTTGTATCACAGTATGGAACGACAAATGTAGCGGAAGATATTGCAGATACGTTTACAGCGTTTATTTTACAAGACTCAAAAAAGGTGAAAGAAGGAACAGAGTTAAAATATAAAAAAATCGCCTTTTTCTATCAATTCCCTGAGCTTGTAAAAATGAGAGCGGAAGTGTTGGCAGGATTATATGATGTTTCGAAAACGATAGAACAACGAAGTGGGAACTAATGCGGGTTATATATGTTAGCTAAGAAAACGTAAAGAATTGTAGTTCTTTACGTTTTTTATGTTTATAAAATTGAAAATTCTGTATTTTTGTTAAAAAGAAGAAGGAACTACCATTATAAAATAGAATTAGTATAAAAATGTCACAATTTAGACACAATTATAATGCGCGTGTTATAGGGACTATAAGTTTACTCTCGAGGAGGTAATGAAACGTATGAAAACGATTCTTGCTGTCGCTGGTCTCATTTGGGTAATGTCTCACGGTTTTCCGATTTTTGAAGGGGAGCAAATTCGTAGTGCATTGGATAAAAAGTTTAATGATTATCATGTAATAGATCGAAAAGATAATGTCGTTACAGTACGTGTGAAAGATTGTTTCCATACAGTTACGGTTGCGGATGGAAATGTTAAAAATGAAACAAAGATGTGTGATAAAAAGTAAAAGAAAGAAGCTGACTATAGTCTATCGCTCTAAGTCAGCTTCTTTTTCGTTTCCCAATTAGAAGTTTTTCAAATGCCTCAACAAACACATACATAAGTGTTGCGAGGACGCATGTGAGTAGTACGCTTAGTAAGACAAGTGTGAAATTAAATACTTGGAATCCGTAGTTAATTAAGTAGCCAAGGCCTTGTTTAGAGACGAGAAGTTCGCCGAATATAACACCGACCCACGATAATCCAACGTTCACTTTTAACGTTGAAATAATGGCTGGGAAAGATGCAGGGAGAACGACTTGTTTATAACATTGCCATTTATTTGCGCCAAATGTGTCCATCACTTTTATATAGTTAGAATCGACTTCTTGAAATGCGCTGTAAATAACGAGAATGGTAATGATGATAGAAATGATTACTCCCATTGCAATTGACGAAGAAATATTTGGGCCGAAGATTACAATGATAATCGGACCAAGTGCTACTTTTGGCATGGCGTTTAGGACGACGAGATATGGATCGAGTACGCGGGCGAGAAGTGGTATCCACCAAAGGAAAGTAGCGATAATGGCTCCGAGTACTGTTCCAAGAATGAAGCCTACTCCCGTTTCAAGTAATGTCGTCCATATGTGGACCAAAAGCGAGCCGTCAAGCCATTTACTAAGGAAGAGGTTCCAAATGCTTGAAGGAGAGCTAAAGAGTAAAGGGTCAATCCATTCCTTTTTGCTAGCTATCTCCCATAGTGCAAAGAAAAGAATGAGCAGTAAAAGCTGTAAAGACCGTGCTAACCATGCGCGCTTGCGTTCTTTCTTCCGAAACTGTTCATGTAGTTGCTTTATATTATCCAAGTCGCTCCAGCTCCTTCCATATATTTTGGAAGAGGGATGGGAAGTCATGGTGGTGGCGTGATTGTAACGGTGATAAGGAACGGATGCTTTCTGGGACGATAAATGTTTTTGCAATTTTTCCAGGATTCGCTTGTAGTAAATAAATACGATCACTCATCGCAATGGCTTCTTCAATATCATGTGTCACGAGTAGTGAAGTTTTCTTATATTTGTGTAGTAAGCTGAAAACGAGATCTTCTAGTTTCAATTTCGTTTGATAATCGAGCGCCGAAAAAGGTTCATCTAGCAATAAAATTTTCGGATTGGTCGCTAACGTTCGAACGAGGGCGGCACGTTGACGCATACCACCGGATAGTTCACGAGGATATTGCTGCTCTACATCATGTAGACCGACTTGCTTTAAAAGCTGTAAAGTATGTTCTTTCGTCTGTTCATCGTAAATGTTTCGGATATGAAGTCCAAGCATAATATTTTCTTCAATTGTCTTCCAAGGGAACAAGTAGTCTTGCTGCAACATATACCCCATAGATGAAGTTTTCGTTGTAACGGGCTCACCATCTAAAAAGACGATACCTTCAATTGGATCAAGTAGTCCAGCAATAATGGAGAGGAGTGTCGTTTTGCCGCAACCACTTGGGCCGAGTATCGAAATGAATTCGCCTTCTTCCACTTGTAAGCTCATATCTTCGAGAATCAATTTGGCATTCTCTTTTGCGAAAAAGCAGTGAGAAACGTTACGTATTTGTAAAAAACTCATACACTTCGCCTCTATTTCTTAATAACGCTTTCGGCAATTTTCGTATTGACGAGCGCTTCATATGGAACTTCTTTTTGTAATTCGCCAGCGTCTTTCATAATCGTTTGGAGCTGTTTCCATTCTTCAGCATCTAATAGCGGATTTGTCGCATAAGAATGTTGCTTTTTATACCGTTCAATTACTTTTACTGTAATGTCTTTTGAAGTGTCTTTAAATAATGGAGAAACGGCATCAGCAATTTCTTCTGGGCTATGAGTATCAACCCATTGTTGTGCTTTATACAGCGCCCGTGTGAATTTTTCAGCAGCAGCTTTATCTTTCTTTAAGAAACTTTCTTTTGCCATGAACGATGTATACGGAACAGTACCAGATTCATTTCCGAACGAAGCGACGATATATCCTTTTCCTTCTTTTTCGAATATACTTGCAGTCGGTTCAAAAAGCTGTACAAATTCTCCCGTACCAGATGCGTAGGCATTTGCAATATTAGCAAATTCGATGTTTTGAATTAAGTTTGTATCTTTGTGAGGGTCAATGCCATTTTTCTTTAAAACGTATTCCCCAACCATTTGCGGCATACCGCCTTTACGCTGTCCTAAAAACGTAACACCTTTTACGTCATTCCAATTAAAAGAGTCTAATTTTTTACGCGAAACTAAAAATGTTCCATCTGTTTGTGTAAGTTGTGCGAAGTTAATGACGGGGTCTTTTGCGCCTTGTTGATGAACGTAAATGGACGTTTCAGAACCGACGAGAGCAATATCAATCCCGCCAGATAATAAGGCAGTCATCGTTTTATCTCCTCCAGCTGTTGTTTGGAGGTCAACATGTAATCCTTCCTCTTTAAAAAATCCTTTTTCAATCCCGACATATAACGGGGCATAGAAGAGAGAGTGGGTAACTTCGCCGACTCGAACATTTTGAGTTTGTTCTTTCGTATCTTCTTTTTTACTACTGCAAGCAACAAGTGTGAAGACAGCTAGTAACATGATACAAAAAACAGCTATTAATTTTTTCACTATATAACACCTCCTAGAAGTCACTCTACAAGCATGATATGTAGGTAAGTGCCCACATGTGAGTGTAGATAGCAGGAATTTTTTTGGGGATAAAGAAGTACAAATATAAGGGGTGATAAAATGGAGTACGAATATGATGATAGCGTACATTTACATCTTGACTATTTCGGAACAGAATGTGATATGGAATCGATTGCTTATAAACGGAAGAATGAAGACGTGTGGGATGTATATTTTAATTTTGGAGCATATGGTCTTCAGAAAGATGGGATTGAGACGGGGAAATTTATGGACGAATATGCTGGTTATTACGTTTTTTCTGTACATGCTCGTGATCTTAGTTGGGAATTTGGAAGTGCTCAATTTGAAGAGTGGGTTTTGAAAAATCATATCGTAGAAAAATCGCTGCAAAAATAAGGAGGAATTTTGTGGTCGATTTTCTCATTTTCTTGTTTATTTTCGTAGTCGGATTTTTTATTATGCAAGTACTCGTTTACCGATTTGCAAAGAAAAACATCCAAAAATACACAAAAATAAAATGGCTTCATATGTGGCTAGAGATGAATATGAAAAAGGGTCCGAGATTAGATTTTTTTGATTTTGTAGTTATTGTACTCGTATGTATCGTATGGAAAATATGGCTGTTTCCTTTTATATAATACACATGCTAATGATTTTTTCTTTTATCATAAAATAACGAAAAGAACCTGTCTTGTGGCAGGATTTTTTCGTTATAGTAATAGTTGTAAAAAACTTGCATTTATAAGTAAAATAGTGAGTAGTATTGTGAAAGATATTTTGACAAATATAGAAACACATACATACGGAATTAAAGTGTGATTACAGAATGGATAAATTGGCTGTTTGCAAAGTGTGGGGTAATAAGAAAGAGGTCGTCCACCGTGGGACGACCTCTTTCTTATTATGCTTGGTTCGTGCGGAAGAATGGAAGCTTCTGCGCAATGTGAATTAATCCGTATGCAAGAATTAAGCACATAAGGGGATTAATGAAAAATCCATAGCGGTTAATTGCTAAGAATAAGTTTGAGAAGATAATGTAAATAATAGAACTTGCTACTAGCATCATAACGCGTTTATGTTTAAATGAATTTAGCATGAAGCAGAAGCTGCTTAAGAATGTACCGATGATAAACACTCTATGACATAGTTGCATAAAGTTGTGAATACGGTATTGGTCTACAGCAGGAGCTGTTTTGAATAATTCAATTGTTTTACCGACAGTGAACCAAGAGAACCAATAAGTGAAGTCCGTCTTAAAGCCGTTCTTGATTAATTCTTTTGCGTATGCCCCTTTGTCATCTAAGCCTTTGGCTCTCATTTCATTTACTATATTTTCATATCCAATTTTATTAAATGGATCAGCACCCGCAATTAGTGGATCAGCACCTTGGGTTGAGAATAAAATAAATTGGTTGAGTGCTAAATAGTTACGAACAACCCATGCACCAATAATAAAGAAAGGTCCGATAAACCATAACAATCCGATTCGAATGGAGTCTTTAAATCCATATGTAAATAATACAACAAGAACAGGAATGAGCATCATTGGAGCTGGATTTGGACGGAACATAAGTAAAATTGAAACGACAATTCCAAACCATATATGGAATTTCACTTTATTGTATTTCCATGCGAGAACAAATACATATACACATAACGCTAATAAGAATATGGATGGAACTTCTGTTAGCAATGTACGGAAGTATGTATAGTTACTTGGATAAATAGCATATAAAATACTTGCAACAATTCCATAAATGTTTTTTTCGAACAATTCTTTTCCTATTAAGAATACTAATAGCACTGTGCATAGGTTCATAATCATGTTAATAACAGTTGCTACGTAATAGTAAGGAATTGATGTAATATCAGAAATAATCATAGCGCCAGCTAATAGTAATGGCTGACCTGGTGTGATATATGCATTTTTCCCTGGAACTTCACTAGGTTCTAAATACACATAACCAAATACACCATGTTTTAATAGTTGTTCAGCTGTTAACGAATAGTTAAAGGCATCATTTGCACCATATGTTACTTTGACTAACTCTCCATCTAATCCTGGCTGTTTTACTAAACAAAAAACGTGCAACAGGAAAGAAAGCGCCAAAATTGCATATACCGCTTTAGGCAAACTCTTAAACTTAGTAAGCAAAAATGAGCAACTCCTTTTTTATTAATTCTTTCGTATTTTCATGTGAAATCTTTAATAGTATTAAGGATTTCCAAAACATAGTTATTATATCATAAAGTGGAATGCTGAAATTAAGTTTTTCAAGAATGAGTAATTTGTATGCCATAATTTAAATGTTTATTAAGGGAATATTAAGACAATACATTTATGATAGAAGCAAGTATGCAGACGAAATATGTCATATATGTTATTTTAATAGAAATAGTTCTTTCGATGCGGGGGAAATTAAGACATAGAAACGAGGGAATGAATTGAAGTATGGTTCTACACTTTTTGATCTTCCAAAAAGAAATATATTAATTTCTAGCATTATAAGTAGTATGGTGACTTTATTAGTAATAACTATGCTGTTTATGCTTTTAAAGGTTTTTAATTTAGACATAATGAAAGCTCATTTAAATCAAAATCTTGTTTTAATTGTTATGATGATTTTCATATGGGGCATAACATTTTATATTTCACATTTTAATAAAAAAGAGATGTCTACACTTAGGGCATCCCTACGAGTGCATTTTGTATTATTTTTACTAGCTCATACAGTAGCGTTATTTTATATTGTCATGCAAGTTAATATGAGTTTTATAGAGGCAATGAATTGGATTTACTTGTATAACATGCAGTTTATATTAAGTTTTGTAGCAATTTATGCAATATACATTCTTGTTTATAATTTAATAGGCAAGGTTTTTCTAAGTATGATTTTAACGAGCTGTACGTTAGTCATTTTAGGTATTGTGAATTATTTAAAGCTTATTTTTAGAGGTGATCCGCTGTATCCTTCTGATTTCACACAAATTATGCATATGCAATCTGTTATACCGATGGTGATGGACTATTTTAGCTGGAGTTATATTTTTGTCATTATCTTAAGTATCGTGGCTTGTATTGTAGCAGGGATATATATGAGAAGGTATATTCAAAATGTAAAGACTCATCTAGGAATAAGAGCCTTATTAGTAGTAGGGTCTATTTTTGTTCTATATGCGTACGGTAATTTTGCGAACACATTTATGAATAAAGTATTTCAAAAATCAGGTGTAGATTTTGTTTTGTGGGATCAAAATGAGAACTATGCTTCAAATGGTTTTGTACTTGGGTTTATTAGCAATTTAGATACAACAGTTATGGAAAAACCAAAAAATTATTCTAAAGAAAATATGCTTCAAATAGCAAACGATATAAAAAAACAATATAGTGGAAATATAGGGAGCCAAAAGAAAAAAGAGAAACCGAATATTATTTTTGTAATGAGTGAATCGTTTTGGGATCCGACGAAAGCAACTAACCTTTCTTTTAGTGAAGATCCTGTACCAAATTTACATCATTATATAGAAAACTTTCCTGGTGGACAAACTATTTCTCCTACATTTGGGGGAAATACGGCGAACGTTGAATTTGAGGCATTAACGAGTTATTCAATGAGTTTGTTAAAGCCAGGTTCTATACCATATCAGCAGGTTATTACAAATAAGAAAGAAATTCCATCAATCCCTACGGCGTTGAAAAAAGAAGGGTATTACACAAGTGCAATTCATTCATTTGGTCGCACATTCTTTAAACGTGATGATGTATATAAGGTGTTAGGATTTGATAAGTTTAATGCAGCTGATACGATGGAAAATGTAGATATTGATGGAGATTATATTAGTGATTTAGCGATGAGTAAAGAGATAATTGCCGAGTTAGAGAAGCAAAAACAACCTACATTTATTCATGCAGTTACGATGCAAAATCATTTTCCATTTACAGAAGGCCGATTTGGTAAAAACCTAATAGAAATTAGCGGTCTAGAAAATGAAGAATCAAAGGGAGAATTAGAAACGTATACAGAAGGTTTAAGACGTTCAGATGAGGCCCTTCAATATTTAATAGAGCAACTAGATAATTTAGATAGACCTACATTATTAGTATTCTTTGGAGATCATCTTCCATCATTAGGAACAAATAAATCTTTTTATAAAGAGAATGGGTATATAACGAATGAAAAAACACCGAGCGAACGTTTAGCGATGGCCCAAACGCCGCTATTAATGTACGCAAACTTTGATATGCCAAATGATAATTTAGGTGTAGTAAGTCCAATTTATTTTTCTAATCTTATTTTTGATTATGCAGGATTAAATAAATCTTTATTTTATCAATTTTTATCGGCATTTTACAAGGAAATACCGGTGCTTAGAGATGAATTAAAAATTGATAAAAATGGAGAAGTAATCAATGATTTAACAAAGGAACAAAAAGAAATGTTAGAGCAATATAAAATGCTCCAATATGATTTACTCGTCGGAAATCAATATAGCAAAGATATCCTCTTTAAGTAAAAGAAACAAAAAGAACTTGTATAACGATACAAGTTCTTTTTTATAGTATTTAACGGGGTAACCAGACAAGCTGGGTTTAGGGAGTATTACCTGTACATTTAGTATAAATGAAAATGTAATCGTTTTATCAGTTGATTTGTGAGAAGTGTGTGAATTTTAACGTTTTTGAAAACTACGTTCCTATCGATACGATTTGGCATAGGTTTTTATGAATGCAAAAACTTTATAAGTTCTTCGTTTAATTCATCCGCTTGATCGATTGGGGAGCCGTGACCACTATTGGTGAGAGGATGTAACTGAGAATTTTTAATCCGCTTTTGCGTAAGTTCAGCGCTTTTGTATGGGATAAGTTGATCGTGAATACCGTGGAATATTTTTGTTGGCACGTTAATTTTACTTAAATCTTTCGTTACATCTTCATTTGCAGCTGCTTGCAATATTTTGATGAGGGCATAGGAAGCAGACTGCATACCGAGATAAGAAAACCATTCTAACGTAGCGGATCCTAAGTTTCTATTAAAAAATGATAAAGATACATCATTTAAAAATTTAGGGAGATTGGCATACATTTGATTAATGAGAGTATCTGCTTGTTCTTTTGGGACACCATAGGGAGATTCTTGATTTTTAACGAAAGAGGGGGAAACGGCATCGACTAATACAAGTTTAGAAATACGCTGACCATTATAGCGAGACATGTACCGAATAGAAAGGGCACCGCCTACTGAGAAACCGACTAATGTAGCATTTTCGACTTGAAGTGCTTCTAAAACGATGGCGATATCGTCTGCTAAACGATCGTATGTGTAACCAGTCCATGGTTTATCAGATTGTCCATTTCCGCGTATATCCATAGCGATGCAGCGGAAACCGTGCTGTGGTAACACGTTGAGCTGATATTGGTACATTTGATGATTTAAAGGCCAGCCATGGACGAAGAACACGGTTTTACTACCGGGACCGGGGTTAACATCTTGCACAAAAATGTGCACATCTTTCTCGACGGTAACAAACATGAATGAGCCTCCTATTCATACGCCAGGAGCGTAGAATTTCGTTCTATTAAGACACTAAGCTTTCCTTCATTCTTACGTGTGATTGTAGTTACTTATCCCTCATCCATTCTCCGTAAACGCCCGATTGGTGAGGGGGGGAAGTTTTCCTTCATTTTTTGCCGCTTATATAAAATCTCTCCCACATAATATACGTATTATTGTTTATAATTTTTATGATTGCATATCGTCTGAAAATATCACGATTTTGGGATGATTTTCCTCAAATGTTCGATTTATCTTTGTTTGTATAAGAAAATCATTTATTATAATAAATGGTATTCTTAGAGATATTATGTTGAAGGGGTGTTGAAGTGAAAGAAAGTTTTCTATCATATAAAGAAGAAGAAAGGAATGCCAAAATCTTTTTGTGGGTGCTATACGTCATTGTTGTTTCATACCAAATTTTCTATGCAATCGTATTAGAAAATAAATCACTAACGGATAAGGGACATAGCATACTATGGCAAGTTATTTGCGGAACTGCAATACTCGGTGTAAATGTATATTTAATAAAAAAAGAGAAAGTGAATTTTGTGAAATATGCATGTGTATTTGCATACATAGGAATAGAAATTGCTAACATATTTTCGTATATGCTTTATAATGAGGCGGCATTTGATGGGGGAAATATAATAGAAATTATTTTCATCTTCTTTGTACCTATATTTTTAAATAAAAAATATTTTGTGTTTTTACTTTCAACTATTGTAGGGAAATATGTAATTTACTTATTTGTATTAAAAGAAGTAAAAGGATTTATGTTCCTCATTATGTATACACTCGTATTAATAGCAGCATACATCATTTTAAATCGATTTATACAATACCTTTCAGCGGTAAAGGAAAGTATTAAGATTGCTAGTGAATCACAAAAATTAGCAGTAATCGGAAAGATGGCAGCGACAGTGGGACATGAAATTAAAAATCCACTTGCTTCATTGAAAGGGTTTACGCAATTACAACGAGAGAAGCATGAAGAGGACCCTATTTATAAACAGATGATTTTTGAAATAGAAAATATGAATAATATGATAAGTGAATTGATGGAAGTTGCTACATGTAAACCCTCTATTTATAAAAAACATAATATAGGTGAAATTGCATTACAAGCAGTAGCAATTCTTCGAGAAAAAATGAATGAATCTACTGTCCAGCTTATGTCTAATATCGAAGAAAAGATAATAGAAGTTGAATGTGATGAGCGAAAAATAAGAGGAGTCTTTCTATATGTCATAAAAAATGCTCTGGAGGCAATGGAGCAAGGTGGCACATTAGAGTTACGATTAGAAAATAAAGGACAAGATTATGTAATATTAAGTGTAATCGATAATGGTTACGGTATTAAGAAAGAAAATTTGGCTCGTGTTACAGAAGCTTTTTATACAACAAAACAGGATAAAATTGGTTTGGGACTTACGGTAGCAGATCGAATTGTCAACGAACACCTTGGTACGTTACATATTTCAAGTGAAAGAGATAAGGGAACGAGAATAGATATTATTCTTCCAAAAAAGTGTGGAAATAATGAAATACAAGTGGGAGAAAAGCTAGGAGTTACCATATGAATAAAGACGATATATTTAAAAATGAAGAAATGAAGGCGCTGAAAATATATTTAAGTTTATTTTTCATTATATTTTTTGTATACGATCTTGCCTACGAATTTGTTGTACCTTTAATAGGAGGAGAGCAAGAAGGAGTAGGACAATTTGAAGATGGTTTAGGTTTATGGCTTTATTTTCTGATGGTGGTTTTATTTTGCATTGGAATATACTTTATGAAATGGAAAAATCCATTTGCAGTAAAGTATATTATTCTAATTGGGTATAATCTATTAGATTTTATCCATAATATTATGATTTACTACGGTAGTGATGCTGAGTTTGATGGTGGAAATATAGTAGAAGGATTTTTTATTTTATTTGCCCCACTTTTTGTGAATAAAAGATATTTTTGGTTAGTTCCGAGCATACTTGTTGGAAAATATGCTCTTATAGGAATCATGATTCACTCATCACTCGTTTTAATCCCGATGGCATTATATAGCGTATTTACTATCATATGTTGGATTATGTTTGTAAGGTTCCAATCTTACGTTCGTACGCTTGAGATGATGAATAAAGAAATACAACAAACAGAAAAGTTAGCAACTGTTGGGAAAATGGCTACAGTTATTGGTTCCAAAATTAAAAGACCTTTAGCTAATTTAGATAAATTTGTAAATAAGCAAGCGGTTAAATATCCAGAGGATAAAATATATAGTGATATTATGAAACAAGAAGTAGAACGAATTCATACAATCGCTACAGAACTTAGTGGATTTGAGAAATCTAAATCAATAGAATCAGAAGTTCATAATATAGAAGAAATTATCGCTTATGTTATTCGAGTTATGGGGAAGCCTGCTTTAAATCAAGGTGTGCACATACAAGGTATTTATAGTAAAGACATACCATCGATTACATGCGATGAAAAACGATTAAAACAAGTGTTTTTTAATTTAATTAAAAATGCGATTGAAGCAATGTCAGTTGGCGGAACGATTACGATTAAAGTGACTGTAGAAGATGCAATCATTGTTCAAGTTAAGGATGAAGGTTGCGGCATTCCAAAAGACAAAATTCCGAAGCTAAATGAAGCCTTTTACACAACGAAAGAAACGGGAACAGGTTTAGGCTTAGTAGTTACAGAAAAAATTATTAAAGACCACAACGGTAAAATGAGTTTTGAAAGTGAAGTTGGGGTTGGAACGACAGTGAAGGTTATGTTGCCGATACAATAAAAAATATTTTTTAAAGGGAAATTACTTACGTGAAAGTGATTTCCCTTTTTTGTGAATAGAGATTCGAAAGTGTTTGCACTATTAGTACAGTATACATAATATAAATTCCGAAATATGGATATTTATGAAATGATAGTATATAATGAGCTTGTCTATTATTTGTTTTAATTCATTTGTATTTCTATTTGTTAGCCTCAATTATTGGGGCTTTTTTTGTTAAATAAATTACTTTTAAGAGGGAACTAAATATTGGTGATTAGAAAAACAGAATATACAGCACTGGCAGTAATTCCAGGAGTAATATAAAGGGATATAGCATCTCCTATCGAAATAGGGTTTCCGGTTGTAATGCTAGTCCAAGTTACAGTAGCGGGACCTACTGCTGGAGTAGGGTAAAATACTTAAAGTTGCCCCGATCCAGTAATTTTGTCAGTAGTAGACTACTTATTTTGAAAATGTAGTATTTAATGAGATGAGAAAATCATCTGTTTTCTTAATAAAATAATCTGGTTGTACAGTAAATGTAGCAGATTGATAGTTTGGTAACCATTGTACGCCAATCGTTCGTACATCTGCCTGTTTTCCAGCAAGTATGTCAGCATCACTATCCCCAATAAAAATTGCTTCGTTTGCATTTACATGTAATGTATTTAATACAAGAAGAATACCTTCAGGATCAGGTTTTGGCTTCATTACATCATCTCCAGCTACTATGCAATCGAAGAAAGAAACTAGTCCTAATGCTTTTAGAGAAATGTCCAGGCTTCTTCTTGCTTTTCCAGTTACGATAGCTAACTGAAACCCTTGTTTTTTTAAATGTATTAAAAGGTCTACTATTTCATGATTTCGCTCTACGTAATCATGATGCTTTTCTTCATAACATTCATAGTATCTTTCAACTGCTACTTCTTTTTCTTCAGAGAGTAAGTTCTCATGAATAATACCAATTTCACTTGGGCCAAACATAGAAAGAATCTCTGCTTCAGTAATTTCTTTATTATCAAATTGCCAAAAAACGTTTTGAAACGAGTAATAACATAAAGGTAAAGTATCAGCTAGTGTGCCATCAAAATCAAAAATAATTGTACGTAGCATTTTCTCACTCCTGTTTTAAGTTATTTTAAGGTTTATTTAAGGATTTATGTTGTGATATACTTAAAATAACTTAAAAGTACTTAAAAGTAAATAAAAATGGGTGAGAGTATGAATCAAGAGGAACGTTTAATAAAAATAATGGAGTATTTGAATGAACATAGGACGATGAGTTTGAAGATAATGTGTGAGCTATTTCAAGTCTCCAGAGATACAGCAAGAAGAGATATTGTAAAATTAACAAATGAAACAACAATAGTGCGAACCCATGGTGGTGTAGCTTTATCATCTTTCCACCATAAAATATCGGATTATGTAAATCGTGAGGAAAAAGAAATTGAATATAAGATATCTATTGGAAAGCGAGCTGCTTCTTTTGTAGAAGATAATGAAGTGATTTATCTTGATGTTTCAACAACTGTTAACTGTATGGCTTCATTTTTGACAGCAAGTAACATAACGGTTGTTACAAATTCAATTGATACAGTAAATCATTTAATGGATATGGAGAATGTAAATATTCATATTTTAGGTGGAGAATTAAATAAACACTCACGTTATATGACGGGTTTTTCTGCAATGGAGAAACTAAAAGATTATCATTTTGATAAGGTTTTTATTGGATCACCCGGTCTTACAGAAGATGGTGTCTATTATGCGTATGAGGAAGATATTCATTTTAAGCGTCAAATTGTTAAACAAACAAATGAAGTGTTTTTACTTGCTGATGAGACAAAAATGAATCAACGTCAAAACTTTAAGGCACTGTCATTAGAATCGATAGATACAATTATTACGAATGATGCTATACCTGGCGATTTAGAAAGAGTAGTGAAAGAATATGGAATTGAGCTAATCGTTGGAGTGAAGTAAAGGGGGACGTAAAAATGAAGGGGATTATATTTGATATTGACGGAACGATGTTAGATACGGAAAAAGCAGTTTTATATTCATTACAGAGAACGTTGCGAGATGAAGGGATGAATTATTCATTAGAAAAGCTACATTTTGCATTAGGTATTCCTGGTATGGCTACGTTACAAGAAATTGGTGTGGAAAATATGAAAGCAGTTCATGAGAAATGGATACGTATATGGCAGATTTTAAGAATGAAATTACAGTATTTAAAGGAATTGCGGAAGTGATTGAAATAGTATCTTCATATAAGATTCGAACTGGTATTGTGACTTCAAAAACACGTCAAGAGTTTATCGATGATTTCCAGCCATTTGGATTACATTCATATTTTGAACACTCTATTTGTGTGGAAGATACAATGAAACATAAACCACATCCAGAGCCACTTGTGGCATGTCTAAAAAGATTGAATATAGAGGCACAAGAAGCGATATACATAGGTGACTCAGTATATGACTTACAATGCGCAAAACAAGCGGGAGCAAAATTTGGTTTAGCCTTGTGGGGAGCAAAGACAAGGAAAGGATTTGAAGAGGCTGATTATATTTTTCAAACGCCTCATGAAATTTTAAGTTTAGTAAAAAGAGATAGCCAAATTAGCTATCTCTTTAAAAATTTATAACCACCATTTTTCCTGTGGAACTAAAGTAACATCCACTTCAAAATTCTCTTTAAACCAATCATACATCAATGTTTCTTTCACTTACTACATACATTGTGTATTGTTCGTAATTTTCTGTATATATTTTTAAAGAAAAATGGTGGTACAATATATGAAGGATACGAGAAGAGAGGATGAAGATTAGAGTATGTACGTTACTGTAACAGAAGCAGCATATAAAAAGATTATGGATACGATTCCAAATGAAGCGAAATATATAAAGTTATTTTACGATAATGAAGGTTGCGGTTGTGTAATGAGCGGAATTATCGATTTAGTAGCTGTAGCAGAAAAAGATGAGCGCGATGTGGATATCGAATCTAGCACAATGAATTTTATCGCAGATCGCACAAAGCTTGTATTTATGGATGATAAATTAACAGTTGATTGGCATGAAGGTGGAGGGACGTTTCAGCTGAAGAGCCCGAGCCAGTTTTATAATCCAAATATGAAGTTACACGTTCGAGTGTAGTAAAAAAAGGTGGTTCCAAAACGTATTTTGGAACCACCTTTTTTATTGTATAAGTCGCTATTCTTGTCGTTTTTTGTTGATAAGTCGATATATTTAAAAAATCGCTGATATAATTCGAGTTGCGCCGATATATTTTGAAAATCGCCGATATAATCAGAGTTGCGCTGATATATTCAGAAAATCGCTGATATAGTTTCATGTACAAAACAATGCACACCCCTCCATACAATAAAAAGATTTTTTCACATAATGAAATGTACATATGATTGAATTTTCTGTATAATTGTTTTTGCGGAGGGGATACGCATGAGAAGATGGGGAATTGAGTTATTAATTTTAGCAGTCGTTATTATTTGGGGGATTAATTTTACGATTGCGAAATATGGACTTTTAGAATTTACAGCAATTGAGTTTACTGCACTTCGGATGATATCGGCGGCACCGCTTATGTTACTCCTTACATTTTTTATTGAAAAGTCGGTTTATATGGAGAGAAAAGATATACCTAGATTAATCATCGTTAGCGTTGTAGGTATTGTACTGTATCAAACGTTATTTATGGAAACTGTTAAATATACATCCGCTACAAATGCCTCTTTACTCATTTCTATTTCACCTATTTTTACAACTGTATTTGCGATTTTCTTAAAACAAGAAAAGTTTTCTTCTCGAAAGCTCATCGGTTCTATCATTGCTTTTGGTGGGGCAACTTTAGTTTTAGTAGCAGGGCATTCACTGGCTAGTTCTTTTTATGGGAATGGGATTGGACTCATTACATCAATATGCTGGGGGCTTTATCCTGTTTTAGCTGGTCCATTAATTAAAAAATATTCAGCATTACGTGTTACCGCATGGTCAGCATTAGTTGGCGCGATTCCGCTCTTATTATTAAGTGGACCACATGTATTTACAATGCCATTTCACATTACACATGGAATGACCCTATTTGCTTTACTATATTCTATTTTCTTTGTAACAGTATTTGGCTTAGTGATGTGGTATGTAGGCGTTCAAAAAATTGGGGCGTCACATACGATGGTCTATATGTATATAACGCCGCTTGTAGCCGTTTTATTTGCAGCTGTATGGGCAAATGAATATGTATCGTTTCAACAAATAATCGGTGGAATTATTATTTTCTTCGGTTTATGGTTTGTGAAATCGGAGAAAGTAAAAGTGCATTCTACTGCAGGGGAACCTATATCAAAATAGGAAAACAGATCACCTATGATCTGCTTTCCTATTTTTTTATTTTTGGTAAGAAGATGAGAAATAAGATAGCAGTAATAAGAGGAATTAAGTTTAAAAATGGAATACGGAAGAGTGTGATAAGAATAATACCCGGAAGAAGGACACCGAGGACAGCGTAGAAAATACTATGGTTTTTCGTGTACCAATACAATGAAAGTCCAATAAGTGCAGGGATAATGAGGTGAATGAGAGCCATTAAAAAATAAATCATTAGACGCCCCCTTTATTTGTGTACTTATTACATCATATCCGTATGTTCATAGATTGATATCAATTTTTTCATAAATGGACGAAAAATGTTTGAAAAAACGTCACAAATTATGAAAATATGATGTTTAAAATCTTGTATAATATTATTTTCTAAAAACATTTAAACAACATAAACATACCGTTTATGTTGTTTTTTATTTGAGTGAAATGGGTTTAAGTAGTATGAACTTGAAAGAAGTCTTTTGTTGGATAGATAAAAATTACTGAAGAAGAGGAGAACAGCATGATTAGTATGTCGTTAAGGTCGTTTAAAATTCAATCGTATTATATACTAGGTTTTCTTTTGCTAGGCTGGATGGTAACACCGTTTTCAGCACATTTTTTAGGTGCAGGAATTGGACTTATTGTAAGTATGTATTGCGTGTGGCTTTTAGGGAGACGAATTGAGAAGCTTGGAGATAGTATCGTAAAGAAAACGAAAGCACCGACGCTCGGTATGTTTAATCGTTTTGCGGCTGCTATTTTGGGAGCTATTATTATGTACGAAATTGAGCACCATATGGTGATGTGGGCATTTGCAGTAGGGATTATGGGCGGTTATTTCTTAATTGTTGTGAATTTAGGATACTATAGTATGAAAGATGAGAAAGAATTAACGAAGAGCTAAAAAGCCTCTTTTTAGATGGAATAGAGGCTCCAGCGATGAATAGTACAACAGGAAGCGAAACGTTGCATAAAATAAAGGTTTTTGCTTCCAATAAGTTAACATGAAATTACGTATTAGTATGACTTTTAGGTTCTTTAAAAAAGTTGGATATAATACAAAAAACTATTCCAGTAATTAGAATAATATATTTTATCGTTTCACTTGTATGCTCAAATAAACTAACGTTAAGCATTACAAGTCCCCAAAACATTTGGATCGCTCCATAACTGAATAAAATTTTTCCTGTACGAGAAAAGTTTTTCATAGGTTCCGCTCCTTCCTATATATGTAAATTATATCATAGGAAACTAAAAATAAATAACTATAAAGTGAAATTTCTGTAAGTTAACAAACGAAGTCACAGATGAAGAGATTAATGTTTCACTTTATATAAGATATAGAAAGAAGCTTACGTAAAAAACGTAAGCTTCTTTTTTATGTAAGTGTGTGTAACCGTTAAGCCGCATTGGGTTTTGTCGGTGAGTACGCGGAACTTTACGGTTACACGACACTTATTCATATGAGTAAAGGGTTATTCCAACAGAAAGTTTGCACTTAAGCGATTGGACCGCCTAAGTTAATAATATCTTCAGAAACGCTATCGAACTTTTTGAAGTTCGCTTTGAATTCATTTGCAAGTTCGATTGCTTTTGCTTTGTAAGCAGCTTTATCAGCCCAAGTTTGTTCAGGCATTAACACTTCGTCAGGTACACCTGGTACGTGAAGTGGAACTTCAAGACCGAAGATGTCATGTTTAGCTGTTTCAGTTTTCGCAAGTTCACCGTTTAATGCTGCTTGAATCATTGCACGAGTGTAACCTAAGTTCATACGTTTACCAACGCCGTATTCGCCACCAGTCCAGCCAGTGTTTACTAAGAATACTTTTGCATCGTGTTTCTCGATTTTTTCACCAAGCATTTCAGCATAGCGAGATGCATCAAGTGGTAAGAATGGTGAACCGAAGCAAGTTGAGAATGTTGCTTGCGGTGATGTAACGCCGCGCTCTGTTCCTGCTAGTTTACTAGTGTAACCACTTAAGAAATGGTACATAGCTTGTTCTTTTGATAACTTGCTGATTGGAGGCAATACGCCAGATGCATCAGCAGTTAAGAAAATGATTGTATTTGGGTGTCCAGCAACACTTGGCAGTACGATATTGTCAATCGCATGCATAGGGTATGCAGCACGAGTATTTTCTGTTAAAGTAGTATCGTTATAGTCTGCGATACGCGTTTGGTCATTAATGATAACGTTTTCTAAAACGGATCCAAATGTGATTGCATCAAAAATTTGTGGTTCTTTCTCGTGAGAAAGGTTTACACATTTCGCGTAGCAACCGCCTTCAATATTGAATACACCATTATCAGACCAACCGTGCTCATCATCACCGATTAATTTACGGTTTGGATCAGCAGATAATGTTGTTTTACCTGTTCCAGATAAACCGAAGAATAGTGCTACATCGCCTTCTTCACCTACGTTTGCAGAGCAATGCATAGAAAGGATATCTTGTTCAGGTAATAAGAAGTTCATAATAGAGAAGATTGATTTTTTCATTTCTCCAGCGTATTCTGTACCACCAATTAGTACGATACGTTTTTCGAATGAAACCATAATGAATGCTTCAGAGTTTGTACCGTCAACAGCTGGATCAGCTTTGAAATTCGGTGCAGAAACAATTGTGAACTCTGATTCATGAGTTGTTAATTCTTCTTCAGTTGGACGAATGAATAGTTGATGTACAAATAAATTGTGCCATGCATATTCATTAATAACTTGAATTGGTAGGCGGTAATTGCGGTCAGCGCCTGCAAATCCTTTGAAGACGAATAACTCTTCTTTCTCTTTTAAGTATTCTAAAACTTTCGTATATAATTTATTAAAATGTTCTTCAGAAATCGGTTGGTTCACTGCTCCCCAAGCAATTTTGTCAGCAACCGATGCTTCTTTCACAATAAATTTATCTTTAGGAGAACGTCCTGTATATTTTCCAGTTGAAGCAGAAACGGCACCAGTCGAAGTTAATTTCCCTTCATTTCGCATTAATACTTTTTCCACTAATTGCGGAACACTTAGTTGAATCTGTGCATTGCTTCCGTTCAATAATTCGTGTAAACCAATTTGGACATTCACAGTACTCATATTTATATACCATCCTTTTCATTTAATGAAATATTTCTCGTAATCCCCAACAAGAGTATAACACAATTATATAAATAATGTATACTATTTATTTCTTTTTGTTTGTGTGAATGCATTATTTCCTTATTAATATTTTATTTCAGGCGCACTGAGAAAAACTTTCAGGAAAATGTGAATATTAATTGACAAATGAATATCATTTCTTTAGTATAGGTTGGGACGGATACTCTCTTATCCCGAGCTGGCGGAGGGACAGGCCCGATGAAGCCCAGCAACCTCACTTGTATTGGTAAACACAAGTGAATAGGTGCTAAAACCTGTGCGAGGCTACAGGTCTCGAACGATAAGAGCGAAGGGCAAAAAGCAGTATGCAAGTAGCAAATTAAACCTTTCCTCTCTATTATGTAGGAAAGGTTTTTCTGTATGCTTGTGTGGGAGAATAAATGTATGTCGCAATCTGTGGCAAATTAAGGATGAGTTCCGTACAATATATACAATTACTGTAGGGAGGTTTACCACATGACAAAAAAACGTCATCTGTTCACATCTGAGTCTGTAACTGAAGGACATCCAGATAAAATTTGTGACCAAATTTCTGATTCAATTTTAGATGCGATCTTATCAAAAGACGCAAATGCACGTGTAGCTTGTGAAACAACTGTAACAACTGGTTTAGTATTGGTAGCGGGGGAAATTACGACTTCTACTTACGTAGATATTCCAAAAATCGTTCGTGAAACAATTCAAGGCATTGGTTACACACGCGCAAAATACGGATTCGATGCAGAAACTTGTGCAGTTTTAACATCTATCGATGAGCAATCTGCTGACATCGCTATGGGTGTTGACCAAGCGCTAGAAGCACGCGAAGGTCAAATGACTGACGCTGAGATTGAGGCAATTGGTGCAGGAGACCAAGGTTTAATGTTTGGTTTCGCATGTAATGAAACACAAGAGTTAATGCCACTTCCAATCTCGCTTGCTCACAAATTAGCTCGCCGTTTAACTGAAGTACGTAAAGATGATACATTATCATACCTACGTCCGGATGGAAAAACGCAAGTTACAGTTGAGTATGATGAAAATGGTAAACCAGTACGTGTTGATACTATCGTAATTTCTACACAACATCACCCAGATGTTACATGGGAAGAAATCGATCGCGACTTAAAAGAGCACGTAATTAAAGCTGTAGTACCAGCAGAATTAATCGATGGAGAAACAAAATTCTTCATTAACCCAACTGGCCGCTTCGTAATTGGTGGACCACAAGGTGATGCTGGTTTAACAGGACGTAAAATCATCGTTGATACTTACGGTGGATACGCTCGCCACGGTGGCGGTGCATTCTCTGGTAAAGATGCAACGAAAGTTGACCGTTCAGCAGCATATGCAGCTCGTTATGTTGCGAAAAACATCGTAGCAGCTGGTCTTGCTGAGAAAGCAGAAGTACAACTTGCATACGCAATCGGTGTAGCGCAACCAGTATCAATTTCAGTTGATACATTCGGCACTGGTAAAGTATCTGAAGACGTATTAGTAGAACTAGTTCGTAACAACTTCGATCTTCGCCCAGCTGGTATTATTAAAATGCTAGACTTACGTCGCCCAATTTACAAACAAACAGCAGCTTACGGCCACTTCGGACGTACTGATGTAGATCTAACATGGGAACGTACAGACAAAGCTGCAGCTTTAAAAGAGCAAGCTGGTCTATAATATATGAAAAAAAGCTTTGCGCAGTGAGAGCAAAGCTTTTTTTATATATAATTACGTTGGAATAAAGCGAAGAGTTCAATGTCATGCCAAGTGCCATTGCGGAATATAGCTTCTTTACAAGTTCCTTCATGTTGAAAACCGAGCGATTTATATAATTTGATTGCTCTATCATTAAAAGAAAATACTCGCAAAGAAAGGCGATGTAAATTTAATTCTAAAAATGCATAATTCAATAATAAAGTGAAAGCTTCCTTCCCATAACCTTGCCCCCAGTAATCCTTTTTACCAATATCAATAATGCATTCAGCGTTTCGATTATACGAATCAATGTGAATTAAAGAAGTAATACCAATTGGAAGATGTGTAGCTTTTTCTTCAATGATATAGCTCTTAGAGTCCGAAGAATGAATAAATTGCTGGCAAAGTTTTTCTGTGTCTTGAAGGGAATATTTATCAAGAGTGAGAGTAGTTGAACTCATAACGTCTATATCATTATGCCATTTATAATATGTTAGAATATCATCTTCGGAAAATTTTCGTAACTGGATACGGTTTGATTCAAACAATGTAAGTCCCCCTTTTGTATTTACTATTTTTTGTTCATTATTTCAACACACGAGCTACAATAAACCTGTCCTTCTAGTTCAATATACTTTCTCATATTCGTCATACTACTTGCTGGAAATGGCATATGAATCCAAGCCTTTTCATACGTTTGTATTTCCTTTTTACATGATTTACAAAGGATAGGTTTCTTAAGGAACATATGTAATCAACCTTTCATTTGACGTGCTTTACCCGCGCAAAAAGCACTGCTTAGTAAAAATAGTGTCGCAAATATAATGCTCACCAATGTCGCGTATGGGATTGCTCCTTTTAGAGAAAAGCCGACAGTGATGGAAGCGATAAATAAGAGGATGAATGTTGTTGTTAATTTTTTATAAAGTTCCATAATATGTAGACCTCCGATTTATTTTTTAGTACAAGTTTTAAAATTGAATTCTATGTATGTAGAAAATATAAAGAGTAGCTAAAGATGTGTAGTCTAAGGAGTATAAGAAAATGAACTTTCCTTTTTGTGGGTTAGTATACTTATATTGTATCATGGCGTATTATCGGCTTCATACATAATTGTGTAAAGGTATGTATGATAAAATGAAGAAAAGACTTTAGGAAAGGAAAGATAAAAAATGAGCGTAACCGAACATAAAAAACAAGCACCGAAAGAAGTGCGTTGCAAAATCGTAACGATTTCCGATACACGTACAGAAGAGACGGACAAGAGCGGACAACTATTACATGAATTATTAAAAGAAGCAGGGCATTTGGTGACCTCTTATGAAATTGTAAAAGATGATAAAGAAAGTATTCAGCAAGCAGTGTTAGCTGGTTATCATAGAGAAGATGTTGATGTCATTTTAACAAACGGCGGAACTGGTATTACGAAGCGTGATGTGACGATTGAGGCAGTATCAGTGTTATTGGATAAGGAAATTGTTGGATTTGGTGAGTTGTTCCGCATGATTAGTTATTTAGAAGATATCGGAAGCAGCGCAATGTTAAGTAGAGCGATAGGTGGCACAATTGGGCGCAAAGTTGTCTTTTCCATGCCAGGGTCTAGCGGAGCAGTTCGTCTTGCGATGAATAAATTGATTTTACCGGAATTAGGTCATATTACATTTGAGCTACATCGACAATGAGTAAGTGGGCTGGAATTGTATTAGCAGGTGGTATGTCGAGTAGATTTGGTGAGCCGAAAGCGTTAGCGAGTTGGCAAGGTAGTACGTTTATTGAACATATTGTGAAAGTGATGACAAATGCGCTTCAAGAAGTTGTAGTCATTAGTCATTCGGATCTAAAAGCGCGAGTAGAGCAACTTGTACAAGTTGCTGTTATTGAAGATATTCCGCATTATAAAGGAAATGGCCCACTTGCTGGAATTGTATCAGGAATGGAATATATAGAAGCAGATTGGTACGCTATTATGCCTTGCGATGCACCAAATGTTTCACAAGAATGGTTTACCATTTTGCTAGAGCAAACGAGTAATGAATATGATGCGATTGTACCTATTATTAATGGAAGAAAACAACCGTTACTTGCAGCGTACCATAACCGCGTGAAAGAAAAGATTTATGCTTTACTTCAGGAAGAAAAAAGAAGTATGGGCCAGCTTTTATCACAATGTAATGTGAAATATATTGCTGGTGAAGATGTACAAGCAAATGCGGATTGGTTTATAAATGTGAATACGAAAGAAGAATATGTGCAGGCTCAAAAAGACCTTTCAAATGAATGAAAGGTTTTTTTGATATACAGAAATTGGGGAACAATTACTGTATAAAGGTATGTGAGTAAGTTGATTTTAAGGGGAATCTCTTAAAATCACTATACAGTTAAAATACTATATAACCATATATTAATTTTTTATGGGTTTTTATTACAAGTATGTTTAGTTATGTATCTTTTTGTTATAATGAATATAGAAATAAAGTGATACTTCACCTTATGTATCATTTAGTAAACTAAAATTTATAACTGTGTAATAAACTCCCTTCGTTTTTGGAGGCCACTGAAAAAGTGGTTGCTTTGAAAAAATAACACATATTTCATCAATATGTTGAAATTAAAAAGGATCCCGTCATCTGTATATAGTAGGTGATGGGATCCTTTTTCTTATGAAGTGGAGTTTTTCAGTGCCCTCCGTTTTTGAAGGGAGTTTTTCTGTTTAAGCGAGTAATTCTGATGCGGTGTTCTGAAGGACTTCTTCATATTGGTCAAGTAACCCACGAAAAATCTCATCCCAGCTTTTGGTTTTCGCATAAGACGAAGCCGCTATGCCCATTTGTATAAGTTGCTCTTCATTTTGCAGTAAAGAATAAATGGATGATAGAAATGCGTCCTCGTTTTTGGGTGGACAAAGAACTCCCGTTTTTCCATCAGTAATAATATTTTTAACTCCGCCACTATTTGCACCGATGACAGGTGTACCGCATGCAAGTGATTCGAGTACGACATTTCCGAACGTTTCAGTAGCGGATGGAAATACCATGATGTTAGAACAAGCATACGCTTCAGCTAAATCCTTACCTTGTAAATATCCAGTAAAAGTGACATTTGTTTTCGGAACAGCTTCACGCAAATTTGTTGCTAGCGGACCGTCTCCTGCGATGAGCCAATGAATGTCGTTTCGAGTATGCGTCGTTTTTACGATAAGGTGTTGCAACGTATCAATATCTTTCTCAGGAGCAATCCGTCCAATATAGGAAAGGACGTACTTCGCTGTAATATTATATTTTTTTCGGAATAGGTCTGTATTGTAAGCTGGATGAAAGAGATTGCAATCTACACCGCGTCCCCATATGGAGAGGGTCTGAAAGCCTTTGTTTTTTAGTTGGTGTAACGTTTCAGGGGATGGAACGAAATTTTTTTGCATATGACTATGAAACCATTTTAAATAGTTCCAAAGCATATTGGAGAGAAATTCGATTTTGTAATAGCGTAAATAAGCATCGAAATCAGTATGATAAGAACCGACAACTGGTATGTTTAACTTTTTTGCATAATACAATCCACAAAGTCCCATGTTGAAAGGTGTAGCAATGTGAATCATATCAGGTTTAAAGGAAAGAAGTTCTCGTTTAATGCGCGGAGTAGGAAAAGAAAAGCGACATTCTGGATATAATATTGTTAACGGGATACTTCTCATCTTGTTCACATTCGCTACGAAATTATCTTCAGCTGTATGCTGAGGTGCGAAAACAGAATAGGCGATATTTTCTTTCTGAAAATATCGTGTTAACCGCTCTAACGTTTTCGCAACCCCGTTCACTTGTGGCGTAAAAGTATCGGTAAAAATGGCGACTCTCATCATATCACTCCTTTATGTGAAAAGTGGGATGAATTGATAAAAAGAGATGATGCCAGAGCAAGTGCCGAGGCACATACCGACGAATACATCAGACGGATAGTGAAGCCCTAAATAAATGCGCGAAATACCGACGCATAATGCTAACGGTAATAGAAAAATAAGTAAGCTTGGATTATAGCAAATAAATGGAATAAAGACAGAGAAAACGGCTGTTGTGTGACCAGACGGGAAAGAGTGGTCTTGTAATGGATGGACTGGATATTTTGCATTCTGAATTGTTAAATAAGGACGTTTTCGTGGATACCATCTTTTTAATATTTGCACAGGGACATGGCTAATTGCTAACGAAATAGCAGTTGCAATTGCAGCTTGATGCAAAGTTCCATCTGCGAAAATTAAAAAGAACAGTGTGAGTGCGATAGAGAAAGTCGCGCCACCGATATGAGTAATATTGCTGAAAAAGATATTTAACGTTTTTTGATCAAAGTAGCGGTTAATTCCTTTGAAAATGTAACATTCTATTTTATACAGTCCACTGACCTTCATGAAAATTCTCCTCCCTCGTTTACATATATATGGAGATATTAGCTTTTATTTTAATAAGATTTTGTTGAGGGAGTAATAATGTTTTGTAAAGAAAAAGTTAGATTTTATCCCGCATTAACGGGCAGTAAGATCCCCACCTCAAAATTCAGCGGAAGCAAAGAAATTAGGTGGGGGATCAACTGCCCGTAAAAGCCCGATTGGTTCAACTAATAATCAGTGGGGGATGAACAAAACCCCCACTGATTAAAGGTTCACTTTATATAAAAAAGCTACCAGTATTATGGCAGCAGTAAAATCATTTTTGTAGTGATTTATAATATTGACCTTTTTCAACGTATTGCGTGCGAATTCGCTCCATGTCTTTACGGTCTTCTTCTGTTAACTCACGAACGACTTTCGCTGGACGACCGAAAGCTAATGTATTCGGCGGGATTTTCTTTCCTTGTGAAACGAGGCTTCCAGCACCGATAAAGGCTCCTTCGCCAATTTCAGCACCATCTAATATAATAGATCCCATTCCAATTAAAGCATCTTTCTTAATATGGCAGCTATGTAAAATGACTTGATGCCCAATTGTTACGTCATCTTCTAAAATAAGAGGATACTGTGGGCTTTGGTGGAGTGTACATTGATCTTGTACATTTACGCGGTCTCCAATAATTGTTGGTGACACATCACCGCGGATGACTGTATTAAACCAAATACTTGATTCCTCGCCAATTGAGACATCGCCTGTAATGGTAACATAGTCAGCGATAAAAGCACTACTCGCAATTTTCGGATTTTTTTCTTTGTAAGGATATATCATGTAAAGCCTTCCTTTCCTAGAGACTAGTTTCAGTGTACCAAATTATGAAAAAGAGTGAAATGGAGGAGAGCCGTATGTGGAATTATGAAGCTGAAGAAGCAAAGGCTGTAATCGTTATCGTGCACGGCGCAATGGAATATCACGGACGCTATGAAGCCGTTGCGGAAATGTGGAATCATATCGGCTACCATGTCGTGATGGGGGACCTTCCGTCGCACGGAACGACTTCAAGAAATAGAGGACATATTGATTCGTTTGATGAATACATAGAGGAAGTTAAATTATGGGTGAAAGAAGCAAGAAAGTATCGGTTACCTATTTTTCTATTCGGTCATAGTATGGGTGGTCTTATTGTCATTCGTATGATGCAAGAAACGAAGAGAGAAGATGTAGACGGTATTATTTTAAGTTCGCCATGTTTAGGTGTATTAGCTGGACCTTCTGCACCGCTTCAAGCTGCCTCAAAAATATTAAATATTATCGCTCCAAAAGTGCAATTTGCAACGAATCTTACAGTGGAAATGTCAACGCGTAATCATGAAGTGAGAGATGCGATGGAGAACGATTCATTGTTCTTGCGCAAAGTATCAGTACGTTGGTATAGTGAATTGATTAAGTCTATTGAAATCGCTCATAAAAAAATAGATGATTTTCCAGATGTTCCGCTCTTGCTAATGCAAGCTTGTGAGGATAAACTTGTAGATAAAACACGTGTCCGCACTTGGTTTGATAATGTTAAAATAAGTGATAAGGCTTTTAAAGAATGGCCGAATTGTTATCATGAGTTATTAAATGAGTATGAGCGCGATGAAATTTTGAATTATATTCAGTCATTTACTGAAATACGCATCAATAACATAATAGAAACAAATAAGTAAATTATTTGTACATTGAATAGAGGAGATGAAGGAAGAAGTGAACGTACCGAGTAATCCCATAACGCTCATGGCGAAAGTATACCGTGATGTGTTTCCGGTTGTACACCATGAGCTAGCGATGTGGAAAGAGCGTGCCTACCATATTCCGAATGATGAGCTTCATAGTCAGGCAATCGCAAGTATTGAGCATAAAACGTTTCATTGCGAAGGCGGTGGCATTTTAGCACTATTAGCAAATGAACACCGTGAGGAATGTATTCGTTTTATCGTCGCATATCAAACGATTAGTGACTACTTAGATAATTTATGTGATCGCAGTACATCACTTGATCCGAATGATTTTGCCGCACTGCATGAATCTATGTTAATGGCATTATCACCTGAAGTAGAAGGTGGCGGTAATTATTATCGTTATCGTGACGATCAAGATGATGGTGGTTATTTAGATGAACTTGTTGAAACATGCCAAGATGTTTTAAAGAAAACGAAGCACTATGACAAAATTGCTCCTATTCTTCATGAACTTGCTTGTTATTATTGTGATCTGCAAATTCATAAACATGTGAAATTAGAAGAAAGAGAACCACGCTTACAAACATGGTTTGAAGCACATAAAGAAAACTTACCTGAGATGAGTTGGTTTGAATTTTCAGCATGTGCCGGTTCTACGCTTGGAATCTTCTGTCTTGTCGCATATGCCTTTCATGATGAATTACATGATGAAGATATTGCGAAAATTAGACAAGGATATTTTCCTTACGTACAAGGACTTCATATCTTACTTGATTATTTCATTGATCAAGAAGAAGACCGCATCGGCGGGGATTTGAATTTCTGTAGTTATTATGAAAACGAGCAAGTGATATTAGATCGTATGAAACATTTTGTAGAAGAAGCAGAGAAGAGCATTGGTGATTTGCCTCATGCGAAGTTTCATCGTCTCATAAGCCGAGGATTACTTGGTATTTATTTATCAGACCAAAAAGTATCAGCACAAAAGAATATGCACAAAATGGCACGGCGCATTGTAAAATACGGTGGTCTCACTTCACGATTCTTCTATTGGAACGGGAAGATGTACCGAAAGAAAACGGCGCAGTGATGAAGAAAACCACTCATGTAGAGTGGTTTTTGTTATAATATGGTAAAGGTGGTGGCAGAAATGAAGCGATTGTTTCAAAAGCTATATGACCATATTGAAATAACATTACTCGTGCTACTTTCCATTTCATTTGCAACTGGAATGTATATGATGATGAATAGGCCAAGTGGTCCTACTGTTATGGATTACGTGCCACAAGTAATAATTGGCGCAATTATTATAGTAGATATTGTCTTTTTAATAAGTGGTAGAAAAAAAGAAAATAGTAAATAAAAAAGCATTTGTACACGAGAGTACAAATGCTTTTTTATTATGATCGTATTTTTGAACGTACATATATAAGAAGTTCAATTGCAAAAATAACTAAAACAGACAGTCCAAATAAAGGCATGACAGCGCCTAGTATAACCATCAGGATAAAGAAAACGATTATGCTTTTCTTATCTCTTTGTTTTGGTGGTGCTGCTAATTTTCCTTTCGGCTTTCTTGCTAACCACATTTTTATTCCGTAATAAATGAGAAGTAATAAAGATAATGTCGTTAGTAAGCATAATATTTTGTTTGGCCATCCGAATAAATGTCCTTCATGAAGCGGGATACCGTAAGTGAACCATTGGGCAAATAAGCCATAATCGCGGTAGTCCGTTTTGGAAATAAGTTCGCCGCTATATTGATCAAAGTAAGCTGTTATTTCTTCATTTGGTGCAACATGCATACCTGTAATACCGGAACCGCTTGATTTCGAAACAGTGAATACACCTTTCGGATCAGCTGGTAGTGAAATAACATATGGTTTCTTTATTTTAATTCCTTTTTGCAATTCATCGACAGAAATTGCTTTCGGTTCATTTGAATTCGATTCAGGAGGAGCTTCTTTTCTTGTTGCCCACGGTAATTCTTTTACCTTTGATTCAGGCGGCGCCATATACAACTTTGGATATCCAATTGATTCATTCGATGATGCAATTTTATAAATTTGGTTACCCATAAATCCTGACCATGGCAACCCAGATGCAACTAACAAAACGAGAGGAATTGTAAATATAATACCGATAATAGAATGACGTCGTTTTGCTTTTTCTCGCTTATTGGATGCCGGTGTGTTTTTGAATAGGCGTATACTCATGTACAACCCAGTTACAATTAAGAAGATTGTCCAACATGCCGCAAGTTCTACAGTATAGTTAACGACAGTGCCACCAACTAAAAGAGAACTATGTAATTCCCTCATAATATTGGCAAACGTTTCACTTGCGTTTTGATCCCCAACAATTTGATTATTATTATCTAAATACACATATTTTTGTTGCCCAGTATACTCATTTGCAATCGTAAGTCTCGTATTATAATCCCCATCAAACTCACTAATTTTCGCCACACTATAATGTGGATATTTTTTCTCTGTTAAGGAAATAGAATCAGCCATCGAAATAGATTCTGTTTGAGCACTCTTCCCAAAATATAAATCTTTATAGATGAAATCCTCAATCTCTTCCCGAAATAAATACCCAATTCCGCTCAGTGACAACGTAATAAGAAGCGGCGTAATAAAAAGCCCAGCATAAAAATGCCAACGCCAAAAAATGTAATGAAGCGAACGATTTACTTTCATACTTTCAGTTCCCCTAACCTTCCCTATATGAATAACTACTTATTTAATATAGCGAGATTAAGTGTGGATACTTTGAAAGAATTGTGAAGAAAGTTAAAAGTTTTGGGGATTTTTATTGGCGATACATACAATAAGTAATGCAAAGCTTAGTTGAATGAATCAGCTCTTCATCTCCTTTTTGTAGCCTGATTTGAAGCGCTTTTTGAAAACAAGTAAGGGCGGTTTGGAAGTCACCCTCATCTAATTTGCTTTTTCCGTAATGTTGGTAGAAAAAATCTTCATAAGCGGGTAAGCCTGGTAGTGTTTGTAGAAGTTCGGCAAAGATTGTATTTGCAGCAGAAAAATTGCTTTCCCAATGATATGTATGTGCGAGACGAAGTTTGTTAATAAAAATCCCTTGGATGTTGTCTGTTTGTGTGTAATATTCAATGGCTTCCTGTAAGTAATACTTACTGTCAGAAAGGTTGCCAGCGATTCGTTCATAAACACCGATTAATTCGCAGTTTTTTCCATATAGCGATCTTTCATGTAAATGCTCTTTCAAAAATAAAATCCCCTGCTTCATTTCAGCAAGGGATATAGGCTTTTCTCTAAGATTTTCATCAAATGTGTACCCCATTTCAAAAGGTATATTCATTTGGACCCCCTTATATTTTCTACATACATCCTAACAACCGCTTTTGCAAGACATTGAGAGGAATCAACAAAATCCTCACTCGCCACCACATTCAAATCGGTACATGCGATAATGGCGGTATCAACTTCATCTTTCAATTGTAAAACGAGTGCATTCCACAATTCACGAGCTTCTTCAACTTCTCCGCTTTTAATATAAGTAATAATTTGATTAATGCTTTCCTGCCATTGTTCGTAATGAATATACTCTATGTTACGTTTTGCAATCCCATCTTGGTAAATACCAGCTTGAACAGTTGCTTCCGTTGCGAGAAGAGCGACTCTTTTTGCAGTTTCAGGAATCGCTTGTAACGTTTCATCAACTATATTCAAAATAGGAATAGAAAGAGAGTCCTGTAATTCTTCAAAATAAAGATGCGCCGTATTGCACGGCATAGCGATAAAGCTTGCGCCAGTACTCTCGAGTTTTTGTGCCCCTTCAATAATCGCTTTTGTCATCGCTTCGTGATCAATAGGGCAATCCATATAAAACGGTGTTGGGCACGAGTAAATCATCATATGAGGAAAGTCCATATCATGCTTTGCTCCGTATATTGTTTGGCACTCTGCTACAACTGTATCAACGAATGGCCCAGTTGATTTTGGTCCCATTCCTGCTAGTATTCCGATCATTGGTTTGTCTCCTTTAATATGTAATTAAAAACGTTTTTTACGAACGATAAAAAGAAATAAGGTAAATAATAAAAATGAATATACGATAGCCCAAGCTGTTAGCCATAAAGTGTGAGTCAGTATATTATATTTGTATTGTCCAAGCATTAGAAAGCTTTCGACAGGTGGTAAAAACCATAGTAACTCTTTTTTAAAACGGATAGAGGCGATCGTTATAAGTAATATGAATGTAAGACTAAGCCAAGCGGTGCTTGCTTTTGGAATCATATTTCTAGTAAATAAAGATGCGATTGAAATTCCAAGTATAGAGAAAGACATATGAGCGAGAAATCCGACTAAAAATAAAGAAACTGTCATTTTTTCATTAAACATTTGCAAAATAATTGGGTAGATTACGGATATAAAAGATAAAACAGTACAAATGAGAAGAGCTGTAATATATTTCCCTACATATAGTGCGGAAATATTATTTGTGTGAGAAATCGTAATTTGTTCTTGTACAGGATCTTCCGTATGAAAAATTGTGACCGTAATCCAGGCAGATAATAAATAAAGCGCGAGAGCTGTTTCTAAATATGTCGGTACAATAGGAGTCGGTTTATATGCATATACAAAAAGTAAGCTCATGAAGTACATCGCAATAGGAGGGACGTACTTATACGATTTTGTATAGTCGAGAAAGTGATAACGAATAAGAGCAAACATAATAAACCTTCTTTCGATTTAAAAGTTAGGTTGTAGCAGTGTGATAGATGCTTTTTTATGTAATAAAAACTGAAGTATGTCATTTGTATATTCTTTTTCGATGTGCAATTGAATAAGGTTTTGATTTGAATTGTGTGCAACGTGTATAAAACCGGATTGTTTTTGTAGTTCTATCGCTGAAAATGTTTCGTGAACAATTGCTTCAATATAGACTTGTTCTGCTCCTTTTTGTGCAGAGATATTTTCTGTGATTGTATGATTTGCTAACTTCAAAATTCTATCAGCGAAGTTTTCTAATAGTTGTTTTTCGTGACATGTAAATAACACGGATATACCTTGTTGTTTTAATGAGAGTAAAATATGTTCTAATTCTTGCTGAGAGTTAGGATCGAGCCCAGAAAGCGGTTCGTCTAAAATTAATAAATGTACGTCCGTAAGTAACGCTTGCATAATGCCTGTTTTTTGTTTCATACCTTTTGAAAAGTTTCGTACAACGGAATGTCTTGCATGAAGTAAATGAAACCTTTCAAGAAGCAGCGGAATTTTATCTTTTACATATTTTGTTGATAAACCGTGAATGCGGCCGAGGTGAAATAGATAATCCTCTAATGTAAAACGAATCCCTTCAGGAAAATGTTCCGGTACATAGCCGATTTGTATATTTTCTTTTCTTTGAAGTGTCCCTGCCGTAGGTGAAATAAAGCCTGCAATTATTTTGAGTAGAGTACTTTTTCCAGTCCCGTTCCCGCCAACAATGGCGAGTGCTTCTCCTTCTGGAATGGATAAATCAATGTTGTCTAGTATAAGTGATTTGCCATACTTCTTTTGAATTCCCTTTAGTTCTACTAGCAAAGTTCTATCCTCCTATACAGTGTATATATCCATTATATAGGAGAATAACAAAAAGACGTGCAGTAAGTGCACGTCTTTTTTTGTTATCTTTTGTCGAATCGTCGCTATATTATCGTTTCTCAATTGCCACAATAAATGGCGGGTTATTTTGTTGGTTAATGAAGCCGTAGCGCAGTACGTGTGCTTGTTTTTGGTCTAATTCTTCGGCAAATTTGAGAACAGCGTCCCGTTCTACTTGTCCTTCTGGATGTCCGTGGTAAATAACAAGGACGATGATTCCTTCAGGTGCCATTACTTCTAGTAATTGTTCGATCGCTGAAATTGTTGAGTTCGGTTTTGTAACGATATGCTTGTCTCCGCCTGGAAGATAACCTAAGTTGAAAATTGCGCCTGTTACTTTTCCTTTTGCATCTTCTGGTAATACGGATAGAAGTGTATCGTGACTATCGTGAACTAAAATAGTGCGTTCGAAAAGTTCTTTTTCTTTTAGACGAGTTGTTGAGCTTTCAATTGCCTCTTTTTGAATATCAAATCCAAATACTTTTCCGTTATCTCCAACGATTTCAGCTAGGAAGCAAGTGTCATGTCCGTTTCCTAAAGTTGCATCTACAGCGTAATCGCCTTCTTTTACTGCCGTTTGCAAGAGAGTGCGAGCAAACGGTAATACACGTTCTAATTTCATTTTTGTTTCTCCTCATTTGCATATTTTCCTTGCCAGCTTCCGCGGCGTACAAATTCTGCATCGATGGAATTTAATACTTCCCATTTATTTAAGCTCCACATTGGACCAATCATTAAATCAGGTGGACCGTCACCTGTGATGCGGTGCACAATTACGTCCTCTGGAATGATTTCAAGTTGATCAACAACGAGACTTACATAATCCTCAAGAGAAAGGAATTTTAGTTGTCCTTTTTCATATTGCTTCACCATTGGCGTTCCTTTTAATAAGTGAAGTAAGTGGATTTTAATTCCTTGTACGTCAAGCTTAGCTACTTCACGAGCTGTTTCCATCATCATGTCGTAATCTTCAAGTGGAAGACCGTTAATAATATGAGAGCAAACTCGAATACCATGCTTGCGTAATTTATTTACACCTTCCACATAAGAAGGATAATCGTGAGCGCGGTTAATAAGGTTTGCAGTACGTTCATGAACAGTTTGTAGTCCGAGTTCAACCCAAAGGTATGTGCGCTTATTTAAGTCCGCTAAATATGCAACGACATCGTCTGGTAAACAATCTGGGCGAGTCGCGATAGAAAGACCAACAACGTCTTTTTCAGCTAGAAGCGGTTCGAATTTTTCTTTTAACACTTCAAGTGGTGCGTGTGTATTTGTATACGCCTGGAAATAAGCGATACATTTTCCGTCTTTCCACTTTGAGCGCATTTTTTCTTTCATTTCATGATATTGCGTTATAACATCATCGCGGCGATCGCCAGCGAAGTCACCAGATCCGGCAGCACTACAAAATGTACAACCGCCATAAGCAACTGTACCGTCACGGTTCGGACAATCGAAGCCAGCATCTAATGAAACTTTAAAGATTTTTTCACCAAATTCATTTCGTAAATGGTAATTCCATGTATGATAACGTTTATTGTCGTTTGTATATGGAAAAGGGTTTTGAACCTTCATTACTTTCCCTCCTAAGCCGAGTCAAAATGAAACAAAATCCATTATAACATACTCATAAGGTTCATATGGAAGGGACACACTAAAGGGGAATTGAAGCAAGGAGGGACAATTATGGCAGAGCGTCAATCACTTGAATCGTATATTACACAAGCGGAACAAGCGGTGGAATATGCGAAAGAGCAACTAAATCTTGGTATGAGACAAGAGCATTATAATACGATGGAGTATTCGGATGCGCAGTTACAATTAGAACAAGCATATAACGATTTACAAACGATGCAACAACATGCGAATGATGAGCAACGTGAGCAATTAAATAGAGCACGTATGGCAATTCGCCAATTGCAACATCAAATGATTATTACACCGCACTAATAAGGAGTGAATGTAATGGCGAAACGTTCAGATCAAAATAATCCAGAACAAAAAACGCAAAATGGACATAACGCTGAGTTTTCAAATGAGCTTGATCCAATTGTTCAAGTAAAACAACGCAACAGTAAAAAAGGACAACCTCAAAGATCAAAGCAATCAGAGTAAACCAGGTCGCAATATGACCTGGTTTTATTTTGCTATATGACAATAATGTAAGATTTCTGTAAGGTTTGTCGATAGTTGTAAGCTTACTTTTCCAGTAGAGTAAGGGAGGATTAAATTTTGGACAAGGAGTTGCTTTATGGGGAACAACATTACAAACAAACGAATTGATGAGTTAGATTACATTCGTGGCTTCGCATTACTGGGGATTATTTTAGTAAATATTCTTGCACTACTTAATATTAAAATTCCAGATCCTAATACAGTAGATGCTAGCTATCAAAGGTTTCTATACTTATTTGTAGAAGGTCGTTTCTTCTCGATTTTCTCATTCTTATTTGGAGTGGGATTCTATATCTTTATCTCGAGAGCAATTGCAAAAGGGAAAAATGGATATGTTCTATTTTTACGCCGTCTAGTTGCGCTATTTATTTTCGGTTTGCTTCATTACATGTTTCAGCCTGGCGAAGCGTTAACGTTATATGCAATCTGCGGGTTAATCGTTTTACCATTTTATAAAGCGAAAAAAGAAGTGAACTTAATAATTGGTCTTATTTTGACAATTGCTTTTAGTGTGATGGGCGTTAAAGAACTATTACCACTTGGCTTAATTTTATTAGGTCTTGCTGCAGGGCAATATCGTGTATTTGAAAACCTCTCACAAAACATAAAGAAAGTCGCTATTTTTACAGGTGTTATGTTCGTTTTAAGCGTCGTAGCTATATGGTATCAATATGGGCATGTTCCTGCTGAGCCATTTGTAAATATGATAATTATGACTGAGGATGGAACAATGGATGCTGCAGGTCAATTTTTAAAAATTGGTGTTACAGTCGGACCAATTATTTCAGCTTTCTATGTTGGAGCGTTAATTTTATTACTTCAGTTAAAACCAGTTCAAACAATATTAGCACCATTGAAATACTATGGCCGTATGGCTTTAACAAATTATATTGGACAAACTGCAATGATTTTAATCGCAGGCAGTGTATTTAACTTTGCAGGTAACTTAACGTACATGCAGACGTTATATGTATGTATCGCAATTTATGCAATTCAAATTGTGTTTAGTGTGATTTGGATGAAAATCTTTAAAATGGGTCCATTAGAATGGATTTGGCGTGTTATTACGTATTGGACAGTAACACCTTTAAAGAAATAAACAGCCTATTTGTATTGTCAGCTTTTGTCGATAAGTCGATATATTTTGAAAATCGCTGATAAAAGTGGGAGAATCGTCGATATAATTTCATTTGCCGATTTACTATGTCACTAGTAGTAAAAGCCAAGCTTACAAGCACACCTTCTTTATCTTACAAAAGTGTAAGGTAATTGTAATGTTAACAAATAGCAGTTCATCTCCAAAAGGCGCAAAATAGGTAATGGAAAAACAAGCGTAGGAGGATATATATGACGAAACCAGTTGTAGACGTGAAAAACGTTCAAAAAGTGTACGGTAAAAAAGGTGAGAACCAATCACATGCATTAAAAGGTGTATCATTCTCAATTCAGGAGGGTGAGTTTGTTGGGATTATGGGACCATCTGGTTCTGGTAAAACGACATTATTAAATGTAATTTCAACGCTAGATAAAGCAACGGGCGGTGTTGTTGAAATTGCGGGAACGGATATTACAAAAATGAAGCAAGGTGAGCTTTCAGATTTCCGTTCACAAAAGTTAGGATTCATCTTCCAAGACTTTAACTTATTAGAGAATTTATCTATTTACGAAAACATTGCACTTCCACTTTCTCTTCAAGGTGTCTCGTCGCGAAATATTGGGCCAAAAGTAGAAAAGGTAGCAGATATGTTAGGCATTTCAGCAATTCTTCAAAAGTATCCATCTGAAGTATCTGGTGGACAAAAGCAACGTTCAGCAGCAGCGCGTGCTTTAGTGCATGAGCCAGCAATTATTTTAGGGGACGAGCCAACAGGAGCGCTTGATTCTAAAAACGCGACGAGTTTACTTGATGCGATGACAAACTTAAATAAAGAGCAAGGCGTATCTATTATGATGGTTACTCACGATCCATATAGTGCAAGTTACTGTCAGCGTATTTTATTCATTCAAGATGGTGAGCTATATAAAGAAATTCACCGCGGTGGTACACGTGAAGAATTTTATAAAGAGATTTTAGATGTGCTTGCAGACTTAGGCACACAAAAAGCGTAAGAAAGGAGGCTCCAGTATGTTATTTAAACTTTCCATGTCAGGACTGAAAAGTAAGCTGAAAGATTACATCGTCTTACTTGTCGGCCTTGTCATGTCAATTTCAATTTTTTATATGTTCCAAACGTTAGCGCTGAATAAAGCGTTTATCGAATCTAACTCAGTTATTCAATCGATTGGATTTGTATTCCAAGCAGGTTCATTTTTACTCGCTATTATAACGTTCTTCTATATTTTATATGCGAACTCTTTCTTATTATCTCTTCGTCAAAAAGAGTTTGGTATGTATATGATGTTAGGAGCAAAAAAGCATAAAGTTACATTACTTATGTTTATCGAAACAATCGTATTAGGCGCTGCGTCTCTTGCGATCGGTATTACAGTTGGTGTAGGACTTGCAGAAGGTATCGGTCAGTTATTAATGAAACAATTAGAATTTGCTGGTGAAGGCTATAAAGCATTTTACCTTCCATCAATGACTGTTACTTGCATTTTCTTCTTCGCATTATTTGTATTATCAGCAATTATGAATAGTATTAAGTTATCACGTATTTCTGTATTGCAACTTGTACATGCAGATGCACAAACAGAACGTGTTGCAGTAAAAGGGAAGATGACAGGCGTAGTTGCATTCCTTGCGGTTATTTTATTAGGAATTGGCTATGCATCAATGATTTACATGGAAAAACTAAGAGAAATGGGAATCCTTATTGCATTAATTACAACAACAGCTGGTACTTACATGCTATTTGGATCACTTCTTCCGGTTATTATTAAAAAATTAAAAAGTAATAAAAAACGTAGTGAAAAAGGGCTTAACGCTTTTACATTTGCACAATTAAATTTCCGTATTAATAGTTTAACAAAGGTACTTGCAACAGTAGCAATGTTAGTTGCGCTTGGAGCCGGTGCAATTTCAGGTGGTATGGCGTTTAAAAATAACGTTATAAAAATGGTTGATGGTTTCGTAATATATGATTCAGTAGTTCATAACCCAACAGCTGAAGAAAAGAAAATTTTAGACGGTATTACATTTAAAGAGAAAAGCGAATATCGTTACAAAGTCGATGATAAATACGTTTACTATGTAAAAGAGGATTTAGAGAAAAATCGTCCTTTAGTAAAAGATATGTCAAATATCAAATCAATGAAGGATATAGTGAACACGAAAAAAGTTTCAGAGGAACTACCAGTGGGTGCAGTTGCTAGAGAAATGAATGAAAAAGATGCGAACGCTAAAGAACTTCCACAAGAATGGGACGAGGCTTTCAGAACAATCGAGCCATTCTACGTACATGAAGATCATGCAATTAAAATTGTAAATCAAAAAATGTACGATACTGTAAATGGTAAAGAAGGAATTGTATTTACTGGAAAAACAGATGATTTTGAAGCGCACAAAAAAGAATGGAAAAAACTTGACGAGTTGCAGCTAGATAAATATAAAAATGTAAAAGCTGAAAGATTAGATAGTAAATATCAAGCTTACGACATGTTCTATGGCGTTGCGAGCGGAACAGTGTTTATGGGATTTTTCCTTGGAATTGCTTTCTTAGCAATGATGGCAAGTTGTTTAATGTTCAAAATTCTTTCTGGTGCATCAAAAGATATTACGCGTTATCAAATGCTTCGTAAAATCGGGGTGCGCCGTGAATTATTAACGAAATCCATTTATAAAGAGTTATTCTTAGTCTTCCTATTCCCAGCAATTGTAGGTATTGCTCACGTATTAGTTGGTATGAATATTTTCGGATTTATTTTAATCGATCCGTACTTCCGTATTTGGGTGCCAATCATAATTTTCGTAGTTATTTACACGATTTATTACTTCATTACAGTTCAATTGTATAAAGGAATTGTTCTTCCGAAAGAAGATTAATAAAAACCGAGCGAAATTGCTCGGTTTTTATTATTTTCAGAAAAAAACACTTTGACGTTACTGAAATATATAATATAATGTAAATAAGTAACATAATATAAAAGTAGACGCAGCTGGATAAGGAAAGGAGGAATCTGATCTGTAGAAAGAGGCTGAACTTGTATCCCCTATTATTCCTACCCCTACTGCATTTGCACAATTATAAATTTCCAAACCTGAAAGTATATTGTAAAAATAATGGATAATACATGGAAATCTCATAGCGTGATAAGGTAAAATGGACAACATGATGAGAAAATTACCGTTCATAAGATGAGGAGAATACATGTATGGAAGTTGTAGAGGCATTAAAAGATATAAGCCAAATTGAGGCTATGAAAAAGTATTTAAAAGAGCACTCACAGCGAGATTATCTTTTATTTGTTATTGGAATTAACACAGGATTAAAGATTACTGAGCTACTTAGTATGAAATTTGAAGAGATATTAAATGAAGATGGAACTGTTAAAGAGTTTTATTCTCTTCCTGTGAAAGATGAAAAGTTTAAACAAGATATTTATTTAAATACAAAAGTAAAAGAAGCACTTTTAGAGTACGTACAATCTATTGATGTGAAAAGAGAAAACTACGTATTTCAATCTAATAAAACGAAAAATTCAATTACACGTCAACAAGCGTATCGTGTCATTCATAATGCTGCTGAAGCGGTTGGGATTGTTGGTAAAATCGGAACAAACTCAATGAGAAAAACGTTTGGATTTCATGCATACAAAAGAGGGATAGCGATTGCACTATTGCAAAAGCATTTCCATCACGCAACGCCATCAGAGACGCTCAAGTATTTAGGAATCTCAAAAGATGAAGAATTTAAAACCGAGATTGATGTTGATTTGTAAAAGCCGTAACTAAAAACTTTAGGAGGCGGGAATATGAATATTCGAGAGAGTGAATTACCGGGCATTGGATGTAAGTTTGAAGTAATTACAAAAGGTAATGAAAAGCTGGTTATTGTTATTCACGATGATGGCCGAAGAGAAATGTATCATTTTGATGCAGATCATGATGAAAGTATTTCAAGTATTTCTCTTCGTGATTCGGAAGCGAGACAAATTGCAGCTATATTGGGCGGAATGGTATATAGACCACAAGCGTTAGACACGATTGAGATGGCTTTTGAAGGATTATCAATTGAATGGTTTAAGGTGGAAAATCATGCACCAGTCGTACAAAAAACAATTGGTAGCTTACATGTCAGAAAAACATATAACGTAACGATTATTGCTATTTTAAAAAAGAATATGAAGAAATTCTTTAATCCAGGTCCAGACTCTATTATTGAAGCTGGCGATATGCTCGTGTTATCAGGCGCGAGACATGAAGTGAAAAGAATTATTAATGAATTGCTTTCATCAGGAGGTGATTCATAATCGATGGATACTTTAATCTTTGAAGTTGGAACTGCGTTAGTATTAGTAGCTTTTGCAGCTATCCTCGCTGCGAAGTTAAAGTTCTCGATTATTCCGTTTCTCATTATACTCGGTATGTTAGTGGGGCCTCATGCCCCCGATTTAGGACTTATCGATTTAAGGTTTATTGAAAGCGGAGAAGTTATTTCCTTCCTTGGCCGCGTTGGCGTCATATTCCTCCTATTCTATTTAGGTTTAGAATTCTCAATAAAAAAATTAATTAAATCAGGAAAATCAATTGCTTTTGGGGGGACTGTCCATATATCACTTAATTTCATATTAGGTTTGCTTTATGGATATGTTATGGGCTTCCCCTTATTAGAGACGTTAATTATTGCTGGAATCATTACAATTTCATCGAGTGCAATTGTTGCAAAAGTAATTGTTGATTTAAGAAGATCTGGTAATAAAGAGACTGAATTAATATTAGGAATCATCATGTTTGATGATATTTTTTTAGCTGTATATTTATCAGTCGTTTCAGGGTTAGTACTCGGTGGTGCCACATCATTTGTAGGTGCTCTTACATCGGTGTTAATCGCAGTAGGATATATGCTACTATTCTTTGTAATCGCTAGAAAAGCTACGCCGTTTTTAAATAAAATATTAGATATTTCCTCAAATGAAATTTTTATTATCGTAATATTCGCTATTTTATTCTTCGTAGCAGGATTTTCAGAAACGATTCATGTCGCTGAGGCAATTGGAGCGTTATTGTTAGGACTCGTCTTTTCTGAAACAGAGCATAGTGATCGGATTGAGAAGCTCGTCGTCCCATTCCGTGATTTCTTTGGAGCCATATTCTTTTTCAGCTTCGGTTTAAGCATAGATCCGTTTTCGCTTGGAGGAGCAGTGTGGTTGGCATTAGGAGCAGTTTTCATTACTCTAATCGGCAATTTTACTGCTGGAATGATTGCGGGACGTAAAGCCGGGTTATCCCATAAGGCTTCTACGAATATAGGTTTAACACTTGTATCACGCGGGGAATTTTCTATTATTGTAGCGAATATCGGCATTGCCGGTGGCTTAATGGCAGCGATTAAACCGTTCTCTGCTTTATATGTTTTAATATTGGCATCGTTAGGACCGTTATTAACGAAAGAGTCTGGGAGAATATACTCTCTACTAGATAAGGTATTTAAATGGAGTGCTAAAGAACGTGCAAAGCGAGAAAAGGAAGTTGGATAGTATAAAGAGGCTGCATGAACTTCATGCAGCCTCTTTATATATTGTTATTGTTGTCATTTTTTGTCGGTGAGTCGATATATTCTAATAATCGCTGATATATTGCAAGTTGCGCTGATATAATTTGATAATCGCTGATATATTTCGAGTTGCGCCGATATATTTCCAAAATCGCTGATATATTTTCAAGTGGCAATTAAGGTAATTTCATTTACCGACAAACCATTATCTGAATTTCATCAACTATTAATCAGTTGCCTTCCTATTTAAAAACGACTACAATTTTACTGTTATAGATGAACGAAAAAATAGAATAGGAGGGGAGACTATGCCAAGGAAAGTATGGCTATTAGTAGCTGGGATGATTATTAATGTCACGGGTGCTTCTTTTTTATGGCCTTTTAATACAATTTATTTGCATGATCACCTAGGGAAATCTTTATCTGTGGCCGGAATGGTATTAATGATCAACTCGCTTACTGGTGTAATCGGAAACTTGCTCGGCGGTGTTTTATTTGATAAATGGGGCGGTTATAAATCAACTTTAGTAGGGATTGTCATTACACTCGTATCGATTTTAGGTCTTGTGTTCTTCCACGGTTGGCCGTTATATGTTGTGTGGCTAGCGTTAATCGGCTTTGGTTCTGGAATGGTCTTCCCATCGATGTATGCGATGGTTGGTACGGTTTGGCCAGAGGGCGGAAGACGAGCATTTAATGCGATGTATGTTGGACAAAACGTTGGTATTGCGATTGGAACAGCGTGTGGTGGATTAGTTGCATCGTATCGTTTTGATTATATTTTCTTAGCAAACTTTATTTTATACTTTGTATTCTTCTTAATTGCTTTTATTGGATTCCGTGGTATGGAAGATAAGAAAGAGCCAGGAGTGAAAAAAGAAGTTGAAACGAAAAAAGGTTGGTCGCTTACACCTGGATTCAAAGCACTTCTTATCGTATGTGTAGCATATGCTTTATGCTGGGTTACATACGTACAGTGGCAAGGAGCAATTGCAACACATATGCAAGAGTTAAATATTAGTCTTCGTCACTATAGTTTATTATGGACGATAAACGGAGCGATGATCGTTTGTGCACAGCCACTAGTTAGTATGTTAATTCGCTGGATGAAGCGTTCGTTAAAACAACAAATTATGATTGGGATTCTTATTTTTGCAGTGTCATTCATTGTATTAAGTCAAGCGCAGCAATTTACGATGTTCCTCGTTGCGATGGTAACATTAACAATTGGTGAGTTATTCGTATGGCCAGCAGTTCCAACGATTGCAAATATACTTGCGCCAAAAGATAAGTTAGGGTTTTATCAAGGTGTTGTAAATAGTGCGGCGACTGTAGGGAAAATGTTCGGGCCGGTCGTTGGCGGAGCAATTGTGGATTTATACAATATGGAAGTATTGTTTATAGCAATCATGGTAATGCTTGTAGTAGCGCTTATCGCAACAAGTATTTATGATAAACGAGTAAAAGTAGAAGAAACAGTTGAAGAAAAAATTGCAGTTTAGTTTGACGGAACATGTTCACATGTTTTAGAATATATTTAAATAAAACAACCTTTCGAACAAGGGAGATAGCTCGGCTGTCTTAAGACGAATTCGTTAGTTATTAAAAGTAACGATTAACCGAGAAGCCCCGCTTTAAGTAAGCTCTTTAGAGATACGAAGTGGAGGGTAGTTCAAATTAACTCATATGTGTAATAACAGTGAGAAGGAGTAGTAGTAATAGAAGCTGGTTTAGAGAGTTGACGGTCGGTGCAAGTCAATCCACGTTTCGTTATGAACTCGCCTTTGAGTTGCAGTTGTGAAATTAATAGTAGCAATTGCCGTTAATCCACGTTACGGATCTAAGCGAATGTATATTTGTACATTAATTTAGGGTGGTACCGCGGGAATCTATAACCTCTCGTCCCTTTCTAGGGATGAGAGGTTTTTTGTATTTTGGGCGGTGAAAATAAATAGAATTTCAAGGAGGGTATCTCATGAGCTTTAATCATCAAGAAATTGAGAAGAAGTGGCAAGGGTACTGGGAAGAGAATAAAACATTCCGTACGCCAGATGAGACAGAAAAACCAAAATTTTATGCACTAGATATGTTCCCATATCCATCAGGTGCAGGCTTACACGTAGGACATCCAGAAGGTTATACAGCAACAGATATTTTATCTCGTATGAAGCGTATGCAAGGATATAACGTTCTTCATCCAATGGGATGGGATGCATTCGGTCTTCCAGCAGAGCAATATGCACTTGATACTGGAAACAGCCCAGCTGAATTTACAGAGCATAATATTAATACATTCCGTAACCAAATTAAATCATTAGGTTTCTCTTACGATTGGGACCGTGAAGTAAATACAACAGATCCAAACTACTACAAGTGGACACAATGGATTTTCCTAAAACTATTTGAAAAAGGCTTAGCTTACGTTGATGAAGTACCTGTAAACTGGTGTCCAGCACTTGGTACAGTACTTGCAAACGAAGAAATCATTGACGGTAAGAGTGAGCGCGGTGGACATCCAGTTGAGCGTCGTCCGATGAGACAGTGGATGTTAAAAATTACAGCTTACGGAGATCGTCTATTAGAAGATCTAGATGAGCTTGATTGGCCAGAAAGCTTAAAAGATATGCAACGTAACTGGATCGGTCGTTCTGAAGGTGCCGAAGTACACTTCAATATCGATGGTACAGACGAGAAGTTCACAGTTTTCACAACGCGCCCTGATACACTATTTGGTGCAACATACTGTGTACTTGCTCCGGAACATGCACTTGTTGCAGAAATTACAACAGCAGAACAAAAAGAAGCGGTGGAAGCTTACATTAACGCTGTAAAAATGAAGAGTGACCTAGAGCGTACAGAACTTGCGAAAGAAAAAACTGGTGTATTTACTGGTGCTTACGCAGTTAACCCAGTAAATGGTGAGAAATTACCAATCTGGATCGCTGATTACGTTCTTGCAACTTACGGAACAGGTGCTGTAATGGCAGTTCCAGCTCACGATGAGCGTGACTATGAATTCGCATCAGTATTCAATCTTCCAATGAAGGAAGTGGTAAAAGGCGGAGACATTACGAAAGAAGTGTACACAGGTGATGGTCCACACGTAAATTCAGCATTCCTTGATGGCTTAAATAAAGAAGAAGCAATCGCAAAAATGATTGAATGGCTTGAAGTAACGAGCGCAGGAAATCAAAAAGTAACGTATCGTCTACGTGACTGGTTATTCAGCCGTCAACGTTACTGGGGTGAGCCAATTCCAGTAATCCACTGGGAAGATGGCACAATGACAGCTGTAAAAGAAGAAGAATTACCATTAGTTCTTCCGAAAACAGACAACATCCGTCCTTCAGGTACAGGTGAATCACCACTTGCTAACATTGACGAGTGGGTAAATGTTGTTGATCCTGAGACTGGTAAAAAAGGTCGTCGTGAAACGAATACAATGCCACAATGGGCTGGTAGCTGCTGGTATTACTTACGTTACATCGATCCAAACAACAGCGAAGCACTTGTAGATCCTGAAAAAGTAAAACAATGGCTTCCAGTTGATATTTATATCGGCGGAGCAGAGCACGCTGTACTTCACTTACTATATGCTCGTTTCTGGCATAAAGTATTATACGATATCGGTGTAGTTCCAACGAAAGAGCCGTTCCAACAATTATTCAACCAAGGTATGATTCTAGGTGAAAACAACGAGAAAATGAGTAAATCAAAAGGTAACGTTGTAAACCCTGATGATATCGTAGCAAGCCACGGTGCAGATACACTTCGTCTATACGAAATGTTCATGGGACCATTAGATGCTTCAATCGCTTGGTCTGAAAATGGTCTTGACGGAGCTCGTCGTTTCCTAGACCGCGTATGGCGTCTATTCGTTCAAGATAACGGTGAATTAAGTGAGAAAATTACTGATGCACCAAATAAAGAGCTTGAAAAAGCTTACCACCAAACAGTGAAGAAAGTAACAGAAGATTATGCAGAGCTTCGCTTCAACACAGCGATTTCTCAAATGATGGTATTCATCAACGATGCATACAAAGCTGAAACACTTCCGAAAGAATATGTAGAAGGTTTCGTAAAAATGATTGCACCAGTTGCACCTCACATCGGGGAAGAGCTATGGAGCAAACTTGGATACAATGAAACAATCACATATGCAAGCTGGCCAACATTTGATGAGTCTAAACTTGTAGAAGATGAAGTTGAAATCGTTGTTCAAGTTATGGGGAAAGTTCGCGCAAAACTAACAATGAGTAAAGACGCATCAAAAGAAGAAATGGAACAACTTGCACTTGAAGCAATTAAGGACCAAATTGAAGGGAAAACAGTTCGTAAAGTAATTGTAGTTCCTGGAAAACTTGTTAACGTTGTTGCAAACTAATTCATTCAAAAAAGCTCAGAGGATTTATACTCTGAGCTTTTTTGTGTAGAAAATAATTTCTGGATTACCTTAGTCTAAGTTTTCAATTATTCCATTACGTACAAATAAAAGAGCGGAATTCCCATGCAGACAAACACCTATTTTTCTATAGGAAATATGATAAAAAAGGTAGGCTAAAATGAGTAGAAGAGGTGAAAGGAATGAAAGGGATGGACAATAATGCACCACACGGATTTTTCGGAGGTGGATCGGATAGTTATGAACAAATGATGTTAATGGGAGGGGCTGGCCAACAAGGATACGGTGGAATTCCGAGCTGGATGGGCGGAGCGCCTGGAGGATTTTCCACATCAGTAGCTGGAGCACAAACTGGAATTCCAACATTAACAGGAGGATTTCCATCATCGGTAGCCGGAGTGCAAACCGGAATGCCGACATTTGTAGGCGGAGCAGCGGTTGGAGCACCAACTACATTCCCATCTTTCGTTGGAGGAGTACAAACAGGATTTCCGGTACCGGGAGTAGGTGTTGTAGCAGGAGGAGTAGGTGGATATCCGCAAGGTTTTTACGGTCAACATGGCCATCATGGACATCATCACCATCAAGGCCACCACGGTCAACATGGACACCATCATCATCAAGGTCACCACGGTCAACATGGACATCATCAACAACAAGTACATCACCACGGACACCATCACCACCAAGGTCACCACGGTCAACATGGACACCATCACCACCAAGGTCACCAAGGTCACCAAGGTCACCAAGGTCACCACGGTCAACATGGACATCATCAACAACAAGTACATCACCACGGACACCATCATATACATCCACAGGCTGTTCTTTATCAAACTCATCAAGGTCAACATGGTCAACATGGACACCAAGGCCATCAAGGTCACCAAGGTCACCAAGGCCACCAAGGTCACCAAGGCCATCAAGGTCACCACGGCCACCAAGGTCAACATGACCACCAAGGTCAACATGGTCATCAAGGTTACCAAGGCCAACAACACCAACAATACCAACAGTATCAACAACAATCTTCTCCTTGGACAGGTGGAATTGGAGCAGGAGGAGCAGGGGCAGCGGCAGGAGCGGCTAGTATTGGTGGAGCAGCAGGGCACGCTGGACACGTTGGTCATTAATGAATTGCAGAAAAAAAGACATAATAAAAAACTGCTAGGAAATCCTAGCAGTTTTTTTCAGCTTCTTGGCGCTGACGTTCGATTTCAGCACGAAGTTGTGGTTCTGGTGCTTGCCAGCCTTCTGGTTTTAGAATTTTGCCGTCGCCTTCACGGAATCGAGGTTTTCCATCAGGGAATAGTTTTGCCATGTTTGCGTTATTTACAATTTCGAATCCTTTATCAGGACGTACGCCCATTTCGGCAAACGTGCCGAATGCAAAGTAAATAAGGTCAATTAGTGCATCATATTGATCTTCAACAGTCGTTGCTTCCAGAAATTCTTCTAGCTCTTCTTGCATAAAACTCGCACGGATTTTTGCACGTTCTTCTGTTAGTTTTGTTGGAGTATTTGTCACAGGGTGTCCGAACTCTTTATGCATTTTTGCAACAAGTTCGTATCCTTTATCTAAACCTTTTTCGTTTGTCATGTTGTTTCATCCTTTCTCGCTTAGTGCCGAATCTCATTGTAACATAAGGTGATTATGAAATGAAAAGAACATCTTATAGAAAATAAGATGTTCGCCTGTTATTCTTCTTTCTTAATTAAAATGGATAAAATAAGGTCGATGCCAAACATACCAACGAGCAACATTGGTATAACGACAAGTAAATAACGTGTGAAGGAAACATTTTTTAAATATGTATGAGCAAATAAAAAGACGCCGAGAAATAAAATACCATTTAAAATAGGCTTTACTAATTTTTTAGACATAAGCTCCCCCATAAATATCTTCTCTCTCTATCTAAAATAAAAACTCCTCTTTCCGTTGTATCATGCTGGAGAGAGGAGTTCAATCATTTCTCATTCAATTACACCAGAATTTGTAATATTTACGGTGTATTTTATAGTAACTGGAACATCTTTGTACATTTGTTTCCACTCCTCTAACTTGAATGGGCGATAATGTTGCTTATATTTAGCACCTAGCCCGAGCGGATCGACGCCTAAAGATTTAAACTGCTTAATTAATTTAGCAGCTTGTGTATTTAATTGTTTTTGAACGACCTTCTCAATCTTTGTTGTGTTCTTAGCATTCTCTAAGTTAATTTGTTTCGATACTTCTTGAATACGGGCATCAAGCTTCACATGAATGGAAAAGGAGGGCTTTCCGTTTTTTATTTTTATATCGTATGTTGGAACAGAACGAATATTGTTAATCATTACGTACCCAGGATCTGCTTTAAATTCATGTGAATCTAACTTATGTTCTTCTAACAATCCTTTAAATACAAACATATCTTTTTCCACGATTTTACCAACATATTTATCTTTTTTAAAAAGACCAATTCCCGTGATTTTTATTTTATCACCATGTTTCTTTAGAATTGGAATATAGTAGTCTTGCCCTTCTTGATAATAACGGAATGCTCCTATATGCAGATTATCTGTTGGTAAAGGACCTGTCTTCATATTATGTTCGAGCATTTTTTTTATATAAATTGCAACGTTAGATGAAGTCGTGTACTTTCCTTTTAAAAGTTCAGTACCATTGCCGTCGAGTAAAGCAACATATAAGGCATTTCCGATATTTACATCACGAATTAATGTATCGAAGGAAGCAACCATTCCTTTTTTTGCAATTCGGAGGGTAAATAGAGAAACACGCATTTGTCCGCTGGCAAATGGTTGAGAAGACTCTAAAGATGTGTCTGCTTTTACTTGTTTTACCGCATTTGCTGTCCCTTCAAAAACTTGAACTTTGTTACCTTTTTGCTGAATAGGACAAACAAATGTTACCTTTATTTTATTATCTTTTGCTACATCAAAGACAGTTCCTTGTATAAGGTGTACGTCATCGATAATATTTTTTTGTAAACATCCAGTTAAACTAAAAAGTACTATACAAGAAATAAGCATTAATTTGCTTTTGATTTTTTCCATTTTCTTTTCACCCACACAATAATAAATAGGATTGGGATGTATACATAAATAAGCCAAAAACTCCCCTTTGATGCATTGCTAATAAAATTATTAATATCGTGTCTGTTTGTTAAAAGTTGTGAAACAATGAGAGTGATAAACATAAAAGCGATTAAAACACCTCTTTGTTTTACACGGAATATTTCATGTGTTGCTCTCGTTGCTGCCCATAAAGGGAGGATAAAACTTGAAATAATAACGAGTGCATAGCCTGAAATTGCAATATATTCGAGTCTTTCTATAAACGGTAATTGAATGACTTGGGTCATAGAAAGTTGGGGCCATATCGTTTTTAATAATTGTTTTTCACTAAAAAATGCAAAGGCTAAAAGGGTGCTAAATACATATAGAAGATTTGAAAATAGTGCTCCAAGCTGAGCGTATTTATGAGATTGCATAGGCTTTTTCACAAATGGATACACCATGAGGTAAATCTCAAAACCAGTCATACTGTAGATTGACACTTGAGCGGATTTTAAAATGTCTGAAAAAGAATGTGTGAATATAGGCAGTAAATTCTCCCAATGTGAATATTTCAAAACGAATAAGCTTAAAAATAAATATCCCAATGTACCACCAACAGAGATGACGCAAATACCGGTAATGACACGAAATCCAGAAGAGACAATGTAATAGCTAACTAAGCATAAAAAGAGTGTTAACATCCACGTGGAAGCAGTTGGGAACATCCATACTTGAATAATTTCAACATACGTTCGAATGACCGAAATACTGACGATTAAAAAATAAGCTGCAAAGATGATATTAAAGATATTCCCTATCCACTTTCCAAACGTTTGTCGTTGTAAATCAATTAAATTTCCATTTGTTTCTTTTAATAAAAAATACATCATCCATATAAGAAGATGGATACAGAGTCCTGTGATTACAACGCCCATCCAGCCGTCGTATCCAGCGGCCTTTGCGGTGATTCGAGCGAAGCCGAGAACGCCAGCACCGAACTGTGCACCGTGAATTAAGAAGAAAACGAAAATAGGAGATATTTGATATTTTTCTTGAACTTTACTCATCGAATGCACCTCATTTCTTAATCATCAAAGTCTGATCTATGTTTTGTTGAAATTCCTTTCGCTGCTTTTTTTACATGTTGTGGCCTTGCTTGTACATCCCGTGTATCAATCATTGTTAAAGGAAAACGAATCCAAGAGTCTTTAACAGACTGTTGTCTTGTCGGATAAAACAAAGCGTACGGCTTACGTAAGGAAGTAAGTCTAAATAGATGAGTAAATAAAAAGATAAATCCAAGAGAAATCCCGAACAATCCGCCTATTTCTGCAAACATAAGAAAAGGAAAACGTAGTAGTCGAACCGCATTACCCATTTTATAAATAGGTGTAATAAAGGAGGCGAGTGCTGATAAGGCAACGATAATTAATAAAATATTACTCGTTAAACCAGCTTGTACAGATGCTTGCCCAATTACGATACCGCCTACAATACCGAGCGTTTGACCAACTTTCATCGGTAACCTCGCGCCAGCTTCTCTCAGTAAATCGATTGCGAGTTCTAAAAAGAGTGCTTCAATTAAAGGCGGGAATGGTACTTGCGCCCTTGATAAAATTAAAGTTTCAAGTAAATCACTCGGAATGAGTTCATAATGATAATTTAAAACTGCAACGTATAACGGTGTAGCGCAAATTGAAAATAGAACGGCAATTAATCTTAAAACCCTTGAAAATGTAGCATACATCCAGGAGACGTTATAGTCTTCTGGGGAAATGAAAAAATCGAAATAGGATACAGGTGTTAGTAAAACACTTGGAGAGCCATCAACAAAAATAGCGATTTTCCCATCGATTAGTGCTTTTGTAACTCTATCGGTTCGTTCTGTATTGATATAGAGAGGGAAAATTGACTTTTCACCCATTAATTCTTGTAAATAAGCACTATCATTAATTTGATCATATTCAAGAGCGCGTAAGGACTCTTCTAGAAAATCTACATTATCTTTTTCAGCGAGGTTGTCTAAATACATCATGACAACTTTTGTTTTGGAAAACTCACCAATAATCATCTCTTTTGTTTGTAAATCTAAAACAGGAAGACGTTTTCGAACTAAATTAATATTTGTATCAATATCCTCTACAAAACCTTCTTGTGGACCGATAACAGTTGATTCATTTAAAGGTGGAGTTGGTGCACGATAATTATCAATTGCAATGTTTGCGAGCATACACTTTTGATCTTTCTGATTCAACTGAATAATTGCATGCCCCTTTAAAACCATATCTTCAATTTTTTGTAAGTCGTTCGTAATTGTAATGCCACTCATTGGAATATGTTCTTTTAGCTCTTCTAGTGAAGCACAAGGTCGTTCTAAAAGAGTGGGCATTAAATACTTTTGTAATTTCTCGCCATCAAGCGAAGGACGATAGTAAGAAATCCAATAAGGCATCGTTTCATCGTCAGATGTGTGATAATTAACAAAATCACTAGACTGTTTGAGCTTCTCTATTAAATCTTGTAGAGAATGAATATGTTCTTTTTCTGGTTTCGTAAAATCATAAATACTATTCCCTTTAGAATTTTGCTGCTGTTGCCCTTGATCTGATTTGTTGTGTTTAGAGTGTTGTTGTTGATCTTGCTCCGAGTTGTCTTGCTTAGAATGCTGCTGTTGATCTTGCACTGAGTTGTCTTGCTTAGAATGCTGTTGTTGTTGTTGTTGATCTGATTTGTTGTGTTTAGAGTGTTGTTGTCCTTGAGAAGATTCGTCTTGTTTAGCACTTTGTTGCTGTTTCTGATTCGATTTGTTTTGCTGCTTATCTTTGGAAGACTCCTTGTGCTCCTCTTTTGGTTGCTCGCCATTGCTATCTTTATTATGTTTCATACTTCTAGTCTGTTGTTTGCTATTATCCTCTTGATTGTTAGGGTGTTGCTCTGAGTTATCTGTTTCGTTTTTCTCTGTTGTATTTGATTTTTTTTTCTTACGTAGCCAATTCCAAATCATATGTATGCCCTCTTTGATTGTGTAATATAGTGCTATTTTGTGGCTAATTTTGTATATTATTCATTTATTTATGAAAAGAAGGAGGAGATGGGTTTGCATAGAAAAAATCCTTTAGTAAGCAGTACATACTATGACGAGAAGAGGGCGAGTCTGTGCAAATTGTAAAAAAGGAGAAATTTATTTTAAAGGAGTTTACATTTGAAAATGGTAGGACAATTCCTGTTCAAATGGGGTATGAGACGTATGGTACTTTAAATAGAGAAAGGTCAAATACGATTTTGGTTTGTCATTATTTTAGTGCAACTAGTCACGCAGCAGGAAAATATACAGCGCATGATGAGGAGTCTGGTTGGTGGGATGGTTTAATTGGACCGGGAAAAGCAATTGATACAAATAAATACTTCGTTATATGCACTGATAATATTTGTAATGTGCAGGTGAAGAACCCTTATGTAATTACAACGGGACCGAAATCGATTAATCCGAAAACTGGAGATGAATATGCGATGGATTTTCCGGTTTTTACATTTCTTGATGTAGCTCGTATGCAATATGAGTTAATAAAAGATATGGGAATCGCAAGGCTACATGCTGTAATGGGACCGTCAGCTGGCGGGATGATTGCGCAGCAATGGGCTGTTCATTATCCTCATATGGTAGAGCGGATGATTGGTGTTATTACGAACCCGCAAAATCCAATTATTACGTCGGTAAATGTAGCGCAAAATGCAATTGAGGCTATCAAGCTGGATCCAAGTTGGAAGGGCGGAAAATATGGAGAAGAGCAGCCAATGAAGGGGCTTCAGTTAGCAAATAGCATGATGTTTATGAACGCGTTTGATGAGCATTTTTACGAAACGACATTTCCTCGTAATAGTATAGAGAAAGAATCTTATGAAACATTTTCTGCATTAACATCATTTGAGAAAGAAATTAACAAAGTGACAAATAGAAGTATAGCTTTAGTAGATGCAAATTCGTGGATGTACACTGCAAAAGCAGTTTTATTACATGATATTGCACATGGATTTTCATCTTTAGAAGACGCACTGTCTAATATAGAAGCAAATGTACTTATGATTCCGTGTAAACAAGATTTGCTTCAGCCTTCACGTTATAATTATAAAATGGTAGACCTATTGCAAAGACAAGGGAAGTATGCGGAAGTATATGAGATAGAGAGTATAAATGGGCATATGGCGGGAGTATTTGATGTTCATTTGTTTGAAAAGAAAGTTTATGAATTTTTAAATCGGAAAGTGTCTAGTTTTGTGTAGAAAATAAATGATGTGAAAAAGGTGCAATGTATGTAATAGGCACCTTTTTTTACATGATTTGTAGACGAAAAATATATGTGGCAATTGCTATACCGAAGAAGGCGATACTAAGCAATAGAAACAAGAATGACATTTCTTGTGGTGATTTTATCTTTCTATTATTTTTCATACTAAGAGCAATAATTGCAGCGATTAAGAAAATGATGCCCATAATGAAAAGAAAAAGTGTCATTTTCATTGGCTCCTTTCATAAAACAAGTATATTGAGGATACAATGCAAGAGTTATGTTTGTAAAGGATAAGTTTTACGAGAAAATTGAGAAATAAATTCCCTATTCTTTGCGTTCTTTCTTTCGCATGCTAAAATTGATGAGAAATGGTTGTTTAAAGAAGAAATTAAAGGTTTTATTGTATATAAGGAGGAACGACATATGACAGAAGTGAAAACAATTACTACAGAAGAAGTGCAAGAGCGTTTAGAAAAAGGAGAAACGTTATTTTTAGTAGACGTAAGGGAAGATGAAGAAGTAGCAGCAGGAAAAATTCCAGAAGCTGTACATATTAAAATGGGTGATATCCCAAATAAAGTAGATTTCTTTGATAAAGAGAATGAATATATCTTTATTTGCCGTTCGGGAATGCGTAGTGAAAATGTATGCCATTATTTAAATGAGCAAGGCTTTAAAACAGTGAACATGGTTGGCGGTATGCTTCAATATGAAGGCGAAATCAAATAAGTAGTTTAAAAAACTTGAAACGAGTCTGTTTCAAGTTTTTTTCTTTTGCATACAGTGTACAAAAGGGGGATAGGTAAATGGGGATTAACTTACGGAAAGTAAAAATTATAAATAATACAGGGGCTGTTAATGTCGGCGATTGTTATGATATCTCACCTTTAGCTGTAGCGAAAGTGTATGCAGGTGCTGGAGGATCGAGTGTGGCTATTTTTTTAAATGGAAAAAGACAGCCAGAAGCGGTCATTAGAACATCGGTGTTTCTTCCGCCATTAGCAACGAGTACACGTACATTAGGCTCATAGAAGAAAGGTAGAGTGTAATTATGCCTGCTCATATAAAAGAGTTCGTTATTGTGAATAACACTGGGAATATATTTACTGGTGATAATCTGAGTGATACGTCATTTACTGCTTCGAAATCGTATAGTGGTTCGATGGGGTGTACTTGGATTGATGTTGTTACAGTAATAGGGACGGAGACGAAGCTTTGTTTACAGCCAGGAGATTCTGTCACAACAACGTATACGAGAGGTACTCCTGCTGGTATTGTAACAGGAACAAATATGGGGCAAAGTGTAAATGCATCGGGTATAGCACAAGCTGTCCCTAATACAGATAATATGGATTCAGTTGCTGGACTCCCTTAAGGAATTAAGGGAGTTTTTATTATTTAAAATAAAAATAGTCTTTGAGATTATTTTTGTAAATACATATTAAGAAGAGGTTTGTAATGTAAAAAAGATGGTGTGTAGGTGGTGAAAGTGTGAGAGAGCGCGATAATAGAAGGCAACAACATTCGTTAAACCCTAATTTTAGAATTTCACCAGAACTTATTGGGCCCACTTTTCCTCCCGTTCCAACGGGATTTACTGGTATTGGGATTACTGGTCCAACCGGTCCACAAGGCGCGACTGGCCCGCAAGGACCAAGAGGATTTCAAGGTCCGATGGGAGAAAGGGGGCCAACCGGTCCACAAGGTGTGCAAGGTATACAAGGAGCGGTTGGACCAATAGGTGCAACGGGATCAGAAGGACAGCAGGGGCCACAAGGATTGAGAGGACCACAGGGAGAAACCGGAGCGACAGGATCTCAAGGAGTACAAGGGTTACAAGGGCCGATTGGTCCAACTGGAGCGACTGGTGCACAAGGAATACAGGGAATACAAGGATTACAGGGGCCAATTGGAGCGACAGGACCTGAGGGATCTCAAGGAATTCAAGGAGTGCAAGGAGTACCGGGAGCAACCGGTCCACAAGGAATACAAGGAGCACAAGGGATACAAGGACCACAAGGACCGAGTGGAAATACAGGAGCAACCGGAGCGACTGGTCAGGGGATAACCGGTCCGACGGGAGTAACTGGTCCAACAGGGATCACTGGCCCATCAGGAGGACCTCCTGGGCCGACGGGGCCGACTGGTGCGACAGGTCCGGGCGGTGGACCGAGTGGAAGTACAGGAGCAACCGGAGCAACGGGAAATACTGGGGCTACAGGAAGTACAGGGGTAACAGGAGCAACGGGAAGTACAGGTCCGACTGGAAGCACGGGAGCACAGGGCTTGCAAGGAATACAAGGGATTCAAGGGCCAATTGGGCCAACAGGTCCAGAAGGTCCGCAAGGAATTCAAGGTATTCCTGGTCCGACGGGAGTAACCGGTGAACAAGGAATTCAAGGAGTTCAGGGTATTCAAGGAGCAACGGGAGCAACAGGGGATCAAGGTCCACAAGGTATACAGGGGACTATAGGGCCACAAGGGGTAACAGGGGCCACAGGAGATCAAGGTCCACAAGGAATACAAGGAGTACCAGGGCCATCAGGAGCAACAGGTCCACAGGGAGTTCAAGGGATACAAGGTCCGATGGGTGATATAGGACCAACAGGTCCAGAAGGCCCAGAGGGACTTCAGGGCCCGCAAGGAATACAAGGTGTGCCAGGCCCAGTAGGAGCAACGGGTCCAGAGGGTCCCCAGGGGATACAAGGAATTCAAGGACCGGTAGGAGCAACCGGCCCACAAGGTCCACAAGGAATTCAGGGAATACAAGGTGTGCAAGGGATAACGGGAGCAACTGGAGTACAAGGAGCAACTGGAATTCAAGGGATACAAGGGGAAGTAGGAGCAACGGGTCCAGAGGGTCCCCAAGGAGTGCAAGGTGCTCAAGGGGTGATTGGTCCAACAGGTCCGATGGGGCCACAAGGAGTGCAAGGAGTACAAGGAATTCAAGGAGCGACGGGCGCACAAGGAGTGCAAGGTCCACAAGGAATTCAAGGAATCCAAGGTCCGACGGGGGTAACAGGAGATACGGGAGCAACTGGGGCAACAGGGGAAGGCACTACAGGCCCAACAGGAGTAACCGGTCCAACAGGGGTAACAGGCCCATCTGGAGGACCAGCAGGACCGACCGGCCCAACGGGGCCATCAGGTCCGGCGGGAGTAACAGGTCCATCTGGTGGACCACCTGGCCCGACAGGAGCAACCGGGGCGACAGGAGTAACAGGAGATACTGGGGCGACAGGCTCAACTGGAGTGACAGGAGCGACAGGAGAAACGGGAGCAACCGGAGTGACGGGTTTACAAGGTCCGCAAGGAATCCAAGGAGTGCAAGGAGAGATAGGCCCGACGGGTCCCCAAGGTGTTCAAGGTCCGCAAGGAATTCAAGGAGTAACGGGGGCAACAGGAGATCAAGGTCCGCAAGGGATTCAAGGCCCACAAGGTGACATAGGTCCAACCGGCCCACAAGGAATTCAAGGCTCACAAGGTTCTCAAGGAATCCAAGGAGCGACAGGGGGAACAGGAGCACAAGGCCCACAGGGAATCCAAGGTCAGCAAGGTGACATAGGTCCGACTGGGCCACAAGGTCCAACTGGAATCCAAGGGATACAAGGAGAGATAGGTCCAACAGGTCCAGAAGGCCCAGAGGGACTTCAGGGCCCGCAAGGAATACAAGGTGTTCAAGGGCCAGTTGGAGCAACGGGTCCAGAGGGTCCTCAGGGAATACAAGGCATTCAAGGACCGATAGGAGCAACCGGTCCACAAGGTTCTCAAGGAATACAGGGAATACAAGGTGTGCAAGGGATAACGGGAGCAACTGGAGCACAAGGAGCAACTGGAATTCAAGGGATACAAGGGGAAATAGGAGCAACGGGTCCAGAGGGTCCCCAAGGAGTGCAAGGAGTACAAGGAGCGATTGGTCCAACCGGTCCGGTGGGGCCACAAGGAGTGCAAGGAGTACAAGGAATTCAAGGAGCGACGGGCGCACAAGGAGTGCAAGGTCCACAAGGAATTCAAGGAATCCAAGGTCCGACGGGAGCAACAGGAGATACGGGGGCAACCGGAGCGACGGGAGAGGGAACTACCGGTCCAACAGGAGTAACCGGTCCAACAGGGGTGACTGGCCCGTCAGGAGGACCAGCAGGACCGACCGGCCCAACGGGGCCATCAGGTCCGGCGGGAGTGACAGGTCCATCAGGTGGGCCACCTGGCCCGACCGGAGCAACAGGTGCGACAGGAGTAACAGGAGATAACGGGGCGACAGGCTCAACTGGAGTGACAGGAGCGACCGGAGCAACGGGAGCAACCGGAGTGACGGGTTTACAGGGTCCGCAAGGAATCCAAGGTGTTCAAGGCGATATAGGTCCAACCGGTCCACAGGGTATTCAAGGTCCGCAAGGAATCCAAGGAGTAACGGGGGCAACCGGAGCACAAGGTCCACAAGGAATTCAAGGCCCACAAGGCGATATAGGTCCAACCGGCTCACAAGGAATTCAAGGTCCACAAGGTCCTCAAGGAATCCAAGGAACGACGGGGGCAACCGGAGCACAAGGCCCACAGGGAGTCCAAGGTCCGCAAGGTGACATAGGTCCGACCGGCCCACAAGGTCCCCAAGGAATTCAAGGCCCGCAAGGAATTCAAGGTCCAACGGGAGCTACAGGAGCAACAGGTCCCCAAGGAATTCAAGGCCCACAAGGAATTCAAGGCCCGCAAGGAATTCAAGGTCCAACGGGAGCTACAGGAGCAACCGGAGCGACAGGTCTCCAAGGAATTCAAGGCCCACAAGGAATTCAAGGCCCGCAAGGAATTCAAGGTCCAACGGGAGCTACAGGAGCAACCGGAGCAACAGGTCCCCAAGGAATTCAAGGCCCGCAAGGAATTCAAGGTCCAACTGGAGATACAGGTCCAACCGGAGCTGGAGCCACTGGAGCGACCGGGGCGACTGGAGTTAGTACAACTGCAACATATGCATTCGCGAATAATACATCAGGAAGTGTTATTTCTGTTTTGTTAGGTGGCACGAATATTCCGTTACCGAACAATCAAAATATTGGCCCAGGAATAACCGTTAGTGGTGGAAATACTGTATTTACAGTTGCGAATGCAGGGAATTATTATATAGCCTATACAATTAATTTAACAGCAGGTTTACTTGTAAGTTCTCGTATAACTGTAAATGGCAGTCCGCTTGCGGGAACGATAAATGCTCCGACAGTGGCTACTGGTTCATTTAGTGCAACAATCATTGCTAACTTGCCTGCTGGAGCTACTGTTAGCTTACAATTATTTGGAGTAGTTGCGTTGGCTACATTATCTACGGCAACGCCAGGAGCTACTCTAACGATTATTCGATTGAGTTAATAAGAGGAGAGCCTTGAAACTTTTATGCTTCAAGGCTTTTTATTTGTTAGAGCAAAAACATCGCAGTTCGAAAATATATTATAATAGAATGAAAAGAGAGAAATTTGGCAGAAAGGGAGGGTGGCGATGCAGGAGATGGTTACAGATTTTTTGGGACGCCCACTTCAAGATTTACGTATATCTGTCATTGATCGTTGCAATTTTAGATGTACATATTGTATGCCAGCGGAAGTGTTTGGGCCAGATTATGCTTTTTTAAAAGATGAGTTTTTACTGACGTTTGATGAAATTGAGCGTTTAGCAAAACTATTTGTTAGCATCGGTGTACGAAAAATTAGACTTACTGGTGGCGAGCCACTACTTCGTAAAGATTTAACAAAACTTATTGCACGTCTCGTGAAAATTGACGGGCTGTTAGATATAGGGTTAACGACCAATGCAATTCATTTAACGAAGCAAGCAAAAGTATTAAAAGAAGCTGGATTACATAGAGTAAATGTTAGTTTGGATGCAATAGATGATGATGTATTTAAGGCTATTAATGGCCGAAATATTAATACGAAACCTGTTATAAAGGGAATTATGGCTGCAAAAGAAGCCGGGCTTGATGTAAAGGTAAATATGGTTGTGAAAAAAGGGATGAATGATCATCAAGTACTTCCGATGGCTGCGTATTTTAAAGAGCAAGGAATCCCGCTTAGGTTTATTGAGTTTATGGATGTTGGTAGTACAAATGGATGGAATTTTGATCAAGTTGTTACGAAGCGAGAGTTAATTGAGATGATTCATCGCGTGTATCCGCTTGAGCCAGCTGAAGCGCATTATTTTGGTGAAGTTGCGAAGCGATATCGTTACGTTGGAACAAATGTTGAAGTCGGTTTTATTACTTCTGTTTCTGAGTCCTTTTGTTCCTCTTGTACGAGAGCGAGAATTTCAGCAGATGGAAAGTTTTATACTTGCTTATTTGCGACAGAGGGACTCAATCTAAGGGAACTTCTTAGAGGAAATCTTTCGGATGAGGAGTTAGTAAGCGTTATACAAGATGTATGGATGAATAGAAAAGATAGGTATTCGGATGAACGGACAGAAGAAAGTGCGAAAAATCGTCCGAAAATTGAAATGTCTTATATAGGGGGATAAGAAGGGAGGCTATCGTATGCAGGAGCGATATTCAAGGCAAATATTATTTTCTGGTGTTGGAGAAGAAGGACAGAGAAAAATTAGAGAGAAGCATGTGCTTATTATTGGTGCTGGAGCTCTTGGTGCAGCAAATGCAGAAGCGATTGTTAGAGCAGGTGTTGGAAAAATAACAATTGCGGATCGTGATTATGTAGAGTGGAGTAATTTACAAAGGCAACAATTATATACAGAAGAAGATGCAAAGCAGTATAAACCGAAGGCGGTAGCAGCGGCAGAGCATTTAAAAGCGATTAATTCTGAGGTGGAAATAAATCCGGTTGTGACGGATGTAACAGTGCAAGAAATGGAAGAGTTAGTGAAGGGTGTAGATTTAATATTAGATGCGACAGATAATTTTGAAACGCGTCTTCTTATTAATGATATTTCACAAAAGTATAATATTCCATGGATATATGGTGGTTGTGTCGGAAGCTACGGAGTAACGTATACAATTGTACCAGGAAAAACACCGTGTTTCCGCTGTTTAATGGAGCATCCAGCAAGCGGAGCAACATGTGATACGGCTGGCATTATACAGCCAGCAGTACAATTAGTAGTTGCGCATCAAATAACGGAAGCGCTGAAAATATTAGTAGAAGACTATGGGGCGCTTCGCGAAACGATGTTATCGTTTGATCTTTGGAATAATCAACAGATGGCATTTAAAGTGAATAGACAGAAAAAAGACACGTGTTTATCTTGCGGAAGATTACGTACATATCCGAGTTTAACATTTGAAGCGCAAACGAAAACAGAAGTGTTATGCGGACGAAATACAGTACAAATCCGTCCAGGTGTGCGGAATGAATTCAATTTAGAAGAAATTAAAAAGCGCTTACAAAGAAGTGTGGATGTAAAAGCTACTCCGTATTTAGTATCGTTTTTAGTAGAGGAATTTCGTTTTGTTTTATTTACAGATGGTAGGGCGTTTATTCATGGGACGAATGATATAAATGTGGCAAAACGTTTATATGCCAGATATATAGGTTGAACCTAAAGGGAACCCCTTTAGGTTCAACAGGGAGAAGATTAAGACTTTCTCGTATAATCTCCACTTTTTCCACCTGTTTTTTCAAGTAAGTACGTTTCACCAATAATCATACCTTTATCAACAGCTTTACACATATCGTACACGGTAAGAGCGGTAGCGGAAGCAGCTGTTAAAGCTTCCATTTCAACACCGGTGCTACCTTCTGTTTTAACTTTTACTTCAATAAGTAACCGATATTGTTCATCGGATTGTTTCCAATCGAAAGAAACGTCAACACCTTTTAATAATAAAGGATGGCACATTGGGATAATATCGGAAGTGCGTTTTGCAGCCATAATACCAGCGATTTGTGCAACTGCTAATACATCACCTTTCCCGATTTCGTTATGAGAGATTTTATCGTAAATTTCTTTTGTAACGACAATGCTAGAGCGCGCAATTGCTGTTCGAACGGTTGCTTTTTTATCGCTTATATCAACCATTTTCGCGCGTCCTTGGTCATTAAAGTGTGTGAATGAAGACATGGAATTCCTCCTTGAAGTAATTTCTATTTAATATATAAAGTTTAATCGAGATAAAAAAAATTGCAAATATGGGGTGAGAAACGATGGTAGAAAAACGAATTCCGATTCAAGTTGCTGATGCAGTAGAGAGAGTAATGGAATATGCGAAAATTGGTGAAGTAGAAGAAGTTTCTATTACGGAAAGTTACGGAAGAATTCTTGGAGAGGATGTTGTCTCTGATCATGACGTTCCTCATTTTGATCGTTCTCCTTACGATGGTTTCGCAATTCGAGCAGAAGATACGAAAGAAGCAAATCAAGAGAATGCAATTGAGTTTGAAGTAATAGGAGAAATCGGGGCGGGGTCTGTTTTTCTAGATACAGTAGGATCTTTTCAGGCGGTTCGTATTATGACAGGAGCAGCTATTCCAGCGGATTGTAATGCAGTCGTAATGCTAGAACTGACGGAAGGCTTTGAGAAGAACGGAAAAACATATATGAAGTTAAAGCGTCCTTTTCATAGTGGCGACAATGTGTCATTTAAAGGGGAAGATATAAAACAAAATGAAGTTCTCGTTCAGAAAGGTGTTGCAATTAATCCAGGTGTTGCGGCCTTATTAGCGACGTTTGGATATAGTACTGTGAAAGTTGTAAAACAGCCTGTTGTTGGTATTGTGACGACAGGAAGTGAATTGTTAGAAGTACATGAGTCGTTACAGCCAGGGAAAATTAGAAATAGTAACTCTTATATGATTGCTGCTCAAATTATGAAAGCGGGAGGTAAAGTCCGATATTATGGCCAACTTGCCGACGAGTTAGATGCGTGTTTTACCGCCGTTCAATCAGCGATGGATGAAGTTGATATTTTAATTACGACAGGCGGTGTGTCGGTAGGAGATTATGACTACTTGCCGGCTATTTATGAAAGATTACAAGCGAATGTACTCTTCAATAAAATAGCGATGAGACCAGGAAGTGTAACGACTGTAGCTGAAGTTGATGGAAAGTTACTTTTCGGTTTATCAGGGAATCCGTCAGCTTGTTACGTAGGATTTGAGCTATTTGTGCATCCAGTTATAAAAACATATTTGTATGCGAAAGAACCTCACGTATATAGAGCAGATGCTATTTTACAAAAAGATTTTCCAAAGCCGAATCCGTTTACTCGTTTTGTAAGAGCAAAGGTGACAATCGTGGACGGGGCATTACACGCGATGCCGGTCGGTTTAGATAAATCGAGTGCGGTATCTTCTCTTGCAGATGCGAATGCTTTTATTGTGCTACCTGGAGGAACGAGAGGCTTTGAGGCAGGGATGAAAGTGTCTGTATTATTGTTAGAGCACGCTGAGGGATGTGATTGGCCATGGGCAAAGCCCCTTCGCTCTTACAAATAGTAGGGTATCAAAATAGCGGGAAAACAACACTTGTAGAGAAAATTGTGCATGCATTAGCTGAACGGAAAATGAAAGTTGCTACCATTAAACATCACGGGCATGGAGGGTTTCCAGAAGTAGCGCAAAAAGATAGTGAAAGGCATAGAAAGGCCGGTGCTGTCGTAAGTAGTGTAGAAGGTGCTGGATTACTTTCATTGTCGTCATTAAGAGAGGAATGGTCCTTGCAAGAAATTATCCGTTTATACGAGTTTTTTGAAGTGGATACAATTTTAATTGAGGGCTATAAAAAAGAGAGCTATCCGAAAGTGGTGTTACTTCGTTCTGAAGAAGACGTTGAACTTTTACTTAAAGTAGAAAATATAGTAGCGGTTATTACGTGGCATGATGCTCCTGCAAACTTACGAGAAGAATATAAAGTATTTCATATAACAGAAGAAGAGTTATATATAGACTGGTTTTTACAAACGGTAAGGAGTGCGAAATGACACATACGTATTATGAAGTAATTGATACAGAAATTTCAATTGAAGAAGTAGCGAATAAGGTTATTCGCCGCGAATGTGGTGCTGTTACAACATTTATTGGAACGGTTAGAGAGTTTACGAAAGGGCGTCGTACATTATACTTAGAATATGTCGCTTATAAAACGATGGCAGAAAAGATGCTAGAGAAAATCGGATCAGAAGTGAAAGAGAAATGGCCAGATACACACGTTGCGATTACACATCGCATCGGTACACTGCAAATTTCTGATATCGCGGTTGTTGTAGCTGTTTCAACGCCGCATCGTAAAGCGGCTTATGAAGCAAATGAATACATTATGGAACGCATAAAACAAATTGTTCCGATTTGGAAAAAAGAGTTTTGGGAAGATGGAGACTCTTGGATTGGCGATCAATTAGAAAAAACGCCATATCCGGCGGGAGAGCCTGGGAAGGAGCTATAAGTATGATTCGAGTATTGTTATTTGCGAACTTACAAGAAGAAGCAGGAAGAAGTGAATTACAAATAGAGAAAGAAAGTATTACGGTTGCAGAGTTAAAAGATGTTGTTGCAAAAGAATATAATGTACCAGTCACAGAACCAATTATGGTTGCGATTAATGAAGAATATGCAAATGAAGATGACAGGGTCCAATCTGGTGATGTTGTTGCACTAATCCCGCCAGTGAGCGGTGGTTAATATTGGATTCATTAAAACGACTTTCCTATGTAGGGAAAGTCGTTTTTTTATGGCGTTTTTGAGAACACTAACGTATAGAACAAGGAGGGCGTTATGAAAAAATTATGTGTAATGCTAACGATGATATGCTCTATCTTTTCCTTTTTTCCAAGTTATTCTTTGGCAAAAGAATCGAATGAACAACTTTTAGAAAGTGCATTATTAAATCGATATTATTCTGTGATAAGACAAGTGACAGAAGACCAATATGAATGTGCTTCAGTTATAAATATAAAGCGTCTCGGCAAGAATGGTGAGTTCGTTCCTAGATATGAAGTGACGCTACAATTTCTTACATTTCAAGGAGCACATAATCCGCCAAATGATAAAGTTACGCTTACTTTGGAAGATTATTTAGATCACGTAAAGATAAAGAAAGTGGAGCGAGAAAAGAATGTTTCTGGTGCTATTGCAGAAAAGATTTGTGAAAGGGAAAAAGAAAAAATAAAAGCTCACTCTACTGATTCAGAGAGATAACTTATGACATTTAGTAAAGAAAGGTAATGAGCGATGGATATATTTTTAGCGATTTTACCAGCTATATTTTGGGGAAGTATTGTGCTATTTAACGTGAAACTGGGCGGAGGGCCTTATAGTCAAACGCTCGGTACAACGCTTGGCGCACTTATTTTCTCAATTGTTGTTTATATTTTTATGAAACCAGTATTGACTCCTACTGTTATCGGAGTTGGGATTGTGTCAGGTTTATTTTGGGCTCTCGGTCAGGCGAATCAATTAAAAAGTATTGATTTAATGGGCGTTTCGAGGACGATGCCGATTTCAACAGGACTTCAATTAGTTGCGACAACTTTATTTGGAGTCATCGTATTTCATGAGTGGTCCACAACAATATCAGTCGTCCTTGGTGTATTAGCTCTCGTTTGTATTATTATCGGTGTTATTTTAACATCTCTTCAAAGTGAAGAAGAAAAGAATGCAGAGCAAGCGGGCAATTTTAAAAAAGGCATTATCATTTTATTGATTTCAACAGTCGGTTATTTAGTTTACGTAGTAGTGATTAGACTGTTTAACGTAGATGGTTGGTCAGCTTTGTTGCCACAAGCAGTTGGTATGGTGTTAGGAGGGATTTTGCTTACTTTTAAACATCATCCATTTAATAAATATGCAATACGAAATATTATTCCAGGATTAATTTGGGCAGCTGGAAATATGTTTTTATTCATTTCGCAACCGCGTGTCGGAGTGGCAACAAGTTTCTCGCTATCGCAAATGGGAATTATTATTTCGACGCTTGGCGGGATTCTTATATTAGGTGAAAGAAAAACGAAACGTCAATTAACGGGTATTGTTGTCGGTATCGTTTTTATTATCGCAGCCGGAATTATGCTAGGTATAGCAAAAAGTTAAAGGAGGTATGGAAATGTATAGTGATTTAGAAGGAAAGGTTGTCGTTATTACAGGATCAGCAAGTGGTCTTGGAAGAGCAATGGGAGTAAGGTTTGCTGCGGAGAAAGCAAAGGTAGTGATTAATTATCGCTCACGGGAGTCAGAAGCGAATGATGTGTTAGAAGAAATTAAAAAGGTAGGCGGAGAAGCGATTGCTGTAAAAGGTGATGTGACGGTCGAATCAGATGTGGCGAATCTCATTCAATCTGCTGTAAAAGAGTTTGGTACGCTTGACGTTATGATTAATAATGCAGGGATAGAAAATGCGGTACCATCGCATGAAATGCCGCTTGAAGATTGGAATAGGGTAATTAACACAAATTTAACAGGTGCTTTTTTAGGAAGCCGTGAAGCGATTAAATATTTTGTAGAACACGATATTAAAGGATCTGTCATTAACATGTCGAGTGTTCATGAGAAAATTCCGTGGCCCTTATTCGTGCACTATGCAGCAAGTAAGGGTGGTATTAAACTGATGACAGAAACGTTAGCGTTAGAATATGCACCAAAAGGTATTCGAGTAAATAATATAGGGCCAGGTGCAATTAATACGCCGATCAATGCAGAAAAGTTTGCTGATCCTAAAAAACGTGCTGACGTAGAAAGTATGATACCGATGGGCTACATTGGAAAACCGGAAGAAATTGCAGCAGTCGCAACGTGGCTCGCTTCCTCAGAGGCGAGTTATGTAACTGGAATTACGCTATTTGCAGATGGTGGAATGACGTTATACCCATCGTTTCAAGCTGGGCGTGGGTAATAGAAAAGGACGAAGAGATAAAACTCTTCGTCCTTTTTTACACAAAAAAAATAGCGGCCAGCTATTTTAAATTTAGTGATTAATAGTGTCTTGAAGATATTCTGTTGCTTGATGTTCAGAAACATTTTGCACGAGTGCAACTTCACTAATCATCATTTTTCGGGCGTTATCTAGCATTTGTTTTTCGCTCGCATTTAAAGCTCTCTCTTTATTGCGGCGAAGTAAATCTCGAACAACTTCCGCACTATCTTGCAGATTGCCGTTTTTCATTTTTTCCATATTCATTGTATATCTTTGTTTCCAGGAAAGTGATGTATCTGATTCCCCGTTTTGAAATTCAAGAAGTATATCATCTAACGTACCTTTATCTACGATATAACGAATACCTGATTTTTGTAATTGATCCATCGGAAGCATTACTTGCATATCTTTACTAATGATACGTATTACACAATATTGACGTGTTGTTCCTAATATTTCTTTCTCTTCAATGGCTTCGATGACTCCTGCGCCGTTCATTGGATAAACGATTTTATCACCAATTTGAAACAAATCATCCACCTCCATATGTGGTAACCATCTTTAATGATAGCATAAGTGAATGAAAATGTAAAATTTTATATAATACCATAATAATTATATTTGAGTCAATAATTAAAAGTTCCTTTTATATATATTTTTTTGCTTTTATTTATTGATGATTTTGTTAGAAAAATAGTACAGGCGGAGAAAGGAGGCATATCCACTTATTTTTAAGCATAAAATGTAAAATCGCTAATACAATATACCTAAATCCGTTCTTTGCAAAGGAGGGAGAGAAGGTGGGGCGCACAATAAAAATTGATATTACAAATAAAGTTGTAGCTAAATTTAGGCCAGATTATTTGGAATTATATACGAGTAAATTTATGATAGGTAAGTTTTATGTCTATACTGAAGGTAAAGAATATGTGTTAGAAGACGGATATATATATGAAGACGGAAAGTTTTATCGCATCATAGATACGCACCGTGGCAATAATCAAGCGGCGGAGGGCTGCGATCTAGGATGGTGTTAACATGATTCGTGTGAAAGTGTTTGATGAAAGTCACGAAAAAGACTTAGAAGACGCTGTAAATGTTTTTTTGAAAAAGATTGATGATAGTAACTTTGTAGATATTAAGTACCAAGTCGGTGTTTCTATTAATGATGACGAAAACCAAATTTATTGTTTTTCAGCAATGATCGTTTATAAAGCATAAAAAAGAGCTGGGTGAGCCAGCTCTTTTTTATGTTTTATGTTGGGACAACATGTGTCGGTAATACGTTCATAATAGATTGGGTTGTGCCTAATTGTTTTGTAGTTAAAAGAGGCTCCCCTGTCTGATGATTTTGGGCATCTTTACACATACCAAGGTGATAACGATCACCTAAAAATGGATCAATATAAAACCCGTTTTTGAATACTTTATCATTCGGATGTTTTTCATGGTGAATGTCAGAGCAGTTAATGCAATAGAACATAGCGTTCAACCCCTTTTTATTTTTGTTTGAAAAAAGTGAGTCGGTAGTCATTTCGCTCCTAAGGAAATGTTGAGGAGAAGAGAAATAACTACCTACTCAAATGGTGGGCATATTCCTTCTGATTTTTCATATCTCGCGTAGTGTCCCTGAGGGAAGGAGGAGAGACGAAATACGCATGATATACGTAAGGCGCTTCTTCCAAGATGAATGATGGAGTTTCATGTTGAGAGAAGTTTTTATTTTTTGTTGCCTTTGTGAGTATATTATGAGGAAATGCTCGGAGGGTGTTTGTCCTGTTGAAAAAATGTTGAGAATTTCTCAACAGTAAAAAAGAGTTAGTGTTGACATGAAACTAAAAGGTGTTATATTATCGAAGTGTAACCAAAAGGTGTTATATTTGATTGCCGAATAAAGGAGAATGGAAATGGAACAACAACATACATTAACTGACATTAAACAAACGATCGTTTTTAACGCGTCTATTCAAAAGGTGTGGAATGTAGTATCAACTGCAGAAGGGATTGCCTCATGGTTTATGCCAAATGATTTCGTATTAGAGGTAGGACATGAATTTCATGTACAATCACCATTTGGACCATCACCATGTAAAGTATTAGAAATCGATGAGCCAAATCATCTATCTTTTTCATGGGATACAGATGGCTGGGTTGTTTCATTTCATCTGAAAGACCTAGGAGATAATAAAACAGAATTTACGTTAATTCACGGCGGCTGGAAACACCCTGATGAAATTCTTCCGAAAGCGAATGCGAAGAGCTCTATTATTCGCGACAGAATGAGCGGAGGCTGGGTAGCGATTGTAAATGAAAAACTGAAAAAGGTTGTCGAAGGCTAAGTGTCCTCATCAGCAGCGAAATATGATGTGTTTCAAGCAATTGCTGATCCAACCCGCCGAGAAGTAATACGGTTATTAAGTGATAAAGAGTTACCGATTTCCAAAATAACGGATCATTTTCCGATGAGTCGTACTGCGGTTGTAAAGCACCTTCATATTCTTTCAGAAGCGAATTTAGTAAGTGGAAGAAAAAGCGGAAGAGAGAAAATATATCGCTTGCATCCAGAACCATTAGAGGAATTACAACAGTGGCTCTCGTATTATGAACGTTTTTGGGATAATAAATTGTCCATGTTGAAACATATTGTGGAGAATGAAGAGTAAAAGAGGATGACCATTTTGGTCATCCTCTTTCTTATTGCTCACTCGTTTGTGTAGCGGGCTTTAATAAAAGCCAAGCGATAATTAATGTACATACTGCCAATACAAAAGTACTCATATAAATGACGTGTACACTTGATGCTAATGCGGATTGCGATTCGGTTACTACGTTTGTTGTAGTACCTCCATGTCCGCCAGATACAAGATCAAGGTTTTTAATACCACGTGCGTGAATCATCGTATTGAAGATTGTACCGAATATTGCCGCACCTAACGTTTGGCTAAATGTATTAATAAATGTGTTTAAACCAACGGCTGTTCCGCGTGTATGAGCTGGTACGGCTGCTTGAATTGTTACCATGTAAATCGGTGTCACAAGCCCCATTCCTAAGCCGAATAATCCGACTGCCACATAAATAAGGAACGATGGTGAATGTGTTGATAATGTAAATAATAAGAACGTAGCGACTGATAAAATGCTAGCCCCAAGTAAAATGATTTGTTTCGTTTTTAATTTTCCTACTAAGTTACCAGAGAAAATAGCTCCAAATGTCCACATAACAGGGATTGGCATTAAAATAAGTCCAGCTTCTGTCGCATTTTTTCCTAATACTCCTTGGCTCCAAATTGGAAGGTACATTGTAATACTAATAATCATTGCGCCAGCAATAAGCGTTAATATATTAATCGTAGATAATGTACGGTTAGAGAAAAGTGCTAGCGGAATTAATGGTTCCGGAGATTTTTTCTCGATGAATAAGAAAATAATGAATGAAACGACGGCGAAGATTAATAGGCCGATAATTGTTATGTCTCCCCAGTTTTGCTTACTGCTACCTGTTAATAACGCGTATAGTAGAGCAATCGTACTTAATGAGAAGACTGTTGCACCAAGATAGTCGATATGGTGTTTAGCTGGCTTAATAGATTCTTTGTAGTAAATGGCAATCATTAAGCAGGCAATAATTCCAAATGGAACGTTTAAGAAGAAAATATAACGCCAGGAAAGAGAATCAACTAAAAATCCACCTACTAACGGTCCGATAACACCTGAGACACCCCAAACGGCACTCATCCATCCTTGTGCTTTCGCGCGGTCTTTCGCTTCGCTATATAAGTCTCCAATAATCGTCATTGTGATCGGCATAACAGCACCAGCACCGATACCTTGAAGAGCGCGGAAGAAGATTAATTGTTCCATTGATGTAACGACACCGCAAAGTGCAGAACCGACTAAAAAGATTGTAGCTCCAATAAGTAAAACTTTTTTACGGCCAAATAAATCAGCGAGCTTTCCGTATATGGGAGTTGAAACCGCTGTGGCAAGCATGTAAATTGCGTAAACCCAGCTAACAAGTTCAACGCCGGATAAATCACTCGTTATACGAGGGATTGCTGTACTAACAATCGTTCCTTCTACCGCAGAAAGAAACGTCATTAGCATTAAAGACATCATGACTTTTTTTCTCATATGTTTTCCCCTTACCCTTTTTCAAATATTCAACAATATAAAATATAAAGGTACTAAGGTAAATAAAGCAACAAAAAAGCAATGGAAAGTTAAGGGGAGGGGATATTTGTCGCTTCTTGTCGGTAAGTCGATATATTTGAGAAATCGCCGATATAAGTTGTAGAATCGCTGATAAATTTGGAAAATCGCCGATAAAATTACAGAATCGCTGATATATCTGTGTAATCGCCGATAATAATTTCATGTACCTATAAAAAAAGAAACAGGAATCCCTGTTTCTCAGTTTAATATTGCATTTTTGAGTTTTCTCCAGCTGTCGTTCCGGCAATTCTACCAGTAACGAGAGCAGATGTAATGTTATAGCCACCAGTATAACCGTGAATATCAAGAACTTCCCCGCAGAAATATAAGCCATTTGTAAATTTAGAAGACATTTCTTTCGGGTTAATTTCTTTAACGGATACACCACCGCCAGTAACGAATGCTTTTTCAATTGACTGCGTACCATTTACATTCACAGTAAATTCTTTAAAGTCTTTCACAAGTGCACGAATCTTTTCGTGAGAAACTTGTCCAGCTTGCTCGCTGCCATCAATTTGATTTTTTTCTAATAAGAATAGGAAGTAACGTTCAGGAACATAACCTTTTAACACGTTTTTAATTCCTTTTTTCGGATCTTCTTTCATTTGTTTCAGCATGCGCTGGAATAGTTGCTCGCTATTTTCTTCTGGCAACGCATCAATACTCATTTGAACTGTATTCGTTTTGAACTTTTTCAGTGCTTTTACAACGAATTGACTACAGCGAAGTGCAGCAGGACCAGATAAGCCGAAATGAGTGAAGAGCATGTCCATTTTGTGAGAAATGATAGCTTTTCCTTTCGGGTTTAATACACTTAAGTTTACGTCTCGTAAAGCAAGTCCTTGTAGTGAACGGTCTCGAATAAATGGTTCGTTTGAAAGGATTGGTACTTCTGTTGGGAATAATTCTGTAATTGTATGACCTGCTTTTTCTGCCCAAGCATATCCGTCTCCAGTAGAACCGGTTTGCGGAACTGATTTTCCGCCGACAGCGATAACGACGTGATTTGTTTCTAGCACTTCGCCAGTCTTTAGTACGACTGCTTTCGTTTGACCATTTTCATATTCAATCGTTTCAACAGGTGTATTCGTGCGGATCTTTACACCTAAATCTTTTAATCGTGTTAAAAGTGCGTCTACTACCGATTGCGCTTTATTTGAAACAGGGAACATGCGGCCATGATCCTCTTCTTTCAGTTTTACACCGAGATTTTCGAAGAATGTAATAATATCTTCATTATTAAAAATAGAAAAAGCGCTGTATAAGAAGCGGCCATTTCCTGGTATATGTTTAACGATCTCATCAAGTGGTAGACGGTTCGTTACGTTACAGCGGCCGCCACCAGAAATCGCAAGTTTACGCCCTAGTTTATTTCCTTTATCAAGAAGTAAGACGCTTGCGCCTTCTTCTGCAGCACCGATTGCAGCCATTAGCCCAGAAGGCCCACCGCCGATGACAATAACATCATAATGCATAATATATCGACCTCATTTTCTACATTTCCTGCCTAAAAGAATAGCATGTTTTCCCTTAAAAGAAAAATAGAGTGAAGTACTGCTTAAGGAGAGAATTGTGGTACAATACAAAAGTTAGAGTTCAGCACTATCCTGTTATTTGTGGGCCATAGGACTAAAACCTTATGAGTTAGGGGAAGTCTAATAGTTCTCGAATGCTCGAATAGTTCAATTTATTATAGTTTCACTTTACCCCGCTATTTGCGGGCAGTAAGACTCCCGCCTTAAAGTTCAGTGGGAGATTAACTGCCTGTAAATGCCCGATTGGTGGGGGCTAATAATCAGTAGGGAAGAACACCCCACTGATTAAAGTTTCACTTTATGTAGATGTAGGAGGATTTTTGTATGTCCGATTCGAAATTTCTGCGCGGAACGCTTATCGTTACGTTAGGGACATTTTTAGTGAAGTTCTTAGGCATGATTTACGTCTTTCCGTTTCATGCATTAGTAGGGACAGAAGGCGGAACGCTCTATACATATGGATACATTCCATATACGATTTTTTTAAGTATTGCAACGGCAGGGGTGCCGCTTGCTGTTTCAAAATTCGTTTCCAAATATAATGCGCTTGGCGATTATAAAACGAGCCGGAGAATGTTCCGCTCGGGAATGGTTATGATGATAGTAACAGGAGTTCTTTCATTCCTAGTACTGTACATGACGGCGCCGTTGTTTGCAGAAGCAATGCTCGGTAAACAAAGTGTACACAGTAATATAGGAGAAGTTACGACGATTATTCGTCTTGTAAGTTTTGCGCTTATTGTTGTGCCGGCAGCGAGTTTAATTCGTGGTTATTTCCAAGGTCACCAATCGATGGGACCAACTACTGTTTCGCAAATTATTGAACAAATTATTCGTATCGTCTTTTTATTAGCGGGTAGTTTTATCGTTATTAAAGTACTTGGTGGTACAGTTGCAACAGCAGTTGGGGTAGCGACATTTGCTGCATTCGTTTCAGCAGTTGGAGCGCTCGGTGTACTCATTTGGTACTGGCTAAAACGTAAAAAACATTTAGATCAATATTTAATTGAACAAACTGTACCAGAATCGACAGTGAGTACGGTTCAATTATTTAAAGAATTATTTGCATATGCGATTCCTTACGTTGTAATTGGGTTAACAATTCCTTTATATCAACAAATTGATACATTGACATTTAACTCAATTATGCAAGCGATTGGCCAAGGTGATATTGCAGAGCGAGCGCTCGGTATTTTCACAATGTGGACGCATAAATTAATTATGATTCCTGTATCACTTGCGACAGCGTTTAGTTTAACGCTCGTACCAGCGATTACAAAATCATTTACTGAAAAGCAATACCGTTATTTAAAGTTACAAATTACACAAACATTCCAGGCAAATATGTTCTTAACATTGCCAGCAGTTGTCGGTATTTCATCACTTGCCTATCCGATTTATACTGCGTTTTACGATTCAGATCCATTAGGTGGACAAGTATTAATGTGGTATGCACCGGTTGCGTTGTTATTTGCTTTATTTACAGTAACAGCGGCAATTCTGCAAGGTATTAACCAACAAAAGCATGCGATTATCGCACTTATAATGGGTGTTATTTTGAAATTTGTATGTAACGTAATTTTTATTCGTTATTTCGGTACAGTAGGGGCAATTCTAGCAACAGCTGTTGGTTTCTTAGCTTCTGTTTGGTACACAAATCAACAAATTAAAAAATACGCACACTATTCATTCGGTGTTGTATATAAGAGAACATTCCAAATTGCAGTATTAACATTTGTAATGGTTGTGGTCGTAAAACTATCACAATGGATTCTATCCTTCGTGATTTCGCCGGACGGCCGAATGGGCGCTCTTATTACAGTTGCAATTTGTGCAGGTCTTGGCGGTCTTGTTTACGGATTGTTAGCGATTCGCACAGGAGTACTTGAAAGAGTATTTGGTGGAGAAGCGTTAGAGAAGATCCAACGTAAACTTGGCAATAGATTCAAAATAAAGTTGAAATCAAAAGGGGCGTAATTACGTCCCCTTTTCTATGATAAATAAAGAAGGTGAAAAACGTGAGATTAGATAAATTATTAGCAAATATGGGATATGGAAGTAGAAAAGAAGTAAAGAAATTATTGAAAGACGGCGTTGTAAAAATTGATGGCATATCAGTGAAAGATGCAAAGGTTCATGTAAATGTAGAAGAGCAAGAAGTTATGATTCACGGTGAAGTTGTGGAATATAAAGAGTTTGTTTACTTAATGATGCATAAACCACAAGGCGTTATTTCAGCGACAGAAGATGATAATCATGAAACGGTAATAGATTTATTAGAGTTAGAGGATGCGATTTTTAATCCGTTCCCAGTTGGAAGACTTGATATTGATACAGAAGGTTTCTTATTAATAACAAATGACGGGAAGTTATCACATCAATTGTTATCTCCGAAAAAGCATGTGCCGAAAAAATATTATGCACACGTTGCAGGAGTAGTAACAGAAGAGGATGTAAAAGAGTTTGCTAAAGGTGTTATTTTAGATGATGGCTATGAAACAAAGCCAGGTGCACTTACAATATTAAAAAGCGATGATATTTCTGAAATCGAGCTTGTCATTACAGAAGGAAAGTTCCATCAAGTAAAGCGTATGTTTGAAGCGGTAGGGAAAAAAGTAGTCTACTTAAAGAGAACAGAGATGGGACCGTTAGTGTTAGATGAAGAGCTAGAACTTGGACAATACCGTGAGCTAACAGATGAAGAAGTAGAGATGTTAAAAACATATCAAGTAGATACTGAGAAATAGTGCTATTTTTAGGCGCAGAAAAGACCCCTTTCTAATGAGTTAGAAAGGGGTATGTATTTATTTACATACAATTATTTTTCGTTATGAGGTCATTCTCACTTTCTTTCCTGTTGTTGTCCACTTACCGCGGCAAGGGCTATACACGAGTTCATTAAACTGCAACACATTTAGATCACGTTGTATCGTTCGCGGTGTGATCCCGAACTCATCTACAAGGTCTTTCGTCGTTACCGTTCCGTTTTCATTGATGTACATATAAATTGATTTAATGCGTGTTAGCATACGAGTAGTTGTAGGTTTCAAGAGAAAACCACTCCTCTACTAGTTTTTTTGACCCCATTCAGGAAAGAAGGTCGTTACTACCATTGTACTCTACATGATAAAATTCATGCTTTAATCTACTTAAATTTTACAGAAATTTAACAAATATTCATATAGAAAAATATTGGTAGTTGACATTGTATATATGGTCAGTCAACTAACACATAAAATTCTACGTAAAACGCCAAATTCCTGCAAATTTTTTTAGAAAAATAAAAGAAAAACTAATAAGAAATATCTGAAATATTACAATTGTTCGGTATTTGGTTTTCGTGTATGGCATAAGAGATTTCGGTTTGTTATGATGAAAGAAACAATATAGTGAAGGATGGATGCGTGATGTCAGCAATTAATTGGACAGAAGAAGTTGCAAAACGAAAAGATGATTTAATTCGTGATACACAACAATTTTTACAAATTAAAAGTGTATGGGAAGAAGAGTCGGCAAAAGAGGGCGCACCGTTCGGTGAAGGTGTAGAAAAAGCTTTATCTTTCATGTTACATAAAGGAGAAACGGAAGGTTTTACTTCTAAAAATTTAGAAGGGTATGCAGGTCATCTTGAAATGGGACAAGGAGAAGAATTAGTAGGTATTCTTTGTCACGTTGACGTTGTACCAGAAGGAGATGGTTGGACGACTCCTGCATATAGTGCAGATATTCGCGATGGAAAGATTTTTGCACGCGGTGCAATTGACGATAAAGGCCCAACGATGGCAGCTTACTATGCGATGAAAATTGTGAAAGAATTAGGTTTACCTCTTTCAAAACGCGTTCGTATGATTTTAGGAACAGATGAGGAAAGTAATTGGAAATGTGTAGATCATTACTTTAAAAACGAAGAAATGCCAACAATCGGTTTTGCGCCAGACGCGGACTTTCCAATTATTAATGCAGAAAAAGGAATTTCTGATATACAAGTTGTGCAAAATGGTAGTGGAGAGAAGAAAGGTACATATGAACTTGTTTCATTTGAGTCAGGTCGCCGTTTAAATATGGTTCCTGATTTTGCAGAAGCGGTTGTTACAGGAGAAGATGTAAATGCACTTACAGTAGCATATGAAGAGTATTTACAAACTGCTAAAAAAATAGGTGAAGCAATTGTAGAAGGTAATACAGTAACGTTGCAAATTAAAGGAATTTCAGCTCACGGATCTACTCCTGAAAAAGGAGAAAATGCAGGTTTATTACTGGCAAACTTCTTAACGAAAGTTGCTCTTGATGGAAAAGGGGCTTCGTTTGCGACATTTGTAGCAGCAACATTTATTGGTGATATTTATGGTGAAAAGGCTACTATCGCTTATAAAGATGAGGTTAGTGGTCCGTTAACAGTGAATGTTGGTCGCCTTTCTTATACGAAAGAAAATAGTGGCAATTTAGGATTAAACGTACGTTACCCAGTTACGACTAACTTTGAAGAAATGATTGCAAAGTTAAAAGAATATGTGGGTACTCATGGATTTGAAGTAGCTGATTATTCAAACTCTCGTCCGCATCACGTTGATAAAGACCACGTATTAATTCGTACGTTGCAGCGCGTATATGAAGAACAAACAGGTGAAAAAGCAGAACTATTAGCAATTGGCGGTGGTACTTACGCTCGTTCGTTAAAAGCTGGTGTTGCATTTGGCCCATTGTTCCCTGGAAAAGAAGAACTTGCACATCAAAAAGATGAGTATATTGAAATTGAAGACTTATTAAAAGCAACAGCAATTTACGCGCAAGCAATTTATGAATTAGCGAAGTAATGGATATATAAATAATAAAAGACCGTCCCGATACATTCTTTGGGACGGTTTTCTATTACGTGTCGTTTGTTGGTAAGCAGATGTTCCTTGTCGAAATGTCGATATCATTTCATCTATTAACGCGACCTGAACTTGGTTAGACTTGTAGGGAAGTTGGATTCTTTTTAATGGAATGAGATAAGAAAGAAAAGCAACAATAGAAAGAAGGAGAAGATGTACATGGAACTGCATTATTTTGTCGCGATTACGTTACCAAATCATATAAAAGAAGTGCTGTCTAACTATAGAGAGGAAATGCAGGAGGAATTACCATTTCGTTCGTGGGTACATAAAGAAGACTATCATATTACCCTTTCATTTTTAGGTAGTGCGACAGAGGAACAATTAGAAGGAATAAAGAATGGATTACAAACACTTATACAAATGAAAGAACTATCGTTCACATTACAAGGATTTTCAACGTTTGGTATGGAAGACAGGCCGCGTATTTTTTGGGCAAAGGTAAGCGGAAATCAAGATTTGTTTCAATTGCAAAAGCGAGTACACGTTATGTGTGAAGAGAATGGATTTTCTTTAGAAACGCGCCCATATCATCCGCATATTACTGTTGCTCGTAAATGGGTAGGGGAAGAAAAGTTTAATTTAGAACATATAAAGGAAGTGCCTAAAATATCATTTCAAGCGGATACGATTACTTTATACGAATCTCACGTGAAAGAAGCGCCGAAGTATAAAGCAATTGCTGAAATAAAATTACAAAAATAGAATGTATGAAAACGTTTTTTATACAGGTGAATATACTATAAAGAACAATGTGTTACTGTATAGGGCTTCGCTGATAAGAAAAGCCTTATCATTTGCAGCTCGTTTCATTTTAACTTTAAGAATGATGGTGATTTTTTTATGTTGAAAGTAAAACGTCCATTTGATGCCTATTTAGATGAAATGAATAAAATTACAATTTTGCTCCCACATGCGTATGGAACAAGTCGGACATTTCGTTTGCAAGAAGGAAGTAACGTGAAAGATTTACCGATTGCTCATACAATTGCGCTTCCGGATGCAACGAAGTATGAGTGCTTTATAGAAGAGCCGCTAGATGTGGGGAAGTATTATACAGTACGAGATGAACGGAATGAAGAAACAGATTTACAAATAGGTGCTGTCATAAGAACAGCGATTTTCGATGAGAAGTATTATTACGAAGGTACAGATTTAGGGGCAGTACACCAAAAGGAAGCAACTACATTTAAAGTATGGGCTCCAACTGCGAGGCTTGCGAAAGTAAGAATTTATAAAAGTGATAAAGAATATACAGATTACGAAATGTACAGAGAAGAAAATGGAGTTTGGGCTCATACATTGCACGGCGATTTAGCCGGTGAAAAGTATACATTTCTTGTTTGTATAAATTTAATATGGAACGAAGCTGTGGATCCTTATGCAAAATCAGTGACTGTAAATGGGAAGTACGGCGTTGTTATTGATTTGGAAAAGACGAATGTAACAAAGCTAGGGCAATTACCACCTTTACAAGCAATGACAGATGCCATATTGTATGAACTGCATATTCGTGATGCTACTATTCATCCAGGCAGTGGAGTGAGTAAAAAAGGAACATATAAGGGACTAATGGAAGAAGGAACGACAGGGCGAAATGGGACGTTAACAGGTTTGTCTCATATAAAGGATTTAGGTGTTACACATGTTGAACTATTACCCTTATATTGTTTCGGTGGTGTAGATGAGGCGAATCCTTCTTCTGCCTATAATTGGGGGTACAATCCATTATATTACAATGCACCAACGGGATATTATGCTACAAATCCCTCTGACCCGTATAACAGGATCGTAGAGTGTAAACAGCTGATTGAAACATTTCATGAGCACGGCATTAGAGTGATTATAGATGTTGTATATAATCATGTGTATGAAAGAGAGCTCTCATCATTTGAAAAGCTTGTCCCAGGATATTATTTTCGTCATGGTGAAAATGGTATGCCTTCTAATGGGACGGGAGTCGGAAATGACATAGCATCTGAACGGAAAATGATGAGGAAATTCATTGTAGAGTCTATTTTATATTGGCTTACAGAGTACAATGTTGATGGATTTCGGTTCGACTTAATGGGAATTTTAGATGTTGATACAATAAATATAATAGAAAAAGAAGTGCGAAACATAAAGCGAGATGCACTGCTATTAGGAGAAGGATGGGATTTACAAACACCACTTCCTCTAGAGGAAAAAGCAACGTTAAATAACGCAAAGAAAATGCCGCATATTGCGCAATTTAATGATCAATTTCGTGATGGGATAAAAGGGAGTACCTTTCATATAAATAAACGTGGTTTTGCATTTGGTGGGTATGTAGACTGTAATCATTTGCAGTATATTGCATCAGGAAGCCTTTTGAGTATGAAAGAAACAGGTTTGTTTCTAGAGCCTGTGCAAAGCATTAACTATGTAGAATGTCATGACAATATGACGATGTGGGATAAACTAATGCGCAGTAATGAAGAGTCGGAAGAGATTTTGAAAAAACGTCACGTGCTAGCAACTGCAATGGTGATTCTGTCGCAAGGCATCCCTTTCTTACATGCTGGGCAAGAGTTTTATCGTACGAAGCAAGGAAATGAAAATAGTTATAATGCAAATGATGAAATTAATCAATTAGATTGGGATCGAAAAGAGAAAGAAATAGAGACCGTTAACTATATAAAAGGTTTAATTGCGATTCGTAAAGAGCACGGAGCATTCCGGTTACAAAATGCAGACCTTATAAAAAAGCATATGACTTTTTTGCAAACATCCCCAGAAGTACTTGCATATCATTTAGAAAATGTAGAGTCGTTTGGACTGTGGAAAGAAATTGTCGTTTTATTTAATAGCAGTTTAGAAGAGAAAACGGTGCAACTGCCGAAAGAAGAAACGTGGCATGTGTTAGTAAACGAAAAGCAAGCGAAAATAGAGCCAATTTCTTCATTTAGAGGAAAGGAACTTAGGCTCGCTCCGATTAGCACGTATATATTGACGATAATGTGACAAATCGCTACTTGACGATGAGAATGTAATAAATGTAGAATTGACAAAGGTGACGATTTTGATAAGTTGTCATTCTATGGATGGTTTTGTAAAATAAAATAGAGAGTTTTTGGCTTATGCCAAATTTTCTTTTCATTTACAGTAAAATATATATGAATCCACAACATGTGTAGAAATGTTGCGGTTTTTCTTTTCATAACTATAAAAGATAAGGATTTGTTAACGGGTAATGAATATGGAATGGTTGGAACAATTATTAGGAAAAGAGTGGAGTCTTGTACCGGCTGGTGGAGTAACGGGCGATGCATATATTGCGCAAAACGGACAACAGAAGTTATTTTTAAAGCGGAATACATCGCCCTTTTTAGCGGTATTGTCAGCAGAAGGAATTGTTCCAAAATTACTTTGGACAAGAAGGGTAACGAACGGTGATGTAATTTCTGCTCAAAAATGGCTTCCGGGACAGAAGTTAGAGCCAGAGGATATGAAACTAGAACGTGTTGCGAAACTTTTGAAGAAAATACACTCATCTAAAGCACTTGTGCAGATGATTCAGAGACTTGGGAAGCAGCCGCTTCACGCACAAGAGTTATTACAACAACTGCAACTCGTTTTAAGAGGAGATATAAGGGATGAGGAAACAATTCAGCAAGGTCTTCAATATTTAATGGATTCATTAAAAGATATTGAATACAACGAATTCGTTGTATGCCATTGTGATGTAAACCATAACAATTGGCTATTGTCGGATGAAGATGAGTTGTTTTTAATTGATTGGGATGGAGCTGTAATTGCTGACCCAGCTCTAGACCTCGGTATGTTATTATATTGGTACATTCCGCGCCAAGAATGGAGTGAGTGGCTCGGTTACTATGATATTGAAATGGATGAATCGCTGCTTAAACGTATGAGATGGTATGTGATAGCACAAACGATTTTGTCTATTCAATGGCATACAACAAAAAAACAGCAAGCAGAAGCTGAATATTGGCATCAATATTTACAGCAACTACTTGCTTCAGAGTAATACTTAAGAAAAATTGTCCATTCCAGCAATCCACTGAGTAAGTTGTTCTTGATTATTGGAAATGTGGTTGTCCAAATTAGAGGAAGATTTACCCGATTGACTATAAGAATATACATCGTTTAGCATTGCTTTAGCGTCACTACTTATATTATCGTTTGCGAGTAACGATTGAATGAGACGCTCTAATTGCTCGCATTCAGAAACTGTCCCGCAACAATCACTTTGGTGATTGACTAAAATATCTTTCAGCACTTCTAATTGATGTTGTTGATTAATTGGCATGAACGGATCATCCTTTCGATTGTTTTTCTCTTCTTAGAAAAGTAAGAGAAAAAGCTGTTTCGTCATGGAATGTTTAATGCTGTATGTAGTTTTTATCAAAATGGTACATCTTATACTTGAAAGAAACGGACCGAGTGCTCGTACGTACTTGGTTTTTTGTTTGGTAGATTGATTAAAAACAGAAAGAAGGAATTATTCCTTTAAAATAGCTATGTAAAGAGAGGGAAACATCTATGCGTTTAAGACATAAACCATATGCAATGGATCGAATTAATGAGTATTCACATATCGTAATCGGAAACCCAGAGGAGCGCGCTGGTAACTGGAAAGAAGTATTTGGAAATGAGCAACCCATTCACATCGAAGTAGGTACAGGTCGTGGCCGCTTTATGTATGATATGGCAAAAGCCAATCCACATATTAATTATATTGGAATTGAAAAATTCACAAGTGTTGTTGTAGATGCACTTGATAAATTAATTGAAGAAGAATTACCGAACTTAAAGTTAATTAATAAAGATGCTGAAGATTTAACAGTTTTCTTTGCAAAAGGTGAGATTGATCGCGTGTATTTAAACTTCTCAGATCCATGGCCAAAGAAACGTCATACGAAGCGTCGTTTAACGTACAAAACGTTTTTACGCAATTATGAAGAAGTGTTAGTAGAAGGCGGAGAAATTCATTTCAAAACAGATAACCAAGGTTTATTTGAATATTCTCTTATGAGTATGGCGGAGTATGGTATGTTACTAACTTACTTAAGCTTAGATCTTCATAACAGCGACTTTGAAGGTAACATTATGACTGAGTACGAAGAGAAATTCTCTAGTAAAGGTCATCGCATTTACCGAGTAGAAGCAAAATATCGTACAGAGCCTATGCAGTAATGCATAGGTTTTTTGTATCTAAAATAATCAGAATTTTATGTTAGTATTGTAAGGAAAGGGGGAGGAAAAATGGAACAGTTACAAATTGGAGATATAAAAGTGACGTGGCTAAAAGGTGGGAACACACATTTAGATGGAGGAGCAATGTTTGGTGTTGTACCGAAAGTACTTTGGTCACGTAAATATAAACATAATGATACAAATCATATTTATTTACGAACAGATCCGTTACTTTTACAAACGAAAGATGGCAACATGCTCATTGATTCTGGTATAGGAAATGGTAAATTGAATGAAAAGATGAAGCGGAATCAAGGTGTAACGGAAGAGTCGTCAGTTGAGAATTCTTTAGAAAAGCTGGGACTAAAGCCTGAAGATATTCATTACGTTTTAATGACGCACCTTCACTTTGATCATGCATCTGGTTTAACGAAATGGGAAGGTGATCAACTTGTACCAACTTTTCCAAATGCGAAAGTTTACGTAAGTGAAACAGAGTGGAATGAAATGAGAAATCCAAATATTAGATCCCGTAATACATATTGGAAGGAAAATTGGGAGCCAATTGTAGACCAAGTTATTACGTTTCAGCAAGAAATAGAAATTACGGATGAAATAAAAATGGCGCATACGGGCGGCCATAGTGACGGACACGCAGTGATCGCTTTAGAAAGCAAAGGGGAAACGATGCTGCATTTAGCAGACCTATTGCCGACGCACGCCCATCAAAATGTATTATGGGTAATGGCTTATGATGATTATCCGATGACATCGATTGAAAATAAGCAAAAGTGGATGAAGTATGGAGCTGAAAAGGATGCTTGGTTTACATTTTATCATGACGCATATTACCGTGCAGTAAAGTGGAATGAGGAAGGGCACATTGTAGAAAAGATAGAGAGAAAAACGAGTATAGAAGCATAAAAAGAGCAGGTTGTTCCAGAATATTTGCTGGAGCGACCTCTTTTTTATTGTCGGCTTTTGTCGGTAAGTCGATATAATTGGGAAATCGCCGATATAAACCGAGTTGCGCCGATAAATTTAGAAAATCGCTGATATAAACCGAGTTGCGCCGATAAATTTAGAAAATCGCTGATATAAATTGAGTTGCGCCGATATATTCGGAAAATCGCCGATATAATTTCAAACACTACCCATAATTAAAAAATAAGAGGTTCACCTAATGGGAACCCTCCTGTTTATGCTGCTATAACCTCTAAAACAGTACCTGTTTTAGCATCAACTAAAAATTCAAATCGTTCTTGTATATCATTTAACATCGTTGTAAGACCGCCGCGATATACTTCATACGCGACATCATATTTTTCAAATGTCTCTGGAACCATATGTACCCAAGAGCCAGTAATTTCACCTTTATGACTTAATGCTTGTTTTACCATTTTCAATGCTTTTTCTGAAGAAATATGGGATTGTTCTTGTACTTTGTTTGCAACGAAATAACCAGCTGCGAACCCAACGCCAAGACCTGCTACTAAACCTTTCCAGCTCATATATTCACCTCAATTCTATAAAATAAAAATAGTGTACCGATAATAATTATAAAGCAAATACAGCTAAAAAAGAAGAAACTAGAAACATTTCGAAAATTTCGTTACAATAAAAGAGGTATTCTACTAAGGTTTGAAAGAAGGGGACTTCGTGAATAAAGAGACATTACAATTATTTCGTACGTTAACAGAATTACAGGGTGCATCAGGTTTCGAACATGATGTACGCCGTTTTATGAAGCAAGAATTAAGCAAATATGCAGATGAAATTGTACAAGACGGTTTAGGTAGCGTATTTGGGCTGAAAAAAGGGGACGAAACTGGCCCGCGTGTTCTTGTAGCAGGTCATATGGATGAAGTAGGTTTCATGGTTACGCAAATTACGAAAAACGGAATGCTTCGTTTTCAGCCTTTAGGCGGCTGGTGGAGCCAAGTACTATTAGCTCAGCGCGTTCAAGTTATGACGAAGAATGGCCCTGTTATTGGGGTTGTTGGTTCTATTCCTCCTCATTTATTAAGTGACGCGCAACGTGCAAAACCGATGGATATAAAAAATATGTTAATTGATATAGGCGCAGATAGCTATGAAGATGCGATTGAGATTGGTGTAAAACCAGGACAACAAATCGTGCCAATCTGCCCGTTTACGCCGATGGCAAACGAAAAGAAAATTATGGCGAAAGCTTGGGACAACCGTTATGGATGTGGCCTTGCAATCGAATTACTAAAAGAATTAAAAGACGAAACATTACCAAACACATTGTACTCTGGTGCGACTGTACAAGAAGAAGTAGGTCTTCGCGGTGCGCAAACTGCTGCAAATATGATCCAACCAGACATTTTCTATGCGCTTGATGCAAGTCCAGCAAACGATGCATCTGGTGACAAAACACAGTTCGGTCAATTAGGAAAAGGTGCTCTTCTTCGTATTTATGACCGTACGATGGTAACGCATAGAGGAATGCGCGAATTCATTTTAGATACAGCAGAAACAAACAACATTCCGTACCAATACTTTATTTCACAAGGCGGTACAGATGCGGGACGTGTACATACAAGTAACTCAGGTATCCCATCAGCAGTAATTGGTGTTTGCGCACGTTACATTCATACACATGCTTCTATTTTACATGTTGATGACTATGCGGCAGCGAAAGAGCTAATTACGAAGCTTGTAAGAGCAACGGATAAAACGACGTTAGAGACAATTAAGAATAACGCGTAGAGAAGAAGGGCTGAAGAGCCTTTCTTTTTTTGGATTGAATAGATGACCCATCCATGAATGGTAGCGGTCAGTGCTTAATGGGTGCTCGAATGGTGTATTAAGAGCGCGGGTAGGAAGCGAGAGGAAGACTATTTTTGTGTTCGAGGTCTGTAATTGAGGGAAGCCACCTTTCTTTTTGGATTGAATAGATGCCCGGCGATGTGCGGGAGCGATCGGCAATGTTGTGAGAAAACCCTTCTTTTTTTAGATTGAATAGATGCTCGAGCGATGTATGGTAGCGGTCAGTGCTTAATTGATTCTCGTACGGGGATTAAAACCCCGGGTAGGAAGTGAGAGTAAGGTTGTTTTTGGGTTCGAGGTCCGCAATGTTGTGAGAAAAACTCTTCTTTTTCAGAGTGAAGAGACAAACAAGCGATGTGTGGTGGCCGTGCTCCCGTGTATAAAGAACAATTTGATTAAGGGAAAATGATAAATTTTTATAGAGGTGAATGAAATGAAAGTAGTAGTTGGATCGAAGAATAAAACGAAGGTTGGAGCTGTGGAGAAGGTTTGGAAAGATGCTACAATTACATCTCTTTCTGTTCCTTCAGGAGTAGCAGCACAACCGTTTTCAGATGAAGAGACGATGCAAGGAGCGATCAATAGAGCGAAGCGAGCGCTAGAGGAAGGGGAAGCTCAAATTGGCATTGGACTAGAAGGCGGCGTAATGAAAACAGAGCACGGTTTATTTATGTGTAATTGGGGCGCGCTAGCAACAAGTGATGGTAAAATATTCGTTGCTGGCGGGGCACGTATTACGTTACCAGATGATTTTTTAGCACCTCTTGAAGGTGGTAAGGAGTTAAGTGAAGTGATGGAAGAGTTTGTACAGAGAAAAGATATTCGTAGTCATGAAGGTGCTATCGGTATTTTTACGGATGATTATGTGGACCGTACGGAATTATTTGTACACGTTGTTAAGTTACTTGTTGGGCAATATAAGTATGATGAAAAGCAAGCATAAACCTTGCACCGTGCGCGATGTATGGTAGTATAAAAGAAAGATTATAACATGAAAAATGTACTCGTTAGAGGAGGAAATATAGATGAAATCATTAGAAAGCATGGAGCAATTCCAAGAGTTAAAAAATGAAGAGAATGTAGTCTTTATGTTCTCAGCAGAATGGTGTCCAGACTGCCGCTTCGTAGATCCATTTATGCCAGAAGTAGAAGAGAAATATAGTGATTTCTCATTTTACTATGTAGATCGTGATGAGTTTATTGATCTATGCGTAAAATTAGACGTATTTGGCATTCCGAGCTTTGTAGCGTACAATAAAGGTGAAGAAACAGGTCGCTATGTAAACAAAAATCGTAAAACACAAGAACAAATCGAAGAGTTCATTGAAGGTTTAAAATAAGGCAATTTGCCAATTGAATTGTAAAACAACCTCTACCTTCGCGGGGGAGGTTATTTTTTTGGAAGGGAGGAAAAAGAGATGAAGATGACAAGTAAAAAGATGAAAGACGAGTTAATGAAGAGATTATCTCGCCCGGAATGGGACTTTCAGTATGATAGTGAGAAAGAAGTTCTACGTATAGAACAGAAAGACTCAAAAAAAGGTATTAACGTATCGCTTCCAGGAGTTGTAGCAAAATGGGAAGTGAATAAAGAAAAGGCGATTGAAGAGGTTGCCTACTACGTACAAGAAGCGTTAATTGCGATGCATAAGGAAGAAAATAGCGCGGCGAAAATTTTACCTGTTATTCGCTCTACTTCTTTCCCGAAACAAGCAGAAGAAGGAAATCCGTTTATTATGACGGATCATACGGCGGAAACACGTATTTACTATGCGCTAGATTCGAATAAAACATATCGTCTCATTGACGAGCGTTTATTACAAAAATTAGGGCTTACAGAGCAACAAGTACGTGAAATGGCATTATTCAACGCTCGCTCATTAGGTTATGAATTTAAACAAGACACAGTAGCAGGTAATACATTCTACTTTTTAAACACAAATGATGGGTATGATGCCACTCGTATTTTAAACGAATCGTTACTACAATCGATGCGTGAAAAGATTTCTGGTGACATGGTTGTTGCTGTTCCTCACCAAGATGTATTAATTATTGCTGATATCGTCAACGAAATCGGTTATGATATTATTGCACAAATGACAATGAAATTTTTTGCCGAAGGGCATGTTCCGATTACATCACTTTCATTCGTATATGAAGATGGGGACTTTGAACCAATCTTTATTTTAGCGAAGAATCGGAAGAAGACAGATGGAAAAGAGAAAGGATGAACGAAGTGAACGTTTTTTACAACCTTGAAGGAATTGGTGACACTCTAATTGTTGCCTTACAAGATATTACTTTAGAGAACCGTACTTTTGATCGCAAAGGAGATGTTGCACGCGTATATGACCGTGAAAGCAACGAAACAGCAGGATTCAACATCTTTAATGCATCTTCTTACTTAGAAGTAAAAGAAACAGGTAACCTTACATTAACGAAAGAGCTTGTAGAAAAAATCAACGAAATTTTAGCGGAGAACGGCTTTGAAGAAACAGTAGAAGCAGATCTTTCTCCAAAATTTGTTGTAGGCTATGTAGCTGAAAAAGAGAAACACCCAAATGCCGATAAGCTAAACATCTGTAAAGTAGAAATCGGTACAGAAACATTACAAATTGTATGTGGCGCACCAAACGTTGATGCAGGACAAAAAGTGGTCGTTGCAAAAATCGGCGCTGTAATGCCAAGCGGTATGTTAATCAAGCCAGCTGAGCTTCGCGGAGTTCCTTCTGCTGGAATGATTTGTTCAGCACGTGAATTAGAGCTTCCAGATGCTCCACAAGAAAAAGGTATTCTTGTATTAGAAGATAGCTTTGAAGTTGGACAAGAGTTTAAATTTTAATTGATATAAGAAAAGAGAGGGTGTCCTTTTGGACAACCTCTCTTTTCGTTTTTTGTCAGTAAGTCGATATCCTGTGTCGAACCGTTGATATATTGCGAGTTTTAATAGATATATTCAGGAAATCATTCATATTCATAAGGATGTCACTTTTTTTCTTAAAATCTATATTGTGTTTTATAAACAAAATAGTTAAAATTTAGAAAAATAGAAGGGGATAGACTTATGAAACAACAACCAAAAATCGCAGAACTTCTGAAACGAATTGAAACTTCAAAACAGCAAGATATCGAGTTAGGTACTTATGAGATATATTTGTTTAGTGAAAATGAATTAGAAAAAGGACAAATCGGTTATCGATATGATAAACATAAAAATTCATTAATAAGTGAAGAACATGGAAAATGGAAAGAAGAGTGGATTGTTCTCGGATATGAAACAGATATGGGGGATCCGGTTTTCGTAAATGTGGCTGATGATGCGTATTTCGTTTATACGGCAGAGCGTGGTACAGAAACGTGGCGACCCGTTCATATCGGAAATATGGATGAGATTATAAAACAATTATAAAAAACTTTGAGACCGGTGCAAAGTGATGGGAGAAAAGCATGAAGTATATAAAAATAATGAGCATGATTGCATGCATTGGAATATATATGGGAGGTTGTTCGCAAGAAGAGCCGAAAAAAGAAGTGACATCTTCTATGAAGGAAAAAATCAAAGATAACAAGGAAGACGCACCGGTAGAAAAGCAGAAAGAAGAGCCGCAAGCGGTTCAAACAACTGAGCAAGTAGAGCAGAAGCAGGAGGAAGTGCCGGCCGAAAAAAAGAAAGAGGAATCGACGCCAGTGCAGCCAACTGAGAAACCGCTACAAAGTAATGAACAAAAAGTAGAGAATAATGAAAAGCAAGGAAAGTTTCTCGTTGTTATTGATCCAGGGCATCAACAAAAAGCGAATTTAAAGTTAGAACCGATTGGGCCAGGAGCAGCGACGCAAAAATATAAAGTGACAGATGGTACAACTGGTGTTGTGACGAAAAAACGAGAGGCTGTCCTTGTATTAGAAATGGCTTTCATATTAAAAGAAAAGTTAGAAGCGAAGGGAATGCAAGTATTAATGACGAGAACGTCACAAGATGTTGATATAAGTAATAAAGAACGTGCGACATTGGCGAATGATCATAAGGCGAATTTATTTTTACGTCTTCATGCAGATGGTTCCGAAAATCCGAATCAAAGTGGATTTGCTGTATTGACACCGGCAGAAGAAAGTCCGTATACGAAAGAGATTTATGCGGAAAGTCTTCAAATCTCTCAAGCGATCGTAAATAAAATGAGAGAGAATCAGCAAGTGAAAGTAAATGGAATTAAATTTAGGGATGATCTTTCTGGATTTAATTGGTCCAAAGTACCTGGCGTACTATTAGAACTTGGATTTATGTCAAACCATGAAGAAGATAAAAAATTATCTGACCCGCAGTATGTAAATTCTTTATTGCAAAGTGTAACGGATAGTGTAGATGAATATTGGAAGAGTAAAGCTTAAACGCAGTCTTACATGTAAGGGTGCGTTTTTCTATATGAAACAATCGTAAATTAGAATATTATGGATAAATATGACATGCTTAATTTTACCTGCACTTTTTGCCGAATGCTGATACAATAAAGGATGTTACTATTTAGTAGAAAGAGTGGTAAGCATGTTAGATTGGATGAAAAAGCTGTTTAACAAAGAGGAAGAACAAACAGCGATGAATAAAGAAGTACCAAAGCAAGTTGAAAGTCAGCCGAAAATTCCTCGTGTAAACCACTACACCGAAGCAAGAGAAGCACAAATGGCAAGTAGGAATGCAGGTAAATGCCGTTTTCCATTAGTACCGGATAATGGGTTCGATGAAGAGGATGTTATAGAAACAGGGCGTTTTGAAGAACAACCTGTTCAAGCTGTAACATATGAAGATCAGCCTACTCCAAGAGGAATCAAAGTGGAAAGAAGTAGACGACAGTATGTGGAGAAGGTAGTTTCTACATATGAAGAACCGGAAATGCAATATGAACCGGAGCGAGAGCCTGTCATAAAGAAAGCAACTGCACCTACGCAAGAAAGTAACCGTAGACCATTTCGTCCAACAGAAATGATTTCGCCAATTTACGGATATAATCGTCCTTCAGTAGAGAAAAAGGAAGAAAAGCAGGAGGAAGTAAAGGAAAGAGAAGACCTTGAAATATCTGTAGAGGGCAAATCAGTCGTTGATGCATGGTTAGAGAAAAAGGGATATACATTATCTGATTTCTCAGATGGACAAGCACCGACTTCTTCTAGTCATAGAGCTGCTAACGAGCAAGGAGAGCAACAATATGAAGAGAGTAAAAAGGAAGAAAAGTCAGTTGTTGATCAATGGCTAGAGAAAAACGGTTATGAAATCGAACGCCAAGAGCCTATAGTGGAAGAAAAAGAAGTGGTTCAAGAAATGAGTGCACCGCAGGAAGTTCCAGCGGCTGAATTACTTCATGAAACAATTGCTGAGCGCATGGAAGGTGCGAAGCAAGAAAGTGATGTAGTGGACAAAAACATTCTACAAGAGGAATTAGTAGATTCTAAAGTAGAGCACGAGGATACAATATTATCAGAAGAAATTAAACGTAGTACAGAAATAGAACAACCTACTATTGAAGTAGAAAAACAAGCACCAGAAGAATCAGTGATTGTCAAAGCAGAAGAAAAACTTGAAGAAACAATTGTTGTAGAAATACCAGAAGAAGTGGAAGTAATTGCAGAAGCAGAAGAGTCAGAAGAAGTGGAAGTAATTGCAGAAGCAGAAGAGTCAGAAGAAGTAGAAGTAATTGCGGAAGCAGAAGAGTCAGAAGAAGTGGAAGTAATTGCAGAAGCAGAAGAGTCAGAAGAAGTAGAAGTAATTACAGAAGCAGAAGAGTCGGAAGAAGTAGAAGTAATTGCGGAAGCAGAAGAGTTAGAAGAAGTAGAAGTAATTGCAGAAGCAGAAGAGTCAGAAGAAGTGGAAGTAATTGCGGAAACAAAAGCACCAGAAGAAGCCGAGCCTGTAGCACTTGAGGAAATGCAACAAGAAATGGTGTTAAATAAAGCAATTGAACAAAAGAATGAATTCATACATGTTGCTGAGGCTGATGAACAAACGAAAAAAGATGTTCAAAGCTTTGCGGATGTTTTAATTGCAGAAGAACAACGAGTTGTAGAGGAAGCACCGGTCGTAGAAGAACAATCAGTTGTAGAAGAAGCACCGATTGCAGAAGAACAACGAGTTGCAGAAGAACAACGAGTTGCAGAAGAACAACGAGTTGCAGAGGAAACATCGATCGTAGAAGAACAACGAGTTGCAGAGGAAGCACCGATTGCAGAAGAACAGCCAGCTGTAGAAGAAACACCGATTATAGAAGAACAACCAGCTGCAGAAGAAGCACCGGTCGTAGAAGAACAACCAGTTGCAGAAGAAACATCGGTCGTAGAAGAACAACCAGCTGCAGAAGAAACACCGATTGTAGAAGAACAACTAGCTGCAGAAGAAGCACCGGTCGTAGAAGAACAGCCAGTTGCAGAAGAAGCACCAGTCGTAGAAGAACAAACAGTTGTACAAAAAGAAGAACCAAAACGTGAGAAAAAGCGTCACGTACCATTTAATGTTGTTATGTTGAAACAAGACAGAACGCGATTAATGGAAAGACATGCGGCTAGAACAAATGCAATGCAACCTTCTATGAGTGAACGAGTAGAGAATAAGTCTGTACATCAAGTAGAAGAAAAACCACAAGTGGAAGAAAAACAAATGCAACAAGTAGTAGTGAAACCACAAGTGGAAGAGAAACAAATGCAGCAAGTAGTGGAACCACAAGTGGAAGAAAAGTCAATGCAGCAAGTAGTGGTAGAACCGCAAGTGGAAGAAAAACCAGTGCAGCAAGTAGTAGAGCCACAAGTGGAAGAAGTGCAGCCAGTACAACAAGTAGTGGCAGAGCAAGTACAAAAGCCAATTTCAAGTACGGAAGTAGAAGAGAAAGCATATGTTGTAAATCAAAGAGAGAATGATGTGCGAAATGTATTGCAAACGCCACCGACGTATACGATTCCATCATTAACATTACTATCGATTCCGCAGCAAGCAGCGTTAGATAATACGGAATGGTTGGAAGAACAGAAAGAATTATTAGATACAACGTTTAATAATTTCCACGTTGGCGCACATGTTATTAATGTATCGCAAGGTCCAGCAGTAACTCGTTTTGAAGTACAGCCAGATCCAGGTGTAAAAGTAAATAAAATTACAAACTTAAGTGATGATATTAAGCTAAGTTTAGCGGCGAAAGATATTCGTATTGAAGCGCCGATTCCAGGGAAGAGTGCGATTGGAATCGAAGTTCCCAATAAAGAAAGTAAGCCAGTATTTCTTCGTGAAATTTTAAGAAGTCCTGTGTTTACAAAGAGTGAATCACCGCTTACGGTTGCGCTTGGACTTGATATTTCAGGTGATCCAATTGTAACGGATATTCGAAAAATGCCACACGGACTTATTGCGGGTGCAACAGGTTCAGGTAAAAGTGTGTGTATTAACGCCATTTTAACAAGTATTTTATATAAAGCGAAACCACATGAAGTGAAGTTAATGTTAATCGATCCGAAGATGGTTGAGCTTGCACCATACAATTCTGTTCCACATCTTGTAGCACCTGTTATTACGGATGTAAAAGCAGCGACAGCTGCATTAAAATGGGCAGTTGAAGAAATGGAGCGCCGTTATGAATTATTTGCGCACGCAGGAGCTCGTGATTTAACTCGTTACAATACGATTGTAAGTGAGCGAGAAATTCCGGGAGAGACATTACCTTATATCGTTATTGTCATTGACGAGCTAGCCGATTTAATGATGGTAGCACCTGGTGATGTTGAGGAAGCGATTTGTCGTATTGCGCAAAAAGCACGTGCTTGTGGTATTCATTTATTAGTAGCGACGCAGCGTCCATCTGTAGATGTTATTACAGGTTTAATTAAGTCAAACATTCCAACGCGTATTGCGTTTACTGTATCATCTCAAGTTGATTCGCGTACGATTATTGATATTGGGGGCGCGGAGAAATTACTTGGCCGTGGTGATATGTTATTCTTAGGGAACGGTACGTCTAAGCCAGTTCGTGTACAAGGTGTATATGTATCGGATGATGAGATTGAAAAGACAGTTGATCATGTGAAAAAGCAAATGAAGCCGAATTACTTATTTAAGCAAGAGGATTTATTAGCGAAAACAGAACAGGCTGAGTCGGAAGATGAATTGTTCTTTGAAGCATGTCAATTTGTTGTAGAACAAGGGGGAGCGTCCACATCTTCTGTACAGCGAAAATTCCGCATCGGTTATAATCGCGCGGCACGTCTCATTGAAGAGATGGAATCGCAAGGGATTATTTCTGAAGCAAGAGGAACGAAGCCAAGAGATGTCCTTATTTCTGAGGATGAATTTGCTGCTATGCAGGAAACAAATGTATAGTAAACGGTTTTGCTGTATACTAAGAGAAAATGTTGGATAGTAAAGTAGGGAGTAAAGCGACATGAAAGAAATTGAATTAAAATTAAAAGGTGAAATAAATAGACTAACAAATAAAACATTTAAATTTGACGAACGTGTTGGAGAAGGTTGGTTCTCTGCCGTTTACTTTTTAAAGACTAGAGAAATCATTCAAGAATTTCGCCCGAAAAGTGTTGTAACGATGCAATTTTTCCAAAAGGAAAATGCAGTTCTTTGCGGAACAGATGAAGTCATTGCATTGCTACAAACATTCGCTAAAAATCCTGAGGAACTTGAGATTAACTCTTTAAAAGATGGCGATAAAATTAGTCCATTTGAAACAGTGTTAACAATTCATGGTCCTTATGAAAATTTCGGATTTTTAGAAGGTGTTATTGATGGGATTTTAGCTCGTCGTACATCGGTTGCGACAAACGTATATAACGTTGTCCAAGCTGCACGTAGCGTAAATAAAGAAAAACCAGTTATTTTCATGGGAGACCGTGATGATCATTATACACAACAAGCTGGTGACGGTTATGCAGCATACATCGGTGGTATGAGCGCACAAGCGACGCATGCGATGAATGAATGGTGGGGCAAAAGTGGTATGGGGACGATGCCTCACGCATTAATTCAAATGTTTAATGGTGATGTTGTGGAAGCGGCAAAAGCATATCATAAGAAATTCCCAGAAGATGAATTAGTTGTATTAATTGATTACAACAATGATGTCATTACAGATGCACTTCGCGTAGCACGTGAATTTGGATCAACATTAAAAGGTGTACGTGTAGATACGTCTCGCACGATGATTGATCAATACTTCATTCGCCACCCAGAAGTACTTGGAACATTTGATCCACGTGGTGTAAACCCATCGCTTGTATTCGCACTTCGTAAAGCACTTGATGAAGAAGGATTCCAGCATGTAGACATCGTTGTAACTGGTGGATTTGATGAGAAACGTATTCGTGAATTTGAAGCTCAAAACGTACCTGTTGATATATACGGAGTAGGAAGTAGCTTATTAAAAATGAATATTGGCTTTACTGGTGATAACGTAGAATTAAATGGAAAACCGGAAGCGAAAGCTGGTCGTAAATATCGTCCAAACCCACGTCTAGAACGTGTTCAATTAGAAAAAAGAGAAGATATGTAAGAGAGAGAAAAACTGATAGGTGATTGACCCTATCAGTTTTTCTGTTATCATAGTATAGCGGCTTCTTTTTTGCTATAATGGATTTGTTATGGACATAAAAAAGAAGTACGTACGAGTTTATCCTGATAAGTGAAGGGAAGAATAACTTCACTACATCAAAAATGTATGATGATTACCAAAATAAGAAAAGATTCATATACTGTCTTATAGATAGGCCGTTGTATTAGTTCGAAATGTTGGAGGTTCTTTAAGATGACAGTTTACCATTTTGTAGGAATTAAAGGAACAGGAATGAGTTCATTAGCGCAAATTCTTCATGACATGAAGCATACTGTTCAAGGGTCTGATTATGAAAAGCGTTTCTTTACACAAACAGCGTTGGAAAAGCGTAGTATCTCGATTCTTCCTTTTGATAAAAGTAATGTAAAAGAAGGACAAGTGATTATTGCAGGAAATGCATTTCCTGATACGCATGAAGAAATCGTAGCAGCAAAAGAATTAAACATCCCAGTACATCGTTACCATCACTTCTTAGGTGACCTTATGAACCAATACACAAGTGTTGCTGTAACTGGTGCACATGGAAAAACATCAACAACTGGTTTGTTAGCCCATGTAATGCAAGGTGCACACCCTACATCTTACCTTATTGGAGATGGAACAGGGCATGGGGTAGAAAATAGTAAGTATTTTGTATTTGAAGCTTGTGAGTATCGTCGTCATTTCTTGTCTTACAATCCAGACTATGCGATTATGACAAACATTGATTTTGATCATCCAGATTATTTCACAGATATCAATGATGTATTCAGTGCATTCCAAGAGATGGCATTGCAAGTGAAAAAAGGCATTATTGCATGTGGAGATGATGAAGAACTTCAAAAAATTCAAGCGAAAGTACCTGTTATTTTCTATGGATTTGGAGAAGATAATGATTTCCAAGCACGTAACATTCAAAAGAGAACAGATGGTACTATTTTCGATGTATTCGTTCGTAATACGTACTATGACACGTTCAAAATTACAGGATACGGCAATCACAGCGTATTAAATGCATTAGCAGTAATCGCGCTTTGCCATTATGAAAATGTTGATGTAGAAGCAGTTAAGCATCAGTTAACAACTTTTGAAGGCGTAAAACGTCGCTTTAATGAGAAGCCGATGGGAGAGCAGGTTATTATTGATGACTACGCACACCATCCGACAGAAATTAATGCAACGATTGAAGCAGCTCGTCAAAAACATCCAGAGCGTGAAATTGTCGCTGTATTCCAGCCGCACACATTCTCACGTACAGAAAAGTTCTTAGATGAGTTCGCTGAAAGCCTAAGCAAAGCTGATCAAGTATACTTATGTGATATTTTCGGATCAGCGCGCGAAAACAAAGGTGAATTAACAATCGAAGATCTGCAAAAGCGTATTGACGGTGCAGAATTAATTACAGATACAACAACGGATGTATTAAAGAAACATAAAAACGGCGTTCTCATTTTCATGGGCGCAGGAGACATCCAAAAATTCGAAGCAGCTTACGTAAAAGAAGTTCAAGTTGCAGAGAAGTAATAGAAAAGACGCATAGCTTAGCTGTGCGTCTTTTTTGTTGTGTTCGATATATTTAAAAAGCATGGATAGGTTGGTATTGTTTATTCTTTTTGTAGAGTTGTTTTAACACAACGATATAAATTGAACTAAAAAGTACATATCCAATTAAATAATAGAATGAAAACATATCGAATTGTTTTGTTATGATGATGCGAATTGCGAAAAATGAAAATGGAAGAGCGATTAAAAGCCTTGAGCTAATGGAAATTATTGTTTTAAAGTATTTTAATAAGTCTGTATTCCAATGGTTTTCTCTACAGATGAACCAAATGTTACTTGCTATAAAAGCTAGTACAAATGGCAAATTAGCTGAAATATTGATGAAGCCTAGTACAATAGGTACTGATAGAGCACCAAGTGGACCGATAGATAGGCCAGAATAATATTTTATAAATGTATTTGTAGATTGCTGTACATCTTGAATAACGTCTATATATTCTGCTGCAATTTCCTTTGCTAGTTCTTTTGGAGGAAGAAATTCTGCAATCACTTGTGAAGGAATGACTCCTGATGGTATCCCTTCACTTTCTTTACGTAATGCATTTTCGTATAAATCGGATTCAATTTCTAACATATGTTGTTCTCGTGCTGATGTAGGTAAGTTCATTAAACCTTTGTGGAGGTCATGTAAGAAAGAAGCAATGAGTTCATTTGCAAAGAATTGTTCTTTGTTCATTTTTTATCCTCTCCTTTAGCTAGTAACATTAGAGCTTGATACACGGCATCATAATCATGTAAGCGATTATGTAAAATTTCTCTCCCTTCGTCTGTAATGCGATAGTATTTTCTTTTTGGGCCATCACCAGACTCTTCCCAATAGGAAACAGCCCAATTGTTTTTCGTGATTCGATTTAATATAGGATAAATCGAGCCATTGGGGATATGAAATACAGGGATTTCTTGTAATGCACTTGTAATTTCGTATCCGTACATAGGTTGTTTACCTATTAAGGACAAAATAGCGAGATCAAAAACACCTTTACGTAATTGAATTATAAAATTATCATTTTTTTCCATACTTTAACTATATATGATTCATATCTAGATATCAATCATATATAGTAGAATTTTATTTCTGTATTGACCTAGAGCTAACTCTAGGTTGTAAGATGAAAATGTAAAAACAAGGGGGAGAGAACATGTATAAAATCGGTGAAGTGGCAGAATTAACAGGGATGGGTATTCATACTTTGCGTTACTATGAGAAATTAGGATTATTACCACCACCAACGCGAAATAGCGGGATCCGCCAATATACAGAAGGTGATGTACGCCTTTTAAAATTTTTATATTCGTTAAAACAAACTGGAATGTCATTAGAAGAGATGGCTCAGTTTGCAAGTGATGGATGTATTATAGAGGAAATTAGGCAGAGAAAAGAGGAAGTACCGGCGAAAGTAAAAAAGAGAATTTCAATTTTAACAACTCACTTAGAGAGACTAAAAGAACAGCAGGAACAATTGCAAAAAGTTGTTCAGCTAACGGAGGAGAAACTAGAAATTTATTACGGTTTTCTAGAAGGTGGAAATTCAGAGGCTGACAATGAAAAATAAAGTATACGCTCAGTTACTTGGATTTGCGATTTTCACTGGTGGGACATTTAATGCTTCGAAATATGCTGTACAGTATTTCGAAGCAATTCATATAGCAGCATGGCGCTTTGGAATTGCTGCATTTGTGATGTTATGTTTGTTAAAAATACGAAAAGATTTTGAGGTAGAGGTATGGAGGGAGAATAAGACTTATTACTTTTTGCTAGGTATTGTTGGTGTATTCGGTTTTAACTTCTTTTTCTTTTTAGGTATGAAACATACAGAAGCTATGAATGGTGCACTGATTATGGCGACGAATCCGCTCGTTACGACGCTGTTAGCAAGTTTTATTTTACGAGAAAAAATTATAAAACGCCAAGGTATTGGGATGTTACTTGCATTACTTGGCGTTGTCTTTGTACTGACACAAGGTTCGTTTACGATACTACAAAACTTATCATTTTCAAAAGGAGATTTTTATATTTTATTAGGGAATATTTGCTGGGCGTTATACGGCGTGCTAGGCAGAAGGTTTATTAAAACTGGTAATCCAATACAAACGACGACATATACGATGACTATTGGTGCACTTGCCTTTATGACCATATCTTCTACACAAAAAAGTATAGTACCAGTTTTAGAAATTCCTTTGTTGGCATGGGGAGCGATTCTCTTTATGGCAATTGGAATGAGTGTGCTTGGTTACTTATGGTGGAATAATGGAATTGCTCAAATTGGTGCAGCAAGGACATCTTTATTTTTTAATCTAGTGCCTGTAGTTACAATGATTATTTCTTTTGTAGAAGGAGTAAATATAGTACCCGCACAATGTATAGGGATGATATTAGTTATTATGGGAGTATTGTGTTCATCAGGTTTTATACAAATAAAATCAAAAGAAAGTGTGAATATTTAACAATTTTTATTTAGAAATGTTAGAATAATAAGAAAAATAAAAAAGGGAGCTAAAAAACATGTTCACACTCCGGGTAGACGACGAAATCGAATTACAGTTATTAGAAAAGCATCATAAAGAGGAACTATATCAATTAATAAATCAAAACCGCAATCATTTAAGAAGATGGCTTCCTTGGGTAGATGGGACGAAATCTGCTGATGCTTATAATGAGATTTGTCCGATGTGGTTAAAGAAGTTTGCAGAGGGAGACGGTTTTGAAAGTGGCATACGTTATAAAGGAAAGCTCGTTGGGATGGTAGGTATTCATCCAGTGAGCTGGGGGAAGAAAGCGGCAAGTCTCGGTTACTATCTGGCAGAAGATGCTGGCGGGAAAGGTATTATGACGCGTAGCGTGAAGGCTGTACTTCACTATGCATTTGAGAATTTAAAATTAAATAAAATGGAAATTAGATGCGGTGTTGAAAATGTGAAAAGTCGCGCTATTCCAGAACGTTTAGGGTTTAAGTTAGATGGTATTTTAAGAGATGATGAATGGCTATACGATCATTTTCACGATATCGCTGTATATAGTTTACTAGCTTCAGAATGGAAGGAGATCCGATGAACGAGAAGATACGCATTATTCCGTATGAAAGTACGTTTCAAGATGAAGTAGTAGATCTTATCGTTCATATTCAGCAAAAAGAGTACAATGTTTCCATTACGAAAGAAGAGCAGCCAGACCTACTTGAAATAGAAACGTTCTATCAAAGGAATCATGGGAACTTTTGGGTAGCAATTTATGATGGTAAAGTAGTTGGAACAGTAGCTTTATTAGATATTGGGAGTCATCAAGTAGCGTTAAGAAAAATGTTCGTAAAAAAAGAATTTCGCGGAAAAGAGTGGGGTGCATCACATAAGTTGCTCCAAACAGCAATTTTGTGGGCTGAGAATAAAAAGCTGAAAGATATTTACTTAGGAACGACAGTTAAATTTTTAGCAGCACATCGCTTTTATGAAAAGAATGGTTTTCAAAGTGTGAGTATAGATGAGTTGCCAAAAAGTTTTCCAGTGTTGCAGGTGGATAAGAAATTTTATAGATATATTGTTTAAGAAGGTTATGTAGAAATGGCCTTTTTTTATGAACTAAAATGGAAAAAGTGGTATAATTTAGGTTGGGGGGTGCGTGTATGAACTTTCCGATTCAAAGAAGTAAATCGGTAGTAATTTTTGTTTGTCTCACGTTAGCTTTTATGTTTGTATATCCACTCGTCATGATTATCGCTAATAAAGAGCAGTGGATGACAGCGTTAATTGGGATGGGTTTATGCTTCCTTGTTAATGTACCACTCGTTTGGGAAGTGTTTATTAAAAAGCATAAAGTAGAAAATGGTGTATTAAAGTACGGTGTTTTAAATGACGATATCGTATTGAAAGAGATAAGAATCATTCGTCAAGTTGGGAAATCTCTTGAAATTACGACGAATGCATATAAAGTACATATGATTGCGATGCCGCAACATATGGAGCAGTTTTTATCTCTTGTAGAAAAAGAAAATCCACATGTGAAAATAGAAATGGTAGGTAAGAAATGAAGTATGTAAAACCTTTATTCTGTTTGGAAATTTTGTTTGTGTTTGTTGGCTGCACTAGAGTATATATGAAATGGGATCTACACTTATATGTACCAATATTAATAGGTACTATCGCAGTAGCGCTTTTATATTATTTTCATTTTCAGCAAACAAAAAGTGAGAAAAGTAGCTCTATGTAGTTAGGAGGATTAGACATGAAAAAAGTCCTTACGTTATTTTTACTTCTGCTAACCGCATCCGTTCTTGTAATAGGGTGTAGTGCGAAGAAGGATAGAGCTGATATGAACTTAGAAAAGGCACAAAAGGTAGAGATTGAATCACTTACAGATTCAAGTGATAAAAAAGTAATGACCGATAAGAAAGAAATTGAAAAGCTGTTTGAAGTCATGAAAATGGATAAGTGGGAAATGCAGTCGGCTCCTTTAGATACTCCGCAAGGGAAAACATTTAAAATGTATCAAGAAGATACACCAAAATTATCAGAGTCGAGTAAAGATAAAAAAGAGTTACATGAAATCGGTACAATGACAGTATATAAAGATGTCCCTTATGTCGAAGTTGAAATGAAAAATAAGAAGATGAGTTTTAAAGTGCCAGAAGATGTGGCGAAAGACTTATTAAAATATTAAAAAAACGCTCAGAGAAAACTCCGAGCGTTTTTATTATTATTTTAAGTTCTCTGGATTTAAAGCTTCTAATTCAGGTACAACGAAGCGTCCGTCTTTACGGATTAGTACGTCGTCGAAGTAAATTTCGCCGCCGCCGTATTCAGGGCGTTGGATGCATACTAAATCCCAGTGAATGTTCGAGTTGTTACCGTTCCAAGCATCGTCGTAAGCTTGTCCAGGAGTGAAGTGGAAGCTGCCATCGATTTTTTCATCGAATAGGATATCTCCCATTGGATGTAAGATGTATGGGTTTACGCCAATTGCGAACTCACCAACGTAGCGTGCGCCTTCGTCTGTATCGAAGATTTTGTTAATGCGCTCTGTATCGTTTGCAGTTGCTTCAACGATTTGTCCGTTCTCGAACTTAAGTTGTACATTTTCAAATGTATAACCGTTGTAAGGAGATGGCGTGTTGTAAGAAACTGTACCGTTAACAGAATCACGAACTGGTGCAGAGTATACTTCACCGTCTGGAATGTTTAAATGACCAGAGCATTTAATTGCTGGAATGTCTTTAATAGAGAATGTTAAGTCAGTTCCAGGTCCAGTTAGGCGCACTTTATCTGTTTTATTCATTAATGTAACAAGGCTATCCATCGCCTTATCCATTTTACCGTAGTCTAAGTTACATACTTCGAAGTAGAAGTCTTCGAAAGCTTCTGTGCTCATTTTCGCAAGCTGTGCCATAGAAGCATTTGGGTAGCGAAGAACAACCCAGCGTGTTTTTGGAACGCGGATGTCTCTATGAACTTTCTTACCAACTGTTTGACCGTGAATTTGCATTCTTTCACTTGGCACGTCAGCTTGTTCGTTAATGTTATCGCCAGAGCGAAGACCGATATAAGCGTCCATATCTTTCATTACGCTTGCTTCATAGGCTGCGATTTGTTCAAAATGTTCTTCAGTAGCACCCATTAATAAAGAGCGATCTACTTGATGATCTTTTAAAGAAACGAATGGGAAACCACCAGCTGCATATGCTTCTTTAACAAGTGCAGTTACAAGTTCTTTTTGTAAGCCAAAGTTTTCAATTAATACTTTTTCGCCTTTTTGTAAGCGAATAGAGTAGTTAATTAAATTGTATGCTAACTTTTCAATGCGTGGATCTTTCATATGTAAAGCCTCCCTACTAATTATGTATCCTCTCCTATTGTAACCTACTTAGTGGAATTTGTTGAATCATTTATGTTAAAGTTAACGAATAAGTATGAAAATTCTAATGAAAAGATAGGGATTAGAACGAAACGGAAAATGATTGTATAATAGGGGAAAGTATGAAAAAGATAAAGGAAGTGATGAAATGCAAGTTCTTTTATATGTAAGTGCAGCTATTATCGCGGTTGCTTTCGCTGTATTAGTAGTGTATGTATGTAGAACGTTGTTATCGGTTCAGAAGACGTTAGAAAACGTTGCAAGCACGTTAGAAGGTTTAGAAAAGCAAATGCAAGGGATTAGCGTAGAGACGGAGCAATTATTACATAAAACAAATGCGTTAGCTGATGACATTCAACAGAAGTCACAATCATTAAATAAAGTAGTATCGGGTGTAGATGGAATTGGAACGACAATCCATTCTTTAAATACGAAACTTCGTAATGTATCAGAGTCTGTTACGGACGAAATTGAAAATAATGCAGATAAAGTAGCGCAAGTTGTACAGTGGAGTAGCGCAGCAATTGAAGTATACAATCATTATCGTGCGACAAGACAAGAGAAAAAGGTTGAAAAAGAAGAGCGTAAATTAGAAAGACTTGAGAAAAAAGCTGAAAAGAAAGAGAAGCGCTCTAGACTTCGTATGAGAGGTGAATCGTAATGAATATGACAAAACTTGAAACAATTGAAGAGTTTGAAGTACTAGTAGAAAAAAACGAGCCTTATGTTCTTTTTAAACATAGTACGACATGTCCTATTAGTCATGGTGCTTATACAGAATTTCAAGCTTATTGTAGTGAAGAAAGAGCGGTACCAGCGTACTACTTATACGTACAAGATGCAAGAGATGTTTCGAATCGTGTTGCAGAACAGTACAGCATGAAACATGAATCTCCGCAAGTGTTATACATAAAAGATGGGATGGTAGTATGGAATACGTCTCATTGGAACATTAAAAAAGATGTTTTAGAAGAGAATATTAAGTAAAAAGAAGCAAGCGAAAGGTGCTTGCTTCTTTTTTTTGTTTTTGTTGAAATATATTTAATGGTAAACTGTTAATAGTTCAAACTAAATAACTAGATTGTTGAAAGTAGGTTTTAAGTAATGAAGAAAATGGCATTATCCTTCGCAGTCGTAAGTTTATTACTAGGAGCTTGTAGTAATGATACGATTAGTAAGAAGGATGAAGTTATACAGAAAGATACGAAAGAAAAAAGCATGATTCCGAGAACTGCTGTTTCTAAAGATTATTATAGAACTGTAATTCCTTTAAAAGAACAAAAGGTTATAAATACAGCTAATGTAAAAACAAATTCTAAATTAGATTTAGCAGAGTATGAAAATGGTTTAATGAATATTGCAAAAGAGCAATTTGATACAGAAAACCATGTGCTTCAATTAAATCAGTATATTCCTGAGAAGTTAGTTGATGAACTAGTCGCAAAAGTAGAAGCACCCGTTTTGACAAATATTATAGAACAAGACTATTTCGGGAAACAGAATTCAAATGAATTAAGTTTATCTGGCGTTGTAATTGGGTTAGCTATGTCTTCAAGTGTATCCAATGAAGAGGCAATGTCTAAGGGGACTGAAGTTGCTAAGCAACTTATTGAAGCTATTCATAAAAATGACAAGTATAATAAATCCCCAATTACGTTTGCTATCTTTAAGCAAGAAAGTACAAGTTCTTTAAAAAATGGCACGTATATTGCTAGTGCTACCGTTCAAAAGAATGATACGAACCTTGGAAATTGGAATGCAATTGAAGAAAAAGCGTATTCATATCCTTCCGATGAATTTACACAAGCACATGGAGAAGATAATGAAAAAATAAATAAATTTGCTGAGGCAATGAAAGGTTTTTCTCCTGGAGACTTTATCCCAGTAAATGCTAAAGTTTCTTATAAGAAAAATCAAATGGATACATTAAATATGGATATTGTTATTAAATATAACGGTAAAACAGAATTAATGGCTCTTACTCAACTCGCCGCTCAAAGTATGTTAGACCAATTACCGAAAGATGCAAAAGTACAATTGCAGATAAAGTCCGAGAATAAAATTGAGGCAATTGTTATAAAAGAGAAAAACAGCGATAAACCGTTTGTTTCCTTCTTATAAAAAAAGACAGTGTTTAAACTGTCTTTTTTTACTGTAAATGAAAGGGGACGATGGGACAGGGCGTCACGTAATACGCTCCATATTTCCGCTGTACTAATTTCAAAGAAAGAAACCTATTTTAACCCCTTGCATTGTCGATGTAACGCATTCTACAGGGGGATGGGATCTTCTATTGCCAATTGTAGAGTACTTCCAGATCCAGCGCATCAAATGGTGATCATTGTCGTTTGATGTCGGTAAGTCGATATATTTAAAAAATCGCTGATATATTTCGAGTTGTGGTCGATATATTTAGAAAATCGCTGATATATTTCGAGCTGTGGTTGATATATTCAAAAAATCGCTGATATAAATTTCAATTACTAGCTAGTGTACTGCTTAAAATAGGGTTTCTACTTGTGGGATATCTATATTTTTACAAAAAATGCCCTTTTTTTCATAAAAAATACGAAAATACGAGAAAAGAAGCGAATTTTTTCGAAACTTTTGCGGGAAAATATTGTATGAGCCTGCGTTTTTATCGTATCATTAGTAAAAGGAAGAACTCGGGACGATTGGTGGCATCTGCAAATAGAGTTGATGTCTTTTTTTCATTCAAGTAACCGATACATAAAAATAGATAGCAAAAATAGAAGGAGTGTGCGATGAGATGAACGTAACAATATATGATGTAGCGCGCGAAGCGAACGTTTCAATGGCTACCGTATCACGCGTTGTGAACGGTAATCCAAATGTAAAGCCTACAACAAGAAAGAAAGTATTAGAAGCAATTGATCGTTTAGGATACCGCCCAAATGCGGTAGCACGTGGACTAGCAAGTAAAAAGACAACTACAGTAGGTGTTATTATTCCTGATATCTCAAATACGTTTTATGCAGAACTTGCTCGTGGAATTGAAGATATCGCAACAATGTACAAATATAACATCATTTTAAGTAACTCTGACCAAAACAAAGAGAAAGAGTTCCATTTATTAAATACGATGCTTGGAAAACAAGTGGACGGAATTGTTTTCATGGGTGAAGATATTACAGATATTCACGCTGAAGAATTTAAAAAGTCTCCAGTACCAATCGTATTAGCAGCGTCATTTGATGAGCAAAATGAAACGCCATCAGTAAACATTGATTATACACAAGCAGCTTACGACGCAATGAAGCACTTTATTGAACAAGGACATAAGCGTATCGGTTTCGTCTCTGGTCCTTTCATTGATAAAGCGGGGAGTGCGAAGAAGTTACAAGGTTATAGAAAAGCTCTAGAAGAAGCAGGTATTTCATATGATGAAAATCTTGTAATCGATGGAGATTACACATATGACTCAGGTATCGAAGCATTCGAAAAGCTTTGGAGCCTTGATGAAAAGCCAACAGCGATCTTCGTATCTTCTGACGAAATGGCACTAGGTGTAATCCACGCAGCACAAGACACTGGATTAAATGTACCAACTGATGTAGAAGTACTTGGTTTCGATAATACACGCCTTGCATTAATGGTTCGTCCACAACTTTCAACAGTTGTACAACCGATGTATGATATCGGTGCAGTAGCAATGCGTCTATTAACAAAGTATATGAACAAAGAAAAAGTGGAAGATCACACTGTTATCTTACCTCACCGTATCCAATTTAGAGATTCAACGAAGTAAGTATAAAAAAGCTCACCGCGATTGCTGTGAGCTTTTATTCGTATGCAGGATAGTATTTTTGTACGACTGTATCCACCGTTTCATTTTTCTTAACTTGTAAAAATCTTGCGTATAATTCTTTTCCAGTTTCAAATGGTGTATCGTCTAATTCAAACACATGCAACAGTTTTCGAAACGTCCATGTTATTTGCTCACCGTACATATTATCGTACGTATGCTCAGACTGTATAGCGATTTGTTCACCTAGTGCATGGGCCTCTTTCAAACTGTGTGCCTTAACAAGAATAATACTTTCTTCAAAAAGTGTATCGTGATTTTCTTCATAATGCTCATCCATTTTCGTAGGATCAGGCTCACCAGAATGAACAGATTCAAACAATAATTTTACAGCGTACATATTATGCTGCATGTTTCACTTTATAAATAATACTTGCGACAAGTGAAGCAGGTATTGTAAATACGTTACTTTGGTAATGGTAATGTATTTGGGATTCTTCATAAGACATGTTGTCATATAGTTCGTTTTGTGACATATTCATTTTCTTCTGTTTTTCTTTGAGTATTTTAATGTAGTTATACTGTATTGGGACGAGAATGATGAAATAGGCTAATACGATTAGTGAAATCCAAAACATTATGAACACTTCCTTATAAAGAATATTTATATATGGTAATTATATCAATTTATACGAATAATATCCATTTATTTCTAGTGTCAATTTCCTTTCCAAAATGCAAAAAGTTCTTCAGGACTTCGTAAATTATGTTCAATGCATGTTTGTGCGGTGTATTTAAAACTTTGTATTAATTGTTCCAGCCTATAAGGGTCATAGTGCTCTGTTTTGCCTTGTACAATAGTTTCATCTTTATTTAAATTAAGTGATATTTTTAGAAAAGTTATATTTGTTTCTAGTTGTACAACTTCGATATAAAAGAACTTTTTGTCTAAGTCGATTGTAATATAATCGAATCGCTCTACTTGTTTAAAATATCCTACAATATCATCTTCCAATTGAAAACCTCCTCAGTATATGACCTATTGGTGACTTCGTTGTAAAATGATATGATTCCTTGTTATATGTCACATAAGTGCAAATTTAACTATTATAGGGCAATGTCATGTATAATAGAAAGAAAAGGCTTGTGAGGGGGGAGAAGAGATGATCGTTCTTTGGATAATTACGCTTTGTATGACTGCTATTTTTGCATATATGACGTTAAAACAAAATGGTTTAAAGCGATTTGTTCCAGGAAGTATTCTTGCAGGAATTGCCCTTATCACGTATGTAATTTCTATTTTTATTGAAAGTGTATCGGTGGATATGAGCACAAGTTTAATGTTTATGGGGATTACACTATTTGCAAGTAGTATTATGGTACTTATGGTTGCAGGTATTATTTTATTTATTCATATGAATTCGGAAACGTTATAGCATATAAAAAAGGCATGTTCCTCTCGGGACATGCCTTTTTATCCGTTCAATTATGCTCTATCTTTAGAAGAGTTTTGTTGTTTTAATAAGTCGCGAATTTCGCTAAGAAGTTCTTCTTCTTTTGTTGGTTCTGGAATTTCTTCCTCTTTTTCTTCTTCTTTTTTAGATGTTAGTTTGTTGAACACTTTAACGAACATAAAGATAGCTGCTGCAATAATTAAGAAATCAAAAATAGTTTGGATGAAGTTACCGTACATAATAGATGACTTACCGAATGTAAGTTTTAAATCTGTAAAGTCAACGCCACCTAATACCATACCAAGTAATGGTGTAATAACATCTTTTACTAAAGAACTAACGATTTTACCGAATGCAGCACCGATTACAACCCCGACAGCTAAATCAACGACATTCCCTTTGAAAGCGAACTTTTTAAACTCGTTCCACATGTGTTAATCCCATCCTTTCCACGATTCATTATGAAATTTATAATTCCTATCAACATATTCTATAGAAATTTGCGTGAGAAATAAAGGGGAAATGGGAATGAAAGTAAATTCTGAAAAATGTATCCGTTTTAATTTTTGTTTACATTATTCAGCAGAGATTGCAAAAGTTGTTGCGTTTTTAATCCTTCTAATCCATCTACAACAGGCTTTGTATCTCCTTGTACACATGCAATAAAATGATGAACAGCATCTTCAAAACCACGTTGTTTTAACGTCGTATCCCATGATGGGGAACCAATTTGAGAAACTGCATTTTCTTGCTCAACTTCAAATGTGTTCATGTTTTTTACGCGAATGATTTTTCCTGTTGTGACAAGTTCAATTTGTTCTAAATTTGTACCGGCATGACGGTGCATTGCGGTAGAAAGTAACATTCCATTTGCAGTTGTATATGTATGATGTCCGTAAAGAAGTTCATTCTTTTCATTGATTTGCATCATATTATGAACGACGTTAAGCTCATCGTTAGCTAACCAGCGAGCAGTATCTACAATATGTAAGTAATCATCTAACATCGTAAAGTCGTACGTATAGGGCCCAACTTTATTTGTACGATGCTTTTCAATTCGAATCCATGAAATATGATGAGCTTGCTCTTTTGCGGCAACATACATAGGAACGAAGCGGCGATTAAATCCGACCATTAACTTTCGGTTATATTTTTCGCTCAACTCGACTAGTTTTTCAGCCTGTTCCACTGTAGCAGCTAGCGGCTTATCAACGTAAACATCGATTCCTTTTTTCAGAAGTTCAGAAACGATTTCATAATGCGATGCAGTTGAACTATGAACGAAGATTGCATCGCATTCTGAAGTTAACGTTTCAATAGAATGGAAGTCTTGTATGCGGTATTGCTGGCAAACTTGTTTCCTTTTCTCTGCATTAGGTGTAAAAGCCCCTACAAAATTCCAATCTGTTTCTTTTGTAAGTGTTGGAAGATAGGCTTTTTGTGCGATACTTCCAAGTCCAATCATCCCGATTTTCGGTTTGTTCATATGTATTCCCACCCTATTCATATTGATATAACGGGTTAAATGTAGCATAGAGCGGGGGAGGAAGGCAAAAATTAGCGTTTTACTTATGTTCTTCTAACAAAATCTTCTCTATCTCCTCAAAGTGATGAGCGCGAGCATGCTCTAGCGGAGTAACACCATCATTATCTGGAATGTTTACATCTGCACCGTGTTCAATAAGAAGGCGGATAACTTGTTGTTGTGTTTCATTTCCGTTACTTAGTACGATGGCTTCCATTAAAGCTGTCCATCCGAGGTTATTTACATGGTTTACATCGATATTTGTTCGCGTGAGGAGTTCTTTTATAACATCAATATAACCATGTTCTGAGGCAGGGATAAGGGCTGTTCCGCCGTAACGATTCGTAAGTGTTGGATCTGCGCCGGCATCAATCGTTAGTTTTAAAATATCCAAGTAACCTTCTGCACCGGCGTATAGAAAGGGATTGTTTTTCATATCATCTTGGATATTTACGTCAGCACCAGCTTCGATAAGTACTTTTGCGGTTTTTACATCATTTTTATATGTAGCAATCATAAGAGGGGTGCGTCCTTTATTGTCTGTTATATTTATGTCAGCCCCTTTTTTGAGTAACGATATAACAGTATTCGTTTCTTGTTTCTCAGTAGCTGTTAGTAGCGCTGTCTCCATGTTTATCATCTCCTTTTTAACTTCTTGTTCTTGCGAGCAACCTTGTAAAAAAATTACGCAACATATCATGCTTACTGTTTTTTTGAACATGGAATTTCAACCTCCTCATTTCAACTGTAAAAGAAGAACATTAAATTTTTATAAACTGACGCTAAAATTACTATAAAATCGCTTGAGTATTTGAACATATATTTTTATGCTTATGAGTAATAAGGTTTGATAAAGTGAAACTTTAATCAGTGGGGGTTTTGTTCATCCCCCACTGATTATCAGCCCCAACCAATCGGGCTTTTATGGGCAGTTGATCCCCCACTTAACTTCTTTGCTTTCTCTGAATTTTGAGGTGGGGATCTTACTGCCCGGCAAATAGCGGGGTAAAGTGAGGATGTAACATATGTCTATTAAAACAAGGTTTTTATTTTCTTATATCGCTGTCATTCTCGTTTCCATTACGCTTATATTAATCGCGGGATTTTTAATCGTTTTTTCGATAACAGGTGATTTGGAAGCAGTGAAAAATTTCTATAAAAGCTCCTATATTCAAAAGCCGCTTACGTCAGAAGAAGAGAATGCGTATATTGAGTTAAAGACGGCAGCAAAGAAACATCAATCGCAACTATTAGATGAGTCGTTCGTTTCATCACTTGAAAAAGAAGGGGTGAAAATTGTTGTAAGAAAGGGAGAAACCATTTCTTATGCTACAAAAGTATTTGAAAGTGGGGCTTTAAAGGAAGCTCTTCCGAAATTTGAATCAGCAAATATTAATAGTCGTGGTACAACGGAATTAGGCGATACATTTTATCGATATGTAAAGTTTGATTTTTATTTTCCTCAGGAAGAAGAGGGGAGTATATTTGTATTAAAGAAGCAAAGTTCATTTGTAGATCTTACACAAAAGTTATTTCCGATTTTGTTCGTATCACTTTTACTATTAGCTATTTTACTTATTGGATTATTAAGTTACCTCGTCTCAAGAAGTGTTATAAAACCAATCTTTGTATTGAAAGATGCGACTGAAAAAATTAAAGAAGGAAATTTAGATTTTCAAATACCAGTTACATCGCACGATGAAATTGGGCAATTGAATCAAGGATTTGAGGAAATGAGGAAGAAATTAAAAGAATCGATAGAGATGCAAACGCAGTATGAAGAAAATCGAAAAGAGCTCATTTCAAACATCTCTCACGATTTAAAAACACCGATTACATCTATTATTGGATATGTAGAAGGAATAAAAGACGGAGTAGCAAATACGCCAGAAAAAATGGATAAGTACTTAACGACTATCCATACGAAAGCAAGACATATGGATACACTCATTGATGAATTATTTTTATTCTCAAAGCTCGATTTGAATCGAGTTCCCTTTCAGTTTGAAACGGTTGAATTAAATATGTTTATGCAAGAATTAATAGAAGAGATGCAGATGGATTTAAGTAAAGAAGGTATAGAAGTTAACTTACAATTACATGCATCACCACTTTATGTAAAGGCTGATTGCGAAAAGATAAATAGAGTGATATCAAATTTAATTCATAATAGTGTGAAATACATGGATAAAGAAGAAAAGAAAATTACTGTAACAGTATCGAGTGATAACAATAAAGTGATTGTGAAAGTAATGGACAACGGATCAGGTATAGAATCTGATACACTTCCTTATATTTTTGAACGTTTCTATCGTGCAGAGAAATCGCGAAATTCTAGTACAGGTGGAAGTGGACTTGGCTTAGCGATAGCGAAGCAAATTATTGAAGAACATGGCGGGAATATTTGGGCGGAAAGCGAGCTTGGGGAAGGCACAAGCATTTTCTTCTCATTGGAAAAAGTAGAGAAATGTGGTGAGTAAATTGAAAAGAATTTTACTAATAGAAGATGAAGTAAGCATTGCAGAATTACAGCGAGATTATTTAGAAATTAATGATTTTCAAGTTGATGTCGAACATTCAGGAGAAACAGGTTTACAAATGGCCCTGCAAGAAGACTACGATTTAATTATTTTAGATATTATGCTTCCGAAAATGAATGGATTTGAAATTTGTAAGCAAATTCGAGCTATAAAAGATATTCCGATTTTACTTGTTTCAGCAAAAAAAGAAGATATAGATAAAATTCGCGGGCTCGGATTAGGAGCGGATGATTATATAACGAAACCGTTTAGCCCGAGTGAGCTAGTAGCAAGAGTAAAAGCCCATATTTCTCGTTATGAAAGATTATTAGGAAATGTAAGTAAGCAACGCGATACGCTATATATTCACGGAATCTCTATTGATCAAAGGGCGAGGAAAGTTTTTATAAACAATGAAGAAGTTGCGTTTACAACGAAGGAATTTGATTTATTAACATTCTTTGTCACAAACCCAAATCAAGTATTAAATAAAGAACAGCTATTTGAACGCATTTGGGGATTAGACTCCGCTGGTGATTTAGCAACTGTTGTCGTTCATATTAGAAAGTTACGTGAAAAAATTGAAAGAGATCCTGCTCACCCGCAATATATCGAAACGGTATGGGGGGCTGGTTATCGTTTTAACGTGTAGGGAACCTGTCAAAGTTTTGGCAGGTTTTTTTGTATGTGATCAAAAGGGGAGAATAGGTAATTTATGTTAAAATATAAAGAGAGATAAAAACATAGGAGAGTGTGAGAGGGCGTGCTACATTTTGGGGGATATATTAAAAGATAATAAATCAAACAAGATTTTAAAGATTGGAACTAATATCATACTTGTTTTATTACTAATAGGCGCAATACAAATGTTTTATGATGAAGATTATACAAATGATCATTTTGGTTGGTTATTTATGATGGTCTTTTTTGGAATTAAAATCATTTCTTCTTTTATAATGAGTATAAAAGAAGGAGATAAAAAGGCAGTATTCCTTGATGTAGGTTTAATGATTGTTTTGTTCTGCTTGTTGTTTTTAGTATGAAATATTTCTTTTGAAAAAAGCTCATAGTCTTATAGAGGCTGTTAGCTTTCTTTAATAATAACGGTACTAGTGTAACGATTTATAAAATTCTTGAGTAGTAGAAATAAATTGAGCAGCTTCTTCTAAAAAAGGATAATGATTACTCTCTTCAAATATCACAAAAATAGAATTACGTATGCCATCATGCATCTCGATAGAATACTGAATTGGGCACTGCACATCGTGTCTTCCGCACATAATTATTGTTTTTGTTTTTATAGAAGGTAAATGCTCTCGTAAATCAAATGATGGATATTCATGAGCAAAAGCGTTCATCCGGCTAGCGGACATTGTTTTTTTGATTGGTTTATCAAAATAAGAATTGTAGTTTTCGGGTTTATATAAAGATAATTTTGTTCGTTTGGTAGATAGTTCTTTTCGTTCCTCATTTGTAAGGTGAGGGCTTTTTAAGTTTTCAATGAGCTGTTGCATATAATGAAACTGAGGATGTTCCGGATGATAAATACAAAATGGTGTTTCAGTATAATTACTTGCTGCGGCTCCAACGACGACTAGTGATTGTAAGGGATTTGGATATGTAATCGCATATAAAAGTCCAAGCATACCACCTGTTGAATGACCGGCGAAATGCCATGTTGGAAGTTGTAATGCTTCTCGTATAGCTTCTAAATCGTGAATTGTTTCAATCATACTTAATTCGTTTTCTACCTGGGCTTTTGCTGAGTTACCAGCGTCTCGTAAATTAATGAGCAATACACGATGCGTAGCAGTGAAAACATCCGCAAAGTAATCACCAGTTTCATTGAATTGTGAATAGTGATGTGTAATACAAAGCGGTTCGCCATTTCCCTTTGTAAAAAGTTCAAATGTGCCACGTTTCGTGTGGATCATTTGTTGTATCCACATAATATCACGACCTTTCCTCATAAAATCCGTTAGTACATAAAAATATATCAGCGATTATTAGAATATATCGGCGCAACTCGGAATATATCAGCGATTATCAAAATATATCGGCGCAACTCGAAATATATCAGCGATTATTAAAATATATCGACTTACCGACAGAAATCGACAATAAAGAAAAGGAGGCTATTCAAAAACGAGCCTCCTTTTCTTTTAGTACAAAGATTTTTTCATATTATTCCGAATAATTTCAAGGGATTTCGCTACAGTTAATGCGTTCTTTTCTTCAATTTCTGGTTTGCGGGGGATAGGTTTATACATGTTGTCTGGATCTTCCCATGTGAGGGGAAGTTCTGTTTCTGCTTGTCCTTTCCAAGCGTCAATCCATTCTGGAGGGAGATAACCTGAGATGTTTTGGATGTTGTTCATTTCGAGCCAAATGAGTGCCCAAGCTCTTGGGACGACGCGCCAGTGGTCATAACCACCACCGCCGACAGCAATCCAGCGACCTTCGCAATATTCGTTAGCGATTTCGCGAGCGAGCTTCGGTATCTCGCGGTAAATATTCATCGTTGCGCAAAGGTGTGTAAGTGGGTCGTAATAATGTGCGTCAGCACCATTTTGCGTTAAAATAATATCCGGTTTAAAGTATGCGGCCACTTCTCTTACGACAGTTCGATAGGAATCTAAAAACGATTTGTCTTCTGTAAAAGCATCGAGTGGAACGTTAAAAGAATAACTATAGCCATTACCTTGTCCGCGTTCGTTTACAGCGCCAGTTCCAGGGAATAAATATCGACCAGTTTCATGTAGTGAAATGGTGCATACGTTAGGATCGTCATAAAAGGACCACTGTACACCATCACCGTGATGAGCATCTGTATCAATATATAAAACGCGTAAACCGTATTTCTTCTGAATATATTTCATTGCGATGGAACTGTCGTTATAAATACAAAAGCCAGATGCCTTGCCGCGGAAACCGTGATGTAAGCCACCTCCTAAGTTAAGCGCGTGCTTTACTTTTCCAGAAAGAACAGCGTCAACAGCTGTTAATGTACCGCCAACGAGTAATGCACTTGCTTCGTGCATATTTGGAAACATCGGTGTATCTTCTGTTCCGAGTCCATATGTCATCGCAATTGATTTTTCTAACTTTCCTTCTCCAGCACGTTTTACCGCATTTATGTACTCCTCTGTATGAATGTAGGCAATCTCTTCATCTGTAGCCATCCGTGGTGAGATGATTTGAGAAGGAGAGATGAAACCGCCCTTTTGTAATAAATCATACGTAAGTGTGACGCGCAGTTGGTTAAAAGGATGATCGGGGCTAAATGAATAGCCCCGAAAGTCATCCGAATAAATAAACGCGCTACTCATGCTTGCATCCCCATAATGTTCGGCCATAATACGCGGTAGCCTTCTGCCTCAAGTGCATCAATCACTTTTAGCGGATTCATCGTTTGGATGCGGAAAACGAGTACTTTATCATTCTCATCTTTTGCTGGATAGACGAGAACGCTCACGATATTGATTTGTAACTCACTAAAAATGGCAACGACTTTCCCGAGAATACCAGGTTCGTTTTTTACTTGAATTTCAATTTGTGAACTCGGTTGATGTGCTCCTGTTAATTTCACTAACGTGTGTAGCACAGTAGATTCAGAAATAATTCCAACTAACTTTCCAGCCTTTGTAACAGGAAGACAGCCAATTTTATTTTCAAAAAATAAAGTAGCAATTTCCTCAACGAAATCGAGAGGATGGCAAGTCATAACAGGATGTTTCATAATGAGTTCAAGTGGTTGCTTCAGCATATCGAGTGAAACTTGTTCATCTAAAATAGACGGACTTGCATCTCTTACATCCCGATCAGAAATAATGCCTACGACATGATTATTTTGATCGACAATTGGAATGTGCCGAATGCCTTTCGTGCGTATCGTTCGGATTGCTGTTTCGATTGTATCGTTTGGGTGTAGTGTCACCACATCTTGATTCATAATTTCTTCTACAATCATTCCAGTTGCCCCCTTTATTAATACATAAAACGATTGTGAAAACGTAGACGATCAAATGCTTGAATAGAATCCGTATCAACGCGTTTACCGATGCGGACCATTAAACAGTTAGCAGGATGCGAACAAATTTCAGGATCATCTGTAGCCATCCATTGTAAGCCACCTGCATTCATCATTTTTTCCATTACTTTTCGATACTCCCAAACATTTAAGCCAGTTTGTTTTAAATCCCAGTGCCAATAATATTCAGTCGTCAATATAATGTAATCTTCCATATGGTCGTCCATCATTGAAACTTCTAATAAGTTTTTTCCGACAGCGCAACCGCGAAAGGCAGGGACAACTTCAATCGCCCCAAGTTCAATTAAGTTTTCCATCTTTCCTTCTGACCATCGTTCAAGTGGATCAGGATACAAGTATGTAACATATCCAACAATCGTTTGGTCATGTCTAGCAATAATGAGACGAGCTTCTGGCAATTTAGAAATTTCGACAATTGCTTTATATTGTTGCTCGGCAGGACGAAACGCAATTAAGTCTGGATGAAATTCATACATTTCTAAGTTATGTGTAGAGACAGGCCCTTCAATAATTAAAGTGCCTTTCGCTGTTTTTAAGTTTCTAGCATTATATATTTTTTTATGAATCAATGTATTGCTCACCACCTTGAGGGTTTGTGAATCTATTCATATCGTACTTTATAATATATGCGATGTGAATCGAAATTTGTCATTAAAAATTTGTCTAAAAATCAACAAATATACTGAAAATTTTAAATAATGTTATTATAATAGATAATAGAATACATAGGAGGGGGATGTAAAGTATGAAAGTAGAAACGCTTCCTGTCATTAAAGGAGAAAATAATTTGCCGAATTATGATGAGGCATACGCGAATTTTAACTGGGAAGAGGTTAATAAAAACTTTACTTGGAATGAAACAGGCCGAGTAAATATGGCGTATGAGGCAATTGATAAGCATGCGAAATCCGATCGAAAGAATAAAGTAGCCCTTTATTATCAAGATGGATCGCGAAAAGAGAAGTATACATTTAAGGAAATGAAGGATTTTTCTAATAAAGCAGGAAACGTCCTGAAAAATTATGGCGATGTAGAAAAAGGCGATCGCGTTTTTATTTTTATGCCGCGTTCCCCAGAGTTATATTTCGCACTTCTTGGTGCAGTGAAGTTGGGAGCAATTGTTGGTCCGCTATTTGAAGCATTTATGGAAGGCGCAGTTCGCGATCGTTTAGAAGATAGCGAAGCAAAAGTGTTAATTACAACACCTGAATTGTTAGAGCGTGTACCATTAAATGATTTACCTGCTTTAAAAACAGTCTTTCTTGTTGGAGATCATGTAGAAGAAGGCGGTAAAACGGTAGCATTCAATCCTTTATTTGAACAAGCTTCAAAAGAATTACATATTGAATGGTTAGGACGCGAAGACGGTTTAATTTTACATTATACGTCTGGTTCTACTGGTAAGCCAAAAGGTGTGCTTCATGCACAAAATGCAATGGTGCAGCACTATCAAACGGCGAAGTGGGTGCTAGATTTAAAAGAAGACGATGTATATTGGTGCACAGCTGACCCGGGCTGGGTAACTGGAACAGCTTACGGTATTTTCGCGCCGTGGTTAGTCGGAGCATCAAACGTTATTTTAGGCGGACGATTTAGTCCAGAAGCTTGGTATGAAGCACTGCAAGATTACGGTGTAACAGTTTGGTATAGCGCACCAACAGCATTTCGCATGTTAATGGGTGCTGGACAAGATGCAATTAAAAAATATGATTTATCACAAGTGCGCCACGTGTTAAGCGTTGGTGAACCGTTAAATCCAGAAGTAATTCGCTGGGGTATGAACGCATTTGGACTTCGTATTCATGATACGTGGTGGATGACAGAAACAGGTGGACAAGTTATTTGTAACTACCCTTGTATGGAAATCCGTCCAGGTTCAATGGGGAAACCAATTCCAGGTGTAAAAGCAGCGATTGTTGATAATGAAGGAAATGAAGTGCCTCCATACACAATGGGTAACTTAGCAATTGGCAAAGGTTGGCCAGCGATGATGCGCGGAATTTGGAATAACAAGCAAAAGTATGAGTCTTACTTCATGCCAGGCGATTGGTACGTATCAGGTGATTCTGCCTATATGGACGAGGATGGATACTTCTGGTTCCAAGGGCGTATTGACGATGTAATTATGACATCAGGCGAGCGCGTTGGTCCGTTTGAAGTAGAAAGTAAATTAATCGAGCATGCTGCTGTTGCAGAAGCTGGTGTAATTGGTATTCCTGATCCGGTGCGCGGCGAAATTATTAAAGCATTTATCGCGCTTCGTGCAGGTTACGAACCATCTGAAGAATTAAAAGAAGAAATTCGTCAATTTGTAAAGAAAGGTCTAGCAGCTCATGCAGCGCCAAGACAAATTGAATTTAGAGACAAATTACCGAAAACGAGAAGCGGTAAAATTATGCGCCGCGTATTAAAAGCGTGGGAGTTAAACTTACCAACAGGTGACTTATCAACGATGGAAGATTAAGAGAGAAAGGTCTGAACGAAATAGCGTTCAGACCTTTCTTTTTTCTTCTCTCTTTAACCTACATATAAAGAGGGAAGAAAATGAAAACAGAAAAAGAAAAAAATGATACTAGGAGAAATATATATACCGACTGATCCAGTTGTATGAAAAGATGTGTCAGATCATGTAGTAGTTGGCGGAAATCCTGCAAAGATTATAAAAAAATAAAATAATATTTGAACGAAGTACCTTCCTCGTCTGTATACATTTATGAAACAATAGATGAGGGAGGCTTTTTATATGTCTAATAAATTACTTCTTACTTTTGCTTTAATTGGAATTATAGCCGTATTTTCTTGTGGTTTACTATTACCGATGCCAATCGGATTTAAAGTGTCGATGATTACAGCTGGAGTTATGATGATTGTTATGTTTTCCATCATTATTTCGTTTGATAGAAAACATATAGTACGGAAAAAAGGATATAAAATTGATTTTACAAAAACAAAAGTGTACTTTCGTTGGAATGTATTTGATACGATTTCGGTTTGTCTTGCAGTGTATGCATGCATATGTGTGCAAGCATTAAACTTTTTAGTTTCAACCGGCGAGACAATCGAAAACCCATATGTTCAATTTTTTACGAATCAATCACAAGTATGGATTATTGTCGCAAGCTGCTATTTAATTTCCCGCATTTCATTAACGTTAAAAGGAATAAAGGAGATCAAAAATCATGGCGCAGATTGGGAGTGAAGAAGAGCTCATGCTTGCGTATCAAAAGGGAGATAAGCAGGCTGGGGAAAAACTATATGTTTTAATCAAACCAGCGCTATACACATTTTTATATCGATTTAATCGAGATGAACAATTGAGTATCGACCTTGTGCAAGATACGTTTTTGACGTTAGAACGAAAGAAACATATGTATGAACTTGAAAAAGGAAAAATAAAAACGTATTTATTTCAAATCGGTTATCGCCTTATGATTAATAAATTAAATAGAAGAAAAAAGTGGCGTACGCTTTTGCCATTTTTAGTGCCGATTCCGGAAAAAGAATTTTCTCACGAAGATCGGCTTACAGTAAGAGAAGCAATTTTGAAAGTTCCGGAAGAACAGCGAGCTGTCCTCATTCCTTCTTATTATCATGATATGCAGCAAAAAGAGATTGCGGAGATATTAAACATTCCGATTGGAACAGTGAAATCGAGACTCCATAACGGGATAAAGAAATTGAAACAATTGCTGGAGGTGGATGAAATTGAGCGAAAATCCCTTTAAGAGTGAATATAAATTAAGACAGCATTTAGATAGTGACCATGTAGAAGTACCCGACTTTCCGAAAACGGTAAGTCGCTTCGATCGATTAATCGGATTTCTTGGTTCTCCAGCGAAAGATCCTGTAGAGGCGACGATTGGGAATGATTTATCGGTTGTGTTTCATGTATCGTTATTAATTGGGGTTCCAATTCTTTCTCTTATTACGATACTCTTTGCGACGTTGTAAAGGATTGGCAAGAAGAGAAACCCGACCTTATTTGACACGCCTATATAAATGATGGTATAAAGAAAAGTATATGAATAATTGAGCGTGGAAAGGGAGAAGTAGTGATCATTTCCCTGTTTTAGAGAGCTGATGGCCGGTGAAAATCAGCACATAGATGATCGCGAATTACGCCCCTAGAGCATCTTTTTTCGATTGAATTGTATTCAAAAGGGAAGAGACGGTGCTAAGCCGTTATGTAAATAAGGTGGTAGGCTATTTTGGTCTGCAACTAGGGTGGTAACGCGATAATCAAAATCGTCCCTTATTTGAAGGGGCGATTTTTTTATGTTTTCAACCTTCACGCCAGTAATGAACTTAAAGGAGAGTATGTAGGATATGGGTATTTTACAAGATCTTGAATTTCGCGGTCTAATTAATCAGCAAACAGATGCTGAGGGCCTTGAGCAATTATTAGAAAAAGAAAGCGTTAAATTATACTGTGGTTTCGACCCGACAGCGGATAGCTTACACATCGGTCATATGTTACCAGTATTAATGTTACGTCGTTTCCAATTAGCTGGTCACCAACCAATCGCACTTGTTGGCGGTGGTACTGGTATGATTGGTGATCCAAGTGGTAAAAAAGCAGAGCGTACATTAAATACGAAAGATACAGTTGCTTACTACACAGAAAGCATTAAAAACCAACTTTCAAACTTCTTAGAGTTCGAAAACGTGGAAAACCCAGCAACAATGGCTAACAACTATGACTGGCTTGGTAACTTAGATGTCATTTCATTCTTACGCGATATCGGTAAAAACTTCGGTTTAAACTATATGTTAGCAAAAGATACAGTAGCATCTCGTTTAGAGACTGGTATTTCATTTACTGAGTTTAGTTATATGATTTTACAATCATACGACTTCTTAAACTTATACCAACACCATAATTGCCGCCTACAAATCGGTGGTAGTGATCAATGGGGTAACATTACAGCTGGTCTTGAATTAATCCGTAAATCAGAAGAAGATGCGAAAGCATTCGGTTTAACAATTCCACTTGTTACAAAATCTGACGGTACGAAGTTTGGTAAAACAGAGGGCGGCGCAATTTGGTTAGACCCAGAGAAAACAACTCCTTACGAGTTCTACCAATTCTGGATTAACACAGATGACCGCGACGTTGTTAAATACTTAAAATACTTCACATTCTTATCTCATGAAGAAATTCTTGAGCTTGAGAAACAAGTAGCTGAAGCACCAGAAAAACGTGCAGCACAAAAAGCATTAGGTGCAGAAATGACAAAACTTGTTCACGGCGAAGAAGCATTAGAGCAAGCGATTAAAATTTCAGCTGCATTATTCAGCGGTTCTGTAGCAGAATTGACTGCAAGCGAAATCGAGCAAGGATTCAAAGACGTACCATCTGTAGAACGCACTGCAGAAGATACAGTATTAATCGATTTACTTGTAGAAAGCAAAATCTCTCCATCAAAACGTCAAGCACGTGAAGATGTAACGAACGGCGCAATCTACGTAAACGGTGAGCGTACACAAGCATTAGACTACGTTGTAACAGAAAAAGACCGCATCGAAGGTAAATTCACAATCATTCGCCGCGGTAAAAAGAAATATTTCTTAATTCGTTACTAATCAGAAACGAATATAAACAAATAGTACCCCGAATTGTAGGTTGAAAAGTCTATGATTCGGGGTTTTTATGTATGGATTTAAATCGCCGGATCTTTTCTTTTAAATAGAGTATAAAGAATTAATATAAGCATATAAAGTAAGCTAATGAGCATAACGATAAATGCTGTTGGATAAAATTTTGCTGCATATATAAAGAAATCGATTTGATAAATATCTTCGTAATTTGAAACGCTGCCTTTAAAATAATTCGTAAACTTAGCGCTATATTTCCATTCATCGGGATCATCTATCAAATTACTCCCCTGATACCAATTAATAAGCGCGGAAGTAATAAACAACATACATGCACTACCTAATTGAACCATTTGGTTTATTGTCAAAAGAGTCCACCTCCTATTTAATGGTTATTATAGCGTGCATTCATAGTTCTGTAACCTTTTTGTTGTAATCTCCTTTTCGAGTTCATACGGAAATCACATGTAAGCGGTATGATAAATGTATAACAACTAGAAAGGAGTGGTAAAACGAAATGTCACTAGAAGCGCTTATTATTTTTTCTTTGCTAAACGCGGGTCAGCTTGCAGAGAATTCGAAGGTGGATGTACATAAAGAGCAGAAAGATGCTTATGTATATGTTCAGAAAGAGGAAAATAAATAATTTTATTTTATATATAACGAAAAAAGAAGGTGTCCAAAAAAGTCAGTGAAAATGGTCTTTTGGAGATACCTTCTTTTTGGTATGCACATATTATTTTTAATAGTTTCTTGTACAAATATTAATAAAAGAGCTAGTTGAATGTTGGTATTTACATAACTAAAGTTATCGGCAGTCATTTTGGTTTTTGTATGCAAATTCTATACATTGTGGAGGTACCTCCTCGAAGGCCCTATCCTCATAATACATGCATCGCATGTATTATGAGGATAGGGGGGGGAATGTCTAGGGGAATTTATAAATACTACATAATAAAAGCCACAGCTCGTGTGTGAGTGTGACTTAAATGTTTTTATTTTGCTAAAGTGTTGCCTTCTTCATGGGGTTTATGTATATATTGGAAACCGTATCCAGCTTTCATAACTATTTCCTCAGTCTTTTCAAAAAACTCTTCACCGTACTCAGTACAACGATATTTTCTGTGTATGCTAATAACAAATTGTCGGCCCTTAGCATCAGGGTACATTTCATATATCGCTCCACTTTCAATAACTCCTAAGTAGGCATAAATCTTCTCTATCAATAAAGATACGTGTTCTTCTTCGTCTGACCAATCCTCTTCATCAGCAATAATAAGATGAACATATCCTGTTTCTTTTTCAACGGCTAATAAGTCTATTTGTTCTAATTCTCTTAAAGACATATATCACAACTCCTTCTCTATTGTTTACGTACAACTTCGACTTTAGATGGCGGTATTTCAGTCCCACCAACTAAAGGTGGTTTCCCTTTCCCTTTTACAATAGCTCCATACTTTTCGATTTCAGGGAAAGCTGCTTTTTGATTTTTTGTTAAAGGTGCGGTTAAGGAAGCTTTTGCTTCATATAAATTAATTTTACTATTTTTTTTACCAATTGCTAAATATGGTTTTGGAAAAAGCTCACTTCTAAGGTTAATAGTTATTTTAGATTCTTTAGATGAAATATGTAAAGTATATTTAGAAAACCCTTCAAACAATTCTATTTCGTCTTGTATTATTTCTTCTAATAACAATTTTAATGTTTGAAAGTCATGTATATGAAGATGAATTTTGATGAAGTTTTGTTTCAAAATAAGTAGCTCCTTTTAGTATCTGCTTTTTGATACTTACCCATCTCTATATACACGCCAGCTTTTTTTATTGTGGCCCCAATTACATTCTTTTTTATGCCTTATCTTGCATTGTTAAATAAAATAAAAAAAGCCCAGGCCCCTTGATAAACAAGGTTCCTAAGGCTTTTAATACGACTCTTTTCAGAGTACCGAGATTAACGAGAGTAGAACTCTACGATTAATGCTTCGTTGATTTCAGCTGGTAACTCAGCACGCTCAGCGTGACGAGTGTAAGTAGCTTCTAATTTGTCAGCATCGAAAGTTAAGTATTCTGGTACGAAGTTGTTAACTTCGATCGCTTCTTTAACAACAACAAGGTTGTTAGATTTTTCGCGAACGCTGATAGTTTGACCAGGTTTTACACGGTAAGATGGGATATCTACGCGAGCGCCATCAACCATGATGTGACCGTGGTTTACTAATTGGCGAGCTGCACGACGAGTGCGAGCTAAGCCCATACGGTAAACTAAGTTGTCAAGACGAGCTTCAAGAAGGATCATGAAGTTTTCGCCGTGCTTACCAGGCATTTTACCTGCTTGGTCAAATGTGCGACGGAATTGACGCTCAGTCATGCCGTACATGTGACGAAGTTTTTGTTTCTCTTGTAATTGTAAACCGTATTCTGAAAGTTTCTTACGTTGGTTAGGACCGTGAGGACCTGGTGCGTAAGGGCGTTTTTCTAATTCTTTTCCTGTGCCGCTTAGAGAGATTCCAAGACGACGAGACAGTTTCCAAGCTGGACCTGTATAACGAGCCATAGTTGACTCCTCCTTTAAAATGTTTTTATTTACGTAAAATAAAAACAGACGTAATCGATATTTACGGGCATTTTGTTTTCATGTACCTTCGCTCCAGCAGCAGGGAGTTACGAGATACACCTCCGTAGAGGAACAAAATACAAACGATAAACTCACATTACAAGGCTGCCTTTTTATTTTACACAAACGCTATTATATCTTTTACCCAGAGTTTCGTCAAGCGAGTACGTTTTTGTTTTATGCATATAAATTTTGGAAATGAACAAGAAGGAATTTAAAACGATATAAAAGAAGAGATAGAAACACAAATAAAACGCTTACATAAAATGTAGTAAAAACGTTCATCAAATTTTTGTTGATGAATATGCGGCAATAAAAACATAAAAGGGGATGTTTTTATGAAAAAGAAGCATATGGAGACAGCGTTAATTCATCACGGTTATACATCAGAGGAACATAAAGGAAGTTTAACACCGCCTTTATTTCAAACGTCTACATTTACATTTGAGACTGCGCAGCAAGGAGAGGCGAGTTTTGCGGGAGTGGATCCATCTTATATTTACTCAAGACTTGGAAATCCGACTGTGAAATTATTTGAAGAACGTATGGCGGTGTTAGAAGGAGGAGAAGAAGCGCTTGCTTTCGGATCCGGTATGGCAGCTATTTCCGCAACGTTAATTGGTTTTCTAAAAGCTGGAAATCATATTATTTGTTCAAATGGATTATACGGATGCACATACGGCTTTTTGGAAGTGTTGGAAGAAAAATTTATGATTACGCATTCGTTTTGTGATATGGAGACAGAGGCTGATATTGAAAATGAAATTCGCCCAAATACAAAGCTTATTTTCGTTGAAACACCGATTAATCCGACAATGAAATTAATTGATTTAAAACGAGTGATTCGGGTTGCGAAGCGAAATGGTTTACTTGTCATTGTTGACAATACGTTTTGTTCACCTTATTTACAAAGACCGCTTGAACTTGGCTGTGACGCCGTTGTTCATAGTGCGACAAAATATATTGGTGGTCACGGTGATGTTGTGGCGGGTGTAACAATTTGTAAAACGAAAGCGTTAGCTGAAAAAATTCGCCCGATGCGAAAAGATATCGGCGGTATTATGGCACCGTTTGATGCGTGGTTATTGTTACGCGGATTAAAGACACTAGCGGTAAGAATGGACCGCCATTGTGATAATGCAGAAAAAATTGTATCGTTCCTAAAAAATCATGATGCGGTAGAAGGTGTTTGGTACCCAGAAGGAGAGTTAGCATCTCGCCAAATGAAACGTGGGGGCGGCGTTATATCTTTTTCAATTAAAGGCGGGAAAGAAGAGACGCAGGCGTTTATTAATGACCTTCACTTTATTACAATTGCGGTAAGTTTAGGAGATACAGAAACGTTAATTCAGCACCCGGCAACGATGACGCACGCTGCGATTCCAGCTGAGTTAAGACAAGAAATGGGCATTTATGATAATTTAATACGTTTATCTGTCGGTTTAGAATCGTGGGAGGATATCGTTTCTGATTTAGAGCAAGCGTTAAAGAAAATATCTACTGTTAGTAATCAATAAAAAAAGAGCCAGCTATCGGTTTTGTACGTCATGTACTTAATCGATAACTGGCTCTTTTTTGTTACATATGTTTCAGGAGTGTTTCCACAAACTTTTCTAAATAGCGCTGATCTACTTCGTCGAAACGATTTTTTTCAGGACTATCAATATCAAGTACACCAATGACATTCCCATCCTTAATAATCGGTACGACAATTTCTGAATTTGAAGCACTGTCGCAAGCGATATGCCCTGGGAATTGGTGGACGTCTGCTACAAGCTGCGTTGTTTTCGTTTCAGCTGCAACGCCGCAAACGCCTCGTCCAAATGGAATGCGCACGCAAGCAGGCATTCCTTGGAATGGTCCAAGAACAAGCTGATTTCCTTCTGTTACGTAAAAGCCAACCCAATTAACGCGATCTAAAAATTGGTTTAATAATGCGGACGCATTTGATAAGTTTGCGACTACGTTTGATTCGCCAGTTAATAATGCATCCAGTTGTTTTATTACTGTCTCATATTGCTGCACGCGAGATCCTGCATAACTTTCTTTAGTAAACATGGAAACAGCTCCTTTTTTATCGAGATGTGTAAAATATTAGCAAAATACGATGTATTTCACATGACTTTGTCGATAGAAAATTAAAGGAATTTGTCTTAAAAGTCAAGAAATTTACACTATAGCTGTTCAGTGAGAGGAAGTGAGCGCATGAAACAGACGAAACAAAAAGTAATCGATGCGGCAATATCGTTGTTTAACACGAAAGGGTATGATGGAACGTCGGTGCGAGACATTGCAAAGCGAGCGGATGTGAATGTAGCGAATATTTCATATTATTTTGCTGGAAAGCAAGGCCTATTAGAGCAGCTTATTACGGATTTTTTAGAAGGGTATATTCATGTGATTGAAACGTCCTTTGAACAGAGGGAATATTTGTCGGCTAAAGATGTGATGGTACAAATGGTGCGCGGGATTTTACGATATCAATTTGAAAATAGGGAACTGACACGCTTCTTCTACCGAGAGCTTTCACTGGATACGACATTAATTCGCGAAGTGATGACGATTTATTTTTCTAAAGAAAGATATTATATAGAGCAAATCATAAAGCAAGGACAAATGAAACGAGAGTTTAAGAAGGTATCTTTTACAATGTTTATGACGCAACTAAAAGGCATGATGAATATGCCGTTTTTATATCCGCAATATATATCAGAAGTGCTGCATTCTTTTCCGTCTGAGACATTTTTCTTAGAAATGTACACGAAAGAAATTGAACAATGGATGGAACAAACGTTATGTATAACGAATATATATCAGGAATGGCCAAGAGCTGTTCATATGTGAGAAATCCCCACCTAACGAACTGAGGTGGGGATTTTTGTGCTTTCTTTTCTTTGCCATACATTGTTGCATAATAGCGCGATAATTGTTAATGAGGCTCCGGCAATTTCAACTTTGTCGACTGTATACCCTCGAAAGATGGAACCGATAAGTGCAAGTACAGGAACTAAATTCATAAATAATATGCCGTTAATGGATGAAATGTAGCGATTTCCTGTGTTCCAGCAAAATACAGCGATAACACCCGCAATAATCGACATATACAAGAGTTCAAAACGAACACTCATAATTGTACGAAGTGACGGCACAGTAACTATGTTTGTATAAGTGAAGAAGGTGACAATAACGATGAGTGAAATTGAGCCGAATAAACAAGTTAACGTCGTGTACCTAAGTGGGGACCAAGATTGAAAACGAGCACCACCGTTCGTGTAAATGACCCAGCAAGTAACGCCGCATAGCATAAGTATATTTGTTGAAAGGTGACTGGCAGCTCCAAATAATAAGTGCATATTTCCTTTTGAAATGACAAGCATAACACCGAGAAATGCAACGAACATACAAAGGAAGGTGTAGTTTTGTGGGCGTTTGTTTTTTGTTATCCACTGCAATAATAAAGCGATGAGTGGCATAAGAGATTGAATCATCGCGGCATGGATGGCTCCAGCAGGTCCGGTAAGTTGTTGACCGTAAAAAATGAGAAAACCATATCCTGCGAAACCGACTGTTCCGTAAAAGAGTAACGAAAGTGTTTTCTTTTCTAAGCGGAGTGACTTTGTCCCTTCGGTAAGTAATAGCAGAATAAGAAAAATAATAGCTGCTGATCCGTACCGGATAGTTGTGAAGAAGAACGGATCGATAAACTGCAGGGCATTTGCCATAACGGGAAACATAAATCCCCAAGCAGTTACGGCAAGTAAGCATAGGAGGGATCCAAGTAGCATTTGTTTTTTATCCAAGAGTATCTTTCCCCTTTACATTTCGTTATAGTAAGTTGATGAAATAAGTATAAAGAGTAATTGTTTATAGAAGGAAATATCGATTTTTTATGACAGTTATAACTTTTTGTTAGAGGTGTGTACGATGGATTTGGAGGCAGTACGATCGTTTATTGAAGTAAAGAATACGCGAAGTTTATCAAAGGCGAGTAAGATTTTACATATTTCTCAGCCGGCGCTTAGTAAACAAATTCAAAGGTTGGAAGCGGATTTAGATGTTACTTTACTGAAGCGTTCCGCGCAAGGAGTGGAGTTAACAGAGGCTGGAGAGTTATTTATAAAAAGAATGTTACCGATTTTGGAACACATACATGAAGTGAAAGCCGAAATGAAGAAATTTCAAGAGAAGAGGAACATTTCTATAGGGATATTGCCAAGTTTAGCAGCACATTACATAGCAAAATGTAAAGATATATTAGGTGACGGGTTCGAAATAGAATGGAAAATTGAGCATACGAAAGTACTGATAGGACTTTTTAAAGAACGGAAGATTGAAGCGATGTTCATCGATTCAGTAGTAGAAGGTGCTACGTGTATAAAAGAAATACGAGAAGAAAAAATTGTGTGTGTCGTTTCAAATGATCATCTTTATAAAGAGAAAACAGTAATTCGAATGGAAGATTTGCAAAATGAAAAGTTAATCGTATACCCAGAAATCTGCGATGTAAGGAAAATGATTACGAATCTGTTTCAAGGGATAGGTGCGAAACCGATTATTGCATTTGAAACTTCTTATGCAGAACCGATGCTTGCGATGGTCAGTGCTGGACTTGGCATCACGTTACTTCCAGAAATATTAGTAGAGCAAGCGGTAAGGCAAGGAAATGTGCATGCGATTTCTATTGAACCGCCACTTGTACGTAAAATATATTTCGCATCTCATATGGAAGAAGGCCCTTTGCTGCATTCATTTGATGAGGAGAGGTAATCCAAACGGAATATTGAGAAAGATTACAATTGCATTGAAAGAAACATGAAATTTTAAAAAAACTAGGTCAAAAACAAACCATTACATGGTATGATTAGTACATTGTTAGTTGTTAAATATAGGGGAATTCCCTTTTTATACATAATGCCTTCCATTTCATAAACGGAACGGACAAAAAAAGAGATATAACTAGGAGGCTTTTTTGCATGGATTCTATCCTGACGATCGTTATCATTGTAGTAAGCTCTATTCTAGTGCTGCTCATGATAGAGCTTGTGATAAGAAATCGTTCATATAAAGATATTGAAGCACTTGAGCAGTGGAAACAAGAGATAAAAGATAAACCTGTGGCAGATGAACTAAAACGGGTGAAAGATTTAAATATGACGGGTCAAACAGAAGAACTGTTTGGTAAATGGCGTGAAGAATGGGATGAAATTGTATCAACAACCATTCCGAAAGCTGAAAAAGATTTAGCGCAAGCGCGAAAATTCGCCTCGCAATTCTCCTTCCGAAAAGCAAAGCATGCGATGAATGAATCCATAAGTGGTTTAGATGACGCTGATAATCGTATTACAGACATTTTAAATGAATTACAGCAATTGTTAGAAAGCCATGAAAAAAATAGCTCGGAAATTGAAGGGTTACGTGATACATATCGTAGTATGAAGAAGAGTGTTCTTGCTCATAGACATATGTATGGAGCAGCAGAGCAGAAAATCGAAGAGATGCTAGACGCTGAATCTGAGAAATTTAAAACCTTTGAAGAAGCAACAAATAATGGTGACTATTTAAAAGCGAGAGAAATTGTTATTAGTTTGGAAGAAGGTTTAGCAGATTTAGAAATCATTATTCACCAAATTCCAGATTTATTGGTAGAGTGTCAAGCGACGTTACCGGTTCAGCTGGAAGATTTATTACACGGACATAATGATATGGTAAGACAAGGTTATGTATTAGAGTATTTGGAAATCCCTAAAGAAGTTCGCGATATGAAGAAACAACTACAAATATGTTTAATGGATATACAGGAGCTTCACATAACAGAAGCGGCTGAAAAAGTAGAAAACTTAAAAACAAGTTTAGATAGCTTCTATGATCAACTAGAACAAGAAGTACATGCGAGACATTATGTGGAGCAAAAAACACTTTCTGTTTATGAAGACTTAGAAGAAATTCGCATTGAAACGATTGAAACAAAAGCAGAAACACAGCTTGTGAAACAAAGCTATCAGTTGCAAGATAAGGACATTGAGTCTCAAAAAGTAATTGAAAAGCAAATGCACATTTTAATGAAACGTTTTGAAATGCTGCAATTACGCGTTGCGGAACAAGATATTGCCTTCTCTATTATTCGTGAGGAACTAGAAGAGATTTATGAGCAATGTGAAACATTAAAAGTACTTCATGCAGAATATAAAGAAATGCTGCAAACGATGCGTAAAGAAGAATTTGAAGCGCGTGAGAAGTTACAAGAAATGCGAAATACTATTTTCGAAACGAAACGCTTTATGCAAAAGTCGAATTTGCCAGGGCTTCCAGAGAGCATTATGGAAGATTTAAAAAGAGGACAAATGGCAATGCAAGCTGTATATGAGCAATTAGAAGTGAAGCCGTTAAATATGAATGCTGTAAATAGTAGTTTAGAAGAAGCTTACAAAACTGTTAATGGTGTAGCTGAAATGACAGAAGAGTTAATTGGACAAGCGTATTTAGTTGAAAAATTAATTCAATACGGTAATCGTTACCGCAGTCATGATGAAAACCTTGCAGAGAGCTTAAATTACGCGGAGAAATTATTCCGTGAATATCAATACGATGCTGCTTTAGAACAAGCGGCTTCTGTACTAGAGCAACTTGAGCCTGGCGTTGTTCAAAAAATAGCTGAATATGTAGACAATGAACAAACCCTTTCATAAGGGTTTGTTTTTTTGTGTAATTTTGCAGGCGATGTTGCTATAATGAAGAGCGGAATACAGTAAGGTTATTCGTTTTAAAATATAACGGAACCTTTGAGTAGTCTTAGCGTAATGACACGTATTTGTGATATGATTATATGATGTGACAGCGCTGAAAGGGGAAGAACGATGATCTATTTTGATAATAGTGCGACGACAAAGCCATATCCAGAAGCTCTTCAATCGTACGTAACGGTTGCGGGGAAATATTTTGGGAATCCTTCTTCTATTCATTCGCTTGGGGGAGAGGCAGAGCGTCTATTAACACAATCAAGAACAATTGCAGCGCAGCTTCTTCACGTTAAGCCTTCTGAAATTATTTTCACATCAGGTGGAACGGAAGGGAATAACCTTGCGATTAAAGGAATAGCGATGAGGAATCGTTCGCGCGGTAAACATATCATTACAACAAATATTGAACACGCGTCTGTGTTTGAAGCATATAAACAATTAGAAGATCTCGGTTTTGATGTAACATATTTACCGGTTAATGAGCATGGTGTTGTATCGGTAGAGGATGTAAAACGAGCGCTTCGTGAAGATACGATTCTTGTGTCAATTATTCACGTGAACAACGAGACTGGAGCAATTCAGCCTGTTGCTGAAATTGGAACGTTATTATCGAATTATCCGAAAATAAGATTCCATGTGGACCATGTACAAGGGATAGGAAAAGTACCGCTTAATTTATACGCTTCTCATATTGATCTTTGCTCAATATCTGGACATAAATTCCACAGTGTAAAAGGAACGGGTCTTCTTTATGTACGTGATGGCGTAAGGTTAGATCCAATTTTATCAGGTGGTCAACAAGAGCTGAAGTATCGCTCTGGTACAGAGAACTTACCTGGCATTGTAGCGATGGTGAAGGCACTTCGCATGACAATGGAGCAAGTGAAAGAAAAGGTAGCTCATTTGCAAAGTTTACAAGCAGAGCTTGTTCGTTTCTTTAAAGAGATGGAAGATGTAACGATTAATACGTCGCTTGCATATGCAGCACCGCACATTTTAAATGTATCATTTGTAGGTTTAAAACCAGAAGTGGTCGTTCATGCTTTAGAAGAGCACGGTGTATATGTATCAACGAAATCTGCTTGTTCTTCAAAAGCAAATGAAGTGAGCAGAGTGTTAGTGTCAATGGGAGTACCGCATGCCGCTGCTGCAAGTGCTATTCGCATTAGTTTGGCGCCAGAAAACACGATGGAAGAAGTAAAGCAATTTGAAGGTATTGTGAAAGAGACGATGCCAAAATTATATGAAGTGATGAGGTAAAGGAATATGATGACATATGAATATATTTTAGTTCGTTATGGAGAGATGACGACTAAAGGTAAGAACCGTTCTAAATTTGTAAGTACATTAAAAGATAACGTGAAGTTCAAACTGAAAAAATTCCCAAATATTAAAATCGATGCAACGCATGACCGTATGTACATCCAATTAAATGGCGAAGATCATGAAGCGGTATCTGAAAGATTAAAAGATGTATTTGGTATTCATAAGTTTAACTTAGCGATGAAAGTACCATCAGAATTAGAAGACATTAAAAAGGGTGCATTAGCAGCTTTCTTACAAGTAAAAGGCGATGTGAAAACATTTAAAATTACTGTACACCGTTCTTATAAGCATTTCCCAATGAGAACGATGGAATTATTACCTGAGATTGGTGGACACATTCTAGAAAATACAGAAGATATTACTGTAGATGTTCATAATCCAGATGTAAATGTACGTGTAGAAATTCGCAGTGGTTATAGCTATATTATGTGCGATGAGCGTATGGGAGCTGGCGGTTTACCAGTTGGTGTTGGCGGAAAAGTAATGGTACTTCTTTCTGGTGGTATCGATAGCCCAGTAGCAGCGTACTTAACGATGAAACGCGGCGTATCTGTGGAAGCAGTTCACTTCCATAGCCCACCTTTCACAAGTGAGCGCGCAAAACAAAAAGTAATCGATTTAGCACAAGAGTTAACGAAATACTGTAAACGTGTAACACTTCACCTTGTTCCATTTACAGAAGTGCAAAAAACGATTAATAAAGAAATCCCATCTAGCTATTCAATGACAGTTATGCGCCGTATGATGATGCGTATTACAGAGCGTATCGCAGAGGAGCGTAACGCACTTGCGATCACGACTGGTGAAAGTCTTGGACAAGTAGCAAGCCAAACGTTAGATAGTATGCATACGATTAACGAAGTAACAAACTATCCAGTTATTCGTCCGCTTATTACGATGGACAAATTAGAAATTATTAAAATCGCTGAAGAAATTGGCACATATGATATTTCAATTCGTCCATACGAAGACTGCTGTACAGTATTCACACCAGCAAGCCCAGCGACGAAGCCGAAGCGTGAAAAAGCGAATCGTTTCGAAGCGAAATACGATTTCACACCATTAATCGATGAAGCTGTAGCGAATACAGAACAAATGGTATTACAAACAGTTGAAGTAGTGGCGGAAGAAGAAAAGTTTGAAGAACTTTTCTAAAACCATAAATTACCATATATAAACCGTGTATGAAGTCATGTTATTTATCACACTCTATACTCACAAGGAGGTGATATAACATGTCACGTAGCACAAATAAATTAGCGGTTCCTGGTGCTGAATCAGCATTAGACCAAATGAAATACGAAATCGCTCAAGAGTTTGGTGTTCAACTTGGAGCTGATGCAACAGCTCGCGCTAACGGTTCTGTTGGTGGTGAAATCACTAAACGTCTAGTTTCACTAGCTGAGCAACAATTAGGCGGTTTCCAAAAATAATCTCATATAAGATGGCTTAGAAAGAGCGGGTTCTCCCGCTCTTTCTTTTTTGTGTTGTGTCGCTATTTGTCGGTAAGGCATTCAATTTTTCGTTGATATATTTCAAGTTGTACACGGTATATTAAAAAATCGTCGATATAATTTCATTTATCAATTCGACAGAACTAAAAAATTTGTCAAAAGATGAGGGTTCAAAATTGACAGAAAATTCTTTATTATATAAGGGAGGCATAAAGAAAAAGGAGGATGTTTATGAAGAGAGAGGAATTGTTGGCACCACCGTCTTATAATTTAGTTTCTGAAATAGAGAAATATACAGGTGATAAAGAGAAGCTTGCTTTAATTTGGCAAGATGATAAAGGGAATCGACGAGAAGTTACATACGCTGAGTTAATGAAAGGTGCAAATAAAATTGGAAACGCTTTTATAAAGAGTGGTCTGCAAAAAGGGGACAAGCTCCTCATTATGATGCCGCGTTTAATTGAAGCATACATGACGTATATCGCTGCGATTAAAGCAGGATTTGTCGTAATTCCGAGTTCGGAAATGTTGCGCAAAAAGGATATTGAATACCGCATTGGACACGGGGAAGTAAAAGCAATCGTAAGTTATGAGCCGTACATTGGACAGTTTGATGATATAGAAGCGATGGAATCTCTTCAAAAATTCGTTCTGAGCGAGCAGTCAGTAGATGGATGGATGAATTTAAAAACAGCGTTAGAAACAGAGAGTGACATGTTAGAAATGGCGAAGACAGATAAAGAAGATATGGTCTTTTTATCTTACACGTCAGGAACGACAGGAAATCCAAAAGGTGTTGTTCATACACATGCGTGGGCATACGCTCATTTACGTACGAGCGCTCCAAATTGGCTCGGAATTGAAGAGAATGATGTGGTGTGGGCAACGGCTAGTCCAGGCTGGCAAAAGTGGATTTGGAGCCCGTTTTTAGCAACACTAGGGTCAGGGGCAACAGGATTTGTATATCACGGTAAGTTTGAACCGAAAACGTACCTGAACTTATTAGACGATAATAAGGTGAATGTGCTCTGTTGTACACCGACTGAGTATAGATTAATGGCAAAGGTAGAAGATTTAAGACAGTATAATTTAGAAGCGTTACATAGCGCTGTATCCGCAGGTGAGCCGTTAAATAGAGAAGTCATTGAAACGTTCCAAAAGTACTTTCATATTACAGTGAGAGACGGCTATGGGCAAACGGAAAACACATTGCTTGTTGGTGTAATGAAAGGGATGGATATTAGACCAGGATCAATGGGGAAACCGACGCCAGGCAACCACGTTGATATTGTAGATGAGGAAGGGATGCCGGTAAGGGTAGGCGAAGTTGGTGATATTGCGGTTCACATTGAAACACCAGCCCTCTTTAAACAATACTATAAAGACGATGAGCGCACAGCGATGCAATTCCGCGGTGATTATTATATTACCGGTGATAAAGCAAAGAAAGATGAAGACGGCTATTTCTGGTTTGAAGGGCGCGGTGATGATATTATTATTAGCTCTGGTTATACAATCGGACCGTTTGAAGTAGAAGATGCGCTCGTAAAGCACCCTTACGTGAGAGAATGTGCGGTTGTCGCAAGTCCTGATGAAATTCGCGGAAGTGTCGTGAAGGCATTTATCGTATTAAGAGAGAATATAGAAAAGAACGAAGAAACATTAATTCCAATACTCCAACAACACGTCAAAGAACTTACTGCACCATATAAATACCCTCGCAAAATTGAATTTGTAGATGAACTACCAAAAACGATTTCTGGAAAAATCCGCCGTATTGAACTTAGAAAACAAGAGATGGAGATTCCGTCAAAATAAATTTGAAAACAGTGAAGGAAATAGTTGAATGAAATGGCAAACAATGATAATATAAAAACGAACACAAGTTCGATTTTATAAATTAAAAAAAGAGGTGTCCGTATGATTTTAGGTATTAATCCGTACTTAGTTTTAGATGGTAGTGGGCAAGAAGCTGTACAGTTTTATAAAGAGGCGTTAGATGCAAAAGTGGAAGTCATGCAAACTTTTGGTGATATGCCTGAAAATCCAGAATACCCGGTTCCAGCTGAAGCAAAAGAGCGCGTTTTACACGCTACTTTAAAAGTTGGTAATACGGATCTTATGATTTCTGATACATTTCCAGGTCAAGGGCATGCAATTGGATCTCAAGTAACAATCGCAATTCAAATTAGTAACGCGGAAAAAGCGAAAGAAGTATTCGATAAGTTACAAGAAGGTGGCGAGGTTATTATGCCCCTTCAAGAAACGTTCTGGAGCCCAGCATACGGACAACTAAAAGATAAATTTAGCATTGAATGGCAAATTACAACGTCTACTACTGAACAAAAGTAATTTTTGGAAAAGCACCATTTTTAATCGAAATGGTGCTTTTTTTATACGAATGAATTTCGTAGACTTAAGGAAAAAGGGGATGAGTATATGGGAGAAATTTGGTATGGCGGCAGCATTTACACGATGAGGGAAGAAAATGAAAAAGTAGAAGCTATTTATGTTGAAAATGGCAGGATCATTGATAATGGAAGTAAAGAAGAGTTAGAAAGCCGATATGCTGTGGTTACATTGCACGATTTAAAAGGCAAAACGATGATTCCAGGTCTCGTTGATAGCCATATGCATCTTATTGGGCATGGAGAGAGATTACTTCGTTTAGATTTATCAAACTGCACATCTTATAGAGAAGTGCTGACTCTCGTTCGGAAGCGAGTAGAAGAAGCGCCGAAAGGTTCTTGGATTATTGGAGAAGGCTGGAATGAGAATAACTTTACAGATACGAAAGATGTTCACGCGCGTGATTTAGATGAAATTTCGAAAGAACATCCCATTTTATTAAAGAGAGTTTGTCGTCACGTTACATGGGTGAACTCATACATACTGCAAGAAGCGAACATAACAGAAAAGGCAGAAAATCCAAAAGGCGGGAAAGTTGGACGGGACTCATTCAATAAATTAACAGGACTTTTATATGAACAAGGCCAAGAGTTAATCAAACATGTCCAGCCTGAAATTGATGAAGCCTACTTACAAAGTGCTTTGCAAACAGCAATTAAAGACTGCTGGCAATATGGACTCGTTGGCGGGCATACGGAAGATTTAAATTATTACGGTGGATTTAGAAAAACGCATAATGCGTTTTCTCATGTTATAAAAGAAACGCCATTTAAAGCACATTTACTCGTTCACCATGAAGTAGCACATGAACGTAAAGAATATGAAAATGAGCATTATATTGAGTTTGGGGCAATGAAAATTTTTTCTGACGGTTCTTTTGGCGGAAGAACAGCTTTATTAAGTGAACCGTATGAAGATGCGAGAGAAACAAATGGAGTTGCCATTTTCTCACGTGAAGAACTTGCGGAATTAGTGAAGAAAGCACGAGACTTACATATGCCAGTTGCGGTTCATACTATCGGTGACTTATCGCTTGAATATGTCATTGATGCGCTTGAATTGTATCCGCCAGCAAAAGGATTACGCGACCGCATTATTCATTGTCAGCTCGCTCGTGAAGAGTTGATTGAGAGAATGAAATATTTGCCGGCTATTATCGATATTCAGCCCGTCTTTCTGTCATCGGACTTCCCGTCAGTCATTGAAAAACTAGGCGAGCATCGTCTCCGTTATGCATACGCGTGGAAAACGTTACTAGAAGCAGGGTTACACTGCAACGGTGGTTCTGACGCACCCATTGAACAAGTAAATCCGTTTCTAGGTATATATAGCGCTGTTACACGTAGAAGTTTTATTGACGGTTTATGTTATATGCCAGAAGAAAGATTAACGGTATATGAGGCTGTTTCTTTATTTACAACAGGAAGTGCCTATGCGATTGGAAAAGAAGCGAAGCGAGGGCAAATTACAAAAGGATATGAAGCAGACTTTACGATATTAGACCGCGATATTTTTGAAATAGAGGCAGAAGAAATAAAAGAAGTACAGGCAGAAATGACCGTAATAGATGGCCGAGTCGTCTATAGAAAAGATGCGTAAAAATATATCAGCGATTATTGAAATATATCGACCGTAACTCGAAATATATCAGCGATTATTAAAATATATCGACTTATCGACAAAAACTGACAAGAATATCGGCCGGATAGCGAGAGGTTGTTGCTCGCGCCAATCGGGGTAAATAAATAACCGTAGAATTATGGGCCACCATAATTCTACGGTTATTTTAATACTATAAAAACGTTCTCTGTACTTTTTCCCAGAAAGAGTTGTTTTTTAATTTAACTGTTTTAATTTGTTTATCGCTTAAGCGTACAACAGCTTTTTCCACTTGTTTAATGCTAAGCGCTTCGTTATCCATGCCGATAACAGGATAATCGTTACCGTCTGGTCTTAGTTTTAAAGTTAATGTACGTTCGTGATTTAAAATGAACGGTGAACCAAGTGTACGATATGTGTTGTTATTTAAAGATGCCAATTCACTTACTTGGAAGCAAGGGATAAGCGGATCAACAACTGCACCACGTAACGATTTATTGTAAGCTGTACTTCCTGTTGGGGTAGAAACAACTAAACCGTCACCTCTAAAAGTTTCGAAATATAAATCATCAACGTGAACATCTACAACGAACGTTTTAATAATGCTAGAACGTAATGAGAACTCATTTAAACAATGGAAAGATGTGCTACCATCTACATCTACCTCAATTGTTGGATATTTTCGCACTTCAATTTCATTTTTTGTAATTTCTTGAAGGGCTGTATCAACGTGATCAATATGGAAATCGCAGTAGAATGAAATTTCATCTTTCGTAGAAATCCCTGCGTATAAGCAATCTTCCCTAAAACCAGTTTTACGAACGGCTTGTAAGAAAGTTGCATCATCTCCAACACTGACGATAGCGTTTGCATTTTTTGGATGATCTAATATGGTGAATCCATTCTCTTCTAAAATACGATAGATTGGTTTCATTTTTTCAACGAGCTTTGCTTTGTCATCACCATAAAAGAAAAATAAATTGCGACGATCTGCCATTATGTATCCCTCCACTGCAGTTAAATTTTCTATGCTTCGTGCTACATATCATTAGAGTCCGTTCCCTGACGATATGTTCAAATAATATATTTCGATATAAATTGTCAAAATACCTTTTTATTTTTAGAAAAATTTTTATATTCAATCTTATAAAACTCTGTTTAATGATGAATAAAGTTGTCGATAATGGGTACGGAGTGAAAGGATGATACGTATGAAGTGGCTCATAATTGGAATAATAATTCTTCTCCTTTTTATTTTGTTTATACTATTGTCGAAAATAAAGCTTAAAGTGACATTTTTATATTCAGAAATGGAAAAGCAATGTTTGCTTCAAGTGAAAATATGGATGATCCGATATACATTTGATGTGTTGGAAAGAATTGAAAAACAGCAGAAGAAAACAGGACAAAAAATCGAAAAAGCTGAAGAGGACGGCGGAATTGATAATAAAATTATGGCACAACTTGATAGTATGGGGGAACTGATAAAAAAGCTGCAAGAAGTTCATACTATCGTTAAAGATTTTCTCAAACGAGTGAAAATCAATGGTTGGAAATGGCATACGCAAATTGGAGCAGGCGACGCAGCTAGTACTGGAATTGTCACCGGATATGCATGGGGGACAAAAGGGATGGCTGCTGGAGTTGTAGGACAATATATGCATATTGTCGACGTACCAGAATTTGAAATTACTCCTGTTTTTCAAGGGAAAGGATTTGCATCAAGATGTGAGTTAACAGCATCTTTTCGTATATTCCGTACTATAAAAACAGCGGTGAAATTACTCGTGTTTATGAGAAGACAAAGATCTGGTACGACAGAAAAATCTGTTCAAGCATAGGGGGGATATAGAATGGACCATCCAATTCAAGGTTTAATGACAACTGCAATGCAGCATTTAAAGCAAATGACTGATGTAAATACAATTGTCGGCGATCCAATTAAAGCTGCTGATGGAAGTGTAATTCTTACCGTTTCAAAAGTTAGCTTCGGATTTGCGGCTGGTGGAAGTGAATTTGGTAAAATAGAACATTCAGGCCGCCATCCATTTGGCGGGGGAAGCGGTGGAGGAGTTTCTATTAATCCTGTTGCTTTTCTTGTTATAAATGGAGAAGGCGTAAAAGTGTTGCACTTAGATAAGCAAACACACGTCATCGATAAAATAATTGAATTAGCGCCACAAGCTGTTGATAAAGTGAAAGAAATGATGGATAAACGAAAAGAAGACGATCCTGAATTTCAAATTTAACGAATAAAGAAGCTGATCAATAGATTAGCTTCTTTAATTTTTTTGTAAATAAAGCGATTTTATTTGCATTATCGATAGGGACAAACTATCATTTACATTGTACATATTTTGTTTAAATAAGGGAGGATTTTCAAGTGGCAAACGTAACTTTTAAAGGTAACCCAATGACTTTAGTTGGAACAGAAGTTAAAGTTGGCGATCAAGCGCCAAACTTCCAAGTGTTAGCAAATGACTTATCTCCAGTAAGTTTAGAAACATACAAAGGTGAAGTGAAATTAATTAGTGTTGTACCTTCAATCGACACAGGTGTGTGTGATGCACAAACACGTCGTTTTAACCAAGATGCAGCAGGTATTGAAAACGCGAAAGTATTAACAATTAGCGTTGACTTACCATTTGCTCAAAAACGTTGGTGTGCAGCAAACGGTTTAGAAAATGTTGTTACACTTTCTGACCACCGTGACCTTTCATTCGGTGAAGCTTACGGCTTAGTAATGAAAGAGCTTCGTTTACTTGCTCGTGCAGTATTCGTAGTAGATAGCAATGACAAAGTAGTTTACGTAGAATACGTAAGCGAAGGTACAAGCCATCCAAACTATGAAGCAGCATTAGAAGCAGCAAAAGCTGCAAAATAATGTGAACGAAGATGACCTCTTTGTAAGAGGTCGTCTTCTCTCATATATTGCTATATGGAATCGATATACGAGAGAAGACGTTACATCATACATCACTAAAAAGGGAGCTCTAAAAAAGAGGTCGCTTTTTCTTTTGGGAAAAAATCAGATTATGGTATGATATAAGTTATGTGTAAAAGAGAGAAGGAGGAATGTACGTGAGTCAGACAGTAGAAACTTTATTTTCTATTTTTGATTCTTCTGCGGTAGTTTTACGTAAAGAATTAGATGTAACATATTTAGAGGCGCTTGTAGAAACAGGGGATAACTTGTTTGAAGGAGCGATTTTACAAGAGGAATTATCAGAATCAGCAATTGAAAGGCTGAATCGTGAATATAGTACGTTTAATGAAGAAACATATAAAGGTGAAGAAATTCGTAAAGCATTTCAGTTAGCCATCTTAAAAGGAATGAAGGAAGGCGTACAAGCGAATCACGAAATGACGCCTGATGCAGTTGGTATGTTCATGAGCTACTTATTCCATAAATTTATGAAGGGTCAAAATGAAATTACTGTGTTAGACCCTGCAATTGGAACGGGTAACTTGATGACGACAGTTTTCAATAGTGCTCAAGAAAACATTACGATGAGTGGATTTGGTGTAGAAGTGGACGAAGTGCTAATTAAACTTGCTTTAGTAAATGCGAATTTACAAAAGCATGCAATCGAATTCTTCCATCAAGATGGACTAGCACCGCTTTATATCGATCCAGTTGATGCAGTCGTTTCAGATTTACCGGTTGGTTACTATCCAAATGAAATCGGTGCAAGTGAATATAAGTTAAAAGCAGATGAAGGAATGTCATATGCCCACCACCTATTTATTGAACAAAGTGTGAAACATACGAAAGAAGGCGGATACTTATTCTTCCTAGTACCGAACTTCATTTTTGAAAGTGATCAAGCACCGAAATTGCATGCATTTATTAAAGAAACATGCTTTATTCAGGGGTTATTACAGCTACCTGTTTCCATGTTTAAAAACGAGAAAAATGCAAAAAGTATATTTGTTCTCCAAAAGAAAGGTCCTAGTGTAACGATGCCAAAACAGGCGTTATTAGTGGAGTTACCTAAATTCTCCAACATGAAGGCGATGGAGGACATTATGGACCAATTAAATACTTGGTTTGCAACGCATAAATAAGGCTAGGTATATGTAACAGGGTTAGTAATTCATGTAGTACAGTTTTATATGATATGTCATATTTTTAAATATATACAAGATTTAACTGAATTTTTTTGAAATCTGTAATATATTTTTTTTCTTGGTGTTACAATTTTTTCACTTGAAATATATGTCGTACGATGTTTAAATTAAAATCGTGAGTATAAAATTTGCTAATGATGAAACGTTTTCATATTTAGTAAATTTGATCAGATAAAATCGAGCGGTTTGTGGAAACATCCACACAACTACCAAGAGAAAAAGGGGCGAAAGACTAGATGTCAAAAATCATCGCGATTAACGCAGGAAGCTCTTCCTTAAAATTCCAATTATTTGAAATGCCAAGTGAAACAGTATTAACAAAAGGTTTAGTAGAACGTATCGGTTTAGAAGATAGTATCTTCACTATTACTGTAGATGGCGAAAAACAAAAAGAAATTACAAACATTCCAGATCACGCAGTAGCAGTTAATATGCTTCTTAAAAAATTAACTGAAAACGGAATCGTTAAATCTCTAGATGAGATTGGCGGTATCGGTCACCGTGTTGTTCACGGCGGCGAAAAATTTGCTGACTCTGTTCTAATTACTGATGAAGTATTAGCTGATATCGAAGAATTAAGCGATTTAGCACCACTTCACAACCCAGCAAACGTTGTTGGTATTAAAGCATTCCAAGAAGTATTACCAAACGTACCAGCAGTAGCAGTATTCGATACAGCATTCCACCAAACAATGCCGGAATCTGCATTCCTATACAGCTTACCATATGAGTACTATGAAAAATTCGGCATCCGTAAATACGGTTTCCACGGAACTTCTCATAAATATGTAACTGAGCGTGCAGCTGAGCTATTAGGTCGTCCACTTGAAAGCTTAAGCTTACTTTCTTGTCACTTAGGTAACGGTGCAAGTATCGCAGCAGTAGAAGGCGGTAAATCTATCGATACTTCTATGGGCTTCACTCCACTTGCTGGTGTAACAATGGGTACACGTTCTGGTAACATTGACCCTGCGTTAATTCCATACATCATGGAAAAAACAGGCCAAACAGTAGAAGAAGTAGTTAACGTATTAAACAAGAAGAGTGGTATGTTAGGTCTTACTGGTTACTCTAGTGACCTACGTGACATCATTGCGAAAGAAGAAGAAGGCGATCACCGTGCGAAAGTAGCACTTGATGTATTCGTAAGCCGTATCCACAAATACATCGGTTCTTACACTGCTCGTATGAAAGGTGTAGACGCAATCATCTTCACAGCTGGTGTAGGTGAAAACAGTGCGATTATTCGTGAACGCGTATTAGAAGGCCTTGAATACATGGGCGTATACTTCGATGCAAAACGCAATAACGTATTCGGTGAGGAAGCATTCATCAACTTCCCACATTCTCCAGTAAAAATTATTGTAATTCCAACTGACGAAGAAGTTATGATCGCTCGTGACGTACTACGTCTTGGAAACATTGGTTAATATATGAAAAGAAAGACGAGATCCTATAGGATTTCGTCTTTTTTCTTTTGGATATAGTTTAAAATTCCATCTGGATATAGTGCTTTTTTCTCCTGAATGAATGCTGTAATGGGAATCCACTTCGCATACGATACTGTTTATTCATCTTGTATATTCAGTACTTCCATTCCATATAGTGACGTGTCTAATAAGCGTAAAGAATATAACTGAATGATTTCATGAGCAATTTCTCCATCAAGATGAAAGATGTTTTCTAAGCAACCTAAATAAGCAGTGATTTCCACTTCTGTATGAAGCTCTTCTTGAAATTCACGAATAACGGTATGTGCTGATTTTTCACCAAGTTCAATTGAACCGCCAAGAGGCCGGTAATATGTTTCATCGTCTGTATGATATTCTTGTACGAGAAGCCGCTCGTGATGTAAAGCAAGACCGAAAGCTTTTGCACGTGGATACATATACAATCACTCCTTATTTATCCCGCTTTAACGGGCAGTAAGACCCCCACCTCAAAATTCAGCGGAAGCAAAGAAGTTAGGTGGGGGGGCGGGCTGTCCGTAAAAGTCCGATTGGTGAGGGCTAATAATCAGTGGGGGATGAACAAAAACCCCACTGATTAAAGTTTCACTTTATTTTGTATAAGGATGATTATAATGTATTGCGTAATAAAAGTGTCGTGTATTTAAGAATGTGGTCGAATTACGATGCCATTAAATAAGTCATTCCAAAATGTTTCATTGTACTGAAATACATCCATAATAGGACATTTTATAACGCAAATATTTTGCAATCCCCAATCTTCTTCCGTAACAGTTGGTACATCTTCAGGAATGAGTAATAGGACAGAGAATGTATGTGTAACGATTTGAGATAAAATGTGTTCCAAGGAACGTGCTTCTTCGTATGTTCCTCCAGTTCGAATAAATAATATGGATTGTGCTGTGTCAATTGTTGTTAGAAAACGATTAATTCGGTGCTCATAATTTAACTTAATTTCTGTATAAGAAGGCCAAGAAGTTGGTGTGTTTACATCTGTTTTAAAGTCGTGGCAGGAGTCGATTTCATATAGATTGTCCCGTAGTCTTAATTTCGCATCATCATCCCAAAATGAGATGAAGGATAAGTTTTCTAACTGTAAAAAACGGTCAAATCGATTTTGTAATAATATATTCACCTTTTCTAATGATGGGCTTAGCATAAAATCAATAACGCCAAAAAATGGTGATAATTCGAATTGATATAACGCCCAAGCAGGCCAGCAGTTTTGTCCTAAACTGAATACTGCATGATATTCTTTTTTTATATCGGATAGATTCATGTGATTTATCTCATCCTTTTTGTTAATATTTTATGTTACTAAAAATGGTATGTGAATAAAGATAGACAAGCATATTTGTAAAGAATAAGCAGAAATATGTTACAATAGAAAAAAATCGAACGAGGTGGTTGTTACGATGCGATCGAAGCGAGAACAAGCCATTTTAGACAATATAAAAGAATGGGAATCGCAATTAGTTGAGCAAGAAGCGACTGATTTTCAAAAACTGTTTGATAAATGGGTACATACTACAATTGCGAAACTACCTGAGAAAAAACGAAAAGATTTCTTTACGAAAGCAGATGGATGGCTCTTTCATTTGCATGCATTGATTCAAAGTTCACAATCACAGTTAGAGGCGCGTAATCGTATTTTAGGAACATCGAGATTATTTGATGAATCGATTGAGCAACTAGAGGATTTAAAAGCATTATCTATTGATCAATTAACATACATAGCAGAGCAGCAAACAGCACGCCATCGCCTATATTCATTCGTACAAGGCGGAGCAACGGGTGCTGGAGGTTTATTATTATTAACAGCTGATTTTCCGGTTATGATTGCGTTAAATGTGAAGGCTGTCCAACTTATTGCAACGTCATTTGGGCATGATGTGAACAAGCCGTATGAAATGATGCTTGCGTTAAAGGTATTTCATGCGTCATTACTACCAGGAAGACTTCAGCAATACGCATGGTACAATTTACTGCAAGAGCTAGAACAAGAAGATTCCTTCTTCTACGAAGGAGATGAAGCGGTGTTACAACCAGCTTCTACTGAAATTATTTTAAAACAAATTTTGAAAACATTTTCGATTTATGCCCTTCGTCGTAAATTATTCCAAGGTATTCCGGTAATTGGAATGGCAATCGGGTCTACAGTGAATTATCGTTTAACAAGAAACGTTACTGAATTTGCAAATAGATTTTATCAAGTGCGCCACATAGTCGAGAAGGAAAAAAGAGCATAAAAAAAGCGAGAGGCCGAAGCCTTTCGCTTTTTTTAATTTGTTGCATGCTTTTTGGACATTGGAATAGATACTGGCTGCTTTTCTTCTGCTTTTTCTGTTTTTGGATAATAAATTAAATCCAATGTTTTTGCCTGTACGGCAATTGAAAGAATAGTAAAAGCAATTTCTGTCCAATTTAAATAATATAATGAAAGCGCAAGAACAATCGCGTCAAAGACGAAGAAAATTTGCCCAATTGTAAAACGCGTTTTTTTACTTAATACAATTGTTAAAATGTCGTCTCCACCGGTTGCACCGCCAAATCGCAATATAAAACCGAGTCCAATACCAGCTAACGCACCGCCAACTACTGCAGCTATAAATAAATTGTTTGATAAATCGACCGTAAATGGAGAATAATTTTCCATAAGAGAATAAAATACTCCGAATGAAATTGAACCTAAGAATGAATAGCCAACCATTTTTCTACCTAACAATGAAGCGCATAGTAGAATAATTGGGATATCCATCATTACAGTTGAAATAGATGGTGAAATATCATAAAAATTTTGGATGAATAGTGCGATACCTACAAAGCCACCTTCTGTTAAGTGGTTTTGGAAGTGAATGTGATATAGCGCTGCTGCTAAAATAAATGAACCGATTAAAACCATAAAAACTTCTTTAATAATTTGTCGACTTTGGATGTTCCTCATCGTTATTCCTTCTTTCCGTAGTTAGTAGTCCTTTTTTGTGTTGTAAACTAACTACGAGCTCACATGTAGCTTCAGTTAGTTTACGAAAAAACTAACTACGCTATATGTCGCTGAAGAAATAACGAATAATCCTCTCGTCCATCAATTCTCCCTACTTTCGTTTTAGTTTAAGTCTTAAAACGACTAAACAAAACGTGGAGTAGGATTCTTCATTTAGCAATCCTGCTCTTCTTTGTTTTGTTTAGCTAGTAACAATTAAGCCCTAAACAAAACGCTATGTGTAAGAAGAGTCTTTTTTTTGCCAAATTATCCTTCGGGCAATCATAATTTCCCCACTCTCGTATTTTTTTCGCTAGACTAAAGTATCTGAGCTGGAAAATACGCTACGTGTATGATTCGTCAATACGATGCCACATGCTCCTTCGAGCGATCATGATATCAAAATCCCTTCCTTCAAGATTTATATTATTATATCATACTTTCAAAAAATGTATGCGGATGGAAACCGACAATAAACGGAGGAAATCTACAAAAATTGTTATGTTTAAATATTTTTGTAGAAAAGCCTAAGTTATTTTGGAGAATTGGACAGTTTTTTTTAGTTTGTCCAATAAGTAAGAAAAGAAGAGTTTCTATTCAGTTGTATTTTTATCTTTAAAAAACGCATCCCAGCTAATCACACTTAAAAAAGTTAAAGCGATAATAACGAAAGCGCGCATAAGTGTAAGGCCTCCTTTTGTACATAGTATATGAATCATTTACTTTATAATGTGTCATGTTTTTACAAGTTTTAACTATTATGAGAGTATATTAATATAGATAGATGAAGAGGAGAGTGAGAATATGCTAAAAGACATGTTTAAAAGAAAAGAGTTAACATGTGCTTCATGTCAGAAAAAGATTCAATATGAAGAAGAGCTTATTGCTTTTGTAAAGTTGCCGAAAGAAAGAAGTATATTAGTTGGTCCATTTGATGTGTGTTTGGCAAAAACAGCACAAGAAATATATTGTAAATCGTGTTACGACAAAAAAGCATGACCCGAAGTAATTGAGGGGCATGCTTTTTTTATTGGTGTGCTTTCCCCTCAGATACATGTTGAGTGAGTCGATACCAAAGCCAAAGGTCATTAATGATGGAAGCGAGATCGGCAATTTCTGAATTCAGTTTGCAAGAAATTTCGAAGTCTTCTTCGTTATTTAAATGATGCTGTTTTGCATTAATATAATGTTCGAGTTCTTTTATACGATCAGGAATCTTTCCGCGAACTTGTTCCCATTTTAATAAAATCGCATGTTGCATTTTTTCGGGGATATCTTCCCAGTCTTCTTGTAAATGCGGAACTTCAATTCCGAGATGTTCATCGTATAAGAAATACTTTTCCATAAGTTCACCCCCGTTTTCCTGCTTATATTGTACAAAAAAACAGAAAGAAGTTCGACGAAATTGTTTGAAAAAATTTGAAAATGACTCTTGATACATTTTGTAAAAGGTGTTAAAGTGTGAATTATTATAAAAGAAAATGAATATTTATTCTTTAGGGGGATGCAAAATGGAGAAGAAAAAAGTTGTATTAGCATATTCTGGAGGCCTTGATACTTCCGTTGCAATTAAATGGTTACAAGAGAAGAATTATGATATTATCGCGCTTTGTTTAGACTTAGGGGAAGGTAAAGACTTAGCATTTGTAAAAGAAAAGGCACTTTCAGTAGGTGCAATTAAATCATATATGATTGATGTTCAAGAAGAATTTGCAAATGAATATGCATTGATGGCGATGCAAGCGCACACGTTATACGAAGGGAAATACCCTCTCGTTTCAGCGTTATCACGTCCGCTTATCGCGAAGAAATTAGTAGAGATTGCAGAACAAGAAGGAGCGACTGCAGTGGCACACGGATGTACAGGGAAAGGGAATGATCAAGTTCGTTTTGAAGTTTCTATTCAAGCGTTAAATCCTTACTTAGAAGTGATTGCGCCTGTACGTGAATGGAAATGGTCACGTGAAGAAGAAATTGCCTATGCAAAAGAAAACGATGTACCAATTCCGATTAATTTAGACAGCCCATTTTCAATCGATCAAAACTTATGGGGACGCAGTAATGAATGTGGCATTTTAGAAAATCCATGGGCAGCACCGCCAGAAGATGCATATGAGATGACATTAGCATTAGAAGATACACCGAATAAACCAGAGTTTGTAGAAATCGGCTTTGAAGCAGGCGTACCGACGACTTTAAATGGTATTGCATACCCACTCTCAGAATTAATTAAAACGTTAAATGCACTTGCTGGAAAACATGGCGTTGGACGTATCGATCACGTAGAAAATCGTCTTGTCGGTATTAAATCGCGTGAAGTATATGAATGCCCAGCAGCGATGACTTTAATTACGGCGCACAAGGAACTGGAAGATTTAACACTCGTAAAAGAAGTAGCGCATTTTAAACCGATGATTGAGCAAAAAATAACAGAACTTATTTATAACGGTTTATGGTTCTCGCCTTTAAAACAAGCGCTGAATGCTTTCTTACAAGAAACGCAAAAGAATGTAACAGGCATGGTGCGTGTGAAATTATTTAAAGGTCATGCAATTGTAGAAGGACGTAAATCTGAGTACTCTTTATACGATGAAAAATTAGCAACATATACTGCTCAGGATGAATTTAATCATGATGCAGCAGTTGGATTCATTTCATTATTCGGGTTACCGACAAAAGTATACAGCCAAGTGAACCAAAAGAAGGTGGAAGCGTGAGCAAACTTTGGGGCGGACGTTTTACAGAAGAAGCGGAAGCATGGGTTGAAGAGTTCGGAGCATCCATCTCCTTCGATCAACAGTTAGTAAATCAAGATATAAACGGAAGTATTGCACACGTAACGATGCTAGCAAAGCAAGGCATCGTTACGAAAGAAGAAGCCGAAAAAATAAAGATAGGTCTTCAATATTTATTAGAAGAAGCGAAACAAAATAAATTGCATTTTTCAGTTGAAGCGGAAGACATTCATTTAAATATCGAAAAGATGTTAATTGAAAAAATCGGTGAAGTAGGAGGGAAACTTCATACTGGCCGAAGCCGTAACGATCAAGTAGCGACTGACATGCATTTATATTTGAAAGAAAAAGTAGAACATATTATAAAAGCTACAAAACAATTGCAAACTGTTCTTGTTCATCAAGCAGAAAATAATATTGAAACGATTATGCCTGGTTATACGCATTTGCAGCGTGCGCAGCCGATTTCATTTGCACATCATATTCTCGCTTACTTTTGGATGTTAGAGCGCGATGTGAACCGTTATGAAGATTCGTTAAAGCGTATTAACATTTCCCCATTAGGAGCAGGAGCGTTAGCTGGGACAACATTCCCGATTGATCGAGAATATAGCGCGGAGCTTCTTGGATTGAATGGAATCTATGAAAATAGTTTAGACGCAGTAAGCGATCGTGATTTCATACTGGAGTTCCTAAGTAACTCATCTATGCTCATGATGCACTTATCACGCTTTTGTGAAGAACTTATTTTATGGAGTAGCCAAGAGTTTCAATTTATTGAAATGAGCGATCAATACGCAACGGGAAGCAGCATTATGCCGCAAAAGAAAAACCCGGATATGGCAGAACTTATTCGTGGTAAAACAGGCAGAGTATACGGTAATTTATTTAGTTTACTTACAGTAATGAAAGGATTACCACTCGCTTACAATAAAGATTTGCAAGAAGATAAAGAAGGAATGTTCGATACAGTAAAAACAGTAGAAGGATGCCTTCATATTATGGCAGGCATGCTAGAGACGATGACTGTAAACAAAGAAAAAATGGGGCAAGCTGTAACGCAAGATTTCTCTAACGCAACAGAAATTGCCGATTACTTAGCAAGTAAAGGACTACCATTCCGTCAAGCTCATGAAATTGTTGGGAAGCTAGTGCTACACTGTACACAAAAAGGGATTTATTTAGTAGATGTCCCACTTGAAACGTATAAAGAAATGAGCTCGCTATTTGAAGAAGATTTGTATGAAGTGCTGTTACCATATGCAGCTGTAAAGCGTCGTAACAGTGCTGGTGGGACAGGGTTTGAACAGATTGAAAAAGCTTTGGAGAAGGCGAAGGGATTAGTTGGAGAGTTTGTGGGAAGTTGATTGATTAGAAAGAAGGTACGCTAACCTTAGTAGAGGGAAGTGTACCTTCTTTTGTAATTTTTATAGCTTAAAATCAATCATACTTATGCCGATCTTCCGTAATTCGAATATACTCAATATCCATCAAATCTCGTAGTAATGCACCATTACTTAGTTCCACACCATGTTTTTCTTTAAAATGAGTACGAATCGTATCTAACATTTCGATTTCTTTCCCATTCACATCTAAAATAATGCGTTCAGAATCATCCATGTAGCAGCCTCCTTTTTTCAACATATATATTTTGTCCGTTTACTTCTAAAAAATGTATGTTAATGTAATGTTAGGAAATAAGAAAGGGATGGAAAATGAGACGTATTTATTTTATAGGGTTAATTTTGTATACGTTGGTTGTAGTACATGTTGCATTCCCAATCGTATTTTCATTTAAGGATGTAGAAACAGTACACGTTGGGATATTTATCTTTACTCTATTTATAGTAGATTGCTGTATTTCAATATGGCTTTCGAAAAGAAAACATGTACAAGATAAAAATGAAATGGAACGAAAAAAGAGAAAACGTTCATTTTGGATGACGACGTATTGTTTTACTTTAGCGATTGCTGCTACTTTTTTTAGTGAGAATATCCCATTAGAAAGATTAAATATTGGATTTGGAGCGTTCGTATTTGCATATTATTTTTTCATGCATTTTCTTCCTTATATGAAAGAAAAGCGAGGAGAAGAGGAAGATCCACTTGTAGAAGAAGCGAGAGAACGAGAGCATAAGAGAATAGAAGAAGATATAAAGAAACTCGGGGAACAAAAATGGTATTTGAAATCTAAAATCATATATGTTCTTTGCTTTATTACGCCGCCAATTGGTTATTTGTACGTTTTATGCCTTCGTAAAAAAATGACAGAAGATGCAAGGCAATCTTATTTAACAGTAGCTACGATTATGATGGCATTGTGGTCTTTGAAGTTTCTTCCGCCTTATGTGTTAGCAATTACCGTTGTTGTTATAGCTTGTCTTGTATTTCTAGTAAAATATGTGAAATGAAAAACACCAAGCCCATCTGGACTTGGTGTTTTATTTATAAATTAAAGCTCACCTTGCTCCTCATCACCACGAACAACAAGGACATCGCATTTCGCATAGCGAATAATATGTTCAGAGACGCTACCAATTAGGAAACGCTCAACAGCATTTAAACCAGTTGCACCACACATAATTAAATCTACTTTATGATTTGGAGCGATTTCTTTTGAAATTTTTGATTTAGGATTACCAAATTCTAATACAGTTTCAATTTTTTCAAGGCCAGCTTCAAGCGCAGTTTTTTTGTAGTCTTCTAATAAGTCTTCTGCAAATAGATTTGCACGTTCAGCAATTGCACGGCTATAAGCTTCTACTGCTGAGTATGCTTTTACATCAACGATATGAGCAATAGTTAATGTTGCATTGTTGCGTTTTGCGACTTGAATTGCTTTTTTAAAGGCTTTTTCTGCTTCTTTAGAACCATCCACCGCGATTAAAATATTTGTATATGTATTATTCATAGTAAATTCCTCCCAATCATTTTTATTACTGTTTACAACTTTATTATAAAACAAATTTTGGTAATGTGCTTGCCAGAAACGTTACAGAATTTCGAAAACTCTGTTTCAATTCATTTTAGTTGTAATTGGTGCGAGAACTTGTTACATATGAACTATAGCAATTTAAAAGGGGGCCGTTTTGTGAGACACGTGCTCATTACAGCCGGTACGAAAGGTTTAGGAAAGCAAGTAACAGAGAAGTTATTGGCTAAAGGGTATTCAGTAACAGTAACGTATCATAGCGATATCACGGCTATGAAAAAAATGAAAGAAACATATAAAAATATGGAAGAGCGTCTACAATTCGTGCAAGCGGATGTCACGAAAAAAGAAGATTTACATAAAATAGTAGAAGAAGCGATAAGCCGTTTTGGCAAAATTGATTTCTTAATTAATAATGCTGGTCCATATGTATTTGAACGAAAAAAGTTAGTCGATTATGAAGAAGATGAATGGAATGAAATGATTCAGGGTAATTTAACAGCGGTATTTCATTTGTTAAAACTTGTCGTTCCGGTTATGAGAAAACAGAACTTTGGCCGTATTATTAATTATGGATTCCAAGGGGCAGATAGTGCACCGGGATGGATTTATCGTTCAGCTTTTGCAGCAGCGAAAGTAGGACTTGTTTCATTAACGAAAACAGTGGCTTACGAAGAAGCAGAATATGGTATTACTGCAAACATGGTATGTCCTGGTGATATTATTGGTGATATGAAAGAAGCGACAATTCAAGAAGCACGTCAGTTGAAAGAACGTAACACACCAATTGGTAGATCTGGAACAGGTGAAGATATCGCAAGAACGATTGCGTTTTTATGTGAGGACGATTCCGATATGATTACCGGTACAATTATTGAAGTGACTGGTGCAGTTGATGTTATTCATAGACATCGATAGAGAAAAATAAAGTGAAGTTTCGAATAATTGGACAGTTTATCCTGTATGCAAAGAGGTGCGGATAATACTGTCCTTTCATGTAAGATTAAATCTATCGGAAAACTCGCATTATTTTTTGTCAAATATTGAGATATTATGTTAAAATATAAGAGCGTAGAAAGCGCTTTAAAAAATGATTCAGGGGTCATTTCATAACTCAAGGGGGAACTAATCATGCGTATCGGTATTCCAACAGAAATTAAAAACAATGAAAACCGCGTGGCAATGACGCCAGCGGGAGCAGTACATTTAGTACAAAATGGTCACGAAGTTTTTGTTCAAAAAGGAGCAGGTTTAGGATCTGGCTTTACAGATGAAGAATACGTACAAGCTGGTGCGAAACTTGTTGAAACTGCTGAAGAAGCATGGAATCAAGATATGGTTATGAAGGTAAAAGAGCCAGTAGCAAGTGAATACGGCTATTTCCGTGAAGGTTTAATTTTATTCACATACTTACACTTAGCTCCAGAACCAGAATTAACGAAAGCATTAATTGATAACAAAGTCGTATCAATTGCATACGAAACAGTACAATTAGACAATCGTTCACTACCATTACTTGCACCTATGAGTGAAGTAGCAGGTCGTATGTCTGCACAAATCGGTGCACAATTCCTTGAGAAAAACAAAGGTGGTAAAGGTATTTTACTTGCAGGCGTTCCAGGGGTAAAACGCGGCAAAGTAACAATTATCGGCGGTGGTCAAGCTGGTACAAACGCAGCGAAGATCGCAGTAGGCTTAGGTGCAGATGTAACAATCATCGACTTAAGTGCAGAACGTCTTCGTCAACTAGATGACATTTTTGGTAACCAAGTAAAAACGTTAATGTCTAATCCATACAACATCGCAGAAGCCGTAAAAGAATCTGATCTTGTTATTGGTGCAGTATTAATTCCAGGTGCAAAAGCGCCAAAACTTGTAACAGAAGAAATGATTCAATCAATGGAGCCAGGTTCTGTCGTTGTAGATATCGCGATTGACCAAGGTGGTATTTTCGAAACAACTGACCGTATTACAACTCATGACAACCCAACTTACGAAAAACATGGCGTTGTTCATTATGCAGTTGCTAATATGCCAGGTGCGGTTCCACGTACATCAACTCTTGCATTAACAAACGTAACAGTACCATATGCAGTACAAATTGCGAACAAAGGCTACAAAGATGCTTGCTTAGGTAACACTGCATTACTAAAAGGTATTAATACATTAGATGGATATGTAACATTCGAAGCAGTTGCAGAAGCTCATGGCTTACAATATGCTGATGCGAAAGAGCTACTTGAAAAAGCTCCTGCTTTATCATAATAGAAATACATTTGAGACCTTCCTTTTCATAAGGAGGGTCTTTTTTATATGGGGAAATAACATGTGAATAATTGTTATTTATTGGTGTAAATCGATTTTTATTGTGATAATTTAGAATTATATAATAAAAAGAGGGGATTGGATGGGGAGTAAAAAGAGGAAGCAAAAGCAAGCTAAAAGACAAAAGTACATAAAGAAAAAACAGGAACAGAATATACCTCTTTCAAAAAAAGTAGTTCTTATGATAGAAAAAACATTTCGGTATATTTGTATGGCTCTGTATGTAATTTTGTGTATGTATTCATTTGGAGTGTTTTACAGTTTGGAGATAACTCCTAATATTATTGAGAGTATTTTAGAATTTCTCCTTGTTGCAATACAATTAGTCTTATTCTCTGTACTATTTGATACAGTATGGCCTAGTCATGAAAGTAAGAAAGATAAGAAAAGAAAAAGGAATAAAAAATCTTCATCCGCTTCAAGTTCATCAAGCGGATTTGGTGACTATAGTAGCAACGATTGTAGCAGCTCAAGTGATGGTGGAGGAGATTGCGGAGGTGGTGGAGACTAAGTTAGTTTTTCAGAAGAACGACTAATGAAAGGGTGAGACGAAAGATGGAATCTGTGAACTTAATAGAATTAACAAAAGACATTCAAGATCAACATAAAAACTTCGTCGTTTCAAATGTAAATAGTCATTGCTTACGAATCGCTGTATTTACTGGTGAATACGATTGGCACTATCATTCTAATTCGGATGAATTATTTATTGTACTAGAGGGAGAATTACTTATCGATTTTGAAGATGGAGAAACAGCGGTTTTAAATCCGAATGATTCTATCTTAATTCCAGCATGCACGATTCATAGAACGAGAGCATTAAAGAGAACGGTAAATCTTTGTTTTGAACATATAGAGGCGGATACGATTAAAGTGGAGCAATTATGAAAAAATTATCTGTAGCTGAGTATAGAAAAATCCTTCCGATTTTAGAAAGCCATACAAAAACGACGACGTTTGCTTATGCGGTATGTGATCAAGTGATAGATGGTGATGTTTTTGTAAACGAGAAGTTAACAGCAGGACTAATTCGTACAGCGAATGGCATTTATTATTTATTTGGTCATACTGATGATCAAAATTACAACGAAGATTTATTTTCGTTTATAAAAAAGGCTATCGAAAAAACAGAGAAGAGATTTACATTGTTCTCTTCGAGTGACAAGTGGGAAATGATGATAGAAGAACGTTTTAGTCATGTACTTCGAAACATCCCGCGAATGAAGTTTCAAAGCGTAATCTTTGAAGAGAGAAAACGGGATTGTAACAAAAATACATATGAAGTGAAGCGTATTGATAGAAGATATATAGAACGAAGCAGTGAATTTACAGAGGAGTACTACAAAGAATATTGGGGATCAAAAGAAACATTTTTAAACGATGGTTTTGGATTTTGTATAGAACTAGAGGGAATAATTGTAGCGGAATGTGTTTCAATATTTAGTGGAAACGGATTTGCTGAAATTGATATTGTGACGCATAAAGCATATCAAGGGAAAGGGTTAGCTCAAGCTGTTGCGACGCGGTTCATTGAGCATTGCATGCAAAATGATATTACACCGTGTTGGGATTGTTATGTAGACAATATTTCTTCGCGAAAATTAGCTAGCAAATTAAGTTTTCATAATCCAATAGAATATAGATTATTTGTACGGAAGAAAACGGGGGAATAAAAATGAATGTGGAATTAACGAGATTTAAAGTGAAGCCTGGTAAAAGTCATCGTGTAGATGAATGGTTGCAGCTTCTGAATGACAATATGAAAGAAGTACTTTTGACATTAAACGACGAAAAGATGTACGTTGAGACAATTTTCCGGGAAATAAGAGATGGAGAAGAGTACTTATATTGGTATTCTGTGCAAGGAGAAGGCGGGGCTCTTGTCGAAAATTCTCATCATGAAATTGATAAAAAGCACTTGGAATTTTGGTATGAATGTATTGATGAGGAAGTACCGTCTGTTGAAATGAAAACAGAAGTCGTTATGATTCAAGATGTTGTGAAGGACGCGATGAAATAATAGAATAGTATTTTTGGGAGAAGCACATCAAGGTAGGTGTGCTTTTTTATCTTGAAAAAAACTTTGAAGAAAAGCTGTATTTAGATATCTTTAAGTGAAAAAAACGAGGGATATTAAAAAAATTTAGGGGAAACTATAACAAGGTGAAAACTTTAAACCAAAAAATCTACCCATATACGTTGTAGTTGTAACAGGAAAAACAGAGGATTTACAAAGTTTACAAGGAGCACCATATATTAAGGCTGCTGTTAGAGGTGTAACAGTTGAGAAATATTAATTACAGTCTATTAATGTGAATAATCAGAAAATTTATGTTATACTATGGGAAAAGGAGGTTTGTATGAGGCAAATACATGGAGCAATTTATATTTACATAACTATGTTTTTCGTGGCGATATCCTATGGATTAGGGCACGTGTATTCGCATCCTATACTAACTTTTTTAAGCGGAGCATGTATGGCGTTTGCGCTTCTTGTCCACCTTTTCTCAGTTTGGATCGTGAAATTTCAATTAAATATTAGTGAAATAGAAGAAGGCACTTTTTAAGTGGCCTTCTTTTTTTAATAATATTTTGGAAGCTCTTGTAGCAATTTTTCAATTTCGCATTCGGTTTCTTTACATATAGACAGTGTGCGTAGTCTGAAAAATAAGCTGCGTAAGAAAGATTTTATATTTCCGTATAAGTACTCATACGATTTAATATGTAATGTTTGTTTTTGGACGGGTAATTGAGCTACTAAATTATGAAGGGCTAATATGAGAGCTTCTTCCTTTAGACCATTTTGTAGCATTGCGACAATCGGATAAACGAGGCGCTCGTCTTCTTCATATTTGTAAATGAAACCTTTCGTACAATGACACAAACGTCAGAAGTTCATAAAGGAGCAAAGATTGAAATGAAATCATCTTGTATAAGTTGTGCGCCTTTATCTAAAGATGAACCGATAGAGGTTGTGATTAAATGGGATGATAAGTATGAGGAGAAGATGGTGTTAAATTTGAAATAGCCTTGAGTAAGGAGTTAAAAATGAATAGGTATATGAAAAAATTAATGTTTATAATTGTATTTCTAACCATATTATCAGCGTGTACTACAAAACGAGTAGAGCAAGTAGCAGTAAAAAAAGTACCTGAAGAAGGGTATGTCATACTAAGAGATGGTACGGTGTTTTTTATCGGTGGTAAAACGTTTGAAACGAAAGTAGAGCTGCAAAATTATATAGAACAACAAATAAATAAAGAACATCCATCACATACGGTTTTAAGTTTTAAGGATAAAAGCGCATATAATCAATTAAAAACAGGGGATAAAATAAAAGTATGGTCTTCTCAAACACTTGAAAGCTATCCAGCAAAAATGATTGTAGAGAAGTTTGAAGTAGTAGAGAAATAAAAAAGGCAGCACTCACGCTGCCTTTTTTATTATTTTACAAATTGTAATTCTTTCGGGAATTTCGTTAAAATTTCTGATCCGTCTTTTGTGATATAAATATCATCTTCAATACGAACACCACCTACGTTTGGTACGTAAATACCTGGCTCGATTGTGAAGACCATACCTTCTTTTAATGGAGACTCGTTACCAGCTTTTACATCTGGATATTCATGTACGCTAATTCCAAGTCCGTGACCAAGACGGTGCGGGAAGAAGTCGCCGTAACCTGCATCTGCGATAACAGAACGAGCAGCGTTGTCGATTGCGCCAAGTGTAACACCTGGTTTACATGCTTCAACTGCTTGTAGTTGTCCAGCAAGTACAGTGTTGTAAATGCGAGTTTGCTCTTCAGAAATGTCGCCAAATGCCACTGTACGTGTAATGTCAGAGCAATAACCGTCAATGATTACGCCTAAATCAAATAGTACGAAATCGCCGCGTTTCATTTTGTTTGCACCTGGAATACCGTGTGGAAGAGCAGAGTTTGCACCTGCTAATACCATCGTGTCAAATGACATTTTATGTATGCCTTTTGTTTTTAATTCGTGTTCAATAATTGCTAATACTTCTAGTTCGCTACGATCTTCTTTAATTGCATTTACACCAACTTCAACAGCATAGTCTGCCATTTTAGCTGCTTCGCGTAAAATAGAAAGTTCTTTTTCGTCTTTAATTAAACGAAGTTCACGAACTTTTTCCTCAGCTGACGTGAAAGCTGCATTTGGGAATAATTTTGTTAATTCTTCGTAGCGCTCTACGTTTAAATGTTCTTTTTCAATTGCAACTGCATTTGCATTGATACCGCGGTCTTTAATTGCTTTTGCAATCATATCCCATGGTCTGTCAGTATCAGTAAATCCGATAATTTCATGTGCCCAGCCAGCGTTACGTGCTTGGCCTTCTTCCATTTTAGGGCAAATTAAAATAGGTTCTTTCTCTTGGAATACAAACATACCAAGAAGTCTTTCGTGTGGTTCACAGTGGAAGTTTGTCATGTAGAAGACGTTCGGTGTAGAAGTTAAGAACGCAGCTTCAACGTTTTTTTCTTTTAGCCATTGCATTAAATTTTCTAATCTAGCATTCATCGATTGGCACCCCCGAGATATTTAATTACAAATATAACTTTAACTCGGAAGAAAGTGTTATGACAAGTAAATAGATGTTAGAAAAGACAGGGAATTGAAAAATCATGTAGAATAAAAAGTGAGAATGTAATAAGGGGAGGAATGTAATAATGAAAGTATCTTATCACGGGCATTCAGTTGTAAAGATTGAAACGAATGGAAAAGTAATTTTAATTGATCCGTTTTTAACAGGAAATCCAAAAACAGATTTAAAGGCTGAAGATGTAAAAGTAGATGCGATTCTTTTATCACACGGTCATGGTGATCATGTTGGAGATACAGTAGAACTTGCGAAGAAAAATAATGCGGTTGTAGTGGCACCATTTGAACTAGCGACATTTTTAAGTTGGCAAGGTGTAAATACACATCCGATGCATATTGGTGGTTCACATGAATTTGACTTCGGAAAAGTGAAGTTTACACAAGCATTCCACGGCTCTAGTTATATTGATGAAGAAAATAAGACGATTACATATACAGGTATGCCAGCGGGTATTTTATTTACAGCAGAAGAGAAGACTTTGTACCATGCAGGGGATACTGCTCTATTCTCTGATATGAAATTAATTGGGGAATTAAATAACATTGATGTAGCATTTTTACCAATTGGTGATAATTTCACAATGGGACCAAAAGATGCTGTTTTAGCAGCAAAATGGGTTCAGGCGAAAACTGTTGTACCGATGCATTACAATACGTTCCCAGTAATTGAACAAGATCCATATCAATTTGTCGAAAAGCTACAAAATTGTACAGGGAAAGTATTAGAAGCTGGAGAAAGTATTACACTATAAAAAAGAAACCCTTCATTTGAAACGACAAGTGAAGGGTTTTTTACGTGTGTAGGATAGTTTTTAATGGTTGTACTTGTTTTGATGATTCTTTTCTTTTTGGGAGTGGCTGTTCAGGTGTTTCATTCAATTCCATTGCAACTTTTTTCCCGTCTACGAAAGCTAAAAATACAGCACCTACAACTTCTAATAATTTTTTCATCATGTATCCGCTCCTTTGTTTCATTTCTTGTCTTCATTGTATATGGAAGCGGCTGGACAAACTATCGAACGAGATGACAATACCATTACATTGTTGTAATAGAAGAAGTGGTGTAATGTAAGGCGTATTTTGTTATAAAAAAAATAGTACAGATATACAAAGAGAGAGTGTAACAGTTTTGAAAATATAGTATACTAAAAATACAACACATGAAGAATTTAGGGAAAAGAAAGTATGGTGAAACCATTTGGCTACCAAGCATAACCAAATTTTAGAACATATTAATAGCCTGCCAGTAGGGCATAAAATTTCTGTAAGGCAAATTGCAAAAGATTTGAGTGTAAGTGAAGGTACAGCTTATCGTGCAATTAAAGATGCAGAAAATAAAGGGTATGTTAGTACGATTGAACGTGTCGGAACAATTCGAATTGAACAAAAGAAGAAAGAAAATATTGAAAAGCTGACATATGCAGAAGTCGTTAACATTGTCGATGGTCAAGTACTTGGAGGCAGAGAAGGACTACATAAAACGTTAAATAAATTCGTAATCGGAGCAATGAAATTAGAAGCGATGATGCGCTATACAGAAGCTGGAAACTTACTTATTGTCGGTAATCGTACAAACGCACATCAATTAGCGTTAGAAACCGGAGCTGCGGTGTTAATTACGGGCGGATTTGATACGGAAGATCATGTGAAGAAATTAGCAGATGAATTAAAACTGCCGATTATTTCAAGTAGTTACGATACATTTACAGTTGCAACGTTAATTAACCGTGCGATTTACGATCAGCTTATTAAGAAAGAAATTGTACTCGTTGAAGATATTTTAACGCCAATTGAAGAAACGTTATATTTAAAGCCAGATGATACAGTGCAGCAATGGCATGCGTATAACGAAGAGACGATGCACGGAAGATATCCGATTGTTGATGAAAATAAAAAGGTGTTAGGTATTGTAACTTCAAAAGATATGATCGGTGTAGCGAAAGAAACACCAATTGATAAAGTGATGACAAAGCATCCGATTACGGTAAATGGAAAAATGTCTGTCGCAGCTGCGGCACGTATGATGGTGTGGGAAGGTATTGAGTTACTTCCAGTTGTTGATGAAGGAAATAAGTTGCAAGGTATTATTAGCCGTCAAGATGTACTTCAGGCGTTGCAAATGATTCAGCGTCAACCGCAAGTCGGTGAAACAATCGATGATATTGTAACGAATCAATTTATGACGCCGAAAGAAGCGAAAAATGAGCATCTATATCAATTTTCAGTGACACCGCAAATGACGAATTCAATCGGAACGCTATCTTACGGTGTATTCGCAACGATTGTGACAGAAGCAACGAATCGCGTTATTCGTGCGCAAAAGAAGAGCGATTTAATTGTTGAGAACTTAACAATTTATTTCGTAAAACCAGTTCAAATTGACAATGTTGTATCCGTTCATCCGAAAGTATTAGAAATTGGACGTAAATTTGGTAAGGTTGATGTAGAAGTACATCATGAAGGTAATGTTGTCGGGAAAGCATTGCTTATGGTGCAATTGATCGATAAATAAAAAGATGGAGCAAGCCGCTTTGGTTTGTTCCATTTTTTTAAAGAACGCTATAGTAGGGAGTTTTTAATTTAGTTAGCAACTGAATCTATCACGTTCTGTTTCATATTTATAAGATAAGGGCATGCAATCACTTGAAGATACTTGAATAATAATTGTGGAGGTGTCGAATGGGAGTAATAATTCTCTTTTTAGGGGTAGTATTTGCAATAACTTTTCATGTGTTAACACATCGAAGAATGGATGCAAATAAAAAGAAATTGTATGTAATAAGTTTAATTTTCGCTATTATCTGTTCCGCTATCCCTACAACTGGAGAAAATAATAGCGATTTTCTTTACTTTGGTATACCAGCAGAAAATTTCATTTATTATGGTGGATGGGAAATTTCGTTTTATCCATTAGGTTTTTTTGTTAATTTTATTTTGTTTTATTTGGTTTTGAAATTATTATTTAAGTTACGCAAGAGTTCAGGTAGAGAAATGAAAAAATAGCAGGATATGTATTGGTACGGATAGAAAATTGGTGATTAGTCGATAAGGAAGTTTAAGCTACTAATTATTACTATGCTTCATTATACGAACTAGGGGGAGAAGAATGGATTTTCACACTAAAAAGCAGTTGTGTAAGCAGTATAATTTAAATAGTCTTACGCACGTTTCATTGTTGCATGGGGGAGAAAATCAAACATATATATTCGAATCAGACAAAAGTAAATTTGTAGTTAGGCAGTATAGAGAAGGACGTTATACAGCCGAGCAAATAGAGGCTGAAATACATTGGTTAATAGCGATGCAAAAACAAATGTTAGTACCAGAAGTAGTTGAAGATAAAAGTGGTAACTGGATCACGTATGTTACGAAAGATGATGGGAGTATTTTGTATTTTGTTGTTTTTAGGTTTATAAACGGAAGTGAAGTGTTAGAACCGAAGAATAGGGACTATGAAAAACTTGGATCATTAATGCGCATGTTTCACGATAAAGCAAATGAAGTGTTCAAAAGGGTACCACAAACTTGGAGAGGGTATGAAAGACCGATATATGGTGAGCAAAAGATAATCCATGAGCCTTTACAACGATTACTACATGCTTCATTTCTATCGCATGAGGATAAGCATACGTGCATGAGAATTGCAGAAAAAATACAAGAGCTCTCAAATTCAACTCAACTAGGAGATAAACAATTTGTTCACGGAGATATGCATTTTGGAAATATTCTTGTAGGCAAAGAGGATTGGTATTTACTCGATTTTGATGAATGTGGATTTGGGCATAAAGAGTTTGATATTGGTGTTCCAAGATTACATTTAATTGCTTCGGGGCAACTAGAAGACATGTGGGGGAATTTCATGATGGGATATGGGGAAAATATTTCAGAACCATCCATTCGACTTGGGACCGCTTCAAGAATCTTTTATATGGCTGGAAAGATACCGTTAAGGCTCGATATTGAACCTATTAGAAAAGATCCTGGCGCTTTTATTCGGCGATATATTCAGTATGCTGAAAAAGAGTTAGGTGGAGAAACAGTTATATAAAGAAAAGACAGAATAGTAATTCAACTCAGTTGTATATTGTGTTATGATTATATTGTAAGAAAATGGATTCCTGAAAGGTGGTATGCATTATGTCATCAACAGTACTCTTTTTTGGTAGTATCGCACTATTTTACTTCCTTGTGATGATACCGATTCAATATTTATACTTACAAGGTTTACATGAAAAAAAGAAAAAAACAGGATTATCTCAGCGAGAACTATACGAAAAAATGTCTTTTGGGGAAGAACAATTACATCTTCATGTGCAAGGCAACCCATTTAATATACCATCTGCGTTTGTCGCATATATGATTTTGAAAGTTAGAGGACGTAAAAAAGCATCACAATGTTGATGCTTTTTTACGTTGCTTCATAGCCTTCTGCTTCTTTAACTGCTAATGGTAAGAAATGTTTATATTGGCGAAATCCATTAAATACACTTGCACTACCAAATAGAACAAATAAGACACCAACGATAATACGAGCGGTTGAAAGTTCTAAAAAGAATTGATTTATCCCGAAGAATAAGACGAATGAACCGAGTGCCATTGCGGATTTTCCTGAGAGCCAACCTTTCTCCATTGGGCGGTTTGTACGAAAGTATTTTGTTTTGTAGAAGAGGTACAACATAAATGAGACGATAATACAGAAGACTAATACTGGCATAATACACACTCCCATCGTTTTGTGAAAAATAATAGTGGAGAAAAAAGAAATATCTAAACTTTCTAATTTTTATTATAAAGCAATTGTTCGCATGTATGAAATACTTTCCGTTATAATGGAGGATAAAGTGAGACTTTCATTAGTGTGGGGATGTTTCCGCGCTAATGATTAGCCCACATTCATTGGGCTTTTACTGCACGTTGAAGTGAAGAAGTTGAATAAAAAGGAGATTATACATATGCATGAGCAAATTTTAGGAGCAATTAAAGAGTTTGATACAATTATTATTCATCGTCATGTGCGTCCGGATCCAGATGCGTTAGGTTCGCAGGGCGGTCTTAGTACAATTCTACAAGAATCGTTTCCAGAGAAAAATATTTATACGGTTGGGTACAATGAACCGTCACTTGCATATTTACGAGTAATGGATGATATTGAAGATAGTGTATATGAAAATGCACTTGTTATCGTATGTGATACTGCGAACCAAGAACGTGTTGACGATCAACGCTATGCAAAAGGGAAGATGTTAATTAAAATTGATCATCATCCAAATGAAGATCCATACGGAGATATTACGTGGGTAGATACGACAGCAAGTTCTACAAGTGAAATGATTTATGAGTTTTACACGTATGGAAAAGATAAAGGATTACAGATAACAAAAGAAGCAGCTCGTCTTATTTTAGCAGGTATTGTTGGAGATACAGGTCGTTTCTTATTCCCGAATACAACAGCAAAAACACTTCGTTACGTAAGTGAGCTTGTTGACATGGGTGTGAAATTCACAGATTTATACAATGAAATGTATAAGACAAAAGAAAAAATCGCTCGTTTAAACGGTTATATTTTACAAAACTTTACGATGGTAGAAGAAGGAGCAGCTTACATTAAATTAACGAAAGAAGTATTAGAAGAATTTGATGTACTTCCTTCTGAGGCATCTGGCGTTGTTGGAGCACTTGGTAATATTGATGGATTAAAGGCATGGGTTCTATTTTTAGAGGAAGACGATGTGATTCGTGTTCGCCTTCGTTCAAAAGGACCAGTTATAAATAAATTAGCAATGCAATATAACGGCGGAGGACATCCGATGGCTTCTGGTGCAAAAGCATCTTCTTGGGAAGAAGCGGATCGTCTATTTGCTGATTTACGTGAGATTTGTAAATAAGAAATTATATGTTAGAACGAAAAGAAGGAGTGGTGCTAAAGCCCTCCTTCTTTATTTTTCTTTCTCTATCGTAATGCTAATTTCAAGCACGGTATCAAAAGATATTGTATCGACTTTAAACCGGTATAGCCGATCGTAATGTTTGTACGTCTTGTTTTCGATTACCTTTTTGAGTAGGTCTTTATTTTTTGCGATACTTTGTATGTTTTTCGTTAAAAGATGCTGGAGGTCATTATGGATAGATGTAGTCATATTTTCGAGTGTAAGATTGTCTAAATCGTATTTTTCTCGATTTATAAGTTTTATTTTAATCTCTTGAATGGTTAAGAGCCGTTTATTTTCAGTATTCAATTTTTCTTGATCTTCGAGAAGGACGTGGAGCTTTGCTTCTTGTTTTTCTATAATTTCTCTTTGTTCTGCTATTTTACTAGCTTGTTCTTCTTGAAAAACACCGTATATGTACAAAAAAATAAACCAGCTCAACACGCCTCCAACAGCAGCACCAGCTAAAACTAAATACCATTTTTTTGCTGTATTGGCACTTGGTACTCTCATACATGCTCCTGCGTTAGCCATTTAATAATAATAAGACCAGTTTGCATACCACCCGTTGCGAAAAAAATAAGGAGAATTTGTTTTACGATATCTTTCATATCCCCGCCAAAGAAACTTCTTTCAAAGCTATAAAAAGTATCAAATGTTCCGCCAATCGCTGCAACGAGTGCCCAAATTCTTAAATTTTGGGCGAATTGATTAATGTAAGTTAGAGTTGGTTTTCCGATAAGAAATGCACCAAATCCACCAATTAATGAACCACCAAGTATAACCCCAAAGGCAATAAAATAACTAATAATAAGCAGAGAGAAAAAAGTATGTTCTCTTACATCCATCGTCATTCCCCTTTCTTCTTCATATATATGGACAAAGTATAAGAAGTATGTTTTGATTTCCGCTTTCCTCTTCACCTATAATAAAAGTAGTCAAATAGGTAAAGAGAGGGTACAACAGTGAAGTTTGTGCATTTACAATGTCAAACCGTTTTTAGTTTATTAAAAAGTGCTTGTAAAATTGATGAACTTGTAGTTAGGGCGAAAGAGCTCGGTTATTCATCACTTGCTATTACGGATGAAAATGTTATGTATGGCGTTATTCCGTTTTATAAAGCATGTAAGAAACATGGTATACATCCTATTATCGGCGTAACAGCTTCTATTTTTAGTGAAGAAGAAGAAAAGTCTTATCCGCTTGTCTTACTTGCTGAAAATGAAATAGGTTATCAAAATTTATTAAAGATTTCTAGTAGCATTATGACGAAGTCAAAAGAAGGTATTCCTAAGAAATGGCTTGCACATTATGCGAAAGGATTAATTGCAATTTCACCAGGTAAAGATGGGGAAATTGAACAATTATTATTAGAAGACAAAGAGAGTCAAGCTGAAGAAGTAGCTCGCATGTATCGAAGTATGTTCGGTAATTTTTATATGAGTTTACAGCATCATGCGATTCAAGATGAACTGCTTCTGCAAGAGAAATTACCTGAATTTACGAGTAGGATAAATATTCCAGTCGTTGCAACAAACGATGTACGCTACATCAATCAAAGTGACGCACTTGTTCATGAATGCTTATTATCTGTTGAAAGTGGAACGAAAATGACGGATCCAGATAGGCCGAGGCTGAAAACAGATCAATATTATTTAAAATCATCAGATGAAATGGAAGCACTGTTTTCTCACGTAGAAGAAGCGATTTATAACACAGTAGAAATTGCAGAACGTTGCAGAGTAGAAATACCGTTTCATGTAAATCAATTACCGAAATTTCCTGTTCCAGCGAACGAGACGAATGACACGTATTTGCGCCGCGTTTGTGAAGAAGGGTTACAGAAACGTTATGGTACGCCGAAAGAAGTACATATAAACCGTTTGAATCATGAATTAAACGTGATTTCTAGTATGGGGTTTAGTGATTATTTCCTCATCGTATGGGATTTTATGAAGTATGCGCATGAAAATCATATTTTAACAGGACCAGGACGTGGATCGGCGGCTGGATCACTCGTTTCTTATGTATTAGAAATTACAGATATTGATCCAATTGAATACGATCTATTATTTGAAAGGTTTTTAAATCCCGAACGTGTGACACTTCCAGATATTGATATCGATTTTCCAGATATAAGACGTGATGAGATGATTCGATATGTGAAAGATAAATATGGTCAGCTTCGTGTTGCACAAATTGTAACGTTTGGGACGTTGGCAGCGAAAGCGGCAATTAGAGATATTGCGCGTGTAATGGGGCTTCCGCCGCGAGATATTGATATATTCTCAAAACTTATTCCATCAAAGCTTGGTATAACGTTAAAAGATGCATATGAGGAATCGCAATCACTCCGTGAGTTTATACAAGGGAATCTTTTGCATGAGCGTGTGTTTGAAATTGCAAAACGTGTAGAGGGCTTACCACGTCATACGTCTATTCATGCAGCTGGCGTTATTATGAGCCAAGAGCCATTAACCGGAAGTGTTGCAATTCAAGAAGGGCATAACGATGTGTATGTTACGCAATACCCAGCTGATGCATTAGAAGAACTTGGGTTGCTCAAGATGGACTTTTTAGGATTACGTAATTTAACGTTACTTGAAAATATTATAAAGTTTATCGTGCAAAAAACAGGAAAAGAAATCGATATAAGAAATTTACCACTTCAAGATGAAAAGACATTCCAATTGTTAGGTAGAGGGGATACAACAGGTGTATTCCAGCTTGAATCAGGTGGTATGCGAAATGTACTTCGCGGGTTAAAGCCGAATGAATTTGAAGATATTGTTGCTGTTAACTCGTTATATAGACCAGGACCGATGGAACAAATTCCAACCTTTATTGAATCAAAACACGGAAAAAGACAAATTGAATATTTACATCCGGACTTAAAGCCGATTTTAGAAAGAACATACGGTGTAATTGTATATCAAGAACAAATTATGCAAATCGCGTCGAAGTTGGCGGGCTTCTCGCTCGGGGAAGCAGATTTATTACGCCGTGCAGTGAGTAAAAAAAATCGTGATATTTTAGATCAGGAACGTAAGCATTTTGTGCAAGGGTGTTTACAAAATGGTTATGACGAGACATCTGCAGAGAAAATTTACGATTTAATTGTAAGATTTGCAAATTACGGCTTTAACCGAAGTCACGCTGTAGCCTACAGTATGATTGGATATCAGCTTGCTTACTTAAAAGCGAATTATACGCTGGAATTTATGACGGCACTATTATCGAGTGCAATTGGAAATGAAGATAAGATTGTGCAGTATATACGAGAAACGAAGCGAAAAGGTTTTCATGTTTTGCCGCCGTCTCTTCAGAGAAGTGGTTACAATTTCCAAATAGAAGGAAATGCGATACGTTACAGCTTACTTTCTATTCGAAACATCGGAATGGCTACAGTGACAGCATTAATCGAAGAACGAGAGAAAAAAATGTTTGAAGATTTATTTGAATTTTGTCTGCGCATGCCATCGAAGTTTGTAACAGAGCGAAATTTAGAGGCGTTCGTCTGGTCTGGATGTTTTGACGATTTCGGTGTTTCGAGAACGAATTTATGGAAAAGTCTTAAAGGAGCGTTAGAGTATGCCAATCTTGCACGTGATTTAGGAGATGCTGTTCCAAAATCAAAATACGTACAAGGAGAAGAGCTCTCCTTTATTGAACAGTTAAATAAAGAGAAGGAAGTACTAGGTTTTTATTTATCAAGCTATCCGACAGCGCAGTATGTGAAGTTAGCGAAAGAATTAGAAATTCCATCTCTCGCTCAGGCGATGCGACATAAGAAAAAAGTACAAAGAGCTATCGTGTATATAACAAGTGTGAGAGTGATTCGTACGAAAAAGTTGCAAAAGATGGCGTTTATTACATTTTGTGATCAAAATGATGAAATGGAAGCAGTTCTTTTCCCCGAAACGTATATACATTTCTCAGATAAGTTACAAGAAGGAGCAATTGTTTTAGTTGACGGCATGATTGAGCTTAGAAATCATAAGTTGCAATGGATTGTAAATGGACTATATCCGTTAGAAGAAATGGATGTGTATGAAGAAAAGAAAGATGCGTCTGTTTACGTGAAATTGCCGTCTCAATATGAGAAAAAGCTTTTAAATCAGGTTACTAAAATATTGTTTGACTATTCGGGTTTTGCGAAAGTACTAATTTATTATGAAAAGGAACATAAAATGGTACAATTATCACGAAGTTTATCGATTCACCCAAGTGAAGAATGTTTAGGAGCACTTCGTGAAATTGTCGGGGAAGAAAATGTGGTTGTGAAAATATAATGGACAATTTCCCTACACTTCGATTATTATAGTAGTAGTGTTCGTGGTCAGACCACTTGGAGAAATTGATATCAGCAAGAATAATTTGAGGAGAGTGGATAGTTTGTCAACACTTCGTGAAGAAGCACTTCACATGCATAAAGTGCATCAAGGAAAATTAGAAACTGTATCAAAAGTAAAAGTAGAAAATGCAAAAGATTTAAGTCTTGCATATTCTCCAGGGGTTGCAGAACCTTGTAAAGAAATTTATGACGATAAAAGTAAGGTATATGAATATACAATGAAGGGAAATATGGTAGCAGTTGTGACAGATGGAACGGCTGTACTTGGTCTTGGTAACATCGGACCTGAAGCATCTCTTCCAGTAATGGAAGGTAAAGCTGTATTATTCAAGAGCTTTGCTGGTGTAGATGCATTCCCAATTGCCTTAAATACAAACGATGTAGATAAAATTGTTGAAACTGTAAAATTAATGGAGCCAACTTTTGGCGGCGTTAACTTAGAGGATATCGCAGCACCAAACTGCTTCATTATTGAAGAACGTTTGAAAAAAGAAACAAATATTCCTATCTTCCATGATGATCAACACGGAACAGCTATCGTAACAGTAGCGGGTCTTGTGAACGCGCTAAAACTAGTTGGAAAGAAAATGTCTGACATTAAAGTTGTCGCAAATGGCGCAGGTGCAGCAGGTATTGCAATTATTAAACTTTTATATCGCTATGGCGTACGCGACATTATTATGTGTGACCGTAAAGGGGCAATCTATGATGGTCGTCCTACAGGTATGAATCCGGTGAAGGATGAAGTGGCAAAATATACAAATAAGAATCGTATCGAAGGTTCTTTAGCTGATGTTGTACAAGGTGCGGACGTATTCATTGGTGTATCTGCAGAAGGTGCATTAACAGAAGAGATGGTTCGTACAATGAATGACGATGCAATTATTTTTGCAATGGCGAATCCAGTTCCAGAAATTATGCCAGAATTGGCAAAAGCAGCGGGCGCAGCTGTTGTTGGAACGGGTCGTTCTGACTTCGCAAACCAAGTAAATAATGTACTAGCGTTCCCTGGTATTTTCCGCGGTGCACTTGACGTACATGCGACACAAATTAACGAAGAAATGAAGATGGCAGCTGTACAAGCTATTGCTGAGCTTGTAGCAGAAGATGAGTTAAATGCAGACTATATCATTCCAGCACCATTTGACGCGCGTGTAGCGCCTCAAGTAGCAGCTTACGTTGCAAAAGCTGCAATGGAGACAGGAGTAGCTCGCCGTCAAGTAGATCCAAATGAAGTTGCTGAGAAAACAAAACAATTAGCGCTGATTGGTAAAGAATAAGCGAGGAATTTCCATTGACATCATCAAATACAAAAGTATATCTCGAAATTGTAAAAAAAATCCGTTCCATTATGGAAGAGGATGGATTGGTAGCAGGGGATCGTTTGCCGTCTGAGCGTGAGTTAAGTTCACGTTTAAACGTAGGACGTTCCTCTGTAAGAGAAGCGTTGCGTGCTTTAGAACTTGTAGGATTAATTGAAACGAGACGTGGTGAAGGGACGTTTATTCGAAACTTTTACGATAACGGTCTTGTACAATTGATTGCTCCGTTCTTGCTGCAAGATGAGAAAACAATTCGTGATTTATTACAAACAAAACGATTGCTTGAGAAAGATATGATTCGAATTGTATGTAATTTACCGAAAGAAATGTTTTCTAAAGTGCTAAGTAAATTACATCAAGTGCTTGAAGGAAATGAAAACTCAGTTCCAATGCTTCACCAAACGTTCTTTAAAACACTTATTGAACAAGTCGATAATTATTTACTATATCGCATTTGGATGATCGTAAATGATTACGTATCAACGCTTTCTTGTAAAGTTTCAGGAGATTCTATCGATATGTATAGAAAGCTTTACGCTATTTTGGAAGAAAAACAAGAAAATGATGCACTAAAAATTTACGATGAATTAGTAGAGAATATACAGTTTCACTCGTAATGTATAAAATTTGTCGAAATGACCATGACACGTTATGACAAACATTCTATCGCGTAGCGGTTAAAGTTAAACGTAAAGAGTGAGGTTATTAGACAGATTGAGAAGATAAGGCTAACATCAAACTTTGGTGTTAGCCCAATTTTCTTCTTACACTAACCTTAGCTCTCAACGAAGGGGGTCAAATTGTGCTAAGAGATTTATTCGTGAAAAAGAAAAAGTACGCTGCAATACCTTCAGAACAAGTACGAAAAGATGTACCAGATGGCGTTATGACAAAATGTCCGAAATGTAAAAAAATCATGTATACGAAAGAGCTTCTAAAAAATTTAAAAGTATGTGTGAATTGTGGATATCATCATCCTATGAATGCGTGGGAACGTCTTGATAGTATATTGGACGAAGGGTCATTCCGTGAGTATGACAAAGAAATGGTTTCATTAAATCCACTCGAGTTTCCAGATTATGAAGAGAAACTAGAGAGCGATCGTAAGAAGACTGAATTGAACGAAGCGGTTGTAACTGGTGAAGGAACAATTGATGACATGCTTGTTGTTGTTGCAGTAATGGATTCTCGTTTTCGAATGGGGAGCATGGGCTCTGTTGTAGGAGAAAAAATTGCCCGTGCGGTTGAAAAGGCATACGACTTACAAGTTCCATTTATTATCTTTACTGCTTCGGGTGGTGCCCGTATGCAAGAAGGGATATTAAGTTTAATGCAAATGGCAAAAACAAGCGTAGCTTTGAAAAAGCATAGTAATGCAGGAGGATTATTTATTTCTGTTATGACTCACCCAACGACGGGCGGGGTTTCAGCAAGTTTCGCTTCACTTGGTGATTATAATCTTGCAGAACCGGGGGCACTGATCGGATTTGCTGGTAGACGTGTAATTGAACAAACCGTGCGTGAGAAACTACCGGAAGATTTCCAAACGGCAGAATTCTTACTAGAACATGGTCAATTAGATGCGGTGGTACATCGTGATGATATGAGAGAATCGCTTCGTAAGATTTTAGAAGTTCATCAAGGAGGGGAAATGGCTGTATGGCAGAGCTAGAATTTGAGAAACCAGTTGTTGAGCTAAGAAATAAGATTCGTGAACTGAAAGACTATACGAAAAACAGCCAGATGGACTTCAGTGAGGAGATTCGTATTTTGGAAGACAAGCTAGAAAATTTAGAGGAAGATATATACGGCAATATGAAAGTATGGGACCGTGTTCAAATTGCTCGTCATGCAGAACGACCGACAACGCTCGATTATATTGAGCACTTATTTACTGATTTTTTTGAATGTCATGGAGATCGTCTCTTTGGCGATGATGCAGCGATTGTCGGCGGCATTGCGAAGTATAAAGGGATGCCTGTAACTGTAATCGGGCATCAACGCGGAAAAGATACGAAAGAAAATATTCGCCGTAATTTTGGGATGCCTCACCCAGAAGGATATCGAAAAGCATTGCGTTTAATGAAGCAGGCGGAAAAGTTCAATCGTCCAATTATTTGTTTTATTGATACGAAAGGAGCTTATCCTGGTAAAGCTGCTGAAGAACGTGGTCAAAGTGAAGCGATCGCCCGCAATTTATTTGAAATGGCAGGCTTAACGGTGCCTGTTATTTGTATCGTTATCGGCGAAGGTGGTAGTGGTGGTGCGCTAGGTCTTGGAGTAGGAGATTACATTCATATGCTAGAAAATTCCACTTATTCTGTTATTACACCAGAGGGTGCAGCAGCAATTCTTTGGAAAGATGCAGGGAAAGCAAAGGAAGCTGCAGAGGCGATGAGAATTACAGCGGCAGATTTGAAAGAATTAGGTGTAATTGACGAAATTATTCCAGAGGCAAAAGGTGGAGCACACCGTAATGTTTTGAAACAGTCAGAAAATATAGATTTAATGCTTAGAAAAACTTTTGAACAATTAAACGGAATTTCGAAAGATGAATTAATCGAAAAACGTTATGAAAAATATATGAAAATTGGGCAAGTTTCGTTTTCAAACGCTTCCATTTGGATAAAATAAGAAAAGCGTGCGTTCCACTTCGCGAATGCACGTTTTTATTATGAAAAGACACATCTTCTCCATTGTATTTTTATATTTTTTCGTGTTATTTTATTATAAGGCAAATAATCTTTATGAGGTGAGTACAAATGAAACGTATTGGTGTATTAACAAGTGGTGGAGATTCACCTGGTATGAATGCTGCCATTCGTGCAGTTGTTCGTAAAGCGATTTTCCATGATATTGAAGTATATGGTATTTACCATGGATACGCTGGATTAATTTCTGGTCACATTGAAAAATTAGAACTAGGTTCTGTTGGCGATATTATCCACCGCGGTGGTACGAAATTATATACAGCAAGATGTCCTGAGTTTAAAGACCCAGAAGTACGACTAAAAGGTATCGAGCAATTAAAGAAACACGGTATCGAAGGACTTGTTGTTATTGGTGGAGATGGTTCTTACCAAGGCGCTAAAAAATTAACTGAACAAGGATTCCCATGTGTTGGTGTACCAGGTACAATTGACAATGATATCCCTGGAACAGACTTCACAATTGGTTTCGATACAGCTTTAAACACTGTTATTGATGCAATTGATAAAATTCGTGACACAGCTACATCTCATGAACGTACATATGTTATCGAAGTAATGGGACGTCACGCTGGTGATATCGCATTATGGGCTGGTTTAGCTGATGGTGCGGAAACAATCTTAATTCCAGAAGAAGAGTATGACATGGAAGATGTTATCGCTCGTCTGAAGCGCGGTAGTGAACGTGGTAAAAAACACAGTATTATCGTTGTAGCTGAAGGTGTTGGAAGTGCAATTGACATCGGTAAGCACATTGAAGAAGCAACAAACTTTGATACTCGCGTAACTGTATTAGGTCACGTACAACGTGGTGGATCACCAAGTGCACAAGACCGTGTATTAGCAAGCCGTCTTGGTGCAAGAGCAGTTGAATTATTAATTGCTGGTAAAGGTGGACGTTGTGTCGGTATTCAAGATAACAAACTTGTTGATCATGATATTATCGAAGCGTTAGCTCAAAAGCATACAATCGATAAAGATATGTATCAATTATCTAAAGAATTATCCATCTAATCGGCGTAATGTCGGATATTTGGGAACGGTTTCATAATTTTCGGAGGTGCAATATGCGTAAAACTAAAATTGTATGTACTATAGGTCCTGCTAGTGAAAGTATTGAAAAATTAGAGCAATTAATCGAAGCAGGTATGAACGTTGCTCGTTTAAACTTCTCTCATGGTAGCCATGAAGAACACGGCGCTCGTATTAAAAACATTCGTGAAGCTTCAAAGAAAACTGGTAAAACAGTTGGTATCTTACTTGATACAAAAGGTCCAGAAATCCGTACTCACGACTTCGTAGACGGACAAGCTGAGCTTGTAACAGGTGCAGAAGTAGTTATTTCTACTGAGCAAGTATTAGGTACTGCAGAGAAGTTCTCTGTATCTTATGCTGGTCTTTATGACGATGTAAACCCAGGTTCTCGCATTCTAATCGATGACGGTCTTATCGAGCTAGAAGTAATCGAAAAAGCTGACGGAAACATCCGTACAAAAGTTCTTAACAGCGGAACTGTAAAAAATAAAAAAGGTGTTAACGTACCAAACGTAAGCATTAAGCTTCCTGGTATCACTGAAAAAGACGTAAAAGATATCATCTTCGGTATCGAGCAAAAAGTTGATTTCATCGCAGCTTCATTCGTACGTAAAGCAGCTGACGTATTAGAAATCCGTGAATTATTAGAAGAGCATAACGCTCAATACATCCAAATCGTACCAAAAATCGAAAACCAAGAGGGTATCGACAACATCGATTCAATCTTAGAAGTTTCTGACGGTTTAATGGTAGCTCGTGGTGATATGGGTGTAGAAATTCCACCAGAAGAAGTACCATTAGTACAAAAACGTCTAATCAAAAAATGTAACGTGTTAGGTAAACCAGTTATTACTGCAACACAAATGTTAGATTCTATGCAACGTAACCCACGTCCAACTCGTGCGGAAGCAAGTGACGTAGCTAACGCAATCTTCGATGGTACAGACGCAATCATGCTTTCAGGTGAAACAGCTGCTGGACAATACCCAGTAGAAGCAGTAACAATGATGGCTAACATTGCAGTACGTGTTGAAAAATCATTACAATATGAAGATATGTTCAAAAAACGTATTAAAGAGTTCACTCCAACAATTACAGATGCAATTAGCCAATCTGTTGCGCATACAGCACTTGCTCTTGATGTAGCTGCAATCGTAGCTCCAACAGAAAGTGGATATACTGCGAAAATGATCTCTAAATACCGTCCAAAATCTCCAATCGTAGCTGTAACATCTGACGAGCAAGTAGGACGTCGTCTTGCACTTGTTTGGGGTGTACAAGCATTTATGGCTGAGAAGCGCGCAGCTTCTACTGACGAAATGTTAGATACAGCGATTCAAACAGGTATGGATGCAGGTCTAATCGGACTTGGAGACACTGTAGTAATCACTGCTGGTGTTCCGGTTGCTGAAACTGGTACAACAAACTTAATGAAAATCCACGTTGTTGGTGAAGAAGTTGCTAAAGGACAAGGGATCGGTCGTAAAGCTGCAAAAGGTAAAGTAGTTGTAGCGAAAACAGCTGCTGAAGCTGTAGCAAACGTAAACGAAGGTGATATCCTTGTTACAACAAGCACTGATAAAGATATGATTCCTGCAATTGAAAAAGCTGCTGCTCTAGTTGTAGAAGAAGGCGGCCTAACAAGCCATGCGGCTGTTGTAGGTGTATCAATCGGTATTCCTGTTATCGTTGGTGTAAACGGCGTAACAGCAACTTTAAAAAATGGCCAAGAAGTAACAGTTGATGCAGCACGCGGAATTGTTTATAATGGACATGCGGAAGTGCTATAAGTAATACGGAGAGAAGGATCGGAGTCCTTCTCTTTTTTTTACACAAAAATGAGGTGAAACTAGCTTAAAACGTCTGAAATTACTTTTAAAAGCTATTTATTATGAAGTTTGATGGGAAAGTGCGTTTGGCTTTTATATGCTGTATATGGACGTTGTGAGGGTGTTTAAAGTGATGGGATATGAAAGGAGTGTAGAACTATGAAGTGGTTACTATTCTTGTTTATATTAATACCGGCTATTGAGATTACAGTCTTAATTGGATCGAGTCATGTAATAGGTTTGTGGTCTACGTTCGCTATGATCGTATTTACAGGTGTTGTAGGTGTATATTTGGCGAAAAGACAAGGGTTTAAAGTACTTGGAGAGATTCAATCTAAGTTGAATAGAGGAGAAATGCCAGGAGCGGCGGTTTTAGATGGTATTTTTATCTTTGTAGGAGGTATTCTTTTGGTGCTTCCTGGATATGTAACGGATATAATAGGTTTCATCTTTGTTGTCCCTATGACGAGGGCTTTATTGAAGCCGTTTGTTATGAAGTGGATGGAATGGAAGTTTAGAAAAAACTCAACTATTATTGTGCAGAAATAGTGCTTAGATTATAGCGATCTAAGCACTATTTTTTTGTCTGTAAAAGGATGAGAGAGTGGTTAAAGTTCAGTTAATGAAAGATGTGTTTTAATATGCGGTGAATGTGACGGTTGATAATCGATGGGGATAGGATCCTTGTAGATTAAAGTTTTACTTTGTTGTATTTGTTGTGTATTTTTTCGATTGGATATGTGATTTGGGAGTTATTAGCTCTGAATCAGTGTGTTTAAAGTGGGAATCTGAACTTAAGATTGTTTTTGTATGTAAAAAAGAATGAATTGGAATGAAAAAAGTTAAATAAGAATAGGTAAATGGTCAGTTTAAGTCTCATTCTATGCCGATTTGTATATTTATTCATTTACATAAAAAGTAATAAATGTAAGCAATAATTATAAATTAAATAGAATAAATATGTAAAAATACCACGAAATATGCGTTTTTTATGCGAAAAACAAGAGAATTATCCTGTTTTTAGGGTAATTCTCTTGTTGTGTGTAATGAGTATGAAAAATAAGTACAAGGAATAATCAGTGGGGAATTTCCACTGATTATATGTAAGTTTTTGGTTGTGTATGAATTAGAAACTATTATTTTGAAGGTGAGCCTTTAATATATTTCCACAAATCATGGAATACACGAGCTTTGTGTAATGTATTAAGTAGTACTAAGGTGACTGGACCGATGATTAATCCTAAGAAGCCAAAGAGCTTAAAGCCGACAAATAGAGCAATCAGTGTTGCTAATGGATCAAGGCCGATATTAGATGAAAGTACCTTTGGCTCCATAATTTGCCTTTGGACAATCACGACGATGTATAAAATGAGAAGACCGATGGCGAAAGCAGTGTCGCCAGTGAAAAATACGTATATAACCCAAGGAACGAAGACAGCTCCTGTTCCTAAATACGGGAGTAAATCTACAACCCCTGTAATAATCGCGATAGTAATGGCGTATGGTACGCGTAATATTAAAAGTCCGATTAGTACAATAACAGTTGTCATAGATACGAGTGTAAGTTGTGCTTTAACAAAACCGAATAAAGCTTTTCTTAAATCCACAAAAATAGTTTTTCCATAGCCATGAACACGGTTGGGCAAAAACTTTCTTACTTTCTGAGCAAGACGATGCCAATCGTAACTAATGAAGAAAGTGGCTAATAAAACAAATACAAGTACAGTTAAAGTAGTTGGTAGTGCACTAATGAAATTTGTTAACCCGCTTATAATAGCGGTTAAAAGTTCTTTCATTTGCGTCGTTGCTTCGGTTCCTAAGTTTTGAATGTTTTGTGTAATCGTATAGCGCTGCGGTTCCCCAAGATGATTAAATTTAGAGATTAAATCATCGTAGAGAGGCATAATATGATTAAGTGCAAACTGCTGAGCGAATGCAACGATATCCGGAAATTTTACTGTAACAAGTTGTAGTAAGTATGTTGTAGCAGATATTGCTTCTGTTACAAGGTATGTAACGAGTCCGACGATAGCTCCAAATACGAGAATTAAGCTAACGAGTACTGCGAGTGCGCGGGGAAATTGTAGTTTTTGATTAAGAAAATTGACGACAGGATTAATCAAATAAGCAAATGCGAAAGCGATAATAAAAGGATAGATAAGTCCTGACATATATAGTAATGCATAGAACCCGGCTACCGTAGCTACAATGACAAATACGAGTCGCAATATCATATATAGTAAGTTTCGATTCAAAGATGTATACCTCCCATTCCAATTTGGATTATCCTAATTCGTTCAACTTATAACGAGTGTACCCCACTGATTAAAGTTTCACTTTATGTTATAGTGGAATGATGGATTTTTCCTGCTTTTTCAGTATGTGAGTGACTGTGAAAGCTTGCTGTTGATGCTTCTACTATATGGTAAAAACTTCATTTTCTCTTCTTTTTATTTTACCTGTTTCTAATTAGAAAAGAAAGGAGAGACGCCCGTTTTTTAAAATGTATACATGCTTACATTTGGATGGTGAAAGTCTCAGTTTTTCATTTTAAAATGCATAAAAAAATGAAGTGATTCATGTTGGATAGGCATCGATATAGCATGTATAACGATAGGTTTAAAGGTATTTTGGTTTGGAAATGAGTTCATTATTTTCAGAAAGGAAGTGCAAACATGATTAGTCAGTCAACGTTATTTTTATTCATACTACTTATTATAGGACTTATTGCGAAAAACCAATCGCTTACTGTAGCTATTGGTGTGTTATTTCTATTGAAATTTACGTTTCTAGGAGATAAAGTCTTCCCTTATCTACAAACGAAAGGGATTAACCTCGGTGTTACGGTTATTACAATAGCAGTACTCGTACCGATTGCAACGGGGGAAATAGGTTTTAAACAACTTGGGGAAGCAGCGAAATCGTATTATGCATGGATTGCTTTAGCTTCAGGGGTAGCAGTTGCTCTGTTAGCGAAAGGTGGCGTACAATTATTAACGACAGATCCTCATATTACAACTGCACTCGTTTTCGGGACAATTATAGCAGTTGCTTTATTTAATGGGGTCGCTGTAGGTCCATTAATTGGGGCTGGAATTGCCTATGCAGTTATGAACATTATACAGATGTTTAAATAAAGAATTTTATAGTAATATAAAATTTTTGAATTCTTTCTGTTCACAAAAGTCAGATAATTGTTTATAATAGGATTAGAAACTTTGAAAAGTTACATAACAGCAGAGACTTTACACCAGATAAAATAAAAACAACATAAAACAATTTTATAATGATATTGCTTTATGTTGTTTTTATCATAAAACTCTTCGGAATTCATTTTCCTCACTAACTTGTTGTTTTGAGCGTGAGGATTCGGGGAGACATTCACGCTCATGCTTTCCATGTAAACAATGGACAATAAGAGGGGAACATCGCAACAAATTTGCATGATCGTGCATTTTGCTTGCCTAAAGAGTGAACGGGCGTTCATAATTCAAAAGGGAAGCAAATAGATATAAGGAGCAAGGTTGGGAGAATTTTCAGGAAAAGGAGAGAATGTCATGACTGTTATTCGAGGTTTAGAAGGGGTAGTAGCAACAACATCATCTGTGAGCTCTATTATTGATGATACATTAACTTATGTTGGGTATAATATTGATGATTTAGCTGAGAATGCTACATTTGAAGAAGTAGTGTACTTATTATGGCATCGCAAGCTTCCTAACGAGCAAGAACTAGCGAAATTTAAGGAGATTGTATCGGAATACTATAAAGTTCCAGGTGAGATTTTAGCATATTTGAAACAAGTAGATTTAAAAATCGCACATCCGATGTCTGTTTTACGAACTGCAATTTCCATGCTATCATTATACGATGAGAGCGCTGAAATTATGGATGAAAAGTCCAATTATTTGAAAGCGGTTAAATTACAGGCTCAAGTGGGAACTTTAGTTGCTGCTTACGCAAGAATCCGTAAAGGCTTAGATGTTGTTGAGCCTAGAAATGATTTATCATTAGCTGCAAACTTCTTGTACATGTTAAATGATCGCGAGCCAAATGAAGTTGAAATTGAAGCTTTTGATAAGGCACTTGTACTTCACGCAGATCATGAGTTAAACGCTTCTACATTTACTGCACGCGTTTGTGTAGCTACACTTTCAGATGTATATTCTGGCATTACAGCAGCAATCGGTGCGTTAAAAGGTCCTCTTCACGGCGGGGCAAATGAAAATGTAATGAAGATGTTAACTGAAATTGGCGAAGAAGAAAATGTAGAATCATATATTCATAATGCTCTTCAAAATAAAGTGAAAATTATGGGCTTTGGCCACCGTGTATATGAGCATGGTGATCCACGTGCAAAACATTTACGCGAAATGTCTAAGAGATTATGCGTGCTTTTAGGAGAAGAGAAATGGTATAATATGTCTATCAAAATTGAAGACATTGTAACAAAAGAAAAAGGTCTTCCACCAAATGTTGATTTCTATTCAGCTTCTGTATACCATTGTTTAGGAATTGACCATGACTTATTTACACCTATTTTTGCAATTAGCCGTATGTCAGGCTGGTTAGCTCATATTCTAGAACAATATGAAAATAACCGTTTAATCCGTCCGCGTGCTGATTATAATGGACCAACACATCAAGTGTATGTTCCAATTGCACAACGATAAGCGAATAACACTATTTTGATAGTGAAAATACGCTTTCAAAAGTCTGATTTTTTCGGAAAGATGTAATGATTAGAATATTTTAATTTGACTAACGGTTTGAACTGAGGGGTTATTCCCTCAGTTTCATACATATGAAATTTCAAACATGGGGGTTATCACATTGACGACAGGTGAAAAAATTACTGTAACTAATGGTGTTATGAATGTACCAAACAATCCGATTATTCCATTTATCGAAGGAGATGGAATTGGTCCTGATATTTGGGCAGCTGCATCTCGTGTACTAGAAGCAGCAGTTGAAAAAGCTTATGATGGTGAGAAGAAAATCGTTTGGAAAGAAGTGCTTGCAGGGGAAAAAGCATTCAACCAAACAGGCGAGTGGTTACCAGAAGAAACTTTAAATTTAATTCGTGAATATTTAATCGCGATTAAAGGTCCACTTACAACTCCAGTTGGCGGTGGTATTCGTTCTCTAAACGTAGCACTTCGTCAAGAATTAGATTTATATGTATGTCTACGTCCAGTTCGTTATTTTGAAGGTGTTCCTTCACCTGTAAAACGTCCGGAAGATACTGATATGGTTATTTTCCGTGAAAATACAGAAGACATTTATGCTGGAATTGAATATGCGCAAGGATCTCCAGAAGCAGAAAAAGTTCTTGCTTTCTTAAAAGAAGCAATGGGTGTTAATAAAATCCGCTTCCCAGAAACATCTGGTATTGGTATTAAACCAATCTCAGAAGAAGGGACAAAGCGTCTTGTTCGTGCTGCAATTCAATATGCAATTAACGAAAAACGCTCTTCTGTTACATTAGTTCATAAAGGAAACATTATGAAATTTACAGAAGGTGCTTTCAAAAACTGGGGTTACGAAGTAGCGGAACAAGAATTCGGCGACAAAGTATTTACTTGGGCTGAATATGATCGTATCGTTGAGAAAGATGGTAAAGATGCAGCGAATAAAGCGATGGCAGACGCTGAAGTGGCTGGAAAAATCATCGTAAAAGATTCTATTGCAGACATCTTCTTACAACAAATTTTAACTCGTCCACGTGAGTTCGATGTTGTTGCAACAATGAACTTAAACGGAGACTACATCTCTGATGCACTTGCTGCACAAGTAGGTGGAATTGGTATTGCACCTGGTGCAAACATTAACTATGTAACTGGACATGCTATCTTTGAAGCTACGCACGGTACAGCTCCAAAATATGCAGGTTTAGATAAAGTAAACCCATCTTCAGTTCTTCTTTCTGGTGTATTATTATTAGAACACTTAGGATGGAACGAAGCTGCGAAATTAGTAACTGCTTCTGTTGAGAAAACAATTGCTTCAAAAGTAGTAACTTATGATTTCGCACGCTTAATGGAAGGTGCAACAGAAGTGAAATGTTCTGAGTTCGCTAATGAACTTATTAAAAACATGGATGTAGCGATAATCAAAAACGCATAATTAAAGCGGGGGGTAAATTATGACAATCAAACGCAAGAAAGTTTCAGTCATCGGTGCAGGATTTACAGGAGCAACAACAGCATTCTTATTAGCACAAAAAGAACTTGCAGATGTTGTATTAGTGGACATTCCACAGCTGGAAAATCCAACAAAAGGGAAAGCGTTAGATATGTTAGAAGCGAGCCCAGTACAAGGTTTTGATGCTAACATTATTGGAACATCTGATTACGCAGATACTGCTGATTCTGACGTTGTTGTGATTACAGCAGGTATTGCACGTAAGCCTGGTATGAGCCGTGATGATTTAGTAGCAACAAACTCCAAAATTATGAAAAGTATTACGCGCGACATTGCAAAACATTCACCAAATGCGATTATTGTTGTATTAACAAATCCAGTTGATGCAATGACATATTCTGTATTTAAAGAAGCTGGATTCCCGAAAGAGCGTGTTATCGGTCAATCGGGCGTATTAGATACAGCTCGTTTCCGTACATTCATCGCACAAGAATTAAATCTTTCTGTGAAAGACATTACAGGATTTGTTCTTGGTGGACACGGTGACGATATGGTACCTCTTGTACGTTATTCATATGCAGGTGGCATTCCGTTAGAAACGTTAATTCCGAAAGAGCGTTTAGAAGCAATCGTAGAACGTACCCGTAAAGGTGGCGGCGAGATTGTAGGCTTATTAGGAAACGGTAGTGCATATTACGCACCAGCTGCTTCTTTAGTTGAAATGACAGAAGCAATCTTAAAAGATCAACGCCGTGTATTACCGGCTATTGCGTACCTTGAAGGTGAATACGGTTATAGTGACCTTTACTTAGGGGTACCAGTAATTCTAGGTGGTAACGGAATTGAAAAAATTATTGAATTAGAACTTCTTGCAGATGAAAAAGAAGCGTTAGATCGCTCTGTAGAATCTGTACGTAATGTTATGAAGGTTCTTGTTTAATCATTAAATATAAGTAGAAAAAGATTCGGGGCCCCGAATCTTTTTCTACTATTTATACAAATGTTTTTTTGAAATAACATGAAAACGCTATCATTTGTAATATCCTATAATGAAACTGTAGATTTATACTATACATTGCCCTCATCATAGTAAATGTCGGATCAAGTATCGCTTTTAGTAGGATAATAAGGTGAAAAAATCGGAGGGGGTTGTAACATGTTAAAGAAAAAAGTTCAAATTGGTCGTAAAATGGATGAAATTACAGTAGGAGAGAAATTATCTATCACTGAAAAAATTGAGGATAAAGATTTGTTATTGTACTTAGGGTTAACGAATGATGCCAATCCATTATATATTCAGCATGATTACGCATCCCAAACTCCGTATGAAAAGCCGATTGTACCAAGCATTATGCTAACTGGAATGATTACAACGGCAGTTACGAAATATTTACCAGGTCCAGGTAGTCATATTACGAGAAAGGACCTTACGTTCGTGAAGCATGTTCACCATTATGAAACGTTACAAATCCACTTTGAAGTTGTGGCTGTTTCTGAGGAGGAACATACAATTGATATGCTTGTATCTGCTCATGATGAAAAAGGGGATACTGTTGTGAAAGGCTCATTAACAGTAACGCCACCTTACAAATCAGTCTCTATTATGGAAAAAGCATTAGATAATTTTTAAAACATGAAAATGTGAATAGCGCTAGCATACCTTTTATAAGGAGCTAGCGCTATTTTTAGTTGAAGAATCCTTGTGTGAATCCTTCGGCGAAATCAGAACAACCTGTTTTAATCGTGTCCCAGCTTGGGGCGTTGAATGTAAGAATGCACGTTACTATTAAAGATAGAATAGGTAGCACTAGTCGCATAATAGAGTCTCCTTATCTTTTATATTAGGATTTTCGGATTAACAATATTTACTATATAGTGATTTGATAATTAAAGTCAATTGAAGGAGTGGTTTTTTAAGATGAGATGGAAGAGAGAAGACGTTATCTTTGAAACGATGAGAGAGGCTGAAGTGTGGGCAGACGGGATCGCGAATGAAATGTATGGAAGAGTATTTGGTGGATATGAAACGCGGGACTATAAAATAGCGTATGCTCTTTCGCTTTTTCTAGCGCAAAATCAAGAATTCAATATTCATACAGAAGTAGAATGGAATGAAAATATAGATGTATATAAAGTATGGATAACAACACGTTAATTGGAGTGAATGAGTAATAACAATAGAACAATCCGAATCCATGAATAGACAATTATATTGAGAGGGACCTTGTTTTCTAGTATGATGAGAATAACGGGGAAAATACTAGGATGAAGAAGGTTTCAAGTCTATAACTTGGAGGAAAAGAATGAACAATCGTATTTTAGTAGTTGATGATGAGGAGTTTATCTTAACTTTAATCGAATTTAATTTACAACAAGCTGGTTTTGAAGTGATAACAGCGATGGATGGAGAAATGGCGCTTCAAAAAGCGACAACAGAACGTCCAGATTTAATTATATTAGATTTAATGCTTCCAAAAATGGATGGTATGGAAGTATGTAAAGAATTACGATTGCAGCGCGTTATGACGCCGATTTTAATGTTGACAGCAAAAGATGATGAGTTTGATAAGGTGCTAGGTCTTGAACTTGGGGCGGATGATTATATGACGAAGCCATTTAGCCCAAGGGAAGTTGTTGCGCGTGTGAAGGCGATTTTACGCCGTACGAAATTACAACAAGAAGAGCAAGTTACAGAATCGTCAGATGAAGAGAGCATTACAATTGCTGAACTTAAAATTTTACCGGAGTTTTATGAGGCTTATTTCCAAGGAAGAAAGCTTGAATTAACACCAAAAGAATTTGAACTACTTGTTTATCTTGCGAAAAATAAAAGTCGCGTATTAACGCGTGATCAATTATTAAGTGCTGTATGGAATTATGATTTCGCTGGTGATACACGAATTGTTGACGTTCATATTAGCCATTTGCGCGATAAAATTGAACAAAATACGAAAAAACCGACGTACATTAAAACGATACGTGGTTTAGGATATAAATTAGAGGAGCCAAAAGGGGATGAATAAATTTCGTTCCAGGCTTCTTTTTACATTTGTTTCTCTTATTGTTTTTATTTTAGTCGGACTCGGTTTATTGCTGGAAACCGTGTTTGAAAACTATTATATAGATCATGCGAAAGAGAGAATGGTAAAAGAGACAGAGTATGTTGCGGTATTAGCAGAAGAACAAGGTTTTGATGATGTTTTAAAAAATCCATATATATTTAAAAAGCTAGAAGAAAAAATTCAGGCTTCTATTGCCTTTGTAGATGAGAAAAAGAAAGTTCAATATAGCGGGGGAGAACCGTCTGCTTTTAGCCAAGGGATAATAAAAGAACTTTCCTCTGAAACAACGAAACAAAGAAATAAAGTCATTACGAAAGAAACAGATCAAAATAATGAATTTTACCATGCGGTGTTCGTGCAAGATGTAGCAGGGAAACAAGGATACATTTTGGTGAAGAGCACAATTGAGCCTTTGAAAGACGTTCATCAAAAAACGTGGGGATTATTAATTATCGGATTTGTTATTGCGTGTCTTGTAGTCGTATTTTTAGGTATGAAAATTACAGGGCAATATATTAGGCCGATTGAGTCCGTTACGAAAGTTGCCATCGAATTAGCGAAGGGTAATTATAAAGCACGCGCTTATGAAAGTCATTCGGATGAAACGGGAATGTTAAGTAAAGCGATTAATATTTTAGCTCGTAATTTACAAGAGATGACACTTGAGCAAGAAATGCAACAAGATCGTCTGCATACGTTAATTGAAAATATGGGAAGTGGAATGATTTTAATTGATAGCCGCGGTTATATCAACCTTGTAAACCGTTCGTATAAGGAAACTTTCCACGTCACAGATGAAGAATATTTAAATCGTTTATATTATGAGTCGTTTCATCATCCGGAAATTATAGAGCTTGTGGAAGAAATCTTTATGACAGAAGTGAAAGTGCGCAAACAAATGTTATTGCCACTTGGAATTGAGCGAAAGCATTTCGAGGTATATGGAGCACCGATTATCGGGACGAACCATGAATGGAAAGGGATTGTCCTTGTATTCCATGACATTACTGAGCTGAAAAAGTTAGAACAAATGAGAAAAGACTTTTTAGCGAATGTTTCCCATGAACTAAAAACGCCGATTACTTCTATTAAAGGTTTTTCAGAAACACTTTTAGACGGTGCTATGGATAATAAAAAATTCTGCGAACATTTCTTGCACATTATTTTAAAAGAAAGTGAACGTATGCAAGGATTAATTGAAGATTTATTAGATTTATCAAAGATTGAGCAACAAGGATTTAAATTGAATATGGGTACCGTTGATATGAAGGGACTTCTTGAAGATATTCATATGGTGCTTGATAATAAAGCGGGAGAAAAAGAAATCTCTTTACAAGTAAATGCATTAAAACGTGTCTCTGTCATTGGAGATCCAAGTCGTTTGCAGCAAATCTTTATTAATTTAATGAATAACGCAATCGTATATACACCGGCTGGAGGCGTTGTTTCTGTAGAATTAGCAGAAGATAAATATAATGCTTATATAAAAGTATCGGATACTGGAATTGGTATTAGTAAAGATGAAATTCCGCGTATTTTCGAACGCTTTTACCGAGTTGATAAAGCGAGAAGTAGAAATACTGGTGGTACAGGTCTTGGATTATCAATCGTAAAGCATTTAGTCGAGGCCCATCACGGTACGATTACAGTGGATAGTGAAGTAGGAGAAGGGACAACGTTTACAGTTGTTTTACCAAAATCAGCAACTGAAAAATAGGATGAAGGATGTTTACAATATATTAACAATGGCTTAATTAAATATTAATAAAGCTCTGTTAATATAATACATGAAAACCCCTTCATCCAAGGAGTAATTTGGGACGAGAATAGTTAAGCTATTCTCGTCACTTCCCTTTATGCCAATATAAGTCTGTTTTATATATGAAAGAAAATAACCGTTATTTTTCTTCTCTCTATTAGTCATGTTAATATAGAGAGAGGAAAGAAACGGTTTTTTTCTGTGAAAAAAATCATTTCAAATTTGTATGGGGAGGTTTCTGATTTGGAAAAAAAGGTCGTATTAGTAGATGGTAATAATATCGCGTATCGTGCTTTCTTTGCACTACCGCTTTTAAATAACGACAAAGGTATACATACGAACGCAATTTACGGTTTTACAATGATGTTAATGAGAATATTAGAGGAAGAAAAACCGACGCATATGTTAGTAGCATTTGATGCTGGGAAAACGACATTCCGTCATAAAACATATAGTGAGTATAAAGGAGGACGTCAAAAGACTCCGCCTGAGTTATCAGAGCAATTCCCATTTATTCGTGAGATGCTTGATGCATTCAATGTACCGCGTTATGAATTAGAAAATTATGAAGCGGATGACATTATGGGAACGCTAGCGAAAGAAGCGAGTGAACAAGGAGCTAGTGTAAAAGTTATTTCAGGAGATAAAGACTTACTTCAACTTGTTTCTGATAACACGCTTGTATGTATTCCTCGAAAAGGGATTACGGAAGTAGACGAATATACGAAAGAAGCTTTATTTGAAAAATACAGCTTATCACCAAAGCAAATTATCGATATGAAAGGTTTAATGGGAGACCAATCAGATAATATTCCAGGTGTACCAGGAGTTGGTGAAAAAACTGCGATTAAATTGTTAACACAGTTTGGAACGGTTGAAGAAGTGTATGAAAATATAGATCAAGTAAGCGGGAAGAAATTAAAAGAAAAGCTGGAAGCAAATAAAGACCAAGCTCTTATGAGTAAAGATCTTGCAACCATTATTACAGACGCGCCGATTACAGTGCATGTGGATGATATGGAGTATAAAGGGTATGAAGCAAGTGATGTCATTCCAATGTTCGAGAATTTAGGATTCACATCTCTTTTAAATAAATTAGGTGTTACGCCAGAAGAAACGGCTCCAGCTGAATTAGATGATATTACATTTGATATTGTGGAAGAAGTTACAGAAGAAATGCTTCAACAAGATAGTGCGCTTATCGTTGAAGTACAAGAAGATAATTATCATAAAGCAGATATTCAAGGTTTCGGTATTCAAAATGAAAACGGATGTTACTTTATTCAGACAGACATTGCACTTAAATCAGATGCTTTTAAAGAGTGGCTTGCAGATGGAGAAATGAGAAAGTATACATTTGATGCGAAGCGTGCGATCGTTGCGCTGAAATGGAACGGTATAGATATGCAAGGGATTGACTTTGATCTATTAATCGCTGCTTACTTACTTGATCCGGCTGATACAGATAAAGATTTCCGTACTGTAGCGAAAATGAAAGAAACGCATGCTGTGAAATCTGATGAAGAAGTTTACGGAAAAGGTGCGAAGCGTGCTGTTCCAGAGTTAGAGATAGTAGCGGAGCATGTAGCTCGTAAAGTGCATGTATTATATGATGTGAAGCAAACATTCGTTGAAGAGTTAGAAAAGAATGAGCAATATGAACTGTTTACAGAGTTAGAATTACCACTTGCACGTGTATTAGCTGATATGGAAGTAAAAGGTGTAAAAGTTGATACAGAACGTCTTCGTAATATGGGAGAAGAACTTGCAGGTAGATTAAAGGAAATGGAACAGGAAATTTATAAGCTGGCGGGAACAGAATTTAATATTAATTCACCGAAGCAGCTTGGTGTGATTCTGTTTGAGAACTTAAACTTACCGGTTATTAAGAAGACGAAAACAGGTTATTCTACGTCAGCTGATGTACTAGACAAGCTGATGGATCACCATGAAATTATTCCAAACATTTTACATTACCGTCAATTAGGGAAACTAAATTCAACTTATATTGAAGGGTTATTAAAAGTTGTACATGAAGATTCATCTAAAATCCATACTCGTTTCAATCAAGTATTAACGCAAACAGGCCGATTAAGTTCAACGGATCCAAACTTACAAAATATCCCGATTCGACTAGAAGAAGGAAGAAAGATTCGTCAGGCATTCGTTCCATCAGAAGAAGGATGGATTATGTACGCGGCAGATTATTCACAAATTGAACTTCGTGTATTAGCTCATATTGCCAATGATAAAGGGCTAGTTGAAGCGTTCCAACATGATATGGATATTCATACAAAAACAGCTATGGATGTATTTGGCGTTGAAAAAGATGAAGTAACTTCAAATATGAGACGACAAGCGAAAGCTGTTAACTTCGGAATTGTGTATGGTATTAGTGATTATGGTCTTTCACAAAACTTAGGAATTACAAGAAAAGCAGCAGCGGAATTTATTGAAAAGTATTTAGAAAGTTTCCCTGGTGTACAAGAATACATGGATGACATCGTAAAAGATGCGAAACAAAAAGGATATGTAGCTACATTATTAAATCGCCGCCGTTACATTCCGGAAATTACGAGTCGTAATTTTAACTTGCGTAGCTTTGCTGAGCGTACAGCTATGAATACACCAATTCAAGGTACTGCAGCAGATATTATTAAAAAAGCGATGATTATTATGGCAGATCGTTTAGAAGAAGAAGGATTACAAGCGCGTCTTCTATTGCAAGTACACGATGAATTAATATTTGAAGCACCAAAAGAAGAAATTGAAAAATTAGAGAAGCTTGTACCAGAAGTAATGGAGCATGCAATTGAACTCGCAGTTCCGTTGAAAGTTGATTATTCTTACGGTCCAACTTGGTACGACGCAAAATAAGGAAGTGATGAAATGCCTGAATTACCAGAGGTTGAAAACGTCAGACGGACACTTGAAAATCTTGTAACAGGAAAAACGATTGAAGATGTTATTGTTACTTATCCCAAAATCGTGAAACGACCGGATGATGCAGAAATCTTTAAAGAAATGCTAAAAGGCGAGACGATTGAAAATATAAAGCGAAGGGGAAAGTTTTTGCTTTTATATGTAACAAATTATGTCATTGTTTCACATTTGCGTATGGAAGGTAAGTTTTTACTGCATCAAGAGGATGAGCCAATTGATAAGCATACGCACGTCCGTTTCTTATTTACAGATGGAACTGAATTACATTATAAAGATGTGAGAAAGTTTGGTACGATGCATCTCTTTAAAAAAGGTGAGGAAATGAATCAAATGCCTCTTGCTGACTTAGGTCCGGAGCCATTTGATGCTGAATTGACACCACAGTATTTACAAGAGAGATTGCAAAAGACAAAGCGTAAAATAAAAGTTGTATTATTAGACCAGCGTCTTTTAGTAGGACTTGGAAATATATATGTAGATGAAGTTTTATTCCGTTCTCAAATTCATCCAGAACGAGAAGCATCATCTTTAACAGCAGAAGAAATTGAGCGAATTTATGAGGCGACTGTTACAACGTTAGGCGAAGCAGTGAAGCGTGGCGGAAGTACAATTCGAACGTATATCAACTCACAAGGGCAAATTGGCTCATTCCAAGAACTGCTAAATGTATATGGAAAAAAAGGAGAACCGTGTGTGACTTGCGGTACGATATTAGAAAAAACAGTTGTTGGTGGAAGAGGAACGCATTACTGCCCAATTTGTCAGCCAAGAATATAGAAAAGAGATAACATCGGATAGGCATTTGTCATATACATACAGCAGAGCTATGTATAAGGGAGGAGCTTACCGATGTACCTTTATTTATCTCTTATTTTATTAGCTTTTACATTAAGCTTAGATAGCTGTAGTGTAGGGCTAACATATGGTTTAAGAAGCGTAAGAATTCCACTAAGATCAATTGTAATTATCGGAATGTGTTCAGCCGCTGTTATGCTTGTTTCAATGGGAATTGGACATATGATCGCGAAAGTATTTTCACCTGTTATCGCAACGCGTATCGGTGGGCTTGTTCTTATTGGAATAGGAATTTGGGTATTATACCAATTTTTCCGAAGTGAGAAAAGAGAAGAACCGAAGCAAGAGGAGAAGGTATGGAAATTAGAGATTGCCTCGCTTGGGTTAGTCATTCAAATTTTACGGAAACCGACTGTAGCAGATTTCGATAAATCAGGCACCATTTCTGCAGGAGAAGCGTTACTTCTTGGTATCGCTCTTTCTGTAGATTCATTTGGTGCTGGAATTGGTGCATCTTTATTAGGGTATGCACCCGCTATGATGGCGATATTAGTTGCAGTGATGAGTTCTTTGTTTTTATTTATTGGAATGAAACTTGGAACGGTTTTATCAAATATGAAATGGTTGCAAAAATTTACATTCCTGCCTGGGGTATTACTCATTATTATTGGAATTTGGAAAATGTAAGTACGGGCGTGGAACATTAGTTTCGCGCCTTTTATTATGAGGAGGATTATATGATGACAGTAGTAATTGGATTAACGGGAGGTATTGCAAGCGGAAAAAGTACAGTATCTCAAATGTTTCGCGAGCTAAATATACCAGTTATTGATGCAGATATTATTGCACGAGAAGTTGTAGAACGAGGAAAGCCAGCATATAACAAAATTGTAGAAGTGTTTGGAACGGAAGTATTACAAGAAGATGGGGAACTGGATCGGCCGAAATTAGGAAGTGTCGTTTTTTATAATGAAGAGAAACGATTGCAGTTAAACAAAATTGTTCATCCTGCAGTGCGTGAGGAAATGAATAGGCAAAAGGAAATGTACATAAAAGAAGGTATGCAAGCGGTTGTGTTAGATATTCCTCTCTTATTTGAAAGTAAATTAACAAGTCTCGTTGACCGCGTTTTAGTTGTAGCAGTTAAGCCACGTACGCAATTAGAACGTTTAATGAAGCGAAATAATTTTTCAGAAGAAGAAGCAACAGCTCGTATTCAATCTCAAATGCCGTTAGAAGAAAAAGTGAAACGTGCAGATGAAGTGATAAATAATGATGGCACAATTATGGGAACGAAAACACAATTGGAGGTCATTTTAAAGAATTGGAACATTATTGACTAAAAAATTGTGAAATTAATGAAAATGCTTAGTGACATATCTCCTTTTTGTGTTATACTATTATTGGGATTGGAGATAAATAGTATAACGCATTCAAGGGGGATAACATATTATGACTCGTGTGGCAATTAATGGATTTGGACGTATTGGGAGAATGGTATTTCGTCAGGCAATAAAAGAAAGCGCATTCGAAATTGTAGCAATCAATGCAAGCTATCCATCTGAAACGTTAGCACATTTAATTAAATATGATACAGTTCACGGCAAGTTTGACGGAACAGTAGAAGCATTTGAAGATCACTTATTAGTTGATGGGAAAATGATTCGCCTTTTAAACAACCGCGATCCAAAGGAATTGCCTTGGACAGATTTAGGTGTTGAAGTTGTAATTGAAGCAACTGGTAAATTTAATTCAAAAGAAAAAGCAATTCTTCACGTTGAAGCTGGAGCGAAAAAAGTTATTTTAACAGCGCCTGGTAAAAATGAAGATGTAACAATTGTAGTAGGTGTGAACGAAGACCAATTAGATATTACAAAACATACTGTTATTTCAAATGCATCTTGTACAACAAACTGTTTAGCGCCTGTTGTGAAGGTGTTAGATGAGCAGTTTGGAATTGAAAACGGTTTAATGACGACAGTTCACGCTTATACAAATGACCAAAAAAATATTGATAACCCACATAAAGATTTAAGAAGAGCACGTGCTTGCGGACAATCAATTATTCCGACAACGACAGGTGCTGCGAAAGCGCTAGCAAAAGTTCTTCCACATTTAAATGGAAAACTTCATGGTATGGCACTTCGTGTACCAACACCAAACGTGTCTCTTGTTGACTTAGTAGTAGATGTAAAACGTGATGTAACAGTTGAAGCTATTAACGATGCATTCAAAACTGTTGCAAACGGTGCGTTAAAAGGCATTGTAGAATTCAGCGAAGAGCCTTTAGTATCTATTGACTTTAATACAAATACACACTCAGCTATTATCGATGGTTTATCTACAATGGTAATGGGTGATCGTAAAGTAAAAGTACTTGCTTGGTATGATAACGAGTGGGGCTACTCTCGTCGTGTTGTAGATCTTGTAACGTTAGTTGTGGATGAATTAGCGAAACAAGAAAATGTGCAACATATTTAAGTGAATAAGGAGAGGGCAAGTGAATATTTGCCCTCTTTTTTTTATTTTTTTCTGAAAAGGAAAAAAATTATATAAGTATATTTTTAGAAGTGGACATACCACGAAGTGTTGGGATTACTGCATTCGTGAATCATTTATTTTTTTTAGGGAAAAGTAAAGAGGAAAATATGACAGAAAATCGAAAAAACTGTTGTTGCAAAATGAAAATAAACAAAGTATACTAACACTCGTAAACTTAAGAGCTGAGGTACGTAGTCACTACTTAAAGGGTTAGGACCTCTCTGGACTAACTTTCCCCCGTGGTAGTGGAGCAAGCCAAATTGCAAATTAGTTTTCAATTCGAACAGTTAGAATAAATTTACAAGGGGGAACTGTAGAATGGATACTATGGATACGATGGGTCGTCACGTGATCGCTGAACTTTGGGATTGCGATTTCGACAAGCTTAATGACATGCCGTATATTGAACAATTATTTGTGGATGCAGCACTAAGAGCTGGTGCTGAAGTGCGTGAGGTTGCTTTCCATAAATTTGCACCACAAGGTGTAAGTGGAGTAGTAATTATCTCGGAATCACATTTAACAATTCATAGCTTTCCGGAGCACGGTTACGCAAGTATTGATGTTTATACTTGTGGGGATCGTATTGATCCAAATGTTGCTGCAGAATATATTGCAGAAGGTTTAAACGCGAAAACGCGTGAGAGCATCGAGCTTCCTCGAGGCACTGGTAGCTTCGAAATTAAGCAGAGAGAAACAAAAGCTCTTTAAAAAAGAACATAATTGATTTAAAATGTAAAGAGGTGTATAATGCACCTCTTTTTTAGTTTATAAAAAAGGGAAAATATAACGTACTCGTTAGTTAAATAAATGGAGCTCTTACGAATGAGTTAACGCCCTATCTACTATCTTATTTTTGAAAACGAGATGATAACCTAATGCGTTTAAACTTAAAGTGGTAAGAGAGTTAAAATGAGTTATATAATAATGTATATATATTGTCAGATGAAGTAAGTAGAGAAAAAATAAAGAGTATAGTGTAAAGGAGTGAATATATTGCGTTGTCCATCCTGTTCTCATAATGGTACAAGAGTGTTAGATTCGCGTCCGGTAGACGAGGGGCGCTCTATTCGAAGAAGGAGAGAGTGTGAAAGCTGTTTAAGCCGCTTTACGACATTTGAAAGAGTGGAAGAGTCACCTCTTATCGTTGTAAAAAAAGAAGGAACACGAGAAGAGTTTAATAAAGAAAAGATTTTACGTGGCTTAATTAAAGCGTGCGAAAAAAGACCAGTATCTTTAAGACAATTAGAAGAAGTAACTCAAAGTGTGGAACGTGAACTTCGTAATTTAGGTATATCAGAAGTGAAGAGTGATATGATTGGTGAAATTGTTATGGAAGAACTGCGTGATATCGATGATGTTGCTTACGTGCGTTTTGCTTCTGTATATCGCCAATTTAAAGATTTAAATGTATTTATTGAAGAATTAAAAGATATACTGCAAAAAGAAAGAGAGTAGCATCTGTATCGTATTCTCTTTACATACCGTAAGTAATGAGATAAGAGAGCTAGAAGCGAAAGCTAATAGCTCTTTTTCGCTAATAAATTATATAGTGAAGATTGGATGAGAGAAAGGAAAGCAAGAATGGAAAAACAGTCATGGATGGAGCTATTGCCGATTGATCGTTATAAAGTAAGTGCGAAAGGGTTACTGCATAATTACGACCGAAAAGTGTTAACGATGTTATATCAGCCGTTAATAGGTAGTAGAGCTTTTAGCTTGTACATGACGCTATGGGGAGAGTTAGAACAAGATCGTGTGTTTGGAAAAGAGAATACGCATCATTCCCTTATGGTGACCATGCAAATGCAACTTCCCGAAGTGTATGAAGAACGAGTAAAGTTAGAGGCAATTGGGCTTTTGAAAGTATATATTAAGAAAGAAAAAGATATTCGAATGTTTATATATGAGCTGCAACCACCTTTATCTCCGAAGCAGTTTTTTGATGATATTGTTTTAAGTATCTTTTTATACAATCGATTGAGTCGGACAAAATATAATCAAGTAAAACAATATTTCTTAGAAGAAGAATTTGATTTTGTATCGTATGAAAATGTTACGCGTTCTTTTAATGATGTGTTTGGTTCGTTTAATCCAGGACAGCTTGAGCATGCGCAAGAAGACCTTCGTATTCCAAAAACGACAGCTATGCCAAGTAATGAAAAGGGAGACGCTCCAAAAGTTTGGAATGATTTCTTTGATTTCTCTTTATTTGTAGATGGCTTATCCGCTCTTGTCCCTAAAAAGGCGATTACAGATCAAGTGCGAGAATGTGTCATTACGCTTGCTTACGTGTATGATGTAGATGTGTTATCGATGCAAAATATCGTTCTTGGTGCGGTGACAGAGATGCAGACAATTGATATCGAAAGGCTTAGAAAAGGAGCACGTGATTGGTATCAGTTCGAAAACGGCCAAGCGTTACCTGTATTAAGTGAAAGAGTACAGCCTCACGCTGCACGTATGATGAAAGAAAAAGAGCCTTCATCGCAAGAAGAGATGTTAATCAAACAGTTAGAGGAAATCTCACCAAAACAACTATTGAAAGAAATCTCTGGCGGTGCAGAGGCAACGAAGGCTGACTTGCAAATCGTTGAAGATGTAATGATGAATCAAAAGTTAACACCAGGTGTTGTGAATGTACTTATTTATTACGTTATGCTACGCTCAGATATGAAACTTGCGAAAACGTATGTGGAGAAGATTGCTGGACATTGGGCACGTAAAAAGGTCGGTACAGTAGCTGAAGCGATGGCATTAGCGAAAGAAGAAAATCGTCAATATCAAGAATGGGCTGAGACGAAGAAGAAAGGTCGTACGTCGAAGAAAACAGTACGAAAAGAAATGGTACCAGATTGGCTGAAAGAAGAGCCGAAAGAACAAGAGAAAGAAACTGTGAAAAAAGATGTAAATGCTGAAAAAGGTGCAAGTACGTTAGAGGACGAACGAAAACGATTAGAAGAAGTGTTAAAAAAATATAAGCGTGATTAATAGAAGAGAATGAACGCTCTTTGAGGTGAGAAAATGGAGCATATTCAAAATTCATTTGCAAAGTTAATGGAAAATGAAAATTTTAAAAATAGATATGAAGTATTAAAGGCGGAAGTAATGGCACATCCGCGTGTGAAAGAATTTATAGACGAACATAAAGGGGAAGTAACAACGTCTATGATTGAACGCAGTCTTGTGAAATTATACGAATATATTGGACAAAGTGTAGGTTGCGCGGATTGTCCGGATCTAGGTTCGTGTAAAAACATGCTGCAAGGATATGAGCCAAAGCTCGTTATCCAAGGGAAGATGATTGATATTCAATATGATCGTTGCGTTAGAAAAGTAGCATATGACGAGAGGAAGAAATATGAAAAGCTCGTTCAAAGTGTATATATGCCAACTGATATTTTACAAGCAACGATGGAAAATTTAGACCCTTCAGATTTAGATGCGCGTATTGATGCAATTGGTGCAGCTAATGAGTTTTTAAGTACATATGAACCTGGTAAAAAAGTACAAGGTTTATATTTGTACGGTAAATTTGGTGTAGGGAAAACGTATTTGTTAGGAGCAATTGCGAATGAGCTTGCTCGAAAGAAAATAAGTTCGATGCTTGTATACTTCCCTGAATTTCTACGTGAAATTAAAAGTTCGATTCAAGATAATTCGATTGGGGAAAAGATTGATGCAGTAAAACGCGTACAAGTTTTAATGTTAGATGATATTGGAGCAGAAGCGATGTCAAGCTTTGTACGTGATGATGTACTTGGTGCAATTTTGCAATTCCGTATGTTAGAAAACTTACCGACGTTCTTTACGTCTAACTTTGATTTTAAACAGCTAGAACATCATTTAACATATACGCAGCGCGGTGAAGCGGAAGAAATGAAAGCAGCTCGTATTATGGAGCGAATTAAATATTTAGCGAAACCAATTCCGATTGGCGGGAAAAACCGTCGTCATAAGTAAAGAGTAAGCTGAGAAGCTTGCTCTTTTTTGTAGTTAAACGCTTTTTAAAGTAGCCGAATTATAAAATGAAAAGTTCGTATTGAAAATTCCTAGTAGCTTGTATCATTTTTTTCTCCCTCCCTTAATATATATAAAATTAGCAAGCCATATCGAGTGGATTTTCTAACGATAAGAAATGTAATTCTACTAAGAGTGAACTTTCACGCGGGACGGACTCTTATAGGATTTGTAACGTATAGATACAGTCCTTTAGAGCAGGGATAAAAGGGGGGACAAAAGTGATTGAAATTTGCTTCGAAGAAAAAAATGATGCTATGCACGTATATAGACAACTACTGAAAAGAGCGGAACTGTTATATAAGGAAACGAGTGTGTATTTACAGGAACAAAAAGTGGTGATTCACATACCAGTATGTGAATCAAATTATATTGAAAAGATTTTATTGCCAGTAATGGTATATTTCATTGTGAATGTGAAACAAAATGAGTGGATATATACAATCTTAAAAGAGAAGTTTTTTTATGAAGAAGAGGAAGAGTGCCATCAAATATTGCATATGGCACAAGAGATTTTAAAAGGAAGAAGAAAAGGAATTGCTCGTGAATTAACACGTCACACATTTGAATCATATATTAAATCCTCTTTAAATAACTGGCTTTGTGATCCACTTTCATTCTCGTTTTCATCATATGTTCGTTTTCGTCTTCGTACATATAGGGAAATGGTAGCTAAGCTTGCTGAAGTGGCGATTGATGAGTATAAGTTGGAACAAGAATATCAAATGTTTATTGAAACGCTTCGGCAGCAAGTTCGTAGCCGGAAATCACGTTTGTCATGTGTACATCTTATTTTTGATGAAAGTTTTATTTTCTATGATGATAAAGGTAGACGTTTAAAACAAGAGAAATTGGTTCAATATATAGATGAAGACTTATTAAAACAAAAGGATGTATATATTGATACGAAAGTAATTGCACCACTTCTTTCTATTTCGCCGAAAAAAATTTATTTATATACGAAAGAACAAGACCATAATATGATTATTACTTTGCGAAATGTATTTCAAGAACGGGTACAATTACATGGATTACATGAGTTTGAGCGCAATGTGAAAAATTTAAAAAATAAAGGTAACGCCCTTGATTTTCTAAGTTTTTGAGCATATAATTACCTACATAAATGAAATATATTGAAATGTCATGATGAGGACATGAGTAGTTTTCTACGATTTTCAGAGAGGGAAGCCTTAGGGTGTGAGCTTCCTAGTACGGGATTATTACTTACCACCTCTAAACTTTAGCAGTGAACGGTTTTTCTAGTAATTGCTAACGGACAACACCGTTATGTTGAACTTGAGCAATTAACAATTATGTTAATTGGAACAAGGGTGGAACCACGAATTCAACACTCGTCCCTTTTTACGGGATGAGTGTTTTTTATTTTGAGAAAAAGAGGAGTGACCAGTGATGGCAGATGTAGTTAAAATTACTTTCCCTGATGGAGCTGTGAAGGAGTTTCCAAAAGGCGTAACAACTGAAGAAATTGCAGCTTCTATTAGCCCAGGCTTAAAGAAAAAAGCTGTGGCTGGAAAATTAAATGATGAGATGATTGATCTTGTTACACCAATCGAAGAAGATGGTGCAGTTTCTATCATTACATTAGATTCTGAAGATGGCTTATATATTTTACGCCACTCAACAGCTCACCTTTTAGCACAAGCGTTAAAACGTTTATATAAAGATGTTAAGGTTGAGCTTGGTATTGGTCCAGTAATTGAAAATGGCTTCTACTACGATATTGATATGGAAGAAGCAATTACAGTTGAAGACTTCAAGAAAATCGAAAAAGAAATGCAAAAAATTGTGAACGAGAACTTAGAAATCGTTCGTCATGAAGTACCACGTGCAGAAGCAATTCGCCGTTTTGAAGAAATCGGCGATGAGTTAAAATTAGATTTAATTAACGATCTTCCAGAAGATGCAGTTATTTCAATCTATGAGCAAGGCGAATTCTTCGACCTTTGCCGTGGTGTTCACCTTCCATCTACAGGGAAAATTAAAGTATTTAAATTATTAAGCGTTGCGGGTGCTTACTGGCGCGGTGATAGCAATAATAAAATGCTACAACGTATTTACGGTACTGCATTCGTTAAGAAAGCAGAATTAGATGAGCACTTACGCATGCTTGAAGAAGCGAAAGAGCGCGATCACCGTAAATTAGGTAAAGAATTAAAACTATTTACTAATAGCCAAAAAGTAGGACAAGGTTTACCACTTTGGTTACCAAAGGGTGCAACAATCCGCCGCATTATCGAGCGTTACATCGTTGATAAAGAAGCAAGCTTAGGCTATGATCACGTATACACTCCAGTACTAGGAAGCAGAGAGCTTTATGAAACTTCTGGTCACTGGAACCACTACCGTGATGGTATGTTCCCATCAATGGAAATGGATAATGAAGAGTTAGTTCTTCGTCCGATGAACTGCCCTCACCACATGATGGTTTATAAAAACGATATTCACAGCTACCGTGAATTACCAATCCGTATTGCGGAACTTGGAACAATGCACCGCTATGAAATGTCAGGTGCGTTATCTGGATTACAACGTGTACGCGGAATGACTTTAAACGATGCGCACATTTTCGTACGCCCAGATCAAATTAAAGAAGAATTAAAACGTGTTGTAAACTTAACTCTAGAAGTGTACAAAGATTTCGGTTTAGAGAACTACTCATTCCGTCTATCTTATCGCGACCCAGCAGATACTAAAAAGTACTATGCTGATGATGAGATGTGGGAAAAAGCACAAGGTATGTTAAAAGAAGCTATGGATGAAATGGGTCTTGATTACTATGAAGCTGAAGGTGAAGCGGCATTCTACGGTCCAAAACTTGACGTTCAAGTTCGTACTGCTCTTGGAAAAGACGAAACACTTTCAACTGTACAATTAGACTTCTTACTTCCAGAACGCTTTGAACTATCTTACGTCGGTGAAGACGGTAAACAACATCGTCCAGTTGTAATTCACCGTGGTGTTGTATCTACTATGGAACGTTTCGTAGCCTTCTTAATTGAAGAATACAAAGGTGCATTCCCAACTTGGTTAGCTCCAGTTCAAGTACAAGTAATTCCAGTTTCTCCGCAAGTACATTTAGACTATGCGAAGAAAGTACAAGACGAATTACGCCGTGCTGGTATCCGTGTTGAATTAGATACTCGTGAAGAGAAAATTGGTTACAAAATCCGTGAAGCACAAATGCAAAAAATTCCGTACATGCTTGTAGTAGGTGACAATGAAGTAACTGAAAACGGCGTAAACGTACGTAAATACGGTGAACAAAAATCAGAAACAATTGCATTAGATGCTTTTGTTGATATGATTAAAGTAGAAGGAAAACGATAAGAAAAAGCCGCGGTATACCGCGGCTTTTCTATGTAATATGAGTAAGGGAAATTAGAAAAAAAAACCATGTAACACTTATCGTAAAAAAGTATTGCAAGTATGTTAGTTGTTTGTTACAATATTTCTTGTTGTTAGTAAAACACATCGCGTCTTCTTGACAGACGTCATGTCCTATGATAAACTCATCAAGGATAATAGAATATTGTTTTGTGGAACAAGTAGAAGCACCCGCTTCTCACCTGATGGACGCATTCGCAGTTTACAGGTAAATGTATTTCTTACTTAAGATTTTACAAGTGTGGGTGTCGTATGCCCGCACTTTTTTTGTCGGGTTCTATGACTACAAACTATGTTCTGAGAAAACCTTGGAGGTGGCTTACTATTAGCAAGGATATGATGATTAACGAGCAAATTCGTGCACGTGAAGTACGTTTAGTTGGTGCAAATGGCGATCAACTTGGAATCAAGTCTCGTAATGACGCTTTAGACTTAGCTGCAAATCTTAATCTTGATTTAGTATTAGTTGCTCCAAATGCGAAACCGCCAGTATGCCGCATTATGGACTACGGTAAATTCCGCTTTGAGCAACAGAAGAAAGAAAAAGAACAGCGCAAAAATCAAAAAGTAATTAGCATGAAAGAAGTTCGTTTAAGTCCAACAATTGATGAACACGACTTTAACACAAAACTTCGTAATGCTATCAAGTTTTTAGAGAAAGGCGACAAGGTTAAAGCGTCAATTCGCTTTAAAGGACGTGCCATTACTCATAAAGAAATCGGTCAACGTGTTTTAGATCGCTTCTCAGAAGCTTGTGCTGAAGTTAGTACAATCGAATCTAAGCCTAAAATGGAAGGACGCAGTATGTTCTTAGTTTTAGCACCGAAAAACGATAAGTAATAGATAGAGGAGGAAATACCTATGCCTAAACAAAAAACTCATCGCGGCGCTGCAAAGCGTTTCAAAAAGACTGGATCAGGTAAACTGAAACGTTCTCACGCTTACACAAGCCATTTATTCGCTAACAAATCTACAAAAGCTAAACGTAAACTACGTAAAGCTGGTGTAGTAAGCGCTGGTGACTTCAAACGCATTCGTCAAATGCTTGACAACTTAAAATAAGTTCGGCTGATATATAGAACAATTAGGAGGTAATATTATGCCAAGAGTAAAAGGTGGTACAGTTACTCGTCAACGTCGTAAAAAAGTAATTAAATTAGCAAAAGGTTACTACGGTTCAAAAAATACATTATTCAAGGTTGCTAACCAACAGGTTATGAAATCTCTAATGTATGCATTCCGTGACCGCCGTCAAAAGAAACGTGACTTCCGTAAATTATGGATTACACGTATCAATGCAGCAGCTCGTATGAATGGTCTTTCTTACAGCCGCTTAATGCACGGTCTTAAAAATGCTGGCATCGAAGTTAACCGCAAGATGCTTGCTGACTTAGCTGTTCATGACGAAAAAGCTTTCGCTGAATTAGCAACAGTTGCAAAAAACAACATTAACTAATTAATTAGTTGAAACCTTAGAAGATTTTTCTTCTAAGGTTTTTTTATTTGTATGCAAAGAGAAGTGTGTCGTTATCGATATGACAAAATCAATATAAAAGTTATAGCAATATAGAAGAATATGCATATGAAGTCAGGAGAATCCTCCTGGCTTCTTTTAATTATCATCCTCTGGAAAGAAGAGTATCTTTCCTACCTGAAACGACACTGCTATAATGGAAAGATGATATGGAACTTTCATCAGATAAAATAATATTTTTATTAGTGGGCAATTCCTGGATAATTATTAACTATCACCAATTGGAGTAAGCAATCTAATCGTGATGATTGAAACGTATTTGTAAATTAAGGACAAGCTATTTTGTAAAGAGGTAAATGGCTGACTTATTAATAAGAAACGAAAAATAATAATGAACTTTGAGATGAAACAACATTGTTGCGTAAAATGCGATGTTGGAGGAGGACAATAGAGTGGACTTACTACAACTATTTAAATTACAAAAAGAATTAGATGACCGTATTGCGAAAGAACATGACTTACAACCGAAAAAATTGTTAAAAGAGAAAATGTTAGCTCTTCTTGTAGAAATTGGAGAACTTGCAAATGAAACACGTTGTTTTAAATATTGGAGCAACAAACCAGCATCAGAACGTGAAGTCATACTAGAAGAATACGTAGATGGTTTACATTTTATTTTATCAATCGGAATTGATTTAGGTATTGATAAAAACTTCTTATTCTATAAGTGTGCACAGACGAATAAAACACAAGTAGAAATTTTCTTAGACACATATGCGAAGGTGATTCGTTTTACAGATCAACCATCTATTACGAACTATATTGAATTATTTACAAGCTACCTTCGACTTGGACAAGCACTTGAGTTTGAACAAGAAGAGATTGAAAAGGCATATTTAGATAAAAACGAAGTAAATCATCAGCGTCAAACACAAGGATACTAAGTTAATTTTTGAATATTTCAATTTCCTTTTGTATAATGAAGTGACTGAAGAAAAAGGAGGGTGTTGGCAATGACAAAATTAGACGAGACATTGACAATGCTAAAAGAATTAACAGATGCACGTGGTATTGCGGGTAACGAGCGTGAACCACGCGAAGTAATGAAGAAATATATTGAGCCGTTTGCGGACGAACTTTCTACTGATAATTTAGGAAGTTTAGTTGCGAAAAAAGTAGGGGAAGAAAACGGCCCGAAAATTATGGTTGCAGGTCATTTAGATGAAGTTGGATTTATGATTACACAAATCGATGACAAAGGTTTCCTTCGTTTCCAAACGGTTGGTGGCTGGTGGTCACAAGTTATGCTTGCACAGCGCGTAACAATTGTAACGCGTAAAGGAGATGTAACAGGTGTTATCGGTTCAAAACCACCGCATATCTTACCTCCAGAAGCGCGTAAAAAGCCAGTTGAAATTAAAGACATGTTCATTGATATTGGTGCTTCTAGCCAAGAAGAAGCAATGGAGTGGGGCGTACGACCAGGAGATCAAGTTGTACCTTACTTTGAATTCCAAGTGATGAAGAATGAAAAAATGTTACTTGCAAAAGCATGGGATAACCGAATTGGTTGTGCAATTGCAATTGACGTATTAAAACAATTAAAAGATGAAAAGCATCCAAACGTTGTATATGGCGTAGGGACTGTACAAGAAGAAGTCGGTCTTCGTGGTGCGAAAACATCTGCAAACTATATTAAACCAGATATCGCATTCGCAGTAGATGTTGGTATTGCTGGTGACACACCGGGGGTAACGTCAAAAGAAGCACAAAGTAAAATGGGTGATGGACCACAGATCATTTTATATGATGCTTCTGTTATTGGTCATACAGGTTTACGTGACTTTGTAGTTGATGTTGCTGATGAATTACAAATTCCATACCAATATGATTCAGTAGCGGGCGGTGGAACGGATGCAGGTGCAATTCATATTGCTGTAAATGGTATTCCGTCTATGGCAATTACGATTGCGACGCGCTACATTCATTCTCATGCGGCAATGTTACACCGTGATGACTATGAAAATGCAGTGAAGTTAATTGTAGAAGTTATTAAACGTCTTGATAAAGAGGCTGTACATAACATTACATTTAATTAATAGAAAAAGCGAAGGAGCCTCTCCTTCGCTTTTTTATATTTTAAAAAGGTCGTTCTAATCCCGCTGCAGTATGAGCACCTAAAATGATTAAGCGAGTTAATTGCATGGCCATAAAATGCGGGGTATATATCATCCCTCTTTTTAGCCATGACATAATCATCCCGAGGTGGGCACCAGTAACATAACTAATGAGAATATCACGCGGAACCATTAGTTTTTCATCGTTAGGTTGTGAAATAGAGAGGCTTAATGTTAAATGTGTTTGAATTGCTTTCATCATCTTATACGTATAGTTTCCGGCAGCTTTATCACCAAGCATGACGTTATAGAAGTTCGCATTTTCTGCAATATGTTCGAACAAGGCCAAAAAACTTGGATGTGGTGAATCAAATGCAAGTTGAAAATCTTCTTTATTTCTATTTTTCGGTTTAATGACTTCTGTTAGCTTCTCTAACATTTCTTCAATGCTTTTGTCCAATAAGTCATATTTATCGTGGTAATGGCTATAAAACGTAGCACGATTTACAGGAGCACGTTCTGCAATATGTTGAACAGTTACATTTTCAAACCCTTTTTCGCCTACTAAAGCGACAAAAGCATCCTGTATGAGTTGTCTCGTCCGTTTTACACGTGGATCATTTGTATTTTTAATAGACATTTTTATTTCCCCTCGTTTAATTTTCTATACTTAAGCAACATATTGGTATTATATTGTTGTTTAAGCGACATTTCATACGTAAATTGTCGGTTGTAGATTTAAAATAATTATTTATAATTATAAACGATAGTCCTTCAGAAATCAGCACCGCTCGCAGGTAGATAAATTTCGATTTACACCGCAGATGGTGTGATTTTTTTGTTTAAAAGTTAATATAATTAACAATTAAATAGTCTAAACAATAAGGACGTAAATAGTTTAGAAAAAAATTATATGCGATATAAGGAGAGGAATGCAATGAATCAGTTTCGAAGAATGGTGATTATCAACATTATCACATTAATTGTACTAGTTGGCGGCGGTATTGGCGGTTATTACTATTACAATCAAGCGGAAAATTACTTGAAAACAGACAATGCAAAAATTGATGGAAAGGTAATTCCGATTGCATCACCAGTAGCAGGTAAATTAACTGACTGGAAAGCTGAAGTAGGTAAGAACTACAATGAGAACGATAAATTAGGTGCTGTTACTGTAGCGGCAGCAAATGGAGAACAAACAGTAGATGTAACAATTCCACAAAATGCAACGGTTGTACAATCAAACGCGACGACAAATGCTTTCGTTGGAGCAGGTAGCCCGATCGCTTATGCATTTGATATGAACAATTTATGGGTAACGGCAAACATTGAAGAAACAGATGTTGACGATGTACAAAAAGGTCAAGACGTAGATGTGTATGTAGATGCATACCCAGATACAACGTTATCAGGAAAAGTAGAGCAAGTTGGATTAACAACAGCGAACACATTCTCTATGTTACCATCAAGCAACGCAACAGCGAACTATACGAAAGTAACACAAGTAGTACCAGTTAAAATTTCTTTAGATCATAGCAAATCAGTAAATATTGTTCCTGGCATGAATGTGACAGTTCGTATTCATAAGTAAGGGGGAGATGAGATGTCCTCAATTGTAATTGCAGGATATGCACTATTTTGTATAATCGTCTTCTTCCTTGTAAATCGTCTTTTACGAAAGAAAAAAACGAAAATGGGAGAAGAACAAGTCCCAGCCGTAAGTAAAATAGAAGTAAGTAAAGTTGAAACAGAAGAGAAAGAAATTGAACGAAAGCAAGAACCGGAAATTTCTAATGTAGTTGAGTTAGAAACAGGAAAGCAAGAAGAAGTAAAAGAAGAAAAAGAAGTGCCGAAAAAACAAATGTCTACGCCTGTAGAGAATGTGAACGTAAAAGCAGTTGTAGCTGTATTAATTCTCGGCATGTTCGTTTCTATTTTAAACCAAACAATCATTAACGTTGCATTACCTCCGTTAATGAATGAATTTAACGTATCAACTTCAACAGCACAATGGTTAATTACAGGTTTCATGCTTGTAAATGGTATTTTAGTACCGATTAGTGCCTTTTTAGTTTCACGATTTACGTATCGTAAATTATTCGTAGCAGCAATGTTATTCTTTACGGTAGGATCTATCATTTGTGCTACTTCAGGAAACTTTACGATGATGATGACGGGCCGTGTTATTCAAGCGGTTGGTGCGGGTATTTTAATGCCGGTTGGTATGAATATCTTCATGACACTATTCCCGCCTCATAAGCGCGGAGCAGCGATGGGATTACTAGGCGTAGCAATGATTTTAGCACCAGCTATCGGACCAACTGTAACAGGTTGGGTAATTGAAAATTACAGCTGGAACTTAATGTTCTATGCGATGTTTATTATCGGTTTAATTATTACGTTCCTATCTTTAAAATTCTTTACACTAGCTCAGCCAGTGTCTAAAACGAAATTAGATATATTCGGTGTGGTTAGTTCAAGTATTGGACTAGGAAGCTTATTGTACGGATTTAGTGAAGCTGGAAATAATAGTTGGACTAGTGCAGAAGTTGTTATTTCACTTATTATCGGTGTAATTGGTTTAGCGTTATTTATTTGGAGAGAGTTAACAACGGACAATAAAATGCTTGATTTACAAGTATTTAAATATCCAGTATTTACTTTCACTTTAGTAATTAACGCAATTGTTACAATGGCATTATTCGGAGGTATGTTATTACTTCCGGTATATCTGCAAAACATTCGTGGCTTCACGCCAATTGAATCTGGTTTACTACTTCTTCCAGGATCATTAATTATGGGGATCATGGGACCAGTAGCGGGTAAATTATTCGATAAATATGGCATTCGTCCATTAGCGATAATTGGATTGGCAATTACGACGTATGCGACATATGAATTTACAAAATTATCGATGGATACACCGTATAGCGTTATTATGACGGATTATATTATACGTTCAATTGGTATGTCATTCATTATGATGCCAATTATGACGGCTGGTATGAACGCGCTGCCGATGAAATTAATTTCTCACGGTACAGCAACGCAAAATACGTCAAGACAAGTAGCGGGTTCAATCGGAACAGCGATTTTAATTACACTTATGACGCAACAAACGACTGCTCACGTAGCAGATTACGGCAACATGTTAACAACTTCAAATCCAATTTTAGTTGATAAAGTACACGGCATGGGGCAAAGCTTAGCGGCCTTAGCTGGATCAGCGCAAGCAGGAGATGCGATGAGCACGCAATTATTATATGGACAAATTTCAAAGCTATCTGCAATTAACGGTATTAACGATGCCTTCTTAATTGCAACGATACTTGCAGGTATTGCTTGGGTATTATCGTTCTTCTTACCATCAGGCAATAAACCAAATAGAAAAGCAGGGAATTAAATTCCCTGCTTTTTTTGTGTTCTTTATGCAGTTACATATAAAAGCTGATAACCAGCTACGGAGCAAAGCCCTGCTATAAACAAAATCGTCCCCATAGAACGAATACTCGATATGTGTCTGCCGCTTATAATAGCTAATAGTCCAGCTAAAGAGAAGAAGCACCAATATAAAGTTCCCGAAATTGGAACCATCCCTTCTAAATCTATTCCAGAACCTATACAAAAGATAGGAACAACGATAAGTAATATGCTAATGAAACCAGCTATAGTGGTAAGTGATTTCCGATGTTTCATGCCAGCAATAATTAAAAAAATGCCGACGATGAATTCGCATAACATGAAAGTAAGAGCTAAAATCATCCAAGTTAATATTCCGAACACTTCTGTATTACCTCCGATTTTTGGGTTTCAAAAAATGTTATATATAGAATGAATCACCTACAGACATGAGCACCCAGAAAATAACCCCTAATATTCCAGCGGTAAAAATAATGAATCCCATATTACGTATACTTTTAATTTTGGCTTGTAATCCACTTAACCCTGCTAATAATCCAGTTAAAGAAAACAGTATCCAATATAAAGTAGTGGAAATAGGGATGATTGTATTGCTCTCCACTCCCATGCCCCAAAAAACAAAAGGTAGTGTGACAAAGGAAAAGCTAAGTAGTCCCATTAAACCGACAAATAATTTACGGTGTTTCACGCTAATAACAATTAAAAAAATACCACCGAAAAATCCGCATAAAACAAGAAGTGGCATATAAACAATCCAAAGTAAGCTCAACATATATAATCTCCTTCTGTGTAATCAGTTATATTTTACTACATGAGGTTTATTTTGGATATTATTAATAAATATGTATAAATTGATAGAAATGAGTAGTACCGATACGAATTAATAGATGTAGAGCATGAGAGAGGAGGAGATGTATGAAAATTACAGAAGAAAATGTTGTGAATCAGCTAAGGAAAAGGGACAAAAAAGCATTATATTTTATTATCGAGCAGTACAGCGGACTAATAAAAAGTATTATTCAGAAGCATGTAGCTTCGTTTGGAGATGTGCAAGAGGAATGTATGGATGATGTGTTATTGGCAATTTGGAATCATATTGAAAAGTATGATGAAGAGAAAAATACGCTAAAAAATTGGATTGCAGCTATTACAAAATATAGATCTATCGATTATGCGAGAAAATATACGAAGACAGTAAATGAAAAAGGAATAGATCAAATAGATGAAATAGCGGTACATACCGATACTACTAAAAGAGAAATTAGTAATGATATGGAACATATATTAAATCATTTAAAGAAGAAAGATAAAGAAATCTTTATGAAGCATTATGTGGAAGAAGAGTTTGAAGTTGTTATAAAAGAGTAAAGAGAGGTATCGTGATGATACCTCTCTTTATCCTAAAAAGGCTAACATATTATTCATAATATGAAGTAATATAGCTGGAATAATGGATTTTGTTTTTTTACATAAAATCGCCATAAATAAACCCATGATGAACATACTAAACATCACACCAGTTGAGTATATATGACCTATTCCGAAGAGAAAGCTAGACCCAAGTGCTGCAATCCAAAAGGGGAAGCGCTGTTGTAGGAAGTGAAGAATAATGCCGCGAACTATAAGTTCTTCAAAAATAGGTACAAGTATAGCGCCACCTATTAGCAATAACAGTTTGTATTGTTTTAACATTTCTAGGTCTAAAGCGGATGACTGTTCTTTTACCGCATCAGGAAAAATATTATTAATGATAAATATATCATTAATGATATGTAGTCCGTAAAAAAGGATTATATAGATGTATGTGCTTACTTTTTTTAATGCTGTAAAGTTTAGTGTTGGGACAATTAAATTTTTTAATGGCTTATATGCATAAATTAAAATTAATAAAATGCACAATACAAATAAATTCTTCCCAAAAGTAGTAAGTGATTTTGTTAAAGCAATTTGTTTTGGATCGGTTAAACCTTCTGTATAAATAACGGTAGGAAGACCTATAAAGAGGTCGGCTAGAAATCCTGTTCCCCAAATCGCAAAAACGAGTGAAAATAGAAATTGTGAGAGTGACATAGGATGTTTTTGTGGGTAAGTTAGTTGCGTGGCTTGTATAATAGTGAATCACCTATCCTTTATTTTTTAATAGTCATATATAAAGATTATAGGATATTCATACAGAAAAGTCATCATTGTAGTAAAAAAGATATGGTGAAGCTACTATTTACAGACAGTAATAATTTTATATTGATGTTCTGTACAAATGGTTTGTCTAAAAGTGTTAACGGAAGAGTTTATAATTGTGATAAAAGAGTAAAGAGAGGTATTGTGATACCTCTCTTAAGGTAAAAAAGCAATTATGTTGGTCAAAATATGTAATATTATAGCTGGAATAATAGATTTAGTTTGTTTGTACAATAAACAAGCGAAAATTCCAGTCACAAATGCACTAACCATAATTCCTACAGAATACGTATGGGCAATACCGAAAAGTAAACTGGAGAGAATTGCAGCTGGCCAAAAAGTAAACTTTTCTTCAAAAAAACGAAGAAAAATACCTCTGCATATAAGTTCTTCAAAAATAGGCGCAAAAATTCCACCAGCTAGAAGTAAGAGAAGTGGATAGTGCTCTAGTGTTGAAAGTTGTAATGCATTAGACTGTTCTTGTATGGATGAAGGGAATAATTTATCTAGCACAAACATATCTACAAACAAGGTGATTACATAATAAATGAGAACATAGATGTACATCCGAAAAGATTTTAAAACTCGAAAATCGAATATAGGTAATACTAGTTCTTTCAGTGGTTTATATTTCGTGATAAATGCAATTAGTAAAAGTAAGGCAACTAATTCATAACTTACATTTTCTATGGAATTAAGCAAAAATTTATTTGTATTTGGGTTAATGTATCCATATAACTCAATAGGTAAAAATGTAAGAATTATATTTATTAATGAGAGACATGGAAAGAGAATGAATAAAACTCCAAGAAATTGTAACCATGACATAGAGTATTTTTTTTCATAAGGAAGTTGTGTAGCGGGTTGCATATGTAAAATCACCTCTTTATATTTGTATATTTGATTATAAAGCATTTTATTTTCGAGTGTAATATTAAAATATTACATATAAAGGTGTATTTTCCATAAAATAATAAAAGAGGTATCACCCTATAGTGATGCCTCTTTCTCATTGATAACTATGTTCTGCCTTGTTATTTGATTTTGATTGCTCTATTTGCAATTCACGCTCTACTAATCGATCTAACTGCTGAATAGCTTTTAATGCTTTTTCATAAGAAATTGTTCTATAATGGTGCGCTCCGCCCGGTTCTTCATCTGCTTCGTCTGCCCATTTAATAATGTTTTGAAGAGATGTTCTTTCAATTTCTTGTTGTACTAAGAAAGAATCTGTATGAAGAAGAATTGCGATAGAAATTTCTTTTGCTAGTTTCGGATGTTCTCCTAATCTAATAAGCAATTTATGAGCTCGTTCTGCTCCTTTAATTGCGTGTATATCATTCTTTTTGTATAAATCATAGTCCCATTCGCCGCCTGTGTACCACGTATGATGTCCGATATCATGAAGGAAACCGGCTTTTGTCGCAGCATCGACTGAGGCGTGATGCTTTTTAGCTAAGTGAAACGCATGGTAAGCGACAGCGATCGCGTGGACCATCCCAGAACGATTTACGTATTTTTGTGTAATATGGTGTTTAAAAATTTGTTCAAGCGTAATACGGTGCATAAAACATTCACTCCTTTTATCTAATGGTGTCTATAAAGAAAATCGATCGGTTTAAATGTATTTTGAACATTGTACTCCATTATAGTTCGTTAGTAAAGTAGAAATGTTTAGGAGAAGAAAAAATTTTCTGCAAAAAAATCACCTTAGCTTATGCAAAGGTGATTTTCAAATTGCTTATTTTTTTAATCCTTGCTCTAGTGTTTCTAACATTTCGTGCTTTTCATTTTCATCAGCATTTTTCCAAATGACTTCAAATAAAACACCCAGACCTGGAAGCATCTTTTCTTCACCACTTTGAATTGCATCGACAATTGTTTCTTGTAATTGATCTTGTGTATTACCAGATACATTTGCTAATACAGCACCGCGTAAATTAAAACTCATTGTTTTCACCTCTTCTTCAGAATTGAAACTGACATTAGTTTTTGTTCTTTTTTATGTAAATATGTATGAAAAATAGGCTATAATGATAAGACAAGAAGAGAGGGAAATACATATTATGAAAAACATTGATTCAGTACAAAATCCGCGTGTGAAGCAGTGGAAAAAGCTGCAAACGAAAAAAGAGCGCGATAAAAAAGGTTTATTTTTTGTAGAAGGATTCCATTTAGTAGAGGAAGCTTTAAAAGCAGGAGTTGTAACAGAACTTATCGTTTCAGATCAGACAGACCTTCCGAAAGATTGGACAGTTAATGATGTGGAAATGTATATCGTACCGGAAGCAATCGTAAAAGTACTTCGTGAAACAGAAACGACACAAGGTGTATTTGCTGTTTGTGAAAAGCATGAGAAGGAAGTAGCTCTTGCTGATGGGAAGTTTCTTTTATTAGATAGCCTGCAAGACCCAGGTAACTTAGGGACAATTATTCGTACAGCTGATGCAGCTGGTATTCATGCCGTTGTGCTTGGAGAAGGTTGTGTTGATGTTTATAATAGTAAAGTACTCCGTTCTACACAAGGTTCTATTTTTCACTTACCAATTGTAAAAGGGAACTTAGAAGAATGGGTAGACAAGCTAAAAGAAAATAACGTTCCTGTATATGGAACAGCTCTTGAAAATGGAGTTCCGTACGGGGAAGTAACAACAGCTGGTAGCTTTGCATTAATTGTAGGAAATGAAGGAAACGGCGTACGCCAAGAAATTCTTGCAAAAACGGATCAAAACTTGTATATTCCGATTTACGGCGGGGCAGAATCATTAAATGTTGCAGTTGCAGCTGGGATTTTAACGTATTATTTGCAAAGCCCGGTTGCGAACAAATAAAAAACTTCTTATAATAAGTTGAAGTGCATTATATTAAAAGTTAAATAACGAAAAACGTTGATAGAGAAGAGTAGCTTACAAAATCGCCATATAGGGAGAGAATGCCGTAGACTGAAAGCATTCTTATGGTAGACGGAAGTGAATTCACCTCTGGAGTTGACGCCAGGACCATGTATATGTAAAGGCGTTCCGGTCAGAATTGATCGTTATAACTAATGAGTGGGCAGACATGTTCTGTCAATTTAGGGTGGTACCGCGAATTTACCTCGTCCCTTTTTGGGAGCGAGGTTTTTTTATTTTTAAAATTAGGAGGGTTCCAAATGGAAGCACGTTTAAAAGAGCTAAAGCAAAAAGCGTTAGAGCTTATTGAAGAAGCGAAAGAGCTAAAAGGCTTAAACGACGTACGCGTAGCGTATTTAGGAAAAAAAGGTCCAATTACAGAAGTATTACGCGGCATGGGAAAATTATCAGCAGAAGAGCGTCCACGTATGGGAGCATTAGTAAATGAAGTACGTGAAGCGATTCAAACGCGTCTAGACGACAAAATCAGCAACTTAGAAAAAGCAGTAATTGAAGCGAAATTAGCAACTGAAACAATTGATGTTACATTGCCAGGTCGTCCTGTTGAAACAGGTTGTCACCATCCGTTAACAGCTGTTGTTGAACAAATTGAAGATGTATTCATCGGTATGGGTTATGAAGTAGCGGAAGGAACAGAAGTAGAAAAAGACTACTACAACTTCGAAGCATTAAACTTACCGAAAGATCACCCAGCGCGTGATATGCAAGATACATTCTACATTACAGAAGAAACGTTACTACGTACACATACATCTTCTGTGCAAGCACGTACGATGGAAAATAATAAAGAAAAAGGCCCAATTAAAATTATTTGTCCTGGTAAAGTGTATCGCCGTGATGACGATGATGCGACGCATTCACACCAGTTCATGCAAATTGAAGGTCTTGTAATTGATAAAAACATTCGCATGAGTGACTTAAAAGGTACACTGCAAGTATTCGTGAAAAAGATGTTCGGTGAAGATCGTGAAATCCGTCTTCGTCCAAGTTTCTTCCCATTCACAGAGCCATCTGTAGAGATGGACATTTCTTGTATGATGTGTCATGGCAAAGGTTGCGGCACTTGTAAAGGAACTGGTTGGATTGAAATTTTAGGCGCAGGTATGGTTCACCCGAACGTACTTGAAATGGCTGGTTATGATTCAAAAGAATATCAAGGTTTCGCATTCGGTATGGGCGCAGAGCGTATCGCAATGTTGAAATACGGCGTAGATGACATTCGTCATTTCTATACAAATGATGTACGTTTCTTACAACAATTCAAACGAGCGTAAGGGAAGGAGAGGATAAGTATGTTCGTATCATATCGTTGGTTACAAGAGTATGTAGATATTAAAGATGTAACGGCACAAGAACTAGCAGACAAAATCACGAAAAGTGGTATTGAAGTAGAAGGTGTTGAAGTATTAAATAAAGGTGTAAAAGGTGTTGTAGTTGGTCACGTATTAGAATGTGAAAAACACCCAGAAGCTGATAAGTTAAGCAAATGCTTAATCGATATTGGTGAAGAAGAACCAGTTCAAATTATTTGTGGTGCTGCTAACATTGCAAAAGGTTTAAAAGTACCAGTTGCAAAAGTTGGCGCTGTACTTCCTGGTAATTTCAAAATTAAAAAAGCAAAACTACGTGGTGAAGCTTCTCACGGTATGGTTTGTGCTCTTCAAGAGCTTGGCATTGATGGAAAGTTAGTTTCAAAAGAATATGCAGATGGTATCTTCATCTTCCCAAGTGACGCTGAAGTTGGTGCAGATGCACTTGAAATTTTAAACTTACATGATGAAGTACTTGAGCTTGGTTTAACACCAAACCGTGCAGATTGCTTAAACATGTTAGGTGTTGCATATGAAGTAGCTGCTATTTACGGCCGTGAAGTAAAACTTCCAGCTATCGACTTACAAGAAACAGCAGAAAAAACTGCCGATTACATTTCTGTAAGTGTAGAAGCGAAAGAAGAAAATCCATTATACATTGCAAAAATGGTGAAGAACGTAAAAATTGGTCCATCACCAATGTGGATGCAAACTCGCCTTATGGCAGCTGGCATCCGTCCAATTAGCAACGTAGTTGATATTACAAACTACATTCTAATGGAATACGGTCAACCGTTACATGCATTCGATTACGATAAATTAGGTTCAAAAGAAATCGTTGTTCGTCTTGCAAAAGAAGGCGAAAAAATTGAAACGTTAGATGATCAAGAACGTACGTTACAAAGCCACCACCTTGTTATTACAAACGGCACAAAAGCGTTAGCTGTTGCTGGTGTAATGGGCGGAGCGGATTCAGAAGTTACAAATGAGACAGTAAACGTTCTAATTGAGTCTGCATACTTTGCGGGTCAAACAGTGCGCCGTACATCAAAAGACTTAGGTCTTCGCAGTGAATCAAGTGCACGTTTCGAAAAAGGAATCGACCCAACACGTACGTTTGAAGCAATTCAACACGCAGCTGCTTTAATGGCGAAATACGCTGGCGGAGAAGCGCTTGAAGGTGTAGTAGAAGCTGATAACTTACAAGTACAAGAGCGTACAGTATCTGTTACTGCAGAAAAAGTAAACCGTGTATTAGGTACAAATATTTCTGCAAGTGAAATGGGTACAATGTTCACAAACTTAAAATTCCCATTCACAGAAGTAGAAGGAACATTCCATGTGAATGTACCAGCACGTCGTCCTGACATTACAATTTCAGAAGACTTAGTAGAAGAAGTGGGTCGCCTATACGGTTATGACCACATTCCAGTTACATTACCTTCTGGAACAATGACTCGTGGTAAATTAACAGCAGCACAAACGAAACGTCGTAAAGTACGTCGCTTCTTAGAAGGCGCTGGTTTATATGAAGCAATCACATATTCATTAACAAGCGCTGACAAAGCGAAACAATATATGGTTGAGCCTAACGAAAAGGCGCCTGTAGGTCTTGCACTTCCAATGAGTGAAGAGCGTAGCCAACTTCGTTTAAGCCTAGTGCCACAATTGTTAGAAGCAGTTTCGTACAATGTTGCTCGTAAAAACGATAGCGTTGCTTTATACGAAGTAGGTTCTATCTTCTTACCGACAGAAGATGGAGAACTTCCGAAAGAAGAACAACATCTTGCAGGTGTTATGACAGGTCTTGCTCTTCACCATGCATGGCAAGGTGAGAAGAAAGTAGTAGACTTCTTCGTTGTGAAAGGTGTACTAGAAGGATTATTCGACGTACTTGGCGTTTCAAACCAAATCACTTATGCACCAGCAAAACGTGAAGGTATGCACCCAGGTCGTACAGCTGACATCGTATTAGAAGGCGAAGTAATTGGTTTCATCGGTCAATTGCACCCAGAAGCAGAAAAACAATTAGATGTGAAAAATACATTCGTATTCGAACTATCTCTTGTAAAAGTATTCGGTGCAGACGCAGAAGAAACTTACTACTCAGCAATTCCACGTTTCCCATCTATGACACGTGACATGGCTGTTGTCGTAACGAAAGAAACAAAAGCTGGCGAAATGAAGCAAGTTATTGCTGAAGCTGGTGGAGAACTGCTGAAAGACGTAACGCTATTTGACTTATACGAAGGTGAAAAAATGGAAGAAGGCAAGAAATCACTTGCATTCTCTATGAACTACTTCGATCCAGAGCGTACGTTAACAGACGAAGAAGTAACAGAAGCACATAACCGTGTATTAACAGCGGTAGAAGAGAAATTTGGTGCGGAGTTACGTAAGTAATAAGAAATTGCCGGATCTATTCCGGCAATTTTTTTAGTGGATTGGTTGTCGGAAAATGTCGGTAAGTCGATATATTACAAAAATCGCCGATATATTTGGAGTTACGATCGATATATTGCAAAAATCGCTGATATATTTTCCGACATCTTGCATCTTTCTCTCGAATGTAGTACATTAATTTTAGTTTAACAAAATGAAAGACGATGATAAGGAAAAGTAGTATATACTATAATCCAAAGCGAGTCAGGGACGGTGAGAGCCTGATGAGGCGGTATATGTGAAGAACACCTTGGAGTTGCTAACCGAAATTGAATCTTGTATTCAAGAGTAGACTTAGACGGGAATCCGGCCTGTTACAAACCGGGAAGTATGTATTACATACGAGTTAAAGTTGGTCTTTATGACAAATTGGGTGGTACCGCGAAGTTTAACCTTTCGTCCCTTTATGGATGAAAGGTTTTTTTGTATTTAAATATATCAGCAAAGGAGAATTTCACTATGGAAAACACATTAGTAAAAAGTCTGTATAGAGATACAGATAAATACGCAGGTCAAACAGTACAAGTATCAGGGTGGATTCGTAATTTACGTGATTCAAAAGCATTTGGCTTCATCGAATTAAACGACGGTAGCTTCTTCAAAAGCGTTCAAATCGTTTTCGATACAGAATTAGATAACTTCAAAGAAATTGCAAAACTTCCACTTAGCTCTTCAGTTAAAGTAGAAGGTAAAGTAATTGTAACGCCTGGAGCGAAACAACCATTTGAAATTAAAGCAGAAAAAATTGATATTGAGGGCTTATCAGATTCTGATTACCCACTTCAAAAGAAGCGTCATACGTTTGAATACTTACGTACAATCGCTCACTTACGTCCAAGAACAAATGCATTCTCTGCAACGTTCCGCGTACGTTCTATCGCAGCATTTGCGATTCACCAATTCTTCCAAGAGCGTGGATTCGTACATGTTCACACACCAATCATTACTGGTAGTGATACAGAAGGTGCGGGCGAAATGTTCCGCGTAACAACGCAAGATTTAAACAACGTACCAAAAGGTGAAGACGGACAAGTTGATGAATCAAAAGACTTCTTCGGCAAAGAAACAAACTTAACAGTAAGTGGACAGCTGAACGCTGAAGCTTATGCATTAGCATTCCGTGATGTATACACATTCGGACCTACATTCCGTGCAGAAAACTCAAACACAACTCGCCACGCAGCTGAGTTCTGGATGGTTGAGCCTGAGATTGCATTTGCTGAACTAGGTGACGTAATGAACCTTACAGAAGATATGCTGAAATATGCAATGAAATACGTATTAGAGCATGCACCAGAAGAAATGGAATTCTTCAACAGCTTCGTTGATAAAACAGTTCTAGAGCGTATGAACAACGTAATTAACTCTGACTTCGGTCGCATCACTTATACAGAAGCAATTAAAGTACTTCAAGAATCAGGTGCTGACTTCAAATACCCAGTAGAATGGGGTATTGATTTACAAACAGAGCATGAAAGATACTTATCAGAAGAAATCTTCAAACGCCCTGTATTCGTAACTGACTATCCGAAAGACATTAAAGCATTCTACATGCGCTTAAATGATGACGGTAAAACAGTAGCTGCTACTGACCTTCTAGTTCCTGGCATCGGCGAATTAATCGGCGGAAGTCAACGTGAAGAAAGAATGGACGTTTTAGTAGATAGAATTAAAGAATTAGGCATGAAAGAAGAGGACTACTGGTGGTACTTAGAACTTAGAAAATACGGCGGTACAAAACACGCTGGATTCGGTCTAGGTTTCGAGCGCTTCCTAATGTACATCACTGGCATGGCTAACATCCGTGACGTAATTCCATTCCCAAGAACTCCAGGTTCTTCTGAATTCTAAAATATGAAAAAAGCGAGAGGATTTCCTCTCGCTTTTTTATTTTGTATAGTTTATTCTCCTGTAGCAAAAAGTAACGCGAAGGGGTGAATATAAATGAGTAAAAAAGTGAAAAAAGATCATTCAAGATCGGGCCTAGGTTCTCCAGAAGTAGAAGGACAAGGAACGACAACACATGAAACAGGTTCTCATAAAGTATCTTCATCTAATAAGAAGCAAAAACAAAGCTAACATAAAAAGGAGAGTCTTGGCGACTCTCCTTTTTTTATGTATTACATCTTCTTATCGTTAATTTCTTTTGTAATGTTATCTACATCTTTGTCTAATCGATCGAAATAGAAAAAACACAGTAAACTCATGAACACGTAATAGATGGCCATCACGCCAAGATTATCAGATATATTTTCAAATGTAGATTTAGTAGTGAAAAAGGCTCCCCAAATGGTAGAAATAGTGAGGTAAGAAAGAGGACCTACGAGGTGTACGAAAGCATATAATACTTTTTTTACTTTTACAGCGTTCATATGAAAAACCTCCTTTTTCTAATCATACATTCAAGTTCCTCACAGAAGTGTTGTAGTTTTGTTGGATTATGTATTAACAAGCGGGCATCGTGTTTTCCGATAAATCTGCGAATCCGCAAGTTTAATAAGAAAGATCGGCCATAACGCTCTATTAAATCGTTGAACTCTCGTTGTTCACTTAGCAGCTGAATGTTTTCTCTAATTTCAAACTGCCTTTCGTGTGGATCACCTAGTAAAATATTTAGAATCATTTGTAGAAGTAGCAATGGGAATCTCCTCCTATGTTAGAATAATCTGTATATTGTAATTATAACAAAACTATAAGGACAATAGTAGGATAAAACAAAAAACAGGAGTTTGTAGGCTCCTGTTTTTGTCGATACTATTTTAGTAAGCGAAACGCCTTTTCCGTATTAGCAAAATGCAGTTTCACAAACTCAGGTAATCGTTCTTTACCAAGCTTTTGAATTAATTTAGCGGCGGCGATATCAACTTGTTTACCTGCACCTTTTGGAAGGGGCATACCAGCTTTTTTGCTTAGTTCGTTAAATTGTTTTACGAATGAGTAACGGGCTAAAATGGAGGCGGCGGCAACAGCTAAATGGACGCTTTCTCCTTTTGTCGCGAAATAAACATTTTCACGCTGTACTTGCTTTTGTTTTGCTAAATATTTGTAGTATGTATCAGGCTGTGTGAATTGGTCGATTAAGACGCCTTCAGGTTTTGTAGGTGCCATTTTAGCTAACAAGTTTGTAATAGCTTTATTATGTAGCAAAGCTTTTAGTTTACCTTGGTTGTTTCCTTTATCAAATAGCTCGTTATATTTTTCGTTATGAAGAACGAGAGAGCTGTAAGGAACAACGTGTAGAAGTTGTTTTGCAATGGCAGTAATTTGTTCGTCATTTAAGTTTTTAGAGTCTTTTACACCAAGCTCTTTTAGTAGTGGAATTTGCTTCGCATCTACATATACAGCAACGACTGTCATCGGTCCGAAGAAATCACCAGTACCCACTTCATCTGACCCTACGATCGACATTGTACCGATGGAAGCAGGCGGTGCATAACGGTGTGAATCAACAGATCTTTTTACAGCTGTTTTTGGAGTTTGGGAGACAGTTTGCCAACGGGCAGCTTCTGCTTCAGCACGTCCACCTTGGAACATTACTTTTCCAGATTTATACGCTGTAATTGTGCAAGATGGCACTTTTGCCATGAAGATTCCGCCTTGTGGAGTTTTCGGGCTAAGCGAATGTTTATATTGTTGTTTCATGTCTTCAATTACTGTAGAATTTGTTTGAATTACGATAGAATTTGACATAATGGTCACCCCTTTTTTTATATTGTTATTTTTATCATATCGGATTGTTCTTTCTGTTTCCATATTATGAAGGTTCATGGTATGATAAACTTTAGGATTCTGTACGTGATTGGAGGCCGGTGAGTTGTCACAACAAAAGGGAAAGAAAAGTCGAATTAATGTAGAAATCTATGGTCAGCAATATTCAGTTGTTGGCGATGAAAGTACAAGTCATATCCGCATGGTAGCAGCGATTGTGGATGATAAAATGCGCGAACTCAATGCCAAGAATCCTTCGCTTGACACGAGTAGACTAGCGGTATTGACGGCGGTAAACGTCATACACGATTACATAAAATTAAAAGAAGAACATGAGAAATTGAAAGAAAGTATGACAAAAAAAGGAATGGAATAACATGATTGATATTATTATCATTTTACTGCTTGTTATGGGATTTTTCCTCGGCTTACGCAGAGGGTTTATTCTGCAACTTGTAAAGTTAACAAGCTTTATTATCGCATACCTTGTTGCATACTGGTACTGTAAAGATTTAGCGCCAGCACTTGCGAAATTTATTCCGTATCCATTTGATAAAAACGTATCTGTTCCAGAATGGATTGATGCAAATAATATTGAGACAGTATTTTATCAAGCGCTTGCGTTTATCATATTGTTTATTATCACAAAAATTGCACTTTCATTACTTGGTAATTTGTTAAATATGTTTGCAGAAATACCGGTTTTAAAGCAAGTAAATGCGTTTGCGGGGGCACTCCTCGGATTTTTAGAAGTATATATTATTTTGTTTGTCTTAATTATCATTGGAAACATTCTTCCGATTGAACAATTACAAACACCATTACAACAATCATCAATTAGCAAAATAATTGTAGACGATACACCGATTCTCTCTGAAAAGGTGAAGGAACTATGGCAGACAGGTAGCAGAGTATAACTTCTCTTTTTTCGGAAAGAGAAGTTTTTTTCTATGAAAGAAAGGCGGGGTAATGATGAAAGTAAATAAAAAACAAGTTATCAAATTATTAGAGACAATCGGGCTTTTTATGGAACTAAAGGGCGCGAATCCATTTAAAATATCTGCATTTCGTAAAGCGGCAGCAGCATTAGAAAGTGATGATCGTAGTCTTTCTGAGATTGAAGATTTCACGAAGATTCCGGGCATTGGAAAAGGAACAGCGGCAGTTATTCAAGAATATATAGAGTCGGGAACATCTGAAGTATTACAAGAGCTTGAACAAGAAGTGCCAAGTAGCTTATTACCGTTATTAAAATTGCCAGGCCTTGGTGGTAAAAAGGTAGCTAAGTTATATAAAGAACTTGGTGTTGTTGATATGGAATCGCTAAAAGCGGTTTGTGAGGAAAATAAAGTACAAGCTTTAGCTGGTTTCGGCAAAAAAACAGAAGAGAAAATATTAGAAGCAATCGATCAAGTAGGATCTCGTCCAGAGCGTTTACCAATCGCGATGGTATTGCCTATTGCCGGGGAAATAGAAGAGAAATTGTCGAATATTGCTGAGGTAATTCGTTTCTCTCGCGCTGGTAGTTTGCGCCGCGTTCGTGAAACAGTAAAAGATTTAGACTTTATTATTGCAACGACAGAACCAGCTGCAGTACGTGAGCATTTACTACAATTTGATAATATGATTGAAGTAATCGCGAGCGGGGATACGAAAGTTTCTGTTCGTCTTCAATATGAATATGATATTTCAATTGATTTTCGCTTAGTAAAACCAGAAGAGTTTATTACAACTCTTCACCATTTCACAGGATCAAAAGACCATAACGTAAAAATGCGTCAAATCGCAAAAGATAAAGGCGAGAAAATTAGTGAGTACGGTGTAGAGAACTTGGAAACAGGTGAAGTGAAAACATTTGAGACGGAAGAAGAATTCTTTGCTCATTTCGGTCTTCCATTTATCCCGCCAGAAGTGCGTGAAGATGGAAAAGAAATTGAATTAATTAAAGAGTATCCAAACTTAATTCAGTTCTCTGACATACAAGGTGATTTACATATGCATACAACATGGAGTGACGGTGCTTTTTCTATTGAAGAGATGGTACAAGCATGCCGTGCTCGTGGATATAAGTTTATGGCGATTACTGATCACTCACAATACTTGAAAGTAGCGAACGGTTTAACGAAAGAGCGCCTTCGTGAACAAGCGAAAGAAATTGAACGTATGAACGAAAAGTATCCAGACATTACAATTTTACGCGGAATTGAAATGGACATTTTACCGGATGCCTCGCTTGATTTTGATGATGAAGTATTAGCAGAATTAGATTATGTCATTGGAGCAATTCACTCTAGCTTCTCACAAGACCGTGAAACGATTATGAAACGTCTTCGTGCTGCGCTAGAGAATAAGCATGTCACAATGATTGCTCATCCGACAGGACGTCTTCTTGGACGCCGTGAAGGTTATGATGTAGATACAGACTTATTAATCGAACTCGCAAAAGAAACAAATACAGTTTTAGAATTAAATGCGAATCCAAACCGTTTAGATTTAAGCGCAAAATTATTAAAACAAGCACAAGATGCTGGTGTAAAAGTAGCGATTAATACGGATGCTCATACACTTGAAATGTTAGAAGATATGGAAACAGGCGTAGCGGCAGCACGTAAAGGTTGGATTCAAAAAGATAACGTAATTAACACGTGGGATATTGAACGTTTATTAGACTATATTAAACGTAATAAGTAACACAAGGGGGACCTGCAACATGTTAGAAAGAACGTTGCGTGTATTAGAATATAATAAAGTAAAAGAACAATTACTTGAACATACAGCATCTTCACTTGGTCGTGACAAAGTGAAGAACTTAGTGCCGAGCACTGATTTTGAAGAAATTGTAGAGATGCAAGATACAACGGATGAAGCAGCGAAAGTCATTCGTTTAAAAGGCAGTGCACCATTAGGTGGCATTACGGATATTCGCTCCAATGTGAAGCGTGCAAAGATTGGAAGTATGTTAAGTCCGAATGAACTACTTGATATTGCCAATACGATGTATGGTAGTCGCAATATGAAACGTTTCATTGAAGATATGGTTGATAATGGTGTCGAGCTTCCGATTTTAGAAACTCATGTCGCTCAAATTGTATCTTTATATGATTTAGAAAAGAAAATTACAAATTGCATCGGTGATGGCGGTGAAGTAGTCGATAGCGCAAGTGATAAACTGCGTGGTATTCGTACTCAAATTCGTACTGCGGAAAGCCGCATTCGTGAAAAGTTAGAAAATATGACGCGTTCTTCAAACGCGCAAAAGATGCTGTCTGACTCAATTGTAACGATCCGTAACGAACGTTACGTAATCCCAGTAAAACAAGAATACCGCGGCGTATATGGCGGTATTGTTCACGATCAATCGGCTTCTGGACAAACGTTATTTATTGAACCGCAAGTCATTGTAGAATTAAATAACGCGCTTCAAGAAGCACGTGTGAAAGAAAAACAAGAAATCGAACGCATCTTATTAATGTTAACAGAAGAAGTGGCAGTGGAAGCGGATATCGTTTTATCAAACGTAGAAGTAGTTGCAAATCTTGACTTCATCTTTGCGAAAGCTTTCTATGCGAAGCGAATTAAAGCAACAAAACCAATCGTAAATAACGAGCGTTATATGGATTTAAGACAGGCACGTCATCCGCTTATTGATCCAGAAGTTATTGTGCCAAATAACATTATGTTAGGTAAAGATTTCACGACAATTGTTATTACGGGACCGAATACAGGTGGTAAAACAGTTACACTGAAAACAGTTGGTATTTGTGTTTTAATGGCGCAATCTGGTCTTCACATTCCAGTAATGGATGAGTCAGAGATTTGTGTATTCAAAAATATCTTTGCTGATATCGGTGATGAGCAATCGATTGAACAAAGCTTAAGTACGTTCTCCTCACATATGGTGAACATTGTTGATATTTTAGAAAAAGCTGATTTTGAAAGCTTAGTTTTATTCGATGAGTTAGGTGCTGGAACAGACCCGCAAGAAGGGGCTGCACTAGCCATTTCAATTTTAGATGAAGTATGTAATCGTGGTGCTCGCGTTGTTGCTACGACGCATTATCCAGAATTAAAAGCATACGGATATAATCGTGAGCAAGTTATTAATGCGAGCGTTGAGTTTGATGTAAATACATTAAGTCCAACGTATAAATTATTAATCGGTGTACCAGGACGTAGTAATGCCTTTGAAATTTCGAAACGCCTTGGATTATCTGATCGCGTCATTGAGCAAGCTCGTAATCACATTAGTACAGATACAAACAAAATTGAAAATATGATTGCGAAGTTAGAAGAAAGTCAAAAGAATGCAGAGCGTGACTGGAACGAAGCAGAAGCACTTCGCAAGCAATCGGAAAAACTGCATCGTGAATTACAACGTCAAATTATTGAATTTAACGAAGAGCGTGATGAACGATTATTAAAAGCGCAAAAAGAAGGGGAAGAAAAAGTCGAAGCTGCAAAGAAAGAAGCAGAAGGCATTATTCAAGAACTTCGTCAATTGCGTAAAGCACAGCTTGCAAATGTGAAAGATCACGAGTTAATTGAAGCGAAGAGCCGTCTAGAAGGCGCAGCACCAGAGCTTGTGAAGAAACAAAAAGTAAACGTGAAAAATACTGCGCCGAAACAACAGTTACGCGCAGGTGATGAAGTAAAAGTATTAACGTTCGGTCAAAAAGGTCAATTACTTGAAAAAGTAAGCGATACAGAGTGGAGCGTACAAATCGGTATTCTGAAGATGAAAGTAAAAGAGTCCGATATGGAATACATTAACACACCGAAGCAAACAGAGAAAAAAGCAGTTGCAACAGTAAAAGGTAGAGACTATCACGTTTCTTTAGAACTTGACCTTCGTGGTGAACGATTTGAAAATGCAATGGCGCGCGTTGAGAAATATTTAGACGATGCCCAGCTTGCAAGCTATCCTCGCGTATCAATCATTCACGGTAAAGGAACAGGAGCACTTCGCCAAGGTGTACAAGATTACTTGAAGAAGCATCGCGGTGTGAAAACATTCCGTTACGGTGATATGGGCGAGGGAGGCCTAGGTGTAACAGTTGTCGAATTAAAATAGAAAACAACGAAACAAAGGGGAAACCATTATATGTTTATGGACAAACTTGCAAAAGTATTGTTAGCTTGTTGCGGAATATTTTTGGTGATTGGGGTTATTTATTTAGTTGTTTTTGCGAAGTAAACGAGCGTCAATCGTGGCATAATGATATTGCCATAGATTGACGCTTTTAATATATATGAAAAGGAATAAGCTATGAAAATCAACCAATATATAAGCGAAGCAAAATCTTGCTCAAGACGTGAAACAGATCGCCTTATTAAAGCTGGACGCGTGGCGATTAACGGTGAAATATGTACGCACGGTGAACTCGTGGGCGATGGTGATGTTGTAACGATTGATGGGCAGGTTATTGCAAAAGAAGAGAAAGAAAAGGTGTATATCGCCTTTCATAAGCCAGTTGGTATTACTTGTACAGCAGCTGATCATATTGAGGATAATATTATTGATTATATTAATTATCCTGAGCGTATCTTTCCTGTTGGACGATTAGATAAAGCGTCAGAAGGTCTTATTTTATTAACGAATGACGGTGCGATTTCAAATCAAATTTTACACGGTGATCATGAGCATGAGAAAGAATATGTTGTCACAGTCGATAAACCTTTTACAGATTGGTTTATTGATGAGATGTCCAGCGGTGTAAAGATTAAAGATGGGATGACGAAGCCGTGTAAAGTGATGAGAGTGAATCAGTCTACATTTCGCATCGTTTTAACGCAAGGGATGAACAGGCAAATTCGTAGAATGAGCCGTGCTTTCGGGTTTACTGTAACAAAGCTAAAGCGAATTCGCATTATGAATATAGAGCTAAATGATCTTGAAGTAGGAAAGTGGCGAGACATTACAGCTGAAGAATTAGAATTATTAATAGGACAGTTATAGGGAGGGAAAATTTTCTCCCTATATTTTTTTGTCAGAAAAAATAAAACTATTGATTTTTTAAAAAATAGCCCATATAATAAAAAACAACAAGTTTCGACAAGATATTTTATAAAAGTAATGATGAGGACATGAGTTGTTTTTTACGATTCTCAGAGAGGGAAGCCTAGGCTGTGAGCTTCCTAATACGGACAGACAAACTTACCACCTCTAAACTTCAAGAGTGAACTGCATGATGCATTGTAATTCTTGGCGGATAAAACCGTTATCAATTTACACGAGCTATAAAATGAGCTTATTTCGTTATAAATTCATTTTATTAGAATAAGGGTGGAACCACGATTTCAACACTCGTCCCTTTGTTAGGGACGGGTGTTTTTTGCGTTCTTTTACGGGGAAGTATGCTTGAAAGAGGATATATGACGGGTTTTAATTCAGAATATTTTGTTAAATTTAAATTAGGAGGTTAGTAGAAATGAAATCATCTTTAAAGTTTTCTGAGATGTTTGCAATAAGTTTAATGTTATTTGCACTATTTTTCGGTGCGGGTAATATGATTTTTCCACCAGCATTAGGACAAGGCGCTGGAACAGATGTATGGATCGCACTATTTGGTTTTGTCGTAACAGGCGTTGGATTGCCTTTATTAGGCGTTATCGTTATAGCTTTAAAGGGAGATATTAATGAGCTAGCAGGGCGTGTACACCCTATATTCGCACTAGTTTTTATTACTGCAATTTATTTATGTTTAGGCGTATTCGTAAGTGTGCCGCGTACAGGAACGGTTGCTTATGAAATGAGTGTTGCACCATTTTTACCAAGTGAAATAGCTGGTCAATCGTATCCACTTGTTATCTTTACATTTATTTTCTTTGCTCTCACTTTCTATTTAGCTTTAAACCCATCAAAATTAGTGGGCCGCATCGGTAAAGTATTAACTCCGATTTTATTAGCTGTTATTGCAATTATTGTAGTGAAAGCACTTATTACACCAATGGGTGAATTTGGTGCACCAACAGAAGCATATAGTGCTCCGCTATTTAAAGGTTTTATTGACGGATATTTAACTTTAGATGGACTTGCAGCACTTGTATTCGGAAATGTTGTAATTCATGCGTTAAAAGAAAAAGGTATTACAAATAAAAATAGCATTGCAAAAGTAACAATTTTTGCAGGATTTATTGCGGCACTTGGTTTACTACTAGTTTACTTGGCGCTTGCTTATCTCGGAGCTTCTAGTGTCTCTCTTGGAATGGGAGCCAACGGAGGGATTATTTTAACAAACGTTGTAAATCATTTATTCGGTAGTTACGGAACTCTATTATTAGGAATCGCAATTACAGCAGCATGTTTAACAACTTCTGTAGGTATTGTTGCAGCTTGCGGAGAATATTTCTCTTCTTTATTACCAAAACTTTCTTATCAAAAGGTTGTTTTCATTTTCTGCGTATTAGCATTTATGGTAGCGAATCTTGGATTAACTCAGTTAAATGCATTAGCATTACCAATCTTAATCGCAATTTACCCAATTGGTATCGTGCTAATTATATTATCACTGGTTGAAAACTATATTCGTCTTCCTTTAGTAATGTATGTAGGTGGTATTGTAGGAGCATTCATGATTAGCTTCTTTGATGGATTACACAATGCAAATCTTGAGATTGCAGCATTAACACCAATTTTAAATAAAATTCCATTATATAGTGTTGGGATTGGTTGGTTCGTTCCTGCTCTAGTAGGTATTGTAATTGGATATGTCATTTCATTGTTTCAAAAGCAAGAAGTTACTGTAGAAAAATAGAGAAAAGAGGCTTTCTATGAAAGAAAGCCTCTTTTTTTGTAGAAAAAGCCACATATAAGGAAATTCAGATATTTAAAGTTTTATACGTAATATAGTTGACAAAAAAATTATGAGTAGGCTAAGATTGACTTAGTTGTGGAAATATTGGAAGGAAAGTGAGGAGTGAAAGGTATAAGGTTTTCTATAACAATATTATTTTTGTAGATAGAGGTGATCAAGTAGGAAGATGGATAGTTTTATTTTTTTTGAGATTCATTGAGAATGATAATCAACAAAATAAATAGAGACTTATGTTAAAATACGAATCGCTCTTTATAAAGAATAGAGAGGGATATTATTTTTAACATGAATTGAGAATGATAATCAATAATAGCTGTATTACATAAACAAATTACAATTAAATAAGGATAGAAGATTATTATTTTTTTCTAATACAATGAGAATAATTATCATTTTCAAAAAAAGCAGGGATGAAAGATAAACAAGGAGGAAGTAAGTCAAATGAGAAAGATTTCTGTATTACCCGCTTTTATTATAACGTTCGTATGTATGCTAGCTTTTCTTGTCATGCCATATGGGAAAGTTGCAGCACAACTAGCTGACGGTACTTACGATATTAACTATGTCATTCAAAAAGCGGAAAATGATTCAGCTTCAATGGCAAATGATTATTTTGAAAAACCAGCTAAGCTAGTTGTGAAAAATGGTGAGATGAGAGTGCAAATCCCGATGAATCATAGTGCTTGGATTACAGAATTTAAAGCACCTGAGAACGGGAATTTTGTTGATGCAAAAGTTGTTAGTAAAGATGAATCGGCAGATAAAAGAACAGTAGAGTTTAAAATAGATGATTTATCTAAACCAGCAGCTGCAAAAATTCATGTTGTTGTACCAAACGTAAATTATGACCATAACTACACAATTCGCTTTGCATTTGATGCAAATGTAAAAGCGGTAGGTGGAGAAAATAAAGCAACAGCTGTAACAAAGAATAACGATCAAACAAAAACAGATACAAAACTAAAAGAAGAAGTGAAAAAAGAAGAGAGTAAAGAAGCAAATAAAGAAGCGAACAAAGGAACAAATGAAAGTGGTAAAGCTGAAAAAACAGATAACCCAAAAACAGGCGATGAAGCACGTATCGGATTATTTGCAGCGTTAATCCTTATTTCAGGAGTTTTCTTCATTCGTAAAGTACGTCAAAACTAAATAAAGGAGCGGTATTCCATTGAATAGATATTTTAAAATTGTTGTTGCGATGTTCTTAATGATATTTACATTCGTATCAACATTACAACCTCTTGCAGTTCAAGCAGCGACTCAATTAGCTGACGGTGAATATTCAATCGGTTTTAAAGTTCTTAAAGATACATCGGATGAAGTATCTAAGATGAATGATTATGTTATAAGTCCAGCTACTTTAAAAGTAAAAGATGGCAAACAAAAAGTCTCATTTACTTTAAAAAATAGTGAATGGATTACGAAGTTTACAACAGAAAAAGATGGTCAGTTTGTTGATGTAAATGTGATTGAAGAGAATAAAGAGAAGAATACTAGAGTAGTAGAATTCGATGTGGCAGATGTAGCAAACGTTTTAAATGGAAAAGTCAAAGTCGATATCGATGCGATGAATTATCATCATGTTTTTGATGTTCGCATCAAATTTGATTCAAGCAGTATTACACCAGTTCATGTAGAAAAGCCAAATGAAAAAGAGGATCCAGCAAATAAGCCAGATCCAAATGAAAAACCGGATCCAAGTCAGAAGCCCGACCAAAAGCCTGACCCAGATCAACAACCAAATTCTAACACAATTGCAGATGGAGAGTACAGCATTCCATTTAAAGTGTTAAAAGATCAAACAGATGAAGAATCTAAGATGAATACTTACATGGTAAATCCAGGAGTATTAAAAGTAGAAAACGGTAAGAAAAAAGCATTTGTAACACTAAAAAGTAGCTCATTAATTAAAAATTTCCAAACGGAAAAAAATGGTGCATTTATTGATGCAAAAGTAGTGAGTGAAGATAAAGAAAAAGATACAAGAGTCGTAGAATTTGAAGTAGACGATGTATCTAAAAAACTAAATGCAAAAGTTTTTATTGAAATGGCATCAAGAAATTATAAACAAACGCATGAGGTACAGCTTTCATTTGATCAAGAAAAACTTGAGCCAATTAAGAACGAAGAAAAGCAACCGGATGAAGATAAAAAGCCAGAAGTAGAAAAACCAGATGGAAACAAGAAACCAGATGCTGACACAATAAAAGATGGTGAATACAGCATCGATTTCAAAGCTTTAAAAGATCAAACAGAAGAAATTTCAATGATGAATACGTATACAAAAAGTCCAGGCGTGTTAAAGGTAAAAAACGGTAAAAAATATGTATCATTCACATTAACGAATAGTGCATGGATTACAAAGTTTGAATTTGAGAAAAATGGTTCGTTTATTGATGCAAGTGTATTAAGTGAAGATAAAAAGGCTGATACACGCGTAGTGGAAGTAGAAGTAAACGATTTATCTAAAAAGTTAAATGCAAAAGTGAAAGTAGATATCGATTCAATGAATTACCATCATTTCTACAATATCCAATTTGCATTTGATAAAGATAGCATTCAGCCAGTAGAAAACCAAGGTGGAAACAATAACGAAGGTGGAAACAACAACGAAGGCGGAAACGAAAACCAAGGTGGAAACAACAACGAAGGTGGAAACGAAAACCAAGGTGGAAACAACAACGAAGGTGGAAACGAAAACCAAGGTGGAAACAACAACGAAGGCGGAAACAATAACCAAGGTGGGAACAACAACGAAGGTGGAAACAACAACGAAGGCGGAAACGAAAACCAAGGTGGAAACAATAACCAAGGCAATAACACAACCATTGATCCAAAAGCTCTTAAAGATGGTGAATATAGCATTGGTTTTAAAGTTTTAAAAGATAAAACAGAAGAAATTTCAATCATGAACACATATACAAAGAGTCCAGGTTTATTAAAAGTAAAAGATGGTAAGAAGTATGTATCGTTTACATTAACGAATAGTGCGTGGATTACAAAGTTTGAGTATGAAAAAAATGGTTCTTTCGTTGACGCGAAAGCGTTAAGTGAGAACAAAGAAAAAAACACAAAGGTAGTAGAAATAGAAGTAGATGATTTATCAAAAAAATTAAATGCAAAAGTAAAAGTAGATATTGATGCGATGAATTATCACCATTTCTACGATGTTCAATTTGTGTTTGATCAAAATAGTATTAAAGTTTCAGGTAACGAAGATGGAAACAACAACCAAGGTGGAAACGACAACCAGGGCGGAAACGATAGCCAAGGTGGAAATGACAACCAAGGTGGAAACAATAACCAAGAAGGAGATAATAAGCCGAAAGTAATCGTTGATCCGAAAAATTTAGTAGATGGTCAATACGATATTCCATTTAAAGTGTTAAAAGACAAAACAAATGAACTTTCAAAGATGCATGACTATACTGTGCATCCAGCAAAATTAATCGTTAAAGATGGTAAAAAGTACATTGAGATGACACTGAAAAATAGTGCGTGGATTACGAAATTCCAAACAGAAAACAATGGTCTATTTGCTGATGCGAAAATAGTGAGCGAAGATAAAAATGCAAATACGAGAGTAGTGCAATTTGAAGTAAGTGATTTATTTGCAAAATTAAATGCAAAAGTAAAAGTAGATATTAACGAAATGAACTACCATCATTTCTACGATGTACAAATCCAATTTGATACAAATAATATTGGTGCGTTAGGAACGATTAAAGAGGATCCCAAAAAAGATCCGAAGAATGATCCGAAAAATCCAGTAACTACACCGAAAGTAGATAATGTAAAAACAGTAGGAACTCCTGATTTTAACCGAAATGCAGATGGTAAAAAGAAAAACGAAGCTACAAATAATGATGCGAAAAAAGAGAAAAACTCAAAAACTGCAGATACAGCACAGCTTGGTTTATACATGGTGCTACTGCTTGGGTCACTCGCTTTACTAGTTCGTAAATATAGAGCTGGTAGATTGTAATTTTGGGAGTCTTGATGCGTTTTCGGGCGCATCAAGACTTGTTTCATATTGTTTGGAAAGGAGTGGTGATTAAGAGTGAAGAAAATTGCAAGTGTACTAATGGCTATCATTTTATTAGTGAGTATAGCTGGTTGCTCCCCACAAAAAAAAGAAACAGCGAAGCCGGCAAAGAGTGAAGATAAAGAGAGGGTTGTTGCAACGACCGTCGCTGTTACTGAAATTATGGATGCGTTAGAAGTAGATTTAGTTGGTGTGCCAACGAGTACGAAAGATTTACCAAAAAGATATAAAGGTTTAGCTGAAGTCGGGAATCCGATGAGTCCTGATATGGAAAAAGTAAAGTCGTTAAAGCCGTCAGAAGTATTATCCGTGACAACACTTGAATATGAATTAAAGCCAGTGTTTGACGGTGTAGGTATGAAAGCAAATTTTGTGGACTTAACTAGTTTAAAAAATATGCAAAATTCCATTAGTAATTTAGGTAAGCAATATGGACGCGAAAAGCAGGCTGAAGCAGTTGTAACGAAGTTAGATAAAAAGGTTGCTAGCATTCAAAAAGAAGTAAAAGGAAAGAAAGAACCGACAGTGCTTATTTTATTAGGTGTACCGGGGAGCTATTTAGTAGCAACTGAGCATTCCTATATTGGTGATTTAGTGAAACAATTAGGTGGTAAAAACATTGTACAAGGTGAACAAGTAGAATATTTAGCTTCTAATACAGAGTATTTAAAGAAAGCTGATCCGGATATTATTTTACGAGCAGCTCATGGTATGCCTGATGAAGTTGTAAAAATGTTTGATAAAGAATTTAAAACAAATGATATTTGGAAACACTTCGCTGCAGTTAAAAATAATCGTGTTTACGATTTAGAAGAGCGTTTATTTGGAACGACAGGAAATTTAGCAGCAATCGAAGCTTTAGATGAATTGAAGAAAATGATGTATCCGTGATGCATTTTCATATAAAGGAAGAGTGAAATGAATAAAAAAACTTGGAGTTTCTTCATTGTTACTGTATTGCTTATTGTTATGACGTCATTGTCAGCAATGAAAGGGAGTTTAGAAGTAGGTATTGTTGACCTTGTGCAAGGGATATTTACAGGGGCAAATGAAGATGTTGAAGTCATTAAAGATTTACGTTTCCCACGTATTATTATTGCACTGTTTACTGGGGCGGCTCTTGCTGTTTCTGGTGTGCTTTTTCAAGCTGTTATGAAAAATCCACTCGCTGATGCTGGAGTGATCGGTATATCTTCAGGAGCAAGTTTTATGACACTTGTTATTATTACGTTATTCCCGCAATTCTTTTTCTGGACACCAGTATTCGCCTTTTTAGGTGGTGCGTTTGCGTGTTATCTCGTTTATGCCTTTTCATGGAAGTCAGGGTTAAGTCCACTTCGTATTATTTTAGTTGGTATAGCTATTAATGCGATGTTTACTGGATTAAATGAATCTTTCATTACGATTTGTGGATATTTCATTAAGAGTATTAAGCAAACGACGACTTCTAATATAACGATGAAGACGTGGAGCGATGTAGAAATAATGGTTACGTATGGAACAATTGGTCTTATTCTTGCACTGTTTGTAGGAGCTTGGTGTAATTTATTATCGCTACAAGATAAGACTGCGAAAAACTTAGGTTTGCACGTGACGAGAGTTCGTCTTATTATTTCTGCTATTGCAGTACTTTTAGCGGCAGTATCAACAGCGATTGCAGGAGTCATTGCTTTTGTTGGATTACTTGTTCCGCATATTTCGAGACAACTAGTTGGTTCAGACCATAAAGTGTTGATTCCATTTTCTGCACTTGCAGGAGCGTTATTAATTTTGACGGCGGATACGATTGGAAGGTTAATTGTGCCACCTAATGAAATTCCAGCAGCAACAATTATGGCAGTCATTGGTGGACCATTCTTAATATTCTTGCTTAGAAAGAGTGATAAAGTTCATGGAAATTAAAAATGTAACCTTTTCGTATGATAATGTAACGGATCGATTAAAGTCGGTTAGTAGTGAAATAGAAATTGGTAAAGTTACAACAATTATTGGTCCAAATGGTTGCGGGAAATCGACATTACTTGGCGTGATGTCAAGAAATCATGATCCTCGTAGCGGAGAGGTCATACTAGATGGGAAAGCAATTAGCCAATATAAACCGAAAGAGTTTGCTAGAAAGTTAGCCGTTGTCCATCAACAAAATGAAGCACCAGCAGATATGACGGTAGAGAAATTAACAAGTTTTGGTCGTATGCCTCATAAAAATATTTTTTCCTCGCAAACCGATGAAGATAGAGAAGCGATCGAAAGGGCTTTAGCATATACGAATTTGCTAAGTAAACGTGATAAAGAGATTCATGCTTTATCTGGTGGAGAAAGACAACGTGTTTGGATTGCCATGACGTTAGCTCAGGAAACACCAATGCTCTTTTTAGATGAACCGACAACCTATTTAGATATTTATTATCAACTTGAAATATTAGAGTTAGTAAAAGAGTTAAATGAAGTACATGGATTGACGATCGTCATGGTATTACACGATATTAATCAGGCGATTCGCTATAGTGATCACATCATCGTTATGAAAGATGGCGAGATTGTTACGAAAGGTAAGCCGGATGACGTTGTGACAGAAAGTATGATAAAGGTGATATACGGTGTAGATGTCGTGGTAAAGCAAGATGAAGATACAGGATTGTATATGGTCCCAATGGGTATTTGAATATACGAACAATCCGTTTTGAGGTGATAATTTGAGTAGTAAAAAAGAACGGAAGAAGAATTCTTTTTTTCAACGAATACTTACAGTTGTTTTTTTAGGTACCTTTTTCTATTCAGTATATGAATTAGGTGATATTTTCATGGATTACTATGAAAATCGTAAAGTAATGGCCGAAGCACAAAATATTTATGAAAAAAGTCCGATGGAAGAGCAATCACAAGACGGGGAAGTGCGTAAACAGTTCAAAGCTCTGCAGCAAATTAACCAAGAAATAGTTGGATGGGTTACGATGGATGATACACAAATTAATTATCCAATCGTTCAAGCGAAAGACAATGATTACTATTTATTTCGTAATTATAAAGGTGAAGATATGAGAGCAGGAAGCATCTTTATGGACTATCGCAATGATGTGAAATCTCAAAATCGAAATACTATTTTATATGGTCATCGTATGAAAGATGGTTCTATGTTTGGAAGTTTAAAGAAAATGTTAGATGAAGATTTCTTCATGTCGCATCGTAAATTATATTACGATACATTATTTGAAGGATATGATCTTGAAGTGTTCTCGGTGTATACAACAACAACTGATTTTTATTACATTGAAACGGATTTTAGCAGTGATACGGAATACACATCATTTTTGGAGAAAATTCAAGAAAAATCGTTGTATAAAACGGATACAACAGTAACAGCAAGTGATCAAATTGTAACACTTTCGACGTGTGACTATGCACTCGATCCAGAAGCAGGAAGATTAGTCGTACATGCGAAACTAGTAAAAAGACAGTAAATAAAAAAGTATAGAATATGAGAAGTGGTAACGCTTCTCATATTCTATACTTTAAAAAAACAGTTTTTACTGTGCTGCAGCCATTGGCATACGTACAACTTTTACATCATAGTAAGAGATTTTATTATCAAGAATATAATCTGGCATTCCGCCTTGATGGGAGTGAGCAGCTTTAAATGCTGGGCTCTTTGTCCAACCTTGGAAATCTTCTTTTGCATTCCAGCGCGTGCTAATTGTTACCTCGTCATAATCAACTGTATTTTGCGTTAGAAGAACTTCTAATCCTAAAAATCCTGGCATTGTTTCGACTTGACCTACTTTATTAAAACGATCAATTAATTTATGTCCATTTCCCTTTGTAATTTTAGCTGTATTTGTAACAATAATCATGTTTATTCCTCCTATAAGTTGTAGCCTTTATTTTCGAGAATTCATATACATTAAATGATAATGAAAATCATTATCATTGTCAATGGTAATCTTAAATTATGATAATATTTTTAATCCCGCTATTTGCTGGGCAGTAAGACCCTCACCTCAAAATTTAGCGAAAGCGAAGAAGTTAGGTGGAGGGCGGGCTGATTAAAGTTTCACTTTATGTAGTATAATATCCTCCTGTTGACTATATATTTAACTTGGTTATATATTATGTAAATAGAATCAATTGAAAATATATAGAAGTAAAGTATGGTTTATACTTTGCTGTCGCAATACTATGAACAAGGAGGGCATTATGGTTGAATCACTTTTACTTAGTATCGTTATTATTATTACATTAGGTATTGCTTCACAATGGACTGCATGGCGTTTCCAGCTTCCGGCGATTGTTGTTATGGCAGTTGCTGGATTATTAATTGGTCCGGTTTTGGGTATTATTAATCCCAAAGAGGTGCTTGGGGATGTTTTTAGTCCACTCGTATCACTCTCTGTTGCGATTATATTGTTTGAGGGTAGTTTAAGTTTAGATATACGTGAACTGAGGGGGCTATCAAAACCAGTATTTCGTATCGTTACGTTTGGTGCGTTTATCGCGTGGATTGCTGGCTCGCTTGCAGCTCATTACGTCGCTGGATTAGATTGGGCGGTTGCATTTATTATTGGAGGACTTTTTATTGTGACAGGTCCAACGGTAATTATTCCGTTGTTACGCCAAGCGCGATTAAAACCAAGAACAGCTGCAATTTTAAAATGGGAAGGGATTATCGTTGATCCATTTGGCGCTTTGCTTGCTGTATTCGCCTTTCAAATTGTAAATTTCTTAACGAAAGAAAATGTACAATTACATACGTTGCTGTACTTCTTTGCAGGTTCATTATTTGCAATGGTACTCGGTTATGTATTTAGTATTTTTATGAGCTATATGATTTTAAAGGGAAAAGTACCAGAATATTTAAAAGCCCCAATTTTGCTAGTTACGGTACTGTTATGTTTTGGCATTGCGGATGAAGTGATGCATGAAACAGGTATGCTAGCTGTGACAGTAATGGGGATTACGCTTGCGCGGATGAAAAAATATATTTCTTCTATCGGTGATATTCGTCATTTTAACGAAAATATTTCTGTGCTACTAACGTCGACTGTTTTTATCATATTAACAGCATCCCTTCCAAGAACAACGATTATGGAGATTTTCAGCTGGCCTATTATAAGCTTCGTACTTATGATGCTATTTGTTGTACGCCCTTTATCGATTTGGATATCGACAATCGGCACAGAGTTAACAAAAGCAGAACGGGCGCTAGTTGGCTGGATTGCGCCGCGAGGTATTGTTGCATTAACGGTTTCAAGTTACTTTGCGACGGAGTTATTACAAGAAGGTTATAAAGATGCTTCTATATTAACGGCACTTACATTTGCACTCGTTATTACGACCGTTTGTGCTCATGGATTTTCAATTGGATTTTTAGCGAAAAGATTGGGATTGGCGAATACGGAGCCACCAGGAATTTTAATTTCAGGTGCGAGTACATTCTCATCTGCTTTTGCATTGCACTGTAAAGAAATGGGTATTCCAAGCTTAATTGTAGATGTATCAGAAGAGCATTTGCAATGTGCAAAGGTGAAAGGGCTTAATACATATAATGGCCAAGTACTTTCTGAACAATTACAATTTGAAGTTGATATGAATCAGTACGAATACTTAATTGCAGTTACAGATACGGATTCTTATAATGTATTAGTCGCAAATACATACGTACCGCAGTTTGGACATCATAATACATTTTTACTTCCAATCCATGATGTGGAAAAGATTGAACAAGAACGCATTTCCCTTTCGAAAAAAGCTCATTTACTGTTTGGTCAAAATGAAATTTATGAAGAATTAAATAGAAAAATTGAAGATGGTTATACGTTTAAAACGATACAAGTTGCAGAAGAACAAAAGATTAATAAAGAAGAAATCGATTCAGAGGATTTAATACTATTTATTCGCCATAGAGATGGTAGTCTTACTTTTTCAACATTGTATAAATATATAGCTGTTATGCCAGGGGATGAGCTAGTTGTACTAGCAAAGCAATAATATGGTATAGTGAAACGAGGCTGTTTTTCAGTCTCGTTTTTTAAGTGCTTCCTATAGAGAAAGCATGCAAATGGAAAGGAAGTTTTTATATGCGATCAGAAGTAACTGTAAAAATAAAACCGAAATTTATAAAAGAAATTAAAAGTGGGTATCCACTTATTTTAAAAGATGCAATCCAAAATTTAAATGATGTTCAGGAAGAAGGAACAATCATTAAAGTAGTAGATGAGAAGAACCAATTCATCGGAAAAGGCTATTATGGAAAACAAAATAAAGGGTACGGCTGGATTTTAACGAGAAAAGAGAGTGAACAAATTAATCAATCTTTCTTTGAAAGTAAAATTAAATCTGCCTTACATAAACGAAAGCAATTTTACAAATCAAGTGATACGACAGCATTCCGTGCCCTAAACGGTGAAGGTGATGGTCTTGGCGGCTTAATCATCGATTATTATGATGGATATTATGTAGTAAGTTGGTATAGTGAAGGGATTTATACTTTCAGAGATGAGATTATAGCAGCTCTTCAAAAAGTAGCAAACTTTAAAGGCATTTATGAGAAGAAGCGTTTTGATACGAAAGGGAAATACATTGAAGGTGATGATTTCGTAGCAGGAGAGCGCGGTGAGTTCCCGCTTATCGTAAAAGAAAATGGTGTGAACTTTGCGGTGTATTTAAACGACGGGGCGATGGTTGGTGTATTTTTAGATCAACGTAACGTTCGAAAACAAATTCGTGATAAGTATGCGAAGGGAAGAACCGTGTTAAACATGTTCTCTTATACAGGTGCGTTCTCTGTATTCGCAGCGCTTGGTGGAGCGAGCAAAACGACGAGTGTCGACCTTGCAAATCGTAGTTTAAGTAAAACGATTGAGCAGTTTAGTGTAAATGAAGTTGATTATGAAGCGCAAGATATCATTGTAGAAGATGTATTTCTTTACTTCAAATATGCAGCGAAGAAAAAAATGAAATTTGATATGGTCGTACTTGACCCTCCAAGCTTTGCGCGTTCAAAAAAATATACATTTAGTGCAGCGAAAGATTATAAAAACTTATTAAAAGAAACAATTGCCATTACAGAAAATAACGGGATTATCGTTGCTTCAACAAATTGTAGCGCATTCGATATGAAAAAGTTTAAAGGCTTTATTGATACAGCATTTAAAGAAATGAATGGCAAATATAAAATATTAGAAGAACATTCTTTACCAGAAGATTTCCGTACAATCGATCAATTTAAAGAAGGAGACTATTTAAAAGTAGTTTTCATTGAGAAAATTAAAGGGTAATAAAGAAAAAGGAGCTCGAGTTTAGTTGAGCTCCTTTTTCTTATTGAACGATATTTTGTACTCTACCGACTTGCCCGTCTTCCAAGCGCACTTTAATGCCATGTGGATGAGAAGGGGAGTTCGTTAAAATATCTTTTACAATTCCACGTGTTAATTTGCCGGTGCGTTGATCTTGTTTTAATACAATATCAACTTCAAGGCCGGGTGCGATATTAGAACGTTTTTGTCCGTTCATTTATACACCTGTACGTCTACGTTGGTTGTTTGTCTTTTTCGTTTGTTGGTTTTGTAATTTTTTTGTTTCTTGGCTTTGGTTTTTGGCATTTTGACCATTACCGTTACCTTTCTTTTTCTTTGCAAGTTGTTCGCGCATTAAATCAGCTAAGCTTACTTTTTTGTTTTCTGACATGATAAGTCTCCTTTATATAAAGTTAATTATGAACTATCGTAGTAAATTTCATCATATCATTGTTAAGGAAGGAAGGGAAGTTGGTTTGAAAATTCATATATTTGTTTCAAGTCTGTAGTAGTTACGATACAATTGAATTGTTAACGTTTGTAAAAAGGGGATAGACATATGTCACATCATATTTTATTAGTTGAAGATGATCTCTCAATTCAAGAGATGGTGGAAAAGTATTTAATAAAAGAAGGCTTTCAAGTTACAATCGCGTCTGATGGAGAAGAGGGTGTGAACACATATTTAAAAGGTTCATTTGATTTGATTATCCTAGACATTATGATGCCAAAGTTAGATGGCTTAGAGGTTGTGCGAATCATTCGAGAAAAAAGTGCTGTTCCGATTTTAATGATGTCGGCAAAAGATACAGATGTTGATAAAGCTGTCGGATTAGGGCTTGGAGCAGATGATTACATTTGTAAGCCATTTTCTATGATTGAATTAGCCGCGCGTGTAAAAGCAGGAATTCGGAGATCTACGAAATATTCAGCTACAGAAACAACAGAAAAGATGATTCAAATTGGTGATTTAACGATTGATCCAATTAATTTTACTGTGAAAAAAAATGGGAATCCTCTCAAACTTACTTTAAAAGAATTTGAGATTTTAAAACTGTTTGTAAAGAATCAAAATCGTGTATTTACGAAAGCACAAATATATACGCTAATTTGGAACGAAGAGTATTACGGTGACGATAACGTTATTAATGTTCATATGAGAAGATTGCGTGAGAAAATCGAAAGTGATCCATCTAATCCAGAATACATTAAAACGTTATGGGGTATCGGTTATAAGCTGGACGTGATGTAATATGGTCAATTTGTTAATAGGTATTATTTTTATATTGTTATGTGTCATTTATATACAATATAAAATGAGGAAAAATAGTAGCAAAAATTTGCGATACACATATGAAAAATTAGAAAGTATTGTTAATGAAAAAACAGGCGAGAAGTTACTCGTTATGACAGGTGATCTAGAATTGCAAAAGTTGTTAGTGGCAATTAATCAATTGTTAGATGCGAAACAGAAAACGAATGCTGATCATGCGAAAGTAGAAATTTCGATGAGAAAAATGCTTTCAAATATTTCACATGACTTGAAAACACCACTAACAGTTATTCTTGGATATACAGAAATGTTAAATAAGGATAAAACGATAAATAAAGAAGAACAACAAATATTACTTGAAAAGGTGCATGTGAAAACATTAGAAGTAATGGAATTGATTCATAAGTTTTTTGATTTAGCAAAACTAGAATCTGGTGACAAGGCAATCGAGATGACAAAAGTAAATATGAATGAAGTTTGCCGTGAGAAAATTTTATCTTTTTATGATTTAGTGACGACGAAAGGTTTTCATGTTCATATTAATATACCAGAAAAAAATATATATGCACTTGGAAATGTAGAAGTATTAGGTAGAGTATTGAATAATTTAATATCAAATGCAATTACATATGGAGATGATGGAAAGACGCTCGGTATGACGTTAAGAGATGATGAAACGAATGTGTATATAGATGTATGGGATACAGGAAAAGGAATTGATGAATCTCATATTGATAAAGTGTTTGAGCGTATGTACACACTTGAAGATTCCAGAAATAGATTGTACCAAGGAAGCGGTCTAGGTTTAACGATTACGAAAAGGCTTGTAGAAGCGATGGACGGAGAAATACATCTTTTTAGTAAACCGTATAAAAAAACAATTTTTACAATTGTATTAACAAAGATGCAGTTTTAGCTTGTAGAGAAGTAGATTCTACAAGCTTTTTTTTCAGCGTAAGGAATTTGTAAGAAACGGGTAAGAAAAAAGAGATTTCCGTTGTCTATTATAGAAGTATAAAGTAGTGCGAAAGGAGAAAACGACATGACATATATATTAAAAACGAATCAGTTAACGAAAGTGTTTAAGGGAAAAGAAGTTATTTCTAGCGTTAACATGCATGTGAAAAAAGGAGAGATATACGGTTTCTTAGGACCGAATGGTGCTGGTAAAACAACGATTATGAAAATGATCACAAATTTAATAAAGCCGACGAGCGGTGATATTGAAATTTTCGGTGAGAAGTTAACGGATACATCTTATGAAGTATTAAAGCGCATGGGGACAATTATCGAATATCCAATCTTTTATGATAAATTAACGGCGAAAGAAAACTTAGAATTACATTGTGAATATATGGGCTATTACGATAAAAACGCAATTGACCATGCTTTACATTTAGTAAAATTGCAAGGGATCGATAATAAAAAAGTAAAAGATTTTTCATTAGGGATGAAGCAACGACTTGGTATTGCAAGGGCGATCATGACAAAGCCAGAATTACTCATTTTAGATGAGCCAATTAACGGTTTAGATCCAATTGGTATTAAAGAGTTACGAGACTTATTTAAAATGCTTTGCAAAGAATATGGTATTACGTTATTAGTCTCTAGTCATATTTTAGGCGAGATGGAACTAATGGCAGATACAATCGGTGTAATTCAAAATGGAAAACTAATAAAAGAAGTTTCGATGAAGAGTATTAACGGAAAACAAACAGAGTACATTGAAATTACTGTTCCTGATGTGAAGCGTGCAGCTTATATTTTAGAAGATAAACTCGGTATAAAAAATTACAAAATAATGAGCGGGAATATGATTCGTGTGTATGAATTGAAGGCGACGCAGCAAGCTATTTCAAAAGCACTTATTATGAACGATGTAGAAATTGAAAGTATTAATAAGAAACATAGTTCCTTAGAAGAATATTTCTTAAATGTAATGGATGGAGAGGGCATTCATGCTTAATGGATTGTTAGTGAATCTAGTAAGTGGATTGATTGTAATGTTCATAAGTGGGATTTTATATTATAGGAAACCAGAGCGGAAATGGTTGTTAATTCTACTAATGATAGGAATGTTAAGCGTAGTTACTGCTGGAATTAGAATGTTAGCAGTGTAGAGACAGTTATATAAAGAATGGAGGCGTGGTTTATATGTTTAAATTAATGAAGCTCGAATGGAGAAAACATCAATTATCTAGTTACTTTAAAAGTGTAGCAATTTGTATTATAGCAATTTTCGCTGTAGTGAGCCTTATGGCATGGGGAATGAAAGCCGAGGAAGACATGCTATTCTCTGACTTCACACAGAACATGGCGTTAGCAAATATTTTTATTAGAATAACATTCATTATTTTTAGTTCGGTCATTTTATCACGTTTAGTAATTGATGAGTATAAGAATAAAACGATCCAACTATCATTTATGTATCCGCTGCAAAGGAAAATGTTAATGAGTGCGAAATTAACAATTGTTTTTTGTTTTTGTTTTGTGAGCACGATTATCGCTACTTTCATTATTAGTTTGCTCGTATATTTTGTGAGTCCAATGATGGGACTGATTGAAACACCTGCTACGATAGGTGAAATAATAGCTACCGTTCCAACTACTGTTATAAGTGCATTTATGATATCAGGTATAAGCTTAATTCCTTTATTTTTTGGAATGAGAAAGAAATCGACACCGACAACGATAACTTCGGCAGTAATCATTGGTATGCTGATTAGTGGTAACGTTGGTGCTGGAAACGGTCAAGTAAGTATGTTTGATTTTATAGCTATTCCAATCGTGCTCTGTTTATTAGGAATTTTCATTAGTTATCTATCATTTCGTAAAATCGACAAGATCGATGTAGCATAAAACAATAACGAACTGGGGTATGAATGGTGAAAAGAATAATAGTAATTGCAATATTATTCATTACAATTGCTAGTGTAGTTTTTGGTTTTAAGGTATTTAAGGGCAAAGATTTTAAGAAAGAAAAGTCTTTTGAGATCAATAATATAAAAGAAATAGAAGTAGACAATGAAAACTGGGATATTGAATTTAGAAGTACAGACGCTAACAAAATAGTCATTTCGGCTCAAGGTAAACGTTTAGATAAAGAGGTAGATCCTGTCGAAATAGAACAGGCAGGGAATAAAGTTATAGTTAAGCAAAAACAAAAGGCGACCAGATTTTTTAATGGTTTCACGTTTAGGAAGAAAAATAGTATATGTATAGCTATTCCGAAGAAAGAAATAGATAAAATTGTATTAAATAATAAATCGGGTGATGTGAAAATAAGCGATATAGTAGTAAAAAGTATCGTGACAAAAAGCAAGTCTGGAGATGAAATGGTTGTAGGACTATCAGCTGAGAAAGGTGAATTCATATCGCAAAGTGGAGAGTTAGCTGTAAAAGATAGTTCAGTACAAGAATTAAATATAAAGTCTACGACTGGTGATAACTATATAACAAATGTAAGTAACTCAAATATGAACATCACTTCAACATCGGGAGAAGTATTACTGAAGGATATGAAAGAAGGAAAATCGTTATTTGTAGAAACAAAATCAGGAGATATTGGCGTACGGTATAAAGGTGTTCCGACTTCTTTAAAACTTACGGCTAAAAGTAATTCGTCTGACGTAATGGTGAATGTAAAAGGACTTAAGAAAGATAAAAATACAGAACATGTAAAAGCAGGAACCATTGGTGATGCGAAAAACGAAATGAAGATTTTAAGTAAAACAGGAGCGATTTATATCGATTAAATTTCAAATGAAAGGAGGACTATTATGCTACGTCTTATGAAGCTAGAAATGAAGAAGTTTAAGCTTGGATGGTATGTAAGGGGAGCGATTATTGCAAATATCGCTATACTGGCATTACTGATCTTTACGAGCATCGTTTCTCAAATAGAAGGCGATCCAGAAATAAGAGATCCACAGATGGTTTTGTTAATGGCTAGTACATTAGTAAGAGCAACGTTTATTATTTTTGGTAGTGTGTTAATCGCAAGGTTAATAATTGGTGAATATAAAAACAAAACAATACTACTTATGTTTTCTTATCCAATTAACCGAAAGAAAATGATGGTTAGTAAGTTGGTTATTACAGCAACATTAACATTTATAACAGTTATTTTATCTAATATTTTAGTAGTAGGAGTTTTCTTTGGGATAGATAGCTATTTTTCAATTCTTCCTCATTCATTCACAGTAGATCAATTGATGCAAGAAGGGATAAACCTTGTTCCTTTAGCCGTTGCAACTGCGGGAATAAGTTTAATCCCACTATATTTCGGAATGCGTAAACGTTCCGTGCCAACTACAATTGTTTCATCAATTATCGTTGTATCAATTGCAATGAATAGCACTACGTTTTCTGTAGCAACTTTTCTTCCTCTTCAACTAGCACTTGCAGCAATTGGAGTTGTGATTGCATGTTACGGAATTAAAAATATAGAGAAGGAAGATGTAACTGTATGACAAGAATAAGAAAAAAGAGTTGGCGTTACACCAACTCTTTTTGTATATGTATGCTTCGTTACTACTCTGTAAACTTGGAGTGTTTGCTTAAATAAGCTTGTACTCCTGGAGAAATATTAAAGTTATTAGGACTTTTATATTCAATAGTAAACTCTCCGTCTTTACTTGTTTCAAAGGAGATTGCATAGCTATTCATTTTAGCATCGTAAGAAGTATTTTTGACTTCCGCATCTAGATTAAAGTATTTTGTAATATATTCTTTTGATTCCGTAACTGCTGTTTGTTTTCCCAAAGGGGTACCATAACTTGTGCAATAAAGAGACACACTGATAACTCCGATAATAGAAGTTAGTAAAATAGTTCCCATAGCTATTTTTTTATTTTTTGTATTCAATTTGGTTGCCCCTCCTCATAATATGTATTCATTTTAACGTATTTTTTCCATAAAACAACCATTTAGCAAAAAATAGTTTCACATGAAACAAGTTACAGAAAAAGACAAGATGTGTAAACACCTTGTCTTTTTCTGTAGTTACATTTTAGGTGCTTCCATTCCAGTGGCAGCCCATTCTTCTTTTGCAGGACCATATACGCCAGGAACTGTTAAGCCAGCCTGGCGCATTAAAACTGTCATTTGTCCGCGGTGGTGATTTTGATGATTAATGAGTGTCATTAAAAATATAGAATTTGGCATAGGGCGTCCAAAGAAGTCATTAATAGTAGTTAAGTCTTTATCCGTCCATTCGCTTTGAAGTGCTTCAACAAAAGCTGTATTCACTTTACGATATCCATCTGCAATTGTTTTTGCTGAAGTTGGTACAGGATAATCTTTCATTTCTCCTTCAAATTTAAGTCCCGTACCAGATAGTATAACTGGAATTGCCGTCACGATATGCCAAGCAACTCTGCCTAACGTCCAATGCTCAGGTGCAATTTCTTGTGATAAAGATGCATCGGTTAATGCATCGAGCATCTTTTGAGTAGACTCAGCCTCGTATGTCCATGATTGCAAAAAGCCTTCAATAGTTTGGTACATTATTGTTATCCCCCCTATTTATATTCATACATTAAATTCGAGAGAAGTGATGTATTCCCTTTTAATAGAAAAGCTTTCGTTAAATATTGCTACATTGTAAAAAATTAGAAAATATTTGTAAAAGTGTCAGAAAAACGATCTTTTTATTCGTATATGTAATGAATAGAGAAATGAAAGTGAATTTCTGCATATAAAGTATAAAAATGATAAGGAATACGTATTGTTAGGAAATGCTGATGATTATAGAGAGCTATTTCAAATAATAGGTGGATTGAAAGTAGCGAACGGAATAGAACTAAAATTACAAGATAAGAAATTAAAGAGAAAGTTAACTTTAAAACGAAGTGTGTTCAATATAATCATGTATTCACTTGTTATATATTTTATGTACAAAGCTTATATTAATTTTATCCCGCATTAACGGGCAGTAAAACTTCCGCCTCAAAACTCGGCTGGATTGAAGAATTTAGATGGAAGTCAGGTTGCCTGTAAAAGCCTAATTAGAGTTTCACTCTATGCCATAATAGAAAAACCAGCTTCATATATGAAGCTGGTTTTTAATTAACCTTTTTTTCACTCTTCCTCATCAAACATGAGAAATAAGGTGCTCCAATTACAGCAACGACAAGGTTGGAAGGGATTTCTTTCGGATATGCAATCGTCCCAATACAAAGTGAAATGTGTATAGTTAATAATCTGTGGAGATGAGGCGAAAGTACAAGCAAAAGGAGAGCAAATTGCATGTAATAATTACTAGAATCTATGGAATGTATCTGTGTTTATTCTATTAAGTAAATTATTTCTTTGTTAGTTAGATAGGTGTTTTTTAACTAGATGATTGTACTTAAAAGATCGAAGTAAAGGAAGTGATCAACATGTCTTCATGGAGAAATAATATAAATGGATATTGTAGTTGTAATAATCAAAATGGTGTACATGTTGATTCGTGTTGTTTTAGTTGCGATGGGACAGTGCCTAAGCTAGGCCCAACCGGTCCGACAGGATCAACAGGTCCAACGGGAGCGACGGGAATAACAGGAGCAACAGGTCCGACGGGCTCAACGGGAGTAACAGGAGCAACGGGTCCAACGGGAGCGACGGGAATAACAGGAGCAACAGGCCCAACAGGAGCGACGGGAATAACAGGCCCAACAGGAGCGACAGGAATAACAGGAGCAACAGGAGCAACGGGAGTAACAGGAGCAACAGGAGCAACAGGAGCAACAGGACCAACAGGAGCAACGGGAATAACAGGAGCAACAGGAGTAACAGGAATAACAGGAGCAACAGGTCCGACGGGCGCAACGGGAGTAACAGGAGCAACGGGTCCAACGGGAGCGACGGGAGTAACAGGAGCAACAGGTCCAACAGGAATAACGGGTCCAACGGGAGCGACGGGAATAACAGGAGCAACAGGAATAACAGGAGCAACAGGTCCAACAGGGGCGACAGGAATAACAGGTCCAACAGGAATAACAGGAGCAACAGGCCCAACAGGAGCGACGGGAGTAACAGGAGCAACGGGTCCAACGGGAGCGACGGGAGTAACAGGAGCAACAGGTCCAACAGGAATAACGGGTCCAACGGGAGCGACGGGAATAACAGGAGCAACAGGAATAACAGGAGCAACAGGTCCAACAGGGGCGACAGGAATAACAGGTCCAACAGGAATAACAGGAGCAACAGGCCCAACAGGAGCGACGGGAGTAACAGGAGCAACGGGTCCAACGGGAGCGACGGGAATAACAGGTCCAACAGGAGTGACAGGAATAACAGGTCCGACGGGCTCAACGGGAGTAACAGGTCCAACAGGAGCGACGGGAATAACGGGAGCAACAGGAATAACGGGTCCAACAGGAGCGACCGGTCCAACGGGAGTAACAGGTACAAGTATCACGGCGACGTATGCATTTGCAAATAATACGTCGGGAACAGCGATATCGGTACTTCTCGGTGGAACGAATGTCCCGCTTCCGAATAATCAAAATATCGGTCCTGGTATTACGGTTTCCGGGGGAAATACAGTATTTACGGTTGCAAATGCTGGGAATTATTATATTTCATATACGATTAATATAACGGCTTCATTGTTAGTCAGTTCTCGTATTACAATTAATGGAGCACCACTTGCTGGAACGATCAATTCTCCTGCGTTAGCAACTACATCATTTAGCGCAACAATTATTACAACTCTTGCAGCAGGAGATGCTATTAGTTTGCAACTATTTGGTTTGTTAGCTGTTGCAACATTATCAACAACTACACCAGGAGCTGTGTTAACGATAATAAGATTAAGCTAAATAATAACTCTCTTATTTTTTTATAGATTAGGAGAGTTTGTACATATAATAAGAAGTTAATGAAGTAAAGCATAGTTATATAAAAGTCAGAATATTATGATTGTAACGTTATGGTGACTATAATATAATGAAAACAACCTCATGAATGAACATTCATTTATTTTTATGTATTTGAAGGGGGAATGAAGGTGGAAAAACCATGGTTGAAAAATTATCCAGAGGAAATTCCAAGTACAATTTCTTATGATATTCAGCCGCTTCATAAATATGTAGAACAGATGGCTTCTCGCTACCCAGAAAAGAAAGCGCTTCACTTTTTAGGGAAGGATATTACATTTTCAGACTTTCATGATAAGGTGAAGAGATTTGCAAATTATCTTCAAAAGCTCGGTGTGGAAAAGGGTGATCGAGTTGCCATTATGTTGCCGAATTGTCCGCAAGCTGTAATTGGTTATTACGGTACATTACTTGCAGGAGGTATCGTAGTACAAACAAATCCACTATATACAGAAAGAGAATTAGAATATCAACTTCATGATTCGGGAGCAAAAGTCATTCTTTGCCTCGATTTAGTATTTCCAAGAGTAACGAATGTTCAATCTGCTACAAAAGTTGAGCATATTATCGTAACGCGTATTGCGGACTTTTTACCCTTCCCTAAAAATCTATTGTATCCATTTGTGCAGAAAAAACAGTCGAATTTAGTTGTGAAAGTATCAGAGAGTGAAACGATTCACCTTTGGAACTCAGTAGAAAAAGAAGTGAATACAGGTGTTGAGGTGCCTTGTGATCCTGAAAATGATCTAGCTCTTTTACAGTACACAGGAGGAACAACTGGATTTCCGAAAGGCGTTATGTTAACGCATAAAAACCTCGTTTCTAACACTTTGATGGGAGTTCAATGGTTATATAATTGCAAAGAAGGAGAAGAAGTCGTTCTTGGGGTTCTTCCATTTTTCCACGTGTATGGCATGACGGCTGTCATGAATTTAAGTATTATGCAAGGATACAAAATGGTTCTTATTCCAAAATTTGATATGAAAATGGTTTTTGAAGCGATTAAGAAGCATAAAGTGACATTGTTTCCAGGAGCACCAACTATTTATATCGCTCTTTTAAATAGCCCGCTTTTAAAAGAATACGATATTTCGTCTATTCGTGCTTGTATTAGTGGATCAGCACCACTGCCAGTAGAAGTACAGGAAAAGTTCGAAACAGTTACAGGGGGTAAATTAGTAGAGGGATATGGTTTAACAGAATCATCTCCAGTTACACATAGTAATTTTTTATGGGAAAAGCGAGTGCCAGGTAGCATTGGAGTTCCGTGGCCAGATACAGAAGCAATGATTATGTCGCTTGAAACTGGTGAGGCATTACCACCGGGAGAAATCGGTGAAATTGTAGTAAAAGGCCCTCAAATTATGAAAGGATATTGGAATAAGCCAGAAGAAACAGCAGCTGTACTGCAAGATGGATGGCTCCATACAGGGGACGTTGGCTACATGGATGAAGATGGCTTCTTCTATGTGAAAGATCGTAAGAAAGATATGATTGTTGCGAGTGGATTTAATGTGTATCCTCGTGAAGTAGAAGAGGTATTATATGAGCATGAAAAGGTGCAAGAAGTAGTGACAATTGGAGTTCCTGATCCGTATAGGGGAGAGACAGTTAAAGCGTTTGTTGTGTTAAAAGAAGGTACGGAGTGTTCTGAGGAAGAATTAAATCAGTTTGCTCGTAAATATTTAGCGGCCTATAAAGTTCCGAAAGTATATGAGTTTAGAGATGAACTGCCGAAAACGACAGTTGGGAAAATTTTGCGCCGTGTCCTAATTGAGGAAGAGAAAAGAAAGAATGAGGATGAGCAAACGGGCTAAGGCCCTTTCTTTTTGAAAAAATGGGATTGACACTTTTCTAAATAGTCAGTATTATAAGAATATGAATGACTATTCATTCAGTCATCTTCTTGAAGGGGACAGTAAAGTGAAGAAAAATAGACCGAAATACAATCAAATTATTGATGCGGCAGTCATTGTGATTGCGGAGAATGGGTACCACCAAGCGCAAGTTTCTAAAATAGCAAAGCAAGCTGGGGTAGCTGATGGCACGATTTATTTATATTTTAAAAATAAAGAAGATATATTAATATCCTTATTCCAAGAGAAGATGGGAGAATTTGTCGAAACAATTCGTCAAAAAACAGCAGGAATTGAAAGCGCTGTATCGAAGTTATTCATGTTGGTAGAAACGCACTTCTTGCTGTTGTCGCAAAATGATCCTCTTGCTATCGTTACGCAATTAGAGCTAAGACAGTCCAATCAAGACTTACGCCTGAAAATAAATGAAGTATTAAAAGGCTACTTACAAGTTATTGATGAGATTTTAGAGACAGGTATAAAGCAAGGTGAATTCCAAGCGGATTTAAATGTTCGCGTGGCAAGACAAATGATCTTTGGAACAGTAGATGAAGTTGTGACCAATTGGGTAATGAGCGATCATAAGTATGATCTGGTCGCACTTTCAAAAACGGTACATGGGCTACTTATTGCAGCTTGTGGTTATCGTCAATAATGGGAGGGATCATGTTGAAATTCCTATCTGTAAGAGTTGAAGATCATATCGCGGTGGCTACGTTAAATCATGCGCCAGCTAACGCGATGTCTTCACAAGTTATGCATGACGTTACTGAATTAATTGATCAAGTGGAGAAGGATGATAACATTCGTGTTGTTGTTATTCACGGTGAAGGGCGCTTCTTCTCGGCGGGAGCAGATATTAAAGAATTTACATCTGTTACTGAAGCGAAGCAAGCGACTGAATTAGCGCAGCTTGGACAAGTTACGTTTGAGCGCGTTGAAAAATGTTCAAAACCAGTTATCGCGGCAATTCATGGAGCGGCACTTGGCGGCGGCCTTGAGTTTGCTATGTCTTGCCACATGCGCTTTGCAACTGAAAGTGCAAAACTTGGTTTACCTGAATTAACACTTGGATTAATTCCTGGATTTGCAGGTACACAGCGATTACCACGTTATGTTGGGAAAGCGAAAGCTTGTGAAATGATGTTAACAAGTACACCGATTACTAGTGCAGAAGCATTAAAATGGGGACTAGTTAACGGAGTTTTTGCTGAAGAAACATTTTTAGATGATACGCTTAAAGTTGCAAAACAGATTGCTGGAAAAAGCCCAGCGACGACTCGTGCTGTACTAGAGTTATTGCAAACGACGAAATCGTCTCATTATTATGAAGGTGTACAACGCGAAGCTCAAATCTTTGGTGAAGTATTTACGAGTGAAGATGGAAGAGAAGGTGTAGCGGCGTTTTTAGAAAAACGTAAGCCTTCATTTAGCGGCAGGTAGTTCAATTATTTTTTTAATATAAATTAACAGAAAATTAAAATTGATAGAATCTTTCTGAAAAACAAGGGGGTAAATGGAATGAACATCTACGTACTCATGAAACGAACATTTGATACAGAAGAAAAAATCGTAATTAAAAACGGTGCAATTTACGATGGCGAAGCGGAATTCATCATCAACCCTTACGATGAATATGCAATTGAAGAAGCAATTCAAGTAAGAGACGCACAAGGTGGAGAAGTTACTGTCGTAACAGTTGGTGGCGAAGATAGTGAGAAAGAACTTCGTACGGCGTTAGCGATGGGCTGCGATAAAGCGGTATTAATTAATATTGAAGATGATGTAGAAAATGGTGACCAGTTCACGACAGCAAAAGTGCTTGCTGAATATTTAAAAGATAAAGATGCAGATTTAATTTTAGGCGGAAACGTTGCAATTGATGGTGCATCTGGACAAGTTGGTCCGCGTGTAGCTGAAGCATTAAATATTCCGTACGTAACGACAATTACAAAACTTGAAATTGACGGTACAAACGTGAAGATTGAGCGCGATGTTGAAGGTGATACAGAAGTGATTGAAACTTCATTACCAGTTTTAGTAACAGCACAGCAAGGTTTAAATGAACCTCGTTATCCATCGCTTCCAGGTATTATGAAAGCGAAGAAAAAGCCACTAGAAGAATTAGAATTAGATGATTTAGATTTAGAGGAAGATGATGTGGAAGCAAAGACAAAAACAATTGAAATCTATTTGCCTCCTAAGAAAGATGCAGGAAAAGTGTTACAAGGCGAGCTGCAAGATCAAGTAAAAGAACTTGTATCGTTGCTCCATACAGAAGCGAAAGTAATCTAATAAAATACGAAATTATATATGCAGGAGGGAAAATCTATGGCTCGTAAAGTATTAGTAATGGGTGAAGTTCGTGATGGATCGCTACGTAACGTTTCGTTTGAAGCGGTAGCAGCAGCAAAAACAATTGCAGAAGGCGGTGAAGTAGTAGGTCTTCTAGTTGGAGACAGCGTTGCTTCTTTTGCAAATGAATTGATTCATTACGGTGCAGATCGCGTTGTGACAGTTGAAAATGATAAATTAAAATCATATACATCTGATGGCTATGCACAAGCATTTTTAGCTGTATATGCTGAAGAAAATCCAGAAGGTATTGTATTTGGACATACAGCACTTGGGAAAGATTTATCACCAAAATTAGCAGCGAAGCTTGAGGCTGGTCTAGTTTCTGACGTAACTGCTTTAGAAGTTGAAGGTGGAAATGTTATCTTTACTCGTCCAATTTACTCTGGTAAAGCGTTTGAGAAGAAGATTGTAACAGACGGCATCTTATTTGCGACAGTGCGTCCAAATAACATCGCAACGCTTGAAAAAGATGAGTCTCGCAGTGGTGACGTGTCTTCTATTACAGTAGATGTGAAAGACTTACGTACAATCATTCAAGATGTCGTCCGTAAGACGGCAGAAGGCGTTGATCTTTCTGAAGCAAAAGTTATTATCGCTGGCGGACGCGGTGTGAAGAGCGAAGAAGGATTCAAACCATTAAAAGAGTTAGCTGACGTATTAGGCGGCGCTGTTGGAGCATCTCGTGGTGCTTGTGACGCTGAGTATTGCGATTACTCATTACAAATTGGTCAAACTGGTAAAGTTGTTACGCCAGACCTATACATTGCATGCGGTATTTCTGGAGCGATTCAGCATTTAGCTGGTATGTCTAACTCAAAAATAATCGTTGCGATTAATAAAGACCCAGAAGCAAGTATATTCAAAGTAGCTGACTACGGTATTGTTGGCGATCTATTTGAAGTCGTACCTCTTTTAACAGAAGAGTTTAAAAAGTTAAAAGTACATTCATGATTTGAGTACCCTTGAGTTCCAAGTGAAGTACCCCTATATATAGAAAAAGGTGAGAGATCCCCTGTCTCTCATCTTTTTAGTATTTAATCCGTATTTTTATATAGTATAAAGGAACACTTTTTTGTTACAATACATAACGATACATATTATTCGCCACGTATATAAGTTAATGATATACTCTTGGTAGAATATACTTGAAGGAGGAAATAAAATGGCAATTGTAAACGCAAATGACCAAAGCTTCGCAGCAGAAACTAGCGAAGGTGTTGTATTATTAGATTTCTGGGCACCTTGGTGTGGACCTTGTAAAATGATCGCTCCTGTATTAGAGGAAATTGATGCAGAACTAGGCGAAAAAGTAAAAGTAGTAAAAGTAGACGTGGATGAAAACCAAGAAACTGCTCGTCAATTCGAAGTAATGAGCATTCCAGCTCTTTTCGTATTAAAAGACGGTAAAGTAGTTGATCAAGCGTTAGGTTACAAACCGAAAGAAGCGTTAGTAGAATTAGTTTCTAAACACTTCTAAAATAAAAAGGCTACCATTTGGTAGCCTTTTTTATTTTCCTTTTTTACACCTTTCCGTTACAATGAAAGAACGTATGTTGGGTATTTTGGCATAGTATGTTTTCATGTGAAAATAAAAATGCTAAGCATGTAGAAATGGAGGGTAACGAGTGCACGAACATTTAAAAGAGAAGTTGGCTATTTTACCAGATCAACCTGGTTGTTATTTAATGAAAGATAAGCAAGGAACGGTTATATATGTCGGAAAGGCAAAAGTGCTTAAAAATCGTGTGCGCTCGTACTTTACTGGTTCGCATGATGGAAAAACACTTCGGCTAGTAGGAGAAATTGTAGATTTTGAATATATTGTAACCTCCTCAAATCTAGAGGCGCTCATTTTGGAGTTAAACTTAATAAAAAAACATGACCCAAAATATAATATTCAATTAAAAGATGATAAAACATATCCTTTTATTAAAATTACAGCTGAGAAACAACCGCGATTACTTATTACGCGAAATGTAAAAAAGGATAAGGGAAAGTATTTTGGTCCTTATCCGAATGCACAATCAGCTCATGAAACGAAAAAACTGCTAGATCGTATGTACCCGCTTCGTAAGTGCTCAAATATGCCCGATAAAGTTTGTTTATATTATCATATGGGTCAATGTTTAGCACCTTGTGTGAAAGAAGTTACGGAAGAACAAAATAAAGAAATTGTAGATGAAATTATTAAGTTTTTAAATGGTGGACATAAAGAAGTTCGTTCGGAATTAGAAACAAAAATGTATGAAGCTTCAGAGAAACTAGAGTTTGAACGTGCAAAAGAGTTACGTGATCAAATCGCTCATATCGATGCGATTATGGAAAAACAAAAGATGATTATGAGTGATTTAGTGGACCGTGATGTGTTTGGCTATGCAGTTGATAAAGGGTGGATGTGTGTTCAAGTTTTCTTCGTTCGAAAAGGAAAGCTAATCGAACGTGATGTTTCTATGTTTCCAATCTACGATGAACCAGAAGAGGGGTTCTTAACGTTTATCGGTCAATTTTATGAAAACAGCAGTCATTTTAAGCCGAAGGAAATTGTCGTTCCAGGAAGTATAGACTCAGAATTAGTAGAACGCTTTTTAGAAGTGGAAGCGACACAGCCGAAACGCGGTAAGAAAAAAGATCTTGTAGAACTGGCAAATAAAAATGCGAAGATTGCCTTGGAAGAGAAATTCTATTTAATTGAACGTGATGAAGAGCGAACGATTAAAGCTGTAGAGAATTTAGGGAAGCAGCTCGGAATTGAAACGCCTTATCGTATTGAAGCGTTTGATAACTCAAATATTCAAGGGACAAATCCTGTTTCGGCAATGATTGCTTTTATTGATGGGAAACCAGCTAAGAAAGAATACAGGAAATATAAAATTAAAACAGTTCAAGGACCAGATGATTATGAGTCTATGAGAGAAGTTGTGAGACGCCGTTATACAAGGGCGCTGAAAGAGGGTTTACCTTTACCCGATTTAATCATTATTGATGGCGGAAAAGGCCATCTGGCGGCTGCAAGTGATGTTTTAGAAAATGAGCTCGGTTTATATATTCCGATGGCAGGTCTTGTAAAAGATGACAAACATAAAACATCTCATTTAATTATTGGAGATCCACCTGAACCTGTGATGCTTGAGAGAAATAGCCAAGAATTTTATTTATTGCAGCGTGTTCAAGATGAAGTGCATCGATTTGCGATTACATTTCATCGTCAATTACACGGGAAATCTGTCATTCAATCAGCACTGGATGATATCCCCGGAATCGGTGATAAACGGAAAAAGGTATTGTTAAAACATTTTGGTTCATTAAAGAAGATGAAAGAAGCTTCTATAGAGGAATTTGTCGAAGCAGGTATGCCGAAAAATGTCGCAGAGACGATTTATAGTTATTTAGCGGATAAGAAGGCGTTGTAGTTTACAACGTCTTCTATTTTTTGGTATAATTTCTGAAGATTTAAAATAAATTCAAATGAATGAAAATGCAAAAAGTCAACTAAACTGATATGTCTAGTTGACTGTGGGTAATGCTACACTTCAATGAGATCTTTTATATCCCATTTTACAAGAAATGTAATAGAGTCTGAACGTTTTTTCTTTTCTTCGTAGGACTCTGCAACGACGTTTCGTTGCTTTTGAATTTGTTCAGCGATGAATCCAGCTTCTAATTGATAAGAAGAATGTCTTTTTTGTTTTTGACGTTCAGCGATGAGTGTGCCTTTAAGTTGGAACTGCATTTCACGACGCTTATGTTCAATAATGCTTAAAGTGCCCCAGCCAGCTTTTTCAAAGAACTGAATGACTTCTTCAATTGTGTCTAGTGGATATTTTCTTGCAAGGTTTCTACCGGACCAGTATAAAATACCATCTAGATCGTTACCGATTAAATCAGGTAGTAATTCTTCACGTAGCAATTCGTAAGCGAAGGCGTTCAATGAAACATCTTCTAAAGATGTTGTATCGATTGTATTTTTACTCACAATATTCCCCTCTTTCTATAGGGATTATTATATAACATTTCTCATTTATAAAAACAGATTTTTCTTTGGGAAAATCTGAATATATAAGAAGAAAAAAAGAATTGGCAAATTATATGCAAATTATGTATACGTTTTCTTGACGCTTCGACAAAAATAGGAGTAAAATGAACTTGGTATCAAATTATGCTGAAATATTTCGAATAATTTTTTCAGTTTTTCTTATGCCAATAGTGAAAAAACATTATTGCCATAAACTAATCTGAAAACAGCAGTCAATCATTCAAGGGGGGTAATGGGGACATGAAAGGCCGCGAGTATACGTTTCGTAAGTGGCACTCATTAATGGGGGTCATCCCGGTTGGTGTCTTTTTGACGCAACATTTAATTGTAAACAACTTTGCAACACGAGGAGCAGAGGCTTTTAACAAAGCTGCAGGCTTTATGGAGCTCCTTCCATTCCGGTATGCGCTAGAAATTTTCATTATCTTTTTACCAATACTGTACCATGCTATATATGGCTTATATATTGCATTTACAGCTAAGAACAATGCGGTTTCTTACGGTTATTTCCGTAACTGGATGTTCGTCTTCCAAAGAATTTCAGGTATCGTTACACTGATTTTCATTTCTTGGCACGTCTGGGAAACTCGTATTCAAGCAGCGTTAGGTAAAGAGGTAAACTATGACATGATGGCAGATATTTTAAACAATCCAGCTATGTTTGCATTCTACTTAGTTGGTGTTGTTTCAACAATTTTCCACTTTGCAAATGGACTATGGACATTCTGCATCAGCTGGGGAATTACAGTATCTCCACGTTCACAAAGAATCTCTACTTATGTAACATTAGCTATTTTCTTAGGTCTATCTTATGTAGGTGTGAGTGCATTATTAGCGTTCATCGATCCACAGCTAGCAAACCAGTAAGGAGTGGGAGAGCATGAAAGGGAAACTTATAGTAGTCGGCGGTGGCTTGGCTGGCTTAATGGCAACGATTAAAGCGGCGGAAGCAGGAGTAAATGTTGAACTGTTCTCTTTAGTACCAGTAAAACGTTCGCATTCTGTATGTGCCCAAGGTGGAATTAACGGTGCCGTAAATACGAAAGGTGAAGGGGATTCTCCATGGATCCACTTTGACGATACAATTTATGGTGGGGACTTCTTAGCGAACCAACCACCAGTTAAAGCAATGTGTGAAGCAGCACCTGGTATCATTCATTTAATGGACCGTATGGGTGTTATGTTCAACCGTACGGAAGAAGGACTTCTTGATTTCCGTCGTTTTGGTGGAACTCAACATCACCGTACAGCATTTGCTGGTGCAACAACTGGACAGCAATTACTATACGCATTAGATGAGCAAGTACGTCGTCACGAAGTAGCAGGACTTGTAACGAAATATGAAGGTTGGGATTTCTTACGAGCTGTTATTGATGATGAAGGTGTGTGCCGAGGAATCGTTGCACAAGACTTACAAACTATGGAGATTAGAAGTTTCCGAGCTGATGCCGTGATTATGGCAACAGGGGGCCCTGGTATCATTTTCGGAAAATCAACTAACTCTATTATTAATACAGGTACAGCAGCTTCTGCTGTATATCAACAAGGCGCATATTATGCAAACGGTGAGTTCATTCAAATTCACCCAACGGCAATTCCTGGAGACGATAAATTACGTCTGATGAGTGAATCTGCACGTGGTGAAGGTGGACGTGTTTGGACATATAAAGATGGTAAACCATGGTACTTCTTAGAAGAAAAATATCCGGCTTACGGAAACCTTGTACCTCGTGATATCGCAACGCGTGAAATCTTTGATGTTTGCGTAGAGCAAAAACTAGGTATTAACGGTGAAAACATGGTGTACTTAGATCTTTCTCATAAAGATCCGAAAGAACTAGATATTAAACTTGGTGGAATTATTGAAATCTATGAGAAATTTACAGGTGACGATCCTCGTAAACTACCAATGAAAATCTTCCCAGCTGTTCACTATTCAATGGGCGGGCTATGGGTTGATTATAAGCAGATGACAAGCATTCCAGGTTTATTTGCAGCAGGTGAGTGTGATTATTCTATGCACGGTGGTAACCGTCTTGGCGCGAATTCACTATTATCAGCAATTTACGGTGGTATGGTAGCAGGACCAAATGCAATTGAATATATGAAAGGTCTTTCTAAATCATCAGATGCTGTTTCATCTACTGTGTATGAACAAAATGAATTAATCGAAACAGAGAAATTTAACAATATTTTAACGCTCGATGGTAACGAAAATGCGTATGTTCTTCATAAAGAGCTTGGAGAATGGATGACAGATAACGTTACAGTAGTTCGTGAAAATAAAAAATTATTAGAAACAGATGCAAAAATTGAAGAGTTAATGGCTCGCTACAAACGTATTAACATTAACGATACAGCGAGATGGAGCAACCAAGGTGCTTCATTTACACGCCAACTTGCAAATATGTTTGAATTAGCACGTGTTATTACAATTGGCGCATATAACCGTAATGAGAGTCGTGGGGCGCATTACAAACCTGAATTCCCAAATCGTGATGATGCAAACTTCTTAAAAACTACGATGGCGAAATTTGAAGGAGAAGGAAATGCACCGGCATTCCATTACGAAGACGTGGATATTTCATTAATTAAACCACGTAAACGTGATTATTCTTCAAAACACGATGTAGCTGCTAAGAGTGAAGAGAAGGGGGATAAACAACATGTCTGAGAAAACAATCCGCCTCATCATTACGAGACAAGACGGACCAGATGCGCAAGCGTTTGACCAAGAGTTTGAAATTCCGTATCGTCCGAATATGAATATTATTTCGGCGCTTATGGAAATTCGTCGTAATCCTATTGATTCAAAAGGAAACAAAACAACTCCGATTGCATGGGATATGAACTGTTTAGAGGAAGTATGTGGTGCATGTTCGATGGTGATTAACGGAAAACCACGTCAATCATGTACAGCGCTTATCGATCAATTAGAACAACCAATTCGCTTAAAACCGATGAAGACATTCCCGGTTGTTCGTGACTTACAAGTTGACCGTAGTCGCATGTTTAATGCTCTAAAACGTGTTAAAGCTTGGATTCCAATTGATGGTACGTATGACTTAGGACCAGGACCAAGAATGCCAGAGAAGAAACGTCAATGGGCTTATGAGCTTTCAAAATGTATGACATGTGGTGTTTGCTTAGAATCATGTCCAAACGTAAATAGTAAATCGGACTTTATTGGACCAGCACCGTTATCACAAGCTCGTTTATTTAACTCACATCCAACGGGTGAAATGCATAAAGCAGATCGCTTACGTGCAATTATGGGTGATGGAGGACTTGCAAACTGTGGTAACTCTCAAAACTGTGTGCAATCATGTCCAAAGGGGATTCCATTAACAACTTCAATTGCGGCGTTAAACCGTGATACAACAATTCAATCGTTCAAAGATTTCTTTGGTAGCGACAATAACTATTAAAAAATATTGCCTCTTCATTTCGAAGGGGCAATATTTATAACTATATTTTTCTGTTTATTCTGTTTATTTCAAAGTGAAAAGGAGAGGGAACAATGAAGAGGATTTCTTATATTGAAGACTTTGAGCAATGGGAAAGTGGTTTTTCGTTTTACAATCCTGTAAAGGTTCGTTTTGGTGAAGTAGATATGTTTGGACATGTAAATAATGTCGTTGCCTTCACCTATTTTGAAGAAGCGCGTATCGCATTGTTTAAAGAACTTGGATTTATGCAAGAATGGACGCATGAATCTTCAGAAACGATGATTGTTGTTGCGGATTTACAATGTAATTTTATTAAACAAATATATTTTGATGAACAGTTGAAGGTGTATGTAAAGGCGGGATCAGTTGGGAATTCTTCATTAGATTTACATTATATGGTGAAGAATGCAGAAGAAGAAGTTTGCTTAGTTGGTCGTGGAATGATGGTTCAAGCATCGAAAAAAACGGGAAGAGGCGAACCGTGGCCTGAAGAGTGGAAGAAAAAATTACTACAATAATAGAGTGAAAGAAAAATAAGAGAGCAAATTGCTCTCTTATTTTTTGTCTTCCAGCGCCTCTTCTAATGTTAAATGATGTTTATATATGTATGTAGCGTATGGATTTCCAACGTAGCGCAAATGCCACGGTTCATATGAGTATTCTGTTGTTTCTGTTTTATCTTCTAAATAACGAATGACAAAGCCAAATTCATGAGCATGTTTTGCAACCCATTTACCTTCGTTTGTCTCTCCAAAAATAGGCTCTAATTGGAATTTAGCAGATTTTGAACTAATATCCATTGCTAAACCAGTTTGATGTTCACTCGTACCGGGAATGGCACTTACTGAATCCGCCTCAGCTTTTCCTTGGCGTCTAACGTATGTATCATGTAATGATTTTTGGCGTTTGTATGAACGATAACCAGATACAGCTGTAAGTTCAAGTCCTTCTTTCTTTGCCGCTTCAAACATACTTTCCAGCGCATCTGCAGCATCTTTGCGCAGCAATGTTTTTTCTTTATCTTTTGGACTAGTAAATGGTACGTTTGGTCTCGTTAAGTCTTCAGGTGTGTATCCGTCTGGTAGTTTTCGATGTTTATTAACTAATACAAGATTAGACTCTGGATTTGTTACAACGGAAAAATCATTGTCTAGCTTCTTTGCATTATGATCAGCTTTTGGAAAAGCAGGAATCTCTTCTTTTTGGTGGTTACTATGCTGTTGACTTTCGACAGCTTTCGCATTATTTTGTAGTGGTGATTTAGAACTAAAGTAAGCGAAAGAAGTGATACCGATTACAATAGTAGTGGCAGAAATAATAATTATCTTTTTCATGATGCCTTGTAATCACAGTCCTTTCTTAATAAAATGTGTATCGTTTCTTATTATAAGTCTAGTTTAATGAAAAAGAAATATAAGAGTCGTAACGTAATAGAAATGCAAAGAAAATGTCAGAAAATGTGTGAAATTGTAGTATTTTTTCATTTAATTCATTTCTTATCTTTCATGAAATGAATTTTTTATGTAATATATATACATAAGAAGATGTAGCGATTATCGAGAATAAAGAACTTCTTGTATAGACTAGGAGTGAATGGGAATGGATTTTGCAACAATTATTGGACTTATTTTAGGATTTGTAGCAGTGGTAGTAGGGATGGTCGTCAAGGGCGCTGACGTAACAGCCTTATTGAATCCTGCTGCAGCATTAATTATTTTTATCGGTACATTTGCTGCAGTATGTATAGCCTTTCCGATGAATCAACTAAAAAGAGTTCCAAAATTATTTAAAGTTCTTTTTGGTTCAAATAAAAAGGATTTAAGTTATGAACAGTTGCTAGAATTATTTGTTCATTGGACATCAGAAAGTAGAAAATACGGTATTTTGTCTTTAGAGCAACAATTAGACAAAATTCAAGATGAATTTCTTTTACGTGGTATGAAATTTGTAATTGATGGCGTATCTGCAGAAGATTTAGAACAGATTTTAGAAGCTGAATTAGAAGCAATTGAGGAAAGGCATGCAAAGGGAGCTGCAATTTTTTCTCAAGCTGGTACATATGCACCAACATTAGGGGTTTTAGGTGCTGTTATCGGTCTTGTAGCTGCACTTGGTAATTTAACTGATATTGAAAAGTTAGGACATGCTATTTCAGGTGCGTTTATTGCGACGATTTTTGGTATTTTTTCAGGTTATGTATTATGGCATCCATTTGCTAATAAGTTAAAACAAAAATCTGCAGCTGAAATCGAAAAAAAGCGTTTAATTATTGATTGTTTATTAATGTTACAAGAAGGTACATATCCGTTTATTATGAAGAACCGCATTTTAGGTTCACTATCTGCGACTGAGCGTAAAAAGCTAGAAAAAGGAGCAGAGAAAAATGCGGAGTAAGAAAAATAGAAGAGGCAAAAAGAAAAAACATGAGGAACATATCGATGAAACGTGGTTAATTCCATATTCTGATATGTTAACGTTGTTATTTGCACTGTTTATCGTTTTATTCGCAATGAGTAGTATAGATGCAGCGAAGTTTAAACAGATGGCAGTAGCGTTTCGAAGCGAATTAGCAGGTGGAACAGGAAATAAAGAGTTTTTAAGTGATCAGAAGCCAAATGATGAAAAGGAATTATCAGCAAGTAGCCTTGAGGCAGAACAAGCAAAAAAACAAGAAGAAGCTAGAGAAAAAGAAAAAAAAGAAATGGATGAATTGAAAGCATTACAAAAAAAGATTGATCAATATATTAATGAGAAACAATTATCCTCTTCTTTTCAAACTAAATTAACTGAAAAGGGATTAATGGTGACAATATTAGAGAATGTACTGTTTGATTCCGGAAAAGCAGATGTGAAGTTAGAATCACTAGGGATTGCAAAAGAGATGTCTAGTTTACTTGTTTCAGCGTCACCTCGTGAAATTACAGTATCTGGTCATACAGATAATGTCCCTATTGCAAATTCCCAATTTGCATCAAATTGGGAACTAAGTACGCAGCGGGCAGTTAATTTTATGCAAGTATTACTCCAAAATAAAGAATTACAACCAGAAAAATTTAGTGCAATTGGTTACGGAGAATACCGTTCAATTGCTCCAAATGATACACAAGAAGGAAAGGCGAAAAATAGGCGTGTAGAAGTGTTTATCTTGCCTTTAACAGAGAAAGCAAAATAAAGAGGATGGCGAATGCCATCCTCTTTATTTTGCATCAAATGATTTTAAGTTGTCACGGCGGATTTTATCTTTTTCTACATCTGATTTTTTGAAATCATAATCATATAAAGCGCCTTCCCAATCACCATACATCGGATTAGGGAAAATAATAAATTTCTCACCAAATTGTGCTTTTGAATCTGCTACTGCTTGATTGCGATCTTTTACAGACTTTCCATCAAAACCAGTGAAGTCAGATAAGTTATCACCGAAGAATAAAACGATATCATGTGTTTGAGAAACGAGTTCACGGCGTTTTTCTTTTCCTTTTTCTTTCGGATCTTGTAGTAATATATGTTCTTTCGTTGCTTGAGGAGCGCCTACACGCTCAAGGTTTTTAATTGTTGCATCTAGTTGGTTTGTTTTACGATTTGAGATGTAGTAAATATCTACACCTTTAGACTCTGTATATTTTAAGAAATCAATTGCACCTGGAAGGGCCTCAGCTTCAGCCTTATTAATCCAATCATCCCATTTATACGGATAGCCTTTTCCTGTTTTTACGCTCATTGCTTGATGAGGACTGTTATCTAAAACAGTTTCATCTAAATCAAGTACGATAGCGGGTTTTTTCTCGGTTCCTTTTGCAAGAGCTGCATCAAGTTTCAATTGACCGATATTGTATCCTTGGTAGTACAGTGCTTTCGTTTCACCGGCTGTTTGATACCATAAATCAGCCATTAATTGCTGGTCTGTTAATTTTACTTTCTCTTCTTTCGCCACTGTTTTCTCTTGTGTTCCTGAACATGCTACAAGCGATGTAGATAGAACCGCTACAGATAATAAAGTGGTAATGCCCCTCTTCATCTTCATATGTACCCTCCTTGATGTTAGAAAATCAGTTAATATTATATATCGAAAAATAATATTTTTTGTATGAACATTTGCATATTGTCTTTTGTATATATAGTAGTATGTCCTATATTAGAAAGATGAGAAAAAATGATGGGAATTATTTTGACAAGTTTAATTGTCGAAATGACAATTATAATTGACAAATCACGTGATTTTATTTACAATTTTAACTAAATGAAACAAATGATGGATTAGAGAAATGCTACATAATAAGAGGATGGAGTGTAGTGCTATATTTTATCCTGAATAAACATAGTCTTTGAAAGAGAGTATGAATGATACTAAAGGGGAGGCTTTATACTTTGAGTTTACAAATTCAAAACTTAACGAAACAATTTGGGGAATCAAAAGCTGTTAACAGCTTGCAAATTTCATTACCAAAAGGTGAAGTGTTAGGATTGCTTGGACGAAACGGTGCAGGAAAAACAACGACAATCAAAATGCTTCTCGGACTATTAACGCCTAATGAAGGCTCTATTACATGGGATGGAAAACCATTTGGGACTAGTGGGGTAACGATAGGATACTTACCAGAAGAAAGAGGTTTATATACAAAAAGTAGAGTAATAGACCAGTTGCGATATTTTGGTAGATTAGAAGGAATGACGAAAAAAGAAGTAGATCTTGCTATTGATCATTGGTTAGATCGATTAGCGATACCAGAATATAAATTTAAAACAGCAGGAGAGCTTTCAAAAGGGAACCAGCAAAAAATTCAATTAATTGCTGCTCTTCTTCATAATCCAGAACTTCTCATTTTAGATGAGCCATTTAGCGGACTGGATCCAGTGAATGCTGGAATGTTAGCTAGCATTATTGAAGAACAAGTACAGAGCGGAAAGACAATTATTTTATCTAGTCATCGTATGGAACAAGTAGAGGCTTTTTGCCAACATGTATGTATTTTGAAAAAAGGTGAAGCAGTCGTAAAAGGCCAATTAAGTGATATTAAAAAACAATATGGTTTCCGTAATTTAACGATTGAAGATACAGAAGAGAATGAGAAGGGATTAGAATCTTTACATGTATCGTATGAAAAACAACAAGGCCTTCTTTATGTGCGAGTACAAGATGATGCAGAAGCTCTAAACATTTTACAACAATTACAAGAACAAGGTATTACCTTACGACAATTTAAAATGTTAGAGCCGACGTTAAACGAAATCTTTGTAGAGAGGGCGAAATAACAATGCGTAAATTTTCTCACGTATTTTCATTTTATTTTAGAGAAGCATTTTTATCTAAAAAATCATTAATTACGAGTGCGATTTTGTTTTTAGTTGTGTTTGGCCTTTTTGCCTTTAATCATTTCACAGCTGATAACGATAAAGGAAAAGATAAATTTGCTGTAGTAACAGAAAGTGATACGTATAAAGTGCAAGAAAGTGATGTAACAAAGTTACTCCCGTCTGCTAAAGTAACGGTAGAAAATAAGGATAAGTTTAATAAGTTACGTAAGCAAGTAGAAGATGGGGATTTAGACGGTTTATTCCGTATTACAGAAAAGAATGGTATTCCAGAAGTGACGTATATGTATAGTGGTTTTCCAAGTCAATCAACTGCTACACTTATGGCGAGTTATTTAAAAGAACAGTATACAGCGGTAATGATCGAAAAAAATAATGTATCTGCAGAAGTAGCCAAACAGTTACAGATGGAAATTCCGTTAAAGCAAGAGGCAGTAAAGGATCATGCATCTTCCTTTGGAATTGGTTATGTTTTCTCGTTTGCTTTATATATGTTTATTGTTATCTTTGGTGCTGCAATTGGAACAACTGTGGCATCTGAAAAATCATCTCGTGTTATGGAGTTAATGCTTCCAAAAGTAAAACCATTAACAATGCTACATGCCAAAATTTTAGCAATTGTTTCTAGTGCTTTACTATTACTTGTTATTGCTTCTTTCGGTTTTCTTGTACCAAATTTATTAGGGTGGGTGGATTTAGATAATGCATCCTTAATAGGACTTACACTAGATTTTTCTAAATTGGATGCTGTAGTAATTAGTATGTTTTTTGTGTATTTTGTTACGGGTTACTTACTATACGCAATGCTATATGCAGCGGTTGGTGCTGTTGTATCAAAAATTGAGGATGTGCAATCTCTTTCGTTCCCAATTACAATGTTAGGTATGGCGGCATTTTTTATTAGTCTTAAATCATTATTTGATCCAAATAGTACATTAGCTATAGTTAGTTCATATATTCCATTCTTTACACCTATGGTTACTTTTTCAAGACTTGTATCTGGTGAAGCGGGCACTGTAGAAATTATTGTGACGTTAGTCATTTTATTGGTGACTATTGTTATCGTCAATATGCTAACAAGCCGCATTTATGTAAATGGTGTAATGAATTACTCAGACAAAGTGAAATTTAAAGACTTAGCGAAATTTATAAAGCGTCAATAATGAGAGAAAAGCATGATTTCCTAATGAAATCATGCTTTTTCTTTATGTATAAATTAAAAATAGTATATAATAATAAGAGTCGTCTTTTAATAGAATGAATAAAAAGGAGGGTGTGCAGATGGGAATTAGTAGTCGTTTTACGGTAGGTGTTCATATGCTGACATTACTTGCGATAGATCGAAACTCTCGCTGTACCTCTGAATGGATTGCCGGTAGTGTGAATACAAATCCAGTTGTGATTCGTCGCATTACAGGAATGTTGAAGAGAGCAGGACTTGTTGATGTACAAGCTGGTAAAGGTGGTACGACACTTGCTCGTGATTTAGAAGAAATTACATTACTTGATGTATATAAAGCAGTGGAAGTTGTAGAAGAAGGACAGCTATTTTCCTTCCATGAAAATCCCAACATTGAATGTCCAGTAGGAGCTAATATTCAATCAGTATTAGAAATTATTTTAATGCAAGCACAAGAAGCGATGGAAAACGTACTTGCAAATGTAACGGTAGATCAACTAGTTACAAATTTAAAGTCTAAAATGAAAGAGTAAAAAAGCGAGCATCCTCATAATGAGGGCTCGCCTTTTTTTATTCAGAAATATTGAAAATTCTATTTTTCAGTATTTAAAATGAATTTACCTACGATAGCTGCTACGATACCACCAAGAATTGGTGCGATGATGAATACCCATAGTTGAGAAAGGGCTTCTCCGCCAGCGAATAAAGCTGGGGCGATACTACGAGCTGGGTTAACAGAAGTTCCAGTTAACGGAATACCTAATAAGTGAACTAAAACTAATGTGAAACCAATTACTAATCCTGCTAGAGAAGAACTTCCTTTTTTACCTGTTACAGCGACGATTACTAAAATGAATACGAAAGTTAAAATAAATTCAACTAGAAATGCTCCAGATAAACCAAGAGTTCCAAAACCATTTTGTCCTAAATTATCTAAAGGTGTTTTAGCGGATTGTAAAATTGTTACCAATGTTGCAGTTCCTAATAAACCACCTAAAATTTGAGCTAATACATAATAACAAAGTTCCATAGCGTTCATTCTTTTATTGATGAACATAGCTACTGATACTGCTGGGTTAATGTGACATCCAGAAATTGTTCCGATGCTATATGCCATAGCCACAATAGATAGACCGAAAGCCATAGCGATTCCTAATGTCCCAATTCCTTCAATTCCGCCGCCAATGACAGCTACTCCAGTTCCGAATAATACTAGTACAAATGTACCAATAAATTCAGCGATTGCTTTTTTTAACATAATTTACCTCCTATTATTGCGCATGAAACGTATTATAACATAGGTTTTAGTATAAACAGCCAATGAAATACTATTCTGATAAGGCGAAATAGGGGGACAATAAAAAAAGAGTATGGTTCTTTGTTCATAGAACCATACTCTTTTTTATGCTGTTTTTTTCTGTTTAACGACTGGAACAGAACGGTTTAAAATGCTATTTGCAACCATTCCTAACATAATAATAATCATTCCAAGTAGGGAAAGCCCGCCGGGAAATGAACCATTCAAGAAAACAATTTCGCCAAGCACGGTAAAGACCATCGTTCCAGCTTGTGTTGCTTCAACAGCTCCAAGCAGAGCGAGATTATCTTTGGCTAAGTCAGTAGCAAAGAAAAATGTCATTGTCGCTATAACGCCAGAACATAATGCTAACAAAAATCCTTGCAGCATTTGGCTTGATGTTGGAATACCCGTAGTAGAAAATCCGTATATACCAAGTAAAATGGTTATAGGAAGACTGCCTATTGCCATGCCTAATACACGTTGGAATGTATCAAGACGCCCGCCGACAAGTTCCATCATTTTTCGATTACCGAACGGATATAAGAAAGCAGCTAACACGACAGGTAAAAAACCTGAAATGAACTGAGTTATTGTAATGTGACCTGCAGCAGTTGCTTGCATACAAATTACACCAAGTAAAATAAATAATGCGACATATAAACTACGAAGTGGAATTTTGCCGCGTACAAGTTTCGTACCTGATTTTGTTTCTATTTTAACGAAAAATAGTGGTGATAGTAGTAAACCTGCTAATATCGTAACTTGCCAAGTTCCAGCAACGAGCCAAGCTGGAGAAAAGACAGCTGCAAAACTTAATAAAGAATAGAAACCAATACCAGCAACAGACCCCCACCCGATCCAAGCCAATGGATGGTTCTTTAATTCTTCCCATAACCCCCTTAAGTTTTTGCGAAATAAAACGATAAGGAATAAAATAGGGAGAGCAAATAAAAAACGGAAGGAAGCTGTCCAAGCCCAGCTCGTTCCAGATACATTCATCGCTCGATTAATAATAAAAGTTGCGGAAAAAAAGGCTGATGATAAAAGGCCTAATAAAATTGCGCGCATGAAGTATGGCACTCCTTTCGGAATTTAATAATTATGTATAGTATAATATACTTTATATAGATGAAAGTAAACTATTTTATATTTTAAGGTGGTTTTATAGATGAAAGAACATGAAGATATGCAAACGAAAGAAGTCATTCAGCAAGTAGGTCAGCTATTAAGACAAATTCGAAATGAACAAAAATTAAGTTTAGAAGAATTAGCTCAAAAAACAGGGGTTAGTAAATTAACATTAGGAAAGATTGAAAGAGGCGAAACGAATCCGACGTTAGCTGTCATTTGGAAAATAACGAAAGGGTTATCGATTCCCTTATCGAGATTGATGGTTGTTGGAGAACCTGTAGCGGTTGCGCGCTGCGGAGAAGGATTTGCAGTAGATGTAGGACAAGCATGGCATCTAGAAACGATGTTCCGTTATACGAAAGAAACGGAGATGGAAATGCACCGTGCTTGTTTACGATCGAATAGTATATATGAACCAGAAGCTCATCATGAAGGTGCTATTGAGCTTGTAACGGTAATGAAAGGGAAAGTATCGATTCAAGTAGAAAGTGATGTATACGAATTAAATGAGTTTGACTCGATTCAATTTGAAGCGAATAAGAAACATAGTTATAAGAATGAAGAAGATGAAGTGGCAGTATTACATTTAACGATGAAATATTCTTCGTGAAAAAATCACCTATAGAATGCTATAGGTGATTTTTTATATTTCCATTAAGTATATGCATAATGTCACTAGTACGAACGCGGCATAAGTAATAAACAAATGAAATAAACTAAAAAACCAGTCCCAAAACATAAAATAGCAATAACCCAAAGTATGCGAATAAGAGTAGAGCTAATATCAAAATATTCTCCTAAACCACCACATACACCAAATAACATTTTATCAGTCTCGGATTTATATAATTTTTTTGACATATTACGATCAACTCCTTTTTATAGTAAACTATATACTTCTATTCTATATGGAAATTTATGAGAAGACTATGAGGTTGTATGACATTTTTTTTAGGAACAGACATATTAATTGTCTTAATTTTCAGTTGATATTAAAATTATGGTAAGAGGTAACTTTTAATAAAGGGTGGGGAAATAGAGATGGCAGTATATTGGTTGACTAATGTAATGCTTGAATCGGGATATACATATGAAGAGGGGATAATTTCCCGAACAGAAACAGAATTATGTAGTTTACTTATTGAGGATGGTCGAATAAAAAAAATTATAGCTGGGGCTGTTCAAGAGGAAGGAGTACTCATTCTTGATGCCAATCGCTTATTAATTTTACCGGCTTTTGAAGAGATGCATATTCATATTGATAAAACCTATTATAGTGGCCAGTGGAAAGCTTGTATGCCAGCAGAAAGTATCTTTACACGTTTGAAAGAAGAAGAAAAGATTTTGCCAAAGCAACTAGCAACTGCTCAAGATAGGGCGGAAAATATGCTAGCGTTATTGCTCCGAAATGGTGCGACGAATATAAGAACGCATTGTAATGTTGATCCGATTATTGGGCTTGGTAATTTGGAGGCGACGTTAGCGGCGTTGGAAACATATAAAGATCAGGTTTCTAGTAGAATTGTTGCTTTTCCGCAACATGGATTATTGCGCAGTAATTCTGTGCAACTTGTGAAAGATGCGATGCGTATGGGTGCGCATCTAGTTGGTGGAGTGGATCCAGCTACAGTGGATAATGATATTGAAAAATCATTACATACAATTATGGATATCGCGGTTGAATTTAATGCGGATGTTGATATTCATCTGCATGATGCGAATAATCTTGGGACGTTTACGATGAAGAGATTAGCAAGTTTAACAGAAGAAGTGGGATGGCAAGGTCGCGTAACGATTAGTCATGCACTTGGACTTGGTGATGTTACGGATAAAGAAGCTGAAGAAGTGGCAGAAAGACTAGCTGCTTTACATATCGATATCACTTCAACGGTGCCAATTGGGAAACAAGTAATCCCAATTCCTTTATTAGATAAAAAAGGTATGAAAGTTTCGTTAGGAAATGATAGTATTACTGATCATTGGTCACCGTTTGGAACGGGTGATATGCTGCAAAAGGCAAATCGATTAGCGGAACGTTTCGGATGGAGTGATGAAAGGTCTTTAGGAAAAGCACTTCGCTTTATTACGGGAGGAAAAGAAACGTTAAACGATGATGGGAAGCGAGCATGGCCGAATGTAGGAGATGAAGCGAGTTTTGTTTTGACGAATGCAACATGTACTGCTGAAGCGGTAGCGCGTCAAACAGAGAAGCGTTTAGTCGTGCATAAAGGGAATATTGTTGTTGGAAGTTTAAGTGAGGTTAAATTAAATAATCTTGTGTAAAAGAATCGTTTAAATGTTTTGAGGAGGGTTCTAATTGTGAGTATAGAACTCTTCTTTTTTATGTTTGAAATATATTTCTTATAGGTTACTAGGAAGGATGAAAAATTTGGACAATCAACATAATCAAAATCATATTATGGGAACTTTGCAATGGTTGATATTTTTATCCTTTTCGGCAAGAAGGTAGGCTGAACTCTTTTGTTTCGCTCATAATAATTTTTGAGGCGAATGTTTGTTTTTTTTGTCTTACGATATAGTGTAGATAAGGGGGGGATAGATTGCAAGACAACGAAATTAGATAATGATTATCATTCCGCTACTTGATCCAAAAGGAATTACGATGAAGAATATGTTCTTGTTCCATTTCTTTCTAAATATTAATTTGTCAAAAGTAATTTTAATGAACTCTCTAAGAAAGGTGGTGAAAAAATGGCTAGAAAGAAAGTAGTGAAAGTATTACGCAAACAAAAGAAAAGAGAAACTATGCAACGATTCACGCAGAAACAAAATATCGGACGAGCTTGTCTCACGGCTAAAGAATTTCGTTTACTGCAACGTATGTCACATAGTTCAAAAGCGTTGCGAAATGTTGGATTGTATATGATTAAACAAAGTTACTTGAATCATAACAAGATAGCTACTGTAAAAGAAGTGGACACTGTTATGCAAGCCGATATGAACTACTGGGGCATTCAATCAAACTCTGTGCAGGCTATTCGTAGAGCCTTATTTACAGAAGTAAAAAGCTTTTTTAAGGCATTGGAACAATGGAAGAAAAAACCTGAAACCTTCACAGGTCGTCCTAAGTTTCCGAATTATTCTCGTTCGACTGACAAACGAATTATTGAAATCTATCAAGTTCCAAAAGTGGATGAGAACGGGTATTGGGTGATTCCAATGAGTGTTGCATTCAGAAAAAAATTCGGTTCCATTAAAATACGTATGCCAAAGAACTTAAGAAATAAAAAAATCTCCTACATTGAGATTGTACCGAAGCAAAAAGGTCGGTTCTTTGAGGTGCATTACACATATGAAATGCACGTATCTCAAATGAAGAAACAATCTACGACCACGAGTAATGCTTTGAGTTGCGATTTAGGTGTAGATAGATTAGTAAGTTGTGTAACGAATACAGGTGATGCATTTTTAATGGATGGGAAGAAATTAAAATCTATTAACCAGTACTTCAACAAAAAGATACGTAATTTACAGCAAAAAAATATAGAAAATGGAATTTCAAAACGCGTCGTAACGAACAAAATGGCTGCACTTTGGCATAAACGAGAACGACAAATAAATGGTTATATTTCACAAACTGTAGGCCTGTTGTTCAAAAAGATGAAAGCATTTAACATTGATACGGTTGTCGTAGGGTATAACGCTGGTTGGAAACAAAAATCTGGTATGGGGAAAAAGAATAATCAACAATTTGTTCAAATCCCATTTCATAAACTGATCGCGGCAATTGAGAATAAATGCAAAAAAGAAGGCATCCGATTTTTGAAACAAGAAGAAAGCTATACTTCAAAAGCTAGTTTTCTGGATAAAGATCCGGTTCCAGTTTGGTCTAAGGATGATAGGACCCAGTATCGCTTTAGTGGCAAACGAATGACTCGTGGTCTGTACCAAAGTAAAGCAGGAACATGTATCCATGCTGATATTAATGGTGCACTGAATACGTTGGAAAAATCAAGAGTGGTACAATTGGATGAAAATCTTAAAGTAAAAACGCCAATTCTATTAGAAGTGCAAAAACGTAAGGCTGTTGCTTCGTGCATAGCTTAGTGGGTGCGTCAACCATCCATGTGTACTCGACTTGTCGGGGCTTGTAGCACACGCCAGATTCATCTGAGTGGTGGCTTCTTCCATAAGGAAGAATTGCTCTTTTTCGAAAGGGTGGTGCAAGTGGGAAAACAATCGTTTGATGCCAGTACCAACCAAAAACTTACTTGGGGTGTTACCGTAAGGCGGCATGAATGCTAGAGCGTCAAACTGTCTAGTCATAGATGAAAAGACCTAGCGTTCTAACTCAAGCCCCCACTGAAACGTTTCAACTCAGTGGGGGTGTTTGACACGTTTAACGAAACAAAAATATATACAATCGTTCTTACTAGCATGTATGTTATTAGTCGTAATGTCGCTGTTTCCAAGTATTATCCGTTACTTAGCATCTTTACCATCGGCCGCCGCATCTGCGGTTTTAATGGCTTCATTCGTACAGCTAATTGGAATTGGATTCAATAATATAAAACAAGTGGAGCTTAATGAAAGGAATGTAACAATTTTAGGCGTTGCAGTATTATTTGGTAGCGGCGTTATGTTTTTACCGTCTGGAGCGCTCCAGTCCTTGCCGTCTGTCATACAATATATATTTGGAAATGGTTTGTTCGTAGGTACAGTTGTCAGCATATTACTAGAACAAATATGGCGTACCGAAAAGTAAGTGGATATAAAGAGTGAACGCACTGTATAAAAGTCTAAAATAACATGTGAAATAAAGCCCATTTTCATTCACCACCCGCACATTTCGTTCATACAATATCTTGACTAAATAAACACCCAACTTACACATACACAGCTCTGGCTTAAGCAAGGAGGGTTATACCAGTTGAAGGAAAAAGCGTATCAATCTAAACCTTTACTCACAAAGAGAGAGAGAGAAGTATTTGAATTACTGGTTCAAGATAAAACAACGAAAGAAATTGCAGGTGAACTTTTTATCAGTGAAAAGACAGTTCGTAACCACATCTCAAACGCAATGCAAAAGCTAGGGGTTAAAGGACGTTCACAAGCAGTTGTTGAGCTTCTTCGCATGGGAGAGCTCGAGTTATAAAAAGAAAGCCGACTTTTATAAGAGAGTCGGCTATTTTTCTGTTTATATTTTGAACTTAAAAAAGGTATCTCAGACTGTGAGGGGGAAGATATGTTAAAAATAACTATTTTAAAATATGATGAGGTGTCCTTGTCATTCATGGATAAGAAGGTGCAAATATGAAGTTGTATTTTAAAGATATGGAGATAGGTGAAATTAAAGATGTTTTTGGAGATATGCCATGGATGTATGGAACAATTCGTCTATACGATAATAGTAAACCGTTCCAAAAATATTTTCGTGAGATGGTAGACGAAGATAGTGCATTTGATTTTGAAAGCATAGACCCTGAATTTTTATATGAAGAAAATTGGTCTATTTTTGATGAGGATGCTCAGCGGCATTTAGGGATTGATATACCTGCTATTCATATGGAGGATACAACAATTGCGTGGCGTTGGAGATAAAAGCTATACAGTTGTGAACATCTTCGTATGAAAGAATTCAAACGATAACAATAAGCTCACTTTTTACAAAAGGTCAGCTTATTGTTATCGTTTTTTCGCTTGCTATATGAATGATAAGAACACTCCATACATAAATAGGTAGTAAGGAGGGGGGTATGTTGAAAAGGATATTGTTAGTTTCAACAAGCGCTCATGATATGAATGGACACCCGACTGGTTTGTGGCTGGAAGAGCTCGCATCTCCGTATCATGTATTTAAAAAGGCTAAGTTCGATGTTGATATTGTGTCGATAAAGGGCGGTAAAGTACCTATTGATAGAGTGTCTATTCCGAACGGGATACCTCGTGAATTTAAGCATGTCGCTTCTTTATTGCAAAATACGAAGTCGATCTCAACGGTTCATTTTTCGGATTATGATGCGGTTTTATTTGGTGGTGGGCACGGGGCAATTGTAGATTTTCCAGGTAATCCATATGTTGCAAATTTAATTGAGAATATGTACAACAATAACCGGATTGTAGCCGCTGTTTGTCACGGAGTAAGTTCTTTAGTCGGTGTGAAAAATAAGGACGGCTCGTTTTTTAGTGCGGGTAAGCATATAACAGGTTATACAAATGATGAGGAAAAAGCTGTACATTTAGAAAAGCGAGTGCCGTTTTTGTTAGAAAATAAATTGAAAGAAGAAGGGGCTTTGTTTTATGTTGCTCCAAATTTCACGCCGCACGTCGTAGTAGATGGGCGTTTAATTACAGGGCAAAACCCGCAGTCTAGTATGGAAATAGGGAAAGCTATAAGGAGAGCTGTAAATAAATTATAGAAAAAGTGCTCGTTACTCATAAAGGTAGCGGGCATTTTTCTATAGTATAAATGACCCCTTAAACTAAAAAGATGTATTGAGTATAGTGACTTCATTTATAATTAATCGCGAATTTGCTATACTATTTTGTATGGACAAAAGGGGAGGCTCTTTTAATGAGAAAAGTTGCGTGTGCAAACACTTATATTAATAAAATAAAGCCTGTTATTAGAAAAACGAGTTTTAGTCAATTGAAAATAGATGAAATTGCGAAGTATATGGATATTAGTAAAGCTACTTTATATAAACGTTTTTCTTCAAAAGATGAAATTATTGAAGCTGTGGTAGAAGATTTTATGAACTACCTTCTTGAAGGAGATGCGTATAATCAAGATGAAAGTATGTCTTTTGCAGAACGTTTCCAAAAGACGTTTATTCACTCTTTAAAATGTGTGACGTATATTTCAGATGTCTTTTTACAAGATTTGAAAGAGGCATATCCGCACTTATCTGATCAGTTAGTCGCTGCACAACAAAATCGTAATCATAATTTGCAAATGTTTTTTGAAGCTGGTATGGAGCAAGGCTACTTTAATAAAATGAACGCACAATTATTTATGGTGCAAGATGATGTGATGTTAAGACGTATTATAGATCATTCTTTTTGTATTCAGTACGATATTACGTTAAAGAAAGCGATACTTGATTTTTATCAACTAAAGAAGTATCAACTTTTTAAACCAGAGTATATAGAAGCAATTGATGATTCGGAAATTGAAAAAGAAGTTATTGCTATTTTGCAAATGATTTCGTAAAAAAGCAGATTTTCCTATATGAATGGAAAATCTGCTTTTTTTATTACATGTTCTTTTTTAAGTGTTGTAATACTAATTCAGCTACTGGACCACCTGAAGCTGGGTTTTGACCAGTGATAACACGACTATCTTCTACAGCGAAAGCTTCCCAAGGCTGTGTAGCTTTTTCGTAAAGTCCTCCATTTTTAATAAGTTCATCTTCTGTTAAAAATGGAACGAATTGATCTAATTCAGCTAGTTTTTCCTCTTCATTTGAGAATCCTGTTACTTTTTTACCGCTAATTAAACGTTCCCCATTACTTAATGTAATATGAAATAAACCAGCAGCTCCGTGACAAACAGAGGAAACAATTCCGCCATTTTCATAAATGCTACGGCTAATCATTTGGAGTTCTTTATTTTCAGGGAAGTCCCAAATCACACCGTGACCACCTGCGTAATAAATAACAGCATAGTCTTCTGGATTCACCTCACTCGGTTTCATTGTAGAACCGAGGCGATTCATAAATTCTTTCTTTTGATACCATTCCCAATCGATGCTCTCCGCCATTGCTAAACTGTGCGGATCAATCGGTGTATAACCACCTTGTGGGCTAACATAATCTACTTCGTAACCAGCTTCTTCAACTTTTTTAACGAAATGAACAGCTTCACCAAGCCAAAGGCCAGTAGCTCGATTTAAATTTGGATATTTTTCAACGCTCGTTAATACAACTAACATTTTTTTCTTCATCATAATCCTCCTGTAATGTTTCTTCTATATAAAAGTTTATTATTTTATTAAGTTAGAAATTGCAAATTTGAATAACCATGTCAGCCCTCCTTATATCGGATTCGAAATTAGTGTATAACAATTTTTAAACAAAGTAAACTAAAAACACTAAATTAGTTCACTTTGTATATTTTTCGTTGACAAACTGGAATGCTGAAACTATGATAGTTCCATGAATATCGAACAACGTACATGTTTCGTTTCGAATTCAATTTGTCGCGCGATAAATGTGTACATTTGATGAAGTTGTTTAGCAGCGATAGAAGCGCTAAACAACTTTATTTTCATTTACAGTTACTACAATCAGGAGAGGTGTTACACATGGGGAAAGATATAAGTAACCATTCAAAATGGTTTGTTTTCACATTATGTTTTATCGTTTTATTAGGACCGGTGAATGCGGTTTTATTTAATGTTGCGTTAGAGGATATGGCTCATGATTTATCCATTAGTCAATCGAAAGTAAGTTGGGTTGTAGTAGGTTACTCCTTAGTTGTCGGTATTGGTTCGATGATATATGGGAAACTGGCTGATCGTTATAGTGTGAAAAAACTATTAATTATTTCAATCATCATATTTGTAGCGGGTTCTATTATTGGATTTGTAAATCAATCATATGCGATTGTCATTTTTGCAAGATTAGTGCAGGCGAGTGGGGGCGCGGCGTTTATTGCGCTTAGTATGATTGCGGTAGCAAAATTAGTTGCTCCTGCTAAGAAGCCTGGTGCTTTAGCGATGATTAGTTCTTCTATTGCGTTAGCGGTTGGTATTGGTCCTTTAGTTGGTGGGGCTATTACAAATACACTAGGGTGGCCATATTTATTTTTATTTATGATTATCTCAGTATTGGGGATTTTCTTGCTTATAAAATTTATGCCAGGAGAAGCGCATCATACGGATGAAGTGTTTTATTTTGATTACATTGGAGCGGCGTTACTATTTGTATTTATTACGACTGTTTTGGTAGGTGTTAATATGAATAGTTGGCTATTTGTGTTATCGATAATTTCCTTATTTTTATTCACGGTTCGTATGAAGAAAGCGGAGCACCCATTTATCGATATTGAGTTGTTTTCGAACAAAGCATTTCTTCGTTTAATAACAGTCGGATTTATAATTAATGTGGCGTTATGTGCTAATTTATTATTATTGCCATTACTGTTAGGAAGAGTACACGGATTGTCGCCGTTTATTATCGGAATTGTATTATTTGTTGCATCACTTTTCGGTATTGTGTCTAGTTTTATTACTGGAAAGATTATCCCTTCGTTTGGAAATGTGAATATGATTTATGTAGCGTCTGTCATTATGATTGTTGGCTTTTTAATTTTAGGGTTTATTCCGAATGGAAGTATAGTCGTTATTGTATTGGCGATTATTTTAACGTTTATGAGTTATTCTGCCATTCAAGTATCATTGAACACATTTATACCGAAAACATTACATGTAGCTAAAGTTGGAGTCGGTCTTGGTTTATATAATTTAATTAACTTTTTCGGCATGGCATTTGGACCAGCTGTAGCGAGCAAAATTATGGAATCCACAAATAGTTATCGTTTTAACTTTATTTTAATCGTCATGTTAATTTCTGCTCATTTCTTCTTATTAATAGGAATGTCTTCTTTCCGAAAAAAGATGGAGCATTAAATATGTACTTTATATAGAAGAAACCGACTTTCCTATAGAAGGTCGGTTATTTTTCTGTCTTGCAAATTATGAAAAAAAGGAGCAAAATAAAAAAGGTCCTAGTCTATACAGGTACAAATGAAAATTTTCATACAGAAGCAGTTTAAGTGCGCGAACTTAAAGTGTGTAAAATATAATGATAAAATAAGATGATGAATGAGAAAACGGGTGATGAAGTTGAATAGAGCAATCGGTGTTATCGATTCAGGAGTTGGCGGCTTAACAGTAGCGAAGGAATTAATTCGTCAGTTGCCGAAAGAGCGCATTATATATTTAGGGGATACAGCACGTTGCCCTTATGGTCCACGTTCTCGAGAAGAAGTGCGCCAATTTACGTGGGAAATGACGGAGCATTTACTAGATTTAAATATCAAAATGTTAGTTATTGCATGCAATACAGCAACTGCAGTTGTATTAGAAGAGATGCAGAAACAATTACCAATTCCAGTGGTAGGAGTTATTCACCCAGGATCACGTACAGCTTTAAAAATGACAAACACGTATCATGTTGGGATTATTGGAACGATTGGAACGGTGAAAAGTGGTGCATACGAAGAAGCGTTAAAGTCTATTAATAATCGTGTTATGGTAGAAAGTTTAGCGTGTCCACCTTTTGTTGAGCTTGTAGAGAGCGGTAATTTCGAAAGTGAAATGGCGTATGAAGTTGTAAGAGAAACGTTGCAACCGCTGAAAAACACTGATATTGATACGCTTATTTTAGGCTGTACACATTATCCAATTTTAGGTCCTGTTATTAAACAAGTAATGGGAGATAAAGTGCAACTCATTAGTTCTGGTGATGAAACGGCGCGTGAAGTAAGTACTATTTTATACCATAGTAAAATGTTGAATGAGGGAGAGGAACAAAGTGATCATCTCTTCTTAACAACAGGGAAAATAGGTCTATTTAAAGAAATTGCATCAAAATGGTTCGGTCAACCGATTGAAAATGTGAAACATATTTATTTAGAAAAAGAATAATAATAGAATGCATATAAGTGAACTCCTGAGAAATCAGGAGTTTTTTTGTTTATAGGGAGCACAGCTTGTTCTAAAACATGAAACAGCTCGTATACATAATAGTACAAACTTAGATTTTAGGGGGGAATGGCATGCCTAAATCCACTTTTAAATGGGTTGTTGGTGCTACTGTGAGCGCTGTTTTACTAACAGGGTGTGGCTTTATAAATCAAGAGAAAGCAACGGAGCAAATTGATCCGCCAAAACAAGTTACGTATACAGAAGGTGAAAAGAAAGAAGTATCTAAGAAAGATAAGCAAGGACAAACGGTGAATAGAGAACTATACCTTGTTGATAAAAATGGCTATGTTGTACCGCAAACGTTAGCTATACCTACTCCGAAAGCAAATGAGGTTATTCAGCAAACGTTAGAGTACCTTGTGAAAGATGGACCGGTAACGAATTTGTTACCGAATGGGTTCCGTGCAGTCATTCCGGCGAATACATCGATGACCCTAAACTTGAAAAAAGATGGGACGGCAGTCATTGATTTTTCTAAAGAAATGAAAAACTATGCAAAAGAGGAAGAACGTCAAATCGTTGAATCTATTGCATGGACGTTGACGCAATTTAAAGAAATAAAACAAGTGCAGTTCCAAATAAATGGTGAAAAATTAGCGAAGATGCCTGTTGGTGGTACACCGCTTGGTGAAGGGGTGAGCCGTGCGAACGGTATTAACTTCGATGATGAGCAAGTAGCGGATGTAACAAATACAAAACCAGTAACACTTTATTTTATGGCACAAAATAATAATAAACAGCAATACTACGTACCAGTAACACGCCGCGTTGTAGAAGGAAAAGAAAATGATTATGCAGCAATTGTAGATGAACTTGTAAAAGGGCCGATTCATCAATCTCTTCTGAACGATTTCAATCCAGGAGTTAAGCTCATTACGAATCCGAAATTACAAGATGGAAATCTTACATTAAACTTTAATGAAAATATATTTATAAACCCAGATAAAAATATGATTTCAAATTACGTATTGAAGTCGTTAGTTTTATCTTTAACAGAAAAGAAAGGCGTGAAAAGCGTTTCTATTGAAGTAAATGGTAAAGCGAATCTTATAGATGAAAAGGGCGGAAAGTTAATAAAACCTGTAGATCGTCCAGAAAACGTGAATACAGGTAGTTTTTAATCGCCAATAATTTGATATACTTAAGTAAGAAAGGGGAATTGCTTTTTGGGTTCCCCTTCTTTTATTGTATACATATCATACATTTAAATTTGGCTATACTAACAAGTAGTTATGAGGAGGTTATTTTTATGCGAGTAGATGGTAGAGAAAAAACAGAATTACGCCATATACATATTCATACGAATTATTTAAAACATCCAGAAGGATCAGTGTTAATTGAGGTTGGGGATACAAAAGTAATTTGCTCAGCGACAATTGAAGGGCGTGTCCCGCCTTTTATGCGTGGAGAAGGTAAGGGCTGGGTAACAGCTGAATATGCGATGATTCCACGTGCGACAGAACAACGTACAATTAGGGAGTCAAGTAAAGGGAAAGTAACAGGACGTACAATGGAAATCCAGCGCTTAATTGGACGAGCATTACGTGCGGTAGTGGACTTAGAAGCGCTTGGTGAGAGAACGGTTTGGATTGATTGTGATGTTATTCAAGCGGATGGTGGAACGAGAACAGCTTCTATTACAGGTGCATATGTAGCAATGGTATTAGCGTTTGAGAAATTATTACAAGCAGAAAAAGTATCTAAAATTCCAGTAAAAGATTATTTAGCAGCAACGTCAGTAGGAATTGTTGAAGAACAAGGTGTTGTTTTAGATTTAAACTATGCAGAAGATTCTAAAGCAGACGTTGATATGAACGTAATTATGACTGGAAAAGGTCAGTTCGTTGAAGTGCAAGGAACTGGAGAAGAAGCGACGTTTAGTAGAGCGCAGTTAAATGAATTACTTGATGCTGCAGAACAAGGCATTTTCCAACTGATTGATATGCAAAAAGAAGCGTTAGGTGACATCGTATCTCATATAGAGTAGAGGTGGAAAAAATGAAACAAGTTGTTGTAGCGACAAAAAATATGGGGAAAGTACGTGAATTTGCTGAGTTATTTGAGCGATTTGATTTAGAAGTGAAATCATTACACGATTTTCCTCATATTGAAGAAGTCGAAGAAACTGGTGAAACATTTGAAGAAAATGCAATCTTAAAAGCGGACAGTTTGAGTAGACAATTGAATGCAATTGTAATTGCGGATGATTCAGGTCTTATTGTAGATGCTTTAAACGGGAAACCAGGTGTGTATTCAGCGCGTTTTGCTGGAGAGCCGAAAGATGATCAAGCAAATATTGATAAAGTTTTACAAGAATTAAATGACGTAGCGTTTGAAAAGCGTAAAGCTCGTTTCTACTGTGCATTAGCAGTGGCTTTCCCTGAAGGGGATAAAAAGCCTGTCATTGTAAATGGGACGTGCGAAGGGTTTATTTTAGAACAACGCCGCGGGGAAAACGGCTTCGGATATGATCCGATTTTTTATGTGGAAGAATATAAAAAAGCGATGGCCGAACTAAGTTCAGATGAGAAAAATGCTATTAGTCACCGCGGACGTGCTCTACGTAAGCTAGAAGAAAAAATCCCTGAATGGTTTTTAGGAGAATAAGGGAGAGAGATTGATGAAAGCTTTAATCGTAAGCGATAGTCATAGCTCTGTGAAGGAATTACAGCAGTTAAAAGAGAAGTATGAAGGGAAAGTAGATATCATGATTCATTGCGGTGATTCAGAGCTAACGCCTGCTCATGAAGAGTTGCAAAGTTTCCATGTTGTAAAAGGGAATTGTGATTATGCTAACTTTCAAGATGAAATTGTAACTGATGTAGATGGTGTTCGTTTTATAGTTGTGCACGGACATCGTCATAACGTGAAAATGACGTTACAAACATTAGCGTACCATGCTGAAGAGGTAGGGGCGCAAGTTGCATGCTTCGGACACTCTCACGTATTAGGTGCGGAATTAATCGACGGCGTTTTATTTATTAATCCAGGCAGTATTTTATTACCGCGTCAGCGTGTAGAAAAAACATTTGCTTTATTAGAAATGGATGAAAATCAAATGGAAGTTCGTTTTGAAACACTAGACGGACAGCTAGTTGAACAAGCAGTTTTTAAAAGAGGATAAGAAAAATTATCCTCTTTTAAAAAAGGTGTTGACTTTATGTATGGTTATACATATAATAAATATTGTCGATAGGGCAACGGCGCTAACGAATGAAAATAAAATAACATATGCGGGTGTAGTTTAGTGGTAAAACAAGAGCCTTCCAAGCTCTGGTCGAGAGTTCGATTCTCTTCACCCGCTCCATGTCCCAGTAGCTCAGCAGGATAGAGCAACGGCCTTCAAGAAAAATAGGAGCCTTTATAGGGAAACAAGAACCTATAAAGTGGACGACACTATATCGGTGAAGCCTTAACAGTTCGGCTGATGGTAATACCGAGGAAACTTACGATCTTGAAAAAGATTAAGGAGTTTTGAATGATTAAGTGAAACTTAATGGTAAAGACTCTGAAGTATGATGAAAATCATCGTGAGGTTCCGTAGAGACTACACGTGTCGCACCTGAAATGGTGAAGATATAGTCCAGACTACAAACAGTAATTGCTGGTAGCGAAAGCTATGGTGGTAAGCTAAGCCGTCGGTCGGGAGTTCGAATCTCTCCTGGGACGCTAACAAAACCTTTGCGGTGACGTCAAAATCCGCAATATATAAGCTCTCTAATTCGTAAGTTGAATCGTACAATGTGCGGTCGCTAACGAGTTAGGGGGCTTATTTTTTTATGTCAAAAAGACGTGATTCTTTAACGATTAGCGAAGATTTAACGAATGTTTTTAGCGATAGATTAAAAAGTGATCCGCGGAAGAAAGAGATTGCAGAAAATCGTTATATGTTCAATCTAACAATCGACAAAGTGCTCGAGATAATTGTGCGTTATTACACTACTTATGATTTGAAGGGAAACTAAAACCTTAAGAATAATATTAAACTTCTTGTTTTTATGCAGAGAAAACAAAAACAGAAAATATAGTACAACTAATAGAATAACACTAATAATTAAAGTTCCTCCGATGTACCAAACTTTTTCGCTGTTACTCCAAGTTTTATTAAGGTTATCATATACTCCAAAGTAAAAAACACAGTAGCAAATAGATATAAAATAGCACCTAACAGTGTAGATAAAATTATATTCCAAAAGTTTAATTTTACTTGTGTGACTTTATTTAAATACAATTTGTCAATTTCCTTAGTTGTTGCCGCTATTACAAGTTGATTAACACTATATAATACAGCTGGTATAAGTAAGGTGGCTATAATTGTAGTGAAAGCAGGTGGAAGTTTGCTTATTGTCTCTAACGATAATCCATCAAACAGTTTTGTAGTTCAACCCTTTCGTTAAAGTTAGATAAAAAAGAACGCCCCCCTAAGAGTAGGTAAGCGTCCTGCGTCTTTAATAAATCAACCTGTATCACCATCAGCTAAACCTTGTATAATATTAATAGCTGTTTGAGTGTTAACTGAAGTATGCGTGCCTATCGTTACAAGTGTAATCAATAGCATTCCTAATAATACTTTTTTCACTTTAACGCCTCCTTATTAAAAATTTCTTTCTTAGCTTCATAACTTAAGTAGAAATATTTACTTCCTTGTTCAAAGTTTCCTTCGCTATGAAATTGGACCGCTAGTGCTTCCGTGTATTCTTGAACATATTCCCATAATCTTTCGTTTCTAAAGTAGTCCATTCCTGCCAGTACTGCTTTTTCTAATTTGTCAGCAGCAGCTTTTTTATTTAGTTCTCTCAGAATTGCAAAACGGTATTGATATTCTTGATTCCCTAACTCATTGCAGATAGTTAAACCTTTTTCAATGAGTTGACATGCAATTTCTTTTTCACCTAGCTTAACATGTTCCTTTGCCTTAACAAAAATAGCTTTATAATGATGAGGTTTCTTTTCAACTACTTCTGAAAGGTATCGGATTGCCGAACTAGAAAGATTTTGACTCGCATACATTAAGCCTAAATTATGACGAACTAGTAAGATTGCTTTCTCATTTTTTTGCTTTTGGAATGTGTTCATTGCAGTAACAAAGTATTCTTCAGCTAGTTCAAATTCTTTTAAATGCGTACAAGCTAATCCTAATAAATTATCACAATAAGCTGTTTTTAATTCATAGCTTTCATGTTTAGAAAATATGTCCCTAGCTTTTGTACCATGCTTAATGGCTAAAAGTGCTTGATAAATATGATAATGATATGTTGCTAAGTTGTAATGAAATTCCGCTTTTTCAAGTTCATCAGGAATGTGTTTAAGTAAAAGTTCTGCTTTATCATACTGTTCTTTAGCAAGGTTATAATTACCGACTGCGTTAGAATGAATAGCCTTATAAAAATGGTAGTAGTAAGATAAAAAGTTATCTGTGGGAATATCAAAGGATTCAATTTTATCAAAGCTATTTTTTGAAATACTTAAATTATCCACTAAATATTTATAGCCGAAATCTAACAGGTGATAGTAGAGTAACAAGTTTGAGTCTGCTTCGTTATTGTGAATAATAGAATTAATTTCTTCTTTTAAACAATGGGCATTATCTATATTACGTGAACGTATTTCTTTGTACCATTCGTTAAGTAGTTTTGAAATTTGTGCATTACCCTTTATTAGAACGTCCATAAAATCCCCTCCCTTTTTGAATATTCTTATAAATAATGATAGCAAGAATAGAATTTGATGGAAATTGAATTTCAATATTTCTCAACATTTGTGTAACGATTTTATTTTCAATTATGTAACTAATTGCATTCCTTCTCCCTGTTAGTAATTTCAAATGGTGGTTTGTTCCTACTTTTAACTATTGCACCTGATTCTGCAATTTCAGGGAAGGCTTTTTTCTGATTTTTAGTAAGAGGTGCAGTAGGTGAAGGTTTTAACTCTACTAAGTCAATCTTACCATTTGCGTCCTTGCCTCCTATATCTATACGAGTGCGTACGCCCGATTTTGTTTGTACGGTTATTTGTTCATTCAATTCAGATTTAGGTTTTTGGTGTTTTATAACCTCGAACATTTTTATTTCGTATTCTTTACCTGCTAAGCTATTAGCTTTTAAAGTTTTCCGTTGTTTTTCTAGTGTGGCTGCTGCACCTATTGCATTGGAAACTTTTTTTGCACCTTTGACTACTTTTATTCCCTTGCCAACAGGCGTAAGTCCCGCAAAAACCATGACACCAGCACCAGTGCGTTCCCACCATGAAAGTTTTTCGCCAGTATCGGGATCAATACCTTCTATAACACGTCGCACATCGTATTGTCCTAATTTTCACTTAGAATGTTATAACTTTTTACAGCACTCGTACGATTGAGCAACCGTTATCGAAACTTATCCCCGTTAGTGTGTTACAATGAATAGAAGCGGAAAACGAGAATCTCCAATTGACTAGACCTGTGATTGGTTAGACAGTTTAAGAAGGTTGTATAAAAAAGGGAGATGGCGCAAAGATGGCGAGATCAAATGAGAACGATTTAACGGAGAAATTGGCAGAAGGTCACCGAAAATATGGTGATGGCAACTTTACAGTACAGAACATCGGTGATGAAACCAACCCGGATTGGACTATCGTAAAAAATGTGAGGAAAGGATCGGCAGGTATTCGAGAAGAGGAAGATATATTAAGACTGCGATCAAAATATATAAAATAGTACGGAAATGGGCGGAGTGGGAGCTCGAAATTCTCCTGGGACGCTGAAAAAACCTTGTTATCTTTTGATAACAAGGTTTTCTGTTTAGTTATTAATAAACTTCTCAAATACAAAACCATAATCTTTCACATTATATTGTTTCTTCGTATCAACGAGCCAGTTAAAGGCGATTTCGTTCATTTCTTTAAATTGCTCTGCTAAATTTACTTGTGCATTTGAAATACGGCTAAAAGCGTTAGATGCCATATCTAAATTTTTATGTGCATACTGCAATGTAATATCGTTGTCGTATGAAATTTCTTCGATTTTAAGTAAAGCTTTATATAAATCTTTTAATTCCTCGATATGTTTTTTATGAACATCAATTGAATAATGTTCATCTCCCATTTGAAATTTAATTTCTACATCTAAATCAATCGTTCCCGCAGTTTCAAGCGCTACGTTTTTAATTTGATATTTACTATAGCTAAAGCGGCGTAGTGTACGTTTTTTGCTTGTCGCACTTGTACCATCTAGGTGAAGTAATCCTTTGTTTGTGAAGCAATATTCATCTGATTTCGATTTAATTAGAAAATAAATTTTCTCTCCATCTTCATGCATTACGTAATCATCAGCATCGACCTTGTCATAATCTTTCGGTGTAATGACAGAACCTACATCACTTAACCCTAAAACATCAGCAGCTACTTTTTTGAACATATATAATCCCCCTTGTAAATTAAATTCTTAATTATACAAAAATATATTAACATGGTTTTAACAAAGAGTTTTCTTTTAATGAGAAAATGTTGGGAGGTAAGTTAAGAAAAGGAACGAATATTATTTTGAAAATATGTAAAAAGGTGCTGAGAAAAAGTGTACCATCATACAAAAACAAAAGGAGATTTAGCTGTTTTAAAGGCACAAGTTGATTTGTATGAAAAAGGATATATGATTTTAATACCACAAACAGAGCATTCGCCCTTTGATCTTGTAGTATATAAGGGCAGGGTATTTAAAAGGGTGCAAGTGAAATATAGAGAGTTGAATGCAAGAGGGATACTGGAAGTAAGATTCCGATCTAGTTATTCTACAGCAAGCGGAGTCGCTACAAAAGAAGTGAATAAAGAAGAAATAGATGTGTATTGTGTATATTGTCCTCAAACGGATTGTTGTTATTATTTCAATCCGAAATTATTTAGTAAATCTATTAGTTTAAGAGTGGATTCTTCGAAAAATAAACAAGAGAAAAAAGTTAATTTTGCAAGTGATTATAGAGAAATTCCGTGAAAGCACCTCAAGCGATATGGGGTGTTTTTCAATCTCTCTTTGAAATCTTACAATTCTGTAAGGTAACTGTAAGGTAGTTCGATGGTAACAAATTGTTAATCCTCTATAATGAAGGTAACAACGATAAAACGAGGAGGAAGAAATAATGAAGGGATTAATCGTAACGGGTTTAACAGTTGCTTTTGGATTTGTAGCGTATGAGAAATTAACGTATGTAGTTGATGTTGTAAAACATTTAATCGCGTAGAGGAAACTACCATGAGAGGGAAAGGGAATGAGTGAATGAATGGAATGGTTATTTGGAATTATAGGTACTTGTAGTGTTGTGTTATTGTTCTTTGTCCCAAGTGGTATACTTAGTTCGACAACGAGTTTGTTCTTCTTAAGTTTGTTTGCTTGTACAATGCTCATCATTATGTTTTTAATGAAGCGAAGTAAACCAATCTTCTACTTTAGCATGATTGTTATGGCAATTATTGTTCTCCAAATTATTACCCTTGTTATATACCCCACTATTATAAAAGCTTTCCATTAATGATGAATCCTCTGCTTGAATTGCTGAGGGTTTTTATTTGCATATTTTTAATTTTGAGTAGGAATTCACTTGTATTGAAATGTAAAAATTAAATATTTCTATATTTCAAACAAAGGGTTTCGGGATGTTGTGTTCTCATTACTCATTTGATATATTTACTTTAAAGATAATTAAAATCTAGAAAAAGAGGCGGACGTATGGATAAAAAAGAAAATACGGTCGTATTGTTTCCGCAACTATCAGAGCGCTATATTGATGAAGGTTTTTTAGCGCTGAAAGAGCGGAAATTCGAAGATGCATTGCGCTGCTTTGAAATATTACGTCAGTATAATGCAGAAACGGAACAAACGGAACTAGCTTCGGTTATTTGCTTGTTAGAATTAAAACATATGGAAGAAGCGAAAGAGAAATGTGAACAGTTACTGGAAACAGGAGCGGTCTTATTTGGTGATATTCTTGAAACGTATGTGACAATTTTAGTTCAAACAAATGATTATGAAGGCGTTATTGAAACTGTTGAAAAAGTTTTGCAAACGAAAGATGTAATGCCTGAGCAAAAGGAAAAATTAGCACAGCTCGCTTTATTTGCAGAAGGTATGTTAAATGAAGTAGATACATCACGAGTTGATTCGAATTTTGAGTTAGATGAATTTACTAATGAAATATTTGGAGAAAACTTTGGGCAAAAGCTAAGAGCGATTCAGCAACTTTCGTTAAAAGACTTGGATCTTGCATTACCTATTTTAAAGAAATTTTTAATAGACGAAAAACAGCACCCTTATTTGAAAACTTCTATTTTATATAAAATGATAGAAAATCAAATAGAAGAAGAGATAGAGGTAGAAAAGTTTGGGAATACGATCAAGGTAATTCCGGCATTTACAGGTCATAATGAGGAGCAATCCGATAACATTATACATAGATTATCAAGTCGATTAGAGCAAAATTATCCTGATATATTTGATGCGATGGTTACATATTGGAAAGAATTACAAATTAGCATTTTCCCATTCGCTCTATTAATGGATAAAGTGGAGATTTGGGCTGCTGTTTTAGAGAGAATTGGTAGAAAGCGTTTCGGGTTGACTATTGATGAAGAAGAGCTTATGACAGCGTATAATATTGAATTAGAAGAGTTTCATATTGCCTATCAATGGTTATTACGTGTTGAAAGAGAAGGATATTTGCCCGTATAATTATGAAAAAGAATCGTTCGGTTCTTGAAACGAGCATATTCTATGTTATAATGTAAGGGTTGCAAAAGGCAGAAATCTGCCTGTTTGTAAGAGAAGAGAAGTGTAATTCTCTTACTTAATATGTTTCATATTATTCTCGAACAAAATATACCGTAGTTGTCTTTTAGGCAATTAGTAGATTGGAACATTATATCTGAAAGCTTTTGCTAGAGGATTATTTGTACTTTTGTTATTTCAAAAAAGAGATAATGAAGATCTTAATCTATAGAGGTATGTGCATACATTATTATAGTTGGAGGGAAAGAATAAATGGCTGCAAAATGGGAAAAATTAGAAGGTAACGTAGGCGTTTTAACAATCGAAGTTGATGCTAAAGAAGTAAACAACTCTATCGACGCTGCGTTCAAAAAAGTAGTAAAAACAATCAACGTACCAGGTTTCCGTAAAGGAAAAATGCCTCGTCCGTTATTCGAACAACGCTTTGGTGTTGAATCTTTATACCAAGATGCTTTAGATATCATCTTACCAAAAGCATACGGTGAAGCAATCGATGAAGCTGGTATCTTCCCAGTTGCTCATCCTGAAATCGACATTGAGAAGTTCGAAAAAAATGCTAACCTTATCTTCACTGCAAAAGTTACAGTGAAACCTGAAGTTAAATTAGGTGAGTACAAAGGTTTAGCAGTAGAAAAAGTTGAAACAACTGTAACTGACGAAGATGTAGAGAACGAATTAAAATCTTTACAAGAGCGTCAAGCTGAGCTAGTTGTTAAAGAAGAAGGAACTGTTGAAAACGGTGATACAGCTGTAATCGACTTCGAAGGTTTCGTTGATGGCGAAGCATTTGAAGGCGGAAAAGGCGAAAACTACTCTCTAGCAATCGGTTCTGGTACATTCATCCCAGGTTTCGAAGAGCAATTAATTGGTCTTAAATCTGGTGAGTCTAAAGACGTTGAAGTATCATTCCCAGAAGAGTACCATGCTGCTGAATTAGCTGGCAAACCAGCAACATTCAAAGTAACAGTTCACGAAATCAAAACAAAAGAACTTCCTGAGTTAAACGACGAGTTCGCTAAAGAAGCTGACGAAGCGGTTGCAACTCTTGATGAATTAAAAGCAAAACTTCGCACAAACTTAGAAGAAGGCAAAAAGCATGAAGCTGAGCACAAAGTACGTGACGAAGTAGTAGAATTAGCTGCTGCTAACGCTGAAATCGACATTCCAGAAGCTATGATCGACACTGAGTTAGATCGTATGGTTCGTGAATTCGAGCAACGTTTAAGCCAACAAGGTATGAACCTTGAGCTTTACTACCAATTCACAGGTACTGATGCTGACAAGTTAAAAGAGCAAATGAAAGAAGACGCTCAAAAACGCGTAAGAATCAACCTTGTTCTTGAAGCTATCATTGAAGCTGAAAACATCGAAGTTACTGAAGAAGAAGTAACTGCAGAAGTTGAAAAAATGGCTGAAATGTACGGTATGCCAGTAGACGCTATCAAGCAAGCTCTTGGAAGCGTAGACGCTTTAGCTGAAGATCTTAAAGTTCGTAAAGCTGTAGACTTCTTAGTAGAAAACGCTGCATAATAAAATAACAAGGCGCGATTTTAATCGTGCCTTGTTTTATAAATATAGAAATATATTTATAAAACTTTTCGATGAAGAAGGAAAACTTCCTTAATAAGTCGAATATACATATTTCAAAAGTTTTAAAAACTTTTTATTTGTACATAACTAGTCATATTATTTGTATTTCTCGCCACGTAGTGACATAATATGTATTTACATACGATACATTTATCGTGTACATACGAAGGCAAGAGGTTAGCACTTTGTAAGGGGTGTGAAAATATGTTTAAATTTAATGATGAAAAAGGGCAATTAAAATGTTCTTTCTGTGGTAAAACACAAACGCAAGTCCGAAAGTTAGTTGCAGGTCCAGGTGTTTACATTTGTGACGAGTGTATCGAACTTTGTACTGAAATTGTACAAGAGGAGCTTGCGAAAGATGAAGAAGTAGAATTCAAAGATGTACCGAAACCGGTAGAAATTCGTGAAATTTTAGATGAGTATGTCATCGGACAAGATAACGCGAAAAAAGCACTAGCGGTAGCGGTATATAACCATTACAAACGCATTAATTCTAACAGCAAAATTGATGATGTAGAATTAGCGAAGAGTAATATCGCACTTATCGGGCCAACAGGTAGTGGTAAAACATTACTGGCACAAACGTTAGCGCGTATTTTAAATGTTCCATTTGCAATCGCGGACGCAACATCTTTAACTGAAGCTGGGTACGTTGGGGAAGATGTAGAAAACATCTTACTTAAATTAATCCAAGCAGCTGATTATGATGTAGAGAAAGCGGAAAAAGGAATCATTTATATTGATGAGATTGATAAAGTGGCACGTAAGTCCGAAAATCCATCAATTACACGCGATGTATCTGGTGAAGGTGTGCAGCAGGCACTTCTGAAAATTTTAGAAGGTACTGTAGCAAGCGTTCCACCTCAAGGTGGCCGTAAGCATCCGCATCAAGAGTTTATTCAAATTGATACAACGAATATCTTATTCATCTGTGGTGGAGCGTTTGATGGCATCGAGCCAATTATTAAACGTCGTCTTGGTGAAAAAGTAATTGGATTTGGTTCTGAGAAGAAAAATGCTGATGTAAATGAGAAGCATGTTTTATCTCACGTATTACCAGAGGACCTTTTAAGATTTGGTTTAATTCCAGAGTTTATCGGTCGTCTTCCAGTTATTGCGAACCTAGAGCCGCTTGATGAAGATGCTCTTGTTGATATTTTAACGAAACCGAAAAATGCACTTGTTAAGCAATTCCAAAAACTATTGGAGCTTGACGATGTTGAGTTAGAGTTTGAAGAAGGCGCACTAATTGAGATTGCGAAAAAAGCAATTGAACGTAAAACAGGTGCTCGTGGACTTCGTTCTATTATTGAAGGCTTAATGCTTGAGGTAATGTTCGAGCTACCATCTCGCAAAGATATCGAGAAGTGTATTCTTACAAAAGAAACAGTAGCTGATAATGCAGCACCAAAATTGGTGTTACAAGACGGTACTGTACTTGATACAAAAACATCTGCATAATGCGAAGGAGAAACAGCAATTTTTATAATTGCTGTTTTTCTTTATGTTTAGCTATGTTCCTCCGCGGAAATACTAAGAGATAAAACATTGCGGGAGGAAATAAATGATGAGCTGGACAAATATATTTTTACTTGTTCAACTTGTTTTTGGTGTAATTGTCGGATTGTATTTTTGGCATTTACTTCGAAATCAGCGAACACAAAAAGTTTCAATTGATCGAGAATCGAAAAAAGAATTAGAACAGCTTCGTAAAATGCGCGAGATTTCTTTAACAGAGCCGCTTGCGGAAAAGGTGCGTCCTACATCCTTTTTAGATATTGTAGGGCAAGAGGACGGGATTAAGTCGTTAAAAGCGGCTCTTTGTGGTCCAAACCCGCAACATGTGATTATATATGGTCCGCCAGGTGTCGGAAAGACAGCGGCAGCGCGTCTCGTATTAGAAGAAGCAAAACGAAATCCAAAATCTCCATTTCGCACAAATGCAACATTTATTGAACTGGATGCGACGACAGCTCGGTTTGATGAACGTGGTATTGCAGACCCTTTAATTGGTTCGGTGCATGATCCAATTTATCAAGGTGCTGGTGCGATGGGGCAAGCAGGTATTCCGCAACCGAAAAAAGGTGCGGTAACAGATGCTCACGGTGGTATTTTGTTTATTGATGAGATAGGTGAACTACATCCGATTCAAATGAACAAAATGTTAAAGGTGCTAGAAGATCGAAAAGTGTTTTTGGAAAGTGCATACTATAGTGAAGAAAATACGATGATTCCAACGTATATACATGATATTTTTCAAAAAGGTTTACCAGCCGATTTTCGCTTAGTTGGGGCGACGACACGTTCGCCAGATGAGATACCTCCTGCTATTCGGTCGCGCTGTTTAGAAGTGTTCTTCCGTGAGTTAGATACAGAAGAAATTCAAAAAGTAGCGAAGAATGCGGCTGAAAAAGTGGAAATGCAAATCGGTGAAAATGGTATTGAAATGATTGGAATGTATGCGAGAAATGGGCGAGAAGCGATTAATCTTGTACAAATTTCTGCTGGAATGGCAATAAATGAAGAACGTCCTTTCATTAAAGATGAAGATATAGAGTGGGTTGTTCACTCTAGTCAGCTCACACCGAAGTATGAAAAACGCATTTACCCTATTCCGAGAATCGGTCTTGTAAATGGACTTGCTGTATACGGACCAAATACAGGTGCGTTATTAGAAATTGAAGTAACAGCAATCAAGGCGAAAGATAAAGGATCGGTAAATGTTACCGGAATTGTTGAAGAGGAAAGTATTGGTAGTCAAACGAAATCCATTCGTCGTAAAAGTATGGCGAAAGGTTCTGTAGATAATGTATTAACAGTGCTTCGATCTCTAGATGTATTGCCAGAAGGGTACGATATACATATTAATTTTCCAGGTGGTATCCCGATTGATGGGCCTTCGGCGGGAATTGCTATGGCAACAGGTGTGTATTCAGCAGTGCATCATACGTATGTGAATAATGAAGTAGCGATGACTGGTGAGATAAGTATACACGGGGAAGTGAAACCTATCGGTGGTGTGTACGCAAAAATAAAAGCTGCGAAAAAGGCAGGAGCTAAGAAAGTTATCATTCCTGCTGAAAACATGCAACCATTTTTGTATACAATAAAAGGAATTGAAATTATTCCTGTTCGGAAGTTGAAGGAAGTATTTGAGCTAACGTTTATACAGGAAAATATACATCGAGAGCTTGATGTACATACTACGATAGACGAAACAGATGCACAATCAATGTGAGAATGAACGATAATAGTATTTGCCAGACTTCGTTTAAGTTTGTATGCTTAAGCGGAGTCTTTTTTCTTTTATAAGGGAGAAAAAACGAGGGATTTACAGTTGCGGAGAATCTCTGCAATTGCATCTAGATGTATTGTAATATAAAATAGTTGAACAGGAGTTTAATTTATTATGGAGGTGCTATGTCTAGTATGAATACGAATGAAAGAATCGTGCCCCTCCTACCATTAAGAGGCGTTCTCGTATATCCAACGATGGTTCTGCATCTTGATGTAGGACGTGATAAATCGATACAAGCACTAGAGCAGGCGGCAATGGATGAAAATATCATCTTTTTAGCAATGCAAAAAGAAATGAATATCGATGATCCGAAAGAAGATGACATATATAGTGTAGGTACAGTGGCGAAAGTGAAGCAAATGTTAAAATTGCCGAACGGTACGCTTCGTGTCCTTGTAGAAGGTTTACATAGAGCAGAAGTAGTAGAGTTTATCGAAGAAGAAAATGTAGTGCAAGTTTCTATTAAAACGATAACGGAAGAAGTGGAAGCTGATTTAGAAGAGAAAGCTCTTATGCGCACATTACTGGAGCATTTCGAACAATATATTAAAGTTTCGAAAAAAGTTTCAAATGAAACATTTGCAACGGTAGCTGATGTAGAAGAGCCAGGAAGATTAGCGGATTTAATTGCTTCTCACTTGCCAATTAAAACGAAGCAGAAACAAGAGATTTTAGAAATCATATCTGTGAAAGAACGATTACATACACTTATTTCAATTATTCAAGATGAACAAGAATTACTTAGTTTAGAAAAGAAAATTGGACAAAAAGTGAAACGTTCAATGGAGCGCACGCAAAAAGAATATTTTTTACGTGAGCAAATGAAGGCGATTCAAACTGAACTTGGCGATAAAGAAGGTAAGGGCGGGGAAGTTGAAGAACTTCGTGAGAAAATTGAACAGTCAGGAATGCCTGAAGAAACAATGAAGGCTGCGCTGAAAGAATTAGATCGTTATGAAAAGTTACCAGCAAGTTCTGCGGAGAGCGGTGTTATTCGCAATTATATGGATTGGTTATTAGCACTTCCGTGGACAGAGGCAACAGAAGATATGATTGATCTTGCTCATTCTGAAGAGATTTTAAACAAAGATCATTACGGTCTTGAGAAAGTGAAAGAGCGCGTACTTGAATATTTAGCGGTACAGAAGTTAACGAATTCATTAAAAGGGCCTATCCTTTGTTTAGTAGGACCACCTGGGGTCGGAAAAACTTCGTTAGCGCGTTCTATTGCAACATCATTAAATCGTAATTTTGTCCGTGTATCCCTTGGTGGTGTGCGTGATGAATCTGAAATTCGTGGTCACCGCCGTACATATGTTGGAGCAATGCCAGGACGTATTATTCAAGGTATGAAAAAGGCGAAATCAGTTAATCCAGTCTTCTTATTAGATGAGATTGATAAAATGTCTAACGATTTCCGTGGAGATCCTTCAGCAGCATTACTTGAAGTGTTAGACCCAGAACAAAATCATAACTTCAGTGATCATTATATTGAAGAACCATATGATCTATCGAAAGTTATGTTTGTAGCAACTGCGAATACACTTTCAAGTATTCCAGGCCCATTACTTGACCGTATGGAAATTATTTCGATTGCTGGGTATACAGAACTTGAAAAAGTTCATATTGCTCGTGAACATTTATTGCCGAAACAATTAAAAGAGCATGGCTTACGAAAAGGTAATTTACAAGTACGTGATGAAGCGCTTCTTGAAATGATTCGCTATTATACACGTGAGGCTGGTGTTCGTACACTAGAGCGCCAAATTGCAAAAGTTTGTCGTAAAGCAGCGAAGATTATCGTTACAGCAGAACGCAAGCGTATTGTAGTAACAGAGAAAAATGTTGTTGATTTACTTGGTAAGCACATATTCCGTTATGGGCAAGCCGAAAAAACAGACCAAGTTGGTATGGCGACAGGTTTAGCATATACAGCAGCAGGTGGCGATACACTGGCGATTGAAGTGTCTGTAGCGCCAGGTAAAGGGAAATTAATTTTAACGGGGAAACTTGGGGATGTTATGAAAGAATCCGCACAAGCAGCGTTTAGCTATATTCGTTCTCGTGCAGAAGAGCTTCAGATTGATCCTAATTTCCATGAGAAAAATGATATTCATATTCATGTTCCAGAAGGAGCAGTTCCAAAAGATGGACCGTCAGCAGGTATTACGATGGCAACGGCACTTATTTCTGCGCTAACAGGTATTCCTGTAAGTAAAGAAGTAGGGATGACAGGTGAAATTACACTTCGTGGTCGTGTATTACCGATTGGTGGTTTAAAAGAAAAAACATTAAGTGCTCACCGCGCAGGTTTAACAAAGATTATTTTACCAGCGGAAAATGAGAAAGATTTAGATGATATTCCAGAGAGCGTAAAAGAAAACCTTACGTTTGTGCTTGCATCTCATTTAGATGAAGTATTGGAGCACGCATTAGTAGGAGTGAAACAATGAAAGTAACAAAAGCAGACATTGTAATTAGTGCTGTTAAACCAGAACAATATCCAGACGGTGACTTACCAGAAATTGCATTAGCAGGTCGTTCAAATGTCGGGAAGTCTTCCTTTATTAATAAAATTTTAAATCGTAAAAAGTTAGTACGTATTTCTTCTAAACCAGGAAAAACACAAACATTAAACTTCTTCTTAATTAATGAGATGATGCACTTTGTGGACGTTCCAGGTTACGGATATGCGAAAGTATCTAAAACAGAGCGCGCGGCTTGGGGTAAAATGATTGAAACGTATTTTACAACACGTGAGCAATTAGATGCAGCTGTATTAGTAGTTGATTTACGTCACAAACCAACAAATGATGATGTAATGATGTATGATTTCTTAAAGCATTATGACATTCCAACCATTATTATTGCAACGAAAGCCGATAAAATTCCGAAAGGGAAATGGCAAAAGCATTTAAAAGTTGTAAAAGAAACGCTTGATATTGAAAGTGGCGATGAAGTCGTTCTATTCTCTTCTGAAACAGGACTTGGGAAAGAAGAAGCATGGAAAGCAATCCATAAATTTACAAAAACAAAAAACGCGTGACGAATGTCGCGCGTTTTTTTCTTTATACACTTTTAGCGTACGTTTAATGTAACCTCAATATTTCCTCGTGTTGCTTTCGAATAAGGACATACGCCGTGAGCGGCTTCTACAAGTTCTTGTGCTTCGCTATGTGAAACGCCAGCGACATGTACATCAAGTACAGCAGATAGGCCGAAACCACCATCTGTATCTTTTCCGATAGAAACGTGAGCAGTTACTTCTGTACTTTCTACTTTCACACGTTTCGTACGAATGACAAGTTGTAATGCACTATCAAAACAAGCAGCGTAACCAGCAGCAAATAGTTGTTCTGGATTTGTTGCCTCTCCGCCTGCACCACCTAGTGCTTTCGGCATTTTCACATCAAGATTTAATATGCCATCATCTGATACTACTTTTCCATTTCTTCCACCTGTAGCAGTTACTGAAGCAGTATATAATTTATCCATGTTTATTCCCCTTTTCTATCATTAATTGTTTTCATTGTTTCAATTAGTTTATTTAATTGAATTAATAAAGAACGATATTCTTGTTCTGTAATTCCTAAATTTGTTGCCATCGTTGTCGGCAATGAACAAGCCTTATCTTGTAAATCTTTTCCTTGTTCTGTTAATTCAATACACACTTTTCGCTCATCTTCTTTGGAACGAACGCGTTTTACAAGGTTTAATGATTCCATTCGTTTTAACATAGGTGTTAACGTACCGGAATCTAAAAATAGACGTTCTCCAATTTCTTTTACTGTTAGTCCATCTTGCTCCCATAGTACGAGTAAAGTAATGTACTGTGGATACGTAATGCCCATTTCTTCTAAATACGGTCGGTAAAAGCGTGTAACCTCTCTAGAACAAGCATAAATAGAAAAACAAAGTTGATTATCTAGATGCAAAGAATCTTCTGTCATGAATGACTCCTTTCTAATTAAGTTGTGCACAATTTAATTTTGTAAAATCAATATAACGAAAAAGAAATACAATGTCAAATACATTGTATTGAGAAAGTTTGTGCTACAATTTGGAACAATCATACATATTTTCCTTCATGATGAAAGAAGATAGGAAAGATGATGTTATAATTCATATGGAATAGTTTCCATCACTTGATTATGAGGGCTTTTTTTGGTAACGTACAAATAGAGTTATTAATTTATAATCATTATAAAGTAGGAAGTTTTTATTAGTTTTACTGAATCTCCTTTATTACATACGGAGAATAAATAAAAAAATAATTAGTTGTTCACACGATTGTCAGATTCATAAGAGGAAAGTTGTATTATGATAGTAGATAAAGTGATAAAACGGGTGAAGGGGGACATGCTGCGTGCATATTCTTGTTGTTAGTGTAAATTATCGAACAGCCCCTGTAGAATTTCGTGAGAAACTCACATTTCAGGCAGCAGAGCTAGAGCAAGCAATGACTACATTACAAAATCAAAAGAGCGTGTTAGAGAATGTCATTGTATCAACTTGTAATCGTACTGAGATTTACGCTGTTGTCGATCAATTACACACGGGACGGTATTATATTAAGAAGTTTTTAGCTGATTGGTTTCAGCTTGAAATAGAAGAAGTCGCACCGTATTTAACTATTTTTGAACAAGACGGTGCAATAGATCATTTATTCCGCGTAACGTGCGGTTTAGATTCTATGGTAGTTGGAGAGACGCAAATTTTAGGTCAAATAAAAGATAGCTTTTTAGAAGCGCAGCAAGTAAAAGCGACAGGCACAATTTTTAATGAATTGTTTAAGCAAGTGGTTACGTTAGCGAAACGTGCTCACTCAGAAACGACAATTGGCGAAAGTGCGATGTCTGTTAGTTATGCTGCTGTTGAGCTTGGGAAGAAAATATTCGGCGAGTTAACAGATTGTCACGTACTTATTCTCGGTGCTGGTAAAATGGGTGAACTTGCACTACAAAACTTATATGGAAGCGGTGCTCGTAAAGTAACAGTCATGAATAGAACGCTTTCAAAAGCAGAAATAATGGCTGAGAAATATATGGGACACGCAAAACCTTTAAGTGAATTACAATGTGCATTATTAGAAGCTGATATTTTAATTAGTTCAACTGGTGCATCGGATTATGTCATTACGAAAGAGATGATGACAAAGGTAGAGAAAATGCGCTCTGGTCGTCCATTATTTATGGTTGATATTGCAGTGCCGCGTGATATTGATCCAGCAATTGATGAGCTAGAAGGTTCTTTCTTGTATGACATTGATGATTTGCAAGGAGTAGTGGAAGCGAACCGTGCTGAACGTTTAAAAGAAGCAGAGAAAATTCAATTTATGATTGAAGAGGAAATTGTTGTATTTAAAACGTGGTTAAGTACACTTGGTGTCGTTCCGTTAATATCAGCTCTTCGTGATAAGGCACTTGCTATTCAAAGTGAAACGATGGAAAGTTTGGAACGAAAAATACCAACTCTTAGTGATCGTGAGAGAAAAGTAATTAGTAAGCATACGAAAAGTATTATTAATCAATTATTAAAAGACCCAATTTTAGTAGCGAAAGAAATAGCTGCTGAAGAGGGAGCAGACGAAAAATTAGCGTTATTTGCAAAGATTTTCGATTTAGAAATGGAAGACGTAGAGAGTCGTGCGGAAGAAGTAGAACATAAAAGAGCGTGGACACCATCCGTTCCATCTTTATAATTTGGAAGGATGATCGGATGAGTTTTTTAAATAACAGTATTATTTATCATATTGCAATTATTTTATATGCTTGTAGCATTAGTTTATATTTTATAGATTATTTCCAAAGTAACCGAAAGGCGAACCGATTTGCTTTTTGGTTACTTTCGATTGTATGGGTTCTGCATTCTATTTTTATGTTGCTTAGAGCTACAGATTCAGAAACGAACCCCCTTTTAACCTTATTATCAGGCATTTATTTTTATGTTTGGCTATTGATTACGATGTCGTTAGTCATTAATCGATTTATGAGAATCGATTTTTTAGTCTTTTTTACAAATGTTGTTGCATTTGGCGTAAGCGCTTTTTCTATTTTTACGCCGCTTGGAAAGATGTCGCCGGTACTTGCAGAGCAATTAGTTTCGGAGCTTGTATATGTACATGTCGGTATGGCTATTATTTCTTATGCAACTTTTACTGTATCGTTCATTTTTTCTATTATGTATTTATTGCAATATCGCCTATTAAAAAAGAAAAAATGGAATGCGAGATTAAGAAGGTTAGGGAATTTACCGAAGCTAGAATCGATGTCTTACGGATTAAATTTATTTTCTGTTCCATTTTTCTTACTAGCTATTTTATTAGGATGCATATGGGGATATACAAAATTGGACAATTTCCATTGGTATGATACGAAAGTAATCGGGTCTTTTGTCGTTCTATTTGTATATTGTGCGGGTCTTTATTTACGAGCGGCAGATGTATTGCTAGGGAAGAAAATCGTGCAGTGGAACATCGGAGCATTTCTCGTAATGCTAATTAATATTTTTCTATTAAGCAGTTTATCCAACTTCCACTTTTGGTATTTATAATGAGGAGAGAAAATTATGCGCAAAATTATTGTAGGGTCACGAAAGAGTAAATTAGCATTAACGCAAACAAACTGGTTTATTGATCAGTTAAAAGCGCTAGGTTTACCATATGAATTTGAAGTGAAAGAAATCGTCACAAAAGGCGATGTAATTTTAGATGTTACTCTTTCAAAAGTAGGTGGCAAAGGCTTGTTTGTGAAAGAGATTGAACATGCGCTACTTACGAAAGAAATTGATATGGCTGTACATAGTATGAAAGATATGCCGGCCGTACTTCCAGAAGGATTAATGATTGGTTGTACACCAAAGCGTGTTGACCCTCGTGATGCTTTTATCTCAAAAAACGGAGCGTCGTTTAAAGAGTTAGCAGAAGGCGCTATTTTAGGTACGAGTAGTTTAAGACGTAGTGCACAGCTACTCGCTGCGAGACCAGACTTACAAGTGAAGTGGATTCGCGGAAATATCGATACACGTTTACGCAAATTAAAAGAAGAAGATTACGATGCAATTATTTTAGCGACAGCGGGATTACAAAGAATGGGCTGGGATAATGAAGTTATTACAGAACATTTAGATGAGACGTTATGTGTACCTGCTGTAGGACAAGGTGCATTAGCGATTGAGTGTCGTGAGGATGATAAAGATTTACTGCAGTTGTTAGCTCATATGAATGATGGAGTAACAGAAAAAACAGTGGCAGCAGAACGCGTATTTCTTCATAAACTTGAAGGGGGATGCCAAGTTCCGATCGCTGGATATGCAACTCTTACGGAAAACGATGCAATCGAATTAACAGCTCTTGTCGGGTCTATGGACGGTTCTGTTTTATTGAAAGAGAAAGTAGTAGGAACTGATCCAGAGAAAGTAGGATTAGAGGCTGCGGACCGTTTAATTAACCAAGGCGCAAAAGAACTCATTCTTGCTGCAAATAAGGAGCAACAATAAGCATGAACGCTCTCGCTGGCAAAACGGTATTGATTACACGTGCCCAGCATCAAGCAAAACAAATGAGTGTAGCGGTGAAAGAAAAGAGCGGAATTCCATTGGAAATTCCGCTTTTGCGTATGGAAGGTATGTCTCATAGGCAAATTCAACATATAGCAGGGCAGTTACATTCGTATGACTGGGTTATTTTTACGAGTAAAAATGGGGTAGCTTTTTTTCTAGATCGTTTGAGACAGAAGCTACCTGTAACGACTAAAATTGCTGCAGTAGGTGTGAAAACAAAGTTAGAGTTAGAAAAGCGAGGCTATCGAGTGGATTTTGTTCCAACTTCATTTGTTGCAGAAGTATTTGCAGAAGAGTTTGTAAAAAGATTAAGTGGAAACGAACGTATTTTATTTCCGAAAGGGAATTTAGCAAGAGACGTAATTCCAGTTGCGCTTCGTGAAATGGGTGTTTCTCTAGATGAGCTTATCGTATATGGTACGAAAGAAAATGTAGAGAAAAAGCAAGAGCTTATAGAAGCGTTAGAAGTAGGGAAAGTAGACATTATTACATTTACGAGCCCTTCCACTGTTACGAGTTTTGTTCGTTTACTTGAGGATACAAACTGGAGAGAATGGACAAAAAAATGTACAATTGCTTGTATAGGGCCTATTACGGAAAAAGAGGCGAGCCTTTATTTTCCGCATATTATTATGCCGAAAGAGTACACTGTAGAAGCATTACTACAATGTGTTTGTGAATCTATAAAATAAAAGAATGGGGATAGAAATCTATGAACTCTTTACAATTTAATCGTCATCGTCGCTTAAGACAAAGTGGAGGCATGCGTGCGCTTGTGCGTGAAACGTTTTTACATACGGAAGATTTTATTTACCCTATTTTTGTATTAGAAGGAGAGAATGTTCGTAATGAAGTGCCTTCTATGCCAGGCGTATATCAAATATCTTTAGATTTATTGCAAGCTGAAATGCAAGAAGTTGTTGATTTAGGTATTCGTTCTGTTATTGTATTTGGTTTACCTGCTGAAAAAGATGAAGTTGGATCATCAGCATATTGTGATCATGGAATTGTGCAACGTGCGATTCAGCAAATTAAAGGTGAATTCCCTGATCTAGTAGTAGTTGCGGATACATGTTTATGTCAATTCACAAGCCATGGTCATTGCGGTGTAATTGAAGATGGTATTATTTTAAATGACGAGTCTCTTGCAGTTCTTGCAAAAACAGCTGTAAGTCAAGCGAAAGCAGGGGCGGACATTATTGCGCCATCAAACATGATGGACGGATTCGTAACAGCAATTCGCCACGCATTAGATGAAAATGGTTTTGGACATGTACCAGTTATGTCGTACGCTGTTAAATATTCATCAGCATTTTACGGACCATTCCGTGATGCGGCGCATGGTGCACCACAATTTGGTGATCGTAAAACATATCAAATGGACCCAGCGAACCGCATGGAAGCATTCCGTGAAGCAGAATCAGATGTAATGGAAGGGGCAGATTTCTTAATTGTAAAGCCAGCTCTTTCTTACTTAGATATCGTTCGTGATGTGAAAAATAACTTTAATTTACCAGTCGTTGCTTATAACGTAAGCGGTGAATATTCAATGATTAAAGCGGCAGCGCAAAATGGCTGGATTAATGAAAAAGAAGTTGTACTTGAAAAATTAATTAGTATGAAACGCGCAGGAGCAGATTTAATTATTACGTATCATGCGAAAGATGCAGCAAGATGGTTACAAGAAGGAGGCGCTAAATAATGAAAAAGTTTGATAAGTCGATTGCAGCGTTTGAAGAGGCTCAAGATTTAATGCCTGGTGGCGTAAATAGCCCAGTTCGTGCTTTTAAGTCTGTCGGTATGAACCCGTTGTTTATGGAGCGTGGAAAAGGCTCTAAAGTATATGATATCGATGGAAATGAATACATCGATTACGTATTATCATGGGGTCCATTAATTCATGGTCATGCAAATGATCGTGTTGTTGAGGCTTTAAAAGCTGTTGCTGAAAAAGGTACGAGCTTCGGTGCTCCAACGGAAATTGAAAATAAATTAGCGAAACTTGTTATTGAGCGTGTTCCATCAATTGAGATTGTGCGTATGGTTAACTCTGGAACAGAAGCGACAATGAGTGCGCTACGTTTAGCTCGTGGTTATACAGGGCGTAACAAAATTTTGAAATTTATCGGTTGTTATCACGGTCATGGTGACTCGTTATTAATTAAAGCGGGTTCTGGTGTAGCAACGCTAGGTTTACCAGATAGCCCTGGTGTACCAGAAGGTGTAGCGAAAAATACGATTACAGTAGCGTATAACGATTTAGAAAGTGTGAAATACGCTTTCGAACAATTCGGTGATGATATTGCTTGTGTCATTGTAGAACCAGTAGCAGGGAATATGGGGGTTGTTCCTCCGCAACCAGGATTTTTAGAAGGTCTTCGTGAAGTAACAGAGCAAAATGGCGCATTGCTTATTTTTGATGAAGTAATGACAGGATTCCGTGTTGCTTATAATTGTGGACAAGGTTATTACGGTGTAACACCTGATTTAACTTGTTTAGGTAAAGTAATCGGTGGTGGATTACCGGTAGGAGCATACGGTGGTAAAGCAGAAATTATGCGCCAAGTTGCACCGAGTGGACCGATTTATCAAGCAGGTACTTTATCAGGTAACCCACTAGCAATGGCAGCAGGTTATGAAACGTTAGTACAGTTAACGCCAGAATCGTATGTAGAATTTGAGCGTAAAGCTGAAATGTTAGAAGCTGGCTTACGTAAAGCGGCTGAAAAACATGGCATTCCGCATCATATCAATCGTGCGGGTTCTATGATTGGTATCTTCTTTACAGATGAACCAGTTATTAATTACGATGCAGCAAAATCTTCAAACTTAGAGTTCTTTGCGGCTTACTATCGTGAAATGGTAGAACAAGGTGTATTTTTACCGCCATCCCAATTTGAAGGTTTATTCTTATCGACAGCACATAGTGATGCAGATATTGAAGCGACGATTGCAGCGGCTGAAATTGCAATGTCAAAATTAAAAGCTTAATTGAATAAAAAAATCGCTCTCCGTAAGGGGAGCGATTTTTTTTATTCATAAAGTCAGCTTTCCGTACATAAATCTGTAATGACATATAGTTTGGGAGGGGGAAAAGAAGTGGCAACAGATCATTCATTACGTTTTTCATTAAAAGAATCTGTTTGGTTCCAAAAAGGACAGGAAGTCGAAGAACTTTTGTCAATTTCGTTAGATCCAGACGTTGAGATAGAAGAGCTTGATCATGAGGTAATTGTGAGAGGGCAATTAGATTTAACGGGAGAGTATGTTGCAAGGCAAGATGATTCAGCTTATTCATTAAGAGATCTATCGCCAGCGAAGTCCATTGATTATGTAGAAACGAGAGAAGATGGGGTTAATGAACTTGTTCATTCCTTCCCGCTTGAAATATCAATCCCAAGAAACCGTGTGAAAGTAATTGAAGAACTATATGTATCTATCGAGGAATTTGATTATGAACTAAAGGAAAATGGTTGCTTACAATTATTAGCGGATATATCTATTACAGGTTTATGTGATGAAGAAAGAATTGAGGATGAAGAGGAAGAAACGGCGTATGCTGAGTTAGAGGATGATTCTGCGCAAGAGCATGAAACTAGACCAACGCCACAAGTCGAAGAGCCAGCCTATAAGGAATCAGATGAGTGGGAAGATTACGCATTTGAACCGTTCCAACTAGAAGAAAGAAAAGAGCAGGAAGTAGAAGAAGAGGAAATAGAAGAACATGAATTTGTAGAGCGTGAAGAGGAGAAAGAAACAACGCCGCAATTTGAATTGTTCGGAAGAAAAGATTTTAAGAAAGAACAAGCGAAAAAACAAGAAGTACAAGAAGAGGAAACGTATTCACAGCGGGATGAAAATGCGCTTTATTTAACGAAATTATTTACGAAAGAACCGGAAGAAGAATTTACAAAGTTAAGAATGTATTTTGTGCAAGAAGGAGATACGATCGAATCTGTTGCAGAACGTTATGAAACATCTGTACAAAACTTATACCGTGTCAATCAAACAGAAGATATATATTTAACTACAGGACAAATTATTTATATTCCTGTTTCAAGAGCAAAAGCGAAATAAGTGAGTGTTTTCACTCACTTATTTTTCTAAAGGCTATGTTTTGAATAGAAAGGGTTATTCGTATGGATATGGAATTACGAAATCGTTATGAACCCATTGTAAGGCAATATAGATTGGATACGCAGCATATGGAAGAGCACGGAAGTGTGACGAAAATTTATACGAATCAAGGTCCATATGCGCTCAAGAAAATAGAAGGCAAGAAGTTAGAGCGGAATAACTTTTTGCATCATATTCAATATTTGAAGGAGAAAGGTTTTTCAAATTATGTACCTATATATCATGCGACGGACGGAAATTATATTTTAAGTGATGGTACGTATAATTATTATTTAATGCCTTGGTTAGAGCGTGCGGAAGGGAACGGCGAGGATAATGATCAATACCATAAAATGTTTCAGACTCTCGGAACGTTGCACCAAAAAACGGTAAAAGAAGAAACGTATACAGAAGAGGATTTAGAAAAACATTATACAAATATATCCAATCGTTGGGAAAATGATGGAGAGATGTTAGAAGAGTTTCTTGTAGAATCGGAAGCGAAGTGGTATATGTCTCCGTTTGAATTGCAGTATTGTACGTACTATCATCATGTAATGAGGGCGCGTGAGTTTGCGACGAAGCAATTAAATGAGTGGAACGATGCAATGAAAGAAAAAGAAACAACGCGCATTACTTTTGTACATGGTAACGTATCGCTTAATCATTTTTTATTTGATTATGAACGGAATGGCTATTTTATTAGTTTAGAAAAATCGAAGTTTGCAACACCTGTGCAAGATATTGTAGGCTTTTATTCTCGGTCTTTAAACACATATCCAATTGCGCGAAGTGATCGGTTTGAATGGTATCAAATGTATCAAAAAAATTTCCCTTTTACGAAAGAAGAGCAACTACTCATGTTTGCGTATATGACGTATCCATCGCAATTTATTCGGCAAATCCAGTCTTATAAGAAAAGAAGAGAGCGGCGTAATGAGGAAAATGAACTTCTCGGAGTAAAGAGTTTGCAACAAGCGCATTGGCTCGTTAGTAATATAGAATATTTTCTTTCGCAATTACAAGCTGCCCAGCAAGGGAACGGATAAAGAAGGTAAGTAGAGGATGTTACTTATCTTCTTTTTTTTACTCAAAAAGCTGTAGTATTAAATTTATCTTGACGAATAAGGTTTCGTTTTTTACACTATTGTATATAATAATTAACAATCATATAAATGCCTTGAAGGGGAAGAGTATAACAAGAAACGTCTTCAGAGAGGAGAATCATTAGCTGGGAGATTCTCTAGATAGTTATGTTAGAAGGTAGCCCTGGAGCATCTTTTCTGAACGGAATAGTTCTCATTAGGAAAAGACGGATTTGTCCGTTATCAAATTAAGAGTATAAGCAAATTCCTGAATTTGTTTGTAAATAAAGGTGGTACCGCGATGTCCCTCGTCCTTTTTTGGATGAGGGGCATTTTTTATTTTAAGGAGGGAAAATAATGTCAAACACGGAAAAGAATTTACCAACTAAATATGATCATATGTCCGTTGAAGAAGGCCTTTATCAGTGGTGGTTAGAAGGCAAATATTTTGAAGCAACAGGAGACGAGAAGAAACAACCGTATACAATTGTAATTCCACCTCCGAACGTAACTGGTAAGTTACACTTAGGTCATGCTTGGGATACAACTCTTCAAGATATTTTAACTCGTACGAAGCGTATGCAAGGTTACGATGTATTGTGGCTTCCAGGAATGGACCATGCGGGTATCGCAACACAAGCGAAAGTAGAAGGGAAACTTCGTGAAGAAGGTATTTCACGTTACGATCTTGGCCGTGAGAAATTCCTTGAAAAGGCTTGGGAATGGAAAGAAGAATACGCTTCTCACATTCGTCAACAATGGGGGAAAGTTGGTTTAGGACTAGACTATTCTCGCGAACGTTTCACATTAGACGAAGGTTTATCTGATGCGGTTAATAAAGTATTCGTTCAATTATACGAAAAAGGCTTAATTTACCGCGGTGAATATATTATCAACTGGGACCCGGCAACACGCACAGCTCTTTCTGATATTGAAGTAATTCATAAAGAAGTTCAAGGTGCATTCTACCATATGAACTATCCGTTAACAGATGGATCTGGTCACATTCGTCTTGCAACAACTCGTCCAGAAACGATGCTTGGTGATACAGCGGTAGCGGTTCATCCAGAAGACGATCGTTACAAGCATTTAATCGGAAAAACAGTTACACTTCCAATCGTAGGCCGTGAGATTCCGATTATTGCTGATGAGTATGTAGAAAAAGATTTCGGAACAGGTGTTGTAAAAATTACGCCAGCTCATGACCCGAATGACTTTGAAGTAGGTAACCGTCATGACTTACCACGTATCTTAGTAATGAACGAAGATGGAACGATGAACGAAAAAGCTGGTAAGTATAACGGTATGGATCGTTTCGAGTGCCGTAAAGCGTTAGTAAAAGATTTACAAGAAGCGGGCGTATTAGTAGAAATCGAGCCTCATATGCATTCAGTAGGTCATAGTGAGCGTAGTGGTGCAGTTGTTGAGCCTTACTTATCAACACAATGGTTCGTAAAAATGGCTCCACTTGCTGAGAAGGCAGTAGCGCTTCAGCAAAAAGAAGAAGAGAAAGTAACGTTCGTACCAGATCGTTTCGAAAACACATATTTACGTTGGATGGAAAACATTCACGACTGGTGTATTTCTCGTCAATTATGGTGGGGACACCGCATTCCAGCTTGGTATCATAAAGAAACTGGTGAAGTATACGTAGGTACAGAAGCGCCAGCAGATATTGAAAATTGGAATCAAGATAACGACGTACTTGATACATGGTTCAGTTCAGCGTTATGGCCATTTTCAACACTTGGTTGGCCAAATGAAGATGCAGCGGACTTCAAACGTTACTATTCAACTGATGCACTAGTAACGGGTTATGACATCATCTTCTTCTGGGTATCTCGTATGATTTTCCAAGGTTTAGAGTTTACAGGCGAGCGTCCATTTAAAGATGTATTAATTCACGGTTTAGTTCGTGATGAGCAAGGACGTAAAATGAGTAAATCTCTTGGTAACGGTATTGACCCAATGGAAGTTATCGAGAAGTACGGTGCAGATGCAATGCGTTTCTTCTTATCAACGGGAAGTGCACCAGGTCAAGACTTACGTTTCAGCATGGAAAAAGTAGAATCTACTTGGAACTTCATTAATAAAATTTGGAATGCATCACGTTTCGTATTAATGAATATGGATGACATGAAGTATGAAGAAATCGATTTAACTGGTGAAAAATCAGTTGCAGATAAGTGGATTTTAACTCGCTTAAATGAAACAATCGAAAGCGTAACGCGAAACATGGATAAATACGAATTCGGTGAAGCTGGTCGTTCATTATACAACTTTATTTGGGACGATTTCTGTGACTGGTACATTGAAATGGCGAAACTTCCTCTATACGGTGAAGATGAAGCAGCTAAGAAAACAACTCGTTCTATTTTAGCTTACGTATTAGATCAAACAATGCGTCTGTTACACCCATTCATGCCATTCGTAACAGAGAAGATTTGGCAACATTTACCGCACGAAGGCGAATCTATTACAGTAGCAGCGTGGCCAACAGTACGCGAAGATTTACAAGATGCAGAAGCTGCAGCAGAAATGCACCTTCTAGTTGATATCATTCGTTCTGTTCGTAATATCCGTGCAGAAGTTAATACGCCAATGAGCAAAAAAGTTCAAATGCAAATTAAAGCAAAAGACGAGGCTGTACTTGCTCAACTTACGAAAAATAGTTCTTACATTGAGCGTTTCTGTAACCCAAGCGAATTAACAATTCAAACGGATTTACAAGCGCCAGAAAAAGCGATGACTGCAATCGTAACAGGTGCAGAGTTATTCTTACCGTTAGCTGATCTTATCAATCTTGATGAAGAGAGAGCACGTCTTGAGAAAGAGCTTGAGAAGTTCGACAAAGAAGTAGAACGTGTACAGAAGAAACTTTCAAACCAAGGTTTCGTAGCGAAAGCTCCTGCAGCAGTTATTGAAGGAGAGCGTGCGAAAGAGCAAGATTACCTAGAAAAACGCGAAGCAGTTCGCCAACGTCTAGCAGATCTTGAGAAATAAAAATGTTTTTTAGAGACTCACTATATTGGTGAGTCTCTTTTCTTTGCGTATAATAGAAAGGTAAAGGTTGTCTTTTGAAAGGGGAAAGCATACGTGATACATACATACGAAGAAGCGATAGGGTGGATTCATAGCCGATTGAAATTTGGTATTAAACCGGGATTAGAAAGAATGAGATGGATGCTAGAAGAACTCGGAAATCCAGAACGTCACATAAAATGTGTTCATCTTGCTGGTACAAATGGAAAAGGTTCAACGTTAACATATATGCGCTACATGTTAGAAAATGCAAAATATAAGGTAGGAACATTTACCTCCCCTTATATTGAAACATTTAACGAGCGTATTAGTGTGAATGGAACACCAATTGCAGATGAAGAGATTACTGAACTTGTAAAGATGGTAAAGCCAGTCGTTGAAAAACTAGATGAAACGGATTTAGGGGAAGCGACTGAGTTTGAAATTATTACTGTTATGGCAATTTGTTACTTCGGTAAAGTTAATTTCTGTGATGTTGTTTTATTTGAAACAGGGCTTGGAGGGCGCTTTGATTCTACGAATGTGATTCATCCAGTTCTCACGATTATTACGAATATCGGTCACGATCATATGCATATTTTAGGTAATACATTAGGAGAAATTGCATATGAAAAGGCGGGAATTATTAAGTCTGGTGTTCCGGTTATTACTGGTGTGCAAGATGAGGAAGCGTTGCAAGTCATTCAAAAAGTTGCAAAGGAAAATCATGCAAATGTATACGAGATGGGCAACCATTTTACATCGTTACATAAACAGTCTAGCGAAGATGGAGAACATTTCGATTTCACTTGCCCTTTCGCCTCTTTTGAAGATGTGCGAATTTCAATGAAAGGCAGCCATCAAGTAGGAAACGCAGCACTTGCACTTATGGCAGTCATGTATGTAAAAACATACTTATCATTTTTAATTGAGGAAGAAGAAATAAGAACGGGATTACAGGAAGCGTATTGGGTGGGGCGCTTTGAAAAACTGCAAAGTAATCCGGATATTATTATAGATGGTGCTCATAACCCAGAAGGTATTGAAAGTCTTGTGAAAACGGTAGAATCACATTACAAAGATAAAAATGTAATAGTTTTATTTACTGCCCTTGGTGATAAACAATTGCACAATATGGTAGGTCAATTAGAAAGCATCGCCGATGAAATTATTTTTACAACATTCGCCTTTGATCGTGCTATTTCAGCAGGCGAGCTTGCGTCGTATGCAAAGAAAGAGTCAAAATTAGTTTTTGAAAATTGGAAAGAGGCAATTGATACGAAGGTTGAAATGCTTGGAGAAAATGATGTTTTTATCATAACAGGTTCTCTTTATTTCATTTCGGAAGTTCGAAAATATATTCGCGAAAAAAACTAGATAGTCTTTGCTATCTAGTTTTTTTGTTCTACAAATGAAGTCAAATGCATACATATAAGATAAATATATAGGGTTATTTGGCGAATTCCTCTGACAAATATCTCGTTTTTTTGTGAAAGGAATATGATATGATGCGGACAACGATAAGAGGTGAGGTGTGAGTGTATGGACAAGCAATCACGAACGATCTCAGTGAAAGTGAATGGAACAGAAGCGAAGTATGAGGAGAAGAAGAAAGATGAATTTGACTGGATGGTAGTAGAAAGTGAAAGGCCAAAAAACGTTGTTCCGTTTCAAAAATCGAAAGTAGCGTCTACGGAAAAAAATCGAAAGAAGTGGAGCAATACGTTAATTGCAATCGTTGCAACTGCAATTATTATTGGTACGGCGTTTGGGATGGGGATGCTACAGTTACTGAAAGGACAAGGTGCGACAGGAGGAAGCGAAGTAACAGCTTCGAAGCAGATGCGAAAGGAAGAATCAAAGGTGGGTGGAACGGCAGAACAAACACCAGCACCAAAAGAGGAAAAAACAAAAGCACAGACAGGAACGTCATTAGATCCAATGAAATTATTTTTTGTTCAAGGAGGAATCTATTCTTCTGAAGAAAAGGGACAGGCCGCTCTTGAAGAGTGGAAAGGTAATGGAGGTGTAGCAGCCTTAAAACCGAGCGGTGATAAGTATGCATTAGTTGTTGGTATTGCTAGCGATGAACAAGGCATAAACCAATTAATGACGCAGTATAAAAAAGATAATGTCTCCGTATTGAAAAAGGACTGGGATATAACAGATAAAGCGTTACTTAAAGATGATAAAGAAGTTGGGGCGTTTTTAACAAAAGTACAGCCATTATATACTCATTTAGCAAAATATGCTTCTAGCGTACAAGCTAGTGAAAAAAGTAATGCAAAAGATATAAGTGCAATCGAAAAAGAGTGGAAAGCGATTGAAAAAGAAGGGAAAAGTATGAAGCAGGAAGAAGCGAAGAAATTGTATATGTATACGTCGGTAGCTGTGCAAACAGTGAAGGACGGAAAAGATGATAAGGAATCATTAGCGAAATTAAATCAAGTTATCATTGATGGTATACTTTCATACGAAAAAATTGTTTCACAAAAGGTGAAATAATAGGATAATGAAATGACGAAGGAAGAAGTGTAGAGGCTTCTTTCTTTTCTTTTGAATTTAGAGTAAAGTGCTTTCTCTATGACAGGAATATAATCGTGTTTTGGTAAGGAAGTATTATTTTGTTTAGAGAAAATAATATTTCTTTTATTTGTGGACAAACTATTCCTTTGATACGATTGATATAAATGATTCTGCTTCATGTGAGAAAGGAAGGAGAAAATATGAAAAAACTTATTTTAGCTTCAGGATCACCTCGCAGGAAGGAATTGCTTGAGTTAGCGGGTGTACCATTTGAAATTGTTGTAAGTGAAGTAGAAGAAACGATTGGTGCGTATTCATCGCCTTCTGATATTGTTATGTCCCTTGCCCTGCAAAAAGCATCTGCGGTAGCAGAAAATAACAGTGATTATATTGTGTTAGGTGCAGACACAATTGTTACATATGAGTCGCGTATTCTTGGAAAGCCATCTAATGAGGCTGAGGCGAAAGAAATGTTGCAATTATTATCAGGGAAAACACATGAGGTGTATACAGGTGTTGCAATTATAGCAAAGGACAAAACAGTCACTTTTTACGAGCGTACAGAAGTTACGTTTTGGGAATTAACAGAAGAGGAAATTGACACATACATTGCATCAAAAGAGCCTTTGGATAAAGCAGGAAGTTATGGGATTCAAGGTAAAGGATCTATTTTTGTTCAACATATTCAAGGGGACTACTATAGTGTAGTTGGGTTACCAATTTCACGTCTTGTTCGGGAATTAAAACAATTTAATATTGATGTAACCCATGCGTAAAACTGCATGGGATTTTCTTTGAGAGAACAAATAAAGGGGTGGAGAAATGAACGGTATTCGTGATGTTGTCAAAGAAGAACAGCCACGGGAGCGTTTATTGTTAGAAGGGGCTGGAAGTTTATCCAATCGGGAGCTTCTTGCAGTGTTACTCAGAACAGGTTCTAAAGAAGAAACAGTTTTAAAGTTATCGGATAAAATTTTGCATCATTTTGATGGTTTACGTATGTTGAAAGACGCAACGCTAGAAGAGTTAGTGAGTATACATGGTGTTGGAGTTGCGAAGGCATCACAGCTCATCGCTGCTTTTGAACTCGGTAGAAGAATGGTGCGTTTAGAATATCAAAATAGATACAGCATTCGAAGCCCGGAAGATTGCGCCACATATATGATGGAAGAAATGCGCTTCCTGCAGCAGGAGCATTTTGTATGTCTATATTTGAACACAAAGAATCAAGTTATACATAGGCAAACGATTTTCATTGGAAGTTTAAACTCATCAATTGTACATCCAAGGGAAGTTTTTAAAGAAGCGTTTCGCCGTGCAGCAGCCTCTATCATATGTCTTCATAACCATCCCTCAGGAGACCCAGCGCCGAGCCGAGAAGATATTGAAGTAACAAAACGCTTAGTAGAATGCGGCCGGATTATCGGAATTGAAGTGCTCGATCATATTATAATAGGTGACCATAAATTCGTGAGTTTAAAGGAAAAAGGTCATATTTAAGACTATGCTTTTTACTTATTTTGTTTTATAATGTGATTTATGAGTTTTTTGTAGAAAATTATCTACAAAAAGGATAAAGATATAAAAAACGTACTGTTTTTATAATATAAAGTAAGAAAAAATGAGTCCGTGAAAACAAGAAAGGAAGATAAATAATATGTTTGGATTTGGTGGCTTTACTCGCGATCTTGGAATAGACTTAGGAACTGCGAACACGCTTGTATATGTAAAGGGAAAAGGTGTAGTTTTACGTGAACCTTCAGTAGTAGCGTTACAAACTGATACGAAACAAATCGTTGCTGTAGGTAGCGATGCAAAACAAATGATTGGTCGTACACCAGGAAACGTTGTGGCACTTCGCCCGATGAAAGACGGTGTAATTGCTGATTACGAAACAACAGCAACAATGATGAAATATTACATTCAACAAGCTCAAAAATCAAATGGATTCTTCTCACGTAAGCCTTATGTAATGGTATGTGTACCATCTGGTATTACAGCTGTAGAAAGACGTGCAGTAATCGATGCGACTCGTCAAGCTGGTGCTCGTGATGCTTATCCTATCGAAGAACCATTTGCAGCAGCAATTGGTGCAAACTTACCTGTTTGGGAACCAACTGGTAGCATGGTTGTTGATATCGGTGGCGGTACAACAGAAGTTGCAATCATTTCTTTAGGTGGTATTGTAACAAGTCAATCAGTTCGTGTTGCTGGTGATGATATGGATGATTCAATCATTCAGTACATTAAGAAAAGCTACAACTTAATGATTGGTGAAAGAACAGCTGAAGCATTAAAATTAGAAATCGGTTCTGCAGGCGAGCCAGAAGGTATCGAGCCTATGGAAATTCGCGGTCGTGATTTAGTAAGTGGTTTACCAAAAACAGTACTAATTCAGCCAGAAGAAATTGCAGATGCATTAAAAGATACAGTAGATGCAATTGTAGAATCTGTTAAAAATACGTTAGAGAAAACTCCACCTGAATTAGCGGCAGACATTATGGACCGTGGTATCGTATTAACAGGTGGCGGAGCATTACTACGTAACTTAGATAAAGTAATTAGTGAAGAAACAAATATGCCAGTTCTTGTTGCAGAAGACCCATTAGATTGCGTAGCAATTGGAACAGGTAAAGCATTAGACAATATCGATCTTTTCAAAACTGCTGCTCGATAATATTGCAAAATAAAAATCAATGAAATTAAGAGGGTGTGAACGTGCCACAGTTTTTCTTAAACAAAAGATTAATTGTTTTGTTAGTTAGTATTATTCTTCTCGTGGCATTGATTGGAATCTCATTGAAAGAACGGAACAGTTTAACATGGCCAGAGCAGTTTGTTAAAGACACTGTCGGTGTTGTAGAACGTGTATTCCAAAAGCCAGCGAAATACGTAGCTGGATTCTTCGAAAATGTAGAGGATGTAAAGCGCACGTATGAAGAGAATAAAGAATTAAAAGCAAAATTAGACAATTATGCAGGTCTATCAGGGAAAGTAAAACAATTAGAAGATGATAACAAGAAGTTACAAGAGTTAACGGGTAAAGATAAGTTAAATAGCGGTTATACTGAAATTCCAGCGACTGTTGTTTCTCGTAATCCAGATAAATGGTACGATTTAGTTGGACTTGATAAAGGGGCACAGCAAGGAATAAAAAAAGATATGGCTGTATTAACTCCCCAAGGTTTAGTGGGACGAGTGAAAAGTGTATCTCAGTTTACATCATCAGTAGAGTTATTAAGCTCTATGAGCCGAACAAATCGTGTTTCTGCTATCGTACAAGGGAATGAGAAAATCTTTGGATTGATTGAAGGTTACGATAAAGAAAAGCACTTACTCCTTTTCACAAAGATTGGCTCTGATGCTCAGGTAGATAAAGATCAACTAGTTGTAACATCTGGACTTGGTGATATTTTCCCGAAAGGTCTTGTAATTGGGACAATCGTTGATGTTCAGCAGGATCCATACGGTTTAACAAAAACAGCTTATGTAAAGCCAGCCGCTGATTTAAATGACGTAGAGCATGTTGTAGTTGCGAAACGTGAAACGCCTTCAGCGCCATTAGAATAGGAGGAGGAGAAGAGATGATGAAGATTTTAAAAAGAGCAGCTCTTCCTCTTTTGCTCCTTTTTGCTTTTTTATTTGAAAATATGTTTGCTACTATTGTTCCAACAGAGGTTTTTTGGAAAGACAGTATAGCATCACCTCATTTCTTTATCATTGTGTTATGTTTTATTACTGTGTACTATAGTCCGGTCCAAGGGATTTATTACGGACTATTATTTGGTTTCTTATTTGATACCGTATACACGGAACTTGTTGGTATATATATTTTTGCGTATCCGATTTTAGTTTATTTAGTTTATAGTGTGATGAAGGTACTACAATTGAATTTATTTATTGTTACTTCTATCGTACTAGCTAGCATAGTAGCATTAGAGTATTATGTGTATGGATTTTTAACTTTGTTAGGACGTACTCATATGTCGGCGTATGTCTTTTTCACAGATCGTCTCCTGTCTACTTTATTGCTAAATGCAATTTTCTTATTGATAGTTTGTTTCCCACTGAGACGATATTTAGTGCGTCTTTCAAAAGCGATGGAAGAAAAAGAAAAAAGGATTTTCTAATTTTATGTCGAATTGAATCGGTGGGGTGAACTTTAGTGGAAGAAAAAAAGCAACAAAATGTAACAATAAAAGGGACAAAAGACGGAATAACCCTTCATTTAGATGATTGTTGTTCATTCTCTGAATTATTGAAGGAATTAGATGAAAAGCTTTCTACACATTACTATGATGGTGATGGACGCTCTTTAATTGAAGTGCATGTGAAAGTAGGAAACCGTTATTTAACAGAAGTCCAACAAGAAGAGATTCGTACGTTAATTCGTAATAAAAAGAATCTCGTTGTGGATTCGATTGAAAGTGATGTTATAACGAAAGAGGAAGCAATAGCTTGGAAAGAAGAAACAGAAATCGTCCCTATTTCCAAAATTGTTCGCTCTGGACAAGTTTTACATGTAAAAGGAAATTTATTGTTAATTGGTGATGTTAATCCAGGCGGAACGGTTATCGCTGGGGGGAATATTTTTGTCGTAGGATCATTAAGAGGAATTGCACATGCGGGGTATTATGGGGATTCAGATGCTGTAATCGCTGCATCTGTTATGAACCCGATGCAACTTCGAATTAGTGATGTGGCAATGCGGGCTCCGGAAGAGAAAGAAGACGGAGCGGAGGCGGCAGAATGTGCGTATATTAATGAGAACAATCACATTGTTGTCGATCGACTGCAACTTCTCACTCATCTTAGACCTAATTTAACAAAGTTAGAAAGGGGAATTGTATAGCTGTGGGAGAGGCAATAGTAATTACATCTGGAAAAGGCGGTGTAGGTAAAACTACAACGTCTGCGAACATTGGGACAGCCCTAGCGTTATCTGGAAAGAAAGTGTGCTTAATTGACACAGATATCGGTCTTCGAAACTTAGACGTAGTAATGGGGCTGGAAAATCGTATTGTATTTGATCTTGTTGATGTCGTTGAAGGGCGTTGCCGTTTACCTCAGGCTCTTATTAAAGATAAACGTTTTGATGATCTTTATTTATTACCTGCAGCACAAACGAGTGATAAATCAGCGGTAACACCTGAACAAATGGATGAATTAATACAAGTATTACGTCAAGATTATGATTACATATTAATTGATTGTCCTGCGGGGATTGAGCAGGGATTTAAAAACGCGGTAGCTGGTGCGGATAAAGCAATTGTTGTTACGACGCCAGAAGTATCCTCAATGCGCGATGCGGATCGTATTATCGGGCTTTTAGAAAAAGAGGATATTGAACCACCGAAACTTGTTATTAATCGTGTGCGTAGTCATATGCTTCATGAACAGGATATGTTAGATGTTGATGAAATCGTACGTACATTGTCAATCGAGCTTCTTGGTGTTGTCGAAGATGATGATGAAGTTATTCGTGCTACAAATACAGGTGAGCCTGTAGCGTTGCAACCGAGCGGAAAAGCAGCGTTAGCTTATCGTAATATTGCAAGACGTTTGTTGGGTGAGAATGTCCCATTACAAGCATTTGAACAAGAAAAGGTATCGGTATTTACAAAGGTGAAAAACTTCTTTGGAATCCGTTAAAAGCACTTCGCATATTTGCGGAGTGCTTTCTTTTTTCTTCACACGAATATCTTCCATACCTAGCTCATACATATGTACAAACTGTATATAACTGTTTCTATGTACATTAGCTTAACGAAAGAAAGGAGACAGTATGAAGAATAGACGTGTAGAAGAAATTAAAAAACGGATTGCGAAGAGGAAGGCAGAGCAAGAAAGGATGGAGGAAGAGCAGTATTTTGCTGGAGAGAATTTTGATAGTGAAACAGTATTTATTGAAGATGGAGAAAAGGAAATTCATCCTTTATTTCGAAAAGAAGTATTTTTCTTCAAAGTATTGTTATCAGCAATATTAGTTCTTTCTGTCGCTATTTTATATAAGAATGCACCTTCTTCTTTTGACGGTGCGAAAGCTGTTACAGAAAAAGTGATGAAAGAAGAATTTCAATTTGCTACTGTAGCGAAATGGTACGAAAAACAGTTTGGAAAACCTCTCGTGTTCTATTCGCCTAATGAGAAAAAAGAAGGGACCATTCAGCAAAAAGATTATGCCATTCCTGCTTCGGGAAAGGTGATGCAAGGGTTTCAAAAAAATGGCCAAGGTGTATTTGTTCAAACAGCTACAAATGCAACTGTTGAGTCAGTGAATGAAGGGCTAGTAGTTTTTGCAGGAAAGAAAGAGGAACTTGGTAATACAGTTCAAATTCAGCATGCAGATGGCACGGAGTCATGGTATGCAAATTTAAATGATATGTCAGTGAAATTATATGATTACGTTTCAAAGAAACAAAAAATTGGAACGGTGAGTAATGATACAAACGATAAAAATGGTAAGTTCTATTTCGCAATAAAAAAGGATGAAAAATTTATTGACCCGATTCAGGTGATTTCATTTGATTAAATATAGAGAGGTTTTAACGAAAATTTCAGTGCATCCGTTGTTTTGGGTTATTATTGTCATTGGTATTTTTACGGCACGTTTTAAAGAGTTACTATTGTTATTTTGTATCGTTCTTGTCCATGAACTCGGGCATGCTTTTGCAGCAGCACACTATAATTGGCGCATCAAAAAAATTCAACTTTTACCGTTTGGTGGTGTAGCTGAGCTTGAGGAGCATGGGAATAAGTCATTGAAAGAGGAGCTTGTTGTCGTAATTGCAGGACCTATTCAACATATTTGGATGATGGCGATAGGCTATATGTTGTTTGAAGCTGGTTGGCTTCATGCGGAATTATATTATTTCTTTATGTGGAATAATATAATTATTTTAGCATTTAATTTACTACCTATTTGGCCGCTTGATGGTGGAAAAGTATTGTTTAACGTCTTATCATATCGTTTTCCTTATTTACAAGCACATGAAAAGATGATGAAATTATCATGTGTTTTTTTTAGTGTCATACTAGTGTGGCAGTTACTTTGGAATAGTAATAATATTATGATGTGGGTACTGCTTATATTTTTAGCGGTGTCGTTATATCAAGAATGGAAACAAAGACGATATGCCTTTATGCGTTTTTTATTAGAACGTTATTATGGGAACAAAAGAGGAATTGAAAAGATTGCACCAATTGAAGTAAAAACAGAAGATCGTTTATATACAATCTTCACAAAATTTCGTAGAGGATATAAGCACTCTATTATCGTCCGCGGAAAATATAAAGAACATTACACATTGGATGAAAATGAATTGCTTTATGCGTATTTTACTGAAAAACGAACAACTTCATCTGTTGAAGAATTAATCGGTTAGTGTTGACGTTAGCACTAACCTTTTATTATTGTAAAAGCAAAGAAGATTATAAAGTGAGGAAAGTATTTTGAAAACGTTATATATTAACTATGCTGGATCGGAAAAACGCGTTGCAATTGAAGAGAAGAAGAAAATTGTTGAGTTTTTATGGAAACGAAATGAAGAACAAGAGATTGTTGGGCATATTTATGTTGGACGTATCGTAAGAACGATTGCTGGAATGAATGCAGCTTTTGTAAATATAGGTTTAGAAAAACATGCGTATCTTTCGTACGATGATGTACCATCTTCTTATCATATACATGAAGGAAAAGCGGTACTCGTACAAGTTGTAAAAGAGGCAATTGATACGAAAGGGCCAAAATTGACAGCAAATATAGAATTTACCGGGAAATATGTCGTTTATATGCCATATGATGAAATGCGTGCGGTTTCTCGGAAAATAAAAAACAATAAAAGAAGGCAACAATTACTCCAAATTGAAGTAGAAGGGAAAGGAGGTTATATTTTCCGCTCAGCTTCTGAAAAAGGAGAAATTGAAGAAATACAAGCTGAAATGCAAAGGTTACAGCAGTTATATGAAGAGTTAAAAAGAAAAGAGGGCCAAGGAAAGGCACCGTTACTACTTCATCGGCCAGCAACCTTTTTAGATCGTGTATTTCAAGAGAATCCAATTGAAACGATTGAAAAAGTAGTTGTAGATACAAGAAGTATAGTAAAAGAATTAGAAGAAAAAGTCGGCAAAGAAAAAATATCTTTTTATAATGAAAAGTCTTCAATATTTAACCATTTTGGCATAGAGCGTGAGATTGAGAAAGCACTTCAAAAAATTGTTTGGCTCCCAAATGGTGCTTATTTAATTGTGGAACAAATGGAGACGATGACTGTAATTGATGTGAATACGGGTAAGTTTACTGGAAAACAGAATTTACAAGATACAGTCCTTCGTACAAATGAAGTAGCAGCTGAAGAGATAGCGCGTCAATTAAGACTCCGTGATATTGGTGGTATGATATTAATTGACTTTATTAATATGAAAAGAAGAGAAGATAAAGAAAAGATAAGAGAATGTCTCATCGCTGCTATGCAAAATGATCGCACATATACAAGAGTGCTCGGGTTCACAGAGTTAGGGATTTTAGAGATGACACGTAAACGTAAAAAACATTCTTTACGTGACGTATTACTTGAAGAGTGTGCACCGTGCAAAGCGACGGGTTATGTCATGTCATATGAAACGATTGCGTATGAGCTAGAGAGAGAGCTAATTTCATATGGCAATATAGAAGATGAGGCAGTATTAATCTCTGCACCTAAAGAATTACAAAAACAATTTTTGCAAAAAGAATTACAAAAAAATATTCCATTTGAAATTTATTTCAAAGATGATATGATCGAAAAGTACGCTATTATCCGTTTTGGAAGTAAAAAAGAAATTATAGAACGGAAAAAATAGTTATTAGAACTTTCATTGACAATAGTCTATGATTCATGATAACATCTTTATGTTATAGTTTATAGCACCTAAACGGCTATATGCTACAACCGCACAAGACAGGTTCCTTAAAGGCATTTATGTCTACCTCGTTTTTGGCGAGTCTTAGTAATTAAGAGGAGGTGCAAGTATGTACGCAATTATCGAAACAGGTGGAAAACAAATCAAAGTTGAAGCTGGTCAAGAAATCTACATTGAAAAATTAGATGTTGAAGCTGGTGAAACTGTTACTTTTGACAAAGTTCTTTTCGTTGGTGGCGAAAACGTGAAAGTTGGTAGCCCAGTTGTAGAAGGTGCAACAGTTACTGCGAAAGTTGAAAAACACGGTCGCGCTAAGAAAATCATCGTTTTCAAATACAAAGCGAAAAAGAACAATCGTAAGAAACAAGGTCATCGTCAACCTTACACTAAGCTAGTTGTTGAAGCTATCAACGCTTAATTCTGGTTAACATGATTAAAATTACGATAAGTCGCACGAAATTAGGAAGTATCCAATCATTTAAAATGACTGGACATGCCGATTATGCGCCACATGGACAAGATCTTGTCTGTGCTGGAACTACAGCGGTTGTGTTTGGTTCCATAAATGCTGTGGAAGAACTTTGTAATGTGCAGGCAACTATTGAACTCGGAAGTGATGGTGGATTCTTAACGTATGAATTGCCTAATGATTTAGACGTTCATACAGCAGAAAAAGCACAGATACTTTTAGAAGGATTGGTTGTTTCGCTTAAGACGATCGAACTTGATTACGGAAAGTATATCCGTTTAATAGAAAAAGTGCAGGAGGTGTAACGTATGTTAAGATTAGATCTTCAGTTTTTCGCATCTAAGAAAGGTGTAGGTAGTACAAAGAACGGTCGTGACTCTCAGTCAAAACGTCTTGGTGCTAAACGCGCAGATGGTCAAACGGTTACAGGTGGTTCAATTCTTTACCGTCAACGCGGTACAAAAATTTATCCAGGTGTTAACGTTGGTCGTGGTGGCGATGACACTTTATACGCGAAAGTTGACGGCGTAGTACGCTTCGAGCGTCTTGGCCGTGACCGCAAACAAGTGAGCGTATATCCTGTTGCTCAAGAAGCATAAGAACTCACGGAAAACTCTAACCTGAGTGCAGGTTAGAGTTTTTCTATATTAAGGAGTATCTAAATGAATAAAAAATGGACAATTATAGATGCATTGCGCCATTCAAGACATGATTGGCTCAATCGTATGCAGATGGTGAAAGGAAACCTTTCCCTTGGAAAAGTGGAAGAAATTCATAGTCTCATCGATCGTTTTGTCCAAGAAGCGAGACAAGAATCCAATCTGATGGGGCTATCAATGCCTTTATTTTCAGAGTGGATTTTAACATATAATTGGAAACAGCAGCCGTGCTTATTGGAGTACGAAGTATTAGGGAATTTACATAACTTATCTCACTTAGATGAGACTGTATGTACATGGACGAATCAATTTTTCTCAATGCTTCAGCATAGTTTAGACGTATATGTTGAAAATTATGTTTGTATCACAATTGAATGTGACGCGGAGAATGCTCGTTTCTTTTTTGATTTTCGTGGTAAGCTAACGAGTGTAGAAGAACTACAGAATTGGCTTGCGAACCAAAACAATAAATGGTATTCCATTTCTTATACAGTAAGAGACGAAGAAGTCTCAGTTATATTACAACCAATTGAAAAAAGTGTGGTGAAATAATGTTTGTAGATCAGGTCAAGATATATGTAAAAGGCGGCGACGGTGGTAACGGAATGGTTGCGTATCGTCGTGAGAAGTATGTTCCAAAAGGTGGTCCAGCAGGTGGCGACGGTGGTAAAGGTGCAGATGTTGTTTTCGTTGTTGAAGAAGGCTTACGTACATTAATGGACTTCCGCTACCAACGTCATTTCAAAGCTGATCGCGGTCAGCACGGAATGAGTAAAGGTCAGCACGGCCGTAAATCTGAAGATTTAATCGTTAAAGTTCCGCCAGGAACAGTAGTAAAAGATGAAAAAACTGGTCAAATTCTTGCCGATTTAGTAACGCATGGACAAACAGCTGTAATTGCAAAAGGTGGCCGCGGTGGCCGTGGTAACTCACGTTTCGCAACAGCTACGAACCCAGCGCCAGAAATTGCTGAGAATGGGGAACCAGGTCAAGAACGTGATGTCATTCTAGAACTTAAAGTACTAGCAGACGTTGGACTTGTTGGATTCCCAAGTGTAGGTAAATCTACATTATTATCTGTCGTATCATCAGCACGTCCGAAAATTGCAGAGTATCACTTTACAACAATCGTTCCAAACCTTGGTGTTGTTGAAACAGGTGATAACCGCAGCTTCGTTATGGCTGACCTTCCTGGATTAATTGAAGGGGCACATGCCGGCGTTGGACTTGGTCATCAATTCCTACGTCATATTGAGCGTACACGTGTAATCGTGCATGTTATTGATATGTCTGGTTTAGAAGGCCGTGATCCATATGAAGATTACGTAACGATTAATAATGAATTAAAAGAATACAATCTTCGCTTAACGGAGCGTCCACAAGTTGTTGTTGCAAACAAAATGGATATGCCAGATGCAGAAGAAAACTTACAAGCATTTAAAGAGAAAGTGGGAGACGAAGTAAAAATCTTCCCAATCTCAGCTGTAACGAAACAAGGTGTTCGTGATTTACTATTTGAAGTAGCGAACTTATTAGAAACAACACCTGAATTCCCAATACATGAAGTTGCGGATGAGTCTGATACAAGTGTAATGTACAAACTTGAGACTGAAGGTGTTAAATTTGACATTACACGTGAAAGTGATGGCACGTTTGTTATCTCTGGTTACGATATCGAGAAAACATTCAAGATGACAGACTTCTCACGTGATGAATCTGTACGTCGTTTCGCTCGCCAAATGCGCGGAATGGGTATTGATGAAGCGCTTCGTGCACGTGGTGCAAAAGACGGAGATATTGTAAAAATTCTTGAATATGAATTTGAATTTATCGACTAAGACTGCCGAAATATGGCAGTCTTTTTTTATATCGCAAAAGTCTGATTTATACAGGAAAAAATGCCCACTAATTAAATTTTCAATTTATAATAGAAAAGGAGTAGTTTTATAAGAATTTTTATGGGGAGAAAACGAACATGTATAAAATATTAATTGTAGAAGATGACGAGAAAATCGCGGGGATATTAGAGGAGCATTTAGAAAGGTATGGCTATCAGTCATTTCGAGCAAGTGATTTACGACATATAAAAGATGAGTTTGTAAAAGTAAATCCACATCTCGTGTTACTTGATATTAATTTACCGTATTTTGATGGTTTCTATTGGTGTCGTCAAATCCGCACTGTATCGAATGCACCAATTATTTTTGTTTCTGCAAGAACGGGGGAAATGGATCAAGTAATGGCAATTGAAAATGGCGGAGATGATTACATTACGAAGCCATTCCATTTAGACATTGTAATGGCTAAGGTGAAAAGTGCACTTCGTCGTGGGTATGGTGAGTATGCTTCTGCGGCAGAAAGCGATTGTTTAGGTGTAAATGGACTGTTGTTATTCCCATCTCAGCACGTTGTTGAGTGGCAAGGGCAACAAACAGAACTGACAAAAAATGAATTTTACTTATTAGAGTGTTTAATGAAACAAGCAAATCAATATGTAACGCGCGAAGAATTGTTAGAAGCCCTCTGGGATGAGGTAGCTTTTGTTGATGATAATACATTAACCGTAAATGTAAAACGTGTAAGAAAGAAACTAGAGGAGCTAGGCATTAAAAATGCAATTGTAACGAAACGTGGATACGGTTATGCGCTTCTTACAGAGTGGGGAGAAGGACATGAAGGTTAAAGATTACCTCATGGACCGCTTTTCTTTAATTCTTTCTTACATTGTTAGCCTCTGTTTATTTGGGCTCGTTTTGCAGTTGCAAAGTCTTTTAGAAAAGCGATCTATTGATTGGAATACGTGGTTATACGGACTTTTATTAGGGACAGTTGTTTTTACTGTATATCTCATTTACGATTACCGAAAACGGAGTGTGTTTTTAAAGAGGATTGAAAAGTATGTTACTGGCGGAAATACATTACATGATTCCTTACTTATTGATACTTCTTATACGGCAGAGCAAGAGATGGTCGTTGAATCGTTTACGCTATTAAGACAGCAATATATGAATGAAGTTCATAAACAACATGCAAAAGAACAACAGCAAATGATATTTATGAACCAATGGATTCATCAAATGAAAACACCGGTATCTGTTATTGAGTTACTATTACAGAAGTTTGGTAAAGAGCATCGTGAAGCAAGGGCAACAGTTGAAAGTATTCGTGAAGAAAATAATCGCATACTAAATGGTTTAGATTTAGCGTTACATATGGCAAGGTTAGAGCAGTTTGCGAAAGATTATAAAGTAGAAGTAGTAAATGTGATAGATATTATTAGAGGTATTATTAATGAAAATAGAAAGTCCTTCATTCAATCGTCTGTATTTCCGAAAGTGATGTTTGAGGAAGATACTTGTATGGTTGCCTCTGATAGAAAATGGCTCAGTATTGCTATAGGACAAATTGTTGTAAATGCAATTAAGTATACAAAAATTTCGGAAGCAGAGAAAAAGGAAATTCAATTTCAAATTGAAGAGAAAGATCAAAAGGTGTTATTACATATTAAGGACAATGGAATCGGTATTCCAGAGCAAGATGTAAAGCGTATATTTGATCCATTCTTTACAGGGGTAAATGGTCGGAAAACGAGAGAAGCGACTGGAATGGGTTTATATATTACGAAGGAAATTTGTGATAATTTACATCACGGTATGTATGTGCAATCGGCTGAAGGGGAAGGGACAACATTCACGTTCCAATTTGCAAAAGATGAAGAATATCATACATTAATGAGAAAAATGACAAAACTGTAAGATAACAAAACGTTTTGTAAGGGAAATCACTCGTTTCTTTTTCTTATTTTTCTTATAGTAAATGTAAGAAGAAAACACATAGGGGGATTAGAAATGAGTGTTCTTGAAGTAAAAGGATTAACGAAGGTGTACCAATCGAAAGGTTCAGTAGCAACGACTGCTTTAAATGATATAAATTTTAAAATAGAAGAAGGCGAATTTGTAGGGATTATGGGTCCTTCAGGGAGCGGAAAAACAACGCTTTTAAATTTATTAGCAACAATTGATAAGCAAACTTCAGGTCATGTGCTTGTAAATGGTGAAGAAATTAATCAAATGCGTGCTGCAAAATTAGCGGAGTTTCGCCGTACACATTTAGGATTCATTTTCCAAGATTTTAACTTACTTGATACGTTATCGATTAAAGAAAATATCATTTTACCACTTGTAATGGCGAAGAAATCTGTAAATGAAATCGATGCAAAAGTGCTTGAGATTGCAAAGTTTTTAAATATCGAGGGCATTTTAAATAAAAAGGTATATGAAGTATCAGGTGGCCAACAACAACGTGCAGCAGCTGCGAGAGCGATCATTCATGAACCGACGCTAATTTTAGCAGATGAGCCAACTGGAAACTTAGATTCTAAGTCGGCAAAATCATTAATGAGCGCGTTGCAAGATTTGCATGAACAAAAGAAAGTAACAATTGCAATGGTAACGCATGATCCAGTAGCGGCGAGTTATTGCGAACGTATTCTTTTCATACGTGATGGAGAGATTTTCTCAGAAATACATAAGGGAAGAACGAAACAAGCCTTTTTCCAAGAAATTCTGGACGTACTTGCGATGCTAGGAGGGGAATATCATGAATTTTCGCCAGCTCGCGCTTAATAATGTAAAAGGAAATTGGCGTAATTATAAAGCGTTTCTTATAAGTAGTTGTTTATCGATAGTCGTATTTTTCATGTATGCTTCCTTCATTTATCATCCAGATGTTGTAGGCGGTAATATTAGTATGAGGGAGATGATTTCAAAAGGGCTAGAATCAATGAATTATATTGTAGTCATCTTCTCAGCACTCTTTATTTTATATGCAAATTCAACGTTTTTACGAGCAAGGAAAAAAGAGTTTGGTCTATTAACATTAATAGGTGGAACAAAATCGCAGCTCGGCCGAATGATTATATTAGAGCAGCTTATGTTAGGTAGTATTGCAATTGTAGTAGGTATTGGACTTGGTATGCTTTGTTCAAAATTATTCTTCCAAGCATTAAGCGTAATATTGAAAATAGATAAAACACTTCCACTCGTATGGAATAGTAAAGCGGTTTTGATTACAGCAGGTGTATACTTTATTCTATTTTTAATCTTATCATTGTTTAGCGTTTGGACAGTAGGACGCTTGCAAATTATCGATTTATTAAGAGAAGCAAGAAAACAAAAAGTAGAGCCTTTTGCATTTACATGGTTATGCGTAGTTGGTATAGGATGTATTATTGTTGCATATGTACTTAGCTTCCAAGTAACATTTATGAATTTTATCATTCTGTTTTTACCGATTGTAGGGCTGACGATAGGCGGAACTTATTTGCTGTTTACACAAGGTAGTACAGTTGTATTAAAGGCGTTACAAAAACGAAAAAAATCTTTTTATACATATCCAAATATGTTTGTACTTAGCAATCTTATTTATAAAATGAAAGATAATGCTCGTTTTTTATTTGTAATTTCTATCATTACGGCGGTAGTATCTTCAGCAGTTGGTACGCTGTACGTATTTTTTGAGGATATGAGTTATAAGGCAGTAACTAGTACCCCGCATGCTATTTCGTATGAGGAAAAGGGAATACATACGCATAATGTCATCAAAGAAGGAAAAGCAAAACAATTAATAAAAAAACACGGATTTGAAGAAGCGCGAGAAGTAACGTACGTAAAACTTCCTGGAACTCAAAAAATCACGATGTTTAACAGTGAACATGAAATGCCAATGGCGATTGTTTCAGAAAAAGAATATAACGCTGAAGTACGTAAACAAAAAAGAGAGCAAGTTAGAGAAGTTCATAATGCACCAGGTAGTGCAACGATGGTCATAACGGATATGGCGAACGATATGATGAAGATAGATCGTACGAAACCGCATGAAATTAAAATTAACGGACAAACGCAGTCTGTTCAATTAAATAAGCCAACTCCTTTTTCTGTTTTTAATGATAGTGAATATCTCATTGTAAATGATCAAGATTTTGAGAAATATGCAAAGCTCGTACCGGATGAAGAAAAGAAGAAATATTACGGTTATTATATAGAAGACTGGAAAAGTACAGAAGATCTTGTGTTAGATTTGAAAAAGGAAATTGTACCAGATAAACAAGGGGAACTAAACAACTCGGTGCTCGCTTATAAAAATATAAGGGAATCAGGGGCAATTACAATGTTTATCGGTTTCTTCGTAGCAGTACTATTCTTCTTCTTCGCTTGTAGTATGACATACTTTAAATGGTTTAACGATAAAGAACAAGATCGTATTCAATTTAAATCGTTAAAGAGAATCGGTATGACAGATAAAGAAATTCGTAAAATTGCAATTCGACAAATGGGCGTTATCTTCTTTATCCCAATTGTCATCGGCGCTATTCATAGTGGATTTGCTCTTCATACGTTAGGAAAAATGCTTTATCTCGATTTATGGAAATCAGGTGCGCTTGTAATTGGAGCATACATTTTAGCTTCTGCGATTTACTTTATGATCGCGCAAAGAGGATATTTAAAACACGTAAAAAGCTAGGGGAACCTCTAGCTTTTTGCCTATGTAGTAAGTTACAGGAGGACGATAGATGAACATTCGGCAACTAGCGCTGCAAAATATAAAAGGAAATTGGCGTAATTATAAAGTGTTTTTCTTAAGTAGTTGTTTTGCGATATTTGCGTCTTTTGCATACATGTCCGTCATTGTACATCCGTATATGCAAGAGACGATGTGGTATCAAAACGTACGCTGGGGACTGATCATATGTAATGTTATTATCATTTCTTTTTTCGTCATATTTATTTTGTATTCTACTTCTATTTTCATAGAGGCACGTAAAAAAGAATTAGGATTATATATGTTAATGGGAGCAACGAAATCTAACGTAATTGGCGTAATTATGACCGAGCAAATGTTGATCGGGGTATTTGCTAATATTTTTGGTATTGGGCTTGGCATGATTTTTTTAAAGCTCTTCTTTATGGTGTTTAGTATGTTACTGGGGCTTCCGAAAGAACTCCCTGTCATATTTGACTTGAGAGCAATTGGGGGAACATTTATTGCGTATATGGTCGTATTTGTTGTCTTATCATTTATAAGTGCTTTACGTATATGGAATATAAAAATCATTCGGTTATTGAAAGAATTTCGAGCAGATAAAAAAGAGAAGAAAACATCAATGTGGCTTTGTATATTCGGATTTATTTGTTTAGGTATAGGATATGCGTTAGCGTTACAAGCGACCATACTAACGATAGCGGTCTATTTTTTCCCTGTGTCTATACTTGTCTCTTTCGGAACGTATTTTTCTTTTACACACGGCACTGCTCAAATATTAGAAATAATAAAACGAAATAAAAAGATTATGTATACATATCCGTATTTATTTATAGTGAATCAATTGTCACATCGAATGAAGGAAAATGGTCGCTTTTTCTTTCTGATGTCTATGGCAACGACGTTTGTAGTTACAGCAACAGGTACGGTGTTCTTATATTTTTCTGGTATGCAAGATATGTGGCGTGGCGGGGGCGTGCATTCATTTTCTTACATAGAAAAAGGTGCTTCTTCTCATGAAGTCTTTACGGAGGGCACGGTTGAACAATTATTGCACCAATATGGGTATGATGATTTTCAATCTATGAGTTTTGTTGGAGTGTATGCATCTTTTCAGACCAATAAGGGAGAAACAGAAGTAGCGCCACTCATTAAACAAAGTGAATACAATCAAGAGGCGAGAAAACAAAAACAGAAAACGTATCATCCTAAAAAAGGTACAGTGACACTCGTTTATTATAATAAATATAATAATTCGAATGTATATAATCAAAAAGAGATTCAATTGCAAGTAATGAATCAACCATATCAATTCGTATTTAACGGCCAGAAAGAAGGGGTTCAATTTAACCATCATCCTTCGTACATTAATGGTCTGTTCTTCGTTATGAATGATGAAGATTTTGATAGTATAGCAAATCAGGTTCCTGATTCTGAAAAAATGATATATAGGGGCTACACATTACCAAATATCGAAAATACGAAAAAATTAAATGAAGATTTACGGAAACATATGAAACAAGATAATAATAATGCATTTCGAAGCAATATGGAGTTGTATGTAAATATGAAAGAAGGCGGCGATATTACTCTATTTGTAGGCTCATTTATTAGTATATTATTCTTTCTTACTTCATGTAGTATTGTGTATTTTAAATGGTTCCATAATATTGCATCGGACCGAAAGCAGTATGGTGCACTCTCTAAACTTGGAATGACGAAGGAAGAAGTATGGAAGGTTTCTCGTTGGCAATTGTGTATGCTATTTTTTGTACCAATTATAGTAGGGAGTATGCATAGTGCAGTTGCGTTATATACGTTTCATAAAACGATCTTTATGGATGGTTCATTAAGAAAAGTAGCTTTGTTTATTCTATTTTATATCGCCGCATGTATCATGTATTTCTTTTTCGCGCAAAGAGAATATAAGAAACATTTAGACTAGCAAACGCTAGTCTTTTTTAAATATTCGAAATTTACATAGAAGAATATAAAAAAGTATGGTATAACAGTAAGAAAACGAAAAAGAGGGGAAAAGACGATGATTCGAGTAGGATATTTAGGACCAGAAGCAACATTTACAAATATGGCGGTGAGTCGTTTTTTTCCGGAAGCAGAGCATGTACCGTATCGAACGATTCCAGATTGTATAGATGCAGCTGCAAATGAAAATGTAGACTTCGCAGTTGTACCGTTAGAAAATGCAATAGAAGGTTCCGTGAATATAACAGTTGATTATCTTGTGCATGAGCAACCACTCTCTATTGTAGGAGAAATTACAGTACCTATTCAGCAACATTTACTTGTACATCCGCAGTATGCAGAAGTGTGGGAAGAAGTATATGCAGTGCATTCTCATCCACACGCTATTGCGCAATGTCATAAGTTTTTAAATGAAGAATTAAAAGGGGTAACTGCCCGAGATATGACATCAACAAGTGCAGCTGCGCAATATGTGAAAGAACATCCTGAAGAAAAAATTGCTGCCATTGCAAATGAAGCAGCTGCAGAGAAATACGGATTAACGATTGTAAGACGAAGCATTCATACACATAAAAATAATCATACACGTTTCCTAGTACTCCATAAGAAAAAGAAAGCAATACTCTCAAATAATGGAGAAAACCGCGGAGAGAAAACGACGCTTATGATAACGTTACCTGCTGATTATGCAGGGGCACTATATCAAGTGTTATCAGCTTTCGCATGGAGAAAATTAAACTTATCCAAAATCGAATCGCGCCCGATGAAAACAGGACTTGGAAATTACTTTTTCTTAATCGATGTCGATAAAGCATACGATGACGTATTATTGCCAGGCGTAACGATGGAACTTGAAGCACTTGGTTTTTCTGTTACGGTGCTGGGGAGTTATTCTTCTTATTGGTTATAAGGGGAGTTAGGTTATACCGTGTGATAGATCAATAAAATCCCACCTATAAATGGTGGGATTCTTTATTTTAACTTCGCAAGACGCTCTTCTAATTGACCGCGCCAAACGTCAGCTAGTTCTGGAACAGCAAGAATCTTTTCGATGCCATCTCTATCTTTTCTATTATGAAAATAAATTTCGTTAGAGAACAAGACGGAAACATTGCTCGGTTGACGTTTTAGTAATGTGATTTTTGAATCTTTACGTACAGTACCTTCTTGAAGAACGCGGCATAGATAGCCAGTAAATCCAGTTGCTACAATGCGCGGCAGTATGCCAGGAATACCGAGGCGTTTTGAAATCGTACTACAAGGTACTCTTGCTTGTGTCACCTGAATGATTGCTTCACCTAATTTGTATGTATCTCCGATGCATACATCACGCTCTAACATATTTGTTACGGTAATGTTTTCGCCAAATGCAGAAGCGGGGAGTGTTGTTTGGAATTCTTCTTCCCATAGTGCGTAATGCTCGTGTGGATACACGCAAACGGCGCGATCAGGTCCACCATGGTGTTTTAAATCAGCTACATCATCACCAAGGAAGCCATCTTTTGAGAGAAAAGCTTCTTCTGTAGAATCTTTACATATACCTGTTATCATTTCTTTATCTTCGCTATATTTCATTTGTTTCGGTTTGCCAATGCTAAAGTGAACGAGTTCAATTCTCATATTTGATCTCCTTTACAATTGATTACAATATTATAGCATTAAAAAAGCACAGAGAATTATAAAAACTCTGTGCTTTACATTAATAAACGAGAAATCCTGCTTTATCTAAAGCCTCGCAAGCAGCATCTAATTTTTCTTTTGAATCTGCCTCAATAGTATGTAAGTGAATACCGTCTGTTAATTGCGATAGATAGGAAGCATTTGTGTTTTCGATTTTTTGTAAATATTGCTCTACATCAAAGCGATTGCTTACCATGATAGATGCTGTTAAGTCACCGTATACAGGATGCTCAACTTTTACATCTTTAATTGTAACGCCGTGGTCAACAAGCATTGTAAGTTCTTGACGTACTTCTGCTGGCTTATGTTGGCATACAATTACGCGTTCGAAAGCTTGTTGTTTTTCTTGTGGTTTTAAATATAAATAGCCTTGAGCAGTCGCAATGATCGGTTCGTTTCGTGCTTTAAGCAAGGAAATATCTTGCACGATAACTTGTCTACTTACGTTTGTCTTTTTCGATAGCTCATTTCCGGATAACGGTTCATTTGCAGCGAGAAGCCACTGAAGGATAAGCTGTCGTCTTTCTTCACCTAAAATCTTTTTTTGTTCATTTTGTTTCATTATGATTTAACACCTCTATAAAATTGATTTCCAATTGTGTGTAGTGCATGAATAGTAGTATCAATTTGATCTTTCGTTGTTTGTTGTCCGAAAGAGAAGCGGACATATTGTTTTGCCTCTTCATACGTTTTTCCAATTGCAAGCATTGTTTTCGAAGGTTCTTGTTTACCAACTTGGCAAGCACTTCCGGTGGAAATGGCAATACCATGGCGATTACATTCTAGCATTGTATACTGACCTTCTATTCCTTTTATTGTAACCCCAATAATATGTGGTAAACAAGAAGTAGAATGACCTTCTACTTCAATTTCTAGCGGAAGTGTTCGTATTTGCTCTAAAAAGTAGGATCGTAACTCTTTAAAACGTAAACTTTCTTCCTGTTGATTTTTTAATATATTCTCAGCAGCTGTTAAAAAAGATGCGATGCCAGGAACGTTCACTGTGCCAGGGCGAAACCCTTTTTCGTGAGAGGTTCCCGGGAATATTTGTGTCCAGCGAACTTGCGGATTGATATAGCAAGCGCCAACACCCTTCGGTCCGTATATTTTATGTGCTGAAACAGAAAGACTATCAATCCCCATCTCAAAAACATGGATAGGAAGTTTACCAAAGGTTTGTACACAATCTGAATGAAATAAAACGTTATATTTTTTCAAAAGTGCCCCAATCTCTGCGATATTTTGAACGGTTCCGATTTCAGAGTTTCCGTGCTGTATACTTGCTAGCACAGTATCTTCTGTAATAGCTGCTTCTAAATCTATTAAACGAATGAGTCCATTTTTATCAACAGGAATTTCAGTAATTGTATACCCTTTTGATTGTAAGGTTTGAAAATAACTTCGAATGGATGCATGTTCCATAGGTGTCGTAATAATATGCTTCTTATTTTGGGCATTGAGAAGGGACTGAATCGCAAGATAGTTCGATTCTGACCCACCGCTCGTGAAGAATATCCCTTGTTCCTTTCCGCCAATCATTTCGGCAAATGTTTTTCTACAAACTTGTAATAAAGAAGAGGCCGTTCCTCCAATATCGTGTAAACTTTGTTCATTTCCGAAGTATTGCGATGCTGCTTTCGTATATGTTTGTAATGCTTCCGCGCTCATAGGTGTAGTAGCTGCATAATCAAGATATATCATCATGTAAGTTCCTCTCTCTAGTAAGAGTTACATTTCTTTTATTTTTTTAAATGGTAGTGAAAATAAGAATTATAAAAAAACTCTTGTCATTATTTTAAAACTATGTAAATATAGGTGTCAAGACAGTTGAAAAGTGTAAAGTAGGAGGCAACAATTATGCCAAGTGCAGATGTCTTAATTATTGGAAGTGGCGTTGCGGCACTTCGTGTTGCAAAAGAGATTTGTCACGAAAAGAATGTGATTATTATCACAAAGGAAACGAATCGTAATAATAATACATATTTAGCGCAAGGTGGAATTGCCGCAGCCGTAGCTACATATGACAATCCAAATGATCATTTTGAAGATACGTTAGTAGCAGGATGTCATTATAACAATGAAGATGCGGTTCGTTATTTAGTTGAAGAAGGGCCGAAAGAAATGAATCATCTCATTGAAAATGGAATGAAATTTGATGGAGATGAAACGGGCCCTCACCTTGGAAAAGAAGGTGCACATCGGAAGCGGCGTATTTTACATGCAGGTGGCGATGCAACAGGAAAGAATTTATTGGAGCATTTCATTCAAGAAGTAGTTCCGTACGTTACGGTAGTGGAACAGGAAATGGTGCTTGATTTTATTATAGAAAACGAAAAATGTGCTGGAGTTTTAACGCGAGATAGTGAAGGGAAGTTGAAGCGTTATGATGCAGATTATACGGTGTTAGCCTCAGGCGGGATTGGTGGTTTATATGCCTTTACTTCTAATGACAAAACAATTACGGGTGATGGACTTGCGATGGTGTACCGCGCGGGTGGGGAGCTTGCAGATTTAGAATTTGTACAATTCCATCCAACGATGTTATACGCGGGCGGACGATGCTGTGGCCTCGTTTCTGAAGCTGTCCGTGGTGAAGGAGCTGTCCTTATAAATGGAAAAGGGCAGCGTTTTATGATGGATATACATCCAGATCATGATCTCGCACCGCGTGATGTAGTGGCAAGAGCGATTCATGAACAGCTTTTGGCGGGTGAAAAAGTGTATTTGAATATCGAGTCTATTCAAAATTTCGAAGAACGTTTTCCAACTGTATCAGCATTGTGTAAAAAGAATGGTGTTGATATTACTAAAAAACGCATTCCAGTCGTACCGGGTGCTCATTTCCATATGGGCGGCGTGAAAACAAACTGTGATGGAGAGACGTCCATTCCACATTTATATGCGGTTGGTGAAGTAGCTTGTAACGGTGTTCATGGAGCAAATAGATTAGCGAGTAATTCATTATTAGAAGGTCTTGTGTTTGGAAAAAGAATAGGACAGCATCTTTTAACGAAAGCGACAAAAGACAGATTGAACAACTTTGCTGAGAAGGAAAAGAAGTTTATCGTTCTGAATCATTTGCCGACCAAAGAGGAAATACAAGAATGCATGATGAAATATGTTGGGATTGTGCGAACAGAGCAAAGTTTATCTTATGCAAAGAGATGGCTTAGTAAGTACGGTGTTCGAAATATGATATTACAACATGATGTTCTTACAAATGAAGAGATAACGCTTATTAATATGTTAACAGTTTGTGAGCTTATCGTCGTATCAGCTTTGCAAAGAGAAGAAAGCATTGGTGGCCATTATCGAAGTGATTATCCACATAGAAGTAGCGTAAAAAAAGAAATCGTTCGAGTGAAAAGAAAACTACAACTTGTGTAATGAGGGGAAGAGGGGCTTTATGAATACGATAAAGGTTAAAGAAGCATTAAATCGATTTTTTCTAGAAGATATAGGAGAAAGAGATGTAACATCTCAGCTTATTTTTCCAGATAATTTACTTTCAAAAGGAACGTTTCTTGCAAAGGATACAGGAGTCTTTGCGGGACGTTTAGTCATTGAAGAAGGGTTTAAATTAATTGATGAGAGAATTAAAGTGGAGCTTCATAAAAAAGATGGAGATCTTGTAGAAAAAGGCGAAATAATTGCAACTGTCCAAGGACCAATCGCATCGTTATTAACGGCAGAGCGCGTTATATTAAACGTTATCCAGCGTATGAGTGGGATAGCGACAATGACATACGAGGCTGTTCGTGCCTTAGATAGCAGCCATACACGTATTTGTGATACGCGAAAAACGATGCCAGGGCTACGTATGTTTGATAAGTATGCAGTCGTGTGCGGAGGCGGATTTAATCACCGTTTCGGCTTATATGACGGTGTCATGATCAAAGATAATCATATTGCTTTTGCTGGTTCTATTACGAAAGCTGTTACATCAGTGAAAGAAAAGTTAGGACATATGGTGAAAGTAGAAGTTGAAACGGAAACAGAGGAGCAAGTGAGAGAGGCTGTAGCTGCTGGTGCAGATATTATTATGTTTGATAACCGTACGCCAGATGAGATTCGGGAGTTTTCAAAGATTGTGCCAAGCGCTATCGTGACGGAAGCTTCAGGGGGCATTACAATTGAAGATTTATCGAAATACGGAAAAACAGGGGTAGATTATATTTCACTTGGAGCGTTAACACATTCAGTGAAAGCACTTGATATTAGTTTCAATATTGAGGCGTAAGGAAAGTGGCTTAGAGGGGGAGAAAGAAATATGAGTATTTTAGAAAAAGTACAACCGATTGAAACGATGTTACCAGAGCGTTATTACACGATGTCAACAGAAAACATGGAAAAGCGGGTTCGTGAAATTAAAGAAAAAATGGGGGAAACGCTATTTATTCCAGGACATCATTACCAAAAAGATGAAGTGGTACAATTTTCTGATGCGGCAGGAGATTCACTTCAGCTTGCGCAAGTTGCAGCGAGCAATAAAGACGCAAAATATATTGTATTTTGTGGTGTACACTTTATGGCAGAAACAGCAGATATGTTAACGACAGATGATCAAATTGTTATTTTGCCAGATATGCGTGCAGGGTGTTCGATGGCAGATATGGCAGATATAGAACAAACAGAAAGAGCGTGGAAAGAGCTCACAAAATTATTTGGGGATACGATGATTCCGTTAACGTATGTGAACTCTACGGCTGCAATTAAAGCGTTTTGTGGTCGTAATGGCGGAGCAACAGTAACTTCTTCTAATGCAAAACAAATGGTATCATGGGCTTTTACGCAAAAAGAGCGTCTCGTTTTTTTACCGGATCAACATTTAGGAAGAAATACAGCGTACGATTTAGGTATCCCGTTAGATAAAATGGCAGTATGGGATCCACATACTGATTCATTAGAGTACGATGGAGATATAGAAGAAATTCAAGTGATTTTATGGAAAGGGCATTGTTCAGTTCATCAAAACTTTACAGTGAAAAATATAGAGAATGTACGGAGAAATCATCCGGATATGAATATTATTGTACATCCGGAATGTTGCTACGAAGTTGTAGCTGCTTCGGATTATGCAGGTTCAACGAAATACATTATTGATATGATTGAAGCGGCTCCATCCGGAAGTAAATGGGCGATTGGTACAGAAATGAATTTAGTGAACCGAATTATTCAACAACATCCAGATAAAGAAATTGTTTCACTTAACCCCTTTATGTGTCCATGTTTAACAATGAACCGAATTGATCTGCCGCACTTATTATGGGCACTTGAAACGATAGAAAAAGGAGAAGAAATTAACGTTATTAGCGTAGATAAACAAGTGACTGAAGAGGCAGTTCTTGCATTAAATCGTATGTTAGAGCGTGTGTAAAGCAGCGGATTCCCGTTGCTTTTTTTCGTACATATAATCATAACGAGAACAAAATGGGCATACATTGTTTTGAAGAAATCATTGCGATTATCTTATACTTATTCCGCTTCTAATGATATCGAAAATCGAAGAAGTGATACAAGTGAAAAGAGGTTAACGTTATTTAGAAAGGGTTACTTCATGAGATTTGTTACTTATAGATAAGTTATACAGGAGGGGGAAAATTTGAAAATTCATATCGTGCAAAAAGGGGATACCCTTTGGAAAATTGCGAAAAAGTACGGAGTGGATTTTGATACGTTGAAAAAAACAAATACACAACTTAGCAATCCAGATTTAATTATGCCAGGTATGAAAATTAAAGTACCATCAAACAGTGTACACGTAAAACAGCATGCTGGAGCAGGTTCAGCACCTCCAAAACAATATGTAAAAGAAGTGCAACAAAAAGAATTTGCAGCAACGCCAACGCCGCTTGGAATAGAAGACGAGGAAGAAGTTACGTATCAATCAGCACCAATTACACAAGAGCCTGCCATGCAACAAACACAAAAAGAAGTGCAAGTAAAACCACAGAAGGAAATGCAAGTGAAATCACAAAAAGAAGTACAGGTAAAACCACAGAAGGAAATACAAGTGAAGCCACAAAAGGAAGTACAGGTGAAACCGCAAAAAGAGGTGCAAAAAGAACAGCCAATTCAAAAAGAAAAACCAGTTGAAAAACCGTCAGTGATTCAAAAACCACCTGTTATAGAAAAACAAAAACCAGCGGAAAAAGAAAATACGAAGTTTTCGGTAAATGTGTTACCACAGCCGCCGCAACCACCAATAAAAACGAAAAAAGAATATAAAATTTCAGATGTAATTAAAAAAGGAAGCGAGTTAATTGCTCCTCAAATTACTAAAATGAAACCTAATAACATTATTTCTCCGCAAACGAAAAAAGATAATATAATATCACCGCAAGTAAAGAAAGAAAATGTAGGAAACATAGTGTCACCGCAAGTAAAGAAAGAAAATGTAGGAAACATAGTGTCACCGCAAGTAAAGAAAGAAAATGTAGGAAACATAGTGTCACCGCAAGTAAAGAAAGAAAATGTAGGGAACATAGTGTCGCCGCAAGTGAAGAAAGAAAATGTAGGAAACATAGTATCACCACAAGTAAAGAAAGAAAATGTAGGAAATATAGTGTCACCAAATGTATCGAAAGAAAATGTAGTTATTCCGCAAGTAAAACCACCAAATATTCAAGTGCCAAACATCATGCCAATCATGGATAATAATCAGCCACCAAACATCATGCCAATTATGGATAATAATCAGCCACCAAACATCATGCCAATCATGGATAATAATCAGCCACCAAACATCATGCCAATCATGGATAACAATCAGCCACCAAACATGATGCCAATTATGGATAATAATCAGCCACCAAACATGATGCCAATTATGGATAATAATCAGCCACCAAACATGATGCCAATCATGGATAACAATCAGCCGCCAAACATGATGCCAATTATGGATAATAATCAGCTACCAAACATGATGCCAATTATCGATAACAATCAAATGCCAAATATGATGCCAATCATGGATAACAATCAACCGCCGAATATGATGCCATATCAAATGCCGTACCAACAGCCTATGATGCCGCCGAATCCGTATTATCAACAACAAAATCCATATCAAATGCCATATCAGCAAGGAGCACCGTTTGGACCGCAATATACGTCTATGCCAAATCCAAATATGATGCCGATAGATAATAATATGCCGCCGCTCGTGCAAGGAGAGGAAGATTGTGGATGCGGAGGAGAGAGTAGGCTATATAGTCCGCAACCTGGAGGGCCACAATACGCGAATCCTTTATATTATCAACCAACTCAATCAGCATATGCACCACAGCCAGGAACGATGTATTATCAACCAGATCCGCCAAATGTATTTGGGGAGCCAGTTTCAGAAGAAGAGGATGAAGAAGTTTAAAAAAGGTGGGATTATTCCCACCTTTTTTGTATGTAGATTCATTCCGGAAACGAAAGATTTACACCAAATGTTAGAAAATCCCCAGTGAAATATTAACAGTGTAAAAACCTTCTCTGTTACTCATCATAAGAGGGAGCTTTTCAGAAGAGAAGCTCATTCTAACAGAGGGGGTTTTTGTATTGAATACGAAAGTAAAAGTGATTGCTGCTTCTTTGTTAGTTACTAGTGCATTAGCTGCATGTGGTACACCAAAAGATAACAATGCAATGGATGGACGTAACTACAATTACGAGCGTACATCTTATAATGATACACACCAGTATCGTGATAATGTGGCGCGTAACGATCGTTATACAGACTATGTGACATATAGAAATGGTCGTAACGATACAGGATACAACTATTACCGTGATGTAAATTACAACGGTCAAATTGCTAATCCGCATCCAACACGTAATATTACAATGAACAATTCATACATTAACAATGATGGTAAAACTGCAGAAAGAATTACGAATCGTGTGAAACGTATGAATAACGTAGACCGCGTGTCTACAGTTGTATATGGAAACGATGTAGCGATTGCAGTAAAACCACGTAACACGGTGACAAATGAAACGGCGATGGCGAACGAAATTCGTCAAGCTGTTGCAAATGAAGTTGGAAACAGAAACGTATATGTTTCTGTAAGAAATGACATGTTTACTCGTGTCGATGCAATGAGTACACGCTTGCGTAACGGTACAGTTACAAACGATTTTAATCGTGACATAGTAAATATGTTCCGAGACATTCGTTACGGTTTAACAGGTACTATGCGATAGTAAAATAAAAGAGGAAGGGGTTGCCCTTCCTCTTTATTGCTTAATGTATGGATTTGAGCTCTATATGATTTATCTATAGAGTGCTTCTTCAAGCATTTTTTCACCATCTTCTTTTATTTTATCGGGATTGCTTTTATAATAGGAATCCCATTGGTTATACTCTTTACATTCATCGCTATTTAAAAATTCTGGGCAACCGTTACTTGAGGAAGATTTAGAGCTATTAGTATTGTGTTCTGAATTATTATTTTCGCTGGAAGTATCGGTATCATATTCAGAATAGGTGTTATTAGCGGAATCATCATCCTCGTTTTCTTCATCATTAATAGAATCGGTATTAAGATATGAATCGGTTTCATAAATATCATCTTCTATTGAATCATTTGAGCAACTTGATAAGATGAACAGAGATACAATAAGTGAGGTTAATGTTAGCAGTTTGTTCATAATAACTTTCTCCATTTCTATTTTAAAATTTGATTAATCAATTATTACATTTAATGGGTCCTAGTTCCATATAAACCCATTGAAAATGAATAGAAAATATATATAGAATAAATGCAAAAAAAAGATAATTTAAATTAGCTTGTTTTTTAGTTTTATTAATGTTATATTAGCAAAGCGATGAGCTAATTTACGTAAGACGAGAGATATGCTTAAGTGCTAAACACGCGAATGTGGTCGCCTGGTCTCTCGCCGTAAACGCATCAAGACGCCTGCTTTGCAGGCGTCTTTCATTTTATATAAAACAAATGCTAATGCAGATAAGGAGAAAACTTTATCTGCATTTTTTTATTTTGGAGAGAAATGTAATACGGTCATTTATATGGATAAAACCCCCATTTCCGGAAAAACTACTAATGAAAGTATGATCTTGCCTAAAAGAGGTGAACGGAAATGAAATGGATACTGATTGCGATGCAAGCTTTCGTTATGATGTTTTGTTTCGTTTATGGAACGAATGCGAAGGCGGAAGGGCCAGTACCAGAAGTAACAGAGAAAGACCCTCAAGTTACAATTTTATTAGAGCGAATGTATGTTGATGGAGAAGTAAGTGAGGAAATCTTTACAGAAAAAGTAGCAGACTTAGAAAAGTTTTTACAGCAGTATAAAGAATGGCAGCTCGTTGATCGTGATGATGTACAAATCGTATTACAAAAGAAAGTTGACGATATTTCTCCGTTATTAAAAACGAGCGGTTATTTTGGAGTGTCAGAGGAAGGGATATTACAAATTTTCAAAGGTGTACCGAAAAACGATAATGCGATTCATTCCTTCTTTCAAATTGATATGAAAAAGCTTGAGAGTTATGAGCGTGCGAAATTGAAACGTGGTATTCGTATTAAATCAAAAGAAGGTTTTGTGAAGACGATTGAAAAAATGAAACAATATGCAGTGCAAAATAAGAAAAAAAGCAGCTCATGGTGAGCTGCTTTTTTTCTTATTTATTTTTATCTAAAATTTGTTTTGCGATTTCATCGATTAGCATATCTTTTCCGATTGGATTGAAAGCTTTTGTATTGAAGATTTCGTTTGATACTTCATATACATGATTGTTTTTCACAGCTTTATTGTCTTTCCAAACGGCACTGTTTTTGTAGTCTTCGTAAACTTTATCAGCTTCGCCGCCAAAGTTTACAACGAACATTTGGTCAGGTTGGAATGCAACAAGACCTTCTAGCGATACTTGCGCCATCGTTTGTTTTAAATCTGTACCTTTTGTTGCTGGGAGTTTTAAGTCGTTAAAGATGATGTCACCGTACCCGAAGCTACCGTATACACGGAAGTTTTGTGGTGTAACTGCGATGAACATAAAGCTCTCATCTTTTGTTTTCTCCTTAATCTTTTTAGATAAAGAGTCGGCTTTTTTATCGTAGTCTGCAATCCATTTGTCGGCTTTCTTTTCTTCGTCAAATAGTTTACCTACTTCTTTAAACTTACCGCGCCAGTCTTCTAAGTTTGTTTCTAGAACAATTGTCGGTGCTACTTTTTCTAGTTGATCATAAATTTTTAATTGACGATTGTTCAAAATAATTAAGTCTGGTTTTAAAGCAGTAACAGCTTCTAAATCAACTTTAGGTGCCCAATACCAACCTACTGCTTTTACTCCGTCTAGCTTTTCTGTCAAATGCTTTTGGATTTTATCTTTATATGTATTTGCTGTACCAACAGGTTTGTGTCCAAGAAGTAATAATTCTTCTGTTGAACCAGATAAATCAACAATTCTCTTTGGATTTACTGGAATTGTAGCTTCCCCTTTAGCGTGTTTTACAACTTTTGTTTTCGGTTGTTCTTTTGCTTTTGATTCTTCTTTTTGAGAAGAACAGCCAACGATAGAAAGAACAACTAGCATAATAGTAAATAAAATAAATAGCTTCTGTTTCATCCTGATGTAACCCCTTTAATTAGTATTGATAATCATTATCGACTTCTGTATATTAATGTGCTTTAACCTTTCTGTCAATGAAAATAACAGAAGTTTCAAATAGAGAACATTTGTTGGGGCAGTCTCGCTTTTCTATCATTAAATATGTTAAAATGGAATACATGATTTAAGAGGGAGAGATTGTATTTTGTTTGAATATGTTACAGGTTACGTGGAGTATGTAGGACCGGAATATGTCGTAATTGATCATAATGGAATTGGTTATCAAATTTTCACACCGAATCCGTATGTATTTCAAAGAAGTAAGCAAGAAATCCGTGTCTATACATATCATTATGTGAGAGAAGATATTATGGCGCTTTACGGGTTTAAAACACGTGAAGAGCGTTTATTATTTACAAAGTTGTTAGGTGTGTCTGGTATTGGACCAAAAGGCGCTCTTGCAATATTAGCTTCTGGTCAAACAGGACAGGTCGTTCAAGCGATTGAACATGAGGACGAGAAGTTTTTAGTGAAGTTCCCGGGCGTAGGAAAGAAAACAGCGCGCCAAATGATTTTAGATTTAAAAGGAAAACTAGCAGACGTTGTACCAGATGCATTTGTTGATTTATTCTCAGACGAAGAACGTTTTGATGAGAAGAAAGGTTCGTCAGCTGAGCTTGATGAGGCGCTGGAAGCTCTGCGCGCACTTGGATACGCGGAACGAGAAGTTTCTCGCGTTGTACCAGAGTTATTAAAAGAATCATTAACGACGGATCAGTATATTAAAAAGGCACTTAGTCTTTTACTAAATGGTAAGAGGTGAGTATAATGGACGAACGTCTCCTTTCAGGGGAATCTGCATATGAAGATGCGGATTTAGAATATTCATTACGGCCACAGACGCTCCGTCAGTATATTGGCCAAGATAAAGCGAAACATAATTTAGAAGTGTTTATTGAAGCGGCGAAAATGCGTGAAGAAACGTTAGATCACGTGCTTTTATATGGACCACCAGGACTTGGTAAAACGACGCTTGCAAATATTATTGCCAATGAAATGGGCGTAAATGTTAGAACAACTTCAGGTCCAGCAATCGAAAGGCCAGGAGATTTAGCAGCTGTATTAACATCGCTTCAACCAGGGGATGTATTATTTATTGATGAAATTCATCGTTTGCATAGATCAATTGAAGAAGTACTATATCCTGCGATGGAAGATTTTTGCCTTGATATTGTCATTGGAAAAGGACCGTCAGCAAGGTCTGTACGTTTAGATTTACCGCCATTTACATTAGTTGGAGCAACGACGCGTGCGGGAGCGTTATCAGCGCCGCTTCGTGACCGTTTCGGTGTGCTTTCAAGATTAGAGTATTATACAGTAGATCAGCTTTCTGCGATTGTTGAACGTACAGCAGAAGTATTCGAAGTTGAAATTGACTCGTTAGCCGCACTAGAAATTGCAAGACGTGCTCGTGGTACACCTCGTATTGCGAATCGTTTATTACGACGTGTACGAGATTTCGCACAAGTTCGTGGTAACGGAACGGTTATGATGGAAATTACACAAATGGCGTTAGAACTACTGCAAGTAGATAAATTAGGTCTAGATCATATTGACCATAAATTATTGCTTGGTATTATTGAGAAGTTCCGTGGTGGTCCAGTTGGATTAGAAACGGTTTCGGCAACGATTGGAGAAGAATCTCATACGATTGAAGATGTGTATGAGCCGTATTTATTACAAATTGGCTTTTTACAACGAACGCCAAGGGGTCGAATTGTAACGCCACTTGCATATGAGCATTTCGGAATGGAGATGCCAAAAGTATGACGGAGATGCCAAAATTGCTTATTACAGCAGGGATCTTACTTATCGTTGTTGGCTTAGCTTGGAAGTTCATTGGAAGACTTCCAGGCGATATTTTTGTGAAAAAGGGAAACGTTACCTTTTATTTTCCTATCATTACATGTATTGTGTTAAGTATTGTATTATCTTTTATTATGTATATAATAAATCGATTCAAATAAGAAATAGGTGGATATAGTTATGGATATTAATCTGTTTGATTTTCATTTACCAGAAGAACTTATTGCACAAGTCCCATTAGAAGAGCGTGAAACATCAAGATTAATGGTGTTAGACCGTGAAACAGGCGATATTGAGCATAAACATTTTACAGACATTCTTTCTTACTTACATGAGGGGGATTGCTTAGTTTTAAATGAAACGAAAGTAATGCCTGCTCGTCTGCATGGTGTGAAAGAAGATACAGGCGCACACATTGAAGTACTTCTTTTAAAACAAGAAGAAGGCGATAAGTGGGAGACGCTTGTTAAGCCAGCGAAACGTGTAAAAGAAGGAACTGTTATCTCTTTTGGCGAAGGAAAATTAAAAGCAACTTGCACAGGAACTGCAGATCAAGGTGGACGTCAGCTTGAATTTTCATATGACGGCATCTTCTATGAAATTTTAGATGAACTTGGAGAAATGCCACTTCCTCCATATATTAAAGAGACGCTAGAAGATCGCGATCGCTATCAAACAGTATATGCGAAAGAAATCGGTTCAGCAGCAGCGCCGACTGCAGGACTTCATTTTACAGAAGAGTTACTGGAAAAGTTAAAACAAAAAGGCGTTGAGTTAGCATTTATTACACTTCACGTAGGGCTTGGAACATTTAGACCAGTTTCTGCTGATACGATTGAAGAGCACCATATGCACGCAGAATATTACCATATGTCTGAAGAGACGGCGGCATTATTAAACCGTGTAAGAGAGAATGGTGGACGTATTATTACGGTAGGTACGACTTCAACTCGTACGTTAGAAACAATTGCGACAGATCATGACGGCAAGCTTTGTGCTGCTTCTGGCTGGACAGACATTTTTATGTACCCAGGTTACGAATTTAAAGCAATTGATGGTTTAATTACAAACTTCCATTTACCGAAATCAACATTAATTATGCTTGTAAGTGCATTTGCAAACAGAGATAATGTACTTCATGCTTATAATGAAGCAGTAAAAGAAAAATATCGTTTCTTTAGCTTTGGTGATGCAATGTTCGTTGCCTCTCACGCTAAAATGGGAAACAAATAAAAGGAGTAAATTATGACAGCAATTCGTTATGAATTTATTAAAACTTGTAAACAAACAGGTGCCCGTTTAGGACGTGTACATACGCCACACGGTTCATTTGATACACCAACATTTATGCCAGTTGGTACGCTTGCAACAGTTAAGACAATGTCACCAGAAGAATTAAAAGCAATGGATTCTGGCATTATTTTAAGTAATACGTATCATTTATGGCTACGTCCAGGTCACGAAATCATTCGTGAAGCAGGCGGTTTGCATAAATTTATGAACTGGGATCGTGCAATCTTAACGGACTCTGGTGGTTTCCAAGTATTCAGTTTAAGTGACTTCCGTCGCATTGAAGAGGAAGGCGTTCATTTCCGTAACCACTTAAATGGAGATAAATTATTCTTATCACCAGAAAAAGCGATGGAAATTCAAAATGCATTAGGTTCAGATATTATGATGGCATTTGATGAGTGTCCACCATTCCCAGCTACTTTTGAATATATGAAGAAATCTGTAGAGCGTACAAGCCGCTGGGCAGAGCGTTGCTTAAAAGCACATGAACGTCCACAAGATCAAGGTTTATTCGGTATTGTACAGGGTGGGGAGTTCGAAGAGCTTCGTCGCCAAAGTGCAAAAGACCTTGTTTCAATGGACTTCCCTGGTTACGCGGTAGGTGGTTTATCTGTAGGTGAGCCGAAAGATATTATGAACCGTGTACTTGAGTTTACAACACCACTTCTTCCAGATAATAAGCCACGTTACTTAATGGGAGTAGGTTCTCCTGACTCGTTAATCGATGGTGCAATTCGTGGTATTGATATGTTTGACTGCGTACTTCCAACTCGTATCGCTCGAAATGGTACATGTATGACAAGTGAAGGCCGTCTAGTTGTCAAAAATGCGAAATTCGCAAGAGATTTCGGTCCGCTTGATCCAAACTGTGATTGCTATACATGTAAAAATTACTCTCGTGCGTACATTCGTCACTTAATGAAATGTGATGAAACGTTCGGAATTCGTTTAACGTCTTATCACAACCTTCATTTTCTGTTAAACTTAATGGAGCAGGTGAGACAAGCTATTCGTGAAGACCGTCTTGGCGATTTCCGCGAAGAATTCTTTGAACAGTATGGCTTTAATAAACCGAATGCTAAAAACTTCTAATACATAATTTAAAAGGAGGAACAAAAGATGAATCCAGGTATGATGAATATCGTTATGATCGTTGCGATGTTTGCGATTTTCTATTTCTTATTAATTCGCCCGCAACAAAAACGTCAAAAAGCAGTTGCTCAAATGCAAAGTGAGTTAAAAAAAGGTGATGCTATCGTAACAATCGGTGGCTTACACGGTACAATTGAATCAGTAGATGAGACAAAAATCGTTATTAAATCTGGTGGTTCACACTTAACTTTCGATCGTAATGCGATTCGTGAAGTTGTGAAAAACTAATGAGGAAGGCCCTGCATGAAATGTGCAGGGCTTTTTTTTTTAGTTATTTTGTTTGGACATATTTACACCGAAAATGCCACCAAGTGTACTCGCGCCCATTAATGCTAATTGGTAAAGTAACTGCGAGTTCGATAAAGTTTGAGAGAAGCCTAAATAGTTAACTAGAAAAACAAGTATAGTGAATGTAAGTCCTGTTGTGAAGCCTACTAGCCAACCTTTCCCTTGTGCTTTTTTGCCGGCAGTAAACCCGGATATAAGCATAGATAAAAGTGCTAGTATAAAAATAGTAACAGCTAATGTTCCTTCATTCATATCTGTAAATTTTAATAAAAGAGCCATAATCATGCTAGTAACTGTTGCGAGAATTAATAGGATAACGATACCGAAGCCGATTGCAGTTGATAATTTTTTCGTTCCATCCATTTATACATTCCCCCTTTTTAATACAAGCATATTTTCCTTTTGCCTAAGTTAGACTATTTTCTTTTTTATAGGGGAGTCTATACGTAAAAAGGAGATGTAAAAATGGAATGGGTATCAATCATTGGCCGGACGATGCTTTTGTATATCATCATCTTAATTATTTTTCGTCTTATGGGTAAACGTGAAATTGGAGAGCTAAGTGTATTAGATTTAGTCGTATTCATTATGCTTGGTGAAATGGCAGTAGTCGCAATTGAAAATACCGATAAATCACTTTGGCACCAATTAGTTCCGATGACTTTTCTTATGTGTATACAAATTATTTTGTCAGTTATTTCGTTAAAGTATCAACGCTTTCGGCATTTAATAGAAGGTGAGCCAGCCATTCTTGTAAATGCAGGAAAGATTGATGAAAAGAAGATGAGAAAGCAACGTTATAATATAGATGATTTAATGATGCAATTAAGGGAACAAGGAGTTGGAGACATCCGGGATGTAGAATACGCTATTTTAGAACCATCTGGGAAGTTATCTGTCTTTCAAAAACAAAAAGGCGGGCAGGATGCATTGCAGTTTACTCTCCCTCTTATTATCGATGGCGAAATTCAATCGAATCATTTACAAATGATTGAACATACAGACGAGTGGCTTGTTGAAAAATTAAAAAACTTAGGCTATAACGATGTAACACAAATTTTATACTGTAGTTTTCAAAATGGGAAATTTTTTGTTGATTTGAAAGAAAACTAGAGGCTTACTATATGGAATAGTAAGCCTATTTACTTCAAAAATGAAAGTTTTCGAATGATAGGGAGACGACTTAACTCTTCTTTTCGAATGAGCTTGAAAATGAAGAGGAGCACAATATAAACGAGTGTTGTTAAAGTGATTTCCCATAATGTTTGTACGCCAAGTGAATGAGAGAAAACTATATACTTATGAAGGTAAAAACCGAAGGAGCCTGCGATACCGATGGCAAGTCCGCCAAAAATATAGTCTTTTGCGTAAATGGTAAATGTAATTTTCTTTAAAACAGTAGCATAATGAAGAAATGTTACTGTTACGATATTTGCTGCAATTGCAAGGGCAACCCCCATCATTTGAAACTCTGGCCTTGAGGCTAGCACGAAAATAACAATTAATTTCACGATTGCACCAATAAACGTATTCATCATGGCCGCACGTGCTAAGTTTAAAGCTTGTAAGACAGAGGTAAGTGGACTTTGAAAATAATGAAATAAAAAGCAAGGTGCAAGAAGCTGGATGAACGCTGTTGCACTATCCGATCCATACATAAGATTTAAAACAGGAGAAGCAAATACGTATAATATAACGACTGACCACCCGCCAGTAATGAGTGAGATTCGAAGAGCTTGTTGTAAGCGGTGTTCTACTAATTTATGTTGTCTTTTTGCCATTGCCTCGCTAATAGATGGAACGAGTGCTGTCGAAAGAGCGTATGTAATAAAGGCTGGTAGTGAAAGAAGCGGGAATGCATACCCGTTTAATATACCGTATTGCTGAGTTGCGACAGAGGCAGCAACGCCGGCAATCGCTAAGCTTTGCATAACGACGATAGGTTCAAAAAAATAGGAAACGGAACCGATTAAACGACTTCCTGTAGTTGGAAGTGCAATATCCATAAGAGAATAAAATGTCCCCTTGCTTTCCTTTACGGTAGTGAAAAATCCAGAGCGTATAGATAAATGTTTTTCACGCTGGAATAAAGTGAGTAAAAATAATAACGATGCCACTTCACCGAGAACGGCTGATAACATAGCACCAGCTGCAGCATATTCTACGCCGTAAGGTAAAAATAATTGAATACATATAGCGATAATTGTAATGCGGACAATTTGTTCTATCACTTGGGCGTAAGCGCTAGGTTTCATATTTTGTTTCCCTTGGAAATAGCCACGTAAAACAGAAGAAACAGCAATAACAGGAACGACAGGCAAAATGGCCATTAATGGATAGTACGTTCGTTCATCAGTTAATAATGTTTTTGCTAAAATAGGTGTGAGGAGCATAATTCCAATTGTTAAAATGATACTAATAACAGATGTAACAGCTAATGATACTGTTAATATTTTTTTAACTTTTTGTTTATCATTCACAGCTTCTGCTTCTGCTACAAATTTTGCGATTGCGACAGGAAGACCGATTTGTGTTAATGTAATTGCTAGAATAAATGTAGGGACGGCCATCATATAAAGGCCAACGCCTTCTTCTCCTAAAATACGTGCCATTACAATACGATTAATAAATCCTAGAATTTTGGTAATAAAGCCGGCTATCATTAAAATAAATGCGCCTTTTAAAAAGCTTTGTCTCGTCATGGTCTTCTCCTACCTTCTCAAAATCAGTGGAATGATTTACAATAATTTATATGCACGTACGAGACAAGAATGACAAGCATTTAAGAGAGTACTCTTGAAAGTAGTTATTGCTGTCCATTAGAGCGGGATTAAAAGCGACTTTTCGTGCTGAAATAAGAAGGAGATGTTATATATGTTAGATAGAGAGGCTTTGGTAGAATCATACCGCGGACAGTTACAAGTCGTTTTAGAAAGTAAAGTAGAAGAGTTCCAAATGTTCGGCTACGACCGAGTAACAGATGATGACATTTGGAAGTTTCTTAAAGTGAAAAAGTGGAAGAAGATAGACGGTGACGTTAGATTGTATGAATTAGTTAATGACGTATTAACAGTAACAGCTAATGAATATATGACGTATTTAACTGTTGAAGCATATCAAGCCCCGCTTTGGTCATTTGATGAATATGAAAATAAATAACCGACTGCAATTGGTTTGTTCTTCCTTTTGCAGTATAATGATAGGTATTGATAATGAGAAAATAATTATGTCTAAGATCATATATAAAGGAGGTAGTGAAGAGAGAAAACAAATAATGAAAGTGTAGGTAATGTGAAAAACTTACTGACACAGCTGGTGAGGAACTAGCAAAATTATAGAAAGGAAGTCTACTAACTAGACGTATGCACACGTGTGAAGGTGAATCGTAAAAGATTTATTTGAAGTGTTAGTAGCGGAAAGAGGGTACATATGGCAAAGCGTGGTACGAGAATTGCCGCCTTTTTCCTCATCGTTTTATTAATCGGTGGAGTAATTGGTGCGGCAGGAAAAGACATAGCAAAAGGAATTAGTCTAGGACTAGACCTTCGCGGTGGTTTTGAAATTCTGTATGAAGTAAAACCAGCCAAAAAAGGTGACAAAATCGATCGAGACGTACTTGTAAGTACAGTAGGTGCTCTTGAGAATCGTGTCAATGTTCTCGGTGTAAGTGAGCCGAACATTCAAATCGAAGGGCAAGATCGAATTCGTGTACAGCTTGCTGGTGTACAAGATCAGCAAAAAGCACGTGAAATGTTATCAACACAAGCGAAATTAACATTCCGTGATGTAGATGACAATCTTCTTATGGATGGAACGGATTTAAAAGGTGGCGGAGCGAAGCAAACATTTGATGAGCAAGGCCGTGCGAGTGTAGGTCTTACACTAAAAAGCGCTGAAAAATTCCGTGAAGTAACTGAGAAAATTTCAAAAATGCCACCACCAACGAATTTAATGGTAATTTGGCTTGATTTTGAAGAAGGAAAAGATTCGTACAAAGCAGAATCTGCAAAACCGAATCCGAAGTTCTTATCAGCAGCAACAGTAAACCAAGTGTTTAACCAAGCTGAAGTATCTATCGTAGGTGGAAACTTTACAGTTGAAAGCGCGAAACAACTTTCATCTTTATTAAATGCAGGTGCACTTCCTGTTGATTTAAAAGAAATGTATTCAACATCTGTTGGAGCGAAGTTTGGTCAACAAGCGTTAGAGCAAACAATTTTCGCTAGTGCGATTGGTATCGCTCTTATTTTCTTATTTATGCTTGTATTCTACCGTTTACCAGGACTTGTAGCGGTTATTATGTTAGGTTTATACATTTTCGTTACATTACTTGTCTTTAACTGGATGCATGCAGTTCTTACGTTGCCAGGTATTGCGGCGTTAGTGCTCGGGGTAGGTATCGCGGTTGATGCGAATATTATTACGTACGAGAGACTGAAAGAAGAGCTGAAAATTGGTAAGTCAATGATGTCGGCATTCCGTGCTGGTAACCATCGTTCATTAGCAACCATTTTAGATGCGAACATTACAACACTTGCAGCAGCTGGTGTATTATTCGTTTATGGTAATAGCTCTGTAAAAGGGTTCGCAACAAGTTTAATCGTAAGTATTTTAGTCGGTTTTATTACGAACGTATTCGGTACTCGTTTCTTACTAAGTTTACTAGTAAAGAGCCGTTACTTCGATAAAAAACCAGGATACTTTGGTGTGAAGCAAAAGGATATTATTCCATTAACAAAAGGTGTAGTACATCCACCAACGAAATTTGATCGTATTAATTTCGTAAATGTCGGTCATAAATTCCTTATCTTCTCGATTGTAGTTGTAATTGCAGGTGCAATTATCTTGCCAATTTTCAAATTGAATCTTGGTATTGACTTTGCGAGTGGTACACGTATCGACTTGCAATCAAAACAAGCAGTTACTGTGTCTGATGTTCATAAAGATTTTAAAGAGTTGAACATTGATGTGAAGGAAGAAAATATTGTACCGACTGGAGATGACAATAAAGGATTCGCAGTTCGTACATTAGGTGTTCTATCAAAAGATGAAATTGCAAAAACAAAAACATTCTTCCACGATAAATATGGTACAGATCCAAACGTAAGTACAGTTTCACCAACAATCGGGAAAGAAATTGCACGAAATGCATTTATCGCAGTATTAATCGCTTCTGCGGTTATCATTTTATACGTAAGTATTCGATTCCGATTTACGTACGCATTATCTGCAGTACTTGCATTATTACATGATGCGTTCGTTATGATTGTTATATTTAGTATTTTCCAATTAGAGGTAGACTTAACGTTTATCGCTGCAGTGTTAACAATCATCGGTTATTCTATTAATGATTCAATCGTTACATTTGATAGAAACCGTGAATTATACAAACAGAAAAAACGAGTTCGCGATATAAAAGACTTAGAAGAAATCGTAAATGCAAGTATTCGCCAAACGCTTGGTCGTTCGATTAACACCGTATTAACAGTGTTATTCCCAGTAATTGCACTGCTTATCTTCGGTAGTGAGTCACTACGTAACTTCTCGTTTGCGTTACTAGTTGGATTAGTTGTAGGTACGTATTCTTCTGTTTTCGTTGCTTCTCAAATTTGGTTAATGCTTGAAAACCGTCGTTTGAAAAAGGGCAAAAACAAGAAAAAGGTTGAGAAAGTAGAATCTGAACCGCAAGTATAGAAAAGATGATGTCTCTTTATGAGGCATCTCTTTTTTCGTTTGTGGATACAATAAGATAGTTACTTTGAAATGATGAAATGGAAGAAAGTGGTGATGTTATCGCTGTTTTTGTTACAATAAAGTGAAACTTTAATCAGTGGGGGTTTTCTTCATCCCCCCACTGATTATTAGCCTTCACCAATCGGACTTTTATGGGCAGTTGATCCCCCACCTAAATTTTTTGCTTTCACTGAATTTTGAGGTAGGGGTCTTACTGCCCATTAAAGTGGGATAAAAAGATAGGTTAAGAAAAGAAGGGATTTTAATGATGGAAAAAGATGAACGTTTTAAACAGGCCGAGTTTGGTGCTATTGTCGGGATCGTTGGTAATATTATATTAGCGATTATAAAGGCGGTAATTGGTTATATTGGGAACAGTAAAGCGCTATTAGCAGATGCGGTGCATTCTGCATCAGATGTAATTGGTTCGCTAGCTGTACTGTTTGGGTTACGAGCAGCAAAGCAGCCGCCCGATGAAGATCATCCGTATGGTCATGGTAAAGCGGAATCGATTTCAGCGATTATTGTTGCAGTATTATTATTTATTGTGGGAATCGAGATAGCGATTTCGTCCATAAAAGCTTTTTCGCAGGAACTAGAACCACCGAAAGGGATTACAATTTTTGCTGTCGTTCTTTCAATTATCGTGAAAGAGGGAATGTTTCAATATAAATTCCGATTAGGGAAAAGGGTAAATAGTGATGCAATTATTGCAAATGCATATGAGCACCGTTCAGATGTGTTTTCTTCAATTGCAGCTTTAATCGGTATTTGTGCAGCGATTATTGGTGGTAAGTTCGGGTTAGATTGGCTTGTATATGCCGATCCAATTGCAGGATTATTTGTTTCACTTCTTGTTGCAAAAATGGCATGGAGTATTGGGGCAGAAGCAATTCATGCAACGCTTGATCATGTTCTTCATGAGGAAGATGTTGTTCCGCTTAGAGAAGCAGTACTTCAAATAGATGGTGTGAAAAAAATCGGTTCGTTATATGCGAGGGAGCATGGTCATTACGTTATTGTAGATATTAAAGTTTCTGTAGATCCATATATTACTGTAGAAGAAGGGCATCGCATTGGAAAGCATGTGAAAGAAACGCTTATGCTGCAAGATAACGTACAAAATGTATTTGTACATATAAATCCGTATTCTCCAAATTAAACATTAGTAACATTTTAGTATACAGATATTACATCGTAGTTTGCATTATATTGTCACCCCTTAATCTGTCTTGTATAATGAACAGGTTAAGGGGTGATTTCGTGTTACAACCGAAGACGCGTTGGAAAGAAAAAGAATATAATAGCGAGCGAGTGAGTGAATTAGCAAGTAAATTACAATTATCACCACTTGTCGTTTCGTTATTCCTCGGTAGAGGACTAGATACAGAAGATAAGATTTTAGATTTTTTAAATACAGAAAATCAAGAATTTCATGATCCATTTTTATTAGAAGGAATGGATAGAACGGTAGAACGTGTAAATAAGGCGATTCAAAATGGAGAGCAAATATTAATATTTGGTGACTACGATGCGGACGGAGTAAGTAGTACAACTGTTTTATATATTGCCTTACAAGAATTAGGTGCAGACGTAGAATTTTATATCCCAAACCGTTTTACAGAAGGTTATGGACCGAATGAAGAAGCATTTCGTTGGGCGCATAGCGCAGGATTTTCACTCATTATTACTGTCGATACTGGTATCGCAGCTGTACATGAAGCGAAGGTAGCGAAGGAACTTGGGATAGATCTAATTATTACAGATCACCATGAGCCACCACCACAATTGCCAGAAGCACTTGCGATTATTCACCCGAAATTAGATGGCGGTGTGTATCCGTTTCACTATTTAGCGGGCGTTGGTGTTGCGTTTAAAGTTGCACATGCACTACTGGGCCGTGTACCAGAACATTTATTAGAAATTGCAGTAATTGGTACGGTAGCCGATTTAGTATCACTTCACGGTGAGAATAGATTGCTAGTGAAGCGCGGTTTAAAACATATGCGCATGACGAAAAATATCGGACTAAAGGCGCTATTTAAAGTTGCTAACGTTTCGCAAAGTGAAATTACAGAAGAGAGCATTGGCTTCTCAATCGCACCTCGTATTAATGCAGTTGGACGTTTAGAAGATGCTACGCCGGCTGTACATCTTTTATTATCAGAGGATCCCGAAGAAGCGAAAGAGCTGGCTGAAGAAATTGATGAGCTGAACAAACTGCGAAAAGATATTGTAAAGCAAATTACAGAAGAAGCTATCGCTGAAGTGGAAACGAATTTCCCTCCTGAAGACAATAAAGTATTAGTGCTTGCAAAAGAAGGATGGAATCCAGGTGTAATTGGAATTGTCGCTTCTAAATTAGTTGAACGTTTTTATCGTCCAACGATTGTATTATGCATTGATCCTGTAAAAGAAACTGCAAAAGGTTCAGCGCGTAGTATTGCAGGATTTGATTTGTTTGCAAACTTGTCAGATTGTAGAGAGTTATTGCCGCACTTCGGAGGACATCCGATGGCAGCGGGAATGACGCTACATATGAATGATGTAGATGAATTACGCCGCCGTTTAAATGAACAAGCAGATACAATTTTAACAGAAGAAGATTTTATTCCAATTACAGCTGTCGATGCTTTTTGCAAAGTGGAGGACGTAACACTTGCAGCAATTGAAGATATGCAAAAGTTAGCGCCATTTGGTGTTGGAAATCCAAAGCCACGTATTGCAGTGAAAGATGCGGAGTTAGAAAGTATTCGTGCAATCGGATCAGATGGTTCTCATTTAAAGATGTCTCTTCGTGATGGACAAGCAACATTGGATACAATTGGATTCGGTTTTGGTGCGTACGCGAAAGAAATTTCTCCAGTTGCAAAAGTCTCTGTAATTGGGGAAGCGTCTATTAATGAATGGAATAATTTTAAGAAGCCGCAATTAATGGTGCAAGATATTGCTGTAGAGGCATGGCAATTATTTGATTGGCGTAGTATGCGTAACGTAGAAGCAAATTTAGCAGAACTTCCGAAAGAAAAAATCACGATGTTGTATTTTTCTAAAGAGGTATTGAATAAATTTTCTTTAGAAGACTATAAAGAGCATATGATGCATGCATCAGAAGTAACCGAGTTAGATGAGCAATACATCGTATTACTTGATTTACCAAAAGGAACAGATGAATTACGAGATCTATTTAAAGTTGGGTTCCCATCGCGAATCTATACGCTATTTTATCAAGAGAATAATCATTTATTTAGCACTGTTCCAACGAGGGATCACTTTAAATGGTACTATTCATTCTTGAGCCAAAAATCACCATTTTCTTTAAGACAATATGGAGAACAACTATGTCAACATAAAGGTTGGTCAAAAGATACAGTAAATTTCATGACACAGGTGTTTTTTGAGTTAGAATTTGTTACAATAAAAGATGGCGTCATTTTTATGGCAGACAAAAAACAAAAGCGTGATTTAATTGAATCGAACACATATCGTGAGAAAATGAACCACTTACAATTAGAAAAAGAATTGGTTTATAGCACATATCAGCAACTATATACATGGTTTGAAACGATTCGTAATCATAAAGAAGTAGAACAGTTAGGGTAAAGGATTTGTATTTACAAACCTTTTAGATCTGAGGAGGATTCAGAAATATGGATTTCAAGCAACATATCGCAATTGTACCGGATTATCCGAAAGAAGGTATCGTGTTTAAAGACATTACACCGTTAATGAACGACGGTAAAGCATACAAAGCAGCAACAGATGCAATCGTTGAGTATGCAAAAGAAAGAAACATTGATCTTGTAGTAGGACCAGAAGCGCGTGGTTTCATTATCGGTTGCCCAGTTTCTTATGCATTAGAAGTAGGATTTGCGCCAGTTCGTAAATTAGGAAAATTACCACGTGAAGTAATTACAGTTGACTACGGTAAAGAATATGGTAAAGATGTTTTAACAATCCATAAAGATGCAATTAAACCAGGTCAACGCGTATTAATTACAGATGACTTATTAGCTACAGGTGGAACAATTGAAGCGACAATTAAGTTAGTTGAAGAGCTAGGCGGAGTTGTAGCAGGAATTGCATTCTTAGTAGAACTTACTTACTTAGATGGTCGTAAAATGTTAGATGGTTACGATGTATTAGTATTAGAAAAATACTAATCACTATATAGGTAAAACTACGGTGATAAAAAGTACCCGTGAATCTCTTGGAGAGGAGCGGGTACTTTTGTATAATTGAACAAAAAATTATAGTGAAATGTCAGTAAAATCTTTTCCTTTTCACAATTCACAATCATTGGGTTATAATGATAGAATATAATTTATTCTATTTAATAAAGATAAAGTCAATTTTCAATAAAAGGTGATTCGATGGCAAATGAGCAGGTACTAACAGCTGAACAGGTACTCGAGAAAGCAAGTCAATATTTAGTGGATGAAGATATTGAGCTAGTAGCACGTGCCTATGAATATGCACGCGATGCGCATAGCGAACAATACAGAAAATCGGGTGAACCATACATTATTCATCCAATTCAAGTTGCAGGTATTTTAGTTGATTTACACATGGATCCAGCTACAGTATCAGCAGGTTTCTTACATGATGTAGTAGAAGATACAGAGATTACATTAGAAGATATTGAACGGGAATTTAATAAAGAAATTGCTATGCTTGTTGATGGTGTGACAAAGCTTGGAAAGATTAAATATAAATCTCATGAGCAACAACAAGCAGAAAACCATCGCAAAATGTTTATTGCAATGGCTCAAGATATTCGAGTTATTTTAATTAAACTAGCCGATCGTCTTCATAACATGCGTACATTGAAACATTTGCCTCAAGAGAAGCAGCGTCGCATTGCGAATGAAACGTTAGAAATCTTTGCACCTTTAGCACATAGACTCGGAATTAGTACTATTAAATGGGAGCTAGAGGATACTTCACTTCGCTACTTAAATCCACAGCAATATTATCGTATTGTAAATTTAATGAAGCGTAAACGTGCAGAACGTGAAGAGTATTTAGAGGAAGTAATGACTGGTATTCGTGAGAAATTAGATGAAGTTGCAATTCAACCTGAAATTTCTGGAAGACCAAAACATATTTACAGCATTTATCGTAAAATGGCACTGCAAAATAAACAGTTCAATGAAATTTACGATTTATTAGCTGTACGTGTCGTTGTAAATAGTATTAAAGATTGTTATGCAGTACTTGGAATTATTCATACGTGCTGGAAGCCGATGCCAGGTCGTTTTAAAGATTATATTGCAATGCCGAAAGCAAACCTATATCAATCTCTTCATACGACTGTAATTGGGCCGAAAGGTGATCCGCTTGAAGTGCAAATTCGTACGAAAGAAATGCATGAGATCGCAGAATTCGGGATCGCGGCACACTGGGCGTATAAAGAAGGAAAAACAGCAGAAACAGCAGGTACATTAGAGAAGAAACTTACATGGTTCCGTCAAATATTAGAATGGCAAAATGAAGCTTCTAATGCAGAAGAGTTTATGGAGTCATTAAAAATTGATTTATTCTCTGACATGGTATTCGTCTTTACACCGAAAGGCGATGTAATGGAATTACCACTTGGATCTGTTCCAATTGACTTTGCATATCGTGTGCATTCAGAAATTGGAAATAAAACAATTGGTGCAAAAGTAAACGGGAAAATGGTGACGCTTGATTATAAATTAAAAACAGGTGACATCATTGAGATTTTAACATCGAAACATTCGTATGGACCAAGTCAAGATTGGGTGAAACTTGCTCAAACATCTCATGCAAAAAACAAAATACGTCAATTCTTTAAGAAGCAACGTAGAGATGAAAATATTGAAAAAGGCCGTGAACTTGTTGAGAAAGAAGTGCGTAGCCTAGAGTATGAGATGAAAGAAGTATTAGCTCCTGACAATTTAAAACGAGTTGCTGAAAAATTCAACTTTGCAAATGAAGAAGATATGTTTGCGGCAGTTGGATATAATGGTATCACTGCATCGCAAATTGTTACGCGACTAACGGACAAGTTCCGTAAGCAACGTGAAGAAGAAGAGATTGTTGAAGTTAAAGAAGTTCGTAAACCGATGAAAATTCGAAAATGGGATTCTGGCGTTAAAGTAAGTGGTGCAGATAATTTATTAATTCGTTTATCAAAATGCTGTAACCCAGTACCTGGTGATGATATCGTTGGGTATATTACGAAAGGCCGAGGCGTATCGATTCACCGCCGTGACTGTGTAAATGTTCATACAGAAGAAGCTATAGAACGTTTATTAGAAGTAGAGTGGGAAGGTAGCCCTGAAAAAGAAATTGAGTATAACGTTGATATTGAAATTTCAGGTTACGATCGTCGTGGTTTATTAAACGAAGTATTACAAGCTGTTACAGAGACGAAAACGTACATTTCGGCAGTTTCTGGTAGAAGTGACCGTAATAAGATGGCGACAATTAATATGTCAATCTCTATTCGTAACTTACAGCACTTGAAAAAAGTAGTAGAACGCATTAAACGTGTTCCAGAAATTTATGCAGTACGACGCATGATGCATTAATAGGGAGTGTAGAAAAGATGAGAGTTGTTTTACAACGATCAAAGGAAGCGTCTGTCACAGTAGACGGTGAGATCGTAGGACAAATTCCGTTCGGTTTAACATTACTAGTTGGCATTACGCATGAAGATACAGAAAAAGATGCAACTTACATCGCAGAAAAAATTGCGAACTTACGTATTTTTGAAGATGAGAGCGGAAAGATGAACCATTCTGTACTCGATGTAGAAGGACAAGTTCTATCCATTTCGCAATTCACATTATACGGAGATTGCCGCAAGGGAAGACGTCCAAACTTTATGGATGCTGCCAAACCTGACTATGCAGAGCGTTTATATGATTTCTTTAATGAAGAAGTACGTAAGCAAGGATTGCATGTAGAAACAGGGAAGTTCGGGGCAATGATGGATGTTTCTTTAATCAATGATGGTCCGGTGACCTTAATTGTAGAAAGTAAATAGTGTTACTTAAAAAGAGAGGATGATATCATCCTCTCTTTTTTTATACATTGTTGTATGTTTTGTTCATTTATCCCGCTATTTGGATTCTTATTTTTAGAATTAATAGCTGTTTCAGTTATGTATAACTCTTTAATCAATATGGAACAATAAAAAGTAAAACATCCATATTGAATGTGAGGGATATACGTATGCGTATGAATGAAAAAGGGCATTCTGTTACAAATGGTGCAAATCAACTGTTTAACGTAAATTTTCATGATTTTATTTCAAAAGAGCAAAACAATACTTCGATGGAGCTTGCTTCTGAGTTTGGGATTTCTCTTCAAGATGTAAAGCGTCTAAAGAAGCAGATTGAACGCTCTTAGAGCACTTGACAATCCTACTGAACAAACGTATAGTAATTTTATATTTACATATGAATATAACCTTTGATAGAGAAGAGTAAATGAGACACACATGGAAAGAGAAGAAATGTCTTAGGCTGAAAACATTTCTACATGATGACTGATTGAATGACACTCTAGAGGTTTCAACTTGAACGGCGTATACGCTTAGTAGGGATGAACGCACATTTAAGCGTTATTAAAAAAGTGGAAGCATACGTGCTTCAATTAGGGTGGCACCACGGGTATAATACTCTCGTCCCTACTGTTCAAACAGTAGAGGCGGGAGTTTTTTTATTTTTATTAAGATTAAAACAATTTGAGGAGGAACTGAATATGTCTATTCAAATCCCACGCGGAACACAAGATATTCTTCCAGGTACTGTTGAGTTATGGCAGTATATCGAAGGGCAAGCACGCGAAATTTGCCGTCGTTACAATTATAAAGAAATTCGTACACCAATTTTTGAACACACTGAGCTATTTTTACGTGGTGTCGGTGATACGACAGATATCGTACAAAAAGAAATGTACTCATTCCAAGATCGTGGAGAGCGTAGTTTAACATTACGTCCAGAAGGTACTGCACCTGTTGTACGTTCTTACGTTGAAAATAAAATGTTCGGTGACGCAACACAACCGACGAAATTATACTATATCGGCCAAATGTTCCGTTACGAAAGACCACAAGCAGGTCGCTATCGTCAATTCGTACAATTTGGTATTGAAGCAATCGGCAGTAACGATCCTGCAATTGATGCAGAAGTAATTGCACTTGCTGTAGAGTTTTACCGCGGCATGGGCTTAAAAAATATTAAAGTTGTATTAAACAGCTTAGGTGATGCAGTAAGCCGTCAAGCACACCGTGATGCGTTAATTGCACACTTCGAGCCACGTATCGGTGAGTTCTGTTCTGACTGTCAATCTCGTTTAGAAAAGAACCCTCTTCGTATTTTAGATTGTAAGAAGGACCGTAACCATGAATTAATGGGAACGGCACCATCTATTACAGAATACTTAAACGAAGATTCAGCAGTATACTACGAAAAAGTTCAAGAACTATTAACGATGATGGATGTTCCATTTGAAAAAGATCCGAACTTAGTACGTGGTTTAGACTACTACCAACACACTGTATTTGAAATTATGAGTGAGGCAGAAGGTTTCGGTGCTATTACTACATTAAGCGGTGGTGGACGTTACAACGGACTTGTACAAGAAATCGGTGGACCAGAAATGCCAGGTATCGGTTTTGCGATGAGTATTGAACGTTTAATTATGGCACTAAAAGCTGAAAACATTGAATTGCCAATCGAACATAGCATTGATTGTTACGTTGTAGCGCTTGGTGAAAAAGCAAAAGACCATGCTGCGAAAGTTGCGTTTGATCTTCGTAAAGCTGGATTATCAGTTGAAAAAGATTATTTAGATCGCAAAATGAAGGCACAATTTAAATCAGCAGATCGTCTAAAAGCGAAATTTGTAGCTGTATTAGGGGAAGATGAGTTAGATAAAGGTATCATCAACTTAAAAGATATGGCAACAGGCGAACAAGAAGAAGTAGCATTAGATGTCTTTGCTTCATACGTAGCAGAGAAATTAATATAGGGGGAACTTACAGTGGCTGAAAGAACACATGCATGTGGAAAAGTAACAGTAGAAGCAGTTGGACAAACAGTTCAATTAAAAGGTTGGGTACAAAAACGCCGTGATTTAGGTGGATTAATCTTTATCGACTTACGTGACCGTACAGGTATCGTACAAGTAGTATTTAACCCAGAAACATCAAAAGAGGCGCTAGAAGTAGCAGAAACAATTCGTAGCGAATACGTATTACACGTAGAAGGTACAGTTGTTGAGCGTGGTGAAGGCGCAATTAATGACAATATGGCAACTGGTCGTATTGAAGTACAAGCAACAAAGGTAAACGTATTAAACGCAGCGAAAACAACGCCAATCATTATCGCTGATGATACAGATGCATCAGAAGATGTGCGTTTAAAATATCGTTACTTAGACTTACGTCGTCCTGTAATGTTCAACACATTCAAAATGCGTCATGACGTAACAAAAACAATTCGTAACTTCTTAGATACAGAAGAGTTCCTAGAAGTGGAAACACCAATTTTAACGAAGAGCACGCCAGAAGGTGCTCGTGATTATTTAGTACCAAGCCGTGTGCATGACGGTGAATTTTATGCATTACCACAATCTCCACAGCTATTTAAACAGCTTCTTATGGTCGGTGGATTTGAGCGTTACTATCAAGTAGCACGTTGTTTCCGTGACGAAGATTTACGTGCGGATCGTCAACCAGAATTCACGCAAATCGATATCGAGGCTTCATTCTTAACACAAGATGAAATTTTAGATATGATGGAGCGCATGATGACGAAAGTTATGAAGGATGCAAAAGGTGTAGAAGTTAGCGCACCATTCCCTCGTATGAAATATGCTGATGCAATGGCTCGTTACGGTTCTGATAAACCAGATACACGTTTTGAAATGGAACTAACAGACTTATCTGAATTTGCAGCAGGCTGTGGCTTTAAAGTATTTACAAGTGCTGTAGAAAGCGGCGGACAAGTAAAAGCAATTAATGCAAAAGGTGCTGCGAGCAAATACTCTCGTAAAGACATTGATGCATTAACTGAATTCGTAAAAGTATACGGTGCAAAAGGTTTAGCTTGGCTTAAAGTGGAAGAAGACGGTTTAAAAGGACCAATCGCGAAATTCTTCGGTGAAGAAGATGCAAATGTGTTAATGACTACACTAGAAGCTACTGCTGGCGACTTATTACTATTCGTAGCAGATAAGAAGAGCGTTGTTGCAGACAGCTTAGGTGCACTTCGTTTACGTCTAGGTAAAGAGCTTGAGTTAATTGATGAAAGTAAATTTAACTTCCTATGGGTAACGGATTGGCCACTTCTTGAGTACGATGAAGATGCAGATCGTTACTTCGCAGCTCACCACCCATTCACAATGCCATTCCGTGAAGATGTTGAGCTATTAGAAACAGCACCAGAAAAAGCACGTGCGCAAGCATATGACCTTGTATTAAACGGTTATGAGCTTGGTGGTGGATCACTTCGTATTTACGAGCGTGACGTACAAGAAAAAATGTTCAAAGCACTTGGATTCTCACAAGAAGAAGCGCAAGAGCAATTCGGATTCTTATTAGAAGCATTCGAATACGGTACTCCACCACACGGTGGTATTGCATTAGGTTTAGACCGTCTTGTTATGTTACTCGCAGGTCGTACGAACCTTCGTGATACAATTGCATTCCCGAAAACAGCAAGCGCAAGCTGCTTATTAACAGAAGCTCCAAGCCCAGTTGCAGAAGCACAGCTTGAAGAGTTAAACTTAAAATTAAGCTTAAAAGAAGAGAAGTAAGAATAGGGTCTAGATGGTTATACTAATACCATCTAGGCTTTTTTTGAGAGGTTGTTTAAAAAGTCCGGTTCAGATAAGGATCGCATCTCGTCGTTACGTATGCTAGTCCGGTGCTCGAGTAGTAACGCTACACTGCGCTCCTCCTAGCATACGTGCCTCGATCTGCTCGGCCCTCTGAATCCTCCTTTTTAAACGTGTATTGGAAGGAAGTTTAAAAAGTCCGGTTCAGATAAGGATCGCATCTCGTCGTTACGTATGCTAGTCCGGTACTCGAGTAGTAACGCTACACTGCGCTCCTCCTGGCTTCAGTGCCTCGATCTGCTCGGTTCTCTAAATCCTCCTTTTTAAACGTGTATTTAGGAAGAAACAAAATCCCGGTTTACACTATGTTTTTATTTTCGAAATATGTATTTTTAGGAATTCTATAACTTTTTCTATACAAATAGTCGGAAAAACGCTAGAATACATGGTAGACCATTTTTGTAATAGGAGTGTAGAGCTGAATGTTACATCAATTTTCACGTAATGAATTAGCCTTCGGTAAAGAAGGACTTGAAATATTAAAAAATAGTACAGTCGGTATTTTAGGAATTGGCGGCGTAGGTTCTTTTGCAGCTGAAGCGTTAGCACGTTCTGGAGTTGGGCGTCTCGTATTAGTAGATAAAGATGTTGTAGATATTACAAACGTAAACCGTCAAATTCACGCTTTAGTATCTACTGTAGGACGTTCAAAAGTAGAATTAATGAAAGAGCGTATTGCAGACATTAACCCAGAGTGTGAAGTAATTGGACTAGAAATGTTTTACACAGATGAAACATATGAAGAGTTCTTTAAGTACGGTTTAGACTTTGTAGTGGATGCATCTGATACGATTACGTTCAAAATTCATTTAATTAAACAATGTTTACGTCGTAAAATTAAAATTATCTCAAGTATGGGTGCAGCAAATAAAATGGACCCAACTCGTTTCCGTATTGCGGACATCTCTAAAACACATACAGATCCAATTGCGAAAGTCATTCGTACGAAGCTTCGTAAAGAGGGCATTAAAAAAGGTGTAAAAGTTGTCTTCTCTGACGAAAACCCAATCGTAATTCGTGAAGAAGTACGTAAAGAAATCGTACCAGACGAAAATGCAAAAATTCGTAAAGCGAAATTACCACCTTCATCAAATGCATTCGTACCATCTGTGGCAGGCTTAATTATGGCAAGTCACGTTGTACGTGAACGCATTAAAAATGTAGAAGTGAAACGTGTAGGGCAAGAATAAAATGAAAGCATATATCCATTTCGGATATATGCTTTTTTATATGTGCTAAAGAAATAGGGGTATTTGCATTGCTACTAGTTCAAATGTAAGCAAGGCCAGTAAGTAATAATCATATTTGTCTGATTTATAACCTGAGGTCTTTTTTAAACTGTGAATGGTAAAAAGACCTAACGTTAGAACGAGAATACCGAGTGTTATTTTGAAGGCTACTAATGAAATGGCAATCAGCTCCTTTCAATCGTATATGTTTATAGTAACATTTAAGTAAAAAATATCCAGTTAATTCAGGGAGTTCTTTGTATAGCAGGTTTACTTATTTTGTAAATATTTGTCGGTAAATCGTTATTCCTTGTCGAATAGTCGATATAATTAAAAAATCGTTGATATATTGTAAGTTACGATAGATATATTCGAAAAATCATCGATATAATTTCATTTACCAATATGCTATCCACCGAAGAGACAAAAAAAGGATGTCACTTAGCCGGAAAATTGGGCTAGGTGACATCTTTTTTAATTCTCTGCAGAATAAATAATATCTAAATTTCCATTTTGATCTGTCTTGAAAATGGGAGCGATCTGCTCTTCTTGTTCTTCAACTGAAACGAGTTTTCGAGCACGATCCATAATTCTAACGAGCATTGCATAATCTTCTTCGATTGCTTGTTGTTTTTTTGTGAGTACAGCTAATTTAGTTTCGAGCTCATCATTCGTTTTTTGCAAGGAAGTGAGCTGAGTTTGTAATACTTCATTTTCAGTTTGTAACTTTGCGAGTGAAGGATTATTGTGCTCCAAGTTTTGCAAAAACGAGATGACATTTTGCATTGTAAGTTCTTGTTTACTTGGTACAATATCTTCTGAAAACTCAGCGTCGATTACGAGTTGTTTCGTTTTTGTGAACTGATCTTTTTCTATTTTAGCTTCAGAACGCTTTAATTCTTTACGTTGTTTTTTCGCAAGCTGCACCGCATCTTCATAATTCGGCCTTACTTCAGCATTCCATCTAAAACCGCAAGCTGCGGAAGTGCGGTTTAAAGCATCGCCGACTTCATCGAATGCTTTTATTTGTGTACTGCCGCTGCGAATATGTCGTAAAACAGTTTCTGCTAAAAGGAGATCGTCTTCTTTTGTCCATGCATCTTGACGTGTTTTCATAAGCGAAGCCTCCATAATGGTGACGTTTTCGCTTATGTTACCCTTTATTTTTCGTTTTATTCGAACTTTGTAATCTTTCATATACAGTAGAAAGTGCTTGTTCAAATTTCCCTGTCGTTTTCGGTTTATAATATTGTTTGTTTTTTATTTTATCAGGTAAGTATTGTTGCTGTACCCAACCATTTGGATGGTCGTGTGGATATAAGTATCCAATGCCTCTTCCAAGTGCCTCTGCGCCTTTGTAATGACTATCTTTTAAATGACTTGGGATGTCGCCTGTTTGCCCGTTCCGTAAATCGTGTAAGGCAGCGTCAAGTGCTTTATAAGCTGAGTTTGATTTTGGTGATAGGCAAAGCTCAATAACGGCATTTGCAAGTGGTATGCGTGCCTCTGGGAATCCAACGCGTTCAGCTGATTCTATCGCGGCTAGTGTACGCGGTCCAGCTTGCGGGCTAGCAAGTCCAATATCTTCATATGCCATAATAAGAAGACGTCTACCGATGCTTTGCAGGTCACCAGCTTCAATAAGACGTGCTAAATAGTGAAGTGCTGCATTTACATCACTTCCGCGCACCGATTTTTGAAATGCCGATAATACGTCATAATGAGCATCTCCGCCTTTGTCATGAACGAAGCTCTTTTTTTGTAAGCATTCTTCGGCGATTTCCAGCGTAATTTCCGCAGCTTTGTCATCAGTTGTAAAGCTAGATAAAACAGCTAGTTCCAGTGCATTATAAGCGGAACGCATATCTCCGCCTGATGCATTTGCGAAGTGATGTAATGCTTCAGGCGTAACAGTTACATCATATTCCCCAAGACCTTTTTCTTTATCTTCAAGTGCTCGTTTTAAGCCAATTAAAAGATCATCTTCTGTTAATGCGTGTAATTCGAAGATTTGACACCGACTTCGAATAGCAGAATTAATAGCATGGAACGGATTACTCGTCGTCGCACCAATTAAGGTAAGGAGTCCACTTTCTAAATGAGGTAATAGAAAATCCTGTTTTGCTTTATCTAGACGGTGTACTTCATCTAAAATTAAAACGAGGTGTCGATGCATTTTTGCCTCTTGTACGACAACTTCCATATCTTTTTTATTATGAGTAACAGCGTTTAATAGGCGAAAAGGGGTTCCGGTACTTCCTGCAATTGCGCTCGCGATGGATGTTTTTCCAGTGCCTGGAGGGCCATATAAAATCATAGATTGAAAATGATTTGCTTGGACCATTCGCCATAAAATTTTTCCTTCACCAACTAAATGTTGTTGTCCGATAATTTCTTGAATATTTGTAGGGCGCATTCGATGTGCGAGTGGTTGTTTCATTTTTACCGTCTCCCTTAATGTATAATCTCTTTCTATCGTATCATTTTTTTTAGTGGAATTTGAAATAGGATGCTGTTTTGTGGGAAAAATGAATATGAATATTTTCATTTTTCTTTCAATTGTAATAATTTCCGAGTTTTTCAATGTGATTTTATGTTATCATTTTGATACACAAGTTGAAATTTCTTATAATACTATATTATGCTATAATTTCATAGGATTTTAAATTGTGTTCTTTTATAAATAAGATATAACCAATAGAAGTGAAAATTTGAAAAGAGGTGCAAAATAGATGAAGATTTCAACGAAAGGCCGTTACGGCTTAACAATTATGATCGATCTTGCAAAAAAGTTTGGTGAAGGTCCAATTTCCTTAAAATCAATTGCGCAGGCACATGATTTATCGGAACATTACTTAGAGCAATTAATTTCACCACTTCGTAACGCGCGTCTAGTAAAGAGTACACGCGGAGCATATGGCGGGTATGTATTATCAGATCAGCCAGCTAATATTACAGCTGGGGATGTAATCCGTGTATTAGAGGGGCCGATTAGTGTTGTAGAAATGATAGAAGAAGAAGAACCAGCACAACGCCAATTATGGATGCGTGTTCGTGATGCGGTGCAAGAAGTGTTAGATAGTACAACGTTAGAAGATTTAGTACGTTATGAGGAAGAGAATCACGGGGGCTATATGTTTTACATTTAATTCCTTGTGAAACGATTTGGAAAGAAGGAGATTTAATGGAACGCATTTATTTAGATCATGCTGCGACATCTCCCACTCACCCGGAAGTGGTCGAAAAGATGATTCCATATATGACAGAAACATTCGGAAATCCGTCTAGTATTCACTTTTATGGACGTCAAACGCGCCATGCAGTAGATGAGGCGAGACGCGCATGTGCACGTAGCATTCATGCGAATCCGAATGAAATTATATTTACGAGCGGTGGTACGGAAGCTGATAATTTAGCGCTTATCGGTGTAGCGCGTGCGAACCGTCATAAAGGTAACCATATTATAACGACACAAATTGAACATCATGCAATTTTGCATACGTGTGAATTGTTAGAGTGTGAAGGATTTGAAGTGACATATTTACCTGTTGATGAAACAGGACGCGTTCAAGTTTCTGACATACAAAAGGTATTAACAGAAGAGACAATTCTTGTATCTATTATGTTTGGGAATAATGAAGTTGGGACGATGCAACCAATTGCGGAAATAGGTAAGCTGCTAAAAGAGCATCAAGCTTATTTCCATACAGATGCGGTACAAGCTTACGGTTTAGTAGAAATTGATGTGAAAGAGTTTGGTATTGATTTATTATCAATTTCGGCTCATAAAATTAACGGGCCAAAAGGTGTCGGGTTCTTATACGCTGGTGCAAATGTGAAATTTGAACCGTTATTAATAGGCGGGGAGCAAGAAAGAAAACGCCGTGCTGGTACTGAAAATGTGCCGAGCATCGTTGGGTTGCAACATGCAATTTTGCTAGCTGAAAAAACTCGTGAGCAAAAAAATGCCCAATATGAAGAGTTTAAAGATATAATGGTATCTGTCTTCAAAAATGAAGACATTACTTTCGAGGTAAACGGAAACTTAGAATATCGCTTACCACATGTGCTTAATATTAGTTTTAGAGGAATGAACATTGAACCGTTTCTTGTGAACTTAGACTTAGCTGGCATTGCAGTATCAAGTGGCTCGGCTTGTACAGCTGGTTCAATTGATCCATCACATGTATTAGTGGCGATGTTCGGAAAAGACTCCGATCAAATACGTTCATCCGTACGCTTTAGTTTCGGACTTGGAAATACGAAAGAGCAAGTTGAGAAAGCGGCGTACGAAACAGTGAAAATCGTGAAGCGATTAACACAAAATTAGCATGGGAGGTGACATGATGAACAAACTACCTCACGAAACACGCGTTGTCATCGGGATGTCCGGTGGCGTCGATTCATCTGTAGCGGCTCTTTTATTAAAAGAGCAAGGTTATGATGTAATCGGAATTTTTATGAAAAACTGGGATGATACAGATGAGAATGGTGTCTGCACAGCAACAGAAGATTACAATGATGTAATCGAAGTGTGTAACCAAATTGGTATTCCGTATTATGCAGTAAACTTTGAAAAACAATACTGGGATAAAGTATTTACGTACTTCTTAGATGAATACCGAGCTGGTCGTACACCAAACCCAGATGTAATGTGTAATAAAGAAATTAAATTTAAAGCATTTTTAGAGCATGCCATTGCGCTCGGTGCTGATTATGTAGCAACAGGTCATTATGCACGCGTTGCTTATATGGACGGCGAATATAAAATGCTTCGCGGCGTTGATGACAATAAAGACCAAACGTATTTCTTAAATCAATTAAGCCAAGAGCAATTATCAAAAACAATGTTCCCGCTTGGTGAACTGAAGAAACCACAAATTCGTGAAATGGCGAAAGAAGCTGGTTTAGCGACAGCGGCGAAGAAAGATAGTACTGGTATTTGCTTCATTGGTGAGCGTAACTTTAAAGATTTCTTAAGTAACTATTTACCAGCACAACCAGGTGTGATGCAAACGTTATCTGGCGAAGTGAAAGGGAAGCATGACGGTTTAATGTACTATACAATTGGACAACGTCATGGCCTTGGTATTGGTGGTAACGGTGATCCGTGGTTTGCTGTTGGGAAAAACTTGAAAGAAAACATTTTATATGTTGATCAAGGATTCCATAACGAACTTCTATATGGCGATGAAGTTATTGCTACGAATGTTGGCTGGGTAAGTAATGAAGCGAAAGAAAAAGAATTTAAGTGCACAGCGAAATTCCGTTATCGTCAAGAAGACAATAAAGTAACGGTTCAAATCGTTGATGAAAATACAGTTCGTATTCTTTGTGACGAGCCAATTCGTGCAATTACACCAGGACAAGCAGTTGTTTTCTATGATGGAGATGAGTGTTTAGGCGGTGCTACAATTGATGAAGTGTACCGTAGCGGTAAGAAATTGGATTATTTAGGATAAAAGAGAAGCCTCTGCCGATTCGCGGTTAGAGGTTTCTTTTATATAAGGCGAATTTTCGTTCGCTTGGAAAATACATTCTTTGTTATAATTTGTTGTAGAGGTGAAGGACATGTCAAACAAACTTGAAACAGGTATTCAATATATGCAAGAAGGAAACTGGGAAGAAGCTGCTAAAAATTTCACAGAAGCAATCGAAGAAAATCCGAAAGATGCGCTTGGATATATTAATTTTGCGAACTTATTAGATGTACTAGGTGACAGTGAGAGAGCAATTTTATTTTATAAACGTGCATTGGAGTTAGATGATAAATCAGCGGCTGCGTATTATGGATTAGGAAATGTATATTACGGTCAAGAGCAATTTGCAGAGGCTAAAGCTGTATTTGAACAAGCGATGCAAGCTGGATTACAATCAGCTGATGTAACATTTATGCTAGGTATTACACATGTGCAACTTGGAAATGACCGTCTTGCACTGCCGTTTTTACAAAGAGCAACAGAATTAGATGAAAACGATGTAGAAGCTGTGTTCCAGTGTGGACTTTGCTTTGCGCGACTGGAACATATTCAAGAGGCGAAGCCTTACTTTGAAAAAGTATTAGAAATGGATGAAGAGCATGCAGATGCGTATTATAATTTAGGTGTTGCATACGTATTTGAAGATAATAACGAGAAAGCTCTCGCTTTATTTAAGAAAGCAACTGAAATTCAGCCAGATCACTTTTTAGCTGGTAATGGTGTTCGTTTATTAGAGCAAGAAGCTGAATAAGATGAAAATATAGTTAATGAGTAGTTATCCCTCATCTAAATAGGTGGGGGATGTACTGCTCATTAAAGTGAAATGAAACCGGAAAGGAGAGGAAAGATGGGAAATCAACATGCAATGGATTTGTTTGAGGAAGAAAAAAAGTTTATAAAAGCGCAAGTTCTTCATACCATTTTCCACAACGAAGAAAACCTCTATTCCGTTGTCAGTATGAAAGTCATTGAAACGAATGAAACGTACGACGAAAAGAAAGTAATGATAAACGGTCATTTTCCTCGCATGCATGAAGATGAAGTGTTTACGTTGACAGGTCATTTTAAAGACCATCCGAAGTATGGAAAACAATATATGGTCGAAACGTTTAAGAAAGAATTGCCGCAAACGAAAGCTGGTATGGTGCAATATTTAGCGAGTGATTTATTTAAAGGGATAGGAAAGCGTACAGCTGAAAAAATTGTGGACCATCTGGGGGAACATGCTATTTCTAAAATTATGGATGATCCTGAGGCTTTAAATGGTGTTGTCAACAAGCAAAAAGCACAAGAAATTTATGAGACAATTGTTGAACATCAAGGATTAGAGAAAGTAATGAGCTTTTTAAATGGCTACGGTTTTGGAACGAAGCTTTCTATTAAGATTTACCAACAATATAAAGAGATGACATTAGAAGTGATTCGTAATAACCCGTACCAACTTATCGAAGAAGTGGACGGGATTGGTTTTGGAAGAGCGGATGATATAGGGCGTGCGTTAGGGATATCGGGTAATCACGACGACCGTGTACGCGCAGGATGTTTTTACACGTTAGAGAATGTCTCATTACAACTTGGTCACGTTTATATGAGGAAAGACCAACTTGTAAGAGAAACGATGTCACTTTTAAACAATCAAGAAGGAAGAGTGACTGAGGAAGATATTGTAGGCTGTATTGAAACGATGCAAAGTGAAGGGAAAGTCATCATAGAAGAAGAGCGAGTGTATTTAGCAACGTTATTCTACTCTGAAAAAGGTGTTGTAAAGTCCATTCGCAGGCTTATGAATCAAGAAGAAACACCTTCATTTCCTGAAGCAGAAGTGTTAAAGACGTTAGGTGAAATTGAAGAACAACTGAGCGTACAGTATGCACCACTTCAGCAAGAAGCAATTCAAACGGCACTTCATAAACCGATGATGTTATTGACAGGTGGACCAGGAACGGGAAAAACAACAGTTATTAAAGGAATTGTTGAAATGTATGCGTCACTTCACGGGCTATCGTTAAATCCGAATGAATATAGTGATGATAATCCATTTCCGATATTATTAACGGCTCCAACAGGAAGAGCAGCGAAGCGAATGAGTGAATCAACAGGGCTTCCAGCTTGTACAATTCACCGTTTACTTGGATGGACGCCAGAAGGGTCTTTCCAGCGTAATGAAACAGATCCGGTACAAGGGAAGTTGCTTATTATTGATGAATTTTCAATGGTTGATATTTGGCTTGCAAATCAGCTGTTTAAGTCATTGCCGACGAACATTCAAGTTATCGTTGTAGGTGATGAAGATCAATTACCATCTGTAGGGCCTGGACAAGTATTGAAAGATTTATTGAATGCAGGTGCAGTTCCAACTGTAAAGCTTACTGAAATTTATCGTCAAGCAGAAGGTTCATCAGTGATTCAACTTGCCCATGCGATAAAAAATGGAATGCTCCCACCAGATTTAGCGCAAAACCAAAAAGATCGTTCATTTATCGGCTGCACAGGAGCTCAAATTGTTGAAGTTGTTAAGAAGGTTTGCGAAAACGCTAAGACAAAAGGGTTTAGCGCAAGAGATGTACAAGTATTGGCCCCGATGTATCGTGGACCGGCTGGTATTAATGTACTAAACGAAGCGTTGCAAGAAGTGTTTAATCCGAAAAGAGAAAAGAGTAAAGAAATTGCTTACGGTGATGTTGTATACCGAAGAGGCGATAAAGTTTTGCAACTCGTTAATCAGCCGGAGAGCCAAGTATTTAATGGTGATATCGGCGAAATTGTTTCGGTGTTTTATGCGAAAGAGAACGTTGAGCAACAAGATATGATTATCGTTTCATTTGATGGAATTGAGGTAACATATACAAAACCAGATTTAAATCAAATTACACATGCCTATTGCTGTTCGATTCATAAATCACAAGGTAGTGAATTTCCGATTGTGATTATGCCGATAGTAAAAAGTTATAATCGTATGTTACGTCGTAATTTAATTTATACTGGTATTACAAGAAGTAAGAAGTTCCTTATTATTTGCGGGGAGGAAGCTGCTTTCCAGTCTGGTGTAAATCGCCTTGATGATGCAATGCGTCAAACGACTTTAGCTAGTCGATTGCAAGAATCACAAGGAGAAGTACAGATGGTAACGGTTAACGGCGAAGAAATGGACGTGGAAAACATTTCACCGTATGATTTCATGTAACAAGGTGAAATTATATAGTGAAACTTTCAAACGTATAACGTTGAAAGGCTCCAGCAATGTATAAATGAATGCAGTTTGGACATAATGGCGAATAGAATCCGGGAGACTGTAAGGAGATGAACGCCATATGTTTATTTGTCCAAATTGCAAAGGGAAAGACATTGGAAAAATAGGTGTCAACCAATTTTATTGCTGGAATTGTTATATCGAATTATCGGTTTCAAAGGGGAAAATCCATACGCATCAAGTAGAAGAAGATGGTTCACTAAGCTCTCTTGATGATTTATTTGATGAGAATGAAAGAACGATCGGATAACGAAAAGGGGGATTTACTTTGAATCTACGCAATTCATTAATCGCATTAGGTGTTGGAGCGGCAGCATATCAATATGCTCGCAAACAAGATGTATTTTCAAAACGTAATATGAAAAAAGCACGTAAGATGATTAAATCTTATTTATAAGCGTAAAAAACTCCCTTCATGATAAGGGAGTTTTTTTATGCACTTGTATGCAAATATAAAAGTCCAATTTCAGAGAAGAGATAAGATAGGCCGTAACATCCAACGCCAAGCATTCCGTAATGAAATAATTGCTTCGCTTTTTCTTTTCGTGAGGAACGAATAAAGAAGCCTTTCCAAATACCAAACCCGATACAAATCCATTCAAGAATCATAAAAAGTGCAGATAATATGAGCATAAATAAAACCATTATGAGCCCTCCTGATTATAATGTTTCATGCTGCATTCTTAGGGGTGGTTGTCCTTGTTATGTTATGTATATGTACATCTTTACAAAACAGTATGGTCTGCACGAAAAGATTTTAAAACTTTTGCACATAACCTACCCTATTTATTTTCAAAATAAAGGTGGAGGAGGTTTTTCGTGTGAAGAATCTTAAAATCATTTGGATATATCGTTTAGGGTTATTGTTACTTGTTTTTCTTTGTTTGCTCGTTTTTTTAAAAATTAAGCCGCTATGGGCACCGATTATTTTTGTATGTAAAGTGGCCATTACACCGTTTCTTATTGCATGTTTCATTGCGTATTTATTGCATCCTTTAATTGAAAAAATTCATAAGGAAGGGATGCCGCGTACACTCGCTATTTTGCTTATTTACATCCTTTTCTTTGGCGGGATTGGTTATGGAATTTATAAAGGAACGCCGGTTGTGATTAAGCAATTACAAGAAATCAATGAACAATTCCCGCAGTTTACAAAGATGTATGATTCGTGGATGGATGGTGTTACAGAACAAACAGCGAATTTTCCGTCATTTATTCATGAAAAGGTGAAACAAATTTTTGTCGGAGTAGAGACGAAGATACAAGCACTTTTAAATAAAGTGATGAGCACAGCTCGTGGTGTACTAGATTCGTTACTCATTATTTTCTTAATTCCGTTCATTGTATTTTACATATTAAAAGATTACGGCGAGTTTTATCATATCTTTTGGAAACTAGTCCCGAATAAGTGGCGTAGTACGGGGCAAATGTTGGCGAAAGAAATTGATAAGTCACTTGGAAGTTATATTCGCGGACAGTTATTCGTTTGTTTAGTATTAGGAGGAGTATCGGTTCTTTCTTTTTGGTTTATCGGTATGAAATATCCATTATTACTTGGCATCATCATCGGGATAACAGATATAATCCCATACTTTGGCCCTATTTTAGGAGCGATTCCAGCATTGATGATTGCAGCAACGGTATCAACAAGTTTACTCATTAAAGCGGGGATTACGATCGCTATTTTGCAATTCGTAGAAAGTAACATTTTATCCCCTTATATCGTTGGTAAGTCGCTTCGCATGCATCCTGTTATTATTATGCTTGCATTATTAGTTGGGGGAGAAGTGGCAGGAATTGTAGGGTTATTAATATCAGTTCCTATTTTAGCGGTCATTCGTACAGTGATCGTTCATGTAAGGCCCCTTTGGAAAAAAGAAGATGTGTAATAGGAAGGCCCTCTACTTATAAAAGTAGAGGGCTATCATTATTTAGAGAGTTGCTCGTTTATTTTTTGAATGAGAGAGCTTACATCATTTGTTTGAATATGTTTTATTTTTTTCCATTCATTATCGTACATAAATACAATTTGATTGCTGAAAAGCCGCTTTTGCTCTTTTAAATTTGAAATTTTCGCGAAAGCGTACTCTTCAAATAAAGGGTTTTTACTTACATCTGGTCCATAAAAGAAGAGCCGTTTGTCTGTTAAAATTAGCAATCCTGGCCTTGCGACGGAACGATAAATAAATATGTCTAGTGAACAGGCTACGTAAAACAATATTGTTTCATCAGTCGTTAACATATTTTTAGCTTTGTTCAATAAGGTTGTCATTATAATCGCTCCTTTATTATTAATAATTTAATTATAACAAAAATTAAATATTCAGAAAAGCGCGTGGGAGTAGTACAATTTGTTAATACATGCATAATATATGAAAAGGCTGTTAAGAATGAATAGTAGAATAGCTATGATTAATAAGTAATTGATATAATATAAATGATTATCTACATTGACAAACTTAAGAGAATTCTATTATATTTAGTCATATAATACATTAAATCAATGACGGAACAAGTACGTTACAGTCCATTTATAGAGAGAAGCTTCCATATGGCTGAAAGAAGCTTTAAATGAAGGGTAACAGAAAGCTAATCCTGAGAGCAGCTAATCACTGCCGTCTTGCCACGTTACGGCACCATGAGGTGATGAATTGATTGTTATAGTAATCAATTCATAATTAGGGTGGTATCGCGAGTTAACTCTCGTCCCTTTTATAGGGGCGGGAGTTTTTTATATTTAAGGAGGAAAATACAATGAAACAACTAACAGGCGCACAAATTCGTCAAATGTTTTTAGACTTTTTCCAAGAAAAAGGACATGCAGTAGAACCTAGTGCATCACTAGTTCCACATGAAGATCCATCTCTTCTATGGATTAACAGTGGTGTAGCAACATTAAAAAAATATTTTGATGGACGTGTAATCCCGCAAAATCCACGTATTACAAATGCTCAAAAATCAATTCGTACAAACGATATTGAAAACGTAGGGAAAACAGCTCGTCACCATACATTCTTTGAAATGTTAGGGAACTTCTCAATCGGCGATTACTTCAAAGAAGAGGCAATTACTTGGGCTTGGGAATTCTTAACGAGCGACAAATGGATCGGATTCGATAAAGAATTACTATCCGTTACAATCCATCCAGAAGATGAAGAAGCATTCACAATTTGGAATGAGAAAATGGGTGTTCCAAAAGAGCGTATCATCCGCTTAGAAGAAAACTTCTGGGACATCGGTGAAGGACCAAGTGGACCGAATACAGAGATTTTCTATGACCGCGGAGAAGCTTACGGTAATGACTTTAGTGACCCAGAATTATATCCAGGAGGAGAAAACGAGCGTTACTTAGAAGTATGGAACCTTGTATTCTCTCAATTTAACCATAATCCAGATGGTTCATATACACCACTTCCTAAGAAAAACATCGATACAGGAATGGGTCTAGAGCGTATGACATCTATCGTTCAAGATGTACCTACGAACTTTGACACGGACTTATTCATGCCGATGATTGGTGCAACAGAAACAATCTCTGGTGAGAAGTATCGTAATGGTGACTTAGAAAAAGATATGGCGTTTAAAGTAATCGCTGACCATATCCGTACAGTAACATTCGCTGTTGGTGACGGTGCTCTTCCATCTAACGAAGGCCGTGGTTATGTGTTACGTCGTTTATTACGCCGTGCTGTTCGTTACTCTAAGAAATTAAACATTAATCGTCCGTTCATGTTTGAATTAGTACCGGTTGTTGGAGAAGTAATGAAAGACTTCTATCCAGAAGTACTGGAAAAGAAAGATTTCATCGCAAAAGTTGTGAAAAATGAAGAAGAGCGTTTCCACGAAACACTTCATGATGGTGAAGCAATTTTAGCTGAAGTTATTGCAAAAGCGAAAGAAGAAAAAACAACTGTTATTTCTGGAGTAGATGCGTTCCGTCTATATGACACATACGGTTTCCCAATTGAATTAACAGAAGAATATGCAGAAGAAGCTGGTATGACAGTTGATCATGAAGGCTTTGAAAATGAAATGGAAAAACAACGTGAGCGCGCACGTGCTGCTCGTCAAGACGTTGATTCTATGCAAGTTCAAGGCGGTGTCCTTGGAGAAGTGAAAGTAGCGAGCGAGTTCGTTGGTTACGGTACGGTTGCAACAGAAAGTAACGTTGTTGCACTTGTGAAAAACGGTGAATACGCAGACAGCTTACAAGCAGGTGAAGAAGGACAATTAATGCTTGATGTAACACCATTCTATGCTGAGAGCGGCGGGCAAATTGCAGACCGTGGTTACCTTCTTGCTGACGGCGTGAAAGTTCTTGTAAAAGACGTACAAAAAGCACCAAACGGCCAAAACTTGCACAAAGTTGTAGTTGAAGAAGGTACATTAACGAAAGATGCGGCTGTAAAAGCTATTATCGATACGAAAAACCGTAGTAGCGTTGTGAAGAACCATACAGCAACTCACTTACTACACCAAGCATTAAAAGACGTACTTGGAACACACGTTAACCAAGCAGGTTCTCTTGTAACTTCTGAACGTTTACGCTTTGACTTCTCTCACTTTGGTCAAGTACAAGCTGACGAATTAGAAAAAATTGAGCGTATCGTAAACGAGAAAATTTGGGAAAGTATTGATGTTGAGATTTCTCAAAAAGCAATTGAAGAAGCGAAAGAAATGGGCGCAATGGCATTATTCGGTGAAAAATACGGTGATGTTGTACGCGTTGTACAAGTTGGCGACTATAGCTTAGAGCTTTGCGGTGGTTGTCACGTTGATAACACAGCTTCTATCGGTATTTTCAAAATCGTTGCTGAGTCTGGTATCGGTGCAGGAACTCGTCGTATTGAAGCAGTAACTGGTAAGTCTGCTTATGAATTAATGAACGATCAAGTAGGTTTATTAAAAGAAGCAGCTGGAAAAATGAAAACAAATCCAAAAGACATTTTAACAAGAGTAGATGGTTTATTTGCTGAAGTAAAACAACTTCAAAAAGAAAACGAATCTCTTGCAGCAAAATTAAGCAATATTGAAGCTGGAAACTTAACTGATTCAGTAATGACAGTTGATGGCGTGAACGTATTAGCGGCAAAAGTAAATGTTGCAGATATGAACAACTTACGTACGATGATGGATGACCTAAAAAATAAATTACAATCTGCAGTTGTCGTATTAGCGTCTGTAAATGATGATAAAGTAAACATCTTAGCTGGCGTAACGAAAGATTTAATTAGCCAAGGATACCATGCTGGTAAACTTGTGAAAGAAGTAGCTTCTCGTTGTGGTGGTGGCGGTGGTGGCCGTCCTGATATGGCACAAGCGGGCGGTAAAAACCCAGCGCAAGTTGAGGAAGCTTTAGCATTTGTACAAGAGTACGTTAAATCTGTTTCAAAATAAAGAGATAGTAGTGTACAATGGTAGGGAGAGGAGAAGTTCTTCTCCCTATACTTACTATATAAGTGAGGTGCTTGAAATGGACGGTTTTGATAAAACAATGAAGTTTAGCATTCAAGATGAAAAACAGAGTGTCCATGTAAATGATGTACTTTTAACTGTGTATGATGCACTTCAAGAAAAAGGCTATAATCCGATTAACCAAATCGTCGGTTATTTATTAAGTGGAGACCCAGCATACATACCTCGCCATAAAGATGCGCGAAGCATCATTCGCAAGCTTGAACGTGATGAATTAATTGAAGAGCTTGTGAAGTCTTACTTGAAACATCATCGTGAGGAGTAATTTATGCGGATATTAGGTTTAGATGTAGGTACAAAAACAGTCGGGGTTGCAATTAGTGACGAAATGGGCTGGACAGCGCAAGGGCTTGAAACAATCAAGATTAACGAAGAACGAGGTCAATTTGGTTTTGACCGCATTTCTGAGTTAGTAAAACAGTATGATGTGGACAAGATAGTAGTAGGTTTACCTAAAAATATGAATGGTACAATTGGCCCGCGTGGTGAAGCATGCCAACAATTTGCAGAAAACCTACGAGAGCTGTTACAATTAGACGTTGTAATGTGGGACGAGCGTTTGTCAACGATGGCAGCGGAACGTCTACTCATTTCGGCCGATGTAAGCCGTAAGAAGCGAAAGCAAGTAATTGATAAGATGGCTGCAGTCGTAATCTTACAAGGATTTTTAGATAGTAAATAAGAGGTGACCAAAATGGAAGAAAATCAAATTACAATTGTAGACGAAAAAGGTAACGAACATTTATGTGAAATTATTTTCACTTTTGACGCTGAAAAATTTGGCAAAAAATCATACGTAGTCTTCTCTCCAATCGGTGAAGTAGACGAAGATGGAGACCAAATTTATGATGCAATGGCTTATGAGCAAAATGAAGAAGAGGGCGGAACTTTACTTCCAATCGAATCTGAAGAAGAGTGGGAAATGGTACAAGAAATGTTCAACACTCTAGCTGATGAGCAAGAAGCTGAATAATAAGTACTGAAAAGGTGGACGGTATATCGTCCGCCTTTTTTATATGTAAAATGAAAGATTTTTTGTCGAAACTGCGTAATCCTTTGTAGTATAATGAGACGGATTGTAGAAAATAAAGTATCTGTCAAAAATGATAGGTAAATGTATTGTGATTTTTTATCATGTTGTATAGAAAGATGTACATATGGCCTACAATTGAATAAGGAGGAAGAGTTTTGGTAGAGAATCAAGTGAAAAAGAAGCGTAGACGCATTTTTTTATTCTCGATAATTGCACTGCTTTTAGTTTGTGGCTCAGTCTATGCGTATATTTCATCCGCATTAGGACCGGTTGATAGCGGGAATAAAAAAGAGATTGAAGTAGAAATTCCAAAGGGATCATCTACTAGTAAAATTGGTGAGATTTTAGAAGAAAAAGGTGCTGTGAAAAACGGTACAGTTTTTAGTTTTTATACAAAGGCTAAATCTAAAAATTTACAAGCGGGTACATATTTATTAAATCCTTCAATGAGTGCAAAAGATGTTATTGAGCAAATGTCATCTGGTAATGTACATCGTCCAGCTCTTTATAAAGTGACGGTAAAAGAAGGGGCACAAGTAACTGAAATTGCAGAAACGGTTGCAAACGAATTAAAGTGGAATAAAGATGATGTTGTACGTCAATTAAACGATAAAGTATTTATTCAAAAAATGCAGCAAAAGTATCCCAAGCTGTTAACGGATAAAATCTTTGATAGCAATATTAAATATCCATTAGAAGGTTATTTATATCCTGCGACGTACTCTTTCTATAAAAAAGATACAACTTTGGAGGAAATTGTCATTCCGATGCTTGAGAAAACGAATGCAATCATTGTTCAAAACGAAGCAAAAATGAAAGCGAAAAACTGGGATGTTCATCAGCTTTTAACATTGTCTTCACTTATTGAAGAAGAGGCAACAGGCTTTACAGATCGTCAAAAGATCTCTAGTGTCTTTTATAATCGTTTAGCAAAAGGTATGCCGCTTCAAACGGATCCAACGGTATTATATGCACTTGGAAAGCATAAACAACGTGTGTTATACGAAGATTTAAAGGTTAACTCACCGTACAATACGTATGTTGTGAAAGGATTACCTGTCGGTCCGATTGCAAACTCTGGCAAACATTCAGTGGAAGCGGCGTTAGAACCTGCGCAAACAGATTATTATTATTTCTTAGCTGCACCAACTGGTGAAGTGTATTATGCGAAAACATTGGAAGAGCATAATGCATTAAAGCAAAAATATATTACGAAAAAGCAGTGAAATGGGGAGGGATAGTGAAAAAGGTCGCATATCCCTCTTTTTTGTGGTAAAATATATCGGGTTAAAAACTGGCAGAAGAATCGTTTTTAATATCAAAACGGGACGTACAAGCTAAGGATAAAGCTGGCTTGTATTTTTATTGCATTCTATGTGTGAAAAGACGTCATAGAGGCACTTCTCCATGTAAATAAGGAGGACCATTATGGAGGATGCAGTTAACGAGTACCTATTATCATTTATTGATCCGAAAGATAAATTAATTCTTGAAATGGAAGACTATGCGAAAGAAAATCATGTGCCAATTATGGATCGACTTGGAATGGAATTTATGTTGCAATTTTTACGTTTAATTGGACCGAAGAGCATTTTAGAGCTAGGTACAGCAATTGGCTATTCTAGTATTCGTATGATGCAAGCTATTCCAAATTCTCGCATTGTGACAGTTGAGCGCAATCGCGATCGATATGAAAAAGCACTTGAATATATAGAACGTTCACCAGTTAAAGAACGTATTTCCGTTATTTACGGTGATGCGTTAGAAACAGGCGAGCAAGTAGAAGAACATGGAACATTTGACGTTATTTTTATTGACGCAGCAAAAGGACAATATCGTCGCTTTTTTGACTTATATGAACCGTTATTAAATCCTGGTGGCGTAATTATTTCAGATAATGTTATGTACCATGGTCTTGTAACAACGAAAGAGAAAATTGAAAACAGACGTACACGTGGTTTAATCCGTCGTATTAAGACGTACAATGAATGGCTTATGAACCATGAAGGATATGATACAACGATTTTCCCAATTGGTGATGGAGTAGCTGTTAGTAAAAAGAAAGGGTGACCAAGGTATGAAGAAACCAGAATTGTTAGTAACACCAAAAGCAGTGGCGGATATCGAACCTCTTGCGAAAGCAGGAGCAGATGCGGTAATGATCGGTGAGCAAAAGTTTGGTTTACGTTTAGCAGGGGAATTTTCACGTGAAGATGTGAAACAAGCTGTGAAGATTGCACATGAAAATGGTGTAAAAGTATACGTAGCAATGAACGCTATGTTCCACAACGATAAAGTAGAAGAATTAACAGACTATGTTGCATTTTTAAACGAAGTACATGTAGATGCAATTGTTTTCGGAGATCCAGCAGTATTAATGGCGGTTCGCGAAGTAGCGCCAAATATGCAATTGCACTGGAATACAGAAACAACAGCAACAAACTGGTTTACTTGTAACTACTGGGGACAAAGAGGAGCAAAACGTGCTGTATTAGCTCGCGAGCTTAGCTTAGATGAAATTGTTGAATTAAAAGAAAATGCTGAAGTGGAACTTGAAGTGCAAATTCACGGTATGACTTGTATGTTCCAGTCGAAGCGTTCGTTAGTAGGAAACTACTTTGAGTATCAAGGACGTCATCTTGACATCGAAAAGAAAAAATATGAAGAGAATATGTTCTTATATGACCCAGAGCGTAACAATAAATATCCAATTTATGAAGATGAAAATGGTACTCACATTATGAGTCCAAATGATATTTGTTTCATCGATGAGTTAGAAGAGCTAATTGATGCTGAAATTGATAGCTTAAAAGTTGATGGTGTACTAAAAAGTTCTGCATACATTATTGAGGTAACGAAGAAATATCGTAAAGCAATTGATTTATGTGTAGAAGATCGTGATGCGTATTACGACGTGAAAGACGACTTATATAAAGAGATCGAAGAAATGCAACCGGTGAATCGTCCGTTAGATACAGGATTCTTCTTTAAAGAGACGGTTTACTAAACGAGGAGGGTGTAGGAAATGACTGTACAAGAAATTTCACGAGTGATCGATGGCAAACGCGTTATTGTGAAGAAACCTGAACTGTTAATCCCTGCGGGTAACTTAGAAAAATTAAAAGTAGCTATCCATTACGGGGCAGATGCTGTATATTTAGGTGGACAAGAATTTGGTCTTCGTTCGAATGCAGGTAACTTTACACTGGAAGAAATGGCAGAAGGTGTGGAATTTGCAAAGAAATATGGAGCAAAAATATATGTAACAACAAATATCTTTGCACATAATGAAAATATGGACGGGCTAGAGGAATATTTAAAAGGGATTGAAAAAGCTGGCGTAACGGGAATTATCGTTGCTGATCCGCTTATCATTGAGACTTGTAAACGTGTAGCGCCTTCTGTTGAGGTGCATTTAAGCACACAGCAATCACTATCCAACTGGAAAGCAGCACAGTATTGGAAAGAAGAAGGTTTACATCGTCTTGTATTAGCTCGTGAAGCAAGCTATGAAGAAATGAAAGAGATTAAAGAAAAAGTGGATATTGAAATTGAAGCATTCGTCCATGGTGCAATGTGTATCGCATATTCAGGAAGATGTACGCTAAGTAACCATATGACAGCGCGTGACTCTAACCGTGGTGGTTGTTGTCAATCTTGTCGCTGGGATTATGATTTAGTTCAAACAGTATCACAACATAAAGATGCAAAAGAGCTTCCTCTATTCCAAGAAGAAGATGCTCACTTTGCAATGAGTCCAAAAGACTTAAATTTAATTTTATCAATTCCGAAAATGATTGAAATTGGAATTGATAGCTTAAAAGTTGAAGGACGTATGAAATCAATCCATTACGTAGCTACTGTAGCGACAGTATACCGTAAAGTAATTGATGCATATTGTGCGGATCCTGATAACTTTGAGTTTAAACAAGAATGGTTAGATGAGCTTGATAAATGTGCAAATCGTGATACAGCTCCTGCATTCTTTGAAGGGGTTCCAGGACATCAAGAGCAAATGTTTGGAAATCATAGTAAGAAAACAACGTATGATTTCGCTGGTTTAGTGTTAGATTATAATGAAGAAACGGGCATCGTAACGATTGAGCAACGTAATCATTTCAAACCAGGACATGAAGTGGAGTTCTTTGGGCCAGAAATAGAAAACTTTACGCAAACGGTGGAGAAAATTTGGGATGAGGATGGAAACGAATTAGATGCAGCGAGACATCCGTTGCAAATCGTGAAATTCAAAGTGGATCAACCAGTGTATGTGAATAATATGATGCGCAAAAGCATACTTCAATAAGAAAGAGTGATAGTCGAATGGGGACGAATAAGCCTGTTGTAATTGGAATTGCTGGTGGTTCAGGGTCAGGTAAGACAAGTGTAACGAAAGCGATTTTTGACCATTTTAAAGGTCATTCCATTTTAATCTTAGAGCAAGATTATTATTACAAAGATCAAAGCCATTTACCAATGGAAGAGCGTTTAAAAACAAATTATGATCATCCATTAGCGTTTGATAATGATTTGTTAATTGAACATTTGCAGCAGTTGCTTGCATATAAACAAGTAGAGAAACCTGTATATGACTATACATTGCATACGCGTTCAGATGAAATTATTCCAGTTGAGCCGAAAGATGTAATCATTTTAGAAGGAATTCTTATTTTAGAAGACCCACGTCTTTGTGAGTTAATGGACATTAAGTTATTCGTTGATACAGATGCTGACCTTCGTATTTTACGCCGCATGCAGCGTGATATTAAAGAACGTGGTCGTACGATGGATTCAGTTATTGATCAATATGTAAATGTTGTACGTCCAATGCACAATCAATTTATTGAGCCTTCTAAGAAATTTGCGGATATTATTATCCCTGAAGGTGGACAAAACCACGTTGCAATTGATATTATGGTTACAAAAATTGCAACAATTCTTGAACAAAAAGTAAATTTGTAATAGCATAGTAAAAGATATACGGTAGGAAGGGATTTTTTCCCTTCCTATCGAATACAATGAAACATGCAACCTCATCTATATATAGGTGAGGGCATATTTATATCAACTTTCCATACATATCTTCTTTATATAAAGAAGAATTGGGAATACGGGGTTGTATGTGACAACTCCGCTAGTACAGGCGTGCTAGAAACCTCCGCTTTACATATAAGCGGGGGAGTTTTCATATGGAACTCCTCTTTTTTTCGGGGGATTGGTATATAAAAGGAGTGGAAAATATGGCAACAGAAAAAACATACCCTATGACGCAAGAGGGTAAGCAAAAGCTAGAGAACGAACTTGAGGATTTAAAAACGGTAAAACGTAAAGAAGTTGTAGAGCGCATTAAGATTGCACGTAGCTTCGGAGATCTTTCTGAGAACTCTGAGTATGATGCAGCGAAAGATGAGCAAGCGTTCGTAGAAGGACGTATTACACAATTAGAAAACATGATTCGTAACGCAGTTATCATCACAGATAACGGTGAAGAATCTACAGTTGTTACATTAGGTAAAACAGTAACATTTAAAGAACTACCAGATGGAGATGAAGAAGCTTACACAATCGTAGGTAGCGCAGAAGCAGATCCATTTGAAGGAAGAATTTCTAACGATTCTCCAATCGCAAAAAGCTTATTAGGTAAGCAAATTGGCGAAAAGGTAGCAATCCAAACTCCAGGTGGAGAAATGCAAGTAGAGATTATCTCTGTAAAATAAAAAAAGATTCTCCTATCGGGAGAATCTTTTTTTTCTGTAGAATTTTATGTAACCTTTAGAGTGATTCGACAAAAAAAGTCAAAAAAATACTTTAAGCTTTGATATTATAATTAGAGACTATAGGTTTTAAAAGGGAAAAGGGGCTAATTATGAAACATAAAATCTTTACGGGATTAGTTTGTAGTATATCCATATTAGGACTTGCTGCATGCGGAACGAATGAGGAAACTACATCATCAAAGGGAGAAAAGGTCAAGCAAGAAGAAAAAAAGGATATTAAAGCAACTGAGGGTTCAAAAACCTTAGAAACTCCGCAAGGTAAAAAGGAATTTAATGATTTTGATGTAGCGTATCAATTAGCTATTGTGATGAAAATATTTCAAGATGTAACGATTAAGTACGATTATGCGATTGGGAATCCAGATTATTTATTGCGAGATTCTATGGATCAAAAAACAATAGATGATATGAAGAATATGTTACAAGAACAGGCGAAGAATAATGATAAGATTTTAAAAGATGAAGTGAATCAAGCGTATACGTATTTAAAACAATCAAAAGTAAGTAATAAAGATGATATTCAAAAAATAATAGATGCACAAAATAATTATTTACATATTGTAGATAAGATGATTACTTGTATTGATTCTGTAACAGTTGAGAATGCAAAAGAAAAAAGAAATGAAATGGATAATTTCAGTAAGGAATATTTAAAAGTAGCTGCTAATGTAACAACTACTGTAATTGAAGTTGCTAAAAACACTGGAGTGAATGAAACTGAATTTAGATCGCTTCTTATGAAATTTTTAGAAAAACCAAAGAAACAATAATAGCCTTATATAATATCTATTTTTATTTCGGAGCTTGTATAAATAAAATAGTACCTCGTCTAAACTACAATAGACGAGGTGTTTTTTATGAAAATAAAACGGAGAATTACAATTGTTTTAATTTGTTTTATATGTGTCATGTTTATATTACTTTGTCGTTTAATTCAAATACAAATTATCGATACGGAATCATTTACGGATCGTAAGATTAACTTAATTGAAAAAAGTGTTACACAACGGACGCAATCCATTACGGTAGATGATGGACGCGGCCATTTTATAGATCGTAATGGTAAGGAGATAGGTGAGAAAAAGTATCCTGTTTTAATTGTTTTTCCATTTCTACAATTAAAAAATAACATGTTGGAGAAAATTGCGCATATCATTGGTATGTCGAGACAAGAGATTGAAAGTCAAATGAAACATAAGAAAAGTGCATTTATCCTGCAAAGAGGAAATGAACCACTTCGCTTGGAACGAGAGCAGATGGAGAAGGTGAATCAATTAAATGTATTAGGCATTGTAGCAGCTGAAGTTCGTTTGCGACAAACTAGCATGATGAATCATTTAATTGGTGATGTGGGTGAGAATGAGCGAGAATTTCAAAAACGATACGGAGAAGTTAGAAAAATTTCAAAACAAACACCGATTGGCATTTCAGGATTGCAGCAATCATTTGATGAATTTCTTTTGACCGATGGAGAGGCAAAAGTATTGTATCAAGTGGATCGGCAAGGAGAACCGATTTTTGGAAAACAAGCGAAATATACATCGCCTGGAAATCCGTTTTATCCAGTGACGATTCAAACTACTTTACATAACGAGTTACAGAAAAAAGCAGAAGAAGTAGTTGAAGCAAGTGAAATTAAGAAGGGAGGAGTAGTGCTACTTGATGTAAAGAAAAATGAAATTTTAGCAATGGTTAGCAAACCAGCTGTACAGGTGAAAGATGAGAGTTTATATAAAACTACACTTGAAAATCAAATGTTAACACCACACTTTCCCGGTTCTGTTTTTAAAACAATAATTGCGGCGGCAGCGATTGATCAGAATGAAAATGTTTTTAATCGCGTATTTAATTGTAATAAAGATTTATATGGTGAAGATCACCCACAAGTTAGGATGGGGACACTTAGTTTTAAAGAGAGCTTTGCTAGAAGCTGTAACAGGACATTTTCAGAGTTAGGAAATGAGCTAATACAAAAGGATAAGATGGTGTTAGAAACTTATGTAGAGGCTTTAGGAGGCGCTGAGAAGGTTGGATGGAGAGGTTCTGTATTTCACACAACTCATTTTGAGCAAATGCCAGAGGAGAAAAGTGTTACGATTTGGGGGAGTGAAGGAAATAAGAATAGTAAAAAAGCGGTAGCGCAAACAGCAATTGGACAGAAAGATGTACGTATGTCACCTCTAGCGATTGCAAATATGATGGCGACGATTGCTAGAGGGGGAGAAAAGATGGAAGTGAAAGCTGTTGAAAAAATAATGTATAAAAATGGAACGGATTTTTATACATTTGAAGACCATACATTAGGTGGAAAACAGCTTTCATATGAAACAGTGAAAACATTACAAAAGTTATTAAGGAGCGTTGTAACAACGGAAAAAGGCACAGGATCAGCATTCAAGTCGTTACCACTAAGTATCGCTGGAAAATCTGGGACAGCACAAACAGGAAAAGGAACGAAAGAGAATCGATGGTTTGCAGGTTATTTTCCATATGAAAATCCAAGGTATGCTTTAGTTGTCGTGGATATAGAAACGAATAGCGATGTAAATAAAGTTACACCTATTTTCAAATCTATTGTAGAATCAATCTATCGATTAGAGAATGAAAAGTAATCTTGCAATTCATAGTAAAATGTTTTCATTTCATGAAAATATTATTGTAAATGTTCAACCTTTCTAGATTTAATGTTACAATAGCAAGTATGAAAAACTGCATGGAGGTTTGAAGAATGGCAGGAGGATCTAGATTCCAACAGAAACAACAAAAACGTCGTCAAAACGGTGTTTTAAATATTGCAATCGCTATTGTACTAGTAGCAGTAGCTATTGTAGCATATCAATTGTTTGTTCCTGACACGAAAGAGCAAGCGTCTTCTAGCGATAAAAAGGTAGCTCAGCAAACAACGAAAGAGAATAAGTCTGAGAAAGCTAAAGGCAAAGAAGAGACGAAGAAGAATGAACAAGAGAAAACAGAGGCTAAGAAGAAAGAAGAAGAAGAGAAGCTAAAGGCTGAAGAAGAACAGAAAAAAGCTGAAGAAGAAGCGAAAGCTAACGAGAAAGTACCAGCTGAAAAAACACAGCCAAAGGCAACTGACGCTTATACGAAACCTTCTTGGAAGCCAGTAGGCACAGAGCAAGGTGCAACACCTGCGATGACGTTTAAAAAAGGTACAGCAGATTGGAATGAGATGAATCAAGCGATTTCAGCTGCAATTGACGTTCCAGTAGAGCAATTAATTATTCATCGAATCGGAAATAACGGTAAGAATAAAGCTTACGGTAACGTACAAGATAAACAAACAGGTAAAAGATATTATGTAAATATTGATTGGGTAGACAATGAAGGCTGGAAACCAGTACTTGTTCAAACTCTAAACTAAAAAAGAGAAGCTCCTAAGGAGCTTCTCTTTTTTAGTTAGCGTAATTTCTTTAATTTAAAATGAACAACCGCGCTATAATATGGTCTTTTACTTTCAGGATCCATAACCATTTGATGCGAGATGTGATGAACTTCAAGCATAAGTGCTTTATTATTATCGATTTGTTCACTGATTTTACGTTCTAAAGAAGCTAAGTCTCCCGCTTCAAAAAATTCTACTTTATCTTCTAACATTTCAAAGGTAAATGACATGAAGACGGCCCCTCTCCTATGTAATCAACTATAGTGTAACAAAGAAAAGAAGGAAATACCATGTACATTTCAATTGACATTTTTAGAAAGAGGGAATATCATACTGATAAAACCGATAAGAAAAAGGGGAATTTTTATGGGTACAGAATTTAATGGTTTATTTGATGAGTGGGCTCATACGTACGACTCATTTGTACAAGGCGAAGATATACAATATAAAGAAGTTTTCGCCCATTATGAGGACATTCTAGAGGATGTAGTTAACAAGTCATTTGGTAACGTATTAGAATTTGGTGTCGGTACAGGTAATTTAACAAATAAATTATTACTTGCTGGCCGCACAGTTTACGGTATAGAACCGTCACGTGAAATGCGCATGATTGCAAAAGAGAAATTGCCAAAAGAGTTTTCCATTACAGAAGGTGATTTTCTTTCGTTTGAAGTCCCGAATTCCATTGATACCATAGTAAGCACCTATGCATTTCATCATTTAACAGATGATGAAAAAAATGTAGCGATTGCGAAGTATAGTCAATTGCTAAACAAAGGTGGTAAAATAGTGTTTGCTGATACGATATTTGCAGATCAAGATGCATATGATAAAACTGTTGAAGCAGCAAAACAAAGAGGTTTTCATCAGTTAGCAAACGATTTGCAAACGGAATACTATACACGTATTCCAGTTATGCAGACTATTTTTGAAAACAATGGCTTCCATGTAACGTTTACGAGATTAAATCATTTCGTGTGGGTAATGGAGGCAACTAAGCAATAGAAAGAGGGATTAGATTGAGAATTGCTGTAATTGGAGCAATGGAAGAAGAAGTACGTATTTTACGTGATAAATTAGAACAAGCAGAAACAGAAACGGTTGCGGGTTGTGAATTTACGAAAGGGCAATTAGCAGGACATGAAGTAATCTTGTTAAAGTCTGGTATTGGTAAAGTAAACGCAGCGATGTCAACGACAATTTTATTAGAAAGATATAAGCCTGAAAAAGTCATTAATACTGGTTCAGCTGGTGGCTTCCATCATTCTCTAAATGTTGGGGATGTCGTTATTTCAACAGAAGTTCGTCACCATGACGTAGATGTAACAGCATTTAACTATGAGTATGGGCAAGTACCAGGGATGCCGCCTGGATTTAAAGCTGATGAAGCATTAGTTGCATTAGCTGAAAAATGTATGCAGGCAGAAGAAAATATTCAAGTTGTAAAAGGTATGATTGCAACAGGTGATTCATTTATGAGTGATCCGAACCGAGTTGCAGCAATTCGTGATAAATTTGAAAACCTTTATGCAGTAGAAATGGAAGCAGCAGCTGTTGCACAAGTATGCCACCAATATGAAGTTCCGTTTGTTATCATTCGTGCACTTTCTGATATTGCTGGTAAAGAATCAAATGTTTCATTTGATCAATTTTTAGATCAAGCAGCTCTTCATTCTACAAACTTTATCGTAAAAGTACTAGAAGAGTTAAAGTAATGTAACAAAAAGGCAACTGTCTCATATAAAGAAAATACATACAGTTGCCTTTTCTTTATTGGCAAATAAGGGGGAGAACACGATGAATGTATATCGTGGAGTTCATGAGTTAATTGGTCATACACCAATTGTGGAAATTACTCGTTTTTCACTTCCAGAAGGGGTCCGTTTATTTGCAAAGCTTGAATTTTATAACCCAGGCGGAAGCGTTAAGGACCGATTAGGAAGAGAATTAATCGAAGATGCGCTAGAAAAAGGGCTTGTTACAGAGGGCGGAACAATTATTGAACCGACAGCTGGAAATACTGGTATTGGACTGGCACTCGCAGCGTTACAATATGATTTACACGTTATCGTTTGTGTACCAGAGAAATTTAGCATTGAAAAACAAGAATTAATGAAAGCACTAGGCGCAACGGTCGTGCATACGCCGACTGAGCAAGGAATGACCGGTGCAATTGCAAAAGCAAAAGAGTTAGTAAATGAGATACCGAATTCATACTCTCCAAGTCAGTTCGCAAATGAGGCAAATCCTCGTGCATATTTTAAAACATTAGGACCTGAACTGTGGGACGCATTGAATGGAGAGATTAACATATTTGTTGCTGGAGCAGGAACTGGCGGTACGTTTATGGGGACTGCATCTTACTTGAAAGAAAAAAATGTAGATATAAAAACGGTTATTGTGGAACCAGAAGGATCTATTTTAAATGGTGGTAAGGCTGGTTCACATGAGACCGAAGGAATTGGACTGGAATTTATCCCGCCATTTTTGAAGACATCTTATTTTGATGAAATTCATACGATTTCTGATCGAAATGCATTTTTACGAGTGAAAGAATTAGCGCAAAAAGAAGGACTTCTTGTTGGGAGCTCTTCAGGAGCAGCATTTCATGCAAGTTTACTTGAAGCAGAGAAAGCGGCGCCAGGTACAAATATTGTAACGATTTTTCCTGATAGTAGTGAGCGCTATTTAAGTAAAGACATATACAAAGGATGGGAATAAAAAATGAGAGCAAAGACAAAGTTAATTCATGGTATTCGCATAGGAGAACCTTCAACTGGATCTGTAAATGTACCGATTTATCAAACGAGTACGTACAAACAAGAAGCAGTTGGTAAGCATCAAGGATATGAATATTCACGTACAGGAAACCCAACACGTGCAGCTTTAGAAGAAATGATTGCGGTATTAGAAAACGGCTATGCTGGTTTCGCATTTGGTTCAGGAATGGCGGCTATTACAGCTACAATTATGTTGTTCTCAAAAGGTGACCACGTTATTTTAACAGATGATGTGTATGGCGGAACGTACCGCGTGATTACGAAAGTGTTAAACCGCTTCGGTATTGAGCATACATTTGTAGATACAACAAACTTAGAGGAAGTTGAAAAAGCGATTCGTCCAAATACGAAAGCGATTTATGTAGAAACACCAACGAATCCGTTACTAAAAATTACTGATATTAAAAAAATATCTACTCTTGCTAAAGAGAAAGATTTATTAACAATTATTGATAACACATTCATGACGCCATATTGGCAGTCGCCAATTTCTTTAGGAGCAGACATTGTACTTCATAGTGCAACGAAATATTTAGGAGGTCATAGTGACGTAGTTGCAGGTTTAGTAGTTGTAAATAGCCCGCAATTAGCAGAAGACCTTCACTTTGTACAAAACTCAACAGGTGGCATTCTTGGCCCGCAAGATAGTTTCTTACTACTTCGTGGTTTAAAAACATTAGGAATTCGAATGGAAGAGCATGAAACGAATTCACGCGCAATTGCTGAGTTTTTAAATAACCACCCAAAAGTAAATAAAGTATATTACCCAGGCCTTGAGTCACATCAAAACCATGAACTGGCAACAGAACAGGCAAATGGATTTGGTGCTATTATCTCATTTGATGTAGATAGCGAAGAAACATTAAATAAAGTACTTGAGAGATTACAATACTTTACGCTGGCTGAAAGTTTAGGAGCAGTAGAAAGTTTAATTTCTATCCCCTCTCAAATGACGCATGCATCAATTCCAGCAGATCGTCGTAAAGAATTAGGAATTACAGATACATTAATTCGAATTTCTGTCGGTATTGAAGACGGAGAAGATTTAATTGAAGATTTAGCACAAGCGTTAGCATAGTAAAAATGCACTGCTAGTATAGGCAGTGCATTTTTACTATATTAATTTGTGAAATATTTCACAAATTAGACAAACACAAATAAAATAAATTCATGTATATTAAGTTCATGAAGTGTTACTCACGAACAAACTTGTGAAATATTTCACAAACAATGAGGTTCATGTAGGAAAGCAATTCTATTTTTTTGCGCTAATCGGGACTGATTATGACCTGTAGGGTCTTATTTAGTCCAAGATAGCAGAATAGGAGGAATTTACATGGTAGTCAAAGAGAAAGTTGTAAATGAAATGCAGGAAGTAAAAGAAATGATTGATACGTTAGTGAATAACGGTCGGAAGGCTTTACAAGCATTAGAAAGTTTTACACAAGAGCAAATTGACAACATTGTTCATGAAATGGCATTAGCAGGTGTTGATCAACATATGCCACTTGCGAAGTTGGCTGTTGAAGAAACAGGTCGTGGTGTATACGAAGATAAATGTATTAAAAATATTTTTGCTACTGAATATATTTGGCATAGCATAAAGAAAGATAAAACAGTAGGAATTATTCACGAAGACCCTCATGAAGAAATAATAGAAATTGCGGAGCCCGTCGGTGTAGTAGCTGGGGTAACGCCAGTAACGAATCCAACATCGACAACAATGTTTAAAGCATTAATCGCGATAAAAACGAGAAATCCAATTATTTTCGCATTTCATCCTTCAGCACAAAACTGTTCTATTGCAGCCGCGAAAGCAGTATACGATGCAGCGGTGAAGGCGGGGGCACCAAAACATTGTATTCAGTGGATTGAAAGACCTTCTGTCGAAGCAACGAAACAATTAATGAACCATGAAGGTGTTGCGCTTGTTTTGGCAACTGGAGGAGCAGGTATGGTGAAATCAGCTTATTCTACTGGAAAACCAGCGCTAGGTGTAGGTCCTGGTAATGTACCATGTTATATAGAGAAATCAGCGCATATAAAACGAGCGGTTAATGATTTGATTTTATCTAAAACATTTGATAATGGTATGATTTGTGCATCAGAACAAGCAATTATTGTAGACAAGGAAATTTATGATGATGTGAAAACAGAAATGATTGCAAATGATTGTTATTTTGTAACCGAGGAAGAGGGAAGTAAATTAGAAAAGCTTGTTATTAATGAAAATACATGTGCAGTAAATAGTGATATTGTAGGGAAATCCGCACAGTATATTGCCGAATTAGTTGGAATTACTGTACCTAAAAATACAAAAATGCTTGTAGCTGAAATACAAGGCATCGGAGCTGCATATCCACTATCTCGTGAGAAGTTAAGTCCAGTATTAGCTTGTGTAAAAGCAAATTCATTAGAAGAAGGATTTACATATTGTGAAGAAATGTTAAACCTCGGTGGTTTAGGACATTCAGCAGTTATCCATTCTGTAAATAAAGAAGTGCAAAAGCAATTTGGATTACGTATGAAAGCTTGCCGCCTTATTGTAAATGCCCCTTCATCACAAGGTGGAATCGGTGACATATATAATGGATTTATTCCATCACTTACGCTTGGTTGCGGTTCCTACGGGAAAAACTCGGTTTCTCAAAACGTAACAGCGACGCATTTATTAAATATAAAAAGGTTGGCAAATAGAAAAAAGAATATGCAGTGGTTCAAATTACCACCAAAAATTTATTTTGAAAAACATGCGACAGCATATTTAGCAAATATGCCTAACATTTCACGTGCATTTATTGTAACAGATCCAGGAATGGTTGAGCACGGATATGTAGATACGGTCTCGCATTATTTACGTAAACATGCAAATGATGTGAAAGTTGAAGTTTTCTTTGAGGTTGAGCCAGATCCATCAGATGAAACTGTGTTTAAAGGTGCGGAAATGATGAGAAGTTTTCAGCCGGATGTAATTATCGCACTTGGTGGTGGTTCAGCGATGGATGCAGCAAAAGGGATGTGGCTTTTCTATGAGCACCCAGAAACAACATTCTATGGAATTAAACAGAAGTTTTTAGATATAAGAAAACGTACATGTAAATATCCGGAATTAGGAAGTAAGGCGCAGTTTGTTGCCATTCCAACAACATCTGGAACAGGATCAGAAGTGACACCATTTGCGGTTATTACAGATAAGAAAAATAATATAAAGTATCCACTCGCGGATTATGAATTAACGCCAGATGTAGCAATTGTTGATCCACAATTTGTAATGACAGTACCACCACATGTAACAGCAGACACTGGCATGGACGTATTAACGCATGCAATCGAGGCGTATGTGTCTGTTTTAGCAAATGACTATACAGATGGATTAGCATTAAAGGCCATTGATCTCGTATTTAAATATCTACCAAGAGCATTTAAAGATGGAAATGATGAAGAAGCACGAGAAAAAATGCACAATGCTTCTGCAATCGCAGGAATGGCATTTGCAAATGCTTTTCTAGGTATTAATCACAGCTTAGCACATAAAATTGGACCAGAATTTCATATTCCACATGGGCGTGCGAATGCAATTCTTATGCCGCACGTAGTTCGCTATAATGCTATTAAGCCAAGAAAACACGCATTGTTCCCAAAATATGAGCACTTTGTAGCCGATGAACGCTATGCACATATTGCGAGAATGCTCGGGCTTCCAGCAAGTTCGACTGCAGAAGGTGTGGAATCACTTGTCAAAGCAATTATTGAGCTCGGAAAAAGTTTAAATATAAATATGAGTATTGCAGGACAAGGAGTTGCTAAAGACCAATTTGAAGAGGTTGTTGGATTATTAGCAGAAAGAGCTTTTGAAGATCAATGTACAACAGCTAATCCCAAATTACCTCTCATTTCAGAGCTGAAAGAAATTTATATGAAAGCATATAAAGGTGAGTAATGGTTATAAAAGAGTCGCAATAAAGCGGCTCTTTTTCTTTTGGAAAACATCTCCCCGAATGGCTGTATTTACTTGCCTTTCAGTTTAATAGAATATGATACAGTGAAATGGAGGAGTGAGAATATAATGAAGGAATTACAAGAAAAGATAGAAGATTATACTCGGTTCGGACAAATTCTTCTCGCTGTAAGTACATTGTTAATGGTTGGCTTATTGATCCCGACTGGAGCAAAAGAAACGATACAATTTTTTGTTATGATGGGAAGCATCGTTATATTTTTAAGTTTATCTTTCTTTTTCTTTCAGCGTGTGAAAGTGATGCGAGACGAGTTAGAGGGAAACGAATGTGAATAATATTGGTAAATAGTGCGTTACAAAAAGAGGGAATCTTTTTTGTAACGCTTTTTGTTTTTTTTCTAGAAAATGTATGCGTTTCATATTGACAATGATAATCCTTATCAATTAAAGTAGAATAGTAGTTAATGATTATCATTATCAATTAGAGGTGGAAGAATGAAAAAATCTATTACGCTATTTACAGCGATTTTATCTGTTTTTTTCTTATTAATAGGTTGCAGTGCAAAAGGAGACGAAAAAACAGCAGCAACAAAAACAGAAAAAGGAAAAGAGAAAATAGAAGTTACCGACCTGTCAGGAAGAAAGGTAACATTCGATAAAGTGCCAGAGAGTTTTGCAACATTAAGTATGGGAGACATGAATATTATTCATGCTTTAGGCGGAAAAATAGTGGGTCGTCCGGATGCAAAAATAACTCTTCCAGAGGATATAAAGAAAGTACAAGTAATCGGGAATGCACATCAGCCGAATTTTGAGCAAATTGCTAGCTTAAAGCCCGATGTACTTATTGCTAATAATGGGTTCCAAAAGAATGTTCCAACGGTTGAAGGGCAAGGAACGAAAGTAATGATTTCTTCTGCGAATTCTGTACAAGATATTCAAAAGAATATTGAACTATACGGAACGATAATGAAGAAAGAAGATAAAGCGAAAGAACTTAACCAAAAAATTACGAATCAAATGAAGACATATGAGAAAAAGAGTGATGTGAAAGCATTGCTAGTGTATGGAGCACCTGGTACTTATTTAGCAGCATTACCAACCTCTTTATCAGGTGATATTTTAGAAAAAACAGGTGGGAAAAATATTGCAGCTGATTTTCCAGAAATGAAGGAATATCCGCAATATGCACAGCTAAGTGTAGAACGCATTATTGAGGCGAATCCTGATGTGATTTATTTAATTACACATGGAGATCCAAATAGCGTTAAAAAAGCATTTGAAGGCGAAATGATGAAAAATGAAGCGTGGAAAAATTTAGATGCAGTAAAACAAAATCGCGTAGTTATTTTGCCACCAGACTTATTTGGATCAAATCCTGGAACAAAAGTTACAGAAGCGATGGATTTTATGTATAAAAGTATACAAGATGTAAGGAAATGATAAGTATGGAAAGTAGTGAAGTAGTAAGGGAAAAGGAACATCCTTTTGCGAAAAAAAGATGGATCATAGCAGTTAGTTTAGTTATATTAACGGTTTTATGTCTTTTTTACGGTCTTTTCGCAGGAAGCCTATCCTTTTCTTTACGAGATATTGTAACAGGGATACAAGATGAAGGTTCGACAGTTCATCGAATTGTATGGGACCTTCGTATACCAAGAGTGCTCGTTGGATTTATAGTAGGAACATGTTTAGCTGCATCTGGCGCAATGCTGCAAGGGGTGATGAGAAATCCTCTTGCAGACCCTGGTATTATCGGGGTGTCATCTGGAGCAGGCCTTGTCGCAATTGTAATTATGATTTTATTCCCTCAGCATATGGCGTTTTTACCACTCGGTGCGTTTTTAGGAGCTTTCATAACGGCGATGATCATTTATGCTTTATCATGGCAAAAAGGGGCACCACCTTCAAGAATTGTCTTAGTAGGTGTGTCAATTAATGCATTAATAGGTGCAGCGACGTCAGCATTAATGTTATTACATAGTGACAAAGTACAATCCGTGTTACCGTGGTTAGCGGGTGGTATTGGCGGTGTAAGTTGGGCACATTTACATATGATTATTTATTATGCAATATTCGCTATTATATTGGCCTTCTTCGGTATCAAGCATATTCGAGTATTAATGCTTGGAGATGAAATGGCGAAATTATTAGGTCATAACGTGGAGAGAAGTCGTTTTTATTTAATAGTAGTAAGCACATTATTAGCTGGAATAGCAGTTAGTGTTTCTGGTCTTATTGGATTTGTCGGCCTTGTCGTACCACATATGTTACGTTTATTGGTTGGAAATGACTATAAATATTTACTGCCATTATCATGCCTTGGCGGAGGGATATTACTTGTTTTCGCGGATGCGATAGCTCGAAGTTGGTTTGATCCAATTGAATTGCCTGTCGGTATTTTATTATCCTTCTTAGGCGGTCCGTTCTTCTTATATTTAATTCATAGAGGGGGAAAACAGCGTGATTTCCGTTAATAAAGTGTTTTATGCACATTCTGAAAGATTTCAAATGCAAAATATGAATGTACATATTAAAGCTGGAGAAGTCGTTAGTTTGATTGGACCGAATGGATCGGGGAAATCTACTTTGCTTCGTTTAATAGCAAGACTACTTAAACAAAGCGAAGGGGATATCGTTTTAGATGGAAAAAGTATTCATACGATGAAAAGTGCCGATGTAGCGAAGCAATTAGCGATGTTACCACAAATGCATGATCATCAATTAGATTTAACAGTGAAAGAATTAATCGAATTTGGAAGAGGCCCTCATAAGTTATGGAGAGGTCGTTTAAATAAAGAAGATGAAGAAATTGTTGATTGGGCATTGTCTGTTACAAATCTTGAAGGGTATGAATATCGTCTTTTACAATCTTTATCAGGAGGAGAAAGACAACGTGCTTGGATTGCAATGACGCTAGCACAACGTACGAATGTCTTATTATTGGATGAGCCAACAACTTTTTTAGATATCGTTCATCAGTTGGAAGTAATGGAACTTGTGAAACGATTAAACGAGGAATTTGGCATGACAATTATAATGGTTTTACATGATATTAACCAAGCGGCTCAATATAGTGATCGTTTACTCGTATTAAAGCGAGGGAAGCTTCAGTATGACGGTATACCAGAAGAAGTGTTATGTCATGAAATGTTTCAACATGTATTTGGCATAGATGTAGATATTTTTCAAGGAAGCGATAAGCCATTTTTTACACCGAAACGAATTTCTAAAAAAGGAGGAGCAAGATGCGAACAGAAGAATGTGTTACCACTGAGTTAGTAAGGGAATTTGTTATGGCAGCTCACGGAGATTTAGAAAAAGTACAAGAACTGTTGGCTGAATCGCCAAGTTTACTTCATGCCTCTTACAATTGGGGTGGATCAGATTGGGAAAGTGCGTTAGGAGCAGCGGCACATGTAGGGCGTAAAGATATTGCTCTTTACTTATTAGAAAAGGGTGCTCGAATGGATATTTTCGCGGCCGCTATGCTGGGGGAATTAGAAGTTGTACAAGCTATTTTAGTAGCACAACCAGAAGCATTACGTGCATATGGTCCACATGGTATTTCTCTTCTTCAACATGCACGAATGGGTGGAGAAAAAGCACAGCGTGTATTTGACTACTTAACGGTGCTTTCTTACTGACCGCCAAAGTTCTTATGTGCGGTAAACTTTTCACTTTTATATAATTGGAAAGTTTACCGCCCGTTAGAACGGGATAAGTATCTAGTGTATTTGAAAATCCTACACCCCCCTCAATTGTAGTTTTCTTTATGCTAGTTATGATATGGATGCAGTAGACAATATTTGTCTACTGCCTTTTTTAAATTCTTTTGAGAATGAATATTCTGTATTTTAATGTTAGTTCATTTATAATAGATAGTAACATTTAGTATGGATACAAGACGTGAGCGTGTAATTAAGTACAAATTCGTGGGAAGGAGTGCAGAAATGTTTCATACAGATCGTTTACAAATTCGCAAATATACAATGGATGATTTACAGTTCTACGCTTCACTATGGGGAAATGAGAAGGTAATGCGCTATATTGGAAATGGGACGTTAAAAACATATATGCAGTGTAAAAAAAGTTTGGAGGAGTGGGTGATTCCTAGCTATAAAAACGGTCTCGGTTTATTTGTATTGATTGAAAAGGGAACGGGAATACGAATTGGTCATGCAGGATTAGTAAAGCAGCAAATAGATGGAAAAGAGGAAATTGAAATTGGTTATTGGTTATTACCTCAGTATTGGGGAAAAGGGTATGCGAAAGAAGCAGCGGCAGCATTTCGAGATTATGGCTTCCAAGCGTTACGAATGAATAAATTAATCTCTCTTATTAATCCGGATCACCCCGCCTCAATCTTTGTTGCTAGAAAAACGGGGCTTAGTTATGAGAAAACAACTTCATTTCATGGGATGGATGTTCTCGTTTATTCCATTAGACGCATTGGATGAAAAAAGGTTAATTGCATCTTTTGAAGAATGGTATATAAAAATAAAGGGGGGATTACATGTACATTTATCATAATGGACTTATTATTCGTGAGGGAACGAATGGTGTACCTGCATATGCAATTAAAACTTTATTCGAAGATGCCGGTTGGAGCAATGATAATATCCCTTCTTGGCAAATTGAAAAATTCACGATAGCATTTGAAAATTCAACATGGGCATTCACAATTTGGGATGAGGAAGAGATGATTGCGATGGTTAGAGTCATTTCTGATGGAATCATGGTCGCCAACATAGTAAATTTAGTTGTGAAATGTGAATATAGAGGGAAGGGATTAGGTAAGAAACTTGTTGCTCTTTGTTTGCAAAAATTGCCACATGGTGACTGGTTTGCGCATACTTCTGCGAGTAATTTTGATTTTTATAGAAGTTGTGGTTTTGAGGTGAGAGAGTTATCGAGAAATGGAACATGTGCGTACTATGGATATCAAATAGCCAAAAAAGAGGGGCACCGATAAGGAGAAAAAGTAGAACAGAAAAAGGCTTACTATTTTAATAATATAAACTGAACTAAGATTCATTTTATGATAAAATGAAAGAAAATTCTGTTTATTATTAGGGGGATAAAAATGAGTATAAAAGTTGGGGATGTATTTAAATATGAAAGAAGATTTACTGAGGAAGAGGTTTTTGAATTTGCAAATATTACAGGGGATAAAGGTAGGCATCATATGGAATATGATGAAAATGGACGTTTAATGGTTCATGGTTTATTGACTGCTAGTATTGGAACGAAAGTAGGAGAAGAATTACATTACATAGCAAGAGAATTAGTGAGTGAGTTTATTAGACCAGTTTTTACGGGAGATACGATCACTTGTGAATTAACTTTAACAAATATTGAGCAGATGGAAGGATACAAAAAGGTTTCAATCGAGTCAGTTTATCGCAATCAACATGAAAAGACTGTACTAGTTGGGACAAGCTATGGAGTTATAAGAGGATAAAAAGAAGCCTGATTTACAGGCTTCTTTTTTTAATAAACACGTTTTCGATTTTCTGCATGACTAGAGATGAGTAATAATGCAGTTTCTTCTCCTATATTACGAACGATATGAGGAACACATGCATTCCAGGAGAAAGAATCTCCTTCTTCTACAATTGCAACATCTTCTCCATGTTGAACTTCTAGTTTTCCGCGTAATACAAGGTGACATTCTTCTCCTTCATGGGCATTTGGTGTGTTTTCTTTCGGAAACCCAGCAGGAATTTCTACGAGATTTAGGCGAAGGCCACCTTGCTCTGCAACATGTTCGATTCTTTGTTCATCTTTTCCGTATACACTATATTTACGCTCTACCTTTTTGACAACTTTCAATCGATCTTTTTGTTCTAACAATAAATAGGGAAGAGGAACGTTTAAAAAATTGGAGATCGTTTCTAAAGTTGAGATAGATGGTGATGTTTTATTATTTTCAACCTGACTCATAAACCCTTTAGAAAGACCTGTTCCCTCACAAATTTGCGCGATTGTTATGCCTCTACGCTGACGAATTTCACGTATTGCAGAACCAATATTCATAAAATCAAGCTCCTTTTTATAAACAACTATTTGTATCATAGCAAAAAAAATATATATTTTCCCAGTGAAAATGAATTGACGAATAAAAAAAATTAGTGTATGTTTTGTAATGTAAATAAAAGTTTTGTATAAGAAAACTATAAAGGAGAGAAAGAAATGAATCAACATATTGGTAACTTAATTATTCGTATCGTGTTAGGGGTAACATTCTTTATGCACGGTTTAACAAAATTCCAATCGGGGATTGACAATATTGCAGGATGGTTCACAAGCATTGGTTTACCAGGAGGACTTGCATACGGTGTAGCAACAGTTGAATTAGTTGGCGGTCTATTATTAATTCTAGGTTTAGGTGTAAGATATATTGGATTATTATTTGCACTAGTTATGGTTGGAGCAATTGTAAAAGTAAAATGGTCAGCTGGTTTATTAGGAGATGGAAAAAATCCTGGCTTCGAATTAGAGCTTGCATTGTTAGCAATGGGTGCGTACTTATTTGTTGCGAAAGCGGATGGTTTTGTAGATAATTTCTTAAAAGAGAAAATGTCAAAGAAGAACTAATTTACATGGGAGGCTAACAAGATGAGTTTTCAACTTCATCCCGATACAACACTTGATGTTGTTCATTTATATGTATCAAATATAAAGAAATCACTAGAGTTTTATACAGAAGTACTAAGTATGAAAGTACTAAAAGAAGATGAAATGGTCGTTACATTTGGGAATGAAAATAACGAACCACTCCTGATCATTGAAGAAAAGAAGGAAGCCTTACCAAAGCAAAGAGGGAGAACGGGTTTATATCATTACGCAATTTTATTACCGAGCAGACAGGATTTAGCGAATATCCTTCGTCATCTTGTAGAAATGGTTTATCCACTGCACGGCGGAGCTGACCATTACTTTAGTGAGGCCCTTTATTTAGCTGATCCAGATGGAAACGGGATTGAAATTTATCATGATCGTCAAAAAGAAGTTTGGCGTGATGAGAATGGAGAGCTACCATTTGTTAGTAACCCGTTAGCTGGTGAAGAATTATTGCAACAAGGAAGTACATGGAGTGGGTTTCCAGTTGGTACTGTGATGGGACATATTCATTTCCATGTAGCTGATTTGGAAGAAGCGAAACGTTTCTATGTGGATGGTCTTGGTTTTGAAGTAACGATCCCAGCTCGTAATGGGGCGCTCTTTGTATCGGCAGGTGGCTACCATCACCATATCGGTTTAAATACGTGGCAAGGTGAAGGAATACTACCGCAAATGCCAAATTCCGTTGGCTTGAAATATTTCACAATTGTATTAGCAAATGAAAAACAAAAAGAGCAAGTATGTGAAAGCTTAAAAAATATTGGCAAGATTGCTACGTACAAAGATGGAATATTACAAGTAGAGGATCCATTTGGACATTGTATCCATTTCAAAATAAAAGGAGAAGCCTAATAAAGGCTTCTCCTTTTTACTTTCTTATAATGGCTTTTTCATTTTGGACAAATAGTTCATCAAATTGCTTCGCAAGCTCAAAATCGAGTTTCGTTAAACCTTTTGCATTCCAAGATGACAAAGTAATAATGACTGCTTTATACTGGATAAGGATAAATGGGTGGTGATTATGTTCTTCTGATAGTTTGGCGGCTTCAGAGACAAATTCGACTCCTTTTAAGTAGTCGGAAAACATATATTTTCTTTCAATCCATTTTTCATCTTTTACTACCCATTTATCTAACTTCAATAATTCCTCTTGAACTTCTTTTTCAGTTAATCGTAGCATCATTTTTCACATCCTTTACTGGAAGTAGCGTAAGACCATTGTTAATAAGACGTGTTACAGCTTCATCCGTTGTGAAAGTAGAAAGTTGTTGTAATAATGCTGCTGATGTTTCATGCCCTTTGTTATGCTCTAAAAGCAATTCTAATATTTCAAGGAGAAGTAACCATTCTTTCGGATACAATTTATTTAATACTTCTTGAATTGCTATTAATTGCTCGATATGCGCGTCGTGTAAAATACCTTCATTTCGAATGTCACGAACGGTTTGATACATATGTTCAAGTTCATTCAGTACAAGTGGAGCAGGTATTTCTTGGATTTCTTCATCCATTGGGAAAAATGCTGCAGCATCTGCGGCACCTGGGAATACCGAAGTAATTGTTGAACCAACAGCCATATCAAATGAGCCCCATGAAGCATCAAATAAAACGCGGTCGTTATAAGTAACTGTGCAATTGATAAAGGAAATAAGCGCAATTTTTTTATCGTTTTTTACAATATCTGTTACTGTTCCTTTTACATGAATACCACTTGCAAAAGTAAACTCAGCAACATTTCCAATTGTAATTCCTAATGATTGTAATTGTTCATCTGTACAATTTTCTAATGCAATATTTTCAGTGAGTAATCCAATTGGTGTTCCAAACCCGTCACTGTGTACAGACGTAGAATGATTCGCTAGCTGTTTATTGTGAATTGCTAATGCTGTTGGCGAGCTCGTTCGCATATAAATCAATTCACCTGCATCGTTTTCAATTGTCTCGGTAAATGTACCTGTAATTTGTAAGCCGCTATTTAATTCAGCAGTTGCATGATTTTCAGAGCGAATTGCTTTTTCTAATCCTTCTTTACCACCTGTTTTAAAGGCCATCGTTTCAGAGAATTTCTCAAGTGCTTCTGTTAATTCTTCAAATGATTCACAAACAAATAGTTGTGGTTGCATTTTTGTTACGTCATAAGTTGTACTTGTACATGCCTCTATAGAGAATGGAACCTTTTCTACAGCGTCTGTTAAGCAATATTTGCTTTCGCCAACAGAAGAAAGGAGACCAGCACCATATATTTTTGGAGCATCTATATTTCCAATTAATCCATATTCTACTGTCCACCAGAAAAGACGTGAAATTTGTTCCGCTTCTGATAAGCCAGAAACTAACTTTTGTTTTTCAAGTACATTATTCTCAGCAGCTGTAACTTCATCAGGAGTAGAAGTAGGGCTTTCTTTTACAATTGTTAATGTACGAACAGCTTCGAATGCATCATGTTCTTCTTTTGTTGAGAAAGCTTTTGCACCAATTTGTCCAAATCGTTTCACATATTTTGCATATGTAGGATCAAGTAAAATAGGTGCGTGTCCTGCTGCTTCGTGTACAATATCTGGAGCTGGTGTATACTCGATATTCTCTACCTTGCGAATATCTGTTGCGATTGGTAATAATCCGTGTCCTTGAAAATCGAAGAAGGCTACGCCAGGAATAAGCCCGTCAATCGTTACAGCACCCCAGCCGCTTGGTGCTAAACACTCATTCATTTCTTCTACCTTTGGAATTGCATCTATATTAATACCAGATGATTGTAATCCGTTCACATAGGCTGGATGAGCAACGTCTTTTAAGAAACTATGATTTTGTCTCATAATGTAACGCCACACAGCGTGATTCACCGGTGTGTATTGATCATAATGCTGTGTGGATACGAATGGTTTTAAATGCGATGGAATTTCTGTTTTCTTTGTCATTTAGACATCCTCCTTTTTTCTATAAAACTGTATATCGATTCTGTATAGCTTGTATCACCTCTCTTTAAATTGAAAGCGCTTATAAAAATTCTATCACAACATTCGGAATTGTTTAACAAATGTTTATGTGAGAAATAGAAAAAGCCCCTATCGGAACATTGGATAGGGGCGAAAGAATCTTCGTATGACCTTATTTTACTTCTAAATCAACATTTAAATTAGTTGTATTTCCAGCTGCATCTGTTGCTACAATATGAATTGTGTTTTTTCCTTGTTGTAATTGATTACGATCGAAATAAATTTCATAGTTTTTCTCCCAAGTGTTTAGGAAGGCACTTTCCCATACGCCATTTCCGTTAATTTCATATTGCATTTTCACTGGAATACCAGGTGCAATCCAGCCAGATTCACTCATCCAATCTAGCAGAATATCATCAACGTTTCCTCTAATAACAAGATTTTCTTGATCAATTTCGTGTGTTAACTTAGGTGCTGTTCGGTCAATAAACACCGCTCCTGTTTGCTTTGTTTCTCCGCCAGAGTTAGAAGCAACAGCTTCGATTTGGTACAAGCCATCAGGTAACGGGGATCCATCAGTTTTTGTACCATTCCATTTGAAAGATTTATAACCAGGTGTTTCGTTTTTACCTTGATATACCGTGCCTTGATATGTCACGCGGTCTTTCGTAATTAAATTAGCATGAAAGGCTATGTCTTCAACTGGTGTAACTAAATAGTAATTGATTAAGTTGTCATCTAATATTTTGTCATTATTTGGGCTGAAAGTAGAATTAACGATTTCAAGACCATCAATACGCTTGTATTCTTTCGGATCGATGCTAAATGTAAATGGAATACGCATTTCTTCTTTTGTTCCTTGGTCTTTTACATACAGATTTCCTGTATATACGCCTTGTGGTAAGGAGCTATCTACAGTGATCGTAAAAGGTTTTTCGATGTTACTATTTGCTTTTAAACTAATTGAAGAAGGGAAAGAAGTCTGGATTTTTGTTTTTGTATCTAGTAATTCAATACGAGTTGAAAAGTTTTTCTTTTTGTTAGAAAGATTTTGTAACGTAATATTTTGTGTTAGTTTCACTTTGCCGCTATTTGGTTTAACAAGACCGAAACTTACGTTGTTCGGTTTCACTAACGCGTCCGTTTGAGCTGCTTTTGGAATGTTAATTAAACCAGATCCTTGTGCCATGACAGGATATGTATTTTCATTGACGTCCTTTAATGTTTTTGCAGTGTTGGCAAGAGCAGATTTCAATTGTTCTGTCGTCCAATCAGGATGCATCTGGCGCAGTAAGGCAACGGCTCCTGCTACTTGTGGCGCAGCCATACTTGTTCCGTTGTGAGATTCATAGCCACCTCGTGGTACTGTGCTTGTAATCTTTACTCCAGGTGCAATAACATCAGGCTTTATAAGCCAACTTCCTTGTGATGGTCCTCTTGAGCTGAAGTTACCAATCAGTTCGGTTTGGTTCGGTTGTCCAATTTTTATATTTTTCTTTCGTTTTGTAATTACATTTTTCAACTCTTCGCCATTTGTATTTGATAGTTGCATAACTGGAAGAGCTATATCTGCACGTTCGAAATATTCTGGCATAAGATCAATTTCTTTTTCATTAGAAATTAGTAGAACGCCGATAGCGCCAGCTTGTTTCGCTTGTTCTGCTTTTACTAATGTGCTTGAAGTTCCTTGTAAAACAAGGGCAAACTTTCCTTTCACATCTTGTTTCGCGTAATCGCTTGAATTACCGTAGCCAACATAGACAAGTTGGGCATCGTTTCCTACTTGGAAATCTGCTTTTGATAATGGTAAGCCTTGGTAAGATTTATTAGAACCAGCTACTTGGAATGTTGGGAATGGAATAGAAACAGTAGATGCACCAACAGAGATGACGCTACTTGCGTTACCAGGAGCATCAACAGACCAAGGTTTTGGTCCATCATTTCCATTTGAAACGACTGTAGTAACACCAAGTTTTGCTGCACGTTCTAACGTCATTGTTACAGGTTGATCAGGGACATTCAAATCTTGACCGAGAGATAGATTTAAAACATCTGCACCATCTTGAATAGCGCGCTCAATACCTTGAATAATATCATCGGTCGTACCAGTTCCGCCATCATTCATAACACGGTAAGCGAGTATAGAAGCGTTCGGAGCAATCCCTTTTATCTTTCCGTTACCAGCAATAATCCCTGCAACATGGGTACCGTGAACATTTCCATCCATCGGATCATCATCTTCATCAACTGTATCGTAGCCGCCAATATAATTTGCTTGTAAGTCAGGATGTGTATAGTCTACGCCAGAATCGATAATCGCTACTTTCATACCTTTTCCATCAAGCGGTTTGCCAGATGGGTCTTTTAAATTCCATGCTTCAGTTGCACCAATTGTCGGTCCGCCGATATTTGGTGCCTCTTCATTAGTAGTGCTTTTTGATGTTTCATGTAATTTATATGTTAAGTTCGGGTAGACTGCTTTTACTTCGGGTAAAGAAGCAAGAGCGGTAATTTGATCTCCAGGAACTGAAATAGAGAATCCAGAAAATAACGTATTATACACTTCTTTAATTTTTGCACCAGGTGCTTTTTCTTTTATTTTCTTAGTCGTATCTTCTTGTGCTTTTTTAAGCTCGGTATGATAAGACTGTGCAAGATTATTTTGTAAATCTGGAGCATGCTGAATGTTACTTTGTGAAGCGAGTGGAGCATGTTGCAATTCTACAATGACAGAAATTTCTTTTGATGTTTTTGTTTCAACATTTTGCGCAATTTTGTTTTCTCCCCATTGTTCAATGTTCGCTTTTAACTGTGGACTAAATTGTTTCTCCTTTTGCAGCGATTCAGCATGTGCGCTTAAAGCTCCAAAACTGGAAAATACGAGCGCCATACTTAATAGTGTAGATGTAGTTTTTTTCATTGAAACTCCCCCCTAATAAAAAGTGCTAATATTCCGAAAAAACATCTTACAAATTGATCTCGAATTACATAATCGGATGTTAGCTAAACTATATTTTCGACATAATTCATACCAATCCTCTATGAATTTGAAATTTCTTGGGGAATTTTTTCTGATTATGTCGAATAGGTATCTTTTACATATTGTAGGTGGAGATTGAGGAATGCTATGAGGGAAATGGAGGGGTGTTATGAAACGGTTCATAGTAAGCGTTGGTACAATGTTAGTCGTATTTTTATGTTCAACCATTAATAGTAGCGCAGAAAATAATGAATTTAAAATTGCTTTTATTCGTCATCATGACCTCTGGATTAAAGTTGATGGAAAAGAAAAACAACTTACAAAAGGAGAGTATATAACAGGGCCAAAGTGGTCTCATGATGGAGAGTGGCTGGCATATGTAAAAGGAAAGAAACAAACAAAGTAATCTTGAGTTATATCGGCTAAAAGATGGAAAGAAAGTTACGCCGTTTCACTCAGAAGTATCAAATTATCAATGGTCACCAACAGAAAATATAATTGCATTTATATTTACAGGTACATTACATACCTTCGAGGTAGAAAAAAAGAATGCAGATTTTGAAAATGTATCGGCTGGTGTAGGTGATTATGCATGGTACCCGAATGGAAAGAAGTTTCTTGTATCTTCTGAAGCACACTTACTTCCAACTGGATGGACAGGAGCACAGCTATATGAAGTGCAAAAAGATGCCCATATGAACCCTCATAAAATGAAGCATTTGTATGCATTGCCAAATGAACATGATGATTTCCTAGCGCTAGTTGCAAGTGGCTTTAAGTGGTCACCAGATCAAAAGTGGATTTCATTTTTAGCAGTACCGACAGCTTCATGGTCAGCTGATAGCAATACGCTTTGTTTAGTTCGTGCAGATGGTAGTCGTTTTGAAAAGGTAGATCAAATGTTATTAAACACACAATGGTTCAAATGGGCGCCAGCCAACAATATATTGGCCTATATTGAAGGAAGTGGGAGAGTTGCGTTAGAGAATAAACATTTAAAAGTAAAAGAACTGCCAGCACTTCAGCAGAACACATTTACGCCGCAAGGATATGTTGATTGGGATTTTACATGGAAGAACGATAACATAATTATCGTCTCTCGAGCAAAAGAGGGAGGATTTGAAACATTGCCAGAAAAAAGGCCACTACCATCTTTATATGAGGTTGATAGTACAAGCAATGTACAGCATCGAATCACAAAGCCACCTCATAAGCAGGGTGATTATCATCCAATCTTTATGAAGAAGAGCAATCAATTAATATGGATACGTTCAGACCGTAAGAAAGCAGATGTATGGCTTGCTCATAGAGATGGAAAGCATGAAGTGAAGTGGATTGAAAATATAGATGTACCAGAGTGGTATTATGAGAAATGGAATTGGGGAAATGTCATCTCGGTAAAAGAAGAATAAAAAATGTGCCTAAAAGATAATTTTAGGCACATTTTTTTATTGGTTATTTATGCGTTTTATTTGGCTTTTTTTTCGCTGGGTTTCCGTTTCCCTGACGTTTTCTATTTTGTTCATCTTTTGCTTGTTTTTCATGCAGCGTATCTAAAAAATCATTCGAGTTACTCATTTTTCTATCGCTCCTTTCATTTCGTCCTAATTACTATAACCATTTAGGAGGACAATCATGAGATAAAAAGTTAAGCGCTTAGTTTTCTTCGGTAGTATATGTAAAATATGCCATACGTAATAAATAGCATAAATAAAATTTGTAACTCTACATTTTCTTTTAAAATAGTTGCGATAGAAGATGGTAAGTAAGGTGATGTATTGTTTGTTTCTACACCTAACCATTTGTTTAAGAGGTTAATGGTACAAAACATAAAAACACCGGACCAGCTTGCAATAATTGCTTTCTGTTTAATTTTTGTTTCCCGTTCATCATCTGTAATCCAAGGATTAGCAGTTTTATCGCTGCTAAAAAATCCGTTTATATATCCCCATATAATCATGCCAATTAAGATGGTTATCCATTTCATATGTATGATTCCCCTTTCTCTTGTAAAAAGTATTTTACATATACAATTGTAATATTTCCTAATTTATTATGTCAAATCTTTTTTACATATTGCTTTTTCTTATAGCAGGAATAAAGGATCAAATAGGGAAGAAATATGTGAGAGAATTTCATAGTGAGAGGAGGATGGGCATGAAACTCGTCTTTGTTCGGCACGGTGAAGGAGAACATACAAAAGATTTGCCAGCAAGTTTACAAAGGTTGAATCCATCATTAACAGATGAGGGAAGGAATCAAGCTAAATTACTTCAATGCAATGTACCCTTGCAAGAAACGGATATATTAATCGCTAGCCCTACACTTAGAACTTTGCAAACGGCGGCGATATGGAGTGAGAAGGTAGCTTGTCAAAAAATTGTCCATCCATATGTATCCCCGCGTATTTTTCCTTATCGAGAAGGAGCGAAAACATTACCATGTGATCACATAGTAGATCAGGGAATAATAACAAATTCATTTCCACATTTTTCGATAGAGAAAAACACAAATCAGCAGTTATGGAAGGAAGGTATAAATACTATTTCAGAACATAGCTTTCAGCAAATAGTAGATGAATTTCTTCTTTTTTGTTATGAGCTAGGTGCGGAAAGAGTTTGTATTGTATCTCACGACGGGACAATTACAGCATATAGGCAATATTTACAGAAGGTCGTTTTAACTAGAGCTGATTTTTTGCAAGAAACGGGTATATATGAAATGGATGTATCCTTTAAAAGTCTAATTGGTGAAATCTAATTATAGGATGGAGGGTGTATGTTGAATGTTGCACTAGTAGTTGGTTTTAATTCGGATTTAGAGGCGCAATCAATCCGAGCATCACTTGAGTATTTTGGGGCGAAAGTTATAACGTACTGGATTGGTAGGCCGAAAGAGTTCATCGATATTCTTTCTGGAAAGGGTTTATATAATGATATCGATTATGTTGTCTTTTGCTTTCATGGTGAGGAAGGAAAATTTGTCATGGAAGAGTTAGGTGAAGATATATATGAACAAGATGAACCGCGGGGATACTTTGGTTCAGCAGAAATTTATAAATATGCAAAATTGCATAATGTAAATATTGTAAATAGTGGTTGTACGTTAGGGGAGCGAAAGTTAGCAGAATCTTTCTTACGTAGTGGCGCAAAATCTTATATTGGATCAATAGATTATGTAGATGGGAATGCAGCACTTATGTTTACAATACGCTTATTTTACGGGCTTATTAACCATGAAAAAACGTTAGGAGAGGCTTTTGAAGAAGCACGGTTAATTGATAAAGAGACACATACATTTCAATTATATAAGTAGTGTGAAACACGTTTATTCTATATTCGAATAAATGTGTTTCACATTTAACTCACATTTTTTTTACATTTTCTTCAATGAAAACCATTATCACTTATGGTATGATATGTTCAAGTTTTTACAGGTAATAAAAGTTACTATATAAACGTTAGTTTTTAATGTTTCATACACATGTCACGAATTATTCATAATTAACGTTTGAAAAATAAGTAACTAATGTTATTATATTATCTGTAACTAACTTAATTACAACTTTAGGAGGAAGATATGGTTATTCAATTTTTAAGAGAAAACAAAGCAGTTTCTTTTGTGTTAGCGGTAATTCGAGTGTATCTTGGTTACACATGGTTAATGGCTGGAATCGGTAAACTACAAGGAAAAGGATTCGATGCAACTGGTTATTTACAAGGTGCAATTGAAAAATCTAAAGGAGCACAACCGGCTGTTCAATCTTGGTGGGCATCATTTTTACAAGATTTCGCAATTCCAAACGTTGATCTATTTAATACACTTGTAACGTGGGGAGAAATTTTAGTCGGAATTGGTTTAATTGTAGGATGTTTAACAAAAACAGCGGTCTTTTTCGGTCTTGTAATGAACTTTTCCTATATGTTTAGTGGGTCAATTGGTGTGAATCCTGAAATGGTTATTCTATCAATGTTCGTTCTAGTTTCTGGTATGAATGCTGGTAAATTTGGAATAGATGGTTTCGTTATTCCGAAAGTATTAGGTTCAAAAACTCAAAAACGCCAAAAGCAAGCTGCTTAATATATGAAAGCGGGTATCTCAAAATGAGATACCCGCTTATTTTTCATTTATTATAGGGTTTTTGTCAAAGAATTCTTTTACATACCCTACAAACTCCTGTGGTTCCTGACGAAATGGTGCGTGATAACCTTTTTCGATAATATGGAAAGTACTATTTTTTAAAAATTGATGGTACGTTTCGCCCTCTTTCCAAGAAACGCTACTATCATTTCTTCCCCATATAATTAAGGTTGGTTGTTTTATTTCATTTGCATTAATTTGAAGACGTCTAGGCCATAATTTCATTTTATTGTAATGCTCTTCATCATTACGTTTAAATCTCACTTTGCTCTCATCATAATCTGCAATGGCAGAAACGGTATTTAAATCAGTCGACAACTGTGGTCTTGGTGATCCTTGTTTATTAACGAGTGTATGAGGACCGCCCGTAGCATCAGTTAAAATAAGGTGTGTAACGGATTCTGGATATAAATATGTTAAATTAAGAGAAATTTCTCCGCCCATTGAGTGGCCCAATATTGCAAACGAATCGTAACCTAGTTTTTTCATTAATTTATAATACAAATTTGCATGAGTCGGGAAAGAATAATAAAAATCCATCGGCTTAGATGAGCGCCCGAATCCTAAAGCATCTACAGAAATAATTGTATGATCTTTTGCTAAGTCTGAGTAAATCTTTTGAAAACCATCTGACGATCCTCCAAATCCATGGATCATAAGTAAAGGTGGTTTTTCATTACCAATCTTTTTGAAGTAAATGGTTTGACCATCTATTTCTACCATTTTTTCCTCGGTAGCTAGTTTTGCTGTAAGTGTATTTTTAACTTGTTTTACTTGTTCTACTGGCTTTTCTGCTGCACTACATCCTACTAATAGTGTAAGAGTAAGACAACCTACCATAAAATAGCTAAATCGCTTCAATTAGGTGTCCCCTTTCTAACATAACGCTGTATCTATCATAGCAAATAGCATATTACGATTTCCAGGAAGTTCGCTACCATTTTTTATCATAAGAGGTGAAAGGAGCGTTTCTTGGAAATCTTCTATTTGAAGAAATTTGCGAAATGAAAATTGTGAATGTGGGACATCAATTCTTACTGTGCCATTCCAACATTCACATATCTTTTGTAGTAATTGAATAGCATCTTCTTCTCTTTTGGCGATAAGTGGATTGATACATAATATACTATCTTTTTGTATGCATAAGGAAAAAGCTTCTATACAGTTATGTCTCTCAATTTTAAAAGAGTGGCTCGTTCTTGGTAATAGTAATGAATAAAGTAAAGAACGATCGGCACCAGTTGTAATTTGATCGAGGGAAATAAGCGATATAAGATCTTTTTCTTCTATTTGTTTTGTATGAGTGATATGTGTCTTAGTAGTTTGTTTTTCAAAACGATGAATCGTCGTTATTGTTTGAAATCCGCATGATGTATAAAGAGGCTCGCCAGCTTTTGTTGCAATAAGTGCAATTGGTTGTTTTGTAAGAGTGTGTTCTAAGCAGTGATTAAGCAAAATACGCCCGATGCCTCGGCCTTGAAAATGAGGATGGACGATTAACATACCAATAGTAGAAAACCTATCTTTAAAAGGAAATGCGCCTCCAGCTGCAATCAGTTTATTTTCATGCATATAACCGACAAGTGTACCGAGAGAAAGGTACATTTCGAATTGTTTTTTCATAAATGCTTTATTTTGTAACCATCCAATAGATTTGCAAAGGTCGAGTAAATCAAAAATAAAAGTTTCATCTAGCTTTATTATTTTCATACATGTTCACCACGTTTCTATTAATTTTCATAAAAGTAGATTGAAAATGTTAAATAAGAGATTTACGTTAAATGAAATCCAACTTGTTTATATTTTGATTGTAAAGGAGAAGATGGTTGATATGAAAAGACAAAGTTATACAAATTATAACTGATATTTACATAAGTTAACAAAAAATTTACATATAACTAATTTTCTCTTAACAGTCTTCTATTAAATTTGATAGTGGGAAATGAATAACCTAATTAGGGGGACAAGACAGTGAAAAAGTTTGTGAAAAAAGCATGGCCATTTGCAGTTGTGGCGTCGTTAGCAGTTACTTCGGTAGCAACATGGAATTTTACACGTTCTAGTGAAGTGAGTGCAGATGAGAGCGGAAGCAATGCAAAGATTAAAAATGTCATTGTATTAATTGGGGATGGTATGGGCCCTTCATATATGACGGCTCACCGTTATATGAAAGATAATCCAAAAACTTTTGAGATGGAATCTACAGAGTTTGATAAACATCTTGTAGGAACACAAAAAACATATCCGGAAGATGAACATGAAAATATCACAGACTCTGCATCTGCAGCAACAGCTATGTCAGCAGGAATTAAAACATATAATGCGGCAATTGCAGTTGATAACGATAAAGCAGAAGTAAAAACTGTTCTTGAACAAGCGAAGGAAAAAGGGAAATCGACAGGATTAGTTGCTACTTCTGAAATTACACATGCAACACCAGCTGCTTTCGGTGCGCATGACATTAGTCGTAAAAATATGGACGCAATTGCAAATGATTATTTTGATGAGAAAATTAAAGGGAAGCATAAAGTAGATGTTATGCTTGGCGGCGGCGTAAAAAACTTTGTTAGAAAAGATCGCAATCTTACAGAAGAGTTTAAGAAATCTGGTTATAGCTACGTAACAGATCGAGATCAATTGTTAAATGATAAAAATGATCAAATCCTTGGTTTATTTGCACCAGGCGGTTTAGATAAAATGATTGATCGCACTGATAAAACACCTTCATTAGAAGAAATGACAAATGCAGCAATTGAGCGTTTGAACAAAAATAAAAAAGGTTTCTTCTTAATGGTTGAAGGAAGTCAAATTGACTGGGCAGGACATGATAATGATATCGTTGGCGCAATGAGTGAAATGGAAGACTTTGAAAAAGCATTTAAAGCAGCGATTGAGTTTGCGAAAAAAGATAAAAATACGTTAGTCGTTGCAACGGCAGACCACGCTACTGGTGGATTATCTTTAGGTGCAAATGGTGAGTATAACTTTAAAGTAGATCCAATTAAAGCTGCAAAACGCACACCAGACTTTATGGCAAATGAGATTGCAAACGGTGCGAATGTAGAAGAAACATTGAAAAAATATATTGATTTACAATTAACACCTGAAGAAATTAAAGCGGTAAATGATATTGCTCCTTCAAAAGATGTAACAAAGATTGATAATGCGATTGAAGATATTTTCAATAAGCGTTCGGTTACAGGATGGACAACAGGTGGACATACAGGAGAAGATGTAAACGTATATGCATTTGGCCCTGGTAAATACTTGTTCTCTGGCGTTCAAGAGAATACAAATATCGCTAAACGTGTCTTTGATATTGTTGGCGGTGGCGACCCGAATAAAGGAAGACGCTAATTAGAAACGAAAGTGAGGCGAAATGCCTCACTTTTCTTTTTAGGAGATGGGAAGATGAGAGCTTTTTTCATAGGGATATTATCCTTTCTAATAGGTGTATTATTGCTAGTTGGATGTCAATCCAAAGAGAATCAGATAGAACAAAAAGCTACTACTACAAAAGCTGAAGGAAAGGTACAAATAACGAAAGAAGAAGAGAAAACGATTCAAGGTGTGATAGAGAAATTTGTACGGACGACAAATGAAAAAAATCTTACTGAACATATGGAGTTATTTTCAAAGAACATGCCTAGTGCTGAAGACTTAAAAACGCAAAAAGAAGCAGCTTTTCAAAAGGGAAATAAAAAAATTGAATTGGAACATATAGACATAAAAGCTAGTAAAGCAGGATATGTTGTTGTTGAAACAAAAGAAAAGGAAATAGAAGGAGAGGTCACTATTCAGAAGAAAGTACAGTATGCACTTGGAAAAGAAGAGGATGGCTGGAAAATTGAAGAGGTTCGCACGATAGAGAAGAAATAAAGTGAAACTTTCCGTAAATAGCGCAAAAAAGGTTCTCATTGGCGAGAACCTTTTTTTATAGTGGTAACATAATTTGATCTGAGCATGCTTCGATATCATCAATATCTTGGCGAATGGTTGCCATTTTATTATCGAGATCTTCAGCTTTCATTGCTGCATCATGTAGTTCATCTTTTAAATACTCAGGTATTTTCCCCTCATATTTATAATAAAGTTTATGTTCTAAACTTGCCCAAAAGTCCATTGCAAGCGTACGTAATTGAATTTCTGCAAAGACTTCTTTTGTACCAGAATTTAGTGATAAAGGGTATTTGATAATCATGTGTAAACTTTTATAGCCATTTTGTTTTGGGTTAGCGATATAATCTTTTACTTCTATGATTTCCATATCTTCACGCTTTTGAATGACATTTTTTAAATGATAGATATCTTCTACGAAGCAACATGTAATACGAATGCCGATGATGTCTTGTAAATGCGTTTGCGCATTTTCAACTGTCGGTAATAAATTTTTACGCTCAAGTTTTTTAATAATACTTTCAGGTTGTTTTAATCTTGTTTTTATATGTTCAAACGGGTTGTAATCCTCTAAAAATTGGGCTTCCCGGTTCATAATTTCAAATTTAGTTTTTAACTCTTCTAAAGCAAATGTATATGGTAGTACAAAAGCTTTCCAGTAGTTAACTGTTGATTGATTATATTCCATTTATATACACACCTTTTCCTATTTACAAGTGAGGTTGTTATTATACTAAACACCAAATCATGTAGGCGCAAGCAGCAAATGATGAGATCATAAAACGATATTTAGTTTTCATATTTTCAACTCCTTTCAAATAAAATTTTATATAAATAAACGTGATTGTTAATAAGTTCACTATGTACAGTTTCTATAGTAATAGATTCGTGTGAATTTCGTATGAACTAATTGTTTCAGCTTTTTGTCTTTTTTTGCAATTGACAAATAGAATGAAGTTATATAATATATAAATCGTAATCATTACGATTTAGTTTGCGATCTTTAAAAGAAAGGAGAATTACATATGCGTGTAAATATTACACTAGCTTGTACAGAGTGCGGTGATCGTAATTATATTTCTAAAAAAAATAAACGAAACAATCCAGAGCGCATCGAACTAAAAAAATATTGTCCACGATTAAAGCGAGTAACGTTACATCGTGAAACGAAGTAGAAGACTAGAGATATCTCTAGTCTTTTTTTGTTATAATTACCTTAAAATTGTAATAAAAGGGAGCGGTATGATGAATCAAAAAGATAAAGAAAGAAAAGAGCAGGTGGTTCATATTATTAGCATTCCAGATGATTATAGGCTTGTTGTAGATGATCAAGAAGGTGTGGATGACCCATATCATCTATTATGGTGGGAGCATAAAGCGGATGAGGAGAGAACAATACGGATTACGTTGAATAGACATACTGGTAGTTTAATTGACTTTAGGATAGAGGATGAAAAAGCTTTTTCGAGCGGTGAGGAAGCGATAGAGGACAATCAAGCAAGAGAGATTGCAAATACATTCTTAAAAAAATATACAAAAGAAGGCTCTGAATTTTATACATATGTAATTGTTAAGGGTGACAGGCGCGGTTGGAAAGAAGTAAATTATATGCAAGAAGTGAATGGCTATCCATTGCCAAATACAGGGTGTGTTGTGCGAGTTCATCCTTCAGGAAATGTTGTGAATTTCCATTACAATGGACAAAAAGCGATAGAGAAAAAACCATTATGGCCAAGTGACATTGTTGAGGAGAACGTCGTTTTAGAAAGTTTGAAAGCTAGACAAGATATGAGACTTGTATTTGTAGATTTAACATACTCTTCATGTGAGTATGAAAACGGGGAGGAAGTAAAAGGGTACCATCTTGTATATGAACCAGAGCCTAGTCATGCATGTATTGATGCAAGTACAGGTAAAGATTTATATGGGCCAGAACATTATAAATTACCGCCAACAGTAGTTGTTGAAAAATTAGAAAAAGGTAGCCGGCAAGATGACATATTCGAATTATTTGACTGGGATAAAGAAAATTTTGCAAAAGTAGATGAGACGGAAAATGATAATGAAATAAGGATGAAATTTGTTTTGAAGGAGGAATTACAAAAACAGAAAGAAGAAAAGAATCCATATTTAATGAATGAATTCTTTAAAAAGCATTTACCGATGCTGAAATATAATAATTTAGTTAGCGTTACAATTGATAAATTAACCAATGAATTAACTGGTTTTATAAAATTGACAGATGATAAAGAAGTAAAGCAAATACTATCTAGAGAGGAATGTTTACAAAAAGCACTTCAATTTTTGGAACAAGTTATTCCAGATATCACACAATATCTGCGTCTTTGGGAGGAACGTGAAGAAGCTGAAGATGGGATTGAAAGATTTATTTTTTCTATATATATAAATGATATTCCGGCAGAGTATAACCAATTTATGATTAACATCAATGCGGAAAACGGTGCTGTGATGCACTACTCTGGAGAGTCTAGCAATTTTATAAAAGAATTGCTCACATACGAAACAACACCAAAAGTAACAAAGGAAAAAGCGTTAGAAATATACAGAAGGGCTATGCGAGTTCATTTAGAATGGTTTTTAGAAAATGAGGTAGAGGAAACAAATTACGAACTATTGTATAAACAAACAACGGATGAAAATCATAAAGAATCCTTCGACTGTAGTCGAGAAATTCGTTATATTGATGCGCATACTGGTGAGAAAATTTGGAGCAAGTAAAATAAAAAGAGTTATTTTTCAAAGAAAATAACTCTTTTTATTTTTATAATTTGCCTGTTCGTTTTTCAAATGTAAATGTGATAGGAAGGTTGGAAGGAGAACTATCACTTTTAAATGTTACTTTCCATTCTTTAGAGTGGGCTTTAATTTCGAAATCAAGAAGATTCATTGCTCTACGTTTATCTATTTCTAAAAACATATTATGAATTTCTGGTTCCTGCTGTAAATTAAGAGCCTTTAGTGTGACTGTTAATGTGAAAAAATCTCGCCCTTCATATACTATTTTTGATATTTTTGTTTTTTGTGTATTTAACAGTATATAAAAACGGTCTGATGGAGTTAATTGTACAGAGTCATCAGTAATTTCATCCTCCATATTATGAAGTTCAACTAAGAAAGATGTACTATGGGAAGAATCTTTTTTGCTTGTAATCTGTAATTCAGTAGGAATCATCGGTATTTCATAAAAATCATTCCTTATTATGTTGTTGTAATCCTCCGAAAATTTACGGACTTCTTTTGGGAAAGAGTCTTCTTCTTGTGTATTTAAAAAAGTTTTATATTGTTTTGGAATTTTTTTACTAAACTTTAATGTTTCTTTAAAGTAATAATTGGATCCAGTTAAAAATAAAAAACTACAAATTAATAAAAAAATTCGATAGGGATTTTGAAAGTGAAAGAACAATAGTATACATGTAATAAATCCAATTACATAGAAAATAAAGATAAGTAGTTCTAATTTTGAGTGAAAGGAGAAACCATAGTTATGAAAAAATTTCATTCCAATTATAATTTGAGCTCCAAAAAACAAGGAAATTCCAAATTGAAAAAATAATAAATCAGGCCCTCTCTTAATAACAAAAGTAATGAATGAAATGAAAAGTAAAAATACCCCTAAATAAATTGTTACATTTAATAATCGATCTAATGTGAGCATGAATAGTGTCCCCTTTAATAGCATATTCATATATAAATAACAATTTTATATAATTATAATATAACAATAAAATATTTTAAATGTTGGAAGTGGTGAGTTTTATAAATAAACTGTACAGACACAAACAACCTCATGCCCACATACACTTAGTAAAGACCACTATTTTGGCGGAGGTGAAAGGTTTGAGTCTATTCGCCGCAATTGGATATATGGTTCGAGAAGTGTTTGTTTTTGTTTCTTATGTGAAGAACAATGCGTTTCCGCAGCCATTATCATCAGACGATGAGAGAAAGTACTTAGAGTTAATGGAGCAAGGTGATGCTCAAGCGAGGAATCTGTTAATTGAACATAATTTACGGCTTGTAGCTCATATCGTTAAAAAATTTGAAAATACAGGGGAAGATGCAGAAGATTTAATTTCAATTGGTACAATCGGGCTCATTAAAGCAATCGAGAGCTATTCGGCAGGAAAAGGTACAAAACTTGCGACGTACGCAGCACGCTGTATTGAAAATGAAATTTTGATGCATTTACGTGTATTAAAGAAAACGAAAAAGGACGTTTCACTTCATGATCCAATTGGGCAAGATAAAGAGGGGAATGAAATATCGCTTATTGATATATTAAAATCAGAGTCTGAAGATGTAATTGATATGATCCAGCTTAGTATGGAGTTAGAAAAGATTAAAGAGTATATCGATATTTTAGACGAACGAGAGAAAGAAGTAATCGTGAAGCGTTTTGGACTGGGGCTTGATAAGGAGAAAACGCAACGAGAGATTGCGAAGGCACTTGGTATTTCCAGAAGCTACGTATCAAGAATTGAAAAGCGCGCTTTAATGAAAATGTTCCATGAATTTGTAAGAGCAGAGAAAGAGAAAAAAGCAAAAGAATAATGTACATTACAAGCAGCCGTATTTTAAAATGGGCTGCTTTTCTTTTTGGAAATAAGGAAAGAAAAAGAGTTGTGTTCAGAAGAAATCCATGTTCACTGTTGAAAATGACGGATTCTATCTGTAATATTAGAAGGTGCTAAACAATTTAAGAATGATACCGTACTTAGTTTTCTGCATGTATAATATGGCGGTTCTATATGATATGTGGGAATAAGAACTAATTTTACATATGATATAGAAGGAAAAGAAGGGGAAGCTAAAGTTATAGACTGATTAGGAGGTTCCGCAATTTGCGACGTACATTATATCGACTTATGATCGAACTTACAAATGGTCGTTTTACTTCTTATATATTACGTAAATTTGCACAATCTCGTTTGAGCTCTATCATTATTCCATCGTATGCGAAAGTATTTCAAATTAATCAAGATGAGATGGAAAAGGGTTTGAAGGAATATAGAACATTGCATGAATTATTTACACGTAAGCTAAAAGAAGGAAAGCGTAGTATTGATACAGATGCATCGAGTATCGTTAGTCCTGTTGATGGTGTTTTTGCTGATCACGGTCCTATTGAGGACACAAAAACATTTGATATTAAAGGCAAGCGTTATTCGATTGTGGATATGCTAGGTAATGAAGAACGTGCACAGCGATATGCAGGTGGTACATATATGGTTATTTATTTAAGCCCAAGTCATTATCATCGTATTCATAGTCCGCTTTCTGGTTCTGTGACTGAAAGATTTGTACTCGGTAGAAAATCATATCCGGTAAATGCAGCTGGTATGGAATACGGGAAAGAACCATTGTCAAAAAACTATCGCTCCGTTACAGAAGTGAATAGTGACGGTGAACATATGGCGCTTGTAAAAGTAGGAGCTATGTTTGTAAATAGTATTGAGCTGCTGCATGAAAGAGACACTGTTCAAAAAGGTGAAGAAATGGCATACTTTACATTCGGTTCAACAGTTGTGTTATTGTTTGAAAAAGATATGATAGAAGTAGTGCAAGAATTGAAGAGTGGGCAAGAGCTTCGCCTTGGTGAAAAAATTGCTACTCGATTGGCTCATAAGTAAAAAAGATTTTATAACTGTAAGCAAGATTTATGGACAAAGATGCGTAATGATGAAATTCCCTAGATGGGAGTACTTGTTTATTCGAGAGCCATCGCAGGATGGCTCTTTTTACAAGTTAGTTAATTAAAATTCCACTTTATATGTAATCAAGACGATTTAACAAGCTTGTCCTCTAATGAGCGTCTAATAATTTCTTGTTTTATAAGTAAAATGAAGTCGGGATTTAATTTTAGTTCTTTTGCTTTATAATAAGACTCAGTGAGTAACTCAGTAGATAACTGTTCCATATGTTTTGTTTTCAAGGTGAGTCACCTCCTAATAATATAAGGATTGATTCGTTGTTGCATTTAATGTACCAAAAAAATATGACAGTCACAAACGAGTGGTTATCCACATACCTAGGTGGATAAAATGTGTATAGATTGTTAGTAAATTCCAAATTAACTGAAATATTAATGTGGAAAATGTGTACAATTTTATCCACAGGCCATATATCGAAATATGTTGTCGAAAAATTTTTATGAAAACTCCTCAAAGAGGTGAAAGAAATTGAAACTATTTTTACCAAATGAATATGTGAAAAATGTATATCATGTTCAACCAGAAGATTTGAAGAAACGTGGAATTAAAGGTGTTATTACTGATTTAGATAACACTTTAATTGAATGGGATCGTCCAAATGCAACGCCACAACTTGAAGAATGGTTTTTGAAAATGAAAGAGCAAGGCATTCAAGTAACGGTCGTTTCAAATAATAATGAGCAACGAGTGAAAGATTTTGCTGATCCATTAGGCATTCCATTTATTCATAGTGCGCGTAAGCCATTTGTTCGTGCGTTTAAGCGTGCGATACGAGAGATGCAGTTGCAACCAGATGAAGTTGTAGTAATTGGGGATCAGTTACTGACAGATGTGCTAGGTGGAAACCGAGTTGGACTGCATACAATTTTAGTTGTACCAGTAGCACAAACAGACGGATTAGTAACGCGCTTTAATCGAAAAATTGAACGAAGAATTATGAGAAACATGAAGAAAAAAGGTTTAATTAACTGGGAGGAATAAAGTTTGACTGAAACAATTAAATGTATTGGTTGCGGTGTAGAAATTCAAACAGAAGATAAAAATGAAGTGGGATATGCTCCTGCCTCATCTTTAGAAAAAGAACAAGTAATTTGTCAACGCTGTTTCCGATTGAAACATTATAACGAAATTCAAGATGTCTCATTAACAGATGATGATTTCCTACGTATTCTAAACGGTATTGGAAAATCGGATGCGTTAGTAGTTAAAATTGTAGATATTTTCGACTTTAATGGTAGCTGGTTACCTGGCTTACATCGTTTCGTGGGAAATAATAAAGTATTACTTGTTGGGAATAAAGCTGATTTAATTCCTAAGTCAGTAAAACATGATAAAGTAAAGCATTGGATGCGCTATAGTGCAAAGCAGCTAGGATTAAAGCCAGAAGATGTCTTTTTAATTAGTGCAGCGAAGGGACAAGGGATTGCTGAGCTGGCAGATGCGATTGAGTATTACCGCGGCGGAAAAGATGTTTACGTTGTTGGATGTACAAATGTAGGGAAATCAACATTCATTAATCGTATGATTAAAGAATTTAGTGATGAGACTGAAAATGTAATTACAACATCTCATTTCCCAGGAACAACGCTTGATTTAATTGATATCCCGTTAGACGAAGAATCTTCTTTATGTGATACGCCAGGTATTATTAACCACCATCAAATGGCTCATTATGTTGGAAAACAAAGCTTAAAGCTTATTACACCAACAAAAGAAATTAAGCCAATGGTATTCCAATTAAATGAAGAACAAACATTGTTCTTTAGCGGATTGGCACGTTTTGATTACGTAAGTGGCGGTCGTCGCGCATTTACTTGTCACTTCTCAAATCGTTTAACAATCCATCGTACAAAGCTTGAGAAAGCAGATGAATTGTATAAAAATCATGCAGGGGATTTACTAAGCCCGCCAACACCAGAAGAATTAGAAAATATGCCAGAGCTAGTGAAATACGAGTTTAATATTCGTGAACCAAAAACGGATGTTGTATTCTCTGGATTAGGATGGGTTACTGTGAACGAACCGGGAGCAAAAATTGTTGCACACGTACCAAAAGGAGTAAGTGTTTCATTGCGTAAATCTTTAATTTAATATGGAGAGGGATTTATGAAACAATTATATGGTGTAATCGGAAATCCAATTGGACATTCATTATCACCCGTTATGCATAACGATGCATTTGAACACTTGAATATGGATGCCCATTATCATGCCTTTCTTGTTAAAGAGGAAGTGCTAGGGGAAGCAGTAAGAGGTTTAAAAGCGTTAGGTATTTCAGGATTTAATGTAACAACTCCGCACAAAGTTGCGATTATGGATTATTTGGATGAGATTGACCCGCTAGCAAAACAAATTGGTGCAGTAAATACGGTGGTTCATAAGGATGGGAAATTGATTGGCTACAATACAGATGGAATTGGTTTTGTCCGAGCATTGCAGTCCATTAGTAGTGAACCACTTCAAGAGAAACGTATTTTATTGCTTGGCGCAGGTGGTGCTAGTCGAGCTATTTATTTTTCACTTGCTGATGTAGGTGTGAAAGAGATTGATGTAGCGAATCGTACAGTAGATAAGGCGAAAGAACTTATTACTGCATGTACGGCTACTGTTCATTCTGTTGCTTTATCGTTAGAGAAAGCAACAGAAGAACAAGAGAATTATGATATTATCATTCAGACGACAACAATAGGTATGCATCCACGTGTCGAACATACGCCGTTACAAATTTCTTCGTTGAAAAAGGGAACGATTGTATCAGATATAATTTATAATCCATTTGAAACGAAAATTTTATGTGAGGCGAAAGAGCAAGGTGCAATGATTCAAAATGGTATTGATATGTTTGTTTATCAAGGAGCGCTTGCATTTGAAATGTGGACAGGGCGCACGCCAAATATCGAACGAATGAAACAATTAGTTATAAGAAAGCTTGGAGGCTAACATATATGTTAACAGGAAAACAAAAAAGATTTTTACGTGCACAGGCACACCATTTAACACCAATTTTTCAAGTAGGAAAAGGCGGAGTAAATGAAAATATGATTAAACAAATCGCAGATACTTTAGAAGCTCGTGAGCTATTTAAAGTAAGTGTGCTACAAAACTGTGAATTCGATCGCCGTGAAGTTGCGGAAGAACTTGCAAAAGGTGCACGTGCGGAAATCGTTCAAGTAATTGGAAGCACAATCGTTTTATACAAAGAGTCAAGAGAAAATAAACAAATTAAGCTTCCTCGATAAAAAGATTAGCATGCGCTATTTTTATCGTTGATGCGTAATGATGTAGAGAACGAAACCAATTGAACTTTTATTAATAGCAACTCTCTTCTGTTAGGAATGAAGAGAGTTGCTGTACGTAAAAGGAAGGGGCGTTTCTTTTGAGGAAAATTGGCATCATTGGCGGTACATTTGATCCGCCACATTATGGACATTTGCTCATTGCAAATGAAGTATATCATGCTTTGAATTTAGAAGAAGTATGGTTCTTACCGAACCAAATTCCGCCGCATAAACAAGGGCGGAATATTACAAGTGTAGAAAGTCGCTTACAAATGTTAGAACTTGCGACTGAGGAAGAGGAACATTTTTCTATTTGTTTAGAAGAGCTAAGCAGGAAGGGCCCATCTTATACGTATGACACTATGCTACAATTAACGAAGAAGCATCCGGATGTGCAGTTTCACTTTATTATTGGTGGAGATATGGTTGAGTATTTACCGAAGTGGTATAACATTGAAGCGTTACTTGATCTTGTAACGTTTGTTGGGGTTGCAAGACCGGGTTATACATTGCATACACCTTATCCTATCACCACTGTGGAAATTCCGGAGTTTGCAGTTTCTTCATCTTTATTACGTGAGAGATATAAAGAGAAGAAAACATGCAAATATTTACTTCCTGAAAAAGTACAGGTATATATCGAGAGGAATGGGTTGTATGAATCGTGAGGAAGCACTTCATATTGTGAAACAACAAATGCATGAAAAACGTTATATACACACAATTGGTGTAATGGAGACGGCAATTGAACTCGCTAAATTATACGGTGTGGATGAAAAAAAGGCTGAAGTTGCAGCTATATTCCATGATTATGCGAAGTGTAGAGCGATTTCAGAGATGGAAGAGATCATTAAAAGTGAAGGTTTGCCGAAAGATTTACTTTGTTATAACAAAGAGTTATGGCATGCACCTGTTGGGGCATACTTAGTAGAAAAAGAAGTAGGTATTACAGATCCTGAAATCCTGCAAGCTATTACATATCATACAAGTGGTCATGAGAAAATGACGATGTTAGATAAAGTAATTTATGTAGCTGATTATATTGAGCCTGGGCGAAAGTTTCCAGGGGTGGAGGAAGCTCGTAAACTCGCATATACGGATATAGATCAAGCTTTATTATTTGCGCTAAAGAGAACAATTCAATTTTTAATGGAAAAAGATCAAACGATTTATCCATTAACATTCCAAACATACAATGCAGTTATCAAGGAGGAAATGAGTAAATGAAAGATAAAGATTTATTAGTATTAGCAGCAAAAGCAGCTGATGATAAGAGAGCAGAAGATATGGTTGTCCTAAATATGCAAGGTATTTCACCAATTGCAGATTATTTCATTATTTGTCACGGTAACTCAGATAAGCAAGTGCAAGCAATTGCACGTGAAATTAAAGCGAAAGCACACGAGTTCCAAATCGACGTACAACGTATGGAAGGTTTTGACGAAGCTCGCTGGGTATTAGTTGACCTTGGAGATGTAGTTGCTCATGTATTCCATAAAGATGAGCGTAATCACTATAATTTAGAGCGTCTATGGGGCGATGTGCCACGTGAAGATATTACAGAAGAGTTAGGCCAATGAACTACGAGCAATTTGCGTTGCTGTACGATGAACTAATGAATGATGTCCCTTATGATAAATGGGTGGAATTCACAGAGGAAAGCTTGCAGCAAGCGGATATGAAAGAGGCGAAGATTCTTGATGTAGCATGCGGTACTGGTAATGTAACGCTTCCGCTTGTACAAAAGGGTTACGATGTAATCGGTGTCGATCTTTCGGAAGAAATGTTAGCAGTCGCACAGCAAAAACTAGGCGAGGCAGGATATTTTATTCCTTTTTACCAACAAGATATGCGAGAGCTTGATGTTCTGGGTGAGTTTGACTGTGTAACGATCTTTTGTGATTCATTAAACTATGTATTGCAAGAAGATGGAGTGCAAGAAACATTCCGAAGAGTGTTTCATCATTTACGTCAAGATGGTTTGTTTTTATTTGATGTACATTCTTTATATAAAATACATCATGTATTTCAAAATGAAACATACACAGTGAATGGAGAAGAAATATCTCTTATTTGGAATTGCTTCCCTGGTGAAGATTCAAACAGTGTAGAACATGATTTAACATTCTTTGTTCAAGACCCAGAAGAAGATGTGTACCATCGTTTTGACGAATGTCACGTACAACGTGCATATCCGGTTGAAGAGTTAACGAAATGGCTTGAAGAAGCTGGTTTTACAGTGCTTCGTGTAACTGGTGACTTTGAGCGACTTGAAGTTACAGAACAAACAGAGCGCATTTTCTTCATGGCGAAGAAAAACGGATAAAACAAAAGCAACCGAGAAGGTTGCTTTTGTTTTGTGAAGAAGCTGTAATTTTAGTTCTAGGATAATAAGAAAATGACATACGTGAATTGTGAAAATGCTACTTTAAGTAAAAATGTAATGTGAAAAATTAAGTATTTATAAAAAGGATTTGGAATGACGATGACGTATTTATTATGTGTGTTTATTGAATTGCTGATCAACGCATTTTAAATCTTCATCAAATTTCTCGTGTGTCCGCTCGATTAATTTATGAAACATATCTCCAACATGTTCTTCTAAAACCCGAATACCTTCTCCTGTAACGCCGCCTTTCACACATACTTTTTCTTGTAAAGTAGGCAATGTGAAAATTCCTTTTTCGAGTAGTTTCCCCATTCCAACGACCATTTCACTTACTAAAGTAGTGGCTTCTTCATGTGTAATATTTGTTTTATCTACAGCAGCATTAATGAAACATTGTAATAAATAACTAAAGAATGCAGGGCCGCAGCTTGCTATATCAGATGAAACGCGCGTTATATCTTCTTCTATTACAAGGGGAGTAGAAATGTTTTTGAATAAGCGGAATAGTTTTTGTTGCCATTCTTCAGAGCAGTTACTTCCAAATGTAAATAGTGATGCGCCAGATAGGGCGCGGTTTGTAATGCTCGGAATAATACGAGCAACATGGCAAGGTACAAGTGTCTCTAATTGTGATGGAGATATTGGACTTGTGATAGAAACTAAGCACTTTTCATCAGAAAAATGTTCGGCGTATTTTTGTAAGATTGGGTATATATCTATCGGCTTTACACAAATAAAAATAAGATGTGATCGTTCGATTACCTCATCAATAGTTTTGGCTATATGAACAGAAGGGTATTTTTCCTTTATATGATATGCTTTGGCGGGCGTTCGATTAATGATCGTAAGGCACGAAGGTTTGGTAGCACGGGTTTCTAAAAATGCATCGATTAGTATATTCCCCATGTTTCCTGTCCCTATAATTCCTATGTTCAATGTTTCATCCCTCCTTCGTAACAGCTTTCTCCTAAACAATATGAATGATGTTATAAATTTATGATTAGAGGTGAAAAATGATGTGGGATTTTCCAAAGAAATGGTTAGGATTAGCAGCTATTATTGGAACTGTGCTTTTTCTTCTTTTCTGGAAAACGAACGAGCATACAGAGCGATCAGCTATTGCAACGGATGTTCAAGCGAAAGATATAGAGAAGAAAAGTAAACCGAAAATATCGGATACAAAGCAGCAGAAAAAAATAATTGTAATTGATATGAAAGGGGCTGTTGTTAAAGAGGGGGTGTATGAAATGAAAGAAGGGGACCGGGTCAAGGATGCCATTGAAAAAGCAGGTGGTTTTTTGCCTGAGGCAGATAGGATGAAGGTAAATTTAGCGCAAATGGTACAAGACCAAATGCTTCTTTATGTACCGAATAAAAACGAACAAGTGCAAGAGGTAGCTGCTGTTTCAAAGGGAGAGGGAAAAGTTCAAATAAATGCAGCTTCTAAAGAACAACTTGAAAAAATTACAGGTATTGGTTCTCGGAAAGCAGAAAGTATTTTGAAATATCGAGAGGAACATGGTCCGTTTCAAAAAATAGAAGATTTGTTAGAGATTGATGGGATTGGTGTGAAGTCTTTGGAGAAAATAAAAGATCAAATTATTATTCCGTAAAAGATTGACGAAGTTTTTCTTCATTCGCTACACTACAAGTAGACAAAAAAGTAGGTGAAGAATATGGAACGAATTTCATGGGATCAATATTTTATGACGCAAAGCCATTTGTTATCTTTACGTAGTACATGTACAAGGCTTGCAGTAGGAGCGACAATTGTTCGTGATAAACGAATTATTGCTGGTGGATATAATGGTTCAATTAAAGGTGGCGTACATTGTATAGATGATGGATGCTACGTTATTGATAATCATTGTGTTCGTACAATTCATGCAGAAATGAATGCTTTATTACAGTGTGCAAAATTTGGCGTGAAAACGGAGGAAGCGGAAATTTATGTTACGCATTTTCCTTGTTTACAATGTTGTAAGGCGATTATTCAAAGTGGTATTACAGCAGTTTATTATGCACAGGATTATAAAAATCATCCGTATGCCGTAGAGTTATTTGAAAAAGCGAATGTAACAGTGAAACACGTTCCGCTAGAATACGATATTGCAGCATTAGAGGATCAAAAGCGTCATATGGAGTTAAAAGAACTATTTGCATCTTTAGAAAAAGAGAACTTATCAATGGAAGAATTACAGCATGTATTCACGAAAGCAAAAATGATGCTATAAGGAGTGAGTATGAGTTGCAAGGACAATGGGGCTATGTTGCAATCTCATTTATAATTGGGATTGCAATTGCCTTCTCCTCTTCAGTTGTATGGCTAATTTGTTGTCTCGTTCTAAATGTTTTCTTTTGTTTGTATCGTACTTCGCGTAAAACCTTCTTTTATTGTATGATAGCGTGTTTAAGTGGCGCTATATACACCACGTATGTTCAAGGGCAAAACATGCCTCTAGGAGAGTCCTACGAAGCTACAAGAGGGGTGATACATAATACACCTCTTATTAACGGGGATCGCCTATCATTTCAAGTTGAAGATCAGAATAAAAATATAGTGCAGTTAAGTTACAAAATGAAATCAGCCTCGGAAAAGAAACAACTGCGACAATTACATGCAGGAGTATCATGTGTATTCGAAGGTGAGAGAAAAGAACCGCCGATAGCTCGGAATTTTCATGGTTTTAATTATCGTGATTATTTATATAAGCAAAATATTCATTTCATATTGGAAGCTACATATATTTCTGAATGCCATAAAACATCGTTGTCACTCGTGCAATGGATCCTTCTTTTAAGGCAGCACGTAATCTTGGGAGTTACAGAAATGTTTCCAGAGCAATCAGGCGCTTTTATGAATGCATTAGTATTTGGTGATAGACAACAAATGACATTTGAAGTTGAAGAGCAATATCAACAATTCGGTCTTGTGCATTTGTTGGCGATTTCAGGATCGCATATCGTATTGTTAATGGTGATTGTGTATTTTATTTTGCTAAGAAGCGGTGTGACAAGGGAGGTAGCGACAGTATGTCTTATTTTTTGTATTCCTCTATATATGGTTTTAGCAGGAGCGTCACCTTCTGTTATAAGAGCTTCTATAACAGGAGTTTTGATGTTGAGTGCTTTCATATGTTCTATTCGTTTATCTAGCTTAGATGCTTTAAGTGTAACAGCTATATGTATGCTTATATTTGATCCGTATCTTGTTTTTAATATTGGTTTTCAGTTTTCTTTCGTTGGTAGTTTTGCTTTACTTTTGTCAGCCCCGTTTTTACTAGAGAGTAGTAATGGAGTAATCCGAAATTCTATTTATATTTCTCTTATTTCGCAGCTCGTTAGTACTCCGATTTTGTTATATCACTTCGGTTATTTTTCTCCATATAGTATTTTCTTAAATATCCTATACGTTCCGTTTTTATCTCTCGTTGTATTGCCGTGCAGTATTGTTATTTTGATATGTATACCGATCATTCCTTTTCTTGCAAAAAGGCTTGGGAATGTATTATCAATAGGTTTGAATCTTTCTAATGATTTTTTAAGTTATTGCGAAAACTTACCATTTACCCGTCTTAATTTCGGACAAACACCTATACTTCTTGTAGCCCTATATTGCGTGAGTATTATTAGTATATTGATGGTTTGGGAAAGGCGAATGACGAAGGGGATTCTGTTTATATCTGCGGGTGTATTTCTTTTTATTAGTACATGCCATTATGTATATCCGTATTTTCGAGAAAGTGGGAGTGTTACCTTTCTCGATGTTGGACAGGGAGATGCAATATTAATTCGCCTCCCGTATGATCAAGAGATTTACCTTATTGATACTGGTGGAACAATTCGTCCAAACAAGGAAGAATGGCAACGTAAAAAGCATGAATTTTCTGTCGGAAATGATATTTTGATTCCTTATTTACAAAAGGAAGGTATTAAAAAGATCGATAAATTAATTATAACGCATGGAGATGCGGATCATATAGGTGCTGCGCAACAGTTATTATCAAATATAACCGTAAAAGAAGTTGTATTTGGCCGAAAGGAACAAGATGCGGAATTAGAAAAAATAGTAAAGAAACAGGCTTTAGAAAAGGAAGTGAAAATAAGAGAAGTGAGAGAAGGAGAAAGTTGGAGCATAAATGGAGCGGAATTTTTCGTATTAGCGCCAACAGGGAAGGAGAGCAGTGAAAATAACGCTTCAATTGTAATGTTGGCAAAATTAGGAGGACTAACGTGGTTGTTTACAGGTGATTTAGAAGAAGAAGGTGAGAAGTTTTTAGTAGCTACGTATCCAGAGTTGCGAGCGGATGTTTTAAAGGTTGCTCATCATGGGAGTAATACGTCATCTACAACAACTTTTCTGAGCGTCGTACAGCCTAATATAGCAGTTATTTCTGCCGGTGAGCGTAATAGGTATGGGCACCCTCATAAGGACGCTATAGAGCGTTTTGAGAAGAGGGGGATTGAAATATGGCGTACGGATAAGCAAGGGGCTATCTCCTATGTTTTTAAAGGGGAAAACGGAACCTTTCGCAGCAAAATCACATATGATGAAACACATAATAGATAAAAAAGACTGCCAGTAAGCAGCAGTCTTTAAGAACCGATAAATTTAATAACAGTTGCAATGATGAAAAGTGTTGCGAAAAAACCAAATGAGACGATAAATCCTACCCCTGAATCAATAGCGTCATTGCGTTTACTTTGAACGTTTTGTTCAAAATCATTCATTTAGAATCCCTCCCCAACATTCCACTTTAGTATAAAATATTGTCAGAAAAAAATCTACAATTTCCATGTGAGGAGAAATAGAGCGTTTTTACTACTTTTAGATCATGAAGCAATGTGAATTTTTGTTTCCAAGCATGTTAACAGTTGGCACTTATACTCGAATTTTTATTGCGAATAATAAAGGGAAGGTGATTACCGCACACCAATAAGAAACCCGGGGCTTATTGCGTGGCGTTTAATATAAATAAAGGGACGGGTTATATTGCCTGTTCCTTTGTACTTGTAAAACAAAAGCTAGGGCATTAGTATAAATATATATTGCCAAGTTAGGGAGTAGGAAAAAGTATGAGTGATATACATAAAAAGATTAAAAAGAAGCAGTTTGCTCCGTTATATTTACTGTATGGAACGGAAGCGTTTTTTATAAATGAAACGATAAAGCTTATTACAACAGAAGCGCTTGAAGAGGAAGATCGCGAGTTTAATGTTGTTACATATGATTTAGAAGAAGCATATTTAGAAGATGTGGTTGAGGATGCACGTACACTTCCTTTTTTCGGAGAACGTAAAGTGTTATTAATAAAATCACCACTCTTTTTAACTTCACAAAAAGAAAAGTTAGAACAAAATATAAAAATTTTAGAAGAATATATCGGGGAACCTTCTCCCTTTTCTATTCTTGTTTTTGTTGCGCCTTACGAAAAGCTGGATGAACGAAAAAAAATTACAAAACTATTAAAGAAAACAGCGGATGTAGTAGAAGCGAATGCAATGCAAGTGCAGGATGTTCAGAAGTGGATTGTTGCTCGGGCAGATGAAGTGCATGTGCATATTGATCATGCGGCTGTTAGTTTGTTGTTAGAGCTTGTGGGAAGTAATGTAACGATGTTGGCGAAGGAAATGGACAAGTTAACGTTATATGTCGGTATGGGCGGAGACATTACACCGAAACTCGTTGCAGAGCTTGTGCCAAAATCAGTTGAACAAAATGTGTTTGCTTTGACAGAAAAAGTGGTAAAAAAAGATATCGCGGGTGCAATGCAAATTTTGGATGGATTATTTACGCAGCAGGAGGAACCTATTAAATTACTTGCGTTATTAGTAAGTCAATTTCGTTTACTGCATCAAGTGAAAGAGTTACAGCAGCGTGGTTACGGCCAAAATCAAATCGCGTCTCATATTGGTGTGCATCCATATCGTGTAAAATTAGCGATGAATCAAACGAAGTTTTTCTCTTTTGAAGAATTAAAAAAAGTGATAATGGAATTAGCGGAAGCTGATTATAGTATGAAAACGGGAAAAATGGATAAAAAACTTGTGCTCGAGTTTTTCTTAATGCGGTTAAATCATATGTGATGAAACAAAAAAAGTTCACGTGCTAAGAGCGTGAACTTTTTTGTATATAAAAAAACGATCCGAATGGATCGTTTTTTAAACGCCTTACGCGTTTACTTGTTTCGCTAAGCGAGATTTTTGACGAGCTGCAGCGTTTTGGTGGATAAGACCTTTACGAGCTGCTTTGTCAAGTTTTTTAGAAGCAGTTTTGAAAGCTTCTTTAGCATTTTCAAGATCGTTATTAGTAACTAAAGCTTCTACAGTTTTAACAGCAGAACGCATGTCAGACTTGATAGAAGCGTTATGTGCACGACGCTCTTCGCTAAGTTTAGCGCGTTTGATAGCAGATTTGATGTTTGCCATACTTTTCACCTCCCTGGTGCAATCGAATGACTCGATTCTTAACATAGAACAAGTGATATTCTATCAAACGGTGAAGAGAATTGCAATAGTATATCTATGAAATTTCACGTAAAGGAAAGAATGACCTTATATAACTTTGGGAAATCTAACGATATTTACTATGAATGACGGAGGAGATACGATGAAAGAACCATTAGATTTAAGTAAATATAGTGTTAGAACGGATCTTGCTGTAGAGGCGCATCAAATGCTGCAAGAGCGTCAAGAAGAGCAAAAAGGGATACAAGGCGTTATTGTAAAAGAGAGGGAAGAAGAAGGTATTACCATTACAAAAGTTACAATTGATGAAGCTGCCTCTGACTCGATGGGTAAAAAACCTGGAAATTATTTAACGCTTGAAGTACAAGGTATACGTCAACAAGATACGGAGCTGCAACAAAAAGTAGAGCGTATTTTTGCAAAAGAATTTTCTTATTTCTTAGAAGAGGTTGGCGTTACGAAAGAAGCGAGTTGTTTAATTGTTGGTCTTGGAAATTGGAATGTAACGCCGGATGCGCTTGGACCGATAGTTGTAGAAAATGTATTGGTAACGAGACATTTGTTTCAATTGCAGCCTGAAAGTGTAGAAGAAGGGTTTAGGCCTGTTAGTGCAATTCGGCCGGGGGTAATGGGGATTACAGGAATTGAAACGAGCGATGTTATTTATGGAATCATTGAGAAGACAAAGCCAGACTTTGTCATTGCAATTGATGCATTAGCTGCTCGTTCTATTGAAAGGGTAAATAGTACGATACAAATTTCTGATACAGGAATTCATCCAGGGTCGGGTGTTGGGAATAAACGTAAGGAACTCAGTAAAGAAACATTAGGTATTCCTGTTATCGCAATTGGTGTTCCGACTGTGGTGGATGCCGTTTCGATTACAAGCGATACAATTGATTTTATTTTGAAACATTTTGGACGGGAGATGAAAGAAGGAAATAAACCTTCCCGATCTTTGTTGCCGGCTGGTTTTACATTTGGAGAAAAGAAAAAATTAACAGAAGAGGATATGCCGGATGAAAAGAGCCGGAATATGTTTTTAGGTGCTGTAGGTACACTGGAAGATGAAGAGAAGAGAAAATTAATTTATGAAGTGTTATCTCCTCTTGGTCATAATTTAATGGTGACTCCGAAAGAAGTGGATGCCTTCATAGAGGATATGGCAAATGTAATAGCAAGTGGTTTAAATGCAGCGCTGCATCATCAAATTGACCAAGATAATACAGGAGCATATACACATTGATGGGAAGTGACGATAATCATGTAAGCCGCTTTTCGCTTTTATGTATATGTAGTGTGGCAATATGCTTACTTATGGTAATAGCAGGGGTGGCACTTGCAAATCATGGGTTGAAAAGTATGAAAGGTTATCAGCAAATGTCGTATGAACAAATCGCTCATATGACAGGAACAAAAGGTGAGGCCACTGAATCAGAAACTTTGGAAGGTTCGTTTTCCGCTACTGAAAAACAAAAACAATTAGAAAGCTTAAAAAGTTTTAATATTGTAGAAGGAATGGGTATGGCGATAGCAAGCGTTGCCTATGAAATAACAAAGTTTGGAACAGATATAGTTGTTGGGAAAGTAAAAGGGATTTTTAGTTAAGAGTCAAACGGAGGACGGTTGTTTTACAGGTTTGTAAGACAGCCGTTCTTTAATTTGAAAAAGGTTTGTCTCTTATGGTTTGTTCGCATAAGATATAAATAGAATGATTTGTATTGTAAGCAGCACGAGTTTTCATTGAATCTTTGCTGCTCTATTGATATAATCAGTGCTAGTGTATATTGGCGAGACTATTAGGAGTTGAGAACATAGATGAACAAAGAAGAAAGAGCAAAAAGACAGTCCAAAATTCGTAATTTCTCTATCATTGCTCATATTGACCACGGAAAGTCAACGTTAGCAGACCGTATTTTAGAGAAAACAAACGCGTTAACACAACGTGAAATGAAAGCTCAGTTGCTTGACTCTATGGATTTAGAGCGTGAGCGTGGTATTACAATTAAATTAAACGCAGTACAATTAAACTATAAAGCAAAAGACGGCGAAGAATATATTCTTCACTTAATTGATACACCAGGACACGTCGACTTTACGTACGAAGTATCTCGTAGTTTAGCGGCTTGTGAAGGTGCAATTCTTGTAGTAGATGCAGCGCAAGGTATTGAAGCGCAAACGTTAGCAAACGTATACTTAGCGCTTGATAACAATTTAGAAATTTTACCGGTTATTAATAAAATCGATTTACCAAGTGCAGACCCAGAGCGTGTACGCCAAGAGGTGGAAGATGTAATTGGGTTAGATGCATCAGAAGCTGTACTTGCTTCGGCAAAAGCTGGGATTGGTATCGAAGAGATTTTAGAACAAATCGTTGAAAAAGTGCCAGCACCAACAGGTGATTCAGAAGAACCGTTACAATGTATGATCTTTGACTCTTTATATGATCCGTACCGCGGTGTAATTGCTTATATCCGTGTTGTAAATGGAACGGTAAAAGTTGGCGATAAAGTACGTATGATGGCAACTGGTAAAGAATTTGAAGTAACAGAAGTAGGTGTATTTACACCGAAAACTACGCAACGTGACGAGTTAACAGTAGGTGATGTAGGTTTCTTAGCAGCATCGATTAAAAATGTTGGTGATACACGCGTTGGTGATACGATTACACACGCGAAACGTCCAGCAGCTGAGCCATTACCTGGTTATCGTAAATTAAACCCAATGGTATTCTGTGGTTTATATCCGATTGATTCTGCACGTTACAACGACTTACGTGATGCGCTAGAGAAATTAGAATTAAACGATTCTGCTCTTGAGTTTGAGCCAGAAACATCTCAAGCGCTAGGATTTGGTTTCCGTTGTGGATTCTTAGGACTTCTTCATATGGAAATCATTCAAGAGCGTATTGAACGTGAATTTAAAATTGATTTAATTACAACAGCGCCAAGTGTTATTTATAAAGTATTCTTAACGAATGGTGAAGACATGATTGTCGATAACCCGTCTAATATGCCGGATCCACAGACAATTGATCGTGTTGAAGAGCCATTTGTTAAAGCAGCAATTATGGTTCCGAATGACTATGTTGGAGCTGTAATGGAAATTTGCCAAGGTAAACGCGGAACGTTTATTGATATGCAATATTTAGATGAAACGCGTGTTACATTGACATATGAAATCCCATTATCAGAAATCGTATATGACTTCTTCGATCAGTTGAAATCAAATACGAAAGGATATGCATCATTTGATTATGAGTTAATTGGTTACAAGCCATCTAAACTTGTGAAAATGGATATTCTTTTAAATTCTGAGCAAGTCGATGCTCTATCATTTATCGTACACCGTGATTCAGCGTATGACCGTGGTAAAGTAATCGTAGAAAAATTAAAAGAATTAATTCCAAGACAGCAGTTCGAAGTGCCAATTCAAGCGACGATCGGAAACAAAGTTGTAGCGCGTTCTACAATTAAAGCGATGCGTAAAAACGTACTTGCGAAATGTTACGGTGGTGACATTTCGCGTAAGCGTAAACTTCTTGATAAGCAAAAAGAAGGTAAAAAACGTATGAAGTCTGTTGGTTCTGTAGAAGTACCGCAAGAAGCATTCATGGCTGTACTGAAAATGGATGACAACTAATAGTTGGAATGAAAAAAAGAAGTCGTTTATGCGGCTTCTTTTTTACGTATAATTACTTTTTAGACATCTGAGTAGCTCTCATTTACAATAGTGAGAGAGCTTTTTAGTTCATATAAAGTTAGGGGTTTGTTAATGTCCGAAAATATTCGAAAAGATATTCAAGAAAAAATACAAAATGGCAATTTTAATTGTGAAAAGGAATTGACGCTTTCTATTATTAGTGGAAAGTGGAAAGTTGTAATATTGTGGCATCTTGGTGTGGAAGGGCCTCATCGTTTTAGTGAATTACAGCGATTATTTCCGAGCATTTCTCATAAAGTTTTATCAAACCAATTAAAAGAGTTAATGGAAGATGGGATTGTTGATCGAACAGTATACCCAGAAATTCCACCGCGAGTGGAATATTATATGACGGAATTAGGCATGTCGCTTTTACCAATCGTTGAAATGATGTATGATTGGGGAAAAATGCGAATGGAACAAATTCGTAATACGTTAGAGAAGTAAAAGAAGCCTCCCGAGCGCGGAGGTTTTCTTTTTAGAAAGGTAGGAGTTATTTTTGGTGCAAGCTGCATATATTCATATTCCGTTTTGTCAGCATATTTGTCACTATTGTGATTTTAATAAAGTGTTTATTGAACGCCAGCCGGTCGATCAATATTTAGAGTATTTAGAGAAAGAAATAATAAATACAGTTCAAAAGGTACCGTTTGATAGTATGAAAACGATTTTTGTTGGCGGGGGAACTCCAACAGCATTAAATATGGAACAGACAAAGAAATTGTTAAATATTATAAATCGTCGTTTACGTCCGTTTGCCCCGAATTGTGAATTAACATTTGAAGCGAATCCAGGTGATTTGCCGAAAGAGAAATTAAATGTATTGCTAGAAGGTGGAGTGAACCGAATTAGTTTTGGGGTGCAAACATTTCGAGATGAATTGCTTGAGAAAATTGGACGTAAGCATACGAGAGAAGATGCGTTTGTAGCAATTAGAGAAGCGCAGGAAGTAGGCTTTAAAAATATAAATGTAGATATTATTTATGCTCTGCCAGGACAGACGATAGAAGATGTAAAAGAAACATTAGACATTGCTTTTACGCTTGGTGTACAACATTTCTCGGCATATTCATTAATTGTGGAACCGAAAACAGTATTTTATAACTTAATGAATAAAGGGAAATTAAGACTTCCAGGTGAAGACCATGAAGCGAAAATGTACGAAATGGTAATGGATGAAATGCAGAAACATGGCTATACCCAGTATGAAATTAGTAATTTTTCAAAAGGTAATAATGAAAGTAGACATAATCTCACATACTGGAATAATGAAGAGTATTATGGATTTGGAGCTGGAGCGCATAGTTATGTAAATGGAGAACGTATCCAAAATGTAGGGCCGCTCAAGCAATATTTCAATAAAATCGATGAAACCGGATTTCCGTATTTAGATGTTCACGTGGTGACGGAGAAAGAAAAAATGGAAGAAGAGTTGTTCTTAGGACTCCGAAAAACAAAAGGTGTATCTAAAATAGCGTTTCAAAAGAAATTTAATATGGAAATGGATCAAGTTTTCGCGAAGCAGTTACAAAACAACCAAGAACAAGGATTGCTTGAAGAGAGCGATGGATATGTTCGTTTAACGCGAAAAGGAAAATTATTAGGGAATGAAGTATTCCAATCATTTTTGATTGACTAATTAAATGTTCCATTAACGTGAAAAAGTTTCATTATTTCGTGACGTTTCCGTTGACAATTGAATGTCAATTTTGGTAAGTTATTAATAGATTTAGCACTCGAAGACAAAGAGTGCTAACAGAGGTGATGATGAGATGCTTACGGAACGTCAGCTCTTAATTTTACAAACAATTATTGATGACTTTATTGGATCAGCGCAACCTGTTGGGTCAAGGACGTTGGCTAAAAAAGATGAAATTACATTTAGTTCAGCTACTATACGAAATGAAATGGCTGATTTAGAGGAACTAGGATTTATTGAGAAAACGCATAGTTCTTCTGGACGTGTTCCTTCTGAAAAAGGATACCGATTTTATGTAGACCATCTTTTAGCGCCGCAAAATTTACCGAACGATGAAATTGTACAAATTAAAGATTTATTTGCTGAAAGAATTTTTGAAGCGGAAAAGATTGCACAACAATCAGCTCAAATTTTATCAGAGCTTACAAATTATACGGCCATTGTTCTTGGACCGAAGTTAAGCACAAATAAACTTAAAAACGTACAAATTGTTCCGCTTGATCGTCAAACCGCAGTCGCTATTATTGTAACGGATACAGGGCATGTACAAAGCAAAACGATTACCGTTCCGGAATCTGTTGATTTATCAGATTTAGAAAAAATGGTTAATATTTTAAATGAAAAGCTATCGGGCGTACCAATGTCGGAACTCCATAATAAAATCTTTAAGGAGATTGTTACGGTATTGCGTGGGTATGTTCATAATTACGATAGTGCAATAAAAATATTGGATGGTACATTTCAAGTTCCGTTATCGGAAAAGATATACTTTGGAGGGAAGGCAAATATGCTTTCGCAACCAGAGTTTCATGACATTCAAAAAGTTAGATCTTTACTTACCATGATTGATAACGAAGCTGAGTTTTATGATATTTTGCGTCATAAACAAGTTGGTATTCAAGTGAAAATTGGTAGGGAAAACTCTGCGACAGCCATGGAAGATTGTAGTTTGATTTCTGCAACATATTCGATTGGAGAAGAACAACTTGGAACAATTGCAATTTTAGGTCCAACGAGAATGCAATACTCTCGTGTAATTAGTTTGTTGCAGTTATTTACAAGGCAAATTACAGATGGACTAAAAAAATAAAGAATAAAGAAGAATACATTCGCTCAAGTGATAAGCAATACATCACTGTGTGTAATATATAACTATACTTAGGTAATCATGCTATGCATGATACCTAATACCTTTTAAGGAGGTGAAAATTGTGGAAGAGCGTAACGAACAAGTTGTAGAAGAAGTGAAAGAAGAAGTAAAAGAAGCACAAGTTGAAGAAGCCGTAACATCTGAAGACAGCGAAGCAACTGTTGAAGAAAAAAGTGAGGCTGCTCTTTTACAAGAAAAAGTAGATGAATTGCAAGCGAAACTGACGGAAACGGAAGGCCGTATGCTACGTCTACAAGCTGATTTTGAAAATTATAAGCGTCGTGTTCAAATGGATAAACAGGCTGCTGAAAAATATAGAGCACAAAGTCTTGTTTCAGATATTTTGCCAGCTCTTGATAATTTTGAAAGAGCGATGCAAGTGGAAGCAACTGATGAGCAAATGAAGTCCTTATTACAAGGGATGGAAATGGTATATCGTCAATTGTTAGAAGCGATGACAAAAGAAGGTGTAGAAGCGATTGAAGCTGTTGGTAAACAGTTTGATCCTCATGAACACCAAGCTGTTATGCAAGTAGAAGACAGCGAATTTGAATCAAATGCGGTTGTGGAAGAATTCCAAAAAGGTTATAAATTAAAAGACCGTGTAATTCGCCCATCGATGGTAAAAGTAAATCAATAATTTACATAAAAGTAGGAGGATTCGCCATGAGTAAAATTATCGGTATTGACTTAGGTACAACAAACTCTTGTGTAGCTGTTATGGAAGGTGGAGAACCAAAGGTTATCCCAAATCCAGAAGGAAACCGTACAACACCTTCTGTTGTAGCTTTCAAAAATGAAGAACGTCAAGTTGGGGAAGTAGCAAAGCGTCAAGCAATTACAAACCCAAATACAATCATGTCTGTTAAACGTCATATGGGTACAGACTACAAAGTAGAAATCGAAGGTAAAGAATATACACCTCAAGAAATTTCTGCAATCATTTTACAAAACTTAAAAGCTTCTGCTGAAGCATATTTAGGTGAAACAGTAACAAAAGCTGTTATTACAGTACCTGCATACTTCAACGATGCAGAGCGTCAAGCAACGAAAGATGCTGGTCGTATCGCTGGTTTAGAAGTTGAGCGTATCATTAACGAACCAACAGCAGCAGCGCTTGCTTACGGTTTAGAAAAACAAGATGAAGAGCAAAAAATCTTAGTATATGACTTAGGTGGCGGTACATTTGACGTATCTATCCTTGAGTTAGCAGATGGAACATTTGAAGTTATTTCAACTGCTGGTGACAACCGTCTTGGTGGAGATGACTTTGACCAAGTTATCATTGATCACTTAGTAGCTGAGTTCAAAAAAGAAAATAACATTGATTTAAGCCAAGATAAAATGGCACTTCAACGTTTGAAAGATGCAGCTGAAAAAGCGAAAAAAGATCTTTCAGGTGTAACACAAACACAAATTTCATTGCCATTCATTAGTGCTGGAGCTGCTGGTCCATTACACTTAGAATTAACATTAACAAGAGCGAAATTCGAAGAGCTTTCAGCAAACCTTGTTGAAAGAACATTAGAACCAACTCGTCGTGCTTTAAAAGATGCTGGTCTATCTGCAAGTGAATTAGATCGCGTTATCCTTGTAGGTGGTTCTACTCGTATCCCAGCTGTACAAGAAGCTATTAAACGTGAAACTGGTAAAGAACCATATAAAGGTGTAAACCCGGATGAAGTTGTAGCATTAGGTGCTGCAGTTCAAGGTGGGGTACTTACTGGTGATGTAGAAGGCGTACTATTATTAGATGTAACTCCACTTTCTTTAGGTATTGAAACTATGGGTGGTGTGTTCACGAAATTAATCGAGCGTAACACTACAATTCCAACGAGTAAATCACAAGTATTCTCAACAGCTGCTGATAACCAACCAGCAGTAGACATTCACGTATTGCAAGGTGAGCGTCCAATGTCAGCTGACAACAAAACGTTAGGACGTTTCCAATTAACGGATATCCCACCAGCACCACGTGGTATTCCACAAATCGAAGTAACATTCGATATTGATGCGAACGGTATCGTTAACGTACGTGCAAAAGATTTAGGAACAAGCAAAGAACAAGCTATTACAATCCAATCTTCTTCAGGTCTTTCTGATGAAGAAGTAGATCGTATGGTAAAAGAAGCAGAAGCAAACGCTGACGCTGACCAAAAACGTAAGGAAGAAGTTGAACTTCGTAACGAAGCTGACCAACTTGTATTCCAAACAGATAAAGTTGTAAAAGATTTAGAAGGTAAAGTAGATGCAGCTGAAGTTGCAAAAGCAACAGAAGCGAAAGAAGCATTACAAGCTGCGATTGAGAAGAACGAGCTTGAGGAAATCCGTGCGAAAAAAGACGCTTTACAAGAAATCGTACAACAACTAACTGTTAAACTATATGAGCAAGCTCAAGCAGCTGCAGGGCAAGCAGAAGGTGCACAAGGGGCACAAGATGCTGGCGCGAAGAAAGACAATGTAGTAGACGCTGAGTTTGAAGAAGTAAAAGAAGACAAGTAATTCAACTTTAAACATAATAAGTAAGATGACAAAAAGTCAAAGTCAAGCGTGCCTTGGCTTTGGCTTTTTTCACGAATGAGAAGGAATGTGTGAGGGTCTTAAGTTTTTTACTTTGCATACTGTAAGTGAGGAAACTTTGTTGCAAAGCACTTTCTTTCGGTGTTAAAATTACGTTTATGTGAAAGATTCGGGGGTTGTAAATTTATGAGTAAACGAGATTATTATGAGGTCCTTGGACTTAGCAAGGGTGCTTCAAAAGATGAAATAAAAAAAGCGTATCGTCGTTTGGCTAAAAAATACCATCCAGACGTAAGTAAAGAAGAAAATGCAATTGAAAAGTTTAAAGAAGTACAAGAAGCATACGAAGTATTAAGCGACGATCAAAAGCGTGCGCAATATGATCAATTTGGTCATGCTGGTGCTAATCAAGGCTTCGGCGGCTTTGGCGGCGGAGGAGACTTCGGTGGTGGCTTCGGTTTTGAAGATATCTTTAGTTCATTCTTTGGCGGCGGTGGCGGCAGACGTCGTGATCCAAATGCTCCGCGCCAAGGTGCTGACTTACAATATCAAGTCACTTTAGATTTTGAAGAAGCTATTTTTGGTAAAGAGTTAAATGTTGAGATTCCAGTAGAAGATCCATGTGATACTTGTAAAGGTAGCGGGGCAAAACCAGGAACTTCAAAAGAAACATGTAAACATTGCTCAGGATCAGGGCAAGTAAGTGTAGAACAAAATACACCATTTGGTCGTATCGTAAACCGTCAAGCTTGCGGTCATTGTTCAGGAACTGGGCAAATCATTAAAGAAAAATGTACGACATGCCACGGTTCTGGTAAAGTTCGTAAACGTAAAAAAATCAATGTTAAAATTCCAGCAGGTATCGATAATGGTCAACAAATCCGCGTATCTGGAAAAGGTGAAGCGGGCGTAAATGGCGGCCCAGCAGGAGATTTATATGTTGTTGTTCATGTAAGAAATCATGAATTCTTTGAGCGCGAAGGAGATCACATTATTTGCGAAATGCCATTAACATTTGCGCAAATGGCACTTGGTGATGAAGTAGAAGTTCCTACTGTTCATGGTAAAGTGAAGCTGAAAATTCCAGCAGGAACACAAACAGGAACAGAATTCCGCCTAAAAGGAAAGGGTGCTCCGAACGTACGTGGATACGGTCAAGGAGATCAATATGTAGTCGTGCGTGTTGTTGTACCGACGAAATTAACTTCACAGCAAAAAGATTTATTGCGTGAATTTGCAGGACAAGAAGAGCAGGATGATAGTTTATTCGGAAAGCTTAAACGTGCTTTCAAAGGGGAATAATGGAAATAAAAATTGGAGTTGGTAAATTGTGAAATGGTCAGAAATTAGTATTCATACAAAAGAAGAAGCAGTAGAAGCTGTCTCTCATATTTTACATGAAGCTGGTGCTAGTGGAGTTGCGATTGAGGATCCAGCGGAATTGACGAAAGAGCGCGAGCAACAATATGGTGAAATTTATGCATTGAACCCAGATGAGTACCCGGCGGAAGGTGTGTTAATAAAAGCCTATTTCCCACAAACGGATTCTTTACATGAAACAATTGTAAGTGTAAAATCATCTATTGATGCTCTTCCATCTTACGACATCGAAATTGGTACTGGAAATATTACCGTTAACGAGGTCAATGAAGAAGATTGGGCTACTGCTTGGAAAAAATATTACCATCCAGTACAAATTTCTGATACATTCACAATTGTGCCGACGTGGGAAGAATATACACCATCTTCTCCGGAAGAAAAAATTATTGAATTAGATCCAGGTATGGCATTTGGAACGGGAACTCATCCAACAACAACGATGTGTATCCGTGCTTTAGAAAAAACAGTACAGCCAGGTGATACGATCATTGATGTAGGAACAGGTTCTGGTGTACTGAGTATTGCAGCAGCAAAATTAGGTGCGTCTTCTGTTCAAGCATATGATTTAGATCCGGTTGCAGTTGAAAGTGCAGAAATGAATGTACGTTTAAATAAAACAGATGATATCGTATCTGTTGGACAAAATAGTCTTTTAGAAGGTATTGAAGGTCCTGTTGATTTAATCGTAGCTAACTTATTAGCAGAAATTATTCTTTTATTCCCTGAAGATGCAGCGAGAGTTGTGAAGTCAGGCGGATTATTTATTACATCGGGCATTATTGCTGCGAAGGAAAAAGTAATTTCTGAAGCGCTAGAAAAAGCTGGATTTACGATTGAAGAAGTGTTACGAATGGAAGATTGGGTAGCAATTATTGCACGAAATGCGTAATATAGATTTTAGTCTATAATGAAAAGGGGGAGTCTCTCACTATAGGGTGAGGGACTTGCCGTTTGTTATATGAAAAATGATAACGTTTCGTTCTTTTCGTAAGTATTGACTTACGAAAAGAACGAAACTCTACTAAGGTGATTATATGCAACGTTATTTTGTAGAAGAGAAATATGTAAATGAGACAAGTATTCGCATTGTAGGTGATGACGTACATCATATCGCAAGAGTGATGCGTATGTCAGCTGGTGATCACATTTATTGCTGTGTAAACGGAAAAACAGCCGTATGTTCAATTGATGAAATTACCAGTGAATTTATTCATACGGCTATTGTAGAATGGGTAGAGGCGTCAAGTGAACTTCCTGTTTTCGTGACGATTGCAAGTGGACTGCCGAAAGGAGACAAGCTAGAGTTAATTTTTCAAAAAGGAACTGAGCTTGGGGCAGCTGCATTCTTACCATTTCAAGCATCTCGCTCTATCGTAAAATGGGATGCGAAAAAAGCGGATAAAAAAGTTGAACGTTTAAGAAAAATTGTGAAAGAAGCTGCGGAACAATCACATAGAAGTGAAATTCCAGAAGTACACGCCCCAGCATCGTTTAAACAATTGCTGTCAATGAGTGGTGAGTATGATGTTTGCCTTGTTGCTTACGAAGAGGAAGCGAAACAAGGCGAGAAATCTAATTTTGCGAAAGCTTTAACGATGATGAAACCAGGTCAAAAGTTATTGATTGTATTTGGCCCAGAAGGCGGTTTGGCTGAGGAAGAGATTACAGCGCTTCGTGAACATAAATTTGTACCATGTAGTTTAGGACCAAGAATTTTAAGAACAGAAACGGCGCCGTTATATACGTTAAGTGCTGCTTCGTATCATTTTGAATTGATGGGGTGATGATCAATGTCAACTGTTGCGTTCCATACGTTAGGTTGTAAAGTAAACCACTATGAAACAGAAGCCATTTGGCAATTGTTTAAACAAGGTGGATATGAAAGAACTGAATATGAAAAAAAAGCTGATGTATATGTTATTAATACATGTACAGTAACGAATACGGGGGATAAGAAAAGTCGTCAAGTTATTAGACGTGCTGTTCGTCAAAACCCAGATGCGGTTATTTGTGTAACAGGATGTTATGCACAAACATCTCCAGCGGAAATTATGGCGATTCCAGGTGTAGATATTGTAGTTGGTACACAAGATCGTGAAAAAATGTTAGGATACATCGAAGAATTCCGTAAAGAGCGTCAGCCAATTAATGCTGTACGTAACATTATGAAAACACGTGTATATGAAGAACTTGATGTACCTTACTTCACGGACCGTACACGTGCATCTTTAAAAATACAAGAAGGTTGTAATAACTTCTGTACATTCTGTATTATTCCTTGGGCGCGTGGTTTAATGCGCTCTCGCGATGGGAAAGAAGTTATTAAACAAGCGCAGCAATTAGTAGATGCAGGCTATAAGGAAATCGTATTAACAGGTATTCATACAGGTGGATATGGTGAAGATATTAAAGATTATAACTTAGCTGGATTACTTCGTGATATGGAAGCGGAAGTAGACGGATTAAAACGTCTTCGTATTTCTTCTATTGAAGCGAGTCAAATTTCAGATGAAGTAATTGAAGTGTTAGATAAGTCTGAAGTAGTTGTACGTCACTTACACATTCCGTTGCAATCTGGTTCTAATACTGTATTAAAGCGTATGCGTCGTAAATATACGATGGAATTTTTCCAAGAGCGCTTAGATCGTTTGAAAGAAGCGTTACCAGGTCTTGCGATTACATCAGACGTAATCGTTGGTTTCCCAGGTGAAACAGAAGAAGAATTCATGGAAACATACAATTTCATTAAAGAGAATCGCTTCTCTGAGTTGCACGTATTCCCGTACTCAAAACGTACAGGAACACCTGCAGCGCGTATGGAAGATCAAGTTCCTGAAGATGTGAAGAATGATCGTGTTCACCGTTTAATTGAACTATCTAATCAATTAGCGAAAGAGTATGCATCGCAGTTTGAAGGAGAAGTACTTGAAATTATTCCAGAAGAACAATTTAAAGAGGGCGACCGTGAAGGCCTATATGTAGGTTATACAGATAACTACTTGAAAGTTGTATTTGAAGGATCAGAAGAATTAATCGGTAAACTAGTGAAAGTAAAAATCACAAAAGCTGGTTATCCATATAACGAAGCGCAATTTGTTCGTGTCCTTGAAGATGATGTGAAAAAGGAATCAGCAAGCGCATAAAGTGAAACTTTAATGAGCGTGGGATTCATTCCCCGCTCATTATTAGCCCGCACCAATTGGGATAAAAAAGCATGCAAACGGAAACGATTTGCATGCTTTCTTTTTTTAGTGGAGAAGTTAAGTACTGAAAATGTATGAAATGAGTAGTTTTTCCGTACGTTTCTGCATGAAAAAAGGTATAATGACAAAAATATAGTTGCCTTCAGGGGAAAAGATAACAGCTATCTGCATAGTTTTTGAAAAAGGAAGAGCATCTATTCTTCTTTTATTCTGTCAAATAGTTGACCTGAAGTGATAAAATGTATTATAATCGTAAAAGACATGCTGAAGAAGTGTTTCTTTTTGCATGCTGGAGTTAGTATGTAAGTGTGATGTTTCGGAGGGAGGGAAAGAGAATGTCAAAAACAGTCGTTCGTAAAAACGAGTCTTTGGAGGATGCACTTCGCCGTTTTAAAAGATCGGTTTCTAAAACTGGTACACTTGCTGAAGCAAGAAAGCGCGAGTTTTATGAAAAACCAAGTGTAAAACGTAAGAAGAAATCTGAAGCGGCAAGAAAGCGTAAATTCTAAGAGAGGGTGTAAGTTATGAGTCTTCTCGGTCGTTTAAACGATGATATGAAACAAGCGATGAAGAATAAACAAAAAGAAAAATTAACCGTCATTCGTATGGTTAAGGCTGCTTTACAAAATGAAGGTATTAAACTACAGCATACTCTTACTGAAGAAGAGGAACTAACAGTTTTAGCTCGTGAAGTAAAACAGCATAAGGACTCCCTCCTTGAATTTAAAAAAGCTGGTCGTGAAGACCTTGTTAATAAACTGCAAAGTGAAATTCAGATTTTAAGCGCATATTTGCCGGAGCAATTAACGGAAGAAGAGCTAGTTGATATAATCAAGCAAGTTATTTCTGAAGTTGGTGCGACGTCTAAAGCAGATATGGGTAAGGTGATGACTGCTGTTATGCCGAAAGTAAAAGGTAAAACAGATGGATCGCTTGTGAATAAGCTGGTTATCCAGCTATTAGCATAAAAAAACGTCTCATTTCGTATGAGACGTTTTTTTATGCTTTTTTCAGTTTGGACGTGATATTACAAGCTCTTTTTTCATACATATGGGATGAGAGGGGGTCTTTTGGGATGAAAAAATTAGAACAAATGAAGAATTGGTTAACGAAGCAAATAGACCTACCAGTGGATGTGCTAATGGATCTACCTCGGATCACGCTTGTTGGGCAAGTGCATATCTATATAGAAAATCATCGAGGTTTATTAGTGTTTTCAGATAAAGAAGTAAGATTGTTGTTAAAGCATGGTCAGTTATTAATTAAGGGGCAGTCCTTTGTTATTAAAACAATCCTTCCGGAAGAACTTTTGCTTGAAGGGATAATTGAGCAAGTGACGTTTTTAGAAGACGAACAGAAAGAGAAGTAAGGGAAACTTCCGTATGTGAAGTTTTTCTTCTTTATTCTAATGATTTGCCCCTACTATTTAAGTTTATCCCGCTTTAATGGGCAGTAAGCCCCCGCCTCAAAATTCAGCGAAAGCAAAGAAGTTAGGTGGGGGTCGGGCTGTCCATTAAAGTCCAATTGGTGAGGGCTGATTAAAGTCTCACTTTATCCCGCTATTTATGGAAAATAAAACTCTTTATTTCATTTTCGTACGAGCTATTTTGCTAATTAAAGTGAAAAGTAGTGTGTCTACTTTTGGAAAGGTAGTGAAGGTAGTAGATGAAAAATAAATGGTTTATAAAGTGGCTTGGATATGTAAAGGTACGAATTGAAGGTAGAGGAGCGGAGCGGTTTGTTAACGAATGTGTGCGTAGAAAATTATTAGTTTGGGACGTTAAGAAAATCGCCGATGAAACGTTAGTCTTTTGTATGCTATTACGAGATGTGAAAAAAATAAAGCCGATTTATAGAAAAAATGAGTGTAAACTATATTTTATTGGGCGTTACGGTTTTCCATTTTGGAATAAGCGCTTAATTAAAAATAGTGGATTCTTAATTGGTTTTTTAATTTTCTTCTTTGGCATGATTGCATTATCGAATATGGTTTGGAAAATTGAAATTACGGGAGCGAAACCTGAAACAGAATATATATTGATGAAAGAATTGGACAAAATGGGTATTAAAAAAGGAAAATTACAATTCCAAATGCCTAGTGTAGAAGATGTACAACGTCATTTGACGGACAATATTAATGCGATTACTTGGGCAGGACTAGAAGTAAGGGGAACGACGTACCATTTTAAAATTGTTGAAAAAAATGAGCCGAAAAAAGAAAAAGAACAAAGGCCGCAAAATTTAGTGGCAAAAAAAGAAGCGATTGTTACAAAAACATTTGTTGAAGTTGGAAAACCAGTCGTTTTAAAAAATGATCATGTAGAAAAAGGGCAGCTTCTCGTATCAGGGATATACGGTAATGAGGAGAGTCCAACCATTGTTTCGGCGAAAGGTATTGTATATGGAGAAACGTGGTACACATCTGAGGTGAATGTACCACTCAAGACGCAATTTCAAGTATATACTGGTAATACGTATAATGAGCATTACCTTACATTTGGGAGTACAAAAATAAAAATATGGGGATTTCAGCATGATAAGTATAAACGTTCTCGTACGGAAAGTGTAAAACATGATGTGAAATTATTTGGTTTTACACTGCCGATTGCATATGAAAAAGATGTAGTGCGAGAAGAGGAAGAGGCGAACCGAGAATATACAGAAAAACAGGCAATGAAAGTAGCAAAAGAGATGGCTGAAAAAGAACTAAAGAAAAAATTGGATGAACATGCTATGATTGTAAGTGATAAGATTTTGAGTAAAGAGGTTGAGGCGGATCAACTAAAAGTCACTTTGCATTATACTGTGATTGAAAATATTGCAGAGCCACAACCAATATCCGAATCCGATATTCAAGGAGACTGAGTAATGGCAGAACAATTAGTAGAAATGAACCAACAATTGGAAAATACTAATGAAGCAATCGCTCTTTTTGGAGTCAATGATGCTCATTTGAAAGTAATTGAACGGGAACTGAATGTATCAATCGTAACTAGAGGTGAAACTGTTCATGCATCTGGAGCAGTTGAAACTGTGACACTCGTAGAAAAAATCTTACAACAACTACTTGTTGTTATTCGAAAAGGTGTGTCAATTACAGAAAGAGATGTTGCGTATGCAATTCAGCTCGCACAACAAGGGAAAATTGCTCAATTTGAAGAGTTATATGAAGAAGAAATCTTTAAAACGGCAAAAGGTAAATCCATTCGTGTAAAAACGATGGGACAAAGAAGATATATTCATGCAATGAAGAAAAATGATATTGTATTTGGAATAGGACCTGCCGGGACTGGGAAAACATACTTAGCTGTAGTAATGGCTGTAAGAGCTTTAAAGCAAGGGTATGTAAAGAAAATCATTTTAACGAGACCGGCTGTAGAAGCTGGAGAAAGTTTAGGATTTTTACCAGGTGATTTGAAAGAGAAGGTAGATCCGTACTTACGTCCATTGTATGATGCTCTGCACGATATTCTTGGACAAGAATATACGCAGCGTATGATGGAGAGAGGTGTAATTGAAATCGCGCCTCTTGCTTATATGAGAGGACGTACGCTCGATGATTCATTTGTTATTTTAGATGAAGCGCAAAATACAACGGGTGCACAAATAAAAATGTTTTTAACTAGATTAGGTTTTAGTTCTAAAATGGTTATTACGGGGGACCCTTCACAAGTAGACTTACCAAAAGGGGTAAAATCAGGGCTTACGCTAGCCGCTAACATTTTATCTGGTGTATCAGGTCTTTCATTCATTACGTTAGAACAAACGGACGTTGTAAGGCATCCACTGGTACAACGTATTATTGAGGCATATGATAAAATGGAATGATCCTATTTGTCAGGATCATTTCTTTTTGTATTAAGGTTGGCGAACGGCATATTTTTTACTATCATAAAAGATAAGAGAAATAAACTATAGGTACTGGTGTATAAAAATGTTACCTAAAAGTATCGTTGGCTAGAAGAAATGAAAGCTATAAATAGTTTCACTTTATTTCTAGAGAGGAGAAGGTATTGAAATCATGTTAAGATCTCAAGAAATTTCTAAGTGGTTTCGTAATTTACAACATTCGAAAAAACTAAGTTGGATTTCTTACGTTTTATTAGGGGCGGTGCTGTTTTTTGCACTTATGAATAATGTGAAACCAGAGCAATTAGATGTTGATATGTATTCTATTGCGAAAAAAACAATTCATTCTCCTATTAAAATTGAAGATAAGGTTATAACGGAAAGAAAAAAACAAGAGGCCGCTCAAAAAGTCGGGGATCAATATACATATAGAAGTGAATATAAACAAAATAGAGTAGATATTGTAAATGATGTTTTTGCTAAGGTGAATGAAGTAATTCAGGAGATGAAAGCTGCTGGACCTGAAGAGCAAAAAAAGATGACCGATGCGAATAAATTAGAAAAGTTGAAGAAGAAGTTGCCATCCAATTTAACGAAGGAATTATCGGATGAGAATTTATTATACTTTATTAATGCAGAACCGGATCAATTAGAATTAGCAAAGAATGCGGCTTTAACGTCTGTTAGCGTTATCATGGGTGGAAATATTAAAATGTCCGAAGAAATGGCGGCGAAAGAGCGATTTGTTAATGAAATGAAAAGCCTGAATGTGAATAGCGGATTGAAAGAAGCTGTGAATGCGCTAGGATCATATGCGATTACAGCAAATTATTTCTATGATCCGGCTGTAACGAAAGAGAAGAAGAAAGCAGAAGAAGATTTAGTTCCACCTGTTTATATTCTTCAAGGACAAGTTATTGTTAGAGAAGGTGAAACAATTTCAAGTGATATGTATAATCAGTTGAAATTAGTCGGTTTATTAGAAAAAGGTAATAGTTTTCAGCCTTATGTTGGATTAGCGGTGCTCATTGGTGTGTTACTATACTTTATGCATAAACAGTTTGAAGTATTTTTACAGCGGAAAAGAGAAGACAAACCGTACATTTTAGCGTATATTACAATTTTGTCTATCACGATTGTTTTAATGAAAATTATTAGTTTGTTTCAAAAGCTTGAATATGCAGGAATTGCGTATGTTGTCCCAGTTGCGATGGGAACGATACTTGTAAAACTAATGATTGGCGATCGATTTGTATTTTTAACAAGTATGATTTTTTCTGTGTGCGGAAGTATTATGTTTAATGAAGGAGTAACAAGTACACTAAATTATAGTGTAGGCATTTATGTGTTATTAAGTTCATTATCAGTGAGCATTTTCTTAAGAGAAAAAAATCGTCGTACGATGATTTTACAAGCTGGTATACTCGTTTCAATCTTAAATGTAGTCGTCTTGGCGGCGTTATTATTATTACGTAATGGGAATTTTTCGCCTCTTGAAATTGGTACCCAATTATTAATGGCTTCCCTTTCAGGAATTATCTCATCCGTTTTGGCTATGGGGATATTACCATATTTAGAAAGTGGACTTGGAATTGTATCAAGTATGAAGCTTATGGAATTATCAAGTCCGAATCATCCGCTGTTGCGTAGAATTTTATTAGAAGCGCCAGGGACATATCACCATAGTGTAATGGTAGCGAATCTTTCTGAGGCGGCTTGTGAAGCAGTTGGAGCAAATGGTGTATTAGCGCGTGTAGGGGCGTACTATCATGATGTAGGAAAAACAGTACAACCACAATTCTTTATTGAAAACCAGATGGGAATTGAAAATCCGCATGATAAATTAGATCCTGTGACGAGTAAAGATATTATCATTGCTCATGTAACCGATGGAGTAAAGATGCTCGAAGAATACCATATTCCGCAAGAAATTATCGATATTGCTGGACAACACCATGGTACAACGCTCCTGAAATATTTTTATTATAAGGCGATTAAAGAAGATAAAGAAAAATATACAGAAGAGATGTTCCGTTATCCGGGATCAAAAGCAACTTCTAAAGAATCGGCAATCGTTGGTATTGCGGATAGTGTTGAGGCAGCGGTACGTTCTATGAATCACCCAACGCCAGATCAAATTAATAATTTAGTACAAAGTATTATTAAAGATCGCCTGCAAGATGGGCAATTTAGTGAATGTGATTTGACATTTAAGGAACTACAAATCGTTGGAAAAACGTTATGTGAAACGTTAAATGGTATTTTCCATTCGCGTATTACATATCCGGAACCACCGGAAGATAAGGAGAAAGAATGAGTTTATTAATTGATTTCATTGATGAAACAGAAGAAGTGAAAGAAGAGTATGTGAATTTAATTCGTGAGATATTAGGAAAAGCAGCTCAAATGGAAAAAATAGAGGATGGTGCAGAGTTATCAGTAACATTTGTAGATAACGAACGCATTCGCGAGATTAATCGTGATTACCGAGATAAGGATCAGCCTACTGATGTCATTTCTTTTGCTATGGAAGAAATGGGAGAAGGAGAAATGGAAATTGTGGGCGCAGAAATGCCGCGTATGTTAGGTGATCTTATTATTTCTATTCCGAGAGCGAAAGAACAAGCTGAAGAGTATGGACATTCTTTTGATCGTGAACTTGGCTTTTTAGCGTTACATGGCTTTTTACATTTACTTGGTTATGACCACATGACAGAAGCGGATGAAAAAGAAATGTTCGGAAGACAAAAAGAAATTTTAGAAGCATTTGGATTAGGACGATGAAAAAAGGAAAACTTATAGATAGTTTTGGGTATGCTATAGTCGGTATATTCTTTTGTCTTCGTCATGAACGAAATATGAAAATTCATTATTTAGCCGCAGTTGTTGTTATATGCTGCGGCTTTTATTTCCATATTACAAAAGTAGAATGGATGGTATTACTTATTGTAATAGGAATTGTAATGAGTTTAGAGATGGTAAATACGGCTGTGGAAAAAACAGTAGATTTAGCGACTACCGATATACATCCGTTTGCGAAGGTCGCAAAGGATGTCGCAGCGGGAGCGGTTTTATTGTTTGCGATAATAGCCGTTATAATTGGTGCTATTATCTTTTTACCGTATGTGGTATAGTTGCATTCCAAAGCTTTTCTTAAGCTTTGAAGGTGCCGTAAAGGCCTTTAATAAGAGAGTGTATCTATTCACAGCTGTGAACAGGAAGGATGCGGGAATATGAATGGTCAACAATTAATTCAAGAAGCAATCGAAGCGCGTAAACAAGCGTACGTACCATATTCTAAATTTCAAGTAGGTGCAGCATTATTAACGCAGGATGGAAAAGTATATCGTGGATGTAATGTTGAGAATGCTTCATATGGCTTATGTAACTGTGCAGAAAGAACAGCTTTATTTAAGGCGGTTTCTGAAGGAGATAAAGAGTTTGTAGCTATCGCAATTGTGGCGGATACGAAGCGTCCAGTACCTCCTTGTGGAGCATGTCGACAAGTTATGGTAGAATTATGTAAACAGGATACGAAAGTATACCTATCAAATTTACATGGTGACGTTCAAGAGACAACAGTCGGGGAATTGTTACCAGGAGCATTTTTAGCGGAGGATTTACATGAATAGAAAAGGTTATAAATCAGGTTTTGTCTCTATTATTGGCAGACCGAATGTTGGGAAATCTACATTTTTAAATCGTATTATTGGTCAAAAAATTGCTATTATGAGTGACAAGCCACAAACAACTCGTAATAAAATTCAAGGTGTATATACAGAAAATGATTCACAAGTAATTTTTATTGATACACCAGGAATACATAAACCGAAACATAAACTAGGCGACTTCATGGTGAAGATGGCGCAAACGACATTAAAAGAAGTTGATATCGTTCTATTTATGGTGAATGCTGTTGAAGGCTTTGGTCGTGGTGAAGAATTCATCATCGAGAAGTTAAAAGAAACGAAACAACCAGTATTTTTAGTTATTAATAAAATTGACCAAGTTCACCCAGAACAATTATTAGAGTTAATTGATCAATATCGCAAATTACATGACTTTGCAGAAATCGTACCAATTTCTGCATTAGACGGTAATAACGTAGAGGCCCTAATTGGTACAATTAAAAAGTATTTACCGGAAGGACCACAATACTACCCAGATAATCAAGTAACGGATCATCCGGAGAGATTTATTATTGCAGAGCTTATTCGTGAGAAAGTACTACATTTAACACGTGAAGAAGTGCCGCATTCTGTAGCTGTTGTTATCGATGCAATTCAAAAACGCGAGGGCGGGGCAGTTTATATTAATGCAACGATTGTTGTGGAACGTCCGTCGCAAAAAGGGATTATTATCGGAAAACAAGGGAAGATGTTAAAAGAAGTCGGTAAGCGAGCTCGTTTTGATATTGAAGCATTACTTGGTTCTAAAGTATTTTTAGAAGTATGGGTAAAAGTGCAAAAAGATTGGCGTAATAAAATGTCTCAGCTTCGTGACCTTGGTTTCCGCGAAGACGAGTATTAAAATAGAGTAAAGCTGTAATCAGCGGATGTTTTGTTCATCCGCTGATTATTGGTTTTTACGAGTTTTGATAAATTAGGAAAAATTTTTCTCACATGAAAATGGACAAAATGGGTCAATTTAATAACAACAAAGGAAATTGGTTTATAGGCTACGCTTATTGAGAAAGGTGGATTCTTATGCTAGATTTTACCTGGAAGTTTTTCTCCAAAACAGGAAGCATTGAGACGTATTTGCTTTTGAAAGAAATGGAAAAAGACGTAAACGATGAGATGGATCAACATGAAGAGGAGCTAGCGCATCTAGACTCTCCAATTTCTTGACCCGTTTTGTTCAAACCTTGGATGGTGACGAACATGTTTCAAAAAGTTGAGGGCATCGTTATCCGTACGACAGATTACGGAGAAACGAACAAGATTGTTACAATATTCTCAAGAGAATTGGGTAAGGTAAGTGCAATGGCAAGAGGAGCGAAAAAACCGAAAAGCCGGTTAGCATCTGTTTCGCAACTTATGACACATGGTCATTTTCTTATTCAAATGGGATCTGGACTTGGAACTTTGCAACAAGGCGAGATTATTTCAACTATGAAAGAAATTCGCGAGGATATATTTTTAACTGCTTATGCATCATTTATTGTTGAGTTAACTGATAAAGCAACAGAAGATAAAAAACATAATCCATATTTATTTGAAATGTTATATCAAACGTTGCATTATATGTGTGAGGGTGTTGATCCAGAAGTATTATCATTAATTTATCAAACGAAAATGCTTCCGGTATTAGGGATGCGCCCGTACTTTGATACATGTGCGATTTGTCATCAAGAAACAGATTTTGTCGCCTTCTCTGTTAGGGAGGGCGGTTTTCTGTGCTCACGTCATGCTGAGCAAGATCAGTATCGTATACCAGTGGGGGAAGCCGTTCATAAATTATTGCGTCTTTTCTACCACTTCGATTTACATAGACTTGGCAATGTATCAGTAAAGGATAGCACAAAAAAACAAATGCGTTTAGTATTGAATACATATTATGATGAATATTGCGGGATTTATTTGAAATCAAGACGTTTCTTAGAACAACTTGATAAGTTTCAAATATAATTTGGGGCCGTATACGGTCCTTTTTACATCCTTTCTTTTTCGAATAGCATATTTAGTATATAATATTTAAGAGATAGTATAACTTTTTTCGTTGTGCATTAAAGGTGGTGATTATCATAGAGCTGAATAAACGGCAAGAACATATCATTCAGATTGTAAAAGATCACGGTCCTATTACAGGGGAGTCAATTGCTGCGCAATTGGGATTAACACGTGCAACGCTAAGACCAGACTTAGCAATTTTAACGATGGCTGGTTATTTAGAAGCACGTCCACGCGTAGGTTATTTTTATACGGGTAAAACTGGGGGGCAGTTATTATCTGAAGCTGTTAAGAAAATTAAAGTACAAGATTATCAATCTAGACCGGTTGTAATTGATAAAAATGTATCGGTATACGATGCGATTTGTACTATGTTTTTAGAGGATGTAGGTACATTATTCGTTGTAGATCAATCGACTCTATTAGTAGGCGTTGTATCTCGTAAAGATTTATTACGAGCTAGCTTAGGGAAGCAGGATTTAACCTCACTTCCGGTTAATATTATCATGACAAGGATGCCAAACATTGCGATGTGTCGTAGAGAAGATTCTTTATATGATATTGCGATGGAATTAATAGAAAGACAGATTGATGCGATGCCAGTTGTAAAAGATACGAAACAAGGTTTAGAAGTGGTTGGACGAATTACAAAAACAAATATTACACGTGCGTTTGTAAACTTAGTAAATAACGAATAAGTGTAATTTGTTTAAAGTGAGGTAATGTAATGGATAATAAAATCGTATATGTCGTATCTGACTCTGTAGGAGAAACGGCTGATTTGGTTGTTCGAGCAGCAATGGGGCAATTCCCATTTGCTCCTGATATTAGACGTGTGCCGTATGTAGAAGATACAGGGACATTAAAAGAAGTGATTTCGATTGCTAAGAGCAATCAAGCACTTATTTGTTTTACGTTAGTAAAGCCTGACATGCGCCAATATTTAGTGACAGAGGCTGCAAAAGAAGGTGTAGAGGCATATGATATTATTGGCCCTCTAATCGATCAAATTGAAGAAATTACCGGGCAAGTGCCTAGATATGAGCCTGGTGTTGTTCGTAGGTTAGATGAAGAATACTTTAAAAAGATTGAAGCGATTGAGTTTGCTGTGAAGTATGATGATGGTAGAGATGCACGTGGTATTTTAAAAGCAGATATCGTGTTAATTGGGATTTCGCGCACATCAAAAACACCACTTTCTCAATATTTAGCTCATAACAAACGTTTGAAAGTTGCCAACGTACCACTAGTACCAGAAGTAGATCCGCCTGAAGAATTATATCAAGTGGCTAAAGAAAAATGTTTCGGTTTGAAAATCACGCCAGAGAAGTTAAATCATATTCGAAAAGAGCGATTGAAATCACTTGGACTAAGTGATGGAGCAACATATGCCAATATTAATCGTATTAAAGAAGAGATTGATCACTTTGAGAATGTAGTTAGTAAAATAAATTGTCAAGTAATTGATGTATCGAACAAAGCGATTGAAGAAACAGCTAACATTATTGTGAATGCAGTGCAAAACCAAAAAATGTTTTAGCACATTTACCAAAGGTGAATGTGCTTTTTTCGCTCGTGAGAAACACAGTGCCTGCTGATTTCGTAATAGATGATAGCGAAGTGGTTATGCTTATATTTTTCGGTCTTTTTATTATGCTAAAGGTAGGGTTTCGCTATCCTGAAATAGAAGATGAAAAAATAAAGGGATATGTAGCGTAGTTGAAGAAAATATATTATAATAAAAAATTGTGATAAAAACCTATATTTTACGTTTAGACTTTAATTTTTCAGAATAAACTAGGGATAGGATTTAAGAAATGACATGTAATTACGTTAAATCGACAAAATCTATACAAGAAAACGCACATTATGGAAGGATTCGCAGAAGGGATGTAGAATACAGAAATATGCAAAACATCAATATGGTATGAGTTGATGCAGATGCATATATTGTGAAGGCTGACAATTGTGCGAGCTGGAACGAAATTTCATGTCAAAATTTTGTTTGTCACATCGTATGCTCATCGTTTAAGGAAGCAGCGAGGGAATTTGGATCTATGTAGATGCTGAATAAGCAAAAGTTGATTTCTTTATATGTATCAACATGCAAAAAACAGATCTCGTGATCACATAGGATATGGTGCTTGCTAGTCTTCTTATGAAAAAGTGCATATGTATTGTCTCCATGAGGTACATTTGTAATAGATGAGCAAATGGATACAATTTTATATAGTAGGTACGTATCTGCGAAGTTACGCAGAAAAGGGTCTGCAAAATCGCTTGATAACGTGATCGACAACATTTTCTAATAAGTTTAGAAAAAATATTGTCGAATTATAAAGGAATTTTTTAATTTATATCGAATACAAAATACGACACGGAGATGGAGTTATGGGGAACAGAATTCCTGAAGAAGTTGTTGAACAAATTCGGACATCATCCGATATTGTCGAAGTGATTGGTGAATACGTTCAACTTAGAAAACAGGGACGTAACTATTTCGGCCTTTGTCCGTTTCATGGTGAGAATTCTCCTTCATTCTCTGTTTCATCTGACAAGCAAATTTTTCATTGCTTCGGATGTGGAGAAGGTGGAAATGTATTTTCCTTTCTAATGAAAATGGAAGGACTGGCTTTTACCGAAGCTGTTCAAAAGCTAGGTGAAAGAAATGGAATTGCGGTTGCAGAGTATACATCAGGGCAAGGACAACAAGAAGACATATCTGATGACACTGTCATCATGCAACAGGCTCATGAACTTTTGAAAAAGTATTATCATCATTTATTAGTAAATACAGAAGAAGGAAATGAAGCACTTTCGTATTTGTTAAAACGTGGTATTACAAAAGAGATGATTGAGAAGTTTGAAATTGGTTATGCGTCACCTGCTTGGGATGCAGCAACGAAAATCTTACAAAAAAGAGGTTTATCGCTATCAAGTATGGAACAAGCTGGTCTTCTCATAAGAAGCGAGAAGGATGGTAGTCATTATGATCGCTTCCGTGGAAGAGTTATGTTTCCAATCTATACGTTACAAGGTAAAGTGATAGCGTTTAGTGGAAGGGCATTAGGAGATGACACTCCGAAATATTTAAATAGCCCAGAAACACCAATTTTTCACAAAAGTAAATTGTTGTATAACTTCCACCAAGCGAGGCCGTTTATTAGAAAACGTGGGCAAGTGGTCCTTTTTGAAGGGTATGCTGACGTACTAGCTGCGGTAAAAAGTGGTGTGGAAGAAGCTGTTGCGACAATGGGAACAGCTTTAACTGAAGAACAAGCAAAACTTCTGCGACGTAACGTTGAAACTGTTGTTCTTTGCTATGATGGTGATAAAGCAGGGCGAGAAGCGACGATGAAAGCAGGGCAATTATTGTTGCAAGTTGGTTGCCAAGTGAAAGTTACATCCTTGCCAGATAAGCTTGATCCTGATGAATATGTGCAACAATATGGGACAACTGCTTTTGAAAATCTTGTGAAATCAAGTATAAGTTTTGTTGGTTTTAAAATAAATTATTTGCGTTTAGGGAAAAATTTGCAAGATGAGTCGGGCAAAGAAGAGTATGTGAAAAGTGTTTTAAAAGAGTTATCGTTGTTACAGGATGCGATGCAGGCAGAATCATATTTGAAGTCATTATCGCAAGAATTTTCGTATTCAATGGAAACACTTTTGAATCAATTGCACCAATATCGCAAAGAACAAAAGGTACAGCAAAAACAAGTAAAGCAGGTTTCTAAGCCGTCTCAAATTGTTCAAACAAAACCGAAGTTAACAGGTTTTGAAAGGGCAGAAAGAGAAATTATTTACCATATGTTGCAAAGTCCAGAAGTGGCCGTTCGTATGGAATCCCACATAGAAGATTTTCATACAGAAGAACATAAAGGGATTTTATATGAACTATACGCATATTATGAAAAGGGAAATGAACCTTCAGTCGGAACATTTTTAAGTTGGCTCTCTGATGAAAAGTTGAAAAATATTATTACTGATATTTCGACGGATGAATTTATTAATCCAGAATACACAGAAGAAGTGTTACAAGGCCATTTGGAGACGCTTAGACGTCATCAAGAAAAACTTGAAAAGATGGAAATCATCTTCAAGATAAAACAAATGGAAAAAACAGATCCTGTAGAGGCTGCTAAATATTATGTAGCATATTTACAAAATCAAAAAGCGAGAAAATAGCTTTTTTGATAAATTTTTAGTATAATGAATGTTTGTATCTCGCGTAAGGAGGGGAACAGATGGCTGACAAACCAGCTCGTTCTAAACAAATTGAAACTGAAATGACCCTTGAGCAAGTGAAAGAACAACTCACTGAGCTCGGAAAAAAACGTGGCGTTCTTACATATGAAGAGATTGCAGAACGCATGAATGGATTTGAAATTGAATCCGATCAAATGGATGAATACTATGAATATTTAGGTGAACAAGGGATTGACTTAGTTGGCGACAATGACAACGACGAAGGCCCTAATAATCGCCAAATAGCAAAATCGGAAGAAGAATTCGACCTCAATGATTTAAGTGTACCACCAGGGGTTAAAATCAACGATCCTGTTCGTATGTATTTAAAAGAAATTGGTCGTGTAGATTTACTATCTGCAGAAGAAGAAATTCGACTTGCAACGCGTATTGAAGAAGGCGATGAAGAAGCGAAACGTCGTCTTGCAGAAGCAAACTTACGTCTTGTAGTAAGTATTGCAAAGCGCTACGTGGGCCGTGGTATGCTTTTCTTAGACTTAATCCAAGAAGGGAATATGGGTCTAATTAAAGCGGTTGAAAAGTTCGATTATCGTAAAGGTTTCAAATTTAGTACGTATGCAACTTGGTGGATTCGCCAAGCAATTACACGTGCGATTGCAGACCAAGCAAGAACAATTCGTATCCCAGTTCATATGGTTGAAACGATTAATAAGTTAATTCGTGTACAACGTCAATTATTACAAGATTTAGGACGTGAACCATCTCCTGAAGAGATTGGTGAAGAAATGGATCTTGCTCCAGAAAAAGTACGTGAAATCTTGAAAATTGCACAGGAGCCAGTTTCTCTTGAAACACCGATTGGTGAAGAAGATGACTCCCATTTAGGTGATTTCATTGAAGACCAAGAAGCAACATCGCCTGCGGACCATGCAGCGTATGAATTGCTAAAAGAACAATTAGAAGATGTGTTAGATACACTAACAGATCGTGAAGAAAATGTTCTACGTCTTCGTTTTGGTTTAGATGATGGACGAACTCGTACGCTTGAAGAAGTTGGGAAAGTATTCGGCGTAACGAGAGAACGTATCCGTCAAATTGAAGCAAAAGCACTTCGTAAATTGAGACATCCAAGCCGTAGTAAGCGTCTTAAGGATTTCTTAGAATAGGCTACCTTTAAGTTTACTTCACTTTTGTGAAGTAAACTTTTTTATTTTGTTAATTTTTGTTAAACTTTAGCTGTCAGCAACGATTACAATTTCTTGTAATTTATTTTACAGAATTGTCTTTTGATTTGCAAATGCTCATTTTTCGATTTTTCGATTAATTTTGTTTATTCTATACAAAAATATATGTAGAAAAGTGAAAAATATGATGAGAAACGTTAATAATTATCGAAATAATAAGCGATATAACAATAAAAAACAATAAACTGAATTTATGGAATATTTTTAACGATTAGTAGTTTACTCTTTTCTGATAGAGCGTTTTCAAGTACAATGGAAATGACTGAATCATCTAACTATTTAGGGGTATAGAGGGGGGAGAAGAGATATGAAACGTAATCCGCTGATTCCGTTCGCTCTTATTGCAGCATTGGGTATTATCGTTATGTTTGTATTTTCATTTCAGGGGCTAAATAAATCTAAAGAGTTAGCTGATGCAAAAAATGGCGGGAAGCCAGCACAAACAGCATCCAAGCCAGAGGATATTGTGAAGCAAAGCTGTACGAGCTGCCACGGTGATCAATTACAAGGGGCGGTAGGACCTAATTTACAAAAAATTGGTGGGAAACTTTCAAAGGATGAAATTAAAGAAATTCTTTCGAAAGGAAAAGGCAATATGCCACCGAATATAGTTCCAGCTGATCAAGCCGCTAAAGTAGCTGATTGGTTATCGAAGAAAAAATAAAGTTCCGTATGACAAGCCTTTTGCTTAAGCAAAAGGCTTGTTTTTCTATATTTTCTAAAATACGATGAATGATAGAGAAGTGAATTGTTGTTATAGGCTTGCAACAACTACTATAAATTCATTATCATGGAGACAGACTGACAAGAGAAGGAGTAATGGAAATACATGAATGAAGTAAAGCTTTCAAAACGATTAGAAGAAGTTGTGCGTGAAATACCAGTAGGATCTACAGTTGCCGATATTGGATCGGATCATGCGTATTTACCGTGTTATACAATTATAAATAATATTGCTACTAAAGCAGTTGCTGGAGAGGTTGTAGATGGACCATTTCGCTCTGCGCAGGCAACTGTAGCTGAAAGTGGCTTACAAGATAAAGTAGATGTGCGTAAAGGGAATGGATTAGCTGTTATCGCGCCAGGAGAAGTAGATGTAATTACGGTTGCCGGAATGGGCGGAGCGTTAATTCGTGATATCTTAGAAAGTGGTAAAGAAAAATTAGAAGGTGTAACACGTTTAATCTTACAGCCGAATATTGCAGCGCATCACATTCGTGAATGGTTTATTGAGAATGGATGGGAGCTTATCCATGAAAAAATCGTAAAAGAAGATGGGAAAATTTACGAGATTTTAGTAGGGGAGCGAGGAAATATCACGGTTCCTTACTCTGAAAATAAACAGGCTGAATTATTTATGGGACCATTTTTAATGAAAGAAAAAAGTGAAGTTTTCGTTGAAAAGTGGGAAGGAGAATTAAAAAACTTCCAAAATATTTTAAAGCAGTTAGAACGTGCGGCTGATTCTGAAGAAACAAAAGCGAAGCGTGCGGAAGTAGAAGCGAAAATGAAAATGATAGGGGAGGTTTTATCATGAGTAAAATTCCAAATGGTCATGAAATTATTTCGTTATTTGAAAGTATGTATCCGAAGCATTTGGCGATGGAAGGAGATAAGATTGGCTTGCAGATTGGAGCGCTTAATAAACCCGTGCAGCACGTATTAATTGCGTTAGATGTAACGGAAGAAGTTGTGGATGAAGCAATTCAATTAGGAGCGAATGTCATTATTGCGCATCATCCTTTAATTTTTAACCCGCTAAAAGCGATTCATACAGATAAGGCATATGGGAAAATTATTGAAAAGTGTATTAAAAATGATATTGCAATCTATGCCGCACATACAAATGTGGATGTTGCTAAGGGCGGGGTAAATGATTTACTTGCTGAGGCGTTAGGATTGCAAAATACAGAAGTTTTGGCACCGACATATGCAGAAGAAATGAAAAAAATTGTTGTGTTTGTGCCTGAAACTCATGCAGAAGAAGTACGAAAAGCATTAGGAGACGCAGGTGCTGGTCATATCGGCAATTATAGTCACTGTACGTTTAATAGCGAGGGTACAGGTACGTTTGTACCTCAAGAGGGGGCAAATCCTTATATCGGGGAAACTGGACAGTTAGAGCGCGTAGAAGAAGTGCGAATCGAAACGATTATTCCAGCTTCACTACAACGAAAAGTGATTAAAGCAATGGTAACAGCACATCCATATGAAGAAGTAGCCTATGATGTGTATCCACTTGATAACAAAGGTGAAACGTTAGGGCTTGGAAAAATAGGGTATTTACAAGAAGAAATGACACTTGGACAGTTTGCGGAACATGTAAAGCAATCGTTAGATGTAAAGGGTGCGCGAGTTGTTGGGAAATTAGATGATAAAGTGCGCAAAGTAGCTGTACTTGGTGGCGATGGTAACAAATACATCAATCAAGCTAAATTTAAAGGTGCGGATGTATATGTAACAGGTGACATGTATTATCATGTTGCCCATGATGCGATGATGCTCGGTTTAAATATCGTCGACCCAGGACATAACGTTGAAAAGGTAATGAAGCAAGGTGTACAAAAGCAATTACAAGAAAAAGCAGATGCAAAGAAACTGAATGTACATATTCATGCTTCGCAGTTACATACAGATCCATTTACATTTGTATAAGAAAAATAAAAACCGTTGCTCATATAGGCAACGGTTTTTATTATTGTTCTTTTTTCACTTTTACACGAGGTAATATTTTTTGTAACGGTACTTTTCGAACTCTTTCCCATGTAGCAGGATTCATTGGGTCATATTGCTCTAAGAAAGTGATAACCTCTTTTGTAATTGGTGTTGGAGTAGAAGCGCCTGCTGTAACAGCTACGTTCTCGACACCTTGTAGCCATTCTAATTTGATTTCACTTACGTCCGCAACGCGATATGCTTTCGTACCAGCGATTTCTTGCGATACTTGTGCTAAACGGTTTGAGTTATTACTTTTCGGGTCACCAACAACAATTGTTAAGTCTGCAACATCAGCTTGTTTGGCAACAGCTTCTTGGCGAACTTGAGTTGCTAAACAAATTTCCTTATGGAACTCTGCTGTTGGGAATTTCTTCTGAATGTCCTCCATTAAATGTTGAACATCCCATTGACTCATCGTTGTTTGATTTGTAACTAAAATTTTATCCGTTGGGATTTCTAATGTTTTTAAATCATCGGCTCTTTCGATAAGATGAACGATGTCAGGTGCGATACCAACTGCGCCTTCTGGTTCTGGATGATTTTTTTTGCCGATATAAATGACATGGTAACCTTCAGCTTTCTTTGCTTCAATAAGGTCATGTGTTTTTGTAACATCTGGGCAAGTGGCATCGATTGTTGTTAAACCTTTTTCTTTTGCACGCTGTTTAACTTCTGGAGAAACACCGTGTGCAGTGAAAATAACAGTACCAGAATCAATTTTATCTAAAATGTCTAATCGACTTGGACCGTCTAATGTAATGATACCATCTTCTTCGAATGCATCTGTTACATGTTTGTTGTGAACAATCATACCTAAAATATAAATAGGTCTTGGTAATGATGTATCTAATGCGGCGTTACGTGCAATAACCATCGCGTCCACAACACCGTAGCAATAACCACGAGGGGAAATTTTAACAATTTTCATATGAGTAATCCTCTCCTTCTAAACAAGAGATACTTTTGTGCATAGTCTTTTACATTATAAAGGAGGAGTGGATAGAAAACAAAGGATTGTTACACATATAGTTTTGGTTTTGTTGCTATTTTTTGAACAGGCTCCTCGCGCACTTCTTTTTCTATAACTGGCTCAATCACCATTTTTTTTCTTTTTCTTTTTTTTTGTGGAGGAGGTGGAGTTGCTACTTCAACCTTTTCTGTTACGTCTTCAGTTTGATCTTCGGTTGGATTTTCTTCCGTACTTTTTCCAGAGGTGAGGATTTTAACGATGCTTGGTAGGTTACGCATAATGGGACCGTACTGTTCGACGACAGGGCTTACAGATTGAACGACTTGTGATACTTTTTCGATATTATTTATCATATTAGTTGGATTCGAAATTAAATTCGAAAAAAAACTACCGATGCCGCTACTTGATGCGGTTGTAGTTGCTGCACCGCCGCGCGTTTCGTTTGATTCATACATTTGAGGAGGGATCATTTGCTCGGGATGATGCTGCATGTATGGTTGATATTGCTGTTGATATTGTTGCGGGTATTGGTGTTGGTATTGTTGCTGATATTGCTGTCGATATTGAGGTGGCGGTTGCTGGTGCATCATTGGCGGTCCTTCCATTTGTCGATAAGGCGGAACCATTTGCATGAAAGCTTCGGTTGGATCGTGTTTTTTAAAGAGTTTAGCAAGAAATCCTTTCTTTTTTTGTGCCATCGGTGGTAGTTGTGGAATTGGATATGGTGTATAAGGTTGCTGCCCTGGATTCGGATACATTTGCCTCATGGGGGATTTTGGAAACATGTGAGAAATCCTCCTTTCTTCAGTTAGGTATATACACATACAATATGCAATAAGAGGGAAGAAGGTTAGTTTTTGAAGTAAAAACCTAAACTAAAGATGGATTTTACTTGTAGATTTCGATATAATGTAGACTTGACTGATTTGTGCGCGCAGTAGAAATTTAGAAAGAAGGTGTAACTTATGACACAACAAACTTTTACACAGTATGATTTTAAACCATTTTTAATAGATGCAGTTCGTGAACTACGCTTTACAGAGCCGACAGGAATTCAACAGAAAATTTTCCCGGTCGTGAAAAAAGGTGTAAGTGTAATTGGACAATCCCAAACAGGTTCTGGGAAAACACATGCATACTTACTTCCTACATTGAACAGAATTAACCCAGGTCGTGAAGAAGTACAACTTGTTATTACAGCGCCTACTCGTGAGTTAGCACAACAAATTTACGAAGAAATCGTGAAATTAACAAAGTTCTGTGCGGAAGATCAAATGATTACAGCACGTTGTTTAATTGGTGGAACTGATAAACAACGATCAATTGAAAAGTTGAAAAAACAACCTCATATTGTAGTTGGAACACCAGGACGTATTAAAGACTTAGTAGAAGAACAAGCACTGTTTGTTCATAAAGCAAATACAATTATTGTCGATGAAGCAGACTTAATGCTTGATATGGGATTCATTCATGATGTAGATAAGATTGCAGCACGCATGCCTAAAAACTTGCAAATGTTAGTTTTCTCTGCAACAATTCCTCAAAAACTAAAACCGTTTCTGAAGAAATACATGGAGAATCCAGAGCATATTCATATCAATCCAAAACAAGTTGCGGCTGGAAATATCGAGCATTATTTAGTGCCTTCTAAACATCGTAACAAAATCGATTTAGTGAAAAGAATGTTGCTACAATTTAAGCCGTATTTAGCAGTTGTTTTCACGAATACGAAGAAAATGGCAGATCAAGTTGCTGACGGATTAACGGAACGCGGCTTAAAAGTTGGACGAATTCACGGAGATTTATCACCTCGTGATCGTAAAAAAATGATGAAACAAATTCGTGACCTTGAATTCCAATATATTGTTGCAACTGATTTAGCAGCTCGTGGTATTGATATTGAAGGAATTAGTCATGTTATTAACTACGAACTTCCATCAGATTTAGATTTCTTCGTTCACCGAGTGGGAAGAACAGCACGTGCAGGCTATTCAGGTATTGCAGTGACGATTTATGATCCAGCAAACGAAGAAGCGTTAGATAGTTTAGAAAAACAACGCCATATCGAGTTTAAACATGTAGATTTACGCGGAGATGAGTGGGCGGATTTAGGTGAACGTCGTCGTCGTAAGAGCCGTAAAAAACCAAATGATGAACTTGATGTTATGGCAACGAAAGTTGTTAAAAAACCGAAAAAAGTAAAACCAAATTATAAACGTAAACTTGCAACAGAACGTGACAAAGTGAAAAGAAAATATAGCAATAAAAAAAGATAAGGGATTTCCCTTATCTTTTTTTATCTAGCTATTTACGAGGATAATAATCAGTGGAGAATGGAAAAACAATTCACTACATATTTCTACAAATTATGCTATCATTATATCTATTGTATATTGAAGAGGTGATTGTATGTTAAAGATTGGATCTCATGTTTCTATGAGTGGTAAGAAAATGTTATTAGCAGCAAGTGAAGAGGCTGTTTCATACGGTGCAACGACGTTTATGATTTATACAGGTGCACCGCAAAATACAAGAAGAAAACCAATTGAAGAATTGAATATAGAAGCAGGAAGAAAACATATGGAACAAAACGGTATCGAAGAGATTATCGTACATGCGCCATATATTATTAATGTTGGAAATACGACGAAGCCAGAAACATTCCAATTAGGTGTAGATTTCCTTCGTATGGAAATTGAAAGAACATCAGCATTAGGTATGGCAAAACAAATCGTTCTTCACCCAGGTGCGCACGTTGGTGCAGGGGCAGACGCTGGTATTCAACAAATTATTAAAGGACTGAATGAAGTATTAACGCCAGATCAGACGGTGAACATTGCGTTAGAAACGATGGCAGGAAAAGGAACAGAATGCGGCCGTAGCTTTGAAGAAATTGCAAAAATTATTGATGGTGTAACATATAATGAAAAACTATCGGTATGCTTTGATACATGCCATACGCACGATGCAGGATATGACATTGTAAATGACTTTGACGGTGTATTAAACGAATTTGATAAGATTGTTGGTATCGATCGTTTACAAGTACTTCATATTAATGATAGTAAAAATGTACGCGGCGCAGGAAAGGACCGTCATGAAAATATCGGTTTCGGTCATATCGGTTATAAAGCATTGCATCATATTGTGCATCATCCGCAATTAATGCACGTACCAAAAATTCTGGAAACACCATATGTAGGTGAAGATAAAAAGGACAAGAAGCCGCCATATAAATTGGAAATCGAAATGCTGAAAAATGGTACTTTTGATGAAGGACTCCTTGAGAAAATTAAAGCGCAATAAGCAATAAGGAGGGGAATATCCCCTCCTTATTTTAGTAGTTGTTGAAATAAAGTATTTACTTGTTGGGCAGTAGCGGGCGAGGTTACTTGAGCTATTTGTTTTAAGAGCGCTAGTCGTTCGTCATTATCGTAAATGTTAATATTCTTTCCTTTCATAAGTCCAACAATTTGATCAGCTTGTGCAGTCGTAATTGGAACATCATATTCTTTACTATATTTCAATAATTCCTTTGTAGAAATATGATTTAATTTTTTATTTACAAGTTGTTTAATGAGGTTCATCGAGTTATCCTCCTTCACACGTTCTTCTATCGAAATATATGAGTACGTAGCTTGTACATATTCATATAGAGCTTCTTTTTTCATGAGAAAAAGAAGCGTATGTTATAATATAAGGACAAAAATATAGAAAAAGAGTATAGGGAGGACTTATGGAGCAGAAGCAACATCGAAAAGAAAGTGTTATCCATCTTATGTATCGTTTAGTTATGATTATTTTTGGAGCAGCATGCGCAGCGGTAGCGATTGAATTATTTTTAATGCCAAATAAAATTATTGATGGTGGAATTATTGGTATTTCTCTTATATTAGATTATCTTACTCCTAATATTTGGTGGTTAAGTTTCTCTACTTTGGTCGTTATTCTCAATATCCCATTTATGTATTCGGGTTATAAGCAAATTGGAAAAACGTTCATGTTATCTTCGGCGTTCGGTATTGTAGCTTTAGCGTTTATTGAATCAACGTTACATGCTGTTCCGCCATTTACAACAGAGCCAATTTTAGCTACAGTGTTTGGTGGTCTTATTTTAGGTCTTGGTGTAGGGCTCGTTATTCGTCATGGTGGATCAATGGACGGAACAGAAATTATGGGTATTTTATTAACGAAGAAATTACCTTTCTCCGTAGGCGAATTTGTAATGTTTGTGAACTTATTCATTTTTGCATGGGCAGCATTTGTATTTGGTGTTGAACAAGCGATGTATTCTGTTATGACGTACTACATTGCATTCAAAACAATTGATACAGTCATTCAAGGTTTAGATGAAACGAAAGCTGTTTTAATTGTATCAGATCAATATGAGGAAGTATCAAATGCGATTTTGCATCGTCTTGGTCGTGGAACTACAAAGCTTGTAGCGAAAGGCGGTTACACGGATAAAGAAAAAGAAGTTATTTATGCAGTGGTAACACGTCTAGAAGTGACAAAGTTAAAATCAATTGTGTATGAAATTGATGCGAATGCGTTTGTTACGATTATGAGTACACAAGAGACAAATGGTGGTAAGTTTAAATCGGCTATTCACTAAAAAATTAATTATAATATCTTTTGAAAGCAGAGAATTTTTCTCTGCTTTTTGTTATAATAGTAAGGTTTCTTGAAAAAGTAGATATATTTTAGGCAGATTGGTTTACAACTATAATAAGCTGTACTATAATTCAAATAGATATAAATCGGAATCATTCTGAATTAAAATAGGTGAGATGCTATGAACAATATATTAGAAATAGAAGGATTGTCATTTCGATATGAAGATCGAAATGTGTTAGAAGATATAAATTTGCAAGTTCCGAAGGGAGCTTTTTTAGGTTTAGTTGGGCCAAATGGTTCAGGGAAATCCACTTTGCTAAAATGTTTATTAGGCGTTTTAAAGCCAAAACAGGGAAGCATTCGTTTGTTTGGTGTTGATAGTAAGAAGTTTAAAGAATGGAACAAAGTTGGTTATGTGTCGCAAAAGGCAAATAGCTTTAATTCTGGTTTTCCGGCAACTGTGTTTGAAGTTGTGTCAATGGGACTCGTTTCGAAAAAAGGGCTGTTTCGCTTTTTTACGAAAAACGATAAGAAAAAGGTAGAAAAAGCGATTGCTGATGTAGGAATGAGTGAGTTTCAAGGGCGTAATATTGGAGAACTTTCTGGTGGACAACAACAGCGCGTATTTATTGCTCGTGCGCTCGTTAGTGATCCTGAATTACTTATTTTGGACGAGCCCACTGTTGGAATTGATGTGAAGAATGTAGAAAGTTTTTATGAGATATTAGAGGATTTAAACAAAAGGCTAGGAATCACATTAATTCTCGTTACGCATGATATGGGAGCTGTTACCGAGAAAGTAACACATGTTGCATGCTTAAACAAACATTTACATTTCCATGGAAATGTAGAAAAGTTCCGAGAGTTAGAAGATGCAGAAATGTCCGTCTTATATGGACACCATGTTCATCGTTTAGAACACGAGCATGAGCATCACGGGAGGATATAATGATACAAGATTTTTTACAATATGACTTTTTACGTAACTCTTTATATGCAGGAATTTTAATAGGACTTGTTGCACCGCTTATAGGTGTATTTGTTGTCATTCGCCGCATGTCGCTTATTGCGGATGCATTAAGCCACGTGACATTATCGGGTATTGCTGCAAGTTTACTACTAGAAAAAACAATTTTCACAGGGGGATTTTTAAATCCGTTATATATGGGGATGATTTTTTCTATTGGTGGGGCGTTACTTATTGAAAAACTACGTACTGTATATAAACATTATCAAGAATTAGCAATTCCAATTATTCTTTCAGCAGGAATGGGGATTGGCGTTATTTTTATTTCACTTGCAAATGGGTTTAACACAGATTTATTTAGTTATTTATTTGGTAGTGTAAGTGCTGTAACAAGTACGGATTTAATAATTATCGGCATTGTAGCAATTGTTGTTATTGTAACGATTACTTTATTATACAAAGAGTTATTTTTACTATCGTTTGATGAAGAATACGCTGTATCAACCGGTTTGAGTGCAAAGTGGATTCACTTTATTTTCATTATATTGGTTGCGCTTGTCATTGCGGTATCAATGCGTGTAGTGGGGGTTCTTCTCGTATCATCATTAATGACGTTACCAGTTGCAGCAAGTATTCGTATTGCGAATGGATTTAAACAAACAATTTTCTTCTCCATTTTATTTGGTGAAATTGCAGTAATTGGTGGAATGTTTGCTTCGTATCAACTTGATTTAGCACCAGGTGGTACAATTGTTATGATAGCAGTTCTTATTTTAATTGGTGCGATTTTATGGAAGAAGAAAAAAACTGCATAAAGTAGGGATAGATATGAATCTAACAGAAGCTTTACGCCTAATGAAAGATAAAGGATACAAACATACTGGGAAAAGGGAAGAAATGCTCAGGTTATTTGCAGCTCACAATCGTTATTTAACGGCGAAGGACGTTTTAGAGCATATGAAGGATGATTATCCAGGTCTTAGCTTTGACACGATTTATCGTAACTTAACGGTGTTTGCTGAAATCGGTGTTTTAGAACAAACGGAATTAAACGGTGAAAAACATTTTCGTTTTACATGTTCTATTATGGAACATCATCATCATTTTATTTGTTTAGATTGCGGAGGGACGAAAGAGATTACTTCTTGCCCGATGGATTTTATGAATAAAGATTTTAATGGTTATGAAGTAACAGGTCATAAGTTTGAAATATACGGACGTTGTCCAAAATGTGCAAAGTAAAAGCTCGTTAGTTCTATAACTGACGAGCTTTTTTACGTAGAAAAGAAGGTTGCTCACAAATGTTGTGGGCAACCTTCTTTTTATTGTTCTTGTGTTTCTTTTTCTTTTTCTCGTTCAGCAGCCATTTCAGCAGCAATTACGTCGATTTCTTTTTTCAGTTCTTCTACCATTATTTCTTCTGGTACTTTACGAACGACTTGCCCTTTGCGGAATAATAGTCCTTCTCCGCGCGCGCCGGCAATACCGATATCAGCTTCACGAGCTTCACCAGGACCATTTACAGCGCAGCCAAGTACTGCAACCTTAATTGGTACTTGTAGTGTAGAAATGTACTCTTCCACTTCGTTAGCGATGCTAATTAAATCAATTTCAATACGACCGCAAGTTGGACAAGAAATAAGTGTTGCTGCATTAGATGCAAGGCCGAATGACTTTAATAGTTCACGCGCAACTTTTACTTCTTCAACTGGGTCAGCACTTAATGAAATACGTAGTGTATTTCCGATGCCTTTGCTTAAGATTGCTCCAAGACCAGCGGCACTTTTTACAGTTCCGGCAAATAACGTTCCAGATTCTGTGATACCTAAATGTAGTGGATAATCAAAAGCACGTGCAGCTTTTTCGTATGCTTCAATTGCCAAGTTAACATCAGAGGCTTTCATAGATACGATAATATCATGGAAATCTAAGTCCTCTAAAATTTTAATGTGATGCAGGGCGCTCTCAACCATACCATCTGCAGTTGGGTATCCGTACTTTTCTAAAATGTGACGCTCTAATGAACCTGCGTTTACACCGATACGGATTGGAATGCCGCGTTCTTTTGCTGCATTTACAACAGCTTCTACTTTATGGCGACGACCAATGTTACCTGGATTGATACGTACTTTATCAATGCCGCCTTCAATTGCTTTTAAAGCAAGGCGATAATCAAAATGAATATCAGCAACAAGTGGAATGTTGATTTGTTTTTTAATATCAGCAATAGCATTTGCTGCGCGTTCGTCTGGAACAGCAACACGCACGACTTGGCAGCCAGCTTCTTCTAAACGTTTAATTTCAGCAACTGTTGCTTCAACATCATGTGTTTTTGTTGTTGTCATACTTTGTATAATTAATTCATTATTACCGCCAATTGTTAAATTACCGACTTTAACTGGACGTGTTTTTGTACGATGAGTCATTTCATTCACGAATAGATCGCTCTCCTTATAAAAGAAGTTTCTTATTTAGTCCCTTATATCAATGATAGTATACGTGATACAGGGCTATAGAAACCGAAGTGCTCGGTTTCACTTTTACTATTGTATCAGCGCCTTTATGTAATTGACAAGGATTAAGTGATTGCTTATTGATATAACGGGAATTTATAAGACTTTCCAAGTTGTATTTTTGTAGCAGGTGTATTTTTATTTAATTGTTTAAAATCATCAATTACTTTTTCGATAGAAGGAATTTTCTTCTTATTAATCGCTTCTGTAATGGAAAGAACCGTATCACCTGTTTTGACTTCAATTGTTTTATAAGTGACATCTGTTTCTTTTTCCGCTTTGTTTTCTTTCTTTTGTTTTGCATTTGTACTTTCTTGTTTTATCGTTTCGGTCGCATTTGTCTTTTTATATGAACTTAACATCGGTAAAGTGCCGATTTTTATATCGTAATAAAATATATAACCAAGAACAAGCACGAATAAGAATATACCTAATCTCTTCATATTCTTCACTCCTTTGCTAGGAATATATGCTTGTCCAAAAAAAAAATGCCTATTTAGGCATTTTTTTCGTTCGGTTTTGGAACTTCTTTAATTGTTAAGTATAGAACAATTAAAACAACTGCGATATAAATGAATGTTGAGCCAGGTACAACGATTTTGAATAAATCCATAATCATAAAGAAGATGGTTGGAATTGTGTAGCTGTAGGCAGTTAACGTCCATACTTGCTTATAAGATAATTTACGTTGACCACTCATAGCAGAACCGATAAACGCAAGTAAAGTAATTCCTAAGAAAGTAATGAACAATTGGAATAGATATACTAACACTCCGATAACAGCTAGTAAAATTGGATAAATACTATCGAATACAGAAATGAAATCTTGCAAATCTTTTTTCTCAAGAGATGTCCCTAATAAATCATTGTAGGAGTATGTTTGCGTCTGGCCATTTCCTATAGAAACTACTTTATCTTTTAAAATAAATAAACCAGTTTTATTTTGATACTTTTCGATATCTGTTGTATTTGGATCAAATACGAAAAGAGCATCTCCCTCTTCTTTTTGAATAGGTTGTTCAATATCAGCTTTTAGTTCACCATTTTCGATTTTAAAATCAGGTAAATCTTTTTCAATTGCTTGATTTACCATAGTAACACTATCTTGGATAAAGCTACCGTAAAAGAATGTTCTTGGAATAGTAGTGATTAGACAAAGTAGCATAATATACAAAATGGTTTTTCCGATTTTTTGAAAACGGAATAGCGCCATATCTTTAGGCGAATATACGCTTTTGACTAATTGGGTAAATATGGACATAGATTCACTTCCTTTATGTATGTATAAAATCATTGTAACGTAGGAATCTAGGGAATCTCAAGATATATTATATTTACATATAGTAGAGATAACTAAATTTCTTTTTATTAATTTTCTTCTTTTAAATGAGAAAAATACAATTGACACTTTTCTTTTCTATATGGTAAATTTATCTTACATTTCTTAAAGGATATATCCGATAGGAATTCCTTTATTTGATGTATTATTACATACATAATTGTGGACCCTTAGCTCAGCTGGTTAGAGCAGACGGCTCATAACCGTCCGGTCGTAGGTTCGAGTCCTACAGGGTCCATATCCATTTCACATGTTTATTATGTCAGTAGGAAGCTTCCTTGTAGAAGGGAGCTTTTTTTATGAAATATATGAGCATTTTAATTGAAAAGAAGTGGGAATTTTGCTACTTTAATGATAGCAAGACAATGTGATTTATTTGTTTGCACCCTATGGCAATTAGGGTAGAATGTAGTTGTATGTCACTTAAGTGGCAATACATAAACTGGGAGGAATATAACAATGGCAAAACACGAATTACCAAATTTACCTTATGCGTATGATGCTTTAGAGCCTCACTTTGACAAAGAAACAATGAACATCCATCATACAAAACACCATAACACGTACATCACAAACTTAAACGCTGCTTTAGAAGGTCATGCAGAATTAGCTGACAAAAGCGTAGAAGAATTAGTTGCAAACTTAAACGAAGTACCAGAAGCAATCCGTACAGCAGTACGTAACAATGGTGGCGGACATGCTAACCACACATTCTTCTGGACAATCTTATCTCCAAACGGCGGCGGACAACCAGTAGGCGAACTTGCAACTGCAATTGAAGCGAAATTCGGTAGCTTCGATGCATTCAAAGAAGAATTCGCAAAAGCTGGCGCAACTCGCTTCGGTTCTGGTTGGGCTTGGTTAGTAGTAAATAATGGTGAGTTAGAAGTAACAAGCACGCCAAACCAAGATTCTCCTCTAACTGAAGGTAAAACTCCAGTTATCGGTTTAGATGTTTGGGAACATGCTTACTACTTAAATTATCAAAACCGTCGTCCAGACTACATCGGTGCATTCTGGAACGTTGTAGATTGGAACGCTGCTGAAAAACGTTACCAAGAAGCAAAATAATTGTAATAACGATAGAAAAAGCTAGGAGAATGCTCCTAGCTTTTTTCTATGCTTTCCTTTTACATAATTGAGCTTGTCTTTGGAAGACTAGAACATGAAGTAAAGGAGAGTTGTGTATGAAGTGGAAACATATAATTGGTGACGTTGAAGTGAATCGGGATTTAGTGTTATTACTCCTTATTGGAGGTTTATACACGCTCGCAATTTCTTTATCGAATACGTTTGTTAACATTTATTTATGGAAACAAACACAAAATTATGTGAATCTCGGCTTGTATAATTTGGCCAGCGTTGTATTGCAGCCCCTCACATTTCTTATAGGTGGGAAATTAGCGAAGCGTATTGATCGCTCGATCTTGTTACGAATAGGCGTAGGCACGTTAGCGATTTTTTTTATCGTTGTTTTAGTAGCGGGGAAAAGCGCTTCTCACTATATTTTATTAATGGGGGCTCTTTTAGGAGTCGGATATGGTTTTTACTGGCTCGCGTTTAACTTATTAACATTTGAGATTACAGAACCAGAAACAAGAGATTTCTTTAACGGGTTTCTTGGGCTTCTTACATCCTTCTCTGGCATGATTGGACCGATAGCAGCTGGATACACAATTTCACGTATGGAGAAGTGGAGTGGTTATACGGTCATATTCTTTCTCTCGTTATTGTTATTTGCAATTGCTGTCGTTTTAAGCTTTTTTGTATCTAAGAGAGAATGTGAAGGTCGTTATGAGGTTACACAAGTTTTGAAAGAGCGACGGATTGATAAAAATTGGGGGAGAATTACACGTGCTCATTTTTTCCAAGGATTGAGAGAGGGGACATTCATTTTTGTTATTTCAGTATATGTGTACTTAGCAACCGATAGTGAGCTTGCATTAGGGAAATATAGCTTAGTAAATTCTGCTGTATCATTTGTATGTTACTATTTAGTTGCCCGTATGTTAAAGAAAGAGTGGCGAAAAAAAGCAATTTTACTTGGAGGCATTATTTTATATGCTGTTGTATTTTTAGTTATATTCAATGTTACATACACAAAATTACTTATTTATGCAGCATGCATTGCGATTGCATACCCTATTTTACTCGTTCCATATGGATCGATGACATATGATGTAATTGGTAGAGCGAAAAATGCGAGAGAGTGGCGTGTAGAGTATGTTGTTGTCCGAGAATTATGGTTAAATGCCGGGAGAATTTGTTCAGTTTTAAGTTTTTTATGTGCTGTATTATTCTTTCCGCCTGAAAAGAGTTTACCTGTCTTACTATGTATTTTAGGTGCTGGACATTTTCTTATTTATTTTGCAGTTAAAAATGTCAAATATGATGAAGGAAATGCAGGGAACACAAGTGTCGTAGCACAAGGAACCACGCAGAATCAAACAGAACCAGAAGGTTAACTTATCGTTTGTTTTATGCTAGAATAGAAAAAGATGTAAGACAGCAGTGAGGACACCTGTATGAAGGTGTCCCTTTCAAATTACATAGCTGTTGGTAGAGGGGGTTTGTATGGGCAAGAAGCAGAAACAACAAAAGAAAAAGACTCACGTTCCTTTTCGGTTAAACGTGCTGTTTTTCTGCGTGTTTTTAATGTTCTCCGCGGTTATTGTAAGGCTTGGTTATGTACAAATTGTTCGCGGTGAGGAATATAAGAATGAAGTGGAGAGGAAAGAAAACTCGACGATAAGTAATCCTGTACCACGTGGGAAAATATTTGACCGTTATGGGCGAGCTGTAGTAGATAATGCAGCTGTACGTACGATTACATTTACAAAAATGAAAGGATCAACTGCAGAGGCTCGCTTAGAAACAGCGAAAAAATTAGCAGATTTGATTGAAGTACCGACAGATAAATTAACAGATCGCGATAAAAAAGATTATTGGCTTGCTATTCATAAAGAAGAAGCGCAAGAAAAAATTACGAAAAAAGATCGTCAAGAGTTTAAAGATAAAAAAATTGACGATAAAGAATTAGATGAGCGTCAACGAAATCGCGTGACAGAAGAAGAAGTGAATCAATTATCCGCAAAAGATTTAGAAGTGCTAGCGATTAAAAGCAAAATGGACGGCGGATATGCGATGACACCACAAGTCATTAAAAAGGATGCTACAGAACAAGAATATGCGATTATTAGTGAAAATCTAGCAGCATTACCGGGTGTAGATACGAATGTTGATTGGGATCGAAAGTATATTTATGATGATTTATTCCGAAGTGTACTTGGCGGCGTGTCAACGTCTGATGAAGGTTTACCGAGAGAAAGACTAGATTACTATCTTGTTCGTGATTATAATCGAAATGACCGCGTAGGGAAAAGTTATCTTGAGCAGCAATATGAAGATAGTTTGCACGGTAATAAAGCGGAAGTGAGAAATATTACGGATAAAAACGGTAATATTTTAGAAACGATTAATGTATCAAAAGGGCAAAGTGGTAACAATCTGAATTTAACAATTGATATGGAATTACAAAAGCGTGTAGAAGAAATTATCACGAAAAATTTATTGAGATATAAAGGGGGACAACCTCTTTTAGATCGTGCATTCGTTGTAATGATGAATCCAAAAAATGGTGAAGTTTTATCTATGGCAGGGAAACAGTTAGTAGAAGAAAATGGCGAAACGAAAGTGCAAGATTTCGCATTAGGAACGATGACAAGTTCTTATCCGATGGGATCAACTGTAAAAGGTGCGACAGTACTTACTGGGTATCAGACAGGTGCCATTCAACCAGGTTCAGTTCAACTTGATGAACCAATCAGATTAAAGGGAACGCCACAAAAATCTTCTTGGAAGACGATGGGATACATTAATGATTTAACAGCATTAAAAATGTCTTCTAACGTATATATGTTTAAAACAGCGATGAATATCGCAGGTGTTCCATATGTAAGAGGTGGTACGTTAGATATACCACAAAAAGCATTTGATACGATGCGTTATTATTTCGGACAATTTGGACTTGGTGTAAAAACAGGTATCGATTTACCAAATGAATCTGCGGGTCAAACAGGTAGAGGAAATCAGCCAGGTTTCTTATTAGATTTATCAATTGGGCAGTATGACACGTACACACCACTTCAATTAGCACAGTATGTTTCAACAATTGCAAATGGTGGTTACCGTATGCAGCCGCAAGTTGTAAAGGAAATTCGTCAACCGGAAGCGAAACAAGGCGAAGTTGGAAAAGTCGTTCATTCAATGGAACCAAAAGTACTAAACCGTATTGATATGCCTGAATCACAAATTAAACGTGTTCAGGAAGGATTTAGACAAGTATTTAATGAGTCTGGTGGTACAGCTGCGAAATACTTTACAGGCGCATCATATAAAGCTGCTGGTAAAACAGGTACAGCTCAAACTGTGTATGGCGGAGATAAAGAGATTGGTAGAAAAGCAAACGGTGAGCGTAAAGAAACATATAACTTAACATTAGTAGGTTATGCGCCACTTGAAGACCCTGAAGTAGCATTTTCTGTTGTTGTACCTTGGGTAGATGATAAATCAGGTATTAACGGTTATATTAGTCGTGACATTATGGACGCGTACTTTGATTTGAAAAAGGTAGAAAATGGCGAAGCTACACAAGAGGAAATAGATAAGAAAAATAAAAAGCAAGATGATGAATAAAAAAGTTGTAAAAAAAGCACACTATCTGAAAAGATAGTGTGCTTTTTTTTTTGATTCATGCATACGTTTTAATAAAGTGGACAAGCAGATCATATCGGAATTTTAAGGGACCTTGCAAATAATACGTATGCATTCACTATGGAAGTTATGGACCAATCCTCAGTGAAGATGAACAGTGGCTACGGATTAATAATTTACCTAATGTTGATTCTTGTGGAACTTTACAAAACTTTTACAAACAATTAAAACCGAATTAATAGTTTAGCAGTATTCTTATATCTGTAATCCTGTTATTTCCGGTTACTTCTAGGAGGAAGAACACGTGAAATGGATAAGTGCATCAATTAAAGTTTTCATACTGTCAACATGTTTCTTTTATGTTGGCACGTCTACTGCATTTGCTGCGAATGAAATGGGAGAAGTGAGAGTTGATGGATCCTCAACGGTTTTTCCTATTATAGAAGCGGTAGCGGAGGAATATACAAAGGTGCATCCAAGCGTGAAAATTTCCATCAGTGTTTCTGGAACAGGAGGAGGATTTAATCGTTTCAGTAAAGGAGAAGTCGATATAAATAATGCTTCGAGAGTAATGAAACAAGTGGAAGAAAATGAAATGAAGAGAAACTCCATTCAGTTTACACCATTTGAAGTTGCTTACGACGGTCTTACGATCGTTGTGAATCGCGAAAATACTTGGGTAGACAATATGACGGTAGACGAGTTACGTCTATTATGGAGTGAAGATGGAAACGAAAAGCGATGGTCACAAATTCATTCTTCATGGCCACGTGAACAGGTGAAGTTTTATGCGCCAGGTGTAGACTCTGGTACGTATGATTATTTTCAAAACGTCATCTTACAAAATAATCGCATTGTAAAAAAAGTCTCTTTGTCTGAAGATGATCAAGTTATTATGCAAGGGGTAATGAATGATAAAAATGCCATTGCTTTTGTAGGATATGCTTATTATATGGCCAATCGAGATAAGGTGAGAGCAATAAAAGTGGATGGTGTACTTCCGACGAAAGATACGATTCAATCAGGTAAATATAAGCCATTATCTAGGTCGCTATTTGCTTATGTAAATGATGCATCTATCCGAAATAAAATGAATGTAGCGAATTATGTTGAGTTTATGATTCAGCATGTTGGTAATCTTGCTGAAGAGGTAGGATATGTAAAATTACCAAAAGAAAAATACAATGAACAGCTGCGGATGTTAACAGAAATAAAAAGGTAATGTCAGGGTGGAAAGGGGTTTTCATCTTTGGCTCATAATGACAAAAGTCAAATTACATTTTCTGTACAACATTTGATTGAGAGAAATACAAAACAAAGAAAAAAAACGCAGCGAATCAATCAAATCGTTCCATTATTACTAAAAATAATTGCTAGTGTGTCTATTGTGACGACACTTGGAATTATTTTTACGCTGGCAAATGAAACAATGATGTTTTTTCAAAAAATACCATTGCTCTCCTTTTTGACAGAGAAAGAATGGTTACCTTTTTTTGAAGATCCTAAATTCGGTATATTACCACTTATATGTGGAACGTTCCTTGTAACAACAATTGCTATGTTCGTAGCAATTCCTATCGGTTTAGCGTGTGCCGTATTTTTAAGTGAATATGCTTCAAACAGTGTAAGAAAAGTATTAAAACCGATGTTAGAACTATTAGCAGGTATCCCGACGATTGTATATGGTTTTTTTGCATTAACAGTTGTCACACCGCTTTTACAGCGGATTATACCAGATTTACAGTTTTTTAATGCGATTAGTCCAGGTATTGTTATTGGCTTTATGATGATACCGACAATTGCATCTCTGTCTGAAGATGCAATGAGAGCTGTAGCGAAAGGGACGAAAGAAGCTTCGTTAGCACTTGGAGCAACTCGGTTTGAAATGGTAAAACAAGTCGTGTTTCCTTCAGCTTTCGCAGGGATTATGGCAGCGATTATATTAGCTGCTTCAAGAGCAATCGGTGAAACGATGATCGTTGTAATTGCAGCAGGGTCCACACCGAACGTATCTCTCGATCCGACACACTCTATTCAAACGTTAACAGCTTATATTGTGCAAGTGAGTTTAGGTGATGCTCCGCATGGAACAATTACTTATTACAGCATGTACGCTGTAGGCGCAATGTTATTCTTGTTTACTTTTATAATGAACATCATTTCGCAGTTTATTATGCGCCGCTTTAGGAGGGTGACATAATATGCGCATGTTGAATCATAAAAAAATACAAGAAAATATGGCATCACGTTTTTTAAAAGATCGAATTTACAAATTGTTATTTTATATGGCAATTTTGTTTTCGATAGTAATCCTGCTTATTTTGCTTTTTCAAATTTTTGAAAAAGGTGTCAGTTACCTTTCGTTAGATTTCTTTACAAACTTCGCTTCGCGTAATCCGAAAGAAGCTGGGATTGTTGCAGCTTTGTCAGGAACAATATTATTTATGAGTATTGTTATACCACTCTCCTTTATATTTGGGGTCGGAACTGCTCTTTATTTAGAGCAATATGCGAAGGAATCTATATTTAAAAAGGTAATAGAAATTAATAATCAAACGTTAGCGGGAGTACCTTCCGTCGTATTTGGATTACTCGGCTTAACCATTTTTGTATACGCTCTTCACTTAGGTGAGAGTATTATTGCAGCGGCACTGACGATGAGCTTACTCGTCTTACCGACAGTTGTTGTAGCGAGTCAAGAAGCGATACGATCTGTACCGAGGTCATTATTAGAAGCTTCTTACGGGTTAGGTGCTACGAAGTGGCAAACGATGTATCAAGTTGTATTGCCATATGCGTTCCCAGGAATTATAACAGGTTGTACGTTAGCGATATCAAGAGCGATTGGAGAAGCGGCACCGTTATTAGTTATCGGGGCACTTGCATTTGCAAATTATGTTCCGTTTAGTATGTTTGATAGATTTACAGTTTTACCAATTCAAATTTTTAATTGGATGAGTAGACCACAGGAAGAATTTCAGTATGTAGCAGCTGCTGGGATGATTGTTTTGTTAGGTTTGTTGCTCTTGATCAATATAGTTGTCCTATGGTTACGAAATCGAAAATAAGTTGGAAATGGATGAAAGGGGAATTCAAATGGTAGCAACAGTAGTAAATGTACAGGTGAAAAACGAGGAGAAAATCGAGACTGCGCCAAAGAAAGTAGTATTTGATACGAAAAACTTAAATTTATGGTATGGAGAAGACCATGCTTTAAAAGATATCAACTTAAGTATTCATGAGAATGAAGTTACAGCAATTATCGGGCCAAGTGGTTGTGGTAAATCAACGTACTTAAAAACATTAAATCGTATGGTAGAGTTAGTACCAATCGTGCGAACTACAGGCGTAATTGAATATAGAGAGCGCAATATATTTGATAAATCATATCCAGTTGAAGAATTACGAACACATGTAGGAATGGTGTTCCAAAAACCAAATCCATTTCCAAAATCTATTTATGAAAATGTAGCATATGGCCCGAAAATTCATGGGATTAGCGACAAGAAAACGTTAGATGAAATTGTTGAAAAAAGTTTACGTGGAGCAGCGATTTGGGATGAGTTAAAAGATCGTTTGCATGATAATGCATACGGTTTATCTGGTGGACAGCAACAGCGTCTATGTATTGCACGTTGTTTAGCGATTGAACCAGACGTTATTTTAATGGATGAGCCAACATCAGCACTAGATCCAATTTCAACATTAAAAGTAGAAGAATTAATTCAAGAGTTAAAGAAAGATTTTAGTATCGTTATCGTAACGCATAACATGCAACAAGCTGCGCGTATTTCAGATAAAACTGCTTTCTTCTTAAGTGGAGAAGTTGTAGAGTATACAGATACAAATAAATTATTTACGACACCTTCAGATAAGCGTACAGAAGATTATATTACAGGCCGATTCGGTTGATGTCGCTAGCAAGGCTAAGAGCAAATACCCTCTTAACAGAGGGTATTTCTTATTTTTACCTTATTTAAGATAGGAGAAGTAATACTCCTCCTATCTTAAGGTTTATTATAAGTAGGCTAGGTAGGAGAGTTATATATAGTGGTACATAATATTGAGGGGGAAGAAACAATGGTACGAGAACAATTTCAATGTGATTTAAAAACGTTACAGCAAAAGGTGATTGAGCTTGGTGAACTAGCGAGAGAAGCTTTATTGCTTGCTATGGAAGGGCTTCATAAAAAGGATGTAGAGAAAGCGTTAGAGGTAATAGATGGTGATTATCGTATGGATAATTTAGAAGAGGAAATAAATGATCTTGCGCTTATGCTCATTACGAAGCAGCAACCTGTAGCGAGTGATTTAAGAAGGATTTTCATTTCAATTAAAACAGCGACAGATTTAGAACGGATTGCAGATCATGCTGTTAATATTGCGAAATCAACCATTCGTCTCGGGGAAAAAGACGTGTCTGTTAGTTTGCACAATCTTGATGAGATGTTTGCGATTGCAAATAAGATGTTACAGTTAGCGCTAGATGCATATGAGCAAGAAAATTTAACTTTTGCGAAACAAATTGCCGAAATGGATGATTCTGTTGATGAAATATATGGGAAAGCGATTCGTGAATTTATATCTTCAGTTCCAGAACAACCAGAAGCAATTACACAAATTACACAATTATCCTTTGTAGCGAGATATATCGAACGTGTAGCAGACCATATTACAAATATTGCTGAAAATGTTTTTTATTTAGTAAAGGGAAAGCATTACTTATTAAATGAATAAAGAAAAAAGCAGGTGAAACATCACCTGCTTTTTTTAGTCAAAACATGACAAAAAAAGCTCGTTGTTTCCTTTAGTTTATGATGATAAGATGTATCATAATATAATGGAAAAAATAGGGCGTATATGTTATTCGCTTATTAAGTAATATTTTAAAAATTAATAGTAAGCGCTTTCTTCAGTTGTTGAAAGATGAATGTATATAAGGGGAACTTTACTGCCTGCCGGCCCGATTGGTCAAGGCTAATAATCAGTAGGGGAGGAAGAAAACCCCCACTGATTAAAGTTTCACTTTATTTTATACTGCTAGTTAATGCTGGGTAGATAATATACATATCGTATATGAAGTTACTGAACATTATATAAGTGGAGGCTGAAGTATATGAAGGGGGTTATTTTAGCTGGAGGAAAAGGACGACGCCTTAGACCATTAACATGTAATACTCCAAAGCCGATGTTGCCATTATTAGAAAAGCCAGTTTTAGAATACAACATTGAATTATTGCGTCAGCATGGTATACGTGAGATTGCCATTACTGTTCAGTATATGAGTGCGGCTATTAAGCAATATTTTGGTGACGGTAGCAAATGGGGCGTTAACTTGTACTACTTTGAAGACTCTCCACCGCTTGGAACTGCAGGGAGTATTAAACAAGCGGAAAAATTTTTGGATGAACCGTTTGTTGTCATAAGTGGGGATGCGTTAACTGATTTTCAATTATCAGAAGGAATTACGTTTCATGAACAAAAGAAAAGAATGGTAACTATGTTTGTAAAGGAAGTAGAAAATCCACTCTCATTTGGTTTAGTTGTAATGAACAAAGAACAAGAGGTTACACGATACATAGAAAAACCGAGTTGGAATGAAGTAGTCTCTAATATTGTGAATACAGGTATATATATTATGGAGCCAGAAATTTTTTCTTACATACCGCCCCGAGAATTTTTTGATTTTAGTCAAGATGTGTTTCCGTTATTGGCAAATAAGAACGCATTATTTGCATATTTGTCAGAAGGTTACTGGTTAGATATCGGTACATTTGATCAATATCGACAAGCACAATTTGATTTGTTAACGAAAAAATTGCAAGTACCTATCCCATATACGGAAGTATTACCGATGGTATGGATGGGAGAAGGGGTAACGATTGGAAAAGGAACGAAAATTCACGGCCCTTCTTTTATTGGAGAGGGAGCAAAAATTGGTGCCGGGGCTGTAATTGAGCCGTACTCTATTATCGGGAAAAATAGTATTGTTTCGAGTTATTCTCATCTTCAAAAAAGTATTATTTTTGCAAATGCGCACATTGGGAAATATTGTGAGTTACTAGAAACGACAATAGGAGAACATACAATGGTGGAAGATGATGTTACATTGTTTCAAAAAAGCATTGTAGCGGACCATTGTCATATAGGGAAAAGTACGGTAATTAAGCAAAAGGGAAAACTATGGCCATATAAGGCGATTGATAGTCATTCGGTAGTAGGATCGGCTGGTGTTCAAGAAAGTGAGAAGAGTGCAGGATGGTTGCAAAAAAGCCGCATTGTAGGAAGAGGGAACGTTGAAATCACCCCTCAATTTATTGTAAAGGTTGCAATGGCGTACGGATCTCTTTTTACAAAAGGGGAAAGTATATTAATCGGGAGTCAAGAACATATAGAAACGACTTCTTATAAAAATCTTTTTCTTCATGCAATTCATGGTATTGGGATTCATACGATGGAATGCAAAGAAATGAACGAATCACTTTTTCAGTACAGCATTCAAGATTTGCAATGTGCGGGCGGGGTTTTCATTCAAGCGGAAAAAGAAAAAGAGATTGTTATAAAGTTGTATGGTAAGGATGGGGCACAGTTAACGTATAAGCAGCAAAAAGCGATAGAACAAGTGTATATGTCTGAGTCGTTTTATTACGTATGTGAGAAGGAAATGGGGCGGAATAAGCTAGTACACGTTTCTTTACATAATTATATAGAGGCTGTATTAGAGCGTATTGATATTGAGAAAATAAAAAAACAGAAGTTCCATCTTCTTATTAATAAGAGAAATGATATGTTACAACATCTGCTTATGCTCTTTTTGCAAAGGCTCGGATGCACAGTTACGTGGATTTATGCGGGCGAACAAAAGGATCATGTGAAAGCTTTGATGAAATCAAGTAAAGCAAATATGGCGCTTATGTTTTCAGAGCAAGGAAATTATTTCGAGTTATATGATAATCATAGTAATATTTACCAAGGGACGGATTTTGAAGAGATTGATATTCCAGATTTATTACTGGAATCGGCAGGAAATATTTACCCAATGTCTTTGAAATTAGGAGAATGTTATCTTCTATTTTATACGCAGGATGAAAAAAAATCGTTTCAAGCGAGATGGAAGCGAGATATTTTATATCGAATTGGAAAATTATTCGAGTTAATAGCATTGCAGGGAAAAACCTTTCTCAGCATAGTAGAGCAATCCCCGCCGCTTTATTTACTTTGTGATGAAGTTGTATGTTCGTGGAATGAAAAAGGGAAGGTGATGAGGAAATTATTGGCTGATATCGAAAGGAAGGAAGAAGGCATATTTGAAGGAGTACAGTTCAAATATACCGAAAAAGAGTGGTCTTATATCGTTTCTGACACAAAACAACCGAAATTTTTAGTGTATTCACATGCTAGAAACCCAGTAATAGCAAGGGAAAACATGAAAAATCTTATAGAAAAAATTAGACAATATCAAAAGGTGTAGAATTTTTATTTTAAAAGTGGTATTATAGTATAGTCTGATTTAAGTTATTAGTACTGGAGGGAAATAAGAATGCGTGTGAATATTACTCTAGCATGTACAGAATGCGGAGATCGTAACTATATCTCAAAGAAAAACAAACGTAACAACGCTGAGCGTATCGAGCTTAAAAAGTATTGCAAGCGTGACAAGAAGTCTACGTTACACCGTGAAACAAAGTAAGCAGTAGGAATATTTTCCTACTGTTTCTTTTTTTATTCGATTCCTCTCTTAAAAGTGATACACTATCATCGTAGAGCAAAGTATCACTGTGAGGGGGGAAATGTGTGAGAGAAGAGAAACTACGTTTACGTAAACAAATAATAGAGCACATGAATTCTTTATCAAAAGAACGGTATACAACTTTATCAGAGCAAATTGCATTTTCGTTGTATGCACAAAAAGAGTGGGCTGAAGCTAAAACAATTGGAATCACTCTTTCAATGGAAAATGAAGTGAATACATATCCTATTATCGAAAAAGCTTGGGAAGAAGGAAAGAAAGTTGTTGTTCCGAAGTGTAATAAAGAAACAAGAACAATGTCCTTTAGGCAAATTAGTAATTTTGATCAATTGGAAACAGTGTATATGAATTTACGTGAGCCAATTCCAGCGCTTACGGAAGAAGTGAATGCAGATGAAATTGACCTTCAAATTGTACCAGGTGTAGCTTATACAGAGCGAGGAGAACGGATTGGATATGGTGGTGGCTATTATGATCGTTATCTCATGCATTATAAAGGGAAAACGCTATCATTAGCTTATAGTTTTCAAATGGTAGACCATATTCCAATAGAGCCGTTTGATAAAAATGTAGAAAAAATTATTACAGAAAAAGGAACAATGGTTAAAAATGGGCTTGTATAGACAAATAAAAATTGACGAGACTTTTTCTTCTTGATTATAATAAAATATGTGAACGTTTTCTTATTATAATTTTTTATAGTAAGTGAGCATAGAGGGTGATGAAATGTTATCTATATATGATATTCAGCAATTGCTAAAGAAATTTGGTACGATTATTTATACGGGAGATCGAATTGCAGATTTACAATTAATGCAAGATGAATTGCGTGAATTAAATCAATCACAGCTAATCGATTCACAAGACTATCAAACAGCTTTATTTTTATTGAAGCAAGAAATTCAAAAAGAGCTAAATAAGAATTAGATAAAGGTAGGTAAGTAACATGGAAGAGAAATGGTTAGTTGGTGTTGACCTTGGTGGTACAACGATCAAATTAGCATTTATTAATGTATACGGTGAAATTTTACATAAGTGGGAAATCCCTACGAATACAAATGAGCAAGGAAAACATATTACACTTGATGTAGCGAAAGCTATTGATAAAAAGTTAGAAGAGTTAGGCGAATTAAAAAGTAAGTTAATCGGTATTGGTATGGGAGCTCCTGGCCCTGTACACGTGGCGTCTGGGATGATTTATGAAGCGGTTAACTTAGGATGGAAGAACTATCCGTTAAAAGATTTATTAGAAGTAGAAACAGGATTACCTGTTGTTATTGATAATGATGCGAACTTAGCAGCGCTTGGTGAAATGTGGAAAGGTGCTGGTGAAGGAGCAAAAGATTTAATTTGTATGACGCTTGGCACTGGTGTTGGCGGCGGTGTAATTGCCAATGGAGAGATTGTACACGGCGTAAGCGGTGCTGCTGGTGAAATCGGACACATTACAGTCGTTACAGAGAACGCTTTCCCATGTAATTGCGGGAAGTCTGGTTGCCTAGAAACTGTAGCATCTGCAACAGGTATTGTGCGTGTTGCTATGCAAAAAATACAAGAGACTGATAAAGAAAGTATTCTACGTTCTATGTTAGCAGAAGAAGGACGTATCACATCAAAAGACGTATTTGAAGCACATGGACAAGGTGATGAACTAGCAGGCGAAGTAGTAGAAAAGGTAGCTTCTTATTTAGGATTAGCTGTAGCGAACCTTTCTAGCACGTTGAACCCAGAGAAAATCGTTATTGGCGGAGGCGTTTCTAAAGCTGGAGATGCACTTTTAGAACCAATTCAACGCTATTTTGAGCAATATGCTTTCTCACGTGCTGTAAAGAGCACGAAGTTAGCTATTGCAACACTTGGTAATGATGCAGGTGTTATCGGAGGAGCTTGGCTTGTAAAAAAGCACAAATACGAAGCGAAGATGATATAAGTTGTGAAGTATGAAAAGAGGAAGGGGAAACCCTTCCTCTTTTTGTGCGAAATCTTGATGAAGACGAGCATGTAAATGAATTAAGCTGCTGGTGGGTACCCGTTATATAGAACAGTCATGATTGTAAACCATCCGAAAACGAGTACAGTTGCAATTGCAAAGCCGCCCGCGAGAAAATTCTTTTCGCGAAGTGTTCTAAGCGTAGCAAATACAGCTAACAGAGTGACAAGCGTAAAAATAATAACAAGGCCCATACAATATCCTCCTCTGTCTACCCATTCCTTAATATGAGTTTTTGGAATATTTACTCTTTTATATTGTACATGTTTTAAAAATGATTGTCGAGATAGCATCCTTTCTTTTCCTAAGAGAAAAAAATGTTGTATCATTGAAAGTAAGTTTAATAATTGGAGGAGATTTTCATATGAAATGGATACAAATGCCGTTAGGCCCATTACAAACAAATGCTTATATTTTAACGAATGAGCAAAATGAGTGTATTATCTTTGATCCTGGTCACGAAGGAGAGAAGCTCGTTACATATTTACAAGAAGAACAATTAAAGCCACTGGCTGTTTTATTAACACATGCTCACTTTGATCATATTGGTGCTGTTGATGCGGTAAGAGACGCTTTTCATATTCCTGTGTACGTACATAAAGAAGAAGCAGATTGGTTAGGCGATGCAACTGTAAATGGTTCTCAAATCTTTATGATGAATCGCAGCATTACAGCAAAACCAGCAGATCATATTATTGATGCAGAAGGTGCATTAGCAATTGGTTCATTTAACTTTGAAATTTTTGAGACACCAGGACATTCTCCAGGCAGTATTTCTTATTACTGTAAAGAGGCGAATGCTGTATTTTCTGGAGATGTATTATTCCAAATGAGTATTGGAAGAACAGATTTACCTGGTGGAAGTTTTGCAGAGTTGATTGGAAGTATTGAAGAGAAATTATTTGTATTACCTGATGAAACAGCGGTGTTATGTGGACATGGTCCAGAAACAAGCATTGGTTTTGAAAAAGAAAATAATCCATTTTTACAGTAAGGAGCTAGTATGGGGATGGAGCTCATTTTAAAAGAATGGATGGAAAAAGAAAAGGATTATTCAATTTCATACAGTACATATATGAACCTCGCATTATATGCAGAGGAACATGGATATTATATGAAAGAACGTGAAAAAATAGGAAGACAAGGGGATTTTTTTACAAGTAGCAACGTATCCTCTGTGTTTGCAAAAACTTTTGCTAAGTTTTTTATTCGTCTTGTTGAAAATGGTGAAGTTGCTCCACATATTTGTGAGATTGGTGGGGGGACAGGAAGGTTTGCCTATGATGTTTTACAAGAATGGAAGCAATTATCACCGGAAACCTTTATTGATTTAAACTATTCGATAATTGAAATGAGCCCTTTTCATAGAAAATTGCAGCAAAAGACTCTTTGTTCGTTTTCTAATGTGTCATATTATACGTCGCATAGTGAAATGGGAGAATCGTTCGAGGGGATTCTTTTTTCGAATGAGTTATTTGATGCATTTCCTGTTGAAGTAATTGAGAAGAGAAATGGAATATTGTATGAAGTACGTGTTACGTACACAGAGGAAGGGAAACTTGCAGAAGTATGTAGGCCGTTACATAAAAGAATTGGTCGATACTTATTGAAATATAATATTCATCTCGCTGAAGGCCAGCGTTTTGAAGTGCCAATTGCGATGGAAGAATATATAAAAGAAATTGCGAAATGGTTTCAACGAGGTGTATGTATTACAGTTGATTATGGATATACAAAAGAAGAATGGATGCATCCTGCACATCAAGAAGGTAGTTTACGAGGGTATTACGAGCATAAGTTAATTCGTAATCCTTTAGCGTATCCAGGTGAAATGGATCTTACTACTCATATTCATTGGGACGAACTGAAAGAAATGTTTAGCCTGCAAGGTATGAATATGGTATGGCATAAGAAACAATCTGAGTTTTTGTTAGCAGCAGGAATACTAGAGCTGCTTACGAATCATCAAGATCGGGATCCTTTTTCTGAAATTCAAAAACAAAATCGTGCAGTTCATTCTATGATTTTGAGTGGAGGATTAGGGAGTGCATGTGATGTTGTTATACATACGAAACATATGCAACAGTTACACTTGGATCGGTATTTGAAAATATAAAAAACAAGACACAGCATAGTTCTGTGTCTTGTTTTTTAATACGACTTATGTAGCATCATATATTTCCTCTCATGATATATATTTATATTAAAGATATGAGATGAAAAATATAGAATACGTCCTTTTTCTCTGTCTATGAGTCCCTAACCCAATAATACGCGAACGAGTTGAATAATTGTCTCGTTTTCTACTTTGTAATAAATTTCCAATCCTTTTCTTTCACTTGAAACGATTTTAGCACTTTTTAACTTTGCTAAATGCTGTGAAATTGTAGATTGTGGCATGTTTAAGCCAGTGTACATTGTAGAAACGTTGCTTGGACCGCGTTCAATTAATCCTTTTACAATACATAAGCGAACAGGATGAGCAAGTACTTTCAATAATTCTGCATTGCTTTCATATAGTTCTATTTCTTTTTGAAAGGTTTCTAACATGTTCTTTTCCACCTCCGTGTGAGCTGTTATACCATACTATACATACCAAAAAATTAAAGAAAAGAAAACAGTTGTTGCAGAAAAACATTCCTAAAGTAAAGAAATTGTAAGAAAAGAGACCCTGATGTAAATAAAGTAGATAATTTAGCACGGTTTTGTAAAATGACATTTTTGGGTGAAAATTTCGATGCGTTTTAAAAATTGAAAGATATAGATATATTTGTAACACAATTTTATCATGATTTTCTTATTCTTTCAAATGAATATACGAAATTTTTAAAATAATATGACAAAGGAATTATAATGTTATATATAGAATATAAAACAGGTTAAAAGAAAAGAAGCCGAATGTAGTCAGCTTCTTTATGGTGAAAATGAAATGTTTGAATATAGCTGATACATCTTAGAATTACCAAGACGTTAGTTATGTATTCTAGATTTCATCTTTCATCAATTTTAAAAATCTGTGGTTCCATATATTTTCATAAAAATCAATTGTCTCTTTTGCGGACATAAATGGATTATTTAACGTAGAGGTTGCTTTCTGGAACATGAAGTTTTCGTACCCTAGTCCATGGGCAAATTTAATCGTGGTATCCATACAGTACTCTGTTTGGGCACCACAAAATTCAATACGATGTACAGATAATTGATCTAAAATTTCTTTCAAGTTTGTGTTATAAAAAGAATTGGCATGTGTTTTTCTTACAAAAAAATCTTGTTTTTGAACATCTAAATCTGAATGAATAGCCCAAAGTTCTTTTTCAGGTACTAAATCATCATCACAATGTTGAACGAAAAGAATTGGTTTATTTGATTTTCTGTATGAAGAAATTCTTTTATTTACTTTTGTAAGTAAATTTTGTAAATTAAATAAATGCTCCTCACTATAACATACTCCATTTTGTAAATCGATAACGATTAAAACATCTGCACATGTATCCATTATTTTTGCCCCTTTTTTACTTCTTAATATATCAATTAATTCATTACTTGGAAATAGATAGTGATCTGTCATTTTTTTATGAATTATACGAAGGGTTGACAAATATACTTATCAGCGTAAAAAAGAAGATATGATAACTTAATTTCATATCTTCTCTGCTCTCTATGCATTTACAGGTTCTTCTACATAAGAAAGGGCATTTTCAAAATCGGATATTAAATCGTCAACATTTTCAAGACCGACGGATAGGCGAAGTAATGAATTTGAAATCCCTCTTTCATCACGAGCTTCTTGAGATAGTGCTGCATGTGACATTTTAGCTGGGTAGGAAAGGATCGATTCGACAGCCCCTAAACTAACCGCAAAGACAGGTAATTTTACTTTTGATAAAAATTGGCGAAGTGCGTCTTCTGATTGTAAAGTGAAAGATAGGACAGCTCCTGCTGATGTAGCTTGAGATTGTTGAATGTTAAATCCAAGATGTGTTTGTAATCCTGGATAATAGACATTTTGAACTTTAGCGTGCTCTTGTAAATAGTGTGCAATTTTATTGGCATTAGCAGCTGAATGCTCAAGACGTACATGCAATGTTTTTAGACCACGAAGTACGAGAGAACAATCTTGCGGGCCTAGAATAGCACCGAATGAATTTTGTAAAAAGCCAAGTTTTTGAGCGAGATCGGTATCTTTTACAACTGCTAATCCGGCAGTAACATCACTATGACCGGCAATGAATTTTGTGGCACTATGAAGAACAACATCAGCGCCAAGGTCAAGTGGTTTCTGGAATAGTGGTGTCAAAAATGTATTATCAACAAAAGTAAGGGCGCCAATAGATTTTGCAAGTTTAGAAACAGCACGAATATCTGTCACTTTTAAAAGTGGATTGGAAGGTGTTTCTACATAAAAGAGTTTTGTATTTGGCTTAATGTTTTGCTTTATTTCTTCTAAATTGGTCATATCAACAAATGTATGTGAAACACCGTAACGGGAGAGAACTTCAGTTATCATTCGATAAGTTCCTCCGTATACGTCTTCTGAAATGAGTACGTGATCACCTTGTGAAAGGAGGAGGAATGCAGTAGAAATCGCTGCAATTCCTGATGCGAAGGCAAATCCTTTTGTTCCGCCTTCTAATAAAGCAATGATGTCTTCAAGAGCTTCACGAGTTGGATTGCCTGACCTGCTATAGTCATATTTCCCGAACGTATCTACATCAAATTGGTGAAATGTTGATGTGTTATAGATGGGAACGTTAACAGCTCCTGTTTGCGAGTCATGTTTATATTGGTTGTGCAGTAAGAGTGTATCTATAGAATAACTCATATTCTTACACCTTCTTTTACAAGTTTAATGGCTTGCTTTAAGTCTTGAATTAAATCGTTACTATTTTCAATACCAACGGAAAATCGAAGAAGACGATTACATACACCGTTTGCTGTTCTAATTTCTTCAGGAATATCAGCGTGTGTTTGTGTTGCTGGATATGTCATTAAACTTTCAACACCACCGAGACTTTCGGCAAATGTAATTAAGGATAAAGATTGTAAGAATGGATTAATCCATGTTTCATCTTTCAGACGAAACGAGATCATGCCGCCTCTTCCAGGATAAAATACATCTGTCACCCCATCCTCATCATTTAAATAAGCAACAACTGCTTTTGCATTTTCTTCATGTTGTCTCATGCGAAGCGCTAACGTTTTCATACCACGAATTAATAGCCATGAGTCAAATGGACTTAAGACTGCACCAGAGGCATTATGATAATGAGCGATTTCCTCACAAAGTTCCTTTCCTTTTGCAACGACAAGTCCGCTTAGTACATCGTTATGACCACCTAAATATTTCGTTGCACTATGAAGTACGATATCGGCACCTTCTGTTAATGGCTGCTGTATATAAGGTGTGTAGAATGTGTTGTCTACAATAAGAAGTAGTCCGTGTCTTTTCGCTACAGTTGCAACAGCGGCAATATCGGTAACTTGCATTAATGGATTAGTTGGAGTTTCTATGAAAATAGCCTTCGTTTTCGTTGTGATGGCTTGCTCAATTTGTTTAATAGATTGTGTATTTACGTATCTACATCGAACGTTCCACTTTTTTTCGTGCTCAGAAAATAATCGATAAGTGCCACCGTATAAATCTTCGGAAACAATAAGTTCGTCTCCAGAGCGGAATAGGGAAAGGACAAGAAGAACGGCTGCCATCCCTGAACTACAGGCATAACCTTGTTCACCGCATTCTAAGTCTGCGATTGCCTGTTCTAATAGGCCGCGCGTTGGATTTCCAGTTCGTGAATAATCAAATCCAGTAGATTTACCAATTCCTTCGTGACGATAAGCAGTTGAAAAATAAACAGGTGGATTAACAGTTCCTGTTGTAGTTTCACTCCGGTTTCCGATTTGCGCTAATTTTGTTTCGATAGTTGACATGTGAAAATTCCTCCTTTTTAAATTGAACCATTAGTTGAATATAAAATAAAAAAGCCTTCTAAGAAGAAGGCTTTCGGTTTGAATAGAGTCTTCTTCTCATCTGTCAAATCTTTCACAATTTGCTGGAATTAGCACCTTATTAACAAATGTTAATGGTTGCTGAGGCGTCATAGGGCCAGTCCCTCTACCTCTCTAGATAAGAATGTTCGTATGAAATTTTATTATGTTTTTAACTTTACAACAAAAGATAATTGAATTGCAACTTTATTTTAAATAATTTTTATTTTTCCGCAAGTGTCATTGACTTTTATATTTGTGCGTGCTAAATTTATAAAAAAATTAACAAACATTGTTAAAAGGGGAACGCATTTCCTTTTAGCTACATAAATAAAATAATAAAGACAAACTCTTATTGAGAGCGGTGGAGGGAAAGGCCCTGTGAAACCCGGCAACCTTCAAACGAAATGTTTGAAACGGTGCTAATACCTGCAAAACGAATGTTTTGCATAATAAGAGGAGGATCGATTATGTCCCCCTCTTCAAAGTGAAGAGGGGGTTTTTATATTGATAGAAATGAGGGAGATTTGTGAAATTACTAGATTTATTATCAAAAGGAATTGTAATAGGTGATGGTGCGGTTGGGACGTTATTACATTCACATGGTTTGCAAAGTAGTTTTGAAGAATTGAATATATCTGATCCAGATTTAATTATATCGATTCATAAGCAATATGTAGCGGCTGGGGCAGATGTGATTCAAACAAATACGTACGGAGCAAATGAAGCGAAATTACGTATGTATGGATTAGAAAATCAAGTTACTGAAATTAATAGAGCGGCAGTAAAACTGGCGAAAGCATCTGTTACAGACAGAAATGCAATTTTAGGCACAATTGGTGGTATGAAACATATCGGGGCGGTTACGACAACTGATATGGAGCGAGAATTTATGTTACTGGAACAGGCAAGTGCATTATTAGAAGAACAGGTTGATGGATTGCTATTAGAGACTTTTTATGATGAGTTTGAATTACTTCATGCTGTCCAGGTGTTACGAAAAGAAACAAATATTCCAATTGTAGCGCAATTGGCGTTACATGAGGCGGGTACGACTCAAAATGGAAATGATGTAAATGAAATATTAAAACAGCTTTTAGATTACGGTGCAAATGTTGTTGGATTGAACTGCCAACTAGGGCCACTTCATATGACGGAAGCTTTTAAAATGATATCGATTCCGAAAAATGGTTACTTGTCAGCATATCCAAATGCAGGTCTCCCAAATTATGTAGAGGGACGATACGTATATGAGGGAAGTCCAGCTTATTTTGAAGCGATGACACCGAAATTTATTGAGCAAGGTATTCGGTTATTGGGCGGTTGTTGTGGCACGACTCCAGAACATATTGAAAGTATGAAACGTGCTACTCTAAATGTTACGCCTGTAATAGAAAAGGATACGGTTCAAAGACCGAAAGTAGTTCATACACATGAGAAACGTTCAAAAGCTCATGTCACTTTAGCAGAGAAAGCAAAAAAACAAACGACCGTAGTAGTGGAATTAGATCCACCAAAAACGTTAGATACGCAGCGGTTTTTTGAAGGCGCAAGAGCATTGAAAAGAGCTGGAGCAGATGCTATTACTCTAGCAGATAATTCATTAGCATCGCCCCGTATCTCGAATATGGCAATGGGAGCATTATTAACGAAGCATGATATTCCGGTATTGACGCACTTAACATGTAGAGACCATAACGTCATCGGACTACAATCTCATTTACTAGGATTATCAGCGTTAGGCATGGAAGAAGTGTTAGCTTTAACTGGAGATCCAGCGCGCGTTGGTGATTTTCCAGGTGCCACTTCTGTATATGATTTGTCCTCTATCGAGCTCATTAAAATGATTAAAGAAATGAACGATGGGCGTTCCGTTTTAGGGAAATCCATTGGACCGGCAACAAGGTTTTCTGTGGGCGGTGCATTTAACCCGCATGTAAGACATTTAAAAGCAGCGGTTAAGCGAATGGAACGGAAAATAGATGCTGGAGCAGAATATTTCTTAACGCAGCCAATCTATGATATCGCGTTAATTGAAGAAGTGTATGAAGCGACAAAGCATTTAGAACAACCTATTTTTATTGGAATTATGCCATTAATAAGTAAACGGAATGCAGATTTTCTTCATTTTGAGGTGCCCGGTATTACTTTACCTGAAGCAGTAAGAGAGAGAATGGATGGACATGAAACGAAAGAGGCAGCAATTGAGGAAGGGATTCGTATTTCTCAAGAATTAATCGATGCGGCGATGAAATACTTTAACGGCATTTATCTTATTACACCATTTCTAAAATATGAAATTACAGAACATCTTGTTAAATATGTGAGAGAAAAGCAAGAAGTGAAAGAAGGTATTAATTGATGAAATGTATAGAAGAAAAATTACAAAATAACATCTTACTATTAGATGGTGCAATGGGAACAATGATCCAGCAAGAGGACTTAATTGCGGAAGATTTCGGAGGAGAGGAGTACGAAGGGTGTAATGAGTATTTAGTAGAAACAAGACCAGATGTTATTTTAAAGATTCATAAAGCCTATATTGAAGCTGGAGCGGATATTATTGAAACAAATACATTTGGGGCAACCAATATTGTACTAAGTGATTATGAGTTATCTCATTTAGACGAGGAGCTAAATGAGAAGGCAGCGCGTTTAGCGAAGCAAGCAGTCGAAGAAAGCGGGAAGGAAGTATATGTTGCGGGAGCAATGGGACCGACAACGAAAGCGATTAGTGTTACTGGTGGTGTAACGTTTGAAGAATTAATTGAAGCTTATACACGGCAGGCAAGAGGATTGTTGAAAGGAGAAGTGGATGTATTACTCGTTGAGACGAGTCAAGATATGCGTAACGTGAAGGCTGCTTATATTGGAATTCAAGCGGCTTTTGATGAACTAAATACAGTTGTACCTATCATGATTTCGGGAACGATTGAACCGATGGGAACGACTCTAGCTGGGCAAACAATTGAGGCTTTTTACTTATCGGTAGAACATATGAAGCCATTATCTGTTGGATTAAACTGTGCGACTGGTCCGGAGTTTATGAGAGACCATATTCGTTCTCTATCTGATTTATCGGAGTGTTACATTTCTTGTTATCCAAATGCAGGTCTTCCTGATGAAGATGGACATTATCATGAATCTCCATCCTCGCTTGCCGAGAAAGTGAAGCGATTTGCAGAAGAAGGATGGGTTAATATTATCGGTGGTTGTTGTGGTACAACACCAGAACATATAAAAGCAATGAAATCCGCATTAACGTCTCTTAAACCTCGTGAACAGCAAGAGAGAGCGGGACATGGGGTTAGTGGATTAGAGGCACTGCAATATGATGACTCTATGAGACCGTTATTTGTTGGTGAAAGAACAAATGTTATTGGATCACGTAAATTTAAAAGATTAGTAGCAGAAGGGAAATTTGAAGAGGCTGCTGAAATCGCTAGAGCGCAAGTGAAGAAAAATGCTCATATTATTGATATTTGTATGGCAGACCCGGACCGCGATGAAATAGAAGATATGGAAAACTTCTTGGCAGAAGTTACGAAAGTGTTAAAAGTACCGATTATGATTGACTCAACAGATGAACATGTGATGGAGCGAGCTCTTACTTATATTCAAGGGAAAGCTGTTATTAATTCAATTAATTTAGAAGATGGAGAAGAGCGATTTAAAAAAGTGACACCGCTTCTTCGTAAATATGGTGCTGCAATTGTAGTTGGAACAATCGATGAAGATGGAATGGCAGTAAGTGCGGAAAGAAAATTAGAAATTGCGAAAAGAAGTTATGAGTTATTGACGACGAAATATGGTATACGCCCATCAGATATTATTTTTGATGCACTTGTATTTCCTGTAGGGACAGGTGATGAAGAGTATATTGGCTCGGCGGCTGCGACGATAGAAGGGATTCGCCTTATTAAAGAAGCATTACCAGAGTGTTTAACGATTTTAGGTGTAAGTAACATATCATTTGGTTTACCACCAGCTGGTCGCGAAGTGTTAAATTCCGTCTTTTTATATCATGCAACGAAAGCAGGGTTAGATTACGCGATTGTAAATACGGAAAAATTAGAGCGCTATGCGTCAATTCCTGATGAAGAAAAACGCCTTGCAGATGCATTGCTTTTTGAAACGACGCAAGAGACGTTAGAAAAATTTACAAACTTCTATCGCGTGGCAAAAAAGAAAGATGTTGTTGTCCAAGAAACATTAACACTTGATGAAAGGCTCGCAAATTACATTGTAGAAGGTACGAAACAAGGTTTACACGAAGATTTAAGTCTCGCACTTACAGAAGGAAGAAAACCCTTGGATATTATTAATGGCCCACTTATGACAGGAATGGATGAGGTAGGACGATTATTTAATAATAATGAGCTTATCGTTGCTGAAGTATTGCAAAGTGCTGAAAGTATGAAAGCTGCTGTAAGTTATTTAGAGCCACATATGGAATCTAGCGATAGTGCGAAAAAAGGGAAAGTATTATTAGCAACTGTAAAAGGTGATGTGCATGATATTGGGAAAAATCTCGTTGAAATTATTTTAGCAAATAACGGATATGAGATTATTAATTTAGGAATTAATGTTCGCTCGGATCGAATTGTGCAAGAAGTACAAGAAAAGAAGCCTGATATTATAGGTCTTTCTGGTTTATTAGTAAAATCGGCGCAACAAATGGTAACGACTGCTGAAGATTTAAAAGCGGCGGATATTGATATTCCAATTGTTGTAGGCGGGGCAGCGTTAACGAGAAAGTTTACAGATAATCGCATTTCGCCATCTTATAAAGGGCTCGTATGTTATGCGAGTGATGCGATGACGGGGCTGGATATTATTAATAAGCTTCAAAAAGAAGAAGAGCGTGAGAAGATGAAGCAGGATAAAAAAGAACGTCATCTTCATATCGTAACAAAAGAAGAGAAGAAAGTAGAAATTCCAGCAGTAATTGAGCCATTGCCGAAGGCTGAGGTTATCGTGCCGGATTCAACAAAACGAATTGTATTAAGAGATGTTCCTGTTTCACATCTCGCGCCATTTCTAAATAGACAAATGCTGCTTGGACATCACCTTGGCCTAAAGGGAAGTGTGAAGAAACTTTTGCGAGAGGGAGATAAAAGAGCGCATGAATTAAATGATTTAATAGATGAATTATTGCAGGAAGGACAATCTTGGTTAAAACCAAAAGCGGTGTATCAATTTTTCCCAGCGCAAAGCGACGGACAGAATATTGTAATATATGATCCAGAAGATCATACGCGTGTTATAGAGCGTTTCACATTCCCAAGACAAGGAAAAGCACCATATCGTACTTTAGGTGACTATTTACGCCCAGTTGGAGATGAAATGGACTATGTTGCTTTCCTATCTGTTACGGTTGGAGAAGGTGTTCGTGACATTGCTGAAGAGTGGAAAGCGAAAGGTGATTATTTACGCAGTCATGCTATTCAATCATTAGCGCTCGAACTAGCAGAAGGACTTGCTGAAAAAACACATATGCTCATTCGCGATCGCTGGGGGATTCCAGATTCGCCAGAATTGACGATGGAAGAACGCTTCCGTACGAAATATAGAGGGATACGAGTGTCCTTCGGTTATCCAGCATGTCCAGAACTCGCAGATCAAGAAAAGTTATTTCGCTTAATTCATCCAGAGGAAATAGGTATTTCATTAACGGAAGGATTTATGATGGAGCCAGAAGCGTCTGTAACGGCTATGGTATTTTCTCACCCCGAGGCAAGATATTTTAGTGTATTATAGTCTAGAAGGGGGAGACGTATGAAAAAAATAGTCTTTACAGGTGGCGGTTCGGCAGGGCATGTAACACCTAATTTAGCCATCATTCCACATTTACAAGAACAGAATTGGGATATTTCTTATATTGGTTCTCATCAAGGAATTGAGAAAACGATTATAGAAAAGGAAGGTATTCCGTACTATAGTATTGCGAGCGGAAAGCTACGCCGTTATTTTGATTTGAAAAATATAAAAGATCCTTTTCTTGTAATGAAAGGTGTTATGGATGCGTATGTAAGGATTCAAAAACTAAAACCGGATGTGATTTTTTCAAAAGGTGGTTTCGTATCTGTACCAGTCGTAATAGGCGGATGGTTAAACAGGGTACCAGTTTTATTACATGAATCTGATATGACGCCAGGACTAGCAAACAAAATTGCGCTCCGTTTCGCTTCGAAAATATTTGTTACATTTGAAGAAGCTGCGAAACATTTACCGAAAGAAAAAGTAATTTATACAGGATCTCCTGTACGTGAAGAAGTACTAAAGGGAAATCGTGAAAAAGGTTTAGCATTTTTAGGTTTTTCACGTAAAAAGCCAGTTATTACAATCATGGGAGGAAGTTTGGGCGCAAAAAAAATTAATGAAACGGTTCGAGAAGCGTTACCAGAACTTCTGAAAAAATATCAAATTGTTCACCTTTGCGGAAAAGGTAATCTTGATGATAGTTTACAAAATAAAGAAGGATATAAACAATTTGAGTATGTACACGGAGAACTGCCAGATATATTAGCCATAACAGATTTTGTTATTTCACGTGCGGGCTCTAATGCCATTTTTGAGTTTTTAACATTGCAAAAGCCGATGGTTTTAATTCCACTATCGAAATTTGCAAGTCGTGGAGATCAAATACTAAATGCAGAGTCTTTTGAGAGACAAGGATATGCTTCCGTATTGTATGAAGAAGATGTGACTGTGAAATCTCTTATAAAGCATGTCGAAGAATTAAATCAAAATAATGAAGTGTATAAAACAGCTCTAAAAAAATATAATGGAAAAGAAGCAATTCAAACAATCATTCAACATATTTCAGAGGCATGATGAAACAATCATGCCTCTTTTAGTAGGATGAAAGATTCCAAGAAACGGTGTTTTTATGTTACAATAGCAAATGGATTAGTAGGGAAATTCCAATTAATGAAGCGTGAAAATACGAATGGATTAGGAGTGACTGTGTTGGAGCTAAGTCTCTATGAAAATACTGCACTTATTATATGCTTTGTGTTGTACGTTGGTAGTGTTATTGTTTATATTTCAAGGAAGTTTTCGCAAGAAAGAGAGCTTGAAAAATCAGAAATAACAGCTGAACTAGAAATGTTAGCTGATGAAAGTTATAAAAAACAAAAAATAAAAGAAGACCATGAGGCATCCCATCATTTAAACGCAAATAAGTTTTAAAGATGGGGATTTTTTTTGAAGTCGTTTTTTATTATATAGCAAGTAACGCTAAAAAGGAGTTTCCCGTATATAAAGAAGGGGTGTATATAAATGAATTTTTATATCGCTTCAGGATTCCAAAATAAACATCTTGTACGTTCTATAGCAAATGAACTGAAATATGCAGGATGGCACCATACATATGATTGGACAAGAAACGAAAGAGCTGTGAATCAAGAGCAATTAGGAGAAATTGGTCAGGCAGAAAAGAATGCTATTAAAGAAGCGGATATATTTTTACTTATATTAGATGGCGATCGCGTTAGAGAAAAATATATATGTATATCATGAAGGAAATCCGCTCCAAACAACGTTCTATCATTTGCCAGAAATAAATATTTTTGAAGGAGATGCAGCAGAATTTGCATCTTATGTTATGAATCATGTGAAATAATAGTAACTATCTAAAAGGTTATAAAAGTGATCTTTTGGGTACAGTGATGATAAGAAACATATATAAAGGAGTACATAATATGAAATTAGAAAATGGATGGGAAACGAGCTTTTTAGAAGTCGTACAAAATAGTGAATTTAAGAAAGAGGCACTTCTTAGCCAATTACTTTTTGCAGATAGTGAAGAAGTAGAAGAGCTTGTAGATGATTATGGTTATGAAGAAATCATTGACCGCGAACATGATGATGAATTAGCTCATATTTTAGGAGAAGAACTTTTTAGTGAGATGGAACGACACGTATTCTTATCTTCACAGCCAGAAGAAAAACTTATTTCATTTGTAAATGGATTAGGTTTTCATGTGTTAGATTGGATCGTTCTTCTTGAAACAGAATTTAGCATTGATAGTGCAAACTTTACGTCAGACGCCGTGAAAACGTTAGAAAAGCGTTTTAGACAATTTCCATACATAGAGGACAAGACAATTTTTGATATGACATTTGGAGAAGCAATGGATCTGTTAGAGTCTATTACAGGATTACAACTGAAAGAAAAGATGAATGTATAATGTAAAAAAAGAACGTGAGACTATCACGTTCTTTTTTTACATTATAATAATTTTATCATCTAGTTTCGTTTGTCCGCTAAGAAGTGCGTTTAAATATTCCACTTTTCTTATACAGGCTTGTATATGTCTTTCAACCTCTTGTAACTCTGCTTGGTGATGCGTTTCAATAGGATGAATTTGTACGTTGAATTTTTCAAATTGACTACTATATGTTATTTCTGCATAGCCGCTCATAATATCTGTTTCGTTATGAAATAAAAATTGCTTCGTTTTGTCACAGAATGATACATTCTGAAAGCCATATACTTTTAATGCTTCAATTACTTTTTTTATCATTTTTCTATTCATTTTTTTTAACCCTCTTTACGAAGTTCTACTTATACATTATAACATAAAAAATTACATAGAAAGCGCTTCCAAGTGTATTTTATTATAAACTTTACGTTTCAATCACAAAAATGAAACAAAGAAAAAATAATTGTAAAGAAGGGAGGACTCTTTTATTGTTTCGTCATATATATAGAGAAATAGTGCAATGAAAGGAAATTTTCCGAGTTGGAGATCGTATTTCCAATTTGAGCGCAGTAAAAGAGGTGAAAATCTTGAACTTTGATATTGTAGGACAAAAAGCATATATAAAAGATGGACCGCATCGGAACCGAATTGGAATTGTAAAGAAAAACGAGACAAAATTAGAATCGCAGTTTGCTATTGTAATTGGAGAACAAATCATTGATGTAGAGCTAAAGGATATCGTATTAGTTGGAGTAGACGTAGGACAATTTCATAAATGGTGCGAACAAAATGGTTATTTGTGAAAAGGACGGGCTGTGAGATAATGAAATATATTTGAAAGAAGAGAATATGTTATTATATTCTCTTTTTCTATGTGTAAGGAGACGGAGATGAAGTATACAGAACGAGATTTTACACTGGAATTAAAAGAGAAAATTCAATACATGGAGAAGGAAATAGAGGGAATATCATTTAAACTTCTTAAAGATTATTCACATTTGTACATAGAAAAAAACATGGAATTATTTATAGAACTCATCAGAGATAAAGACGATCCTTTTGAAACAGGATATTATTCATCGATTTCGATAGCTATATTAGATGAAGAAAAAGAGATGATTGAATTTCACCATATTCCAATTTGGAAATGCGAAAGAATCTTTTTAGGAATGTCAATTCAATCAAACATTTTTGGGAGTAAGAAAGTAGGGGAACTTGTTGATGAATCTTGTGATGAGATTGAGGAGGAGTTAAAAGAGCAATTAGAAGAGTTTTTAGTAGAAAAATAAAGCTCAGTTTTTATAAAACCTTACAAAAATGTAATTTTTACAAAAGTCAGAAAAGGTATATAATTTATTTGTAATTATCTATTCTAATATACAGGTGGTGTTTTACCATGGTTGAAGTAATTGGTAGAGCTTTATACATAGTGTTTGAAACAATATGTTATGCCTTATGTATAAAAGATAAAGAGGAAGATGAAAAGAACTAAAAAAGGACGCTAACAAAACTGTTAGCGTCCTTTTCATTATGAAGCAATTTCACCAGTTTTTATCTCATCTTGATTGTACGTATCTTGATCTAATTCACCAAGCCATTTACTCGAAATAAGACCTGCTGTCATAGAACCACTTACGTTAAGAGCTGTACGACCCATATCGATTAATGGTTCAACTGAGATAACAAGAGCGACAATACCGATTGGTAAGTTCATTGTAGATAGTACGATTAACGCTGCGAATGTTGCACCGCCACCAACACCGGCAACACCGAATGAGCTAATCGCAACGACAGCGATTAAAGTTAAAATAAATTGTGGTTGTAATGGATCGATTCCTACAGTTGGAGCGACCATCATTGCAAGCATTGCTGGATAAATACCTGCGCAACCGTTTTGTCCGATAGATACTCCAAATGATGCTGCGAAGTTTGCAATCCCTTCAGAAATACCAAGTTTTTCTTTTTGAGCTTCAATATTTAATGGCATTGCACCAGCACTAGAGCGAGATGTGAATGCAAATGTTAATACAGGGAACACCTTTTTCAAATATTGAATTGGATTTAAACCAGATAGAGCAATTAATAATAAGTGGATAACGAACATTACGATAAGTGCCACGTAAGACGCTAACACGAAGTTACCAAGTTTTAAAATAGCATTTATGTCGCTACCAGCAACTGTTTTTGCCATAAGAGCTAATACGCCGTATGGAGTAAGACGTAAAATTAATGTTACCATACGCATTACAATTGCATATACAGCATCAAGCATTTTCTTAAATAGCTCTGCTTGTTCTGGATATTTTCGTTTTACACCTATAAAAGCGATACCGATAAAGGCTGCAAATATTACAACAGAAATTGTTGAAGTTGGACGAGCACCTGTTAAATCAAGAAATGGATTTGTAGGTAACAGCTCTAATAATTTATCTGGAATTGTTGTCTTCTCAATAGAAGTAAATCTTTCTTCAACTAGCTTCAGACGAGCAGATTCTGCATCACCTTGTTGCAGACCAGTTGCAGATACATCAAATCCTGCACTTGCAGCGATACCGACAGCTGCAGCAATTCCTGTAGTCAGAATTAAAATTCCGATAATAAGACCACTAATTTTACCAAGGTTTTTCGTTAACTGTAATTTTGTAAATGCTGAAATAATAGATACTAAAATAAGTGGCATAACGATCATTTGAAGTAACTTCACATAACCGTTACCGATTAAGCCAAACCAAGTATTTGATTCAATAATGACTTTAGAAGTTGGCTCATAAATAAATTGTAATATAAGACCGAAGATAATTCCGACTCCTAAAGCAGTAAATACGCGTTTATTAAAAGATACATGCTTACGTTGCATATAATATAATACGCCAACTAAAATGAGCATGACTGCAACGTTAATTCCGACAAGCAGTGTATTCATGATGATTCCCCCTAATTCCAATCTGTTATATAGAATATAAATCAATAAAACCTATAAGTCAACTAGGGAATTCCGGAATTAAAAAAGATGGCGAAATGCCACCTTTTAATGTCCAGCCCCTGGGACAAGTAAAAACGTCGTGTAGTATGTAAATCCTATGAAGAAAACAGTCAAATATGCCCCGAATACGTATATATACATACGCTCTGTTAATTTTAAATAGCTTAAAAGTACGAAGAATCCTGTTTGGCCTAAAAATAGTAGTGCAGCCGAATGCATATCCCCTACGTAAAACATAACCGAGAAAATTCCAGTCCAAAAGCCGAGAACGCGAAACATGCGCTCCATGCCATCTCCCTCCTTTTCTAAAAAAAGTAAACCTCACTTCATTATAGTTTATTTTTCTTACTATTGTAAATATTCGTTCATATAAAAAGAAGCCAATTATAATTGGCTTCTTTTTATATGAGAAATTAAATTGTTAGTTTATAATTACAAGATTTACATCCATCTAGTAAACTATCGTTTCGTGTTAATTCCGTGTTAGGGAATAGGATTTCAAAAATCCCTTTCATCATATCTCCGTGCATATTACAAATTTCAGTTGGATGATGAACGGCAACTTCTTTAAATGGACAATTGTGTACATCATAGAAAATTTTCGTTCCATCTGCACTTAATTCAAATGCGGGTGATAAGCCAGCTGTCGAAAAGGCTTCTTTTGCAATTTGAATTTTTTGTTCCACTGTTAAAGCATCTTCACTCACATTTAAACGCTGCATATGTTGTTGCATTAATTCGGCCCCGAATTGTTTCCCTGTTTCGTAGAGCGCTTTTTCACCAGCAGTACCAAGGCTAAGTAAAGAATTAAACGCGATTTTTGCTAACAATTGATAGTCACGGAATGGAAATTGTAATTGGATAACATCTTCAGATAATACATATAATCTGCTTGGTCTTCCGCCCTTTCCAGTTTTCTTCGTTTCGGATTTCAGCATATGAACATCTTCTAATTTAGATAAATGTAAACGCGCTACGTTTGGATGAATTTCAAACTCATCTGCAATTTCTTGTACAGTTACGTAACTATGTTTTTGAGAAATATATTTATAAATGTAATAACGAGTTGGGTCAGCTAAAACACCTGTAATTTTTAAAGCTTGTTCCATGAGGATCTCCACCTTTATCACTTTATCCAAGATAATAACATTATAATACAGATAAACATGAGTATAGGTAATTTCAGACAATAATTCGGAAATTGTTCATAATTTCACAAACATATTTTTCCTTTTTCATCTAGTGAAAATGCAAAAATACCGATTTTTCAGATGGATTTCTTCATGCTATATACATAGTGGGGAGGGAAAAATGATGAATGGAATTGAAAGCTTTGCGAATATGATTTTAAAAGAAGCGTGCAGGGTACAAGCGTCGGACTTACATATTGTGCCCCGGCAGAAGGATGTAGTGGTTCAGTTGCGTATAGGAAAAGATTTAATGACGAAACAATGCATTGAAAAGGAGTTTGGAGAAAAACTTGTTTCACACTTTAAATTTTTAGCATCCATGGATATAGGGGAGAGGCGGAAGCCACAAAATGGCTCACTGTATTTACAAATGGACGGACAAGAAGTGTATTTACGTCTTTCCACGCTTCCAACTGTATATCAAGAAAGTCTCGTTATTCGTCTTCATTTACAAGCATCTATTCAGCCGTTATCTCATCTTTCGTTATTTCCAAGTACAGCGAAGAAACTACTTTCTTTTTTACATTATTCCCATGGGTTACTCGTATTTACTGGACCGACTGGGTCGGGGAAGACAACAACAATGTATGCATTATTAGAGGTAATTAGAAAAAAGAAAACACGCCGCATCGTTACACTGGAAGATCCAGTTGAAAAAAGAAATGACGGTGTATTACAAATTCAAATAAATGAAAAAGCAGGTATCACATATGAGGCGGGACTAAAGGCTATTTTGCGTCATGATCCAGATGTTATTTTAGTGGGTGAAATTCGTGATGAAGAAACAGCAAAAATCGCTATAAGAGCAAGTTTGACTGGCCATTTAGTAATGACGACATTGCATACGAACGATGCGAAAGGAGCGATACTTCGGTTTATGGACTTTGGCATAACGAGGCAAGAGATTGAACAATCTTTATTGGCTATAGCTGCACAGCGACTTGTTGAATTGAAGTGTCCGTTTTGTAAAAGAAAGTGCTCAACTGTATGTAAATCAATGAGGCAAGTAAGGCAAGCGAGTATTTATGAGTTGTTATATGGATATGAGTTAAAACAAGCGATTAAAGAAGCAAACGGGGAATGTGTCACGTACAAGCATGAGACATTAGAGTCTTCGTTGCGAAAAGGATACGCTTTAGGATTTTTAGAAGAGGATGTTTATGTTTAAGAAAATATGGAGTTTAAGTGATCAAGTAATATTACTGAAACGATTAGGAGAACTATTAGAAAAAGGATACTCTCTTTTGCAGGCATTAGAATTTTTACGGTTTCAATTACCTTTAGAAAAGAAAGTACAATTGCAGCGCATGATTGATGGATTAAAAAATGGAAAAAATCTACACGATTCTTTTCATCAATTAAAGTTTCATCAGGAGATGTTAAGCTATTTATTTTATGCCGAGCAACATGGTGATATTTCTTTTGCGTTGCAACAAGGGAGTGCACTTCTTTATAAAAAGGATAAGTATAGGAAAGATATGATGAAAATAATGCAGTATCCTATGTTTTTGGCGTTCTTTTTAATAATCATGATTTTGATTTTTAACCGCATTTTATTACCACAAGTTGACATGGTATATAGTTCATTTGGTTCTACAGCACCGTTATTCACAGAACAAATATTAAGTACAATTAAGCTACTACCCTATCTTATTTTTAGCACTATTTTTATTGTTATGGTGGGTTGTAGTGTATATATATTGTACTTTCGGAAACTCCCGCATATGAAGCAGATAAAAATTTTGCTTCGTATCCCCCTTGTAAAAACATTTCTTATTTTAAAGCATTCGCATTATTTCGCTACTCAATTGAGCGGCTTATTACACGGAGGACTATCAGTACTTGAGGCTCTAACAATAATGATGGAGCAAAAGTATCAGCCGTTCTTTCAGTATGAAGCGGGCCGAGTTAAACACCAATTAATTGCGGGAGAACCGTTGCAATCTATTATTGCTAAAAGCGGATATTATGAGGAAGAGCTTTCTTATATTATTACACATGGTCAAGCAAACGGTAATTTGGCGATTGAATTAGGTGATTATAGTGATCTGATTATGGAAAAGATGGAGCAAAAAATTAAACGTATGTTAGTGATTATTCAACCGATTTTATTTACGTGTATTGGAGCAATAGTTGTTCTTATGTATTTAGCGATGATTATGCCAATGTTTCAAATGATGAATTCTATATAGGAGGCATTTACATGCAGAATGAGGAAGGGTTTACCCTTTTAGAAATGTTATTAGTTATGGTCGTCATCACTGTATTATTACTATTAATTATTCCAAATGTAGTTACGCAGCGCTCATCCGTCGAAGGAAAAGGATGTAAAGCCTATGTGAAATCTATAGAAGCGCAAATACAAGTATATCAACTACAACATAATAAAATTCCCTCGCTAAAAGAGCTAATTGATGGGAAATATATTACAAAGGATGAGTGTCCGAATGGTGAAGCTATTCATATTTCCAATGATGGCACGGTAACAAGTGGGAAACTGTGAAGCAAAAAGGTTTTACACTTTTAGAAATGCTACTCGTTTTATTTGCCATTTCTGTATTAAGTATGGTCACGTATTTTCATGTACATTCATTATACGAAAAACAAAAAATCGAACAATTTTTAAGACAGTTTTCAAATGATATTTTGTATATGCAACAATTAGCTATAAACCGTCAAAAACACTATACATTACGATGGCATAAAGATAGACATATGTATTATATAGGGGAATCGAGTACGGATCATTCTATCATTAAAAGAGAATATGATAGCGATATACAATTGGATTTGAATACTTTTCCAAATCCGATGACATATAATCCGAGTGGGAATATTAATAGAGGTGGCACGATTTTACTTTCGTATCGAAGTTATAAATATGAGATTGTATTCCAGCTTGGAAGAGGGAGATTTACGTATCGTGAAATGTCAAAAAGGGTCAGTGATGGCTGAAATGCTTGTAGCATTAAGTATAGTAATGATGATGGTATCTTTACTACTTCCGCAAACAGTATTGATTATGCAAGAACGAAAAAACATACAAATTCGTTATAAGGCATTTGTATTATTAAAAAAAGAAGCAGCTTTATATATGTATGAGAATGAGGCAAAACAACAGAAAGAAAAAGTCATAAATGGAAATGTATATTACACATATTGGGGAGGAAATGAAGTTTGTGCGATGTGGAAAGATGTGAGAGGAAAAATGATGGAACAATGCTTTTATGCGGGAGAAAAAATGAATTAGAAGTTGGATTTACATTAATTGAAATGATCGTATGTTTTTTTCTGTTATCACTTTTCTTTTTACTCTTACCACGTCTAAGCTTTATTGGAATAGAAAACAAGCAATCAAAAGGGTTAAATAATTGGGAATGGGATGTGTTTGTAGGACAAGTACAGTTAGAGTTTCGGGAAGTATCATTTGTGGAAAAAATAGTTCCTGAAAATAGAGAGAGTATGTTGCGCTTCCGTCTTCGCACTGGAGATGAAGTGACGTATGAAAAATTGAATAATCACCTTATAAGAAAAGTGAACATGCGCGGAAGAGAAGTTATATTACAAAATGTTGAAATGGTTTCGTATGAAGTAACACCTCATTTGCTCTTTATCAATGTGAAAGATAGGAGCGGGAAAAAATATGAAGGTGTAGCTATAAGGTATAGCGAAATGGGAATACATGTATGATAAAACAAGATGGATTTACGATGCCAGGAACAATCATTTTTCTTATATTATTAACTTCGTTCTTTATATACGAAACGAATATGTTGCTTATAGATAAAAAATTTTATATTGAAATAGAGCAAAAGTTTGTACTGGAGGAAATACTAAATCAATCTATTACAAATATAAAAAAAGACTTACGGCAAAAAGAAAAGGAAGATACTTTTTTCTTTTCATATGAAAAGGGCGAAGCGAGTGGAAATTACGTATTTGAAAACGACGTTATTCTCGTTTCATTGCAGTGCAAAATAAAACAGGAAGTTTTCTATAAAGTAAGCTTTCGGTATAGAAAAAAAGATGAGAAAATATTCGATTGGATAGAAGGATAGTATGTGAAATATATGGATAAAAAACCATGATTTATCATTTGAAAATAGGCTGTTTTTTAAAAGGAAATGGATAAATAAAACAATTAAAAGTTTAAATTTTCTCAAAAAAGAGAAAGGTAGAAAGAATATGATATATTCATGCTATCCAATCATTATTTTTAGGGAGAATAGGGAAATGACAAACAACAATCAAATAGGTGGAAATAAGGAACAAACTATTTTTGATCATAAAGGAAATGCAATTATGACAGAAGATAGGGAAATACAAATTATTTCAAAATTCGAAGAACCTCTTATTGTCGTGTTAGGAAATGTATTAAGTGATGAAGAGTGCGATGAATTAATTGAATTGTCTAAAAATAAATTAGCGCGTTCTAAAATTGGTTCATCACGTGATGTAAATGATATTCGAACGAGTAGTGGTGCATTTTTAGATGATAATGAACTTACTGCGAAGATTGAAAAACGAATTTCATCTATCATGAATGTTCCTGTTTCGCATGGAGAAGGATTACACATTTTAAATTATGAAGTGGATCAACAATATAAAGCACACTATGATTATTTTGCGGAACATAGTAGATCAGCTGCTAATAATCGTATTAGTACGCTTGTCATGTACTTAAATGATGTAGAAGAAGGCGGAGAAACTTTCTTTCCGAAATTAAATCTTTCTGTGCACCCTAGAAAGGGAATGGCAGTATACTTTGAGTATTTCTATCAAGATCGATCACTAAATGAGCTTACGTTACACGGAGGGGCACCTGTAACGAAAGGTGAGAAATGGATTGCAACACAGTGGGTGAGAAGAGGTACTTATAGATAAAGCGAGTATGTTACGTTTTGTTCTTCAGTGTATAAGAAGAACAAAACGTTTTTTTATTAAATAAAGTAGCATCTTTCGTTATAATAACAAGTAATACATGACGATTGAGAGGAACGAAAATGAAATCTATATACATAACCGGCTATATGGGAGCTGGGAAAACAACAATTGGAAAAGCATTAAGTAAAGAACTTCATATGGATGTTATAGATACAGATCAAAAAATTGAAGAGAAGCAAGAGAAGGAGATTCGTGATATTTTTGCCGAAGAAGGTGAAATGGCTTTTCGGGAATATGAAAGTGAGATGTTACGTTCACTACCTGTTGAAAATGTAATCATTACAACTGGCGGCGGAATCATTGAGCGAGAGGAAAACCGAAAGTGGATGAAGGAAAATGGAAATGTCGTGTATTTATATTGTGATCCACATGTAATTGCAGAAAGGCTTCGTGAAGATACGACACGCCCACTATTTCAGAAGAAAGATATAGATGCATTTGTAATGAAATTCGAATTGCGCCGAGCTTATTATGAAGAGGCTCATATTCATATCGATACGACGAATAAGTCTGTAAAGCAAATTATGGATGAATTAAAAGAAAAGATTAATGAATAAAAAAGTGGACATACTAATCAAGTAGAGGTGATGATAATATGTCTACTAATGATTATGTTCGCTTTGTGACACAGCAGTTTGTGTCGTATATGGATGCTCCAAAAGAAGATCGTAAACAAAAGAAAGAACAACGCCGTGCTGAAAAAGAGCCATTTATGAATAAGTGGTTTGGTGTTATGCCGCTAAGTGCTGCTTTGTTTTATCAAAACGTAAAAAATAAAAGAAAAAAATCAAGTTAAAGATTTCGTAATATGTGTAGCAAAATGAAAATCCCCTAGTAGCATCATACTACTAGGGGATTTTCATTTACTGCATAGACTCTTTTTCTTCTGTAACGGCATGTATTTTATTGTTTACCCAGACAAATCCAATTCCGATACAAATGGAAATGCCCCATCCAACAGCGGTCATAATTGCTCTCATTTCACCGTAGCCATCTACACCGAAAACAGAGATGAAATAAATTTTTAAGAAGCTTTTTAATATGAATTGGAGACCGAAAAAGAGCGTTAAATATTGCAATGCTGGATAGATACGACTATCACGATACAGTTCACGACTTTTATCACGGTCATGGCCTTGCAGTGCAGCAATATCTGCTGCGAAATATAACATAAGTGGTTTTTTTATAAAAATTGTACATATAACGATAATACCGAGTACGATGTGATAATACGCATCGTTCCACAACATTCGTTCAGCTGATCCAGATAATAAATCTACCGTTGTATTAGAAATGAGTGTAATTAAAATAAAGAACCCTGTCACGTTAAACTGCTTTTCTTTTTTAAAGGTATACAGTGTATAAATAATTCCCGGAACAGAGGAAAGTAACATCGCGTAATACGGATCGATATAAGGTTTTGCGAATTTCCAAATGAGGAATGGGATTACGAGATAAAAGACAAGATCTAATATAGCTTTTTTATTTTGATTCATATACAGCCTCCTTAAGTCATACATATATTTTATAATATAATTTCTGAAAATTGTATAAGGTTTATTGAAAAAAGAAAAAGTATATGATTAGTAGATTGAAAAAATTGCCCCTAGCGTAGTAAGTTTTTTTAGTATATAATAAAGGAAACGCTTTCATTTTTAGTTTGTTCACAAAATGGACGGAAAATCACATATTTACTATTGATATGTTGCTTTATAATGAAACTAATTAAATATACATGCATACAATATTGTGAAATAAATAACATAAATAATTTATATAAATGTAAACGTTATCAAAAGAGAGAGGTGGAGGCAATGAGTAAATTTTTCTTCAATCATAATCCAGCAACAGTAGAGGATGGAAGGCTTGTTGAATATGCGGAAATTATTTATGGAGAAGGCGGCCGTTCTGTATTAGAAAATTTAATGGTGAAGGCATCTATCAGATTGCGTGATCGTTATCCGAATAAATCTGACGAGCAGATCTCGAACCTAGTAAATAAAGGCATCCATGATATGTTTCAAAAATATGTGAGTGAGTAAGAGTAGCCATTGGCTACTCTTATTTTTTTGTATAAGGATGGTGTCTCTAGCTGAAAATAAGGGTGTATTTTGAAAGATATAAAAAGGAGGGGAAAAGATGAGCAATGGAATTGGCCGTTCAAAAGAAAATCTTCCAACTGATGCTAATCATGTGAGCGCAAAGGATCGTGCGTATCAAAAACGCATGGCAAAGCAAAAACAACAAGAGCGTAATGGCGATAGAGGATAATTCAAAAAAGCTCCTTCTAAAACAGAAGGGGCTTTTTAAGTTAGAAAATGATTCGCGGTAACATAAAAGAGTCCACCGTTAATAATTTGTACTGTAATGCGGGGTTCATATTGTTCTTGCAAAGCTTGCTTTTCAATTTCATAGCTTTCGGGAAGTTCATCACTTTCTTCATAAAAACGATTTAAAAGGTCTAAATCGTGATTCCAGCGCACTCTTGCTTCTTTCGCCCACGTATGGTCATCTTCTGCAATGATATTTTTTAAAGCGTCCTCTATACGTTGTAAACCGCTTTGCGGTTTAATAATAGGCGAGAGCGTAAAACAAAAGTCAGGTATTTTCGGTGTAAGTTTAATTTTCGTTAATGTTTCATGAAAGTTTGCAATCATTGTGCCAGAAATAAGATGAATGCCAATCGAGTGGAGGATATCTTTTTTTCGATCACATTGATAGGAAACTTTTATATTTACACCGAGCCACGGATGGAGCGGTGTATGTGTCGCTCCGCTATGCCGTACTTCCTCATATAAGCGTATGTAAGAGCCTAATTCTTTTGTCGTTTGAAAAATTTGATGAAGACGTGGTGAACCGTAGTGGATAAGCTCACCATCGTTTTCTTCATTTTCTGGATTTGTAATAAGAGTAAGGCGCATCGGATTCGGTACGCCTCCTGTTTTTTCAAGATAGTGCCAATAAAAAGGGCGATTCATTAATAATTTATCCATCTCAATTGTTAATTGCACATCCAATAGATGAGGAGAACGTTCTAAAATTTCACAGTTATTCGCCTCAAAAAAATTGTATAAGTAATTATGAATTTCATGTTGCTGCATAGCCTTGCACCTCAGCTTCATTTCGTTTCGCAAAGTCGATAATAGATGTTAAGTTTTCCATCTTAATTCGAATTTCTCCTTCGCTTTTTGATTGCGCAAATATTTCTTGAATGTGTGCGTCGATGTTTTTCATGTTAATTCTCGTTAAAATTTCATCAAGTTCACCGATCACACGCTCAAATAAATTAATTTTTTCATATAACAGTTTCAAAATATGTTCTTCCACAGTGTGTTTTGTAGCTAAGTTATAAATATGAACATCATTCTTTTGACCAAGGCGGTGAATACGTCCGATTCTTTGTTCAAGGCGCATTGGGTTCCATGGTAAATCGTAATTAATCATATGGCTACAAAATTGTAAGTTAATTCCTTCACCACCAGCTTCCGTTGCGATTAGCACTTGCGCATGATTTTGGAAAAGTTCCTTCATCCAATCTTTCTTTCCCCGTTTAAATCCGCCGCGGAATGGGACAGAAGAAATACCGTGCTGTTGTAAAAACCATTGTAAGTACATTTGTGACGCTCGGTATTCTGTGAAAATGACGACTTTATCGTCAATTTCTTTTATAAGCTCTAGCGCTTTATTTGCTTTTGAGTTAAAAGGAATACGGTTAATTTTGTCCATTAGCACATCAATATGCGGATCTTTTACGTAATTCTCATTTTCCTTCTGTCGTTTTTCTACATGTTTTTTTAATGAATAGTAAACGGCCTCGCGACTACTACACGCTTCCCGTTTTAAAGTTAATGATGAGAAAGCAGACGTGAAGGCGTCTTGTCCTCGCCAATTTTCGATATCATTATATAGAGCTTGCTCTTCTTCATTAAACTCAACAAAAATTGTACGTACATGTCTCTTTGGCCAATCAATCCCGGTATTATGACGCCGATTTCGGACCATTACTTTGTTAATAAGAGCTTTTAAATCTTCATCAGATTCGGCTGAACGATTTTTTGAAGCATAATATTCTTCAAAATTGGATTGATTGCCTAAATGTCCTGGTTTTAATAAAGAAACGAGGTTGAAAATTTCATCAATCTTATTTTGGACAGGAGTAGCGGTTAATAATAAACAAAATTTCTTTTTTAATCGCTGTGCAAATTCATAGTTTTTTGTTTTATTATTTTTAAGTTTATGTGCTTCATCGATAATAATAAGGTCATATTCTAAGTTCAAAACGATATCACGATGTGGTGAACGTTTTGCAGTATCAATTGATGATACAATCACATCGGCTTGTTCCCACGAGTAGCTTTTCTTTTGAGCTACAGCTGGAATGAAAAACTTTGTATTTAATTCGTATGCCCATTGTGATACGAGAGAGGCTGGAACGAGTATAAGTACTTTTTTCACAAGGCCGCGGACCATATATTCTTTTAAAATAAGTCCAGCTTCAATCGTTTTTCCAAGTCCTACTTCATCTGCTAGAATCGCTTTACCATTCATTTGTTCAATAACATTTTGAGCGACTTCTAATTGATGAGGAAGTGGTGTGAAATGTGATAAATGTTTCGGTGCTTGTAATCCATCAAAAGTAGGAACAAGTAATGATTTTTCTGTTTCATAAGCTAAATGATATAAATCCCAGTTTGTCCAAGGACCATCTTCATCAATTCTATTTAAAAAATTATTTTGCCACGTTCGATCTATGGAAATATCGACATTCATTACGACTCTCCCACCTTTTATAAACTAAAGTAATTATGAAAAAATCTTTAATATATAAGCCTTGTAATAAGGCGCTATTACACTTACTGAAAGGTAAACAATAAGTAAAGATAAAGGACTAAATCTTAAAAACTGTATGTAATAAGATTAAGTGTAAAAAATTCTAAATTATTTTTTATGCTAGAATATTGATGAAATATAGCGAATAATGTTAGGATAATGTTGTGAAATGTGTGGAATCTTTCGTATTTTATCCAAGAAAGTGATTTTTTATTTACGCTTTCATAAAAAAATATAATGAGATTCCGTATATCCTATCTTTTTAGAATGAAAATGTTTAGAAATGAGTAACAACTTTTATTGATTTGTCAGAGCATAAGGGGGAGAGATCATGATTACATTACAACGTACACCGTTATTTGATGTATACGCGAAGTATGGTGGGAAAACAATCGACTTCGGTGGTTGGGAGTTACCAGTTCAATTTTCAAGCATTAAAGAAGAACATGAAGCTGTACGTACAGCGGCAGGTTTGTTCGATGTGTCTCATATGGGAGAAGTTGAGGTAAAAGGTGTAGATAGTTTAGCATTTTTACAACGTGTTGTTACAAATGACGTATCTACCTTAAAGGTAGGGGGCGCACAATATACAGCAATGTGCTACGAAAATGGTGGTACAGTAGATGATTTATTAATCTACAAACGTGGTGAAGAAGACTATTTATTAGTTATCAACGCATCAAATATCGAGAAAGATTATGAATGGTTAGCTAGCCATGTAATTGGCGATGCGACAGTAGTCAATGTTTCTAGTGAAGTTGCACAGCTTGCAATTCAAGGACCAAAAGCAGAAGGCATTTTACAAAAAGTTGTGTCAGAAGATTTGAAAGAAATTAAGTTCTTTAAATTTAAAAACGATATTCTTGTAGATGGAATTCCAGCACTTGTATCTCGTACAGGTTATACAGGTGAAGATGGATTTGAAATTTACTGTAAGAGTGAAGATGCTGCAAAACTTTGGGAGAAACTTCTTGAAGTTGGAGCAGAAGAGGGCTTAAAACCATGTGGTTTAGGTGCTCGTGATACACTTCGTTTCGAAGCAACATTACCACTTTACGGTCAAGAATTATCAAAAGATATTACACCGGTTGAAGCTGGAATTGGCTTTGCGGTAAAACCAAATAAAGAAGCAGACTTCTTTGGAAAAGCAACGTTGAAAGAGCAAAAAGAAAACGGTGCGCCTCGCAAATTAGTCGGCATCGAAGTAATTGAACGTGGAATTCCTCGTACGCATTACCCTGTATTTATTGGAGAAGAAAAGATCGGGGAAGTAACAAGTGGTACACAATCTCCAACGTTAAAGAAAAGCATTGGTTTAGCACTAATTGATGTAAAATACGCAGCAGTTGATACAGAAGTAGAAATTGAAATTCGTAATAAACGCGTCAAAGCAGTAGTTGTTCCAACACCATTTTATAAACGTTCAAAGTAACGGGGAGAGGGGTAGATTTCATGTTGCATCGTTATCTTCCAATGACAGAAGAAGACAAAAAAGAAATGTTACAAACGATCGGCGTTCAAACGATCGATGAGTTATTCTCTGATATTCCAGAGAGTGTTCGTTTTAAAGGGGATTTAAAAATTAAAGAAGCAAAATCAGAGCCAGAGCTTTTAAAAGAGTTATCTCAAATGGCTAGTAAAAATGCTAACTTAAAAGAGTACGCTTCTTTCTTAGGGGCAGGCGTATACGACCATTACGCTCCAGTAATCGTAGATCATGTTATCTCTCGCTCAGAATTTTATACAGCTTACACGCCATACCAACCGGAAATTTCACAAGGGGAATTACAAGCAATTTTTGAATTCCAAACAATGATTTGTGAATTAACAGGAATGGATGTAGCAAACTCTTCTATGTACGACGGAGGTACAGCTTTAGCTGAAGCGGCAATGCTAGCAGCTGGCCATACTCGTAAAAAGAAAATTCTTGTATCTAGCGCAGTTCATCCAGAATCAAGAGCTGTACTTGAAACATATGCAAAAGGTCAACATCTTGAAGTTGTTGAAATTAATCATAAAGATGGTGTAACAGATTTAGATGTATTACAAAGTGAAGTAGATGATACAGTTGCTTGTGTAATCGTTCAATATCCAAACTTCTTTGGACAAGTTGAAAAATTAGCTGATATTGAAAAAATCGTTCATCAACAAAAATCATTATTTATCGTTTCTTCAAATCCATTATCATTAGGCGCATTAACACCACCAGGAAAATTTGGTGCTGATATTGTAATCGGTGATGCACAACCATTTGGTATTCCAACGCAGTTTGGTGGACCACACTGTGGTTACTTTGCAACAACGAAAGCATTTATGCGTAAAATTCCAGGACGTCTTGTTGGACAAACTGTAGATTCAGATGGGAAACGTGGGTTTGTATTAACGTTACAAGCACGTGAACAGCACATTCGTCGTGATAAAGCGACGTCTAACATTTGTTCAAACCAAGCGTTAAATGCATTAGCAGCATCAGTTGCAATGACGGCACTTGGTAAACAAGGTGTGAAAGAAATGGCGCGTCAAAACATTTCTAAAGCACAATATGCAAAACGTCAATTTGAAGCGAAAGGCTTCACAGTTACATTTGCTGGACCATTCTTTAATGAGTTCGTTGTAGATTGCAAGCGCCCAGTGAAAGAAGTAAACGATGCATTATTACAAAAGAATATTATCGGCGGTTACGACCTAGGCCGTGATTATAAAGAGCATGAGAACCATATGCTTGTAGCAGTAACTGAGCTTCGTACAAAAGAGGAAATTGACACACTTGTAAACGAAATGGGGGCTATCCAATGAAGAACCAAGACCAAGCACTTATCTTTGAAGTAAGTAAAGAAGGACGCATAGGATATAGCCTACCAAAATTAGATGTAGAAGAAGTGAAACTAGAAGATGTATTTGAGAGCGATTATATTCGAGTAGAAGATGCAGAGCTACCAGAAGTATCTGAACTTGATATTATGCGCCACTATACAGCACTTTCAAACCGTAACCACGGCGTTGATTCTGGATTCTATCCACTTGGATCTTGTACGATGAAATATAATCCGAAAATTAATGAGAGTGTAGCTCGTTTCGCAGGATTTGCAAATATTCATCCGTTGCAAGATGAAAAGACAGTACAAGGTGCAATGGAATTAATGTACGATTTACAAGAGCATTTAATTGAAATTACAGGTATGGATACTGTTACATTACAACCAGCAGCTGGTGCACACGGAGAATGGACAGGCTTAATGTTAATTCGTGCATACCATGAAGCAAATGGTGACTTTAACCGTACGAAAGTAATTGTTCCTGACTCTGCTCACGGAACGAATCCAGCATCTGCAACTGTAGCTGGTTTTGAAACAATTACGGTAAAATCAAATGAACATGGTCTTGTTGACTTAGAAGACTTAAAACGTGTTGTAAATGAAGAAACAGCAGCACTTATGTTAACAAACCCTAATACATTAGGTTTATTCGAAGAAAATATTTTAGAAATGGCAGAAATCGTCCATAACGCAGGCGGTAAATTATACTATGATGGTGCAAACTTAAATGCGGTATTAAGCCAAGCGCGCCCAGGAGATATGGGATTTGACGTTGTGCATTTAAACCTTCATAAAACATTTACAGGCCCTCACGGCGGCGGTGGCCCAGGTTCTGGTCCAGTAGGTGTGAAAGCTGATTTAATTCCGTACTTACCAAAACCAATTTTAGAGAAAACGGAAGATGGCTATCGCTTTAACTATGATCGTCCAGAAGCAATTGGGCGCGTAAAACCATTCTACGGTAACTTCGGAATTAACGTTCGTGCATACACATACATTCGTTCTATGGGTCCAGATGGATTACGTGCAGTAACGGAGTATGCGGTATTAAATGCGAACTATATGATGAGAAGATTAGCACCATTCTATGATCTTCCGTTCGATAGACATTGTAAGCATGAGTTTGTATTATCAGGTCGTCGTCAAAAGAAACTTGGTGTACGTACATTAGATATCGCAAAACGCCTGCTTGATTTCGGTTACCATCCACCGACAATTTACTTCCCATTAAATGTGGAAGAATGTATTATGATTGAGCCGACGGAAACAGAATCAAAAGAAACATTAGACGGTTTCATTGATAAGATGATTCAAATCGCTAAAGAAGTAGAAGAAAATCCAGAAGTTGTACAAGAAGCACCTCATACAACAGTCATTAAACGTTTAGACGAAACGATGGCTGCACGTAAACCAGTTTTACGTTATGAAAAGCCAGCTCCTGTACAAGTTTGATTAGAATAACAAAGGAAGAACTCGCTATATGCGAGTTCTTTTTTTTGTATGGAGAATTTGTTCCGCAATTTGTGGCCTGGTAATCAGTAGAGATGAACAAAAACACCCACTGATTAAAGTTTCACTTTATGCAGAAGTGGTGAAGAAAATGTTAAAAATTTATATTTTTTGTTTCATAATGGTGTAAAGAGGCAGTTTTATAGGTGATTTTGTTGAAAAAGTCAGTTTGATAAAAGTATTTATTTTTGTTAGAATTTTATTGAAATTAAGAAGATGTGATGAGGCAAAAATTACTCATTTTTATGTATATGTGAAAAAACGAGCAAGACGGGGGTGAAAGTGTGGGATATCGATGTTATAGAATGGTATACCATTTAGAAAATGGAGAAACAATTAAAGATGTAAAAGAATTTTGCTATCGAGACCAAGGAAAAGTGTTAGAAAGAGTAGCGCATCGTGTAATGGATAATAGAGAAGTGACGGCAATTGATAAGCAAGGAACGATCATTTCAATAGCATGTGAGGACATTGTAAAGGTGGAACTTGATTACATAACAGAAAGTTAACCTTGAGTCATATCGAATTATTCGATAAAATATACTGTTGAATGGTGAAGTGAGAAGAGAGGAGTTTATCATGGGTAGTACAAGACACTTTTATATGTTTATCTTAGCGTTTGTTCTTGTTGTGGCATTAACGATTTATTTAATTGTTGATAGCACTTGGTACAACACAGTTCATCCGGCGTTCCTTCTGTTTATGTATGTAGGAATTGCGGTAGTGAGTTTCGGAATGAGAGATGAGATGTTAGATCGCTTTGAAAAGTGATACATATACGAAAGACCAACAGGAAAATGTTGGTCTTTTTTTCTTGCCAAAAATAGGATGATGTGTATATACTGTATATATAAGGTATATACAGTATATACACACTGGAGGAAAACATGAATATTATTATTTCGAATTCTTCCCAAGACCCTATTTATGTACAGATAAGAAAACAATTAAGCCAGCTTATTTTAAATGGTGGTTTAAAGGGTGGAGACCAATTACCGTCTATTCGTAGCTTAGCAAAGGAATTACAGATTAGTGTAATTACTACGAAGCGTGCGTACGAGGAGCTTGAGAAAGAAGGATATATAGAAACTGTTGCTGGGAAGGGGACTTATGTTTCACGTAAAAATAATGAACTATTAAAAGAACAAAGGCTTCGTCTATTGGAAAGCAAAGCGGAAGAGATTGTAAATGAAAGTAAAGCGTTACAGCTTTCACTTGAAGAATTACAGCAGATGATTGCGTGTTTATATGAGGGGGAATAAGAGATGTTAGAGTTAAAAAACGTATGTAAAAGTTATGAAGATTTTGCAGTAAAAAATATAAGTTTTACATTACCACGCGGATATATTATGGGATTTGTCGGACCGAACGGGGCCGGGAAAAGTACGACGATCAAAATGATTATGAATTTAATTAGAAAAGATAGTGGCGATATAAAAATTTTTGGCAAGGACAACAAGAAAGCCGAAAAGGAAATAAAGCAAAATATCGGCTTTGTATATGATGAAAATCATTATTACGAAGATTTAACGTGTGAGCAAATGAAGCGTATTATTGCACCGTTATATAAAAAGTGGGACGAAGAGCAGTATCAATCGTATATGCATAGATTGCAAGTTCCGAAGTATAAAAAAATTAAAGAATTATCAAAAGGAATGAAAATGAAATTTGCGATTGCCATCGCGCTCTCGCACCACGCAGAATTTATCATCATGGATGAACCAACAGCAGGATTAGATCCAGTTGTTCGAAGTGAATTACTTGATATGCTGCAAGAAATTGTAATGGAAGAAGAAGTATCCGTATTATTCTCAACGCACATTACAACAGACTTAGAGCGCATCGCAGATTATATTACGTTTATCAACGATGGCGAAATTATATTTACTGGTGAGAAAGATGAATTAATGGAGAACTACGTAATCGTAAAAGGAAGTAACGATTTATTAGACCGAGAAGGAAAAGAGCTATTTGTTGGATTACGAAAAAATAAATTTGGTTTTGAAGGTTTAGCGAAGGATAAACAAGCAATTATTGACTGGTTTGGAAATAAGGTTGTACTAGAAAAGCCTACATTAGATGATATTATCGTTTACACTGCGAAAGGGAGAAGTGCCTATGCGTCAGCTCGTATATAAGGATTTGATCTTTTTTCGGGGGATATGGTTCGTATACTTTATTATACCCTTTATATTCTTTTTATTTGAACCCGGTGAGGGAATGCTGTTTCCTATGAGTTGTTTATTTATAACTCTTTCCTCAGTTATTATATTAATCATAATAGATGAACGGAATACAAGTGACATTATGATGAATAGTTTACCGCTAAGTAGAAAGGATATCATAATTGCTAGATATATTTCCTGTGCAATATTCATTGTAGGGGGCATGATTTCTACTATGTTGATTGTTTTTCTTATAAGAGGTATTACTTTTATTGCGGATATCGGTACATACCACCTTAATCTATATATTGAGATTTCATGGTATGAAGTAATAAATGGAGCTGTTTACGCCATATTTTTTGTTGTAATATTCCTTCCTAGTTATTATGTTACAAGGTCACAGATAGCACGGAGTATAGTGTCAGGAGCATCAATGGTAGTTGGTGGAATTGCTTGGATATTCATAGGAGATGGATTGGATGAAACAGCACCTTCATTCATTGAGTGGATTATGAATCCGCTGCATATTGGTGTATTTATAATTGGAGGAATTATATTAGCTAGTGTCTATATCGTTTCTATGCTTCTTACAATTAAAATTTATGAAACGCGTGATTTATAGAGAGGAGAATTCATATGCAACAGTTGATTTTGAAGGAGTTTTTTTTACAGAAGAAGATGTTTCCTTTTTATTTTTTAATCCCTATTTTATCTATTTTTAAGAATTCCGTCGAACCAATGGGGATTGCAATAGGATTATTTATAACATGTAGTACGATTATATATATTTCTTTTTATTATGACGAGAAAAGTAAAGCGGAAAAAGTATTAGTGAGTTTACCTATAACGAGAAAAGAGATAATTATAGCTAAATATATTTCAAGCACATTATTTATTATGGCTGGTTTAAGTGTAACTTTTATAGTCGTAATATTAGGAAATATTTTATTGGACAGGGATATAGTCATGCCTGGATATGCAGTGTTTTCAGCGATAGTAGCAACTTTGATTTATTGTGTAGTAACGATACCGACTAATTACATTGGGGGATATAAAGTTATTACAGTCTTGAATTTGATTATGCTGTTTCCTTTAATAGGTATGATTGGTCTTATGTGCAATATTTTTGGTGATAAAACAATTATGTTAAAAGTACTTCACTCTCAAGAGGCTACACAAGCAATGGGTGTTCTTGGTATTGGAGTATTAGTGAGTATATTCATATCAATGTTCCTCTCAATGAAAATGTTTCAGGAGGCAGAGTTATAGATGGGACATTTTCATATTAGGAGGTGCAAAACATGATCAAGCAATTAGTTTTAAAAGATATGATGATGCAAAGAAAGTTAGGGTTTGTTTATCTTATATGTTTTTTGTTCCTGCTCATTGTTGATTTTAGTAGTGATAGTTTTTTGATGACATTTAGTATGTTTGTACCTGCTCTTGGCATGATACTGTCAATGAGTTATGAGGGGAAAAATAAAAGTGAACTGATAGTAAATAGTTTACCGTTTGACCGTAAAGATCTTGTCATAGGGAAATACATATTTGTAAGTATTTTAGTTGCTCTAGGTGGATGTTTCTCCCTAGTGGTTGGTTTCATACAGCTACAAAATGAGCATATGACTGGATTTATGCTGTGGGGAGAAATTCTCGGTGGTATAACAGGTGGGGTTGTTTGTAGCATAATTGTACTTCCGATTGAATTTTCAGTAGGATATAACAGTGCAAAACAAATTGCTCCGTTCGCTGGACTTGCGTTGGGGTATTTAAGTGGACTGATTGTAAGTAACGTCTGGTTAGATGTAGAAAATGCTTGGAACACGAGTCTAGTCGTAAATATTTGTTTTATAGCAGGACTCATTCTTTTGTATATCATGTCCATGTTGCTTTCAGTTAGCTTATATAATGAGCGTGATTTATGAGGGGAGGAGTAATCGTGAGGCAACTCATAATAAAGGATTTTATCATGCAATGGAAGCATTTAATATGGTACTTAATATACCCTCTTTTCTTGTATATGACATTAACAGATGTTAAAAGCTTTTACGTAATTATGTCAGCTATAATTCCAGTTATAGCAATTTTAAAAACATTTAATGATGATAAAAAATATGATGGTGAAGTAATGTTAAATAGTTTACCGCTAGCAAAAAAAGAAATTGTAGTAGCAAAATACATAATGGCATTTATTGTTTTTATTATAAGTATGATAGTGTCTAGTCCTTTAGTAATCAATCAGTTTGAAGGTGGAACTTTTGAATTTATAACGACAACATTAGTTACGATTACTGGCTTTGTTTTTATATATTTAAGTCTTGTCTTACCGATATCGTTTTGGCTAGGATATAAAAAATCTATTTTTATTACGCTTTTTATACTAATGGCACCGATTGTTATTATAGAAATGTTCTTTCAAGTTAATATAGAACAAATTCATTTACATAATGGAGTATTGTTAAGTTGTTCTATTTGTATGTTGCTTTTATCTGTACTTGCTTCGGTAAAGCTATATGAAAAAAGAGAATTTTAAAAGGTGCCCTATATAAGGCACCTTATTCAATAACGACAATAGGAAAGTAAAAGTTTATAAACAGAAAGATTACTCGGTACAACATCTTTTGGAGTATGTAATATAAAGCTGAAAACGATAACGAGAATAAGAAAGAGGAAAAATAAAAATAGGATCTGCTTATGTACGGAATTTTGCATATTATTCACTCCTTTTTTAGGTAGTATGTCCAAAAGAAAGGAGTGTATGAAAAATTTTAGGAGGGGAGAATGATGAACAAAAGAAAATGGTTATATAGAATAGGAGTACTTTTGTTTTCAGTCGGTCTCATATTAGCAAATTTCTATTCAGATATCCCATCACCATTTCCTAATTTGCATAAAGGGATTGGTATAAGTATTGTCATAGTTGGTCTTCTTTGTCTTATCACATCAAACTTCTACAGAAAGTCTGAAGGAATATAAAAAAGGACAGTTACTCTTTTTCAGAAGTACTGTCCTTTTTAAATAACTTATTCCACAGCTTGGCGATACTCCATATAATGACGATTGAAATGGAGGCAATAATGGACCAAACGATTGATATCATTTCAAGTGTCAAGTTAGGAAGGAATGTGAGAATGGATACTATTTTATGAAACAACCATTCTATTATGTGAAAACTGATTTGTAATAGAATGACGATACTAAGCGTGATCCATGCTAACAGTTGCTTCCCTTTTTCTTTCCACATGACATTCACCTCACGTTAGCTCAATAGTTTTAAGCCAACAGCGCCGCATAGAATGCAGCTTAAGAAAGCAAGACGACGCCAATCCGCTGATTCGCGGAAAATAAGGATGCCTAGAAGTGCACTTCCGGCAGTTCCGATTCCAGTCCAAATCGCGTAAGCAGTTCCCATCGGTAATGTGTTCATCGCAAGGGATAAGAAGAAGAAGCTTACGCCGAAGTTAGCGATTAAAATAACTTTTGGTGCCCAGCCTTTCTTTTCAGTGGCTACTTTCATAAAGAGTACACCAATAATTTCACAAATACCAGCTAGAATTAAAAATACCCAAGCCATTTTATGCGGCCTCCTTCGCTTCTTTTTCTTCTGTTACTCGCTTTAAACCAATTACGCCAAAGAAGATTAAACCAATTAATAATACTTTTACGATAGAGAATGGCTCTCCGAAAACGAAAATTTCTGTAAGAACGATTCCACCAGCTCCAATTCCAGTGAAGACTGCGTATACAGTACCAACAGGTAAATCTTTATAAGCTCTAAATAATAAGACGAAACTAACTGTAATTAATAACGCAACACCAGCCCATTCAAGTGGAGCCTCCGCGTGTTTTAATCCAATTACCCAAAAGATTTCAATAATACCAGCTAAGATTACATAAATCCATGCCATATGTCATCTCTCCTTCCTACCAGTCGTTAGGTAAAGGGCTTAAAAACGACGCATTGCGAAGGAGCAATCCGTCAGTTTGAAAGTCCACGCCAAAATACTTTCCAAGAAGCGTCTAAACGTGTCTCAAAACGATTTAAACCTGCGTATAGTAGTTCAACCATAAGACCGTCAAGTAAGCATAGAAAAGCCTCTAAGGCGTCTTTTACTTCAATGTTATGCAACTCATCTCGTTCGCTTGCTCTTTTAAATACAGGGAATAAAAGTTTTCCGACGTTTTCAATGTGTACATTTGCTTTATTAATAATTTGTTCGCGAAATGCATCAGGCGGAAAATAAGAAGTTCGTAACCAAAACATTGATTCTTCACTTTCACCAAATCGTTTTGCATAGCCCTTTAGTAGCTGTAAGAGCAATTCTTCAGTAGACGAATTGGAAAACTTTTCGATATCGCCTGTGAAGCTTTGTAAATCTTTTTGAAGAGCGGATTCTAAGCATATAAAATATAGCTCTTCTTTTCCTTTAAAGTGTGCGTAAATTGATGGTTTTTTAATCCCGACTTCTTGAGCAATATTTGCTAATGAAGTTCCTTCATAGCCGTAGCGTGCGAAATGAGAAAGTGCTACAGCTTTAATGCGGTTTGCTGTCATTTTCATCCCCTACCTACCGTTCGTTAGGTTCATTATATGCGAGTAAAAATACAAAGTCAATAGGTGAAGAACTGAAAAAGAGCGCTATAGATAACGCTCTTATTAGACAGTATCTCGTTCAATTAAATGGAATGAAAGCTCTTTTGCGTTCCCGATAATTTGCTCGCTTTGGATTTGTTTATGGAATAAAGAAAACGCATGTGAGCCCATTTCGAGACCGGGATGTTCAATTGTTGAAATTTCTAACGCCTTTGAAATTTCATGATTATCAAATCCGAGGATAGCAAGATCTTCGGGTACTCGAAGACCTTGCTTTCGAGCCTCTGTTAATAAACCAGCTGCAACTTGATCGTTAGCTGTAAAAATAGCGGTTGGACGATTTTTCATGTTTACAATACGATGGAGTATTTGTGCACCGTCTTGCATTGTATAGCATTGATGAAAAATCCATTCGGGATGTAACGTTTTGCCTTCGTTACGAAGTGTATCAGCAAACGCTTTTTCACGTTCCATAGAATTTACACTTGTTTTTCTTGCTAAACAAATCCCGATTTTTTCATGGCCTTTATTGAGTAAATAGGCGGTGCCGAGACGGAAGCCTTCATAATGATCTACGTAGACAGATGAAATGAGGGGGTGCTTCATTTTTTCGCATGAAATAATAGGAGCAAATTTTGCGAAAGGTTCAATTTGTTCCCATGAACTCGTTCGAGAGCAAATAATCATCCCGTCGAATTGTTTCATTTTCATCATTTCAAGAACACGAATTTCTTCAATACTATCGTAATTCGTTTGACATAAATTAATGTGATAGCCAGCAGCTAACGCTTCGTTTCCGATTCCTTCAATAATGGTACTGAAGTATGGAAGGTTAATGAAAGGGAGCATAACGCCGATCGTATATGTTTTTCCCTTTATTAAATGAATAGCATTTATATTTTTGGCATAGTTCAATTCTTCAACAGCATCTAGAACACGCTTACGTTTTTCTTCTTTTACGTAAGGGTGATTATTCAGGACACGAGAAACAGTTGATATGGATACACCAGCGGTTTTTGCAATTTGTTTTATATTGGCCATATGTATCACCTCTCTCCTTATTATAAAGGGAAAATAATAAGAATGAAAAAATCTTGACCTGAAAAGCTTTTCACAAACTATGTTATAAATATGACTTCTGTTATTCGCGTAACCTTTTTATTTGGGCGTGAGAATGATAGGGGTCTTTTTTGCGTTTATAAAAGAAGTTTTGTCAAAATGTGTGAGAATAACGTGGAAAGTTTTCAAATGAAAAAACTAGCTGAATTATTCAGCTAGTTTTTGTATGTTATTATTTCTTTTTAATTTTTCCAGTCCACGTTTTGAATCCACCTTGTAATTGGTAGAAATCTTTGTAGCCTTGTTTCTTTAAGTATTGAGCCGCACGACCAGTACGGAATCCGCTTTGACAGTATAAGTAAACTGGTTGATCTTTACGAAGTTCTTTATGACGAAGGCGAATTTGTGATAATGGAATGTTACGTGCGCCTAAAATATGCCCTGCAGTATATTCGTCTGCTTCGCGAATATCGATAAGCTGTGCTTTACGGTAGCCAGCGCGAAACTCTTCTTCTGAAAGTGTTGTAATTAATTTTTTCTGATAGAAATACATCCATACAGTGTAACCGATGAACGCTACGATTACGGCTAATAAAATAATCCAAGTTGTTGACACGATTCTATCGCTCCCTTTTTTCTTATCCTACTTTCAATATTATAATGCCCGTATGTATTTATGCAACAGATTCATTTGTATATAAGAAGAAATTTCGTATTCTTTCACAAATTTTGTCGAATTTGGTAGACTAGAGAATGTGAAAAATAATTGGTTATATGAGGTGCAGGATGGGAAAAGAAAAATGGTGTTATATTAACTCTGGTCAATGTTCACCGGCATTTAATATGGCGTTAGATGAATGTTTATTAAATTGGCAAAGTGAAAAGAAAATGTCACCAACCATTCGTTTTTACGAATGGGAAGTACCAACATTAACAGTCGGGTATTTCCAACGTGTTGAAAAAGATATTAATATGGATGTAGTTAACGAAAAGAAATATGGATTCGTTCGTCGTCAAACAGGCGGTAGGGGTGTACTACATGATAAAGAATTAACGTACAGTGTTATTGTGTCTGAAGATCATCCGAATATGCCAAAAACAGTTACAGAAGCGTATCGTGTTATTTCGCAAGGTTTACTAGATGGTTTTAAAGCATTAGGGTTAGAAGCTTATTATGCAGTTCCAAAAACAGAAGCAGATCGTGAAAATTTAAAAAATCCACGCTCAGGCGTATGTTTTGATGCGCCGTCTTGGTATGAAATTGTAGTAGAAGGAAGAAAAATCGCAGGTAGTGCGCAAACACGTCAAAAAGGTGTTATTTTACAGCACGGGTCGATTCCGTTAGAAATAGATTTAGATGAGTTATATGATCTGTTTTTATTCCCGAATGAACGTGTAAAAGAACGTATGAAGAGTATGTTCTCTTCTAAAGCGGTAGCAATTAATGAATTAACAGACCGTACGTTTACAATCGAGCAGTTAATTAAAGCGTTTGAGGTTGGGTTTGAAAAAGGATTAGATGTAGAGCTTGTTCCGTATGAATTAACAGAAGAACAATTACGTGAAGTGCAAACATTGGCAAAAGAAAAGTATGAAAGTAAAGAATGGAATTATAAAAAATAAGAGGTGGCAATTGCCGCCTCTTATTTTTTTATAGTAAATTAAGTACTTTTTCTACTTTGATTCCTTTATCTTGTAAAGAACGAAGGCGATTGACAACGTCCATAATTTCTTTGTCAAATGTAACGCTAATACCTTGGCTTTGTAGTTCTTCTTTTAAGCTTTCAATAGAATCATCTATGTCGATGCCAAGCTCGTAATCTTGACAAACTTCAATTGTCTTTTTCACGAGTTTCACATAATTTTCTTGTAGTTTTGAATTTGTTTCAGTCAAAGCAGGTTGCTTCGGTTTTGCAGGCGCGACCGGCGTTGTCTCTTGCTTTGTAACTGGAGTTGGTACTTCTCGTTTCACAGGTGCTGGAGTAGATAATTCCACAGCTGCTTCTACACTTACTGGCTTCGGTGCCGGAGTAGGCTTAGGTGTTGGTGCTATAGCAGGTGTTTCCACACGTGTAACAGGCTTTGGAGCAGGTGTAACTGCTTTTGGAGCTTCTACAATTACTTCTTTTTTCGGAGTAGCTTCTACAACTGTTTCTTCTTGTTCAGCAGCCTCTTTATTTTCTTTACTCCACATAACGCGTTCTATTTCTAGAGAAACATTATTTTTGTTCATCGCTGTTAATGTAACTTTACCAACTTCAGCGTTTCCAGTGAAATCAACAATTTTATAAATAACACTCTTGTTCCAATCCACGTTTCCGCTCAAAAATAATTCTTCGTTACATTTCGGCGTTAAGCCCTCGATTTTAATTTCTGCGTTTACACCGTTTTCACTATATACCATAATTAGCGAAGCATTTACATCTTCGTCTGCTAACATTAGTTCACGTACCATTTTGCCGGTGCGTACTTGCGTTTTCTTCTTAACTGACATCTAATTTCTCCTCTCAAAAATTCAGTAATAATAAAAAAATCGTATAACGAAAAATAATTGCTCACGAAGATTTATGATACCGATAATAAAAGCATCACGTCAACAATTAACTTTAATTATTTTGCATTTTTCTTATTTTCTTTATGAAATTTTTCAATTTGTAAAATTAGACAGAAGAAAAACAGCCTTTTGAAGGGCTGTTAAAACGTGGAAAACTTTAATGCGTGTTAAATTTTCAGCGTTTCCCATACTAACGAGAGGAGGGAAGCGTATGAAACCATTTATGCCAAAAATCGTTTACTTTGAACCGAAGGCACTTGAATATCCACTTGGAAAAGAGTTGTATGAGAAATTTACGAAGATGGGATTAGAAATTCGTGAAACGACATCCCATAATCAAATTAGAAATTTACCAGGTGAAAATGATTTGCAAAAGTACCGTAATGCAAAGGCAACGCTTGTTGTTGGGGTAAGGAAGACATTAAAGTTCGATACGTCAAAACCGTCAGCTGAATATGCAATCCCGCTCGCAACAGGGTGTATGGGGCATTGTCATTATTGTTATTTGCAAACGACACTTGGGAGTAAGCCTTACGTTCGCGTGTATGTGAATCTTGAAGAAATATTTGAGAAAGCACAGCAATATATGGATGAAAGAGCACCTGAAATAACAAGGTTTGAAGCTGCTTGTACATCAGATATCGTTGGGATCGATCATTTAACACATGCATTAAAGCGCGCGATCGAATTCATTGGAGAAAGTGAGCATGGACGTTTACGTTTCGTTACGAAATATTCGCACGTTGATCATTTGTTAGATGCAAAACATAACGGGAAAACTCGTTTCAGGTTTAGTATTAATTCACGGTATGTAATTAAAAATTTTGAGCCGGGGACGTCACCCTTTGAAGAGCGTATTGAAGCAGCACGTAAAGTAGCAGGCGCTGATTATCCACTTGGTTTTATAGTTGCGCCACTTTATATGCATGAAGGATGGGAAGAAGGATACCGTGAATTATTTGAACGACTGTACAATGCACTAAAAGATTTGTCCATACCGAATTTAACGTTTGAATTAATTCAACATCGCTTTACAAAACCAGCAAAAAAGGTCATTCAGGAGCGTTATCCGAGTACGAAACTTGAAATGGATGAAGAGAAGCGTAAATATAAATGGGGACGATATGGAATCGGGAAATACGTATATAAAAAAGATGATGCGGAAGTATTAGAAGAAACGATAAGAGGTTATATACATGAGTTTTTTCCTGATGCAGAAATACAATACTTTACTTAAGAGGAGTCTGTATACAAATACAGATTCTTTTTTGTTTTATATATTTAGGCTTGTTTTCAACTTGTCACGTTATTCTTTCTGGTGTATCATTTTATTGATTGCTTCGTACGGAATGAGCAAAATGAAATTGGATGGAGGAAACCGATGCCTACCCCTAGTATGGAAGATTATATTGAACAAATTTATTTGTTGATTGATGAAAAGGGTTATGCCCGCGTATCTGATATTGCTGAAGCGCTTAGTGTACATCCATCCTCTGTAACAAAAATGGTGCAAAAATTAGACAAAGATGAATATCTAATTTATGAAAAATATAGAGGGCTTGTATTAACATCAAAAGGTAAAAAAATTGGAGAACGTCTCGTATATCGTCATGAATTGTTAGAGCAATTTATGCGTATTATCGGTGTGGATGAAAGTAAGATTTACAATGATGTAGAAGGAATTGAACATCATTTAAGCTGGGAAGCAATTGACCGCATTGGTGATTTAGTGCAATACTTTGAACAAGATGAGGTTCGAGTGGAAACCCTTCGTGGTGTTCAAAAGGCAAATGAAGAGAAAAGTAATTAAGGGGAACGTATGTCGTTTCCTTTTTTATTTCAATCGAAAAGGATGGGAGAATTATGAAAGCAATTATTTTTGATTTTGATGGATTAATTGTGGACACAGAAACAATATGGTTTCACTCTTTCAGAGACGCCGTTCGTGAGTACGGTGGAGATTTACCTTTAGAGGAATTTACAAAGTGTATTGGAACGACAGATGATGTACTGTATGCATATTTAAATGAGCAATTAAAAGAGAAGTTTAACAAGCATGCATTAAAAGAAAAAGTGAAAATTTTACATAAAGAAAAAATGAAAACACCAGAAGCTCGTGACGGGGTAAAAGAATACCTAGAAGAAGCGAAAGAAATGGGATTAAAAATTGCGTTAGCTTCTAGTTCATCTAGAGAATGGGTGGTTCCTTTTTTGGAAGAGCTACAAATTCGAGATTATTTTGAAGTTATCAAAACGAGAGAAGATGTTGAAAAGGTAAAACCAGATCCAGCACTTTACCGAGTAGCAATAGAAGATTTAGGGGTAGATTCGTCTGAAGCAGTTGTATTTGAAGACTCGTTAAACGGATTAAAAGCAGCGATTGCAGCGGGATTAACGTGCGTTGTTGTACCTAATGATGTGACACGTAATTTACCATTTGAAAATCATCACCTTCGAATTGAAAGTATGAAAGATAAAAGTTTGAAAGAAGTACTGCAAAATATAAAGAAAGACCGTATTTCCTAAAAGGAAGCACGGTCTTTCTTTTTGTTTTTTTTACCTTCAATGACAGTTAAATGAGATTGTTTTCTTTTTCGCTTCAAAGTGGAAGGAGTGCCTTTTTTCCCTTTGTCATTAGAAGCGTTTGATTTAAAGAAAGAATTGCTTAGGGGTGCTACATTTTGTTTCCCATGTTTGCGGCTCGATTGTTTTGCAGCACGCTTATATGAGCTTTGCGAATTTGCTGAACCGCTAGAGTTTGTAAACATTTTGTAGAGTAGATAAAAGATACCAACGACAGCCAACATGATACCAATATTTCTTAACACTCCCATTGGGTTTGTAATGACAGATGAAACAAGGCCGAATATTGCTAATCCGATAATAAGCACAAATATAGCGAAAGTAAACGAACGACCGTTCATAAGGAACACCTCCTAAAAACATATATTAAAATTAGTATATTAACGATGAGGAAAGGAGTTGAACACCATTTTTAAATAATTATTGTTTGTTTTCTAAACGTAATAATTCTTCAAACGATGCAATAGCTACTTCCACTTGATCATCTGTTGGTTCTTTCGTTGTTAATAGTTGTAGCCATAATCCGGGATATCCAAGTATGCGTAATACTGGAATATCGCGTAATCGATTCGTAAATTGTAACACTTCAAAAGAAATACCGAGCACGACTGGAATTAATAAAATTCGGTTTAACACTCTGGCCCAAAGTGGATCTGTAGGGACAAGGAAATAAACAAACATTCCAATAATGACTGTAAATATAATGAAGCTACTGCCACAACGATAATGAAGGCGAGTTTGTTTTTGAACATTTTCTACAGTCAATGAAAGATTATTCTCATAGGCATTAATTACTTTATGCTCCGCACCGTGGTACTGAAAGACCCGCTTAATGAGTGGCGTTAAAGAAATAAAGTATATATAGCTCAATAATAGCATGAGCTTAATGACACTTTCGACAATGATTTGCCCTGTATGAGATGGGAAAATCGGTCTCGTTAATTCAGCTAGTAATGCAGGAACTGCTGTGAAAATGACTTTACCGAATATGAAAGATAAAACGCCAACTGCTGCAACTCCTAATACCATCGTTAACTTCGATTGTTCTTCTTTTTTATTTGCAATTTGTTCATCTTCTTCTGGGTGAACATCAAATCGTTCTGAAGCAAAGTTTAAATGTTTTGCCCCGTTCGCGCTTGCATCCACAATAGCGGCAATCCCTCGTAAAAATGGAATTTTTTTTAGGATAGATAATGCTTTATTACGAACGCGTGGTAATCGATAAAATTCAATCGATTTATCTTTGCGACGAACCGCTGTAACAGTATATTCTCTACCGCCAAACATAACTCCTTCTATGACTGCTTGCCCGCCATATATTTGTTTTGACTCTTCTGCCATGTTAACACCAACCTGTATTTGTTTCTCTCTTATGTAGAAAAAGAGGCAATTGTCATACTGGGTTCTGTCATTTTGAAATAAGACAATCACCGAGTTTCCTTTATTTTATCGACAAATACAAGTATATGACAAGGAAAAATGTTACGAGAGTCGGACATTTCTTATTCTTTTTATAGACAAATTTCGCAGTATTTAAACATGGTTCAAAATAGTTTCGGGCATACTATTGAGCGGAGGTGTCGATGTGAGTCAAGAACAATTAGGAACAAGGGATTTTGTACAAATTGGTTTATTTGGTGGACTGTTTTGGGGAGGGATATGGTATTTCCTTCATATATTTTCATTTACAGAAGCGGGGCCGAACTATTTACTTTTACCATTTGCCTTTGGAAGCTGGAAAGAAGGGGTATGGGGAAATGTGTCAGGAATTGTTTGTATGGGACTACTTTCGATTTTAATTGCCTTTTTGTATAAAGCGTTTTTGGGAAAGTTTGAAGGAGTTCTTCCAGGGATGATTTATGGTCTATTTTGGTGGGCGTTACTATTTTTCGGAGTGGGGTTAATAGCGCCTGCTATTAAAAGTGCACTCCATTTACCGAAAGAAACAATTGTGACGACGATATGCATTTTTATATTGTATGGTGTATTTATAGCATACTCTGTTTCTTACGCAGTAAATACCAATAAGGCCGAGCGAAAAGGGGAAGAGAAGACAAACTATTCAAACAAGTAACTCCTATGTTAAAATGTTATATAGACATTTAATATTAAGGAGTTTTAAGCATATGAAAAAGGTACTCCTCGTAAACGGTCCTAACCTAAATCGCCTCGGTGTCAGAGAGGTAAATGTATATGGAAAGGGCACGCTAGCGACACTTGAAGCAGATATGAAGCAAGAAGCAGAAACAATGGGAGTGGAGTTAGAATGTTTCCAATCGAATCATGAAGGTGCGATTATCGATCGTATTCATGAGGCGGAAGATATATATGAAGGGATCATTTTAAATCCTGGAGCATTTACGCATTATAGCTATGCGATTCGAGATGCAATTGCGAGCATTTCGATTCCTGTTATTGAAGTACATATTTCTAACATTCATCAGCGTGAGTCGTTCCGTCACGAATCTGTGACGGCAGCTGTTTGTGCGGGACAAATTGTTGGATTTGGTTTTTATGGCTATAAGTTAGCGTTATTTGCATTAATGGAGAAATTGAGGGAGGCATAAAGTAATGGAGAAAATCGAAAGATTAAGAAGTGCATTTGATGAGGCTGGTATTGACGGTATTTTGTTAACAAATGAACATAGTCGTAGATATATGGCTAACTTCACAGGAACAGCTGGTGTTGTACTCATTTCGAAAAACCGCGCTCAATTTATTACAGATTTCCGTTACGTAGAGCAAGCTACTAAACAAGCGGTTGGATACGAGATTGTACAGCATGCGGGATTAATTATCGATGAAGTTGCAAAGCAAGTGAAAGAATTAGGAATTCAAAAGCTTGGCTTTGAGCAAGATACTCTTACATATAGTTCTTATTCAGCTCATAAAGAAGCGATCGATGCTGAATTTATCCCAACTTCTGGGCTTGTAGAAAAGTTACGCTTGATAAAGACTGATTCAGAGATTAAGATATTAAAGGAAGCTGCACAGATTGCAGATGCTGCCTTTGAACATATTCTATCATTCATTCGCCCGGGAGTATCTGAAATTGAAGTGTCAAATGAACTTGAATTTTTCATGAGAAAACAAGGAGCAACATCTTCTTCGTTTGATATTATCGTTGCTTCAGGTCTTCGTTCGGCATTACCGCACGGCGTGGCATCTGAAAAAGTGATAGAAACAGGAGATTTCGTTACATTAGACTTCGGCGCTTATTACAAAGGATATTGCTCTGATATTACTCGTACGATTGCAGTTGGTGAACCATCTGATAAATTGAAAGAAATTTATAATATCGTTTTAGAAGCACAATTACGTGGTGTGAACGGTATTAAAGCTGGTTTAACTGGCCGTGAAGCGGATGCGTTAACGCGTGATTACATAACGGAAAAAGGATACGGTGAATACTTCGGACATTCTACTGGTCATGGAATCGGTCTTGAAATCCATGAAGCACCAGGTTTAGCATTCCGTTCTGATACAGTACTTGAACCAGGTATGGCTGTAACAGTAGAGCCAGGTATTTATATTCCAGGTATTGGCGGCGTACGTATTGAAGATGATATCATTGTGACAAGTGAAGGTAATGAAGTAATTACGAAATCACCAAAAGAACTTATTATTTTGTAATACACAGGAGGATTTTTTTACATGATTTCAGTAAACGATTTTCGTACAGGTTTAACAATTGCAGTGGATAATGGCCTATGGCAAGTACTTGATTTCCAGCACGTGAAGCCAGGTAAAGGTGCTGCATTCGTTCGTTCTAAACTACGTAACCTTCGCACAGGTTCTGTTCAAGAGAAAACATTCCGTGCTGGTGAGAAAGTGGAAAAAGCACACATCGAAAACCGTCGTATGCAATACTTATACGCAAGCGGTGAGTCTCACGTATTTATGGATAACGGAACTTATGAGCAAATCGAACTTGGTGAAAAACAAATCGAGCGCGAGCTTAAATTCCTAAAAGAAAACATGGAAGTATCTATTATGACTTACCAAGGCGAAGTACTTGGTGTTGAACTTCCAAACACAGTTGAATTACAAGTTACAGAAACAGAGCCAGGTATTAAAGGTGATACTGCTTCTAACGTAACAAAACCAGCTACATTAGAAACTGGCCTTGTTGTACAAGTACCAATCTTCATTAACGAAGGTGAAACACTTATCATCAACACTGGTGAAGGTAAATACGTTTCTCGTGCATAGTAGAAAAGCACTCGTGATTATCACGAGTGCTTTTTTTATAGAAAATAGGGCAAATAATAAATAGTAGTTATTATAAAACTGAAAGCTGTAAGACTAGCAGCACCTGTTGTGTAAGGACCCCATGTCATTTGAAAAGGTTTTACTGTACCTGTTTTATATATAGTGTGATCAATGTTGTTATTTTGGCTTATATTTAAAGCAACGAGCCAAATTGCCCCGAATATCGCTAAACTACCAAGGAAAAAGGCTTCCATGAATGACCAGCCGACCAATGATGAAAAAAGATAAATAAGAGTTACTTCTACTACGACTGTTAAACTAATTTTTAATCTCTTCATATTTTTCCTCCTCATTCTGTAATTCCAACCAGTTTAAAAATTTTTCACGTGACACGACGTGCAGAGAGCAAGGTGACCTTACTTCTTTCTCTAGTGCAGCGTGTTCGTCTGGAAATTTGTTTTCCACATGCAATGAAATATAAGGTAGTTTATCTTGTGCTTTTAAAGAGCGAATATTATTCGTTTTAGCACCAGCAAATACATAGGAAAGTTGTAAGTCTAAAAAAGCAATCTTAAAAATTTCTTTTTTTGCAGCCTCATTATATCCTTTTCCCCAGTATGGATAGCCGAGCCAGCTGCCAATGTGAGATTGTTTCTTCTCGTAATTAATATGTTTAAGTGTGGTGAGACCAATTATTTCATGCTCTGCATTTACAATCACTCTCGATAAAGACTTCTTTTGGCGTTCTTCTTCTATGGCGAAAAGAAGGAATGCTTTCGTGTCTTCGATTGTTTCTACTTTTATTCCTAATGTGTTTTTTACATGTGGATCACTTGATAGCTTGAAAATCGCATTTGCATAACGGAAATCGAGTGGTAATAAAGTAACTCGTTGCATCATTTTCCCTCCTTTTCAATAAATATACCATAAAATACCATTATTATTAAGAATATTCAAATTATTATAGGCGGTAGATAAAAATTATGTTTTTAATTCTGAAATAGACAACCTCTGCATATGGTTGTACAAATATATTCTTTTTTAGCACACGCACTAGTAACCGTTATGGGAGAAGGTGGGAGAATGAAACAGTGGCTAGCGGCAATGGAAACATCTGTGCTTGTAATGGGGCTGCTTCGGTTGTTTTCAGGTAGCGCGGAAATATTCGCCGCTTTGCTTATGCTTTATGTGAATGATGCGAAGAAAGCATTGTTTATAAATGGTATGTTGGCGTTTGTTGGACCGACCGTATTAATTTTAACAATGACAATAGGCATAGCGAGTGTGGCAAGTGAGATCTCTTTCTTGAAACTCTTTTTTCTAGCGCTTGGAATTGGCTGCATTTTTATCGCGTTGTTGAAATAAGTAAGTCGAGTATAGTGGGGCGAAGCTGATGAAAGAAGTATTAGAAGTTTTACCAAAAACGATGAAGCAGTTAGTGGAAAGTTGTAAGTGCTGCGATGCTCTAGAGGAAATCCGTGTTCGAATTGGAAGACCGCTAGAGTGTATTGCTCAAGGTGAAGTGTTTTTTTATGACTATATCGTTACAGCAGAGGATGCTATTTACTTATTGAATAAGTTAAGTCACTTCTCAATTTATACAATGGAAGAAGAATTAAAGCGTGGGTATGTGACACTCCGAGGTGGGCATAGAATAGGCTTAGCAGGAAAAGTTATTACAGAAAAAAGCACAGTGAAAATGATTCGAGATGTCTCTTCTTTTAATATTCGTATTGCTCGTCAAAAAATAGGCATTGCTGAACCACTTTTACCGTATTTGTATGAATCACGATGGTTAAACACGATGGTAATTGGCCCGCCACAAACGGGAAAAACAACACTTTTAAGAGATGTAGCGCGTTGCATGAGTCAAGGTGTAAGTACTTCGAAAATTCCTTCTTGTAAAGTCGGGATTGTTGATGAACGGTCAGAAATTGCTGGCTGTGTGAAAGGTATCCCGCAATATGACTTTGGCACACGAGTAGATGTGTTAGATGCATGTCCAAAAGCTGAAGGAATGATGATGATGATCCGTTCTATGAGCCCAGATATATTAATTGTGGATGAAATTGGTCGTAAAGAAGATAGTGAAGCAATTATGGAGGCTGTACATGCAGGGGTTCAGCTTTTTATAAGTGCACATGGATTTTCCTATGATGATGTTGTGAAACGCCCATCATTAAAGGCAGTGCTAGAGCTCGGCATTTTTGATAGGTTTGTGGAATTGTCAAAAGCAAGAGGGCCAGGAACAGTTATGCAAGTGAAAGATAAATATGGAAAACCGGTATTACCTCATAGAAAGGCTGAGGGCGTATGGTGAAAATATTTGGTGCAGTGTTAATCGTTGCGGTCAGCACCTTTTTCGGGTTTTCATACGCCAAAAGATACAGTGAGAGACCGAGGCAACTTAGATTATTAAAAGCGGCACTGCAATCATTAGAGGCAGAAATTATGTATGGGCATACACCGTTGTCTGAAGCTGCTGAGCGATTAGTGAAACAAATGCCGAAGCCGTTAAATTGGATATTTCAAAGTTTCGCTAGCAGGCTAGAAAGTGGAGAACAAACAGTTAGAGAAGCTTGGATAGATAGTTTGAAAGAAAATTGGAAGCTAACAGCATTTCAACAAACTGAGTATGAGATTTTGCAGCAATTTGGTGAAACGCTCGGACAACATGATCGTGAATCACAACAAAAACATATTCGGTTATGTATTACACATTTAGAGAGAGAAGAAGAAGAAGCGAAAGCATTACAGCTGCAATATGAAAAGATGATTAAGAGCTTAGGAGTACTAGCGGGGCTACTTATCGTAATTTTACTGCTATAGGGGGGAGAAAGGCGATGTCCATTGATGTTGGATTAATATTTCAAATCGCCGGAATCGGCATTGTTTTAGCTTTCATTCATACTGTACTAAAAGAATTAAAGCGTGAGGATATTGCAAATTGGGTTATCCTCGTCGGTTTTGTCGTTATTTTATTTCATGTCGCATTTTTAATTAATACACTATTCGACAAGATTAAAAGTGTCTTTCTCTTCCAGTAAAGGGGGCGGTTCGAATCGAAATTATACAAATTGTCGGATTAGGCCTCGTTGCTACGTTTTTAGCGGCTGTATTGAATCAGCATAAATCTAGCATTACGTCATTATTTATTGTGTTCGTAGGTAGCGTAATGTTCCTTCTTTTAATCGATCAAATTCACGCTATTTTACAAATGATTGAGAGAGTAGCGAGTGAAGCGAAAGTTAGCAACGTATATGTAGAAACGTTGCTAAAAATTATTGGGATTGCTTATATCGCTGAGTTTGGAGCGCAAATTACAAAGGATGCAGGGCAGGGGGCAATCGCTTCGAAAATTGAATTAGCTGGAAAGATTTTAATTCTCGTTATGGCGATCCCTATTTTGACGGTTGTAATTGAAACTATTCTCGGATTTTTACCGACGGGATAAGGGGGAGTGAATGTTGAGGGGGTTTGGAGCTAAGCTGCTATTTGCTTGCTTCCTTTTCTTTTCTTTACCGGTTGTTGTACAAGCTTCTCCTGTAGAGACAAACGTCGTTGATCAACAATTGGATAAGCTCGGAATTGAAGATGTGAAGCAATTTTGGGACGGGCTTGTTACAAAATATGGAGGTTACTTACCAGAGAGTCAAAAAGGTAGCTTTATGGAGTTTGTAAAGGGAGAAAAAGAAATCTCTATAAAAGAGTGGATGCTAGGTTTATTAAAGTACTTATTTCACGAACTTGTTGCAAATGGGAAACTACTCGGAACGCTCATTATGCTCACAATTTTTAGTGCATTGTTGCAATCACTGCAATCTGCATTTTCAAAGAGTAGCGTAAGCAAAATAGCCGATGCAGTTGTATATATGGTACTAATTATTTTCGCTTTAAATAGCTTTTATGTCGTTATGACATATGCAAGAGAAACGATACAAACAATGGTAGATTTCATATTAGCGTTATTACCTATCTTGCTTGCACTCATAGCGACAGGTGGTGGCGTTGTATCCGTATCGTTTTTTCATCCGATTATCATCTTCTTAATGAATACGAGTGGGCTTTTGATGAATTATATCGTTCTACCACTTTTATTACTTGCAACGATATTAAGTATTGTAAGTACGATGAGTGATCAATATAAAGTTACGAAATTGTCCAAGCTTCTGCAAAACGTTAGCGTCGGGATTATCGGTATTTTTTTAACGATTTTTTTAGGCGTATTATCTGTACAAGGAACAGCGACAGCTGTTGCGGATGGAATCGCTGTGAAAACAGCTAAATTTGTAACAGGAAACTTTATTCCCGTAGTAGGAAGAATGTTTACAGAGGCGGCGGATACAGTTATTAGTGCGTCGGGATTATTAAAAAACACAGTCGGAATTATCGGACTCGTCATTCTATGTTTAATTGTCGCTTTTCCAGCGATTCAAATTTTTTGCATTGCATTTATTTATAAGTTCGCAGCAGCAGTATTGCAACCAGTTGGCGGCGGAGCAATTATTCAATGTTTAGATATCATTGGACGGAGCATTATTTATGTATTTGCTTGCTTAGCTATCGTATCGTTTATGTTCTTTTTAAGTATCACAATTATTATTGCTGCGGGGAACATTACACTTATGATGCGGTAGGAGGTGAAGGGTATGCAATTTGTTACAGAGTGGATTAGAAATATTATCGTTTTTTTACTCTTAGCGACAATGCTTCATCTTATTCTTCCAAATTCCAATTTGCAAAAGTACGTTAAATTCGTTGTAAGTCTATTATTAGTTGTTTTAATTTTAACGCCCCTTTTTAAACTATTGCAAACAGATGTAAATGAAGTAATCGCAAATTTTAATGAAGAGAAGTACGTAGCAGAAGGATCTGTAAAAAATTCAATAGATTCGAAGAAAAAAGAAATACAAGCTCTAACACGTGCATATAGTTTAGAAGAGATGGCTACCAAAATGAAAAAAGAAGTAGGAAAAGAGTTTGAGAAACAGTATGGTATGTCAGTCTCTGAAATACAAATAGTCGCAGCGGAAAGCACAGCGGAAGTAAAGTCAGCGAAAGATATTCAATCTGTTGTTGTGACGTTGAAAGAAAAAGAACGTAGTAAAAATGATGCAATCGAAACAGTAAAACCAGTTGAAATTAATACGAAAGAACCACCGAAAAAAGTAGAGGAAACGAATGGAGAAATGAAAGACTTCTTTTCAAGCAGGTGGCAACTAGAGAATAAACAAATCCAAGTTCAAATGGAAGGGAGGACAGGTAGAGTAAATGGACAATAAAGATAAAAATTCGAAGTTCTCATTTTTTCGAAACTTATTGAATGGAGATGAAAAAGAAAGTAATGAGAAGGGAAAAAAGGTAACACCTAAGTTCTTACTTGTCCTACTCATACTTGGAATGTTGCTTATGTTTTCTAGTAGTTTCTTTTCAAGTAAAAAAGAAGAAGTACCTGTATTTAAAGAACAAAAAACTCAAAACCAAGAAAAAGACGTACCAACTTTTGGACAAAAAAATAATGATAATATGTCAAATGTAGAAAAATATGAAAAAGCGTATGAACAAGAATTAAAAGCAGCCTTAGAAGAAATAGCAGGAGTAAAAGATGTAACGATTAATGTAAATTTAGACTCATCAGAGGAAAAAATATTAGAAAAAAATACAGTGAAACGTTCACAAACAACAGGTGAAACAGATAAAACAGGTGGCAAGAGGGAAGTAGAAGATGAGTCTCTTGATGAAAAGACAGTCATTATACGTGAAGGGGATAAAGAAACTCCCGTTGTTTTACGAACAGAGAAACCGAAAGTGCGAGGTGTTCTTGTCGTAGCAAAGGGAGTGGATAATATACAAGTTAAAGCGATGGTAAAAGAAGCTGTCATACGGCTACTAGATGTACCAGCCCATCGCGTTTCAGTTTCACCGAAAAATTGATAGGGAGGAAATAAAGTGTTAAAAAAACAAACGGTTTGGCTATTAACGATGTTAAGTTTAGTTGTTGTACTATCTGTGTATTACGTAACAACTCCAGACAAAATGAATACAGCATCGCCGGCAACAGGTGAAAAGATTGGACAAGAAAAACAAGGTACTGATAAAGCAGTAACAAACGAAGCACCTAAAGAAACGCCTAAAAAAGAAAATACAAACAAGGAAACATCAAATAAAGAAACAAACAAAGAAACAGATAAAAAAGAGAGTGCTACAAAAGAAACAAGCAAAAAAGAAGCTAACGTAACAGTTCAATCAAGTGATGAAAATTTCACAGCATTACGTATGCAAATGGAAGATCAGCGAAGTGAACAAAAAGCAAAATTACAAGAAGTGATGAGTTCAACAAAAGCTTCAGCAACAGAAAAGAATAAAGCGAAAGAAAATTTTGATGCAATCACTACAATGGAAACGAAGCAAGAATTACTTGAGACAGTAATTAAATCTCAAGGTGGATATAAAGATGCCCTTGTAAGAGCTGATGGAACTGACATTAAAGTAACTGTAAAAGCAGCAAAACATTCACAAAAAGAAGCGAATAAAATTATACAACTTGTAAGAAGTGAAGGCGGATCAAAAGATGTAGGTGTAAAATTTGATCCACCAACAAAATAAAACGAATAATCCGCGGGGAATTCCTCCGCGGATTATTCGTTTTTAGTAATCGGATTGTTTGAAAATAGTTAGATAAAAATAATAATAGAAAAAAGCTATCATTTTCGATAGCTTTTTTCTGTTTCGTCTTTGTTTTTACTATGTTCAACTCGGAACGGAGAAATACGTTGTGAGTAAAAGATTAGCGGTTCATGGTAGTGATGATTACTTTTTCCGGATTTGACGTGGATGAAGAGAACGAATGCCCAGACCATTACGGCAGGTAAGAAGAGAATGAGCCATATCATATGTCCACACCTCGATACGATATATTTTCTACACTTTGAACATACTATTCTTATATGAAGGAATGATGAACGACGTGTAAACAAAAAAATAATATTTGGTAAAAATATGTTATTGACTATAGATGAGGTGACGAGTAAAGCGGTAATGGTAGGTTTACTTTATAGTATTTTGAAAAGTAAGGAATGTTTTTTCGGAAGTGGTCTTGCCAATTTTGTGTGAAACTTGGTATTATTACTAGGTAATAAATTTTTATTGGAATAATATTTTTACAGGAGTTTCGATTTATTATAAAGAAATATAAATTGGAATGTTTAAAAAATTTATCGTAAGATGGAAATAGTAACTATTTCTATTAGTAAATGAAATACATTTTCTAATAGAGTACATCGTATTTTTACAGTCAATCTAGTTTTAGTGAAGAGAAATCTGTAAAAACGGGACAAACAAGAGTATGGGAGTGGATTTTACATGTTTAAAATTCAAGAAGTTCGTGAATTAATTAAATTAATTGATAGCTCTAATATTGATGAATTTGAATACAAAAAAGATGGTACGACAATCAAAATGAAAAAGCGTGGTAATGAAGTTGTTGCGGTGCAAGCACCTGTAGCAAAACAAGCCGTGCAACCAATAGCACCTGTTGAAGTTGAAACGACAGTAGCGGCAGCACAAGTGGAAGTGCCAAAACAAGAAGAGAAAAAAGCTGTTCAGAATGAAAACCTACATAAAATTACATCACCAATGGTAGGTACATTCTATTCTTCTTCTTCTCCTGATACGCCTCCATATGTAAGTGTTGGGGATAGAGTATCGAAAGATTCTATCGTATGTATTGTCGAGGCTATGAAGTTATTTAACGAAATCGATGCAGATGTAGATGGAGAAATTGTTGAGATTCTTGTTAATAACGGACAGCTTGTTGAGTATGGACAACCGCTATTTCTTGTAAAAGCGTAATAAGGGAGTCTTTGTGATGATAAAAAAAGTATTAATAGCCAATCGTGGGGAAATTGCTGTACGAATTATTCGTGCTTGTAAAGAAATGGATATTGAAACAGTCGCAATTTATTCAGAAGCAGATAAAGAGTCACTTCACGTACAAATTGCTGATGAGGCGTATTGTGTAGGACCAACGATTTCGAAAGAAAGCTATTTAAATTTAACGAACATTATTAGTGTTGCGAAGTTAACAGGCTGCGATGCGATTCATCCAGGATACGGATTTTTAGCAGAGAATGCAGATTTTGCAGAGTTATGCCGTGAGTGTAACTTAATTTTTATCGGTCCAAGTCCAGAAGCTATTTCAAAGATGGGCACAAAAGACGTTGCTCGTGATACAATGAAAGAAGCAGGGGTTCCGATTGTACCAGGTTCACAAGGAATTATTAAAAATACCGAAGAAGCGATCGAACTTGCGAATCAAATTGGATATCCTGTTATTATTAAAGCGACTGCAGGTGGCGGCGGAAAAGGTATTCGTGTTGCGCGCCATGAAGAAGAGCTTGTAAAAGGAATTCAAATTACACAGCAAGAAGCTAGTACCGCTTTTGGGAACCCTGGTGTATACTTAGAAAAGTACGTTGAAGATTTCCGCCATGTTGAGATTCAAATAATGGCAGATACACACGGAAATGCCATTCATTTAGGAGAGCGTGATTGTACGATTCAGCGCCGCTTGCAAAAACTACTAGAAGAAAGTCCATCACCAGCACTTGATGAAAATGTGCGTAAGCAGATGGGTGAGGCGGCAGTTAAAGCGGCGGTAGCGGTTGATTATACAGGTGCTGGTACGGTTGAGTTTATTTATGAATATAAAACGAAAAGCTTTTATTTCATGGAGATGAATACGAGAATCCAAGTTGAGCATCCAGTTACTGAAATGGTAACAGGGGTAGACTTAATTAAAGAACAAATTCTTGTTGCTTCTGGAGAAAAGTTATCGTTACAGCAAGAAGAAGTACAATTTAATGGTTGGGCAATTGAATGCCGAATTAATGCGGAAAACCCTGCCAAAAAATTTATGCCATCTCCAGGTAAAGTAGAAATGTACTTGCCACCAGGCGGATTTGGTATTCGCGTCGATTCAGCTGTATATCCGGGATATTCAATCCCACCTTTCTATGATTCGATGGTTGCTAAATTAATTGTTCACGGAAAAACACGTGAAGAGGCAATTGCAAAAATGAAGCGTGCACTCAGTGAGTTTGTCGTTGAAGGCGTACATACAACAATCCCGTTCCATTTGCAATTGTTAGATCATCCTGATTTTGTAAAAGGTGAGTTTAATACGAAATTTTTGGAAGAGCATGAACTTGTGACGCAGTGATACATTAAAGGAGGTTTTTTTCATGGCTGAACATATGTTAGATATGGGGCAAGATACAACTCTTGGTAAAGTAGAAATTGCACCAGAAGTAATTGAAGTAATCGCAGGTATTGCAGCTGCTGAGGTAGAAGGCGTAGCGGCAATGCGTGGTAATTTTGCTACAGATGTTGTTGAGAAGTTAGGTAAGAAAAATCATGGTAAAGGTGTAAAGGTTGAATTAGCAAACGAAGATATTATCGTTGACCTTTATGTTGTAATGTATTTTGGCGTAGCAATTCCAGTTGTTGCACAAAAGATTCAAGACAACATTCGCCAAGCACTCTTTACAATGACAGGGCTTGAGCCAAAAGAAGTGAATGTTCACATCGTTGGCGTAACATTCGAAACACAAAAAACAGAAATCGAACCAGTGTAAGAATGAAAAAGGTGCCTAGTAACATAGGCATCTTTTTTATCGTTTCATTTCTTCACAAATTACAACCCTCTAATTATTATACTATTTCAAAAAATGAGAAATAAAAAAGAAAATGTTTCGTTTTACCAAAAAACGTACATTGTGATAAGATATGGAACTTGAAGTTAATCTTTTTATTATTTTTCAGCCTTGTAACCCGTGTGTGAAACGATAAATTGTGTTATTATCATTGTATTATAAGGTTGGAAAATCAATGAAAACTGTAAGAGTAAGTGAATTGACGGCTTATAAATTATAATAATATAACAAAGCATAAGGAAAGACTTGAAGCATAAAGGAGAGTTACAATGAAACGTAGGACGGCTAGAGAAAGAGCTATGCAAGCATTATATCAAATGGATATTACAGGTGAATTAGAACCGAAAGTAGCAGTGGAAAACACGCTAGATGAAGGTGAAGAAACAAATGAGTTTCTAGAATCACTTGTTGTAGGTTTTGTAGAAAATAAAGAAGTAATTGATGAAGCGATTCGTCAAAATTTAAAAAAGTGGAAGCTTGAGCGTATTAGTATTGTTGATCGCAGTATTTTACGTGTAGCTGTGTATGAAATGAAATACATGGAAGAAATTCCACACAACGTAACAATTAACGAGGCAATTGAAATTGCTAAAACATTTGGGGATGAGGAATCTCGTCGTTTTATTAACGGCGTTTTATCTAATATAAAAGATACACTGTAATTTCTTTAAGGGGGAATCTTAAAATGGTAGCAGTAATCATCAAAGGAAATGAAGTTGCGGAGAAAAAACGAGCACAATTAACAGAAGAAGTTGTGAAGTTGAAAGAGCAAGGGATTGTACCAGGATTAGCAGTTATTTTAGTTGGAGAAGATCCAGCATCTCGTTCTTATGTAAAAGGAAAAGAAAAGGGCTGTGAACAAGTAGGAATCTATTCAGAGCTAATTGAATTTCCTGAAACAATTACGGAGGAGCGTTTGCTTGCTGAAATCGATCGCTTAAATGGCGATGACCGCATTAATGGCATATTAGTGCAATTACCTTTACCAAAACATATTGAAGAAAAAGCTATCATTGAAAGAATTTCACCAGAAAAAGATGTAGATGGATTTCACCCAATCAGCGTAGGACGTATGATGACGGGACAAGATACATTCCTTCCATGTACACCGCATGGTATTGTAGAGTTAGTAAAAGAAACAAATCTTGATATCTCAGGAAAACATGTTGTAGTAATTGGAAGAAGTAATATTGTCGGCAAGCCAGTGGGACAATTGTTCTTAAATGAAAATGCAACTGTCACATACTGTCATTCTAAGACGCAAAATATGAAAGAGTTAACGAAATTAGCTGATATTTTAATCGTAGCAGTAGGACGACCTAAAATGGTAACAGCTGATTATATGAAAGAAGGAGCAGTTGTAATCGACGTTGGTGTAAACCGTTTAGAAACAGGAAAACTTTGTGGTGATGTTGACTTTGACAATGTGTTAGATGTTGCAGGTTACATTACACCTGTGCCAAAGGGTGTTGGTCCAATGACGATCACAATGCTTCTTCATAATACTGTTGAATCGGCTAAGCGTGCAGGTGTTGTTTGTAAATAATTTGAGTCGGCTATGAGGAGAGAGAAATGGAGAAACAATATTTAACCGTTACAGCGTTAACACGCTATATAAAAACAAAAATAGAATATGATCCGCATTTACAGTCTGTTTGGTTAAAAGGTGAAATTTCCAACTTTAAAAATCATAGCCGTGGCCACATGTATTTTACATTGAAAGATGAAAATGCAAGAATCGCAGCGGTTATGTTTGCGGGTCATAATCGTAATATTAAATTCAGACCTGAAAATGGGATGAAGGTACTCGTGAAAGGGAAAATTTCTGTTTACGAGGCGAGTGGTTCTTATCAAATTTATATTCAAGACATGCAGCCTGACGGAGTCGGAAACCTGCATTTAGCTTACGAACAATTAAAGGTTCGTTTAGAGGAAGAAGGATTGTTTTCTCAAGTTTATAAAAAAACAATCCCTCCTTATGCGAAAACAATAGGTGTGATTACGTCACCAACAGGAGCAGCGATTCGTGATATTATAACAACGATTAAACGTCGTTATCCAATTGGAAATGTTATTGTGTTTCCAGTACTTGTACAGGGGGAGTCAGCAGCTCCCTCAATTGTACAAGCGATCCGTACAGCGAATGAAATGGAAGGGATAGATGTCCTAATCGTTGGGCGCGGTGGAGGTTCTATTGAGGAATTGTGGGCGTTTAACGAAGAAATGGTTGCAAGAGCTATTTTCAAGAGTGAGATCCCTATTATTTCAGCAGTAGGCCATGAAACAGACTTTACAATTGCGGATTTTGTTGCCGATTTAAGAGCACCAACACCAACTGCAGCGGCTGAGCTGGCAGCGCCTAATATTATCGAGTTACAAGAAAAGGTATTACAAAGAACTCTAAGGTTGCAAAGAGCAATGAGAGAGTTAGTACATAAAAAAGAAGAAAAACTACAAGTATTGCAAAAATCTTATGCGTTCCGTTATCCAAGACAAGTATATGAGCAAAAAGAAGAGCAATTGGATAGAGCGTTAGAACAGCTTGTGTTAGCGAAAGAGCGCTATATTGATAAAAAGGTAAATCAGTTAAAACAGCTTTCATTTTATTTAGAGAAGCACCACCCATCTCAAAAAATTATGCAAACAAAGGTAGCAGTTGAAACATTGCAAAAGCAATTGCAACGTGAAATGCAAACGTTACTCCAAACGAAAGAATTTGCCTTTGTAAGAGCTGCTCAAAAACTTGAAGCGCTAAGCCCGCTTAAAGTAATGATGAGAGGGTACGGGCTTGTATATGATGAAGAGAAGCAAGTGTTAAAAAGTGTGAAAGATGTTAGCCTTGGAGATGCTGTTTCAGTTCAATTACAAGATGGAATATTAGATTGTAGCGTATCAGGAATAGAGGAGCGTGAATTGAATAATGGAAAATAAATTAAGCTTTGAAGAGGCAATTTCGCAACTTGAGCACCTCGTTTCTAAATTAGAGCAAGGTGACGTACCTTTAGAAGAAGCAATTTCTTATTTTAAAGAGGGTATGGAATTATCTAAGCTTTGTGATGAGAAGTTGAAGAACGTACAAGAACAAATGGCAGTTATTCTTGGGGAAGATGGAGAGCTTGAACCGTTTACTGCTTTAGGAGATGAAGCATAGTGACAATTGCTTTTGATACTTTTTTGAAAGAAAGTAAAACTTTCGTAGAAGAGAAGCTTGTAAGCTATGCAAATGAATTACAATGTCCAAATGTACTTCGTGAAGCGATGGCATATTCTTTGGAAGCGGGTGGAAAGCGTCTCCGCCCGTTACTTTTATTTGCAACATTACAAGCGTTTGGTAAAGAAAAAAATCTTGGTGTAGGTGCAGCTTGTGCTCTTGAAATGATACATACATACTCGTTAGTTCATGATGATTTACCTTGTATGGATGATGATGATTTAAGAAGAGGGAAGCCCACAAATCATAAAGTATTTGGTGAAGCGATGGCAGTTTTAGCAGGAGATGGTTTGTTGACATATGCTTTTCAAGTTATTATGGCATATGAGCAAAAGGAAATCTCTGCTGAGAAAAAAGTAAGACTTGTACTTGAGCTTGCAAAGGCGGCAGGGCCAGAGGGAATGGTTGGCGGACAAGTAGCAGATATGGAAGCGGAAGGGAAACAGCTTACGATCGATGAGCTAGAGTATATTCATAAGCATAAGACTGGGAAACTACTTGAATTCGCTGTACTTGCAGGGTCGATACTTTCTAATGCCACAGAAGAACAGGAAGAAAAATTACTTGAGTTTGCAAAATATATCGGCCTAGCTTTCCAAATTCGAGATGATATTTTAGATGTGGAAGGAACCGAAGAAGAGATTGGAAAACCAATTGGTAGTGATGTTTCCAACGAAAAGAGCACATATACGACGTTATTTACTGTAGATAGAGCAAAGGATATTTTAGAAGAAACGATTGCAAAAGCAAAAGATGCTATTAGTTCCTTGCAATTACAAGATGAATATTTACTATCTATTTGCGATTTGATTGCAAAACGTAATAACTAATATAACAGCGTTTTCATTTGTTGAGTCATTCGTCATTTTATGATATAAATGTAGGAAAAGGTTTTTCTTTTCTTGTTATTGGCAAAAATATATGTAGATTACATTGCCGTTATCACTTCGTGTTAGCGGCTATTTTTTTCATCGCCTAAAGAAATATGGTTTATAATAAGATTAGGGCGCAATAGACTGGTTAATAGCAGGACAAGGTGAAAAATAAAAAAAGAGAATTTCTTGTTTTGTGTAAATGTTTTTTATAATATTTGACATGTTGACAGATTATGAAATGAAAGTGAGTGATCCATGTGGATCTAACGCAAATTCAAAACCCTAGTTTTTTGAAAGAGATGTCTATCAGTGAACTAGAGGGATTGAGTGAGGATATTCGTAAGTTTTTAATTGAAGAGCTCTCTCAAACAGGTGGACATATTGCGCCTAATTTAGGTGTAGTAGAACTCACAATTGCTCTGCATAAATTATTTGATAGTCCGAAAGATAAATTTTTATGGGATGTAGGACATCAATCCTATGTACATAAAATTTTAACTGGACGTGCAAAAGAATTCGGCACATTAAGGCAATATCAAGGTCTATGTGGTTTCCCAAAACGTTGTGAGAGTGAGCACGATGTATGGGAAACTGGCCATAGCTCGACATCATTATCTGCTGCGATGGGAATGGCTCTAGCACGTGATTTAAAGAAAACGAAAGAATATGTTATACCAATCATTGGTGATGGCGCTTTAACGGGCGGAATGGCTTTAGAGGCATTGAACCATATTGGACATGAAAAAACAGACATGATTGTTATTTTGAATGATAATGAAATGTCAATTGCGCCAAACGTTGGTGCGCTTCATAATGTGCTTGGACGTCTACGTACCGCAGGAAAATACCATTGGGTAAAAGATGAGCTAGAGTATATTTTGAAGAAAATCCCAGCTGTCGGTGGGAAAGTTGCTGCGACAGCAGAGAAAATAAAAGATAGTCTTAAATATTTACTAGTATCTGGTGTCTTTTTCGAAGAGTTAGGCTTTACATATTTAGGTCCAGTCGATGGGCATGATTATGAAAAGTTATTCGAAACGTTGCAATATGCAAAGAAAACAAAAGGCCCAGTGCTTGTTCATGTTATTACGAAAAAAGGAAAAGGTTACAAACCAGCTGAGAGTGATGTTATTGGCACTTGGCATGGAACAGGACCTTATAAAATTGAATCAGGTGACTTCGTTAAACCGAAAGAAGTTGCACCAGCATGGAGTGCTGTTGTTAGTGAAACAGTACTTAAGTTAGCGAGAACGGATGAGCGTATCGTTGCAATTACACCTGCAATGCCTGTTGGATCGAAACTTGAGAAATTCCAAAAAGAATTCCCAGATCGTATGATTGATGTAGGTATTGCAGAACAGCATGCTACAACAATGGCAGCGGGTATGGCAACGCAAGGTATGAAACCATTCTTAGCGATTTATTCAACATTTTTACAAAGAGCTTATGACCAAGTTGTTCATGATATATGCCGCCAAAATTTAAATGTTTTCATCGGAATTGATCGCTCTGGTTTAGTAGGAGCAGATGGTGAAACGCATCAAGGTGTATTTGATATCTCATTCTTACGCCACTTGCCGAATATGGTACTTATGATGCCAAAAGATGAAAATGAAGGGCAACATTTAGTATACACGGCGATGCAATATGAAGATGGACCAATCGCATTACGTTATGCGCGTGGTAATGGACTTGGCGTTCATATGGATGAAGAATTAAAGGCGATTCCAATCGGTTCATGGGAAACGTTAAAAGAAGGTACACAAGCAGCTATTTTAACATTTGGTACGACAATATCAATGGCAATGGAAGCGGCTGAGCGTCTTGAAAAGGCTGGTATTTCAGTGAAAGTAGTGAACGCTCGCTTCATTAAACCAATGGATGAAGCATATTTACATGATCTCTTAGGAAAAAATATACCAATTTTAACGATTGAAGAAGCTTGCTTAATTGGTGGTTTTGGAACAGGAGTAGTTGAATTTGCGTCTGAGAACGGGTACCATAGTGCGTTAGTTGAACGAATGGGTATTCCAGATCGTTTCATAGAGCACGGTAGTGTAACAAAATTATTAGAAGAAATCGGTTTAACGACAGATGCTGTTGTAGACCGTATTCATACAATGATTCCATCAAAACAAAAAAGGGCGTAACAAATGAGTGCGAAAAAAGAAAGAGTAGATGTACTATTAGTAGAGCGAGGGCTTATAGAAACACGTGAGAAAGCAAAACGCGCCATTATGGCCGGCCTTGTATATGCGAATGAGATGAGATTGGATAAGCCAGGGGAGAAAATCCCACAAGATACAGAGATTACGGTGAAGGGGCAAGTTATGCCGTATGTAAGCCGTGGTGGTTATAAACTTGAAAAGGCATTAGAGACATTTCATCTTGATTTACAAGATAAAGTTATGATAGATATTGGTTCATCAACTGGTGGCTTTACCGATTGCGCGCTTCAAAATGGAGCGAAATTATCTTATGCATTAGATGTAGGGTACAATCAACTTGCGTGGAAATTGCGTCAAGATGAGCGTGTTGTCGTAATGGAACGAACGAACTTCCGTTACGTAACACCAGCAGACTTAGAACGTGGTTTACCGCAATTTGCTAGTATCGATGTTTCGTTTATATCATTAAAACTTATATTGCCAGTTTTAAAAACAATGCTTATGCCGAATGGGGATGTAGCAGCGTTAATTAAACCGCAGTTTGAAGCTGGAAGAGAGCAAGTTGGTAAAAAGGGTATCGTTCGCGATCGAAAAGTACATGAGGCTGTCGTAGAAATGATTGTCGACTTTGCTATAAAAGAAGGATACGACGTAGAAGGCTTAACATTCTCACCGATTACGGGCGGGGATGGTAATATTGAATTTTTAATTCATCTGAAATGGCATGGTGAACGTGAGAAGGGCGAAAATCATTCTCCAATTTCTGTTGAGCAAGTAGTTACAGAGGCACATGATGTCCTAAAACAAAAAGGGAAAGGGGAATAACATATGTTGTTCCTCTTTTTGTTGTAATTGTATAATGATTGTAAAAACAATTGTGTACAAGTAACGAATTATAAGTTAACATAAATAAGTGAAGTATACCAATGTTTAAACTATGGTAAGAGATAGTGTGAGGTGCAAATGTATGAATAAAGGTCAGCGCCATATTAAAATCAGGGAAATTATTGCGAACAAAGAAATTGAAACACAAGATGAATTAGTTGATATTCTACGTAATGAGGGATTTAATGTAACGCAAGCGACAGTATCGCGCGATATTAAAGAATTGCACTTAGTGAAAGTGCCATTACATGATGGTCGCTATAAATATAGCTTGCCAGCAGATCAACGATTTAACCCGTTACAAAAATTAAAACGCAATCTAGTGGATTCATTTGTAAAATTAGACACGGCAGGACATATGCTTGTGCTAAAAACATTGCCTGGTAACGCTCATTCACTTGGGGCACTTATTGATCATTTAGAGTGGGATGAGATTATCGGAACCATTTGTGGTGATGATACTTGCTTAATTATTTGCCGTACACCTGAAGATACAGGTGTTGTCTCTGATCGTTTCTTAAATATGCTGTAACAAAAAATCTTGTTTGCTTTCCTCTGTAAAGTGGAAAGCGAACAGGATATTTTTATTGGTTAAAAACGTGAATTCTTAATTGTAATATAATATTTTCTTTGAATAAAATTAGGGAATAGGTGGATTGACCCGTAAAACAAATGTTTGGTACAATGGAGCGGTTAGAAAAGTAATTTATACATACAAACATATAGTATGACTATTTGAATAAAGAACTGAGAAAAGCCCTTCATAGGGGATTAGTTTATAACGAGGTGAATGGGGCATTGTTATCGGAATTATCGATTAGAAACTTTGCTATTATTGAGGCATTAAATATTTCTTTTCAAAAAGGATTAACGGTTTTAAGTGGTGAAACAGGGGCCGGAAAATCGATTATTATTGATGCGATTAGTTTACTTGTAGGTGGCCGTGGTTCAGCAGAATTTGTTCGATACGGAACAGAAAAAGCTGAGATAGAGGGGCTATTTTATGTGGAAGATGATAAGCATCCATGTATTGAAAAAGCAGAAGAGTTGGATATAGAAATAGAAGATGGCATGATTATTTTGAAGCGTGATATCGCTGCAAACGGAAAAAGTGTATGTCGTGTAAATGGAAAACTAGTTACCCTTAGTGTATTAAAAGAAATTGGAAAAACACTTGTTGATATTCATGGACAACACGAAACGCAAGACTTAATGAATGAAGAACGTCATCTATTTATGCTCGATCATTTTGATGGAGAGCGTATCGTTAAACAATTAGATATATACCAAAACGTATATGCTGACTATGAGAAATTAAAAAAACAGTTGAAATCGTTAAGTGAAAATGAACAACAAATGGCACATCGTTTAGATTTAATTCAATTTCAGCATGAAGAAATCCGTAAAGCGGATTTAAAGATAGATGAAGAAAATGACTTAACTGAAGAACGATTGCAAATTTCTAATTTCGAAAAAATTTACAAAGCATTAGGGGATGCGTATCGCTCGTTAAGTGCTGACGGACAAGGGTTAGATAATGTACGAAGCGCAATGGGACAAATGGAGAGTATTACACATTTAGATGAAGTGTATCAAGAAAATCATGATTCCATTGCCAATAGTTATTATTTATTAGAAGAAGTTGCCTATCAACTAAGAGAAAAGCTCGATATGATGGAATATGATCCGAATCGCTTAGATGAAATTGAAACGCGTTTAAATGAAATTCGTATGCTAAAGAGAAAATATGGAAATACTGTAGAAGAGATTTTAGCGTATGCTGATAAAATTGAACAAGAAATTTTTACGATTGAAAATAAAGACGTTCATATTGAAACGACGAAGAAACAGTTGAAGGAATTAGAAAGTGTTATTCTGAAAGAAGCAACGTTGTTAAGTAATATGCGTCATGAACTTGCAGAGCATCTTACAAATGCCATTCATCAGGAATTAAAAGAATTATATATGGAAAAAACAAAATTTGAAGTGAGAATTATGAAGCGAGAAGGAAATGCAGAAGAGCCTCTCGTGGAGGGAGCACCGGTAAGGCTTACAGCGGATGGTTACGATCATGTGGAATTTTATATTTCAACAAATCCGGGTGAGCCGCTAAAACCACTTTCAAAGGTTGCTTCTGGCGGAGAGTTATCCCGTATTATTTTAGCTTTAAAAAGCATTTTTTCTAAGCATCAAGGTGTTGCATCTGTTATTTTTGATGAAGTGGATACTGGTGTAAGTGGCCGGGTCGCACAGGCTATTGCGGAAAAGATTTATCGAGTATCAGTAAACTCACAAGTACTTTGTATTACGCACTTACCTCAAGTAGCTTCAATGGCGGATTCGCATTTATTTATTCGAAAACAAGTAGCAAATGATCGAACAATTACATCAGTTACCGTTTTAACTATGGAGGATAAAGTAACAGAAATAGCTCGAATGATTTCTGGTGTGGAAATTACAGATTTAACGACAGAACATGCGAAAGAATTACTTACGCAAGCGCATCATTTTAAACAGACAGCAGAGGCTATCCAGTAATGGATAGCTTTTTTTCTCAAATGATGATTTCTTAATTCTTCCGGTTATAAATAAAGCATTGCAAGGAGAGATTAAAAAGTGAAGCCAAAAGGCTGAATGTGGGGTAGGAGCGAGGAGAGTGAACAAATTGAAATTAGAAAGATTTCGCAAAATAATAGGTATTTTTCTCCTTGTTTCTTTAGTTTTTATTGGGTGTTTTAAACCGCTTCGGACGTTTATTTCATCTCCGAAGCAACTTGTTGTTTTTGAAGGACAACAATCAGAAATAGCTTCATTACCAGTATTTAAAGCTTCATCTACAGATCGTCATGTGTTTACAGTAAGTTCAAATGAACAAAAACAAGGACTTATGGTAAATTCTCATCAAAATGGTGAAGCAGATATGGTGTTTCAGCTTGCTGGTTTTCCAGTGAAAAAAGTAAATGTGAGAGTATTAAAAGATTTTAAAGTTATTCCAGGTGGACAATCAATTGGTGTAAAGTTAAACACAAAAGGGGTACTTGTTGTAGGCCATCATTTAATTCAAACTGAAAAAGGGAAATTATCTCCTGGTGAAACAGCTGGTGTGCAAATTGGAGATATGATTACTGAAATTAATGGTAAAACAATTGAAAGAATGAGTGATGTAGCACCATTTATTCATAATAGTGGGGAAACAGGCGAACCGCTTAATCTCGTTTTGCTAAGGGATGGAAAGCATATCCGCACTAAATTAACACCACAAAAAGACAGTGGAGAATCGTCTTATCGCATTGGTTTATATATTCGTGATTCGGCAGCTGGAATCGGAACAATGACATTTGTTCATCCTGATTCTATGAAATATGGGGCACTTGGTCATGTTATTTCTGATAATGATACGAAAAAGCCGATTCAAGTCGAAGATGGACAAATTATGCGTTCGACAGTTACATCAATTGAAAGAGGTAGTCATGGGAATCCAGGGGAGAAATTAGCGAGGTTCTCACCTGATCGTGAAGTGATTGGCAATATTACAATAAATAGTCCATTTGGTATTTTTGGCAAATTGAATACAAATATGACAAATGGCGTAATGGATAAAGCAATGCCTATTGCACTATCTCATCAAGTAAAAGAAGGACCAGCAAAAATATTAACGGTTATTGATCAAGATAAAGTGGAAGCGTTTGATATTGAAGTTGTGAGTACAGTACCGCAAAAGTTTCCGGCAACAAAAGGCATGGTAATAAAAGTAACAGATAAACGTTTATTAGCGAAAACAGGTGGTATCGTACAGGGGATGAGCGGAAGTCCAATTGTACAAAATGGAAAGGTAATTGGCGCTGTTACACATGTATTTGTAAATGATCCAACATCAGGATATGGTGTTCATATTGAATGGATGTTACATGAGGCTGGAATTAACATTTATGATCAAGAAAGAAAAGCGAGCTAATTAATAATTAGCTCGTTTTTCTATTGAAAAATTCGTTGAAATTTTGTAAAAGCTCCGCAAGAGGTGTTTTTTGTTGTAAAATAAAAGGAAAGGGTTGAACGTTTCGTTGTTTTTCTATGATGGAATGTGTTGCGAAAAGGAATAAATAAACGATAAACATATTTTTTTGTGATTTTATCGGAAAGTAACAAACTTTAAAAGGGAATTTTCACACAATTGTCGAACAATTCATGTAGCCTAGAAGGATACACATGTCGGAGAATCGATTCGGTAAGGGAGGAAAAGCTGTGGAGAAAATTAAAGTATGTCTTGTGGATGATAATAAAGAATTAGTATCAATGCTAGAGAGTTATGTAGCTGCTCAAGAGGATATGGAAGTAATTGGTACTGCTTATAATGGTCAAGAGTGTTTAAATTTATTAAAAGATAAGCAGCCGGATGTACTTGTATTAGATATTATTATGCCACATTTAGATGGGTTAGCTGTACTAGAGAAAATGCGCCATATTGAAAGGTTAAGACAGCCTAGCGTAATTATGTTGACAGCGTTTGGACAAGAAGATGTGACGAAAAAAGCAGTTGACTTAGGTGCGTCATATTTCATATTAAAACCATTTGATATGGAGAATTTAACGAGTCATATTCGTCAAGTGAGCGGTAAAGCGAACGCTACTATTAAACGTCCACTGCCATCTTTCCGATCAGCAACAACAGTAGATGGAAAACCGAAAAACTTAGATGCAAGCATTACGAGTATCATTCATGAAATTGGTGTGCCTGCTCATATTAAAGGGTACATGTACTTAAGGGAAGCAATTTCTATGGTGTACAATGACATCGAATTACTTGGATCTATTACGAAAGTATTGTATCCAGATATCGCGAAGAAATATAATACAACAGCGAGCCGCGTTGAGCGTGCAATCCGTCACGCAATTGAAGTAGCATGGAGTCGTGGGAATATCGATTCTATTTCGTCCTTATTCGGTTATACAGTATCTATGTCAAAAGCAAAACCTACGAACTCTGAGTTCATCGCAATGGTTGCGGATAAGCTGAGACTTGAACATAAGGCTTCGTAAACGCTGTAATATCAAAGTGTTAAGCGTGTTTCATAACAAAATTTAATAACCAACGAATTGCGTATGTAGGCAATAAAGTACATAGGTAATTGGCGGTTAATTTAAAAACCTCTTAATTATTGGGATTTTAATTCCGAGAATTAGGAGGTTTTTTGTTGATAGAAAGCATACAATTATCATATCGAGATTTAGGTGATTTATCTCGCATTAATGGACGGTAAGACTCCTGTCTTGAAAATTGGCGGGAGATCAACTGCCTGTAACCGCCCAATTGGTTCGAATAATTAATGGGGACGAACAAAATCGACTGATTAAAGTTTTTGTTTATATTATATAAATCACTCTGAAAGAGTAAGATGGATGCTTGATTCTGCAAAGAAGAAGTTAAGTGGAGGTATATTTTTGATAGGATTTCCGTGTTTATTTGTTTTAAATAGCAGACAGCTTCGTTTCAACTTCTTTAAAAGGTGGGATTAAAATTTTTTCGGGTCGTAAATTCCCAATATTTAGTACAGTGAAATAGCTCCACATGATATAATTCTTGTGTGAAATATTGTATGGAGAAGGGGTAGCGTGACGCAAATAAAGGTTACGCCAGAACGGCTAGAACAGTCAGCAAAGCTTGTTCTTGAAACTAAAAATAGGTTAGAACAAATACATAAAGATTTATATAACCAAACGGAATACGTAGCTGCAATGTGGAACGGTGCAACGAGTCAAAGGTTTTATCAGATGTTTAATGAAACAAAACCTCAAATGTTTAATGTGTTTCGGGAGTTTGATAAGATTGCAGAAGAACTAATGCACGCTGCTGAAAAGTTTCGTAATGCTGATGAACGTTATGATGGTAATTTAGTTGATGGGAATTTATCAGATGAAAAGGTAGAAGAAGGGGCAATGTGCGGCAAACCCTCTGAAAAATCTATGCTTAGAAAAATTTGGGACGGTATATACGTTGGTTCTGGGCAAGTTATTGGGGGGATTGTAGAAGGATTTGATTCACTAGACGATACAGTAACAAAAGAAAATATTAAGTATGCTATAGGTCACCCTATAGAGACAACCTTTACTGCTTGGAATGCTGTTTCGGATTCATTTATGAATGATTTTTGGCATGGTGATGCGGAAAGTCGTACAAAATGGGGAACAAGTATTTTTATGGGACTTGGATTGGGATGGCTTGGGGATAAAGGAATAAGTAAAGTAACTACACTTTCAAAAGGTACCAATCTAACAAAATTCTCAGAAGGTATCTCGTCCGTTTCGAATCAATTACCATTAAAAGAACGATTTGCATTTGCAGGTACTAGTGGCTTTGGTAGCAATCAGATAAAAACTTTTGAAGCTTTACAAGAAGCCCGTGATACATTTATGTTTTCTGAAACTGGTGGAAGAAGTAGAGTTAAAGGTGTACAAGAAGTAATAAAAGATTATGCGGATAAAGTTCTTGATAGAGTTGAAGTGAAAAATGAGTATCCTGATTCGTATACAGCATCTAAAATATTACGTGAAGAACTTAAGGATGCAGGGATTGAACCACCCCCATATTCTAATGCAGCACATCACTTGGTTCCTTGGAAGGATAACAAAGCTATTGAAGCACAAGAATTATTAGAAGAGTTTGGAATCCACCATGACTCTGCTGCTAATGGGGTATTTTTACCATATAAAGTGAATGATTATGTAACTACTGAAGCATTACATATCGGTAGTCATTCAGCAGAATATGCAGATGAAGTGGCTAGAGTGTTAAAAGAAGTTAAAGTATACGGTGGTACTCAAGCTGATGCTATTGCAGCCCTACATGACATAAGGATACGTTTATTAGAGGGGAGTTTAAAATTAAATAAATCGAAATAATTTGTAAATATATTAAATCTCGAAGGAGAATAAAAAATGAAAATTTGGGAATTGAGAAGTTCGTTTGATGATTACCAGTCTTTCCAGCTATTGAAATATAAAGAGGATAAAAAATATTTTGAAGGGAAGTTCAACTCCACTGCAATTTTACTAGATTCATGGGGAGAAATATTTATTGAATGTATAGAAGGAGATAAACCTAGCGACTGTCCGCATTTTTGGGGGGAAACTGGTTCAATAATGATTAGTGAACAAGCAAAAAAATTATTAGAACCTTTAATAGGTGCTGATGTTGAGTTTCTTCCACTTGTTCATAATAAAACAAATGAAGTATATTATGTAGTCCATGTTTTAAATGTACTAGATGCAATTGATAGTAATAAAGCAATCTTTAAAAAATTAATCACAGGTTTAGTAATAGGATGTGAAAAATTCGCATTTATTCCTAACATTGTTCACAATGAAATGATTTTTAAAGTATATATAAATCAAAGAATCCATCCTACTTCCGTTTTTGTATCAGATGAATTTAGAAATGCAGTGTTAGAAAGTGATTTAAAAGGTTTTGAATTTATAGAGGTATGGGATTCAGAAACGGACATGTAAAAAAAGTCCTAAAATAACTGATAGGAGTTAGTAACATAGATGCAAAGGTTTCAGAAATTCTAAGAATGTTAAACAATTATGAGGGAAATGAAAAAGAAATTTTTGAACAGATTCAAGCTGAAGCAATGGTGAAATTTATATGTGGAAAAATCTGATTTTAGAAATTGAAGATATACTGAAAAGTGTTAACTTTAATCTGAACACACCAGCAACAGATACTGAAGTTCATAGATTAAGAGAACGTGTGAAAGAGAAATTTAATGTTGATTTACCGAGTGAATTTGAGGAGTTTATTAAAAACGTAAATGGTTTAGATTTTGGTGGACTAGTTATTTATGGAGTTGACCCTTCTTTACTAGAAACAGAAAGAAACGAACCGATTTGTGGATTTATAGACACGAATAAGATTTGGTATGAAAATGAATTTCAAAAAGAGTATCTTTTCTTTGGAGATTCAAGTATTGCTTGGTTTTGTAAAAACTTATCTGATGGTACTTGCTTAGAACTTGATAAACCATCTGGCACAGTGATGAAAACATATAATGATTTCAATACAATGCTTGAAGAAGCATTGAGAACAGCCCTTCTGTAATAAGGAGGTAGTAAAAATTATGTTTAACTTTTTGAAAAAACATATTGTAGCAGACGAAAGTATTAAATCTAATCAAACCCCTATTTTTTACCTTTTGCCAAAAGAAGAGATAGAGGAAGCAGAAGATTTATTAAAAATGAAATTCCCTAAAGAATTGAAAATTTTTTATAAAGAAATTGGTTATGGTTTTTTAGAGGCATCAAGTAAGTTCTTTTTTAACAGATTTATGGACCCATTTTCTGTTGCGGATTTTCGTTTGAGACAAGATATCTATGAATATGACCCTAATATAGATGGTGTAGATGATGAAGAATCATTGGTGTTTTTTGAAGTAACAGAACTTAGCTTTTTAACAATTAAATTTAAGCAGGAAAATGAATTAGGTCAATGTCCAATTTACTCTGTGGACGTAAAAATAGCGGATTCTTTAGAGGAGTTTTTAATTAAAATGGATGAAAATCCTGACTACTATATTTAATAGATATCAAGTCTATTTTTGTAGAGTGGTGCATTATTGGTTCATCCTTTTAAGAATTGTTTTCTAGCTTATGTAATTGCGAAGACGAATAATAATTACTTATGAATAACAAAAGTAAGACTTATGTGAATTACGCATAAGTCTTTTTAATATATATAGCCTACAAGTTAAGGGGGGGTTATTGTTTTTATAGTAATTAATATGTACTATATGAAGTGTAAGGCACCATTAGTATGAGTGCTAAATGACAGAACAAGGGAAGGGGATTGCGGTTGGCACTGTTCAAACGCACTAACTTAGATAAAACAGAACTGTTGTTACTATATATTATGAAAGAATTAGAAGCGGATAAAGCACCAGTAAAGTTATCTTATAACCAGTTACAAGACTATTTAAGGGCTAAACGTAATACAACATCAAAGGCAATAAAAGAACTAAAAGAACAGGGGCTATTGTTGGTTACAGTAGGACAGGGGAAAGCTTCAAATACGTACCAACTTAGACTATAGGAATAAGGATATAGTCGTAAATCAAGAAGCTGAATAGAGGGTAACGTGAAACAGTACGTGGATATCATTGAATTCTATTGACGTTTGCCCCTGTGAATATGTATTATATTCTTATACACATTAGTAATGTAATGTTACCAATGAATTAAGAAAAACGAAACCAATAAAGGGCGTGAAATTTAACGTATTTATTGGACGAAAAGAAAATGTTAGAAACGTATATATATCAACGTTTAAAGCTTTCGGTTATACAGTATCTATGTCAAAAGCAAAACCTACGAACTCAGAGTTCATCGCAATGGTTGCGGATAAGCTGAGACTTGAACATAAGGCTAGCTGAGAATAGAAGAAGTAAGGGATTTAAGTTTTAATAAAGCTTAATAATTCTTGAAATGTATACTCGATAGTAAATTTAAAACCAATGAACTTTTTAATTAATGACCAATGAATGTTAGAATTCGTTGGTCTTTTTATTGTACATGTTCGAAGTGAAGGTTAAATTGAATCATGGTATATCCAATGAGGGATTTTAGCAAGCAAGTCATCCGTGATATAATAGAAAATAATAAAAAGTCCTGTGAAACAGGACTGTATTATTCTTCGTCTTTATTTTGTTTTTCTAATTCAACTAACTTTTGAATTAAAATGTGCTGCGGCATATGCATAAGTTGTTCAAGTGGAACACCTAGTGCTTTTGATAGGCGGACTGCAGTGTCTGGAGAAATTTGTAATGGTCTCATAGAAGTACCTCCTTTTTCGTATAGTATAGCATAAGATTGGGGGAGTGAGGATGACTCTTATATTTGCACATCGTGGTGCAGCGGGAACATACCCAGAAAATACGATGATTTCATTTGAAGCAGCTGAATCTTTTAAGGCAGATGGAATTGAGCTTGATGTTCAATTAACGAAAGACGGAAAGGTTGTCGTCATTCATGATGAAACAGTGGACCGGACAACGAATGGAAAAGGTGCGGTTCGAAATTATTTATATGAGGATTTATGTAAATTAGATGCGAGCTATAAATTTGGTGATAAAGTAGGATTTTGTAAAATACCCCTTTTAGAAGAGGTGTTACAATGGATTGAAAAAACAGAGTTGCTACTTAATATTGAACTTAAAAACAATAAAATTCCATACAGAGGTTTAGAAGAAGAAGTTATAACGCTTGTACGGAAATTTAATTTAGAAGATCGTGTTATATTTTCTTCATTTAATCACTACAGTATGAAAAGGTGTCATATGATGGCTCCTGATATTCAAACAGCGATTTTATATCGCGAAGGCCTGCATAGCCCGTGGGCATATGCAAAAAAGATGGGAGCTACTGCGGTGCATCCGAATTATCGTTACCTTCAAGATGCCATTGCTGAATTAACGATGGAAAGTGATGTAGAAGTTCGGCCCTATACAATTAATGAAGAAACACTTATGCGTAAATATTTTGATATGAATATTTCGGCGATTATTACGGATTATCCTGAAACGGCAAGAACGTTATTGCAAATAAAAAAATGAGACCGCTTGTAACGGTCTCATTTTTTTATTTGTAAATAGTAGAGATTTCCTATCCTATCTTCGAAAGCGAGCTTGTACTTTATTTCGTTTACGATCTCGGTGTAAGACGAAACCACCAAAGATATAAAATCCGAGCGCGAAGCAGAGAGCCCCGATTAAAAATTGTAACCATAGTATAGAGAGTGGAGGAAATAAAATCCCGAATACGGTATCTCTCATTAACTTAATGCCAAACACAGCTAATGAAATAGGGATGAGTGCTAATAATAGAGCAAGGTAACGCTGCATATAAACGCTCCTTTTCAGATTATTTTGTTTATTTTAATGATGTTATATGAAAAGGGGGTTTGTCAAGAGGGGGCTGAACGAGTAAGATAAGGGTGTGAAAAATTTTGCAGAGATACTCCGAGAGGAAGTGTAATATATGAAACAAAAAGTTTTAATTGTTGGTGCAGGTGAAGGTGGTAGTACACTGCTGCGTCTGTTACAGAGTTCGAATATATTTCAAATTATAGGGATTATTGATATAAATCCGATAGCAAAAGGGTTACAGATGGCAAAGGAATACGGGATTGCAATTGGAGAGAGTGTGACTCCATTTCTTTCTATGCACATTGATGTAATGTTTGATATGACAGGTGACGATGATTTACATAAAGATTTATTAAAGAAAAAGCATAAAGATACTCTTCTTATACCAGGTGATATTGCAAAGATTGTTACGAGATTAGCACATGAGAAGGAAGATTTAATTGGAAAGTTAGAAGAGCAAACGCAGCAAGGTGATTTGATTTTAAATTCTACGCATGACGGTATGATTGTGATTGATCGAGAGGGACAAGTTCGCCTATTTAATAAAAGTGCAGAGCGTATTATCGGGTATAAAAAAGAAGATGCGGTAGGGAAATATATTTTAGAAGTTATTCCGACTAGTAAGTTGCTTCGTATTATACGTACGAAACAAATAGAAGTAAATTATGAATTGACGCTTGAGAATGGAAAGAAAATTATTACAACCCGTATTCCAATATTAAAAGAGGGAGGAGAAGTGCAAGGGGCATTTGCGATTTTTAAAGATATAACAGAGGTTGTAGATCTTGCGGAAGAAGTTACAGATTTAAAGGAGATTCAAACGTTACTTGAGGCGATTATTAACTCGTCTGAGGAAGCTATTTCGGTCGTGGATGAAAAAGGTCGAGGATTAGTAATTAACCCTGCATATACGAAATTAACAGGTTTAACAGAAGAGGACATTATTGGAAAGCCGGCTACAACCGATATTGTAGAAGGTGAAAGTATGCATATGAAAGTTCTTCGAACACGTAGGGCGGTACGAGGAATACATATGAAGATTGGCCAAAAAAAGCGAGACGTAATTGTAAATGTAGCACCGGTCATTGTAGATGGAATATTAAAAGGAAGCGTTGGTGTAATTCGTGATGTATCAGAAATTCAAAAGTTAACAAATGAATTGAATCGAGCGAGGCAAATTATTCGAACGTTAGAAGCAAAATATTCATTTGATGACATTGTCGGAAATTCAGATGAAACAACGGCTGCTATTGAACAGGCGAAACTGGGGGCGAATACACCAGCAACAGTGTTGTTACGCGGGGAGTCGGGGACAGGTAAAGAATTGTTTGCGCATGCTATCCATAATGGAAGTAATCGGAAATATAATAAGTTTGTTCGTGTAAACTGTGCGGCTATTTCGGAGACGTTGTTAGAAAGTGAATTGTTTGGTTATGAGGAAGGGGCATTTTCTGGTGCGAAAAGAGGGGGAAAACGTGGATTCTTTGAGGAAGCGAATAACGGCAGCATCTTTTTAGATGAAATAGGGGAACTATCTGCAAATACGCAAGCGAAACTCCTTCGCGTTTTGCAAGAGAAAGAAATTGTAAAAGTTGGTGGAACGAAAGCAATTCCTATCAATGTCAGAGTAATTGCAGCGACGCACGTGAATTTAGAAAAAGCCATTCTAGAAGGGAAGTTTAGGGAGGATTTATATTATCGATTAAATAAAATTCCAATTCAAATCCCATCTCTTCGTCAGCGTAAAGGGGATATACCGGCAATCGCAGACAGGTTAATTCAAAAAATTAACCAAGATTATGGCCGAAATATAGAGGGACTCACTAATTCGGCTATTTCATATTTACAATCATATGAATGGCCAGGAAATGTGAGGGAACTTGAAAATATTTTGGGGAGAGCTATAATCTTTATGAATTATAACGAGACCTATATAGATGTACAACATTTACCGCCATTACATAACGAAGAGCAGGTGGAGTCAAAGCAAGCTCATTTATTACCTGAGTTAGAAGAAAAGCCACTTGAGCATTTAGTGACGGAGTTTGAAGGGAATATCATTCATGAATATTTAGAGAGATTTGGTGGAAATAAAACACAAACAGCCAGAGCGTTAGGGATTTCGGTTCGAAATTTATATTACAAGCTAGAAAAATATGAGTGTGCAAAAAATAGCATGCAATAAATTGCGTACCATGCAATTTATTGCATGGTATACAAAAAGCGACAAAATAAGACAGAATCTTTTGTTATTTTCCAAAGTATTGATTTTACTGTGTTTTGAATGCGTTTTCATTATTGGTAAGACCACTTTAAAAAGTTGGCACGGTATTTGCTTAATAAAAAGACGAGGGACGACGGAAAGGGTTGATTACAAAATATGAAGTTAGAACACTTAATTGATCAAGCGGCAGGCCAGCCTAAAAAAACTGTGGCTGTAGCAGTAGCTGAAGATCATGAAGTAATTGAAGCTGTAGCGAAAGCAATTACATTACAGCTAGCTCAATTTCGTCTATATGGAAATCAAGAAAAAATAATGGGGATGCTACAAGAACATAGTTTACAAACTTCAGAACATATTGAAGTGATTGCAACACAGTCAAGTGCTGAGGCTGCAGAACTTTCTGTTAAAGCTGTAAGAAATGGCGAAGCAGATGTGCTTATGAAGGGGAACATCCCAACAGCAAATATTTTGAAAGCTGTATTAAATAAAGAGTGGGGACTTCGTAAAGGTAGCGTACTTTCACACGTTGCAGCATTTGAAGTTCCAAACTACAATCGTCTCATTTTTGTTACAGATGCAGCAATGAACATTGCACCTGATGTAACACAAAAAGCTGCTATTATACAAAATACTGTAGAAGTTGCCCGGGCAATAGGAATTGATTCGCCGAAGGTAGCCCCAATTGCAGCGGTAGAGGTTGTGAATCCTGCGATGCAAGCGACAATTGATGCAGCGATGTTAACTCAAATGAATCGCCGCGGACAAATTAAAAATTGTGTCGTTGATGGACCACTTGCTTTAGATAATGCAGTATCACAAATTGCAGCAGAACATAAAGGCATAGTAAGTGACGTAGCAGGTAAGGCAGACATTTTACTCGTCCCAACAATTGAAGCTGGAAATGTGCTATATAAATCACTCGTATACTTTGCGGATGCAAAAGTAGGAGCAATGATTGCTGGCGCAAAAGCACCGATTGTTTTAACATCTCGTGCTGATTCAGCAGAAACAAAAGTATATTCATTAGCATTGGCAGTTGCCACTGCTTCAAAATAAACCAAATAGGGTAAAACATTAGGGGGAAACGACAATGGCATTAGAAATCTTCGAATACTTAGAAAAATATGATTATGAGCAAGTAGTATTTTGTCAAGATAAAGAATCAGGTTTAAAAGCAATCATTGCAATTCATGATACAACACTTGGACCTGCTCTTGGTGGAACAAGAATGTGGACATATGATTCTGAAGAAGCGGCGATTGAAGATGCATTGCGTCTTGCAAAAGGGATGACATATAAAAACGCAGCAGCTGGTTTAAACTTAGGTGGTGCGAAAACAGTAATTATCGGTGATCCACGTAAAGATAAGAGCGAAGCAATGTTCCGTGCATTAGGTCGTTATATTCAAGGACTAAACGGACGTTACATTACAGCTGAAGATGTTGGTACAACAGTAGATGATATGGATATTATCCACGAAGAAACTGACTTTGTAACAGGTATTTCACCATCATTCGGTTCTTCTGGTAACCCATCTCCAGTAACTGCATACGGTGTTTATCGTGGTATGAAAGCTGCTGCGAAAGAGGCTTTCGGTACTGATAATTTAGAAGGAAAAGTAATTGCTGTTCAAGGTGTTGGTAACGTAGCATATCACCTATGCAAACATTTACACGCTGAAGGCGCAAAACTAATCGTTACAGATATTAATAAAGAAGCTGTACAACGTGCAGTAGAAGAATTCGGTGCAACAGCAGTTGAGCCAAATGAAATTTACGGTGTTGAATGTGATATTTACGCACCATGTGCATTAGGCGCAACAGTTAATGACGAAACTATTCCACAACTTAAAGCAAAAGTAATTGCAGGTTCTGCAAATAACCAATTAAAAGAAGATCGTCACGGCGACATCATTCATGAAATGGGTATTGTATACGCACCAGACTATGTAATTAATGCAGGTGGCGTAATTAACGTAGCAGACGAGTTATATGGATACAATAGAGAACGTGCATTAAAACGCGTAGAATCAATTTATGACACAATTGCAAAAGTAATTGAAATTTCAAAACGCGATGGCATTGCAACTTATGTAGCAGCTGATCGTCTAGCTGAAGAGCGCATTGCAAGCTTGAAAAACTCTCGTAGCACATACTTACGCAACGGTCACGACATTATTAGCCGTCGCTAATCATTCATATATTACTTTTACAAAAGGTGTGGTTACCTCTTATGAGGTTTCCACCTCCTTTTGAATTTATTAGTGGAGGTAGCAACAGTGTCTGTAAATCGAATTCTTGTTATTAATCCGGGTAGTACATCCACAAAAATTGGTGTTTTTGATAATGAAAGACCCGTTTTAGAAGAAACTATTCGTCATGACGAAGAACAGATTGGAAAATATAAGCGAATTATCGACCAATATGAGTTTCGTAAAGAAACGATCTTAGAAGTTCTACATTCTCACGGTATTAACATTTCAAAATTAAACGCAGTTTGTGGCCGTGGGGGATTACTTCGTCCAATCGAAGGCGGAACATACACAGTAAACGATGCGATGTTAGAAGATTTAAAAAATGGTTTTAGCGGTCATCACGCTTCAAACCTTGGGGGCATTTTAGCATATGAAATAGCTTCTGGATTAAATATTCCGGCATTCATTGTAGACCCTGTCGTTGTAGATGAAATGGAGCCTATTGCTCGTATAAGTGGTATTGCTGGTATGGAACGCAAAAGTATTTTCCATGCATTAAATCAAAAAGCAGTTGCTCGTAAAGTAGCTGAACAGTTAAATCACAAATATGAGGATTTAAATTTATTAGTTACACATATGGGCGGCGGTATTACAGTTGGTGCTCATAAAAAAGGAAGAGTAATCGATGTAAATAACGGTTTAAACGGAGAAGGCCCATTTAGTCCAGAGCGCGCTGGTACAGTACCAGTAGGGCAACTAGTAGAAATGTGTTTCTCTGGTGAGTATTACCGAGATGAAATGATTAAAAAACTTGTCGGACAAGGTGGACTTGTAAGTCTTATCGGTACAAATGATGCGATTAAAGTAGAACAAATGGTTGAAAAAGGTGATCCTGAAGCAACTCTTATTTATAAAGCTATGGCATATCAAGTTGCAAAAGAGATTGGCGGAGCTAGCGCTGTACTTCACGGGAAAATCGATGCAATCGTATTAACTGGTGGACTTGCTTACAGTAAAATTCTTGTTGATGAAATAAAAGAACGAGTAGACTGGATTGCAGATGTTATCGTACATCCAGGAGAAGATGAATTACAAGCATTAGCAGAAGGGGCACTTCGTGTACTACGTGAAGAAGAAGCTCCAAAAGAATATATTGTACGTGAAAAAGAAACGGTAGCTAGGGGTTGAGATAATGGCAAAAGAATATGATTTAGTCATCGTTGGCGGCGGTACTGGTGGATATGTTGCTGCAATTCGTGCATCACAACTAGGGTTAAAAACTGCACTTGTTGAAAAAGAAAATCTTGGTGGTACTTGTTTACACAAAGGATGTATTCCTAGTAAAGCCCTTTTACGTAGTGCGGAAGTATACGCAACTGCTAAAAAAAGCGAAGAGTTCGGAGTTATTGCAAGTAATGTAGAACTAAACTTTGCGAAAGTACAAGAGCGTAAAGAGAAGATTGTAACGCAACTTCATAAAGGTGTTCAGCACTTAATGAAACAAGGTAAAATTGATGTGTTTGAAGGTATTGGCCGTATTCTTGGCCCATCTATTTTCTCTCCGATGCCAGGGACAATTTCAGTTGAACTTGCAAGTGGAGAAGAGAATGAAATGTTAATTCCAAAAAATGTACTTATTGCAACAGGTTCTCGTCCGAATTCATTACCAGGTTTAGAATTAGACGGAGAGTATGTAATGTCTTCCGATCATGCCCTAAAAATGGAAACGCTTCCTAGCTCGATTATTATCGTTGGTGGCGGTGTAATTGGTATTGAGTGGGCATCTATGCTTGCTGACTTCGGTGTAGAAGTTACAGTATTAGAGTATGCGAAAACGATACTACCACTAGAAGACCAAGACGTTTCAAAAGAAATGCAACGTCTATTCAAGAAAAAAGGTATTAAAGTGGTAACTGGTGCAAAAGTATTACCAGAAACATTGGTAAAAGATAATGGAGTAACAATTCAAGCTGAACATAACGGTGAGAATAAAGAATTTAAAGCAGAAAAAATGCTTGTATCTGTAGGACGACAAGCCAATACGCAAAATATTGGTTTAGAGAATACGGATATCGTTGTGGAAAAAGGATACATTCAAACAAATGAGTTTTATCAAACGAAAGAATCTCATATTTACGCAATCGGTGATGTAATCGGTGGCTTACAGCTTGCTCACGTTGCTTCTCATGAAGGAATTGTTGCAGTAGAACATATTGCTGGTAAAGAAGTTACACCAATTGATTATTCTATGGTATCAAAATGCGTATATAGCAGTCCGGAAGTTGCTTCTGTCGGTTTAACAGAACAAGAAGCGAAAGAAAAAGGCTATAAGCTAAAAGTAGGTAAGTTCTCATTCCGTGCAATCGGAAAAGCGCTTGTATACGGCGAATCAGATGGTTTCGTAAAACTTGTAGTTGATGAAGAAACAAATGATATTCTCGGTGTTCATATGATTGGACCGCATGTAACAGATATGATTTCTGAAGCGGGTCTTGCAAGAGTACTTGATGCAACACCTTGGGAAGTAGCACATACAATTCATCCGCATCCATCATTATCTGAGGCGATTGGTGAAGCAGCATTAGCTGTAGATGGAAAAGCGTTACACGCATAAAAATGTGGATTTAGGAGGTTATGAAAAATGGCAGAAGTAAAAGAAAAGCGCCATGAAGAGCTTGGCTTAAGTGATGAGCAAGTATTAGAAATGTTCCGTACGATGTTACTTGCACGTAAAATCGACGAACGTATGTGGTTATTAAACCGTGCTGGTAAAATTCCATTCGTAATTTCTTGTCAAGGACAAGAGGCAGCACAAGTTGGAGCAGCATTCGCTCTTGATAGAGAGAAAGATTATGCATTACCATACTACCGTGATATGGGTGTTGTACTAGCGTTTGGTATGACAGCGAAAGAACTGATGCTATCTGGTTTCGCGAAAGCTGGAGATCCAAACTCTGGTGGTCGTCAAATGCCTGGTCACTTCGGTCAAAAGAAAAATCGTATTGTGACAGGTTCATCTCCAGTAACAACGCAAGTACCACATGCAGTTGGTATTGCATTAGCTGGAAAAATGGAAAAGAAAGATTTAGTAACGTTTGTTACATTCGGTGAAGGTTCTTCCAACCAAGGTGATTTCCATGAAGGTGCAAACTTTGCTGGCGTACACAAGTTACCTGTTATTTTTATGTGTGAAAATAATAAATACGCGATCTCTATTCCAGTTGAAAAACAATTAGCATGTAAAAATGTATCCGACCGTGCAATTGGATACGGTATGCCTGGATATACAGTAGACGGAAACGATCCGCTTGCAGTATATAAAGCTGTAAAAGAAGCAGCAGACCGTGGCCGCCGTGGTGAAGGTCCAACTTTAATTGAAACAGTATCATATCGTTTAACAGCACATTCAAGTGACGATGATGATCGTGTTTATCGTGATAAAGAAGAAGTAGAAGAAGCGAAGAAAAATGATTCAATTGTAACATTTGCTGCTTATTTAAAAGAGGTTGGCGTGTTAACTGAGGAATCTGAAAAACAAATGTTAGACGAAATTATGCATATCGTAAACGAAGCAACAGAATATGCAGAAAATGCTCCGTATGCAGCACCTGAAGATGCATTGAAGCACGTATACGCAGAATAGGGGGGAACGTTTCATGGCTGTAATGTCTTATATTGATGCTATTACATTAGCAATGCGCGAGGAAATGGAACGCGATGAGAAAGTATTCGTTTTAGGTGAAGATGTTGGTAAAAAAGGTGGCGTATTTAAAGCGACACACGGATTATATGATCAATTTGGTGAAGATCGTGCGCTAGATACACCACTTGCAGAATCTGCAATCGCTGGGGTCGCAATTGGTGCAGCAATGTATGGAATGCGTCCAATCGCTGAAATGCAGTTTGCGGATTTCATCATGCCAGCAGTAAACCAAATTGTTTCTGAGGCAGCAAAAATTCGTTACCGTTCTAATAATGATTGGACTTGTCCAATTACAGTTCGTGCGCCATTTGGCGGCGGTGTTCACGGTGCATTGTATCATTCGCAATCTGTAGAAGCGATGTTTGCAAACCAACCTGGTTTAAAAATCGTTATCCCTTCTACACCATATGATGCAAAAGGCTTACTAAAAGCTGCAATTCGTGATGAAGATCCAGTATTATTCTTTGAGCATAAACGTGCATATCGCTTAATTAAAGGTGAAGTGCCAGAAGATGATTACGTATTACCAATCGGAAAAGCAGATGTAAAACGTGAAGGTGATGATATTACTGTTATCACATACGGATTATGTGTTCATTTTGCTCTTCAAGCGGCTGAAAAGTTAGCGCAAGATGGCATCTCTGCACACATTCTTGATTTACGTACTGTATATCCATTAGATAAAGAAGCAATCATTGAAGCAGCTTCTAAAACAGGTAAAGTTCTTCTTGTAACAGAAGACAATAAAGAAGGAAGTATTATGAGTGAAGTGGCAGCAATTATTGCTGAAAACTGTCTGTTTGATTTAGACGCACCAATCGCACGTCTTGCGGGTCCAGACGTTCCAGCAATGCCATATGCACCAACAATGGAAAAATTCTTTATGGTAAATCCAGATAAAGTTGAAAAAGCAATGCGTGAACTTGCGGAATTTTAATCGGGGGGACTATACATGGCTGTAGAAAATATTACAATGCCTCAGCTCGGGGAGAGCGTTACAGAGGGTACAATTAGTAAATGGCTCGTTAATGTTGGCGATCACGTAAATAAATATGATCCGCTTGCAGAAGTAATGACTGATAAAGTAAATGCTGAAGTACCATCTTCTTTCACTGGTATTGTGAAAGAGTTAATCGCTAGTGAAGGTGATACGTTAGCTGTAGGTGAAGTAGTTTGTGTAATTCAAGTAGAAGGCGCAGATGAAGTAGCAGCAACAGCTGTTGAGGAAAAAACAAAAGAAGAATCAAAGGCAGGAGTAGCTACGCCTGAAAAAGCACCGAAAGCAAAACAACCAACTGATGGAAAACCTCGTTTTTCACCAGCTGTGTTAAAACTTGCGGGTGAGCATAACGTTGATTTAGATCTAGTAGAGGGTACGGGAGCAAACGGCCGTATCACTCGTAAAGATATTTTAAAGCTAGTGGAATCTGGAAATATTCCGCAAGCAGGTGCGGCGAAGAAAGAGGAAACGGTAGCAGCTGTAGTAGAAGCGCGTCCAGAAGCACCAAAAGCAGCGCCAGTAGCGCAAAAAGTAGAATCTGCGAAACCAGTTTCTGTACCAACAATGCCTGGCGATATCGAAATTCCAGTAACAGGTGTGCGTAAAGCAATCGCAGCGAACATGTTACGTAGTAAACACGAAGCGCCACACGCTTGGATGATGATTGAAGTAGATGTGACAAACCTTGTGTCATACCGTAATTCAATTAAAGGTGATTTCAAAAAGCGTGAAGGCTTTAACTTAACGTTCTTTGCTTTCTTCGTAAAAGCAGTAGCACAAGCGTTAAAAGAATACCCTCAAATTAATTCAATGTGGGCTGGCGATAAAATCGTTCAGAAGAAAGATATTAACCTTTCTATCGCTGTTGCAACAGAGGACGAACTATTTGTACCAGTAATTAAACATGCGGACGAGAAGACAATTAAAGGCATCGCTCGTGAAATTACAGAACTTGCAGGAAAAGTACGTACGAAATCGTTAAAAGCGGACGAAATGCAAGGCGGAACATTTACAATTAATAACACAGGATCATTCGGTTCTGTTCAATCTATGGGTATTATTAATTACCCACAAGCGGCTATTTTACAAGTTGAATCAATTGTAAAACGCCCAGTAATTATGGATAATGGCATGTTTGGTGCTCGTGACATGGTTAACTTATGTTTATCACTTGATCACCGTGTACTAGATGGCTTAATTTGTGGTAAGTTCTTAGGACGTGTAAAAGAAATTTTAGAAAATACGTCAGAACATAATACATCTGTATATTAAATAAAAAGCTCGCTTATGCGAGCTTTTTATTATATTATTTCTTCATCTACATCCTACTATATGTATAATACCTTTCCCAGTAATCTTACAATGAACGATTATGTATTAGGAATTTATGAAAATACATTGCTGATATATGGTATATGGATATAAAATAAGAAAAGAATAATTTTTTTGGCAAATCTTACTGACGAAACTGTAGTATAATATATTGTATTGTATGAAAAAGAGAGTTATTCTATATAAGTGTTTTATAGATAATGTGTAATCAGTCGTCAAAACATGAGGAATGTTGACTCCTGGTTTTTTATTTTGCTGTAACAATGTTTCAGGAGGATGTCATGAAAAGAAGTACCGAGTTTCTAAAAAGTTTAGATGTAAAATTAATATTAATTTTGTTAGCATTATGTGTTACGAGTATAGCTGCTATATATAGCAGTCAACAAACTGGCCAATATGGAGAGGCAAACTTTGCAATGAAACAAGGTTTGAACTACATAATTGGGGTTGTATTGTTATTGCTTGTTGCAAGCATCGACTTAGATCAATTACAAAAATTGTCTTGGCCACTTTATATCGTTGGATTTGCTTCACTTATTCTTTTGAAAATACTACCGGTTTCCAATTTCACACCTGAAAAATTAGGTGCAAAAAGATGGTTTGTATTTCCACTAGTTGGACAAATTCAGCCATCTGAGTTTTTCAAAATTTCATTGCTTCTCGTAGTAGCAAGTATAGCAGTGAAACATAATGCGCAGTATATGGCAAGGACATTTCAAACGGACTTAAAATTAGTAGGTAAAATTATGCTAGTATCCCTCCCGCCTATGGCTGTTGTATATAGCCAACCGGATACAGGGATGGTGTTCTTATACGCTGCTGCCATTGCATGTATTTTATTTATGTCAGGTATTCAGAAGAAATTGATAGCGTTATGTACAGTTATTCCAGTCACCATACTATCCACGTTAATATTTATTTACGTAAGGTATGAGGATTTCTTCTTTAATAAGTTAGTTACGCTACTAAAACCGCACCAACAATCACGTATTTTAGGTTGGTTAGATCCATTTGAACATACAGATCAAGGTTATCAAACACAGCAATCAATTTTAGCTGTAGGTAGTGGCGGTATGGAAGGGAAAGGGTTTGGCGAAGGGAATGTTTATATCCCTGAGAAGCATACAGACTTTATTTTCGCTACAATTGCCGAAGAAGGTGGATTTATCGTAGCAGCGTTAGTTGTATTCTTGTTCCTATTACTACTATATAGAACAATTATTATCGGTTATTCTGCTGATAATTTATTCGGTACATTATTATGTGCTGGATCGATTGGGATATTAACGGTTCAAATATTCCAAAATATCGGTATGATTGTTGGATTAATGCCTGTAAAAGGGATTGCATTACCTTTCTTATCGTATGGGGGAAGTTCCTTGTTCTCGAATATGATTATGATGGGTCTCATATTATCGGTACGAAAAACGTATAAAAAGTATATGTTTTCCGTTAAGTAAAAAAAGCTGGTTCGTTTTTAAACGAACCAGCTTTTTTACATATATACTCATAAACGTTGCAAACTAAAACAGACTCGCAGTTTGGGATGTAAGGAGTGCAAAGTGATGCATATGCATATTTTTGAAGGAGCACGGCATCTTTCTAATAGTGAATGGGTTATTCGGGCTATTATAGCATACATATTTTTAATATTAGTTGCGAAAGCAATGGGGCAAAGGTCCATCGCACAACTTCGCTTTTTAGATGTTGTATTAGTGTTATTGCTTGGCGGGAATATTTCTAACGCATTGTCTGATGAAAAAGTAGGATTAATGGGCTCGATGATTACAACGTTTATACTCGTTGTACTTCATATTATAAGTTCAGTTTTAATGTTGAAATGGGATAGATGGAGACGCTTTTTAGAGCCAGCACCTATCATTCTTATACACAATGGCTCCATTGATTTTAGCAATTTGAAAAAAGCGAGAATTACGGTGGAATATTTATTTTCAGAACTTCGTATGCGAAATGTGAGCGATATTCAAACGATCAAATTAGCATTATGGGAAGCGAACGGTGTCGTTTCTATATTTCGGTATCCAGAATATGAGGCAGTTTCTCGACTTGATTTAAAAGTGGCAGGAAAAAAATCTCCAGTTTCTTTTATATTAGTAAAGGATGGGAGCATTCAGCAAGATGTTCTTGCTTTATTAGGGAAAACAGAAGAATGGGCGAGAGAATTTCTAGAGAAAAACGCAGAAGTTGAATCCATTTTGTTAGCTACAGTTGATGAAACACATAAAATAAATATTTTGTTAAAAAAATGAAAAATATACGCATTTTGTCGTTTCATACATATGATACAATAGTGTGGACAACGAAAAAGGAGGGATACGATGGGATATGTAGAAGAATTACGGAAAATAGTTGGTCATCGCCCTTTAATTTTAGTTGGTGCTGTTGTACTCGTTATAAATGAAAATAGATATGTATTATTACAACAAAGAACAGAGCCTTACGGAAAATGGGGGCTGCCTGGCGGATTAATGGAGCTTAGTGAATCACCAGAAGAAACTGCTTTTCGTGAAGTATACGAAGAAACAGGAATAAAGGTGAAGAACCTACGATTAATCAATGTGTTTTCTGGAGCGAACTATTTTACAAAATTAGCAAATGGTGATGAATTTCAATCTGTAACGACCGCTTATTATACGGATGAATACGATGGAGATTTTGTTATGAACAAAGAAGAAGCGGTTCAGCTTAAATTCTTCCCTCTAACAGAACTACCTGACTATATTGTTGGGTCGCATAAAAAAATGATTAGTGAATATATGAAGATTATGGAAAAAAAGATATAATAATAGTGAAAGAAATACAAAAACACAGTTCTGGTTGGTAGTCCAGACGCATGATTTCATGTCAGTAACCTTCCCCTCCGGGATGTCCCGTATTTCTAATTTTTTTTAGGGGGGGCTGTCAATGGATTTGACAGTATATCACGATGGCCAATTTTTTGTTGGAATCATTACATGTAAAGAAAAAGGGAAGTTGTATGGAGCGAGGTATATTTTTGGAACGGAACCTTCAGACGAAGAAGTGCTTATATTTGTGAACGGTTCAATGTTAGCGTATTTTCAGCACTTTGCAAAATGTGGCGTGGAAGTGAAAGAAAAACAGCGTCCCAAAAATATAAAGCGGATCATACGACAAGCAGCAAAAGAAGTAAATGTAAACCGCTTTACTAAGGCGCAAGAGGCAATTAGCTTATCTTATGAACTGCATAAACAAGAAAAGAAAGTGCAATCTAAGGAGAAGCGAGAGGCTGAAAAACAAAGAAGACGTTTAATCAAAATACAAAAAGCAAAGCAAAAACATCGTGGTCATTAAGAAAAGGTGTTAGAGCAAGAGCTCTAACACCTTTTCTATGCTGAAATACAAGTAAACTTACTTGTATTTCATAAACATTAACTGGTAAGATACAAATAGGTAGTTTTAGAGGAGGGAAAAGATTGATTAATTTTAACTTTTTTATGAATGATGTTGTCCGCCAAGCGCGTGAAGAGATTGTCTCTGCTGGATATACAGAATTGACGACGCCAGAAGCAGTAGACGAAGCGTTTAAAAGAAATGGAACAACACTTGTAATGGTAAACTCTGTATGTGGTTGTGCAGGCGGTATTGCTCGTCCTGCTGCTGCGCATTCTGTACATTATGATAAACGTCCTAACCACCTTGTAACGGTGTTTGCAGGTCAAGATAAAGAAGCGACAGCAAGAGCTCGTGAATATTTCGAAGGGTACCCACCATCTTCTCCATCATTTGCTTTATTAAAAGATGGAAAAATTGTAACAATGGTAGAACGTCATGAAATTGAAGGTCATGAACCGATGCAAGTTATTGCAAAACTACAATCTTATTTCGAAGAGAATTGCGAAGAACTATAAAAATAAGCAAAAAGGCGGTACGTCCACACTCAAGTGGATGTGCCGCCTTTTTTATTTAGTATTAAAACTTATGGGATATGCATAGTTATGTTTTTTATACAGTATTTTATACATACAAAATGGTATTTGTACTGATAATTTATTTATTTTTATTTTATATATTGCATAAAAATGAAAGTGCTGATACAATACAAACATCGAATAAATATTCTATTAAACTTTTAAATATACATTATTAGGGGGAAGAAAGATGAAGAAGTTATTATCAATATCATTTGCACTTATTTTAATTGTAAGTATGTTCAGTGCTTGTAGTAATGGGGAAGAAAAGGTTACTGGGAAAAATAAGAAAGTACTGGTTATGGGGACTTCAGCAGATTATAAACCATATGAATACGTAGAAGCTTCAAAAAGTGATGAAATTATTGGCTTTGATGTTGATGTTGCTAAATATATCGGAAAAGAACTTGGTTATGAAGTGAAAGTGAAAGATATGGATTTTGGTGGTTTATTAGCATCTCTTAGCTCAGGAAAAGTTGATTTCGTAATGGCAGGTATGACGCCAACTGCAGAGCGTAAAAATAATGTTGATTTCACAGATATTTATTTTGTTGCGAAAAACATGGTTGTTTCTAAAAAGGACTCTAACATTAAATCTGTAGAGGATTTAAAAGGGAAAAAAGTAGGGGTACAAACAGGATCTATTCAAGAAGAGAAAGCTGCAGAATTTAAAAAACAAGTAGATTTCAAAGTTGAGGGACGTGACCGTATACCAGAAATCGTACAAGAAATTAAAGCTGGTCGTTTTGACGCTGCAATTATAGAAGACACAGTTGCTAAAAATTATTTAGAGAAAATGAAAGATTTACAAGGAATTGAAATTAAAGAAGCGCCAGAAGAAGTTGGAGCAGCAATTGCCCTTCCGAAAAATAGTGATAAAACAGCTGAATTTAATAAAGTAATTAAAAAAATGCAAGAAAATGGAGAAATGGATAAATTAGTGAAGAAATGGTTTGGCAGCGAAAAATAAGCTGCCTTTCACTTTTCTGTGAGGGGAATGAAAAGAATGAACTTAGATTTTTCGGCGATTACGCCTTCGATACCGTATATATTAAAAGGCTTAGAAGTTACTTTGAAAATTGTAGCAGTATCAGCTTTAGCAGGGTTTATTTTAGGAACGCTATTAGCACTTTGCAAAATTGCTAGAATACGAGCATTAAATATAGCGGCAGATCTTTATACATCAATTTTCCGTGGTACACCACTTGTATTGCAATTAATGATTATTTATTTCGGTGTCCCGCAAATAATTGGTTATGAAATACCAGCATTCGTAGCAGCTGTACTTGCATTTAGCTTAAATTCAGGTGCATATATGTCAGAAGTAATCCGTGCTGGCATTCAAGCGGTTGATAAAGGACAAACAGAAGCGGCGATGGCTTTAGGAATTCCATACGGAAAAATGATGCGAAATATCATTTTTCCTCAAGCTTTAAAAAATATATTACCGGCACTTGTAAACGAGTTTGCGACACTTACGAAAGAATCGGCTGTAGTAACAGTAATAGGCGCAACGGATTTAATGCGCCGTGCTTACATCGTAGGCGGGGAGACATTTAAATATCTTGAACCATTACTTTTTGTTGGACTCATTTATTATATGCTAGTCATTATTCTTACATTAGTCGGGAAGGCAATTGAAGGGAGAATGAAGAAAAGTGATTAAAATTGAAAACCTTCATAAATCATTTGGAAAAAACGAAGTATTAAAAGGAATTACAACAACGATTGGAAAAGGGGAAGTAGTAGCAATTATTGGACCGTCTGGATCAGGGAAATCAACATTTTTACGTTGTATGAATGTGTTAGAAGCACCGACAAATGGTCACATTTGGATTGGAGCGGAAGAAGTAACGAATCCGAAAACGAATATTATGCACGTCCGTGAAAATGTCGGAATGGTATTTCAGCATTTCCACCTATTTCCTCATATGACTGTATTAGAAAATATTACGTATGCTCCTATCAATGTAAAAGGAGTAACGAAACAAGAAGCTGAAAAGAAAGCCGAAAAACTTTTAGAAAAGGTCGGTTTATTAGATAAAAAAGATACGTATCCGAATCGTCTTTCTGGCGGACAAAAGCAACGTGTAGCAATTGCAAGAGCGTTAGCAATGGAACCAGAAGTAATGTTATTTGATGAACCGACATCAGCACTAGATCCAGAGATGGTAAAAGAAGTGTTAGAAGTTATGAAATCATTAGTTACGACAGGAATGACAATGGCAATTGTTACACATGAAATGGGATTTGCAAAAGAAGTAGCAGATCGTGTTCTCTTTTTAGATGGTGGAAAACTTGTAGAAGATAGTGCGCCAGCACAATTTTTTGCAGCACCGAAAAGTGAGCGTGCGCAACAATTTTTACAAAAAATATTGTAATATGTAAAGGATACGTGAATAATAAGTAGAAAAGGATGACATTGTGTCATCCTTTTTTTATACTAACTGTAAATACGTTTATACATATAGGAGCAATGCTATGTTCAAAATTGGATACCGTACAGTAAAAACAGCAATAGGGACAGGCGCAGCCGTTTTTATTGCTCAGTTATTAGGATTAGAATTTTATAGTTCAGCGGGTATTTTAGTTATATTATGTGTACAAAATACGAAACGTAAATCACTTCAAGTATCGTTACATCGTTTTTTAGCTTGTGTATTATCAATGGTGTTCGCATTTTGTATTTTTGAAACAATTGGATATACACCACTAGCAATTAGCCTATTATTACTTACATTTATTCCGACTGCAGTTATGCTTAAAATTCAAGAAGGTATTGTCACGAGTTCAGTTATTGTGATGCATCTATATTCATTGAAACAAATTACATGGCTTATTGTTGGAAATGAAATTGCGATATTAACGATAGGGATTAGCGTGGCTCTCTTAGTGAATATGTATATGCCAAGTAGTGAAAATAAGCTAAAAGAGTATCAAGGTAAAATAGAAAGTAATTTTAAAACGATTTTGTTTGAAATGGTTGTGTATTTACGAAATCGAGAAAGTAGTTGGAGCGGGGCAGAACTTATTGAAACTGAACAGATGCTAAATGAAGCTAGAGATTTATCGTTTAAGAAACTTGAGAATGCATTTATGCGAGAAGATGACTATTACTATCGCTATTTCAATATGCGCATGCAACAATTCGAAATTTTAGAGCGAATGATTCCGTTAGCAGCTTCTTTATCGTGGACATATGAACAAGCTGACATGATTGCGGATGTGGTTGAAAACATTAGTAATGCTATTAGCCCTCAGAGTACCGGGGTTATTTCTTTAAGACAGCTTCAAGAAATGAGAGAATTATTTAGAGAGATGCCATTGCCGGCTACACGTGAAGAATTTGAGATACGTGCGAAACTTGTTCAACTTGTATACGAAATGGAACAATATTTACTCATTAAAAGTCGTTTTAAGGGAAAGGATAATATAAAAGAACTTATATAGAAGGTAGGAATTATTTATGCCGTATCTTCTCTCTTTCCTATTATGTCTTTCTTTATCGCCTATTTGGCCCCTTGGTGATAATCCACGTGCCGGTGATCCGTTTATTATTGTAAATAAAGCGACGAATAAACTAGCTTATATTGACGATGGGAAGATTCAAAAGGTTTTTCCAGTCGCGACAGGAAAAACAAATGAATTAACCCCAGAGGGAACTTTTGATATTGTAATGAAAGCAAAGGATCCGTATTATATTGCAAAAGATATTCCAGGGGGATCACCGAAAAATCCACTTGGATCTAGGTGGATGGGATTCAATGCACGAGGAACTGATGGGAGTAAATATGGAATACATGGAACAAACCAACCGAGTTCAATTGGAAAGTATATTTCACAAGGGTGTATAAGAATGAAGAAAAATGATGTGGAGTATTTATTTGATCGTATTCCAATTGGAACGAAAGTGTGGATTGTAAAATCGAAAAAATCATTTCAGCAATTGGCAAAAGAAAAAGGAGCCATTGCATATGAAAAAGCCAACGAAAAAGTTGGTTTTTTCTATTGTAATAAGTTGTCTTGACATGTGTACATAACCATGCGTTAATGAGAGTATAGAAAGATCAAATTAGATAAAGGAGTTGCTCATATGTACTTGAATCCAAAACTTTCGTATATGCAGTTTTTTATGGGATTTTTATTTATTATTACATTCATATTGGCAACTTTTAATATATGTTCTTATCTTGTAGCGATTGTATGTATGGCATTACTTAATCTTACTTTTGTTATTGGGGCATTTCAGCAGAAACAATATACAAGTTTTGTGCTAGCACTTGTAATGTCATTTTCCTTTAGTATTGTAGCGATTGTGCTTTACATAAAATAAACCATCTCGATTTCGAGATGGTTTATTTTGTTATGTGTAAAAAGTAAAAAAAGGACGAACAGATCGTCCTTTTTACCAAAACATACTTGCGCCAGCAAGTAATGTTGTTACAAGCATAGAAATTAGCATTACATAAATCATAACTTTTTGAGCTTTTTTATGCATCGTTAAACCTCCTTGCAAATCAGTACAATATCATTGTAACGAGAAATGATATTGTGGACAAGGGGGAGAGAAATGACAAAATTCGAGAAGTGTGTGTAAAGTATAACAGGAAATTTGTATGTACGTAGAGAATATATAAGAATGATAGGGTATAAGTTTTTTGTTATGCAAGCTGAAGAATGGAGATACGATGATGAAAATATATGAAACAAATCGTTTACATTTAAGGGAAATTGATGAGTCGTATGCTGAAAAAGTTCTTCAATATTACGACAGAAATCGTGAATTTTTAAAAGCCTGGGAAGAGTATAGACCGGATGATTTTTTTACGTTAGATTATCAAAAGAAAAAGTTACAAAAGGATAGAAAAGAGATCGCAGAAGGTAAAATCATTAGGCTTTGGATTTTTAAAAAAGGTGATGATACGAAAATAATTGGATGTATTTCATTTAATTTAATTGTTCGTGGAATTTACCAATCTTGTGTACTCGGCTATAAATTAGATAAGGAAGAGTTAAACAAAGGTTATACGACAGAAGCTCTTAGAAAAGCGATTCAAGTTGCTTTTGAGGAATTTCAATTACATCGTATAGAAGCACCGATTATGCCACGAAATTTAGCATCTATACAAGTCGTGACGAAGATAGGTTTTCAGTATGAGGGCGTGTCTAGGAAGATGTTAATGGTTAATGGAGTGTGGGAAGATCATATGCGCTGGGTATTGTTAAATGAGTAATAGAAAGCAGATGGTTATCTAGACATATAAACCGTCTGTTTTTTGTCTTGTATTTCGAAACTTTTGCGAAATTCTGTTATAATTAATAGTGTTACATACATAATGGTAGTGCAGGAGGCGCAGTCTTATGATTAATCAAGAACGTTTAGTAAATGAATTTATGGAGTTAGTACAAGTAGATTCTGAAACGAAATTTGAAGCAGAAATTTGCAAAGTATTAACAAAGAAATTTACAGATTTAGGTGTAGAAGTATTTGAAGATGACACAATGGCTGTTACTGGGCATGGTGCAGGTAACTTAATTTGTACATTACCAGCAACAAAAGATGGTGTTGATACAATTTACTTTACTTCTCATATGGATACAGTAGTTCCTGGTAATGGAATTAAGCCTTCTATTAAAGATGGATATATCGTATCAGATGGTACTACGATTTTAGGTGCAGATGATAAAGCAGGATTAGCATCCATGTTCGAAGCAATCCGTGTTTTAAAAGAGAAAAATATCCCTCATGGTACAATTGAATTTATTATTACAGTTGGAGAAGAATCTGGTCTTGTTGGTGCAAAAGCATTAGATCGTGAGCGCATTACTGCGAAATACGGTTACGCATTAGATAGTGATGGAAAAGTTGGTGAAATCGTTGTTGCAGCTCCAACACAAGCGAAAGTGAATGCGATTATTCGCGGGAAAACAGCTCATGCTGGTGTAGCACCAGAAAAAGGTGTATCTGCAATTACTATCGCAGCGAAAGCAATTGCGAAAATGCCACTTGGCCGTATTGATTCTGAAACAACTGCAAATATTGGACGTTTTGAAGGTGGTACACAAACGAATATCGTTTGCGATCACGTACAAATCTTTGCAGAAGCGCGTTCTTTAATCAATGAAAAAATGGAAGCGCAAGTTGCGAAAATGAAAGAAGCATTTGAAACAACTGCAAAAGAAATGGGCGGTCATGCAGACGTTGAAGTAAACGTTATGTATCCAGGATTTAAATTTGCTGATGGCGATCACGTTGTAGAAGTTGCAAAACGTGCAGCTGAAAAAATTGGTCGTACACCTTCTCTTCACCAAAGTGGTGGCGGAAGTGATGCAAACGTAATTGCAGGACACGGCATTCCAACAGTTAACTTAGCAGTTGGTTATGAAGAAATTCATACAACAAATGAAAAGATTCCTGTTGAAGAATTAGCGAAAACAGCAGAATTAGTTGTTGCAATTATTGAAGAAGTAGCGAAGTAATGTAATAGAAAAAGCGTGTAAATCACAACTGATTTACACGCTTTTTATTTTGATTCGATTGCTTTTACAAGGCGGATAAGCCAATACAAGAAAATCCATGGCAGTATGTAAGTTGTTACTACATGGACTAGGCGAGGGAGAAAACCAGCTATGTTCATATCAAAAATAGGAAGAAGTAAATAATTGATTGCGACGATTAGTATAATTACGAGAAACGTATAATTGAGTTTATCAGTCGATTTCATAATAATCACCCCTTTTTTTGAAATACAAATATATCCACTTTATTTAAATTATAGCGATGAATATGATAGAAAAGAACAAGTAATGATTATAATTATTGTGCAAAATTTGATATAATAAAAGAACTAACGTTCTGATTAGGGGGTGAGTACTATGCGAGAAATGTATCCCAAAAAAGGTCGTGTTATTTTACATGTAGATATGAATTGTTTTTTCGCATCTGTTGAAATTGCTCATGACCCATCATTACAGGGGAAGCCGTTAGCGGTTGCTGGAAATGAAAAAGAAAGAAAAGGAATTATCATCACATGTAGTTATGAGGCGAGAGAATATGGAATACGTACAACGATGCCACTTTGGGAAGCGAAAAGGTTATGTCCACAATTAGTTGTAAGGCGTCCTAATTTTACATTATATCGTGAAGCTTCATTTCAAATGTTTCAAATCCTTTCCCGCTTTACGGAAAAAATACAACCAGTCTCAATAGATGAAGGATATTTAGATATTACAGATTGTTACACACTCGGTTCGCCTCTTGAAATAGCAAAGATGATTCAGCAAGCGTTATTAACAGAGTTACAGTTGCCGTGTAGTATCGGAATTGCTCCAAACCTTTTCCTAGCAAAAACAGCTTCTGATATGAAAAAGCCTCTCGGTATTACCGTGCTCCGAAAACGAGATATTCCAGAAATGATTTGGCCGCTTCCGGTTGGAGCGATGCATGGAATTGGAGAAAAAACAGCTGAGAAATTAAAAGATATTCATATACAAACAATTGAACAGTTAGCAAAAGGAAATGAACATATCATTCGCGCTAAAATTGGAAAGCATGGTGTTGATTTACAAAGAAGGGCAAAAGGTGTGGATGATAGAGAAGTTGATCCGAGTCAAATGGGACAACATAAAAGCGTTGGTAATTCGATGACTTTTTCAAAGGATATGGATGAAGAAAAAGAATTACTTGATATGTTAGAAAGGCTATCAAAATCAGTGAGTAAAAGATTACAAAAGCGAACTCTTGTCAGTTATAATATTCAAATTATGATTAAATATCATGATAGGCGGACAGTAACGAGGAGTAAGCAATTGAAAAATGCCATTTGGGAAGAACGAGATATTTTTCAAGCAGCCTCTCGTTTATGGAAGCAACATTGGGACGGTGATTCCGTTCGTTTATTAGGTGTTACAGCTACTGAAATAGAGTGGAAGACTGAATCGGTGAAGCAATTAGATTTGTTTTCATTTGAAGAAGATGCGAAAGAAGAGCCGCTACTTGCTGTCATTGATCAAATTAATGATAAGTATGGAATGCCGCTTTTACAACGAGGTAGTCAATTATTACGTAAGCAAGAAAAGTCTTTTCAGCAAAAATTAGAAAATAAGTTTATGTAGAAGGTGTCATGAAGCTGTACATATCATGACACCTTTCATTTTCAACTTGCTTCTAAATCTAATGAAGTTTTCCAACCAGCTGCAGTAACGCCAGATTCTAATAGCATTCTGCTCACTATTTTTTCAATTAAGACTGCTGTATTTGTGCTGCAGTGTAATGTCGCTTGTATACACACTTTTTGATTAGAATCTACGTCCTCACTATACAATTCTTTTAAACCAATGCCTTCAGAACTTACCATATGCATAAGTAAAAAACGAATATGGGCTTCATGTTCTTCTGAACAAGTGAGAGAAAGTAAGTAGTTCGTTTGTTCAGGTGATTCTTCTTTTGATTTCTGATTCATAAAGAGAGCGATTGGGCGAAGTAGTATGTTTGCTAGTAAAACACCAGCTGCACCTAATATAGCTGCAATGAGGAAACCAGCGCCTGTAAGAGTACCAACAGCAGCTGCGCACCATAGGGTAGCCGCAGTATTAAGCCCCCTAATACTAAAACCATCGCGGATAATAACGCCGCCTCCTAAAAAACCAATCCCACTGACGACTTGAGAGGCAATACGTGAAGGGCTAGCATCGTGATCAATCATGACGGATAATAAAACAAATATACAGGCACCAAGTGATACGAGAGCATTTGTCCGTAGCCCAGCCATCCTATGTCTCCATTGTCGTTCCATTCCGATGCAAGCACCTACAATAATTGCAATAAATAATCTTAGTACAATGTCATACCATACCATCATGGTCACCTCCATACATATAAGTCCAAGTTATGTTTTTGAGAATGAGCGGGAAGCACCCGCTCATTCTCATTTTTATAACCAGCTATGAAACTTTTTAATATAAAGATTTTTCAGGAATTGTGTTAAGAAAGCATAGCCTAATAGTATTCCTACTAACCAAGGGAAATAGCTAAGTGGTAATGCTTGTAATCCAACGGCTGCTCCAAGTGGTGAGAATGGAATATAAATTCCGATTATCATAATACAAGCGGTTAATAAAAGAACCGGTACTGATGCGGTACTTTGAATAAATGGAATCTTCTGTGTTCTTATCATGTGAACAATTAAAGTTTGTGTTAGCAATCCAACGACAAACCAACCAGATTGGAATAATGATTGTTCGCTAGCTGTATTTGCACCGAAGACGTTCCACATGACCACATAGGTGATGATATCAAATATGGAACTAATGGGACCGATGCAAATAATGAAGTTCCGTAAATTTGCAGTATCCCATTTTCTTGGTTTTTCTAAAAACTCTTTATCCATTTTGTCCCATGGGATAGACAGTTGTGAAATATCATAAAGTAAGTTTTGAATTAAAAGGTGAATGGCAAGCATCGGCAAGAAAGGAATGAAGGCACTTGCTACTAACACACTAAATACATTTCCGAAGTTAGAGCTCGCTGTCATTTTAATGTATTTCAAAATATTACCGAATGTAGTGCGTCCTTCTAAAATACCTGCTTCTAATATCATTAAACTTTTTTCAAGTAGAATAATATCGGAAGACTCTTTTGCAATATCAGTTGCAGTATCAACACATATGCCAACGTCAGCTTCCCGTAACGCTACGGCGTCGTTAATGCCATCTCCCATATAACCTACAGTGTGTCCATTTCCTTGTAATACTCGTATAATGCGGGATTTTTGCATTGGATTTAGTTTAGCAAAAACAGTTGTTTCTTCGGCTAGCTTTGCTAATGCTTTATCAGGTAAAGCATCGATTTCGTAACCAAGGATAGGCTCGCCAATATTTAATCCAACTTCTTTACATACCTTTTTTGTCACGATTTCGTTATCACCAGTTAAAATTTTTACTTGTACACCATGTTTTTGTAATGCTTGAATGGCAGTAGCGGCAGATGGTTTCGGCGGATCTAAAAAGCCAATATATCCAGCGAGAATCATATCATTTTCATCTTGTACGGCGTACTCTTTATTATTTGTTGGTCTATTTTTTTTATAAGCTACAGCAATAACGCGCATACCTTCACTATTCAAAGTTTCACTTAGTTGTTTTACATGTAAGCGCATGTCATCGGTAAGAGAAGCAATTTTGCCATCTATTTCAGTGTAGTTGCAAATAGATAAAATTTCTTCTACAGCCCCTTTACAGACCATTGTATGTTCACCTGAATTGTTTTTTACAATGACGGACATACGCCGACGAGCAAAGTCAAATGGAATTTCATCTAGCTTTTGAAAAACAGATGGATCAAATTTTTGATTTTCTTCTGTATGTTTTATAACGGCTTTATCTATTAAATTTTTCAATCCTGTTTGATAGAAGCTATTTAAATAGGCAAAGTGTAATACACGATTACATGTATTACCATTAGGATCTAAGTGGCGAACAAGTACAACTTTATCTTCTGTTAAAGTTCCTGTTTTATCGGTACAAAGAATGTTCATAGCACCTAAGTTTTGAATAGAATTCAGCTGTTTTACAATTACTTTCTGTTTAGACATGTTAACGGCACCTTTAGCTAAATTAGCAGTCACAATCATTGGTAACATTTCAGGTGTTAGACCAACTGCGATTGCAATAGCGAAGAAGAAAGCTTCTTGCCAATCCCCTTTTGTGAATCCGTTAATGAGAAGAACGATAGGTGCCATAATAAGCATGAATGTAATTAAAAGCCAGCTTACTTTGTTTACACCTTTATCAAAGCTTGTTTCTACGCGCTTACCAATTACTTTATTTGCTAAAGAGCCAAAATACGTATCGGTACTTGTGGAGATGACAACCGCTCTTGCGCTACCACTTACAATATTTGTCCCCATGAAGCAAAGATTTTCCATATCGAGTGGATTGTAATTTTTTTTCGTGCTTTTCGGTAATAGATGTTTATTTTCTGTATGGTAGCAGTTTTCGTATTTTTCTACAGGAAGTGCTTCTCCTGTTAAAGAAGATTGGTTCACAAATAAATCTTTAGCCGATAAAATACGCACATCAGCTGGAACAATGTCTCCGGCTGAAAGTGAAATAATATCGCCAGGTACAAGTTCCTCAATTGGAATTTCCGTTGTATCAGTTTGCTTTAAATTTTTTACATTTTTTGTTTCGTGTACAAATCCATCTATTCTAAAGACACTCGCCGTTGTTCGAACCATAGCCTTTAACTGATCTGCAGCTTTTTGAGAACGAAATTCTTGTAAAAAGCGAATCGTTGCACTTAGCATTACCATTACAGATACGACAATCGTTCCTTGTATGTCATCTGTGAAAAAAGAAAGTGCGCCGAGAGCTAATAAAACAAAAATAAATGGATTTTTAAATGCCAGCAGAAATTGAATGTACCACGGTGATGTTTTATTATGAGCTATTTCATTAAGGCCATATAAAGAAAGTCTACGAGACGCTTCTTCTTTAGAGAGTCCATTTTCTGTTGTTTCTAAAAGTCGTAACGCTTTGTTTGCATCCTGCGTTGCGACTTCCACTAATAATTTGTGATTTGTTTTCATACAATCTTGATCGTATGAATGTTTCGTTTCTTGTTTTTGTAAATTTAACATCGGTAGTTCCTCCTTTTTCATGAAGGAGGAAACAAGCTGTTACTCGACTATTTAAAATTAGGAGGAACAGTTTCTTTCCTACCTACATGATGAAATATTAACGTAAAACATATGGGCATCTGGGCCGAATCATCAATTGCCAACTGTTCCTCACCTCCGTACAATTTAGTAGTTTCTGAATATGCTATGTTTGTTTCATAGTAAGGTGCATATATACGTAAAAAGACCTTTACTCAAAACGAGTAAAGGTCTGAATTCGTAGTTAAAAGAGTCCACGACAAAGACTGTTAGTAAATATAGATTAAAACAGTTTTGTGTATGACAAAATATACGCACCTCTCCCTCGTTGAGTTTTAGCACTGTATAGCATAGGTACTGAAACCAGCTACGTTAAAAAAGGCCTTCATTCCGACCTTTCCTGTTGACCCATTGGCGTCTCTCGACATTTTTGGGCAGCAGCGTTTCTCTATACAGGAGCCTCACCTAACAGAGACCATATTCAATTACACGTTGAATGTTAGCACTGAAATTTTGTAGTGTCAATATATTTTTTGAAAACTCAAATAGATTCATCTTGGCTATATAGTAGGAAATAAGAGGGGGTTTTTGGAAATAAGTTTGGAAAATAAATACCGTAATAAACATAAAAAAAGCACTGATTACAGTGCTTTTTTTATAGATTATGAGATTGTAGCATTTTCAAAAATAACAATTTCTGAACGATTTGTTGTTGAAACACGTTGTGCATAATATGTTAAAGCTGAAGAAATATATGTTGGTAACGAGTCATTTGTATGTGTTGTTGTATATTCATGGATTAATTCTTTCAAAGTCGTCCATTCTAATTGTGCTGGGTGATCAGACACGAAAGAACTTACCCAGCGATCAAATGAAGATGAAAAATCAGTTTGTAAACGAAATGCTTCTTTCATAATAAAACGCTCCCTTAAAATGTAGTATAATCATTTTAACATAAAACACGAACAATTGCTAAGTTTTTTAAGTATAACGTTCGTGATATATAGTTGTCTAGATGATTGGTTATGTAAATTCGATTTGCCATTTGAAATAACATTCCGTAAGATGAAAGATAGATTATATAAAGAGCTGGAGGAAAGAAAGTGGAATTTGTATTTTTAGGAACTGGTGCAGGTGTTCCTTCAAAAGGAAGGAATGTTTCGGCAATTGCTTTGCAATTGTTAGAAGAACGAGGACAGACTTGGTTATTTGATTGTGGTGAGGCGACGCAACATCAAATATTACATACATCAGTACGTCCACGCCGCATTGAAAAAATATTTATTACGCATTTACATGGGGATCATATTTTTGGTTTGCCTGGTTTATTAGGAAGTCGTTCGTTTCAAGGAGGGACTACACCTTTAACAGTGTATGGACCAAAAGGAATTAAACAGTTTATTGAAGTCGCATTATCAGTAAGCACGACACATGTAAAATACCCGCTTGAAATTGTTGAGATAACAGAAGAAGGTACTGTGTTTGAAGATAATGAATTTCATGTGGAAACGAAAAGGTTGTCACACGGTATTGAATGTTTTGGATATCGGATTATAGAGAAAGATATACAAGGCGCCCTTTTAGTTGATAAATTGCTGGAGATGGGCGTGAAACCAGGTCCACTCTTTAAACGTTTAAAAGATGGAGAAGTGGTTGAATTGGAAAATGGTACGATACTAAACGGAAAAGATTTTATCGGCCCACCTCAAAAGGGAAGAATTATTACCATTTTAGGTGATACGAGATATTGTGAAGCGAGTAGAAAGCTAGCACAAGACGCTGACGTACTTGTTCATGAAGCAACTTTTGCAGCAGAAGATGAACAACAAGCTTATGATTATTTTCATTCCACATCTAAGCAAGCTGCAAGTATTGCACTTCAGGCAAATGTAAAACGATTAATATTGACTCATATTAGTTCTCGTTATCAAGGAGATACATATAAGGAATTATTGAAAGAGGCAAGAGAGCTATTTTCTAATACAGAAATAGCTACAGATTTAAAATCATTTCCAGTGGACAGATAATAATGTTGTGAAAAAATGGTGACGAAAGGTTGCCATTTTTTTATTTCTAAAAAAATAAAAATAAAACTGTTATCATTTTATGCTTATATAGGATGAAACAGAAAATTTTAATGATGTAAAGATATAAGATGAAACTACATAGTATCGAGTGTTTAGAAAAACTGTTATATAAGTCGGACGACATACAAGTAGTACAAATAGCAAAAATGGATTGTTATTCAGAACTTTTAAAATTTATTAAAAGTAAGCGTTTTATTAAAAACAAGTTATAATGAGGACAGATTATAATTTACTGTAGGCTACATGTGTTTGAGACGTTTATCATAACAAGTGAAGTTGAATAAATTATGAGAGGGCAACATGGAAATTATAATAGGAAGGACATTACTATTATTTGTATGAAGCCTTTTTCACTTTTTAGCTTTAAGGCATCAAAAGGTATGAAAGCAATGGGCGTTTCACTTGTTTATGCTATGCTTGTAAGGGGTTCTGTGTTAAACTTTGGATTGCTACAAGACTTTACTGTAGATTATCTTATATTATGTGTAAATGAAGGTAATGCTAAGTTTCTTATTTCATATTATAACTGGTATTATTTCAGGATATATCGCTTCACTGTTATTCAAAAACGATCCAATTCGTATAGCGGAACAAATTCGTAGTACAACTGGAAAAGCAACCGATTTGGTAGCTTAATAGAATAGTAAAAAATTTTTTCATAGAGGTTTAGGGGGAGTTATGATGAAGTATCGCTCAGTATTTGATATTATCGGTCCAGTTATGATTGGTCCATCAAGTTCACATACAGCAGGCGCAGCAAGAATGGGGCAAGTTGCTCGCCAGCTGTTTCGTCATGAACCAGAAAGAGTAAGCATTTCATTATATGGATCATTTGCAAAGACGTATCGTGGGCATGGTACAGATGTAGCGCTAATAGGTGGGATATTAGGGTTTGAAACAGATGACTTACGTATTCCAGAGGCGCTAGAGATAGCAAAAGAGCGCGAAATTGAAGTGGAATTTATTGAAGAGGATGCCAATGCACCTCACCCAAATACAGCGAGAATTCGTTTGTATAAAGGTGAAGAAGAAATTGAAGTTGTTGCTTGCTCAATTGGTGGCGGTAAAATTGAAGTTGTAGAATTAAACGGATTCGATCTTCAATTATCAGGCACGAGTCCAGCACTACTTATTGTAAATAACGATCGCTTCGGTGCTATTGCAGCAGTAGCTTCAATCCTTGCGAAACACGAGATTAACATTAGTACAATGAGTGTTTCTCGTAAGGAAAAAGGAAGAAGAGCGCTTATGGTCATCGAAACAGATGAAATATTAGCAGATGAAGTGATTGAAGAAATAAAAGCGCAACAAAATATTTGTCAAGTAACTATTATGGAATAATTGCAGGGGGGACACACCATGTTTCGGAACGCAGCGGAACTAGTGGCGCAAGCTAAAGAACAAAATGTAAAAATCGCAGAAATTATGATTCAATGTGAAATGGAAACAAGAAGTATTTCACGTGAAGAAGTAATTGCTGGTATGGAAAAGAACTTAGTCGTGATGGAGCAAGCGGTAGAACGTGGTATTCGCGGAGTGAAATCACCAACTGGTTTAACTGGTGGAGATGCTGTAAAAGTTCAGGCGTATATGAAGAGTGGAAAAGGCTTATCTGGAGATACGATTTTGGACGCAGTGAGTAAAGCTGTTGCAACAAATGAAGTAAACGCAGCGATGGGAATTATTTGTGCAACACCAACAGCAGGGTCTGCTGGAACAGTGCCAGGTGTACTATTTGCACTAAGAGAAAAATTGCAGCCTACACGTGAAGAAATGATTGAATTCTTATTTACAGCGGGAGCTTTCGGTATGGTTGTTGCGAATAACGCTTGTATTTCTGGTGCAGCGGGAGGATGCCAAGCTGAAGTTGGTTCAGCAAGTGGAATGGCAGCTGCAGCTGCAGTTGAAATGGCTGGTGGAACACAAGAGCAAGCAGCTACAGCGATGGCAATTTCATTAAAGAACATGCTTGGTTTAGTATGCGATCCTGTTGCAGGGCTTGTAGAAGTACCTTGCGTAAAACGTAATGCAGCAGGAGCTGCAAATGCGATGATTTCAGCTGATTTAGCATTAGCTGGTGTAACGAGTACTATTCCATGTGATGAAGTAATTGAGGCGATGTTTAGAATCGGACAAACGATGCCAGTAGCACTTCGTGAAACAGCTGAAGGTGGACTTGCAGCAACACCGACTGGTCGTCGTCTACAAGAAGAGATTTTTGGGAAGACGAATAACTAAAAATATATGTTTATAAAAAATGGAGCTCAAGTAAGATTGAGCTCCATTTTTTATTTTTCTTTTGTTAATTGTTCTAACGTTTTCCCAAGATTATGTGATCGTTGCGCTGCCTGTGTAATACAGGAAATAAGCGCTTGTTGAAATTGGTGTTCTTGTAATACTTCAATGCCCGCTTCGGTCGTTCCACCAGGAGAGGTAATTTCCTTTCGCAAAATAGACGGGTGTTTTTCACTTGCTTTTAGCATTTCAGCAGCACCAATCATCGTTTGGAGAATAAGTGACTTTGCAACATCTTCTTTTAAACCGATTTTTTTTGCAGCTTCTTCCATCGCTTCTACTACGTAATAAATATAAGCAGGCCCGCTTCCGGATAATGCAGTGACAGCATGCATATCTTCTTCCTCTACAACAGAGACGAGACCGATCGTTTCAAATAAAGCTATGGCAGTTTGAATATGTTCTTTTGTTGCATGTTTAGAAGGCGAGATAGCAGTAGCTGATTTTAAAATAGCTGCAGATGTATTTGGCATAGCACGAATAATCGGAACGTCTTTTTGAAGTAGATTTCTAATTGAATGAGTAGAAACACCTGCTAATAACGAAATAATAAGCAGGTTATTATGTATGTCTTCTTTAAAAGGGGTAAGCGCTTCTGCAACATCTTTTGGCTTCATTGCTAGAAAAAGAATATTTGTATTAGTAAGTAGTTCTTTTTTATTATGTGTACCTTTGACACCGTATTTGTTATGTAGCTCCTGTAACCTTGTCTCATTAGAACGATTACTTACAGTAATTTGTTCGCCTTTCACAACATTTGCATGTAACAAGCCACCAATAATCGCTTCAGCAATAGAGCCCGCACCGAGAAAGGAAATGTTTTGAATAGACATGATGTTCCTCCTTTAAATTTGGTTAGAAATTCTTATAAATGTACATACATTCGTTTTTAAATAGGAAACACCTCTTTTTATCTGAAAATAATGACAAATATATATAGAAGTTGTAAACTGAAGAAGTATTCATTTTTGAACCGGAAAGAGACAGGGGGGCTAAGCATGACGGCGATTCACCGAATGGAGATTCCTGTGCCATTTGCAGTTGAAACTGTAAATGTGTTTTTAGTTGAGGGGGAGACATTAACATTAATTGATACAGGGACGAATACAGAAGAGGCAAGAAATGCGTTAGAAAGTCAGTTATGTACATTAGGATATACGATAGAAGATATTAAAACAGTAGTTATTACGCATCATCATGCAGATCATTGTGGGCTTTTAAATATATTTTCTGAGAAGACGAACATTATTGGACACCCTTGGAATGAGCCGTGGATCACGCAAAATCCAGAATTTTTAAAGCGATATCATGATTTTTTTAGAGAGACGGCTTTACAATTTGGTGTTCCAGCAGCATTTTTGAAAGACGAGGCGTTATTGACGACAAGGACATTGAAATATTCTTGTAATAGATCGTTAACGCATACTGTGAGAGAGGGAGATCGTATTGATTCAATGCCTGGTTTTACAGTAATTGAAACACCGGGGCATGCTTCCACTCATATTTCATTATATAGAGAATCTGATGGAATACTAATTGGAGGGGATGCTCTCATTAGTCATATTTCTTCGAATCCAATATTAGAACCACCATATGAAGGACAAACAGAAAGGGCGCGCCCGTTATTACAATATAATCAAACGTTAAAGCGTTTAAGTGAAATGAATATTTCACGCATTTTATCAGGACATGGAGAAGATGTTCTAAATGTGAAACAACTTATTGAAACGAGATTACAAAAGCAAGGAACACGTGCATTTAAAGTGCTTGAGTTATTAAAGGAAAAACCAATGACAGCATTTGAAGTATGTGTAAAACTATTTCCGGTATTGTATAAGGAACAATTGCCACTTACTATTTCAGAAACGGTTGGACAATTAGACTTTTTAGCATATAATCAACAAGTGATGATTGATGAATCTTCGCAACAATTGATTTATTATGCAAAGTAGGTGACAGCAATGACGGGACGTTTACAAAATAAAGTAATCGTCATTACAGGTGCTTCTAGTGGAATTGGAGAGCAAGTTGCAATGCAAGTTGCAGAGCAGGGGGCGACTCCAGTATTAATGGCTAGAACAGAAGAGAAATTAAAAGCGCTAGCAGACAAAATTAAAGAAACTTATAATACGCCTTGCTATTATTATGTATTAGATGTAAGTGAAGAGACGGAAGTACAATCTGTTTTTTCAAAGGTATTACAAGAAGTGGGACGTATTGATATATTAGTAAACAATGCGGGATTTGGTATTTTTAAAACGTTTGAAGATGCGTCAATGGATGAAGTGAAAGATATGTTCCAAGTAAATGTATTTGGATTAGTAGCTTGTACGAAAGCAGTACTACCTTATATGGTAAAAAGAAACGAAGGACATATTATTAATATTGCATCACTTGCTGGGAAAATTGCAACGCCGAAATCGAGTGCGTATGCAGCGACGAAACATGCAGTATTAGGATTTACGAATAGTTTACGCATGGAGTTGTCTAGTACGAATGTTTTCGTAACAGCGATTAATCCAGGTCCGATAGATACAAACTTTTTTGAAATAGCTGATCAATCCGGTACATATGTGAAAAATATGGGACGATACATGTTAAAACCAACATATGTAGCAGAGCAAATTGTAAAATCGATGCAAACGAAAAAGCGTGAAGTAAACTTACCGAAATGGATGGGCATTGGTCCGAAACTGTATGCTTTATTCCCAGGTTTATTTGAGCGCGTAGCAGGTAAATCATTAAGTAAAAAATAGGAGATTTCCATATGGAAATCTCCTATTTTTTTATCCCGCTTTAATGGGCAGTAAGACCCCCACCTCAAAATGCAGCGAAAGCAAAGAAGTTAGGTGGGGGGCGGGCTGCCCATAAAAGTCCGATTGGTGAGGGCTGATAATCAGTGGGTGATGAAGAAAACCCCCACTGATTAAAGTTTCACTTTATTTTCCAGTCACATAATCGTAAACGATATCCTCAACTGCCTCGTATACATCAATTTTAGTATTTGAATGAATAATCGTTTGAATATGTTTAACAAGCATTTCCTGATCCTCATTTGACATAGGACTACATTGATATTGCTGAAAACTTTTTATAATCATTTTCTCAATTAATTTTTCATTCATGTTTTCCCCGCCTGTATGTACGTATGTATTGTTTTATTGTACTTGAAGTGAAATGAAAAAACTACTATGCAATATTTATGTATAAAAATTCGGTTGCGCATATTATTTTTCTAGTAAAATTAAGTTTTTTAAGTTTATAAAATTTATAAATATTTAATTGACTCTATAAATATACAATATTATAATCATACTTAATTTAAAGAATCGATATGAGGAGGAGCATATGAAGGTCGCGATTATTGGAGCAACTGGGTATGGAGGTATTGAATTAATTCGGTTATTAGAGCAACATCCATATTTTTCGATAGCATCTCTCCATTCTTTTTCACAAGTTGGCGAGTGTATAACAAATGTATATCCGCATTTTCAAAATGTTCTTGTTCATACGTTACAAGAAATTGATGTGGAGGAAATAGAGAAGGAAGCAGAAATTGTATTTTTAGCAACCCCAGCAGGAGTATCAGCAGAGTTAACTCCCAAATTATTAGCAGTAGGCTTAAAAGTAATTGACCTATCTGGAGACTTTCGTATGAAAGATCCTTTCATATATGAACAGTGGTATAAAAGGGCAGCTGCAAAAGAAGGAGTCCTTAGGGAAGCTGTATATGGGTTAAGTGAATGGAAAAGGTCCGAAATTCAAAAGGCAAATTTAATTGCAAATCCAGGATGTTTTGCTACAGCTGCATTATTAGCGATATTACCGTTAGTTCGTAGCGGCATAATTGAAGAAGATTCGATTATTATTGATGCGAAATCAGGAGTATCTGGAGCAGGAAAAACGCCAACAACGATGGCTCACTTTCCTGAGTTATACGATAACTTGCGTATTTATAAAGTAAATGAGCATCAACACGTTCCTGAGATTGAGCAAATGCTTGCGGAGTGGAATAGGGAAACGAAGCCAATCACGTTTAGTACACATTTAATACCGGTATCACGGGGGATTATGGTTACACTTTATGCGAAAGTAAAACGAGAAATGGAAATAGAACAACTTCAAAAATTATATGAAGAAACGTATGAACAATCGCCTTTCATTCGAATTCGTCTGCAAGGAGAGTTTCCAAGTCCGAAAGAAGTGAGGGGCTCAAATTATTGTGATATGGGGATAGCTTACGATGAAAGAACAGGAAGAGTGACAGTCGTTTCTGTTATAGACAATATGGTGAAAGGTGCGGCTGGGCAAGCAATTCAAAATGCAAACATAATAGCGGGACTAGAAGAAACAACAGGTTTACAACATATGCCGCTTTATCTATAAGGGGGACATGATGATTAAAGTAGCGTCTATTACAAAAGTAGAAAATGGTTCGATTGTAACTCCAAAAGGTTTCTCGGCCATTGGCACTGCAATTGGTTTGAAAAAGGAGAAAAAGGATTTAGGGGCAATCGTTTGTGATGTACCGGCATCATGTGCTGCTGTTTATACAACAAATCAAATACAAGCAGCCCCGTTGCAAGTAACGAAGGACAGTATAACGACTGAGGGAAAATTACAAGCTATTATCGTTAATAGTGGAAATGCAAATGCTTGTACGGGAATGAAAGGATTACAAGATGCTTATGAAATGCGTGCATTAGGGGCGAAACATTTTGGAATGAAAGAAAATTACGTTGCAGTAGCTTCAACAGGTGTAATTGGTGTTCCGCTGCCGATGGATATAATTCGAAATGGGATTGCTACTCTTATCCCGGCGAAGGAAGAAAGGGAAGCTCATTCTTTTTCTGAAGCGATCTTAACGACGGATCTTATAACGAAAGAAACTTGTTATGAAATGGTGATTGATGGGAAGAAAGTGCTGATTGCTGGTGTTGCGAAAGGTTCAGGGATGATTCATCCAAATATGGCAACGATGCTAAGTTTTATTACGACAGACGCTCATATAGAGCATGACGTATTACAAACAGCATTATTACAAATCACGAATCATACATTCAATCAAATTACGGTAGATGGAGATACTTCTACGAATGATATGGTCATCGTTATGGCAAGTGGATTATCAGAAACGAAACCAATTGATATGGAACATGCAGATTGGGAAACTTTCGTAGTTGCTTTACAGAAGGTATGTGAAGATTTAGCGAAAAAAATTGCACAAGATGGTGAAGGTGCTACGAAGTTAATAGAAGTAAATGTGTTAGGAGCTCGAACGAATGAAGAGGCAAAGAAAATTGCAAAGCAAATAGTCGGTTCGAGTCTTGTGAAAACAGCAATACATGGTGAAGATCCAAACTGGGGGCGAATTATTAGTACCATTGGACAAAGTGAAGTCGCGATTAACCCAAATACAATTGATATTACTCTTCAATCTATTGCGGTGCTGAAAAATAGTGAACCTCAAATGTTTTCTGAAGAGGAAATGAAAATGAGGTTACAAGAACATGAAATTATGATTGATGTGTATTTACATTTAGGAGAAGAGACCGGATCAGCTTGGGGCTGTGACTTAAGCTATGAATATGTGAAAATAAACGCTTGTTATCGTACATAAGGAGAGGGAAGATGAGTGATTATATTGTAGTGAAATGCGGCGGTAGTATGTTGGATCAATTAAATGATGTGTTTTTTGATTGCATAAAGAAATTGCAACAGAAGTATAAAGTAGTGATTGTCCATGGCGGTGGCCCAGAAATTGATGCCCAATTAAAAGATTGTAACATCAACGCAGAAAAAAGAGATGGATTACGAGTAACACCAAAAGAAGTTATGGATGTTGTTCAAATGGTGCTATGCGGAAGTACGAATAAAAAACTCGTAATGAATTTACAAAAGCATAATTTACTTGCAGTAGGTTGTTCAGGATGTGACGGCAATCTACTTCAAGTTCAACCTGTCAGCGAGGAGATAGGATATGTGGGAGAAGTAAGTTATGTCGAAACGGCCTTACTAAAAGGATTAATAAATATGAATTATATTCCTGTTATTGCTCCGGTCGGCATAAATGATAATGAGATTTATAACATAAATGCAGATACCGCCGCAGCTGGAATTGCAGCCGCATTATCTGCAAAAGAACTCATTTTTATTACAGATGTAGATGGGGTATTACATGAAGGAAAGTTAGTAAAGAAAACCGACGAATTTGAGATTGTTAATTTTATAGAAAACGGTGTTATTACCGGTGGGATGATTCCGAAAGTACAGGCAGCACTAGCATCATTAAAAATGGGAGTGCAAAAGGTTAGTATCGTAAATGGGACGAAGGATTTTACCGAGGTTACAGGTGAGTGTATTGGAACAACGGTAACGAGGGGCGTGAGTATTGCATGATAAGTCATCTTTTTCAAACGTATGGGAGAAGAAAGATTGAGTTTGTAAAGGGGAAAGGAACGAAAGTCATTGATAATAACAGTAAGCAATATTTAGATTTCACATCAGGAATTGGTGTATGTAATTTAGGACATTGTCATCCTACTGTTATGAAAGCTGTCCAAGAGCAACTTCATGATATGTGGCATATATCTAACCTGTTTACAAACAGCTTACAAGAAGAAGTAGCGTCATTATTAACAGAAAATATAGCATTAGATTATGTGTTTTTCTGTAATAGCGGGGCAGAGGCGAATGAGGCAGCTTTGAAGCTAGCGCGCAAGCATACTGGAAAATCTCTCGTCGTAACATGCGAGCAGTCTTTTCACGGTAGAACATTCGGAACGATGAGCGCGACGGGGCAAAATAAAGTGAAAGAAGGATTTGGTCCATTGCTTCCATCTTTTTTACATATTCCTTTTAATGATATTAAGGCATTGAAAGAGGTAATGAATGAAGAAGTAGCGGCAGTAATGGTAGAAGTTGTTCAAGGTGAGGGAGGAGTAGTACCTGCTAACCTAGCCTTTTTGAAAGAGATTGAAACATTATGTAAGAAGTCCGGTTCCCTATTTATTATAGATGAAGTACAAACTGGAATTGGAAGAACTGGGACATTATTTGCTTACGAACAAATGGGAATATATCCTCATATCGTTACTACCGCTAAGGCGCTTGGAAATGGCATTCCCGTTGGAGCAATGATTGGCCAGAAAGAACTTGGAACATCGTTTCCTGCAGGATCACACGGTTCCACGTTTGGTGGAAATTATATTGCAATGGCTGCAGCGAAAGAAGTATTGCAAATAACTAAGAAACCATCGTTTTTAAAAGAAGTAAAGGAAAAGGGCGAGTATGTATTACAGAAGTTGCGAGAGGAACTGTGCCATGCCGAATGTATTCAAAATATACGTGGTAAGGGGCTTATGATAGGGATCGAGTGTAAGCATGAAGTTGCAAGTTTTATAGAACAACTAGAGAAGGAAGGGCTTCTCGTATTACAAGCAGGACCTAATGTAATTAGACTATTACCACCACTTATTGTAACGAATGAAGAGTTAGAACAGGCAGTATATATGATAAAAAAAGTAGTTTGTACAAAAAACGTATCAATCATATAAGGGGGAAATTCCATGTCAACTGTACAAGTACCGAAATTAAATACGAAAGATCTTTTAACATTAGAAGAACTGACGCAAGAAGAAATCATTTCTTTAATTGAGTTCGCTATCTATTTAAAAAAGAATAAGCAAGAGCCTTTATTACAAGGAAAAATATTAGGGCTTATCTTTGATAAACATTCGACTCGTACTCGCGTATCTTTTGAAGCAGGAATGGTGCAGCTCGGAGGACATGGTATGTTTTTAAGTGGGAAAGAGATGCAAATTGGAAGAGGGGAGAGCGTTTCAGATACTGCGAAAGTATTATCTCATTATATTGACGGGATTATGATACGTACATTCTCACATGCCGATGTAGAAGAGCTTGCAAAAGAATCGAGCATACCTGTTATTAATGGATTAACGGACAATCACCATCCTTGCCAAGCATTGGCAGACCTAATGACAATATATGAAGAAGTAAATACATTTGAAGGAATAAAATTGGCTTACGTAGGTGACGGAAATAATGTATGTCATTCATTGTTGTTAGCGAGTGCGAAAGTTGGAATGCATATGACTGTCGCAACGCCTGTAGGATATGAACCGAATGAGGAAATTGTAAAAAAAGCATTAATGATTGCTGAAAAAACAGGAGCTGAAATTGAAATTTTGCATAACCCCGAATTAGCGGTGAGTGAAGCAGATTTTATTTATACTGACGTTTGGATGAGCATGGGGCAAGAGGGCGAAGAAGAGAAATATACGTTATTTCAACCATACCAAATCAATAACGAACTTGTTACGCATGCGAAGCAAACATATCGTTTCTTACACTGTTTACCCGCTCATCGTGAAGAAGAAGTAACTGGAGAGATTATAGACGGACCACAGTCTATCGTTTTTGAGCAAGCAGGTAACCGATTGCATGCGCAAAAAGCGTTATTAGTAAGTTTATTTAAAAATGTAGAAGAACTCTCTTAAATGATGTGCATCTCCAATTGTTACGTACAAATAACAATTGGAGATGCACTTTTTGTATTGAAATGTCATATGTATATTTAGTTAACCATTTTGATATCATTTATAATAAAAGAAGAAACTAAATTTGTTTTTCAGAGTGTGTAAGGACATACTACATATAAAAATATAGTTAAAGAGATGATGAATTTGAAAACAACTAAGAGAAGATATTCGCTTTTCCAGCGGACATGGAGAATATTAAAGTTTCAATATTATAAGTTGCTTCGATCGCCAGAAGGTGCAAAGAAAGTATCATTAGGTTTTGCGATTGGTTTTGGTTTAGAGATGTTGGTCATATATACGGCATCGCTCGTATATATAATATTTTATCCGATCGTTCGATTAGCAAAGGGATCTTTTCCTGCTGCGGTTATTGGCAATATTATTGGGAAAATATCGTTTCTACCAGTATTTTTATTCCCGTTTGCTTATGCGTTAGGGAAAATGATATATCCATTTCATGTACAAAAAATACATCATGAACCATTTACGCTATCTGATTTGTTTTCGAGCCATATTTTTACGATACTGAAGGGTTTATTGCAGAGTGAAGTGTATGTATTAATTGGAATGACGATTTTAGGAGTTGTATTTGGGGTAGTTTCATATTTCGTTGTGCATTATTTATATGAAAAGAACCGTAAGTTACGTTTGAAGAACAGAAAAAAACGCGTGACAGAACCGCTCGTGCAAATATAAAGAGTGTCACACTCATTTTCTCCTTTGAATATGTTTAAGAAAAAGGGGGAGAGAATGAATGTATTATTATTACGTACCTCAAGTATATCCATATGTAAATTATTATCCGGCTTATGATATGAATAGACAATACGAATTATATCGACAACAACAATTACAGCAATTATCACAAATACCACAGCAACAGCCTACACAAGAACAAAAACCATATTTAACGACATGGCCGTATTCAAATGTATATTATGGTAATTATTATGAATCATAAAGCTGCTTCTATTTAGAAGCAGCTTTATGCGTTTGTTTTCAAAATTAAATTTTGAATGGTTTGAAGAGAGTGAATGAGTTTTTCACGTTCTTCCTCAGATAATGTTTGGAAATTTTCTTTTAATTTGTCTAAAATGAATTGTTGATACTGATTTACTAACAATTTCCCTTCAGCTGTTAGGGAAATTAAAATGACCCGTCGATCTTTTTCGCTATAATGACGTTCTATTAGTTCTTCTTGAATCAGTTTGTTTAATAGAGGTGTCATGTTAGGCCGTGAAATCGCTAGCCGCTTACCGATTTCGGAAACTGCTAATGTGCCATTTTCATGCAGAAGTAGCAATACTTGTGTATGTGATGGCGGCATATGTCTTTGAGAAGAAAATTCTCCAGGAAGCATAAATTTGCGATAAAAAAGAGGCACTAGCGAAAGAAGATGATCAACAATACGTTCCCACTCGCGTGATTCCATATAAAGGCCCCCTTCCACTCTCATTGTAACAAAAAAGACATGTTATAAAAATAGAATTGTTTCATGTGAATTTTAATATTTGTAGGCCAACACTTTTTTTGTAAATGAATCGGCAATAATCGTATAGCCTTTGTCATTAGGGTGTACTTGGTCAAAGAGTAATTCTTTCTTATCATTAGATATTAATTTGCGAATTGGTAAAACGATAGATGGTTGATTTGCTTTTGCAATGGAATAAACGGATTCATTCCAGCCGTCTAAAAACATATCTGCATAACTTGCGATCGAGTCATCGAGTTGTAACGGGTTATAGAGTTCAGAAAGAATGAGTAAAGCATCCGAATTTTGATCTCGAACTGTCTTTACAATACTTTTTACATCCGCTTCAAAATGAGCTTTTTCTTTATTTAACATTTTAATACCATCTATAACACCGACATCTCGATTTAAACGAAATAAATTATTTCCTCCAATATTAATTGTAATGATATTTGCCGCTCTAATTTTTTGTTTTATATCTTCTGATTGAACTTTTTTAACGAGCCGATCTGTTGTAAGACCATTTATACCAAGGTTTTCTACTGTAATTGGTTTATGAATTTGTGATTCTATTTGTCTTGAGGCTAATTCGGCAAATCCTCCTTGTGTCGATCCATATCCTTTGGCGAGCGAATCACCTAGTACGAGATGATAAAAGGACTCGTTTGTTTGTTTATCAATCCAACTTGGAGTAGATGTTTTTTCTGTTTTTTCTTCAGGTTCATTTTGTTTTGTCTCATCGTTCTTTTCAAAATAAGAATAAGAAATGATTAGAAGGAGGAGACAAACAATTGTTAAGATGACTTTTTTCATAAATTCATCCTCCTTGTAATTGGTAATTGTATCATATTCAGCAGTATTAACAATGTAAGGGCATATTATATGTTTATGAAAAGTTTACAATAACTTTACAGAAAATTTGTAGAAGTATGTCAAAAAATATTGACGATATGAAAGTACATTATATATGATTATGTCAGATAAGGTGAAATTTTAATTAGTAGGGCTTTATTTCCCGATAAGTAAAGTCTCACCAATCGAGCGTTTAAGGGGACTACTCATTAGCGCAGGGTGAAATGAAAATCTTATCTTTAATAGAAGAAAAAAGGTATGTGATTAAAGACAGATTCATTTCATTATTTTTGGTAATTGTATAAGGGGGATTTTTTGTGAAAAAGTCAAAAAAAATGCTAGCTGGAGCAACTCTTGCTATAGGTGTAATAGCGCCGCAAGTATTGCCAACAACAGCTCATGCGGATGAGCAAACTGGGGAGAGTACGGTTAACTTACGAATTCTAGAAACATCAGATATTCACGTTAACTTAATGAATTACGATTATTATCAAACGAAAACCGATAATAAAGTAGGTCTCGTACAAACGGCAACACTTGTTAATAAAGCACGTGAAGAAGCGAAGAACTCTGTCCTATTTGATGATGGAGATGCATTACAAGGGACACCGCTTGGAGATTATGTAGCGAATAAAATAAATGATCCGAAGAAGCCTGTGGATCCTAGTTATACACATCCATTATATCGTTTAATGAATTTAATGAAGTATGACGTCATTTCTCTTGGGAATCATGAATTTAACTACGGTTTAGACTATTTAAACAAAGTAATTAGTAAAACAGAGTTCCCGGTTATTAACTCGAACGTCTACAAAGATGATAAAGATAATAATGACGAGAACGACCAAAACTACTTTAAACCATATCATGTTTTTGAAAAAGAAGTAGAAGATGAATCAGGGCAAAAACAAAAAGTGAAAATTGGCGTAATGGGATTTGTTCCACCTCAAGTTATGAACTGGGATAAAGTAAATTTAGAAGGAAAAGTGAAAGCGAAAGATATAGTAGAAACAGCGAAGAAAATGGTGCCGAAAATGAAAGCTGAAGGTGCAGATGTTATCGTTGCACTAGCACATTCTGGTGTTGATAAGAGTGGCTACAACGCAGGTATGGAAAACGCTTCGTATTATTTAACAGAAGTTCCTGGTGTAGATGCAGTATTAATGGGACATTCACATACTGAAGTGAAGGATGTATTTAATGGTGTTCCAGTTGTAATGCCTGGTGTCTTTGGAAGTAACTTAGGTATTATTGATATGCAATTGAAAAAGGTAAACGGAAAATGGGAAGTACAAAAAGAGCAATCAAAGCCGCAACTTCGTCCGATTGCTGATAGTAAAGGGAACCCATTAGTGAAATCTGATGAAAAATTAGTTAATGAAATTAAAGATGATCATCAAGCAACAATTGATTATGTGAATACAGCTGTAGGAAAAACGACAGCACCAATTAATAGTTATTTCTCATTAGTACAAGATGATCCTTCTGTACAACTTGTGACAAATGCACAGAAATGGTATGTAGAAAAGTTATTTGCTGAAAATGGACAGTATAGCAAATATAAAGGAATTCCAGTTTTATCTGCAGGAGCACCATTTAAAGCAGGTGGCCGAAACGGTGCTACATATTATACGGACATTCCAGCTGGAACGTTAGCAATTAAAAACGTTGCAGATTTATATGTATATCCAAATACTTTATATGCTGTAAAAGTAAATGGGGCACAAGTGAAAGAATGGCTTGAAATGTCTGCAGGTCAGTTTAATCAAATCGATCCAAAGAAAACAGAAGAACAGCCGTTAGTAAATATCGGATACCCTACATATAACTTTGATATTTTAGATGGCTTAAAATACGAAATTGATGTAACACAACCAGCGAAATACGATAAAGATGGAAAAGTTGTAAATGCTAATACGAATCGTATTATAAATATGACATATGAAGGTAAGCCAGTAGCTGACAATCAAGAGTTTATCGTCGCTACAAATAACTATCGTGGAAGTAGCCAAACGTTCCCAGGTGTAAGTAAAGGGGAGGTTGTATACCAATCACAAGATGAAACACGTCAAATCATTGTGAAGTATATGCAAGAAACACCAGTTATTGATCCAGCAGCAGATAAAAATTGGACGTTTAAACCAATTGTTGCGGAAAAATTAAATACAACGTTCGATTCTTCACCGAATGCACAAAAGTATATAAAGAAAGATGGGAAAATATCATATGTTGGACCATCTGAAAATGAATTTGCTAAATATGCAATTGATATAACGAAGAAGAACGATGAGGGTAAAGAAACGGGTGGAGAGAATCCAACAACACCGCCAACAGGTGAAGGTAATAATGGAGAGAATCCAACGACACCACCAACAGGTGAAGGTAATAATGGAGGAAATCCAACGACACCACCAACAGGTGAAGGCAATAATGGAGAAAATCCAACACCACCACCAACAGGTGAAGGTAATAATGGAGAGAATCCAACGACACCACCAACAGATGAAGGTAATAATGCAGGATCTGGACAAACTACGACGGATAATGAAAGCTCAAAAGAAACAACAACTGTAAGTGAAAAGAAAGAAGAACGTGATTTACCGAAAACAGGTACAAGTGTTGTTTCTACAATTGGAGCAGGTTTGGCATTTGTTGGAGCGGGATTACTTCTGTTATTTAGAAGAAAGAAAGCAAATAGATAGTCGAGAAATATAAAAAGGATTACCGATTCAGGTAATCCTTTTTCGTATATTATGAAATTGTTACTGCTTTTTCTTTCTTCCATGAAAGGCCAAATCCTGTGAAACCAACAATAACTGTTAAGACTGGGCAAGCTAAACAGAAAATTGCGAATGGAAGGTAATCAAATGTCGGAACGCCAAGGACGTTCGATAAGAATACACCACTTACTCCCCATGGTACGAGCGGGTTAATAACTGTACCTGCATCTTCTAGTACGCGTGATAAATTACGACGTTCTAAACCGACTTCATCGTATTTATTAGCAAATGCTTGTCCCGTTAAAACGATGGATAAGTATTGCTCCCCAAGTAAGAAGTTTACACCAATTGCAGTTGAAGCAGTAGAAATAATTAAGCGTGTGCTATTTTTAACGAAGCTAGAGATGATATTCATTAGCTGCGTAATAATACCCATTCCTTGTAATAATCCTCCCATACAAAGAGCTAGGAAAATAAGGGCAATCGACATCATCATACTTTGTAGACCACCGCGAGATAGTAAACTATCAATGTCTTTAATACCAGTTTTAGAAACGTATCCGTCTTGCATAATTTTCATTAAATCAGCTAAAGAAGTGCTAGGTTTAAAAATAAAGAGAATAATAATTCCTACCACGATTCCTGCAAGCAATGTTGGTACTGCTGGGACTTTTTTAAATGCGAATAGGAACAGTAATAAAATTGGGATTAGTGTAACGATAGAAATCGTTGTATTTTTCTCTAATGTACTAATAAAGTTTGTGAAGTCAACGTCTCCACTCGTACCTCCTCCTAAAATGAAAAAGGCGATAAAAGCAATAATGAATGCTGGAACTGTTGTCCAAAGCATGTTACGAATATGCTCAAATAGATCTACACCTGTTACAGCAGGAGCTAAGTTTGTTGTATCAGATAAAGGAGACATTTTATCTCCAAAGAATGCACCAGAAATAATTGCGCCAGCGATTAGAGCTGGATCGTATCCGAGAGCACTACCCATACCCATAAAGGCAAGTCCTACAGTTGCGGCAGTTGTAAAGGCACTACCGATACTCGTTCCAACAATTGCACAAACAACGAAAACAGTTGGAATGAAAATTTTAGGAGATACAAGTTGGAAGCCGTATACCATTAAAGTTGGGATTGTTCCAGCGGCGATCCAAACACTAATTAATACGCCTACAAGTAAGAAAATAAAAATAGATGGAATACCAGCTGAAATACTACTAATCATCCCTTTTTCCATCGTAGACCAATCAATTTTTTTCATAAATCCAAATGCTAATAAAAGCACGATACCAAATAAAATTGGGATGTGTGGTGAAACTTCTAATTGAATAACACTAAAGCCAATGCAGAAAAAGATAAATAACGTTAAAAGTACAGATTCAATTTTTGAAACCATTGTTTTTCCCTCCTAAGTAATCTAAAATAGCTCTTTTTTATATAAAATTCGCCAATATTGTTTATTTCCTTCTAAAATTTAGAATTTTGTGACAAATTACCGGTAATTGTTAATCCTTCAATATGATACGGAAATGTTTGGATAAAAAAACGTCCCTGCATATAAATATGCAGGGACGAAGAAATCGCGGTACCACCCTAGCTTGTGAAATGAATGTATCACAAAATAAAGGGTCGTATGATATGCGCTAATAAAATAAAAACGCCCCTGCAATATATGCAGGGACGAAAAATTCGCGGTACCACCCTAAATTGTGAAACAGTTTCGTTTCACCACTCTTTAGATATAACGGTCTATAACCGTCTTTCACTACTCCTTACGTTTCGCAAAAGAAGCTCCAGGGGGTAATTCATAATTCGCTCTGTACTGGTTCGCACCGACCACCAGCTCTCTGAAATCAGAAATCGAAATACTACTAAATCCTATCAATGCCGATTCATATGATGTTAGTTAAATTTTTATCATATATTCATCATACATGTCAATGAAAATGTGTAATATTTTTTTAGGGAAATAAAGGAGATAGGTTTTAACACCGAAAAATGTGCGTTATAATGAATTTGAAAGGGGAGGAACGAGTGAAGAAAAAAATAATTCTTTTTACCACCTTACTAGTCATTGGCGGAAGTGCTGGAATTTACACAGCTTTTGCAGCTGAATCAGAGCAGGCGAAGCAAAAGCAAATACAGCAGTTAGAAGTGAAGAAAGCGAAAGAAGCTGAAGAGAAGAAGTCGATGGAAAAAGCAGCTGAGAAACTAGGGGTTTCTACGGAAGGAAAAACAAAAGAAGAGGTTACGAAAGAAGTAAATACCGCGAGATTTGAGAAGCGCCATGATTTATTGATTGAACATGCCAAACAACTTGGAATTGATACAGAAGGAAAAAAAGATGAAGAGATTATTTTAGAAATTGGAAAGATACAACATGGAAAGTAGAACAACTTATCGTATGATAAGTTGTTCTTTTTTAAGAACTACTTGATTTAAAAATAATTGACAGTCATTTAGTTTTAATGTTAACTATATTTATAAACTAGTTAACATTAGGGGTGACAATTGTGACTTTTAGTAAGGATACGACTGACAAACCATCTTATACATATGAAGAATTATCAGAGAAAAATAAAGCCTATGTATGGCACCCATTTACACAAATGAAGGATTATTTAGAAGAAGATCCTGTCATTATTGAACGTGGAGAGGGAAGAAAGCTATACGATGTAAATGGAAATGAATATTGGGACGGTGTTTCGTCTATTTGGTTAAATGTTCATGGGCATCAAGTGCCGGAACTAGATGAGGCAATTCGTAAACAATTAAATAAAATTGCCCATTCTACTATGCTAGGACTTGCTAACGTTCCATCTATTTTATTAGCAGAAAAAATAATTGAAGTTGTTCCAGAAGGTTTGAAGAAAGTATTTTATTCAGACTCTGGTTCTAGCGCTGTTGAAATTGCAATTAAGATGGCCTTTCAATATTGGCAGCATAAAGGAAAACCGAAGAAACAAAGATTTGTTACATTAAAAGAAGCGTATCACGGTGATACAATTGGAGCTGTTTCAGTAGGAGCAATAGACTTGTTTCACCAAGTGTATAGTTCACTTTTATTTGAAGCAATTAAAATGCCTTATCCATATACATATCGTTCTCCTTATGGAAATAATAAGGAGGAAATTGTAAAAAAACATTTAGAAGAAATGGAAGAGCTGCTGAAAGATAAACATGAAGAAATTGCGGCGATTATTGTAGAACCTTTAATGCAAGGTGCTGGCGGTATGATTACAATGCCAAAAGGATACTTAAAAGGGCTACGTAATTTATGTACAAAATATAATGTTTTATTTATTACAGATGAGGTAGCGACTGGATTTGGGCGTACTGGGAAAATGTTTGCATGTGAACATGAAAATGTAACACCGGACATTTTAACAGCCGGAAAAGGTTTAACGGGCGGATATTTACCAGTTGCAATCACCGTAACGACAGATGAAATTTATAATGCCTTTTTAGGCGACTATGAAGAACAAAAAACGTTTTTCCACGGTCATAGTTATACAGGGAATCCGTTAGGCTGTGCGGTAGCAATTGCGAATCTAGAACTATACGAGAAAACAAATTTAATAGAAGAAGTGGCACGTAAGACAGAATATGTGGCGACGCAATTAGAATCGCTCTTTGCTTATAAACATGTAGGGGATATTCGTCAGTGCGGATTAATGGTTGGAATTGAACTTGTGAAGAATAAGGAAACGAAAGAAGCGTTTGAATGGACAGAGAGAGTCGGTGTTCAAGTATGTAAACGCTCAAGAGAACTAGGCATGATTATCCGACCGCTCGGTAATACGATTGTCTTTATGCCACCTCTTGCTTCTACAATTGATGAGATTGATGATATGTTACGTATTTTGTATAAAGCAATCTCGGATGTTACGGAGGGAGAATAATGAGCGGTTTTTTTATAACAGCAACGGATACTGAAGTGGGAAAAACTGTCGTTGCCGGTGCATTAGCAGGTGTATTTAGAGAATTGGGATATAACATCGGGGTATATAAACCGTTGCAAAGTGGACATGTTGCATCAAATCCAGAGGGAGATGCAGCAAGGTTAAAGGCATTATCAGGTGTACCGACAAATGAAGATGAAATTTGCCCATATTCTATTGAAGAGCCGCTTGCTCCGAGACTTGCTATGAAAAGAGCTGGAAGGACAGTAACGTTAAAAGACATTATTCATCACTATAATGAACGATTGAAAGAGTTTAATAGTCTGCTTGTAGAAGGAGCAGGTGGATTAGCTGTTCCGTATACAGAGGATGCTTTAGTAATTGATTTCGCAAAAGAATTACAACTTCCACTTATTGTAGTAGCACGCCCTACATTAGGAACAGTAAATCATACAGTTTTAACGATTGCTTATGCAAAGGCACATGGTTTAACAGTAGCAGGTGTCATTTTATCTGGCTGCAAAGAATGCGAAATGGAAAGAGTACAAGAAAATAAAGAAATGATTGAAGAGTTAAGTAGGGTACCAGTTTTAGGTTTGTTACCATTCTTTGAAGGTGCGTTTACAAAAGAAGAAGTCTTGGAATCTGCTAAAGAATATATAATGATTTCAAAATTAGAGGAGCTTATCCGAAATGAATCAAACGTGGCGCACACATCTTCAATCTAAATTGCAACAACTAAAAGAGCAAGGGCAGTATCGTAATTTACATGTAACAGAACAAGCAGAAGAGACATGGCTTATTCGAGATGAGAAAAGGATGCTAAATTTAGCATCAAATAATTATTTAGGGTTAGCTGGAGATGAAAGGTTAAAAGAAGCTGCTATTGCATGCACAAGAAAATATGGAAATGGGGCGACAGCATCAAGGCTCGTTGTAGGAAATTACTCACTGTATGAAGAGGTTGAGAGAAGTATATGCGATTGGAAGGGTACTGAAAAAGCCTTAGTTGTAAATAGTGGATATACCGCAAATGTTGGAGTGATTTCTTCATTAGCGAGTCGTCACGACATTGTGTTTAGTGACAAATTAAATCATGCAAGTATCGTTGATGGAATTATATTGAGCGGGGCAGAGCATAAAAGGTATCGTCATAATGATTTCAATCATCTGGAGACGTTGTTAAAAACAGCATCTCCTGAAAAGAAGAAATTAATCGTAACAGATACTGTTTTTAGTATGGATGGTGATACTGCGTATTTGAGGGAGTTAGTGGAGTTGAAAGAAAAATACGGGGCAATTATTGTAGTGGATGAAGCGCATGCGAGTGGAATATATGGAATCGGCGGAGCTGGATTATCTCATATAGAAGAAGATCTTGCTCAAAAAATAGATATACATATGGGGACGTTTAGTAAGGCTTTAGGGTGTTACGGTGCGTATTTGACAGGCGATGCAATTTATATAGAGTATTTACAAAATATGATGAGAAGCTTTATTTTTACTACTGCATTACCGCCAGGAACATTAGGAGCGGTACAAAAAGCAATTGAAATTGTAAAAGAAGATAATGAAAGAAGAGAGAGGCTTATAGAGAATGGAGCATATTTTAGGACACATTTGCAAGAAGCTGGTTTTGATATAGGAAATAGCTCAACTCATATTGTACCGATCGTAGTCGGTTCCAATGAAAAAGCTTTACGGTTTAGTAAAAGGTTGCAACAGGTAGGGATTGCTGCAATTGCAATTCGTCCACCAACGGTTCCAGTTAATAGTTCGCGGGTCCGTTTTGCAGTTACGTCCCAACATACAATAGCTGATTTGAACTGGGCTATTCAGCATATTATACGCATTGGTAAAGAAGAGGGGCTTTTAGTATGAAAGAGCTAAAGATTATTTTTATTCCTGGATGGGGAATGGAAGAAGCTGTTTGGAATTTAGTTCTGCCGTATTTTAAAGGATATTCTGTTCAATGTATGAATTGGCGTAATGTGAAAGAACAAAGTGAATTTGCGGGGCGAATCATAGAGGTAGCAAAGGATGAAAATGTAATTTTAGTTGGATGGTCACTAGGGGCGTTAGCGGCAGTTGAAGCTCATAAAAAGATTAAGGCAAAAGGTATCGTATTAATTGGTGGTACTGCCAAATTTACAAATACGAGCGACTATACGAGTGGATGGAATGCTTTGCATGTAGAACGGCTAAAAAAGAATTTGGCGAGAAAGAAAGAAGATACGCTCAAGCGGTTTTATGAAAATATGTTTACGAAAGATGAGCTGAAAGAGAATAAAAGCTTTGAAGGTATGATAAAACACTTTAAAGGTGATTCTATTCAGTCTTTACAATTAGGTTTAGATTATTTAATAGAAACAGATATGAGAGAAGAACTGAAAGAAGTTAAAGTTCCTATCCTACTTATTCACGGAGAGCAGGATGTAATATGTCCATTGCCTGCAGCACATAGTATGGCTGAGAATGAGACTGCAACGCTCAAGGTAGTAAATGAAGCTGGACACGCATTATGTGTAACGAATTTCGAATATTGCGTAAATGAGATAATTAAATTTGTAGAGGGGATACGACATGATCAACAAAACGTTACTACAAAAACGGTTTAACGTGGCAGCTGTATCCTATGATCAATATGCAAATGTACAAAAAAAGATGGCACATTCATTACTTTCTACATTGAATCAGCGATATAGTGCAAATGCATCGATACGTATTTTAGAACTTGGATGCGGGACAGGATATGTTACAGAGCAATTATCAAACTTATTTCCGAAAGCGCATATTACAGCTATTGATTTTGCTGAAAGTATGATTGCAGTTGCGAAAGCAAGACAAAATGTGAACGATGTAACGTTTTACTGTGAGGATATCGAACGATTACGACTAGAAGAAACGTACGATGTCATTATTTCAAATGCCACATTTCAATGGCTAAATGATTTAAAACAAGTGATAAGAAATGTATTTCATCATTTATCTATAGATGGGATATTACTCTTTTCAACGTTTGGACAGGAGACATTTCAAGAATTGCATGCTTCGTTCCAGCGGGCGAAAGAAGAAAAAAATATACAAAATGAAACATCGATTGGGCAACGTTTTTATTCGAAAAATCAATTGCGTCATATTTGTGAGATAGAAACAGGGGATGTACATGTTTCTGAAACATGTTACATAGAGAGATTTACAGAAGTTAGGGAGTTTCTACATTCTATTCGAAAAGTAGGAGCGACTAATAGTAATGAAGAATCCTATTGTCAAAGTCCCTCACTCTTTCGTGCGATGCTTCGCATATACGAAAGAGACTTCACGGAAAATGAAGGGATAATGGCGACGTATCATGCTTTATTTGTGCATATAACAAAAGAGGGGAAGAGATGAAATGAAACAAGTACAAACAAAAAGGTATTGGAAAAAACTTGCATACGACGTAGTAGAAGAGAAAATGATTACGAAAGAAGATGCAATAGCGATATTAGAGGCTGACGATACAGAGATTTTAGAAATTATGAATGCTGCTTACATCATTCGCCATCATCACTTTGGTAAGAAAGTAAAATTAAATATGATTATTAATACGAAATCGGGCTTATGTCCTGAAGATTGCGGATATTGTTCACAGTCAATTATTTCAGAAGCACCGATTGATAAATATGCATGGCTAACGCAGGAAAAGATTGTAGAAGGAGCGCATGAAGCAATTCGCCGTAAAGCGGGTACATATTGTATTGTAGCATCTGGTCGTCGTCCGACTGATAAAGAGGTAAATCACGTAATTGGAGCCGTTAAGGAGATTCGTGAAACGACAGATTTAAAGATTTGTTGTTGTTTAGGTTTCTTAAACGAAGATCAAGCAGGACGTTTAGCGGAAGCGGGTGTACACCGTTATAACCACAACTTAAATACACATGCGAATAATTACGAAAGTATTTGCTCCACTCATACGTATGACGATCGTGTTGATACAGTTCAAAAAGCGAAACAAGCGGGTATTTCACCATGTTCTGGGGCAATCTTTGGAATGGGAGAGACAATAGAAGAACGTGCTGAAATTGCATTCGAATTACAACGTATAGATGCAGATTCCATTCCATGTAATTTCCTTGTTGCTGTGAAGGGTACACCGCTTGAAGGACAAAAGGAGTTAACGCCAGTAGAATGTTTAAAAGTGCTGGCAATGATGCGTTTTGTAAACCCAACAAAAGAAATTCGTATTTCAGGAGGGCGTGAAATCAATTTACGTTCTGTACAGCCAATCGGTTTATTTGCAGCGAACTCTATTTTTGTTGGAGACTACTTAACGACAGCTGGACAAGAACCGACTGCAGACTGGGGTATGATTGAAGATTTAGGGTTTGAGATTGAGGAATGTGCATTATAAGATGGAAAAAAGCAAACTTGTAAAAGAGTTTGCTTTTTTTGTAAATAAAATGTAATAAATAGTTGTGAACGCTTGATACTAGTGACTTTTGAGCGAAAAAAAGAATTTTGGTGGACGAATTTTCCAAGCACCAATTGTACATAGTAAATATGTAATTTATCCGACTTTAATGGGCAGTAAGACCCACACCTCAAAAAGCAGCGAAAGCAAAGAAGTTAGGTGGGGGATCAACTGCCCATAAAAGTCCGATTGGTTCAACTAATAATCAGTGGGGGATGAAGCCCCCCCACTGATTAAAGTTTCACTTTATATTGGGTTGGAGGATTTTACATGCACAAATATATATTAGCGATTATGACTTGTCTCATTTTACTAAAAGCAATAAGTGCTGATCCAGTTAAGGCCGCCGAAAATCCTGAACAAAAAGAGATGCAACAACGAATTGAACAACATTTTCGAACGAAAGCTGAACATTTTGGATTGAAAACAGAAGGGAAAGATTTAAAGGAAGTACGAAAAGAAATTACTATTATAGAAGAAGCGAAGAAAAGAGAGAATGTATGGAGAACAGCACAAACACTTCGTATACAAACAGAAGGAAAAACAATGGATGAATTAATAAAAGATGTACGGAAAAAAGTAAAAAAATAAAAAGAGGCCGCAGCCTCTTTTTTTTATGCCCATTGTTTTGATAAGTGAGCCATTTCGATTGCAGCAACGGCGGATTCATAGCCTTTATTACCAGCTTTCGTGCCCGCGCGTTCAATCGCTTGCTCGATCGTTTCAGTCGTCAATACACCGAAAATAACGGGGATGTCTGTTTGTAGTGATAAAGATGCAACACCTTTTGCTACTTCATTACAAACGTAATCATAATGTGTTGTAGCACCACGAATGACAGTGCCTAACGTAATAACAGCATCATATTTCCCGCTATTCGCCATCTTTTTAGCGATTAAAGGAATTTCGAATGCGCCAGGCACCCAAGCAACATCAATATCAGTTTCTTCTACACCGTGACGCTTTAATCCGTCTAAAGCTCCGCCAAGTAACTTACTTGTAATAAATTCATTAAAACGTCCAACAACAACCCCAACTTTTAATCCTGTACCAACTAAATGACCTTCGAATACCATAATAAATCTCTCCTTTAATTATAAATTTAGTAAATGTCCTAATTTGTTTACTTTCGTTTGTAAATACGTTTTATTTTCTTCTTTTGTTGGCATTTGTAACGGTACACGCTCGATTACTTCTAAATCGTAACCTTGTAAGCCAGCAATTTTTCGTGGATTATTCGTTAATAATCGTAAATGTTGTAAACCTAAATCTTTCAAAATTTGAGCACCGATACCATAATCACGCAAATCCGCTGGGAATCCAAGCTTTTCATTTGCTTCTACAGTATCGAACCCTTCTTCTTGTAACTTATAAGCGCGAAGCTTATTTAGAAGCCCAATACCTCGTCCTTCTTGTCTCATATAAAGAAGAACGCCTTTTCCTTCACGCTCAATTTGAGCAAGGGCAGCATGGAGTTGTGGTCCGCAATCACAGCGGCACGAGCCAAATACATCTCCTGTTAAGCACTCTGAATGAACGCGTACAAGTACAGGCTCTCCTGTTGAAATATCACCTTTTACGAGTGCGATATGCTCTTTCGAGTCTAATGAATTAGAATAGCCAATTGCATGGAAAGTACCGAAATCTGTAGGTAATGTAATTTCCACTTCTCGCGTCACTAATGTTTCATGGTGGCGGCGATAAGCAATTAAATCTTCTATTGTAATCATTTTTATATCAAATTGTTTTGCACACTGTAGTAAATCAGGTACGCGTGCCATCGTACCGTCCTCATTAATAATTTCGCAAATGACGCCAGCTGGTTCCGCTCCGCAAAGCTGTGCTAAATCGACAGCAGCCTCTGTATGACCAGCACGGCGCAGGACACCGCCTTCTTTCGCAATTAATGGAAAGATATGTCCAGGACGATTGAAATCAGCACCTTTTGATGCAGGATTTAACAACTCTCGTATCGTAGTTGCACGTTCGTGAGCACTAATCCCAGTTGTTGTAGAAACGTGATCAATGCTCACTGTAAATGCAGTATGATGCGAATCTGTATTATGAGCTACCATTGGTTCTAATTGTAGACGTTCTGCGTACTCTTCCGTAATTGGTACACAAACGAGGCCGCGCCCATGTGTAATCATAAAGTTAATTGTTTCTGGCGTAATATACTCTGCTAAAGCGATAAAATCGCCTTCATTTTCACGGTTTTCATCATCACATACGATTACGACTTTCCCTTGTTTTAAATCTTCTAGAGCTTCTTCAATACGATGAAACATCATGCTTCCCCCTTATAAAAATCCGTTTTCTTGTAAAAAGCTTTCGGTCATTGAACCTGTTCGTTTTACAGGTTTAGAAATAAAGCGTTCGATATATTTACCAATCATGTCACACTCAATATTTACGATGTCACCAGCATTTTTTTCTCCGATAACAGATTCACTTACTGTGTGCGGGATGAGTGAGATTGTAATGGAAGATTCGTCTATATCAAATATTGTTAAACTCGTTCCATCAACAGCAACGGATCCTTTATGCAAACAATAGCGCAATAATTCATCAGCGATAGCTATTTTGTAATAGACGGCATTATAGTGTTGTTTTTTACTTACTATCGTTCCGATGCCATCAATATGTCCTGAAACGAAATGTCCACCGAATCGTCCGTTTGCAGCCATTGCACGTTCTAAATTTACTTTACAGTGCGGTTTAAGCATGCGAAGTGACGTAGATTGCATCGTTTCAGGCATTGCATCCACGGTGAATGAAGTTGTTGTGAAACTCGTTACAGTTAAGCAAATACCGTTCACCGCGATACTATCACCTAAGTGAACATCGGATAAAATTGTATTTGCATGGATCGTTAACTTCATTGCTTCTCCGCTTTGTTGCATGTTTGCAATCGTTCCTAATTCTTCTACAATTCCTGTAAACATTCCGTCACCTCACTTTGGGCATGAGCAACAATCTTTATATCGTCGCCAATTTGTTTCATCTCTTGAATTTTCAAGGAAAGTGCATCTTGTAATGTTGAAAAACCATTGCCGCCAAATAAAGTAGGGGCATCTTTCCCGCCAATTAATTTTGGGCTTATATAAGTTACAATTTCATTGAAATTGTTTGTTTGTAAGAACCTTGCATGAACTGTTTGCCCACCTTCAACGAAAAGAGATAGGATTTGTTTTTCGCCGAGTAAATCTAAAATATCTTGTATTTCAATTTGCTTCGTTTTCATTTGGAATATCACTATATTTTCAGATTCATAAGAAGCTATTTTCTCTTTATTTACATCCTTACCGACAAAAATCCATGTCGGTGCTAAACCATCTGTTATGACATGAGAAGATGGTGGCGTTCGTAAATGAGTATCTAAAATAACGCGTATAGGATGTTTACCCCCGTTAGGAATTCTTGTTGTTAAATGTGGATTATCAGCTATAACTGTATTCACTCCAACGAGAATTGCATCATGTGTATGGCGGTATTGGTGAACATCAGCTCGTGCTTCTTCACCTGTAATCCACTTACTTTCACCAGTGACAGTCGCTGTTTTTCCGTCTAAGCTCATCGCTGTTTTTATTGTTACAAATGGACGTTTCGTTTTCATGTAGTGAAAAAAGTAGCGATTTAATAAAACTGCTTCCGCTTCAAGAACACCAGTCGTTACTTCGATGCCAGCTTCTTCTAATCTCCTTTTTCCATTACCAGAAACGAGCGGATTACAATCAAGAGTAGCAATTACAACGCGCTTAACTTCTTTTTTGATGAGCGATTCACAGCAAGGTGGTGTTTTTCCAAAATGGCTACATGGTTCAAGTGTTACATACACGGTAGCTCCTTTTGCTTTTTCACCAGCCATATGAAGAGCATGAACTTCTGCGTGTTCTTCACCAGCACGTAAATGAGCCCCCATACCGACGATGTTTCCGTCTTTTACAACAACAGCACCAACCATAGGATTTGGACTTGTTTGTCCAGATGTTCCTTCTGCTAACTGCAGGGCAATCCTCATATATTCTTGATCTGTCATTCTTTTCACCTCTCCTGAAAAAATCAAAAAACCTCAAGGACTTAATATCCTTGAGGTTTGGGAGACGTGATTTCTAGAAATATAGTTCGAATACGAAAGCATAGGAAAGAAACCTAACGATGATTGATATTTTTGCATAAGGAAAAATATCAAATTTTTCAAGCGCTAGTCGTCTCTTTTTATTCCAGTATAGAAAGAAAAGTATACAAAATAAAACATATATATAGATTTGAATTGAATCTATAAAAATATGCATACTGAAATAAAAGTGTATTCGCTATATAAAATTACTAGAAAACATATCCTTCTCCCATCCAGACTATACTGTCGGCCCTAGAGTTTCACTAGATCCACCGTTTCCGAGTTGAAAACGGGTCACGGACTTAGAAGTTTGCACTTCATCACCGCCGGTTGGGAATTTCACCCGACCCCGAAGGATGCTGTTTGCTCAAATTATAGCACAAAAAAAATAAAAGGCTAGTAAAAAGTATTCGAATGTGAAGAATTGTGTGAAAATATATGTAGGCTGAGATGGAGATAAAAGTATTAGAAATGTTGTAAGGAGAAGGGATATAACGGAGTTGCTAAAAAGAAAAAACATGCACAAAAAAATGTGCATGTCACATGTGAAATTATTCTGCCTCTGGTGCTCTAACAACAGATTCGAATTTACCTTTATGCGAAGCATCGCAATAAGGCATATTTTTTGATAAACCACAACGGCATAAAGAAAATGCCGGTTTTGCTGGGAATACATTCCCTTGTGAATCAACTAATTCCACGTCCCCTGTAACGCGAAAAGAGCCATTATCATTTACTTTAATTTGTACTTTAGCCAACGCTATCCCTCCTTCCCAAACGCTTAATTTCATCATATAATCAAGAGAAGTACTTGACAATATGAAAAGAGCACTTTCTTTGGAAGAGAAGAGAGTGTTATAATGTTTTTTATAACTGACTAGAGTAAGGTGACGAAAGATGGATAAACAATTACGTACATTACGAAATATTGCAAATGAGCGCACGTGGGCATCATTTTTGAATGATAATCATCCATATAGTTTGTTACACTGGTCCATTGCTGGTGTAGGACAAGAGTCAAAGGATGTTTGGTTACTGCAAGATGAGGTAACATTTCAAACGACAGAATTTCCAACGCTAGATGATGCAATAAAGTGGATTTCTGAAAATATGGAACAAGTTACAGACGTTTTAGCGCAATAAAAAAACAGGCTTATGCAAGCCTGTTTTTTGTTTCTTTTACATATGAGTTTAAAAATTGATCAATGGCTGCTTCATAATCTTCTTTATTTTCGTTATAAGAGCAAGCGTGTGCGCCATTTTCTGCAATATAAAGTTGTTTATTGTTTTCCTTTGCTTCATAGAGTGCTTTCGTCATATCAGCTAAAATATAATCATCATCTTTACTATGAATAAAGAGGACAGGATTGTTAATGTTTTTTATACAATCGATTGGTGAAACTTCACGAATCGTATAACCGTCACGCACTTTTAAGAAAGCATTTGCTAAAGGTAATAAAGGCCATTTTGGTAAATGGAATTCAACCTTTAAACGGTGCTGTAATTGTCCGTAGAAATCAGAGAAAGGACAATCTGCAATATAGAAGTCAGCACCATCTTCTACAAGTCCTGCGTACTGAAGAAGTGTTGCAGCGCCCATCGATTCACCATGAATACCGAGTGTTATATTTGTTCCAAAACGACCTTTTAGCCAGTCAACTACAGATTTTAAATCATGCTTTTCATAGTATCCATAGCTTGTTGTTTTTCCGCCAGTTTTACCATGACGACGATGATCATAAATAACGACATTATATCCTCTGTTTAAAAATAACCTTGCATATTTTACAGAGTTCATTTTATTTACAGTTACGCCGTGACAGAAAATCATAAACTTATTGGAATGACCAGCAGGAATGTAATATCCGTGAAGATCATATCCGAATTGCGAAGGAATATGAATTTCTTCTTTATGAAGAGCTTCAAAATCCTCTATACGAAAATGTTTTTTCGTTTCTCTTTCGAGTATTTCTTCCTCTGTTTTTTTCTTTAAGTACATCACCTTATTTGTAAAGAAAATCCCAAGGGCAGTTATCGCACCTAGTATAGTAAACAATGCTGCAAAAAAACGTTTCATACTTTACCTCATCCTCCAAATACCGTTACATGTGATACACTTATATTGTATCACAAGGATAGAAAAGGGGAGAAATAGGAAATGGTGCATATACAAAAAATTACGCCAGCGATGAAAGAAACAATCCGAATGTTCATGTGTGAGAACTGGGGGAGTTCATTGATGGTTTCACGTGGTAAGGGACATCAGTTAGAAGAGTTGCCAGGATTTGTTGCGCTCTCAGAAGACAGAATAATCGGAATTGTAACTTATGAATTGATCGGAAATATGTGCGAAATTGTATCGTTAGATAGCTTTGAAGAAAGAAAAGGAATAGGGACAAAACTTGTGGATTGTGTATTACGAGTTGCAGAAGAAGAACGGTGCAGGCAGGTTTGGCTTATAACAACAAATGATAATATGAATGCGTTACGTTTTTACCAAAAACGTAATTTTTTGATGACGAATTTATATGTAAATGCGGTGGAAGAGGCACGAAAAATAAAGAAAGAAATTCCGCGCATCGGGTATGATAATATCCCGATTTTACATGAAATTCAATTAGAATATAGTTTAGTGTAATGATGTAACAATTTTCAGAAATATAAATTATTAACCTTGACGAATATTGTAATTTAGGTTACCGTAAAATTGTAATCTATTACCATATTAAGGGGTGACGATGTGGCAACTATACGTGATGTTGCAAAATTGGCAGGTGTTTCAGTCGCAACCGTTTCACGAGTTATAAATGAAAAAGGATACGTTCATGAGGACACAGTAAAACAAGTAAAGGAAGCAATTGAGGAATTACGTTATAGGCCAAATAGTGCAGCAAAGCCACTATTTAAAGAGAATTCAATGATAATTGCATTACTTGTAGATAATCTATATGACCCATCAAACATCACTTTGCTACATTGTATTGAGGAAATAGCGTATAAAGAAGGATATCAAATTATTGTTTGTAATATAGAGAATAAAGATAGATACATACATATGTTGAAGGAAAATAACGTTGCAGGTGTTATTTTGACAAGATCCGTTTTTAAAAGTATAGGAGAAATCCCACTTCCGTTTGTTGTGATTGATGAAAAAAAATCTCATGCAAATTATTATGAAAGTGGCCAAAGAGCGGTCTCTTTATTAAAAGAAAAAGGTTGTCACTTTCTTGCTTATTTCGGTGAGGGCGAAGATAGTGAAGAAATGGAAGAGTACATATCAGGATTTTTAGACGCTGTTTGGGAGGAAGGAATCTCTTATCGAGAAGAATGTGTACAAGGGTATACGAATAAACAGTTTGTTACATTATTGCAAACTTATCCGTATATAGATGGAATTGTAACTGCAAGTGATAAGGTTACTTTTGAATTAATTCGAGCAGCAAAGAATTTAAATATCCGTATACCGAATAAATTGAAAATTATTGGACTGAACGGGAGTATAGACAGTGAGTGGGTAGGGCCGTCATTCCTGAAAATTGAAAGTTGTATCGAAGAAAATGGGAAAATAGCGTTGCAACAATTAAAAGGAAAAATAAAAAAGTAAAAGGTGCGTATAAAACGCACCTTTTATAATGTAATGGCGGCAATAAAGCCGAATATTAGTAACGGTATATTGTAATGTAAAAAAGTTGGTACACATGTATCCCATATATGATGGTGTTGACCATCAGCGTTTAAACCGGATGTTGGTCCAAGTGTACTATCTGATGCTGGAGATCCTGCGTCTCCTAGCGCTCCGGCTGTACCGATAATTGCAATGGTGGCCATTGGACTAAATCCAAGCTGAATACAAAGAGGTACAAAAATTGTTGTTAAAATAGGAATGGTTGAAAAGGATGAACCAATTCCCATCGTAACGAGAAGTCCAATTACAAGCATAAGAAATGCAGCGAGTGGTTTGTTATTCCCAATTATATGTGCACTCGTTTGTACAAGAGATTCAACATGTCCTGTTTTTCGAAGAACAGCTCCGAACCCAGCGGCAGAAATCATAACAAATCCGATAAAGGACATCATACGCATTCCGCTTGTTAAAATTGCATCAGCTTCTTTAAGAGGTAGACTACCACTAACTGATAAAACGATAATCCCCGCTAGAGCGCCGAAAATCATTGATTCTGTTGCTAATTGAACAGTTAATGTAGCTAAGATAGATACTAGCCCGAAAGTAATGCTTCGTTTTGTATAGGGAACGATTTCATTTTCAGTAGTATGAATTTGTTCTGTTTCATACGTACGAGGTTTTCGGTATGTAATAAATACTGCCACACATAATCCGATAATCATACCGATTGCTGGAATGGTCATTGCTTTTGGAATAAGTGCGACATCAAATGTAAGACCGCTTTGCGCAGCATTTGTTTGTAATACGTCATGATAAATTTTTCCGAATCCTGCTGGAATCCACATATAAGGAGTAATCAATCCGAATGTAATAATACATGTAACAAGTCTGCGATCCACTTTCAGCTCATTTAATACTTTTAAAAGTGCTGGAATTAAGATGGGGATGAAAGCGATGTGAACAGGAATCACATTTTGTGAGAAACAAGCCATCGTTAAAATGATAAATAGAATAAGTATTTTAGAGTAAACTTGTTTTTTCGTGTCTTGTTCATTGCCAATCCACTTTAATGCAGTTTGAATCATAGCATCTGGAAGTCCGGTTTTGGAAAGAGAAATAGCGAAACCACCAAGCATTGCATAACTTAAAGCGATTGGAGCACTGTTTCCAAGACCAGTTGTAAAAGTGTTAATCGTTTCTGAAATACCGAGTCCACCGATAAGTCCGCCTGTTAAAGCTCCAACAATGATGGCGACAATGACCTGGACACGTAACAAACTAAGCAATAGCATAACTGCTACTGCAATGAGTACAGCATTCATAATAAATGTAATCTCCCCAAAATTTTATTGTGTTAAGGCAAGGAAATATGAATCACCTTGCTAGATTTATACATAGTTGCGACATATTATTATAAATTGTTTTTTATGAAATGTAAAAGAGCCTTTTGTTACTAATGGTGAAAAGCTAGCTCTTGTTTAATGGATTGTAAAGAACGAGCGAATAATTCTGGCTCTTCTAAATCGGGAGAATGTGCTGAATTTGGGAACCAAATCATCTTTTTTATCGGTGCTTCTATTACATCACAATATTCCTGAACGAGTGCATAAGGAGTTTGATAATCATAGCGACCAGAACAAAAATAAACTGGAATAGATAAACTCGTAATAGAAGAAAAGAAATCGACTGTCAACATTTCTTCCCATAAAACGCCAGATTTTAAATTTCCTGCGAGAAACTTGAACCAATCTAATAGTGTATATTCGGGAGAAAAGAAGCCTTTTCGTATGAAAGAAAAGGAAGATCCGTTTTGGATTGCACCTCCGAATGTGCCAAGCCATTTTCTTTGAATAATAAGGCGTCTCGTATCTAAAAATGGCGGTTTTCCTAATTTTAAAAGGGACGCTAATGCTTTTTTATGATTATATTTTTTTGCAGAACGAATTAAATGCTGATATAGTAATTCCTCGTTTTGTTTCATATGTACAATTTGCCCAATACCGATATAAGCCTCGATATATTGTGGATAATAGTGTGCTATGTTAAGCCCGATAATACTTCCCCAAGAATGACCAGCGAGAAATAGTTTCTGTTTATTGAATTTTTTAAGTACATATTGAATCACTTCTTTTGCATCGGAAATGAATTGTTCGATTGTAAAATTTGCTCCGAAATCTTTCATTGAAAAGGATTTACCTGCCCCGCGCTGATCCCAATTAATTACGATGAAGTGTTTCTCCAATTCTTTTTGAAAATGACGAATAAATCCGATTTGTGCCATGCCTGGTCCACCGTGACAGCATAATAAAATAGGCTGCTCTACGTTTTGCCCGCGCATAAGGAGAGTTTGTTTTCGGTTGTTAATCATAACGCTTTCCATCGTAGCGATACTATTAGGAATGAGTTTTTTATTTTCATTATAGAACTGCGGGGTATTGCTACGAAAAAGCATATTGAAAACCTCCTTTTCTAAAATCGTATGAATCGCACAGGCTATTCGTTTTGCATATACTGTTAGAAAATCATTGTAACATACCATACTAGTGTCATTTCAATATGGGAGGAGGGAAATTGTGACGATTGGAGAAATTGTCGATTGTTTAAATAGGCGTGAATCCATCGCTATTATAGCAAAACGCCTTGAAATAAGCCCGTATACATTATCGAAGAAATTAAGGTTGATTGGATACGAATATGATGGAGAACAGAAAAAGCGTATTTTTGTAGGAGATGGAGAAGAACCGCGTCACTTACAACTCCAAGAAGCGACAGCCCTTCAATATGCGAAAACGGATTATCAACTATTAATTTATGAACAATTACAAAGTATTTATGAGTTATTAAGAAAGAAAGAAGAAGTAATTGCGCCCATGATGAATATAAGTACAGAAAAAAAGAAACGTACCTTTTCTATTAATAAAGAAATATTAGCAAAACTAGACGTTATATCAGAATCGAAAGGAATTCAAAAATCTAAACTTGTAGAAGAGGCGTTACAACAATTTTTACAACAATATGATTTTAACAACACATCACATATTGATAAATAAAGAAAAGGATACTATGTTCATTGTAAGAACGAGTATCCTTTTTAGGTTTCACATATATGACGGATAAAAGGTTTATGTGTATCTTTTACGATGAAAAATTAAGATTGTTTATTATGAGTGTACTTAATTTGTTTTTTGAATTCTACCATCGATAATTGGCTGAATAGGTTCTTTTAATTGTTTTACGTAATCGACTAGCGCTTCAAAGTCGTTTGGACCAGTTTCTACATTTTTACCATTTTTAAATGATACAAATCCATCACCGCCAGAAGCTAAAAAGGCATTTGCCACTACGCTATACGTTTTAGATGGAGATAATTCTTCACCGTTTGTTAAACGTATATTTGTAACTTTTTGACCGTTTGGTTTATTTGCATCCCACGTATATTGAATACCTGAAATTTGAAGCATTCTCGTCGTTCCTTTTTGCCATTGTTGATTTAAAATGTCGCGAATATCTTGACCTGTTAAATCTACTTTAATTAATTGGTTTCCAAAAGGCTGAATGCCGTATAATTCGCCCCATGTAATATCGCCAGCATCTAAGTCATTACGAATGCCGCCCGGATTCATAAGTGCGATTTGAGTTTGCATCGTTTGGCGCTGGGCATCGGCAACTAAATTTCCAAGAGTGGACTCACCAGCATCATTTTGTTTACGGTCGATAGGTGCTGTAGATTTTCCGACAACTTCATTTACAAGCGGTGCAATTTTTTCTTTATATTGATCTAGTTTTTTCTTTACTTGTTTATCAGGTTCTACACCTTCATGGTATGTTGTAACAACTTCAGCTTTTTTCTTTACAATATCTTTTGTTTTACGATCAATTGTTACATCTACATCTGAGAAAGCCATTCCGTAAGAGTTCGCTTGGACGATTAGTTTATTATTTACAGTACCATTTACATACGTGTGACTATGCCCACCAAAAATAACATCAACTTCCGGATCTGTTTCATTTGCAATTCGAGTAAGGTCTCCATTTGTCACGCCAGACTCATCTGTTGTTCCACCGACATGAGCAAGGACGACAATGGATTTAACGCCAAGACGCTTTAATTGCTGCGTTGATTTATTAATTGCTTCTACTTCGTCAGTGATTTCTACATTTTTAAGCATAGTAGGCATCACGACATTTGGTGTATCAGTTGTAACTACGCCAATGAATCCTACAGGCACACCATTTACCATTTTTACAGTAAATGGCGGTAAAAATAAGCGGCCAGTGGATTTATTATAGAAGTTTGCAGCGACATAAGGGAAATTTGCACCTTTGAAATTCCCTGTTTTTTCGTGATAGCCACCGTAAATGAGACGTTTCATTTCATCAATACCTTCATCAAATTCGTGGTTTCCGATTGTGCCAACATCAAATTTTAAGTCATTTAAAAATTCAATCGTTGGTTCGTCTTGTAACAATGCTGAAACTGGTGGACTAGCTCCGACAATATCGCCAGCGTGTACGAGAAGTGTATTCGGGTTTTGCTTTTTACGTTCTTTTAAATAAGTAGCTAAGTAATCAGCGCCACCAGCTTCTTTGTTATTAATTTTTTTAACAGTATCTAGTTGTCCATGGAAATCATTAATACCAAGCATTTGTACGTCTATGTAGCGGTTTTGTTCAGCTGGAGTCTGGGATGGGGGAGCAGCAAATACGGTTGAAAAAGTAATGGTGCTTAAAACGGCAACAGCAGGAATGATTTTTTTCCACATAATCTAATTCTCCTTTTTTTATAATCTGACATCATACGACATAATTTTAATAGATTCATAGGATTATATCCAGACAAAAAAATAGTTTTTTCGAAAAATTAACATATTTACAAAAAGTGAATAATAGAGTAAAGGACCTTTTTTATTGTCGAGTTCATTGTGTATCTACTATAATGGAGAAAAAAGTAAAAGGTGAGTAGTATGAAGAAAAAGAAACAAAGACAAATGCAAAGACAAGCGCAAGTGAATCAACAAAAGAAAGAGTCGCTTACATTAGGTGATCAATTAAATGATTCACTCATGCAGCAATTAAAGAATAAGAAGAAAGAGTTGCAAGTGAGAGAAGAGGAAAAAGTGGCAGCTGAACAGGAAAGAAAGCGCCAAGAACAAAAAGAACGTGAAAAGAATAAATCATTTGAAGAACTGTTAAGTGAAAGTAACCTTACTTGGAAAGACTTTAAATAATAACGAAAATGATCAGTGAATAACGCTGATCATTTTTTTGACGAGCTTGTAAGAAAAGGGGAGTTAGAATGAGAAAAATTGTAGTTGTTCCGCATGAAAATCATTGGGGTGAAAAATTTCAAATGGAGGCTGAAAGATTAAAAGCGGCGATGCCAGAAAAGGTGAAGGTCCATCATATTGGAAGTACGTCGGTGCCAGGACTGGCAGCGAAACCAATTATAGATATGATTATGGAAGTAGAGAGTATCGACAGAGTAGATAGGTGGAATGAACGTTTTGAAGAGCTTGGCTATATCGTAAAAGGGGAGAATGGTATTTCAAGACGCCGTTATTTTATTCATGGAACGGAGGAAAAACGCTCGTATCACCTACACGTGTTTGAAAAAGGAAACCCTGAGATAGTAAGGCATTTAGCATTTCGTGATTATATGATGGCTCATTGTGAAGAAGCTGAGGCATATGCAACTTTAAAGAAAGAATTAGCTGAAAAGTATACATATGATGGTGAGTTATATTCGGAAGGGAAAACTGAGTTTGTACGTAATGTTGATGAAAAAGCGAAGAAATGGATGGAAAATAATGTGAATGAATGAGTTCGCATTATTTTAGAAAGTATATAAGTTTATTATGTAAACTGTACATATGTTTTGACTTTTTAGTTGAATCTTGTTCAAATAAAGTGGTGGCTTATAAAAAAATGTAATGATGAAAGGGAGACGACTGTGCACATTCCAACAACTACACTTCATAATGGCGTAAAAATGCCGATGATTGGTTTAGGCGTTTATAAAGCGAAAGAAGGCGACGAAGTAAAACAAGCAGTAAAAACAGCGTTAGAAGTTGGATACCGTTCGATTGATACAGCAACTGTATATGAAAATGAAAGCGGTGTCGGAGAAGCAGTTCGTGAATCAGGGATTCCGAGAGAAGACATCTTTATTACAACAAAAGTTTGGAACGATGATCAAGGATACGAGGAAACACTTGAGGCGTTTGAGAAAAGCTTAAAAAAATTACAAATGGACTATGTAGATTTATATTTAATACATTGGCCAATAAGAGGGAAGTATGTTGATACGTACCGAGCATTAGAAAAACTGTATGAAGACGGTAAAGTGCGCGCGATTGGTGTTTCTAACTTCCATAAACATCATTTAGAACTGCTATTACCAAATTGCAAAGTAAAGCCGATGGTAAACCAAGTGGAACTTCATCCCATGTTAACACAATTTGAATTGCGTAATTTCTGTCAAGGTGAGCAAATTCAAATGGAAGCATGGAGTCCATTAATGAGGGGCGGAGAAGTATTTCAGCACCCGATTATTCAGGCCATTGCTACTAAATATGAAAAAACACCTGCGCAAGTTATATTAAGGTGGGATATTCAAAGCGGGATTGTGACGATTCCTAAGTCTGTTACACCATCTCGCATTCAGGAGAATTTTTCTATCTTTGATTTTTCATTAACAGAAGAAGAGATGACTCGAATTAATACGTTAAATCGTAATTTACATGTAGGAACGAATCCTGATAAATATGATACGTTATAAAAAGACGCTACCAGTATGGTAGCGTCTTTTTATCGGTGTAATGCGTACGTATTACATTTCACAATTTGCTGAAGCTGTGTATATTCTGCTGTTGTTAACTGTGTTTGTTTACTAGCTTGTACATTTTCTCGTAATTGCCCAATAGAGCTTGCACCAGGTATAACAGCTGCAACAGTTTCGTTATGTAAGCAATATTGAATAGCTGTTCCAGTTAAGGAGTTTTCTCCAATTATTTCTTTTACATTCGCAAGCGTTGCATATAATTCATCGTAAGAATAAGAAAGGTAATCTTTTTCTTTTACTCTTTCTATCTTTCTTGTATTGTTATCAGTTAATATTCCTTTCGCAAGTGGTCCGCGAGCAATGACGCTAATTTGATGTTCATTAAGAAGCTGGAACCATTCTTCAGGGCGACGATTCAAAAGGCTATATTCCATTAGAACACTAACGATATTTGAACGCTGTGCATATTCACGGATGACATTTGGACGTATAGAAGAAATACCGTAATGGCGAATGATACCTTCTTTTTTCAATTCTTCAAAGGCTTCAATTACTTCATCTATAGGATCTTCAATCGTCCCGCCGTGAAGTTGATAAAGATCAATATAATCAGTTTGAAGTCTACGTAAACTTTCTTTCACTTCAGCCTTTATGTAATTTTTAGAAGGATCCCAAGACCAGCCGTTTTTTTCTTCTGTCCATCGATTCCCAACCTTCGTTGTAAGGATAATTTGGTCTCGTTTTCCTTTTAAGGCTTTTCCAACAAATTCTTCGTTTAATCCATAATCATATAAATCCGCTGTATCAAAAAAATTGATTCCTAAATCGATTGCTTCATGAATAATACGCAGGGCTTCTTTTTCAGATGTACCGAGGGACATACAGCCAAGTCCCATTTCTGTCACAAATAAATCTGAGTTTCCTAATTGACGTTTTTTCATAGTTCAACCTCCTTCTCCTTATTCTTATTGTACGCAAGGGAAAAGAGGTTGACAAACGTTTACTTTTTAGTTGCTGTAATCCACTCTTGTACAGTTGTATACTCTTTGCCATATTGTTTTAGCTTATGGCGAATTTGCCATGCTTTTCCGACTAAAGTGACGCGATTTGGTAAAATATAAACTTTCATTTCTATCACGCTCCTTTCAATGTGGTAAAATGTATGAGGAAAGAATAGGAAATAGAACAGGGAGATGAAGTAGTATGAGTAATCTTGCAGAGAGAACAGTAAAAACTGAGCCGATTTTTGATGGTAGAGTTATAAAAGTTCGTGTTGATGATGTAGTATTACCAAATGGAGCAATGAGTAAACGTGAAATTGTAAATCACCCTGGTGCAGTTGCTATTATTGCTATTACTGATGAGGGGAAAATTGTGCTTGTTGAGCAGTATCGTAAAGCGCTTGAAAAGGCGATTATAGAAATTCCAGCTGGCAAGTTAGAGCCAGGTGAAAAACCTGAGGTGACAGCAGTTCGTGAATTAGAAGAGGAAACAGGTTATGTATGTGAAAATATGGAGCTTATTACTTCTTTCTATACATCTCCAGGATTTGCAGATGAAATTTTATATGTATATAAAGCGACAGGTTTGACGAAAAAAGAAAATAAAGCTGCGTTAGATGAAGATGAGTTTGTGGAATTAATGGAAGTATCATTAGAAGAAGCAACTACTCTTATGAAAGATCTTCGTATTCACGATGCGAAGACGATGTTTGCAGTACAATATTTACAACTACAAAAATAAACACTCGCCAAAGGCGAGTGTTTTTAATTAATTTTTGCATATACGCGTGCATCACGTAAGCTACCATCTGGTGCTATGAAATCATTTTCCATTGTACCTTCTAGAATAAATTCTAAACGTTCTGCTAAGTTACATGCATTTGTATTTGTTGCATCAATACGAATTTCAATTCTTCGAGCGCTTAGCTTATCAAAGGCAAATTGAATGGCACCTTTCACAGCTTCGGTCATATAGCCTTGTTTTGTATAAGCGCTATGTAGCCAGAAGTGAAGTGAAAACTTTGGAATATCCCAGTTTTCAGGCTTGAGCGTTATAGCTCCGATGAATGTACCAGATACTTTATCGTATAAGTGAAAATCAAGTGTTTCACGAAGTAAAAACTGTCCGTGAGCGTTACGAACGATTTCTTCAGCACTTTCTTCTGTTTCAGCGTTAATTGGCATCCACGGTACTAAGTCTTCTAGAGAAGCTTGTATTGCTTCATACACTTCTGCACCATCACCTGGAAATGGCTTACGAACCTGTAAGCGTTCAGTTTGAAATAATGTTGGAAAATCTAATAATAATGGTTTCAAGAGAAATCCCTCCTATTCTCTACTTTTTAGTTTAGCAAAGTAGAGCGGAATTTCAATGTTAATTCGTCATACTTTTTTCTTTCTTTCATACATTTTTAGTAAGAGTGTGAACGGAGGGAAGAAAAATGTGGAGAAAAACTTGGCAAGACCGTGTAATGTCTCACATACAGGAAAACTCTTCATTATATATATTTAACGCTGTTTTGTTATTGATGGGAGTAATATTTGGAGCGATTCTTGTAAATAGTTTACAATTAAATCAAAAACAAGATTTATCATTTTATTTGCAACGTTTTTTTGGACAAGTTTCTAAAGGAGAATTTGCTATTGCAGGCGAAATGTTTCGAGAAAGTTACTTTTCACAATTAAAATACATTGGATTTATTTGGATTTTAGGGATTTCAATTATTGGATTGCCACTCATTTTTATTTTATTATTTGCAAAAGGAGTAGTTGTCGGATTTACAGTAGGTTTTTTAGTAAGTCAGCATGGATGGAATGGATTATTATTAGCATTCGTTTCTGTATTGCCACAAAATCTCATTATCATCCCAGTATTTCTCGTTATGACAACAATTGCCGCAAGTTTTTCCTTACGCATGATTAGGCATCAATTTATCCGAAAAATAACTGAGCCGCTATTACCATTATTGATCCGTTATACATGCTTCTTTCTTGTAATTGGAGCGGTGTTAGCTCTTGCTTCAAGTGTAGAGGCTTATGCATCACCAGTTTTAATGAAAGAAGTCGTTGAGGCTATTAATAAACAATAAATACTTTATGAGAATAATTATCAATTTGTTTTTATTGTTTTTCTTTTGACAGAAGCCCTTCTTCTGATATAATGGTGTAAGAGTGGCGAGGAGGGAGTAGTACCGAATGGAAGAAAGAATTGAACGAATTAAGAAGCAATTACATGCAGCGAGCTACAAATTAACACCGCAACGTGAAGCAACAGTTCGTGTGCTGCTAGAAAATGAAGAAGATCATTTAAGCGCAGAAGATGTTTACCTCCTTGTAAAAGAAAAGTCGCCAGAGATCGGATTAGCAACCGTCTATCGAACTTTAGAACTATTATCTGAGTTAAAAGTTGTCGATAAGATTAACTTCGGAGACGGTGTTTCACGCTATGACTTACGCCAAGAAGGTGCGCAGCGTTTCCACCATCATTTGATTTGTACACAATGTGGTGCTGTACAAGAAATACAAGAAGATTTACTTGGTGAAGTGGAAAGGAAAGTAGAACATGACTGGAGCTTTAAGGTGAAGGATCATCGTTTAACATTCCATGGGATTTGTAAAAATTGTCAAGAAAATGAAACGGATGAAAAATAACCTTTTCCTATTTAACTAGGAAGAGGTTTTTTATTTGAATAAGGTATAAATTGGTGAAAGCTTGGCATATGTTGTAATAACTTATATTTTGGAGGAATTTACAATGCGCCGAGCTTTAAAATTAACTTTTGATGGGATAAAAGTATTTTTATTATTTACAAGTTGTACGATTTTGTTTTATTTCGCTATACTATGGATAAATGAAGAATATGAAAGCTATCATCGTTATGAAAAGCCAAAAGAAGAGACTGTAGAAAAAGTATCAGGGAATGAAGAGCCGGCAAAGGATGCTTTCGTAAATAGAATGATGTTTTTCTATGAAAATGGGGAGTAGTGTAGATTGGAAGATCAATTAAAAGATTTTATTCATTATATGGTTGTTGAAAAAGGACTAGCGAAAAATACAGTAGTATCTTATGAACGTGATTTAAAAAGTTATGTAAAGTATTTGCAAAATGTAGAACAAGCGAAAAGCTTTCACGAAGTGACACGCTTGCACATTGTTAACTTTCTGCAGCACTTAAAAGAAAACGGAAAATCTTCGAAAACATTAGCACGTCATATTGCATCGATTCGTTCGTTTCACCAATTTTTACTTCGTGAACGAGCGGTAGAGCACGATCCATCCGTACATATTGAAACGCCGCAAGGAGAACGGAAATTACCGAAAGTATTGTCAGTTGATGAAGTAGAGGCGTTACTGCAGACACCAAAAATGACGAGCGCTTTTGGGGTTCGTGATAAAGCGATGCTAGAGTTATTGTATGCAACAGGACTTCGTGTTTCGGAATTAATTGCATTAAATTTAGAAGATGTACATTTAACGATGGGATTTGTTCGATGCATAGGGAAAGGGAATAAAGAAAGAATTATTCCACTAGGAAGTTTAGCGACGGAAGCGATTCAAAAGTATATTGAAAAGGGAAGAAGAGAATTGATGGGGAAAAAAGTAGTAGATGCACTCTTTTTAAACCATCATGGCAATCGATTATCAAGACAAGGATTTTGGAAAATTTTAAAACGATTAGCGAAAGAAGCAAATATTGAAAAAGAGCTTACACCTCATACATTGCGTCATTCTTTTGCTACGCATTTATTAGAAAATGGAGCAGACTTACGTGCTGTGCAAGAAATGCTTGGACATGCAGATATTTCAACGACACAAATTTATACGCATGTTTCAAAAACTAGATTAAAAGATGTATATAAACAGTTTCATCCGAGAGCATAGGTACTATGCTCTTTTTTCATAGATTCAAAAGGCTATAGCACTTCACAGAAACTTCACAAACATTTCGTACATTGTTTTCAGCAGAAGACTAGAATATTACAATGTATTTCCTCTATACTAAATAAAGTATGAAGGAGGAAATGATGATGAAAAAACTTATTATGACTTTATTTATCGCGATGCTAGCATTGGCTGGCTGTAATACAAACAAAGAAGAACCGAAAAAAGAACAGAAACTAGAAGCTGTAAAAGTAGCAGTTCAAACAAATCCGAAAGAAATTAAACCTGGTGAAAAAACAGAAGTACAGGCACTTGTTACACAAGGAAAAGAAAAGGTAACAGATGCTGATGATGTAAAGTTTGAAATTTGGAAAGCTGGCGACGAAAAGCACGAGATGCTAGAAGGTAAGCATAAAGGAAAAGGTGTTTATGCTGTAGAGAAAACGTTCGAGACGGATGGCGTATACCATATTATCGCTCACACAAATGCGCGTGAAATGCATGTTATGCCAGAAGTAAAAGTGGCTGTAGGAAATGCGAAAGTAGAAGATGCGAAAAAAGAAAATAGTGATCATGGTGCAGGACATGGCGATCATAAAAGCGATACAATGATTCACCTTATGGCTGGTGACATAAAAGCAAATGCTGAATCAACAATGAAAGTTCATTTAAAACAAAAAGAAGAAGCTTTAACTGGTGCTGAAGTACAACTTGAGATTTGGAAAGATGGTGTGGAAAAACACGAATTCATTCCAGCAAAAGAAGGAAATAAAGGGGAGTATGAAACGAAACATACTTTCAAAGAAAAGGGTTCTTACAAAGTGAAAGTTCATGTTAAAAAAGGCGAATTGCATGAACATAAAGAAGAAACAGTAGAAGTAAAATAAAAAGGTAGCTCTTTAGAGCTGCTTTTTTTATTTTTATTCTGAAAATGATAAGTGGGAAAGAACAAAACCGCCACTGATTAAAATTTCACTTTATATGAAGAAATAAATCATAAAATGATTAGCACTTCTGTGAATAATGGATTACAATAGAAGTGTGAAGAAAATGAGAAATTCTACGAAAATGTATTAAAAAGAAAGCGTAAACATGTTATGATATCAGTATCAGATGTCTGACATCTGACTTAGAAAAAACTAGAAATGTTTTTGCGTCGTTTCAAGGTAAACGAAATAGGTTAGAGAATGATTTAAAGAAGTACTGTTTGATAATGAGAACGAAAGATAATTCTTATGGAGAACAGTTTCACTTTATAGCGTTTTGAACATACTACAAGAAGTAGAACTGAACTTATAGGAGGTCGCAGTTATGAATAAATATAAACGTATATTCCTAGTCGTTATGGACTCTGTTGGAATCGGTGAAGCACCAGATGCTGAACAATTTGGTGATTTAGGATCTGACACAATTGGTCACATTGCTGAACATATGAATGGGTTACAAATGCCTAACATGGTGAAATTAGGTCTTGGTAACATTCGTGAAATGAAAGGCATCTCTAAAGTAGAAAAACCACTTGGATATTATACAAAAATGCAAGAAAAATCTACTGGTAAAGATACAATGACAGGCCACTGGGAAATCATGGGTCTTTACATTGATACACCATTCCAAGTGTTCCCAGAAGGATTCCCAAAAGAATTACTTGATGAATTAGAAGAAAAAACAGGCCGTAAAATCATCGGTAATAAACCAGCTTCTGGAACTGAAATTCTTGATGAACTTGGTCAAGAACAAATGGAAACAGGCTCTTTAATTGTTTACACTTCTGCTGATAGCGTACTACAAATCGCAGCACACGAAGAAGTAGTGCCGCTTGATGAGTTATATAAAATTTGTAAAATTGCACGTGAATTAACGTTAGATGAGAAGTACATGGTAGGCCGTGTTATTGCTCGTCCATTCGTTGGTGAGCCTGGAAACTTTACACGTACACCGAACCGTCATGACTATGCATTAAAACCATTCGGCCGTACAGTAATGAATGAATTAAAAGATAGTGATTATGATGTGATTGCTATCGGTAAAATCTCTGACATCTATGATGGTGAAGGGGTAACTGAATCACTTCGTACGAAGTCTAACATGGATGGAATGGATAAGCTTGTAGATACATTAAATATGGACTTTACAGGTCTTAGCTTCTTAAACTTAGTTGACTTTGATGCATTATTCGGTCACCGTCGTGATCCACAAGGATACGGAGAAGCTCTGCAAGAATATGATGCACGTCTTCCAGAAGTATTCGAAAAACTAAAAGAAGATGATCTATTATTAATTACAGCAGACCACGGTAATGACCCAGTGCATCATGGTACTGATCATACACGTGAATATGTACCGTTATTAGCATATAGCCCAAGCATGAAAGAAGGCGGAAAAGAGTTACCACTTCGTCAAACATTTGCTGATATTGGTGCAACTGTAGCAGAAAACTTCGGTGTGAAAATGCCAGAATACGGAACAAGCTTCTTAAACGAGCTAAAGAAATAGGGGGATAAACAAATGAATCGTGAACTTATTACAAAATCAGCTTCATATTTAAAAGAGAAATTTCAAGAGACACCACAAGTAGGACTAATCCTTGGATCTGGACTAGGTGTATTAGCAGATGAAATCGAGAATGCAGTAACAGTACCTTACAGTGAAATCCCTGAATTCCCAGTTTCCACTGTAGAAGGCCATGCAGGTCAACTAGTATTCGGTACACTTCAAGGTGTAACGGTAGTAGCAATGCAAGGACGTTTCCACTTCTATGAAGGATATGATATGCAAAAAGTAACATTCCCAGTTCGTGTTATGAAAGAACTAGGGGTAGAAACAGTTGTTGTAACAAATGCAGCTGGTGGTGTAAATACATCATTCGAACCAGGCGATCTTATGTTAATTTCAGATCACATTAACTTCATGGGTACAAATCCATTAATCGGACCAAATGATTCTGAAATGGGTGTACGTTTCCCTGATATGTCTACATCATATACAGTAGAGCTTCGCGAAATGGCGAAACAAGTTGCAGCAGACTTAAATATTAAAGTACAAGAAGGGGTATACGTTGGAATGACAGGTCCTGTATATGAAACACCTGCTGAAATTCGTATGCTTCGTACACTTGGTGGAGATGCAGTTGGTATGTCAACAGTACCTGAAGTAATTGTAGCGCGTCACGCTGGTATGAAAGTACTTGGTATTTCTTGTATTTCAAATATGGCAGCTGGTATTTTAGATCAGCCACTTCACCACGATGAAGTAATCGAAACGACAGAACGTGTTAAAGCTAACTTCTTAGCATTAGTAAAAGCAATCGTAAAACAAATGAAGGGGTGACCTCACAATGAGAATGGTGGACCTAATTGCAAAAAAACGTGACGGACATGCATTAACGACAGAAGAAATTAACTTTATTGTTGAAGGATATACAAATGGTGATATTCCTGATTATCAAGTAAGTTCACTTGCAATGGCAATTTTCTTCCAAGATATGAACGATCAAGAACGTGCAGATTTAACGATGGCAATGGTAAATAGCGGTGATACAATCGACTTATCAGCTATTGAAGGAGTAAAAGTAGATAAGCACTCGACAGGTGGCGTTGGTGATACAACAACACTTGTATTAGGTCCATTAGTAGCCGCTTTAGGTGTACCGGTTGCAAAAATGTCTGGACGTGGTCTAGGACATACCGGTGGTACAATTGATAAATTAGAAGCAGTTCCAGGATTCCATGTTGAAATCGAAAATGATGAATTCATGCGTCTTGTAAATGAAAATAAAATCGCAGTTATTGGTCAAAGTGGAAACTTAACACCTGCGGATAAAAAATTGTATGCACTTCGTGATGTAACGGCAACAGTAAACTCAATTCCGCTTATTGCAAGCTCAATTATGAGTAAAAAAATTGCTGCTGGTGCAGATGCAATTGTTCTTGATGTAAAAACTGGAGCAGGTGCATTTATGAAAACAGATGAAGATGCAAAACGTTTAGCAGAAGCAATGGTGCGCATTGGTAATAACGTTGGTCGTAATACGATGGCTGTTATTTCTGATATGAGTCAACCACTTGGTGAGGCGATTGGTAACGCACTTGAAGTACAAGAAGCAATTGATACATTACAAGGTAAAGGACCGAAAGATTTAGAAGAGTTATGTTTAACGCTTGGAAGTCAAATGGTATACCTTGCTGGACAAGCTTCATCTCTAGAAGATGCACGTGAGAAATTAATTGAAGTAATGAACAACGGTAAGGCACTAGAATCATTTAAAACGTTCTTATCAGCGCAAGGCGGCGATGCATCTGTTGTTGATGATCCTTCTAAATTACCACAAGCACAATTTAAAATTGAAGTGGAAGCGAAGGAAGACGGTTATGTATCAGAAATCGTTGCAGATGAAATCGGAACAGCAGCAATGCTTTTAGGAGCAGGACGTGCGACGAAGGAATCTGAAATTGATTTAGCAGTTGGCTTAATGCTTCGTAAAAAAGTAGGGGACAGCGTGAAAAAAGGTGAATCACTTGTTACCATTTACGCAAACCGTGAAAATGTAGAAGACGTAAAAGCAAAAATTTATGAGAACATGAAGATCTCTAAAGAGCATGTAGATGCACCAACATTAGTGCACGGCATCGTTACTGAATAATAAAGAAGGGCCAGGGAGTATTTCTCCTTGGCTTTTTTTACTATTTTTTGTTTATAATAATAATGGGTGAAAATATGATTAGAATTTGTGCAATAACAAAAACAGATGAAGTATTATATGATGTTTCGCTAGAGGAAACAAAGAAAGACCATATTGTATGGTATTGGCTAGATTTATATAAGCCAACGAAAGAAGAATATACATACATTTTGCAAGATCATTTTAAGTTCCATCCCCTTGCAATTGAAGACTGCATAGAATATGTACAAAGGCCAAAAGTTGATTTTTATGATGGATATAACTTTTTAGTTCTTCATGCATTTGGTGAGGATGGATTAGAACCGCACGAGATTGATTTATTTATTAGTGATCGTTATATTGTTTCTTTCCACTTTTCTCATAACAATGCAATTGAAAGAGTATGGAAAACGCTTGGAGAAAAGAAGCGTATTAAAAATAGTCCCCTGCACGTAGCACATACAATTATTGATCAAATTGTAGATGACTATTTTGCGCCTGTATATTACATTGAGGATCATTTAAATGCAATTGATGATAATTTAACGGGTGAAACGGCAGGAAGTGTACTAGAAGAAGTATTTGATATACGTGCAGATTTATCGAAGTTAAGACGTACAATTATTCCGATGCGTGATTTATTGTATCGTATTTTAAATTCGACTCGTTTTTACGGTATAAGTGATCATGAAATTTATTTTAAAGATATACATGATCATTTGCTTAAACTGACCGAAATGATTGAAGCAAGCCGGGAGTTAACAGCAGATATTCGAGATAGCTATTTTTCATTAAACTCGCATCATATGAATAACATTATGAAAACATTAACTGTATTCTCGACTATTTTCATGCCATTAACATTTATTGCGGGAGTATATGGAATGAACTTTACGCATATGCCAGAGCTCGGTGGACAATATAGTTATTTTATTTGTTTACTTATTATGGCACTAATTGGCGGCGGCATGATGGCTTGGTTTTATAAAAAAGGATGGTTTAAGTAAAAAACACCGAGGGAAAATTCCTCGGTGTTTTTACTTAACCAATAGCATGTAATACGAACATGGCTAAGAATAAGCATGTAATGATATACATAGACGGTGCGACTTCTTTACGCTTTCCAAGAGCAACTTTTAAGATAGGATAAGCAATAAATCCGAACGCAATGCCATCAGCGATACTATATGTGAGCGGGATCATGACGATAATTAAGAACGCTGGAAATCCTTCTGAAAAATCGTTCAGAGGAATTTGTTGAATGCTTGTAATCATCAGGCCGCCAATAATAATTAAGATTGGTGCAATGGCACTATCAGGAATTAGTTTGACAAACGGAAGTGCAAACAGTGATGCAAAGAATAACAACCCTGTAACGATAGACGTCAGACCTGTCTTTCCGCCTGCAGTAATACCTGCGGCACTCTCTACTGTTGATACGGTAGGGCTTGTGCCAAATAGACCACATGTCATTGCTGAAATTGCATTGGCTTGGTAAGCACGTGGGAATTTACGGTCATCTTCTAATAAACCGTGCAGAAGTCCCATGTTCTCAAAAATAAGCACCATGCTTAAGGAGAATGTTGCAATCCAAAATGGTAAGGAAGAAAGTTTGCCAAATGACATAGCCCCAAACACATCGCCGTAACTCGCGAATGAGAATGAACTATTTCCGATTTGACTTGTATCAACAAGGCCAAACAGCCATGCAATACCAGTTCCTATTGCAATCGTCCATAAAAAGTTTCCACGTACGTTACGAATAAATAATACGAGTGCAACGATAAGAGTAAGCACGGTCGCAAGAACGACAGGGCTACTTAATTTACCCATTGCAACAGCAGTATTTGGATTCGAAACGACTAAACCACCTTTTTGCAATCCGATAAATGCTAAAAATAATCCGATGCCGACAGTGATAGCTTCCTTTAGTGACTTTGGAATCGATACTGAAAGCACGCGAGCGATTGGTGTAAACGCAGCAATTGCAAAAATAATACCAGAGATGAAGACAGCTGCTAATGCTTCCTGCCAAGTTAATCCGAGCGTATGCACAGCAGTGTACGTGAAGAATGCATTTACACCCATACCAGGGACAAGAATAGCAGGTGCATTTGCCCAAAATGCCATGAGCAGACATCCGACAAATGAACTGAAAACAGTTGCTAAAATTCCAGCTTCAAGAGGAATGCCAGCATCGGATAAAATGGATGCATTTACAATCATAATATATACGATCGTAAAAAATGACGTAACTCCAGCTAAAACTTCTTGTTTTGGTGATGTTTCGTGTAAACCTAATTTAAATGTTCTTTCAAGTATTCCTTTCATGTTAAACCTTCTTTTTCATATCCCTCTCCCACCCGTGATATCTCTTTCGTAAGAGCTCACCGTCCTTTATTATATCAGAACATCATGTTTTTACAACAAGGAAAATGATAACGTTTACTTATAAATGAAATTATTTATAAATACGTAAAAATCGCCCGTATTGTAGAAATGATTTCTAATTCTCCCGATTGAATGGGAGGAGCTGCTTGTGCATGTAAAGTAGCATAGGACGCGACTTCCCTTGGTAATTGAGCAGATTCTTCAACGAATGAGAGTGGAACAGGATTAATGTTTAAATTGTATGTACTCGCAATAGCACGAGCTTTTTCTACAGCTTGTTGCAGAGCTTGAATGAGAGCTTGCTCATAATATTTATTTGGGTGAGATATTCGAAACCGTAAACCTTTTGCTACGTTTGCTCCATTTGAAACGGCTATATCATATACTTCCCCTGCTTTTTGTACATTTAAAACGGTAATTTCATACAAATGTTCCACCCGATATCCTTGTAGTAATGCTTTATCATTTATATATTCGTATTGAGGCGTAATCGTATATGAAATGGTTTCTATATTTTTTTCAGCGATACCAAGCTGTTTAAGTGCATCCAGCAATTGTTTTGATTGTACTGCATTTTCTTCTTGCGCTTGTTTCACATTTTTACTATCAGTTCGAATGCCAAGTGTTAGTATAACAACATTTGGTTTCGCTTTGACAACACCCTCACCTTGTACAGTAATAGTCGCTTCTTTACCAGTATTAGCTGTGCGTACATTGTGTAAATAAGGATTCATTCCACCTTGCATCTTCCATCACCATCCTTTTTATATGTATATGTGTGAACAAAAAAGAAATTTGTATGAAAAAGTTACATAAATGGGAATGTTAAAGAAAGAAAGCATATACAACGAGGGTATTTATAGATTATAATATGTGTAAATATGATAAAAAAGGGACGAGGCTAGTGAACGAAAAAAGAGAAACACTGATTTTAGAGTTATCCGGATCATTTCGAAAGATGATACGTTTATTACAAAATGATATTAATACACGTTTTGCAGAACATATGCCATATAATGAATTTTCTGTATTACGCGCATTATTTTTAAACAGTCCACAGATGGCTTCGCAAATTGCGAGTGAAGTAAACGTAACCTCCAGTCATATTACAGCTGTTACAGATCGTCTTGTACGAAAAGGATTAGTAGAAAGAAAACGTTCCAATTCAGATCGTCGTATCGTGTACTTAGAAATTACAGAACACGGAAGAGAAGTAACTGAAAAACTAGAAGCTGTACGAAAAGAATATTATAAAGAGAGATTTAAAGGTTGGAGCGACCAAGAAATAGAAATGGTGTTAGAGCTATTTGGCCGCGTATTATAATAAATGAGGATAGGGAGCGACAGCTTTTCTATCCTTTTTCTTTTGAATAAAAACATTTTGAAACTCCGATACTTTAATTAAAAGATCGGAGGAAAGATTATGAAATATATTGCTGCACTTACCATTTTATTTGGTGGTTTTTTCTATTTTCAAACATTCACGTACGCAGATACGCCTATCCAAGTGGTGCGAAAAGAAGTGAAGTACATTGAAAACGATAATACAGTCTTATATTCAAAATTATGGGTTCGTTCTATGCAAAACACAGTATTATTCCACCATAGCGATAATATTCGTAATCAGGACACATTACGTAATGTAACAAGTTCATCGCTTGTTAAAGCGAAGCAACTATCTTTTCAGAAAGCAGCACTCTATATACCGAGACTATCGCAATACGTATCAAAAATAGGAAAAGAAAATATTCAAGTGTACTACATTGCGATTCACTATAATGTGAAAAAAGAAAATGCATATCAATTAGATGGCATGAACTATTTTCTACAAGTATTTGTGAAAGAGCGTGGGGAATGGAAAATTGCTGAAAGTGTAGTTGCACCGACAGAGCAGATTGTGCAAAATGGTGATGGATTTGGGATGAAAGAAGAGATGGTGTATGGGGATAGGAGAGAGAATGTGAAATAACCTCCTCAATAAGAGGAGGCTATTTTATTTAAAATTCCAAGAGACTTTCCATTTTAATATTTTAGGTAGGAAGAAATACGTAATGAAACTAGTTACTAAAAATCCGATGTAAAAGCTGGACAATGAGTGCGCTCGACTTAGTATTAAACCTCCAACGATCCCACCAAAGAAAATAGCGCATGCCATTACTAACTTTTGTAACTTTGGATATAATAGATAGTTACCATTTCGCTCATTGATTGAACGAGCATATAAATATATACCGAGTGGTAATAAAAGAATAATATGTGCAATAGGTCCAATCAATGTTTTTGCCGGTGGAATTTTTGTAAAGTTTGGTTCGTTATGACGTACTCCATTTTGATCAGTATAAGCGCTCTGTGGATCATAATTAAAGTAAATACGAAAATCTTCTGCTGGGCTAGAGATACGTATGTTTTCCATCACATCATGTATAAGACTGTTGTCTTCATGAAATTCAGTGTTTGAGTGAACAGCAATGACTCCGGAGATAAGTGATGGAAGTAAAGCTGGAAAGATTAATATAGCTGTAGTGAGAAATCCTTGCGATATAATATTCCCTGTCATTGTACCTACACATAAGGTAATTGTATAAATAGCGATTAATACAATTAACATGTATATAAAATAACTATGAAAGGGAGAGAATACTTGATATTTATTATGAAAAGTTAACTTTTTCATAATAGCAAATAGCCCCCAGTTTAAAATGACAACTGCGACGATATTACAGATTCCAAATAACCACTTTGTTATATAAAGGTGCGAACGTTTAAAGGGCATGGACCATAACAAGTCGCTAGCGTTATTTTGTCTTTCCCATCCAATTAACGTACAAGCTAGAACGATAAGTACACTACCTAACAGCAGAACAGGATCTAGAAGTGTTAAATCAAAATGGTAATGATATACATAGTTCCACTTTTTATTGTCATTTAGAAATTGTTGCTCTTGAATAGAAGTCATATAGTATTGATATGACAAAGTATAGAAGCTGACGAGCCAAAATAACCATACAACATATTTACTTTGTTGATACGTTCTTAGCCACAGTGCTTTTTGAAACATAGGATCTCTCCTTTAAAAAACTTTATAATTTGTTAGGCGTGATAATATAACATAAGTAATGATTCCGGTTAGAAACAAACCGATATAGTAACTAGGTAAGAAATTAAAATGGTTTATTTTATAGCCGCCTAGTAATGCAAAGTAAATGGTTGAGCCCCATATCCATATCGGTAAACTCTTTTGGAACATAAATATCTTCTGAGTGTTTTCATTTGGTGATCTTGTATATAAATATGTTCCAAGTAGTAAGTAAACTAATGTATAAAAAATCGGGACTAACATTGATTTGGCTGAATAATATATATGAGATGCTGGATCTCTTAAAGCAGTTGGATTGTTCTCGATCTCACGGGATTCCGGATTATAGTAATAATTGATAGAAAAATGACTAATTGGTGCAGCTGTATTTGTTTTTTGATTGATTTCATAAAGTTGTCGATATAAGTTTTCATTTTTAATATTTGCAGCGTATAAATGGTTAGTTGTAAAAGTGTATAGTAATGTAATAAATGTAACCCCTGCTAGTAACCATGGAATACAAAAAATAATCTGCGAAACGATGCTTCCAGTAAAAGTACCGATACATAAGGCAGCTGTATAGACTGCAACATAAGAAACTATCGCATAAAGAAAGTATCGATGAAACGGACTAAAAGATTGATAATCAAAATGAATAGTGGTTCTATAAATAACATACATAAGAACCCAATTGAAAAGTAATGAGCCCACAATACAAAATGAACCGAAAGCCCATTTAGATAAGAAAACATCTTTTCTTTTAAATGGCATTGTCATAAGTAGTGTATTAGATTGGTAGCTGCGTTCCCATCCTATCAATAAGCAGGCTAAAGCGATAATAAGAACAGTTAACCAAAAACTATTACTTTCTCCTGAAGAAAAAATATAAAAATAATAATACTGTTTCCCTTTTTCTTGTAATTCATAATACGCATCAAGTTGTTGCTGAGCACTTCTATAGTAGCCAAAAGGTAACAAGTAAAGCGAACTAAAGAAGAATAGTAACACAGCATATTTCCCGCGTTTCCAATTCCACATCCACAATGCCTTATGAAACATACCCATCCTCCTCCAGCGTCGTAACGAAGACATCTTCAAGTGACATTTTTAATTCTTCAATGAGTATAGGTTGTTCTTTATAAAACTTCTCCAGTGTTGTAGCCACATTTCCTTCAATTAAGATGGTATATACTTTTCCTGTTTGATTTAATATTTTAATATTGCTCAAGTTTTCTAGTTTTTGAGGTAGTGAACGTTCGTAAGCAACTTGTATTTTAGCAAATCGTGATTTTGCATCGTCTAGTGATGTAATCGACGAGATAGTATGGCCTTTTAATATAATAATTGTATCTGCAATTTGTTCCACTTCATCTAAATGGTGAGTTGAGATGAAAATGGTAATCTCTTTTTCTGCAACTTCTCCAACGAGAAACTGTAAAATCTGTCTTTTTACGATAGGATCAAGTCCATTTGTCGGTTCATCTAAAATAATATATTCTGCCTTTGTAGAAACGGCTAAAATGATAGCAAGCAGTGCTTTCATTCCTTTTGAATAGCTACGAATTCTTTTGTTTGGTAAGTTAAAACGTTCCAACAGTTCATAGAAATATGCTTCATCAAATACGGTATAAACTGCTTTATAAAACTTTACAATTTCTTTTACCGCATAGCCGTTCAGTATGTTAGTAGAATCCGGAACATATACGATTTTTTGCTTTATTTCAGGACACTTATGAATGTTTGTATCTTCATATGTAACAGTCCCTGCATCAGGGTCTAAAATGCCGACCATCGTTCGTAATAAAGTTGTTTTTCCCGCACCGTTTCTTCCGAGTAATCCGATGATACTCCCTCTTTGCAATGTGAAAGAAACATCGTCTAAAATCGTTTGATTATCAATTGTTTTCTTCAGTCTTGTCACTTTCAGCATCCGCATTTCCTCCAATCTCTTTATAGTATGAATCTATCCAATCATGAATTTTATCTTTCGTAACACCAAGATAAGAGGCTTCTAATAGTAATTGATGAAATTGCTTTTCAACCATAGCGATTTTCCTTTCGTCTAATGTTGGGGTAATCGATTGGGATACAAATGTTCCTTTTCCTCGTAATGTTTCAATAATACCTTGTCGCTCTAACTCTTGATACGCTTTACTCACTGTATTTGGATTTATAACGAGTAAAGAAGCGAGTTCGCGTACAGAAGGTAGTTTGTCACTTGGAGCTAACATGTTCTTTAATACGAGTTCTTTTATATTTTGAACAATTTGTTCCCATATCGGAGTGTTGCTTCTTGGATCAAGTTGAATATGCAAGAGCAATGTCTCCTTTCTGACTTGTATTAAGTGTACTACTATGTGTAATACACTTAATACAATAAAGGTGATGAATGTATTTGTCAACTGAAAATGTTAGAAAAATATGGTATTAAAAAACAGTGAATTGGAAAAAATAGGTTTGATATAGAATGGAGGGTTAGTCATGAAGCGAGTTTTTGGAATACTTGTTTGTTTCATGTTATTGCTTTCTGGTACTTCAGTTAGTTTCGCACAATCTGAGAAGACGAAGCAGGAGAAAACAGAAGAAACAACGCCGAAGTTAGCGGAACAAGCGTCATCAGCAATTGTAATTGAACAAGATACAGGTAAAGTTTTGTTTGATAAAAATCCAAATGAGAAATTACCGCCTGCTAGTATGACGAAGATTATGACAATGCTATTAATTATGGAACAAGTTGAAAAAGGAAAACTGAAACTGACGGATAAAGTGAGAGCAAGTGAGCATGCAGCTTCAATGGGTGGATCACAAATCTTTTTAGAGCCTGGAGAAGAGATGACTGTAAATGAAATGCTAAAGGGTATTGCAATTGCATCTGGAAATGATGCGTCTGTTGCAGTAGCGGAGCATATCGCTGGTTCAGAAGAAGGTTTTGTAAATATGATGAACAAAAAAGCGAAAGACTTAGGATTGAAAAATACTCATTTTCAAAATCCGACAGGTCTTCCGGCTAAAGACCATTATTCTACAGCGAACGATATGGCTATAATGGCGAAAGAATTGATGAAGTACCCACTTATTCGCAAATACACTGGTAAATACGAAGACTATTTACGTGAAGATACGGATAAGAAGTTTTGGCTCGTTAATACGAATAAGTTAGTACGTTTTTATCCTGGAGTAGATGGTGTAAAAACGGGCTTTACGACAGAAGCGAAATATTGTTTAACAGCTTCGGCTGAGAAGAATGGGATGCGTGTTATTTCAGTTGTTATGGGAGCACCTACATCGAAAGAACGGAACAATCAAGTAACGAAGCTTCTTGACTACGCATTTGGTCAATATATGACAAAGAAATTGTATACACGAGGCGAAAAAATTAAGACTGTCCAAGTAGGAAAAGGGAAAAAAGAAAAAGTAGATTTAGTTGCGTCAGATAATGTATCTCTTCTTATGAAGAAGGGTGAAAATATGGACAAGGTAAAGCAAGAAGTAATTGCTGAAAAGAAAGTGAAAGCGCCGATTAAAAAGGGCGATGCGCTTGGTACACTTGTTATAAAAAAAGATAAAGATGTTTTATTAAAACAAACAATTGTAGCAAAAGAAGATGTTGCTGCAGCGAGCTGGTGGGAGTTATTTAAAAGAAGTTTTGGGATGTTTTCAACATCAAAATAGCGGCAAACATTTTGCCGCTTTTCTATTCGTATGTAAGTAAATAATTGCTGAATGGTTTCACTTTATGGCGAAATAGTTCTTCTTTTGTCAGTAGGAAGGATTCTTATGTTGTATCACGAAAATCTTTATGTATGTAAATGAGTAAAGTTTGAGCATAAGGAGGAAATCGTGTGAGTCTTTCCATGCAATTAGAAGTAAAACGTGACGTCCTATGTGTGAGGCTAGCGGGTGAATTAGATCATCATACTGCTGAAGAGTTGCGAACGAAAGTAACAGATATGATTGAGACACATGGTGTTCATCATATTGTTTTGAGCCTAGAGAACTTATCGTTTATGGATAGTTCTGGTTTAGGTGTTATATTAGGCCGATATAAGCATGTAAAGGGATTAGGTGGAGAAATGGTTGTTTGTGCAATTTCACCGCCTGTTAAACGTTTATTTGAAATGTCGGGCTTATTTAAAATTGTTCGCTTAGAAGAAAGTGAAGCGCATGCGCTCGCGACGTTGGGGGTGGCATAAATGAGAAATGAAATGAACCTTCAATTTTCAGCATTAAGTCAAAATGAATCGTTCGCTCGCGTTACAGTAGCTGCTTTCATTGCACAACTAGATCCTACGATGGAAGAACTTACAGAGATTAAAACAGTTGTGTCAGAAGCGGTTACGAATGCAATTATTCATGGGTACGAAGGAAATGCAGAAGGTGTTGTTTATATTTCTGTAATTTTGGAAGAAGCAATGGTGAAACTCACGATTCGAGATGAAGGGATTGGCATCTTTAATTTAGATGAAGCGAGACAACCCCTTTTTACAACTAAACCTGAATTAGAGCGTTCCGGAATGGGATTTACTATCATGGAAAATTTTATGGATGAAGTAGAAGTTATTTCAAACGAATCTTTCGGGACAACAATCCATTTGACAAAATACTTATCAAATAGTAACGCTCTATGCAATTAAGGAGAATAGCCTATGGACATAGAGGTCAAAAATGAGAAGAAGAAACCTCAGTTAAAGGACCACGAGCTAAAAGCGTTAATTCAAAAAAGTCAAGATGGAGATCAACAAGCAAGAGATACAATTGTTCAAAGTAATATGCGTCTCGTATGGTCGGTTGTGCAACGTTTTCTTAATCGCGGATACGAACCAGACGATTTGTTTCAAATTGGATGTATTGGACTCTTAAAATCGGTAGATAAATTTGATTTATCTTTCGACGTGAAATTTTCAACATATGCAGTTCCCATGATTATTGGCGAAATACAACGATTTTTACGTGATGATGGATCAGTGAAAGTAAGTAGGTCTTTAAAAGAAACAGGAAACAAAATTCGAAAGATGAGAGATGAGCTTTCGAAAGAATTCGGAAGGGCTCCAACGATTAATGAAGTAGCTGAAGCGTTAGAACTAACGCCAGAGGAAGTGGTTCTGGCGCAAGAAGCGAGTCGTGCCCCTTCATCCATACATGAAACGGTGTATGAAAACGACGGAGATCCAATTACTATTTTAGATCAAATTGCAGATCAATCTGAAACGAAATGGTTTGATAAAATTGCTTTAAAAGAAGCAATTAGAGAATTAGATGAGAGAGAGCGTTTAATTGTATATTTACGCTATTATAAAGACCAAACTCAATCAGAAGTAGCAGAGCGAATAGGGATTTCTCAAGTGCAAGTTTCAAGACTTGAAAAGAAAATATTAAAACAGATGAAAGATCGAATAGATGAATAGTTATCTATTCGATTTTTTTTTATGAATTTAATAGGAGGAGATTGTAAACTTTCTTAAAAATTAACAGAATTTATTGATAATTTAGTAAATTTAAAATATAATCCAATTATGAACTTGTCACAAAGGGGGAAGGAAATATGGAAACGAGGCAACAATGGGGAACGAGGGCTGGATTCATTTTTGCAGCGGTCGGCTCTGCCGTTGGATTAGGAAACATATGGCGTTTTCCTTATACGGCGTATGAAAATGGAGGAGGCGCATTCTTTTTACCGTACTTATTCGCATTATTAACGACTGGTATTTCATTATTGGCGTTTGAATTTGCTCTTGGGCATCGTCACCGTGGTTCAGCGCCACTTACGTTCTTTCGTATTCATCCGCGTGCTGAATTCATCGGATGGTGGCAAATGTGTGTAACGTTTATCGTTTCAACATATTATGCAGTAATTATTGCTTGGTCTATTTCTTATACGTATTTTGCAATTACTGGCGCATGGGGGAAAGACACGGAATCATTTTTATTTAAAGAGTATTTACATGTTGCAGATAAACCGGGACAGTTTGGAGGGCTCGTACCGGAAGTATTAATTCCACTAGCTCTCGTTTGGATTATTGTGCTTGGTGTTGCTTTTAAAGGAGTTAAAAAAGGAATCGAAGTTGTGAACCGTATTTTCATCCCTTTACTAGTTGTTATGTTCCTTATTATCGTAGTTCGTGCAGTGACGATGGAAGGTGCGATGCAAGGATTAGATGCATTCTTTAAACCAGATTGGAGTCGTATTTTTGACGGAAAAGTATGGCTTGCTGCTTACGGTCAAATCTTCTTTAGCTTATCTTTAGCATTTGGAATTATGATTACGTATTCTAGTTATTTACCGAAAAACTCAGATACAACAAATAACGCTTTTATTACTGGGTTTGCAAACTCAGGATTTGAATTATTAGCAGGGATTGGGGTCTTTGCGGCTCTTGGATTTATGGCAAATAATATGGGAGTACCAGTTGATAAAGTAGCAAGTGCTGGTGTAGGGCTTGCTTTCGTAGTATTCCCGCAAATTATTAATGAATTACCGATGTCACCTTTATTTGGCGTATTATTTTTCTTATCATTAACGGTTGCCGGAATTACATCCCTCATCTCGCTTGCGGAAGTATGTTTTGCTGCTGTATCTGAAAAGTTCAGCTTAAGTCGCCAGAAAACAATTGGAATTATGGGGACGCTTCTCGTACTCGTTTCTCTCGTTTTTGCGACACGTGGCGGGCTTATGTTCCTAGATGTTGTCGATTACTTCGCTAATAACTTCGGATTAATTACAATTGCTCTAGCGGAAGTAGTTACGATAGGACTCATTTTACGTCGTTTACCAGTTTATCAAAACCACGCAAACTTCGTATCTGATATTAAGTTAGGGACGTTTTGGAGGGTGAGTTTACTCGTTATTACTCCGCTTATGTTAGGGTACATGTTAATTGATGGTACAATCCAAAATATTAAAAAGAACTATGGAGGTTACTCAACGGAGTTTGTCGTAACATATGGTTGGTCAATTGCAGCAGCGTTCCTTATCATTGCGCTAATTATTAGTCTAAAGAAATGGAATGCACAAATACATTCAGATTCTGCTAAGCTTGAAAAAGAATGGAAAGATCGAGGTGTTTCATAATGAGTGGATCAGCGATTATGATGATGGTTATTGGAATAGTAGTCATTTGGGGAGGGCTCGCATTAAGCATTGCAAATTTATTTAAGAAAAAAGCATAAACTAAAAAACATCTGTACCGAAATGGTACAGATGTTTTTTTATGAAAAAATTGTATTAGAAAAAAATTGAATAACCATACTACAACTACGAGGAAGAGTGAAGAGGTGAATGGAAATTGGAACAAACAATTTATATTAAAATGCGTAATCGATTAAAAGTTTCTCCTACGTATGAAGTAAAGCTGGGAGATGTTGCTCAACTTGCCGGAGATGCTACAGTAGTTCAGTCGTTACAGGATGAGGTAATTTATAAAATTACAGCGCGTGATAAAACGCATGTTGTAATTGATGTTATGAAAATAATTGAGATTATTAGGCGAAAAACCGCTCATATACAAATTAATTTACTCGGTTCTGGACAAACTCTTGTTGAAATTATATATGAAAAAAAGAAAGTACATCCGATTTTTTTCGGACTTGTATGGTTGTTACTTTTCATTGGAGCAGCCCTTGCCATCATATATTTTCATGAAGATGTAAGTATGCAACAAGTGCACCAACGGTTATATTACATGATTACGGGAGAATTTAAGGCGCAACCACTTTTATTTCAAATTCCTTATTCATTAGGTCTTGGGCTAGGCATGGTTTTATTTTTTAATCATGTATTTCAAAAGCGTATTAATGAAGAGCCGAGTCCGTTAGAAGTGGAGATGTTCCAATACCAGCAATCACTTGACCAATATGTAATTGTTCATGAAAACAAGGATAATATGAAACAACTTACCGATGATTGAGTCTGGATTCGTTATTTTAATTGCTTTAGCAGGAGGAATTGCTGTAGGTAGCGGATATGTTGCGTTTTTAGCTGTACTTGGTATAATCCCTCGTCTAGCTCAATTAACGAGAAGTGGAAAGCACATTCAATATTTTGAGTGGGCAGTTATTGCAGGTACATTAACAGGAGCTTGGTGTAGTTTGAAAAATATTACATTTCAAACATCGCAATATTGGCTTGTTATATTAGGGATATTTTGTGGCACATTCATTGGAATGCTCGCTGCCGCATTAACGGAAGTGTTAAATGTTCTACCTATTTTAGCGAAACGAGTAGGGGTAGAGGGGAAGATTGTTGTTTTACTCGTTGCTCTTGTACTTGGAAAAGTAATAGGCTCGTTGTTTCACTGGATTTATTTCGTAAAGTAGGAGGCAATATATAAATGACAGGGCGAAAACTAAAGGACGATTACGTAAATAAAGTGAAGGAATACCATCCGAAGCCAAATTATTTTATAAATTGTGTTAAGGCATTTTTTGTAGGTGGACTCATTTGTACAATCGGAGAAGTATTGATGAAATTTTATATACATTATTTTCATTTTAGTGAACAAGAGGCAGGAAATCCAACAGTCGCAACTCTTGTACTATTATCGGCGATTTTAACAGGTTGTGGTGTATATGATAAAATCGGTCAATTTGCTGGAGCAGGTTCGGCCGTACCTGTTACGGGATTTGCGAATTCTATGGCAAGTGCTGCGCTAGAGCATAAGAGTGAAGGAATTGTACTTGGGGTTGCTACAAACATGTTTAAGCTAGCGGGAAGTGTAATCGTTTTTGGTGTTGTCGGGGCGTACATTATTGGGTTAATAAGATATACTTTTAAAATTTTTATGTCTTAAAGGAGGGGCTAGTATGAGGTTGACAGGAAAACAAACGTGGGTATTTCAAAATGATATTTATGTGAATGCAACCGGTACTGCCGTCGGTCCAAAAGAAGCTGAAGGCCCTCTTGGAAAGGAATTTGATATTTCATATGATGATCTACATTGCGGAGAGGAAAACTGGGAGCTTGCGGAACGAAGATTAATGTCAGATTCTATTCAACAAGTCATGCAAAAAGCAAATGTAGAAACATCACAAATTGATTTCTTTTTAGCGGGTGATTTATTAAATCAAACAGTAACAGCAAATTACGTGGCGCGTAAGTGGGGAATTCCCTTTTTAGGCATGTTTAGTGCTTGTGCGACCTCGATGGAGACTTTAGCGGTCGGATCAGCCTTTATAGATGGTGGATTCGCAAATCGTGTTTTAGCGACGGTAAGTAGTCATAATGCAACAGCTGAAAGACAGTTTCGTTATCCAACAGAGTATGGGGGACAAAAACCAGGAACAGCAAATTCCACTGTTACAGGTGCGGGATCCATATTAATTAGTAAAGAAAAAAGTGCCATTAAAATTACGTCGGCTACGATTGGAAAAGTACAAGATTTAGGAATTGCGAACCCTTTAGATATGGGATCGGCGATGGCGCCGGCTGCGGCTCATACAATTCAGCAGCATTTTGAAGATTTGAAGAGAAGTGCCAATGATTATGATGTGATTGTTACCGGTGATTTATCTGCTATTGGGACACCGATCGCGAAACAACTGTTACTGGAAGAAGGTTATGATATTGGGCATATATATAATGATTGCGGATTAATGATTTATGATTCGGGTCAAGAAGAAGTATTTGCAGGTGGTAGTGGTTGTGCTTGTTCAGCTGTTGTCACATATGGTCATTTATTAAGCGAGATGCAAAAAGGGAATTTACAACGAATTTTTGTCGTTGCTACTGGCGCGTTATTAAGCCCGATGATGATGCAGCAGAAAGAAACAATTCCAACAATTGCACATGGTGTCGTATTTGAAAGAGTGAAGGGAGAGTGAATTGTGGATTTTATATATGCATTTCTTGTAGGAGGCGCTATTTGTCTAGTTGGACAAGTATTGTTAGATTTTGCAAAGTTAACACCAGCTCATTTAATGGCTACCTTTGTAGTGATAGGAGCAGTTTTAGATGGATTTGGATTGTACGATAAGCTTATAAAGTTTGCTGGTGCTGGGGCGACAGTTCCTATTACAAGTTTTGGACATTCTCTATTACACGGGGCAATGCATGCGGCAGAAAAACATGGATATATAGGGATTGGTATGGGTATGTTTAGTTTAACATCTGCAGGTATTTCTGCAGCAATATTATTTTCATTTTTTATAGCACTTATATGTAAACCGAAAGGATAAATCAAATGAGACGAAGGGTTGTTTTGGTCACAGATGGAGATGAATATGCAAAGCGAACAATTGAGCTTTTAACGAAGGAATTTGGGGGAAGGTGTATTTCAGCATCACAAAGCAATCCAACCAAATTGACAGGGAAGAAAGTTGTTGAGCTTATTATGCAAACGCCATATGACCCTGTATTTGTCATGTTTGATGACAGTGGATTTATTGGAGAAGGATCTGGTGAAAAAGCTTTAAAATATGTAGCCACGCATAAACAAATTGATGTACTTGGGATTTTAGCGGTAGCGTCTAATACACATCATTGGGAATGGGCACGTGTAGATGTAAGCGTGGATCGAAACGGGAATTTAACGGAATATGGCGTTGATAAGTTTGGACTCCCAGATGGTGAAATTGGCAGAATTAGCGGAGATACAATTTATTGTTTAGATGATTTGAATGTTCCTGTCATTGTTGGAATTGGTGATATTGGTAAGATGTGTGGAAATGATGAATGGGAGAGAGGCTCACCAATTACGAAAAAAGCAATTCAGTTAATTTTGGAAAGGAGTGGGTTTTATGACGAAGCCTAAAAAAATAGATATCCCTATTTCAACTTTCATAAGTGACAATGAAAATTATTTAAAACAAACGGTTGGATTAGGCGTTACATTTGATGTTGGTATTCGTAAATTTCAAATTTTGAATAAAGAAATTGCTGTGTTATTCGTAAATGGACTTTGTGATACGAATTATATTATTCCTATTTTAGAAGAAGCTGTGGATACGAATGAAATAAGGGATGTTGAAGAAGATACAGTAAAGCTTTTAGAGAATCGTTTAATTCATCAGCAAGTAAGTAAAGTGAAAACGATGGATGAAGTAATGGTTCAAGCGTTATCAGGGCTTATTATTATATTTGTGGAAGGCGAAACAGAAGCGTTTGCGATAGATGTTCGTAGCTACCCAGGACGAACACCGACAGAGCCAGATACTGAAAAAGTAGTACGCGGTGCGAGAGATGGATTTGTTGAAAATATCGTTGTAAATACAGCGTTAATTCGTAGAAGAATTCGAGATCCACGTCTTCGAAATGAAATTATTCGAGTAGGGGATCGATCGCAAACGGATATTTGTATTACATATGTACAAGATGTTGCAAATCCAGATTTAGTAAAGATTATAAAACAAGAATTAAATAACATCGATGTCGATGGCATTACGATGGCGGATAAAACAGTGGAAGAATTTGTTGTAAAGCAAAGCTATAACCCATTCCCGCTTATTCGATATACAGAAAGACCGGATGTAGCAGCAAATCATTTATTAGAAGGACATGTTCTAGTACTAGTTGATACATCACCGAGTGCTATGATTACGCCAACAACATATTTTCATCATTTACAGCATGCAGAAGAGTTTAGACAAAATCCAGCTGTCGGAACATTTTTACGTTGGGTACGCTTTTTAGGTGTTTTATTCTCTTTGTTTTTACTACCGTTTTGGTTAGTGTTTGTATTTGATCCAACTCTTTTACCAGAAAATCTTGCTTTTATTGGACCGACTAAGATGACACATTTACCAATTTTATTACAGGTGATAATGGCAGAAGTAGGGCTTGAATTTTTAAGGATGGCAGCCATTCATACTCCAACGCCGTTATCGTCTGCAGCAGGATTAATTTCTGCCATATTAATTGGTCAAATAGCAATTGATGTAGGTTTGTTTGTACCAGAAGTTATTTTGTATGTAGCAGTTTCTATGATCGGGGCATATGCAACACCGAGTTATGAATTAGGACTTGGAAATAAGGTTGGAAAATTGTTTGTTATTATTTTAACAGGTCTCTTTCATGAGATGGGATTTGTAATTGGTATGACGATATTGATTTTATTTTTAACGTCTATCAAAAGTTTACAAACACCATACTTATGGCCGTTTTTACCATTTGATTGGGGCGCATTAACAAAAATTCTACTCCGTCCGACGATGTCTAGTTTAAAAGTACGACCAAGTATCGTAAGACCTCAAAATGTAAAAAGACAAAAATAAACGGGATTATACACCCGTTTATTTTTTTTAGCGAAAATTTATTGTTTTTTAACAAAAATCAAACATTTTTTGTGTACACTTAGAGTAGATATTGTGTATGGAAGGGGAAGAGGACATGATTAAATTATTTGTAAGTGATTTAGATGACACGCTCGTTTACAATGTGAATGATATGCAAAAAGAAGATGAACGTGCAATTTGTTGGTTAGCTGAAAAAGGGACAAATATTTGTTTTGCCTCAGGCCGCTTTACTCATCGAATTGATGAAGTCGTAAATAGGTTTGCATTCCCATATTACACAACTGGCTTAAATGGAGCGACAATGTTACTTCCGGATGGGAATTTATTTTATGAATCGAGTTTTGAAAATACGGTTGCCCAAGAAATATATCGATATATACATAAAAAAGGACTAGCGGATATTGTTTGTGCAAATGAGCAGCGATATACAAAAAGGAAGAATGAACATCACCATAATTTTGAAGCGTATATGGGGGTGCATATCGCTGAAATTGAAGCGTTAGAAGAGGAATTTGGTAAAACTGTACATCCTGCGAAATTGTTTGTTTTTGGGGAAGAAGAGACAATTGAAGCATTAGATCAAGAATTACGAGATACATTTCAGAACGAAGCGGAAGTTTTTATGTCTGGTAAACGCTATGTTGACATTATGCCAAGGGGAGTAAGTAAAGGGAGTGCTTTAAGACGACTAATGGAACATTTGCAAATTGAAGCAAATGAAGTTGCATGCATTGGAGATTCTTTCAATGATATTTCTATGTTTGAAGTAACCCCGCATTCATTTACTCTGCACCATGCTCATCCATATGTGAAGGAGAAAGCGAATCATATTGTTCGTTCGGTTGAAGAAGCTATTATGAAATTGCCGTTACTTGTATAAAAAAGAAGCTCGCTACTAGCGAGCTTCTTTTTACTTGAATAACGATTTAACAAAATCAATGATACTTGAGAAGAAATCTTTCACTTTATCTAGGAAACTTTGCCCTTCTTCAGATCCTAAAAAGGCAGAAACGTGTTCTTTTGCTTTATTTAACTGACTGCCAACTTGATTCCAATCAATGTTAAGATTTTTCATTTTATCAAATAGAGCAACTAAGTTATCTAACTGTTCATCCGTTAATGTAATACCAAGTTGATCCGCAATTTTTTTAATTAATGAACGTAAATCTTCAGTCGTTTTTGGCTGCTCTTTGGCAATTTCTTCTTTAATTTTCGCAACAAGTTGAACTGCTTTTTCTTCACCAATTTTATCGCCGAGCTGGGATGTTTGCACCATTTCTTCATTGGCTACTTTTTTTACTTCCTCAGGAATTGCTTTGTTTGATGTTGTTTCATAGGCTTTCATTAAACCAGTTAAAGCAGCAGTTCCAGAAACTTTAAATGGTGCAGTAATTTGAATTTCTGCATCTTTCACACCTGCTGTAATAAGTGCGTTTGTGTACATTGCATCTGTTATTGAATTAATGTTTTTTGAACGTACAATGAGACCAGAACCTGGCTTTGTGTATGTGATCATAGAAGAGGAAATTGCTCTCGTACCAATTTGCGCTTTTGGAACAATCCCTTCTAGAAATTTATGTTCTTCCGCATTAGACACAGTAATAATTGTAGCATCTTTTGGTGCTTTCATTTCTTTTAACAGATCTTGTTTTTGTTGTTCAGACAAGTTTTCTCCTAGTGTAACAATTGATTCTCCTTCGATGATGTCTGCAAACGAAGCTGTTGGCATAATAAATACTGCTACAGCTAATAGCAGAGCTAGTAATTTCGTTTTCACGAAAAATCGCTCCCTTTCTCTTTCTAAAATTTTCGGGCAACACAGTTATTATAGTATATATTTCTTATTTGTCACCTAGCTTTTTCCACATTTCAAAAAAGAAGTATGTAGATTGTCGGATTCTTTTTGTTTCTAGTCATGAATGTGGTAATATAGTGCTGAGATAGTTGAAAGGAGACATATACGTATGAAAACTTTAGGATACATAGTAATGGAAAATGGTGAAAAAATCGATTTGGAATTTTTCCCAGAAGAGGCACCAAAAACAGTAGAAAACTTTAAAAAACTAGCAGAGCAAGGATTTTATGATGGTGTGACATTCCACCGCGTTATTCCTGGCTTCGTAAGCCAAGGTGGAGACCCAACAGGAACAGGTGCGGGTGGCCCAGGTTACTCTATCCCATGTGAAACTGATGGAAATCCTCATAGACACCTTGTAGGATCACTTTCTATGGCTCATGCTGGCCGTAACACAGGCGGTAGCCAATTCTTTATCGTTCATGAGCCACAGCCACACTTAGATGGTGTACATACTGTATTCGGTAAAGTAACAAGCGGTATTGAAACAGTATTAAACATGCGTCAAGGTGATGTAATGAAAGAAGTTAAAGTTTGGGAAGAATAAGTGAATGAGAAAAGAGAGCTATTGCTCTCTTTTTTTTTAATAGGAATGGGTATTTCGTTTACGGTACATGATACAAGTAGTAATGTGATTGTAGTGAAAATAAGTCGCTTATGAGAACAAAATATTAACAAATTACATAGAATACATTAGATTACACATTTCAATAAAAGTTGTTTATTACATTCATTTTGCTAGAATTCATCTGCTCTAAGGTGATGAATAGTGAAGTGATAATGAGCGGTGGATGTTTCTTTTCACTTTCATATAACAGTGTTTCTTCTTTTATCTACTTAACAAAAATAGTAATGAAACGTATATTTGACTTTCTTCTTTTCGCTTTGTATGATTATCAAGTTGTTTTAAGCTCTTCTCACTCTGTTGAAAATATTGTAAAATGAATGTGATATGAAAAGAGTGATTGAGGGGATTTAATAGTTTGTAACTTTTGTAAGAAGGGATAAGGGTTATGTTAATTCGTTTTAAAAAAAGTTATGAAAAGATTGCAATGGGGCTTCTTTCATTTATGCCAACTGAAAAAGATGTGAAAACATTACAATTGACTATGAAAGATTATGAAGCAAAGGATGATTGGCAATTGTATTTGTGGAAACAAAACGAAGATTTTGTTGGGATAATGGGGATTGTAAAAAAAGAGAATCAAGTTTTGGAAATTCAGCATTTGAGTGTGAATCCATCTCACCGTCATATGGGTATTGGGACGAAGATGGTTCAAGAGTTAAAGAGTAAATTTCTTGAATTTACAATTTGCGGAAATGAGCAAACAGCAAGTTTTTGCAAAAAGTGTAAAGAGCTTGAACAAAATATACATTCGTGAAAGCAGAGATAAGTAGTTTATTATCTCTGCTTTCTTTTTTGTAATTGTTCGTTTCGTTCAGCGATGACTTCTGTTCGATCACGTAATGTGTGCTTATGTATTATAAATTCATTAGAAGTAGCATTCACGTCTTTCCAAGGAAGGTTTTGTTTCTGACATAATTCTATGCAGTACTTTTCTAATGTTGTATCCGACAATGGTAAAAATAACGGTGTAAAACTTTCTTTTTTCTGGATAGATTGCAATTTATCTTTGAGTAAGAACAGAAGTTGTGCCTCATTTATTCCTAAACGAAGTAAATGTGCACTGTTTTTTTCTAAAATCGTTATGGCGCTTTTCATCATCTTCTCTGCGCCATTCCAGTTAGAGCGTCTGTGATGGTATAAAGAAACTGCAATTTGAATGAGGCCGACTAAATAATGATCCCGATTTCCTCTCGGTTTTGTTTTCCAATATTCTTCCAGTATTTCGTGGCATTCAAAATAATCATAATCTCCGTGAAAATGAATTAAAAACTGTATGTATTCCGTAGGATACATTTTCTTCGCCCCTATCTAACGGTTATAAGTATAAGTTTATCATAGAAATATGAACAATAAACGACTAGGGAATTTCTCCCTAGTCGTTATTGTTCATATTAGCAGAAGCAAGCTGCCCCTACAATAATGAGTAAAATAAACAATACAACAAGTAATGCGAACCCACCGCTAAAACCACAATCAACGTGACCCATAGTTTTTTGACCTCCTACATTGTTCTTACTACACTGTTATCATATGAAGTGGTGGGCATGATGCCATAGGCATAGGTCTATTTTTAATTAAATTTCTTAAAAAGGTTGGATAGAACATGAGTATGCTCTATACTTATGTTGTTATAGAAAAAATGTGGTGGGATGCTTTGTGCAGTATAATTTTAAAGTAGAGGCTTTTGAAGGGCCTTTAGATTTATTGTTACATTTAATACATCGTTATGAAATTGATATATATAATATTCCTGTAGCGGAAATTACAGAGCAATATTTATCTTATGTTCATACGATGAAAGAACTACAATTAGATGTTGCAAGTGAGTATTTAGTAATGGCTGCAACGTTATTACAAATTAAAAGTAAAATGTTGTTGCCGAAACATGAAGAAGATGTACTTGATAACGGTGATGACTTTATAGATGATCCTCGTCAAGAATTGATGGAGAGGTTAATTGAATATAAGAAATATAAGCAAGTTGCTACTGAACTAAAAGAAAGAGAACAAGAAAGAGCACAGCTATATACACGTCCGCCAATTGATTTTACATCGTTGCAACAAGAAGAGGAGACAAGCTTGCCTCTTGATGTTACGTTATATGATATGCTAGCGGCATTTCAAAAATTAATGCGCCGTAAAAAAGCAAAGAAACCTGTGACAACACGTATTACTCGTCAGGAAATACCAATTGAACAGCGTATGACGGATATTTTAAAGCTGTTAGAAATACAAGGTGGTCGTCAAAGTTTTTATGATTTGTTTGTTGATGATGAACGGGAAATCATGGTTGTAACATTTTTAGCGGTTCTTGAGCTTATGAAAAATCAACAAATCGTAATTGAACAAGAACATAATTTTGATGAAATTTTCGTATCAAGCTATACTAAATCTGCATAGAGTTAGTATGGAAAATGGGATAGAAATAGTATATCTCATGCTAGGTTTGAATGTATCGTTTGGAACAAGAGAAAAAATATTGAACCGAACGCATTGATTGTGATTCGGTTTTTTGATGTGTATTTTTATGGAGAAAATAGGAGGAAGGAGCTCGTAAGATGGATAGAACAGAACAGAAATCAATCATTGAAGGGCTTTTATTTGTTTCTGGTGATGAAGGGATTTCTCCTGAACAAATAGCAAAAGTCCTTGAAATTGAAGGAAACGAAGTAATCGATATTTTAGAAGAAATGCAAAAAGAATGTGAAGGTGCACACCGAGGTTTGCAAATTGTACAGTATGCAAAAGTATATCGTTTTGCTACAAAGAAAGAACATGCGTTGTACTATCAAAAACTAATAGATATCCCAACAGCTGCTTCACTCTCTCAGGCTGCGCTAGAAACGTTAGCAATTGTTGCATATCGTCAACCCATTACAAGAACAGAAATGGAAGAGATTAGAGGGGTAAAAACCGATAAGGCGTTACAAACGTTAGTATCACACTTACTTATAAAAGAAATGGGAAGAGCAGAAGGACCTGGGCGTCCGATTTTATATGGAACGACAAAAGAATTTTTAGACACATTTGGATTAAAAACATTAGATGATTTACCTCCGCTTTCTGAAGAAAACGAACAAATGAATGAAGCGGATTTATTCTTCGGTTCTTTACAAGAGATATCGAAATAAAAGCTTAGCATTTTGCTAAGCTTTTTTGTATATCAATTATATACCGTGCCATACTAATTGAAAAAAGGAGACGAGTTATGAGAGGTATACGAAGTGTTTTATTATTAGTTTCTGTTTTGTTATGCTTTTCTTTAAATAGTGCATCTGCCAAAAGGTATATGATGTCTATTCATACCGCGTCTCCTTTACATATGCAGCGGCAACATTTTGGTAAAATGAAAGTGAGTTTCTTAAAAGTTGGACAAGGTGATGCAACACTTATTATATTGCCAAATGGACAAACGATGTTAATTGATGGAGGGCCTTATGAAGCTGGTGAGGTTGTTATCCAAAAACTAATTGAAAAAGGAATTAACCATTTAGATGCTATCGTCAGTACTCATCCGGATATGGATCACATTGGAGGACTCATTCCGATTGTAGAGCAGATGCCGGTATCACTTATATTAGATAGTGGAAAAACATATAGTTCTCTTACTTATCATACGTATCGAAATCATATAAAGAAAAGGGGAATCCCTTTCATTTCAGTAAAAGAGGGACAATACATACCGCTAGATCCGCATGTTTCCATACAAGTATTAAACAATGGGAAGTCCAAAGATGAAAATAATGAATCTTCAATTGTATTAAAGATTCGGTATGGTAAGGCAGATTTTTTACTAATGGGTGATGCTGATGTGCGAACGGAAACTGAAATATTAAAGCAATTTGATGTACATGCAGATGTGTTAAAGGTGGGACATCATGGCTCGTACACTTCAACAAGTGAAAGGTTTATAAAGAAGGTAGAACCACAGTTCGCGATTCTTTCTTATGGTAGCAGAAATCCGTATGGACATCCGCATCAAAGTGTAGTGAGACGATTAAAACAGCATGGTATAATGATGTATGGAACAAATAAGCGTACAGTAGAAATGGAAACAGACGGCGAACATATTACAATTGGGTCTAGCGGATTAATGCCATTACTTAAGTGATTCATACAATAGATGATATTGTTCCTTTTTGGAAAAAATGAATAACATATATTATAATTGCGAGAGACGTACTAAGTTTCCTTTTTGTTAAACAAAGAGGAAATTTCATTAGAATGTATAGACAACTACTCGTGCATATATTAAGATGGAATTAGGCGAATAAGGTAATAATAACAAGTAGGTATTTCATGGGAAAGGATCGATGAAAATGAAAACGCAAGTTGTCATCAATGCCAAAATTTATACAGGTCAAGAAGTAGTGGAAAACGGATTTATTCGTTACACAGAAACAATTAAAGAAATTGGTTTGATGGCTCAATATGTATCACAAGAAAATGAAGCGGTTTTAGATGCGGCAGGGAAAATTGTGATTCCAGGTATGATTGATGTTCATATTCATGGTGGATACGATATTGATGCGATGGATGCAAATAGCGATGGGTTAGTAACTCTAGGTAAAGAAATGTTAAAAGAAGGAGTTACAACTTACTTCCCAACAACAATGACACAAGCTCCAGAAGCAATCGAAGCAGCACTACATGCTGCGAAGGAAGCGAAAGAAAAAGGAGCACATTTCGAATATATTCACTTAGAAGGACCGTATGTTTCAAAGAAACGTGCAGGTGCACAACCACTTGAACATATTGTTCCTGCGAATATTGAACAATTTAAACAATGGCAGGAAGCAAGCGGAAATTTAATTAAATTAGTAACATATGCACCTGAAGAAGAAGGTGCGTTAGAGTTTGAGCAATATCTTGCTGAAACTGGTGTTGTTGGCACAATGGGACATACCGATGCAATTGATGCGCAACTAAAAAATAGAAACATTACACATGCAACGCATTTATACAATCAAATGCGTGGATTACATCACCGTGAACCAGGAGTTGTTGGTCATGTGTTATTAAATCCAGATGTAATGGTTGAAGTAATTACAGATGGTATTCACATTCACCCGGATATGGTGAAATTAGCATATAAATTAAAAGGACCGAAAAAAGTAAGTGTTATTACTGATGCAATGCGTGCAAAAGGTCTTGAAGATGGATTATATGAGCTTGGCGGACAGCCAGTACATGTAAAAGATGGTAGTGCTCGATTAGAAGATGGAACGTTAGCTGGTAGTATTCTAAAAATGGATCAAGCTTTCCGAAATGTAATTGAATTTACAGGTTGTTCAATCGAAGATGCAGTACTAATGACATCAGTGAACCAAGCAGAAGAGTTTGGATTAAATAATAAAGGTGCATTAGCGGTAGGAAAAGATGCAGACTTTGTTGTGATGAATGAAGATTTACATGTATATGATACGGTTCGTTTAGGAATTCATATGAAGGAAGGGAAGTAATGAAATGAATATTCTTGTTGTAAAAACTCCAGAAGAACTAGCAGAAGCAGGTTATAAATTAATTGAAGAAGTTGTAAAAACAAAAGAAAATCCAACATTAGGAATGGCTACAGGAAGCTCTCCATTAGGTATTTATGCAGAAATGCGAAAAAATAAACTTGATACAAGCCGTGTAACCACTGTAAACTTAGATGAGTACGTAAATTTACCACATGAAGATAAAAACAGCTATCACTATTTCATGCAAGAACAGTTGTTTGATCATCTTCCATTTAAACAAACTTATGTACCAAACGGGATGGCAAGTGATTTAGAGGAAGAGTGCAAACGTTACGAGGGCATTCTAGCTGCTAACCCAGTTGACCTACAGATTCTTGGAATCGGTGAAAACGGTCACATCGGATTTAACGAACCAGGAACACCGTTTAATTCTCCAACAAACATTGTTGAATTAACAGAATCTACACGCCAAGCAAACCTTCGCTTCTTCGAAAAAGAAGAAGATGTGCCAACTCATGCAATTACAATGGGAATTGGAAGCATTATGAAAGCGAAACAAATTCTACTTGTTGCTATGGGTTCTAAAAAGGCAGAAGCTGTTAAAGAATTATTGCAAGGTGCATATAGTGAAGCGTGTCCTGCTACAGTTTTACAACGTCATCCGAATGTAACCGTAATCGCTGATCAAGAAGCTCTATCTTTATGCAGTGAGGCGATTGCTGATGAACATCGACAAGTATTCACCATTTCCGATCTATTATCAGATTCAAGAGTGGGTGAAACAGCTAATTGAGGACGGCGAATGGAAGCCGGGAGATAAAATCCCATCTGAGAATGAACTTTGCGATAAGTTCGAAGTGAGTCGTATGACAATCAGACAGGCGATTAATAATTTAGTGGAACAAGGTTATTTATATCGGAAACGTGGAATCGGTACGTTTGTCCAACTTCCGAAAGTGGAACAAAAATTGCAAGGAATGACAGGATTCACGGAAGATATGATTTCTCGTGGGATGAACCCAAGTAGTCAATTATTAAGTTTCCGCCTAGTTCCAGCTACTGCGAAAATAGCAGACCGGCTGAGAATACAGGAGGGAGAGTCGGTTTATGAAGTGAGGCGTATTCGCTTAGCTGACGATGAACCGATTGCTTTTGAGACGACATATTTGTCGCCAGCTCTTGTAAAAGATATTAACGAAGAAATATTGCAACAATCTTTATATGAACATTTAGAGAAAAAACTGGGCTTCAAACTTGTTAGCGCTACTCAATCAATCGAAGCTTCAATTGCAACGGATAATGAAGCGGAACATCTGCATATTCCTAAAAAGGCGCCAGTGCTTGTAATGCGTCAATGGTCATATTCAGAAGGTGAAGTACCGTTAGAGTATGTGAAATGTATTTATCGTGGAGATCGTTATAAGTTTATTACAAACATCGCACGTAACAAATAATATATTTCAGTTTGTGAAGTACAGTAAATGTCAAATTGTTTAACATGTAAAGAAAAAATACGACTCATCCTTACAAGGAGTGAGTCGTATTTTTATTATGAGCAATTACGTGGTTAACAGCATCTTTAACTGTATTTACCACATAGTGAGCGTGTTCTTTTACTGCGTCATCTGCTTGAGCCATAGCAAAACTGTGAGGAGTTAAAGCAAACATTGGAATATCATTATAAGAATCCCCTATGCAAGCAACTTCCTCTGGTTGTAATTGAAACTCTTTTAATAAAACAGAAATAGCAGAACCTTTACTAATATTAGGTGGCATTACATCTAAGCATTGTTCTGCTGAAATGAACGTACTAACTTTTCCATGAAATTTTTCATCAATTTTTTTCTGAAGGAGTTGTAAGCTCTCCTTTGTTCCACCGACAGAAATTTTATTCGGGAAAATTGTATCATCTATTTTCTGTAATAAATTTGGTTCTTCGACAGAAGTCATCGTTACTTGTTGCTCAAGTTCGTGAATAAACGGTGTTTTTTCTTCAATGTAGTAATTATGTTCATCACTAACATAACGGAAATAAGGATCTTCATTCGTCATGTGTAACAATTCAGGAAGAATGCTGGAATCAAAAGTTGCAGATAATAGCTGCTTATTTTCATTTGTATATACAAAAACACCATTAACACTAATGCGGTGGAAATTTGTATTTACAGCTTTCATTAAGCCTGCAATTTCATTATCAAGTCGGCCAGAAGCGAAACAAAGAATCACATTTTGTTCAGCAAGACTACGAAGTGCTACAATATCCTGTTCGTCAATTAAACCTCCGTGTTGCATCATTGTACCGTCGATATCGCTTACAAACATTTTAATCATGTTGCTATCTCCTTTCTATGTACAGTTGCTCTTACATTATACGCATCATATATAAACATGTCTAAAAAATGAATTTTTATGAAATGGTAGATGTTTTACATTGACGACAAAGAAGAATGTTCTGTAACATAAAAGCAGGCTATTTAAGTACGAGGGTGGTGTTATATGAGTAATTATCTAGAAATTAAAAAAGTTTTAAATAATAATGTCATCATTGCTAGCCATCCTGAACATGAGGAAGTAGTAGTGATTGGTAAAGGAATTGGATTTGGGAAAAAAGCGAAAGATGTATTGGAGCAAGAACAAATTGAAAAAATGTTTGTTCTAAAAAATGAACGTGATCGTGAACAATACAAACTGCTAGTTCCACATGTGAGTGAAAAATTAATTGAATTAATGAATGATATTATGTTCTATATTCAAGAAAAAGCAAAATCTCCATTGAATGAACATATTCATATCGCTTTAACAGATCATATTTCTTTTGCAATTAAGCGTTTAAAACAAGGGTTTACAATTGATAATCCTTTTTTAGTTGAAACGAAAATGCTCTATCCAGAGGAATATAAAATTGCTGAAGGTGTTGTAAACCTTTTAAATTCTCGTTTGCAAATTACATTGCCAGAAGGAGAAATCGGGTTTATTGCACTCCATATTTACAGTTCACTTACAAATTCAGATTTATCTTCAGTTAATCAAAACTCCCGTCTCATTGCACAGCTTGTATCTTTAATTGAGACGAACTTACAAATTACATTAGACCAAGAAAGTATTCACTATTTACGCCTTATTCGTCATCTTCAATATGCTATTGAGAGGGTGAAAAAAGGAGAAAAAGTAGAGGAATCGCAAAGTTTTGCTGATTTATTAAAGGCGGAATATCCTGTCTGTTATAATTTAGCTTGGAAGCTAGTTAAGGTTATGCAAAAAGAATTGCAACTTCCTGTTTATGAAGCAGAGAGTATATATTTAACGATGCACCTGCAGCGCTTAGTGAAGGCAGAGCATGTGTAAAAAGACATATATTTTTGTCGAAAATGAAAACGTTAAAAAAAATCATTGAATCGCTTACAATAGTTATGTATAATAACTATTGCAAAGTTATACAAATTTCGACAAACACATTAAGGTATAAAACGAAAACGTTTGCCTTAATTATAGTGAACTTATACGTAAACCTATTTTTGACACGTGTTACTGACTCGATCAGGCATGAGTGGAGAAAAGTAAGGAATGTAAGCTAGAGAAAGGGATATACTACCCTTTGTATAGCTATCGTTCTATCTTTTTTTCCTCATGTCTTTTTGGCGTTTGTCGGAAGGTATCAATATAGATAAGAGAGGAAGGGTTTCCATGTTTAAGAAGATCTTTGGTGTTCTTCAAAAAGTCGGAAAAGCGTTAATGCTTCCAGTTGCGATTTTACCGGCAGCAGGTATTTTACTTGGATTTGGTAATGCATTTCAAAATCCACAGTTAACAAATGTTATTCCTGCATTAAAAGCAGATTGGTTCGTAATGGTAGCAAAAATTATGGAACAATCTGGTGATATTATTTTCGCTAACCTTGCATTATTATTCGCAGTTGGGGTAGCGATTGGTTTAGCTGGTGGAGATGGAGTAGCTGGTTTAGCAGCGTTCGTCGGCTACTTAATTATGAACAAAACGATGAGTGTGTTCTTAGAAGTAGATAAGCTAGTGAAAGTAACAAGTTCTGGAGCAGATCCAGTAAAAATTGGATTTACGGATCCAGCATATGCAAACGTATTAGGAATTCCAACGCTACAAACTGGAGTGTTTGGTGGTATTATCGTCGGTATAGTAGCGGCATATTGCTATAATAAATACTTCAACATTGAATTACCATCATACTTAGGTTTCTTTGCAGGTAAGCGTTTCGTACCGATCGCAACTGCAACATTCTCTTTAATAGTAGGTATTATCATGTGCTTCGTTTGGCCATACATTCAAGGTGGCTTAAACACGTTCTCACATCAAATGATTGATGCAAATAGAACGTTAGCAGCATTTATTTTCGGTTTAATTGAACGTTCATTAATTCCATTTGGATTACATCACATTTTCTATTCACCGTTCTGGTTCGAATTCGGTCAGTATACAAATGCGGCTGGCGAATTAATTCGTGGTGACCAAAAAATCTTTATGGCACAGTTAAAAGACGGTGTAGAATTAACAGCAGGTACATTTACAACTGGTAAGTATCCGTTCATGATGTTCGGTCTTCCAGCAGCAGCTTTAGCAATGTACCATGAAGCACGTCCAGAAAATAAAAAATTAGCAGCTGGTATTTTAGGTTCTGCTGCATTAACATCTTTCTTAACAGGTATTACAGAGCCACTTGAATTTTCATTCTTATTCGTAGCACCAGTATTATTCGGAATTCACGCTGTATTCGCTGGTCTATCATTTATGACAATGCAAATTTTAGGTGTTAAAATTGGTATGACATTCTCTGGTGGTTTAATCGACTTCCTATTATTCGGTGTACTACCAGGCCGTACGGCATGGTGGTGGGTAATTATTGTTGGTCTTGTACTAGCAGTTATTTACTACTTCGGATTCCGATTTGCAATCCGTAAATGGGATTTAAAAACACCTGGCCGTGAAGTTGCAAATGCGAATGAAGGTGCAGGAAAAGCAGAAGCTGGTGAACTTCCTCGTGAAGTATTAGTAGCACTTGGTGGTAAAGAAAACATTGCTTCTTTAGACGCTTGTATTACTCGTTTACGTGTTCAAGTTAACGAACAAAAGAATGTAAACAAAGATCGTTTAAAAGAGCTTGGAGCAGCTGGTGTACTTGAAGTTGGAAATAACATTCAAGCTATTTTTGGACCGAAATCTGACACATTAAAATCACAAATTCATGATATTATGTCAGGTCGTACACCTCATGTTGAAAAAGCAGAACCTGTAAAAGTAGAAGAAGCTCCTCAGAAAGTTGATGAAAACGAAACAATCGTTTCACCAATTGAAGGGAAAATCCTACCAATTACAGAAGTGCCGGATCAAGTATTCTCAGGAAAAATGATGGGAGATGGATTTGCAATTGAGCCAACAGAAGGAACAGTAGTTTCTCCAGTTAACGGTGAAATTGTCAACGTATTCCCTACAAAACATGCAATTGGTATTCAATCTGAAGGCGGAAAAGAAATTTTAATCCACTTCGGTATTGATACTGTAAAATTAAATGGTGAAGGTTTTGAAGCACTTGTAGCGCAAGGTGACAAAGTGAAACAAGGACAGCCATTATTAAAAGTAGATCTTGCATTTGTAAAAGAAAATGCACCATCTATCATTACACCAATTGTATTTACGAATTTACAACAAGGGCAACAAGTCGAATTGAAAAAAGATGGAAATGTTAAGAAGGGCGAAAACGCTATTATTGACATTCAGTAGGAATTTGACGCAAAATGTTTATAATTATAATAGGCGATGTGGTTGACCGAACATCGCCTATTATATACAATAGATGATGTAGTACTCACGTCTATACAACTAAAAAATACTGTAATTTAAAGGAGATAAATTATCATGGAAAAAATCTTTAAAGTAACTAGCGACTCAGGAATTCATGCTCGTCCAGCAACTCTACTTGTAAACACTGCAAGCAAATTTGGTTCTGACATTAACTTAGAGTATAACGGAAAGAACGTTAACTTAAAATCAATCATGGGCGTTATGTCTTTAGGTATTCAACAAGGCGCAGAAATTAAAATCACTGCAAATGGTGATGATGCAGCTCAAGCACTAGCAGCTATCGAAGAAACTATGAAAAACGAAGGATTAGGAGAATAATGACTCTTAACATTCAAGGGATCGCTGCATCAAGTGGGATTGCTATTGCAAAGGCTTTCAGACTTGAAAATCCTGAATTTAACATCGAAAAGAAATCAATTACAAACGAAGCTGCAGAAATTGCACGCTTAGAAGCTGCGCTTGAGAAAGCAAAAACTGAATTAGAAGCTATTAAGGACCACGCTTTTGCTGAGCTAGGTGCTGACAAAGCTGCGATCTTTGAAGCACATTTATTAGTGTTAAATGATCCAGAACTAGTAAACCCAGTAAAAGATAAAGTAAATAGTGAAAAAGTAAATGCTGAATTTGCAATGGATGAAGTTGCATCAATGTTTATTTCTATGTTTGAAAACATGGATAACGAATATATGAAAGAACGTGCTGCGGACATTCGTGACGTAACAAAACGTGTTCTTGCACATTTACTAGGCATTAACTTCTCAAATCCTGGTACAATTTCTGAAGAAGTAATCATTATTGCTGAAGATTTAACACCATCTGATACAGCTCAGTTAAACCGTAAGTATGCAAAAGGTTTTACAACTGATATCGGTGGACGTACATCTCACTCTGCAATTATGGCTCGCTCTATGGAAATTCCAGCTGTTGTTGGTGCGAAAGTTGTTATGGAGAAAATCCAAAACGGCGATATCGTAATCATCGATGGTTTAGATGGAGAAGTAATTGTTAATCCATCAGAAGAAACTCTTCGCTCGTTTGAAGAAAAGAAAGCGAAATTTGAAGAGCAAAAAGCTGAATGGGCAAAATTAAAAGACCAAGCTACTGTAACAAGTGATGGACATCACGTTGAGCTTGTTGCAAATATCGGAACACCAAATGATGTACAAGGTATTATCGATAATGGCGGAGAAGGCGTTGGTTTATACCGTACAGAATTCTTATACATGGGCCGTGATAATCTTCCAACAGAAGAAGAGCAGTTCGAAGCGTATAAAGCAGTTCTTGAAGGTGTAAAAGAAGGTCAACCTGTTGTTGTTCGTACACTTGATATCGGTGGAGATAAAGAGCTTCCATACTTACATTTACCAAAAGAAATGAACCCATTCTTAGGATACCGTGCAATTCGCTTATGTCTTGATGAGCAAGATGTGTTCCGTACACAACTTCGTGCATTACTTCGTGCTAGCGTATACGGTAACTTAAAAATTATGTTCCCAATGATTGCAACTCTTGATGAGTTCCGTCAAGCGAAAGCGATCTTATTAGAAGAGAAAGCAAAACTTGTAGAAGCGGGTACAACTGTTTCTGATTCTATTGAAGTTGGTATGATGGTTGAAATCCCAGCTTCAGCAGTATTAGCAGATCAATTCGCAAAAGAAGTTGATTTCTTCTCTATCGGAACAAACGACTTAATTCAATACACAATGGCTGCAGACCGTATGAACGAACAAGTATCTTACTTATACCAACCATATAACCCATCTATTTTACGTCTTGTAAAAATGGTTATCGATGCTGCTCATAAAGAAGGCAAATGGGCTGGTATGTGTGGTGAGATGGCGGGCGATTCACTTGCTATCCCATTATTATTAGGATTAGGTTTAGATGAGTTCAGTATGAGTGCAACATCTATTCTTCCTGCAAGAACACAACTAAGCAAGTTGTCAAAAGCAGAAATGGAAACATTAGCAGAAAAAGCATTAATGATGTCAACTGCTGAAGAAGTTGTTGAACTAGTTAAAAGTATATAATCAATAAAAAAACCTGAGTCGATTTGAAATCGGTCTCAGGTTTTTTCTATGAGAAAAGTAAAACTTATTTTCTTACTCTTGAAGATAAGGAACAAAATTAGATAGCGACAGCAACGATATCAGCTGGGCATACACGTAAAATACCAGTAAAAGTATTTCGGTTTTGATTGTGCTTATCGTCTTTATTGTTATCTTTGTTATCTTTGTCATTACGAGCTAAAGCAGAGAAAAGAGCAACACCGTTACAGAAACCTTCAAAAATTACATTGTTGAAAGATCCAACACCTTTAACGCTTAATAGAGAAAGCTCTGTTCCAACTGAAATGCTAGCAAGTACGTTACATACAGCTGGTTGTTGTGGTCTAACTACTTCTCTCTCTTTCTCTTTCTCATGATGTCTGCACTCTCTTTCATGATGATGACAGTCTCTAAAGTTATCACAGCATCCAAATGATCCAAACATAATCCTCATCACCCCCTTCACACTTATAATCTATGTAAGTTCGGTAGTGAGTGACTGGACAGAGAGTGGAATTTTTTCTAGGGGAATTTCTCATTTTAAAAGACTAGCTGGGTGTTTATTACGGAATGATGTTTAAAATAGGATAGATATCACAAAAAAGTGTAAAGACCACCGAAATGAATGAAATAGGTAGCCTTTACACTTTTTTGCTTTTATATAAAACGATGATATATACAGGAAGAGCTAACAGTAGCGGTACAATGGATCGTGCAGTATGTTTTTCTGATTCTAATTGGAATGCTTCTTCTTTTGGAAATTGTAAAACTGAAATATTTGCAGCATCGCCAATAAAATATAGAAGCAGTACAGTTACTATGTAACATAAAAGTGCAATAAAGCTTCCGTATGAACTCAATGAAAATCCCTCTCTTGTTATCTATTTGTTATCATTGTATCATAATTGTAACAAAAACACACGGTTATATTTCGATACTTTAACAAAATTCGACACGAAACGTCATTTATATGTATGCGAATAGCATGAAATTTACTGTTTTTTATGTGTGGATGTCGAATCATACATTTTAGTATTACGGATGTGTGACAGAATAAAAAAAGAAACGAAGGTAATGAAATTACCTTCGTTTCTTTTTTATTCGTATGAAAGGGCAGTAAGACCCTCACACTGATTCAAGTTTCACTTTATTATTTTGCCCATTCACTCACTTGTTCTACGCTCATTCGTGGTGCAGGATGGCCTTTTAAAGTTGATTCCCCAATTGTAATAAGCATAATTGGTACGTAGCGAGATGAAACATTGAATTCTTCTGTAAGTGCTTGTGGGTTGAAACCACCAATCGCACAAGTATCCCAGCCAGTTGCTTTAGCTGCAAGCATAAGTTGCATTGCTGCTAAAGATGCATTTGAAAAGGCTGCATCTCTTGGGAATTGCTCACGGGCATATGCAGACTCAATATTTTTAGCTAAGCGTTCTTTTGCTTCTTCTTTCATAAATCCTTGTTCTACAATTGGACCATAAACGGGTTCAACGTTTTTATAAGCTTCTAAATCACCTAAAATAGCGACTACAGCAGAAGCATCAAGAATTTGTTGTTGGTTATAAGCAATTGGATGTAATCGTTTCTGTACATCTTCACCTTGGAATACAAGGAATTTCCAATGCTGTAAATTCCAAGCAGAAGGTGCTTGAGCAGCTCCCTTTAAAATCTCGTGTAACTCTGTAGATGAAATTTCTTTCTCTGGGTTGAATGCACGTGTAGATGTGCGTTCATATAAAACATTAAAAAAGTTTTCGTTTGTCATTATATATCCTCCAAATTACATATCAAATTATGAAAAAAATACATGTAATATATTCTACTTACATTTTGTAAGTTGTCGAATTTAAGAATATAATATCTTTATTTTAATTGTCAAGTTTTCAAGCGGAAGCTAGGGCATTCATACAAACGATACAATTCCTATAATCATACACTAAAAAAGGAATTTATAGAGTGAAAAAGCAAAGATAACATTCTCAATTAGCTTGTTAACATGTATCCCTCACTCATTAAAGTTTTTAGAGAACAGTTTTTTATAAAATGTTTGTGAGGAATTCTGTAGAACAAGATATATGAAGTGAGTGAAGACTAGTGATGAACATACTACATTTTTTATTAGAGAATACGGTTTTCCAAAATGTATTACAAGATCTTCAGTTAAATGTCCTTTATATAGAAAATGGATGCACACATCAACAAACGATAGAAAATATCCATCCAAAATGTATGTTTATAGCAAATAGTTTTGAAGAAGGAGAAGTATTATTTCAGAGGACTAAACCACATATTGTAATTATGTATGTAACAGATTTTTCTCAAATAAAATATATAAAGAATATGTATAATCCACAGAGTACATTTATTGTCATTTGGGATCAACAAATAACAAGCGAGTTTGCAGAGGTGCTTACGTTAGGAATACGTAATATTGTGATAGCCCCTGTGACTCCGCAAATGGTGTTAGAGGAAGTAAATAAAAGTTTATATCAGCTTTCTTTAGTGCGGCAAGTAAGTTTGCAACAAGAACTACTTCAAACGATGTTTGATTTTCGAAATGATCTATTATTTATAGTAGAAGACGATGAGATTGTTGATTGTAATACAAATTTTTTAGAGTTTTTCGGATATGAAAATTTGTTTGCTTATCGTGAGCAACATTTAGTATTTGCTGAACATCTTATTAGAGAAAATGGATACTATTCAACAACTCATGATATAACATGGTTAGATGATACATTATCATATGATAGACGAATTAAGATGTCCAACTATGAAGGGGAAGTGTCAACTTTTTTATTGCGTGCGACACCATTGCCAGAAGATTTATCAAGATTTATTGTGAAGTGTACAGAGATTACCGAATTAGATGAAATCTATCAAGAACAAGAAAGACTTGCTATGATAGATTCGTTAACAGAGATTTATAATCGTTTGAAATTCCAACAAATACTCGAGGCAGAATGGGATAATGCGATGCGTAATAATGAAAACATAGCACTTATTTTATTTGATATAGATAATTTTAAAGCAGTAAATGACACGTATGGCCATGATTTTGGTGACTTAGCATTAATTGAGCTTGCAGAGCTCATGAAATCTAAAGTGGAGCAGCAACATGTATTTGCTAGGTGGGGAGGAGAAGAATTTATTATTTTAGTAACGAATACAGTAGAAAAAGAAGCATTTCAAGTTGCGGAATCATTACGATTTTTCATTGAAACAAAGCAATTCTCAGGAATTTCGAAATTAACAGCGAGCTTTGGAGTTGCATTATATGAAAAAGGGATTACAAGAGAAGAATTAATGCAACGAGCGGATATTGCATTATATGAAGCGAAAAAAAATGGGAAAAATCAAGTGTGTGTATATAGAAAAGAAAAAAAGTGATTTTTCGCAACAAATTGTTGCGATTTTTTTTTATTACTTGATAATAGAGTGTAGGGGGGATTTTGAACGAAGGAATTATGGAGGAACAAAATGATAAAAAAAATAATGATGATAGTTTCAATATGTGCAGTAGTTTGTGGAGGAGTATACTATTTTCTCTATAATTCTAATATAAAGGAAAATAAAGAATTAACAACTAAGGTGAATCCTGCTGTTGAATCAGAAGTACAAGAGAATATAGAAGAAGAAAAAAAAGAAAAGCAAATTGATTACGCTAGCATATCTCAAAAATTAGATCAATATTTAGTCGGAAAGCAATTCAATGGAACAGTTTTGGTAACAGACAAAGAGCATGTTATATTGAATAAAGGATATGGGTATGCTGATGTTCAAAATAAAATAGAAAATACGCCTCACACAAAATATCGTATCGGTTCTATTACGAAAACAGTTGTGGCTACATCTATTTTACAACTGCAGGATCAAGGTAAGCTAAATATTCAAGATAATGTAAATAAATATATTCCTTCATTTCCGGAGAATAAAAATATTACGTTATATCATTTATTAACGCATACCTCTGGTTTACCTGAACACGCAAAAGGCAATGTTAATGCTGCTTCCCGTTTACAGTTAATGAATTGGATTGGACGTCAAAATTTAGAATTTCCTGCAGGAACAGGTTGGAGATATACAGATTATAATTATATGGTGCTTGCCTATATAATAGAACATATATCGAAAAAACCTTTAGGAGATTATATAAAAGAAAATATATTTACAAAAGCAGATATGCATGAATCTGGTATGGGAAATATGGTACCTGGAGATAAAAATTTTACAAAGGGTTATGTGAAAAAAAATCAAGAGCTTGTACCAGCGCAGAAGGTAGGCATGGATTGGCTATATGGTTGTGGTGAGATGTATACGACAGTTGGAGATATGAAGAAATTAGACGAAGCAATTATAAATGGAAAACTTCTTTCTGAACAAAGTATACAAGCGATGTTTTCACCTTCAACAGAACGAAAATATGCATTTAGTTTTTACATATATCCGGATTATTTTCATAATCATGGTGTACTATCTGGTTGGAACACTTTCAATAATTTTAATAAAGAAAAAGGGATTTTTGTTATTTTATTTTCAAATGTGAAAAATAGTATGGATGATGACTTCAATAAAGATTTTCGAAAGATGGTAAGTGATTTATTAGAACAAAGGGGATGAGAAAATGAAACATAAAAATGTATCAATTGGTTTCATTGGTATTGGTGTAATGGGAAAAAGTATGGTGCGTCATTTCATGCAAGACGGTCATACAGTATATATATATAATAGAACAAAATCGAAAACAGACTCTTTAGTGCAAGATGGTGCAAATTGGTGTGATACACCGAAAGAGTTAGTAAAGCAAGTTGATGTTGTAATGACTATGGTTGGGTATCCACATGATGTAGAAGAAGTGTACTTTGGGATAGATGGAATTTTGGAGAATGCAAATGAAGGTACGATTGCAATTGATTTCACGACATCTACACCAACATTGGCAAAACGTATTAATGAAACTGGTAAAAGTAAGAATGTATATACGTTAGATGCACCTGTATCTGGAGGAGACGTTGGTGCGAAAGAAGCAAGACTCGCAATTATGGTCGGTGGAGAGAAAGAAATATATGATAGATGTTTACCGTTATTTGAAAAACTAGGAACAAATATTCAGTTGCAAGGGCCTGCTGGAAGTGGACAACATACAAAAATGTGCAATCAAATTGCGATTTCTTCTAATATGATTGGAGTATGTGAAGCTGTTGCTTATGCGAAAAAGGCTGGATTAGATCCTGATAAAGTATTGGAGAGTATTTCAACGGGAGCAGCAGGTAGCTGGTCATTAAGTAATTTAGCTCCTCGAATGTTAAAGGGAGATTTTGAACCAGGTTTTTATGTAAAGCATTTTATGAAAGATATGAAGATCGCGTTAGATGAGGCTGAAAGATTACAATTGCCAGTACCAGGTTTAAGTTTGGCGAAGGAATTGTATGAAGAGCTAATAAAAGATGGGGAAGAAAATAGCGGAACACAAGTGTTATACAAAAAATATGTAAGGGGGTAAATGAGATGGATCTTCAAAAATTTGATGAGATGATTGATACTGTACAAAGAGCAACATGTATACAAATTAATGAAAAACAAAAAGAAGCTTTTAAACAAAAATATGATTTTGAACCGAATTTCGAATATGGAAGAGATGAGAAAGGGCATTATGTTATTCGAACTTCAAAAAAGATGCTAGAAGAAATGGAATTTTATTTGGCATTGAAATATGATCGAGATGGAGTTGACCTTTACATGGAAGCGGAGATTGATGGTATATATCATGTATCTGTTAGCTATAGTGAAGACGCTTTGCACCTACAAGAATTGTTTCAATTTCTAGAAGAAAAAAAATAAAAGTCCTCATTTGAGGACTTTTATTTTTAATTTTGTAATTATAAGCTAGAAGCCCGGCGGCATCGTTCAATTGGGAATGGAATAACTTGCGCGATGTGATTAGGACCGAATTGTTTTGTACGAGCATGGCGTACTATATAAAATGCACAGAGAATTGAAACAGGAATAGCACCGAATAAACCAAAAAGTAAAGCGCTTACACAAGATGCAACAAAACCTAAAACACCAACTTCTAACTCTTCCATAATAGCTCCTAGAATAATAGGAAGTGCTCCACACGTAACCCCTAGTATAAGTGCGATAAGTAAACTCATGATTCTCCCCCTCTGTTTGCGATTTTCTTTTCCTTCTTAGTTAATTGTAGTATATCATACATAAAACAGAATTTTCAGAAAAAGTTCAAAAAAAGTTCAATAAATGTTCAAAAAGTCTTAATAAATATACTTGAAAAATTGAAGGGAGAGATTGTACTGAAAAGAAGGAATAATACGGTTAGAACCATAAAAAATCAGGCTTATTTCAAAATGAAATAAGCCTGTTCCATAGGAGGATGTATATATGTAGAGTGAATAAAAGGTTGGAAAAGGGGGTCCAAGGCCTTTTATTCAACTAACTACCTTAATAGATTGGAACCCAGCCTTCAGTTGTAACAAAAATACGAATAGCTACAACTTGACGATCATCTTGCAAGGTAAAATAATGTCTTGCATTTTCAGGAACAGATATGAGATCGCCTGGCTCAAGTTCAACGTCAAAGAATGTCCCATCTTTTCCTTCAATGGCAAAGATGCCATGACCACTAACAATAAAGCGAACTTCATCATCAGTATGATGGTGTTCTTTTTGGAAATTAATTAATAGTTCGTCAAGGTTAGGTGTGCTATTTGAAAGTGAAATTACATCATGTGCTTTATAACCTCGGCGTGATGAAACATCAGCAATTTCTTTTGAAAACACAGCTAATATTTCAGCTTTGTTTTCATCTGTTAATGAGTAATTTTCTTTTAAATGAGTAGGAAGTTTGGAAATATTCCATTTCTCATATAAAACGCCTTCCTCTTGTAGAAATTTTGATACTTCCACTTCATTTTCAATGCGAGTATTTATTTCATGAATACGAATTTGCGCCATTAGAAACGCCTCCTTGAATTGATAATAGTTTTATATGAAATTGGAATAAAAACTCATAAGCTTCTAATCTTTTCTTTGCATCAAAGCTATCTCGGCCCCATACGGTAATACCATGGTTACGGATTAATACTGCCCCCGAATCTCCTTGTATATGCTTGCGGAAGTTTTCTCCAAGCGTTGGGATATGAGCATGGTTTTCGATAATAGGAATGTGAATTGTTGCATCTTCTTCCCAAATATCGAGAGCTTTAATAATTTCTTGATTTTGAAGTGTGACTGCATCACTATATAAATTTGTGATAACATTGTTATCGGTTGTATGAACATGAAGGACGCACCCGGCATTCGTATTGTTATAAATATGTGTATGCAAGATTGTTTCTGCTGAAGGGCGTAATTCAGTCTCTAATACGGGAACACCTAGATGATCTACTAATAGAAAATCATCTGGAGTCGTTTTTGTTTTATCTTTACCACTTGCTGTAATGAGAAAAGTGAGTGGTTCATGACTAACCTTTATAGAAATATTACCACTCGTTGCTGGAAACCAATTTCGTGTCGTTAATTCTTTTTTTATCTCGCTTAAGTCATACCATTGACGAAAAAGTTGTTTCATAATTTCACCTCCAACAAATGTTTTAATTCAGCTTGAACATCGTGAAATGTTTCAAATGGTGTATAAGAAATATGATTTTCCTCACATTTTGTAATAAGGAAGTCACGAGCGAACACTTTATCCGCTTGTTTCGCAGCTTGTAAATCAGTAATTGAATCTCCGATTACAATATGGAAGTCATTTGTATTACTTAATTTACGGATGAGTGATGATTTACATAATCCGCAATGATTTTGACAATGATGATCACAAGGATGAGGCCAATTCACCGTAATGTATTCATTTGAAAAATCTGTTTCATTACAGTAAATTTGCTCTTTCGGAATGAGTCCTTGTAAGAGTGGATAGACGAAGAAATCCATTCCACCTGATATAACATAAAAGGAAATATTATTTTTATTTACAAATTGTATAAATTCATGAAAACCATTACGGATTTCAGCAGTCTCTATTAAAAATTGAATAATTTCATCGTGCAGATTAGTAGGTATGAATTGAAATAATTGAGAAACACCTTCTTGAATAGATAGCTCTTGTGATAAAATTCTATTCTTTACTTCTTCAGCTTCTGGTGGTGCAAATTTTTCCATAATGGACATAATGTTATCATTATTTGTAATCGTGCCATCGAAATCACAAAATATTTGAATACTCATAATTTCACCTCATGAGAGGGATTTCCCCATATTTGTAGTGCGCTATGCAAATTTATGTCATCTACTTCATGGAGTGGTTTATTTTGCAAAGTAGCATCAATTGCAGCACGGAAAGCTTTACCGCCGCCATGCGCCCCATTTGGATGTCCATGTATTCCGCCACCAGCATTAATCACAACATCTTTACCGAAATCTCGTACAATAAAGGGAACGAAACCAGGGTGAATACCAGCAGACGGAACAGAAAAGCTCTTCTTGAAACATGCATCGTCTTCAGTTAAATATTTTGAGATAGCAAGAGCTTCCTCTTTTTCTAGCGCAACACTTCCGTATGGAGATGGGAATAATGAAAAGTCAGCCCCAGCATAACGGAGTAGCTTTCCGAGTAATAATGGAGATGAAACTCCATATAACTTAGATGCAGAATAAGCACCACTTACAGCAGGGTGTGCCATAATAGGAACTGGGATTTCATCATCTTCTGCAAGTGATTGTAGTACATCTAGTCCGTAAGAGAATACGTTAAATAATAGAATATCGGCTCCAGCTTGCACTGCACGTTTCGCATTTTCTTTTAAATCAAAAGTTCGTCCTGTTAAATTTACGGCATATAACGTTTTATGTCCGTACGTTTCATATACGGATTGTAAAACTTCTTTTCCAGATACGATGCGTTTCGTAAGTGGTGTTAATGCATTTTCGAATAATATTTCATCATCTTTTACGATATCTACACCACCAATTGCTTGATCGCGTAATTGCGTTTTTAAATACCCAATATTTCGTCCAATCATTCCTTTAAAAATACTCATTAAAAGGGGACGATCATGTACTTGTAAAAGATTTCGAATACCATCTATCCCGAATTTTGGACCAGGAAACTGTTTTTTTAATTCGTCTGAAAAAGTTAAGTCAATTAATTTTACTTCGCCATCAAGTGATAGCTTTCCAAATGTAGTCGTTAAAATTGCTGGTAAATCCGGACTGAAATTTAATAACGGATATTCGATTTTAATAATTCCGCGTTTCACTTTTTTACGTAAATACGAATTGGTATGTTCATGTGCAGCTAATTCCTCAACATGAATGACGTTGCCTTTATGCTGCTTTAATTGTTCTTGCAATAAATGTGGCAAATGAGTCCAAGAGCCAATTGTTAAACCGAGTGCAATTTGCTCAGCTTTTTTTTCTAAGTTATGTGAATCATCATGGATTAAATATGTCGCTATAATTCCGCTCATTGTTATAACCTCCTAGTTAAATAAAAAAACCTCTCAGCTAAGGAGAGGTTTTTTTACAACCAGCTCCTTATCTGTCAGCGTAATGCTGCGAGAATTAGCACCGTGTCTACAATTGTAGATCGGTTGCCGGGTTTCGTCGGGCTCGTCCCTCCACCTGCTCTTGATAAGAAGTATTTAGAAATGTTTAAATTTTTAAGATAACTGAATTTTGTCAGATATTTTTCATGTTGTCAATTACTTTTTGAAAAAATTTAATTTATCAATTCGATGAATGGCTTCTCTTAACCTATCTTCTGTATGTAAGAGACCAACACGGACATACCCTTCGCCATGCTCACCAAATCCAACACCAGGAGCAACTGCGACATGTGCTTTTTCTAGTAAAATATTAGAAAATTGCTCAGAAGTATATCCTTTTGGAACAGGAAGCCATGCAAAAAATGATCCTGTTGGAATGTCTACATTCCAACCAATTGAGTGACAAGCTGAAATAAGAGCGTTTCGTCGAGCTTCGTAACTATTTACAAGGTCTATTACGCAAGACTGTGAACTTAATAGTGCTTCGCGGGCGGCATCTTGAACTGCACCAAAAATACTAACATACATATGATCTTGTAATAAGTTAATGGTTTCAATGACACTTTCATTCCCTACTGCAAAAGCGATACGCCACCCAGCCATATTGAAAGTTTTCGATAGAGTATAAATTTCAATTCCTGTATCTTTAGCACCGTCTGCTTGTAAGAAACTAACTGGCTTTTGACCATCGAACCCTATAGCACCATAGGCAAAATCATGAACAACCAATATATTGTGTTTATTAGCAAATTGAATCGTTTCATCAAAAAAATCTTTTGATGCAGTAGCACCTGTAGGGTTATTTGGGTAGTTTAAAAACATTAATTTTGCACGCTCGGCAATAGAGTCGTCAATTTTTGTATAATCTGGTAAAAATTTATTTTCTGCAATAAGCGGCATTGTTTCAAATTGTGCTTTCGCTAAAGCGACACCTGATAAATAATCTGGATAGCCTGGATCGGGAACGAGAATTGTATCACCAGGGTTTGTAAAGCAAACTGGTAATTCTACTAATCCAGCCTTTCCACCAAACAATATAGCAACTTCAGTTTTCGGATTTACTACTACATCATATTCACGTTGATAGAATGTTGCCACGGCTTCTTTTAAGCTTTCATGTCCGCGAAATGGCGGATATTTATGATGAATGGTCTTTTCAGCAGCATCTTGCAAAGCTTTTACGATATGCTGCGGTGTTGGTTGATCTGGATTACCTTGACCTAGATTAATAACATCGTGACCAGCTGCAACGACTTTGTTAACTTTTGCAACAAGTGAAGCGAAAAATTGTGTTGGCAATGATGTTACTATCTCAGAAGGTTGAAATGATTTCATACTTTCCACCTCTTTTGAAAGTTGTTACAATTCTAGTGACAAATGATATAATCTTTCCAGTATTTTGTAAAGAAAAAAATGAGAATGGGGCTGAAAAAATGAAAGTCGCATGTATTCAAATGGATATTGTCTTTGGAGATGTAGAAAAAAATATTGAGAATGCTAAAAATAAAATAAGCGAAGCGATGAAGGAAAGACCAGATGTTATCGTCTTACCAGAACTATGGACAACAGGTTATGATTTAACGAGACTCTCTGAAATTGCAGATAGGGATGGATTGGAAACGAAAGAAAAGTTGATAGAATGGTCGAAACAATATGGTGTACATATTGTTGGTGGTTCTATAGCAAAGCAAACGGAACAAGGTGTTACAAATACAATGTATGTTGTAACGAATAAAGGAGAACTAGTCAATGAATATAGTAAAGTGCATTTATTTCAGCTTATGGATGAACATAAATATTTAATCGCTGGAAATCGTACTGGTGAATTTAAGTTAGATGATGTAGAGTGCGCCGGCACCATTTGCTATGATATTCGTTTTCCGGAGTGGATGCGCGTTCATACTGCTAAAGGTGCAAAAGTTTTATTTGTTGTAGCTGAATGGCCATTAGTTCGTTTAGCGCATTGGCGTTTACTATTACAAGCAAGAGCAGTTGAAAATCAGTGTTATGTTGTAGCATGTAATAGGGCAGGGAAGGATCCAAATAATGAGTTTGCTGGCCATTCTTTAATTGTCGATCCTTGGGGTGAAGTTGTTGTAGAAGCGAATGAAGAAGAATCAATTCTATTTGGAGAGCTTACATTCGAGAAAATTAAAGAAGTACGCAAAGGAATTCCAGTTTTTGCAGATCGACGTCCAGAATTATACAAATAAAATGTTGACAAGTGATTTTTATTCTTGGTATAGTCTTCAACATAAAGTTAAAAATTCTAAAAAATTATACAACTCTTATCAAGAGCAGGTGGAGGGATTTGGCCCGATGAAGCCCAGCAACCGACCGTAATACCATTGTGAAATGGGGCGTTTATGACGCCAAAAGGCACGGTGCTAATTCCAGCAGAAAGTAAAACTTTCTGGCAGATAAGAGGGGAGAAGATAAACTTCAAACCTCTTTCTTAGTGGAAAGAGGTTTTTCTGTGTTAGAAAAACCTCTGAATTAAAAAAAGGGGGAGAAGACGATGGGATATTATTCATTAACAGAAGTAACCGCTGTACAATATGCGAAAGAACATGGCTATTTTGAAAAGAAAGCAAATGTAGTTTGTCATGAAATTGGGGATGGAAATTTAAATTACGTGTTCAAATTAGATGATGGAGAGAAGTCTATTATAATAAAACAAGCACTACCATATGCGAAAGTAGTTGGTGAGAGCTGGCCGTTGTCTATAAAAAGAGCGACGATTGAAAGTAAGGCGCTGCAAATTTTTGCAAAGTATGTGCCGGAATATGTGCCGGTAGTGTATAGTCATGATGAAGAATTAGCGGTAACAATCATAGAAGACTTATCCAAATTAACTATTACAAGAAAAGGATTAATAGATGGAGAAGAGTATCCACTTCTATCCCAGCATATCGGTCGTTTTCTAGCGAATGTTTTATTTTATACTTCAGATTTTGGTTTACAGTCAGAAGAGAAAAGGGTACTAGAAGGTACATTTGTAAATCCAGACCTTTGCAAAATTACAGAAGATTTAGTGTTTACAGATCCGTTTGGGCATTACGATACGAATGATTATGAGTCGGAGTTACAATTGGCTGTAGATGAACTATGGAGTGATAAAACTTTAAAACTAAAAGTAGCGCAATATAAATATAAATTTTTAACGAGAAAAGAGGCACTCATTCATGGAGATTTACATACTGGAAGTATTTTTTCATCACCTTCTGAAACGAAAGTGATTGACCCAGAATTTGCAACGTACGGTCCATTTGGATTTGACATCGGGCAATTTATTGCAAATCTATTATTAAATGCTCTATCTAGAGAGGAAGAACAGAGAAGTGTGCTATTTTTCCATATTGAGAAAACATGGAGCTTTTTCGTAGACACTTTTACGAAGTTATGGATTGGAGAAGGTGTAGAAGCATATACGAAAGAGAAACAATGGTTGCCGATTATTTTGCAAAATATTTTTAAGGATGTGGTCGGATTTGCTGGATGTGAGCTTATCCGAAGAACAATTGGCTTAGCACATGTAGCTGATTTAGATGAAATAGCAAATAAAGAAAAGAGAATTCAAGCCAAGAAACAAGCTTTATCCTTAGGTAAAGAACTAATAAAATATGAATCTAAAAACGCTGATATTCAACTGTTCCGAACATTATTTCAACAGACAGTTTCTGGAGGGGTAAAAGCATGAGTACAGTTGTTACGATTCCGAGGTCTGTCAGTTGGAAAGGTGATGCCATTGCAGTATTAAATCAAACAAAGCTACCGCATAGCACAGAATATAAAACATTAACGACGATTGAAGAGGTATGGAAAAGTATTGTCATGCTAGAAGTAAGAGGAGCACCTGCAATTGGAATTGTAGCTGCATTTGGATTGGCGCTTGCATCAAAAAAATATACTACTTTACATATTGAAGAATTTCAAAAGAAGTTTAATAGAGATTGTAATTATTTAGGGACGTCACGCCCGACAGCAGTCAATTTATTTTGGGCAATCGATCGTATGAGAGAATCTATTCAAGAAATTACTACAATAAAAGAAGCGCAAAAAATATTAGAAGAAGAAGCGCTTCGTATTCAGCAAGAAGATGAAGCGGTATGCCGAAGTATTGGAGAACATGCATTAACATGCTTTAAAGACGGTGATAACATTTTAACAATTTGTAACGCTGGCAGTATTGCAACTGCTAGATATGGTACTGCATTAGCACCGTTTTATATTGGGAAAGAAAAAGGTGTACATTTACATGCATATGCATGTGAAACGAGACCGGTTTTACAAGGCGGTCGCTTAACGACCTGGGAATTAAAACAGGCAGGTATCGATGTAACACTTATTACAGATAATACGGCAGCTCATGCTATTCAAACGAAAGAAATCAACGCAATTATTGTAGGAGCGGACCGAATTGTCGCAAATGGGGATACAGCAAATAAAATCGGAACGATGAATTTAGCTATATTAGCAAAGTATTTCGATATCCCGTTCTACGTTGCAGCTCCACTATCTACATTTGATATTACGAAACAAACAGGTGCAGAAATTATTATTGAAGAAAGAGATGAAACAGAAGTTACGAAAATTTTTGGGAAACAGGTGGCACCAGTTGGAACTACTGTTTATAATCCAGCATTTGATGTAACACCGAATGAATTAATTACAGGTATTATTACTGAGCAAGGTATTATACGCGGGGATTATAAACGGGAAATTGCATCATTATTTGAAAAACAAGCTAATACATAATAGCTTGTTTTTCTATGCCTAAATGTGTTCTTTTTTCTTATTTATATAATGAAAGGAGGAGAAAAAGATGGAAGAGTGGATCAAGATGATAGGTAATGTAGGGTTTCCAATTGTTGTAACATTATATTTACTCCACCGTATTGAAAGTAAATTAGATGGGGTAATTGTTGCAATAGAGAAGTTACCACGGCAATTACTACAGTATGATGATCCTCGCGATAAAAAATAAAGTTTGCTCTTCGTGAGCAAACTTTATTTTTTATTGAGCAGTATAACCACCATCGATAACGACAGCTTGACCAGTTATACCTTTCGCTTTTTCGCTCGCTAAAAACATCGCATAATCAGCAATCTCTTGTACTTGTAATAAGCGTTTTTGTGGGACAAGTGGATAAATGACATCCTCTAACACATTTTCAAGTGGTACATTTCGTGTCGTAGCTAAATCTTGTAGTTGATTGCGTACAAGAGGTGTATCGACATAGCCTGGACAAAGCGCGTTAACGGTAATTCCATGAGTAGCGCCTTCTAAAGCGGCAACTTTTGTTAATCCAATTACACCATGTTTCGCGCTATTGTAGGCGGATTTCCCTGCAAATCCAACGAGGCCATTAATGGATGCGACATTAATAATACGACCATACTTTTGCTTTTTCATGATTGGGAAGGCATGCTTTATTGCTATAAAAGGAGCGATTTGCATAATTTTAATTAGTAGCTCGAATTTTTCGGTCGGAAAATCTTCAATTGGTGAAACGTGTTGCATGCCTGCGTTATTAATTAATATGTCTAATGAACCGAAATGAGTAACAGTTTGAGAAATGGATGCTTCTATTTCTTCTTCGGATGTAACATCACATTTTAAGCCGATAGCTTGAAAGCCTTCTTTTTGCAATTGTTCAGCAGCTTCTTTTGCACGTTCTTCAAGACGATCGGTAATAACGACTTTTGCACCTTCTTTTGCAAAAGCTTTTCCCATTTCATAACCAATACCACTTGCAGCACCTGTTAAAAAAACAACTCGATTTGTAACCATGATGAAAAACATCCCTTCGTAATAAAGTTCTCATATTGCTCTATTTAGAGAGTGGATAATGAAAATCCTGCAAAGATTTGGAAAAATATTGTTAGCTATCTTGTTTTGCAAAATAGTCTCTGCTATACTATTTTGTAAAGCAAGATACTTACGCTTATCTATCTTGTAAAACAAGATAGTAGGAGGATTTGAATTATGTCGACAAGTCAAATGCTGAAAGGGATTTTAGAAGGATGCTTACTTGCTATTATTTCTGAAGGTGAAATATACGGTTATGAAATGAGTGAGAAGCTAGCAAAGTATGGCTTTACAATGGCGAGTGAGGGAAGTATTTATCCGTTATTAATACGAATGCAAAAGGAAGGATTCATAAAAAGTGTAATGAAGGAATCCCCATCTGGTCCAAAACGGAAGTATTACACGTTAACAGAAGATGGCGAAGATGCACTGGATGAATTTATGGATCGCTGGGAAGCGATGCAAAGTAGTGTGGAACGTCTACTTGAAGGGAAGGAGAGAAGAAGATAATGTTATCAAATGAAGCACGAAAATTTTTATTAGATATGAGATTGTTTTTGGCTACAAAGAGTGTGAAAGAAAGCGATATGGAAAGCGATATGGAAAGCTTTATTGAAGACGCAGAACTTCATTTAATAGAAGGTGAGAGTGATGGGAAAAGTGTAGAAGAAATTTTCGGAAGCTCACCGAAAGAATATGCAAATGAACTTGTAAAAGTGATGGAAAGGGATAGACAGGAAACGTGGAAGCAAATTGGTTTTACAGTAATGAATATCGTATCGTTTTGGATTATTGCTTCTATTCTAATAGTGAATAACGGATTATTACAGATGTCACTTATTCAGGGCGTGGGGTATAGTTTGTCATTGATTTTAGTTGTGATAGGTCCTAATTTTCTACTGCGCAAAATGACCTTTGTAACAAGTTTTACAAAAACTTGGTTTGCTATGTGGTCGTTAGTCATAATCGCACCAATGTTTCTAATAGGGGCTGTAACGATATTAGATGTGATTTATCCTACAAAAATGTTTATATTCACCCAAATGCAAAGTTATATATTAGCTGGTAGTATTTTCATCATTACAGTTGCAATAAATATATATTTTAATGGATGGTTTAAAAACTTATATTTAATTATTCCACTTTCGATTATGTTACTGTTTAAAACATTTACATCAGAAGACCTTGTTCCAATGCTATTTCAGATTATATGTTTATACGGAAGTTTATTTATTTTAATTTTCCTTGAAATTATGATGAAGACGAATAGAAGAGAAACGGTTTAATAAGGGAGGGGTTATTATGAAGATTTCTAAAGAAGGAGAAAAGTTTTTAATCGATACGAAAGTATATTTAATAACAAAAGGAATTAAAGAAGAAGATGTGGACGCTTTTTTAGAAGATGCAGAGCTTCATTTAATTGAAGGTGAGAAAGAGGGAAAGACGGTAAGTGATATATTTGGTGATTCACCAAAAGAGTATGCGGAAGAATTAGCGAAAGAGATGGAGAAGGATAAAGGCGGAAGTATAAAGACTATTTTAGGAATGATAATTGGAATAGGGGGATATTGGTTACTTACAAATATTTTATTTGAAAGCCCAAATCATGAATTTACATTAACGAATGTACAATTAATTGGATACCCAATTGTTTTAATGATTACGATTGTAGGAATTATATTTGCTTTTAAAATGTCATCATTTAAGAATAAAATAAAAGAATTTAGCATTATTTATGTAGCAGCATTGCTACCGATTTTATTACTAGTATTATTAATGTTTATGAATAAATGGTATGGGACACCTGTATTACAATTAACGACTATACAAAGTTATATACTAGCTGGAGTTATCTTGCTAGTACTGTTAATTGGAGAAGCATACATACTTGGCTGGATTGGGATATTAACTGTTATTGTCCCGCTATTCATTATGTTTGTATTTAAAGAATTAGGGAAGAACAACCCATATTGGGGAATGCTAGAGCCGTTACTTCTGTACGGAAGTTTATATGTATTAATGAGATGGTCTTTGAAAATTGAGGAGAAAAAAACTGTAAGCTAGCTTTATATTAATAGCGAACGAACTGAATTTTTTATTAAGAGGAGAACAAATATGCAAAGTATATTTCTAGGTATATTGTCTATTACATTTTTAGGTTTAACGATTTTTGGGCTATATACTACCTTTTCGAAAAAGGTACACGATGACTATTTCGATACTTTATTAGATGACACATCAGGTTATGTTTTGTTCTTCGGTTTAATAGGTAAAGGGCTGCTCTGGATATGCAAAAAATTATTTCCAAAGAAATATTATATAGAGATTTTTAGAGTAATTGTATTTATGTTTAGTTGTATATTTGCATCCGTTGCAGCCGAAATTTGGTTTATTGATTGGAATCTATTGTTTTAAACAGTAACAAAATCGTTACTGTTTTTTTCTTTGCAATAAAGAGCTTTGTAAAGAGAGAGCTTTTTGTTCGTTCGTTAATAGAGACTGAATATGGACATTTTCAGGGCGAGGGACGATCGGATACATAAGATTTGTTGGAGAAGGATGGTGCTCCGAGCCAGTTGGGGAATGAGGATCTGCGTGAGTAAGTTTTCCATGAACACGTCTTGTAAATAAAATATGACCAATTTCATGAGCGAGCGTATATATATTTTTCATAGGAGCAGCCGAGTTTGTTAAAACGATATACCCTGTAAGTTGCTGTTGTTTTGCTAAAGAGTAGGCACAGGCAATTACTGCTGTTTCTTTGAAATAATCACTGCCAATATAACAAATGTAAAGGTCGCATTCAGGAGCTTCATTTACACAAGTTTGAAAAAAGGATGCTAATTTTTCCTGACTTTGAATAGAATCTTTATAACTAATTTCACGGTCAGAAAAACGGAAGAGTTCATTTAAAACAATTACTTCTTGAATTTGAAAGGTAATCGGGTGCCAAATTGACTCTGCAACTGCTAAATCTTTTGCAATACGGTCATCAGAAATATCGGCGCCTGGCGTAATGCAAATACATATATTGACGTATGGATCCATAAGGAACACCTCAACTGAAAAAATTCTTTCTATAATATATGTTGGGAAAAGATCCTATGTATGGATAAACGCCTTGTTTATTACAAGTCGAAAAAATTTCATAGTTCTATAACATGGTTTGGCTGTCTTTTTGATATAGTAAAGGAAAGGGGGAGAATATATGTATACATTAAAAATCGTTTCAGACAGAGAAGCACTGTATCAATTTGCAAGTTATGTAAGAGTTGTACAAGGGGTGGAAGATGTATATGTAGAGGTGGGAGAACCTTTATATGAACATCCTTTAATGAAATTTTATGTACATATTAAGCTTGAGGAAACATATGAGCAACATAAAGCGTTACAAGAAATAGCAAGATTAGTAGAATTAGGGCGTTTTACATATGTCCATTATCGTAATGATGAAATAGAAGAAGCTTTTGAAGCTGTAAAATATGAAAGTTTTAAGAAATAAAGGTGAAAAAAGGGGGCGAAAGCTTCCTTTTTTTCTTTAAAATTACATCAACAAAAGGAGAAAAATTTTGTTATGATAAGGGAGGGTGAGGAAAGGAGAGTTTACATATTGGGGTATATTGAAGAGTTACGCAAAGTCGTTGGTACAAGGCCGCTTATTCTAGTAGGATCAGCAATTATTATCTTAAATGATAATCAAGAAGTATTGCTTCAATATCGTTCAGATACATATGATTGGGGTGTACCTGGTGGAGCGATGGAGCTAGGAGAAACGACAGAAGAAACTGCTCGTAGAGAACTATTTGAAGAGACGGGACTAAATGCGAAAATTATGCAATTTATCGGGGTTCTTTCGGGAAAAGAAGTGTACTTCCAATATCCAAATGGAGATGAAATTTTTAATGTCATTCATCTGTATCAGGGACATCATGTGAGCGGGGAATTAAGGCTTGACCATGAAGGATTACAGCTTCAATATTTTCCAGTAGATAAGTTACCGAATTTGAATAAAACAACAGAGAAAATTTTACAAAAATTTCTATATGCATTAACAGAATAGAAGGTTAATTCCTTCTATTTTTATTATATTAAATATTTTGATTTTTTAGTATGTTTATAGTATGATAGGTGTAGACATACATCTTATGGAATTTCACCTAAAAACTGACTAGGGTACATAAGAGAGGGGCAAGTGCAAAATGCATAATGTTGTTATTACAGCTGCAGTTCGTTCGCCAATTGGAACTTTTGGGGGAGCGCTAAAAAATGTAACGCCAGTAGAATTAGCTGTTCCTGTACTTCAGGAAGCTGTAAAACGAGGCGGGGTAGAACCACACGAAGTTGATGAAGTGATTTTAGGTCATTGTATTCAAAGAACTGATGAAGCAAATACGGCGAGAACGGCTGCATTAGCGGCAGGGTTTCCTGACACAGTTACAGGTTATACAATCCAACGCCAATGTTCTTCAGGTATGCAAGCAATTATGTCGGCTGCAATGCAAATTCAATTAGGTGTAAGTGAAGTTGTCGTTGCAGGTGGAGTAGAAGCAATGAGTTCAAGCCCTTATGCATTAAAACAACACCGCTGGGGACAACGCCTACAACACGGAGAAATTCGTGATACGGTGTGGGAAGTATTAGAAGATCCAATTCATCATATTATGATGGGGGAAACAGCGGAAAATTTAGTTGAACAATATGAAATTACAAGAGAGGAACAAGATGAAGTTGCGCTTCGCAGTCATACATTGGCATTGAAGGCAATCGAGTCTGGATATTTTGACGATCAAATTGTTCCTATTACAATAAAAGAACGTAGAAAAGAAGTAGTATTTTCGAAGGATGAACATCCACGTGCTGACATTACAGCAGAAAAATTAGCAGGATTAAAACCAGCTTTCCGTAAAGGCGGATCTGTAACGGCAGGGAATGCATCTGGCCTGAATGACGGAAGCGCGGTTCTAGTATTAATGAGCGAAGAAAAAGCGAAAGAAAAAGGCTTACAACCGTTAGCTAGAATTGTTGGATATTCAGTAGCTGGAGTAGATCCAAAAATTATGGGGATTGGACCAGCACCAGCAATTCGTAAAGGATTAGAAAAAGTAGATTGGTCATTAGAAGATGCAGATTTACTGGAAATTAATGAAGCTTTCGCTGCGCAATACTTAGCTGTAGAGAAAGAACTAGGTTTAGATCGTGAAAAAGTGAATGTAAACGGTAGTGGTGTAGGACTTGGACATCCAATCGGTTGTACAGGAGCTCGTATTACTGTAAGTTTAATTCATGAATTGAAGAGACGCGGGTTAGAAAAAGGAATTGCCTCTCTATGCGTCGGCGGCGGTATTGGGGTAGCATTATTTATAGAAGCACTATAAAAAGAAGCAGCAATCGCTGCTTCTTTTTATTAAGAATCAAATAAATGATGAAATAATCGATCACGATTTTCAAAGAAAAGTTTCGTCGTTTGGTAATGCTCGGTGTCTTCTAAGGCGGACTCGTGAATTCCTTCTTGTGTTAAAGAGTATATGGTGGATTCAGGATAAGCCATTAAAATTGGAGAATGCGTTGCGATAACAAATTGTGAACCTTGTTCCGCTAGTTCATGCATTCGAATGAGCATAGAAAGTTGTCTCATTGGTGATAGAGCGGCCTCGGGCTCATCTAAAATGTATAAGCCTTGTCCTGAAAAACGATTCATAAATAAGGAGAAAAATGACTCACCGTGTGATTGGGCGTGTAGTGAAGTACCACCATATGAGTCAATAATTGGATTTCCACGTGCTTCTGAATCGGCATCCATTTCATCAATATAAGAAGCAACGTTATAAAATGATTCGGCACGAAGAAAGAAACCGTCATTTGGTGTATTGAAACTTTTGGAAATTCGAAGGTATTCATGTAAAGATGAATGGGAATCGTTTGTACTAAAACGGAAGTTTTTCGTTCCACCTTCTGCATTAAATCCTAAAGCAATTGCAATCGCTTCGAGTAATGTTGACTTCCCCGTTCCATTTTCTCCAATAATGAATGTTACATTTGGATGGAAAGCTAGTGATTGTAATGTTCGAATAGCGGGTAAACAGTAAGGGTATGCGGAGAAACTAGGGATATTTTCTTTTTTTAATGTGACATTTTGTAAAAAGGGTACATCAATCAATATAGAAACCTCAATTCATAACGGATTTTGATTCTAAAAAAGCAGCAAATACAAGGGTAAGACAACTTGCAAATAGTATTGTATATTGAAGTGCGCCAAAGCCAAGACCTTCCCAGCTGAAAATCATTCTCTTCCATATGAAAATAAAAAGAGTGCTTATAAAACCAACGAGAGCAGGTATATATTTTATAATTTTGTAGTGCTTCCATAGATAGAAGCCAATGTATGTACTTAAAAACAAGGTAAACAGAACAAGAAAAAAGACAAGTGTTAATGACACGTGAACTCCCTCCTTATTTTCTGAATATTTATGTGGATTATATCATTTAAACTATCATATTCCAATGTGAAAATAAATATTGCATGGAGATTATTCATGTCGTTATGATAGATAGTATGTAATCTATTGTAATTCTGAAAAGGAGCTAAAACATGCCGTTTACATTTGCACATCCAGCAGCAGTTCTTCCTTTTGCAAAAAAGTATTCTCAACATATTTCAGTAACGGCTCTTATATTAGGTAGTATGGCGCCTGACTTTGAATATTTCCTACACTTTAGACCGTATGGTGTAATTGGGCATACGTGGCTTGGATTCTTATATTTTAATTTACCACTCGTATTTTTATTAGCATACATATATCATTACATTTTAAAAAAGCCGTTTATAACACATTTACCTAAACCATTTGCTGGCTACTATACATATGCAGTAGATGAGAGGTGGGGGCTTTACACAAGGAAAGATTTCTTTGTATTTTGTTATTCAGCATTATTCGGTATGTTAACGCATGTTGTTTGGGATGCATTCACTCATAAGACAGGCTATTTTGTTATGAAAATACCATTATTGCAAAGAGAATGGTACGGTATCTCTGTTTATAAATATATGCAACATGGAAGTACATGTATTGGTTTTCTGTTATTAGTATACGTTTTATGGAAGTGTAGAAATGAAATGGGTAAAGACCTTATTTTAGCTTCGGAAAAAATAAAATATTGGATTTCGATAATTGTTGTGGCAGCTATTATATTTATCGTGCACGCGTTCGTAGATCCCTATTTTCATATTTTCCAAATAGGGGGTATAATAGTATCTGGACTGACAAGTTCGTTTTGTGGACTTCTTATTGTTTCTATAGTTTACAAAGCAAGGGACTAATTTTATATTCATGAATGATAGTGTTAGGAGAAATTAAATGATGAAAGCATGGAAAAGTATTTTTATTTTATGTAGTTTTCTTCTTATGTTAAGTGGTTGCTTCCATCAAGAAGAAAAGAAAGTTGAACCGAAGAAGAAAGAATCTATTCCTGAAACAAAAGAATATGGTGGACGTGAGCTGAAAAAAGTAGGACAAAAAGTGAAAGAAACTGGATGGGGTACTTTTAAGTTAGAGCAGATTCATTCAGTAAATCAAACATTTGAAGTAGCACCAATGAAAATTCACGTACAAGATGTGAAAGTAATCTCTTTATCACAGATGAGTAAAGATGCAAAAAATACATTAAAAGTATATACGGCATTAACTCCTGAAGAAGTAAAGCGTAGATTAGGAGATAAAGTAAGTCAAGAAGATGCAGAGTTATATGCATCGCTAAGTGGAACAGAGATTAGTGATACGATTCGTTACGTTGAAATTACATATAAGGTGGAAAATAGCGGGAATAAAAATATACAATTTTTCTCTATGAATGATGTTGCGATTAATGATAAACAACATTTTAAAGTAGCAACGCAAAACTTTTTATATGATGAAGATACGCTCGTTGGTACAAAAAATGTATCAAGGGAAGACTATAAGCCTGGTGAAACAAGAGATGGTATTATCGGCCTAATACTTGATGATGGAAAAGAAAAGGTAAAGGATATTAAATTTACAACAGATAATGTAATCGCAGCAAATACAGAAACGCAAGATGTTGTAAAAGAGCCACAAACTTTTAACATCTCACTTTCTGAGTAAGTTGTTTTTAAATATATGCAAGAAAAAACAGTCAGCGCTCAAACTATTATGCTGACTGTTTTTTCTGTTCTTCTATGTATGAATCTACACTTTGAAAAGGTACCTTAATTTTAAACGCATCTTTTTGTTCATGAAATTGTTTTTCATTATAGGGGCCAAAACGTTTATTATGCTTTACGTCAATAATCCAATAATGCTCGCTTTTTTTATTTGCAATTGCTGCGTCAGGATTATTAGGATCTGACTTTTCCTCAGTTTGTTTTGCAATAATGTATTTATCATCCCAGGCTATGTCTGTAATTTTTGCAGGAATGTATTGTGTGGCATATACAGCATCTTGCGTGGGGAAAAGTTCAAATGCATTTCCAGAAGTACGTATGAGTTCGTATTCATCGTTAATCGTATATGTTATATGATTTGTATTTCCAGCACAACCGGCTAATAGGAATGCGACGAATAGGATTATCCATTTTTTCAATATGGGAACCTCCTTTACAATGCTGTTGTAACACATTGTACAAGAAAAGTAAGAGAAACGCTAGTTTACAATGTTTTTTAGAAGTGGTACGATGAGACGGGTAAAGAAGGATATGAAGGAGTCGACATAAAAATGAAGTTAAAGATGCATCGTCCAGCGCTTGTAATGAACCGCATAGGTGCTTCCCTAATTGACATGTTTTTAATCTCGGTTATGTATGGTGCAGTAGTAGCTGTTATGACTGGAAATTATAGTGCTATTTTTAATCGCTTTAATATTAGTTTTGGCGATTATAGATATGATCTTGCAGTAGTTTTTATATTAATGGCGATATATTTTATTTTGCTACCCTTTATTTGGAACGGTGTAACACTTGGTAAAAAGGTAACGAGAATAAAATTAATTTCATTGAAGAGTGAAAAGTTAACATTACAAACATTAACGATTCGATTTTTTGTATTGTTATTACCGAACATATTACTGCTTGGAATTCCGATATTATGTAACGTATATATGATGTTATTCCGCAAAGATAATTGTGGTTTTCAGGATTTAATTACAAAAACGAAAGTGATAAGTCTTGTATAACAAAAAGAGACCTTTTTATATAAAAAGGTCTCTTTTTGTTATACAAATATATTTTAATGGATATATAATAGGGAAAAAGTTAATCTATATCATTTTCGAATTTAATAGATTGAAAATTAAGAAAATGTTATAATGATTAAAATAATATGTTTATATAATAAGGGGGAAATTGAAATGACTGGAGGTAGCGTAATCTTTTGGGGGATTTTAATTTTCATCGGTTTAGTTTTCGATCAGCGTAATAGTAAGAAAAAAGAAGGAGTAAAAAAGTAACCGTTTACAAATGAATAAGCAACTTTTCTTACTTGCAGACTAATCTCATAAAGGAGTATACTGAATGACGGTAAGACTTATAGAAGGGGTAATGAAAATGAAGCTTGCAGGAAAAGTTGCTATCGTAACTGGCGGTGGCATCGGTATTGGACGTAATACAGCTCTTTTGTTGGCTAAACAAGGCGCAAAAGTAATTGTGACGGACATTGATCAAGAAAGTGGACAAGCAACAGTGGAGGAAATTACGAATCTAGGCGGAGAAGCACTTTTTGTATCCTATAATATGGAAAAACAAGGAGATTGGCAACGCGTAATCAGCATTACTTTGAATGCATTCAGTCGCATTGATATGCTTTTTCAAAATGCTGGTTTATATAAAATAGATTCTATATTTTCACGCCAACAAGAGAACGATTCCAATGTGCTTTGTATTAATGACGTATGGATAGAGATAAAACAATTAACGTCATCTTTTATGAAACAGCAAGAAGAAGTGGTGCTAAGTGACTTACCGATTTTCGGTATTATTAGCACGAAAGGACAATCATTTCATACAGTAGAAGCCCTCGTATAATAGTGAAAACCGCCCTCAATATATGTGGACGGTTTTTTTGTATGAAAATTATTTTTTAACGAATGCGTTGTTCGTTTTGACTATCAAAGAAATGCGCTTTATTCATATCAAATGCTAGTTTAATTTGGTCACCAGGTGAAAATGTATGTCTTGCATCAACACGTGCTGCAAAATCTTGATTTCCAAGTTTCATATATAAAATAGATTCAGCACCTAATAACTCAGCAACTTCAATTTTTGTTGTGAAGGCAGTAGATTGTGAAGCTTCTAAAAATAATAGTTCATCATGAATGTCCTCAGGACGAATACCTAAAACAATGTCTTTATTTACATAGCCTTGTTCACGTAATATCTTCATTTTTCCTTCAGTTACTTTAATTTTTGCAGCATTGTCTATAACGAAATCGGTTTCAGTTAATTTACCACGGAAGAAATTCATCGCTGGAGAGCCGATAAATCCACCAACAAAAATGTTTTCAGGTGTTTCATATACTTCTTTTGGAGTACCGATTTGTTGAATTTTTCCGTCTTTCATAACAACAAGACGAGAAGCCATTGTCATCGCTTCAGTTTGATCATGCGTTACATAAATTGTTGTCGTACCAAGGCGGTGGTGTAACTTAGAAATTTCTGAGCGCATTGCAACACGTAATTTAGCGTCTAAGTTAGATAATGGCTCATCCATTAAGAACACTTTCGCGTCTCGAACGATTGCTCTCCCTAACGCAACACGTTGACGTTGTCCACCAGATAATGCTTTCGGTTTTCTATCTAAATATTGTTCCAGTCCTAAAATTTTTGCTGCATCTTTTACACGACGATCAATTTCATCTTTTGGTATTTTTCTAAGTTTTAATCCAAATGCCATATTATCATACACACTCATATGTGGATATAGGGCATAGTTTTGGAAGACCATTGCGATATCACGGTCTTTTGGAGGGACATCATTCATTAGCTTACCATCAATTGAAAACTCTCCTTTTGAAATATCTTCAAGTCCAGCCACCATTCGTAATGTTGTAGATTTTCCGCATCCAGAAGGACCGACAAATACGATAAATTCTTTATCTTGAATGTGTAAATTGAAGTCTGTTACAGCTGTTACGTTATTATCATATATTTTATAAATGTTTTCTAATTTCAGTTCTGCCATGGTATTTCCCCCTAGAAATAATTATGCAAACGTTTTCTTTGAGTTCATTATAAACGAATAGATTCAAAAAATAAACAAAAAAATAAAACGTTTTCATGAATTGGAAGAATATTAGTAAATTTCGTATGTTTTCTTAGAAAAATAAGAATAAAAGTTGTAAGCGCTATTTTAATTTAAGATGGAATCTGTTATCATTCATTAATGAAAACGTTTGCACCTTGGGAAAAGAGAAAATCGAATTATGAATGAAATGGGGTAGCATAATGGAAAAACAGTGGTGGAAAGAAAGCGTAGTATATCAAATTTATCCTCGTAGCTTTATGGATAGCAACGGTGATGGCATCGGGGATCTTCGCGGTATTATTTCAAAGTTAGATTACTTAAAAGAATTAGGGATTGATGTAATTTGGTTATCACCAGTCTATGAATCTCCAAATGATGATAATGGTTATGATATAAGTGATTATTGTAAAATTATGAATGAGTTCGGCACAATGGAAGATTGGGATGAGCTATTACATGAAATGCATGAACGTAATATGAAACTTATGATGGACTTAGTTGTTAATCATACTTCTGATGAACATAATTGGTTTATTGAATCACGTAAATCAAAAGATAATAAATATAGAGATTACTATATATGGCGCCCTGGAAAAGAAGGAAAAGAGCCGAATAACTGGGGAGCAGCGTTTAGCGGATCTGCATGGCAGTATGATGAAATGACAGATGAATATTATTTACATCTGTTTTCTAAAAAACAGCCAGATTTAAATTGGGATAATGAAAAGGTAAGACAAGATGTTTATGAAATGATGAAGTTTTGGTTAGAAAAAGGAATTGATGGCTTCCGTATGGATGTTATTAATTTTATTTCTAAAGAAGAGGGATTACCAGCTGTTGAAACAGAAGAAGAGGGGTATGTTTCAGGTCATAAGTATTTTATGAACGGTCCAAACATTCATAAATATTTACATGAAATGAATGAAGAAGTATTGTCTCATTATGATATTATGACGGTTGGTGAAATGCCTGGTGTAACGACAGAAGAAGCGAAATTGTATACCGGGGAAGAACGAAAAGAACTGCAGATGGTATTCCAATTTGAACATATGGATTTAGACTCAGGAGAAGGCGGAAAATGGGATGTAAAACCATGTTCACTTCTTACTTTAAAAGAGAATTTAACGAAGTGGCAAAAAGCATTAGAACATACAGGCTGGAATAGTCTGTATTGGAATAACCATGATCAGCCTCGTGTTGTATCTCGTTTTGGTAATGATGGAATGTATCGCATTGAATCTGCGAAAATGTTAGCGACGGTGCTTCATATGATGAAAGGAACACCTTATATTTATCAAGGCGAAGAAATCGGAATGACAAATGTTCGATTTGAATCGATTGATGAATATCGAGATATTGAAACATTAAATATGTATAAGGAAAAAGTGATAGAGCGCGGTGAAAATATAGATAAAGTGATGCAGTCTATTTATATAAAAGGCAGAGATAATGCTAGAACACCGATGCAGTGGGATGATAAAGATCATGCTGGATTCACAACAGGTGAGCCCTGGATTACGGTAAACCCTAACTATAAAGAAATCAATGTGAAACAAGCGATCCAAAATAAAGATTCAATTTTTTATTATTATAAAAAATTAATTGAGTTACGCAAAAATAACGAAATAGTTGTGTATGGATCATATGATTTAATATTGGAGAATAATCCATCTATTTTTGCATACGTAAGAACGTATGGAGAAGAAAAACTTCTTGTTATTGCAAACTTTACTGCGGAAGAATGTGTATTTGAATTGCCTGAGGACATTAGTTATAGTGAAGCAGAGTTATTTATACACAATTACGACGTAGAGAATGGACCGATAGATAACATGACATTACGTCCGTATGAAGCAATCGTGTTCAAATTGAAATAAGAAAAATCCTTATACCACTTTGGTATAAGGATTTTTTTTGGTTACCATTTTAATATGGAGAATCCATATGGAGGAAGTGTAACTTGTAATACACTTGCTTCCGCTGAAAATTCTTCGTTTGTATAAATATTAATGATTTTCTTTCCAGTAACATGGAGAGGCAGTGAAGCTGTAATATCACTATTAGTCGGATTTAAAACGAAAAAGATAGTTTCATCTTCATATGTTTTTGTATAAGAAATATAATTATGTTCATCATTTGCTTCAATGAATTGGAAAGTACCATGTCCTCCAAATGCTTTATATTGCTTTCGTAACGAAATTAATGTTTGTACATGTGTAAATAATAGATGATCTTGTTCTTTCGTATCCCAAACCATACATTTGCGGCAATCAGGGTCCATACCGCCATCCATACCAATTTCGTCTCCATAATAAATACAAGGAGAGCCGATGAAAGAAAGGTGGAATACATAAAGTAACTTTAACTTATTTTTATCTCCGTTACATGTTGTCAATATTCTTGGTGTATCATGGCTGTCTAATAAATGAAATGCTGCTTCATTTACATTCATAGAGTAGGAATGTAGAGATTCTATAATTTGTTTCATAAATTCATTTGCCTTAATGGAATTGTTAGCAAAGTAAGACAGTAGAGCGTTTGTAACAGGGTAGCTCATTACAGCATCAAATTGATCTCCTTGTAGCCAAGGAAGTGCATCGTGCCAAATTTCTCCTAAAATATATACTTCAGAATTTAATGCTTTTATCTCACTTCGGAACTCTCTCCAAAATTTATGGTCGACTTCATTTGCTACATCAAGGCGCCAACCGTCTACATTGAATTCTTTTACCCAATAACGCCCTACTTCAAGTAAGTATTCTTTTACATCCGGGTGTGCAGTGTTTAATTTCGGCATATACGGTGTAAACGCGAAAGTATCATAATTCGGGAGTGGCTCAGTTCTAATTGGGAACTCATGAATATGGAACCAATCTTTATATGCTGACTGTTCACCATTTTCTAGTACGTCTTGAAATTTATCGAAAAAGTATCCGCTGTGATTGAATACGGCATCGAGCATTACTTTTATACCGTGTGTATGACATGCCTCAACAAGTTCTTTGAATGTTTCTTTTGTGCCAAATTGAGGATCGATTTCCATGTAGTCAATTGTGTCATATTTATGGTTTGAATGTGCTTTGAAAATAGGTGTGAAATATATTCCCGAAATTCCAAGCTTAACAAGGTAATCGAGGTTTTGAATAATACCAGCAAAATCTCCGCCGAAAAAATTAGTTGGAGTTGGTTCAGCGCTTCCCCAAGGAAGGGTGTTTTCTGGATTCAACGTATGATCTCCGTTAGCGAACCGTTCTGGGAAAATTTGATACCAAACAGTATCTTTAATCCAGGAAGGTGCTTTGAATACATCATTTGCATGAATAAATGGAAAACAGAAAAAGTTACCAACGTCATCATTTGGAATGCTAGAAAAAAATCCACGTTCTGCATAAATAAGCGTTTCTGTCTCTGCTTTTAATTCAAATCCATAACGTAAGCGCTTAAATTTTGGCTCGATGGAAATGGACCAATAATCAAATAATGCAGTAGAACCAGTTTTTTTCATCGGTGCACTTGAAGAAATCCACTTCCCGTCTGTCCATTCATAAGGATCACCATAAATAAGATTGGTGCTTTGAACATCGTCTCTTTTCGTACGTATTCGGATATGAATCGTTTTTTCATCGTAAGCGTATGCGTAATTATCTTTTGGCCTATGATAGATGGCGTCTTTAAGCATATAAAAAATCCCCCTTTACTATCTCTATGCATATTGTTCCCTTAAGTATAATAATAAAGCATATGTTGCAAACGATTGCTTTTTGCATAGCTTTAATATTGCTTATAAGAGTAGTATTCATTTCATATAAAGTCAATCTATAAAGAGTGTAGTAATAATATTTTAAAAATTAATATTTGCAAAATGAATAAAAGAATGTATAATGATAGACAAATAACGCAAACGTTTTCATAGATTGAGATATCGTTTGCGCTTCTATTAAACTATTTAATGCAAACGTTTTCAATTAGTAAGGTACATATACAATTCAGGGAGGTTTTTGGGATGAAGAAAGCATTATCATTATTAACGGTTTCAGCATTATCAATTGGTATGTTATCTGCATGTGGACCGAAAGATTCAGGGAAAAAAGAAGAAAGTAAAGCAAAGAAAGATTACGATCTACTCGTTTGGGAAGATGATAAAAAAGGTGTTGGTTTAGAACCAGCAGTGAAAAGCTTTGAGGAAAAATATAAAGTAAAAGTAAAAGTTGTTGAAATGCAAATGACAGATCAAGTGAAGAAGTTACGCCTTGATGGACCAGCGGGGACGGGACCAGATGTTGTAACATTGCCACATGATCAAATCGGAAATGCAGTAACAGAAGGTTTACTTTCTGAAGTGAAAGCTGATGATGCTGTAAAGAGTAAATTTACTGATTCATCAATAGAAGCACAGACATATAACGGAAAATTATATGGTTTACCAAAAGCAATTGAGACACCAGTCTTTATTTACAATAAAAAACTAATGCCAAAAGCGCCAGAAACGATGGACGAGCTGTTTAACTTCTCAAAAGAATTTACGAAAGATGGCAAGTACGGATTTTTAGCATTAGGAGATAACTTCTACTTTGCTAATGCATTCATGGCAGGTATGGGTGGTTATGTGTTTGGTGAAAAAGATGGAAAGCCAAATGCAAGTGATGTTGGATTAAATAATAGCGGAGCAGTACAAGGTGCTGAGTATCTTCAAAAATGGTACAAAGAAAAGTTATTCCCGAAAGGTATTATCGGTGAATCTGGTGGACCTGCTGCTGATGGGCTATTTAATGAAGGAAAAGCAGCATCTATCATGAACGGCCCTTGGGCGTTCCAAGCAATGGAAAAGAACGGAATTGATTATGGCGTTGCTCCAATGCCGAAATTACCAAATGGTCAACCAATGAAAACGTTTGTTGGGGTTAAAGGATGGCATGTAACAAGTTTCTCTAAACAAAATGATTTAGCTACAAAGTTCACTGAATGGGTAACGAATGAAGAAAACGCAAAAATTCGATTTGAGAAGACGAAAGAAATTCCTCCAGTAAAAGCAGTAATGGAAGATTCAATTATTAAAGATAACGAAGCTGCAAAAGCAGTTGCAACACAATCTGAAAATGGAATTCCAATGCCAAACATTCCAGAAATGCAAGAAGTATGGAAACCAGCTGGAGATGCGCTTCAATTAGTTGTTACGGATAAAGAGGCACCAAAAGCAGCACTTGATAATGCAGTGAAGCAAATTAAAGGTAATATTGAGGCAAATCATAGTAAGAAAAAATAAGGTGAAATTCGTGCCTCTAATATGAGGGGCACGAATTCTCTCCCAAGAAAAAAGGGGGAAGGAACATGCAAACATCTATGGAACCAGCAAACGGCTTAAACGGTTCAAAACATAGGAAAATGGCAACCATGTTATCAATCATTCCAGGCGTGGGCCAAATGTATAATAAACAATTTGTAAAAGGTCTTATTTTTCTAGTATTAACAGGTTCATTTATTGTAGCCTTTGCTGATTTATTAAATATGGGATTATGGGGAATTGTAACGCTTGGTACAGAAGTTCCACGTGATCATTCTGTCTTTCTATTAGTAGAAGGAATCTTGGCACTCATTGTCATCGTGTTTGGACTCGGAATATATGCATTTAATTTATATGATGCATACCAAAACGGAAAGAAACGGGATATAGGAACACCGTTAAACTCTGTAAAAGAGCAATACCGTAATTTACTAGACCAAGGTTTTCCGTATTTAATGGTTTCACCAGGGTTTTTATTACTTATCTTTGTCGTTGTATTTCCAATCATTTTCGTAATTTTAATTGGATTTACGAACTATGATTTATATCATTCTCCTCCAGCTAAATTAGTAGATTGGGTAGGGTTTAAAAACTTTATTGATATCTTTACATTACCGATGTGGAGAGAAACGTTTTTAAGTGTATTTTCTTGGACTGTCATCTGGACATTCGTTGCAACGACATTACAAGTTGCGCTTGGTATTTTCTTAGCGATTATCGTAAATCAGCCTGGTATTAAAGGGAAGGCGATTATTCGAACAATCTTCATTTTACCGTGGGCGGTCCCAGCATTCGTATCTATTCTTGTTTTCTCTGGTATGTTTAATGAAACATTTGGAGCGATTAACAATCAAGTATTAGCTTTATTCGGAATTGAAAAGATTGCTTGGATGACAGATCCATTTTGGGCGAAGATTGCTTTAATTATGATTCAAACGTGGCTTGGATTCCCGTTCGTCTTTGCAATGACAACAGGTATACTGCAATCGATTCCAGGAGAATTATACGAAGCGGCTACAGTAGATGGAGCTACAGCTTGGCAACAGTTTCGTAAAATTACATTGCCACTTGTTCTATATGCAACAGCACCAATATTAATTACGCAATATACGTTTAACTTTAATAACTTTAGTATCATCTATTTATTTAACGGCGGAGGTCCTGCTGTAGCTGGACAAGACGCAGGTGGAACAGATATTTTAATTTCATGGATTTATAAGTTAACGATGACTTCCGCGCAGTACGGAAAAGCAGCAGCTCTTACAATGATCTTATCGTTAATCGTTATTACAGTTGCGTTATGGCAATTTAAGAGAACAAAATCATTCCAAGAAGAGGATATGATGTAAATGAATATTAAAAGACAAAAGATGTTACGTCTCTCATTAAGTTATCTCGTTATTTTCGTAATGTGTGCCATCATTTTCTATCCATTATTATGGATTATTGGCTCATCGTTTAATCCGGGTGATAGTTTATCTGGATCAAGTATTATTCCGCAAAATGCAACGCTAGATCATTATCGTAAGTTATTAGATTTAGAGAATAGTAATTATTTACTATGGTATAAAAACACATTAAAAGTAAGTGTTTTAACGATGATTTTTTCAGTGTTAGCAATTAGTTTTACTGCTTATGCATTTTCGAGATACCGTTTTGTTGGAAGAAAAAATGGTTTATTAACATTTTTAATTTTGCAAATGATTCCAAACTTTGCAGCGTTAATCGCTTTATACGTATTAGCACAGTTAACAGGATTAATTGATACGCACCTTGCATTAATTTTAATTTATGTAGGCGGGGCAATTCCAATGAATACATGGCTTATGAAAGGGTATTTTGATACGATCCCGAAAGAATTGGATGAGTCAGCTCGTATGGATGGAGCAGGACATTTTCGTATTTTTTGGCAAATCATTATGCCACTTGCAAAGCCAATCGTAGCGGTTGTAGCGTTATTTACTTTCATCGGCCCATTTACAGATTTTATTTTAGCGAGTATTATTTTGCGCACACCAGAAAATTATACGTTAGCAGTTGGATTATATGAAATGGTGGCGAAGAAATTTGGGAATGAATTTACAACGTTCGCAGCGGGTTCCGTATTGATTGCAATCCCAATTTCAATTTTATTCCTATCACTACAAAAATACTTTATCTCTGGTTTAACTGCTGGAGGTACGAAAGGATGAAAAATGGGACATTATGTCCCATTTTTCTTTTCATCTTCCTATAAAACATTTTATAGGGAGATGAAAAGAGATTTGACATCCCATATGAAAAGAAGTGAAATAAATAGTATATTATAGTATAGGAAAAAAGAGCTCTATCCCTTACAATACATGGAGAGGGAGAATATGATAGGTTTTACAAGATAGAATCAATGAAAGTTTATGACTTCCCCTATTACTTGCAACGGGTGCAAGATGAAAATATATAAAATGGCAGAGAAGTGAAAGGAGGGGGATTTTTATGACAGTTACAATTAAAGATGTGGCGAAGAAGGCGAATGTAGCACCATCTACCGTTTCTCGTGTAATTGCTGATAATCCAAGTATAAGTGAAAAAACAAAGCGTCGTGTTCGGAAAGTAATGAGTGAACTAGGGTATCATCCTAATTTAAACGCAAGAAACCTAGCTAACCAAACAACAAAAACACTTGGCCTTGTTATGCCAAGTTCTGCAAGTAAAGCTTTTCAAAATCCGTTTTTCCCAGAAGTTATAAGAGGGATTAGTTCGTTTGCACATGTGGAAGGGTATGCGCTTTATATGTCGACAGGTGAAACGGAAGATGAAATTTTTAATGGTGTTGTAAAGATGGTGCAAGGGCGCCAAATTGGTGGCATTATTCTTTTATATTCAAGAGAGAATGATCGGATTATTCAATATTTACATAAACAAAATTTCCCGTTCGTATTAATCGGGAAACCATATGATCGTAAAGAAGAAATTACATATGTAGATAATGACAATTATACAGCTGCAAGAGAAGTGGCAGAATATTTGATTTCATTAGGTCATAAACAAATCGCGTTCATCGGCGGTGGATCAGATTTACTTGTGACGAGAGATCGTTTGGCTGGTATGAGTGATGCTTTAAAATTAGCAGACATTGTATTGCCGAAAGAGTATATTTTACATTTTGATTTTTCAAGAGAAAGTGGTCAACAAGCCGTGGAGGAATTAATGGGGCTAAAGCAACCACCGACAGCAATTATGGCAACAGATGACTTGATTGGACTTGGTGTGCTAAGTGCACTTTCTAAAAAAGGATTCGTTGTACCGAAGGATGTTTCAATTGTAAGCTTTAATAATGCTTTATTATCAGAAATTGCGAGTCCTCCGCTTTCAACAGTTGACGTGAATATATATCAGCTAGGATATGAGGCAGCAAAAGCTTTAGTTGATAAAGTAGAGAATGCGGAGTCTACTGCAAAGTGTATCATTATTCCGCATAAATTACTGAAGCGTCAAACTTGCGATCATTATGCATAAAAAAAGCTAAGAGTTTAACTCTTAGCTTTTTTGTTGTAGAAAGGCTTCTAAACGGTCACAGCCTTCTTTTAAAGTTTCAATACTATATGCATAGGATAAGCGAAGGTAGCCTTCACCATATTCAGAGAATGCTGTTCCAGGAACGACGGCAAGTCCAGCTTCTTTGACAAGATCAAGTGCAAAATCAAATGATGAAGATGTTAAATGGCCAACATATGGGAATAAGTAAAATGCACCTGTTGGCTTTTCAACTGTTAAGCCCATTTGAATGAGTCTATTATATACGTAATCACGTCGTTTTTTGTATTGATGACGCATCATTTTTGGTGCATCTTTAGCAGCTGTTAAAGCTTCAATTGCAGCATATTGAGCGATTGAAGTAGCGCACGTTACGTTGTATTGATGAACTTTTAATATATGCCCAGCTAAATATCTTGGTGCGAATAATAGACCGATACGCCAGCCGGTCATAGAATGTGATTTTGATAAACCGTTAATGACGATAGTCTTTTCACGCATTTCCGGGAAATGAGCGATCGATGTATGTGTCTGTTCATATACAAGTTCGCTATAAATTTCATCAGAAAGAACGAAAATATTTTTATCTTTTAAAACATTTACAATATCCTGTAGTTCTTCTTTTGATAAAGTTACACCAGTTGGATTAGAAGGATACGGCAGTACGACGCATCTTGTTTTTTCTGTAATGGCCTTTTCCAGTGCTTCGGCTGTTAAACGGAAGCCAGTTTCACGAACATCGATAAAAATAGGTGTTGCGCCGCATAATCGAATAATCGGTTCGTACCCTGGATAAATAGGGGCAGGTAAAATGACTTCTGTTCCTGGCTCTAAAATCGTTCGAAATGCAACATCAATTGCTTCACTAGCACCGATTGTAACGATGGTTTCGTTTTCAGGTGAATAATGTAAATCATAGTTATCTTTTACAAAGTTACAAGCTGCCTTGCGTAACTCTAGTAAACCAGCGTTATGTGTATAGCTTGTATAATTTTCTGTAATAGCCCGTTTTGCCGCTTCTTTTACGAGAGAAGGTGTAGGAAAATCAGGTTGTCCAATTGTTAAAGAGATAAGATTATCATAGTTTTGAATCATGTTAGAGAATTGACGGATTCCAGAAATTTGGATGTCCTTTACTCTAGGGTTAATGAATTGTTCCATTGTATCTCCCTTTCTTCCGTTTGAAAATTAAGTTCATTTTAACATATTTTCTATCATTTCGCTTGCGTATATGGTATGTAGAAAGAGAGGAATAATAGAAAAAAAGCCGCTGTAAGCGACTTTTTAATATCCGTATTCCCAATCTATTTCATCTTCATTCCAAAGTACAGAGGATACTTTGCCAAGGTGAACAACTGATTCATTCACAGCGCATGTGCAATTTTCTTCTCCTGTTTTATGCTGTAACTCTTCATACACTGATTTTTCAACATTTTCTAGAACGACCAAATTTTCTTCTTTTAAAACAAGCGTAGTACCCGCCATATTTATCTTCCTCCTACTAAAATAATGATCACTTATTTGTAAACATAGATAGTATGGATTATATGCTGTATTTTGCTATAGTTGTCCGTCTTATGAAGTATTTTTTATTTTCTTTGTAATCCGTATTCATTGTATACTGCCGGGCAGAAATTTGGTACAGGGTTTACATTCATTTCGAAAATCTGTAACAATTATTATGTGTTGTTAACAAAGAATTAACAAATATGTTAAGAAAAATCAAAATTTTAAAACAAACAAACCTGTAAAATGATATAATCATATCAAAATACATATAGGGGATGAGAGGCTATGGAGCTTATCCGTGATTTAATGATCCAAATTGCCATCATTATTTTGCCACTATTTTTATACGAAGCGATTCGTTTAAATCGTTATCAAGAAATGCCTCCGAAGCCGAACCGCTACTTTATTATGTTTTTATCTAGCATTACACTCGTTCTCTCTATGACATATTCTATTTGTTTTGGGGACGTTTGCGGGTATAACTTTCACCCAATCCCAATTGTTAGTGGTTTTTTATATGGTGGGATTGTTGGTTTAATCCCGGCCGTTATTTTTGTTGTCTATGAATGGGCGCTAAAGGGCATAAACCTTCTTCCAGTCATAGAAGTAATATTTCTATTGATAGTTCCATTATTTTTATCAAAGAAATGGTCTCTATTTTCAAGGGATAAGAAGCTAATTTTAGCATTTATGATTTCATCATTGTACGTACTTGTTTCTTTAGTGATTGGTATGATTAACGTTCTGTTAGAAACGGGGTTTACACCATATGTTTCGCACTTATATAGCGGATATATATTTGCTTCGCTTATTATGGTTATGACAATGGTATTTCAGGTGTACTTAACAGAATATTTAAATGAAAATGCAATACTACGTACAGAGATGCAAAAGTCAGAGAAACTTAATATTGTAAGTGAGTTAGCAGCAAGTGTTGCACATGAGGTTCGAAATCCGCTCACTGTTGTTCGTGGTTTTATTCAATTGCTAGAAAGTACGGAAGATGTGAAGAACAAGGATTATATGCGTCTCGTATTAGCTGAATTGGACCGGGCAGAACAAATTATTTCAGATTATTTAAATTTAGCAAGACCACAAATTGAGAAAAAAGAACATATTTGCTTATCCGCTCAATTAATAGAAATGACAACTCTTATGTCATCATTTGCAGCGATGCAAGGTGTATATTTGCAAGTTGAGATTTCTGAAAGTCTTTATACGATCGGTGATAAAACGAAATTGAAGCAAGCTATTATGAATGTTGTTAAAAATGGTATTGAAGCAATTCAAGGAAATAAAGGATATTTAAAAGTAACAGCTATGCAAAAAGATGAAACGATTGTAATAAGAGTTAAAGATAGTGGTGTTGGGATGACGAAAGAACAATTAGCAAGGCTCGGACAACCGTATTATTCTTTAAAAGAAAAAGGGACAGGATTAGGACTAATGGTAACATTTAGTATTTTACAAGCGCATAATGGTACGCTGGAATATAAAAGCGAAAGTGGGAAAGGAACTGAAGCGATTATTATATTGCCAGCTGTAAGAAATAAGGAATAAAAGTTACCGATAGAAGGTAACTTTTTATTTTATATTAGAAAAAATATATTATGCTATTCAGTTGTTTTTTCTTGTTTTGTTCGGCTAAATAAACTTCTAAATGATTGGAAAAAGCTTTGTTCTTTTGAGGCGGCGACTAATCTTTTTGTTTCTTGAATTTCGCGAATTACTTGCATAAGTTGTGCATCACGGTTGCTATCTTTATTATAAATTTGATTTACGAGTTTATTCATTTTTTCTTCTTGTTTAGATTCTCGTTTATACATATGATTCATTAATAAGTCCATCTTTTCTTTTTGCAGAGCATCTGTTTGAGCGGCATGATCCACTAACTCTTGTAGCATTTTTTCCTGAGATCCTTCTTTTACATAAACTTGTTGCATCAACTCATCTAGCTTTTCATCTTTTAAACGATTTTGGGTAATAAGGGTAGAATTTTGATGAATAATGGCTTCATTTAGTTGAGCGAGCATTTCAAGTTTTAACATGAACTCCTCGAAGTTACGCCCATCTTCTTTTTCTTTCGGTTGTATTTCTTGCGTATTTTGTATAACTGGTACAGGTGGGGCCTCTTTTTCTTTTAAAATAATTGGTATCGTTTCTGAAATATCTTCCTGCAATGTAGCAGCTCTTTCATGTATAGATTTCAATAGTTTTAAATCATCAAGTTTATAAATACGAGCATCAGCTGTTTTGGAAATTATATAACCATGTTCCTCTAACAGTTGACTATATTTGCGGACTATATGTTTTGGGATGCCTGTTTTATTCGTCACATCTTTCGTTTTATAGGTAGCTTCCATAATATTTCCTCCCCAAAAAGTATCGTATATATCATTTCAATCTTTTATGAGGACTTCCTTTGAAAAAGAATGTCGGAAGGTTATTAGTTTTCTACAGCATTAGTGAAAAGATGAAGAAAAATGAGAGTTTTTGGCGGAATGGCGAAGAAGAGCTGAAATAATGTCTGAAAACATAGACAGGAGAAGTTTGTTATAATAACTGAGGAAAAGAAACTGGTAGAATCATGGAGGTATACATGAAGCAATTAAAGGGTATTATCATTTCAATTATTGCAATTCTTTCTATTGTAGTAGCGGTGTATGAAGTGCTTGTTCCAGAGGAAACAAGTATTAAAAAAACAAATGCGTATGATCAAGTTCTAGAATTTCCGAAAGATCGATATCCAGAGACAGGGAAACATATTACGGATGCTATAAAAGAAGGACATTCAGAAGTGTGTACAATCGACCGTGGTGGCGCTGCGGATAGAAGAAAATTATCGTTAGCTCCATACCCATCAAAAAAAGGGTATGATCGTGATGAATGGCCAATGGCGATGTGTAAAGAAGGCGGAAAAGGAGCACATATTGAATATATAAGTCCAGCCGATAACCGCGGAGCAGGCTCTTGGGTAGGAAATAAGTTAGATAAATACCCAGATGGTACGCGTGTGAAATTTGACGTAAAGTAGTAGTAGTTGCATATTTCATAATGAAGGAGAAGGGAACGATGGAGTTAACAATTTCGTATTCGCAATTAATGTTGATGAACTATGACGGTGATCAGCCTTACGTTGATTGGACGGATGAAGATTTTGAAAGAGGTTATGCGAAGGCGGATGGAACTGTTATTTTTGAAGCACTTTCTGATTATACTTGTGAAGTAAAAGTGACCCCAGGGAAACATATTGAGAAAGAAGAAGTAATTAGAACGGTTACAGTTCCTTTTACAGTTGAAAATGAATGTATCGTTGTAACAAGTATTCTTTCAAATAAATTTCAAATTCCTATTCCAAATGGTGAGTATACGGTTGTATTACAAGCAACACCTCTTGAAGAACCAACGGATGATGAATTATATAAAATACAATATGAATTCTTTTTTGAAAGTAAAGAATAAAAAAGTGGGGTATCCTCAAAAAGGATACCCCACTTTTATTATGCGTTTGTTTTTAGCAAGGAACGAGCGTCTTTTGCCGCTTGCACCATGTGCTCTAAAGCTGGAATAACTTCTTCTGTTCTTCTCGTTTTTAAACCACAATCAGGATTAATCCAGAAATATTTAGGATCGCATACTTTTAAAGATTGTTCTACGATTTTATACATTTCATCTTTACTTGGTACACGTGGGCTATGAATATCATATACGCCTAGACCGATGCCTTTTTCATATGTTGTATGTTTTAATGTATCAATAAATTCACCGTGACTTCTTGATGTTTCGATAGAAATCACATCTGCATCTAATGCGCGAATCGCATCAACGATATCTTCGAAGTTACTGTAACACATATGAGTATGAATTTGTGTTTCATTTGCTACAGAAGAAGTTGCTAAAAGGAAGGATTGTACTGCCCATGTAATATAAGCGTCCCAATCTTTTTCTTTTAGTGGCATACCTTCACGAAGTGCTGGTTCATCGACTTGAATTACTCGAATTCCAGAAGATTCAAGTAGTTCAATTTCATGACGAAGAGCTAATGCAATTTGATATGAAACTTCTTTTCTTGGAATGTCATTTCGAACGAAGGACCAATTTAAAATCGTAACAGGTCCAGTTAACATTCCTTTTACAACTTTCTCTGTTAAGCTTTGTGCATAAACAGTTTCCTTAATAGTCATTCCGTTAATAAAGGCTACATCACCATAAATAACAGGTGGTTTTACGCAGCGGGAACCGTATGATTGTACCCAACCGTTTTTAGTGAATGAGAAACCAGCAAGGCGCTCACCAAAATATTCAACCATGTCAGTTCTTTCAAATTCACCATGCACAAGAACATCGAGACCGATTTCTTCTTGGTAACGAATCCATTTTTCTGTCTCTTTTTCAATAAATTGTTCATATTGTTCATTTGAAATAACACCGTTACGCCATTCTTTTCGCGTTTGGCGAACTTCAGTTGTTTGCGGGAAGCTACCGATAGTCGTTGTTGGTAACAACGGTAACTTCAGGGCAATTTGTTGTAATTCATATCGTTTTTCAAATGGAAGAGGACGTGAAAAATCTTCTTCTTTTAGTGCTGTTCGTGCTGCTTTGACATCTTCTCGGTTACGTGCAGCAGATGAACGAATTGTATGATGTACGTTTCGATATGTTTCCAGCTCATTACGAATACTTTCTGTACCTTGAGTTAGAGCGGAATGAATAAGAACTAACTCTTCTAATTTTTGATTTGCAAATGCCAACGCATCAAATAGCTCAGTCGATAAGTGAGTTTCTTCTGTTTTATCGATTGGCGTATGCAATAAGCTACAAGAAGGCTGAACGATGAAATCTTTCGTTTGGACTTGTTTTTGTAACGTTGTAAATAACGTAAGAACTTCATCAAGATCGGCTCTCCAAATGTTACGGCCATCTATACAACCAACAGCTAAAGTTTTATCAGCTGGGAATCCATATTTTGAAATAGCATGTAGATTACCTTCTTTACCATGAATGAAATCTAATCCAATACTTGATACTGGGAATGTAATGATTTCTTCATAGTTTTCTTCTACACTATCAAAATATGTTTGTAAAAGAAGATTCGCATTTGGAACTTCTTTACGAATAGCTTCATAAATTTCTTTTGCTTGTTGAACTTCTTCTTTCGTTAAAGAAGCGAAAATCGGTTCATCAACTTGAATGATTTGTGCACCAGCTGCATGTAGTTCTGAAAGCAGTTGTACGTAAGGTGCAACTAACTGTTTTAAAATAGTAGCAAATTGCTCTTGTGTATAGCCTTTAGCTAATTTCAAGAAAGTATATGGTCCTAAAATAACAGGTTTTCCATCTACTCCTAATTCTTGTTTTGCCTCTTCGTATAAGCGAAGTGGACGATTATCTTTTAAAGAGATTTGTAATCCCTCTTCATATTCAGGAACGATATAATGATAGTTTGTGTTAAACCATTTTGTCATTTCGGAAGCTACGTGATCTTTAGAGCCACGCGCCATTGCGAAATATACATCAAGGTAAGATGTAAACTGAGAAAAACGTGATGGGATAAATCCTAGCATATAAGCAGTATCCAAAACGTGATCATAATATGTAAAGTCGCCAATTGGAATAAGTTCAATCCCTTTTTCTTGCTGTGCTTTAACGTGTTGAAGGCGAATCTCTTTCATTGTTGTTAAAAATTGTTCTTCATCGATTTTATTGGACCAAAAAGCTTCCAATGTTTTTTTCCACTCTCGTTGTAGTCCGATACGTGGATAACCTAAGTTACTTGTTTGAATAGCCATTTCAAATTCCTCCCTAATTGAAAGTAAGCATTTCCGTTTACTAGGAAATACCTATAACAAAAAGTATAAAGGCATAGAAAATAAGCCTTCCTTTTTGTTTTAACACCTCATCATCATCCGTGAATCTATCAGTGTTGTTAAAACAGGCAGGTCTCCTGACTTATGCTTCATATGATTTCTTTCACCTTCCCGTTTTCACAGTGGCATTAAAAAGAAATCTCAGCATTTACAGTGGCGGGACCGTGTTGGAGTTTCACCAAGCTTCCCTTTTAAACACGAAACAAACTGTTCGTGTACCCATTTTCCTTTTGAAAGGAATTTAACAAGCGATATGATATTGAAACAAATTCTAACACAATTTTTGGAATTTTGTCTACTGTTTTGAAATAAGAAAATTCTAAAGTTTTTTATTTTAATTATTTGTATTTTTCTGATTTTTTAGGGTGAAGAAACATGAGGAGAATTGAAATAAAGTGCGATTAAATTTATAAAGAAATGGGTACCTATACATACATACATACATACATAAGATGCCAGTTATGTTATTAAATAATTGGTTTATCTTATATAGAAAATTAAACAAGCATAACCCCAACCTAAATTAGAATGGGGTTATACTTGTTTTAGACTTTGAAATAAAATAACTATATTGTCATTTTACAGTTTCTATTTTAAAAGTTTAATCCGTATCCGTATCTATATCAATTTCTGAAAGTCGCCCGGCAACAGCATCTGTAAGAAGGGTGTTTAACCATTGTAATTCAACTGTAATATGTTCAATAACGCTTTGTAAAATATATAGTTGTGCACGTGGGATTTTGCCTTTGCTACAATCATAAATAGTTTGCATATTATGTAAATATTGAATGGTATCATTTTTCTTCTTTTCTAAAATAGGAACTAACTCTTGGTCATCACCAAAATGAGCGAAAGAGAGTGCCGAATAAATCGGTTTATATATTTGATTTTTTGCCTCGAATTGTTTTAATAGTAATTTGTGAAATAATTGTTTACCTTCTTCTGTTATATGAAAGATTGTTTTATCTGGTCTATTCGTATCTCGAACAATCGTGGTAATACAAATTGCACCTTGCTTTTCTAATTGCTCGAAGGCGTAGTAAAGTGAACCTTTTGCATATTTAATATAACAATCCATTTGTCTTTCTTTCATAATGTGTTGCACTTCATATGGATGTTTATCCCCTTCGAGTAGCAAACCGAGAATGACTAATTTCATGCTCATTCTGTTGTCTCAACTCCTGTATATAGAAACTTTATCCCGATTGGTGAGGGATAATAACCAGTGGGAATGGTTCCTTACTGATTAAAGATTTACTTTATATATTATAAACGGCATACCCTTTTTCATAAAGGGTATGCCGTTTCTTTTTTCTATACTAACTTACTTGCTTTTGTCTTTGTTTCGTTTTTGGACCTGTAAATAGTCGTTCATTTCCCATAAGTAAAATACAAATAATACTTAGCACAGCCGGGATAAGTGCCCAGAAGAATGTGCTGGCAATAGATGTAGCGAGAGCCTCTTTAATACCAGTTAATATTTCAGGTGGCATCTTCTCGGTAGCACCTTGTGATAATAAGAAACTTGTGTCTCCGCCCTTTGGAGCTAATTTAGCTAGTTCAGGAGGGAACACCGTACTTAATTTATTAGTAAAAATATGATTTTGAATGGTACCGAAAATTGTTACACCAAGAGTCATACCGAGTGAACGGAAGAATGAGTTTGTTGATGTAGCAGAACCACGGTCTCGCATTTCTAACTTGTGAATAGAAGACATACTTAAAACTGAGAACGAGAAACCAACCCCAAGTCCAGTGAGAACCATAAATAGTGTTACAAGTAGACGAGGTGTATCCATCGTTAAAGTGCTTAATAAATAAATACCAATTACAAAGAAAACGCCAGATACGATCATGATGTTACGATAACTTGTTCGTGAAGCTAACTGTCCACCTGTTTGACTTCCAATTACAGAGCCAACCATCATAGGTGTTAAAATTAATCCAGCATTAGAGGCTGAACCGCCGAGAACACCTTGAACGAAGATTGGAATATAAACTGTACAGATAATAAAAGCGGCACCATAGAAAAAGGCAACGCCTTGGCTAGCTGCGAATAAAGGTTTTTTAAAGAGATGGAAAGAAATGATAGGCTCCGTTGCTTTTCGTTCTACGAAGAAGAAAATAATAAGCATAATAACAACTGTTGTAAATAAACCGATAATTACAGTGGAATTCCATGCATATTCTTTACCACCAAGTTCTAAGGCGAACATTAAGCAAACGATACTAATAACAAGTGTAATAGCGCCAGCCCAATCAATTTTTTGTTTTCTAAATTCTAGAGATTCACTGTAGTATTTAGTAATGAAGAAGAAGGAGATAAGCCCTAATGGAATATTAATATAGAAGACCCAGTGCCAACTTATATAGTCTGTAATATAAGCGCCTAATAAAGGACCGAACACACTAGATGTCCCGAAAACGGCACCGAATAGTCCTGTCATTTTTCCGCGTTTTTCTGGTGGGAATATATCGTACATAATTGTGAAGGCAATAGGCATAAGAGCGCCCCCACCAATCCCTTGAATTGCTCTATAAATACTTAACTGTTCGATACTAGATGCTGTTCCGCAAAGTGCAGAACCGAATAAGAAAAGAATGAGGCCACCGATATAAAAACGTTTCCGTCCGTACATATCAGAAAGTTTTCCGAATATAGGCATACCTGCCATTGTTGCTACCATATATGCAGATGTGACCCAAACGAACTTGTCAAATCCTCCTAAGTCTCCAACGATCGTTGCCATTGCTGTTGCAACAATTGTATTATCCATTGCCGCCATTAAAATACCAAGTAGTAAACCAGCAACAACAAATTTTGTCTTGTTGGAGTCTTTTTTTGATAATTGAGATTTCAAATATAACCCTCCTTTAAAAATAAGTAAACTATATTAAGTTTTGAGTGCAGCGCATAAAAATGTAAAGGACAGTTCTTTCAAATCAATTTACACAAGTGCACAAGCCATAAAGAATATTATAGTCAAATTTGACTAAAAGGCAAATATTTTCATTCGTCAAAATATTCTGTTGTATGGACTGCGAAAGAGTGAGTAATACTTAATATTGGTATAAAGTCAATGAAGGAAATTGTAAAAAAATATTTCAGCAAGAATACCTTCAGTTAACAGAGGAAAAATGGTTTTTTCTTTATATTGTCGAATAGGATAAAAGGAAGAGTAATAACTATATATCGTTTGTATTGTGCAGAGAGGCAGAATAAGGTCGTATGAATGATGCATCTGAAATGGGGTGAATATTATTATGAAAATATGGAAACGAATTTCGGATCAAGGAAGGCGTTCAATACCGCTACAACCGGTATTATGGATTGATGGATCAAAAAAGGAAAACGAATGTCCCAATGTAGCAGTTACATTACAAATCCGTAGTATGTATAAAGAAAAATTTTCATATGAACTGACCTATGATGTAAACGACATACTTATTATTCGAATTGAAGTTGAAAATAAAGGAATGGAAATGATTTCACGAGTTGTAGTAAGCCATATGATTCGAGATTATTTTGCATATATCCCTAATTCATTAAAGGTTGATAAGGGGATGAGCGAGTTTCTGTTCCAGCTTGTAAGGTGGAGAATCGATAATTTATTACCAAATGAGAAGGTAGAATTAATTTGTAAAATAAAAGCAAATAAAGATAAAGAACTCAAAAACACACTATTTCAGGCTACATATACATTTCAATATAACGGAGTATCATATGGTCCACTGCAAACAAATGAAGTTGTAGTGCGGCAATGATAAAAAGGAACCTGTATGGAAGGTTCCTTTTTTAGTGAAGGTTATGCTTTTTGAGTACTTTCTTTTGTTCTATTCCTTTTTTCCCTACATAGTTATTTTTGAAGCCAAAGTATAGAATAAATAAAAATGAAGCAACATTAACAATAGCATCGATTTGATCGTTTGTAATAAAGTTTATTCCGAAAGAATTGAATAGTAATTTTAAGGATAATAGAAAGCCCGCTAGTAAACGTATAATATCTGATAGATTTTCTTTTTGTAGCATATAGGTCACTCCTTTCTAAAAACGATATATAGTATATATATGAAATGAAGTAGAAAAGGTAGACAAGTTTAAGCGGAAATGTACACTCAATATGTACATTTTTTATTTTGTAGAAAAACATAATTGTTATAGAAACATATATTGGTATAGAAGGGAGGTGAAGTATGAAACATAAAGGGAAAATTAGTGGATTATTACTTGGGAATACAGTGGCAGTTACAGAATGGATTGCGCTTCAGGATGTAATTACAAAACTGGATTCGCGATCATTTTATACCGTCTTTATTATTTATATATTGCAAATGATACTCAGCTATTATTTTGGACATTGGTATGATAAAAGAGCGAGTGGGCGTATGGATACGGAAGTAGGAGGAATGGCAAGTAATGATTTTGTAGTTGATTTTTTTGAGAAAGTAGCTGCTTTATCAGAACGAGATTCTCATAATATTACAGTGTACATTCTTTCTGTGAAAGAATGGAAAGGACTAAAAGAAACAGTGCAAGAAAAAAAAATGGAGGTGTTAGTACAAAAATTGGAGAGCACGATTGTAAAGACAATTCGTAAAGGCGATGTCGTTACGAAGTGGGATGAAAATAAGTATGTGATTGTGGCGATTGATAACGGACATGAAAAATCGACAATAACAAACCGATTAATGAAAAATATTGAAAGTGAAATAGAAAATGGTTTGTTAAGTATGACTCTATTATTTGGGGCTGCTAGTTATCCTATAGAAGGAAAAACGTTTGAAGAATTGTTAAGAAAGGCACAAAATCAATTGTACCAGCATAGAAATTTGTAAAAAAATAAGTGAAATTTTGATTTAAAGAAATATGATATGAAGAAGTTTTGATTGTAACATTTTTTTGACTTTTATTACAAAAAGAACTTTTTTTGTAATAAAAGTCTTTAAAAATATATGAAATGGGCATATAATTATGATGGATGTGTCAATGCATTTTGCACAATGTGTTTCACTTTAAAAGTGTAGAGGAAAGCATACTCTACACTTTTCCTTTTTAGGGAATAGTTGCAAGATAGCATTTATACTGTGTAAAATGAACGAAGAGATTATTTGATAGAAAGCGGGAAAGGGAATGATAGAATGATAGACGTGTGAGAACAACGAACATCTTTTATCAGGTGAATAATTACTGTTGTTCTTCAAATTATTATGGTTGTGATGAATTCCGTTGTACTTTTATGTAATACATAGTATGAATAGGTTTTAAAAAGTTCCAAGTAAAAGATGGATATGAAACTGCTATTTAGTTCGAAAACGGAAAATGTAATTTTAAGTAATACAATTTGTGCAAGCATTATAAACAATATGAATGATTTTCGTGAAAAAGGTGCGAGTGTGGAGTTTATAGAAGGTTATATAATTTCATAGCTTTTTACACGATGATCGTATATAAGTAGGAGGAAAAAGATGTTGAAATATAGTAAATTAGCAATTGTAACTGCATTATCAATGACTTTACTAGCGGGTTGTTTCGGGCCGAAACCAGAAGAGGAATTATATGTTGCATTTGAAAATGCTGCAAAGCAAGAAAAAACAATGTTTGAAGATGCAAAAAAACTTGAAACTTTAGAGAAAGAGGGACAAGAATTATATAACCAGATTGTTCAAGAAGGAAAAGATAATAATCAAACTGTTAAGGAAAAACTAAACCAAGCAGTGAAAAATACAGATGAACGAGAAAAAGTGCTTAAAAAAGAAAAAGAATCTTTAAATAAGGCACAAGAAGAAGTGAAATCGGCAGATAAATATGTGAAGAAAATTGAAGATAAGAAATTGAAAGATCAAGCGGATAAAGTGAAAAGCACATATGAGAAACGACATGATTCATTTAACAAAATGTATGATAGCTATAATAAATCGTTAAAACAAGAAAAAGAATTATATACAATGTTACAAGATAAAGGTACGAAATTAAAAGATATTAGTGAAAAAGTAAAAGTAGTAAATCAGTCTTATAAAGATATTGAATCAGAAAAAGACAAGTTTAATGAATTTACGAAGTCTTATAATACAGAAAAAATTGCTTTTTATAAACAAGCAAATATTAAAATTAAAGAAGAGAAAAAATAAAACAGTTTGGCCTACAATTGGCCAAACTGTTTTATTTTTTTGTATACGTACGACTATACCATGGGACAGGTTCACTTAATTTTTTTTCTTGTTTTAGCGCTTCAGGACCAATATAATCTTGAAGTGTTTTTTTTGCTACTGTTAAAGATAAGGTTGTTTTCGGATTTCGATAGGAGGATTCAAGATGACCGAGATGTGGTAGGATTCGAAAATCTTCTTTTGTAGGAGGAATATGGAAAAAGTAATCACCTAAACGTATAAGAACATCAGATTGTTGTTGGCTAAAACGTGGATTTCTAGAGAAATGTAATCCTTCTTTAATAGCTTTTTTTTCAGTAATTAAGCGTTCTAAAGCTGTCTTTTTTAACCAGTATAAATACTTCGGATTAGTTGCAGCTTTAGCATGACGATTCACAACGAAAATAGATTGAGCTAGTCGATTAATAGAATGTTGGTTTTGTAATTGAGATTGTGGTTGTGAAGGTTTCATATTAAATCTCCTTTCAATTTTTCATTATTATACCATAAGTAAAAGCGATTTTTATTATATGCAAAAAGTGATTGTATATATTTTCAATATTAAAGCAATATTGTTACAAAAAACAACTATTTTGTATAATAGTAATAGAATGTGTTTTAGAAATTTGATAATGAAAGAGTGAGAAGTTTGAAAGAAATATTAAAACAGCAATATGCCATTATAGATATTGGATCTAATACAATGCGTTTAGTTATTTATGAAAAGCAAAACGGAGGTTTTTATAAAGAGATTGAAAATACGAAAGTGGTTGCAAGGTTAAGGAATTACTTAGTCGATGGTGTGTTGATTGAAGAAGGAATAGAGGTATTGTTACAAACATTATTTCAATTTCAAGAAAGTACACGATTCCATCAGTTGCGCCATGTACTTTGTGTTGCAACAGCAACAATTAGGCAGGCTGAGAATCAAGAGGAAATTAAAAAACTTGTTGAAGGACAAACAGACTTTACTCTTAGAGTATTATCAGAATATGAAGAAGCGCGTTACGGCTATTTAGCGGTTATGAATTCAACTTCGTTCTCGGAAGGGATTACAGTAGATATTGGTGGAGGAAGTACGGAAGTTACATACTTTCGAAATAGAGAGATTTTAGAGTATCATAGCTTTCCTTTTGGGGCACTTTCTTTAAAGCAACAATTTATTAAAGGGGACATACCTACTGAAGAAGAGTTGGAAAAGCTTCAAACGTACTTAGAATATCAATTTCGAACATTACCATGGTTAATTGATAAGAAATTACCCCTTATTGCAATTGGTGGTAGTGCGAGGAACTTAGTGAAAATTCATCAAAATTTAATTTGTTATCCTATAGCAGGAGTACATTTATACAAGATGAAAGAAGAAGATATTAAAAATGTGAAAGAAGAATTGGAAGGCTTGTCGTTCATAGAACTTCAAAAATTGGAAGGATTGGCAAAAGATCGAGCGGATACAATTGTTCCCGCAGTCGAAGTATTTCATACGCTTGTTAATGTTATAGAGGCACCAGCATTTGTATTAAGTAGAAAAGGATTAAGAGAAGGTGTTTTCTATGAAGAGTTGACAAAAGATTTGGGGATTTCATATTATCCGAACGTGGTCGAAGAAAGTTTGTATTTATTATCACATGAATATGAAATGGACATGGAATTTGTAATACAGCTTATTAAACATGGAAGATTAATTTGTCAACAGCTTGAAGAAACAGGGCTGATTTCTATGTCAGTAAAAGACTGGGAAGTGTTCCATCAAGCAGCAAAAGTATTTAATATAGGCAAATATATAGACGAAGAAGCGAGCCGTTTACATACGTTTTATTTATTAGCAAATAAAACAATTGATGGTATGATGCATAAAGAGCGAGTTAGATTAGCGCTTATTGCGTCTTATAAATCAAAAATGTTATTCAAACAACATCTGTCTCCGTTTGAAGGATGGTTTGATAAAAACGAACAAAAAAAAATTCGCCTATTAGGGGCTGTTTTACAATTTTCAGCAGCTCTAAATATAAGACAAAGATCGCTTGTTGAATCAATATCTATAACAGAAAGTAAAGAAGGATTAACATTTGAAATTGTATGTGAACAATCGGCGTTAGCGGAAAAAGTGCAAGCTGAAAAGCAGAAGAAACAGCTAGAAAGAGTATTGAAAACAAATATTACCTTATTATTTAAATTAAAGCATTGAGTTGTACGGATGTCTTTACAAAAAATTTACACTTTATAATATTGTAATTTGCTAAAATGAAAGTAACTAAATTATAGTAAAAAAGTTTCAAGGGGAAGTGTGAAGAGGATGGAATTATCGAAGGGGAATATAGTAAATTTAAATGATACAGCTTATTACAACAATCGAGAGTTAAGTTGGTTAGCATTTAATGAACGTGTACTACAAGAAGCACAAGATGAAATGAATCCACTCTTAGAAAGATTAAAGTTTATTAGCATTTTTAGCTCAAATTTAGATGAATTCTTTATGGTACGCGTGGCAGGATTGAAGGATCAGGTGAGTGCTGGTTTTAACCAACCAGAAAATAAGGCCGGCTTAACACCAAAAAAGCAATTAAATAAAATTGCGATAAAGGCCCATGAATTAATGACTGTACAATATGATACGTTTAAAAATTATGTGTTGCCAGCGCTGGAGTTAGAGGGGATTGAGCGTTTAACATTTCATGATTTGACGAAAGAACAGAGAGAATTTATAGAAGAGTATTTTGATGAACAAATTTTCCCAGTCTTAACACCTGTAGCTATCGATGCATATCGTCCATTTCCGATGTTATTAAATAAAAGTTTAAATTTAGCTACTCTTTTATATGATGAGAAACAAGTGGAAGAAGAAAACCGCACGAAGTTAGGAATTGTACAAGTTCCTTCACTACTGGAACGTTTCATATTTTTACCGAGTGAAGGACAAAAGCATAAATTTATTTTATTAGAAGACGTAATTAGTAGTTTTACTCATAAATTATTTACAGGATATAAAGTATCATCTGTTACTCGTTTCCGTATTACACGCAATGCGGATTTAACAATTCACGAAGAAGGTGCGAGAGATTTATTAAAGGTAATTGAAAAAGAATTAAAAAAGCGTAAGTGGGGAGCTGCTGTACGTTTAGAAGTTGGCAAAGAGCATATTGATGAAAGAGTATTAGCATTATTATATGAGGTGTTGGAAGTAAAGGATGAAGATGTGTATATAATGGATGGACCGTTAGATTTAACATGTCTATTTTCTTTATATAAAAAACTAGCGCCTTTATATGAACATTTAGTATATCCGGCTCTTATTCCACAACGACCTCAAGATTTAGGGGATGCGGAAGATGTATTTGAAAAAGCAATTGAGCATGATATTTTATTACATCATCCGTTTGAATCGTTTCAGCCAGTAGTTGATTTTGTTCGTGATGCAGCAGACGACCCGAATGTACTTGCGATCAAACAAACATTATATCGAGTAAGTGGTGATTCTCCAATTATTCAGGCGCTAAAGGTAGCGGCTGAAAAAGGGAAACAAGTGACGGTATTAGTTGAGTTAAAGGCAAGGTTTGATGAAGAAAATAATGTGCATTGGGCTAAAGAATTAGAACAGGCGGGTTGTCATGTTATTTACGGTGTAAGTCATTTGAAAACACATAGTAAAATTACGCTAGTTGTAAGAAGAAAAAACGGAAAAATTGAAAGGTTCGTACATCTTGGAACCGGAAATTACAATGATGCAACCGCAAAGTTATATACTGATTTTGGTTATATTACATCACGAAAAGACTTTGGGGTCGATGCAACAAATTTCTTTAATTATTTGAGTGGTTATACAACAAAGCCGCATTTTCATCATTTATCGGTTGCACCATTTGATATAAGAGAGCAATTTATCGATTTAATAGATGAAGAAATTCGTTATCATAGGCAATATGGAAATGGATATATCATTGCTAAAATGAATTCATTAACTGATAAACCACTTATTAAAAAAATGTATGAAGCATCACAAGCTGGAGTAAAGGTAGAGCTCATCGTTCGAGGAACATGCTGCCTACGACCTGGTATTCCAAATGTAAGTGAAAATATTCGGGTAGTTAGTGTTGTCGGGAGATATTTAGAACATAGCCGTATTTATTATTTCCATCATAATGGAGAAGAGAAAATATATTTATCTTCAGCTGACTGGATGACAAGAAATATGGAGAAACGTGTAGAAATATCTTTCCCGATATTAGATATTGAAATGAAGGCACGAATTAAGGCGATTTTACAGCTTACTTTAGCTGATAATGTGAAAACACGTGAACAAAATAAAGACGGTGACTATTATTATGTTATTAATAATGGGGCAGAAGAGATTGATAGCCAAGTGAAGTTATTTAAGATGGCGTATCAAAACACAGATGCCGAATAATGAGAACAAAGTAAAAAACCTCTTTTTTAAGAGGTTTTTTACTTTGTTCTCTACTTATTATAAAGGATGCGTAGAGAGAATACTTTTTATTATAAGCATGTTAATGGATTATGAATCGGTTAAGAAAGGAAATAACATTAGTAGAATTGTTGCGGTACATTAATAATAGAATGGTTGTTGACAAGGTCCGCCATAACAAGGATAAGGTGTCGGCGGTGGGAAAGGTGGTGGATATGGTGGGTAATACGGTCTAGGACCGAAAGCTAATGCTCCGCCAAGCAGTCCACCAGCAATACCAGCTAGAAATGGGACGCCAAAAAACGGAAAGAAGCGTGAGTCGCCTACTGGACCAATAGGTGCTGAACGGACTGGGATTGGTTGATAATATGGATACATGAACAAACCTCCTTTATTGGACTCACTTTTATCATATGGTAAATGAAACATGGATGAGCGCGTACAAGAAAGGATATGTAAGAAAATAGGCGAATGATTACGAATGTTGGAGTGTAAAAATTGTTATCTCAGGTTTTGCCATAAATCGGAATGGGACACGTGTTCTGCCAAGGCCGCGATTGACATAGAGAGCTAAATCTTGGATCGTATAGAAACCTTCTACATAGTTTTTAGCAAGTGTTGGGGTAATAATAGCGCCTAAAAAAGGGATTTGTACTTGTCCGCCATGGCTATGACCAGAAAGTTGTAAGTTAACTGGATATGTAGCAATTTGCGGTGCAATATCTGGTTCGTGAACAAGAACAATGTTATAAATGTTTTTCCGAGCACGCTGTAGTGTCTCCTTTATTTTGGGTTTGCCTAATAGTATATCATCAAGACCGAAAATTGAAATTTCACTATTATCCAGTAGACGGATTCTCTTTTCGCTGTTTAGTAACAGTTCAAATCCAGATTCACGCATGATGTGTTCGTAGTATTCCGTTCCATATCCGCCGTGATCATGGTTACCATAAATAGAAAATTTACCGAAGGGTGCTTGTATATTTTTTAAAATAGATGCAACGAAAGGAGTGTCAGTATACGTTTGATAATTATCAATGAGATCACCAGTAAAAAGAACAATGTCGGGTTTTACAGCATTAATTTTAGAGACGATTTGAGATAAATGTTGGAGAGAGAAATAGTATCCGAGATGTAAATCGCTAAATTGAAGAATCTTCATACCGTGAAAGCTTTTTGGGATGAGTTGTGATTTCAGTGTATGTTCTGTAAAAGAGAGCAGATGAGGCTCAATATATTTAGCATAATAGTATCCGATACTAGTCGTTATAAATGAATATAGGCAAGTACGCATTCCAGTTTTTAAAAAATCTCTTCTTGTAATTTTCTTCATAAAAATATGAGTATACCTATTTGGCTTATATTACATGTGTTCGTTACATTTACAGGTTACTCAAATCTCCTTTCGTTTTTTTTAATATATTTTAAATCATGTAAAAGTAGTATAGATAACGAAAAAGTGAATAAAAAGAAATCTCTTTACGTTAAAATATCAGAAAAGTTTAAAAATATAAAGATTTCTATTAAATAAAATGATAAAATGAATGTGTATTCATTTTTTGGAGGGGATATAATATGAAAGAAAAAGTAGTTATTGTAACAGGTGGATCGAGCGGAATGGGAAAAGGAATGGCGACTCGTTTTGCAAAAGAAGGGGCACGAGTTGTTATTACAGGACGTACAAAGGAAAAACTAGAGGAAACAAAATTGGAAATTGAACAATTTCCAGGACAAATATTACCGGTACAAATGGATGTAAGAAATACGGATGATATTCAGAAAATGATTGAACAGATTGATGAGAAGTTTGGACGAATTGATATTTTAATAAATAATGCAGCTGGAAACTTTATTTGTCCAGCAGAAGATTTATCCGTGAACGGCTGGAATTCGGTTATTAATATTGTGTTAAACGGTACATTTTACTGTAGCCAGGCTGTCGGAAAATATTGGATTGAAAAAGGTATAAAAGGAAATATCATTAACATGGTAGCAACATATGCGTGGGATGCAGGTCCGGGAGTTATTCATTCGGCTGCAGCGAAGGCTGGAGTATTAGCAATGACGAAGACACTCGCTGTTGAGTGGGGACGTAAATATGGAATCCGAGTTAACGCTATTGCGCCAGGACCAATTGAACGTACGGGCGGTGCTGATAAATTATGGATTTCAGAAGAAATGGCTAAGCGTACGATACAAAGTGTTCCGCTTGGAAGACTGGGTACGCCAGAAGAAATTGCAGGTCTAGCTTATTATTTATGTTCAGATGAAGCTGCGTACATAAATGGAACTTGTATGACAATGGATGGAGGACAACATTTACATCAATACCCATTTTAAAAGGGATAAGAAAAATGTGACAGAATTGTGACATATGAAAGAAAAGTGTTTACAAGAGGTCATATATACGTTATATTTAAGACCTCTTTTTTCTTCATAGTAGAATTGCTAATTCCCCTTAGCATTTTACCCCTCTAATCCCTTCAGGAAAACTGAAGGGATTTTTTATTATTTTTCCGTAAATATCATGTTATAATTTTTGAAAAGTAAAGGGAGGGAAGCACGTTGATAGATGCATTAGATGTAATGAGTAACTTGGATAAAGTCCTTCCTTATTATCAAGCAATTTTTAGTGCTGATGAACATACTGTAATTGGATATGAAGTAGTAGGGCGTATTCAAACAGAAGAGGGCATACAAAGCTTAGCTTCTTTCTTTCATGATGACTCTATTCCAAGTGAGTTTCAACTAGAAGCGGATAACATTATAGTAGAAAAGGCTTTAAATCGTTATTTAGAAAGTGATCAAAAACTATTATTATTTATACATCGGAATGCTAACGTATTAATGAACGATGATGATGAAAGTTTACTTCAACTTTTATTGATGTATGAAAAACAAGGTTTAAATTTGAAAAACATTGTTTTAGAGATTACAGAACATGAATGTAAAGAAGATATAGAGCAATTTAATCATTTGCTTATGTATTATCGTACATATGGTATTCAAATTTCGATTAATAAAGTCGGAACAGGTACAAGTAATTTAGAACGTATTAGCGTGTTAGCACCTGATATTTTAAAAGTAGATTTAACAAATTTAAGACAAACTGCACTTTTACAATCTTATCAAGATATTTTATATTCTTTATCATTACTTGCTAGAAGAATTGGTGCGACATTGTTATATGAAGAAATAGATGCTTTTTATCAATTACAATATGCATGGAAAAACGGTGGTAGGTACTATCAAGGGAATTATTTGAAAGAATGCTTACCTGATTTTATTGAAACGAACGTTTTGAAAGAACGACTTGGTAATGAGTGTCATCAATTTATTCAACATGAGAAGAAAAAACTACAAAAGATTTATAATTTAACAGAAATGTTACGTGATCGAATTGGCGATGTTTTAGCGAAACAGAAAAAGAATGAAGATATAAATGATTGGTTATTACAATTTAGCCAAAGTGTATCACAATGTAGTTTTCGTATATTTATTTGTAACGAAGATGGTTTTCAACAATCAGGAAACGTTATGAAAAAAGATGGGGAATGGATTGTGATGCCTGAGTATTATATGAAGAACTGGAGTTGGCGCCCGTATTTTCTAGAGAATATTATGAAAATGCGTTTTGAGAATAAGGCAAGACTTTCAGATTTATATGCTGATATTGAAACCGGTGAGATGGTACGAACATTTTCTTTCCCGATTGATGATGAGAACTTTTTATTTATAGATTTATCGTATGAATATTTATATGAAGAAGATGTTTTATTTTAATGCACGAAGAGATTCGTGCATTTTTTGTTTGTTTTTATCATAAATTGGTAATAGTGAAAATGGTGCCGAAAATGCTGTCTATCGTTGTAAAGATTTTACGAACGAAACCAGCCCTTTCTTTGCATAATCATTGTTACAATGAATACTACAAAGACAAGTTTTCTTAAAAGGAAGGTGAAAAAATGAGAAAATATGGAATATGGTTAGTTCTATTTGTATGCGTTGCCTTTCTAGTTGGTTATAGTGTTACAACTGTTTTAGGAAAAGAGGAAGTGAAAGTCGATCGGAAAGAAGTGTTTGTAACGATACAAAAAGGCTATGAAAGCCAATTTTCAATTCGTGGGAAGCGTTTGCCGATGAATAAGATGATAGAAACGTTATCACCATATTTTACAGAGAATTTCCTTCAAGTATTTACAGATGAAAATAGTAGAAGTGATAAACAAAGTGGTGAATATTTACTTCCAGCAAAAGAAGCGCCATTTTCTTTTAATTCAGAAACGAAAATGTCATATGATGAAGAGCATAAAATTTTATATGTTTATGAACGGGCGAAAAGTGGACAATATCAAATTATAACATTGCAAAGAGATCAAGGGAAATGGAAATTGGCTGGATATCATGAAAGTCAAGAACTTTTAACTGAAATAAAAAGGTTACAACAATTATAAAGTGAAACTTTAATCAGGGGCATATCCCGTTTAATATGAACTTGCCACAATTAGATGCATACTTCCAAAATATATCGGGATAAAAATAGGAATAGGTCTTTACCTATTCCTATTCTATATTAAGAAGTTGTTGTAATTTTTCAATTTGAAAACCAGCAACAACTTCTCCATCAATTACAACCGTCGGAGTTGAATAAGAATCATAGTCATATAAAAGACGATTGCGAGCAGCGGCGTCTTTTTTTACGTCAAACTCTTCGTATACAACGTTATTATGCTTTAAAAATTCTTTCACAATAACACATGGCGGACAATCAGGTTGTGTGTAAACCTCAATTTTTTTCATTGCAATTCCTCCTTTTTACTGTTTTTTATTATATTCTTCCAGTATAAAAATCGCAATAAAGAAGGGAAAAGATGTTCTTTCTGTTTTTTCCTTCGTATTTCGACAAATTTTTAGTTGAGTTTCTGGCCAATAACCTTTATCCTAGAGTGTGGAACATTTTTTCTGTTATGACGGATAGAATGAGTATAGCTGTAAAACCTATTGGTAGGAAGATCAGAGAAAGGAGAGATTTCATGTCTCTACTCCAAGGAATTTTAACTCGACTTGTTAGTCTACAAGAACAAGCTGAAAGCGGTGAAGTAGCACAACGCTATTTTGAAGTGAACGGTGAGCGCAAATGTAGCGTGAAATTTTTCGATAAAAGTGAAATGTATGAGTTAGAAGTGTATCAACAAGGTGAAAAACCTCAAGTGTATCAATTCGATAATATCGACATGGTTGCAATTGAGATTTACGATATCATTTCTTGATACATATAAAAAAGGTGTTGCCATAGGGCAACACCTTTTTTAGTTCTATTACTTTTAGTATATATGTATAAGGATTTTTCATTTTTCCTACAATGGTAATAAAGTGAAAGTGTAATTAGTAGGGTTTCTTCGTCCTATTATACAGCTTATTATCCATCACCAATTGAGGACGGATAGTAAATAGCGGGATGAAAATAGTGAGGAGGTGTGTTATATGGAACGTTTACCAGTTGTGATTTGTCCTAATTGTCACAATTCTGCTGAGATTATTCATGTACTAACGGCTCAATCGAATCAAAACGTAATTTATACGTGCCAAGTTTGCCATTATGTAATTCGGAATATTGAAACGAATAAAGGGTAGGGAGTTATAATTTTTGTTTTTGTCCCATACAATGAGAATACGAAAAGTCTGTCTAATTGAAAGGACGTGACTATGTGGCCGGTGAACATAAATTTTATAATGTTTCAGAGAGACATTTAAATTTTGATATGGTCTTTACCCGTATTTGTAATTTCATTGAAAAGGATCCGCGAAATTTATATCGTTTATCCATTGGGACAGACTCACAAGCACATCAAAAGGATACGAGGTTTATTACGGCAATTCATATTCATCGCGTTGGAAAAGGAGCCTGGGGGTGTTTACACCATCAATCAGTAAAAGATAAGCCAGAAACTTTACGTGAGAAAATATATTTAGAGACGCAGTTTAGTCAAGAAATTGCATGCCTATTTACTCCTAATCATATACAAACAATATGGGATTTATTGCATCCATATGCTCAAGATGGGGCTGGTTTTATAATGGAGATTCACTTAGATATCGGAAATGATGGTTTAACAAAAGAATTTATTCTAGATATGACAGCGAAAATTCAAGCGATGGGATTAACTGCAAAAATTAAGCCAGATGCTTATGCGGCGTTTAGTTATGCAAATCGATATACGAAATAAAAACAATTTATATATTTCTTTCACTAAAAACTGAATATTACATCTATTAAATAGGTTGAAAATTTTATATAATAATGGTAACGATGCGAGTATAAGGAGAGGGGTATATGAAAAGGGAATTTGTTTTAACAGAAGAAGAGGAAAGTTTGTTACTAGATATTTTATTTCAGCAAAATTATGCGAGTGAAATTTTAGCTGTGGAACTTACAGATATCGAGAATGGTTTAAAAAAGACAGACGTGATGCAATATAAAAAAATCACAAGGTTATTTTACAGATTAAAAAATAAAGGGTATTAAGCGCTACCGGAATGGTAGTCTTTTTTTTGTGTTATATGCTAAAATAGCTGTGTAATTTTGTTTTTTACTGAAAGAATGTAAGGACAAAATAATAATATGAAAACGCTGTCATAAAATGTGAATAGAGCCGGTAATTATAAGCAGGAAAAAGGGAAAATGGGGGATGTAATATGATTAGTATTCCAAAAGACGAGTTTCAACAAATTTTTGTAAAAGATTTAATGATTTCATCAGAAAAAGTAGCACACGTCCAAATAGGGAATGGTTTAGAGCATGCTTTACTCGTACTTGTGAAATCTGGATATTCGGCGATACCTGTTTTGGACCCGATGTACAAATTGCATGGGTTAATTAGTACTGCTATGATTTTAGACGGTATGTTAGGGCTAGAACGCATTGAGTTTGAAAGACTTGACGAAATGAAAGTAGAGCAAGTAATGAAGAAAGATATCCCGGTTCTTAAGTTAGAAGATTCGTTTGCAAAAGCATTAGAAATGACTATTGATCATCCATTTATTTGCGCTGTCAATGAAGATGGGTATTTTGAGGGGATTTTAACACGTCGAGCGATTTTAAAATTGTTGAATAAAAAAGTAAGGCAACATAATCGATAATGTGAGAAAAGTGACTTCATAGAACCGAAGAAGTCACTTTTTTTTCGTGCATATCAGTTGTGTATGTATTATATTTAAAAAGATAAAAAATATAAGCGTATGTAGTTAAATTACGGATGAAAAGCTTATTGAGATAAGGTGTATGGAAGCTAAGGAAAGAGGGAGAAAGTTGCAAATTGATGATTTTCAAATGATGGTTGTGTTAGCACAGGAATCAAATATGAGAAAAGCGGCGGAACGTTTATTTGTTTCACAACCTGCGCTTAGTCAACGATTACAATCTATGGAGAAACAATGGGGAATGAAGTTTTTTATTCGCTCGCAAAAAGGATTGACAATTACACCTGAAGGGGAAAAAGTTGCAAATTACGCAAAAGAAATGCTACAAAGGGAAGAGGATATTAAAAGTGAACTAGCTGTTTTTAGAACAGAAACTCATGGGACGTTAAAAATAGCTGTCGCATCAGTTATTGGTCAATATTGGCTTCCTCCTGTTTTGAAGAAGTTTGTACATAAATATCCTTCTGTAAAAATATCGCTGTTTACTGGCTGGAGTAGTGAGGTGCAAAAGCAATTTTATGAAGGAGACGTGCATGTTGCTATATTGAGAGGAACACAAGAATATAAAGGCCAGAAGCAACAATTATTTGAAGATGAACTTTATTTAGTGGATAAAGAAATAAAAGATATTTCGATGTTAAAAGAAACAAATAGACCATTTATTCAATTTAAAAGTGATTCGACTTATTATGGACAGATACAAAATTGGTGGTATGGTTTATTTTCTAATCCACCTAAGAGAACAATTGTCGTTGATCAAATTGAGACTTGCAAACAACTCGTTTTAAATGGTATAGGTTATGCTCTTTTACCTTCTACTGTTTTAAAAGAAGTACAGGAAAATATGTATAAAACACCTGTCCAATTAACGAGAGAAACATGGTTATTGACGAGTGAATCAGCTAGACAATTGAAGCAAGTACAAGCATTTTTAGAAATTATAGAAGAAATTCAAATGGAAAAATAGGATTATTATCTTGCTACTCGCCCTATCGTTTGGTAGAGTAACATTATAAATGGATTTAGGAGGCAACAAGAATGAAAATGATGGACGCTAACGAAATTATTTCGTTTATTCAAAAAAGTGAAAAGAAAACTCCTGTAAAGGTATACATAAAAGGGGATTTAAAAGAAGTAACATTCCCTGAAACGGTACAAGCATTTGTAAATAAAAAGTCTGGTGTATTATTTGGAGAATGGTCTGAAATTAAGACAATTCTAGATGAAAATAGCAAGTACATTGTTGATTACGTTGTTGAAAATGACCGTCGTAATTCTGCAATTCCAATGCTTGATTTAAAAGGTATTAAAGCTCGTATTGAGCCAGGTGCGATTATTCGTGACCACGTTGAAATCGGCGACAACGCTGTTATTATGATGAATGCAACAATTAATATCGGTGCTGTAATTGGTGAAGGGTCTATGATCGACATGAACGCGGTACTTGGTGGACGTGCAACTGTTGGTAAGAACTGTCACGTAGGTGCAGGCGCAGTACTTGCAGGTGTTATTGAGCCACCTTCAGCAAAACCAGTTATCGTTGAAGACGATGTTGTTATTGGTGCTAACGTAGTTGTGTTAGAGGGAGTTACAGTAGGTAAAGGTGCAGTTGTAGCAGCAGGAGCTGTTGTAACAGAAGATGTACCTCCATATACAGTTGTAGCAGGTACTCCAGCACGTGTAATTAAAGAGATTGATGAGAAGACAAAAGCAAAAACTGAAATTAAACAAGAGCTTCGTCAATTAAACCCAGAGAAATAAAAACAAAAAAGCGTAAGAGCATAAACAGGCTCTTACGCTTTTTATAGATAGAGGTGCAAAAATGGTAGTAAGCAAATTCGTTCAAATTCGTAGAGACTTACATAAAATACCGGAAATTGGATTTAAAGAGTGGAAAACACAACAGTATATTTTAGATTACATAGGAACGCTTTCGAATGAACATGTGGAAGTGAAAGTGTGGAGAACGGGTGTTATTGTTAAAGTAAAGGGAAGGAATCCAGAAAAAGTTATAGGTTATCGCGCAGATATAGACGGTTTACCAATTACAGAGGAAACTGGATATGAGTTCGCTTCTGTTCATGAAGGAATGATGCATGCATGTGGACATGACTTACATACGACAATCGGTTTAGGCCTTCTAACAGCAGCTGTAACAGAAAGAATAGATGATGACCTTGTATTTCTATTCCAACCAGCTGAAGAAGGGCCTGGAGGGGCTCTTCCTATGTTAGAGAGTGAAGAGTTAAAAGAATGGAAGCCGAATATTATTCTCGGCCTTCATATTGCACCTGAATACCCTGTAGGGACAATTGCTACAAAAGAGGGGCTATTATTTGCAAATACATCAGAGTTATATGTTGATTTAAAGGGGAAAGGTGGACATGCAGCTTATCCTCATACTGCAAATGATATGATTGTCGCAGCTAGTCACCTTGTTACACAGCTTCAGTCTGTTATTAGTCGTAATGTAAACCCACTTGATAGTGCAGTAATTACAATCGGAAAAATAACAGGCGGTACAGTTCAAAATATCATAGCAGAAAAGTCTCGGTTAGAAGGAACGATTCGAACGTTATCAGTGGAATCAATGAGTCGTGTGAAAAGTAGGATTGAGGCAATTGTTGCAGGTATAGAAGCTTCCTTCCAATGTGAAGCGGTTATTGACTACGGAGCGATGTATCACCAAGTATACAACCATGAAGCATTAACGAGAGAGTTTATGCAATTTGTAAGTGAACAAACTGATATGAAAGTAATTACGTGTACTGAGGCAATGACAGGTGAAGATTTTGGTTATATGCTTCAAGAGATTCCTGGATTTATGTTTTGGCTTGGGGTAAATTCAGAATATGGTTTACATCATGCAAAATTAAAGCCAGATGAAGAGGCTATTGAGAAAGCTATCGTATTTTTAGATCAATATGTAAAGTGGAAGGGAACTAGAAAGTAAATTTGCTCGCCAACTTGGTGGGTATTTGTTAGTTCCAAGGTGAAAACATCTTTTATATTTGTTTTGAATACACATCGGCATACAAATGGATAAAATAATGAGCAGTGGTTTTGAGCCGCTGCTCATTATTCATTATCGCTTATTGAGAAGATGATTAGTTAACTAGCTTATATATGTTTACAATTCGTGTGGAAAGTGTGTAAAATCAAGGTGAAACGTAGAAAAAAGGGTGGGGAATTACGTGCAGATTAGCAGTGCGATTTTATGTTTTGTTTTATATACATATGTTATTATTGCGGCGGTTTATTTTGGAATAAGTTTTTATGCCTACCGTTTAGCGAATAATAATGAATATGAAGAGACATACAACTGGGTGAAAAGGTATTTATCACCTGTACTAGAAATTATGAATGGGTTTGTTCTTTTTTTATTTATTGGATTAATTGCTTTTTCAACGAGCTTAGTAGGAAATAAGACTACATTATTTGTACTAGGTATCATTATTTTTATGCTATTAGGAATTCGTATTGGTAATACGGTATTTTGGAATGAGAGAAAAGTAGATGGTTGGACGGGAATGCTAATACCGTGTATGCTAGCTGCTATCGTGACGAATATAGAACATGAATATTATCAGTTGCATTTTTGGCTCATAATTGTTTTAACAATTCTCTCTGTGTTGTATATAAGTACTGTCGTGCTAACATACATTGCAAATGAAAAGGGGGATGTAAAAGGTACGCATTTCTTTAGAGGGCGTGCATTGTTATGGAGTGTGCCAACGATGGCGGTTATAGCAATTATTGCGATATTAGTAAATGGGTATCAATTTACGAATTGGCAACTGTTTTTAGAAAATTGGTGGATTTTCATTCTTTCGTTTATCGCTTTTTTAGGTGCAACGCATTATTTATTCCATCAACACCATTATATATTGGCATTGCTATTCGCATTTACACAACTATTATTTGCTTTCTTCGGACAAGAAACGTTATTATTCGTTTTTGAAACGTTTAGTTCATTTGGAAACATATTTGTATTTGGTATGTTAATTTTCAGTATCGCATTTTATTTACAACAGTATTTTTATATGCAAAAACAAAAATAAGAATGATATACAGGTTTTTGTAGCAAATCTAAAGTATGTTACAATAAAAATACATAGTATTCGATGTTATTGGAGGAATTCCTGTGGGTGAAAAAGAGAAAGAATTTGCTGTCATTGGGCTTGGGCGTTTTGGTGGAAGTATTTGTCGGGAACTTGCTCAATTAGGTATGGAAGTAATGGCAATTGACTCAGATGAGGATAAAATTAATGAGTTTGCAAATATAGCTTCACATGCTGTAATTGCAGATTCAACAGATGAGATGGTATTAAAAAGTCTTGGTATTCGTAATTTTGATCATGTAGTCGTTGCGATTGGGGACAATTTAAATTCAAGTATTTTAACAACGTTAATTCTGAAAGAGTTAGGTGTAAAAAATATTACTGTAAAAGCTCAAAATGATTACCATGAAAAAGTATTAAGTAAAATAGGAGCAGATCACATTGTGCACCCAGAGCGTGATATGGGAAAAAGGATTGCAAATAATATTGCATCAAGTAATGTGTTAGACTATCTTGAGCTTTCAGATGAGCATAGCATTGTAGAGATTATTGCAAATAAAAAAATTGATGGTCATTCTTTAATCGAATTAGATATTCGTGCGAAGTTTGGATTGAATATTGTAGCGATTAAACGTGGTAAAGAAGTTATTGTATCCCCTCGAGCTACGGAAAACATTCAAGCGGGAGATATATTAATTGTAATTGGTCATGACGATGAAGTAGATCGTTTCAAGCACTTTTTAAGATAAGAGAAAAGGACAATACCATAAAGGTATTGTCCTTTTTCTTATATCTCCATAATGATTGGTAAAATCATTGGGCGACGTTTCGTTTTCTCATATAGGAATGGTGCTAATGTATCTGTAATTTCATTTTTAATTTCAGACCATTGTGTTGTTTTACGTTCCATTACTTTTTCTAAATGAGTTGTAATTAATGTTTGAGCATCATTAATTAAATCACTACTTTCGCGCATATAAACGAAACCACGTGAGATAATATCAGGCCCTGCTGCAACTTTAAATTCTTTCATATCAATGCTTACAACGACAATGACAAGTCCTTCTTCAGAAAGGATACGACGATCGCGTAATACGATATTACCGATATCTCCAATACCATTTCCGTCAATATAAACAGATCCAGATGGTATTTTACCAGCTACACTTGCTTCATCTGAACGTAAGGCAAGAACATCACCATTATCCATAATGAAACAGTTTTCTTCTGGAATACCACAATCATTTGCTAATTTCATATGCATACGTTGCATACGATATTCACCATGAATTGGCATGAAATACTTCGGTTTAATTAGACGAAGCATTAGTTTTTGTTCTTCTTGTCCACCGTGTCCACTCGTATGAATGTTTGACAGTTTTCCGTGGATTACATCGGCACCAGCACGGTACAACATATTAATTGTACGGCTTACACTAATTGTATTACCAGGGATTGGTGAAGAAGAGAACACAACTGTGTCGCCAGGAATAATTTGAATTTGACGATGGGTACCATTAGCAATACGTGAAAGTGCTGCCATTGGCTCCCCTTGACTACCTGTACATAAAATAACAACTTTATTAGCCGGTAGACGATTTAATTGAGATGCATCTATGAATGTATCTTTCGGACAGCGAATATAACCGAGGTTTTGTCCGATTTCAATCGCTGCCTCCATACTTCGGCCAAATACAGCCACTTTACGATTGTTTTCAACAGCCGCTTCAACGACTTGTTGCAAGCGATGGATATTTGATGCAAAGGTTGCGAAGATAATACGACCCTCTACTTTGCGGAAAATATCTTGAATACTATCACCAACACGGCGCTCAGACATTGTAAAGTTTGGAACTTCACTGTTTGTACTGTCAGATAAGAGACAAAGTACACCGTCTTTTCCTATTTCAGCCATTTTTGTTAAGTCCGCTGGTTCACCAACCGGTGTGAAGTCAAATTTGAAATCTCCAGTATGAACCACTTGTCCTTGAGGTGTTTTCACAACAACTCCGTATGAATCTGGGATACTGTGAGTTGTACGGAAGAAGGAAACTGATGTCTTTTTAAATTTAATAACATCATCTTCTTGAATTTCATAAAGCTTGGCTTTACGAAGTAATCCGTGCTCTTCTAATTTGTTTTTAATTAGTGCAATTGCTAATTTTCCGCCATAAATCGGAATGTTTACTTGACGTAATAAGTAAGGAATTCCACCGATATGATCTTCGTGACCATGTGTAATGAATAGCCCTTTAATTTTATCTTCGTTTCGCACAAAATAAGTGTAATCTGGTATTACATAATCGATTCCGAGGAGTTCGTCTTCTGGAAACTTAATTCCAGCGTCAATTATAATAATTTCATCTTGAAATTGAACAGCATATGTATTTTTACCGATTTCACCAAGACCACCTAAAGCAAAAACGGCTGCTTGATCATTCTTTAGAAATTTCATATGACTATACGATTTCCGCTAATGTTAAATCAGCGTTTTCTTTTTCATATTCAAGATGATTGCCAGTCACAGACTGAACGAATTCGATATTATATGCGAACTTATTTAATTTTGTACGAACATCCTTTTCAGACGTAGCCTCTAAATATAAAACTTTTGTATTTTCACGTACTGGAACCTCAGTCATTTTTTCTTGATAAAATACTTTAAAAATCATTTGGAAAACCTCTCCTTGTCTATGTTTTGCATTATCTGTTACTTATTATAAAGCAAACAGTCACGATTTTCATGTTTTTTCGAATGAGAATGAAGAAAAAGCCCGAAATGGGCACAATTTAAGCGATCGTCTTTTTACGGACTAGATCTTTTAAATAACGCTTCAGCTTTTTCTTCAGCTTCTTCAGCATGATTACTCCTTCCTTTCCTTATTTTAAACATGCATATTACTAGTGAAAACGCCGTCTCTGATATAAGAAAGAGGACAAAAGTGAATGTTGAATCTTGTCTTTTCTCATACAGAGAAAGTTATTCTATAGTAACGATTAGTAGCCGTTAGTTATAGCTATAGTATGAGAAAGAATAGAAAAGAAAATTCATACGAACAAGTATCCACATTTTTTACTAATATATATATGCAGGTTTCATAAATAAGGTCAGAAAGTGAACGCTTTCTTCACAGATGTTTAATATGTTATACTTTTTTTTAGCATTTGAAAAGCGATAATCAAAATAGGAATATAGAGTAACAGAAAGGATTTTGACAAATGAATGATAAAATTGTCTTTTTTGATATTGATGGAACATTATTAGATCATGATAAGAAGATTCCGCAATCTACGCGAGACGCAGTAAGGCAGTTACAAGAAAAAGGCGTGCATGTAGCAATTGCGACAGGACGTGCGCCATTTATGTTCGAAGATATTCGTAAGGAACTTAATATCCACAATTATGTTAGCTTTAATGGACAGTACGTTGTATTTGAAGATGAGGTAGTATTTAATAACCCATTACATCCAGCTGCTCTACATAAGTTTACTCAGTTTGCAAAACAAGAAGGATATCCACTTGTATATCTTGATCATCAACAAATGAGAGCATCAGTGGAATATCATGATTATGTGAAAGAAGGTTTTGGAAGTTTACATTTTGAGCATCCGGCATATGAACCTGATTTTTATGAGAAGCGTAATATTTATCAAACACTTCTTTTCTGTGAAGTAAATGAAGAAGAAAAGTTTATAAATCAGTACCCAGACTTTCATTTTATTCGCTGGCATGCGTATTCAATGGATATTATTCCAAATGGTGGTTCTAAGGCAAAAGGGATTGAGAAATTCATTGAAAAGCTAGGATTTAACCGTGGACAAGTGTATGCATTTGGGGATGGCTTAAATGATTTAGAAATGATTGAAGCAGTTGGGACAGGTATTGTGATGGGGAATGGGCATGAAGACTTGAAAAAACTTGCGAATCATGTGACAAAGGATGTTAGTGAAGACGGTATATATCACGGTTTAAAATGGGCTGGATTGCTATAAGTGAATATGGAATCTATTTCATATAGTAAAAAGGCGGAAGAGTATATTCCGCCTTTTTTACTATCGCTCCAGAGGTTTTGAATCGTCAGGAGCGGCAAATGGATTTTCTTTATTAATATGGTCATAGAACATAACACCATTTAAATGGTCAATTTCATGTTGAAATACAATTGCTGGTAACCCTTTTAAACGTAATTTTACTTCTTCGCCGTTAATAGAAGTTGCTTTCACTGTAATTCTTGTATAACGAGGGACATAACCAGGTACTTCACGGTCTACTGATAGACAGCCTTCACCACTTTGTAAATATGTACGTTCAACAGAATGGCTAATGATTTTTGGATTGAATAATGCATGACTATATAACGTACCGTCCGTATCTGTTACATGAACCGCAATCATTCTTTTTGAAATACCGATTTGCGGAGCCGCTAATCCGATTCCAGGGCGTAAACTATATTTTTCAGCCATTTCAGGATCTTGGCTATTTATTACAAATTCAATCATTTCTTTAAGAGTATTTGTATCTTCTTCGCTCGCTGGTAGTACTACCTCTTCTGCAACGTTTCGCAAAATAGGATCTCCTTCGCGAATTACATCTTTCATTGTAAGCATATGTAATCTCTCCTTTCCCTTTTAGTCTACCAAAGGAGATGGAAAAAGTCATCGGCAAGTAAGGGAAAGATGGATCGGTTATGTAGGAATAAAAAGAAAGAGACGGCAGAGCCGTCTCTTTCTTTCCATAGTTGTTTCATTTTTACATTAGCGAATGCAAGCAGCACCAACGATAATTAAAAGAATAAACAACACAACGATTAAGGCGAAGCCGCGTCCAGACCCACCACAAGAACCGCCATAACCGTAGGAAGGATATGAACAAGTTGGATAGCAATATGAATATCCGTACATGAGATGACCTCCTTTATCATTTCCCGCTAATACTGCGGTTACTATAATGTATGGAGGGAAGAGTAGAAATGTATGGGTAATTACCTATAAAAGGAAGAAGAGTTTGTATATTTTTGCTAAGAAGAGAGAAAAACTAAAGGGAATTAAATCGTTTACATATTATTCTAAGAGAAAAAACAAGTTAAAAAGGGAATAATATAACAGTAGGTTAATGCTTACTAATACAGATGTGAAAAATAAAAACACGTTTGTGTAGGAGAAACCTGCAGATTATTTATAAAAAAACGTATTCAAAGTAATTGACATCGTAATTAGAATAGTTGTAAACTAAAAAACGTGATCAAGATTGTATTAATATGTTTCTGAAAAAACATTAGTACAGATTGTTAGGTACACAAAATTATTCTCAACCGACAAATAAATTTGTTGGTTTACATTGTTGCGGTTTCCATCTAGCTAATAGATAGTGAAAGCGTTTCAGAATATGGTTCAAGAGAGGAAGAGGTGAACGGAATGGGTACTAAAACAAAAAAGACCCTATTTAATGTTGATGAGCAAATGAAAGCTATCGCAGCTCAATTTGAAACATTACAAATTTTAAATGAAAAAGGCGAAGTTGTGAATGAAGCAGCTATGCCTGAATTATCTGATGATCAATTAAAAGAATTAATGCGCCGTATGGTGTATACTCGCGTACTAGATCAACGTTCTATTTCTTTAAACCGTCAAGGACGTTTAGGTTTCTACGCACCAACAGCTGGACAAGAGGCTTCTCAATTAGCAAGTCATTTCGCACTTGAAGCAGAAGATTTCATCTTACCAGGATATCGTGATGTGCCACAATTAGTATGGCACGGTTTACCATTATACCAAGCATTCTTATTCTCTCGTGGACATTTCATGGGTAACCAAATGCCTGAGAACGTAAATGCACTTGCTCCACAAATCATCATCGGTGCGCAAATCATCCAAACTGCTGGTGTTGCGTTAGGTATGAAATTACGTGGTAAAAAATCTGTTGCAATTACTTACACTGGTGACGGTGGTGCTTCACAAGGTGACTTCTATGAAGGTATGAACTTTGCGGGCGCATTCAAAGCTCCAGCAATCTTCGTTGTACAAAACAACCGTTATGCAATCTCTACTCCAGTAGAAAAGCAATCTGCAGCTAAAACTGTAGCACAAAAAGCAGTAGCAGCAGGTATTTACGGAATTCAAGTAGACGGTATGGATCCATTAGCTGTATACGCAGCAACTGCTTTCGCTCGTGAGCGTGCAGTAAATGGCGAAGGTCCTACTTTAATCGAGACTTTAACATTCCGTTACGGTCCACATACAATGGCTGGTGATGATCCAACTCGTTACCGTACAAAAGATATCGAGAACGAATGGGAACAAAAAGATCCAATCGTACGCTTCCGTGCATTCTTAGAAAACAAAGGCCTATGGTCACAAGAAGTTGAAGAGAAAGTAATCGAAGAAGCAAAAGAAGATATCAAACAAGCAATTGCTAAGGCTGACCAAGCTCCAAAACAAAAAGTTACTGATTTAATGGAAATCATGTACGAAAAAATGCCTTACAACTTAGCTGAACAATATGAAATTTACAAAGAAAAGGAGTCGAAGTAAGCCATGGCTCAAATGACAATGATTCAAGCAATCACTGATGCTTTACGCGTTGAAATGAAAAATGACCCTAACGTACTTGTGTTTGGTGAAGACGTTGGTGTAAACGGCGGTGTATTCCGTGCTACTGAAGGTTTACAAGCTGAATTCGGTGAAGACCGTGTAATGGATACTCCACTTGCAGAGTCTGGTATTGGTGGACTTGCAGTTGGACTTGCACTTGAAGGATTCCGTCCAGTTCCAGAAATCCAATTCTTCGGTTTCGTTTATGAAGTAATGGATTCAATTTCTGGTCAATTAGCTCGTATGCGTTACCGTTCTGGTGGACGTTGGACTGCTCCAGTAACAGTTCGTTCTCCATTCGGTGGTGGTGTTCATACTCCTGAACTACATGCTGATAGCTTAGAAGGTTTAGTGGCTCAACAACCTGGTCTAAAAGTTGTTATTCCATCTACTCCATACGATGCAAAAGGTCTTTTAATCTCTGCGATTCGTGACAACGATCCAGTTATCTACTTAGAGCATATGAAATTGTACCGTTCATTCCGTCAAGATGTACCAGAAGGCGAATACACAATTGATTTAGGCAAAGCTGACATCAAACGTGAAGGTACAGATGTATCTGTTATCGCTTACGGTGCTATGGTTCACGCTGCATTAAAAGCTGCTGAAGAACTTGAAAAAGAAGGTATCTCTTTAGAAGTTGTTGACTTACGTACAGTTCAACCATTAGATATCGAAACAATCATCGCTTCTGTTGAAAAAACAGGCCGCGTAGTTGTAGTTCAAGAAGCTCAAAAACAAGCTGGTATTGCAGCTAACGTTGTAGCGGAAATTAACGACCGTGCAATTTTAAACTTAGAAGCTCCAGTTGTACGTGTTGCAGCTGCTGATACAGTATTCCCATTCTCTCAAGCTGAGAGCGTATGGTTACCAAACCACAAAGATATTGTTGAAGCTGTTAACAAAGTAATGAACTTCTAATTTTTACTTATTCATGTGCAAAAGAAATCAGCACATGCTGATTTCTTTTGCCATATTCCATAATAAAGAAATGAATCAGGGGGCTGAATTCCGTGGCATTTGAATTTAAACTACCAGATATCGGTGAAGGTATCCACGAAGGTGAAATCGTAAAATGGTTTATTAAACCAGGCGACGAAGTAAACGAAGACGACGTACTTCTTGAAGTACAAAATGATAAAGCAGTAGTAGAAATTCCTTCTCCTGTTAAAGGTAAAGTACTTGAAGTACTTGTAGAAGAAGGTACGGTTGCAGTAGTTGGAGATACATTAATTAAATTTGATGCTCCTGGATACGAAAACCTTAAATTTAAAGGCGACGATCATGACGAAGCTCCTAAAGCTGAAGAAGCAAAAGACGAAGCTCCTAAAGCTGAAGCTACTCCAGCAGCAACTGCAGAAGTAGTAAATGAGCGCGTAATCGCTATGCCATCTGTTCGTAAATATGCTCGTGAAAACGGCGTAGACATTCATAAAGTAGCTGGTTCTGGTAAGAACGGTCGTATCGTAAAAGCTGACATCGATGCATTTGCAAATGGTGGACAAGCGGTAGCAGCAACTGAGGCTCCAGCAGCAGTAGAAGCTACTCCAGCAGCAGCGAAAGAAGAAGCACCAAAAGCACAACCAATCCCAGCTGGTGAATATCCAGAAACTCGTGAGAAAATGAGTGGTATCCGTAAAGCAATTGCGAAAGCAATGGTTAACTCTAAACATACAGCTCCTCACGTAACATTAATGGATGAAGTAGATGTAACTGAACTTGTTGCTCACCGTAAGAAGTTCAAAGCTGTTGCAGCTGACAAAGGTATTAAATTAACTTACCTTCCATACGTTGTTAAAGCTTTAACATCTGCATTACGTGAATATCCAATGTTAAACACTTCTTTAGATGATGCTTCTCAAGAAGTAGTTCATAAACATTACTTCAACATCGGTATCGCAGCTGATACAGACAAAGGTCTATTAGTACCAGTTGTTAAAGATACAGATCGCAAGTCTATCTTCACAATTTCTAACGAGATCAATGATCTTGCTGGTAAAGCACGTGAAGGTCGTTTAGCTCCTGCTGAAATGAAAGGCGCTTCTTGCACAATTACAAACATTGGTTCTGCAGGTGGACAATGGTTCACTCCAGTTATCAATCACCCAGAAGTAGCAATCCTTGGTATCGGCCGTATCGCTGAGAAACCAGTTGTGAAAAACGGTGAGATCGTTGCAGCTCCAGTATTAGCATTATCTCTAAGCTTTGACCATCGTTTAATTGACGGCGCAACTGCTCAAAAAGCATTAAACCAAATTAAACGTCTATTGAATGACCCACAATTATTAGTAATGGAGGCGTAATAACAATGGTAGTAGGAGATTTCCCAATTGAATTAGATACAGTCGTTGTTGGTGCAGGTCCTGGTGGATACGTTGCGGCAATTCGTGCAGCACAATTAGGTCAAAAGGTAGCGATCATTGAAAAAGCTAACCTTGGTGGCGTATGCTTAAACGTTGGATGTATTCCTTCAAAAGCGTTAATCAATGCAGGTCATCGTTATGAGAATGCAATGCATTCTGATGACATGGGTATCACTGCAGAGAACGTAAAAGTTGACTTTACAAAAGTTCAAGAATGGAAAAACGGCGTAGTTAAGAAATTAACTGGCGGTGTTGAAGGCCTTCTTAAAGGTAACAAAGTTGAAATCATTCGCGGTGAAGCTTACTTCGTAGATGCTAACACATTACGCGTAATGACTGAAGATGCAGCTCAAACTTATACGTTTAAAAATGCTGTTCTTGCAACTGGTTCTACACCAATCGAAATTCCAGGATTCAAATACTCTAAACGTGTTATCAACTCTACAGGTGCTTTAAGCTTACCTGAAATTCCCAAAAAACTTGTTGTAATCGGCGGCGGTTACATCGGTATGGAATTAGGTACTGCATATGCTAACTTCGGTACAGAAGTTACTGTAGTAGAAGCTGGCGACGAAATCTTAGCTGGTTTCGAAAAAGCTATGAGCTCTGTTGTTAAACGTGCTCTACAGAAAAAAGGTAACGTAACAATCCATACAAAAGCTATGGCTAAAGGCGTTGAAGAAACAGAAACTGGCGTAAAAGTTAGCTTCGAAGTTAAAGGTGAAATCCAAACTGTAGAAGCAGATTACGTATTAGTAACTGTAGGTCGTCGTCCAAACACTCAAGAAATCGGTCTTGAGCAAGTTGGAGTTAAAATGACTGACCGCGGCATCATCGAAATCGATGAGCAATGTCGTACAAATGTACCAAACATCTATGCAATCGGTGATATCGTTCCTGGACCACCATTAGCTCACAAAGCTTCTTACGAAGGTAAAGTAGCTGTAGAAGCAATTAGTGGCCATGCGTCAGCTATCGATTACATCGGAATTCCTGCAGTATGCTTCACTGATCCAGAATTAGCATCTGTTGGTTACACTAAGAAACAAGCTGAAGAAGCTGGAATGACTGTAACTGTATCTAAGTTCCCATTCGCTGCTAACGGTCGTGCATTATCATTAAACAGCACTGACGGTTTCTTACAACTTGTAACACGTAAAGAAGATGGTCTTCTTGTAGGTGCTCAAGTTGCAGGTGCAGGCGCTTCTGATATTATTTCTGAGATTGGTTTAGCTATCGAAGCTGGAATGACAGCAGAAGATATCGCTCAAACAATCCACGCTCACCCAACATTAGGTGAAATCACAATGGAAGCAGCTGAAGTTGCTCTTGGAATGCCAATTCACATTGTAAAATAATTTAAGTAATGAAAATAGCCCATCTCTTATTTAAAGAGATGGGCTATTTTTTATTTTATAATAAAAGTGGCTTGCAAGGTCTTTATACGTACTTGTCGAATGAATATATAATAATTTAATTGAATTGTTAGAACATATATAAATCCAAAAGCCATATATATGCTTTCGTGTAATATGTAATTGATTCAAACTTAATCCCATATAGTAATAAAATAGAGCATGTCAAAGGAGAAGGTTCCATGAGAATATTACATGTTATATTTTATCATTTTTTATTATGGAGTGGTTTTTCCGTTGTATTATCATTGTCAAATGGTGATAAGTTGCATTATAAAGTTATTCTATTTTTTGTATTTCTTTATTTAGCATATGTGATCGCATATTTTGTATTGCAAATTAGAAAGCAGGCATTATTCCTTACGTGTTCAAATTGCATACTTTTCTTAATTATATTTTCTATTTTTTAAATTAACGTTTATAGAAATACATTGTTCTTCCATTAAATAATTTTAACTCTCCTTCTAATTTCTTCGCTAGAAAACGGCAAAATTCATTTGCTTTTCCTTTATCACCAAATGTTGCATTAGGTGGTAAAGAAACTTGAATATAAGTTTGTTCCTTTTCTATACCGACACCAACATAAATGGAGTCATATCGATCGTGAGTAGATTGTAGTTTGAATGTTGTTGCTGATGTATCTAAAATTTCATACGGAAAAGCGGTATTTGTATAAGCGTAATTAATTTGAACACCAGTTTTGGAAGTAACTGTTTTATAATAATGAAAAAGTTGTTTTATATCATCTATTGAAACAGATTGTTGGTTGGATTTAGGTACAAGCGTAATAAAGGCATGTTGCATATAAGTTCCCCCTAACTTAGTAGAATACTCTCATTCTACATCCTGCTGAATTTTTTGACAATTAAAAGGAGTATTCCTTTTTTTGTTTAATATACTAATGAAAGGTGATGTAGAAAGGTGGAAACCGATGTTTGAAAAATTGTATGATGAGCATGAAAGTGTGAAGGTACGATTTTTGGGGTTTATGACACATGATACTCGTTATGATTTTGGTGTTATTTATACAAATATGTTTTTTGGAAAGCCACTTATTGTTTGCATGCAAACAGGAAGGTCTACTTTACTTGGACGAGATGATGTAGAGAATGTTCAACATTTGCAGGAAGTGTTCAAATTAGGTTCAGAAGAGGAAGCAGCTGAGTTAGCTCAGTTCTTCTTATTTCTAGTTCCATCTACATCTTTGCATGCGGAATACGAAGAATAAATAATGTAAAACAGTCGTACGTATAAATATGGCTGTTTTTTTGTTTGAATATCGCATACTAATTTAAAATTAAAATATTTAATGTGTTATACTAAAAACCTATTGACGCAAAAAGTATAACATATTAAAATAAAGACAGAAAGTTAAGCGGTTACAAAAAAGTTTTTGGGATTATAAACTTAGGGGGAAATGAAAAATGGGAACAATCGTATGTCAAGATTGTGAAGGTACAATTGCACACTTCGAGGATGAGAAAGTAACGGTACTTTACGGGAAATGTGGATCTTGCGGATGTGATCACATAGAGCATACAAAAGCCCAATAATTGATAGGAAATGGACAGCTGAAAGTTTTTAGGACCATAAACTTAGGGGGAAATGAAAAATGGGAACAATCGTATGCCAAGTATGTGAAGGAACAATCGGACATTTTGAAGATGAAAAAACGACAGTGCTTTACGGAAAATGCGGAACAAATTGTGACTGTGCTAGTAGGGATAATGCGAAAGCTTAATGATAAATAAATAGATTACTATTAAAACTCAGGGGGAAATGAAAAATGGGAACAATCGTATGCCAAGTATGTGAAGGAACAATCGGACATTTTGAAGATGAAAAATCAACAGTACTATACGGGAAATGTGGATCTCATTGCGACTGTGACCATAAAGAACATTCAAAAGCTTAAATAAAAAAAGCGCCTACATATGTAGGTGCTTTTTTTAATAAACTGTAGTTGTGTTGCCAACTGTTGCAACAATTGCATCATCTCTAATCGGAATAAATCCTATGGATGTCTGTGGTGTGCTAGGAGAAGCGTGGTAGCTCATAAGACGGCTATCGATACGGGTAATAGTATCGGTTAAGAAAGCGGAAATAAAAGCGTAAGGGACTCGTCGTTCATTTAACGCGTATATAATTTCTTCTTTTGTTTTTACACCTACGCCATGCCCATAAAAAAAGAAATTTCCTAGATAGATTGTATTTTCTCCTTGCCACTCGATTGTAGCTGGGTTCACTTGTGGATTTTTAAAGTAAACGAGATCACCTGGGACAAGATCGCCACCCGTCTTTGTTATGAGCTTTAAATCTTGATCGTAGTCCCACGTATAAAGTAAAAGGTTTGCAAAGAGACGGTTGAAGGTTTCTTCGTCATACAATGATAGTAAAGCTTTGTAAAAAATAATAATCATTGCGGTGGCACATTCAGTTCCATATAGTTTTCCGTTTTTGAAAATATCTTGTATGGCAATGGAAGGGGGTATGTTTGGAAGGAGCTCGAATCCTCCAAGGGACGTTCTTTTCCAATACTGAGGGTTGCAAAAAGATTGTTGAAATGTGCGAAACTGAAATCCACTTTGAAAAAGTTCTAATGCAGAAGTAATAATATTAACGCGCAAGTTTAAATCAAAGCTGAGTTCATCAGATGTTCGGAAGGAATAGATTTCTTGATTTCCTGCCATGATAGATAAAATTTGTTGTTTCTCATTTGCAAATGGCTCATATTCATTTGTGATATAAGGATGTACAATAGAACGGCCTATTACAATCATAATAGTATCCCCACCTATACGTTACATTACATAATATCGTATGATAAAAGGCCAAAAGGGTGAAAGAAAAGCCTATCAACTGATAGGCTTGTACTCTTTAATCACGCGTAATGTTTGTAATGTCATATCTTCAGGACCTTGTACAGGTAAACCTGCTTCTAAGTTTTTACGAATATACTCTAAGTTATCTTGTGTAATAATTTCCCCCGGAGTAAAGATTGGAATCCCTGGCGGATAAACCATAACGAAATCAGCTATAATACGACCTGCTGCATTTTCAAATGGGATGACTTCTGTTTCCGAATAAAAAGCATCTCGAGGAGAAAGTGCTAAAACAGGTATTTCTGGAATTTCTACTTGCACTTGAACACCTTTATCAGCTTTATTTTTAAATGTTGCTGATAAATCTTGTAATGCTGCAATAAGTGTATTTGTCTCACTTTCTGTATCCCCAAAAGTGACAAGACATAGTATGTTGTATAAATCTGAGAGCTCTACTTCAATGTTATATTGCTCTCTAAGCCATACTTCAGCCTGATGGCCTGTAATACCTAAATCTTTTACAGATACAATTATCTTTGTAGGATCATAGTTAAAAGTAGCATCCGTACCTAGCATTTCTTTCCCTGGACAGTAAAGATGTTCGATATCATTTATAGCATCACGAACTTGTTCCGCTAATTGTATTGTTTGTTCTATGAGTACCGTTCCTTCTGTAGCAAGACGTTTTCTAGCGACATCTAGGGAGGCTAACAAGATGTAAGACGTTGATGTAGTCGTAAGCATGCTAATAATAGATTGAACATGTTTTACGTTCACAAGGCCTTCTTTTACATTAAGAATAGAACTTTGCGTTAAAGACCCACCTAATTTGTGAACACTTGTTGCTGCCATATCTGCACCGGCTTGCATCGCTGACATCGGCAGTTCATCGTGAAAATGAATATGAACACCATGAGCCTCATCAACGAGTACAGGGATATCGTAAGAATGTGCTAATTGTACAATCTGTTCTAAGTCCGCAGCAAAGCCAAAGTATGTTGGGTTAATAACAAGTAGGCCTTTCGCATCTGAGTGCTCTTCAAGTGCCTTTTTGACAGATTGAATTGTGATTCCATGTGAAATACCAAGTTTTGGATCAATTTCAGGATGCATGAAAATAGGTTTTGCACCTGAGAAAATAATAGCTGACATTACTGATTTATGCACGTTTCGTGGTACTAGTATTTTGTCACCAGGACCGCAAACGCTCATCACCATTGTCATAATTGCGCCACTTGTACCTTGAATAGAAAAGAAAGTATGATCCGCACCAAATGCAGCGGCTGCTAAATCCTGTGCTTCTTTAATCATACCTTTTGGATGATGTAAATCATCGAGCGGCGCAATATTAATTAAATCAATTGCTAATGCATTATGCCCAATAAATTCGCGAAATTCAGGATCCATGCCCTGTCCTTTTTTATGCCCTGGAATATGGAATTGAATTGGATTTCGCTTACTGTGCTCAACTAAAGCGGTAAACAATGGTGTTTCGTATTGGGACAATCTATACACCCCTTCTTTTTTTAATATTTATTAGAGTTTGTTTTATATAATCTTGTTCTAAAAAAGTTACGTTCTTTTTTAGAATGAGACTTGTTTTTCTGCCATTCACAAAAGCTTTTTTGAGATGGGAGCTTCACTTTATTTTCTATAAAACAAAAGCATTATATCACCAATAATTATAGATGTATAGAAAAAAATATTTTTACAGTGCGTATGTTAAATAGTTATTTCCAATTAACTTATAGAGGAAGACAATTCCTTCATAAGGAATAAATAGTGTATAATGCAAAGTGGCTATAGTGAAGAGGAAAAAAAAACTTAAGATAGCATATTGAAATAAGAAGAAATGATAAATGAGGTGCAAAATGGAATATCAATATCCGTTAGATTATGATTGGTCAAATGAGGAAATGGTTACAATTGTGAAGTTTTATGAAGCGATTGAGAAAGCATATGAAAAAGGAATTATAAGAGAAGAATTAATGGGGTTATATCGTCGTTTTAAAGAGATTGTTCCATCGAAAGCAGAAGAAAAGAAAATTGATAAAGAGTTTCAAGAAGTAAGTGGATATTCTATATACCGTGCGATTCAGAAGGCTAAAGAAATTGAAGAAGAAAAGCTTGTGAAAATGTAAAAAAATATTTTGAAAAATAAAAACTGAAGTGATATAATGTGATAACAACTAAAAACGGACAATATAAATTGTCCGTTTTCTACTATCGATTACAAAGTGCATATAAAGGAAGGAGTGATTGCATCGTAGATTCAATCTTAGCAAGGAATTGTTCGTTGGTCATTGCTGAAAACTCCTCTGGTGATATATGAATACCAACTAATAATTCTGCTTTTTTTACAGTAGCTAGACGTTCAATCATCTTTTGTAAATCATTTGTTTCAAGTGTTTTATGTAATTTTACACTTGGTTTAGTATGGTCAATGGACCAAACGAAGTCATTTGGAATATTTGTTTTTAAATCATTTATATGTTCTAAGAAGGCGTGAGCCGTCTCCACTTTTTGTGGACACTCATAGATTAAACCAAAGTATATGAAGGCATGAGTACCCCATAATCCAATTTGGAAATGTGGTAGCATTTTATATCCGCGTTTATTTGTTGAAAAAGCAACCCAAGTATCGTTCGGTGGATTGACTTTGCGACGTGCGTGTTTTGCTACATGATAAAAAAAGTTCTCATCAGTTTGTTTGGATAAATAAGCTGCAAACTGTTCCCCTAAAGCTTCTAGCTTAGGATGAATGTTCGTTTTAATTGCACTCATTCGTTCTTCGAGACCATCAACTGTAAAGACCTCAAAATCAGTTGATTTGAATGTTTGTAGTGTCATGATTGTTCCTCCAACTCCTATTTTGCTTTTATTTTAGCATAGCTTGTACTATTCATAAAAAAAACAGCACAAAAAAATTTAAATAAAAAAATATAATTTTGTTGCATAGATGATTTATCCAACATAGTATAGTATAAAACAAAAAATCAGAAAATTGAATCAATTCTAGTCCGAGGGCAGACGAATATTGGGAGGAGGCAAATAATATGAGACAGGTGATTAATGCGTTAAAGAGAACAGATGCTGAAAAGAGAATACCGGTGCTACGTTTGGAGCTAGATTATGAATTAGCAACTTTATATGATGCGATGATGGAAGATGATAAACAGAAAAAAGAAGAGTGTGTACAAAAGTTAGAAGTGTTAAGACTTGAAATGATTCGTTTAGAAGCGTAATAATAGTATATGTATAAAAAATTAGTTGGTGCGAACCTTATAAAGGGTTCGTTTTTTCTGTGAACAGTATAGATCGGAGTGTTTAAACATGCAAGAAGTATGGAAAGACATCGATGCACACGCCAAACAGTGGATTCGGGATGCGGGAGAGCATTTAATGGCATCAATGAAAAAAGCACTTATTATAGAAACAAAATCAAATGCAGCTGATTTAGTAACAAATATGGACCGAGAAATAGAACAGTTTTTAATTGGGAAAATTAAAGAAACATTCCCACATCATCAAATTTTAGGTGAAGAGGGCTATGGAGACGAGGTAACTTCTTCTGACGGGGTTGTTTGGTTAATTGATCCAATTGACGGCACGATGAACTTTGTTCACCAAAAAAGAAATTTTGCAATTTCAATTGGAATTTATGAGAACGGTATCGGAAAGATTGGACTTATTTATGATCCAGTTCATGATGAATTATATCATGCGTTAAAAGGGGCTGGAGCATTTTGTAATGAAGTACCGATACCTTTATTAGAAAAAGGTACTGTAGAGCAAGGTATTGTAGCTTTAAATGCGATATGGCTTACCGACAATCCATTGCTTAATATGGAAAGTATGATGGCACTTGTTAAGAAAGCAAGAGGTACGAGATCATATGGCTGTGCAGCATTAGAGATGGTATACGTTGCAACTGGAAGAATCGATGCATATGTAACGCCTAGATTATCACCATGGGACTTTGGTGGGGGACAGATAATTGTAGAGGAAGTTGGAGGCAAGGTAACAACATTCTCCGGAGTGCCACTTTCTATCGTAGAGAAGAGTAGCGTATTAGTTGCGAAGCCAGGGGTGTATGAAGAAGTGTTATCGTTTATCCCGATTGGTGAGGGCTGATAATCAGTGGGGGATGAAGAAAAACCCCACTGATTAAAGTTTCACTTTATATCCAAGTAACAAAAAAAGTAAGAGGCTGTATACAGGCTTCTTACTTTTTGACGTTATTGCGATTTACGCATTTTTCTTTTTGTTACAAAACCGTATCCAACTGTAACAAATGTGCCGATAATGCAAATAATAATACCGATTGGACTATTTTCAGCAATCATAATGCCGATACCAATTAAGAAAATAACACCGATAATTGCAGTTAACAAAAAGCGATATTGAATGTGTTCCATTTCTTCACCCTCCAATCTCATTTTACTTTCACAAAAGTAAGAATACAACTATATTTTCATTCTTGATTTTATTTTAATTGCTATTGTATCCCCTTCGCTCTTATAATAGAGAAGGATTAAAAAGACATTAGGAGTTGGACATGTTGAAAAAACGACAAGATTTACGTAATATAGCAATTATTGCCCACGTTGACCATGGTAAAACAACACTTGTTGACCAGTTATTACGTCAAGCGGGGACTTTCCGTGCGAACGAACACGTTGAAGAGCGCGCAATGGATTCAAATGATCTAGAAAGAGAGCGCGGTATTACAATTTTAGCGAAAAATACTGCGATTCACTATGAAGATAAAAGAATTAACATTTTAGATACACCAGGTCACGCTGACTTCGGTGGAGAAGTAGAACGTATTATGAAAATGGTTGATGGTGTTTTACTTGTTGTTGATGCATATGAAGGTTGTATGCCACAAACACGATTTGTTTTAAAGAAAGCTCTTGAGCAAAACTTAACTCCAATCGTAGTAGTAAACAAAATTGACCGTGACTTCGCTCGCCCTGATGAAGTAGTTGATGAAGTAATCGACTTATTCATCGAACTTGGTGCAAACGAAGATCAATTAGAGTTCCCAGTTGTATTTGCATCAGCAATGAACGGAACAGCAAGCTTAGATTCAAACCCAGCAAATCAAGAAGAGAATATGAAATCATTATTTGATACAATTATTGAACATATTCCTGCACCAATTGATAACAGCGAAGAGCCACTTCAATTCCAAGTAGCACTTCTTGATTACAACGACTATGTTGGACGTATTGGAGTTGGACGCGTATTCCGCGGTACAATGAAGGTTGGACAACAAGTTGCTTTAATGAAAGTAGACGGAAGCGTAAAACAATTCCGCGTAACAAAATTATTTGGTTACATGGGATTAAAACGTCAAGAAATTGAAGAAGCAAAAGCTGGAGACTTAGTAGCTGTTTCTGGTATGGAAGACATTAACGTTGGTGAAACAGTATGTCCAGTTGAACATCAAGATGCGTTACCATTATTACGTATTGATGAGCCAACACTACAAATGACGTTCCTTGTAAATAACAGTCCATTTGCAGGTCGTGAAGGTAAATACATTACATCTCGTAAAATTGAAGAGCGTCTTCGTTCACAATTAGAAACAGATGTAAGTTTACGTGTAGATAATACAGAGTCTCCTGATGCATGGATCGTATCTGGACGTGGGGAACTACATTTATCTATCTTAATTGAAAACATGCGTCGTGAAGGTTATGAACTACAAGTATCTAAGCCAGAAGTAATTATTAAAGAAGTTGATGGCGTAAGATGTGAGCCTGTAGAGCGTGTACAAATCGATGTACCTGAAGAATACACTGGTTCTATTATGGAATCTATGGGTGCACGTAAAGGTGAAATGTTAGATATGGTGAATAACGGAAACGGTCAAGTTCGCCTTACTTTCATGGTTCCAGCACGTGGTTTAATTGGTTACACAACAGAATTCTTAACATTAACTCGTGGTTACGGTATTTTAAACCATACATTCGATTGCTACCAACCAGTACACGCTGGACAAGTTGGTGGACGTCGTCAAGGTGTTCTAGTTTCACTTGAAACAGGAAAAGCATCACAATACGGTATTATGCAAGTTGAAGATCGTGGTGTAATCTTCGTTGAACCAGGTACAGAAGTATATGCTGGTATGATTGTCGGAGAACACACTCGTGAGAATGACTTAACAGTTAACGTTGTGAAAATGAAACAACAAACTAACATTCGTTCTGCGACGAAAGATCAAACTTCAACAATGAAAAAACCACGCTTAATGACTTTAGAAGAATCATTAGAGTACTTAAACGATGACGAGTTCTGTGAAGTAACTCCAGAATCAATTCGTTTACGTAAAAAGATTCTTGATAAGAGCGAACGTGAAAGAGCTGCTAAGAAAAAGAAATCTGTAGAAGCGTAAAATAGTAAAACAGCTACCTTTAATTAAGGTAGCTGTTTTTTTATGTTTATTTTTTAGAATATTTACTCTTTTTGTGGACAGTATTTTTTTCACAGGTTACTCTTGTATTAAGTACATAAAGAAAAATGGTTTGATTTATGAGGAAGGGGGATAAATGGTGTTAGAAAGAATGTCGTTTTTTGCGAAGTTATGTAAAGTTGATGAAAATCCAGAGCTAGGGATGTGGTTACTGTATGGCGTCATTATTATATTAAGTGCACTTGTGTATAATTTAGGTTTTGCAAGAAAACTATCTATAATAAAAAATATAGTGATATATATATCGTTAGCGATTGGGTGTACAGTGTTAACTTTCTTTGCAGTTTTCTTACCTGTTGGAGAGGGGCTTGTTGTAGCAGCAATTGTACTTGGGATTTATAGGTTGCGATTACGTCAAGCAAGACAACAAAAAGCAGGATGAGGGGGGAGTTTTATGCGTTCCGTACAAGATGCGTTATATAATTGGTTAACAATTAAAACAGTTGCCGAAGCACGTCCGGATGATAGTGCTGCAAAAGAAACGTATTTGTTATTTCAAAATATGATATATGAAGAACATAAATTGAGAAATGTGGAAGTTAAGAAGAACGAGGAAATGTATTTAGTTACATATGAAATAAATGGAGAAAGAAAATCTGCAAGGTTTCCATTAGAAGCTATTGATTGTTTTTTGGATCAAATGAATCGCGAACCTGAAAAATATAAATAAGTCCTTTATCAATATTGATAAAGGACTTATTTATATTTTACCAATCGTCTTCGACTTTTTTATCACGATATAATCGGAAATTACCACTTGCATGACGTTCCATCGTACGTTCAGCAATTCGTTCCGAACATTCCATGCACATATATGTATGAATAGGGCGATTACGCAGTTTTTTTGCCATAGGATTTTCATCATCTAACATATCTTTTTTATCACAAATCATACATTTGACTCTCATTTCGTCACCTCAATACGAATTCTATCAGTATAAGTATATCATGGAAGTGTAATGTTTTTGAATAATAGTGGGAAAAAATAATATTTTCGCAATTCAAAAAATAGGTTATGATAAGGATATATGAAGTATATTTGGAGGTGGAAATATGGCGAATGTAGTAGAGCCCACATTAACAGATGATTTAGTACAAACGTTACGTAAAGAGTGTATTGTTATGGTAGCAACAACAGATTTTGAAAAACAAGTTCCTAACGTAAGTGCTATTTCTTGGGTGTATGCAGTGAGTAAAACTAGTATTCGATTTGCAGTAGATCAACGTTCACGTATTGTGGAAAATATAAGACATAGTACTGGAGTGGTATTGACTATAATGGCGAATGAATCCGTATTTTCCATAAGTGGTGTAGGTGAAATTTTGACTGATAGAATGGAAGACATTCCTCTAAAATTAACTGTAATAGAAGTAAATGTACAAGAAGTACGTGATGTTATGTTTTATGGTGCAAAACTTGCAATTGAGCCAACATATGAAAAAACGTATGATCTTCGTGCAGCTAAAAAGCTCGATAACCAAGTGTTAGCAGGAATGAAAGAATTATAAATGTGATAAATAAGAAAGTCAGTTATTAACTTTTGTAATTACTTATTGTGATTTTAGGTTAATAATTATAATTAAAAGTAATATATTGAATAGAAATGAATAAAAAATAAATAAAAGGTTTAATGGCTATAAATTTCGATTCTACCTCGTTTATACGGTACATATAATTATAACAATGGTTCGTCCATATTTTATGGATGAAACCCTTGTTCTACAAATTTAAAAGTGGAGTCAGGGGGTAACAGGTTGGATAAAATTTATGTGTTAGATACGAATGTACTTTTGCAGGATCCTTTATCTATTTTTTCATTTGAAACCAATGAAGTAGTGATTCCAGCAGTTGTATTAGAAGAGGTTGATTCGAAAAAACGTTATATGGATGAAGTAGGACGAAACGCTCGTTATGTATCTAAGTTAATAGACAAATTTCGTGAAATAGGAAAACTGCATGAAAGTATTCCGCTAGAAAACGGCGGTACATTTCGTATTGAATTAAATCATCGTTCGTTTGTCCAACTACAAGATATTTTTGTAGAAAAAACAAATGATAATCGAATTTTAGCTGTAGCAAAAAATCTATCTTTAGAAGAACAAGAAAAAGAGGACGGGAAGTCTGTTATTTTAGTAAGTAAAGACGTGCTCGTAAGGGTAAAAGCAGATGCAATAGGTTTAAAGGCGGAAGATTATTTAAGTGATCGGGTTATTGAAGTGGAAAATATATATTCAGGATTTTTAGAAGGATATATATCAAAAGAACAATTGGATTATTTTTATGAAAAAGGCGAATTGCCTTTATCCGAAATTGCAAATCATCCTTTTTATCCAAATCAGTTTGTAGTAATGAAAGATGCGTTAGGTGGATCTAGTTCAGCACTAGGTATTGTGGATCATTTAGGTAAGAAGGTAAAGAAACTTATTTTTCCCAATGAACAAGTATGGGGAATACGACCACGAAATGTGCAGCAAATTATGGGATTAGAATTGTTGCTTCGTGAAGATATTCCACTAGTTACGCTAACAGGGAAAGCTGGTACAGGAAAGACATTACTAGCTTTAGCTTCGGGGCTCATGCAAACGGAAGATTTAGGGTTATATAAAAAACTACTCGTTGCACGGCCAATTGTTCCAGTTGGGAAAGATATCGGTTATTTACCGGGAGAAAAAGAAGAAAAGTTAAGACCGTGGATGCAACCGATTTTTGATAATCTAGAGTATTTATTTAATACGAAAAAACCAGGAGAGTTAGATGCTATTTTAGCTGGAATGGGTTCGATAGAAGTAGAAGCTCTTACGTATATACGCGGGAGAAGTATTCCAGATCAATTCATTATAATTGACGAAGCACAAAATTTAACGAAGCATGAAGTGAAAACGATACTAACGAGGGTAGGAGAAAAAAGTAAAATCGTATTAATGGGAGATCCTCAGCAAATTGATCATCCGTATTTGGATGAATATAATAACGGTTTAACATACGTTGTAGAGAAGTTTAAAGAGCAACGTATTAGTGGTCATGTAAAGTTTGTTAAAGGGGAGCGATCTAATTTAGCTCAACTAGCCGCAGATTTACTATAAAAAGGAGTGAGCAAAAGCTCACTCCTTTTCTTTAAATAATTGTAAATTTGCGGATGTTACGGATTGGATTTTGTCTATTAGATCCATCATTGTAATATAAATGAACAGGTCCATCTTCTTTTAATGGTTTTCCTTCTTTTGAAAAACCAAGAATAGCATGTTTGACAGTTTCTAATGGAAGCGTTATTGTATCATCTACTGTTTCGATCTCGACTTGCGTAGCGTCATCTGAAATTTCGGCATTAGCAAGAAAAGGTTGAAATGGTATACCAAACGTTCCAGTAATTAGCTGTTCTTTTTTAAATTTCTTTACACTTTGTTGTATCGGCGGGAAAGCAGCACCATCACGGATTTCGCGATCCCAATGTTCCGAAGTGTTTTTTAAATAAGCTTCTAGTTCTGAAGTGTTTTCTCTCGTTTCATCAAAGTAAGTTGTCAAATCTACTTTTCGATCATCAAAGATCCAAACGGTTGGATCGATAGTGATTGGAAAACGAACTTTTCCATTAATAAATAAAATTTCGCTCATTGTTGTTCCCCCATTTGTGTTATACTCCCACTTTTCAGTATAATAGTATTAGACACTATTGTCACAAAAAATGTTTCTATTGCAATTTATTAAAACTATCGCTAATATTAATAGATAGGAGAGAGTAGGACGGAAACGGAGGGAATCAATTTGGCGTCTGAGACAGTATCAAATCATCAGGAAAAGGCACTAGCCCTTCTACAAGCGGATGCGGAGAAGATTTTAAGACTTATTAAGGTGCAAATGGACCATCTTACAATGCCGCAATGTCCATTATATGAAGAAGTGTTAGACACACAAATGTTTGGACTATCCCGCGAAGTCGATTTTGCAGTTCGCCTTGGTCTTATTGCAGAAGAACAAGGGAAAGCAATGTTAGGAGAGCTTGAACGTGAGTTATCTGCACTTCATGAAGCATTTACAAACAAACAACAATAACGGGTTCAAATAAGGGGGCTCAAACTGAAAAAGTTTGAGCTTTTTATTTGTATAATAAAGCAGGAAGAACCAATGTACATATGGAATACAACAATAATTAAATTGAAACAGAGAGAGGAAATGAAATGAAAAGAGTATGGAAATCAATGGATTATTCATTATTACTTCCTCTTGTTATCTTATGTGTGCTGGGAGTTATAATGGTATATAGTTCTAGTTCCATTGTTGCGATTTCATCGAAATATAACTGGCCGGCAGATCACTTTTTTAAAAAACAATTAGTTTCTCTTGCTATTGGAACGGTAATGCTAGTGATTGTCGCTGTAGTACCTTACAAATTTTGGAGGAAGAAAATAGTTCTTGCAGCTATGGGGTTAGGGGGGATTGGCTTATTAACAGCAGCCTTCCTTTTCGGTAAGGTAATCAATGGTGCAAAAGGATGGATACTAGGTATACAACCAGCTGAGTTTGTAAAAATAGCAGTAATTATTACGTTAGCAAGTTTTTTTGCTAAGAAACAAGAGAGGCAAACCCCTTTTTTACAAGGGATAATCCCCCCCTTATTTGTGGTGGGTGGATCGATGGTATTAATTTTATTACAAAATGACTTAGGGACTGACATATTAATAGGTGGAACAGTGTTAATTATGTTCTTCTGTTCAGGAGTTAATGTTAACCTGTGGATAAAAAGGTTTATATTAACATCTATCGTATGGGTTCCTGCATTGTATTTTATTGGGAATTATAAATTGAATAATTACCAAAAAGCCCGATTTTCAGTTTTTCTTGACCCGTTTAACGATCCTCAAAATGATGGATTCCAATTAGTTAATTCATTTATTGGAATTGCCTCAGGTGGGTTAAATGGTAGAGGATTAGGGAATAGTATACAAAAGTATGGCTACTTACCAGAGCCGCAAACGGATTTTATTATGGCAATTATATCTGAAGAACTAGGTTTTATAGGTGTAGCTATCATTTTAATCTGTTTATTACTTATTATTATTCGTTCGTTTAGGGTAGCACAAAAATGTAAAGATCCATTTGGTAGTTTAATTGCAATCGGAATTGCAAGTTTAATTGGCATACAAACTTTTGTTAATGTTGGTGGTATGTCTGGATTAATCCCGCTTACAGGCGTACCTTTACCGTTTATTAGTTATGGTGGTAGTTCTTTATTGGCTAATTTAATTGCGATGGGTATATTGTTGAATATTGCTAGTTATGTGAAACGACAAGAAAAAGAGCAAAATACGATAATGAAAGAAAGAGAACAAGATGGACCACGTCTTGTAGTTGTAAAATAAAAAACACATTGTGCTTTAGAGCGCGATGTGTTTTTTTATTTTTAAGACAAGTTAAATGTGATGTATTAATTGACTTTAATATCAAAAGATATATCACATTTAATTTAATGTGATATACAATTAAGTTGTTAGAAAAGGAAGAGGTATGCTATACTATTTTTGTGAGACAAATTGCTCAGAAAACTTATCATTTGTTAAAAAATAAGGTATGATGGATAAAAATAAAGTGAAGCTTTCTAAGTATAATATAATGTAGAAAGTGAAGAACTTCACGCTCTTTATGGTGTGTATATATTTTATCTCTAGAGTGGTAGGAAAGTAGAGGGGGAAAATCATGACAAAGCTGCAACGTATTCAAAAAGTATTGGTAGCTAACCGTGGAGAGATTGCAATTCGTGTGTTTCGAGCTTGTTCGGAACTGGGATTAAAAACAGTTGCAATCTATTCTAAAGAGGATAGTGGTTCTTATCATCGTTATAAAGCCGATGAATCCTATTTAGTTGGGGAAGGAAAAAAGCCAATTGATGCTTATCTAGATATTGAGGGCATTATTGAGATTGCGAAAAGTAATCATGTAGATGCAATCCACCCTGGATATGGTTTCTTGTCAGAAAATATTCAATTCGCAAAACGTTGTGAAGAAGAAGGAATTATCTTTATCGGTCCAAAAAGTAAGCATTTAGATATGTTTGGAGATAAAGTAAAAGCAAGAACACAAGCGCAGCTAGCACAAATTCCAGTTATTCCTGGTAGTGATGGGCCAGTAGATTCATTAGAAGAAGTCGAAAAATTTGCTGAAAAGTATGATTACCCGATTATTATTAAAGCTTCCCTTGGCGGGGGCGGTCGTGGTATGCGTATTGTACGTACTAGTGAAGAATTAAGAGAATCGTATAATCGAGCAAAGTCAGAAGCAAAAGCAGCCTTTGGTAATGATGAAGTATACGTAGAAAAATTCGTTGAAAAACCTAAACATATAGAAGTTCAAATTTTAGCAGATGAAGAGGGCAATGTTGTTCATTTATACGAGCGAGACTGTTCTGTACAACGTCGTCATCAAAAAGTAGTAGAAATTGCACCTAGTGTGTCGCTTTCAGATGATTTGCGTCAGCGTATTTGTGATGCTGCTGTGAAATTAACGAAAAATGTAAATTATTTAAACGCAGGAACAGTTGAATTTCTTGTAAAAGATGATAATTTCTATTTCATTGAAGTGAATCCGCGTGTTCAAGTAGAACATACAATTACAGAAATGATTACAGGAGTCGATATCGTTCAATCACAAATTTTAATAGCTGATGGACATGCATTACATAGTAAAATGGTGGGTGTTCCAAAGCAAGAGGAAGTTGTTGTACATGGATTTGCAATACAATCTCGAGTAACGACTGAGGATCCACTAAATAATTTCATGCCGGATACAGGAAAAATTATGGCATATCGATCAGGTGGTGGCTTTGGAGTTCGTCTTGATACAGGTAATAGTTTCCAAGGTGCTGTTATTACACCGTACTATGATTCTTTACTTGTAAAAGTTACAACATGGGCGCTTACTTTTGAACAAGCTGCTGCAAAAATGGAACGTAACTTAAAAGAATTCCGTATCCGTGGTATTAAAACGAATATTCCATTCCTAGAGAATGTAGTAAAACATAAAAACTTCTTATCAGGGGAATATGACACTTCATTTATTGATGCGTCACCTGAACTATTCTTGTTCTCGAAACGTAAAGACCGAGGAACGAAAATGTTAAATTACATCGGGACAGTAACAGTAAATGGCTTCCCAGGAGTAGGGAAAAAAGAGAAACCAATTTTCCCAGATGCTCGTATACCGAATGTATTACACTCAGAGCCAATCAAAAATGGAACGAAACAAATTTTGGATGAGCGTGGAGCAGACGGATTAGTAAAATGGGTACAAGATCAAAAACGTGTACTTTTAACGGATACAACATTCCGTGATGCGCATCAGTCATTACTTGCAACGCGTATTCGCACAAAAGATTTACACCAAATTGCAGAGCCGACAGCGAGAATGTTACCGAACTTATTCTCAGCAGAAATGTGGGGCGGTGCAACGTTTGATGTTGCATATCGTTTCTTAAAAGAAGATCCGTGGGAACGATTACTAGATCTTCGTGAAAAAATGCCAAATGTTTTATTCCAAATGTTACTTCGTTCTTCAAATGCGGTTGGTTACAAAAACTATCCGGATAATTTAATTCAAAAGTTTGTGGAGTGTTCTGCCCAAGCTGGAATTGATGTGTTCCGTATTTTTGATAGCTTAAACTGGGTAGAAGGTATGAGAGTTGCGATTGATGCTGTACGAGATACTGGTAAAATTGCAGAAGCAACGATGTGTTACACAGGGGATATTCATGATCCACTGCGTAGTAAATATGATTTAAATTACTATAAAAATTTAGCAAAAGAATTAGAAGCATCAGGAGCTCACATTTTAGGTATTAAAGATATGGCGGGCTTACTAAAACCAAATGCAGCATATGATTTAGTTTCAGCATTAAAAGAGACGGTATCGATTCCGATTCACCTGCACACACACGATACGAGTGGAAATGGTATATTAACGTATACGAAGGCAATTGAAGCAGGTGTTGACATTGTCGATGTAGCAGTAAGTTCTATGGCTGGTCAAACGTCACAACCAAGTGCGAACACGCTATACTATGCGTTAGGTGGAAACGAAAGACAGCCAGATGTTAATATAGATTCATTAGAAAAATTATCTCATTACTGGGAAGATGTACGTAAATACTACGCACCGTTTGAAAGTGGTATGAATGCTCCTCATACAGAGGTATATATGCACGAAATGCCAGGCGGACAGTATAGTAATTTACAACAACAAGCGAAAGCGGTTGGCTTAGGCGATCGTTTCGATGAAGTGAAAGTAATGTACCGCCGTGTGAATGACATGTTTGGTGATATTGTTAAAGTAACACCATCATCTAAAGTTGTTGGTGATATGGCATTATTCATGGTTCAAAATCACTTAACAGAACAAGATGTTTTAGAGCGTGGACATTCTATGGACTTCCCAGGATCTGTTGTTGAAATGTTCTCTGGAGATTTAGGACAACCATATGGTGGTTTCCCGAAAAAGTTACAAGAAATTATTTTAAAAGGGAAAGAACCATTAACAGTAAGACCAGGTGAATTATTAGAACCAGTAGATTTCGACGCGTTAAAAGAAGAGCTATTCCATAAACTTGGACGCGAAGTGACGATGTTTGATGTAGTTGCATATGCATTATATCCAAAAGTATTTATGGATTACGAAAAAGTTGCTGAGATTTATGGAAATGTATCTGTGCTTGATACACCGACATTTTTCTATGGTATGAGACTTGGTGAAGAAATCGATGTGGAAATTGAACAAGGTAAAACATTGATGGTTAAACTAGTATCAATTGGAGAGCCTCAGCCGGATGGAAATCGTGTGCTTTACTTGGAGTTTAACGGTCAACCACGTGAGATTGTTGTGAAAGACGAAAGTGTGAAAGCGACAGTTGCACAACGTGTGAAAGGAAACCGTGAAAATCCAAACCACATTAGCGCAACAATGCCAGGAACGGTTATTAAAGTAGTTGTAAAAGAAGGCGATGAAGTGAAAAAAGGCGAATCTATGGCAATTACAGAAGCGATGAAAATGGAAACGACAGTTCAAGCGCCGTTTAATGGTAAAGTGAAAAAAGTATATGTTAGCGATGGAGATGCAATTCAAACGGGTGACTTACTCATTGAATTAGATCACTAAAATAAAAAAGAGTTGTGGAAACACAGCTCTTTTTTATTACGAAAAAATACCTTGCCAATTCGGGCAAGGTATTTTCATTTATTTTGTTTGTTTAGAAATTGATGCAGCTTCTTTTGCATTCACTTTACTTCTTGTACCTAACATAACTAAATAGCATAGTACAGCAAACAAGCAAGAAATGAATAGGGAATGTAATAATGCCATTGATAAACTAGCATTTGTAAATACGACTAAAATTCCTACGATAGCTTGAAGTGTAACAAGGATAAATGAGATGATCCATCCCCAGTATACGACAGGCTGCTGTTTGTAATGGCGGATAGCGAGAATCATCGCGTATAGTATCCAAGCGAAAATTAACATCGCTGCAACTCTATGTCCCATTTGAACCCATTCATGTAATTGAGTTGGCATAGGTCTATTTTTGCTACATAAAGGAAAGTCTGGACAGGCTAAGCTAGCTCGTTCGTGACGTACTAAAGCCCCTGTGTAGACGACAATATAACTGTAAATTGTTACACCATAAATATGAAATTTCATTTTTTTGTCCATAATAAGTGAACGTGCATCAAATTTTTGGTCAATTTCAAAGATAAGACACGTTAATAAAATGACAGAAGCAAATGAAATTAAGGAAATACCGAAATGGATAGCAAGTACAGCTGGCATTTGCCCCCAAACAACCGCTGCGGCTCCCATTAATGCTTGTGCAACTAAAAATACGAAGGATAAAATTGCTAACGTTTTTGTTTCGCGCACATGTTTATAATATTTCCAGGACAAAATACAAAGGAGAGTAACAAGAATTCCTGCTGATCCTGATGTAAGGCGATGACTTAGTTCAATAATAGTTTCCATTGATAAATTAGATGGAACAAATTCACCGTTACAAAGTGGCCATGATTTACCGCATCCTTGGCCAGAGCCTGTTTTTGTAACTAAGGCGCCTCCTAATAAAACTATTAATAAATCAAGACTCGTAATGACTGCTAACCATTTAATAAAGCGTTGCAATCTCTTTCACCATCTTTCTGCTATGAAGTTATTGCGAAATATTTTCATTCCATTATGTATAGAATAAAACGCGCTAGTTCCTATGATATATAAAAAATAATAAAATAGCAAAGAAATGGAGGGGGAAGACAGGGAAGAGAAAACGGGTGTGGAAATAAGGTTTATAAGGAAATTTTTAGGTGAAAAATAGGCTATTTTGAAAAGAAATGGGGAGAATACGTGTTAAATATGACAAAAAAGTTTATTATAGAAGGTAACATCATGTTATGATATGGATAAGTAACAATTAAGTTTTTTATGTTCGACACAAAAAGTTCATGTTTTCTTCACAAAATGTTCGGGAAATATGATTTAATATATTGGAGTATGGGCGTAGATTAGTAGTAGAATGGGTTAACAATGTTTCTACTGTAATAATATTGCTATATAGAAGCGAAATATTTCAATTTGAAATAGGCGCAAAAAGAAAGATGAAAGTTTTAAGAGGGGGTTAAAGTGATGAACCATGCAACAAGTGAGCTGCATGATGAGTCTGCTGTTACAAGCGTACCGGAAACAACTCGGTTACAAGATTTAAAAGCGCTCGTTAAAATGGGGATTGTAAATTCAAATACACTTACTGTATTTACAGGATTTTGGTTGGCATTACACTTTAATGGATTAAGTGTAATGGACAATCTGGATAAGTTATTCTTTACAATCGTTGGTTCTGGATTAGTTATGGCAGGGGTATGTTGTTTAAACAACTACATTGATCGAGACATCGATCCATTAATGGAAAGAACAAAGACCCGTCCAACGGTTACTGGAAAGTATAAACCAGGATTTGCACTTACATTTGGACTAGTTATATTACTTCTTGGTTTTGTATTTTTATTATTAACAACACCAATGGCAGTCTTAATGGGATTTATTGGTGCTTTCACATATGTTGTTCTATATAGTTTATGGACAAAGAGAAAGTATACACTAAATACTGTTGTAGGTAGTATATCTGGTGCAGTTCCACCTTTAATTGGATGGGCAGCAATCGATCCATCTTTAGGCCATCCAATTGCTTGGATGTTATTTTTAATTATGTTTATTTGGCAAATCCCACATTTCCTTGCATTAGCAATGAAACGTGTTGATGAATATCGAAACGCAGGAATTCCAATGCTTCCTGTAGTTCATGGATTTGAAATTACGAAACGCCAAATTATGATTTGGACAGTATGTTTATTACCACTACCATTTTATATGAGTGGACTAGGGATAACATTTATGGTAATTGCAACACTGCTTAACATCGGATGGATCGTTTTAGGTTTTTATGGCTTCCGTAAGAAAGATGACATCAAATGGTCTGTGCAAATGTTTGTTTATTCCCTAAATTATTTAACAATCTTATTTGTATCAATGATTGTAGTTACATTCTTCTAAGACAACGACATAATTGGATTTCTTTACGTTGAGATTTACTTTACTTAACTATAAAGTACAATCTAATTCACAAGGAAAGTGGGGGTTGTTTGTATGAAGAAACAGTGGCGACTGCTTTCGTTCGTTTCACTGCTGGCTTTACTGTTAGGGGGATGCGGTAAAGCCTTTCAATCTACTTTAATTCCGCAAGGAGAAGTAGCAAAAATGCAATATGATCTGCTCTTACTAGCAAGTGCGATCATGGTAGGAGTAGTACTAGTAGTTACTATTATTTTCTTATATGTAATTGTGCGTTTCCGACAAAAGAAAGGTCAGGAAGATTATATTCCGGAGCAAGTTGAAGGGAATCACAAACTAGAAATTATATGGACAGTTATTCCGATTATTCTTTTGCTAATCTTAGCTGTTCCGACGGTTACATATACATTCAAACTTGCTGATGTAAGTGCGATGGAGAAAAAGAATATTGATAAAGATACTATCGTTGTTGATGTAACAGCGAATCTTTATTGGTGGGAATTTTCTTATAAATCAGAAAAGATAGTAACTTCTCAAGATTTAGTCATCCCCACAGGTAAGAAAGTGTATTTGAATTTGAAGGGTGCCGATATTAAACATTCGTTTTGGGTTCCATCTTTAGCTGGGAAAATGGATACAAATACAGATAATGTGAACAAAATGTGGTTAAAGGCAGATAAATCGGGCACTTATAATGGTTTTTGTACAGAATTTTGCGGCCCATCACATTCTTTAATGCAATTCAAAGTGAAAGCTTTAGATGAAAGCGAGTACAAAAAGTGGCTTGCTGATATGAAGAAAATTGATGGGAAGAAAGAAGTAGCTTCAACAAAGGCGCAAGAAGGCCAAGAAATATTTAATAAAAGCTGTATTGGTTGTCACGCAGTTGGATCTAATGATAGTAGACCACCTTCCGCTCGTATCGCACCAAACTTAGCAAACTTTGCGGATCGCGATACAGTTGCCGGCATTGCTGAAAACAATGAAGAAAACTTAAAAAAATGGCTGAAAGATCCTGAAAATATGAAACCAGGAAATAAAATGACTGGTAAATATGGCAACTTAACAGACGATCAAATTGATGCATTAAATGCATACTTACAAACGTTAAAAGTTGAAAAGTAAAGAGGGATTATTCGCGAAGGGGAGGTTGAAAACGTGAGTTCTGTAGCAAAAAAACAGGGGATGGGTGCTGTCATATGGGATTATTTAACGACAGTAGACCATAAAAAGATTGCCATTCTCTATTTAATTGCAGGTGGATTGTTTTTTATAATAGGCGGAATAGAAGCTCTATTTATTCGCCTTCAATTAGCGATTCCTAACAACGCTTTTCTTGTTGGGGATGCTTATAATCAAGTATTAACTATGCACGGTACAACAATGATTTTCCTCGCAGCTATGCCACTCGTGTTTGCATTTATGAACGCCGCTGTACCACTTCAAATTGGTGCACGTGATGTAGCGTTCCCGTTTTTGAATTCACTCGGATTTTGGTTATTTTTCTTTGGTGGAGTATTTTTAAATTTAAGTTGGTTTTTAGGTGGAGCGCCTGATGCAGGATGGACATCTTATGCATCTTTAGCTTTAGCCTCTAAAGGCCATGGTGTTGATTTTTATGTGCTTGGCTTGCAAATCTCCGGTATAGGTACATTAATTGGAGGTATTAACTTCCTTGTAACCATTATTAATATGCGTGCGCCAGGGATGACGTATATGCGTATGCCGATGTTTACGTGGACGACATTTGTAACATCTTCATTAATATTATTTGCTTTTCCGCCGTTAACTGTAGGATTAGGACTTTTAATGTTAGACCGCTTATTTGGAACAAGTTTCTTTAATCCAGCACTGGGCGGGAATACAATTATATGGGAGCACTTATTCTGGATTTTCGGTCATCCAGAAGTATACATTCTTATACTCCCAGCTTTCGGAATATTCTCGGAAATCTTTGCGACGTTTTCGAAAAAACGATTATTTGGTTATTCATCGATGGTGTTTGCGACAGTATTAATTGGATTTTTAGGGTTTATGGTATGGGCGCATCATATGTTTACTGTTGGGCTTGGTCCAGTTGCAAATGCTATTTTCTCAGTTGCAACAATGGCGATTGCGGTTCCGACCGGTATTAAAATATTCAACTGGCTCTTTACAATGTGGGGCGGAAGTATTCGTTTTACGACACCGATGATGTGGGCAGTAGCCTTCATTCCATCATTCGTAATGGGAGGAGTTACAGGTGTTATGCTAGCATCTGCACCAGCTGATTATCAATTTCATGATAACTATTTCGTAGTAGCTCACTTTCATTATGTAATTGTCGGTGGTGTTGTATTTGGTTTACTTGCAGGAGCCCATTATTATTGGCCGCTGATGTTTAATAAAGTATTGAATGAAACGTTAGGAAAGATAACATTTTGGTTATTCTTTATCGGTTTCCATTTAACGTTCTTCATTCAGCATTTCCTTGGCTTAATTGGTATGCCACGTCGTTACTACACATATCTTGAAGGTCAAGGGTTGGAAATGGGCAATATGATTAGTTCTATTGGAGCGGTATTTATGGCTCTTGGAACGATTGTTCTTCTATTCAATGTAATTAAAACAACAGTATCAAAAGAAAAGGCTGGTCGTGATCCGTGGGATGGACGTACATTAGAATGGACAATGCCAGCACCTACACCAGAATATAACTTTAAACAATTACCATTTGTTCGCGGGTTAGATCCGTTTTGGATTGAAAAACGTGAAGGGAATAAAGAGATGACAGCGGCGGAACCAGTGGGTGATATTCATATGCCAAATCCATCATTTTCACCATTTATCATTTCTTTAGGATTGTTTATAGCGGCATTCGGTGCAATGTATATGCAGGGTGGAAAAGATAAGTTTTGGTTATTAGTAGCAATTATCGGTTTAATTATTACGTTTGGTACAATGTTCCTACGTTCAGTAATTGATGATCATGGATATCATATTCATAAAGAAGATTTAGAAGATAAGGGGGGCAAGGCGTAATGCATGTAGATGAAAAATTAACGAATGAAACATTTCCAGCAGAGCCTGAAAAAGCAACCCTTGAGGGGAAAAATAAGTTTGTCGGTTTTTGGTTATTTCTTGGAGGCGAAACAGTATTGTTCGCTTCCTTATTTGGCACATATTTAGCGTTAAAGAATTCTACAAATGGCGGACCAACATCTCAAGAGATGTTCCAAATGCCACTCGTTTTCATTATGACGATGCTTTTATTAACGAGTAGCTTAACGAGCGTATATGCGATGTATCATATGAAAAACTTTAATTTTAAGAAAATGCAACTTTGGCTACTAGTAACAGTGCTGCTAGGTTTAGGGTTTTTAGGATTTGAGATATATGAGTTTTATCATTATACGCATGAATTTAAGCATACTATGAGAAGTAGCGCATTTGGTTCCGCGTTTTATGCTCTTGTTGGTACACATGGACTCCACGTATTGTTTGGATTGTGTTGGATTTTAACATTAATCTTTAGGAATGCGAAGAGAGGTCTAAATTTATACAATGCACCGAAGTTTTATGTTGCATCGATTTATTGGCACTTTATTGACGTAGTTTGGGTGTTTATTTTCACTGTAGTATATTTAATGGGAATGGTGGGATAAACAATGGCGATAAAGCAAACGAATAATCCTAAAGTTGATCTTGTTTATCGGAAAAGAAAAAGTGCGGAGGAAATGAAGCATCAAGTTATTACATTTGCATTAATGATTTTTTTAACATTAGTTGCATTTGCAGCGGTAGCATATCCGAAAACTTTTAGTCCGACTTTTTCAGTACCATTTATTTTACTATTAGCGGTGGTACAAGTAATTTTTCAATTGTATTATTTTATGCATATGAGTCATAAAGGACATGAAGCGGCAAGTTTCTTTCTTTATTCTGGTCTGCTGATCGGATTAATTACAATTTTAGCTTTTATGACAATTGTGTGGATTTGAAAAGTGAAGAATAAGGGAGCTTGTGTTGACACAGCTCCCTCTTCATGTTATGTGAACGGATAACCTTAAGAAGGTAGGTGTGAAAATGAGTAACTTGTGGATATTTGGTTTTCAAGCGCTATGGAGTCCAATCTTTTTATTATTTATGCTTTCGATCCTCATTGGATATTTTTTAATTATTGGGCCGTATAGAATGCGATTTGAACATGCGACAAAGGTAAGTAAGAAGCAAGTTTTTTATTTTACGACTGGAATTGTTCTTTTGTATTTTGTAAAGGGAGGGCCTATTGATTTAATTGGTCATATTATATTTAGTGCACATATGTTTGAAATGGCAGTTATGTATATTGCCGTTCCGCCTTTGTTGTTGCTTGGTATACCAGTTTGGTTATATCGTTATATTACTTCTTTTAAGTTCGTTCAAATTATATTAAAGATATTTGCTAAGCCACTTATTGCATTGTTTGTATTTAATGGCCTGTTTTCTTTTTATCATTTACCAGTTGTTTTTGATGCAGTAAAACAAAGTCAAATTGCTCATCCTATCTGTCTCGCTATATTGTTCTTTACGGCAATCATGATGTGGTGGCCGATGCTAAATCCATTACCAGAATATCAAACGTTAAGTGATATAAAGAAACTTGGTTATATGTTTGCTAACGGTATATTATTAACGCCAGCTTGCGCGTTAATTATTTTTGCAACGGCGCCGTTGTTTGCAACGTATACGGATCCGGCTGCTTGGATGAAGGCGATGGAACTATGTGTACCAGCGGGAACTTTATCTGATTTAAATATAACTGGACCAGAATTTTTACACTGGATGCCGATCGTACAAGACCAACAAACAGGCGGCATCATTATGAAAATTGTCCAGGAAATAGTGTACGGTACAATTATTGGTTATGTGTTCTTTCGATGGGCGCGTCGAGAGCGTGAAAAGGATAAAGAGCAGTTACAACAATTGCCGCCGTATTTACAAACGAAGTAAAAAAGTGTATGGGTTTCCATACACTTTTTTAGTTTTACTAAACTTTAATAGATTGAATTTTCTAATTATTTATGTTAAGTTAGTGTAGGCATGTACTAAAAGTGGATATAAGATTTACTACTAGCTTTAATGCATAATAATTCCATGTGTAGTACAAGTTTTTTAGAGAGTTACAAATTTATATTGTTATCTTTAATAAAACAAGGACTATTTTAAGGGGGAATTTAAATGGGTAGTAGTGGAAGTATGGTAAAGCCAATTAGTGGTTTTTTAGCAGCATTAATACAATATCCAGTACCGGTAGTAGAGTCACGTGCAGACATTGATAAACAAATTAAACAGATCATAAAAACAATTCATTCAACTAAAGCAGGGTATCCTGGATTGGAATTGATAGTATTTCCAGAATATAGTACGCAAGGGCTTAATACAAAAAAATGGACTACAGAAGAGTTTTTATGTACGGTCCCTGGGCCAGAAACAGACTTGTTTGCTGAGGCATGTAAAGAGTCTGAAGTATATGGTGTTTTTTCTATAATGGAAAGAAATCCTGATGGTGGAGAACCGTATAATACAGCAATAATTATTGATCCACAAGGTGAAATGATTTTGAAGTATCGTAAGCTAAATCCTTGGGTGCCAGTTGAACCTTGGAAGGCTGGAGATTTAGGTTTACCTGTTTGTGATGGACCAGGAGGAAGTAAATTAGCTGTTTGTATTTGTCATGATGGTATGTTTCCTGAAGTAGCTCGTGAAGCAGCTTATAAAGGTGCAAATGTCTTGATTCGTATTTCTGGATATAGCACACAAGTTAGTGAACAATGGATGTTAACTAATCGTTCGAATGCATGGCAAAATTTAATGTATACATTGTCGGTGAACTTAGCCGGTTATGATGGTGTATTTTATTATTTTGGTGAAGGACAAGTATGTAATTTTGATGGGACTACTTTAGTGCAGGGACACCGAAATCCTTGGGAGATTGTTACTGCTGAAGTATATCCAGAGCTAGCAGATCAAGCTAGATTAGGATGGGGTCTCGAAAATAATATATATAATCTAGGTTCAAGGGGATATGTAGCGACTCCTGGTGGGGTGAAAGAAAACCCATATACGTTTGTAAAAGATTTAGCTGAAGGTAAATATAAGGTTCCTTGGGAAGATGAGATTAAAGTAAAGGATGGAACTATTTATGGGTATCCAGTCAAAAAGACGATTCATTCTTAATTAAGATAAATAGAACAAGCGCATCATATTGATGCGCTTGTTCTATTTACTCAATGATTTGGAATTCTTTTAACTCTTTTTCGATATTTTGTAGGAGTTGTTCGCTTTTTTGAATGACATTCGTTGGGAAAGTTTCACCATCACCATATTCAACGCCGTGAGGATAATAATGTTTACCTAATAAGGGAGGGAGTAGCTTTATTTCAGCGTGTCTGCTGCCAATGTCACCTTCAACAGCTAAACCTTGTACACGTAAATAATAAACATCGTTTAATATTTCGAATTTATAATCGTATGTAACTCGTTCATAATCCCACTGTCCAGCAAGTACAAAATGGTTCTTTTCCATAATCTCTGTTAATAGTGTTAAATCAACGACTGCCCCATTAAATTTCGTATTTGTAAATTGCATAAAATACCTCCTTTTTTAATGTTACACCATTATTTTTATAATAGTATGAATAATAAGAAAGTGCAATTCATATTGAGAGAAAAGGGATAATCCAGACTTTTTTTGCGAAAATATGATATAGTGAAAAGAGTACGGTACACACAAAAAAAGGAAAGAAAAGGATTTGTGTATATCTCAATTTTATGTTTTTTGCAGGAGGTATATCGATTGAAGAAATTATTGCGTATCGTAATGATTACAATTTTAATTTTAGCTGTTGATTTATACGGGAAATTACTCGTTTCACAATATATATTAACCCCATCTCAATCAAAGCAAGAAAATAAAATTGTGAAAAAGAAAAAACAAGTAAATGAAGACTCTTCTGATACGGTTTTAAATATGATTGGTGGGGACTCTGAAAATTTATTAGCAAAATGGGGCGAACCTTCTCGAATAGAACCATCTGCTTACGGATATGAATGGTGGGTATACAATCAAGATTTAGCTCAGTATGTTCAATTTGGGGTTGCTGAACGTAAAATTGTAACGGCGTATGTCGCTGGTGAGCAAGTTAAGGTGCCACCTTATTATATAAATGAAAAGTATGAAGATGTGTATAAAAAGAATCCACTTTCTCATGAGATTTCGTTAAAAAGAGGAAAGAATAGTTATCAATTTGAGTTATCTGATACCGAAGTGATGGAACAACCATTAGTACCAGTAGAAGATGGTTGGGCACAATTATATTTTGATCATTTTACGCATGAGCTTGTCGGTGTTCGTTATATGGATGACGAAACGTTATTACGTCAAAGACCGTATCAGCTCGTTTATTCGGGTGAATTATTAGCAGAACAACCATTAACTCCAGATAAAATGAAACAAATAGAGAATGGGAATATGCAACAAATTTTTGATTTAACAAATATTATTCGAAGCCGTCATAATTTACCGTTATTAGCGTGGGACCAACAAACGGCAGAGGTGGCAATCGGTCATAGTAAAGATATGAAGGATAATAATTACTTTTCACACGATTCACCTACATTAGGTACGTTAGGAGATCGTTTACAGCGCGGGAAAGTAGGATTTCAACTTGCCGGTGAGAACATAGCGGCGCAACATAGTGATGGGGTTGCGGCATTGCAAGGTTGGTTAAATAGTGAGGGACATCGAAAAAATTTATTGAATGAACAATTTACAGGATTAGGTGTTGGTGTATACGATAAGTTTTATACACAAAATTTTATTCGGAAATAAAATGAAACTGTAAATTGTGGATGGGAATCTTCCCCTATGCAAATAGTAGGATAAAAAGGTGCATGAATCGTCTAAAAATAGGCGAACCATGCGCCTTTTTTTTCTTATTATATAGTAGATATACATGAAGAGGTGAGGATTATGCCGACAACAAAAGGACCGTTACATCCATCGGTTCAACAGTTTAAAGAGTTTGTAAACCATCACCCTAAAATGGTTCATGAAGTTCGAAGTGGTCATAAAACTTGGCAACAGTTTTATGAGGAATGGTACTTACTTGGTGAAGAAGATCCAATATGGGCAACTTTTAGACCGGATGGAGCGCCTGCTTTTTCTTCGGTAAAAGAAAAGAAAAAAGAAAAAGGAAAAGAAAAGGATACTCGAACTGAAGAGGAAAAAACTGCTGATGTGATGGGACAAATGCTTTCTTTCTTTAAAAAGTTAGACGTGGAACAAATGCAACATCATTTAGCCAATGTGACGAGTGCTATTGGGAGTGTGCAACAAGTTTTTCAACAATTTCAAGGAAAACGCACGCAGCAAGAAGAGAGTACTTCAGAAAATAATCCATTTTTCTTTCAGAAGGATTAGGAGGAAAGCGGATGAGAGCAGAAATTATGGAGTTTATAAAGGCTGATGAGGATTTATCTCGCTATATTAGGGAGCAACCTTACTGGTATAGAAAATTAACGCGAAACCCTGAAGAAAAAGAGGCATTTGAGTTAGCAGCTATGCAACATTTCAAAAAAACGATACCAGATAAAGTTGAGAAATTTCAAAATCAATTGGCAGTTGCTTCCATTATGATTGATATGTTTCAGTATATGAAGCAGCAAAATGCAACATAATTGGAAGGGAAAACTATGTCCGTCATGCAGAACTTTTGATACAATAGAAGCGGATTATTTAAAAAGGAGTTGCAGCATGAGCATGACGGAAATTTGTTTAGTACGACATGGACAAACTGATTGGAATTTTCAAGAGATTATTCAGGGACGTGAAGATATTCCGCTTAATGAAGTGGGGAAGAAGCAAGCGAGTCAAAGTGCAGCTGCTTTGCAAGCGGAGGCATGGGATATAATTATAAGTAGCCCATTAATTAGAGCGCAAGAAACAGCTAAGGAAATTGCAGAGGCAACTGGATTACAATCAATTTTATTAGATGAGCGATTTGTTGAACGTAATTTTGGTGAAGCTTCTGGGAAGCCAGTTGCGACTGTTAGGGAATTAATTGCAGAAGGTAAAGTAGAAGGTATGGAGCAAGATGAAGAAATTGTAGCTCGTTGTTTTGCTGCGGTAAAAGATGTTGCAGAAACTCATTCTGGCAAACGTATTATTATTGTAGCCCATTCTCATGCGATAAAAGCAATTTTACATGCAATTGCTCCGGAAGATATTTCGTTTAAGACACCGTTAAAAAACGCATGTATTAGTTATGTGAATGAAAATAGTGGGAAGTGGGATGTTGTTAAATACAACATCGCGGAACATATTAATGTATAAATGTGTACTGAAATTATTAAAAAATAGTTAGAATGATATCTTTCTGTTTAGTGAGACACTTCAATTAGTAGTTCTATTCTAAATGTGGTATGATAAATACTCGGAGGTGTCTCTCATGATTGTAGCGACGCTAGAAAGCGTATTAATATTAGATAAGGCAGAGCAGCTTGCAAAAGCGATCATCTGTTCAGATATAGCAGAAGATTACCGTAAATGTTATAAAGACTTGCATGAAGATATGGAAGTTCAGACGTTAATTCAGCAATTTACAGCGATGAAAGAACGATATGAGGAAGTGCAACGTTTCGGTAAATATCATCCTGACTATACTTTCGTTTCGACGAAAATGAGGGAATTGAAGCGTTCTGTAGATTTACATGATAAGATTGCAGCTTTTAAACGAGTAGAAACGGCTTTACAAAAGTTGTTAGATGAAGTTAGTGTAGCAATCGGTTCTGAGGTGTCCTCTTCCATCAAAGTTCCAACAGGAAATCCATTTTTTGATGCTGGTGGCTGTGGTGGCGGTTGTGGTACCGGCGGAGGTTGCGGTTGTAAAAAAACGGGGTAAATCACCCCGTTTTTTAGAAGATAGAAGAAAACGTATACAGAGTTTGTCCTGTAATGTCATAAATTTCTGATTGGTTTTCATAAAATATAAAATATATGTTTTTAAAAGGAGAAGATGGAGAAGATTATGTTCGGGCAACGACAAAGTATGATTGTTTATTTACATTCATTGAAACATGCCAAGATTTTAAGAAAATATGGTAACATACATTACATATCAAAACGTTTAAAATATGCAGTAGTATATTGTGATATGGAACAAATTGAGCATATGATGCAAAAGTTGAACAAACTTCCTTTTGTGAAAAAGATAGAACAGTCGTACCGCCCGTATTTAAAAACGGAATTTGAAAATTCACGTCCTGATCGGGCAAAAGAATACGATTATAGCTAATAGAAAAAATCCCCTGCTAATTTTAACAGGGGATTTTTTATTTGAAATAACACATTATTTCATTGGAGGAATAAAATTATTCATTCGTAAAATACCAATTAAATGATTGAAAAACAGTTCTTTTTCTGGGAAAGTTGTGGACGGTTTTACCGTAAAGGTAGTCACTTTTTTTCCAAGTTGTTCTGCCGTTTCTTCAAATAAAATGACGCGTTTACTTTTTTTATTTTCAAGTACAGGAATGCCTTCACGACATATGTATAATGGTTGGAAATCACCAGTAGTAGTTGGTTTTAATATTACAACAAGTGAGCACACTTTTTTTTCATTTTTAATTGTTTCAAATTGTAACATATGTGTTATACGTTCTTGATTTGCTTTGGCAATTTCAAGTAATTCATATAAATCAGAGTAGCCCTCTCCGAGTTCTATAAAGCGTTGAATCATATCTTTTCCTCCTCTTTCTTTTACTGTACCATCTCACTTTTTAAATGAAAAGTAGACAAAGAAAAAAAACCCTGCAAAGCAGGGCCCTTCTTATACTAGCATGTACTAGTAAGAAGGCAAAGGGAGAGGAGAAACCGGAGGAAGAACTTATGGGGAAACGTAAGTCTTCTCCGCGGTTGGCAACAACATCGAAGGTGATGTTGTTATAGTTATTTATGTCCAATCTAAATGAAGATATACATGATGAAATTAAATTTTATGTTGGGCTTTTTATTTTTCTTTTTTTTATTTTATGATAGGATAAAAAAGATAAAGTGAAACGAATAGTTCGTGTTAGCGAATGGTGAGATGAATACATAAAAATGCAGAGCGGTTATTTTAAGCTAAGTTCTTCTAGTCTTCGTTGGAAGATGAATGGAATCGTAAAGTTTGGTAGCGGTTACCGAATGGAGAAAGGCTTTCTATAATTGCTCGATAGATTGAAATAAAGGTAGTGACAACAGATGAGAGTAGTTTCAGGAAAATGTAAAGGACACCCACTTAAAGCGGTGCCAGGTAATACAACACGTCCAACGACTGATAAAGTAAAAGAATCCATTTTTAATATGATAGGCCCTTATTTTGATGGGGGTGTCGCTCTTGATTTATTTGGTGGTAGCGGTGGTCTTGGAATCGAAGCTATAAGTAGAGGGATTGATAAAGCAATTTTTGTTGATCGAGACAATAAAGCGATAAAGGTAATCCATCAAAATTTAGAAAGTTGTAGAATACAGGAACAAGCTGAAGTATATCGGAATGATGCAGAACGTGCGATAAAAGCACTTATAAAACGTGAAATATCATTTGATCTTATATTAATTGATCCTCCATATAAAGATCAAAAAATTGTATCTTTAATTAGTGTAATGGATCAACATGGATTACTACATAACGATGGTTTAATTATGGCGGAGCATGGTAATGATGTAGTTTTACCTGAGGCTATAGGAAGACTTGTAAAAGTGCGAGCTGAAAATTATGGCATTACAGCGATATCGATTTATAAGTATGAAGGTGAGGGGACGGAATGACAAGTATAGCTATTTCTTCGGGAAGTTTTGATCCAATTACCCTTGGGCATCTGGATATTATTAAAAGGGGAGCAAAAGTATTTGACGAGGTATACGTAGTAGTTTTAAACAACTCGTCAAAAAAACCGTTCTTTTCAGTGGAAGAGCGTTTAGATTTAATTCGGGAAGCAACAAAGGATATTCCTAATGTCAAAGTAGATTCACATAGTGGACTACTAGTTGAGTATGCAAAAATGCGTAATGCGAACGCGATTTTACGTGGATTACGAGCAGTTTCTGATTTTGAATATGAGATGCAAATTACTTCTATGAATCGAAAGTTAGATGAAAACATTGAAACCTTTTTTATTATGACAAACAATCAATACTCATTTTTAAGCTCGAGCATTGTGAAAGAAGTTGCGAGATATGGAGGAAGTGTAGTAGATCTTGTACCTCCTGTTGTAGAACGTGCTTTAAAAGAAAAGTTTCAAACCCCGTTAAAGTGAACGGGGTTTTTCTTTGTTGCTCCGAAAAAATAATAAGATGACATATACATATAAGCAAAATAATGTAAATATCGGTCCGTAGTGTATAAAAGATGTCCAAATTTCATGCAGAATAGAAGAATGATTCGATAAAAAGACAGGGATATCTTTTTGCATAGGTGAAAAAGAGCTTACTTTTTCATAAAATGGTTTCCAAAATATAAAAGTAAAAATAGGGGCAAGAATACTTTGGATAATTCGTGCGAAAAAATAGGGCTTAAATCTAATGTCTGTTTCAGCTAATATGCTAGCGACTTGTGCCTGAATAGAAAGGCCGCTAAATGCTAAAATAAAGCTTGTTACCATAGCTTGCTGCAGGAGGGGTGTTTCAGTTATTTGACTAATCATTTGGCTTCCAAGTGTCATTTCAAACATGCCAGATAATATGGGGATACTAAATTCAGTAGTTAGTTGGAAGAATGATAAAATATGTTGCATAATAAAAGAAAGGGCTGCTGTAATATGAAATACAGTAATCATTTTATTTAAAACAGAGAATAAAATAATAAATCCACCAATCATAAGTAGCGTTTGAATAGAAGAAACGATAGCGTCCCCAAGTAATTTTCCTATTGGTCTTTTTTCTTGCATACGTGTCTCGTGTAGAATTGAAAAAGGGTTTTGAAAAGGGTGTTTTTTAGTAACATGTTTATCATGCGTGGAACTGTTGTTATTGCCATAAAAACGCATCAGTAACCCGACAGCAAAATTACTTACATAATGTGCAGCAGCTAATACGATTCCTAATTTCGGATTATTGAAAAAACCGATAGAAACAGCGCCAAAAATAAAAAGTGGATTGGATGAGTTTGTAAAAGATACGAGGCGCTCTGCTTCAATTTGTGTTAGCTGATTGCTTTTGCGCAGTCTAGCGCTTAATTTGGCGCCAGCGGGAAAGCCTGAAGCCATTCCCATTGCCCAAACAAATCCGCCTATTCCTGGAACGCGGAAAAGTGGTCGCATAAGTGGTTCTAATATAACGCCTATAAATTTTACAACACCAATACTAATGAGAAGTTCGGCAATGATGAAAAACGGTAAAAGTGAAGGGAATACAACTTCCCACCATATATTTAACCCTCGAATGGAAGCTTGTAAAGCAGCTTGGGGGTGGAGTACAAGAGAAAAGGTTAAAAAAAGTGTTGATATGGTAAGGAAAGCCGTTTTCCATTTTTCATACATGTAAGTAAATCCCCCTTTGTCCCAAAAAACGTTCATTTCAGTATACGTGGATATGTAGTGAATTTAGACCATAAGTATGAAAAAGGAACGAAAAAAATTAAAGGGTGAGAAAAGTGAAAGAACCGAAAATTGGCTTAGCTCTTGGATCTGGGGGCGCAAAAGGTTTTGCTCATATTGGTGTTATAAAGGTTTTAAGGGAAAATGATATACCGATTCATATGATTGCAGGAAGTAGTATGGGGGCTTTAGTAGGTACATTTTATGCGGCTAGTTCAAACGTTGAAAGACTGTATAAACTGGCAAATGTTTTTAAGAGGAAATATTATTTAGATTTTACGGTTCCGAAAATGGGATTTATTTCTGGAAAACGTGTCAAAGATATGATTAAAATGTTTACATATAATAAAAATTTAGAAGAATTAGATATCCCGACGGCTGTTGTGGCTACTGATATCTTAAAGGGGGAAAAAGTAGTTTTTACAAGTGGTCCAGTTGCAGAGGCGGTGAGAGCAAGTATTTCTGTACCTGGAGTGTTTGTGCCAGAGAAAATAGATGGACGATTATTGGTAGATGGCGGAGTAATTGATCGCATCCCAGTATCGGTTGTGAAAGAGTTAGGTGCCGATATTGTCATTGCTGTTGATGTATCCCCGATTAAAGTAAATGGAGAGGTTACGTCTATTTATGATGTAATTATGCAGAGTATTGAAATTATGCAACATGAGCTTGTGATAAATCGGCAAATTGCATCTGATTTAATGATGCGACCAGCTGTAGAACAATTTAGTTCCCGGGCTTTTACAAACATTGAAGACATTATTCGAGTTGGAGAGGTAGAAGCGGAAAAGCATGTTGCAAATATTCATTTATTAATTGAGCAGTGGAAGGAGAAACATAATGTTTAAGCGTTTTCGGTTTATATATGCAATTTTAATAGGGGTTATATTGGCAATGTTACTTGTTTATGTACGTCTGCCGTATTATGTAACGAAACCAGGAATGGCTGCCAAATTAGAGCCTTACGTTCAAGTTGAAGGGGGAACAAAAGAATCAGGTGATTTTATGCTTGTTACGGTTTCAATGGGACCGGCAAATGTAGTGAATTTAATAGCGGCACAGTTTAATAAATATACACATATTTCAAAAGCGGAAGAAATATTGCAAAAGGGTGAAAGTGATGAAGAATATCAATTTCGCCAAAATTATGCGATGAAAGATTCGCAAAATGCAGCGATTTATAATGCTTATAAACGTGCAAATCGTACTGTTTCTTTTGAAAATAAGGGTGTGTTGGTTGCTGGTGTAGCGAAAGGGATGCCTTCAGAAGGAAAGCTTAAACTTGGAGATGTTATCATTGCCGTCGATGGAAAAACATTTGAAAAGACAGAACAATTTATTGAATATATGACAGGGAAAAAAGAAGGAGATACAGTAAATATTGAGTACAAGAGGGATGGGAAACAGTTAAAAGAAAATTTAAATGTAAAGACTATTCCGAATGGAAATGGACGTGTTGGTATAGGTGTTTCTATCGTTACGGAAAGAGAACTAGTGGTAGATCCGAAAGTGAAAATTGACTCTCATGAAATAGGCGGACCATCGGCAGGCCTAATGTTTACATTAGAAATATATAATCAACTGGTGGAAGATGATTTAACAAGAGGGCATGAAATAGCTGGAACAGGGACGATCAATGAAAAGGGAGAAGTTGGCCCGATTGGTGGTATTCAGCAAAAAGTGGTTGCTGCAAGTGATGCTGGTGCTGAAGTGTTCTTTGCACCAAATGAAAAAGGTGCGGAGAAATCGAATTATAAAGATGCACTTGAGGCTGCGAAAGATATTAAAACGAAAATGAAAGTTGTGCCAGTTGATACGTTGGATGATGCATTAATGTATTTGGAAAAAATGGGCAAGAAATAAAAAAATCTCTCTGAAAAGAGAGATTTTTTTATAGGAATTTTGCAGTTGTTTCATCGTAACGAATTGGGTGATGTGTTGCATCTTGTTTTAGTAGTTGTGTTCGTAATGGTTCTTGTATGATGGAGAAATATACAGAATTGGCTTTTCGATCTATGTGTAAAGTAGGGTGGTCAAATGTTTTTGTATGGGTAAGGATTGGAAGCTCTATTTTTTTCTTGTTTTTTGAAAGGTACGTTTGTCCTTTTTGTGACATGCCTAATAGACGAATGTATGGTGCATGTTGCTCTATATTTGCGCAATGTATTTCTTCTTTTGTTGTATTTGTTAAAATATGTGTACAAGCTCTTTGTAATCTAGTCCACGTATAACGTTTCGTTTTTAATGCTTCCATGAATGAATGGAAGGAGGAACTGGTTTGTATTTTTGATAAAATACGATGCTCTAAACCTTCCTCAATTTCATATATATGTCGTAAGTCTTCTGGAGACATTGTCATAAGTTTGTATTTAAAAAATGAAAAGTATTGTTCCCAATTATGTAATGTCCCGTAGTTTTGTTTATAACTTGCTAAAAGAGAAGCAGTCGCTTTTGGGATGAAAGGCTCAATTTCTGTAAAGGAACTATTTTCACTAAAAAGTTGTTTGCGAATACTTGTTGCGCTTGCAATATGTTGGTCGTTAAATGTTTCATCATGATAATGAGATGCGAACCTTTTTATCGTTTGTGCTTGCATAGAACTATTTTGCATTAGAATTGCTTTTATGTATTGGAAGCCTAAAATGTTATTTGGTTGTGACATGTCTATATTTTTTTCAGAAGATAAAATGTGTAGAAAAGCTTCAGATGTAGCTTTTGCGTAACTATTACCTGCGTTCATAAATTGCTTTACAAGACGATTGAAAGTCTCTTCTTCATTTTTCTGCACAGAGATGGTGTTATAAAAATTTTCGATTTGTCCATCTTCACTGCCGAAACAAATTTCAGAAACGTGTAGGGCGTTTAAAATAGAAATAGCGCCATTTGCAAAGGTTTCGGCCTTTTGCGTTGAAAAGGCATAAGGAAGCTCTACAACGAGGTCTACACCGCATGCTAAGGCCATTTTGGTACGATACCATTTGGATACGAGTGCTGGCTCACCACGTTGTAAAAAAGGGCCACTCATAACAGCGATTGTAATATCAGAGTGTGTTAACTTTTTTGTTTGTTGCACATGATAAGCATGACCGTTATGAAAAGGGTTATATTCAACAACAATACCACTGGCTTTTATGGTAATCTCTCCTTTCGATGTAGCATCTTTTTGAAAAACGTGATACTCTATATATTATTTACTATGATGACTTCATTATAGTGTAAAGAAAAAACATTGACAAATATAAAATGGCTAGCTATAATTTTGTTTGTTGCCTTGAGGTGATATGATATGAAATGGTCCATCCATCAATTGAATAAATTGAGAAATAAAGGATTGACATTGGATGAGATGGTAGATGTAAGTGAGCTAAAAGAGGTCGAGAAAGATATTCGTGAAATTAATCCTGTTCACGTAACAGGAAGAGTTGATTTTGGCTCCGGTAAGTTTACGTTCCATCTACATATAACTGGAAGCATGGTTTTACCATGTTCTCGCTCTTTAGTAGATGTGACATTACCATTTGACATTAAAACAACTGAGGTGTTCCAAACTTCACAAGAAGAATTTGAAACTGAAGCTGAAATTCATTGTTTAGAAGGAGAAGTACTTGACTTACTGCCCGTAATCAAGGAAAATATACTTTTGGAGATTCCAATGCAAATTTTCAGTGATGATGTTTCTGGTGGAGCACCGACGCAAGGTCAAGACTGGCAAGTGATTTCGGAAGAAGACAAAGAAAAGCCTGTTGATCCAAGATTGGCAGGACTTGCAAAGTTTTTTGACAAATAATCGGAAGACTGGTTCAGGCCTTCATATGAAAATAACTATTTCTTTTAAGGAGGTGGGAAGAATGGCTGTACCTTTTAGAAGAACTTCTAAAACAGTAAAAAGAAAGCGTCGTACGCATTTCAAATTATCAGTACCTGGTATGGTAGAGTGCCCAAGCTGTGGTGAAGCGAAATTAGCTCACCGTGTATGTAAAGCATGCGGTACTTACAAAGGTAAAGAAGTAATCAGCAAGTAATTGCGGGAAAATAAACGTAGAAGATATCTTCTACGTTTATTTTTTTTTGTCTTATTCTTCATTTGTTGTATTCTATCTTTTCTAGTAACTGCATATGTTTAATAAAAAATGCATAGGGAGGACTAGAGAGATGGCGACAACAAGACAAGATGCTTGGACTGATGATGAAGATTTGCTTCTGGCAGAAGTAGTACTCCGGCATATTCGAGAAGGTGGAACGCAATTATCTGCCTTTAAAGAAGTGGGAAGACATTTATCACGTACACCAGCAGCATGTGGCTTTAGGTGGAATTCTTACGTTAGAAAGCAATACAAAGAACGTATTGAAGAAGCGAAGCAACTGCGTAAAGTGGAAAATTATGAAGTGAAAGAGACAAAGGTATTAGAACCTACGTCAATTACATTGAATGATGTTATTGATTTCTTGCAAAATTATAAAGATGAAAACTCTTTAGTGGTGTTGCAACAGCAAATTGAATCGTTACAAACAGAGAAAGAGAGCCTGTTGGAGCGATTATCAGTATATGAGGAAGAATATAGAACATTGCTTGATTATATTGATCAAAAAAGAAGTGTAATGGTAGCGGAAAGAAATAGCGCTCGTTCGAATGGGAAATTAGAGAAGTTAAAGAAATAAAAAAACAGCTGCTATGTAGCTGTTTTTTTTATTTCTTATGCAGACTCTTCGTTTGTAACCGCATTCAAATTTGTTTCTGGGTGCCAAACGTAAAAATCACCATCAGGTACTGACACAGGTTGGAAATTTAATTTATCCCAAAAACCAGCTGAATGGATACGTGCGATCGTTTTAATTGGGAACTGCAGTCCCTTCGCATAATTTACAAGCATTTCTCCGAATCCTTGTTTTTGGAAAGTTGGTAATACTTCAAGTTTATAAAGTTCTAGGTAAGTACCTGTAATTTCGAATGGTTCCCCGCCGTTCCTTTTCATGTATAGACTCATACGTGCAATGAGTGATCCGCCGTAATAAATACCGTAAAATGGAGATTCACTATTGTTTTCAATAATGTTTGCTTGTAATTCTTCTAACATGGATAGTTCTTGAGCTCCGCAGCCTTTAAATTTTTTAAACTCGTCTAATGTTTTATAATTGATGAGCAAGCGCTCAACTTTTGGGAATCCCATAACATCACATCCTTTTTGTCTCGTTGAATGCAGAAAAGTGAAAATATTTATAATAATATTATAACTCATTTTTTTATTTTTATGAAGATGATAGTGTATTTCTTTTATTATTTTTTTGAGGATTTGCTAAACTAAGAGTAGAAGCATAGTAATAAGTAGTATATACATATTGAAAGAAGAGGTGGCATTTGATCATCTTTAGTTAATTATGATTCCGTATGAATCGGAGGTTCGCGGAATAAAAGAGGAGGGGAAAAAGGGACTTATGTATCGTGTTCAAATGAGTTCCTTGTGTGAAAATGAAAATTGGAGTTGTGGGACCGGGAGCTATCGGTCTATTGTATACATTTTATTTACAAAAAAGTAATCAAGATGTTACGTTGTTTACAAGGACAGCTAAGCAGGCTGACGAATTAAATATAACGGGTGTAACTTGTATTAGGGAGGGGAAACGTGAAACGGTATTCCCGCCAGTATTACCAATAGAAAGTATGCTAGACCAGCAGCTAGATTATATATTTATTGCTGTTAAGCAATATCATATAACTGACATACTACCTTTTGTGCGAGGGAAATCCTCAGTAGTCTTTTTGCAAAACGGAATGTCACACCTTCATGCTATGCAGAAAATAGAGAATGAAAATATTGCAGTTGGAATTGTAGAGCATGGTGCGAAAAAAGAAGAAAGACATATCGTTTATCATACAGGGATAGGTGTAACGAAGTTTGGAATCGTGCGCGGTCGGTCTATACATTTTGAAAAAATATTTAATTGCTTTCCTTTTCCGTATTTTCCAATTCGAATAGAAGATAATTGGAAGGATGTTATGCACAAAAAATTAGTAGTGAATGTATGTATCAATCCATTGACGGCATTATTACAGGTCAAGAACGGAGAATTGATCACGAACCCGTTTTTTTATCAGATGATGGAGCAAGTATTCCAGGAAGTCGTTTTTCTCGTTAAAGAAGAAAAAGAAATGGTATGGGAAATGGTACGTCATGTATGTGAAAGAACATCTCATAATACATCATCTATGCTGGCAGATGTAAGGGCGAATAGACAAACAGAGATTGGTGCGATTGTTGGATATGTATTAGAAGAAGCTAAGAAACAGCAACGATCCGTTCCGACACTTCAATTTTTGTTCGATGCAATAAAAGGGTTAGAAGTAAAAGTATAAGTGTAATTCTTTGCTTTTATGTGAAACATTGACTACAATGTGGATTGGTGAGAGAACAGGATACGAAAGGAAGAATTATATGGAGATAAAAGAAATCTCTGTTCCGCAACAAGGTGTTGTAGCGGACTATATGAACGGTAAAAAAGAGATACAGTCGTGTTTTGATTATATGTTAACAGAAGATGCTTTTAAACAGCGTGTACAAGATTTGCGTGAGAGGGAGTTTTTCCGCCAAGATTTAGTAGCGCATTTATTAGAATATAATACAAAATTACAAGCGGGAGAAGCTACAATTCAAAATGTAAAAGCGCTTGAAGATGAAGATACATATGTTGTTATAGCTGGACAACAAGCTGGGTTATTAACTGGGCCACTTTATACGATTCATAAAATTATTTCAGTTTTACAGCTTGCGAAGGAAAAGGAAGAAAGTTTAGGCGTTAAAGTTGTTCCTGTTTTCTGGATTGCTGGTGAAGACCATGATATGGATGAAATTAATCATACTTTTGTAACGAAGAATAAAAAAATAAAAAAGACCATTTTTCATGATCGTAATCCGAAAAAGGCGAGTGCTTCAGAGTCTGAGCTTTCTTTGGAAGACTGTAGAAAGTGGATTGAAGAAATTTTTAAAACATACCCTGAAACGAATTTTACAAAGGATGTACTGCGATTTATTGATGATTCTTTACGGAAATCGAATACGTATGTAGATTTCTTTGGTCACCTTATTATGAAAATGTTCATAAATTCTGGTTTAATTCTTGTCGATTCGCATCATCCTGAATTAAGAAAATTAGAAGTGCCGTTTTTTAAACAAATTGTAAGTAAGTATAAAGAAGTGCAAGAGGGGCTTCATAACCAACAGGAAGTAATTAAAGAATTAGGATATAAGCCAATTATTGAAACAAAGTCTAATGCAGTACATATATTCATGGAAATTGATAATGAGCGAGTGTTGCTTGAAGACAATCAAGGGAAGTTTGTTGGGAAGGATGGGACGTATTCCTTTTCATATGAAGAATTGATTGAAGAGATGGAAAGAAGCCCAGAGCGCTTTAGTAATAATGTTGTAACGCGCCCTCTTATGCAAGAGTATGTATTTCCTACGTTGGCGTTTATTGGAGGTCCAGGGGAATTAGCTTACTGGAGTGAATTACAACAAGTCTTCCATACTATCGGTTTCCGAATGCCGCCTGTCGTTCCTCGTATTACAATTACTTATATTGAGAGGGATATAGCGACAGATTTACATGATTTACAATTGCAAGAGAGTGATCCGTTTTTAAATAACGTGGATAAGTTGCGTGAGAACTGGTTATCTAATCAAATAGAGGAACCGATAGATGAACGATTTGTAGAGGCGAAAAAAGAAATAATGAATATTCATACGTCATTACAACAGTTTGTGAAGGAAATAGATCCTGGATTAAGTGCATTTGCAGGGAAAAATGAGTTCAAAATTAATGAACAAATTGAACTGTTGGAAAGAATGTTGAAAAGAAATGTTGAGAAAAAACATGAAGTGGAACTAAATAAATTCCGTCGTATACAATTTGCAATCCGTCCATTGGGAGCGCCACAAGAGCGTGTGTGGAATGTATGTTACTATTTAAATCAGTTCGGTTTAGATTTCGTTGATCGTGTAATGGAAAAACCGTTTTCTTGGAATGGAAAACATCACGTTATAAAACTGTAGAATCTTGCTCTTAGGAGCAGGATTTTATTTTTATTCCGTTGAATTTACTGTGAAGTGAAATTTTTCTGAATTATTAATTTTAATAAAGCTAATATCGTAATTATGCAGGATACTTAAATATATGACAAAATAGCACAAAATGTAAACGTATTATTATCTTTTTCGACAGTTTTTTATTTAAATTCCCGCAAAAGATGATAAAATTTAGTATATAATAAAAGAAAATGGCGATTTGTATAGTATGCTGCCTTTGTAGGCAAGTTAAATGAGTCGTTCTTTCATAGTATTTCGTTCTCTAGTCGTGAAATATGCGTTTAGAGGAGGAGATACATTCAACATAATTAATTGGAAAAAGAGTAGGTGCAACAATGTTTAATCACGTAACAGTGCTTTTGAAGGAAACAGTAGATGGCTTAGATATAAAGCCAGGTGGTACATATGTAGATTGTACACTGGGGGGAGGAGGACATAGTTCTTATTTATTATCCCAATTAACTGAAGGCGGAAGATTAATCGCGTTTGATCAAGATGAGATAGCAATTCAAAATGCGAAAGAAAAATTCTCTTCATACGGTGAGCAGTTCATAACAGTAAAGAGTAATTTCCGTTACCTATCTGAAAAACTACAGGAATTAGGTATAACAGAAGTAGACGGTATTTTATTTGATTTAGGTGTTTCATCCCCGCAATTAGATACACCAGAGCGTGGCTTTAGTTACCATCATGATGCACCGTTAGATATGCGAATGGATCAAGATGCCCCATTAACAGCCTATGATGTTGTAAATAGTTGGTCATATGAACAACTTGTAAGAATTTTCTTCCAGTATGGCGAAGAGAAATTTTCAAAACAAATAGCAAGGAAAATTGAAGCGTATCGTGAGAATAAAGCTATTGAAACGACAGGGGAATTAGTAGAACTAATTAAAGAGGGTATTCCAGCTCCTGCTCGTAGAACGGGTGGACATCCTGCGAAGCGAGTGTTCCAAGCGATCCGTATTGCGGTAAATGATGAATTGAAAGTATTTGAAGAAGCGTTGGAATCTGCAATTGAGATGGTCAAGCCAGGCGGAAGAGTTAGCGTTATAACATTCCATTCTTTAGAAGACCGTATTTGTAAAACGACGTTTAAGCGAAATAGTACAACGCCACAATTGCCACCAGGATTACCAATTATTCCTGATGAATTTAAGCCAAAATTAAAGCTTATTACAAGAAAACCGATTTTACCTTCTGATATAGAGTTAGAAGAAAATAATCGAGCGCGTTCTGCGAAATTGAGAATCGCTGAAAAACGATAAAAAGGGGAGAGAGGTATGAGTAACTTAGCTGTAAAGTACAAGCAACAAGCGCAAGAAGAGGTTCAGATTCAAACGCCCCCACAGCAGATGGTTCAGCCAAAAGCTAAAGCGAAGATTACAAGAATCGAAAAACTGTTGTATGTAGCGTTTATTGGCTTTTTATTGTATGCCTGTGTAGCGTTTATTGGAAATAAAGCAGGCCTTTATCAAGTTAATGTAGAAGCTGCGACAATAGAACAAAAAATTGTACAGCAGCAAAAAGAAAATCAAGAATTACAGGCTGAAGTAGAGAAGTTAAGTCGTTATGAACGAATCGCTGAAGTTGCAAAAAAACACGGGCTAGAAATTAATGCGAATAATGTGAAAGGCCTCAAATAAGGCAATAGGTGTGAAGGGAAAATGAAGAGAAATATGACTAAATTTCATACCAATAAGGGAGCAGGGTATTTTATGATTTTATTCCTCCTGCTCTTTTTGCTGTTATTAGCCCGATTTTTTTACATACAAGCGACAGGAACAGTGCATAATCAGGATTTGGATAAACTCGCTCAGCAAAAACATAGTAAAACAGGAGTTCTCGAAGCAAATCGCGGGACGATTTATGATCAAAACGGTCATGTGTTAGCGCAAGATGCAAACTCTTATAAACTTGTAGCGGAACTAAAAGGTGCGAAGCCGGTTGAGAATAAAGAGGATACCGCCAAGAAAATTGCGGGTGTACTCGGAAAAGATGAAAAGAAGATTTTAGATACGTTAAATAAAGAAGGTAGAAGTCAGGTAGAGTTTGGGAATTTAGGTAGGGGCTTGACGAAAGAACAGAAGGAACAAATCGAAGCATTGAAGTTGCCGGGCATATCTTTTATTACAGAAAATGCAAGAGTGTATCCAAATGGTGATTTCGCATCTTATGTTGTAGGTCATGCGAGACCTGATGATAAAGGAATTGCTATAGGACGATTTGGTTTAGAAAAGAGTTTGGATAAGTATTTAGGTGCTGCTAATGGAAAAGTAGCTTATACAGGTGACCGTAAAGGAGTATCTCTTGACGGTGGAAAAGTGAATGTAAAGGCACCTAAAAATGGTGATAATGTTTATTTAACGCTTGACCAACGTATTCAAAGTTATTTAGAAGACGCGATGAAAGAAGCGAGTAAACATTATGAACCGGAAAGCTTAATAGGAATTGTTGCGGATCCAAAAACAGGGGAAATATTAGCGATGTCTAGTAAACCTAGTTATGATCCGAACCAGGAAAATAATGAGTATTATTATAATGATGCAATTGCAAATGCATTTGAACCTGGATCAACAATGAAAATTTTCACGCTAGCAGCAGCTATAAATGAAGGTGTGTATAAGGGACAAGATTATTATCAGTCTGGTACATATCAAGTCGGGAACCGCAAAATAAAAGATCATAATGGCGGCGCTGGATGGGGATCTATCACATTTGATGAAGGGGTAGAGCGCTCTTCCAACGTAGCGTTTGCTATTTTAGGTGATCAAAAACTTGGTCCAGACCGTTTCAGAAAGTATATTCATGCTTTCGGATTAGATGAAAAAACGAATATTGATTTACCTGATGAAGGTTCAAATACCATTTTATTCGATCAGCAAATACAGCAAGTAACGACAGCTTTTGGACAAGGCTCCACTGTAACACCAATTCAGCTTGTACAAGCTGCAACGGCTATTGCGAACGATGGGAAAATGATGAAACCTTATACAATTGATAAAATTGTAGATCCAATAACAGGCGAAGTAAAATTAGAACATAAGCCAGAAGAAGTGGGCAAACCTGTTACAAAAGAGACAGCAGCGCAAGTAAGACAGTTATTAGAACGCGTTGTTACATCGCCGAAAGGAACAGGAACTGCTTATAAAGTCGATGGATATTCAGTTGGTGGTAAAACAGGAACAGCGCAAATTCCGGATGGAAAAGGTGGCTATATGACAGGAAGAGAGAATTACATATTCTCGTTCTTAGGTATGGCACCTATGGATGACCCACAACTTGTTGTATATGTAGCAGTAAAAAAACCGAAGTTGAAAGATGATGAGAGTGGCGCACAACCTTTAGCTGATATTTTTAAATATGTAACGAAGAATAGTTTAGAGTATTTAAAGATTAAACCTAATGAAGTGAAAGATCCGAAGAAATATGTGAAAGAGCAGCAAACTGCTGTTCCAGATGTAACCGGAAAAACGATGGAAGAAGCGAAAAAAGCTATTGATAAAGCAAAACTTCGTCCAATCGTATTAGGTGAAGGGAAAGTGCAGCAACAAGTACCGAAAGCGACTGAACAAACATTGAAGGGTGATCGAGTGTTCTTAGTGGGAGATCAACCTTCAATGCCGAATATACAAGGCTGGGCACTTCGTGATGTTATGAATTTAGCAAAAACATTAAAGCTTAACTTAAAACCTACTGGTACCGGATACGTAACTGAACAAAGTGTGCCAGAAGGAACATTGTTGCAACCTGGTACAGAGTTAGGTGTAACACTTGTGCCGCCACTTGAACCACAACAAGAAGCAGAAAAGCCGTAATGGTAAAAGAGAAGAAGTTCTAATTAAATAAGTACAAGCATATATTGGAACAAGCTAGGCGTAAGGGAGGCTTGTTCCAATATGCGTGTATCAAATGTAACAGTTAGAAAACGACTTATTTTTATACTCATATCAGGTATACTTATTTTCACTATCATCGATATTCGTCTTGGATATGTGCAATTTTTTCTTGGGAATATGTTAACGGATCGTGCGAAAGATTCATGGAGTCGTAATATTACTTTTGAACCTGAACGTGGAAAAATTTTAGACCGAAATGGTGTGGAACTTGCCACGAATAAAAGTGCTCCAACTGTCTTTGTTGTACCGAGGCAAATTGAAAAACCAGCAGAGACTGCAGAGAAGTTAGCTGCAGTATTAGGTGTGGAAAAAGATGAGATTTATAAGAGGATTACAAAAAAAGAATCAATTGTAAGGTTAGATAAAGGCGGAAGGAAAATATCACATGATAAGGCGAAAGAGGTAAGAGGATTAAGTTTGAAAGGTGTTTATATCGCAGAGGACTCTATCCGGTACTATCCATTTGGCAACTTTTTATCACACGTATTAGGGTTTGCAGGTAGTGATAACCAAGGTCTTATGGGACTAGAAAAGTATTATGATAAAGAGCTGAATGGTGATGAAGGTCATGTGCGTTTTTTTGCAGATGCAAAAGGGCAAAGGATGCCTAATGTTGGTGATGATTTCAAAAAACCAGAAGCTGGTTTGAATTTAGGTTTAACAATTGATGCACGTATTAATAGAATTATGGAAAGAGAAATGAATATTGCAGAGTCGACATATAATCCAGATGGTATGATTGCGATTGCGATGAATCCGAAAAATGGTGAAATTTTAGGTATGTCGAGTCGGCCGAGTTTTGATCCGGCAGATTTTCAAAGTGTTTCTCCAGAAGTGTACAATAGAAATTTACCAGTATGGAGTACGTATGAACCTGGTTCAACATTTAAAATCATTACGTTAGCCGCAGCTTTGAATGAAAATTTAGTAGACTTAGAGAAAGATACGTTTTATGATGATGGAGCAGCTGAAGTTGGTGGAGCAAGATTGAAATGCTGGAAAGCAGGAGGCCACGGTAGCCAAACGTTTTTAGAAGTAGTTCAAAACTCTTGTAACCCAGGATTTATCGAACTGGGTGATCGTCTTGGTAAAGACCGATTGTTTAAATACATTCGTAATTTCGGCTTTGGACAGAAGACAGGAATCGATCTGCAAGGTGAAGGTAGTGGGATTTTATTTAATTTAGATAAAGTCGGTCCAGTCGAGCAAGCAACAACTTCATTCGGTCAAGGTGTTTCTGTTACGCCAATCCAACAAGTAGCGGCGGTAGCAGCGGCTGTAAATGGTGGAACTTTGTATCAACCGTATATAGCTAAAGAATTTATTGATCCGAAAAAAAATCAAGTTGTAAGTAAAAAAACACCTGTAGCAAAAAGGAAAGTTATTTCCAAGGAAACTTCAGAAAAAGTTCGGTATGCATTAGAGAATGTTGTAGCAAAAGGATCTGGTAAAGGTGCTTTCATTGATGGGTATCGTGTAGGTGGAAAAACAGGTACAGCTCAAAAAGTGAAAGATGGTAAATATTTAGAGAATAATTATATTGTATCTTTTATCGGTTTTGCTCCAGCAGATGATCCGGAAATTGTTGTTTATGTTGCTGTTGATAATCCGAAAGGTGTAACGCAATTTGGTGGAGTAGTAGCAGCTCCAATTGTTGGGAATATTCTGCGGGATGCACTTCCTGTTATGGGAGTGAAACCGAGAAAAGAACAAGTTGAGAGAGAATATAAATGGGGCGATACACCAACTGTGGAAGTTCCGAATTTAATTGGTATGAAAAAGAAAGACTTACAGACGCAACTCGTTGATTTGAAGCTTGATATAAGCGGAGATGGAGAGAAAGTCATTAAACAGTCCCCGGAAGCAGGAGCTAAAGTGAAAGAAGGCTCAAAAATTAGAATTTACTTCGGGAATTAAAGGTAACCTAGTACGTTTTATGGTACAATTGGTGGAAGTGAGTTCTTTATAGAAGAGTTACTTAATTTGAGACCGCAAGAGTCTCGGTTATAAATAGGTCTATTTATTAGACACAGTAGCACTTACCTCCTATTTTACATAATTAGGAGGTAACGTGTTGCTTATTAATAAAAGAGATAAATACACAATGTAGAGAGGGTTTAGTGAAATGAAGTTGCATACACTTGTATCATGTTTGCATGATTTTCCAGTTGTTCCAAAAGAAAATCCAGAAATCACATCTATAGAAGCTGATTCACGTAAAGTGAAAGAAGGAAGCTTATTTGTATGTATGAAAGGATATACGGTTGATAGCCATGATTTTGCTAAGCAAGCAGCGGCACAAGGAGCGGCTGCTATTGTTGCGGAAAGACCAATTGATGTTGACGTTCCAGTTGTACTTGTGAAAAATACTTTTCGTTCGTTAGCGGTTTTAGCTGATTATTTTTATGGTCAACCAACACACAAGTTACATTTAATCGGTATTACAGGTACAAATGGAAAGACAACAACATCGCATATTATGGATGAGATTATGCGCGCACATGGTCATAAAACGGGGCTAATTGGAACGATTAATATGAAAATCGGTGATGAAACATTTGAGGTGAAAAATACAACACCAGATGCACTAACACTTCAACAGACGTTTGCAAAAATGGTTGAACACGGTGTGGATAGCACAGTAATGGAAGTTTCGTCACATGCTTTAGATCTTGGCCGTGTACACGGATGTGATTACGATGTAGCAGTGTTTACAAATTTAACACAAGATCATTTAGACTATCATAAAACGATGGAAGAATATAAACATGCAAAAGGGTTGCTATTTGCGCAACTTGGCAATAGTTATAATCATAATCGTGAAAAATACGCGGTATTGAATAACGATGATGCTGTAACAGCGGAATATATGAGAAGTACTGCAGCAACTGTTGTAACGTATGGAATTGATACAACAAGTGATGTTATGGCAAAAGATATCGTTATGACAAGTGGTGGAACTACATTTACGCTTGTAACACCGTATGAGAGTGTAAATGTTACGATGAAATTAATTGGGAAATTTAATGTATATAACGTACTAGCTGCGACAGCGGCAGGACTTGTTTCTGGTGTAAGTTTAGAAACAATCATTGATGTAATAAAGGAACTAGCTGGAGTTCCAGGACGTTTTGAAGTAGTTGATGGTGGACAAAATTATACAGTTATTGTTGATTATGCACATACACCAGATAGCTTAGAAAATGTATTAAAAACAGCAAAACAGTTTGCAAAAGGTGACGTATATTGCATCGTCGGTTGTGGCGGTGATAGAGATAGAACGAAGAGACCAATCATGGCAAGTGTTGCAACACGATATGCAACTCACGCCATTTACACTTCAGATAATCCAAGAAGTGAAGAGCCAGGAGCTATTTTAGATGATATGGTACATGGTGCAAATGGAAATAATTATGAAGTAATTATTGATAGAAAAGAAGCGATATACCATGCAATTGCTAACGCAAAAGCCGAAGATATTATCATTATTGCTGGTAAGGGTCATGAAACATATCAAATTATTGGTAAAGATGTTCATCATTTTGATGATCGTGAAATCGCTAAAGAAGCAATTACAGAGCGTTTAAACAACGAAGAGTAACAACGTGAGAGGAGGACTACATGTGCTTGAGCAAGGTTTATTAGTAACGGCTGGGGTAGCATTCTTAATTTCTGTTGCCCTTTCGCCATTGTTTATTCCATTTTTAAGAAAATTAAAGTTCGGACAGAGTATTCGTGATGAGGGACCAAAATCACATCAAAAAAAATCAGGGACACCGACAATGGGTGGTATCGTCATATACGTATCTATGATGGTAACTTCACTTATTATGGCGATTAAGTTTAATCATTTAGGTGCAGAGGTATCGTTATTACTATTAGTGACATTTGGTTACGGATTGATTGGATTTTTAGATGACTACATAAAGGTAGTTAAGAAGAGAAATCTTGGTTTAACATCAAAACAAAAATTAGTAGGTCAGCTTGTTATTGCTATTGCGTTCTTTTTAATTGGAAAAGGGCAAGCGTTCCACACATACATCATGATTCCGGGAACGGATGTTAAGTTTGAATTAGGTTGGGCGTATTTTGTACTTGTACTATTTATGCTTATTGGTGGATCAAATGCAGTTAACTTAACTGACGGTTTAGATGGTTTATTATCAGGAACAGCTGCTATTGCATTTGGAGCATTTAGTATAATTGCTGTGGCACAAGAGCAATTTGGAGTAGCGATATTCTGTATGGCAGTTGTAGGAGCTGTACTTGGATTTTTAGTATTCAATGCGAATCCAGCAAAAGTGTTTATGGGAGATACAGGTTCATTAGCTTTAGGTGGAGCCATTGCAGCTGTAGCAATTTTATTAAAACAAGAATTGCTACTTGTAATCATTGGCGGAGTATTCGTAATGGAAACTTTATCGGTTATTATTCAGGTTATTTCGTTTAAAACAACAGGAAAACGTGTCTTTAAAATGAGTCCATTACACCATCATTATGAATTATGTGGTTGGTCAGAATGGCGTGTTGTTGTGACGTTTTGGTCTGTAGGATTTTTATTAGCTGTGTTAGGAATTTATATCGGGGTGTGGATGTAATTGAAAACTGTAACTGAATTTCAAAATAAGAATATTCTTGTATTAGGCATTGCAAAAAGTGGTTATGCAGCAGCTACATTGCTACAAAAGTTAGGGGCAAATGTTATTGTAAATGACGGAAAGCCTTTAGCAGAGAATGTACTTGCTGCAGAATTACAAGCAAAAGGAATGGATGTTGTATGCGGTGGTCATCCTTTAGAATTATTAGAGAGAAATATTTCTCTTGTAGTAAAAAATCCAGGAATCCCGTATTCTAATCCAATATTAGTTGCTGCGAAAGAAAAGCAAATTCCAATTGTTACGGAAGTTGAATTAGCATATCGTATTTCAGAAGCACCATTTGTTGGGATTACGGGGTCTAACGGTAAAACGACGACGACAATGCTTACATTTGAAATGCTAAAAGAAGGACAAAAGCATCCCGTAATTGCAGGAAACATTGGAACTGTAGCGTGTGAAGTTGCACAGGATGCGAAAGAAAATGAAGTTGTAGTTACAGAACTTTCATCGTTCCAATTGATGGGAGTAGAATTGTTCCAACCTAAAATTGCTGCGTTTTTAAATTTATTTGAGGCCCACTTAGATTATCATGGGACGAAGAAAGAATATGGTTTAGCAAAAGCGAATATTTTTAAAAACCAAACAGAAAATGATTATAGTGTAATAAATGCAGATGATGCAGATGTGATGGCTTTATCTGCTTATAGTAAAGGTCAAAAAGTACTGTTCTCAACAACGAAAGAAATTGAAGATGGTGCGTGTATAAAAGATAATGCTCTTTATTTTAAAGGTGAAAAAGTTGTTGAAGTAGGCGATATCGTTTTACCTGGTCAACATAATTTAGAAAATATTTTAGCAGCGATGAGTATCGCAAAATTATTGGGTGTTTCTAATGAAGCGATTACGGCAGTTTTAAAACGTTTTACAGGTGTAAAACATCGTTTAGAATACGTAACAACTATAAACAACCGTAAGTTTTATAATGACTCAAAAGCAACGAATATGTTAGCGACAGAGAAAGCTTTATCTGCGTTTACACAACCGACTGTGTTATTAGCAGGTGGGCTGGATCGTGGAAATGAATTCGATGATTTAATTCCGTATTTCAAAAATGTTAAAGCGATTGTAACATTTGGACAAACAGCTCCAAAATTAGTAAGAGCTGCAGAAAAAGCGGGATTAGATACAATTGAAAGTGTCGATACTTTAGATGAAGCTGTAGTGAAAGCTTATGCTCATTCTACAGATGGCGATGTAATTCTTCTTTCTCCAGCATGTGCAAGCTGGGATCAATTTAAAACATTTGAAGAAAGAGGAGACATTTTTATACAAGCTGTGCATAAACTTATATAAAGTAAATCAAAACATCAGTAGGCTAACACCTACTGATGTTTTGTTACATAGGGCAAAAGTTTCTGCCTAAAGAGGTGGTGTTTATGGGTAATGAAGAAAACGCCTGATTTTATTCTCATCATCGTTACACTTGCGTTGTTAACAATCGGAATGATTATGGTTTATAGTGCGAGTGCGGTTTGGGCCTCTTATAAAATGGGGGACTCATTCTTTTTTGCAAAAAGGCAATTGCTATTCGCAGGTCTTGGTGTAGTGGCTATGTTTTTTATTATGAAAATTGATTATTGGGTGTGGCGTACGTATTCAAAAGTAATTTTGCTAGTTTGCTTCATTCTTCTTATTCTCGTTCTTATTCCTGGAGTAGGTCTTGTTCGAGGAGGAGCGCGAAGTTGGATTGGAATCGGGGCATTTTCCATTCAACCGTCCGAATTTATGAAGTTTGCGATGATTATTTTCTTAGCGAAATTTTTAGCGGAACGACAAAAATTAATTACCTCTTTTAAACGTGGTTTACTACCAGCTTTAGGTTTTGTATTTCTTGCTTTCGGAATGATTATGTTACAGCCGGACCTTGGTACAGGGACGGTAATGGTTGGGACATGTATCGTTATGATATTTATCTCAGGAGCAAGAGTCTTTCACTTTGCAATGTTTGGTTTGCTTGGTGTAGCAGGATTTGTAGGGCTAATTGCATCAGCACCGTATCGGATGAAACGTATTACATCATATTTAGACCCGTGGTCAGATCCGCTTGGAAGTGGATTTCAAATTATTCAATCGTTACTCGCAATTGGACCAGGTGGATTATTCGGGCTTGGACTTGGACAAAGTAGACAAAAGTTTCTTTATTTACCTGAACCGCAAACAGACTTTATATTTGCAATCTTATCCGAGGAATTAGGTTTTATTGGTGGTTCATTTGTGTTATTATTATTTAGTCTATTATTATGGCGTGGGATTCGTATAGCTTTAGGAGCGCCAGATTTATATGGTACGTTTTTAGCAGTAGGTATTGTGGCGATGATTGCGATTCAAGTAATGATTAATGTTGGTGTTGTAACAGGATTGATGCCTGTTACGGGTATTACTTTGCCGTTTTTAAGTTATGGTGGATCAAGTTTGACATTAATGTTAATGGCAGTAGGTGTATTATTAAATATAAGTCGCCATTCTCGCTACTAAACCCTGTTTTATAAGACAGGGTTTTTCGTATGTGTACGAAGAAACAATATGTATATAGAAATAAATACGACTGTAATAAGAAAAAGAGAAGCGGAGGAGTTAGTAGTGCGTGTATTAGTAAGTGGTGGGGGCACTGGAGGTCATATTTATCCGGCTCTTGCTTTAATAAGAGAAATAAAAAAATTAAATCCGGAAGCAAGGTTTTTATATATTGGTACGGAGAATGGATTAGAGAGCACAATCGTGCCCAAAGCAGGTATACCGTTTCAATCTATTGTTATAAGTGGATTTAAGCGTAAAATATCGTTAGATAACGTGAAAACGGTGATGCGTTTTCTAAAAGGTGTACAAGATAGTAAACGATATATTCGTCGTTTCAATCCAGATATTGTAATTGGAACAGGTGGATATGTATGTGGACCTGTTGTATATGCTGCGGCAAAATTAGGTATTCCAACTATTGTACATGAACAAAATAGTGTACCTGGTGTAACGAATAAATTTTTAAGCCGCTATGTTGATAAAGTTGCAGTTTGTTTTGAAGCGGCTGCAGAACATTTTCCGCAGTCAAAAGTGGTCATGACTGGAAACCCACGAGCGTCAGAAGTAATGGATCAAAATGGAATGAAAGGAAAACGTTCAGTAGGTTTATCTCTTCCTAAAAAATCCGTGCTTATTTTTGGTGGCAGCCGTGGGGCTAGACCAATTAACGATGCTTTCGTAGAGGCAATTGAACAGTTTGGAAATAAAAGTTACGAAATATTGTATGTAACAGGTGAAGTTCATTACGACAAAGTGATGGATGCAGTGAAGCAAAAAGGGAACCCGAATAATGTTATTATTAAACCTTTCATTCATAATATGCCAGAAGTACTTACAGGTGTAGACCTTGTTGTCTCAAGAGCTGGAGCAACAACACTTGCAGAATTAACAGCGTTAGGTAAGCCAAGTGTGTTAATTCCGAGTCCTTATGTAACAAATAACCATCAGGAAAAAAATGCACGTTCTGTTGTCGATAAAGGAGCAGCAAAAATGTTGCTTGAAAAAGATTTAACAGCTGAAACACTTATTCGTGATATTGACGAGATTTTATTAGATGCACAAACATTACAAAATATGAAGCTTGCTGCTGGGCAATTAGGTATTCCAGATGCAGCAAATAAGTTGTATGAAGTAATGAATAAGCTTGTAAAAAAATAACGTTAGGTGAACGCCCTGCATACTACTGTAATAAGGATGCTTAGTATGGGGGAGATTGTTTATGGAGCAATTAGTAAATGAGCTTATAGAAGCAAAGGTTGGTCGTGTGTTAGTGGATGAACCGTTAGCACGTTATACAACTATGAAAATAGGTGGACCAGCTGATATTTTAATTGTGCCAAAGCATGTTGCCGGTATTGAAAAAACGTTGCAGTTAGTAAAGAAATATAAAACAAAGTGGACTGTAATTGGTCGCGGTTCGAACCTTCTTGTATCTGATCTAGGGATAGAAGGTGTCGTTATTCGTTTAGGAGAAGGATTAGACCACTTAGAAGTCGAAAAACATAGAGTAAGAGTTGGTGGTGGGTATCCCCTGATTAAATTATCAACTTTACTTAGTCGTCAAGGGTTAGCTGGTCTGGAGTTTGCAAGTGGTATTCCAGGAAGTGTTGGCGGTGCAGTGTATATGAATGCAGGAGCACATAAATCGGATATATCAAACATATTCTCAAAAGCTCTTATTTTGTTTGAAGATGGAACAATTGACTGGTTAACGCATGAAGAAATGGAGTTTTCCTATCGTACATCTGTATTGCAAACGAAACGTCCTGGTATTGTTTTGGAAGCTGAGTTTCAATTGCAGATAGGAGAGCGTGAGGGAATTGTAAGTGTCATGCAAAAGAATAAAGATTACCGTCGTGAAACACAGCCATGGAATCACCCTTGTGCAGGAAGTGTGTTTCGGAATCCAATTCCATACTTTGCAGGAGATTTAATAGAGAAGGCGGGGCTTCGTGGTTATCAAATAGGTGGAGCTCAAATTTCTGAAATGCATGGAAACTTCATTATTAATACTGGTGGAGCTAGCGCGCAAGATGTATTATCTTTAATAGCATTAGTAAAACAAACAATCAAGGATAAATTTAGCGTAGAAATGCATACAGAAGTAGAAATCATTGGAAGATAACGGTTATTCGTTCCGCTCATTATCATTTATGTTATAATAAGAAGATAAGAACGGCATGAGGAACATGCCGTTCTTTATGTTACGTAGGGGGATCGTACATGAAAAATAGTAAAGTGATTAAACTACAGGATCGTGTACCAAAGTTAAAAAATCAACAGAAAAAAAACAAGAAAAATGTTAATCATCGGTTGATTTTATACATATCAATTTTATTTTTATTAGTTCTCTTTTTAATTTATTTTCGGTCTCCGCTTAGCAATATAAAAAAGATAAGCGTGTTTGGAAATCATTATATGACAGATGAACAAGTGATGAAGGAATCAGGTGTGACATATGATACAAGTTATTTCCGAGTGACAGCACATAAAGCAGAAGAAAACTTAACGAAACGAAAAGAAATTAAAGCAGTAAATGTAAAGAAGCGTTTTCCAAATAAAATTGACGTTCATATTGAAGAATATTTAACGATTGGTTATATAAACAAAGATGGGAAATTACAACCGTTATTAGAGAACGGGAAAACACTTGATGTACTCCCGAACGGAAAACTTCCTGTTGCAGCGCCAATTTTTGAACCTTTTAAAGAGGAGAAAATGAAAGAGTTAATTGCTGAGCTTGAAAAATTAACACCAACTATTTTAAGGTCTATTTCTGAAATTCGTTATTCACCGACAAATGCGAATGAAGACCACCTTACTTTATATATGAATGAAGGGTATGAAGTGAGCACTACGATTCAAAATTTCGCAAAACGTATGGAAGCTTATCCACTTATCTTAAAAACAATTGAGCCAGGTAAAAAGGTATTAATTGACTTAGAAGTAGGGGCGTATACGAAAGAATTAGGAGCAGAAGAAAAAAAAGAATAGAATGATAGTTTTCACTACGTTATTGTAGAAAAAAACGAAACGAACGTTCTGCTTGGTGCATAGGAATTTACAAGAATGGTTCATTTGATGAAAAATATGTAAAAATTCTTAGATTCATACTAGGATTGGTACAAGTTTCACTTTTCTATGAGTACATCTTAGTGTAGACTTATACTTGGCGGTAATCTTTACACTTGAAATAGAATTATTTCAAGATAAGCAGTTATTCACAGTTTACTGCAATATTCTTAAATGAATGTTAAATAAAAATAAGAAAAATATAGGGTTAAAAAAGGGAAACGTATAAAGACGTTGAATATTTTTCTTATAAATAGTAAAGTTGCGATTGTTGTTCCATATATTGAGTTGTATGGTATAAATAAAGAAGGAGGTGCCAAAGAATGAACAGCAATGAAATATATGTTAGTCTTGACATCGGTACATCCAATGTTAAAGTCATCATTGGTGAAATGGTTAATGACAGCTTAAACATTATTGGTGTTGGAAATGTAAAATCAAATGGTTTAAAGAAGGGATCGATAGTTGATATAGACGAGACTGTTCGATCAATTAAAAAAGCAATTGAACAAGCTGAGCGCATGGTGGGAATCCACATTGAGCAAGTTGTAGTAGGTGTCAATGCAAACCAGGTACAGCTACTTCCTTGTCACGGAGTAGTCGCTGTTTCAAATGAAGATCGTGAAATCGGGAATGAAGATGTCTTACGCGTTCTAGATGCAGCACAAGTTGTGTCAATTGCTCCAGAACGTGAGTTTATTGATGTGGTACCTCGACAGTTCATTGTAGACGGTCTTGACGAGATTAACGATCCGCGCGGGATGATCGGTGTAAGATTAGAAATGGAAGGTACACTTATTACAGGCTCGAGAACTTTACTACATAACCTACTTCGTTGTGTAGAAAAAGCAGGTCTTGAAATTGTTGATATTTGTCTTCAACCTTTAGCGGCTGCAACAGTTGCTATATCTTCAGATGAAAAAAATAGAGGAGTAGCCCTTGTTGATATGGGGGGAGGATCTACAACTTTATCTATTTTTAAAGATGGAGAGTTACAAGCGACAAGCGTATTACCATTAGGTGGAGACCATATAACGAAAGATATTGCGATTGGGTTGAAAACTTCAACAGAAAATGCAGATCAAATTAAGTTGAAATATGGACATGCTTTTTATGATACAGCGTCTGAAGAAGAGATGTTTACGGTTCCTATTATGGGAAGCGATCAAACAGAACAATATTCTCAGTTGGAATTATCGGATATAATAGAGGCTCGTGTAGAGGAAATTTTAATGTTTGTTCAAGATGAAGTGCGTAAGTTAGGGGTAAAGCAAGTAGCTTCTGGTTATGTACTAACTGGTGGAATTGCTTCTATGCCAGGTGTTCTTGATCTTGCATATGATATTTTACATGAAAATGTTCGTATAGCAACTCCTGATTATATTGGCGTGCGTGAGCCCCAATATACAAGTGGAGTAGGATTAATTAAACATTCTTATCAAAAAGCTAAGTTGCGTGGGAAAAATGTGCAGGAAAAACAAGAGCATTTTGAACCAGTACCAGCACCAGCTCCAACGCCGGTACAACAGCAACCTGCGAAACAAAAAACGCGTAATCAAAACAATAATAATCAAAATGATGACCGTATGATGTCAAAAGTAAAACGTGTATTCCGTTATTTATGGGATTAAAATTGGACACGAAAAATGAGGTTCTAGGGGGATTTCGACATGTTAGAGTTTGATACTACTCAAGATCAATTAGCGAATATAAAAGTTATCGGTGTCGGCGGTGGCGGAAACAATGCTGTAAACCGTATGATTGAACACGGTGTACAAGGTGTAGACTTTATCGCTGTGAATACTGATGCACAAGCATTAAATCTATCAAAAGCTGAAACGAAAATGCAAATTGGTGGAAAATTAACACGTGGACTTGGTGCAGGTGCAAACCCTGAAGTAGGGAAAAAAGCTGCAGAAGAAAGTAAAGAACAGATCCAAGAAGCACTTCGTGGTGCTGATATGGTATTCGTAACTGCTGGTATGGGCGGCGGAACTGGAACTGGTGCAGCTCCAGTTGTTGCTCAAGTGGCAAAAGAATTAGGTGCATTAACAGTTGGTGTTGTAACACGCCCATTTACATTTGAAGGACGTAAGCGTGCAACACAAGCGGCATCTGGTATTGCGGCATTTAAAGAAAATGTAGATACACTTATTGTAATTCCAAACGATCGCTTATTAGAGATTGTTGATAAAAACACGCCAATGTTAGAGGCATTCCGTGAAGCAGATAACGTATTACGTCAAGGTGTTCAAGGTATTTCTGATTTAATTGCAACACCAGGTTTAATTAACTTAGACTTCGCAGACGTAAAGACAATTATGTCTAATAGAGGTTCTGCTTTAATGGGTATTGGTTCTGGTAATGGAGAAAATCGTGCTGCTGAAGCTGCGAAAAAAGCGATTTCTAGTCCATTATTAGAAACATCTATTGATGGAGCTCAAGGTGTTATCATGAACATTACGGGTGGAGCTAACTTAAGCTTATATGAAGTACAAGAAGCGGCAGACATTGTAGCTTCAGCTTCAGATCCAGAAGTAAATATGATCTTCGGTTCGGTTATTAATGAAGGATTAAAAGATGATATCGTTGTAACTGTAATTGCAACTGGTTTTGATGATACAATTGCAACTCAACCACCAAAACCAATTATCCGTCCGAATGTGAATCACACGCAACAACAGCAACAGCCAGTAGCTCAACCACCAAAACAACGTGAAGTAAAACGTGAAATGAAGCGTGAAGAGCCAGTTGTACATGAGCGTCATTCAGATTCAGATGATATCGATATTCCAGCATTCTTACGTAATCGTCGTAGACGATAAAAGAAAAGGAGCATTTATGCTCCTTTTTTGTTTTATACAGGGAAAAGATCTGCCTAAGCAGGTCTTTTTTTATTTTATATATTTTAATCTATTCCGCTATTTGCCGGATAGCACGATTGGTGCGTGGCGATTAAAGTTTCACTTTATATGTAAGTAAAAAGTATATAGCATTCTATGAAACATATACTTTTATTTTTTACCGACAGATTATGTCTAGAAAGCACAAAATAACAAAAAAACACCTCCGCAAATTGACACACTTTCCTATTGGATATGCATTATACTAGTCTCAACTTAAAAAAAGAGGTGAATTGTTTGGTTGTTTACGCCGACGTTGTTTGGTTGTTAAACGCCTGCATTGATTTTCTTTTACTTTTATTAACGGCTACCGTGTTAAAAAAGAAGATCAAAAGATGGAGGCTTGTGTTAGGGGCATTGATAGGTTCAACCATTGTTATTTTTGCCTTTACTCCTTTTGCTTCTATGATGACACATCCGATTATGAAACTACTGTACTCGTTACTTATTGTGTATACAGCATTTGGGTTTACAACATTTAGAAATTATGCACAAACTGTTTTTACTTTTTACTTTGTAACCTTTATGGTTGGCGGAGGATTAATGGGCACTCATTTCTTTTTGCAAACGAATGAAATGGTAAATGGGTTGGTTCAATCTCAATCAATTTCTTACGGTGACCCAATTAGTTGGTTGTTCGTTATTTTTGGTTTTCCAGTCATTTATTATTTTTCTAAAAAGCGTATTGAAAGCGTAGAGGTTACAAAAATACACTATGATCAAATTGTGAAATTGAAAATTCAATTAGCTGAAGAGGAACTAGAACTCGCAGGTTTAATTGATAGTGGGAATCAACTTTACGACCCGTTAACGAAAACACCTGTTATGATTATGCATATTTCATCATTAGAACATTGTTTGCCAGCTTGGTTAACAGAACAAATTTATTCCAAAACACAGATTCCTCAAATACCAGAAAATGATTCTGGGTGGGCGACAAAATTACGCTTAATTCCTTTCCGAGCAGTAGGAGTAGAGAATCAATTTTTATGGGCAATTAAGCCAGAAAGTGTACAAATTTATCATGAAGGTAGTTCTATTGTCGTGAATAAAGTATTGATTGGATTAAATACACAACAGTTGTCAACCAATGGAGAATATCAATGTATTGTGCATCCGAAAATGTTAATTTCGCAAAAAATGGTAATTGCTTAATAATGGGAGGCGGGATAATATGATGAAATTAAAATTTTATTTAGTATACCTTTGGTATAAAGTATTGTTGAAATTAGGAATTAAGACCGATGAAATTTATTACATTGGTGGAAGTGAGGCGTTACCACCGCCGTTAACGAAAGAAGAAGAGGAAGTTTTATTAAATAAATTGCCAAAAGGAGATCAGGCGGCAAGGTCGTTACTGATTGAACGTAATTTACGGCTAGTCGTATATATAGCAAGAAAGTTTGAAAATACAGGGATAAATATTGAAGATTTGATTAGCATTGGAACAATTGGGCTTATTAAAGCGGTAAATACATTTAATCCAGAAAAGAAAATAAAATTAGCAACATATGCCTCACGTTGTATCGAAAATGAAATCTTAATGCATTTACGCCGCAATAATAAAAATCGTTCAGAAGTTTCTTTTGATGAACCACTTAACATCGATTGGGACGGGAATGAACTTTTATTATCAGATGTATTAGGGACAGACGATGATATTATTACAAAAGATTTAGAAGCTACTGTTGATCGTCATCTTCTAATGAAAGCATTACATCAATTGAATGATCGTGAAAAACAAATTATGGAACTTCGGTTTGGGCTCGCTGGAGGAGAGGAAAAGACGCAAAAAGATGTAGCGGATATGCTTGGGATTTCACAGTCATACATTTCGCGTTTGGAAAAAAGAATCATAAAAAGGTTACGAAAAGAATTTAATAAAATGGTGTAAAGAATAAGACCAGCCGTTATGTAGGCTGGTCTTATTCTCTTTCGTTGTATGAGGAGAGACAACGAAAATGAAAAATGAAGAGAAAACCGCATGCATAAAATCCCCTTCAAAGGAAATACTTTACACTGTACAGCAACTCCCGATAGGAGGGAACACTTTGACGAGAAACAAAGTAGAAATTTGCGGTGTTGATACAGCTAAACTTCCCGTACTAAAAAATGATGAAATGCGTAAATTATTTCGTGAAATGCAAAGTGGAGAGATAAGCGCAAGAGAGAAATTAGTGAATGGAAACTTACGTCTTGTACTGAGCGTCATCCAAAGATTTAATAACAGAGGAGAATATGTTGACGATTTATTTCAAGTTGGTTGTATCGGACTTATGAAATCCATTGATAATTTTGATTTAGGCCAAAATGTAAAATTTTCAACGTATGCTGTGCCGATGATTATTGGGGAAATACGCAGATATTTGCGTGATAACAATCCGATTCGCGTATCTCGCTCCTTACGAGATATTGCGTATAAAGCGTTACAAGTAAGAGAAAAGTTGATTGCAGAAAATTCAAAAGAACCAACAGCAATGGATATTGCAAAAGTGCTTGAAGTGACTCATGAAGAAATCGTTTTTGCTTTAGATGCAATTCAAGATCCAGTTTCATTATTTGAGCCGATTTATAACGATGGGGGGGATCCTATCTTTGTTATGGATCAGTTAAGTGATGAAAAACAAAAGGACGAGCAGTGGGTTGAAGAGTTAGCTCTAAAAGAAGGAATGAAGCGTTTAAATGATCGTGAGAAAATGATTATTCGAAAACGTTTCTTCCAAGGAAAAACACAAATGGAAGTTGCAGAAGAAATTGGGATTTCTCAAGCACAAGTGTCACGTTTAGAGAAATCAGCTATTAAACAAATGAATAAGACGATTCAAGGATAAGGTTTCACCATTTATGGTGAGACCTTTTTATATGTCATATAGTTTGTTTGCGCTCATAGTAGGATAGTTGTGTTCATATAATGAAAATAATATGAGGTTGGTAAGAGGGTGCTTCCTGTTCATTTGTGAAACAATGTTTTTTCGATTCGTCATATATAAGGGAGAGGATGAAAGTGATACAAATTTCGGAATTGCAGATGAAAGATATAATAAATGTTTCAGACGGAAAAAGGCTGGGGAATATTGGTGATATTGAAATTGATATGAACACAGGGAAGATCGATTCTATTATTATTTCTAAACAGGCACGTATGTTTGGGATTTTTGGGAAAGACGTAGAAATTGTAATTCCTTGGAAAGAAATTGTGAAAATTGGGGAAGATGTCATACTTGTTAGAGTAAATCCTGTTAATTCTGTAACAGAATCAATACAAACACCGACAATTTCATAAAGAATATTACAAATTCCTCTTTTTTTTCTGTTAGGATTATGAAAAAATAAAAGTATGGTAAAATAGACAGGAAGTACCATGCTTTTTTATGTTATTTTAATTAAAAGGAGCAGCCTTATGAGAGAACCATTTAAATATGTGGACGGTATACTGTATTTAGAAGCGTGGAAAGAACTTGGAAACATTACTGCTGGATTTACGACAAAAGATGGTGGGGTAAGTACGGGCTCCTTTCATGCAATGAATTTAGGATTACATGTGAATGATATTGCCGAGAACGTTCATGAAAATAGACGCATTTTAGCAAATAAGTTACAAAAACCATTAGAAAACTGGATTTGCTCTGAACAAGTTCATGATCATCATGTTGAAAAAGTAGGACAACAGGAAAAAGGAAGTGGCGTTTATTCATATGAAGACGGCATTTCAAAAACAGATGGCATTTATACGACTAATAATGATGTTCTTTTAACATCTTGTTATGCGGATTGTGTTCCACTCTATTTTTATGCACCATCACATGGTATGATAGGACTTGCGCATGCTGGATGGAAAGGGACTGTAAAAGAGATTGCAAAAGAAATGATTCAAAAATGGAATGCAGAAGGGATTTCGAGTGATGAAATTCATGTTGCGATTGGACCAGCAATTGGATCTTGTTGTTACGTTGTTGATGATCGAGTGTTAACAGCAGCAGAGCAAGTAGTAAACGGTTCTGTTCCTTATAAAAAAGTTTCAGACGGACAGTACGCAATTGATTTAAAAGAAATTAATCGTATATTATGTGTACAAGCAGGCATAAAAGAAGAGAATATTGTAATGTCATCTCTTTGTACAAGCTGTGAAGAACAACTGTTTTTCTCTCATCGTCGTGATCAAGGTAAGACAGGGAGAATGTTGAGTTTCATAGGTTTTAAGGAGGATGAAAGCAAGTGACAGTACAAAAAAATTTAACAACTGTAAACGAAGCAATTAAACAATCTTGCGCGCGAGCGGGACGTTCTTTGCAAGATATTAAACTCGTTGCAGTTACAAAAACGGTAGGAATTGAAAAAACAAACGAAGTAATTGAAGCAGGAATTATCGATTTAGGTGAAAATAGAAATGAAGGTTTCTTACAGAAGTATGAACATTTCGGTTCAAAAGTGAATTGGCATTTTATTGGATCATTACAAACGAGAAAAGTAAAAGAAATCATTAATGAAATCGATTATTTACATTCATTAGATCGTCTTTCACTTGCAAAAGAAATTCAAAAACGTGCGGATAAGAAAGTGAAATGTTTTATTCAAGTGAAAACATCATCTGAAGAATCAAAGCAAGGATTGGCAATAGAAGAAACCGTTTCTTTTATTCAAAGTTTGCAAGAATTCGATAAGATTGAAGTGGTTGGACTAATGACAATGGCTCCGTTTACAGAAGAAGAGGAAGAAATCAGACGCTGTTTTAAGACATTACGTATGCTACAAACAAAGGTGCAGGAGTTAGAATTATTACATGCGCCATGTAAAGAATTATCAATGGGAATGTCTAATGATTACACCATTGCAATTGAAGAAGGTGCTACATACATTCGTTTGGGGACGATTTTAGTAGGAAAAGCGTAAAAGGAAGGAGAATCTTATTATGAGTTGGTCAAAAGTAAAATACTTCTTTTTTGATACACCTGAAGAAAAAGAAGCAGCTCAATATAGTTATGAAAAGGAGCAAACGGACATGAAGAAGCAGCAAGATCCGCCAGAACAACAAGATGTTACGTTTCCAAAAGCGCAAACGAAACAAAATGTTGTGAGCATTGAAACAGCGAAGCAATCCTCAAAAGTTGTTTTATTAGAACCACGCACATATTCGGAAGCGCAAGGAATTGCGGACCATTTAAAAGGTAGACGAGCTGTTGTAATTAATTTACAACGAATGTCTACGGATCAAGCTGTACGTATCGTTGACTTTTTAAGTGGTACTGTATACGCTATAGGCGGGGACATTCAAAAAATAGGACCGAAAACATTTATGTGTACGCCTGAAAATGTAGATATAGTTGGTGCAATTTCAGAGTTATTCGGTGAAGAAGAAGACACAAATATAAAGAGGTGGTAATACGCCATGGAAACAGTTTTAAGGCTTTTAGTTACTGCTATCGAGATTTACTCGTGGGCACTTATTATTTACATTCTCCTATCATGGTTCCCAGGTGCAAAGGAATCAACTTTCGGAGATTTTCTTGCCCGTATTTGTGAACCGTATTTAGAACCATTTCGCAGATTTATTCCGCCGCTTGGTATGATTGACATCTCACCACTTGTTGCGATTTTTGCGTTGAGACTTGCTACAAGTGGTTTAGTAACTTTATTCGGCTATTTCTTATAGTAAGAGGTTAAATACATGAGCATCTACGAGCATTTTAGACCTGATGAAGTGGTCTTTGTGGATAAAGTGTTAGAGTGGAAGCGAGCAGCAGAGTACCATCAAGTGAAGTTAACAGACTTTCTTGATCCAAGACAACAACAAATTGTCACGATGGTAATAGGACAAGGAGATGTTGCTGTACAATTTGATGGTGCAACGTCTCAAGCAGAGCGCAAAAGAGCACTCATTTATCCGGACTATCTAGTAATAAATGAAGAGGAATTTCAAGTAGAAGTATTGGAAATTGACTATCCTTCCAAGTTTTATACGCTAGAGCATAGGCAAATATTAGGTACATTTATGTCTCTCGGTTTAACGAGAGAAAAATGTGGTGATATTTTGCTTCAAGAAGATCGTGCCCAAATTGTAGTCGCGAAAGAAGTTGTATCTTATATTGAGATGAACTTACAATCTATAGGAAAAGTGAAAGTCTCCTTATCACCAGTGCAAAGGGAAAAAATTCTACAGATACAAGAAACGTGGGGGGAGAAATCCGGAACGGTTTCTTCACTTCGTTTAGATGTTATGTTAGCTGAAATGTTACATATATCTAGGCAAAAAGTACAACCTTTCATAAAAAATGGTTTAGTAAAAGTGAATTGGAAAACAGTGGAGCAAACCTCTTATGAATGTTATCCAGGAGATGTTTTTTCAGTGAGAGGATATGGACGCAGTAAATTGTTTTCTGTAGAAGGTAGAACAAAGCGCGACAAATGGAGAATTTTGTATGGTATACTAAAATGATTGGTTTTTTAGAAGGAAATCCTCCTATTTTGTCGAAGAAAAGATATAATTGAAAGAGGAAATTTAGATAACTACTTGGAGGTGGCGTTGTGCCGTTAACACCATTAGATATTCATAACAAAGAATTTGGTCGCGGATTCCGTGGCTATGATGAGGATCAAGTAAATGAGTTTCTTGATCAAATTATCAAAGATTATGAATTAGTCATTCGTGAGAAAAAAGCTTTAGAAGAACAAGTTGCACAATTAGAAGGGAAGTTAGATCATTTCTCTAATATTGAAGATACGTTAAACAAATCTATCGTTGTTGCACAAGAAGCAGCGGAAGAAGTAAAACGTAATGCCCAAAAAGAAGCGAAATTAATTGTACGTGAAGCTGAAAAGAATGCAGACCGTATTATTAACGAAGCTTTAGTAAAATCAAGAAAAGTTGCTTTTGATATTGAAGAGCTAAAGAAACAAGCGAAAGTATTCCGCACTCGTTTCCGTATGTTATTAGAAACACAGCTTGAAATGTTAAACAACGATGATTGGGATAAGCTAATTGAGTTAGAAGACGAAGTAGACGAGCTGTTGAAAAAAGAAGAAACAGTGTAAGCTTGACGTTTTTCTCATTATTACATATAATTTTAAACAACATATTTATTAAGAAAAACGAAGATAGGGATAAGTACCTTTTTCATACCTTATATAGCGAACTGAGGATGGTGTAAGCTCAGGATAAGGAGATAATGGGAATATCACCCTGGAGTTCCGCGCTGAACAAATAGAGTAAGCGTAGGCGTATATTCGCGTTAAGAATATAAAGAGGATTGTATACATACGTATAGAATCTACTAGGGTGGTACCGCGGGAGACTTTCTCGTCCCTTTTTGGGATGAGAAAGTCTCTTTTTTATTCCGTTTTTTAGGTCTTTCTTTTATACATGTAAGGAGGAATTGAGCATGGAGTACAAAAATACATTACTAATGCCAAAAACAGAGTTCCCGATGCGTGGGAATTTACCAAAACGTGAGCCTGCAATGCAAGAAAAGTGGGCGGAAATGAATATTTATGAAAAGGTACAAGAACATACGAAAGGTCGTCCTTTATTTGTACTGCATGATGGACCTCCATATGCGAATGGTGACATTCATATGGGACATGCATTAAATAAAGTATTAAAAGACTTTATCGTTCGTTATAAATCAATGACTGGTTTCTGTGCACCATATGTCCCAGGTTGGGATACACACGGTTTACCAATTGAACAAGCTTTAACAAATAAAGGTGTGAAGCGTAAAGAAATGACAGTTGCTGAGTTCCGTAAGTTATGTGCAGAGTATGCATATGAACAAGTAGAACGTCAGCGTGAGCAATTTAAGCGTTTAGGTGTACGTGCTGATTGGGATAACCCATACATTACTTTAGAGCCAGCATATGAAGCACAACAAATTAAAGTGTTTGGTGATATGGCGAAAAAAGGTTATATCTATAAAGGACAAAAACCAGTTTATTGGTCACCAACGAGTGAATCAGCTTTAGCAGAAGCTGAAATTGAATACCAAGATAAAAAATCTGCATCTATTTACGTAGCATTTCCTGTAAAAGATGGAAAGAACGTATTAGAAGGTGATGAGAAATACATTATCTGGACAACAACGCCTTGGACGTTGCCTGCAAACTTAGGTATTTCTGTTCACCCAGAACTTGAATACGCTATTGTAAAAGTAAATGATGAAAAATATATTATTGCTTCTGAACTATTTGAGACAGTTGCAAAAACGTTAGAGTGGGAAAACGCTGAAGTTGTGAAAACAGTAAAAGGTAGTGAGCTTGAGTATACAGTTGCAAAGCATCCATTCTACGATCGTGATTCATTAGTTATGCTAGGAGATCACGTAACAACAGATGCAGGTACAGGTTGTGTTCATACAGCACCAGGACACGGGGAAGATGACTTTATTGTTGGTAAAAAGTATGGCTTAGAAGTACTTTGCCCAGTTGATGATAAAGGTGTATTAACAGAGGAAGCACCTGGATTTGAAGGCTTATTCTATGATAAAGCTAACAAGCCAATTACAGAAAAATTAGAAGAAGTAGGCGCATTACTGAAGCTAACATTCATTACGCATTCATATCCACATGATTGGAGAACGAAAAAACCTATTATTTTCCGTGCGACAGCACAGTGGTTTGCATCTATTGAAGCATTCCGTAAAGAGTTATTAGAAGCTGTTGCGGAAACAAAATGGGTACCAGCATGGGGCGAAACTCGTCTTCATAACATGGTTCGTGACCGTGGTGACTGGTGTATTTCTCGTCAACGTGCATGGGGTGTGCCAATTCCTGTATTCTATGCTGAGAATGGTGATCCAATCATTACGGATGAAACAATTAACCATGTAGCTGATTTATTCCGTGAACACGGTTCTAACGTATGGTTTGAGCGTGAAGCGAAAGATCTATTACCAGAAGGATTTACACATCCAGGTAGCCCAAATGGTGAATTCCGTAAAGAAACAGACATCATGGATGTATGGTTCGACTCAGGTTCTTCTCACCAAGCGGTATTAGAAGAGCGCAATGACTTACAACGTCCAGCAGATTTATATTTAGAAGGATCTGACCAATATCGTGGTTGGTTTAACTCTTCATTATCGACAGCAGTTGCTGTAACAGGAAAAGCGCCATATAAAGGCGTACTAAGCCACGGTTTCGTATTAGATGGTGAAGGACGTAAAATGAGTAAGTCGATTGGTAACATCGTCGTACCGAAGAAAATTATGGATCAATTAGGCGGAGATATTTTACGATTATGGGTATCTTCTGTTGACTATCAATCTGATGTACGTATTTCGGATGATATTTTAAAACAAGTAGCAGAAGTGTATCGTAAAATCCGTAACACATTCCGTTTCTTGTTAGGAAACTTAGACGACTTTAAGCCAAGTGAAAATACAGTAGCTATAGCTGAACTTCGTGAAGTAGATCGTTACATGTTAGTGAAATTAAATGACTTAATTACAAAAGTAAAAGAAGCATATGAGACATACGACTTCGCTGCTGTATATCATGCAATTCATAACTTCTGTACAATTGATTTAAGTTCATTCTACTTAGACTTTGCAAAAGACATTTTATACATTGAAGGTGCGAACCATGAAGATCGTCGTGCAATTCAAACTGTATTATATGATGTTCTTGTTGCATTGACGAAACTTGTAACACCAATCTTACCGCATACAGCTGATGAAGTATGGCCATACATTCCAGGTGTAACAGAAGAAAGTGTACAATTAACTGATATGCCAGAAGCTACACAATTAGATGGTGCAGAAGCATTAAAAACAAAATGGGATGCGTTTATGACATTGCGTGATGACGTATTAAAAGCGTTAGAAGTAGCTCGTAATGAAAAGGTAATCGGTAAGTCATTAAATGCAAGTATTACGCTATATCCAACTGCAGAAATGAAAGCTATGTTAGAGTCTATTAACGAAGACTTAAAGCAATTATTCATCGTTTCTGAGTACAAACTTGGTGGCATGATGGAAGAAGCGCCAGCAGATGCACCGAAGTATGAACATACAGCGGTTGTTGTTGTTCAAGCAACTGGTGAAACATGTGAACGTTGTTGGGTAGTTTCAGAAACAATTGGTAAAGATGCTGAACATGAAACATTATGTGAGCGTTGTGCAACGGTTGTTAAAGAAAATTATGTAAAATAATAAGGGGTGACTGCACGTAAAGTGCAGTCATTTTTTTGGTTAACAGTATATTGAAATAACTTTCACTCTCTTTCCTATGAAGGAAAAATGTGTGAGAGGTAAGCATATAAATTTCGGACACACTAATCGTACATTGCAACTGGGAGGAATGTACACGTGAATGAAATGTATATGGAAATCAAAGAAGAATTGCAATTGATGCGAAAAGAGTTACAAGAGAGGCTAGCTAAAGAGGTTATGTACAAATATAATACAGAGTTTAGCGAAGAGCTTGGGTATGAAATTAAGGAAGAGATAAAGAAAAAACTTTTATTACATGATATAAAAGAGGATTTAAAAGATGTAGAACGTGCATTATTTAAAATGGAAATAGATATGTATGGTATTTGTGAAGATACAGGGAGAGTAATGTCGGTAAAACAAATGAAAACGATGCCGACTGCACGTACCATTCATGAATTTTTCTATGAAAAAGTAAATGTATGAATGTGCACAACGATATTATATTACCTTTTTTTAATTTATTTTATTCTTCTATAAAGGTTCATTGTGAAAAGGTGGCAGCTATGCTAAAATTTTGAGGTACACTGTCTTTGTGGGGGAAATGAAAATGATATATTATGTAATAGCGTTATTTGTCATTGCCATCGATCAAATATCGAAATGGCTAATTGTAAAGAACATGGAATTGGGTACGAGTATTCCGATTATCGATAATGTATTATACATAACATCACATCGAAATAGAGGAGCTGCTTGGGGCATTTTAGAAAATAAAATGTGGTTTTTCTACATTATTACAGTCGTTTTTGTAGCATTTATCGTATTTTATATGAAAAAATATGCAAAAACAGACAAGCTTCTAGGAATTTCATTAGGTCTAATTTTAGGCGGAGCAATTGGTAATTTTATTGATCGTGTATTTAGACAAGAAGTAGTGGATTTCATTCACGTGTATATTTTCTCGTATAACTATCCAGTATTTAATATCGCTGATTCAGCATTATGTATTGGTGTTGTATTAATTATTATTCAAACATTATTAGAAGGCAAGAAAACGAAGGAGTAATTGAATGAGTGAAGTAGTACAAGTAACAGTTGCAGAAGAACAAAAAAACGAGCGAATTGATAAATTCGTTGCAGGAATAAATAATGAATGGTCACGTACACAAGTACAACAATGGATTAAAGATGACGTTGTTACAGTTAATGGAAAAGCTGTAAAAGGGAATTATAAAGTTAGAGAAAATGATGAAATTACAGTGACGATTCCTGAGCCAGAAGAGTTAGATATTCAGCCAGAAGATATGAACTTAGAAATTTATTATGAAGATGCAGATGTACTTGTTGTTAATAAGCCGCGTGGTATGGTTGTGCATCCAGCACCAGGTCATACAAGTGGTACACTTGTGAACGGTCTTATGCACCATTGTACAGACTTATCAGGCATTAATGGTGTGATGCGTCCGGGTATCGTACATCGTATTGATAAAGATACGTCTGGTCTATTAATGGTTGCTAAAAATGATATGGCACACGAATCACTTGTAAATCAACTTGTAGCAAAAACAGTAACGAGACGTTACAAAGCGATTGTACACGGTGTTATTCCGCACGATAAGGGAACGATTGATGCTCCGATTGCTCGTGATAAGAAAGAACGCCAAAGTATGACGGTTGATGAAAATGGTAAGCATGCTGTTACGCATTTCCAAGTGTTAGAGCGATTCAAAGATTTCACACTTGTAGAATGTCGCTTAGAAACAGGGCGTACACATCAAATTCGTGTTCATATGAAATATATTGGCTATCCACTTGCAGGAGATCCAAAGTATGGACCAAAGAAAACATTAGATATGAACGGACAAGCACTTCATGCAGGTATTTTAGGCTTTGATCATCCTCGTACTGGTGAATATATTCAGTTTGAGGCACCGATTCCAGAAGTATTTGAAGACGCATTAAATATTTTACGAAAATAGTATTGACAAATCATAAGAAAACTGAGATACTGACAACAGTTAAATAATGATCCTTTAACACAGCCCCGTGAGGTTGAGAAGGTAACGGTTTGAAATGCATAGGGTATGCTGTACCCTTTTTCAAAAGTCCTCTCGCACACGCTGAGAGGACTTTTTTTATACCATTACTCTCACGCAAGAAAAAAGCTTGGAGGTGTAGAGCATGCAAGAGAAAGCTGTCGTTTTAGATGACCAAATGATTCGCCGCGCTTTAACACGAATTAGTCATGAAATCGTGGAACGAAATAAAGGTGTCGATAATTGTGTTCTTGTCGGAATTAAAACTCGTGGAATTTTTATTGCACAACGTTTGGCAGAACGAATTGGTCAAATTGAAGGAAAAGAAATAGAAGTTGGAGAGCTAGACATTACGTTGTATCGTGATGATTTAACGCTACAATCGAAAAATAAAGAACCACTTGTAAAAGGTTCTGATATCCCTGTAGATATTACGAAGAAAAAAGTTATCCTTGTAGATGATGTATTATATACAGGCAGAACAGTTCGAGCAGCAATGGATGCTCTGATGGATTTAGGTAGACCATCACAAATCCAATTGGCGGTTCTTGTTGATAGAGGTCATCGTGAACTACCAATTCGCGCTGATTATGTAGGAAAGAACATTCCAACATCAAGTGAAGAGCGTATCGAAGTTGATTTGCAAGAGACAGATCAACAAGATCGAGTAAGCATATACGATAAGTAAAGCCCTTTTAAATGTAGTCCTGTGAGGCTGCCAAAGGGTCTTGGCTTTCATATGTCAAATTTGGCATACGAAAGTGTAGGACTCTTTGTGCACAGGCACAAAGAGTTTTTTTATTGCAAAGTTTTAAACTGAAGGAGGATGTAACAATGGAACAAAAGCCAGTGTTAGACGTTAATGAAGTACCGAAACCGGGAAAATGGTTATTTTTAAGTATACAACATTTGTTCGCGATGTTTGGATCAACAGTGCTTGTTCCGTTTTTAACAGGATTGAATCCGTCAGTAGCATTAATATCAAGTGGATTAGGAACGTTAGCGTTTCTTCTTATAACGAAAGGTCAAGTACCTGCCTATCTAGGATCATCATTCGCCTTTATCGCACCGATTATAACAGCAAAAACGGCAGGTGGACCGGGAGCAGCAATGCTTGGTGGTTTGCTAGCAGGGCTTGTGTATATCTTAATCTCAATCGGAATTAAGAAATCAGGATCAAAGTGGATTATGAAATTACTACCACCAATCGTAGTTGGTCCAGTAGTAATGGTAATCGGTCTAGCTTTAGCACATACAGCAGTTAACATGGCGATGAATGGTGCGGATGGCAAATATAGCTTTACACACTTTTCAGTAGCATTAGTAACATTAGCAATTACAATTATATGCTCAATATTCGGAAGAGGATTTTTCAGTATCATACCAGTGTTACTTGGCATTATCGGCGGATATATCTTCGCTTACTTCCAAGGGCTAGTAGACTTAAAGCCGGTAGCTGAGGCAAAATGGTTTGTTGTACCAGATTTCACAGTACCATTTGTAACATACACACCAGAGTTTTCATGGAAGATCGTACTCTTGATGGTACCAGTTGCACTAGTAACAATTTCAGAACATATCGGACACCAAATTGTACTAGGAAATGTTATTAAAAGAGATTTAATTGACAAACCTGGTTTACACCGTTCAATCTTCGGTGATGGAGTAGCAACATTAATCGCATCACTAATCGGTGGACCACCGAATACAACGTATGGTGAAAACATCGGTGTGCTAGCAATTACAAGAGCGTACAGTGTATACTTATTCATCGGTTCAGCCGTATTCGCAATCATGTTCGGATTTATCGGTAAGATTTCTGCACTGATTCATTCGATACCAACACCAGTTATGGGGGGTGTATCAATCTTACTATTCGGTGTAATCGCATCAAGCGGATTACGTATGATGGTAGACGATAAAACAGATTTAAGTGACAAACGAAACTTAATGATTGCATCAGTAATACTAGTAATCGGTATTGGTGGAGCGGTACTTCACGTAGGAGAATCATTCCAAGTAGAAGGAATGGCACTAGCAGCAATTGTAGGTGTACTGCTAAATTTACTACTACCGGAAACGAAACAAATAAAACAATCTAAGCAGATTGCTTCATAATAATAACCTTTTAATTCAGTCCTGTGAGACCGGAAAGGGTGGCTTCTTTCTTGCACCCTAGTCTCACATGACTAGGGTATTTTTATGCAAAGGTTGTTATAAAAATACAAAAGTGGTAACATAAAAATCAGAAAGATGAGGGATGACGATGAGCCATTTGTTAACGATGAGTGAATTATCGGAAGTAGAAATTTCAGAAATCCTAAAAGACGCAGAAGATTTTGCGAATGGGAAAGAAAGCAAAACGACAGAGCAAACTTTTGTTGCAAACTTGTTCTTTGAGAATAGTACGAGAACAAGATTTAGCTTTGAAGTTGCTGAGAAGAGATTAGGACTTGATGTTTTAAACTTTTCAGCTGATGCATCTAGCGTACAAAAAGGAGAAACATTATACGATACGATAAGAACACTAGAATCAATCGGAACAAAAGCAGTGGTCATCCGCCACGAGCAAGATCGCTACTTCGATGAACTAAAAGATCAGGTGAATATTCCAATCTTAAACGCTGGAGATGGATGTGGAAACCACCCAACGCAGTGCTTACTCGACCTTCTTACAATTAAACAAGAGTTTGGAAGATTTGAAGGATTGAAGATTGCGATAGTAGGAGATGTTCGTCATAGCCGAGTAGCACGTTCGAATGCAGAAGCATTAACGAAACTGGGTGCAACAATTTACTTCGCAAGTCCAGAAGAGTGGAAAGATGAAGACAACACATTTGGAACATACAAACCATTAGATGAGCTTGTTCCAGAAGTGGATGTAATGATGTTACTTCGTGTACAACATGAGCGTCATGATCATTATGAAACAGACATTATGAAAGAGTATCATGAGAAACACGGATTAACAGTGGAAAGAGAACAGCGTATGAAAGAAGGAAGCATTATTATGCATCCAGCTCCTGTAAACCGAGATGTTGAAATTGCAAGTGAACTTGTTGAGTGTGAGCGTTCACGCATATTTAAACAAATGGAAAATGGAGTTTACGTAAGAATGGCTGTACTAAAACGCGCCTTACCAAATGTATTAGGAGGAATGAAACATGAATTACTTGTTTAAAAATGGTCGTTATATGAATGAAGAAGGAAAAATCGTAGCAACAGATCTTCTCGTACAAGACGGTAAAATCGCTAAGGTAGCAGAAAATATTACGGCAGATAATGCTGAAGTAATCGATGTGAACGGAAAGTTAATCGCACCTGGATTAGTAGATGTACATGTACACCTTCGTGAACCAGGTGGTGAACATAAAGAAACAATTGAAACAGGTACACTAGCAGCGGCAAAAGGTGGATTCACTACAATTTGTGCAATGCCAAATACACGCCCAGTACCAGATTGTAGAGAACATATGGAAGACTTACAAAATCGTATTAAAGAAAAAGCGCATGTTAACGTATTACCATATGGAGCAATTACAGTACGTCAAGCGGGTTCTGAAATGACAGATTTCGAAACGTTAAAAGAACTTGGAGCATTTGCTTTCACTGATGACGGTGTAGGCGTACAAGATGCTAGCATGATGTTAGCTGCTATGAAACGTGCAGCGAAATTAAATATGGCAGTAGTTGCGCACTGTGAAGAGAATACTCTTATTAATAAAGGTTGTGTACATGAAGGGAAGTTTTCTGAGAAACACGGATTAAACGGTATCCCATCAGTATGTGAATCTGTACATATTGCAAGGGATATACTGCTTGCTGAAGCGGCAGATTGTCACTATCACGTATGTCACGTAAGTACGAAAGGCTCTGTACGTGTAATCCGTGATGCAAAGCGCGCTGGAATTAAAGTAACAGCAGAAGTAACACCTCATCACCTAGTGTTATGTGAAGATGATATCCCATCAGCTGACCCTAACTTTAAAATGAACCCACCGCTTCGTGGAAAAGAAGATCATGCAGCATTAATTGAAGGTTTATTAGATGGAACAATCGATATAATCGCAACTGATCATGCACCGCATACAGCAGAAGAGAAAGCACAAGGAATTGAAAGAGCACCATTCGGAATTACTGGTTTTGAAACAGCATTCCCGCTTTTATACACAAACCTTGTGAAAAAAGGAATTATTACATTAGAACAATTAATTCAATTCTTAACAGAAAAGCCAGCTGATACATTCGGCTTAGAAGCAGGTCGCCTGAAAGAAGGTAGAACAGCTGATATTACAATTATTGATTTAGAACAAGAAGAAGAGATTGACCCAACAACATTCTTATCAAAAGGAAAAAATACACCATTCGCAGGTTGGAAATGCCAAGGATGGCCGGTAATGACAATCGTTGGTGGTAAGATCGCATGGCAAAAGGAGAGTGCATTAGTATGAAAAGACAACTTATCTTAGAAGATGGAACAGTATTAATTGGAACAGGTTTCGGAGGAGAAATCGAAAAGTCAGGTGAGGTTGTATTTACAACAGGAATGACTGGATATCAAGAAACATTATCTGATCCATCATATTGCGGTCAAATTGTAACATTCACGTACCCATTAATCGGAAACTACGGCATCAACCGTGACGATTTTGAATCGATTCACCCATCTGTAAATGGTTTAATCGTAAACGAAATTTGTGATCACCCATCAAACTTCCGTAATGAAATTTCGTTAAATGACTACTTAAAAGAAAGAAACATCCCAGGATTAGCAGGGATTGATACGAGAAAATTAACGAGAAAAATTCGTCAATACGGTACATTACGCGGACGCCTTTGTAATATGGATGCAGATGTAGAATACATCGTGAGTCAATTAAAAGCGACAGTATTTACAGATCATGTGAAACGCGTATCAACGAAAGATCCATACCCAAGCCCAGGTCGCGGACATCGCGTTGTACTAGTAGACTTCGGTATGAAACATGGTATTTTAAGAGAATTAAATAAACGTGATTGCGATGTGATTGTAGTTCCTTACAACACAACAGCTGAAGAAATTTTACGCCTTAGCCCAGATGGGATTATGCTAAGTAACGGACCTGGGGATCCAAAAGATGTACCAGAAGCAATTGAAATGTTAAAAGACATTATCGGTAAAGTTCCTTTATTCGGAATTTGCCTAGGGCATCAATTGTTCGCTCTAGCATCTGGGGCGAATACAAGTAAGTTAAAATTCGGCCACCGTGGGTTAAACCATCCAGTAAAAAATCTTGCAACTGGAAAAGTAGCAATTACATCTCAAAACCATGGTTACGCAGTAGAAGAAGAATCAGTTGAAAATACAGAACTTGAAATTACACATGTTGCTTTAAATGATGGAACAGTAGAAGGCCTTCGTCATAAGAAGTTCCCTGCATTTACAGTACAATACCATCCAGAAGCTTCAGCAGGACCAGAAGATGCAAATGATTTATTCGAAGATTTCTTAACAATGATTGAAAACTTCAAGAAAGAAGGGGAAGAGTTATGCCAAAACGCCTAGACATTAACACAATTTTAGTAATCGGATCGGGACCAATTGTAATTGGGCAAGCAGCGGAGTTTGACTACTCTGGTACACAAGCTTGTCAATCTCTTAAAGAGGAAGGTTACAAAGTAATCCTTGTTAACTCTAACCCAGCAACAATTATGACCGATACTGCAACAGCAGATAAAGTATACATTGAGCCTTTAACATTAGAATTCGTAAGCCGAATCATTCGTAAAGAACGTCCAGATGCAATCTTACCAACATTAGGTGGTCAAACAGGTTTAAACATGGCTGTTGAACTTGCAAAATCAGGCGTACTTGAAGAGTGCGGAGTTGAAATTTTAGGAACAAAATTATCGGCAATCGAGCAAGCGGAAGATCGTGATTTGTTCCGTACATTAATGCAAGATTTAAATGAACCAACACCACCAAGTGAAATCATTCATAACCTTGATGAAGCATATAGCTTTGTAAACGAAATTGGTTATCCAGTAATCGTTCGTCCAGCATTCACATTAGGCGGAACGGGCGGCGGAATTTGCCATAACGAAGAAGAGTTAATTGAAATCGTAACAAGTGGTTTAAAACATAGCCCAGTAACACAATGTTTATTAGAGAAAAGTATTGCTGGTTGTAAAGAAATTGAATATGAAGTAATGCGTGATTCAAATGATAACGCGATTGTAGTATGTAACATGGAAAACATTGATCCAGTTGGTGTTCATACAGGTGATTCTATCGTTGTAGCACCGAGCCAAACGTTAAGCGACCGTGAATACCAAATGTTACGTAACACTTCATTACGAATTATTCGTGCACTAGGAATTGAAGGTGGATGTAACGTTCAGCTTGCACTAGATCCATATAGCTTCCAATACTATGTAATCGAAGTAAACCCACGTGTAAGTCGTTCATCTGCATTAGCATCTAAAGCAACTGGATATCCAATTGCGAAATTAGCAGCGAAAATTGCAGTCGGCTTAACATTAGATGAAATCGTAAACCCAGTAACACAAAAAACTTACGCTTGCTTCGAGCCAGCATTAGACTATGTTGTTTCAAAAATTCCACGCTGGCCATTTGATAAGTTTGAATCAGCGAACAGAACACTTGGAACGCAAATGAAAGCAACTGGTGAGGTTATGTCAATCGGACGTAACTTAGAAGAATCATTATTAAAAGCGGTTCGTTCTTTAGAGCTTGGCATTTATCACTTAGAATTAGACCACTTAAAAGAACTTGATAAAGAAACAATGAAAAAACGCATTATTAAAGCAGATGATGAGCGACTGTTTATCATAGCAGAAGCAATTCGTCAAGGTGTAACGAAAGAAGAGATTAACGAATGGTGTGAAATGGACTTCTTCTTCTTACAAAAAGTTGAAAACATCGTAAATATGGAACGCGAAGTAAAAGCGAATGTAGGAAATATGGAAGTACTACAAACCGCAAAAGAAATGGGCTTCAGCGATCACTACATCGCAGCAGCTTGGAACAAAACGGAGCGCGAAATTTACGATATGCGTAAAGAAAATAATATGACGCCAGTATTCAAAATGGTAGATACTTGTGCGGCAGAGTTTGAATCTGCAACACCGTATTACTACAGCACATACGCTGAGGAAAACGAATCAATTGTAACAGATCGTAAGAGTGTAGTAGTTCTAGGATCTGGTCCGATCCGCATTGGTCAAGGTGTTGAGTTTGACTATGCAACAGTTCACTCAGTATGGGCAATTAAAGAAGCTGGATATGAAGCGATTATCATTAACAATAACCCAGAAACTGTTTCAACAGACTTCAGTATTTCTGACAAATTATACTTTGAACCATTAACGATTGAAGATGTAATGCACATCATCGATTTAGAAAAACCAGAAGGTGTTATCGTTCAGTTCGGTGGACAAACGGCGATTAACTTAGCGGCAAAATTAGAAGAACATGGTGTGAAGATTTTAGGAACATCACTTGAAGACTTAGACCGTGCAGAAGATCGAGATAAATTCGAAGCTGCTTTAACAAAACTTGGTATCCCACAACCAGTTGGTAAAACAGCAACGACTGTAGAACAAGCGGTAGCAATCGCAGAAGAAATTGGTTACCCAGTATTAGTAAGACCATCTTACGTACTAGGTGGACGTGCGATGGAAATCGTATATCGTCAAGAAGAACTACTGCACTACATGAAAAATGCAGTTAAAGTTCACGCAGATCACCCAGTATTAATCGACCGTTACATGGTCGGTAAAGAAATTGAAGTAGATGCAATTTCAGACGGTGAGAATGTATTCATTCCAGGTATTATGGAACATATTGAACGCGCTGGAGTTCACTCTGGTGACTCAATTGGAGTATATCCACCACAAAGCTTATCTGAAAAATTAAAAGAACAAATTATTGAACATACAATTGCACTTGGAAAAGGATTAAACATTGTTGGATTACTAAATATCCAGTTTGTAGTATTCGAAGATCAAGTGTACGTAATTGAAGTAAATCCACGTGCGAGCCGTACAGTACCATTCTTAAGTAAAATTACAGGTGTACCAATGGCAAACGTTGCAACAAAAGTTATTCTAGGGCAAGACCTAGTAGAGCAAGGATACGGAACGGGCTATCACCCAGAAGAGAAAGAAGTATATGTAAAAGCTCCGGTATTCTCATTCGCGAAACTACGCTCAGTGGATACAACATTAGGACCTGAAATGAAATCAACAGGGGAAGTAATGGGTAAAGATTTAACGCTTGAAAAAGCATTATACAAAGGGTTAGTTGCTTCTGGAATTAACATCCCAACGCACGGATCAGTAATCATTACTGTAGCGGATAAAGATAAAGAAGAGGCGATGGAAATTGCAAAACGTTTCCATGAAATCGGCTATAACTTATTAGCAACAGCTGGAACAGCAAAATCGTTAACAGAGCAAAATATCCCAGTACAAGTTGTAAACAAAATTGATTCTGAGGACTACAACTTACTAGATATTATCCGCCAAGGAAAAGCACAGTTTGTAATCAATACATTAACAAAAGGCAAACAACCAGCGCGTGATGGTTTCCGCATTCGCCGTGAATCAGTAGAAAATGGTGTAGCTTGCTTAACATCACTTGATACAACGAGAGCAATCTTACGAGTATTAGAATCTATGACATTCTCAGCTCATTCAATGAAAGAAATTACGCAAACAAAGCGTCACGAGGTGGTACATGCATGATGCAAAAGCAAAATATGATCGTCGTTAATCAAAAAGAAATCGCAAAGAACATTTACGAATTAGTGCTTCAAGGAACTTTAGTACAGCAAATGAACGAACCAGGGCAGTTTGTACACATTAAGGTAGCAGAGGGCATTGCGCCCCTTCTGCGCCGCCCAATTAGTATTTGTAATGTAGATCAAGAGAAGAACGAATTTACAATGCTATATCGTGCGGAAGGACAAGGGACAAAAACATTAGCAACTAGAAAACAAGGTGAAATGGTAGATGTATTAGGACCATTAGGACACGGTTTTCCTGTAGAAGAAGCAGAAGCTGGTCAAACAGCTTTACTAGTAGGCGGGGGGATTGGTGTACCACCACTTTATGAACTATCACAGCGCCTCGTTGCAAAAGGTGTACGTGTGATTCACATCTTAGGTTTCCAAACGAAAGATGTCGTTTTCTATGAAGAAAAATTTGCAGAGCTTGGTGATACGTACGTTGCGACAGTAGACGGTACACACGGTACAAAAGGATTTGTCACAGATGTAATTGATCATTATGGAATTGACTTTGATATTCTTTATTCATGTGGTCCGTTAGCGATGCTTCGTGCATTAGAAGGACGTTACAAAGAGAAAAAAGCCTATATTTCATTAGAAGAACGTATGGGCTGTGGTATTGGAGCTTGTTTCGCATGTGTATGCCACTTACAAGAAGATCCAAGTGGACATTCTTACAAGAAGGTGTGTAGCGACGGACCAGTATTTCCAATCGGGGAGGTTGTACTATGAACAGATTGCAAGTTGAATTACCAGGATTATCATTAAAAAATCCAATTATACCGGCATCTGGATGCTTTGGATTTGGTCGTGAATATGCACAGTTTTACGATTTAAGTGTACTAGGATCAATCATGATTAAAGCGACGACAGAACAACCACGCTATGGAAATCCGACGCCTCGTGTTGCTGAAACACCGGGTGGCATGTTAAATGCAATCGGACTTCAAAACCCAGGATTAGAAAAAGTAATGAATTCTGAATTACCATGGTTAGAACAATTTGACCTTCCAATCATTGCAAACGTTGCAGGTTCACAAGCTGAGGATTACGTAGCGGTTGCAAAGGAAATTTCTAAAGCGCCTAATGTCCATGCACTAGAATTAAATATTTCTTGTCCGAACGTAAAAACAGGTGGTATCGCCTTTGGTACAAATCCTGAAATTGCTGCTGATTTAACGAAGCGAGTAAAAGAGGTTTCTGAAGTACCTGTATACGTGAAGTTGTCACCGAACGTGGCAAACATTGTAGAAATCGCAAAAGCGATTGAAAATGCAGGTGCCGATGGTTTAACGATGATTAATACATTGCTTGGTATGCGTCTAGATTTAAAAACAGCTAAACCAATTTTAGCAAACCGTACAGGTGGATTATCAGGTCCTGCGATTAAGCCAGTAGCAATTCGTATGGTACATGAAGTAAGCCAAGCGGTTAACATTCCAATTATCGGAATGGGTGGTATTGAAACAGCGGAAGATGTAATCGAATTCTTCTACGCTGGCGCAAGCGCAGTTGCAGTAGGTACAGCGAACTTTATCGATCCGTTCGTATGTCCGACAATTATTGAAGAGTTACCAGCGTTACTAGATGAATTAGGATTTGATCACATTTCGGAATGCCAAGGAAGGAGCTGGAAGCAAACATGTCACAGTCGTTAATCGTTGCATTAGATTTTCCAGGGAAACAAGATGTAGAACAATTCTTGCGCCACTTTGAAGGGGAAGAGTTATTTGTCAAAGTTGGTATGGAGTTATTTTACAAAGAAGGCCCTGCGATTATTACGTACTTAAAAGAAAAAGGACATAAGATTTTTCTAGATTTAAAACTTCATGATATTCCGAATACAGTAAAAAGCGCTATGCGTAGCCTAGCTAGTCTAGATGTTGATATGGTAAATGTTCATGCTGCTGGGGGAAGCAGTATGATGAAAGCTGCGATTGAGGGATTAGAGGAAGGTAAGCAAGAAGGAAAAGAGAGACCGATTTGTATTGCAGTTACACAACTAACAAGCACTTCGGAAGCTATGATGAAAAAAGAGATCGGCATTGAGAAAACGTTAGAAGAAGCGGTTGCTCATTATGCAAAACTAACGAAAGAAAGTGGACTTGATGGCGTTGTTTGTTCAACACTTGAAGTTCCAAAATTACGTGAAGTATGCGGAAATGAATTTGTAACAGTAACACCGGGGATTCGTCTTGCGAGCGATGATGTAAATGACCAGGTGCGCGTAGCAACACCGAAACGTGCGAGGGAACTTGGCTCAAGCTATATCGTAGTTGGACGTAGTATTACAAAAGCAGAAAATCCGCTTGAAGCGTATAAAACAGTAAAAAAACAGTGGGAAGGTGTAACAGTATGAAAAAAGAAATCGCATCGCATTTATTAGAAATTGGAGCAGTATTTTTACAACCGAATGATCCATTCACTTGGTCTTCAGGTATGAAATCACCAATTTATTGTGATAACCGTTTAACTTTATCTTATCCAAAAGTACGTCAAGCGATTGCAGCTGGATTAGAAGAGTTAATTAAAGAGCACTTCCCAACTGTAGAAGTTATTGCAGGAACAGCAACTGCTGGTATTGCGCATGCTGCATGGGTAAGCGATCGTATGGATTTACCAATGTGCTACGTACGTAGTAAAGCAAAAGGTCACGGTAAAGGGAACCAAATTGAAGGAAAAGCTGAAAAAGGTCAAAAGGTAGTAGTAGTAGAGGACCTAATTTCAACTGGCGGTAGTGCAATTACATGTGTAGAAGCACTTCGCGAAGCTGGCTGTGAAGTATTAGGAATCGTATCAATCTTCACATACGAGCTAGAAGCAGGAAAAGAAAAACTAGAAGCAGCTAACGTAGCATCATACTCTTTAAGCGACTACAGTGCATTAACTGAAGTAGCAGCAGAAAAAGGTATGATCGGACAAGCTGAAACGAAAAAATTACAAGAGTGGCGCAAAAATCCAGCTAACGAAGCTTGGATCACAGCGTAACACGAAAAAAGACGACTGCGGGGGAACGCGGTCGTCTTTTTATATCACTGTTAAAACTTCATGTAAAGAGCATATAGTAGGAATATTGTACTTGAGTTGCGAGTTATCCCGATTTAACCATATCCCTTGCATTCCAGCTGCTGTACTACTAATTGCATCTGTCTTTAATCGATCACCAATATAATAGCAATCTTTCATTTCAAAATTCGATTGTAATACAGTTCTTTGAAAAATTTCAGGGTTTGGTTTTGATATGCCAAGTTCACTAGAAGTAAATATATATTTAAAATATTGTAGAATGTTTAGAGTGGTTAACTTTTCGACTTGTTGCTCATAGTCACCATTGCTAATGATACCTAATGTGTGCCCTTCTTGCTGCAAGGCGTGTAATGTATAGTGTACATCTTCAAACGCCGTCCAGTTGTTCTTATATAGTTTTATATATTGATTGAATTTGTGCTGAGATTCTTCGGGTGATAAGTTTACTCCATATGTTTTAAATAAATGATACATTCGCATCCTTTGTTGTTCTTGAAAAGATAATTCCTTGGATAAAAATTTGTTGAAATATGCTTCTGATAATTCATGCCAGACTTCTGTCGCCTCTAATTCATTACCTGAAAAAATAGTACTATATACTTGAAAGAAATCTATAATACCATTTCTTTCAGCAGCCTTATAATCAAGTAAAGTTCCATCAATATCAAAGAAAATCATATGATAATCTCCTTGCTAATAACTATTTAGCGTTTTCCGCAACCTCATATCCTCTTACAAACAATAGCGTCATATAAGAAATAATAAATGAAAAGATACTGTACATGCCAACCCAAAAGAAGAATTTTGGAGTAAAGGCGATAACACCTATTATTAAAAAACTAGCAAACGTTACAATCGGCATGACGTAATACGTTTTCGTCTTGCGGGTTCCAACAACAGAAACGATAAAGATAAGTAACGGACAAATTAATAAGACGAAAATCAATTCATTCATAGTTATGTCCCCTTTTCGAATGGAAGTAATCTGTTTCTCGTAAACGTTTTAAAAAAATACTCTCTTAATGTAACTTCGCTAACATGTATATAATCCCTTTTGAAAGTCAGTAATAAATGCTGGATTTCACAATAAAATACGTAAGCAAGAGAAAACTTGCTTACGCTATAGAAGAAACATCGCAACGATCGTGGTGACAAGTAAACCGATAACAACCGGTAAAAAGTTTCGGCGTGCAAGTTCAAATGGATCCACTTTACAAATTGCAGCGGCAGGAATAAGTGCCCAAGGAATTAACGTCCCGCCTCCGGTCCATATGGCAGCAATTTGCCCGAGTGCTGTTAATGTAGCTGTGCCATGCCCAAGTGCTGTTCCGAAAAGATTGGCAATGGAACCAGCAAGTGATATACCAGAAAAGCCAGATCCATCTAAACCTGTTATGACACCAACGATAGTTAATGTTCCCGCCGATACATATTGATTTAAAGGAACTGTTTGAGACAAAGCGATTCCTAAGTCGTTAATGATTCCGTGCGAACCTTTCGGTAAATAGTCCCCGATAATTTTCACAAAGCCGCTATCCCCTAAATAAAAGAGTGCAGCGATTGGAATAACTGGTCCGAAAATTTTAAATCCAAATTGGAGACCTTCTATAAAATAATCGGTCGTTTTATTCAGTCCATTGCCTTTATAGGCGATGAGAGAAATGATGATAATCATAATAACAGTCGTCCCGCCGATAAGTGCAGTTGCATCGCTTCCTTGTAGTTTAAATTGAATCATGCAAAGGATATCAATGATATATACGATAGGGATACATATAGCGAGCCATTTCTTTATGTGAGGGGATAATAAAATAGTAGTTTTAGATGGTTCCGTTGATGAAACAGAGTCTTGTAACGATGGTCTTGTATGAAACTCTTTTCGTAAGAAGAAAAAAGCGACAGAAGTTGTCACAACCCCCATAACGATAACGAGTGGAACACTTGCAGAAACAACGCTAGAAACAGGAAGACCAGCAGCGTCTGCAGTTAATTTTGGTGCACCTTGTATAACGAAGTCGCCGGATAAAGCAATCCCATGACCGAATAAGTTCATAGCAATTGCCACTCCAATTGGCGGAAGACCGACACGTACAGCAACCGGTAATAAAATCGCTCCCATTAAGGCAACAGCTGGAGAAGGCCAAAAGAAGAAAGAAATTGTCATCATTAAAAGGCCGATAATCCAGTAGGCGAGGGTAGGGGTACGAATCATCTTTGTAAATGGTGAAATCATCGTATCATTTATGCCGGTATGAACGAGTAAATTGCTCATGGATACGATAATGGAAATGATTAATATAGTTGGTAATAGCTCAGTAATAGCGTAAATAAAACTTTGAAAAATGCCGCTAACGGCAAGAGGGATAGAACTTGTAGCAGTTAATGCTAATAAAAAGATGAAAACGATACAAATAATCGTCGTATCCTTTCGGAAAATAAAAAAGATAATAATAGTGAGTAAACAAATAACATAGAGAGCGTGTAATAGCGTTAATTCAACTCCCATAACATTCACATCCTTAGGCAATCGTGTAGTTTATTGTATGAAAGTAGGGAAAGTATGTGAGTATAAGAAACAGAAAAAAAGTAAAATTTCATGTACTGCAATGGTAAGGATAAAAAATGGATGTTACAATACAATTAATCCTAAAAATGGAATTAAAGGAGGGCTTATGCGCAAAATAATTGGGTTTTGGGGCTTTATCCTCTCTTGTAGTCTATTAATCATTTTAAATATGTTTACAAGCAATGAATGGATCAGTATTATACCTGTTTTTGGGTTTGTACTTATACTTTTATATAACTGGGATGATATGAAACAATATAGCAAGAAAAGTATTGGAATTATGATAGGTATCATCGTTGTTTGTTCATTATTCGTAGGAGTTATTTTAATAGAGGGTCAGAAACAAATGGAGAAAATGTCTATTTTTCAAGAATGGATGTCGTCTGCAAAAAGTCTTTATATTGTAATTGTAGTAGTTATTTTTCTAAGAATTGTTATAAGCATAGCAAGTTACATATTAAAGGAGAAGTAGAATGGGGGAGTACGAATGAGAGAGAAAATAGGTTATTATGGTGTGCTCGTTTGTTTACTATTATCAGTTATTTCAGGGCAATTTTTTAAAAGTGAATGGGTACCAGTTATATTATGTATAGGAGTATTGATTTTTGCACCTATGTATCGCTGGAACGAATGGAAATCATATAGCAGAAAAAAGAAAATTGTTTTCAGCATCGAGTTTGGTATTATAATTAGCACGATTCCATTTTTGTTACTGAAGGGAAATGAAATAATAGATGGAATTGTAATGTTTCAAGGATGGTTATTTTTTGCGAAATTGTTATATTTAACATGCATTTTAATAGTGGTAGCGCTAGTCGTTAAAAAAGTAAATGAAAAGCTATTCGCTAACGAATAGAAAATGCCACCAAATAAGGTGGCATTTTCTCATTTTATTGAATGAGCTTTTTGCATCTTTTTAACTAAGCGAATTTGTCCGCGATGATTGATTTCATCTTCAAATACGTGAAACCACTTAAAGTAGTTATTTGCTGGTTTGTCATACCAAAAGTCTGTCGTTTTAAATAGCCATTCATCAGGTAACGATTGAAAAGTCTCGATCGTTTTCGAACGTACTTCTTGTAATGTGTTTATGTAAAATTCTATAGAGTTTCCTTTTATTTTCTCACGTCCAAGATCCCCTAACTCAATAGCAGGTAACCAACGTTCTAACTCAGCCTCCGTTGGTTCACGGTCTTCAAAAGTATGAATCTGGTAGTAAAATTCAATAGCGGCCATATGGTACAAAAGCATGCCAATTGAGTTTGCTTCCTCATCATATAAATAATCAAGTTCTTCAATTGTTAAACCTTCCACGGCTTGCATTGTTGTATAGCGAGCGTAATCCATCATGGAAACAAGTTTTGAAAATTCAGGCTGTAAACCATCTATTTTATCAATTACAAAGTTCAATTAAAATTCCCCCTCTTTAAACGATGACTCCAGAGAATGAATTCTATGTGCAACGAAAAACTCCTTTAAAAAAGGCTATGATTTCAACACGGAATAACAATTAGTTCCCGAGTTGATTTTGTAATCACTTCATATCCGTCTTTTGTAATGACGATATCATCTTCAATTCTACAGCCGCCCCAGTTCGGAATATAAATACCAGGTTCAACGGTAACAACCATACCTTCTTCTAAAGTAGCTTTACTTTCTTGGGATAGGCGAAGAGGTTCATGTATTTCTAACCCAAGACCATGACCAGTAGAGTGTCCAAAATATTGGCCATATCCATGCTCAGTAATGTAATCTCTCGTTATATCATCGATACTTTTCGCAGTTTCCCCAGGTTTAATCGCTTCAGTCCCGCGTTTTAATGCTTCCCGTACAACATTGTATATTTTTTTGAATTCTTCTGATGGTTCTCCAATTGCTACAGTACGTGTTATATCGGAACAATATCCGTCGTAAAGTGCACCGAAATCTAATGTAACGACGTCGCCTCGTTCGATTATTTTATTGGATGCAACTCCATGAGGAAGGGAAGAACGGACGCCAGAAGCTACGATGATTTGGAAGGAAGAGGATGTAGCCCCTTTTTTTCGCATGAAAAATTCTAACTCATCTCGTACATCATTTTCACTTATTCCTGGTTTTAGAAACGTAAGGATGTGGTGAAATGCTTCGTCCGCAATATTAGCTGCGATTTTCATTGTTTCTATTTCATGAGTGTCTTTAATAAGACGAATGTTTTCAATGATTTCACACACTTGAACCATTTCTGTATGTACATATTTTTGTAAGTTTTTATATTGTTGCAATGTCATATTATTTTCTTCAATTCCAAGTTTTTGAATGTTTAATTTTGATACTTGATTTGCAACTTCTTCCTCTAAATTTCCTTTATGCATAATAATTTCAGCATCTTTTATTTGTGATTTCGCTTGATCAACATAGCGAAAATCAGTTATAAAAACTGCTTTATCCGCAGAGAGTAAGACGACGCCAGCGCTACCTGTAAAACCAGTTGCATATTGGCGGTTTTCTTTTTTGGTAATAAGCAATCCGTCAATTTCGTAGTTTTGTAGTTGATTTTGGATTTTATTAATTTTTAAAGTCATGTTATTCCCCCTATTCACAGTATTGAATAAAGCAAAAAGTGTGCCAAGATGTATATTTGAAGAAAGTATGGTAGGGGCAACATATATTTTAGGGGAGGGGAGATAAAAATATTGATTGGAGTTGCACTTGTACGTTATTTACATGTTGTAAAAAAATTTATACAAATGTGAAATGAAACTGTCAAATTTTTTGACAATATGGAATGGATATAGCAACTAAATTGACAACATATAAAAAATGCGTTGCTTATAAGCAACGCATTTTTGTATTTACGCTTTTAATTTCATTACAGTATCAGCATCTGGTGTTACATAAACTGTTTGCTGATTGTCGTACGTAACAAAACCAAGTTTTGCACCACTCGGTTTTTTCACATGGCGTATTTTTGTGAAATCAACAGGTACAGAACTAGACTCTTTTGCTTTACTGTAATAAGCAGCAATTTTGGCAGCTTCTAGTAAAGTTTCTTCAGCAGGTTCTAAAGAACGAATGACAACGTGAGAACCAGGTATATCTTTCGTATGTAACCAAATTTCATCACGACGGGCAAATTTCGTTGTTAAATAATCATTTTGTTTATTGTTTTTACCGACGAAAATCTCTGTGCCATCACTTGCTACATATTTATCTAATACTGGTTTAGTAGGCTTTTTCTTTCCGTTTTTCGTTTTACGATTGCGCATATAACCTTCTTCAGCTAATTCCTCACGAATTTCTTCAATATCTTTTGAAGAAGCAGCTTCCATTTGTTGAAGTAAGCTATCAAAATAAAGAATTTCTTCCTTTGTTTTTTCGATTTGTTCTTCTACAACAACAACGGAATTTTTCGCTTTTTGGTACTTTTGGAAATAGCGTTGTGCATTTTCAGATGGCGTTTTTAAAGGATCTAATGCGATCTTTACAGTTCCACCATTTTCATCATAATAGTTAACGACTTCAATATCTTTATCGCCTTTTTTCAAAGCGTACATATTGGCTGTAAGTAGTTCTCCAAATAGTTGATATTTATCTGCTTTTCCAGCATCTTGTAATGTTTTTTCTAGTTTAATGAGTTTTTTCTCATTTTTATTTTTTTCGTTTTGCATAAAGCGCTCTAAATCATGAGCTTGTTGTTTTACACGGTCACGCTCTGCTTTTCCAAAAAAGAAACGGTCTAGCAATTCACTAACAGATGAGAATGTCTTGTCTTCTCCAGCTAAGTGCGCAAGAGGGAAAAGATAAAAGAATTCTTTCCCATTTGAAGTAGTCATTGTTGGTGAATATGTATGAGTTAATAATGGTTTTTGTATGGAGAAAAATGCGTCAGCTAATGCTTTTTCATTTACCATACCTGCTTTTTTCACTACTTCTTTTGCGAATAACGGTGATATTCCGGTAAAGGTTCCGACTAGCTGTTTATCCATGTTTCCAGATAGAAAGTCTAGCGGTCTAATAAATTCATCATTTGTTTCGATCTGAAGTGGGTTAATTTTATGTTGTGCTGGTGGTGCAATATATTCAGCTCCAGCGTATACAGTTCGATGTCGGTTTACTGCTAAGGAAACGTGTTTTAAGCTATCTAAAATATTGTTTGTTTTTGTGTCTACTAAAATGATGTTACTATGTCGTCCCATAATTTCAATTACTAATGTTTTTAGCGATTCATCACCAATTTCATTTCTGCTACGAACGGTAATTTGAATAATACGCTCTAAATCAATTTGTTCAATTTTTTCAATGAATCCACCTTCTAAATGCTTACGAAGAAGCATACAGAACATTGGTGGAAGTGCAGGTGAATCATAATTTTGATTTGTTAAGTGTAAACGTGCATATGTCGGATGAGCGGAAAGAATCAGTTTTTGATTTTTTCCGTTTGCTCGAATATGTAATAAAATCTCGTATTTTGAAGGTTGATATATTTTTGAAATTCTTCCCGTGTAAAGAGAATTTGCAATTTCATGTGTAATCGCTCTTGTAAATAATCCATCGAATGCCATAAATGAACACTCCTTTCTAACTAAAAGTTAATTATAGCATTTTTTTGGACGAGGCTGAATAAGCTTTCAATAGAGTATGTCTGGAATCAGGAGGTCGATAGCAGGATGAACTGGTATGGAATGCGTGCACATGAAGTGGAAGAAAGAACGAATACGAATGTGAAGGTTGGACTTACAGAGAAAGAAGCAGAAGGGCGAATAAAAAAATTTGGTACAAATGAACTAGATGAAGCAAAAAGGCCTTCTGCACTAATGGTATTTTTGGCGCAATTTAAAGATTTTATGGTGCTTGTTTTGTTTGGTGCAACAATCGTTTCGGCTTTTTTAGGGGAATACATTGATTCTATTGCGATTGTGGCAATTGTTATTATCAATGGTATCCTCGGATTTTTTCAAGAAAGAAAAGCTGAAAAGTCCTTGGAAGCTTTAAAAGAGCTAGCCGCTCCACAAGTAACTGTACTGCGAAATGGAAAGTGGGTAAAGGCACCGTCTAAAGCACTCGTTTTAGGTGATGTTATTAAATTTTCTAGTGGCGATCGTATTGGAGCTGATGTACGTCTTGTTGAGGCGTCGAGTTTATATATTGAAGAATCAGCTTTAACAGGAGAGTCAGTTCCAGTGCAGAAGAAAGTAGAAGCGTTGCAAGGGCAAGATGTTTCAATTGGTGATCAAAAAAATATGGCTTTTATGGGTACGATGATTACACGAGGGTCTGGAACAGGAGTCGTTGTAGCAACGGGTATGAATACAGCGATGGGCCAAATTGCAAATATGTTGCAAAATGCAGAGCAAATGGAAACACCATTGCAAAGAAGATTAGAGCAACTTGGAAAAATATTAATTATTGTGGCTCTTATTTTGACAGCGCTTGTCGTGTTAGCTGGTGTGTATCAAGGGAATGAAGTATATCATATGTTTTTAGCTGGCGTGTCGCTAGCTGTTGCTGCTATTCCAGAAGGGTTACCAGCAATCGTTACAGTAGCTTTATCGCTTGGTGTACAGCGTATGATAAAAAAGAGAGCAATTGTAAGGAAGTTACCAGCAGTAGAAACGTTAGGCTGTGCTTCTGTCATATGCTCTGATAAAACAGGAACGATGACGCAAAACAAAATGATGGTAACACATATGTGGTCAGGTGGAGAATTGTGGAAAGTGACAGGCCAAGGGTATGAACCTAATGGCTCTTTTATGAAAGGTGAAAAAGAAATTAATCCAGCTAAGACGAAATCACTTTATCAACTACTTACATTTGGTTCGCTATGTAATAACGCAAATATTATTCAAAAGAAAAAGGCGTATGTATTAGATGGAGATCCAACTGAGGGGGCGCTTGTAGCTGCAGCAATGAAAGCGGGGATAACGCGTGAGGCGCTGAAAGGGAAATTTGAAATTATTCGTGAATTTCCGTTTGATTCAACTCGAAAAATGATGAGTGTTATTGTACGAGATCGAGAGGGGAAAAAGTTTGTCGTTACGAAGGGAGCACCAGATGTCCTTCTGCAAATGAGTCAAACGATTTTATGGGGGGATAAGCAGCAACCATTAAGTGAGTTGTATAGAAAAGAAGTACAGGCGGCTATTCATAGCTTAGGTAGTCAAGCACTTCGAACAATTGCAGTTGCTTTTAAGCCTTTAAAAGTAACAGACTCAATTGAACATGAAAGAGACGTTGAAAAAGATTTTATGTTAGTTGGAATACAAGGAATGATTGATCCGCCAAGACCAGAAGTAGAGCAGGCAGTAAAAGAGTGCAGAGAAGCTGGTATTCGAACAGTGATGATTACAGGTGATCATAAAGTGACTGCAATGGCGATTGCAGAACAATTAAGTATTTTACCACCAGGTGGACGCGTTGTTGAAGGGGTAGAACTCGCAACTATGGATGTAGAAGAATTAGAAAATGTTGTAGAAGATACGTATGTATTTGCTCGTGTATCACCAGAACATAAATTGAAAATTGTTAAGGCGTTGCAAAATAAAGGGCATATAGTGGCGATGACAGGTGATGGAGTAAACGATGCTCCGGCTATAAAAACTGCGGATATTGGGATAGCGATGGGAATTACAGGGACAGATGTTGCAAAAGAAGCTTCATCTCTCGTATTGCTGGACGATAATTTCGCTACGATAAAATCAGCAATTAAAGAAGGTAGAAATATATACGAGAACATACGTAAGTTTATTCGTTATTTATTAGCATCGAACGTTGGAGAAATTTTGGTCATGTTATTTGCCATGTTACTTGCACTACCGCTGCCGATGGTTCCAATTCAAATTTTATGGGTGAATTTAGTTACTGACGGTTTACCGGCGATGGCGTTAGGTTTGGATAAGGCCGAGGGAGACGTGATGAAGAGAACGCCGCGTCATCCGAAAGAAGGGGTATTTGCTAGAGGGCTTGCCTGGAAAATTATAAGCCGTGGCTTTCTAATAGGAGCAGTGACGTTAGTAGCATTTATTATTGCGTATAATCAACATCCAAATGAACTGAAATATGCACAAACTGTAGCGTTTGCAACATTGGTACTTGCTCAGCTGATTCATGTATTTGATTGCCGAAGTGAGCATTCTGTTTTCCACCGCAATCCGTTTGGAAATGTGTATTTAGTAGGAGCGGTTATCATTTCATTACTACTCATGCTAGTCGTTATATATTATCCACCGTTACAACCGATTTTTAGCACGATGCCAATACAAGCGAGAGATTGGTTGTTAATTGGAGGTTTATCGTCAATTCCGACCTTCTTATTAGTAGGCTCTTTATTAACAGGGAAAAAGGGGAAGAAAAAGCCAATATTATATAAGAAGGGATTAAACTTGAAATAGTCAATGATATGAAAATGTGATATAATTTACAGAAGGTAGTAGAGCCTTGTCTCTATTACCTTTTTCATTGAGTTATTTCATGGCTTGGATGTGATAAAAAATGATTTGTAGTATGACAGGATTTGGAAGGTCGAAAGTAGAGAGTGATACTTTTCAAATTACAGTAGAAATGAAATCGGTGAACCACCGTTTTCTAGAGATGAGTATTCGACTACCGAAGCAAATGACGGTATTTGAAGACAAAATTCGTAAAATAATTGCACAGCAAGTTCGCCGTGGACGTATTGAAGTGTCTATTAGTATAGCGGGTGAAGGGCTTGTTGAAAGAAAATTAAGTGTGAATTGGTCGCTTCTTGAGCAGTACCAATCAATTATGGAAGATATAAAAGGAAAATTTCAATTACAAGATTCTATTACACTCGAGCAATTAATGGCAATGCCAGAAGTAACAGCGATTGAAGAGGTAGAAAACGTAAATGAACAATTTGAGAACAGTTTATATGAGGCTGTTCGCCAAGCTGCTCATATGTTAAAAACGATGAGAGATGGCGAAGGAGAACGATTACATAAAGATATAGCGTATCGCTTACAAGAGATTCATAATTGTGTAAATGCTATTATTCCGCATGCACCAATTGTTACACAAAAATATCGTGAACGATTAGAAAATCGCTTAAAGGAATTACATAATCAAGATCTAGATGAACAAAGATTGCTAACAGAAGTTGCAATCTTTGCTGAGCGTTGTGATATTCACGAAGAGTTAGTTCGTTTGCAAAGTCATTTAGAACAATTCCGTGAAACACTGCAGATTGAAGAGCCTGTTGGAAGGAAAATGGATTTCATCGTGCAAGAGATGCATAGAGAAATTAATACGATTGGTTCTAAGGCAAATGACTTAACAATTTCAAAATATGTTGTAGAAATGAAAAATAACCTTGAAAAAATTCGTGAACAAGTACAAAATATTGAGTAGCTTTCAAAAAATATATAAAGTTATACGTGGTGGAGAAATCGGATAGACTTACTAGGAGGCGCAAACTATGGCCATGCGGTTTTTAAATATTGGATACGGAAATATTGTATCTGCTCATCGAATTATTGCTATTGTAAGTCCGGAGTCAGCTCCTATTAAACGAACAGTACAGGAAGCACGCGAACACAATGCTTTGCTTGATGCTACGTATGGGAGAAAAACAAGGGCGGTTATTGTTATGGATGATGGGCATGTTGTATTAAGTCCAATTCAGCCAGAGACGATTGCACATCGTTTGAATAATAAAGAAGATTTAAGTGAGGAAGGGTAGGTTTTACATATTTATGAGAAGTAGAAGAGGATTGCTCATCGTTCTTTCAGGACCTTCTGGGGTTGGTAAAGGAACGGTTCGAAAAGAGCTGTTTAGTCATGAGGATACACGTTTTCAGTACTCCATTTCAGTAACGACACGTAAGCCACGTGAAGGTGAAGTGGATGGTGTGGATTATTTCTTTAAAGAGAGAGAAGAATTTGAGGAAATGATTCGTAATGAAAAATTACTTGAGTGGGCTGAGTTCGTAGGTAATTATTACGGAACACCAATTGACTATGTTGAAAAAACATTACAAGAAGGAAAAGATGTATTCTTAGAAATTGAAGTGCAAGGAGCAATTCAAGTTAAGAAAGCTTTCCCAGAAGGTGTATTTATTTTCTTAGCACCTCCAAGTTTATCTGAACTAAAGAACCGAATTGTCGGTCGTGGTACAGAAACTGAAGATGTTATTGAAAATCGTTTAACGGTAGCGAAAGAAGAAATTGATATGATGGACGCTTACGACTACGTTGTAGAAAACGACCAAGTTGAACTAGCTTGTGAAAGAATTAAAGCAATTGTGGTTGGCGAACATTGCCGCCGCGAAAGAGTAGCAAAATATTATAAAGAAATGACGGAGGGTCTATAATTATGTTAAATCCATCAATTGATTCATTATTAACAAAAATCGATTCTAAATATACACTTGTAACAGTGGCTGCAAAACGTGCGCGCGAAATGCAACTTGCTAATAACTGTGTTGTAGAAAAACCAGTTTCTCATAAATGTGTAGGTAAAGCATTAGAAGAAATCGATATGGAAGCGTTAAGCTACGTACCAAGTGAAGATAAAGTAACTGAATAAGACTTTGTCTTCGACAATTTAAAACATAGACTTTATAATTTTCTATGTAACGGTAACAACCTATTTACAAGTAGGTTGTTATTTTTTTACGGTAGGGAAGAAATATTGATACTGATGAGCTGATAATCTTGTTTCAGTATTATAAGTTTGAAAAAGAAAGAGGACGAGCCATATGCTAAAAGGGAAAAAGATACTTTTATGTGTAACAGGAGGCATTGCGGTCTTTAAAGCGGCTGCGTTAACGAGTAAATTGACACAATCTGGTGCTATTGTAAAAGTAATGATGAGTGAGTCGGCAATGAAATTTGTTACACCTCTTACATTCCAAGCGCTTTCTCGCCATGATGTATATACGGATACATTCGATGAGAAAGACTCAGCTGTTATTGCTCATATCGATTTAGCAGATTGGGCAGATGTTGTACTTGTTGCACCTGCTACAGCCAATTGTATTGGAAAGTTAGCTAACGGTATTGCAGATGATATGATTACAACTACTTTGTTAGCTACTACAGCCCCAGTGTGGATTGCACCTGCTATGAATGTGCATATGTATGAAAATAAAATTGTTCAAAAAAATATGATGACGTTAAAAACGTTAGGATATACATTTATTGAGCCTGGAGAAGGTTTTTTAGCGTGTGGTTATGTAGCGAAAGGAAGATTAGAAGAACCTGAAGCGATTATCGCACGGTTAGAAGAGGCTTTTTCAGAACAAAAACCATTGCATGGAAAAAGAATATTAATAACTGCTGGTCCAACACGTGAAAAGATTGATCCAGTTCGTTTTATGACCAATTTTTCTTCTGGAAAAATGGGATATGCGATTGCGGAAGTGGCAGCGAACTTAGGCGCTGATGTTATACTCGTTTCGGGACCGACAGCATTAAACCCGCCATTACATGTAACTACGGTGCAAGTGGAATCTGCACAAGATATGTTAGAGGCGGTTATTCAACATTATGAAGACGTGGATGTTGTTATTAAAACAGCAGCAGTTGCAGATTATCGCCCGAAATACGTTCATGATAATAAAATGAAAAAGAAAAATGGCGATGCTGTAATTGAACTTGAGAGAACAGTAGATATTTTAAAAACGTTAGGTGAGATGAAAGACAAACAGTTACTTATCGGTTTTGCGGCTGAAACGACAAACGTAGAGGAATATGCAACGAAAAAATTACGTGAGAAAAATGCGAATATGATTGTTGCAAACGACGTAAAGGCGCAAGGAGCTGGATTTGGTACAGATACGAACATTGTAACAATGTATAGAAAAGATGGAGAAGTTATAGAGTTGCCACTTTTAACGAAGAAAGAGGTTGCTCGTGAAATATTAAAGCAAATTGAAATGATGTTAGAAGATGATCGTCTATGAAATTTGCAAGTGTAATTGTTGATGTACCTGCACGTCAGACAGATCGACCATTTGATTATATTATCCCTGAAAAATGGGAAGATATTGTCCAGACAGGCATGCGTGTAGTAGTTCCGTTTGGCCCAAGGAAATTGCAAGGTTTTATTATTGGGATTAAAGATTCGGTTGAAGTAGAAAGTAAGAAGTTAAAGACAATTCATGAAATTTTAGATGTAACACCCGTTTTAAATGAAGAGTTGTTAAAGCTAGGGTATTGGCTTACAAGTGAAACGTTATGTTATATGATTTCAGCTTTTCAAGTTATGCTTCCAACGGCGATAAAAGCAACATATAAAAAACGTCTACAACTTCGTAAACAAGAAGAAGTAGCACCTGAACTACTGTTTTTATTTCAGGACAAAGAAGCGATAGATTGGGAAGCGATTGAGACGCAGCCACAGCTATACCGCACGATTCAACAAGAAATTAAACATGGTACGATTGAAGTTGTTTATCAAGTAAAAGATAAAGTACAAAAGAAGAAACAAAGAGTCGTTCAACCGGAGTTGCCAGAAGATAAATTAGAATTAGCAGCATTTGAACTGAAAAGTAAAAAACAACAAGATGTCCTCTATTATTTTGTGGAAAATTATAAAAGTGTACCGTTGAAAGTAATAACAGAAGAGTTACAAATAACAGATGCTCCAATTAAAGCACTTGTTAAAAAGGGACTACTCTCAGAAAAGTATGTGGAAGTGTACCGAAATCCGTATGACGATGACGATTTTGAACAAACGAAACCATTCCCACTTACTGAGGAACAAAAGCAAGTTATTACACCGATTTTATCATCAATTACAAATGAAACTTACAATCCATTTTTACTATATGGTGTTACAGGAAGCGGAAAAACAGAAGTATATTTACAATCTATAGCAGCGGTGCTCGAGAAAGGAAAAGAAGCTATTGTACTTGTTCCTGAAATTGCACTAACGCCTCAGATGGTAGATCGTTTTAAAGGTAGATTTGGCTCACAAGTTGCAGTTCTTCATAGTGCGCTGTCTGTTGGAGAAAAATATGATGAATGGCGTAAGATTTTAAGAAAAGAAGTGAAAGTCGTAGTTGGTGCACGTTCAGCTGTATTTGCTCCTTTTGAAAATTTAGGGATTATTATTATTGATGAGGAACATGAATCGAGCTACAAGCAAGAAGATAATCCGAGGTATCATGCAAGGGATGTAGCTGTGTGGAGAGGACAATATCATAAATGCCCTATCGTTCTTGGTAGTGCAACACCGACGCTTGAATCGTTTGCAAGAGCGAAAAAAGGTGTGTATGAATTACTGACGATGGAAAAACGTATGAACGAACAAGCTTTACCGACAGTAGAGATTGTTGATATGCGTGAAGAACTTCGTGACGGGAATCGCTCCATGTTTTCAAAGGCACTGCATGAAAAAATAGCAGATCGGTTAGAAAAGAAAGAACAAATGGTGCTCTTTTTAAATAGAAGAGGTCATTCTACATTTGTTATGTGCCGTGATTGCGGGTATGTTGTACAATGTCCGCATTGTGATATCTCGCTGACATATCATAAAATGAATCATCGTTTAAAATGCCATTATTGCAGTTACGAAGAAAATATGCCGACTGCGTGTCCTGCTTGTCAAAGTACATACATTCGTTTCTTTGGTACAGGTACGCAAAAGGTCGAAGAAGAAATTACAAAACTATTTCCAGAGGCACGAGTCATTCGAATGGATGTAGATACGACGAGTCGTAAAGGGATGCATGAGAAATTATTAAAGGCGTTCGGGGAAGAAAAAGCAGATATATTACTTGGAACACAAATGATTGCAAAAGGGTTAGATTTTCCGAAAGTAACGCTTGTTGGTGTTTTAACTGCTGATACGATGCTTCATTTACCTGATTTCCGGGCGAGTGAAAAGACTTATCAGTTATTGACGCAAGTAAGTGGACGAGCAGGCCGACATGAATTGCCAGGGGAAGTTATCATTCAAACGTATACGCCAGAACATTATAGTATAGAGTTAGCAAAGAACCAACAATATGATGTGTTTTTTGATCAAGAAATGCAAATGAGGCGAACGAGACAATACCCACCTTATTACTATGTTGTACTTGTGACGGTATCTCATCCAGAATTATTAAAGGCAGTACAAGTGACGGAAAAAATTGTCGGTCATTTACGGACGCACTGTTCGCAGCAAACGATGGTGTTAGGACCGGTTGCTTCAGCAATTCCAAGGATAAAAGATAGATATCGTTATCAATGCATGATAAAATACAAACGGGAACCAAACTTAAAGAACGTGCTCAAAATGGTAAATGAACATTATCAAGCAGAAATGCAAAAAGAGCTACAAATCTCAATTGATTTTAATCCAACAATGTTAATGTAGCGGAGGGAAATATGGCAGTTTTAGAAATAGTAAAGCATCCAAATGAAGTGTTAGAAACACCGTGTGAAAGAGTAATTAACTTTGATAAAAAGTTAGTGAAATTGTTGAAAGATATGCATGAAACAATGTTAATTGCGGACGGAGTCGGTTTAGCTGCGCCTCAAGTAGGGGTAAGCTTGCAAGTGGCGGTAGTTGATATCGGTGATGATACTGGGAAAATTGAGTTAATCAATCCATCGATATTAGAAAAACGTGGTGAACAAGTAGGTCCCGAAGGCTGTTTAAGCTTCCCGGGACTTTATGGTGAAGTGGAACGTGCGGATTATATTAAAGTGCGTGCGCAAAATCGTCGAGGCAAAGTATTTTTACTAGAAGCAGAAGGGTTTTTAGCGCGTGCAATTCAACATGAAATCGATCATTTACACGGTGTGTTATTTACATCGAAAGTGACAAGATATTATGAGGAAAACGAATTAGAATAGGTATTAAAAGGAGCGGTTTTTAAATGATAAAAGTAGTATTTATGGGAACACCGGACTTTTCAGTGCCGGTGCTTCGTCGTCTTATTGAAGATGGCTATGATGTAATAGGTGTTGTGACGCAACCAGATCGTCCGGTAGGCAGAAAGAAAGTATTAACACCTACACCTGTTAAAGTGGAAGCAGAAAAACATGGTATTCCAGTGTTACAACCGTTAAGAATCCGTGAAAAAGACGAATATGAAAAAGTATTGGCATTAGAGCCGGATTTAATTGTAACAGCTGCGTTCGGTCAAATTGTACCAAATGAAATTTTAGAAGCACCAAAGTATGGATGTATTAACGTCCACGCTTCTTTACTTCCTGAACTTCGTGGTGGTGCACCAATCCATTATGCAATTATGGAAGGGAAAGAAAAAACAGGTATTACAATTATGTATATGGTAGAAAAATTGGATGCTGGTGATATTTTAACGCAAGTAGAAGTGGAAATTGAAGAGCGTGAAACGACAGGCTCGTTATTTGATAAGTTAAGTGAAGCAGGGGCACATCTTTTATCTAAAACAGTACCTTTACTAATTCAAGGTAAGTTAGAACCAATTAAACAAAACGAGGAAGAAGTAACGTTTGCATATAATATAAAACGTGAGCAAGAGAAAATTGATTGGACAAAAACAGGTGAAGAAGTATACAATCACATTCGCGGATTGAATCCATGGCCAGTTGCTTATACAACTTTAGCAGGACAAGTTGTTAAAGTATGGTGGGGAGAAAAAGTACCTGTAACGAAATCAGCTGAAGCAGGTACGATTGTTGCGATCGAAGAAGATGGTTTCGTTGTAGCAACTGGTAATGAAACGGGTGTTAAAATTACAGAATTACAACCTTCTGGTAAAAAGCGTATGAGTTGTGAGCAATTTTTACGTGGCACAAAACCTGAAATTGGAACGAAGTTAGGAGAAAATGCATGAGACAAAATGTTCGTGAATTAGCTCTTGATGGTTTAATTCAAGTAGAAAAAAGTGGTGCATACAGTAACTTACTTTTAAATAATCTAATTGAAAAAAGTACAATTGATAGAAAAGATATTGGTTTATTAACTGAAATTGTATATGGAACAATTCAACGTCGTGATACATTAGATTATTATTTACAACCTTTTTTAAAAAAGAAGGTTGAGGCATGGGTAAGGGTATTGCTTCGTTTATCGTTATATCAGATGATCTATTTAGACCGAGTACCAGAAAGAGCGGCTATTCATGAAGCCGTTGAGATTGCAAAGCGTCGCGGGCATAAAGGAATTGCTGGTATGGTGAACGGTGTATTACGTTCGATTCAAAGAGAAGGTGTACCTTCTGTAGATGAAATCAAAGATCCGGTAGAACGCTTGGCAACTGCAACAAGTCATCCAGTTTGGCTTGTCCAAGAATGGGCTTCAGAATATGGTTTAGAAACTGCTGAGAAAATGTGTGAAGTGAACATGTTACCGCCTGTACCAACAGCGCGTGTAAATGTTGATAAAATAACAGTAGAAGAAGCAATTACATTATTAGCTAGTGAAGGTATAGAAGCGAAGCGTGGCGATTTATCAGATGATGCAATTCAAATTGAAAGAGGGAATGTAGCGCACACAGATGCGTTTAAAAAAGGTTTTCTTTCTATTCAAGATGAAAGTTCTATGCTGGTAGCACGTGCCTTAGAACCAGATGAGGGAGATGTAGTTCTTGATAGTTGTGCTGCTCCAGGTGGAAAAACAACGCATATTGCAGAGCGATTAAAAGGAACTGGTCAAGTCATGTCCCTTGATTTACATGCACACAAAGTACGTTTAATTAAACAACAAGCAGAGCGACTTGGTCTAGGAAATGTCGAAACAAAGGCATTAGATGCTAGAAAAGTACAAGAACACTTTGCAAATGAAACGTTTGATAAAATATTAGTAGATGCCCCATGTTCTGGATTTGGTGTAATTAGACGTAAGCCTGATATTAAGTTAGGTAAAGATAAAGGCGATAGTGAAAGACTATCGACGATTCAACTTGCAATACTAGAAAAAATCGCACCGTTATTAAAACAAGGTGGTCGCCTTGTTTATAGTACGTGTACAATTGAGAAAATAGAAAATGAACAAGTAATAGAACGATTTTTACAAGAGCATCCTGAGTTCGAGTGGGATACTACGATAAAAGAGCGTATGCCAGAAAAGTTAAGTCCGTATATTGATGAAGGTCAAGTACAAATTTTACCGCATTATTTTGCAACAGATGGCTTTTATATTGCTTGTTTAAGGAAGAAGGTGTAGCATCGTGGAAACGACTGTGAGAAAACAAAAGAAAAATTTAGAAACGAAAAAACCATCAATTTACTCTTTACAACTTCATGAAATGCAAGATTGGTTAAAGGAGCAAGGAGAACCAAAGTTCCGTGCTGGCCAAATTTTTGATTGGTTATATAAAAAACGTGTAAAAAATTATGAGGATATGTCAAACCTTTCTAAAGGATTGCGTGAAAAATTGTCGAATTCCTTTGATATTACTACTTTAAATACGTTAGTAAAACAAACGTCTTCGGATGGAACAATTAAATTCTTATTCCAATTATATGATGGATATTCTATTGAAACGGTATTAATGCGACATGAATATGGAAATTCCATTTGTGTAACAACACAAGTAGGTTGTCGTATTGGGTGTACGTTCTGTGCTTCAACGCTTGGCGGTTTAAAGCGAAACTTAGAAGCTGGAGAAATTGTAGCACAAGTAGTAGAAGTGCAACGTGCACTTGATGAATCAGAAGAACGTGTAAGTTCTCTTGTCGTTATGGGAATTGGAGAACCATTTGATAACTATGATAATTTAATGGGATTCTTACGCATCATTAATCATGAAAAAGGACTTCATATTGGTGCGAGACATATGACAGTTTCGACAAGTGGAATCATCCCGAAAATTTATAAGTTCGCTGAAGAAGATTTACAAATTAATTTTGCGATTTCACTGCATGCTCCAAACTCAGAATTACGTTCAAAATTAATGCCGATTAACCGTGCTTATAAGCTACCAGATTTGATGGAAGCTATTAAATACTATGTAAATAGAACAGGGCGTCGTATTACTTTTGAATATGGACTATTTGGAGGCGAAAATGACCAAGTTGAGCACGCTGAAGAGCTTGCTGCGCTCTTGAAAGGTGTAAAATGTCATGTGAACTTAATTCCGGTAAACTATGTACCTGAACGTGATTATGTACGTACGCCACGTGAACAAATTTTCTTATTTGAAAAAACGTTAAAAGATCGTGGAGTAAATGTAACGATTCGCCGTGAACAAGGTCATGATATTGATGCAGCCTGCGGTCAGTTGCGTGCGAAGGAGCGCAAAGAAGAGACGAGGTGACGAGATGAAAGCCGTGTTTCTATCAGATAAAGGAAAAGTTCGTCAACATAATGAAGATAGTGCAGGAGTTTTTCACAATTTAGATGGAAATATTTTAGCGGTAGTAGCAGATGGAATGGGAGGTCATCGAGCTGGTGATGTAGCTAGCTCGATGACCATTCAATTATTCCATGATTATTGGAAGCAAACGCATAATATGAACGAGCCAAAAAAAGTAGAAGAGTGGTTACATACTAGCGTGGGGATTATTAATGAGCGTATATATGAATACTCTAAGCAACATGTAGAATGTAATGGTATGGGAACAACACTTATAATAGCGATTTGTACACCAAATTTTGTGACGATAGGTCATATAGGAGATAGTCGTTGTTATATGGTATCAGAGGGAGAAATCTCGCTTGTAACGGAAGATCACTCACTTGTTAATGAACTTGTGAGACATGGTGAAATTTCAAAAGAAGACGCAGAATATCACCCGAAAAAGAATGTTTTGTTAAGGGCATTAGGAACAGAAGAGAAAGTCGGATTAGATGTGAAAACATTAGTGCTAGAGGAAGATGATCAGTTACTTCTTTGCTCTGATGGACTATCTAACAAAGTTTCTATTGCTGATATGCAACAAGTTTTACAGTTAAATGAACAGCTAGAAACTAAGGGACAACGTCTCATTCAATTGGCGAATGATCGTGGCGGGGAAGATAATATCACCCTTGTTCTCATTGATTATGCGGGTTCGACAAACGAAAGTAGGTGAAGTGCAACGTGCTGATTGGAAAACGCTTAAATGACCGTTATAAGCTACTGAAAATGATTGGTGGCGGTGGAATGGCCAATGTTTATTTAGCTCATGATGATATACTAGGCCGAGATGTAGCGGTGAAAATATTAAGACTCGACTATTCAAATAACGAAGAGTTTATTAAACGTTTCCATCGAGAAGCGCAGTCTGTTACAACGTTGTCGCATCCAAATATTGTGAATATGTATGATGTCGGAGAAGAAGATGGTATATATTATCTTGTAATGGAGTATGTACCAGGACAAACATTGAAGCAATACATAATTGAGCAAGGAATGTTACCGATAGGAGAAGCTCTTGATATTATGGAGCAGTTAACATCCGCCATGGCACACGCCCATCATTTTGAAATTGTGCACCGCGATATTAAACCGCACAATATTTTAATTCGAGCTGATGGAGTAATAAAAGTAACAGATTTTGGAATTGCGACAGCTACAAGTGCAACAACAATTACACATACAAATTCAGTACTCGGTTCGGTGCATTATTTATCACCAGAACAAGCACGTGGCGGGATAGCAAATAAACAATCAGATATTTATTCCCTAGGGATTGTTATGTTTGAGTTGTTAACAGGAAGACAACCATTTTCTGGCGAATCTGCTGTTGCTATAGCTTTAAAACATTTACAAAGTGAAATTCCGTCTCCAAAAAGATGGAATGAAAATATTCCGCAAAGTGTCGAAAATATTATATTAAAGGCAACTGCGAAAGATCCGTTTCATCGATATCAATCTGCTAATGCGATGAAACGAGATATTGAAACTGCGCTATATCCAGAGAGGATAAATGAGCAGCCATTTTACATACCGGAAGATATGGAAGCGACAAAAGCGATTCCGGTTATTCAACAGGAACAATTATTCGAAAATGTAACTGATGAAACAATTGTTTTACAAGGAAGTAAAGTGGATGAACAGATAAGAAAAGAAGAAACGGATTTAAGTAAGAAGAAAAAACGAAGTAATAAATGGCTCAAAATTTTAATTACAACATTTTTACTGTTAGCGATTGGAATAACGTTAGCGCTTACTGTTATTCCAGGATTCTTTATTCCAAAAGATGTAAAAGTACCTGATGTGGCTGGTATGAAATATACGACCGCAGTAAATACATTAGTTGAAAAGGGTTTTGAAGTTACGGAACCTAATATTGTATATACAGATGATGTTGAAACCGGTGATGTTATAAAAACAGACCCTGTGGCAGGAAGAGTCGTGAAAGAAAACTCTAAAATTACTATCTATCAATCAGGTGGGAAAAAGAAAAGTAAGATGAGTGATCTTACAGGGAAAGATTTTGAGAGCATAAGGTCTGAATTAGAAGAAAAATATAAACAAGTTACAATAAATTATATTGAAAATGATAGACCAAAAGGTGAAATCGTTGAGCAAATTCCGACGCCAGATCAAATGGTAGTAGAGGCGGAACAAGACCTGAAAATTTGGGTAAGTAAAGGTCCTTATCAAATTAGACCAGGTGACTTTTCAGGATGGACTGAAAATAGTGTCAATGGTTATTTGAATGAGAGGAAACTAACTCCAGATATAAAACGAGAGTATTCCGATACTGTTGATAAAGGACTTGTAATTTCGCAATCTCCAAAACCGGGAACGCCGTTAAAAGAAGGGGATAAAGTGACGATTATCATCTCAGAGGGCCCTAAGCCGAAAGTAACGAAAACCGTGAAAGTGGATAATATTTCTATTCCGTATGAGTCTTCTATAATAGGTGAGAAAAAACCGCAAACGATAGAAATTTATAAAGAAGATATGCAACAAAAAATGGATAGACCAATTGAAACTAGAACAATTTCAGAGTCGGCAACTATTTCATTAGAATTTGTAATTCAAGAAGGTACAAAAGGACATTATAAAATTGTACGAGATGGTGTAACGATTATCGACAAAGAAGTACCATACCCAACTCAATAATAATGAATTCCATTTTATCTCCAAAGAGAATGGAATGTATTACTTCTGCCTGTTATGCTGTCTACATATAGTGGACTGTATAACAGGCAAAAATATATGATTCAAAAAGATATAAAAGTGATACTGTTATAAATAATATTTTAAATTTGATGGTAGATTAAATATGATGGTAGATTAAATATATTAATGTGTATATATGACGGGTTTTGAAATCTTTATTTAAAGAATGATAATCCATTCAATATGAATTCCAGCTTCACTTTATACAGAATAAAGGAGAATTATATGCCAGAAGGAAAAATTGTAAAAGCTCTAAGTGGATTTTATTATGTGCAGCATGAAGAAGGGATTACACAATGTCGCGGGCGTGGTGTGTTTAGAAAAAATAAAATTACACCACTGGTAGGAGACCAAGTTGTTTTTCAGGCTGATAATCCAAGTGAAGGATACGTACTTGAAGTATTTGATCGAAAAAATGAACTTGTTAGGCCTCCTATTGCTAATGTTGATCAAGCAATTCTTGTTTTTTCAGCAGTAGAACCAGATTTTAATCCGGGGCTGTTAGATCGATTTTTAGTGCTGATTGAATATCATAACATTAAGCCGATTATTTGCATTAGTAAGATGGATTTAGTTGATGAAAAAATGAGAGAAACTGTTGAATCTTATGCAAATGACTATCGTGAGATGGGATATGATGTATTATTTACTTCTATAAATACATCGGAAAGTATTGATATTTTAAAACCGTTCTTAGAAGGTTGTGTTTCCGTTGTTGCGGGGCAATCTGGTGTTGGAAAATCTTCTATGCTTAACGTCTTACGTCCAGAATTAGAACTGAAAACGAATGATATTTCCTCACATTTAGGACGCGGGAAACATACGACAAGACACGTAGAATTAATTGCGATTGGAAGCGGACTAGTTGCAGATACACCTGGTTTTAGTTCACTCGATTTCATAGATATAGAGGTAGAAGATCTTACATATTGTTTTCCAGAGTTGAAAGAAGCGAGCCAATACTGTAAATTTAGAGGGTGTACACATCTTTCTGAACCGAAATGCGCTGTGAAGGCTGCGGTTGAAGAGGGGAAGATTACAGAATATCGTTATAAGAATTACAAACAATTTGTAGAAGAAATTAGAGAGAGAAAGCCGAGGTATTAGTTATGATTAAAATTGCACCATCGATCTTATCAGCAGATTTTTCAAAATTAGGGGAAGAGATTAAAGATGTAGAAAAAGGCGGAGCGGATTACATTCACGTCGATGTAATGGATGGACATTTCGTACCAAATATTACGATTGGACCATTAATTGTAGAAGCAATTCGTCCGATCACATCGTTACCGTTAGATGTACATTTAATGATTGAAAATCCTGATAACTATATCCCGACTTTCGCAAAAGCGGGAGCGGATATTATTACTGTTCATGTAGAGGCGTGCCCTCATTTACATCGTACAATTCAGTTAATTAAATCTCATGGCATTAAAGCAGGAGTTGTATTAAATCCGCATACGCCAGTTTCAGTGATTGAGCATGTATTAGAAGATATTGATATGGTATTACTTATGACAGTAAACCCTGGATTTGGTGGGCAGAAATTTATTCATTCTGTATTACCGAAAATTAAACAAGTTGCAGAAATGGTTAAAGAGCGCAATCTAGAAGTAGAAATTGAAGTTGATGGTGGTGTAAACGCTGAAACAGCAAGACTTTGTGTAGAAGCAGGAGCAAATGTACTTGTAGCTGGGTCAGCGGTATACAATCAAAAAGACCGCGGTGAAGCAATTCGTGTCATTCGTGGATAATGAATGAACGAGTCTTTATCCCAGTGAATCTTCTAGTGTAGTAAGTTTTCACTATTTATAAAGGGTAGAGAAAAAATATATAAAAAGGCAATCTACCGAATGGCAGATTGCCTTTTTACAATAGAAGGGGAAGGAAACATGATTATTCATATTTTAGCGGGAGGACCTGCGGAATATTGTGCAGATTTTTCTTCATATGAAAATGAGAAAGTAGTGTGGGCGGCAGTTGATAGAGGAGTATATCGTTTATTAAAAAGAGGTATTACTCCTGCTGTTGCGTTTGGAGATTATGACTCGGTTACTGAAGAAGAATTAGCATGGATGGGGCAACAAACAAATGATTTACATATTGTTCCTCGTGAAAAAGATCAAACAGATTTAGAAATTGCGATTAACTGGGCGTTAGAACAAAAGCCGGCACTCATTCGTATTTTTGGTGCTACTGGCGGAAGACTTGATCACGGTTTAGCGAATATACAAATGCTTTTAAAAGGATTAGAAGTAGGAATAGAGATGTGTATTGTAGACAATCAAAATGAAATAAGTGTAAAAAGAGTGGGTACACATATAATTGAAGAAAATAAAAATTTCCCTTATGTATCTTTTGTGCCTGTTACTGAAATAGTGGAAGGGATTACATTACTTGGTTTTAAATATCCTCTAACGAATAAAAAAATAGAGTGGGGATCCACACTTTGTATTAGTAATGAACTCGTTGAGGAAAAAGGTACTTTTTCATTTACTTCTGGCATATTAATGGTGATAAGAAGCACTGATTAAAGAAACAATTTTGCTCCTTACATCATATAGTGACCAAGTGGAGTAATGGGGATTAGGAGGGAAACCATGAGATTTTATACAATTAAGTTACCTAAATTTCTTGGTGGAATTGTTCGTGCCATGTTAAATACCTTCAAAAAAGATTAAAAAAAGCACCTATTACCGGTGCTTTTTCCATTGGTATAGTAAAAAAAGAGCCTAGCGGCTCTTTTTTTTATTATTAAACACGTTCGATTTTGCCAGATTTTAATGCTCTAGCAGAAACGTAAACACGTTGAACTTTTCCGTCGATGCGTACGCGAACTTTTTGAAGGTTAGCGCCCCACTTACGTTTTGTAGCGTTCATTGCGTGAGAACGAGAGTTACCAGAACGAGCTTTTCTTCCAGTAATAGCACAAACACGAGCCATTTATATTTCCCTCCCTTGATACCTTACCATACGTAATTTTTCAATGTTAGTCTTTTATGCGATGCTAAAAACACTACTATAATTTAACACAACTAAAAAGAGAATGCAACACTGTAGAAAAAAGAAATCAAGAAAAATTACTTGACACTATATGTCAATGAAGAAAAGTTGAAATCAAGAAAAATTGCTTGACATATTATAGTGATACATGTTGTATAATAACAATGGACTATTTTGCTCATCATAAAAAAGTGTAGTTTTCAACATAAAATATGAGAGTGAAAAAGAAAGAACGATGGAATTTTCTTTAAAAAGATTATATGATAGTAACTAAAGTAGTCTAACTCACTTTCACCATTTATGAAGGGGGAAAACGAGATGTCAATTGAAATTAAAACGAAGTACGGTCAAATTGATATTAGTACAGATGTAATTGCAACAATTGCTGGAGGTGCCGCGGTAGATTGCTACGGTATCGTAGGTATGGCATCAAAAAATCAGTTAAAAGATGGATTAACAGACATTTTACGAAAAGAAAATTTCACTAGAGGTGTTATTGTTCGTAAAGATGAAGATGAAGTACATATTGATATGTATATTATTGTGAGCTATGGTACGAAAATTTCAGAAGTAGCACATAACGTGCAGACGAAAGTGAAATATACATTAGATCAAACTGTAGGACTAGCAGTAGATTCTGTAAACATCTACGTACAAGGAGTTAAAGTAATAAACTTGTAATGTGCATTAAGGAGGAAAATCTGTGTCAATTCAAAAAATTGATGGAAAACGTTTATCACAAATGATCATTCAAGGAGCGAATAATTTAACGAATAATGTTCAGCTTGTTGATGCATTAAACGTATTTCCAGTTCCAGATGGCGATACCGGTACAAACATGAACTTATCTATGACTTCAGGCGCACGTGAAGTGAAAGCAAATCCTTCACAACATGCTGGTAAAGTCGGCGTAAGTTTAGCCAAAGGATTATTAATGGGAGCTCGTGGTAACTCTGGAGTTATTTTATCTCAGTTGTTCCGTGGTTTCTCGAAATCCATTGAACAAAAAGAAGAATTAACAACAGTTGATTTTGCTGCAGCTTTAGAAGCTGGAGTAGAGGCGGCTTACAAAGCGGTTATGAAACCGATTGAAGGAACGATTTTAACGGTTGCAAGAGAAACGGGTAAATATGCAGTAACAGTTGCGAAAAAACAGCGCGACTTTGTTTTGTTTATGGAAGACGTTGTGAAAGAAGCAAATGCATCGTTAAATCGTACGCCAGATTTATTACCTGTATTAAAACAAGTTGGCGTTGTAGATAGCGGTGGTAAAGGTCTTGTAGTAGTTTACGAAGGGTTTTTAGCTGACTTAAAAGGAGAAACGATTTCTTCTGATGCACCTGCCCAACCATCTATGAATGAAATGGTGCGCGCAGAACATCACCGTAGTGTACAAAGCCAATTGAGTACAGAAGATATTAAGTATGGATATTGTACGGAGTTCATGGTGAAATTAGAAGCTGATAAAGTGAAAGAACATAATTTCTCTGAACAAAAATTCCGTGAAGATATTAGTGTGTATGGTGATTCACTACTAGTTGTATCTGATGATGAAATTGTAAAAGTTCATATTCATGCAGAACATCCTGGAGACGCTATGAACTACGGACAACGTTACGGTAGTTTAATAAAGATTAAAGTAGAGAATATGCGTGAACAGCATACCGCTTTATTAGATGAGCCTGCTATGATGCCTGAGCCAACTAGCCAGCCTAAAGAGAAACAACCATATGGTATCGTAACTGTAGCTATGGGATCTGGTATTAAAACTTTATTTGAAAGCATTGGCGCGACGAAAGTTATCGAAGGTGGCCAAACGATGAATCCAAGTACGGAGGATATCGTGAAGGCAATTGAAGAAGCAAACGCTGAAAAAATCATTATTTTACCGAACAACGGGAATATCGTAATGGCAGCAGAACAAGCAGCGTCAGTTGTGGATCAAGAAGTGATTGTAGTTCGTTCAAAAACAGTTCCTCAAGGTATGGCTGCAATGTTAGCATTTAATCCAGTTGGAACGCTAGAGGAAAATGAAGAAAACATGAAAGAAGCTTTATCTCATGTGAAAACAGGTCAAATTACGTATGCTGTACGTGATACGGAAATTGATGGTGTGGCAATTCAAAAAGATGATTTCATGTGTATCGCAGATGGAAAAATCGTATCAACAAATGCTGAAAAAGTAGGAGCTGCGAAGCAATTACTAGAAGCACTAATTGATGAAGATTCTGAAATCGTAACGATTCTACAAGGTGAAGATGCAACTGATGAAGAAGTAGCTGAATTAGTTGAGTTTGTAGAAGAGAATTTTGAAGATGCAGAAGTAGAAGTACATGCTGGAAACCAACCGGTGTATTCTTTCATCTTCTCTGTAGAATAAGAAAAAATTCGTTTTGAAAATAAATGGATTACTTACTTGCTAATGGATAATAAGTAGTAATATGAAGTTTATTACTAGTTTTTATTCAAAAGGCTAGCATATTGAAGATAAAAAAGAGCCTTGCTGCTAATAGTGAGGCTCTTTTCTTTCGTGTTGTTTATGAGGGATTTGAGTAGTTTCTCTTAGAATGCCTATGATAGAATATATAGGGTGAAAGAGAGCGATTACAGATGTCAATCATGTTAATGGATAATGAATCAAAAAATAATGTGACGGAGCGTGAGAATTTTGAATGAAGTTGTACAAGTTCCTGTTACGGATGTAAAGGGAATCGGAGGAGAAACATCTGAATTACTACACGAGATGGGAATTTATACAGTTTCTCATCTATTAGAACATTTTCCGTACCGTTATGAAGACTATGCGATGAAAGATCTTGCAGAAGTAAAGCATGATGAACGTGTAACAGTTGAGGGAAAAGTTCATAGTGCTCCTTTACTGCAATATTACGGGAAGAAGAAGTCGCGTCTTACGGTTCGTGTCCTCGTAGGTCGTTATTTAATTACAGCTGTATGTTTTAATAGGCCGTACTATAAGCAGAAGTTAAATTTAGATGAAACGGTAACGATTACTGGAAAATGGGACCAGCATCGTCAAACGATTGCGGTATCAGAACTTCATTTTGGACCGGTTGTACGTCAACAAGAAGTGGAGCCTGTGTACTCAGTGAAAGGGAAACTTACAGTAAAACAGATGCGCCGTTTTATTGCACAAGCGTTAAAGGAGTATGGAGACTCTATAGTTGAAGTGTTACCAGATGGATTGCTAAGTCGGTATAAATTACTGCCACGTTATGAAGCACTTCGGGCTTTGCATTTTCCATCGGGGCAGGAAGACTTGAAGCAAGCGCGTCGCCGGTTTGTATATGAAGAGTTTTTCTTATTTCAGTTGAAAATGCAAACGTTACGAAAAATGGAGAGGGAAAATTCGAAAGGGACGAAAAAAGAAATTCCTTCAGAAGAATTGCAAGAGTTTATCGATGCACTTCCGTTTCCATTAACTGGTGCGCAACGCCGAGTTGTAGATGAAATTATGAAAGATATGACATCTCCTTATCGAATGAATCGTCTGCTGCAAGGTGATGTAGGTTCTGGTAAAACGGTGGTCGCTGCAATTGGTCTTTATGCAGCGAAATTAGCGCATTATCAAGGTGCTTTAATGGTTCCAACAGAAATTTTAGCAGAACAACATTATCAATCGCTCGCAGAGACGTTCTCGCACTTTGGTATGAAGGTTGAATTGTTAACAAGTTCAGTTAAAGGTGTGAGACGCCGAGAGATTTTGGCAAAATTAGAACAAGGAGAAATAGATATCCTTGTTGGAACGCATGCTTTAATTCAAGATGAAGTTATTTTTCATAGGTTAGGTCTCGTGATTACTGATGAACAACATCGATTTGGTGTAGCGCAGCGACGAGTTTTACGTGAGAAAGGCGAGAGTCCAGACGTATTATTTATGACAGCGACCCCGATTCCACGTACGTTAGCAATTACTGCATTTGGAGAGATGGATGTTTCTATAATCGATGAGATGCCGGCTGGTAGAAAGGTAATTGAAACATACTGGGCAAAACATGACATGTTAGATCGTGTTCTCGGTTTTGTAGAGAAAGAGATAAAAAAAGGAAGACAAGCATATGTTATTTGTCCTCTTATTGAAGAATCTGAGAAACTTGATGTGCAAAATGCAATCGATTTACATAGTATGCTGACTCATCATTATCAGGGGAAATGTCAAGTTGGATTAATGCATGGAAGATTATCATCTCAAGAAAAAGAAGAGATAATGGGACAATTTAGTGAAAATAAAGTGCAAATTCTTGTATCGACAACAGTTGTTGAAGTAGGTGTGAACGTACCGAATGCGACTGTAATGGTTATTTATGATGCAGAGCGTTTCGGTTTATCACAGCTTCATCAGCTAAGAGGACGTGTTGGGCGTGGTAGTGAACAATCGTATTGTTTATTAATCGCGGATCCAAAATCGGAAACGGGAAAAGAACGAATGCGTATTATGACCGAAACGAATGATGGATTTGTATTGTCGGAAAAAGATTTAGAGTTAAGAGGTCCTGGAGATTTCTTTGGGAGTAAGCAAAGTGGTTTACCAGAATTCAAGGTTGCTGATATGGTACATGATTATCGGGCGCTAGAAACAGCTAGACAAGATGCGGCGTTACTAGTAGATTCAGAAGCATTTTGGCATAATGATCAATATGCGTCGTTGCGTACGTATCTTGATGGGACAGGTGTGTTCCAGGGAGAGAAGCTCGATTAAAGGGAGGCAACAAAAGTTTTTGTTGCATTCTACTTTTAATGATTATATACTACTGTTAGTACCTAGTCATAAAAATGGATGGTGCGGTATGAAAAAAAGAAGAAGTAAAAAAGAAAGACAAGAATTATTACAACAAACGATAGAAACGAATCCTTTTATTACGGATGAAGATTTAGCAGAAAAATTTCAAGTGAGTATACAAACTGTACGTCTTGATCGTATGGAATTATCTATTCCTGAATTAAGAGAAAGAATTAAACATGTAGCTACAAAGCAACATGAAGAAGATGTGAAATCTTTACCGTTAGAAGAGGTTGTCGGAGAAATTATTGATATAGAATTAGATAGACATGCGATTTCTATTTTTGAAGTGAAGGTAGAACACGTATTTAAAAGAAATCAAATTGCCCGTGGGCATCATTTGTTTGCACAAGCAAACTCACTAGCTGTTGCGGTTATTGATGAAGAATTAGCTTTAACTGCAAAGTCCACCATTCGATACATTCGTCCTGTAAAATTAGGAGAGCGTGTTGTTGCAAAAGCGCGCGTGGAAGATGTAGAGAATGATAAAGGGCGGACGGTTGTCAAAGTGCGTAGCTTTGTTGGAGAAGAACTTGTTTTTACAGGCACTTTTGAAATGTATCGATCTAGTAATTATAGTGAGGAAGGTAACAACTTATGAAAATCGCAATAGATGCAATGGGCGGCGATCATGCTCCAAAGGCTGTCGTACTAGGAGCAATGAAAGCTATTAAGGAATATTCTGATTTACATATTACGTTAGTGGGGAAAGAAGAGGAAATTCGTCAATACTTAACGAGTGAAGAACGAATTACTATACTTCATACAGACGAAAAAATTGAATCGACAGATGAACCAGTAAGAGCGGTTCGTCGAAAAAAACAGGCTTCAATGGTACTTGCGGCGCAGCAAGTGAAAGACGGTGTAGCGGATGCTTGTATATCAGCTGGTAGTACAGGAGCTTTAATGGCGGCTGGATTGTTTGTTGTAGGTCGTATGGAAGGAATTGAGCGACCAGCTTTATCCCCTACAATGCCAACTGTTGATGGAGAAGGTTTTGTTATGTTAGATGTTGGAGCGAACGTTGATGCAAAACCAATTCATTTATATCAATATGCAGTAATGGGATCTGTATACGCTGAGAAAGTAAGAGGAATTAAAAATCCTCGCGTTGGACTTTTAAACGTTGGAACAGAAGATGGTAAAGGTAACGAGCTTTCAAAACAAGTCTTTGCAATGCTTAAAGATGCCCCAATTAATTTCGTTGGGAACGTTGAATCAAGAGATTTATTGCAAGGTGTAGCAGATGTTGTTGTATGTGATGGTTTTACAGGGAATGTAGCACTGAAATCATTAGAAGGAACAGCACTTGCATTATTCTCTATGTTAAAAGAACAGTTAATGAGTTCGTTTACGAGCAAATTAGCAGCAGCGGTATTAAAGCCAAAACTTATGGTATTAAAAGATAAAATGGATTATTCGGAGTATGGAGGAGCGGCATTATTTGGATTGAAGGCTCCTGTCATTAAGGCTCACGGTTCTTCCAATGACCAATCGATATTTAGTGCGATTCGTCAAACGAGAGAAATGGTAGCGAAAGAAGTTATTCCTACTATTTCAAGCGTAATGGAGAAAGAGCCACTCCAATAAGAGGAGGGTTTGAAATGGGAAAACTAGCATTTCTTTTTCCGGGCCAAGGTTCACAGGCAGTTGGAATGGGTAAACAGTTAGCAGAGAATAATAAAGAGGTTGCAAATGTATTTGCAAAAGCAGATGAGGTGTTGCAAGACTCACTTTCAGAAGTGATTTTTGAAGGGCCGCAGGAAAAGCTTACGTTAACAACAAATGCCCAACCTGCTTTATTAACAACGAGTTTTGCTATTTTGACAGCTTTAAAAGAATATGATATTACACCAGACTTTGTCGCAGGGCATAGTTTAGGTGAGTATAGCGCTCTTGTAGCAGCGGGTGCATTAACTTTTGAGGATGCAGTATATGCTGTAAGGAAACGTGGGGAATATATGGAAGAAGCTGTTCCTGGCGGAGAAGGTGCAATGGCGGCTATTTTAGGTGCTGATCCACATATGCTGAAACAAGTTACAGAAGAAGTAACAAGTGAAGGGTATGCAGTACAAATTGCTAATATGAATAGTACGAAGCAAATTGTGATTTCTGGAACAAAGCAAGGAGTCGAGATTGCTTCTCAAAGAGCGAAAGAACATGGTGCAAAGAGAGCAATTCCGCTTAAAGTAAGTGGACCGTTCCACTCTGCGCTTATGAAGCCAGCGGCGGAGAAATTCCAAAGTGTCTTAAATGAAATTACAATTCAAGATACGAATATTCCGGTAATCGCAAATGTAACAGCAGACGTTATTACAAGTGGTGCGCATATTCAAGAAAAGCTAATCGAGCAGCTCTATTCGCCTGTCTTATGGTATCCATCCATTGAATATATGGTGAGTCAAGGGGTAGATACATTTATTGAGATTGGACCTGGGAAAGTACTTGCTGGACTTATGAAGTCAATTGATTCATCAGTGAAAGCATACGCGATATACGATGAAGAGACATTACAAGATACCATTTCAAATTTGAGAGGAGAAAACTGATGTTAAAAGGGAAAGTAGCATTAGTAACGGGTGCTTCACGTGGAATTGGTCGTGCAATTGCGATTGATTTAGCAAAACAAGGGGCAAATGTTGTAGTAAACTATGCTGGTAACGAGCAAAAGGCAAATGAAGTAGTTGATGAAATAAAGAAACTAGGTTCGGATGCAATTGCAGTAAGAGCAGATGTTGCAAATGCTGAAGACGTTACAAATATGGTGAAACAAACTGTAGATGTATTTGGACAAGTTGATATTCTTGTAAATAATGCAGGTGTAACAAAAGATAATTTATTAATGCGTATGAAAGAAGAAGAATGGGATACAGTTATTAATACAAACCTAAAAGGTGTATTCTTATGTACAAAGGCAGTATCTCGATATATGATGCGTCAACGTCAAGGACGTATTGTAAATATCGCTTCTGTTGTCGGAGTAACGGGAAACCCAGGACAAGCAAACTATGTTGCTGCTAAAGCAGGTGTAATCGGATTAACAAAAACATCAGCAAAAGAGTTAGCAAGCCGTAATATTACTGTAAATGCAATTGCTCCTGGATTTATTGCGACAGATATGACAGACGTATTAGATGAAAATATAAAAGCTGAAATGTTAAAATTAATTCCTGCAGCTCAGTTTGGGGAAGCGCAAGATATCGCAAATGCTGTAACGTTTTTTGCTTCTGATCAAAGCAAATATATTACAGGTCAAACGTTAAATGTTGATGGCGGTATGGTAATGTAATAAAAGAATCGATTTCAGCTAGTTTTTTTGGACAATATTTAATATAATATTTGAGGGGAGGTGAATGGAATGGCAGATGTTTTAGAGCGTGTAACAAAAATTATCGTTGATCGTTTAGGAGTAGAAGAAACAGAAGTAGTACCAGCTGCAAGCTTCAAGGAAGATTTAGGAGCAGACTCCCTAGATGTAGTAGAACTTGTAATGCAATTAGAAGACGAATTCGAAATGGAAATTTCTGATGAAGATGCTGAAAAGATTGCTACTGTTGGCGATGCTGTGACTTACATAGAGAGTCATCTATAATGCTTGAATGAAGTCCCGTTTTTTAGCGGGGCTTCTCGGCTTATATCTGGAGGGACCTATGCCGTACCGTAAATATAGAGAAAAAAAATACGAAACAAAATATCGTGAAGCGTTTAAAGTATTTCAAGAAAAAATAGGTATTACGTTTACAGATGAAAAATTATTGATTCAAGCATTTACGCATTCATCGTATGTGAATGAGCATCGAAAAAAACCGCATGAAGACAATGAGCGTCTCGAATTCCTTGGAGATGCAGTATTGGAACTTACTGTATCGCAGTATCTGTTTCAAAAATATCCGACAATGAGCGAAGGAGAGTTAACAAAACTACGTGCAGCTATTGTATGTGAACCATCTCTTGTTCGTTTTGCAAACGAGTTGTCATTTGGTAGCCTAGTTTTATTAGGAAAAGGTGAGGAAATGACAGGCGGACGTGAACGACCAGCTTTATTAGCGGATGTCTTTGAAGCGTTTATTGGTGCCCTTTATCTTGATCAAGGGTTAGAAACAGTATGGGGCTTCTTAAAAGAAATTGTATACCCTAAAATTAATGAAGGTGCTTTTTCTCATGTGATGGATTATAAGAGTCAATTACAAGAGTTGATTCAGCGTGATGGTAGTGGCAATATTGAGTATCAAATTTTGCAAGAAAAAGGACCGGCTCACAATCGAGAATTTGTGTCACGTGTTACGTTAAATAACGTGGCCTTAGGTCTTGGTAGTGGCAAGTCGAAAAAAGAAGCAGAGCAACAAGCTGCTGCAGAAGCGTTGAAAAAGTTAAAAGAACAACTATAAGGAATCCCCCTTTGAATGAGGGGGATTCCTTGTGCATAGAATGAAACTTTCCTTTCGTTTATAAATGTAAGGAAATGAAATCCGTATAATCGTTTGTTTTTGTATAAACAACATTTATAGCAACGGAGAATAGGAGGAAGGCCTTTCGTGTTTTTAAAAAGATTAGAAATAGCAGGATTTAAGTCTTTTGCTGAGCGTGTATCTGTCGATTTTGTCCCAGGTGTAACGTCTGTAGTAGGACCTAATGGAAGCGGGAAAAGTAATATTACTGATGCCATTCGTTGGGTACTTGGTGAACAATCGGCAAAATCATTACGTGGTGCAAAGATGGAAGATATTATTTTTGCAGGTAGTGATACGAGAAGAGCGGTTAATGTTGCTGAAGTAACATTAACTTTAAATAATGAAGATCAACGTTTACCGATTGAATATAATGAGGTGTGTGTAACGCGTCGTGTATCTCGTTCTGGTGATAGTGATTTTTATATTAATAAACAATCATGCAGGTTGAAAGATATTATCGATTTATTTATGGACTCTGGTATGGGAAGAGAAGCTTTTTCGATTATTAGCCAGGGGAAAGTTGAAGAAATTTTAAGTAGTAAATCAGAAGAACGTCGTGGTGTATTTGAAGAAGCGGCGGGAGTGCTGAAATACAAACTTCGTAAAAAGAAAGCTGAAGGTAAATTAGCAGACACACAAGAAAACTTAAATCGTGTACAAGATATAATTCACGAATTAAGTAGTCAAGTAGAACCTTTAGAAAGACAAGCTTCTATTGCAAAGGATTATCTCGAGAAAAAAGAAGAATTAGAGAAAGTAGAAGCGGCGCTTATTGTACATGAAATTGAAGAATTACATGAGAAATGGGAAGCGCTTCGAAATCAGTTTGGGCATAATAAAAACGAAGAAGCGAAAATGTCAACGCATTTACAAAAAGGTGAAGAAGAGTTAGAGGAATTACGAGGCCAATTACAAGCAGTAGATGAGTCTGTAGATTCCCTGCAAGAAGTACTTTTGCTTTCTAGTAAAGAGCTAGAAAAGTTAGAAGGACAACGTGAGCTATTAAAAGAGAGAAAGCAAAATGCAACGACGCATTGTGCACAACTCGAACAGTTAATTGTTGAATTAACAGAGAAAGCTACAAGTTATGATGGTGAAATTGAATCGAGTACAGAAGTATTGATGCAATTTGTAAATCATGTAAAAGAGTTGGAGACGAAATTGCATGATAATGAGCAATTACTTGCAACGTTTGCTGACAATTTAGAAGAGCAAATTGAGAATTTAAAAGGTGACTATATTGAACTTTTAAATCAACAAGCTAGTCATCGTAATGAGTTATCTATGATTGAAGAACAATCTAAACAACAAAACTCAAAAAATGAACGCCTTGATGAAGAAAATGCGAAATATGTAGAAATGCGTATGGAAATTACAGCGAAAAAGACAAAACTTGTGGAAAGTTATGAACAAGTAAAAGAAAAAGTAGCTGGAATCCTTTCGAATATACAAAAGACAGAAGCGGCACTTGGGAAATGCAAGGCGCAGTATAGTGAAAACGAAACAAAACTGTATCAAGCATATCAATTTGTACAACAGGCACGTTCTCGAAAAGAAATGCTAGAAGAGATGCAAGAGGACTACTCTGGTTTCTATCAAGGGGTACGTGAAGTATTAAAAGCTAGAGAAAATAGGTTGCAAGGTATTGAGGGTGCTGTTGCAGAACTGCTAACGGTACCGAAAGAATATGAAATTGCAATGGAAATTGCTCTAGGTGCAGCGATGCAGCATATAGTTGTACAAAAAGAAGAACATGCTCGTAGTGCAATTGCGTTTTTAAAACAAAATAAACATGGACGAGCAACGTTTTTACCGCAAGCTGTTATTAAAGGTAGATCGTTATCATTTGAGCAATTACGTATTGTAAATCAGCACCCATCGTTTGTAGGTGTGGCAGCAGAACTCGTGCAATATAACAATAAATATGAAAATGTAGTTTCAAATTTATTAGGTACTGTTATTGTTGCAAAAGATTTACGCGGAGCGAATGAGTTGGCGAAACAATTGCAATACCGTTATCGCATTGTAACAATCGAAGGTGATGTAGTAAACCCTGGCGGTTCTATGACGGGTGGAGCGGTAAAACAGGCGAAATCATCTTTATTAGGACGTCAACGTGAACTAGAAGAGTGGACGAGTAAGTTAACTGATATGGAAGAAAAAACAACGAAGTTAGAAAACTTTGTTAAAGCAGTAAAACAAGAGATTCAAGAAAAAGAAGTGCAAATACGCGAACTAAGGCAAAGTGTAGAAGCAGAGCGTGTAGATGAACAGAAATTAAGAGAAGAAATTAGTCGCTTAGAATTAGAAGAACATCGTATTAATGATCGTTTATCTATTTACGATTTAGAGATTGAAGGGTTCTTGCAAGACCAAGTGAAAATGCAAGGCCGTAAAGAAGAGTTAGAAAAGATTTTAGCGACTCTTCAGGCAGAGATTACGGAATTAGATAGCAAAATCACAGCTTTAACAAAACAAAAAAGTGAGCAACATTCTTCGAAAGAAAAAGTTCAAAAAGAAATGACTGAGTTAAAAGTGTTAGCAGCTGAAAAGCAACAACGCTTATCTAATCAAAAAGAAAAAGTAGAACGATTGACGAAGGAAAAAGAAGAAACCGATGCAACGCTTGTCAAAACGAAAGAGGATTTAGCATTCTTAAAACAAGAAATGACATCGAATTCAAGTGGTGAAGAACAAATTACGAATATGATTGAGAAGAAAGCATATGATCGTAATCAAACTTCAGAGTTAATTCGCTCTCGTCGTGAACAACGTGTATCGTTACAAGAGAGAGTAGAACAGTTAGAGCGTAACCTGAAAGAAACAACAGGTAAACATAAATACATTCTTGAGATATTGAAAGATCAAGAGGTAAAAATAAACCGACTTGATGTAGAGTTAGAAAATAGATTACAACATTTACGTGAAACATATACGATTTCATTTGAAGCGGCAAAACTGAAGTATACAATGGTGATGCCTGCTGAGGATGCACGTAAAAAGGTGAAACTAATTAAACTCTCCATCGAAGAGCTAGGTACAGTAAACTTAGGAGCAATTGATGAGTATGAGCGTGTGGCAGAGCGTCATACATTCTTACTAGAGCAAAAAGATGATCTAGAAGAAGCAAAAACGACATTGCACCAACTTATTACTGAAATGGATGAAGAAATGAAAAAACGCTTTTCTACTACGTTTGAAGGAATTCGAATGGAGTTTCAATCGGTGTTCTCTGAATTATTTGGAGGCGGTAGAGCGGATTTAGTTATGACGAATCCAGAGGACTTATTAAATACGGGTATTGATATCGTAGCGCAACCGCCAGGGAAGAAACTGCAAAACTTAGGTTTACTTTCAGGTGGAGAGCGTGCTTTAACGGCAATTGCGCTGCTATTTGGTATTTTAAAAGTGCGCCCAGTCCCATTCTGTGTATTAGATGAGGTAGAGGCTGCTCTTGATGAGGCAAACGTTGCCCGTTTTGCTCAGTATTTGAAGAAATTTAGTGATGAGACACAGTTTATTGTAATTACACATAGAAAAGGTACAATGGAAGAGTCTGACGTATTGTACGGTGTAACAATGCAAGAGTCAGGGGTATCTAAACTTGTTTCTGTTCGTTTAGATGATGGAGAAGAACTAGTTGCAAGCAAATAGAAAGGATGGGACAGTATGAGCTTTTTTAAAAAACTAAAAGAAAAAATTTCAAAACAAACAGATACGGTAACAGAGAAGTTTAAACAAGGATTAGAAAAAACGAGAAATTCGTTTGCAGATAAAGTAAATGATTTAGTCTTTCGTTACCGTAAAGTAGATGAAGATTTCTTCGAAGAATTAGAAGAAATTTTAATCGGTGCAGATGTTGGCGTTTCGACAGTGATGGAATTAATCGACCAGCTGAAAGAAGAAGTACAACGTCGTAATATTCAAGATCCAAAAGAAGTACAAGCTGTTATTTCGGAAAAATTAATAGAGATTTATAAAGGTGACAGTGATTTTACTAATGAAATTAATGAGCAAAAGGATGGCTTGACAGTTGTTTTATTTGTTGGTGTGAATGGTGTAGGTAAAACGACAACAATTGGTAAGATGGCTCATAAGTTTAAATCAGAAGGTAAGTCTGTCTTATTAGCAGCAGGAGATACATTCCGTGCTGGAGCGATTGAACAATTAGAAGTATGGGGCGATCGCGTTGGGGTAGAAGTGATTAAACAAGGATCAGGGTCTGATCCAGCAGCGGTTATGTATGACGCTGTACAAGCTGCAAAAGCACGTAAAGTAGATGTATTACTATGTGATACAGCAGGACGTTTACAAAATAAAGTAAACTTAATGAAAGAGTTAGAGAAGGTAAAGCGTGTAATTGAGCGTGAAGTACCAGGAGCTCCTCATGAAGTATTACTTGTTATTGATGCAACAACAGGACAAAACGGTTTAAGTCAAGCGAAAACATTCCGTGAAGCAACGAATGTGACTGGTATTGTTTTAACGAAGTTAGATGGAACTGCTAAAGGTGGTATTGTATTAGCAATTCGTAACGAAATGGATGTACCGGTGAAATTCGTTGGATTAGGAGAGCAAATGGATGATCTGCAACAGTTCGATCCAGAACAATATGTATATGGTTTATTTGCGAACTTAGTAGAAACAGAAGAAGTATAAGTGAAAGAAGCGGTATTTTCCGCTTCTTTTTCCATAAAAATATGAGATGTTAAGAAAAAAACTTGACACTCTTTTGTACTCCATGTAAACTAATTCATGTAAAGGGAAATCACTTAACAAAGGATGATCCAACATGCTCGAAAAAACAACGAGAATGAACTATTTATTTGATTTTTATCAATCGTTGTTAACGCAAAAACAAAGAAGTTATATGTCGCTTTATTATCTAGATGATTTATCTCTTGGTGAAATTGCGGAAGAATTTGATGTGAGTCGCCAAGCCGTGTATGATAACATTAAACGGACTGAAGCGATGCTTGAAGAATATGAAGAAAAATTAGTATTACTTCAAAAGTTTCAAGAGCGACAGCGACTTGTTGCAAAGCTAAAACAGCTAATCAGCGAAGAAGAGCATGTGAATGAAGAAATGAAACAAGTTGTTGAAGCTATCGAAAAATTAGATTAGGAGGGCGGCAATATGGCATTTGAAGGATTAGCCGACCGACTTCAACAGACGATGCAAAAAATCCGCGGCAAAGGAAAAGTTTCTGAAGCCGATGTGAAAGAAATGATGAGAGAAGTTCGTCTAGCTCTTTTAGAAGCGGACGTTAACTTTAAAGTAGTAAAAGATTTTGTAAAGCGTGTATCTGAACGTGCTGTCGGACAAGATGTAATGAAAAGTTTGACACCTGGACAACAAGTAATTAAGGTTGTACAGGAAGAACTTACAGAACTTATGGGCGGAGAGCAAAGCAAAATTGCTGTTGCTAATAAGCCACCGACTGTTATTATGATGGTTGGTCTGCAAGGTGCAGGTAAAACAACGACGACAGGTAAGCTTGCGAATTTGCTTCGTAAAAAGCATAATCGTAAACCAATGCTTGTTGCGGCGGATATTTACCGTCCTGCAGCGATTAAACAGCTTGAAACATTAGGGAAGCAATTGGACATGCCTGTATTCTCTTTAGGAGATCAAGTAAGTCCTGTTGAAATTGCGAAACAAGCGATTGCAAAAGCGAAAGAAGATCATCATGATTATGTTTTAATTGATACAGCAGGTCGCCTGCATATTGATGAAGAACTAATGGATGAATTAGCGAAAGTGAAAGAAGTTGCGAAACCGGATGAAATTTTCCTTGTTGTCGATGCGATGACAGGACAAGACGCGGTTAATGTTGCACAAAGTTTCCATGAACAGCTAGGTTTAACAGGGGTTGTATTAACGAAGCTGGATGGTGATACGCGCGGTGGTGCGGCATTGTCTATTAAAGCTGTTACAAATACGCCAATTAAATTTGCTGGTATGGGTGAAAAACTAGATGCACTTGAAGCGTTCCATCCAGAACGTATGGCATCCCGTATTTTAGGGATGGGAGACGTCTTAACATTAATTGAAAAAGCGCAAGCTACAGTTGATGAAGAGAAAGCAAAAGAACTTGAGCAAAAAATGCGTACGCTTTCGTTTACACTTGACGATTTCCTAGAACAACTTGGACAAGTGCGTCAACTTGGACCGCTTGATGAATTGTTAGGAATGCTTCCTGGTGCAAATAAAATTAAAGGGCTGAAAAATGCACAAGTTGATGAAAAACAAATTGGGCATATTGAGGCAATTATTCGTTCTATGACTAAATTAGAGCGAGAACAACCGGAAATAATCAATGCTAGTCGCAAAAAACGCATTGCCAAAGGTAGCGGTACAACGGTACAAGAAATCAATCGTTTAATCAAGCAATTTGATGATATGAAAAAAATGATGAAAACGATGACTGGAATGCAAAAAGGTAAGAAAAAAGGACTAGGTGGATTGAAGTTTCCATTCATGTAAGGAAAAAAGATGGCTCTGTTAAGAAAAAATACTTTACAAAGCAATAGTCTTTTTGCTAATATAATTATCTGTGTGAAATAAATTCGGAGGTGCTTTATAAATGGCAGTTAAAATTCGTTTAAAACGTATGGGAGCTAAAAAAACTCCTTTCTATCGTGTAGTTGTTGCAGATTCTCGTTCTCCTCGTGACGGACGTTTCATTGAGGAAATCGGTACTTACAATCCGGTTGCTCAACCAGCTGAAGTTAAGATCAACGAAGAAGCAGCATTAAAATGGTTAGGAAATGGTGCTAAACCATCTGATACAGTTCGTAACTTATTCTCTAACCAAGGTATCATGGAGAAATTCCACTTATCTAAACAAGGTAAGTAATTGAGGCAATGACTATGAAGAAGTTAGTCGAGACGATTGTCAAGCCTCTTGTCGATTATCCTGAAGATGTAAAAGTTACACAGGAACTTTACAACGGAGAGATAAAGTATCGATTAACTGTACATCCTGAGGATGTTGGAAAAGTCATTGGAAAACAAGGGAAAGTTGCGAAAGCAATTCGAATGCTCTTGTATTCAGTGGGACATCACAATAGTGAAAAAGTAACACTGGAAATTCAATAAACGTAAAAAGGGCGAGGAGTTATTCCTCTCCCTTTTTTAACATTTAAAGAGAAGTTGCATGTTCCATATGTGAAATGGGGATGCTTAATTTATATAGAAACCAGGGGTGACATACTGTTTATGACAAAATGGTTTAACGTAGGAAAAATTGTAAATACTCATGGCGTAAAAGGAGAAATTCGTGTGGTTTCTCGTACTGATTTTCCAGAAGAGCGATATAAGGTAGGGAATACGTTATACATATCGAATGAAAAAGGTGGAGAGCCTTTCCCAGTAAAGATTACTTCTCATCGTCAACATAAAACATTTGATTTATTGACATTTGAAGGATATGGGAATGTAAATGAAGTAGAACAGTTTAAAGGTTCTCTTTTAAAAGTACCTGAAGATCAATTAGGCGAACTAGCTGAAGGTGAATACTACTATCATGAAATTATTGGTTGCAACGTTGTAACGGAAGAAGGAGAAGTGCTAGGGACAATAAAAGAAGTTCTATCTCCTGGTGCAAATGATGTTTGGGTAATTAAACGTCCAAAAGGTCAAGATTTGTTAATTCCTTATATTGATGATGTTGTGCTTCAAGTTAACATTGAGAATAAATTAGTAACCATTCATGTAATGGAAGGGCTACTATAATGAAAATTGACATTTTAACTTTGTTTCCAGATATGTTTACAGGTGTGTTTGGATCTTCAATTTTAAAGAAAGCACAAGAAAAAGAAGCGGTAGAGCTTCGTGTTGTCAATTTCCGCGATTATACAACGAGTAAGCATAATAGTGTGGATGATTATCCGTATGGTGGCGGCGCTGGGATGGTGTTAACTCCTCAGCCTATTTTTGATGCTGTAGAAGATTTAACGAAAGAGACAGAGCGGAAGCCGCGAGTTGTCTTAATGTGTCCGCAAGGTGAAAGGTTTACTCAGAAGAAAGCGGAAGAGCTTGCAGAGGAAGAACATTTAATCTTTGTATGTGGGCATTATGAAGGATATGACGAACGAATTCGTGAACATCTCGTAACAGATGAGATTTCTATCGGTGACTATGTATTAACGGGTGGAGAGTTAGCCTCTATGGTTATAACTGATAGTGTCGTACGTCTCCTTCCAGGAGTACTAGGAAATCATGCTTCACAAGTCGAGGATTCGTTTAGTACAGGTTTATTAGAGCATCCTCATTATACACGTCCAGCTGATTTTCGTGGTATGAAAGTGCCAGATGTATTAATGTCGGGAAATCATAAAAATATTGATGAATGGCGACATAAAGAATCACTACGTCGTACGTACACGCGTAGACCGGATTTACTAGAAGAACGAGAATTGTCTAAGCAAGAAAAGAAGTGGCTAGAACAGATTAAAGAAGGCAAATAAGTGCTTGATATATTTTCTATTGCAACAGCCTTAGCAATATGCTATTATAACACTTGTGCTGCTGAAATCAGTAGCCGTATTAACGATGTTCCGCTGTAATTTATTTAGACTTTATAAGAGCATCTGTTTAAAGGAGAGAATTTAATATGCAACAATTAATCGCAGAAATTACAAAAGGCCAATTAAAAACTGACCTTCCTTCATTCCGTCCTGGAGACACTTTACGTGTACACGTAAAAGTAGTTGAGGGAACTCGTGAAAGAATTCAGCTTTTCGAAGGTGTTGTAATTAAACGTCGTGGTGGCGGAATCAGTGAAACATTCACAGTTCGTAAGATTTCTTACGGTGTAGGTGTAGAGCGTACATTCCCAGTTCACACGCCAAGAATCGCGAAAATCGAAGTACTTCGCCGTGGTAAAGTACGTCGTGCTAAGTTATACTACTTACGTAACCTTCGCGGTAAAAAAGCACGTATTAAAGAAATTCGATAAGACATGTATGGGAGCTTGTAAATGCACAAGCTCCCTTTTTCCAATCTATATAAAATTTTGATATAATACGATCAGCTTACATAATCGTGGAGGGGAAAAGCATGAAGAAAGAAAAGAGTTCACTTTGGGAATGGATTAAGGCAATTTTGATAGCTGTTGTATTAGCAGGTGTTATTAGACAGTTTTTCTTTGCGCCAATTCTCGTAGATGGAGTATCGATGGCGTCTACATTACATGATCGCGATCGAATGATTGTTAATAAAATTGGTTATCACATAGGAGATCCGAAACGATTTGATATTATTGTATTCCGAGCAACGGAAGATAAAGATTATATTAAGCGTATTATCGGCCTGCCAGGCGATGAAATAGAGTATCGTAATGATAAACTATATGTTAACGGAAAGACTTATGAGGAGCCGTATTTAGACAAGCAGAAAAAACAAATTGCTGACGGACCGCTTACATATGATTTCACTCTTGAAGAAATGACAGGGAAGAAAACTGTTCCAGAAGGTCAATTATTTGTTTTAGGCGATAATCGTCGTTTTAGTAAAGATAGCCGTTCGATTGGTACAATTTCAATGGACCAAGTGATTGGAAAGGCAAATATACTATATTGGCCGTTAAAAGATGCTCGTATTGTGAAATAAAAGAAAAAGAAGGTGGCAACATGGTAATTCAATGGTTCCCGGGACATATGGCAAAGGCTAGACGCCAAGTAACAGAAAAATTAAAGTTAATTGATGTTGTAATTGAGCTTGTAGATGCTCGATTACCTTTATCTTCTCGAAATCCGATGATCGATGAGATTATTACACATAAACCGAGGCTTGTTGTTTTAAATAAAGCGGATATGGCAGATGATCGTTTAACAAAGCAATGGATCGCATATTTTAAAGAAAAAGGCCATATGGCAATTTCAATTAACGCACAGGCTGGACAAGGTATGAAGGAAATTGCGGCGGCTTGTAAAGTGTTAGTGAAAGAGAAATTTGATAAAATGGTTGCAAAAGGTATTAGACCGAGAGCGATTCGTGCATTAATTGTGGGGATACCGAATGTTGGTAAATCTACGTTGATTAATAAGTTAGCGAAGAAAAATATTGCTAAAACAGGAGATCGTCCTGGTGTGACAACAGCTCAGCAATGGATTAAAGTTGGGAAGGAAATGGAATTACTTGATACACCAGGTATACTATGGCCTAAATTTGAGGACCAATTAGTTGGATTACGTCTAGCTACGACTGGTGCAATTAAAGATTCTATTTTAAATCTACAAGACGTAGCTGTTTATGCGCTACGTTTTATGGAGAAACATTACCCAGAGCGATTAAAAGAGCGCTATAATTTAAATGACATTCCAGAAGATATCGTGGAGTTATTTGATGCGATTGGAAAAAACCGAGGCTGTTTAATGGGCGGCGGAATGATTGATTATGATAAAACATCTGAACTTGTACTTCGTGAGCTTCGTGGTGGCAAACTTGGAAAAATGACGTTTGAAACACCAGAAGAGTTTGCAGAGCAGACAGAAGATGCAGAAAAAGTAGAAGAAGTATAAGACGTGCGTTTGTACGTCTTTTCTTTTTTGTATATAAAGGGAGTGGCATGAATGCAAAAAGTGACGATTCAAGAGGCGGAACATTTACTGCAAGAGATTATAAGTGAAGAGGACGACCGCTTTCAGATATTAATGAAAGATGAACGTAAAGGGGTACAAAAGCTCATTTCGAAGTGGTATAAACAAAAAGAGTTAGCACAAAAGGAAAAAGAAAAATTTCTAGAAATGTCTAAATATGAAAATGCGTTACGTGAAAAAGGTCTCACATATATCGCGGGTATAGATGAAGTAGGTCGTGGACCGTTAGCTGGGCCTGTTGTGACGGCAGCTGTCGTTCTTCCGGAAGACTTTTATATTCCAGGGTTAAACGATTCGAAAAAGCTGAGTGAAGCGAAACGTGAGCGTTTTTATGATGAAATTAAAGCGCAAGCAATTGCAATTGGAGTTGGAATTGTATCACCGCAAGTTATTGATGAAATAAATATTTATCAAGCGACGAAACAAGCGATGTTAGATGCTGTTGCGAATTTATCTTGTACACCACAATATTTATTAATTGATGCGATGAAACTCCCTACACCAATTCCGCAAACATCTATTATTAAAGGTGATGCAAAAAGTATTTCTATTTCAGCTGCATCCATTATTGCGAAAGTAACGAGAGATCGTATGATGAAAGAGCTTGGAGAAAAGTATCCTGCATATGGATTTGAACAACATATGGGATATGGCACAAAACAACATTTAGAAGCGATTGAAGCGCATGGCATATTAGAAGAACATCGAAAATCGTTTGCGCCAATTAAAGATATGATTCAAAAATAAGCTGCGAAAACGCAGCTTATTTTGTATTTTGACATATAAACATTACTATTTCCCAAAAAGAATAAAGCGATTTCAGTTTTCTGACACTTTATTGTAGACAGCGTGCCAATCATCTTATACAATGGCAATGTAATGTTTTTTAAACATTAAAAAACTTTTTGAGTAAAACAGGAAAACAGGGGAGGATGGGACCATGAATATCCATGAGTACCAAGGTAAGGCAGTCCTTAGAAGCTATGGGGTTAGCGTTCCGAACGGGAAGGTTGCATTTACAGTAGAAGAAGCTGTAGAAGCGGCGAAAGAATTGGGAACGGATGTATGTGTAGTGAAAGCACAAATTCACGCTGGTGGACGCGGCAAAGCTGGCGGAGTAAAAGTTGCAAAAAATTTAGATGAAGTTCGTACATATGCAGAGAGCATTTTAGGAACTACACTTGTGACACATCAAACAGGTCCTGAAGGTAAGGAAGTAAAACGCTTACTTATCGAAGAAGGTTGCGATATTAAAAAAGAATATTATGTAGGTCTTGTTTTAGACCGTGCAACTTCTCAAGTTGTTTTAATGGCTTCTGAAGAAGGCGGAACAGAAATTGAAGAAGTAGCAGAAAAAACACCTGAAAAAATCTTTAAAGAATATATTGATCCAGCAGTAGGCTTACAAGGCTTCCAAGCACGCCGAATTGCATTTAACATCAATATTCCAAAAGAGCTTGTAGGACAAGCTGTGAAGTTTATGATGGGCTTATACCGTGCTTTTATCGAAAAAGATTGCTCTATCGCAGAGATTAACCCACTTGTTACAACAGGTGATGGTAAAGTTATGGCATTAGATGCGAAATTAAACTTTGACTCTAATGCTTTATATCGCCATAAAGACATTTTAGAACTTCGTGACCTTGATGAAGAAGATGCAAAAGAAATCGAAGCTTCTAAATATGACTTAAACTACATTCCTTTAGATGGAAATATCGGTTGTATGGTTAATGGTGCAGGTTTAGCGATGGCTACTATGGATATCATTAAACATTACCATGGCGATCCAGCTAACTTTTTAGATGTTGGTGGCGGTGCGACAGCTGAAAAGGTTACAGAAGCATTCAAAATTATCCTTTCTGACAAAAATGTAAAAGGTATCTTCGTTAACATTTTTGGTGGCATTATGAAGTGTGATGTTATTGCAGAAGGTGTTATTGAAGCAACGAAACAAGTAGGTCTTGAATTGCCTTTAGTTGTACGTCTTGAAGGTACAAACGTAGAGTTAGGTAAGAAAATTTTAAATGAGTCTGGCTTAAATATTGTTGCAGCAGAATCTATGGCAGACGGTGCGCAAAAAATTGTTTCACTAGTGGGCTAATAGAAAGCGGGGGAGAAAAATGAGCGTATTAGTTAATAAAGATACAAAAGTTATTGTTCAAGGTATTACAGGTTCTCAAGGGTTATTCCACACAAAGCAAATGATAGAATACGGTACGAAAATTGTCGGTGGTGTAACGCCAGGTAAAGGTGGCACTGATATTGAAGGTGTACCAGTATTTGATACTGTAGAAGATGCAGTGAAAGCAACAGGCGCAAACGCTTCAGTTGTATACGTTCCACCCGCTTTTGCGGCTGATGCAATTATGGAAGCAGTTGATGCAGAAATTGATTTAGTAGTATGTATTACTGAAGGAATTCCTGTATTAGATATGGTAAATGTAAAGCGATATATGGCTGGTAAACATACACGTTTACTTGGACCGAACTGCCCAGGTGTTATCACACCTGATGAATGTAAAATTGGTATTATGCCAGGGTACATTCATAAAAAAGGTCATGTAGGTATCGTATCTCGCTCTGGTACATTAACGTATGAGGCTGTACATCAGTTAACACAAGAAGGTATTGGTCAATCTACGGCTGTAGGTATCGGCGGAGACCCTGTTAACGGTACAGACTTTATTGATGCGTTAAAAGCATTTAATGAAGATGAAGAAACACATGCTGTAATTATGATTGGTGAAATCGGTGGTACAGCGGAAGAAGAGGCAGCTGAATGGGTGAAAGCTAATATGACAAAACCTGTTGTAGGCTTCATTGGCGGCCAAACAGCGCCTGCTGGCAAACGTATGGGTCATGCTGGTGCAATCATTTCTGGCGGTAAAGGAACTGCTGCAGAAAAGATTAAAACGATGGAAGCTTGTGGTATTAAAGTAGCGGAAACTCCAGCAGTTATGGGTGAAACGCTAATCTCTGTCTTAAAAGAAAAAGGTCTATTTGAGACTTGTAAAAACTACTAATCTGTTGAAAGACACCTTCTTGCTTGAAGGTGTCTTTTTACAAACTTCTTGTTAACATAATAAAAATTATGGGTAAGGAGAATTGGGATGAAAAGAGAACGATTATTACATCTTCATTACTTGTTAGCAGACCATTGGAAGGCGATAGAGAGGCTATTACATGTCGATCCAGAATTGAAGGAAATATACAATTTTAATGCAAAACAAATTGAATGTTACACTGGAATATCCTCGAAAAAATCTTCAGAATTAGTAAATTTTCTTCAAAGTTCAAATCTCCCACAATATATATCTTATTTAGAGAAAAATCGATTCTTTTATATGACAATATGGGATGAAGATTATCCAAAATTATTACGTGAAATACAAGATCCTCCCTTTGTATTATATGGAAAAGGAGAAAAAGATTTTCTCAATAAAGTGAATAAATTAGCGGTTGTTGGAACAAGAGAACCGACTTTATATGGATATGAAAGTTTGAAATTTATTTTACATCCATTATTAGAAAAAGAATGGCTTATTGTCAGTGGATTTGCAAGAGGGATAGATGCGATGTCTCATGAAATTACAGTAAGACGGCATTGCCCAACAATTGCGATACTAGGACATGGATTATCGTATATATATCCAAGAGAGAATCGATATTTATATGAAGTGTGGAATGAATATATATTGTTATTAACAGAGTATCCTCCGCACTATGCACCGAAAAAATGGTATTTTCCAAAAAGGAATCGAATTATTAGTGGCATAAGTAAAGGTGTTTTAGTTGTAGAAGCGAAATCAAGAAGTGGAACACTTATTACCGCAGACCTTGCTCTAGAGCAAAATAGAGAGGTATTTGCACTTCCTGGACCTATATTTATAGATAGTGCATCAGGAACAAATCATCTCATTCAACAAGGAGCGAAACTAGTAAGAAATGCAGAAGATATACTGGAAGAGATTTTAAATTAACCTTATATTTTTATGTTTTTATTAAACAATTATTGACAAATGGTAGATAGGCACTGTATGGTATATTCATTCTTGATTGACAAAAACAAGAGAAATCAATAAGATTAATGAAGACTTGAATCCACCTCTTAAGGAGGCACTAGCATGTCAGATTACCTCGTAATCGTGGAGTCGCCTTCTAAGGCGAAGACCATTGAGAAATATTTAGGGAAAAAATACAAAGTTGTCGCGTCTATGGGACACGTTCGCGATTTACCTAAAAGCCAAATGGGGATAGAAGTAAAGAACAACTTCACCCCGAAGTATATTACCATTCGTGGTAAAGGTCCCGTCTTAAAAGACTTAAAATCAGCAGCAAAAAAAGCAAAGAAAGTCTATCTCGCGGCCGATCCAGACCGCGAAGGGGAAGCTATTGCTTGGCATTTAGCCAATACGTTAAATGTGGACGTTGAATCAGATTGCCGAGTTGTGTTTAATGAGATTACAAAAGATGCAATAAAAGAATCATTCAAACATCCTCGCGCGATTAACATGAATTTAGTAGATGCACAACAAGCAAGACGTATACTAGATCGTCTTGTTGGTTACAATATTAGTCCTTTATTATGGAAGAAAGTAAAAAAAGGATTAAGTGCAGGACGCGTACAATCTGTAGCAGTTCGTTTAATTATCGAACGTGAAAGAGAAATACAAAGTTTCGAGCCTGAAGAATTCTGGACAATTAAGACAGAATTTGTGAAAGGGAAAGACACATTTGAAGCAAGCTTTTACGGTGTAGATGGTGAAAAAGTTCAATTAACGAATGAAACACAAGTGAATGAAATAATTGAACGGCTGAAAGATAATGCGTTCTCAGTTGAAAATGTAACGCGAAAAGAGCGAAAACGTAATCCAGCATTACCATTTACAACATCTTCCTTGCAACAAGAGGCGGCGCGTAAGTTAAACATGCGAGCAAAGAAAACGATGATGCTTGCGCAGCAATTGTATGAAGGAATTGATCTTGGAAAACAAGGAACTGTAGGTCTTATTACGTATATGAGAACTGATTCAACACGTATCTCAGAAACAGCTCAAACAGAGGCACGTACGTACATTACTGAGGCGTTTGGTACGGAATACATAGGAACAGAAAAGAAGAAAGAAACGAAGAAGTCGAACGCACAAGATGCGCATGAGGCAATTCGTCCTACTTCGGTAATGAGAAAGCCAGAGGAACTAAAGAGTTTCTTAAGTCGTGACCAACTTCGATTGTATAAATTGATTTGGGAGCGATTTGTTGCAAGTCAAATGGCGTCTGCTATAATGGATACTGTGACAGCGAGACTCATTAATAATAATGTTCAGTTCCGTTCAAGTGGATCGGTTGTAAAGTTCCCAGGATTTATGAAAGTGTATGTAGAGTCGAAAGATGATGGGGCTGAAGAAAAGGATAAGATGTTGCCACCTTTAGAAGTAGGGGAAACCGTATTTTCGAAGGATTTAGAACCGAAGCAACACTTTACACAACCTCCGCCGCGCTATACAGAGGCTCGTTTAGTAAGAACACTTGAAGAGCTTGGAATTGGAAGACCGTCGACTTACGTACCGACACTTGAAACGATTCAAAAACGTGGATATGTAGGTTTGGATAATAAACGCTTCGTTCCAACTGAACTAGGTGAAATAGTAATTGAACTTATTTTAGAGTTTTTCCCGGAAATTATTAACATTGAATTTACTGCTAACATGGAGCAAAGCCTCGATGAAGTAGAAGAAGGAAATGCGAATTGGGTAAAAATTGTTGATGATTTCTACGTAGGATTTGAACCGCGTTTAGAAAAAGCGGAAAAAGAAATGCGTGAAGTGGAAATTAAAGATGAACCAGCTGGGGAAGATTGTGAATTATGTAATCACCCAATGGTCTTTAAAATGGGTAAATACGGGAAATTTATGGCTTGCTCGAATTTCCCAGATTGTCGTAATACAAAACCGATTGTGAAAGAAATCGGTGTTACTTGTCCGAAATGTGATAAAGGTCAAATTATTGAACGTCGTAGTAATAAAAAGAAACGTCTTTTCTATGGGTGCGGTACGTATCCAGAGTGTGACTTTGTATCTTGGGATAAGCCGATTGGCCGTAAATGTCCGAAGTGTGAAGGTATGCTAGTAGAGAAGAAGTTGAAAAAGGGCGTACAAGTACAATGTATTTCGTGTGATTATGAAGAAGAACAACAAATGTGAGCGTAACTGCTCACATTTTTTTCGGGAAGAAAAGGAAAGGTGATAAATATATGACAACACAAGTAGTAAACGTCATTGGCGCAGGTCTTGCAGGAAGTGAAGCAGCTTACCAAATTGCAAAACGTGGTGTCCAAGTAAGATTATACGAAATGAGACCGGTAAGGCAAACGCCAGCTCATCACACAGATAAATTTGCAGAATTAGTATGTAGTAACTCGCTTCGCGCAAACACATTAACAAATGCTGTTGGTGTTATTAAAGAAGAAATGCGTTTAATGGATTCTGTTATTATTCGTGCAGCTGATGAGTGTTCTGTACCAGCAGGAGGGGCTTTAGCGGTAGATCGTCATGAATTTGCGGCAAAAGTAACGGAATATGTGAAAAATCATCCGAACGTAACTGTGGTGAATGAAGAAATCACTGAAATTCCAGAAGGTCCTACTGTTATCGCGACAGGTCCACTTACGTCGCCTGATCTTTCTGCGCAATTAAAAGAATTAACGGGTGAAGACTACTTTTATTTCTATGATGCAGCAGCACCGATTGTTGAGAAAGACAGCATTGATATGAATAAAGTGTATTTAAAATCTCGTTACGATAAAGGTGAAGCGGCATATTTAAACTGTCCAATGACGGAAGAGGAATTTGACCGTTTTTACGAGGCTTTAATCGCTGCTGAAACAGTACCTTTAAAAGAATTTGAAAAAGAAATTTTCTTTGAAGGTTGTATGCCGGTAGAAGTTATGGCAAGTAGAGGAAGACAAACACTAGTATTTGGACCGATGAAACCTGTTGGATTAGAAGATCCGAAAACAGGGAAAACGCCATATGCTGTTGTTCAGTTACGCCAAGATGATGCAGCGGGAACGTTATACAATATCGTAGGTTTCCAAACGCATTTAAAATGGGGACCGCAAAAAGAAGTGTTACAGTTGATTCCAGGACTGGAAAACGCAGAGATTGTACGTTATGGTGTAATGCATCGTAATACATTTATTAATTCACCTAACTTGCTTCGTCCAACATACCAATATAAACAACGTGATGATTTATTCTTCGCTGGTCAAATGACTGGAGTGGAGGGATATGTTGAATCAGCGGCTTCAGGATTGCTAGCAGGTATCAACGCTGCTCGACTTGTAAAAGGTGAAGAGCCGGTTGTATTACCACCAGTAACTGCGATGGGAAGTATGGCGAATTATATTACTGCGACAAATGCAAAAAACTTCCAACCGATGAATGCAAACTTCGGCCTGTTTGCACCGTTAGAGAAGAAAATTAAAAAGAAAGCAGAACGTAATGAAGCATATGCAACACGCGCTTTAGAAACGATTCGAAATTTTGTAAATATTTAGTTAAATTTCTTGCAAAGGCTACTAAGTTGTGATACGATTTAGTAGCCTTTATTGAGGTGAATTGTGTGAATGTGAAGAAATTGTTACAATTATTCGTTGGATATTTACAAATTGAAAGAAATTATTCAAAATATACAATTGCAAGTTATCAAAATGATTTAGAACATTTTGTGCAATTTATGGAGCGAGAAGGCATATCCTCTTTTTTAGATATTACATACGCGGATGTTCGTTTGTACTTAACGACGTTGCACGATGAAAAGTTAGCCCGTAAATCTGTCGCAAGAAAAGTATCAAGCTTACGAAGTTTATATCGTTTTTTGATGCGTGAAGGTTATCGGAAGGATAATCCGTTTGCACTTGCGTCACTCCCCAAAAAAGAATTGTCAATCCCAAAGTTTTTATATGCTGAAGAATTAGAGGAATTATTTGAAGTTTCTGATACGGAAACCCCGTTAGGTCAAAGGAATCAAGCTTTATTAGAGTTGATGTATGCGACCGGGATTCGTGTGAGTGAATGTGTCAATTTACAACTTACCGATATTGACTTTGCGGTGGGAACAATTTTAGTAATGGGAAAAGGAAAAAAACAAAGGTATATTCCGTTCGGGAGCTATGCACAAGATGCTTTAATTACTTATATAGAGAACGGGAGAAAACAGTTAGCCAAGAAAACTGAAGAACAATCTCATATGGTATTTTTAAATGCGAAAGGCACGCCGCTGACAAGTCGAGGGGTACGCTATGTATTAAATGAACTCATTAAGAAAGCTTCACTGACAATGCGTATAAGTCCTCATATGTTAAGGCATACATTTGCTACACATATGTTAGATGAAGGGGCAGATTTACGTACTGTACAGGAGCTACTCGGTCATGAAAATTTGTCTACGACACAAATTTATACGCATGTCTCTAAAGAAAGATTGCGTTCTGTCTACATGAAGCATCACCCACGGGCATAAATTGCTTTTAAAGCTATAAAAACATATAAAGGAGTTTTTTCTATGGGAAATTTCCACGCTACAACGATATTTGCAGTTCATCATAATGGAGAATGTGCAATGGCTGGAGATGGCCAGGTGACAATGGGAAATGCTGTTGTAATGAAACATACAGCTCGTAAAGTTCGTAAACTTTTTCAAGGGAAAGTTTTAGCTGGTTTTGCAGGTTCAGTTGCTGATGCATTTACTCTTTTTGAAATGTTTGAAGGGAAATTAGAAGAGTATAATGGAAACTTGCAGCGTGCTGCTGTTGAAATGGCGAAGCAATGGCGCGGTGACAAAATGTTACGTCAGCTAGAAGCGATGCTCATTGTCATGGATAAAACAACGATGCTCCTTGTTTCAGGTACGGGAGAAGTGATTGAACCGGATGATGGTATTTTAGCAATTGGATCTGGCGGAAATTATGCGCTTTCAGCAGGTCGTGCTTTAAAACAATATGCAAGTGAACATTTAACAGCGAAGCAAATTGCGAAAGCGAGTTTAGACATTGCAGGCGATATTTGTGTGTATACAAACCACAATATAATTGTGGAAGAATTGTAGAATCGTAAGGGAGGCATTTTATATGCATTTACATTTTACTCCGCGTCAAATTGTGGAAAAATTAGATCAATACATTATCGGTCAAAAGGATGCGAAGAAAGCGGTTGCTGTAGCTTTAAGAAATCGATACCGCCGAAGTAAATTAGCTGAAAATCTACGTGATGAAATTGCACCTAAAAATATTTTAATGATTGGACCGACAGGTGTTGGTAAAACAGAGGTAGCACGACGAATGGCGAAACTCGTTGGAGCACCTTTTATTAAGGTTGAAGCTACGAAATTTACAGAAGTTGGATATGTAGGTAGAGATGTAGAATCGATGGTACGTGACCTTGTGGAAACGTCAGTTCGCATTGTGAAAGAAGAAATGGTAGTAAAAGTACAAGACAAAGCAGAAGAACAAGCGAACCAACGTCTTGTTGAAATTTTAGTGCCGAGTCCGGAGAAGCAATCTGGATTTAAAAACCCATTAGAAATGCTATTTGGTGGCGCTCAAAATTCGAATCAAACAACAGATTCACAGGAAGATGTTGAAATCGAAAAGAAACGTCAAGATGTGGAAAGAAAGCTTGCTGCAGGACTTCTTGAAGATGAAATTGTATCGATTGAAGTGACTGAACAACAGTCTTCCATGTTCGATATGCTGCAAGGAACTGGCATGGAACAAATGGGGATGAATTTTCAAGATGCATTAGGAAGTTTTATGCCGAAAAAAACAAAAAAACGTAAACTTTCTGTAAAAGAAGCAAGAAAAGTCTTGACAAATGAGGAAGCACAGCGCTTAATTGATATGGATGAAGTTACACAAGAGGCTGTTTATCGTGCTGAACAGCTCGGGATTATTTTTATCGATGAAATTGACAAAATTGCTGGTAAGCAGTCGAATAGTGTAGATGTATCACGTGAAGGTGTGCAACGTGACATTTTACCAATTGTAGAAGGATCAAATGTTGCGACAAAATACGGATCAGTAAAAACGGATTATATTTTATTCGTTGCAGCTGGAGCGTTTCATATGTCTAAACCGTCAGATTTGATTCCGGAATTACAAGGGAGATTTCCGATTCGAGTAGAATTAACAAAATTATCGACGGATGATTTTGTTAAAATATTAATCGAGCCTGACAATGCGTTAATTAAACAATATATTGCTTTATTAGCGACTGAAGGTATAGAAATTGAATTTTCAGACGAAGCTATTCGTAAGATTGCTGAGATTGCTTATCAAGTTAATCAGGATACAGATAATATTGGAGCAAGAAGACTTCATACGATTATGGAGAAGCTCCTTGAAGATTTATCGTTTGAAGCATCTGAAATTACGTTAGAGAAAATAACGATAACGCCTCAATACGTTGAGGAAAAATTAGCAACGATTGCTAAAAATAAAGATGTGAGCCAGTTTATTTTGTAATAGTGTCATCAGGTGACTCGCCCTAGTTTCCAAGTGATGAAAAAATATGTGAGTAACATGTAGGAGGAACTTTTGAAATGGAATTATTAGCAAAAACAAGAAAATTAAATGCGTTATTACAGAGCGCAGCAGGAAAGCCTGTAAACTTTAGAGAAATGTCTGACACAATGTGTGAAGTAATCGAAGCGAACGTATTCGTAGTAAGCCGTCGTGGTAAATTACTAGGTTATGCAATTCACCAACAAATCGAGAATGAGCGTATGAAACAAATGCTTGCAGAGCGTCAATTCCCAGAAGAGTATACACAAAGCTTATTCAACATTACAGAAACATCTTCAAACTTAGATGTAAACAGTGCTTACACAGCATTCCCAGTAGAAAATAAAGAATTATTTGGTCAAGGCTTAACTACAATCGTACCGATCGTTGGTGGCGGTGAGCGTCTAGGTACATTAGTTTTAGCTCGTCTTGGTCAAGAGTTCTTAGATGATGATTTAATTCTTGCTGAGTACAGCTCAACTGTTGTAGGTATGGAAATTTTACGTGAAAAAGCAGAAGAAATTGAAGAAGAAGCACGTAGCAAAGCTGTTGTTCAAATGGCGATCAGCTCATTATCTTACAGTGAGTTAGAAGCAATCGAGCACATCTTCGAAGAATTAAACGGAACAGAAGGTTTACTTGTTGCAAGTAAAATTGCTGACCGCGTAGGAATCACTCGTTCGGTAATCGTAAATGCACTTCGTAAATTAGAAAGTGCTGGTGTAATTGAGTCGCGTTCTTTAGGTATGAAAGGAACATACATTAAAGTATTAAACGACAAATTCTTACATGAACTTGCTAAATTAAAAACAAACTAATTTATAAAACTCTTCTCATTTTTTGAGGAGAGTTTTTTTGTATAACAGATTGATGTTGTTCGTACATAGCGTCATAATCGCATTTTTTTGAAAAGCCATGAATTGCATTTCAATTTTTGCTTAAAAGAAATGCAGGTTGGTAATACTAGAATTTAAGTATGAACAAAGAAAGTTTTACATTGTTCGCATTTTCGACTTGATTGTAATATTTCAGTATGATATAGTAAGCAGTGGTGTCAGTACAAAGTACACACGTTTACTGATTTAAGTGTTGGTGCTACGTTTGTAGTTTCGCTTAGAGATGAAGTAAACGGAGGATATCAAAAACCATTTAGGAGGAACTATATTATGTCAGTAATTTCTATGAAGCAATTGCTTGAAGCTGGTGTTCATTTTGGACATCAAACTCGTCGTTGGAACCCAAAAATGAAGCGTTACATTTTCACAGAGCGTAACGGTATCTACATCATCGACTTACAAAAAACTGTGAAAAAAGTTGAGGAAGCTTTCAAAGTTATGCGTGACATCGCTGCTGAAGGCGGAGACATCTTATTCGTAGGTACTAAAAAACAAGCACAAGAAGCTATTAAAGAAGAAGCAACTCGTGCTGGTATGTACTTCGTTAACCAACGTTGGTTAGGTGGAACTTTAACTAACTTCCAAACAATCCAAAAGCGTATCAAGCGTCTTAAAGACATCGAAAGAATGCAAGAAGATGGTACTTTCGAAGTACTACCTAAGAAAGAAGTTGTTCAACTTAAAAAAGAGTTAGAGCGTCTTGAGAAATTCTTAGGCGGTATTAAAGATATGAAAGGTCTTCCAAGTGCATTATTCGTAGTAGACCCTCGTAAAGAGCGTATTGCAGTTGCTGAAGCACGCAAATTACACATTCCAATCATCGGTATCGTTGATACAAACTGTGATCCAGACGAAATCGATCACGTTATCCCAGCGAACGATGATGCAATTCGTGCTGTAAAACTTCTTACATCTAAAATGGCAGACGCGATCCTTGAAGCAAAACAAGGTGAAGAAACTGTTACTGCGTAACAAAGTTGGAAAGGTGATAAGGGGTTCGGCCTTTTATCACCTTTTTTAAGGTATAAACACCTTTATAAAAGGTATAAATACATATTTTAGGAGGATGAAAAGTATGGCAATCACTGCACAAATGGTAAAAGAATTACGTGAAAAAACTGGCGCAGGTATGATGGACTGCAAAAAAGCTTTAACAGAAACTAACGGCGACATGGAGAAGGCAATTGACTTCTTACGTGAAAAAGGTATCGCGAAAGCTGCTAAAAAAGCAGACCGCATCGCTGCTGAAGGTTTAACTTTCATCGAAACAAACGGTAACGACGGTTTAATCTTAGAATTAAACTCTGAAACTGATTTCGTTGCGAAAAACGAAGGTTTCCAAACATTAATTAAAGAATTAGCTGCTCACTTATTAGCTAAGAAGCCTGCTAACGTTGAAGAAGCTATGGCTCAAACAATGGAAAACGGTAAAAAAGTTGAAGAGCACATCAACGAAGCAATCGCTAAAATTGGTGAAAAGCTTACACTTCGTCGTTTCGAAATCGTATCAAAAACTGATGCAGATGCATTCGGTGCTTACCTACACATGGGTGGACGCATTGGTGTTCTAACAGTTCTTGAAGGTTCTACTGATGAAGCGGCTGCTAAAGACGTAGCAATGCACATCGCTGCAGTTAACCCAAAATACATCGATCGTGATGCTGTAACAGCTGAAGAAGTTGAGCATGAGCGTCAAGTATTAACACAACAAGCATTAAACGAAGGCAAGCCTGAAAAAATCGTTGCTAAAATGGTTGAAGGCCGTCTAGGCAAATTCTTCGAAGAGATTTGCTTACTTGACCAAGCATTCGTTAAAAACCCTGATATGAAAGTTCGTCAATTCGTTGAGTCTAAAGGCGCAACATTAAAAGGATTCGTTCGCTACGCTGTTGGTGAAGGTATCGAAAAACGCGAAGACAACTTTGCTGAAGAAGTAATGAACCAAGTAAAAGGTAGTAACTAATACAGATTAGGGAACACATTGTGTTCCCTTTTTTAAAATAAAGATGTAAGCAATTGGAGGTTCATTATGAGTAAACCGAAATATAATCGTGTCGTTTTAAAGCTGAGTGGAGAAGCTTTAGCTGGCGAGCAAGGATTTGGAATCAACCCAGCTGTTATTAAGTCAGTTGCGGAACAAGTGAAAGAAATTGCAGAACTAGATGTAGAGGTTGCTGTTGTTGTTGGCGGCGGTAACATTTGGCGTGGGAAAATTGGAAGTGAGATGGGCATGGATCGTGCAGGAGCGGATTACATGGGCATGTTAGCGACAGTTATGAATTCATTAGCTCTTCAAGATAGCTTGGAGAACATCGGAATTCAAACTCGCGTACAAACTTCAATTGAAATGCGTCAAGTGGCAGAGCCTTACATTCGTCGTAAAGCAGTTCGTCACTTAGAGAAAAAACGTGTTGTTATCTTTGCAGCAGGTACTGGTAACCCATACTTCTCTACAGATACAACGGCAGCGTTACGTGCAGCGGAAATTGAAGCTGACGTAATTTTAATGGCGAAAAACAATGTGGATGGCGTATATAATGCAGATCCATCTATTGACCCAACAGCTACGAAATACGAAACACTTACTTACTTAGATGTATTAAAAGAAGGTTTAGGTGTAATGGATTCTACAGCTTCTTCTCTATGTATGGATAATGATATTCCATTAATTGTATTCTCAGTTATGGAAAAAGGGAATATTAAACGTGCCGTGTTAGGCGAAAATATCGGAACAGTTGTAAGGGGGAAATAAATATGGGACAACAAGTATTGAAGTCTGCAAATGAAAAAATGGAAAAAGCGGTTGCTGCTTATTCACGCGAATTAGCAACAGTTCGCGCTGGTCGTGCAAACGCGTCTGTATTAGATAAAGTACAAGTTGATTACTATGGTGCACCAACACCAGTTGTGCAATTAGCGAACATTACAGTTCCAGAAGCACGTTTACTTGTAATTCAACCGTATGATAAAACTTCTATCGGTGATATCGAAAAAGCAATTTTAAAAGCAGATTTAGGCTTAAACCCTTCTAATGATGGAACTGTAATTCGTATTGCATTCCCTGCATTAACAGAAGAGCGTCGTCGTGATCTTGTAAAAGTTGTGAAAAAATATGCTGAAGAAGCAAAAGTTGCTGTTCGTAACGTACGTCGTGACGGTAACGATGATCTTAAGAAGCTTGAAAAAGCTGGCGAGATTACAGAAGACGATTTAAGAGGATATACTGAAGATATCCAAAAAGAAACAGATAAATATATTGCAAAAGTTGACGAAATCGCAAAAAACAAAGAAAAAGAAATCATGGAAGTGTAATAGCGATACTTTCGCAAATATGACCCTCTTCTTAAGGGGGTCTTTTTACACTTTTAGGCATACGTCTGCTTGTTGGAGGGTATGAATGATGTTTAAAAACTTTCCTTTTTTTAAAGGTAAAAAGGACACATCGTTTGATCATCTCGTTGAAGAAGTGAAAAAAGGATACATCCCAGAACATATTGCCATCATTATGGATGGTAATGGAAGGTGGGCAAAGAGGAGAGCGATGCCTCGTATTGCGGGACATCATGAAGGCATGCAAGTTGTAAAGAAAATCACAAAATTTGCAAGCAAACTTAATGTGAAAGTATTAACTCTTTATGCTTTTTCAACTGAGAACTGGAAAAGACCAAAAAAGGAAGTTGATTATTTAATGAAGCTTCCAGAAGAATTTTTAGGTACATTTTTACCAGAATTGATTGAAGAGAACGTACAAGTCCGTGTAATAGGGCAACAAGATCGTCTTCCTACGCATACACGCAGAGCGATGGAGAAGGCCATGGAAGAGACGAAAGAGAATACGGGATTAATTCTGAATTTCGCGTTAAACTATGGAAGTCGAGATGAAATCGTTTCTGCTGTGCAACATATGATGAAAGATCGTGAGGAAGGAAAAGTTCGTGTTGAAGATGTAAGCGAAGAAATGCTTTCTTCCTACTTAATGACGAGTTCTTTACCTGACCCAGAATTGTTAATCCGTACGAGCGGAGAGCTACGTATTAGTAATTTCATGTTATGGCAAATTGCATATTCGGAATTTTGGTTTACAGATGTGTATTGGCCAGATTTTACCGAGGAACATTTGCTAAATGCGATTACAGACTTTCAACATAGAGGGCGCAGATTCGGAGGCGTGTAGAAAGAGAGGGTTTGGTAGTGAAACAGAGAATTATTACTGGAGTGGTTGCTGCCGCGCTATTCATTCCCATCGTAATTTACGGTGGCGTGCCTTTTACGGTTTTAGTGTATGCACTTGCTTCTATAGGTTTATATGAATTAATTCGTATGAATAAGCTTACGCTTATTTCAGTACCAACAGTTTTAGCTGCAGTATTATTATGGATTATTTTAATTCCAAGTAGTGCATCAGAACTGTTTACTTGGATTGGATTAGGTAAATTAGAAATCACATTTGTGATTGTTTTATTACTTTTATCATATACAGTCCTTTCTAAGAATACATTTACTTTTGATAATGCTTCATTTTTACTAATGGCAACAACATATGTTGCAATGGGATTCTTATATCTGAATGAAACGAGGATATTAGGAATTAAATATGTGTTTTGCGCATTATTTGTTATATGGGCTACTGATTCAGGTGCATATTTCGTAGGAAAAGCATTAGGAAAAAGAAAATTATGGCCAGAAATTAGTCCAAATAAAACGATTGAAGGTTCATTAGGCGGCATCGTTTGTGGAATTGTTGTGGCACTTGTTTACAATATGTTCTTCCCAGTTCAGGCTAATGTAGGGATTTTAATTGTGTTGACAATTATCATTTCTATTTTTGGACAAATTGGTGATTTAGTACAATCTGCATTTAAACGTCATTATGGCGTAAAGGATTCAGGTACAATTTTACCTGGACATGGTGGTATATTAGATCGAACAGATAGTTGGTTATTCGTTTTACCAATTCTCTACTTCTTATTACAATACAATTAATAAATGAACGAGGGGTTGGAGTCATGAAAAACATTAGTTTATTAGGTGCAAGCGGATCAATTGGTACACAAACTTTAGATGTATTACGCTCGCACCCAGACCAATTCCGTCTCGTTGCTTTTTCTGTAGGGAAAAATATTGACTATGCAGTAAAGGTCATTCAAGAATTTTCTCCGCAAATTGTCTCTGTGCAAAGAGAGGAAGATGTTTTAAAATTACAAGCTGTCTCTGGTAATACAAAAATTGTATATGGTAGTGAAGGACTTTTAGAAGTAGCATTACATCCAGATGCAGAGATAGTAGTAAATGCTGTTGTAGGTAGCGTAGGGTTGTTACCAACACTTCGTGCAATTGAGGCGAAAAAAACAATTGGAATTGCAAACAAAGAAACGTTAGTAACTGCAGGGCATCTTGTAATGGAAGCAGCGCGAAAACATAATGTTTCGTTACTTCCAGTAGACAGCGAACATTCAGCTATTTTTCAATGCTTGAATGGTGAAAATGAAAAAAGAATTTCTCGACTAATTATAACGGCTTCTGGTGGAAGTTTCCGTGATAAAACGAGAGATGAATTGCATCATGTGACCGTAGAAGATGCGCTTCGACATCCAAACTGGTCAATGGGTTCGAAAATTACAATTGATTCTGCTACAATGATGAATAAGGGGCTAGAAGTAATTGAAGCACATTGGCTTTTTGGTATCCCTTATGAGCAAATCGATGTTGTTTTACATAAAGAAAGTATTATTCATTCTATGGTTGAATTTGAAGATCGTAGTGTGATGGCACAGCTTGGCTCACCTGATATGCGAGTGCCAATTCAATACGCACTTACATATCCTGATCGATTACCTCTTTCAGACACAAAGCAGTTAAACTTATGGGAAATAGGAACGTTGCATTTTGAGAAGATGAACCAAGAACGTTTCCGTTGCCTACGTTTTGCGTATGAAGCTGGAAAAGCAGGTGGAAGTATGCCAGCTGTAATGAATGCAGCGAATGAAGTAGCTGTTGAAGCTTTTTTACAAAAGAGAATTGGTTTCTTAACAGTGGAAGACCTCATTGAAAAAGCAATGAACCATCACAATGTCATTGCACGTCCAAGCTTAGAGGAAATTCTGGAAATTGATGCAGCCACAAGACGGTTTGTGATGGAACAAATTTAGCAAAGGTGGTATGGAATTGAATACAGCGATTGCCTTTATATTAATTTTCGGTGCACTCGTATTTTTCCATGAGCTAGGGCATCTATATTTCGCAAAACGAGCAGGTATTTTATGCCGTGAGTTTGCGATTGGTTTTGGTCCGAAAATATTCTCATTTGAAAAGAATGAAACGGTGTATACGATTCGATTACTGCCCCTTGGCGGCTATGTAAGAATGGCTGGCGAGGATGCAGATACAGTTGAGTTAAAGCCTGGGAAAAAAGTTGGCCTTGTATTAAACGAAAAAGACGAAGTTGCAAAATTAGTTTTTGATGGATATGAAAAGTATCCCAATGTTCGCGTTATTGAAGTCGAACAATCTGATTTAGAGCATAATTTAACAATTTCGGGTTATGAAGAGTACGAGGAAGAGCTTCAAACATTCCGAGTGAATGAGAAGGCTCGTATTATTACTGCCGGTGAAGAAATTCAAATTGCTCCGTATAATAGACAGTTTGGCTCTAAGAAATTAGGTCAACGTGCTTTAACGATCTTTGCGGGTCCTGCAATGAACTTCATTTTAGCATTTGTTATTTTTGTGATTCTTGGATTTGTACAAGGTGTTCCTGTTGACAAACCAATGGTCGGAAAAGTGATGGAGAATAGCGCAGCAGAGCAAGCTGGGTTAAAAGAAAATGATACAATTCAAGCTATTGATGGGAAAAACACAAGTACATGGAAAGATGTTGTTACCATTGTACGTGAAAACCCGAATAAAGAACTTACGTTACAAGTAAAGCGTGATAGTGAACAGTTTAATGTGAAAGTAACGCCAACGCTTGATAAAGAAGGTAAAGAAGAAGTTGGTAGAATCGGTGTCTACTCTCCTGTAGAGAAAACAGTGATGGGGTCTATTAAATCAGGTTTTGAACAAACATACCAATGGACGAAACTAATTTTTGAGTCTCTTGTGAAATTAGTAACGGGCCAATTCTCTATTAATGAGTTGTCAGGTCCAGTAGGAATTTATAATCTAACAGATCAAGTAGTAGATTATGGATTTACGCGTGTATTAAGTTTAGCAGCAGTTTTAAGTATTAACCTTGGTTTATTTAATTTACTACCAGTTCCCGCTTTAGACGGTGGACGTTTGTTCTTCTTCTTAATTGAGGCATTGCGCGGGAAACCAATTGATCGCCAAAAAGAAGGAATGGTTCACTTTATTGGTTTTGCATTATTAATGTTACTTATGTTAGTTGTAACTTGGAATGACATTCGTAAGTTTTTCTTGTAAAATAAAGTGAAACTTATAATGAAATAGAGCTCGTAGAATAAAATCCCTCACCTAACTCGAGGTGAGGGGTTTTCCTGCGTGTAAGAGTAAAATGAAGAGGTGCGAATAAATGAAACAAAGTATGGTATTCAGTCCTACATTACGTGAAGTTCCAGCTGATGCGGAGATTAAGAGTCATCAGTTATTACTTCGTGCAGGTTTTATGCGTCAAAATGCTTCTGGTATTTATAGTTTTCTACCATTTGGTTTAAAAGTACTACACAAAGTAGAACGTATCGTTCGAGAAGAAATGGAGCGCGCAGGTGCTGTAGAATTATTAATGCCAGCGATGCAAGCTGCAGAATTATGGCAAGAGTCAGGTCGTTGGTATTCTTACGGATCTGAATTAATGCGTATGAAAGATCGTAACGCTCGTGAATTTGCATTAGGAGCGACACATGAAGAAGTAATTACGGATCTTGTACGTGATGAAGTGAAATCATATAAAAAATTACCGTTAACATTATATCAAATTCAAACAAAATTCCGTGATGAACAAAGACCTCGTTTCGGTTTATTACGTGGAAGAGAGTTTCTAATGAAAGATGCATACTCTTTCCATGCTACACAAGAGAGCTTAGATGAAGTATACGATCGTTTATACAAAGCATACTCTAACATTTTTGCTCGTTGTGGTTTGAATTTCCGTGCGGTTATTGCTGATTCTGGGGCAATGGGTGGAAAAGATACACATGAATTTATGGTATTATCTGATGTTGGTGAAGATACAATTGCATACTCTGATACATCTGATTATGCAGCGAACATCGAAATGGCTCCTGTTGTAGCTACGTATACGAAGAGTGACGAAGCAGAAAAAGCGCTTGAAAAAGTAGCAACACCAGACCAAAAAGCAATTGAAGAAGTATCTGCATTCTTAAACATCGAAGCTGAAAAGTGCATTAAGTCTATGGTATTTAAAGTAGATGAGAAATTAGTAGTTGTACTTGTTCGTGGTGATCATGAAGTAAATGATGTAAAAGTGAAAAATGTATACGGTGCTTCCGTTGTTGAGCTTGCCTCTCATGAAGAAGTAAAAGAATTATTAAATTGTGAAGTTGGTTCATTAGGTCCAATTGGTGTAACAGGTGATATCGAAATTATTGCTGATCACGCTGTAGCATCAATTGTCAACGGATGTTCAGGAGCGAACGAAGAAGGGTTCCATTATGTAAATGTAAATCCAGAACGTGACTTTAAAGTAAGTCAATATACGGATTTACGATTCATTCAAGAAGGAGACCAATCTCCAGACGGAAACGGAACAATTCTTTTCGCACGCGGAATTGAAGTTGGTCATGTATTTAAATTAGGAACTCGTTATAGTGAAGCAATGAACGCAACATTCCTAGATGAAAACGGAAAAACACAACCACTTATTATGGGTTGTTACGGCATTGGTGTGTCTCGTACAGTGGCAGCAATTGCAGAGCAGTTTAATGATGAGAACGGTTTAGTTTGGCCAAAAGCTGTTGCACCGTTCCATGTGCATGTAATTCCAGTAAATATGAAATCTGATGCACAACGTGAAATGGGTGAAAACATCTATAACTCATTACAAGAGCAAGGATATGAAGTACTACTAGATGATCGTGCAGAACGTGCAGGCGTTAAATTTGCTGATGCTGATTTATTCGGCCTTCCAGTTCGCGTGACAGTTGGTAAAAAAGCAGACGAAGGTATTGTAGAAGTGAAAGTACGTGCTACAGGTGAGTCTGAAGAAGTAAAAGTAGAAGAACTTCAAACATATATTGCTAATATTTTAAAATAGGAAGAGGTACCTCGTAATGAGGTACCTTCTCTTTCTTTGTAAACGTATTTTGTAAAAGAAGAAGGGAGAAATCTTTCTTTGTAGTACGTTTCAATTTATAATAGCAAATGGAAGGAGAGTGCTTATGTCTTTAACAAATGAACAAAAAGAGCGATTTCAAATTTTGCTCCAGCAGTTGCAAATACCAGACGACCTTATAAATCAATATTTACAAGGCGGTGGTATTGAAAGGCTCGTTATCGATAAAGCGAATAAAAGTTGGCATTTTAATTTACAAGTGCCACGTATTTTGCCTACAGAATTATATGAATTGCTAGAAACAAAGCTTAAGCAATCATTTTCTCATATTGCAAGAACAACATTTGCATTAGAAACAGAGAATAAACAATTTACTGAAGAAGAAGTGAGGGCGTATTGGCCACTTTGTACGGAACGAATTACATTTTCACCTATGTTTGCTTATTTAAAGAAGCAGCTTCCGCAGGTCAATGGAGTGAAGTTACTTATAAATGTGAATAATGAGCTGGAATCTACTGCTTTAAAGAAAAACGTTGCGAAACCAGTAGGGGATCAATACGAAGCTTTTGGATTCCCCCGTTTCCAGTTAGACACACATATAAAGCAAAATACAGAAGAAATGCAAAAGTTTCGTGAGCAAACGCAGCAAGAAGATCGCGAACGTGTTATACAAGCTATGGAAGAAATGGCGAAGAAACAAGCTGAAGAAAGCAGCGTTGTGCACGAAGGACCGATTACACTTGGGTATCTTATTAAGCCGGATGAAGAGATTACACCGATGCGAGAAATTCAAGATGAAGAAAGAAGAAAAACAGTTCAAGGATATGTCTTCCATGTAGAAACGAAAGAACTTCGTAGTGGCCGTACGTTATTAACTTTAAAAATAACGGATTATACGGATTCTATTATGATCAAAATGTTCTCTCGTGACAAAGAAGATATTCCAATGCTGCAGTCCTTGAAAAAAGGAATGTGGGTAAAAGCGCGTGGCTCTGTTCAAAATGATACATTCGTTCGAGATTTAGTAATGATTGCAAATGATATTAATGAAATAACAGGACCGTCTCGTAAAGATAAAGCGCCAGAAGGTGAAAAACGAGTAGAGCTTCATCTCCATACTCCGATGAGTCAAATGGACGCTGTTACTCCAGTTTCTAAGCTTGTTGCTCAAGCTGGTAAATGGGGACATGAGGCGATTGCCATTACAGACCATGCTGTTGCACAGTCATTCCCAGAAGCATATTCAGCTGGGAAAAAAGCCGGAATTAAAGTTATATACGGTGTAGAAGCGAATTTAGTGAATGACGGTGTACCAATAGCGTATAACGAAGCGCATCGTTTACTTGCAGAGGAAACGTATGTTGTTTTCGACGTTGAGACGACAGGTTTATCAGCTGTGTATGATACAGTTATTGAGTTAGCTGCTGTAAAAGTAAAAGGTGGCGAAATTATTGACCGCTTTGAATCTTTTGCAAATCCGCATCAACCGTTATCGGCAACAATCATTGAGTTAACAGGCATTACAGATGATATGTTAACCGACGCACCAGAAGTAGACGAAGTGTTTAAAAAGTTTGAGGAATGGATGGGTGACCATACACTTGTTGCTCATAACGCAAGTTTTGATATGGGCTTTATTAACGTAGGATTTAAAAAAGCTGGTTTAGAAAAAACGAAAAATCCAGTAATAGATACGTTAGAACTTGCACGATTTTTATTCCCAGAAATGAAAAACCACCGTTTAAATACGTTGTGTAAAAAGATGGATATCGAATTAACTCAGCATCACCGTGCGATTTATGATACAGAAGCAACGGGATATTTACTTGTAAAAATGTTAAAAGATGTGATTGAAAAAGGTTTTGAATATCACGATCAATTAAACGATAGTATGGGACAAGGGGATGCATATAAGCGCGGGCGTCCAAGTCATATGACATTACTTGCTACATCGGATGTTGGATTGAAAAATTTATATAAACTTGTTTCATATTCTCATCTAAATTACTTTTACCGTGTACCGCGAGTACCAAGATCACTATTAAAAAAATATCGTGAAGGTATTTTAGTAGGAACGGCTTGTGATAAAGGTGAAGTGTTTGAGGCAATGATGCAAAAAGCTCCTGAAGAGGTAGAAGAAATTGCGCAGTTCTACGATTACATTGAAGTAATGCCACCAGAAGTGTTACGTCATTTAGTAGAGCGTGAACTTGTTCGGGATGAGGGGCAATTAAAAACAATTATTTCAAACTTAGTAAAACTAGGTGAGACGTTAGATAAACCAGTTGTCGCTACCGGAAACGTGCATTACTTAAATCCAGAAGATGCAATGTATCGTAAAATTTTAGTTAGTTCGCAGGGCGGAGCCAATCCGTTAAACCGACATTCATTACCACCTGTACATTTCCGTACAACCGATGAAATGTTAGAGTGTTTCTCATTTTTAGGTGAAGACGTAGCGAGAGAAATTGTCGTAACAAATACACAAAAGATTGCATCATTAATTGGCGATGTTCATCCAGTAAAAGATGATCTATACACACCGAAAATTGAAGGTGCAGATGATGAAACGCGTGATATGAGTTATAAAATGGCGCGTAGTATTTATGGTGAAGAGTTACCTGAAATTGTAGAAGCGCGTTTAGAAAAAGAATTAAAAAGTATCATCGGGCATGGATTCGCCGTAATTTATTTAATTTCACATAAGCTTGTGAAAAAATCATTAGTAGACGGATATCTAGTAGGTTCGCGTGGATCGGTAGGTTCATCATTCGTTGCAACGATGATGGAAATTACAGAAGTAAATCCATTACCACCACACTATGTATGTCCGAAGTGTAAGCAATCAGAATTCTTTAATGATGGTTCTGTAGGTTCTGGTTTTGACTTACCGGATAAAGAATGTCCAACTTGTAATATTCCATATGTAAAAGATGGACATGATATTCCGTTCGAAACGTTCCTTGGATTTAAAGGAGATAAGGTACCCGATATCGATTTGAACTTCTCTGGGGAATATCAACCACGTGCCCATAACTATACGAAAGTACTGTTCGGTGAAGATTATGTATATCGTGCAGGAACGATTGGTACAGTTGCGGAAAAAACTGCTTATGGATATGTAAAGGGTTATGCAAATGATCATAACTTAACGATTCGAAATGCAGAAATTGACCGCTTAGTAGCAGGATGTACCGGTGTAAAACGTACAACAGGACAGCATCCAGGTGGTATTATCGTTGTGCCAGATTATATGGACATTTTTGATTTCTCACCAATACAGTATCCAGCAGATTCAATAGGTGCTGAGTGGAGAACGACACACTTTGACTTCCACTCTATTCATGATAATTTATTGAAGCTTGATATATTAGGACACGATGATCCTACAGTTATTCGTATGTTACAAGATTTAAGTGGTATTGATCCAAAAACAATCCCAACGGATGATCCAGAAGTAATGAAAATTTTCTCAGGGCCAGAATCGTTAGGCGTAACGGAAGAACAAATTAACTGTAAGACAGGTACACTTGGTATACCAGAGTTTGGTACGAAATTCGTAAGACAGATGTTAGAAGAGACGAAACCGACGACATTTTCAGAGTTAGTCCAAATTTCTGGATTATCACATGGTACGGACGTATGGCTTGGTAATGCAAATGAGTTAATTTATAACGGTACATGTACGCTGAGTGAAGTTATCGGTTGTCGTGATGACATCATGGTATATTTAATCTATCAAGGTTTAGACCCATCATTAGCCTTCAAAATCATGGAGTCAGTACGTAAAGGTAAAGGTGTACCAGAAGAATGGGAAGAGGACATGAAAAGTAATAATGTACCAGGTTGGTATATCGATTCATGTAAGAAGATTAAGTACATGTTCCCGAAAGCCCATGCGGCTGCTTACGTACTTATGGCTGTGCGTATCGCATACTTTAAAGTACATTTCGCGCTTTTATTCTATGCGGCATACTTTACGGTTCGTGCAGATGACTTTGACGTAGAAGCGATGGCAAAAGGTTCAGCATCTATACGTGCAAGAATCGATGAAATTGCGCAAAAAGGTTTAGATGCAGCACCGAAAGAGAAGAGTTTATTAACGGTACTAGAAATGACACTTGAAATGTGTGAGCGTGGATACTCATTCCAAAAGGTCGATTTATATCGCTCACATGCAACAGACTTTATTATTGATGGAGACTCATTAATCCCTCCATTTAATGCGGTGCCTGGTCTTGGTACAAACGCAGCTTTAAGTATTGTGGAAGCACGTAAAAATGGAGAATTCTTATCAAAAGAAGACTTGCAGCAGCGTAGTAAGGTTTCGAAAACAATTATTGAGTATTTAGATAGTCAAGGTTGTTTAGGTGATTTGCCGGATCAAAACCAGTTATCGCTGTTCTGATAGGTAGGAAAAGTCTTTGCAAATCAACATTTGGTATGGTATACTATTAACCGAGATAACCATGTCATGTATATTGTGTGAAAAGAAGAGTGGGGAAACCCACTCTTTCGTGTTACTATCTACATTTTATTGATGTGGAGAGGTAAGAAATTTCTGTCGTATATACATATTTTGTTACAAGTTTTACTTCTTAAATTTGGTAATACTAAGACAGATATTCCCTGCTTAACGGCAGGGGCTTTTGTTAGCTAACGAGAAAGAATAAGATAGACCGTTCTATGGACGGGGTCTTTTCTTGTGAATGGTACATGGCGGCAGGAAGGAGGCTGTTTATGGATAAGAAAGTCACAGAAGTTGTAGAAGCATTTGCGCAGCCAATCGTTGAAGAGTTAAATCTTGAACTTGTAGATGTAGAGTATGTGAAAGAAGGACAAGACTGGTTCTTACGCGTATTCATCGATTCTGAAAAGGGAGTCGACATTGAAGAATGCGGTGCGGTGAGTGAACGTTTAAGCGAAGCTTTAGATAAAGAGGATCCAATTCCTCATCTTTACTTTTTGGATGTGTCATCTCCTGGAGCAGAACGTCCATTAAAGAAAGAGAAAGACTTCCAGCAAGCGGTAGGAAAACAAGTGGCAATTAAAACATATGAGCCGATTGATGGTGAAAAGATGTTTGAAGGAAAAATGCTTTCCTACGATGGTACTACAATTACACTATTATTAACAATTAAAACACGTAAAAAAGAAATCCAAATTCCAATGGACAAAGTTGCAAATGCGCGACTTGCTGTTACGTTTTAGTTAGAAGGGGGATCTTCATGAGCACTGAGTTGTTAGATGCCTTGCTCGTATTAGAGTCAGAAAAAGGAATTAGCAAAGATATTATTATTGATGCGATTGAAGCAGCGTTAATCTCTGCTTATAAACGCAATTTTAACCAAGCACAAAACGTTCGTGTGAGCTTTAACCCACAAGTGGGAACAATCCAAGTTTTAGCACGTAAAGACGTTGTTGATAATGTGTTTGATCCACGTCTTGAAATTTCTGTTGAAGAAGCAAGACAAATTAATCCAAACTATCAAGATGGTGACGTACTAGAAATTGAAGTAACACCAAAAGATTTCGGTCGTATTGCAGCACAAACTGCAAAACAAGTTGTAACACAACGAGTGCGTGAAGCAGAGCGTGGTGTTATTTACTCTGAGTTTAGTGATCGTGAAGAAGATATCATGGTTGGTATCGTACAACGTCAAGATGCTCGTTTCATCTATGTAAGCTTAGGGAAAGTAGAAGCTTTATTACCTGTAAGTGAGCAAATGCCGAACGAACAGTACAAACCACATGATCGTATTCGCGTATTCATTACAAAAGTAGAAAAAACAACAAAAGGACCACAAATTTACGTATCACGTACACATCCTGGTCTTTTAAAACGTTTATTCGAAATGGAAGTTCCTGAAATTTATGATGGAACGGTTGAAATTCGTTCTGTAGCACGTGAAGCAGGAGATCGTTCTAAAATCTCAGTACATGCAGAGAACATTGATGTTGATCCAGTAGGTTCTTGTGTAGGACCGAAAGGACAACGTGTACAACGAATTGTAGACGAACTAAAAGGTGAAAAGATTGACATCGTTCGCTGGTCAAATGATCCAGTAGAATATGTTGCCAATGCTTTAAGCCCATCACAAGTTGTGAAAGTACTTGTAGATGAAGAAGAGAAAGCAACAACTGTTGTTGTTCCAGACCACCAACTGTCATTAGCTATCGGTAAACGTGGACAAAATGCACGTCTTGCAGCTAAATTAACAGGTTGGAAAATTGATATTAAGAGTGAGTCTGATGCGAAACAACTTGGAATTGTAACAGAAGAAGATAGCGTAGTCGCATTCGGATTCGATTCAGTTGAAGACGAAATCGAGTAGAGGTGATGAGTATGAGCAATCGAAAAGTTCCGTTACGAAAATGTGTTGCAACGCAAGAAATGAAATCAAAACGAGAGCTCGTTCGCATTGTTCGTTCCAAAGAGGGAGAAGTGTCTATTGATTTAACTGGAAAGAAATCAGGACGAGGTGCTTATTTATCAAAAGATAAAGAGAGCATTCTTCAAGCTCAAAAGAAAAATGTTTTGGAACATCATCTAAAAGCGAAAATCGACAGTTCTCTTTATGAAGAGCTTCTTGAGCTTGTTGAGAAGGAGTCGAAATAAGTGTCCGATTGGAAATCGTTTTTAGGACTAGCAAACCGGGCTCGAAAAATTATTTCGGGTGAAGAACTCGTTTTAAAGGAAGTACGAAGTGGCAAAGCAAAACTTGTGTTGCTATCTGAAGATGCGTCAGTAAATACTACAAAGCGTATCACAGATAAAACGACGTACTACAACGTACCAATGAGAAAGGTCGAAAATCGACAACAATTAGGGCATGCGATTGGGAGAGATGAGCGAGTCGTTGTAGCTGTGTTAGATGAGGGCTTTGCGAAAAAGCTGCGTAGCATGCTCGATACAAATTACCGGGGGTGAAGGTATGAGTAAAATTCGAGTGCATGAATATGCGAAAAAACATAATATCTCAAGTAAAGATCTTATGACAAAACTAAAAGAAATGAATATCGAGGTTTCGAATCATATGACAATGTTAGACGATGAAGTAGTAAACAAATTAGATAATGAGTATCAAGCTGAAAAACCTTCTGTTGCAGATGAGTTTGAAGTAGAAGAAAAAGTTGTTCGTAGTAAAAAGAACAGCAATAAGAAAAAGAAAAAAGGCAAAGGAAACGAAGACAAGCGTCAAGAGAACTTTGCTGGAAGACAACAAACACAAACTGTAGAAACACCAGATAAAATTACTTTCTCTGGAAGCCTTACAGTAGGTGATCTTGCTAAGAAATTAAGCAAAGAGCCATCTGAAATTATTAAGAAGCTCTTCATGCTTGGAATTATGGCAACAATTAACCAAGACTTAGATAAAGACACAATTGAGTTAATTGCTAACGACTACGGTATTGAAGTAGAAGAAGAAGTAATTGTCAGCGAGACTGAGTTTGAAACATTTATCGATGAGCAAGATGATGAAGAGAACTTAAAAGAGCGTCCAGCTGTAGTTACAATCATGGGACACGTTGACCATGGTAAAACAACATTACTTGACTCTATCCGTAACTCTAAAGTAACTGCTGGCGAAGCAGGTGGAATTACTCAGCATATTGGTGCATACCAAGTTGAAGTAAATGACAAGAAGATTACATTCTTAGATACACCTGGTCACGCGGCGTTTACAACGATGCGTGCTCGTGGTGCACAAGTAACGGATATTACAATCCTTGTTGTTGCAGCTGATGACGGTGTTATGCCACAAACAGTTGAAGCAATTAACCATGCGAAAGCAGCAGGAGTACCAATTATTGTTGCTGTGAATAAAATGGATAAACCAGCTGCGAATCCTGATCGCGTAATGCAAGAACTAACAGAATATGAATTAGTTCCAGAAGCATGGGGTGGAGATACAATCTTCGTACCAATCTCAGCGATTCAAGGCGAAGGAATTGACAACTTACTAGAAATGATTCTTCTTGTAAGTGAAGTAGAAGAATATAAAGCAAATCCAAACCGCTATGCAACTGGTACTGTAATTGAAGCACAGCTTGATAAAGGTAAAGGAACTATCGCGACATTACTTGTTCAAAACGGTACGCTTCGAGTTGGAGACCCAATCGTTGTTGGTACTTCATTCGGACGTGTTCGTGCAATGGTAAGTGATATTGGTCGTCGTGTAAAAGTTGCTGGTCCATCAACTCCTGTTGAAATTACAGGTTTAAACGAAGTACCACAAGCGGGAGATCGTTTCATGGCATTCGCTGATGAGAAGAAAGCTCGTCAAATCGGTGAATCACGTGCACAAGAAGCGTTACTTGCTCAACGTGGTGAAAAATCTAAATTAAGCCTTGAAGATTTATTCCAACAAATCCAAGAGGGCGATGTAAAAGAAATTAACTTAATTGTGAAAGCAGACGTACAAGGTTCTGTAGAAGCAATGGCAGCATCACTTCGTAAAATTGATGTTGAAGGTGTTAAAGTTAAAATTATCCATACAGGCGTAGGTGCGATTACAGAATCTGATATCATTTTAGCTTCTGCATCTAATGCAATTGTAATTGGATTTAACGTACGCCCAGATGTGAATGCGAAGCGTACAGCAGAATTAGAGAACGTTGATATTCGTTTACACCGTATTATTTATAAAGTAATCGAAGAGATCGAAGCAGCGATGCAAGGTATGTTAGATCCAGAATTCGAAGAAAAAGTAATCGGTCAAGCAGAAGTACGTCAAACGTTTAAAGTAACAAAAGTTGGAACAATCGCAGGTTGTTACGTAACAGACGGTAAAATTACACGTGATAGTGGCGTGCGTATTATCCGTGATGGCGTAGTAATTTTCGAAGGACAACTTGATACGTTAAAACGTTTCAAAGACGACGTAAAAGAAGTTGCACAAAACTATGAGTGTGGTATTACAATTGAGCGATATAATGATCTTAAAGAAGGGGACATTATTGAAGCATACATTATGGAAGAAGTGAAGCGATGATAATCGCTTCACTCTCATTCGAGTGTATGATTTACGATGTGCATTCTTTAAAAGAGAAACGAGCAATTTTGCAACGGGTGCTAACTCGAGTGAAGCAGCGTTATAACGTAGCTGTTTCAGAAGTAGGGCATCAAGATGTATGGCAACGTACGGAAATTGCAATTGTTTCTGTATCCTCTAATCGTGTTATTTGTGAAAAAGAAATGAATCGTGTACTTGAGTACATCGATTCATTTCCTGAAATTGAACGTACGATAACACAATTGGAATGGTATTGAATGAGGTGAAGAGTTATGAAATTACGTGCAAACCGTGTAGGCGAGCAAATGAAAAAAGAATTAGGCGACATCATCAGTCGTAAAATTAAAGATCCACGTGTCGGATTTGTTACTGTAACAGATGTACAAGTGAGTGGAGATTTACAAATTGCTACAGTGTATATTTCTGTTTTAGGTGATGAAGAACAGAAAGAAAGTACACTAAAAGGTTTAGCGAAGGCAAAAGGCTTCATTCGTTCAGAAATTGGCCAACGTATTCGTCTTCGTAAAACACCTGAAATTTCCTTTGAATTTGATGAGTCTATCGGATATGGTCATCGAATTGATACACTTTTACATCAAATTAATAAAGACGGTAAACGTGAAGAATAATGGATAGACATTTGTCTATCCATTTTTTCAATGTAAAATAAGTTTTAGGTAATGATTATGAAAGAATTACGATGAGGTGAACATATATGGAAGGTGTAGTATTATTACATAAGCCAAAAGGCATGACATCACACGATTGTGTATTTAAATTAAGAAAGATATTGCGTGAAAAACGAATTGGTCATACAGGAACATTAGATCCAGATGTAACAGGAGTATTGCCGATTTGTGTTGGGCGAGCAACAAAGATTGCACAATTTTTAACAAGTGAAACGAAAACATATGAAGGTGAAGTGACATTAGGATTTTCAACAACAACTGAAGATGCTTCTGGTGAAGTTGTGGAAACGAAACATGTAGATCGTGTTATTACTCGTAAAGAAGTGGAAGAGGTTCTTGCGGCATTAACAGGTACGATTGAGCAAATGCCTCCGATGTTTTCGGCTGTAAAAGTTAACGGAAAAAAATTATATGAATATGCAAGAGCAGGACAAGAGGTTGAACGTCCAGTTCGTACAATTACAATTCATGAATTTGTATTACTAGATGACCGTGAAGTGTTTGAAGGAGAAAATATTTCATTCCGTTTCCGTGTAACGTGTAGTAAAGGAACATATGTAAGAACGTTAGCCGTAATGATTGGTGAAAAACTTGGTTTTCCATCCCATATGTCTCACCTTGTAAGAACAGCTTCGGGTGAATTTTTATTAGAAGATTGCATATCATTTGAAGAAATTGAAGAAAACGTGCAAAATGAAACAGTAGAGTCTATCTTCATTTCAATTGATGAAGCATTAAGTAAGTTTCCGAAAATGGTTGTAGATGAAAAGCAAGCAGAAAAAATTAAGAATGGTATGTTCTTAAAAAATGAATCGCAAATAACGGCGCCATTTATAACAGTGTTTGATAAAAACAATCGTTGCCTTGCAATTTATGAGCACCATCCAAAACACCCTGGTATGCTAAAGCCGATGAAAGTACTTGTGAATAATCAAGAACTAAAGCTATAATGAATTATTGGAAGGATTATTACAGAAAAAGGTGAATTCAAGCGTGAAACTTATTCATTTAACTCATCCACATGAACAAAATAAATTAGAATTACCACCTACTGTAATGGCATTAGGATTTTTTGATGGCATTCATTTAGGACATCAATGTGTGATTCGAACTGCGAAACAAATAGCGGATGAACGAGGATATAAAAGTGCAGTGATGACATTTTATCCGCATCCATCTGTTGTTTTAGGTAAAAAAGAAGCGCATGCCGAGTATATTACACCGATGTGTGATAAAGAAAAAATAGTCGAGAGTTTAGGTATCGATATATTATATGTTGTTAAATTTGATGAATCATTTGCAGGCTTATTGCCACAACAATTTGTAGATGATTATATTATTGGTTTAAATGTAAAGCATGTAGTAGCAGGATTTGATTATTCATATGGACGTTTAGGAAAAGGAAAGATGGAGACTTTACCATTTCATGCAAGAGGGGAGTTTACACAGACTGTGATTGAAAAAGTTGAATTTCAAGAAGAGAAAGTAAGTTCTACAGCATTACGAAAGTTAATTCGAAATGGCGAAATGGAGCAAATTCCATCTATTTTAGGTAGAGCATATACAGTAGCGGGAACGGTTGTACACGGTGATAAACGTGGACGTCAAATTGGTTTCCCCACAGCTAATGTAGGTTTAAGTGATGAGTATCTATTACCACCTGTAGGTGTTTATGCAGTGAGATTACAAGTTCACGATGAATGGTACGATGGTGTATGTAATATTGGATATAAACCAACCTTTAAAGAAGATGAGCGCCAACTATCCATTGAAGTGCACTTATTTGAATTTAACAAAGACATATATGATCAAAATGTTACAGTAGAGTGGCATATGCGTATAAGAGAAGAGAAGAAATTCAATGGCATCGATGAGTTAGTTGAACAAATCGCAAAAGATAAGAAAACAGCACAAGAATATTTTGCGAACGAAAATAATATACTTGCTTTTTCAAATGAAAAGTAGTATTCTATGTTATGTACTTTATGACAACCATTGCTTGGCATTGCGACTCACCGACGCTTGCTAGGTAATCGGGGGTTTAATTAATAGGAGGTGAAATAGGATGGCTTTAACACAAGAGCGTAAAAATGAAATCATTGCACAATTTAGAACTCATGAGACTGATACTGGTTCTCCAGAGGTTCAAATTGCTGTCCTAACGGAGCAAATTAACACTCTAAACGAGCACTTACGTACTCACAAGAAAGATCATCATTCACGTCGTGGTCTATTAAAGATGGTTGGTAAACGTCGTAACTTACTAACTTACCTTCGTAATAGCGATATCACACGTTACCGTGAATTAATCACAAAGCTTGGCTTACGTCGATAGTCAAAGAAGCGGGAATATTCCCGCTTTTTTGTTAGGTAAAAATATATCTTCTACTCTTTATAGCTTACTTCATTTTCGGTAATACTAGAGGTAGAATATTGTGATATACTATCCATTTACATAGAAGAATTGAATACTTTAAATTGAGAGGGGTACTTAAATGAGTCAAGAAAAGCAAGTCTTCTCGATAGATTTAGCTGGTCGCCAGCTAACAGTTGAAACAGGTCAGCTTGCAAAGCAAGCGAACGGAGCAGTATTAGTAAGATATGGCGATACAGCGGTTCTATCTACAGCAACTGCATCAAAAGAAGCAAAAAATGTAGATTTCTTCCCACTTACAGTAAACTATGAAGAGCGTTTATATGCAGTCGGAAAAATTCCTGGCGGTTTCATTAAACGTGAAGGTCGTCCAAGTGAAAAAGCAATTTTGGCAAGTCGTTTAATCGACCGTCCAATTCGTCCACTTTTCGCAGATGGTTTCCGTAACGAAGTACAAGTTGTCAGCATCGTAATGAGTGTTGATCAAGATTGTTCTTCTGAAATGGCAGCTATGCTTGGTTCTTCATTAGCGTTATCGATTTCAGACATTCCATTTGAAGGTCCGATCGCGGGTGCAACAGTTGGTCGTATTAACGGCGAATTCGTTATCAACCCAACAGTAGAACAGCAAGAACAAAGTGATATTCACCTTGTTGTAGCTGGTACGAAAGATGCAATTAACATGGTTGAAGCAGGAGCAGATCAAGTGCCTGAGGAAACAATGTTAGAAGCAATTATGTTTGGCCATGACGAAATTAAACGTCTAATTGCATTCCAAGAAGAGATTGTACAAGCTGTAGGTAAAGAGAAATCAGAAGTGAAACTTTATGAAGTTGACGCTGATCTTAACCAAGCTGTACGTGAAATGGCTGAGAAGGATATGCATTCTGCAATTCAAGTACATGAGAAACATGCACGTGAAGATGCAATTAACGAAGTGAAAAAGCGTGTAATTGAGCATTACGAAGCGCAAGAAGCTGATGCTGATACATTAGGACAAGTAAATGAGATTTTATATAAAATTGTAAAAGAAGAAGTACGTCGTCTTATTACAGTTGAGAAAATCCGCCCAGATGGCCGTAAAGGTGACGAAATCCGTCCATTAGCATCAGAGGTTGGCATTTTATCTCGTACACACGGTTCTGGTTTATTCACACGTGGACAAACACAAGCATTAAGTATTTGTACATTAGGCGCATTAGGCGATGTGCAAATTTTAGATGGCCTTGGTGTAGAAGAATCAAAACGCTTTATGCACCATTACAATTTCCCATCATTTAGTGTTGGTGAAACAAGACCGATGCGTGGACCAGGTCGTCGTGAAATTGGTCACGGTGCACTAGGAGAACGTGCTCTTGAGCCTGTAATTCCGTCTGAAAAAGATTTCCCATACACAGTACGTCTTGTATCTGAAGTATTAGAATCAAATGGTTCTACTTCACAAGCAAGTATTTGTGGTAGTACTTTAGCAATGATGGATGCTGGTGTTCCACTTAAAGCTCCAGTTGCAGGTATTGCAATGGGCCTAGTTAAATCAGGTGAGCATTACACAATTTTAACTGATATTCAAGGTATGGAAGATCATTTAGGTGATATGGACTTTAAAGTAGCAGGTACAGCACACGGTGTAACTGCACTACAAATGGACATTAAAATCGATGGTCTATCTCGTGAAATTTTAGAAGAGGCATTACAACAAGCGAAAGTTGGTCGTATGCACATTCTAGATCATATGTTATCTGTAATTGCAGAGCCACGCACTGAATTATCAGCGTACGCTCCAAAGATTATTACAATGACAATTAACCCAGATAAAATCCGTGACGTTATCGGACCAAGCGGTAAACAAATCAATAAAATTATTGAAGAAACTGGCGTTAAAATTGACATTGAGCAAGATGGTACAGTATTCATTTCTTCAATAAATCAAGAAATGAACGACAAAGCTAAGAAAATTATCGAGGATATCGTTCGCGAAGTACAAGTAGGTGAAATCTACGAAGGAAAAGTGAAACGTGTTGAGAAATTCGGTGCTTTCGTTGAATTATTCAGCGGTAAAGATGGATTAGTTCACATTTCTGAACTTGCACTTGAGCGTGTAGGTAAAGTAGAAGACGTTGTGAAAATCGGTGATGTAATTACAGTTAAAGTTATCGAGATTGACAAGCAAGGTCGCGTGAATTTATCTAGAAAAGTATTGCTAAAAGAAGAGCAAGAAAAAGAAGCTGCTAAAGAAGAAAACAAACAAGAGCAGCAATAAGCAAAAGCCAGTTTAACTGGCTTTTTTTGTTATGTAAAAATATGATTTGCATATATTTTTATGTCAGTATAGGTATAGTTTTCATTATAACGCTCAAATTAACAAAGATAAGAAGGAAAATGGTTTTTTATATAGTTAATGGGAGGGTTTATATGAAAACTCGTATATTGGCATACATATGTATATTCTTTTTATATGTCAGTGCAGGTTCTTATTCTGTTTTTGCACAGGATCACTTATATGAAGAAATTCAAAAGCATGCAAAACAATATGAGATTGCACCGCAAAATGCGATGATTGATAAGATATGGAAAGCAACACCAGGATATAATGGAAGACAAGTTGATATGGAAGCATCCTATAACAATATGAAGAAATTAAAGCAGTTTGATCAAAAACATCTTGAATTCAAGGAAGTATCACCGAGTGTCCACTTAGAAGATTTATCACCAGCACCAATTTATAGAGGTCATCCGGATAAAAAGATGGTCGGGTTAACAATAAATGTGGCATGGGGAAATGAGTATTTGCCTCGTATATTAGAAATATTGAAAAAACATGATGTGAAGGCGACTTTCTTTTTAGAAGGACGTTGGGTGAAAGAAAATTTACGATTTGCAAAAATGATTGTCGATGCAAATCAAGAAGTTGGAAATCATTCTTACACACACCCTAATATGAAAACGTTATCGTCTGATGAAATAAGAGATCAGTTACAAAAAACAAATCGAATGATCGAAGCAGCTACGAATCAAAAGGTAAGATGGTTTGCACCGCCGAGTGGAAGTTTTCGGGATGAAGTCGTGAAAATTGCAGATGATTTTCAAATGGGAACGATTATGTGGACTGTTGATACAATTGATTGGAAGCGACCTGAGCCAGGTGTACTATTGCAGAGAGTAATGAGAAAAATACATCCAGGTGCTATCGTATTAATGCATCCTACTTCGTCCACAACAGAAGCATTAGATACAATGATTACAAAATTGAAGGAACAAGGATATAAAGTAGGGAATATAACAGAATTACTGGATGAAAAACGTGTAGATTAAATACATTTGCATGACATTCATCCTTAAACTTGTTATCATTAAATAATAGCATTTATTTAGAGAAACTGGCAGTAGGAGGAAAGTTTTTGATTAAAAAATATACTTGTAAAAATGGTGTAAGAATAGTTATGGAGAATATACCAACTGTAAGATCGGTTGCGATTGGTATTTGGATCCATGCAGGATCAAGAAATGAAAATGAAAAAAATAACGGGATTTCTCACTTTTTAGAGCATATGTTCTTTAAAGGAACAGAAACACGTAGTGCACGTGAAATTGCAGAATCATTTGATAGCATTGGTGGGCAAGTGAATGCTTTTACTTCAAAAGAATACACTTGTTACTATGCAAAAGTGCTAGACGAGCATGCTAAATATGCTTTAGATGTATTAGCAGATATGTTCTTTAATTCAACATTTGATGAAGAAGAACTGAAAAAAGAGAAGAATGTCGTATGTGAAGAAATTAAAATGTACGAAGATGCTCCAGATGATATTGTGCATGATATGTTAACGAAAGCAACATATGAAACGCATCCGCTTGGATATCCTATTTTAGGAACAGAAGAAACGCTTAATACGTTTACAGGTGATACGCTACGTCAATATATTAAGGATCATTACACACCTGAAAATGTAGTTGTATCAATTGCAGGAAATATTGATGAAGCCTTTTTACAAACAGTAGAGCAATATTTCGGTAGTTATGAAGGAACGACAAACCGTGAACAAGTACATAGCCCAATTTTCCATTTTAATAAGGTAGCACGTAAAAAGGAAACAGAACAAGCTCATTTATGTTTAGGATATAAAGGCTTACAAATGGGACACGAAGATATTTATAACTTAATTGTATTAAATAACGTTTTAGGCGGTAGTATGAGTAGCCGTTTATTCCAAGAAGTACGTGAGCAACGCGGGTTAGCTTACTCAGTATTTTCTTACCATTCTTCTTATGAAGATACAGGTATGTTAACGCTCTATGGTGGAACAGGTAGCCAACAATTAGATACACTGTATGAAACAATGCAAGAAACATTAGAAACATTGAAAAATACAGGTATTACAGAAAAAGAGCTTATGAATAGTAAAGAACAATTAAAAGGAAACTTAATGTTAAGTTTAGAAAGTACGAATAGTCGTATGAGCCGTAATGGTAAAAATGAATTGCTACTTCGTAAGCACCGTTCACTTGATGAGATTATTGAAAGTGTAAACACTGTAACGAAAGAAAATGTAGATGAGTTAATTCGTAACATGTTTACAGATGAATTTTCTGCAGCATTAATTAGTCCAGATGGAAAACTTCCAAAAGGAATAAAACTGTAATTAATATATATGATTTAAAAATAACCGTATCTCTTTTAAATGAGATACGGTTATTTTTTGTGGGTATATAGAATAGGTACTAATTATGGATAACTTAAATGAATAATTTGGGTAGGGGGAGAGAGTATGCGATTAAGTGAACTAAGTGGGAAAGAAATTGTTAATTTAGAAAGAGCAGAAAAAATGGGGGTTTTAGGTTATGTGGATTTAGAGATTGATGAGAAGGATGGACAAATACAGGCTCTTATTATACCTGCTGGGAAATGGGGAGGTTTTAAAAAGGAACCACAAGAAATAAGAGTAGCATGGAGTCAAATAAAAAAAGTGGGTCATGATATGATTCTTTGCGATATTACAGATCGTTCAAATTCGAAGTGAAAGATGGCCATTTTGGTCATCTTTTTTTGTTCATTTTACTCAGAGCAAAATCCAACAGAATATCTTTTCCTATGCCGAATTTTGAGGTAGGGCCTTCCCACATACAAATAGCGGGATACATGATAGGTGCTTTTTGTTTTTCAATCACCTAAAACTCGTACATTACATATGATGTGGAGGAAAAAGAAAAAGTAGGCACTTTTCTTATAAATGACAGAAAAAGAAGGTGAATTAGGGAATGTTGACTGAGATGCATATTGCTGTCATAGGAGGAGATGCAAGACAGCTAGAAGTAATTCGCAAGCTCGTTGAATTGGATGCGAAACTTTCATTGATAGGGTTTGATCAGTTAGACCATGGCTTCACAGGGGCAGCAAAAGAAAGTATACAAAATTTAGATTTCACTTCTGTAGATGCAATTATTTTGCCAGTTGCAGGTACAAATGCCAAGGGAGAAGTAGATACTATTTTTTCAAACGAAAAAGTTTCTATAACGAAAGAACAAATTGAAAATACACCAGAACATTTTACTATATATTCAGGTATTGGTACGCCTTACTTGGAAAATCTCGTATCTACTACAAACCGTAAACTAATTAAATTATTTGATCGTGATGATGTGGCAATCTACAATTCTATACCAACTGTAGAAGGTACATTAATGATGGTAATTCAACATACCGACTATACAATTCATGGTTCTAATGTAATGGTTTTAGGATTTGGTAGAACAGGGATGAGCGTTGCCAGAGCATTTCAATCATTAGGAGCCCATGTCAAAGTTGGAGCAAGACGATCGGAACATATTGCGCGTATTACAGAAATGATGTTTACTCCTTTTCATATGCAGAACATTGAGCAAGAAGTAGGGGATATCGATATTGTCATTAATACAATTCCGCATCTCGTTGTGACAGCGAATGTCATTTCAAAAATGCCGGCTCATACGTTAGTAATTGATTTAGCCTCTAAACCAGGTGGTACCGACTTTAGATATGCGGAAAAAAGAGGAGTCAAAGCGCTATTAGCACCTGGGCTACCAGGTATTGTTGCTCCAAAAACAGCAGGGCAAATTTTAGCGAATGTTCTTTCTCAGTTACTGGCAGAAGACGTAATCGCAAGAAAGGAGAATGGGGAATGAATTTAAAGGGGAAAAGAATAGGGTTTGGTTTTACTGGCTCACATTGTACGTACGAAGAAGTAATGCCTCATTTAGAAAAGTTAATTGCTGAGGGAGCAGAAGTACGCCCCGTTGTTTCTTACACTGTTCAATCAACAAATACGAGATTTGGCGAAGGAGCAGAGTGGATTAAAAAGATTGAAGAAGTAACAGGCTTTAAAGCAATTAATTCAATCGTTGGCGCAGAACCACTAGGACCTAAAATTCCACTAGATTGTATGGTAATTGCACCGCTAACAGGAAATTCTATGAGTAAATTTGCAAATGCAATGACAGACTCTCCAGTATTAATGGCAGCGAAAGCGACGCTAAGAAATGGCAAGCCTGTCGTATTGGCTGTTTCGACGAATGATGCTTTAGGGCTTAATGGGGTAAATCTCATGCGCCTAATGGCCACAAAAAACATCTACTTCGTCCCATTCGGTCAAGACGCACCAGAGAAAAAACCAAATTCAATGGTAGCTCGCATGGAGTTACTGGAAGATACAGTATTAGAAGCGCTGCAAGGGAAGCAATTGCAACCGGTTGTCGTAGAAAAATTCAGATATATGAATTAAAAAACGAAAAAAAACGGACAATTTTCGATGAAACCATCATTCTTACTGTAGAATATGATAAAATTAACGTTATTAAGATTAGAAGGGGTATTGTATACTCCTTCTCATTCTAAGTTATAGAAGGATTGGTATCTAGAAAGGGGCATAGTGATGGAAAAGCAAAAAACTTTTCATGTCGCTGTAGTTGGAGCAACCGGCGCAGTTGGTGAACAAATGTTAAATACTTTAGAGAAACGAGAATTTCCAATTGGGAAGTTAACGTTACTTTCATCTAAACGATCTGCAGGTAAGAAACTTGTATTTAAAGGCGAAGAATTTACAGTTCAAGAGGCAACTCCTGAAAGTTTTGAAGGAGTAGATATCGCATTATTTAGTGCTGGTGGATCTGTATCAAAACAATTAGCGCCAGAAGCAGCAAAGCGCGGTGCGATTGTTGTTGATAATACAAGTGCATTCCGTATGACAGAAAACGTGCCACTTGTTGTACCTGAAGTAAATGAAAACGACTTAAAAGAACATAACGGTATTATTGCAAATCCAAACTGTTCTACAATTCAAATGGTAGTAGCTCTTGAGCCAGTTCGTCAGCAATATGGTTTAAAACGAGTAATCGTTTCCACATATCAAGCTGTATCAGGTGCTGGTGCGGCAGCGATTGAAGAACTTCATGAACAATCACAAGCAATCTTAAATGGTGAAGAAGTAAAGGCGAATGTTTTACCTGTATCAGGTGATAAGAAACATTTCCCGATTGCTTTCAACGCGATTCCACAGATTGATAAGTTCCAAGATAATGGATTTACATTTGAAGAAATGAAAATGATTAATGAAACGAAAAAAATTATGCATATGCCAGAGCTAGAAGTAGCGGCAACATGTGTACGTTTACCAGTTGTATCAGGTCACTCTGAGTCTGTTTACATTGAAGTAGAAAAAGAAGGCGTAACAGTAGAGGAATTAAAGAACTTACTTGCAAATGCGGAAGGTATCGTTCTGCAAGATAACCCAGAAGAGCAATTATATCCAATGCCAGCTACTGCAGTAGGTAAAAACGAAGTATTCGTTGGAAGAATCCGTAAAGATTTAAATAACGATAAAGGATTCCATCTTTGGGTCGTATCTGATAACTTATTAAAAGGCGCTGCATGGAATTCTGTTCAAATTGCAGAGCGCTTAGTAAAATTACAATTAGTGTAAACGGCTAAGAGAAGGTGCAAAATATGAAAATTATTGTTCAAAAATTTGGTGGCACATCTGTACGTGATGAAAATGGACGTAAGCATGCGCTTCATCATATAAAAAAATCGCTAGATGCGGGTTATAAAGTAGTTACAGTCGTATCTGCTATGGGCCGTAAAGGTGAACCATATGCAACTGATACGTTGTTAAGTCTTGTAAATCAAGAGGAATCTCACATTTCTAATCGTGAGCAAGATTTATTATTATCATGCGGAGAATTAATCTCAGCAATCGTTTTCTCTAACATGTTAAATGAGAACGGTATAAAAGCGGCAGCATTAAATGGTGCACAAGCTGGTTTTGTAACAAATGATGATTTTACAAATGCTAAGATTATTGAAATGAATTGTGATCGTATACACGAAGAGCTAGAAAATGTAGATGTAATCGTTGTGACAGGATTCCAAGGACAAACGAAAAAAGGTGATACGACAACACTTGGACGCGGAGGTAGTGATACTTCAGCTTCAGCTTTAGGTGTTGCGCTTCATGCTGAATATATCGATATCTTCACAGATGTAGAAGGTGTGATGACTGCGGATCCTCGCATTGTAAAAGATGCACGTCATCTTCAAACTGTAACGTATAACGAAATTTGTAACATGGCATACCAAGGTGCAAAAGTCGTTCATCCACGTGCAGTTGAAATTGCGATGCATGCAAAAGTACCGCTTCGTGTACGTTCTACGTACTCTGATAGTGAAGGTACGCTTATTTCAGCATCTGACGGCGCTACAAAAGGCCGTGATGTAGAAGAACGTCCTGTTACAGGTATTGCACATGTATCAAATGTGACGCAAATTAAAGTACTTGCAAAAGAAACAGCATATGATTTGCAGCAGCATGTGTTTAAAGAAATGGCGAATGAAGGAATCAGTGTCGATTTAATTAACATTTCACCTACTGGGGTAGCTTATACGGTGAGTGATAATGTATCAAATCGTGCAGTTGAACTATTACAAAACCTTGGATATGAGCCAATTGTGACAGAGCATTGTGCGAAAGTATCTATTGTAGGAGCTGGAATGGCAGGATACCCAGGGGTTACTGCGAAAATCGTTACAGCTTTAGCTGAAAAAGGTATTCAAATTCTGCAATCAGCAGATAGTCATACAACTATTTGGGTTCTTGTAAAAGAAACTGATTTAGTGGAGGCTGTAAATGCATTACATAGTGCGTTTGAGCTTTCAAAAGAAAAGCAACTGGAACAATAAGGAGTGAGACCATGATAGATTTTGGGACAATTGCAACCGCGATGGTAACACCGTTTGATATAAACGGCAATATCGATTTTGCAAAGACAACGAAATTGGTAAATTATTTAATTGATAACGGTACAACAGCAATCGTGGTAGGAGGAACGACAGGAGAATCTCCTACATTAACTTCAGAAGAAAAAGTAGCGTTATATCGCCATGTCGTATCTGTTGTCGATAAAAGGGTGCCCGTAATCGCTGGAACAGGTAGCAATAATACGCATGCTTCTATTGACTTAACGAAAAAAGCAACAGAGGTTGGTGTTGATGCAGTAATGCTAGTAGCACCGTATTATAACAAACCGAGTCAAGAAGGAATGTATCAGCACTTTAAAGCAATTGCTGAAAGCACGCCACTTCCGGTTATGCTATATAACGTTCCAGGACGATCTATTGTACAAATCTCCGTTGATACAGTTGTTCGTTTATCAGAAATAGAAAACATTGTTGCGATTAAAGATGCAGGCGGCGATGTGTTAACAATGACAGAAATCATTGAAAAAACAGCGGACGACTTTGCAGTATACAGCGGTGATGACGGTTTAACGTTACCAGCTATGGCAGTTGGAGCGAAAGGTATCGTTTCTGTAGCATCTCATGTTATCGGAAATGAAATGCAAGAAATGATTGCAGCATTCCAAGCAGGTGAATTTAAGAAGGCGCAAAAATTACATCAATTACTTGTAAGAGTAACGGATTCATTATTTATGGCGCCAAGCCCAACACCAGTAAAAACAGCATTACAAATGGTTGGATTAGATGTAGGTTCTGTACGTTTACCACTTCTTCCGTTAACAGAAGAAGAGAGAGTAACGTTACAATCTGTTATGCAATCTATCCCTCGTTAATAAAAAATGACCTAGTGTAGAACTAGGTCATTTTTTATTTGTATGAAAGTCTTTCCCTCTCTTTTCTTATCTTACCTATATATGTTTTTATAAGATCATTAACTAGTTTTTCATTATATATTGCAACATGTAAAAGAAAATAATCGTAACTCTTTAAAGGAATTAAAAAGTCATAGTTATTTATAGAATGAACGCTTATATAAACGTAATAAAGTACCAATTCTATTTTTGAGAGTAATTACTTCAAATATGACGTAATTCATAAAAAAACTCCATTTTATAAGTTTTTTTGTTCAATTCTAGAAAAATAAGTCTTGAAAATCTATATTATGAAATAAATTTAGAGTATTTATAGCTATTTCTTCAAAACGATATGGGGTACGAAATCGGAGTAAATATAAAGGACATCAGTTCGATAAGTTTGTTGGGAATGCGTTCTTTTCCTTTTTCTTTCGCACGATTTAACTTGTGTTCTATTTCTTGTATCAGGTATAATATGGCTAAGTAGCTTAGTACGGGTATGCTTAGCAAAATTGGTAAAAATTATAATTTGATTACATTTTCATATCATATCGAATAAGATATTTGATTTATATAATGAAAGAGAGGTGAAACCTGGTTTAAAAAATAAACAAGGACATGATATCGCATAACGGTAAGGACATTCGTCTTGGACGGTGAATATATGGTGGTTGTAGAGTTTCCCCTGGTGTCTCTGCAATTTTAGTGAAATCAGTGTTTGAAAGATTTTTAAACCAGGCAACAACATGAAGAGAAAAGAGAATGAGTCTGTTAAAGTATTTGCTCTTGGTGGAGTAGGTGAAATCGGGAAAAACATGTACTGTGTTGAAATTGATTCTGAAATCTTTATTGTAGATGCAGGGTTAATGTTCCCGGGAGATGAAATGTTTGGAATTGATATCGTTATTCCTGATATTACATATTTAGTAGAAAACCAAGAGCGAGTAAAAGGTTTATTTATTACTCACGGTCATGAAGATCATATTGGTGGCATTGTTTACGTACTTCGTAAATTATCAATTCCAGTGTATGCAACGAAATTAACGGTAGGACTTATACAAGAAAAACTTGGCGAAGCGGGTATGTTAGGCCGTGTAGATTTAAAAACAATCGATTCAAATTCAACAGTAGAGTTTAATACTACAACGGTGTCATTCTTTGGAACGACACATAGTATTCCAGATTCTGTTGGTGTTTGTTTCCATACATCAAAAGGTGCGATCGTATATACGGGAGACTTTAAATTTGATCAAACTCCAATTGGAAATAGTGGAGCAGACCTTGGGAAAATGGCTCAAATCGGAAATGAAGGCGTTCTATGCTTATTATCTGATAGTACAAATGCTGAGCGTCCAGGCTATACAGGTTCTGAAAAAGAAGTTGGTGTAGAAATTTCTAAAGTGTTCTACGGCGCAGAAGGACGTATTATCGTTGCTTCATTTGCATCGAATGTACATCGTATTCAACAAGTATTTGATGCAGCTGCTGAAACAGGACGAAAAGTAGCGGTTGTAGGACGTAGTATGGTGAAAGTGGTAGATATCGCAAGACGTCTTGGTTATTTAGATGTTCCAGAAGGTATGGTTATTTCACTACAAGAAGTAGACAATTTCCCAGAGAAAAAGGTAGCTATTTTAACGACAGGTAGCCAAGGTGAACCGATGGCAGCCCTTTCTAGAATGGCAAAGCAAGCTCATAAACAAATTTCAATTCGTAAAGGTGATACGGTTATTATCGCGGCATCTCCAATTCCAGGTAATGAAATATCTGTATCGAAAATTATTGATTTGTTATTTAGAGCGGGAGCTGAAGTTGTTTATTACGGTGAAAGAAAAGTTCACGTTTCCGGTCATGGGAGCCAAGAAGAATTAAAATTAATGTTAAATTTAATGAAACCGAAATATTTTGTACCCGTACATGGTGAGTTCCGTATGCAAAAAGCACATGCATACTTAGCTGAAGATGTAGGTATTGCAAGAGAAAATATCTTTATTGTAGAAAAAGGCGATGTAATTGGTTTTGGTGACGATGAAGCGAACTTAGTTGGCAAAGTGCAAGCTGGCAATGTGTTAATTGATGGATTAGGTGTAGGTGACGTTGGTAATATCGTTCTTCGAGATAGAAAAATGTTATCTCAAGATGGAATATTAGTAGTTGTTGTAACACTGGGTAAAGATGAAAAGAAAATTATCTCTGGTCCAGAAATCATTTCACGTGGATTTGTATATGTACGTGAATCAGAAGCGTTAATTGACCGTTCTACAGAGATTGTACGTATGATTGTTGAGCAATCAATTAAAGAATATTCAATTGAATGGTCTATGTTAAAACAAAATATTCGTGAATTATTAGGACAGTTCTTGTACGAAGAGACGAAGAGAAAACCTATGATTTTACCGATTATTATGGAAGTATAAAAAAGATCACCTTTACGGGTGATTTTTTTCTTTTTTCACTCTATCGAATGAAATTTATAACTTAAGAAATACTAATTATATACGAGTGAAAGGGGATGCGATATGACAGAACGTGATCGTTATACAAATGAAGAGAAAGAGGCTGAGCCGAAAGAAACCGGAAAAGAAGCTTCAATAGTGGAAAAAATTCAGCAGCTTGGACAAACGAATGTACCGCAAATGAATGAATCACGTATTCATTGTTTAACAATTGTTGGACAGGTGGAAGGTCATGTTCAGTTGCCACCGCAAAATAAAACAACGAAATATGAGCATATTATTCCGCAAATTGTTGCGATTGAACAAAATCCGAAAATTGAAGGCTTGCTTTTAGTGTTAAATACAGTTGGAGGTGACGTTGAAGCTGGGCTAGCAATTTCTGAGATGGTCGCTTCACTTTCAAAACCGACAGTATCTTTAGTTTTAGGCGGAGGGCATTCTATCGGTGTACCGATTGCCGTTTCTACAGACTATTCATTTATTGCAGAAACTGCGACGATGACAATTCATCCGATTCGTCTAACAGGTCTTGTTATAGGTGTGCCGCAAACATTTGAGTATTTAGATAAAATGCAAGAAAGAGTCATTCGCTTTGTGACGAAGCATTCGAAAGTAACGGAAGATCGTTTTAAAGAGCTTATGTTTGCGAAAGGGAATTTGACGCGAGATATTGGTACGAATGTAATTGGTGGAGATGCAGTGAAGTACGGTCTTATAGATGATGTCGGTGGTATCGGAAATGCGATTCGAAAATTAAACGAATTAATAGATGGTCGCGCGGATGATCATGCAGAAGGGACAATGTTACAATGATTTTATATACAATTATGCCAGAGCAACTCGTGTATCCAGCCGATTATTCGCAATGTGAAAGTCAAAAAGTCGTAAATATAAATGGTGTTGAATTAATGGTTTCAGAAGAAGAACATGGGTATTATTCTATTGTACGCGTGTTAAGTACGGATCCGCTTCACTACTTAGAGTTTGAGCCGGGACAGAAAATAACCTTTTAGCAAAAAGAAGGATTTTGTTTAGAAGCTATGGTATAATATAAAAAACAAGACGGTTGAGCAGCCATGAGAGGGCTGCTTTCTTCTGTTTATTTAACATTTTACAAGAAGTGTAAAAATAGAAGATATAAAGACCTGAAAAAATAGAGAAAACAAACATATAAGCAGAGTTTTTTAGGAATTTTTACTTATATGTAGATCACGAGGTGAAGAAATGGCAAAACAAAAGCAAAGAGGGACGAAGGCAAAGGCAAGACGTACGATAAAGCCAACTTTGTATTATGAAATCGTCGGTTTAACTCTTTTTGCACTTTCAATCATTACGATTTTACAGCTAGGCGTTGTAGGAAAATCGTTTGTGTTATTTTTTCGCTTCTTCTTTGGTGAGTGGTACATAATTGGTGTGTTAGGTGTAATAGCTTTATCCGTTTCATTCGTTATAAAACGTGGATGGCCGAACCTTTTAAATAAACGGCTAATCGGTTTTTATTTAATAGTATTGGCGATATTAATGTTTAGTCATATTACATTATTTAACCTTCTTACGAAAGATGGAGCAGTGCAAAATACTTCTGTTATTGTAAGTACGAAAGATAATTTCTTTCTTGAAATGAAAAAAGGGCCAGATAGCGTTCATTTAGGTGGTGGCATGTTTGGTGCACTTATGTTCGCCACTTGTTACTTCTTATTTGACGAAGTAGGAGCTTATATTATTGGTATTATTTTAGTTATTCTCGGTATACTTTGTATAACAAATAAGCATATTGGAGAAGTGTTAGCTCCAGTTGGTAGAATTCTTAGAAGTCAATTTCAAGTGATGCAAGGGGACTATAAAGATTGGAGAGCCAAAAGAACGGCTGAACAAACAGAAAAGAAAAAAACAACAAGAAGCACAAGGAGCAAACGTGCTGCAGAACATGAAGAAATTATTGAGCCGATGGAAGAAATCTCAATTGATCCTCCGATTATTTCGAATTTCACTGAGAATTATCCTGTAAATGAAGAAGAGGATAAACGAATTGAAGTAGAGGAAGAAGAGTTAATCACTTCACCGTTTATTGAAGAGGCTCCACCAGTTGAAGAGCCGAAGAAAAAGCGTGGAGAAAAAATCGTTGAATCGCTAGAGGGGGAAACACAAGCACCTCCTATGCAATTTTCAAATGTAGAAAATAAAGATTACAAGCTTCCTGCGCTTGATATATTGAAATTTCCAAAGAATAAGCAAGTTACAAATGAAAATGCGGAAATTTATGAGAATGCTCGTAAATTAGAACGTACTTTCCAAAGCTTTGGAGTGAAAGCGAAAGTAACAAAAGTACATAGAGGTCCTGCAGTCACAAAATATGAAGTGTATCCTGATATGGGAGTAAAGGTAAGCAAAATCGTCGGTTTAAGTGATGATTTAGCGCTTGCTTTAGCTGCAAAGGACATTCGTATTGAAGCTCCAATTCCCGGGAAATCAGCTGTAGGGATTGAAGTTCCGAACTCAGAAGTTTCTATGGTAACACTTAGGGAAGTTCTTGATTCTAAGGCTAATAATCATCCAGAAGAGAAGTTGCTGATTGGTCTTGGACGAGATATTACAGGTGAAGCTGTATTAGCCCGCTTAAATAAAATGCCCCATTTACTAGTGGCAGGTGCTACAGGTAGCGGGAAGAGTGTATGTATTAACGGTATTATTGTTAGTATTTTAATGCGTGCAAAACCACATGAAGTAAAATTAATGATGATTGATCCGAAAATGGTAGAGTTAAATGTATATAACGGTGTGCCTCATTTGTTAACACCAGTTGTAACGGATCCGAAAAAAGCATCACAGGCATTGAAAAAAGTTGTAAGTGAAATGGAGCGTCGTTATGAGTTATTTGCTCATAGTGGCACGCGAAATATTGAAGGATATAATGATTATATAAAAGAGCATAATAATCAATCAGAAGCGAAACAACCGGAATTACCTTATATTGTCGTAATTGTGGACGAGTTAGCAGATTTAATGATGGTTGCTTCGTCGGATGTAGAGGATGCGATTATGCGTCTAGCGCAAATGGCTCGTGCTGCCGGTATTCATTTAATTATTGCAACGCAACGTCCATCAGTTGATGTAATTACGGGAGTTATTAAAGCGAATATTCCATCACGTATTGCATTCGCTGTATCTTCTCAAACAGATTCTCGTACAATTCTTGACGGCGGTGGTGCAGAGAAACTGCTAGGTCGTGGGGATATGCTATTTATACCAATTGGTGCATCGAAGCCTGTACGTGTACAAGGTGCGTTTTTATCAGATGATGAAGTTGAGAGAGTTGTAGAATATGTTATTGGTCAGCAAAAAGCGCAATATCAAGAAGATATGATTCCGCAAGATGTTCCTGATACGAAGCAGGAAGTAGAAGATGAATTATATGATGAAGCAGTTCAGCTCGTAGTGGAAATGCAAACAGCCTCTGTTTCTATGTTGCAACGTAGGTTTAGAGTTGGTTATACCCGTGCTGCCCGATTAATTGATGCAATGGAAATGAATGGTGTAGTAGGACCGTATGAAGGTAGTAAACCACGAGAAGTGCTCATTAATGATGTACAAGAAAAAAGTTCATAAAAAAAGCCTAATTGTTTTTACAATTAGGCTTTTTTATATGCTGGTTTTGTTATATACTATATTCAGCGATAAAGAAAGGGCTTACATTTAAGGTGATTCTTTAGAATACGAATACTTTGGTGTGGTTTTTTGTGAACGTTCGATATTTAATGTAGAAAAATGTTAAATTTTGTTGACACGTATGGGAGCAAGTGGTAAGATTACTTCGAAAAGAATCACTGCCTCATATAATCTTGGAGATAAGGTCCATAAGTTTCTACCTGGCAACCATGAATTGCTAGACTATGAGGGGAAAAGTGTGTAACAAAGGATGTAAGAGATCTTTGTGCCGAACTTTTTCTCGCTATGAGGAATGTTTGTGGTGCAAAGTTTTTTTTATGCAGTAAAGAGTGAAAATTTCATCTTAAAAAATTATTAATATTTATTCGACAATTATGCCTGTTTTTAGTATTTAGCAATTTTTATTATGTTGTAAGTTGAAAAAAGAGAAAAGAAGTCTTACATCAGAGGTCGAATAATTGAAATGCGGGGGAGTCTTATGTCAGTAAAATCTGATAGTCGTCACCTATATTTACGGGTGATTGATCACATCAAAGAAAAAATTAAAGATGGGGCTTACAAAGAAAGACAAAAGTTACCATCAGAGTTTGATTTAGCGAAAGAACTTGGTGTAAGTAGAGCGACTTTAAGGGAAGCGCTGCGTATTTTAGAAGAAGAAAATGTTGTCATTCGCAGACATGGTGTAGGAACATTTGTAAATGCAAAGCCGTTATTTTCTTCTGGGATTGAGCAACTTTCTAGTATTACAGATATGATTTCTAGTGTGGGGAAAACACCAGGAACTATCTTTTTATCATCATCTACAACAAGTTTAACAGAAGAAGAAAAAGAGAAGTTTAATAGTGAAGATGGTTTTAATGCAGTGATGATTGAGCGTGTGCGTACAGCAGATGGGGAACCTGTTGTATATTGTATCGATAAACTTGCAAAAGAGATATTGCCAGATTTATCGGGATACAACGAAGAATCATTGCTTACAGTGATACATAACAATACGCACAAACGTATCACATACGCAGTTGCTCACATTGAGCCGATTGGCTATCATCCGAAAATCTCACCGATTTTGGAATGTGAACCAGAAACGGCACTGCTAGTGTTAAAACAAATGCACTATGATCAAAATGATGAGCCAATCTTATATTCTATCAATTACTTTAGAGCTGATAAGTTTAGCTTCCACGTATTAAGAAAACGTATGTAGGTGAGTTCCTTTTTAGGGAGGTGACAGCAAGAAGTTAGGGACAGCGGCGTATAAAAAAATAGACAAATCATTTCAGGAGGGGTTTCTAGTATGAAGAAAAAAACAGGTCTTTTATTATCATTAACATTAGCAGCAAGTGCGGTGTTAGGTGCATGTGGTAACTCGGATAAAGCGAGTAGCGACAAAAAAGAGTTTAAGGTTGGTATGGTTACAGATGTTGGGGGCGTTGATGACAAATCATTTAACCAATCAGCTTGGGAAGGTTTAACAAAGTTCGGTAAAGACAATGACTTAAAGAAAAATGAAGGATATCGTTATCTTCAATCTAGTAAAGATGCGGATTATATCCCGAATTTAACGAAATTTGCGAAAGATCATTATAACACAACATTTGGTATTGGTTACTTAATGGAAAAATCAATTGCAAAGGTAGCTGAACAATATCCAAAAGAGCAATTTGCGATTGTAGATACAGTTGTAGAGAAGCCAAACGTAACAAGTATTACATTTAAAGACCATGAAGGTTCATTCCTAGTTGGTGCTGTAGCAGCGATGACGACAAAATCAAATAAAGTTGGGTTTGTTGGTGGTGTAAAAAGCCCATTAATTACAAAATTTGAATCAGGCTTTAAAGCTGGTGCAAAAGCAGTAAATCCAAATATCGAAATCGTATCACAATATGCTGATGCATTTGATAAACCAGAAAAAGGCTCTGTATTAGCTTCAGCAATGTACGGTGGTGGAGTTGACGTAATTTATCATGCTTCAGGTGCAACTGGTAACGGTGTATTCACAGAAGCGAAAAACCGTAAGAAAAAAGGTGAAAACGTTTGGGTAATCGGTGTTGACCGTGACCAAAATCAAGAAGGTATGCCTGAAAACGTAACTTTAACATCAATGGTAAAACGTGTTGATATTGCAGTAGCAAAAGTAGCACAAGAAGCGAAAGATGGTAAATTAAAAGGCGGTAAAGTAGAAGAATTCGGATTAAAAGATGACGGTGTTGGTATTGCGAAATCTACTGACAATGTGAAAAAAGTAAATCCAGAAATCTTAACAAAAGTAGAAGAGCTTGAGAAGAAAATCACTGACGGTGAAATTAAAGTCCCTGCAACTGACGAAGAATATAAAACATATGAAGCTTCTCTAAAGAAATAATAATAGAGAAATAGCAAAGGTTAGTTCGTAGAACTAACCTTTGCATATATAAAAATACTTTTAATAGAGTGTAATTAGGGAGTGTTCCCTGCTAAAAGGAGGAACAAAATGGAATACGTAATTGAGATGAACAATATTACAAAAGTATTCCCAGGCATTGTAGCGAATGACGATATTACGCTGCAAGTAAAACAGGGAGAAATACATGCTTTACTTGGAGAAAATGGTGCAGGGAAATCCACATTGATGAATGTACTATTTGGTTTGTACCAACCAGAACAAGGTGAAATTAAAATTAAAGGAAAACCTGTAAAAATTACAAATCCGAATATAGCAAATGACCTTGGTATTGGGATGGTCCATCAGCATTTTATGCTTGTTCATAATTTTACAGTTACAGAGAATATTATTCTTGGAAATGAGCCGAAGAAAAACGGGAAAATTGCTGTTGAAGAAGCGGCAAAAGAAATTAAGCAATTATCTGAACAGTATGGTTTGGCTGTTGATCCACATGCGAAAATTGAAGATATTTCTGTTGGGATGCAGCAAAGGGTTGAAATATTAAAGACTCTTTATCGTGGTGCTGAGATTTTAATATTTGATGAGCCAACCGCGGTGTTAACTCCTCAAGAAATTCATGAGTTGATTCAAATTATGAAAAAGCTTGTGCAAGAGGGGAAATCTATCATCCTTATTACACATAAGTTAAAAGAAATTATGGAAGTTTGCGATCGTTGTACAATTATTCGTAAAGGTAAGGGGATTGGTACTGTTGATGTAGCGGAAACGGATGAGCATAAACTTGCAGAGTTAATGGTCGGACGTCAAGTGAATTTTAAAACAGAAAAAATAGAAGCTAAACCAATGGAAGAAGTACTATCTATTGCAAACCTAATTGTTCATGATACGCGCAAGTTACCTGCTGTAAAAGGCCTTGACTTAACTGTTCGTGCAGGAGAAATCGTTGGGATTGCAGGGATTGATGGAAATGGTCAAAGTGAATTAATAGAGGCGATTACTGGTTTACGAAAAGTTGAGTCAGGTTCTATTGCAATTAAAGGAAAAGAAATAACGAATTGGCCTGTTCGAAGAATAACAGAAGAGGGGATTGGTCATATTCCTGAAGACCGTCATAAACACGGACTTGTTCTCGATTTTTCTGTTCGGGACAATATTGTTTTACAAACATACTATAAAAATCCATTTTCAAAGAAAGGGATTTTAAATTTTAGTAAAATTACAGAAAAAGCGAAAGCACTTATTGAACAGTTTGATGTACGTACACCTAGTGAACAAACGTTAGCTCGTGCTCTATCTGGTGGAAACCAACAAAAGGCAATTATTGCACGTGAGGTAGATCGTAATCCAGATTTATTAATTGCAGCACAGCCGACACGTGGTTTAGATGTAGGTGCGATTGAATTTATTCATAAAAAATTAATTGAGCAGAGAGATAATGGTAAGGCAGTATTGCTTTTATCTTTAGAACTGGATGAAATTTTAAATGTAAGCGATCGAGTGGCTGTTATATATGAAGGGAAAATTGTAGCGATTGTCGATGCGAAAGAAACAAATGAACAACAGCTTGGATTATTAATGGCCGGCGGGACAGGGAAAGAGAAGGTGAACACAAATGGCTAAAAAATTTTTAACAGAACGAACAATTAATATTTTAGTACCTGTGTTATCCGTAGTTTTCGGTTTACTTGTTGGTGCCATTGTAATGTTAGTTAGTGGATATGATCCAATTGTTGGATATGCCGCGCTTTGGGAAGGGATGGTTGGCAATCCACAAGCTATCGGTGAGACGTTGCGTACGATGATTCCGCTTGTATTAGCTGGTCTTTCAGTAGCATTTGCATTTCGTACAGGTCTTTTCAATATTGGGGTGGAAGGACAGTTATTAGTTGGGTGGCTCGCTGCTGTTTGGTTTGGATATGCAGTGTCGTTACCAGCAATTTTGCATATTCCGTTATCTATTTTAGTGGCGGCAATTGTCGGCGGTTTATGGGGTTTTATACCTGGATATTTAAAAGGGAAACTTAAAGTAAATGAAGTAATTGTTACAATTATGATGAACTACATTGCACTTTATGTTACGTATGATCTTATTAAACGTTTTATCCACGAAGGTAATGAAAAATCTTATGACGTACAAGCAAGTGCTTCGTTAGCTTCTGATTGGTTATCTTCATTGACAGATGGATCTCGTTTACACTGGGGAATTGTTGTGGCTATTATCATTGCGATTGTAATGTGGTTCTTATTAGATAGAACAACGTTAGGATATGAATTAAAATCGGTTGGTTTTAACCAAAATGCCTCTCAATACGCAGGAATGAAAGTATCGCGTAATGTTGTATTATCAATGACAATTGCTGGTGCTTTTGCAGGAATTGGTGGAGCTATGGAAGGATTAGGGACATTCCAAAGTATGACAGCAATGTCTTCGTTTACTGGTATTGGATTTGATGGGATTGCGGTAGCACTTTTAGGCGGAAATAATCCATTTGGTATACTATTAGCGGCTTTACTGTTTGGTGGTTTGAAAAGTGCAGCACCACAAATGAATTTCGAAGCAGATGTACCTTCGGAGTTAATTAACGTTATTATTGCATGTATTATTTTCTTTGTAGCGTGCAGTTATGTTTTACGCTGGGCACTTACACGCATGAGCAAGGAGGGGAAATAAATGAGCTTTTTAGATATTTTAGCCATTCTTGTGACGGGTACGTTATATACGGCAGCGCCACTTATTTTTACGGCGTTAGGTGGAGTGTTCAGTGAACGTTCTGGAGTTGTAAATATAGCGTTAGAAGGTTTAATGTTATTTGGTGCATTTATTGGTATTGTTACAACGTTATTAATGGGTGATACGTGGGGATCGATGACTCCTTGGATTGCATTATTATTTGCAGCAATTGGTAGTGGATTGTTTGCACTTCTTCACGCAGTAGCATCCATTACATTCCGTGCAGATCAAGTAGTGAGCGGAGTAGCAATTAACTTCTTAGCACTTGGTTTAACAGTATTTGCGATTAAGAAAATCTTTGGCAAAGGACAAACTGATTTCATTCAATACCGCATTGAAAAAATCGATGTTCCGGGTCTTTCGGATATTCCGGTAATCGGAAAAATCTTTTTCTCTAATGTACCGTTAACATCATATATTGCTATTATTTTAGCGTTTGTCGTTTGGTATATCATTTATAAAACGCCGTTCGGTCTTCGTCTTCGTGCGGTTGGTGAGCATCCAATGGCAGCGGATACGATGGGGATTAACGTATATAAAATGCGTTATATTGCAGTTGCTATATCTGGAATGTTTGCAGGAGTTGGTGGAGCGGTCTTCGCTATGTCGATTTCTGGTAACTTCTCAGGTGCTACAATTACTGGACAAGGTTTCTTGGCGTTAGCAGCAATGATTTTCGGTAAATGGAATCCACTCGGTGCTCTTGGAGCGGCTCTGTTCTTCGGATTTGCTCAATCATTAGGAATAACAGGCGGTACAATTCCAGTACTAAAAGAAATTCCAAGTGTATTCTTAACGATATTGCCGTATGTATTCACAATATTAGCGCTTGTTGGTTTTGTAGGTCGTTCTGAAGCTCCGAAAGCATTAGGAACTCCTTATGAAAAAGGAAAACGATAAGTATAAAAAAAGCTCGCACATTAGTGCGGGCTTTTTTACATAGACTATATTTAATACGGAATTTTACTATGTTCCTTACATATTACAGTTTTTAGAAAGGGCCTAATGTAAGTATAGTGAGGAAGAAAAGTTGATTTTTTATTTCTAAAAACTGTATATTGAAGAGGAATATTCCTATATACGTAAAGGAGGGCTATAAATGAAACTGATGGAACAACAGTTACATGAGCTAGGTGGTTTACGAGTACATATTATTCCAACTGATAAATATAAAACAAATACATTTGTATTTCGTTTGAAAGCACCTTTAAATGAGGAGACGGTGACAGAGCGTGCCCTATTGCCATACGTATTGCAAAGTGCGACAGAAAAGCTTCCTTCTGTAATTCGTCTTCGTCAATATTTAGAAGAATTATACGGATCTTCTTTGGCAGTAGATGTAAGTAAAAAAGGAGAAGACCATATCATCTCTATTTATGTAGACATTGCAAATGAAGTATATTTACATGATGCACCACCGTTATTTGAAAAAGCGCTTTCTATGTTATCGGATATCGTTTTACATCCAGCGAAAGAGGGGAATGGTTTTCTGCCTTCTATTGTAGAAAGTGAAAAGAGAGCGCTCTTACAACGAATTGAAGCGACGTATGATGATAAAATGCGTTATGCAAACGAGCGTTTAATTGAAGAAATGTGCAAAGTAGAACCATATCGTTTAAGCGCAAATGGGAAAAAAGAGAGTGTTTCTTCTATTACAAATGAAAGTTTGTATCAATATTATCAAAAAGTGTTAGCGGAAGATGAAATGGACCTATACATTATTGGTGATATTTCAGAAAACGCAGTTGATCTTGTAAGTAAGTATTTTTCTATTTCAGCACGTCCTGTGAGGGAAAGAAATGTACTTCTTCATAAGAGAAATAATGAAGAAAAAGAAGTTGTGGAAAAACAAGAATTAAAACAAAGTAAATTACACATCGGATATCGTACATTTATTACGTATAAAGACGAAGATTATTTTGCGCTGCAATTGTTCAATGGATTGTTTGGAGGATTTTCTCATTCGAAGTTATTCGTTAATGTTCGTGAAAAAAATAGTTTAGCGTACTATGCAGCATCTCGCTTTGAAAGTCATAAAGGTTTATTATTTGTCATGTCAGGAATCGAAGCGAAAAATTATGAAAAAGCGGTTGAGATTATTAAAGAGCAAATGCTTGCAATGCAAAATGGTGATTTTTCTGAAGAAGAGATGCATCAAACGAAAAGTGTTATTCGAAATCAAATATTAGAAGCAATTGATACACCGCGTGGATTTGTGGAAATGCTGTATCATGGTATTATTTCAGATCGTACGCGTCCGGTTGAAGAATGGCTTACAGGTATTGAAAGTGTGACGAAAGAAGAGATTGTGAAAGTTGCTAAAAATATTGAATTAGATACAATTTACTTTTTACACGGAACGGAGGGAGAATAAATGGAGAAAATTGTTTATGAGCAATTAAAAGAGACACTCTATTATGAAAAACTTCCTAATGGATTAGATGTATATATTTTACCGAAGCAAGGATTTAATAAAACATTTGCAACGTTTACGACAAAATATGGTTCTGTGGATAATACATTCGTACCACTAGGTAAAGAAGAAATGATTCGTGTGCCGGATGGGATTGCTCATTTCCTTGAGCATAAACTATTTGAAAAAGAAGATCACGATGCCTTCCAATTGTTTAGTAAACAAGGGGCATCGGCAAATGCTTTCACGTCATTCACAAGAACAGCTTACCTTTTTTCATGTACATCAAATGTAGAACAAAATTTAAATACATTGTTAAATTTCGTACAAGAGCCTTATTTTTCTGAAAAAACAGTTGAAAAAGAGAAAGGTATCATTGGGCAAGAAATTCAAATGTATCAAGATAATCCAGATTGGCGCTTATATTTTGGGTTAATTGATAGCTTGTTTGTAAAGCACCCGATTAAAATTGATATTGCGGGTACAATCGAGTCTATTAGTAAAATTACGAAAGACCTACTATATGAATGTTATGAAACGTTTTATCATCCAAGCAATATGTTAATGTTTGTTGTAGGGGCAATTGATCCAGAGAAAACGATGGATTTGATACGTGAAAATCAAGCGGAAAAAGATTATAAAAACCAACCAGAAATAATACGTTCATTCGAAGAAGAACCAGATGAGGTAAATGAAAAGAAGAAAATTATTTCAATGCCTGTACAAACTCCGAAATGTTTAGTTGGTATTAAAGCGACAAACTTAAAAGAAAAAGGGGAAGCCCTTTTAAAACAAGAAATTGCGCTTACGTTACTTTTAGATTATTTATTTGGAAAAAGTTCTGTTCATTATGAATCTTTATATAATGAAGGGCTTATTGATGATTCGTTCTCGTATGATTATACGGAAGAGAATAACTTCGGTTTTGCAATGGTAGGCGGCGATACGAAGCAACCTGATGAGCTAGAAGAGCGTTTGAAAGGTATTTTATTAAATACAAATTATGATCAATTAGATGAGGCGGCATTAGAACGAGTAAAGAAAAAGAAAATAGGTGGCTTTTTACGCTCCTTGAATTCACCAGAATATATTGCAAATCAATTTACACGATATGCGTTTAATGAATCGAGTTTGTTTGATGCATTGACTGTATTAGAAAGTTTAACTGTTCAAGATTTACAAGAAGTAGCAAAATTATTATTATCAGAAGAAAAAATGAGCGTTTGTCAAGTATTACCGAAAAAATAAAAGGTTTCACAATAATACCCTTATCTTATCATTGATAAATTGTAAGATGAGGGTATTATTTATTTGTAGGGAAAAGATTTTTTTGAGATAAGAGAGGAATTGTATGAAAAAGTATGCATTAGTAACTGGAGGAAGCGGAGGGATTGGCTCTGCTATTTCGAAACAATTAATTCAAGATGGATATACAGTATATGTTCATTATAATAACAGTGAAGAGAAAGTGAATGAGTTGCAGAAAGAATGGGATGAAGTAATTCCTGTTCAAGCGAATTTAGCTTCTACTGATGGGGCAGAGCAATTGTGGAAACAAATTGAACATCCTCTTGATGTTATCGTATATGCAGCTGGGAAGAGTATTTTTGGACTCGTAACAGATGTAACGAACGATGAATTGAATGATATGGTAGAACTTCAAGTGAAGAGTATCTATAAATTATTATCGATGGCATTGCCATCTATGATTCAACGGAGAAGCGGTAATATTGTACTTGTTTCGTCTATATGGGGACAAATTGGCGCGTCATGTGAAGTTCTTTACTCGATGGTAAAAGGTGCGCAAAATTCATATGTGAAAGCTTTAGCAAAAGAAGTTTCATTAAGTGGAATAAGAGTGAACGCGGTGGCGCCAGGTGCAATTGAAACGGAAATGTTAAACGTATTTTCAGAAGAGGATAAGAATGAAATTGCGGAAGAGATTCCGTTAGGACGATTAGGATTACCGGAAGAAGTAGCAAAAACTGTGTCATTTCTCGTATCACCAGGTGCATCTTATATAACTGGACAAATTATTGGAGTAAATGGCGGGTGGCATTGCTAAAAATTTCTTACATAAAAAATGAAAAACTGTACAAATTAAGCATGATTCTATTACTAAGTAGTGAGGTGCTTACACATGTCAGTTTTAGATAATTTTGATCAATGGAAGAGCTTTTTAGGAGAACGTTTAGAACAAGCGCAAGGAAAAGGTCTTGATGGTGGTGCTGTATCAGATATGGCATTTCGTGTTGGTGATTATTTAGCAAATGAAGTAGAAGCACGCAACGATCAAGAGAAATTATTAGCTGAACTTTGGAAAGTTGCTGACGAACAAGAGCAACATACAATCGCAAACTTAATGGTAAAGTTTGTACAACATAAGTAAAAAATAGAGAGGGGATTCTCCTCTCTATTTTTTTTGTATAATAATTGAAAGGGATAGATTATACATTTAGCTTCCCTATTAAGGTGAAATCATATAATATAGTACGTAGGTGTAAAGTAAGCAAGGGGAGTGATCTTGGATGATTGAATGGTATTTTGAATATGAAATACATAAAAACCGACCTGGCTTGCTTGGTGACGTTTCTTCGTTAATCGGTATGCTCGGCATTAATATTGTCACAATTAATGGTGTAGATAATGCAAGGCGTGGATTACTCCTTATGTGTGATAATCAAGAGCAAATCTCTAGACTAGAATCAATTTTAAATACGATGGATAACATAACGGTAACGAAATATCGTCCGCCAAAGCTAAGAGATAAGCTAGCGGTTAGACATGGTAGGTACATACAACGAGATGCAGATGATAAAAAGACATTTCGGTTTGTGCGTGATGAATTAGGGTTACTTGTAGACTTTATGGCTGAAATAATGAAAAAAGAAGGCCATAAGCTAATTGGTATACGAGGAATGCCTCGTGTTGGAAAAACAGAATCCATTGTTGCCGCAAGTGTTTGTGCAAATAAAAGATGGTTATTTGTATCGTCTACTCTTATTAAGCAAACTGTTCGTAGTCAATTGATTGAAGATGAGTATAGCGACGACAATATTTTCATCTTAGATGGAATCGTGTCAACAAAGCGTGCTAACGAAAGGCATTGGCAGCTTGTTCGTGAAATTATGAGATTGCCTGCAACGAAAGTTGTGGAACATCCTGACGTATTTGTGAGTCAGTCAGAATACACATTGGATGATTTTGATTATATTATCGAGTTGCGTAACGATTATGATGAAGAAATTCAATATAATTTAGTAGATGAAATTGAGCAAGGTACGCAAAATAATTTCTCTATGTTTGACTTTTAAAGAAATATTGAGGTGTTAGTAGTGACAGAATTAGGACAAAAGCTGAAAGAAGCAAGAGGAACGAAAGGCTTGTCTATTGATCAGCTGCATGAGATTACAAAAATTCAAAAACGCCATTTAGTAGCAATTGAGGAAGGCAATTATGATGTATTGCCAGGAGCTTTTTATGCGCGTGCATTCATTAAACAATACGCAGATGCGGTTGGATTAAATGGAGAGGAACTGCTTGTAGAATATCAGAGTACGATACCACAATCTGAAAAACGCGACGTTCCACAAGTGTCAACCGGACAAAAAACACAAGAAACAATGCAGAAATCTTCATCATGGCCAATTGCAGATCATATGCCGAAAATCTTAGTTGCGCTGCTAGTAATCGCAGTTGGAGTGGTAATTTGGTTTATTTTCCAAGCGTTAACTGGAAAAGGTGATGAGAAGGTTCCGAATGCTCAAAGTGAGAAAATTGAAGTTAAAAAAGCGGAAAATTCTCCGTTAGATACGAAGAAAGATGAAGTGAAAGCGGAAGAGCCGAAAAAAGAGGAACCAAAAAAAGAAGAATCGAAAAAAGAAGAGCCAAAGAAAGAAGAACAACCAGCGCAACCAACAGGACAACAAGAAATCAAAGTAGTTGGGACAACTGGTAAGGAGTCCACTTTGGAAATTCATAACAATAAAACGTTAGAATTAGAAATTACAACAAAAGGTGCAAGTTATGTAGGTATTAAAAATGAGGCAGGAAATGATATCTTTAGTGGAACAATAGAGGAAGGTCAAACTCAAAAATATGATTTATCAACAGCGAAAGTGGTAAACCTTAATATAGGAAGTGCACCGAATGTTGAATTTAAATTAAATGGCCAAGTGGTTACATTCCCGTTGAATCCAGAAGAGAATTATCATCAAAAATTCTTGATTAAAAATCTAGGGATAGAGCAACCTGCACAATAACAGTCATCGCTTCGATGACTTTTTTCAATGAACAAATGTTTTTGATATGATGGAGGAATAGCTGTGAATTTACCAAATAAAATTACAATATCTAGAATCTGCTTAATTCCAATTTTTATGGTAATTATGTTAGCACCCTTTGATTGGGGTTCATACACAATTGGTGATGTTGATTTACCAATTCAACACTTAGTAGGAGCGCTTATCTTTATTGTTGCTTCGGCTACAGATTGGATTGATGGACATTACGCAAGAAAGTATAATCTTGTAACGAATTTAGGGAAGTTCCTTGACCCGTTAGCTGATAAATTACTTGTTTCAGCGGCACTTATCACGTTAGTTGAGATGCAATACGTACCTGCTTGGATCGTTATTGTCATTATAAGCCGTGAGTTTGCGGTCACTGGTTTACGTCTTGTACTTGCTGGAACAGGGGAAGTAGTTGCGGCAAATCAACTAGGGAAAATTAAGACGTGGACACAAATCATCGCGATTGCGGCATATTTATTACACGATGTGCCTTTAAATTTAATCCATATTCCAGTTGCTGATATTTTTATATGGATTGCATTAATTTTTACTGTTATTTCAGGATGGGATTATTTCTGGAAAAATAGATCTGCTTTTGTAAACTCAAAATAGAAGTTTATGGGGGAATTGGGATGAATGCTGAAATTATTGCGGTTGGAACAGAATTATTACTTGGACAAATTGCAAATACAAACGCCCAGTTTTTATCTGAAAAGTTAGCTTCAATTGGCATTAATGTGTACTACCATACTGTAGTTGGAGATAATAACAAACGATTACAGCAGGCGATTGAAGTTGCAGAAGAACGTGCGGACATGCTTATTTTTACAGGTGGATTAGGCCCGACAAAAGATGATTTGACGAAGGAAACAATTGCGTCTAGCTTAGAGGAAGAGCTTGTATATGACGAAAACGCATTAGCATTAATAAGCAATTATTTTAAACGTACAGGTCGTGAGTTCACTGAAAATAATAAAAAGCAGGCACTCGTTTTGAATGGGGCAACTGTGTTTGCAAATGATCACGGTATGGCACCTGGTATGGGGTTAAATAAGAACGGAAAAGTTTATATTTTATTACCAGGACCACCGAAAGAGATGAAGCCAATGTATGTAAGTTACGTAGAGCCTTTTTTACGTAACTTTACAACGGGAGAAAACATCTATTCTCGCGTGCTTCGATTCTTCGGAATTGGGGAATCCCAATTAGAGGTGAAAGTTCAAGATTTAATTGATGGACAATCGAACCCGACAATCGCCCCGCTTGCCAATGATGGAGAAGTGACATTACGTTTAACGGCTAAACATCAAAATGCTCATGAAGCGGAGAAACTCATTCAGCATGTGGAAGAATTGATTTTAGAAAGAGTTGGAGAATTTTTCTACGGGTATGACCAAGAGTTTCTACATTATAAGGCGATAGAGTTATCGAAGAAAAAAGGATTAACTTTAGCGTGTGCGGAAAGTTTAACAGGTGGTCTCTTTGGTAATCAAGTAACAGAAAACGCTGGTGTGTCTTCCGTATTTAAAGGCGGTGTCATTTGTTACCATAATGATGTGAAGCAACATGTATTACATGTACCTGAGGAAGTCTTGTCTACTGACGGTGCAGTTAGTAAAGAATGTGCTCGTTATCTTGCTGAAAATGTTAGAGAATTATTAAAAGCGGATATCGGAATTAGTTTCACTGGGGTAGCAGGACCAGATGCTTCAGAACATAAAGAGCCGGGAACTGTATTTGTTGGATTGGCGATTAAAGATGAACCAACTGTAGTCTTTCCTCTAAATTTAAGCGGAAGTCGTCAACAAATTAGGGAACGCTCAGCAAAATATGGATTTTATCATTTGTATAAAAAGCTAGAAGAGATATAAGTCTCTTTTAGCTTTTTTTAATGGTTAAATGTGGTTATATTTAATGAAAAATAAAAAAATCGAATAAATGTTCGATTTTTGTTGGCAAATTGAATTGAAAATAGGTATAATAAGATTAGCAATTCAGTTAAGGAGGAATTTTGAATGAGTGATCGTCAAGCGGCATTAGATATGGCGTTAAAACAAATAGAGAAGCAATTCGGTAAAGGTTCAATTATGAAATTAGGAGAACAAGCGGAGCGTAGAGTTTCTACAGTTTCTAGTGGTTCTTTAGCACTTGATGTGGCATTAGGGGTAGGCGGATACCCACGCGGCCGTATTATCGAGATTTATGGACCTGAAAGTTCAGGTAAAACAACAGTTTCATTACATGCAATTGCAGAAGTACAGCGTCAAGGTGGACAAGCAGCATTCATCGATGCGGAGCATGCAATGGATCCTGTATATGCACAAAAATTAGGTGTTAACATCGATGAATTACTATTATCACAACCTGATACAGGGGAGCAAGGTTTAGAAATCGCAGAAGCACTTGTACGAAGTGGTGCGGTTGATATTATCGTAATTGACTCTGTAGCAGCTCTTGTACCGAAAGCTGAGATTGAAGGAGACATGGGTGACTCACACGTAGGTTTACAAGCTCGTTTAATGTCTCAAGCACTTCGTAAACTTTCAGGTGCAATCAATAAATCAAAAACAATCGCAATCTTTATTAACCAAATTCGTGAAAAAGTTGGGGTTATGTTCGGAAACCCAGAAACAACTCCAGGTGGTCGTGCGTTAAAATTCTATTCAACTGTTCGTCTTGAAGTACGTCGTGCCGAGCAATTAAAACAAGGTAACGACATTGTTGGTAATAAAACAAAAGTAAAAGTAGTTAAAAATAAAGTGGCACCACCATTCCGTGTTGCGGAAGTTGATATTATGTACGGAGAAGGTATTTCAAGAGAAGGTGAAATCTTAGATATGGCTTCTGAACTTGATATCGTTCAAAAGAGCGGTGCTTGGTACTCTTATAATGAAGAACGCTTAGGACAAGGTCGTGAAAATTCGAAGCAGTTCTTAAAAGAAAATACGGATTTAAGAGAAGAAATTGCCTTCTTTATTCGTGAGCATCACGGAATTAGCGAAGATTCAGGTGCTGAAGATATGGAGGATCCAAGTCTTCTTGATTAAAGTGGGATAAAAGACACGGCTTCGTGTCTTTTATTTTTGTATCATTATGAAAGCGTTGTATATCGTTGGAGATAAAATATTTAATCCATCTAAAACATTATGTGTACAGAGGGATATATGCGTGTTTTACATGAATAAACTGGAATTTACTAAGGTTTTCCAGGATAATATGCTCTCTGCTTTTTAAATTCCTATATAAATTAGAGATGAAGGTAAAGAAAGTAAAAGTAGACAACGCTTGACAATGAAAATTGCGATAGATACAATGAGAATGTATATTTTTTCTTATATACGAAACACTCTTCTCAAGAAGAGAAGTAATATTCGGAGTAAGATTTAAATCTTGCCGAAATAATAATATGACATTTTAATTGTGAAATGAAGAAAGTCCCTTAAAAAAGCGGGACGACGGTCTTTGCTGTATGTTGGTATTCAATGTACATGCCGACAGTCTTTTTTCATTCATAGCAAGGGGAGGTGAAATCATGAGTAGTACAGTTTGGATACTCATCTCCATTTTGCTTGCAACAGTCGGTGCAGTTGTTGGCTTTTTTGTTCGAAAGTCTATTGCTGAAGCGAAGATTAATGGTGCAGCCAATGAAGCGAAACGTATTCTAGACGAAGCGAATCGTGAGGCTGAAGCACTTAAGAAAGAAGCGCTTTTAGAAGCAAAGGATGAAATTCATACACTTCGTACAGAAGCTGAATTAGAAATTCGTGACCGTAGAAGCGAATTACAAAAACAAGAAAATCGTTTAATGCAAAAAGAAGAGAACCTTGATCGTAAAGACGAAACGCTCGATAAACGCGAGCAACAGTTAGAAAAGAAAGAGGATTCTCTTGTAGCGAGACAACAACAGATTGAAGAGTTGGAAAGCAAAGTGGGAGAGTTAGTTCAAAAGCAACAAACAGAATTAGAGCGCATTTCCAATCTGACACGCGAACAAGCGAAAGCAATTATTCTTGGTAAAGTAGAAAGTGAAGTTTCTCATGAAATTGCCGTAATGGTAAAAGAAAGTGAAGTTCGTGCGAAAGAAGAAGCAGATAAGAAAGCAAAAGAGATTTTATCTCTTGCAATGCAGAGATGTGCAGCTGATCATGTTGCTGAAACAACCGTTTCGGTTGTAAATCTTCCAAATGACGAAATGAAGGGACGTATTATCGGACGTGAAGGTCGAAATATTCGTACGTTAGAAACGCTAACAGGTATTGACCTAATTATCGATGATACACCAGAAGCGGTTATCCTATCTGGATTCGACCCAATTCGTCGTGAAACAGCTCGTATCGCTCTTGATAAACTAGTACAGGACGGACGTATTCACCCAGCGCGTATTGAAGAGATGGTCGAAAAATCAAGACGTGAAGTGGACGAGTATATTCGCGAAGTCGGAGAGCAAACAACGTTTGAAGTGGGTGTTCACGGATTACATCCAGATTTAATTAAGATTTTAGGTCGTTTGAAATACCGTACAAGTTACGGGCAAAACGTCTTAAAACACTCTATGGAAGTGGCATATTTAACTGGACTTATGGCAGCAGAGCTTGGTGAGGATGAAAAACTAGCAAGACGTGCTGGTCTATTACATGATATCGGTAAAGCGATTGACCATGAAGTAGAAGGTAGCCACGTTGAAATTGGTGTTGAACTCGCAACGAAATATAAAGAGCATCCTGTAGTTATAAACAGTATTGCATCTCACCACGGAGACACAGAACCAACTTCTATCATTGCAGTTTTAGTTGCAGCAGCAGATGCATTATCAGCTGCAAGACCTGGAGCTCGTAGTGAAACACTTGAGAACTATATTCGTCGTCTTGAAAAGTTAGAAGAGATTTCAGAGTCTTATGAAGGCGTAGAAAAATCTTTCGCAATTCAAGCAGGACGAGAAGTTCGTATTCTGGTAAAACCAGATACAATTGATGATTTAGAAGCTCATCGTTTAGCTCGTGATATTCGAAAACGTATTGAAAATGAACTGGATTACCCAGGGCATATTAAAGTAACTGTTATTCGTGAAACACGTGCAGTGGAATACGCAAAATAAAGTGGTGAAACACCACTTTATTTTTTTGTGCTGGAATTGGTTAAAATAAAGGAAATTAGTTATACCTAGCATACAAGTGAAACAAACTTATAATAAATATATTGTAAGATAATTACTTGAAGCTATAGTAATAAAAAATGTAGTACATAGGAAGGGTAAGACATATGAGAATATTATTTGTTGGGGATGTAGTAGGATCTCCTGGTAGAGGTATGATTCAACAATACGTACCGGCATTAAAGAAGAAATATACACCTACAGTAACCATTATTAATGGGGAAAATGCAGCAGGTGGACGTGGAATTACGGAAAAAATATACCGAAACTTTTTAGAATGCGGAGCACAAGCGGTTACACTTGGAAATCACGCTTGGGATAACCGTGAAGTATTTGAATTTATTGATGATGCAAAATATCTTGCAAGACCAGCTAACTTCCCAGAAGGCACTCCAGGAAAAGGGCTTATTTTTGTGAACTGTAATGGAACAGAAGTTGCAGTTATTAACTTACAAGGACGTACGTTCCTTCCTCCAATTGATTGTCCATTCCGTAAAGTGGATGAATTAATTAACATTGCGAAAAAACGTACGAATATTATTTTTGTTGATTTCCATGCGGAAACTACAAGCGAAAAACAAGCGTTAGGTTGGTATGTAGATGGTCGTGCTACAGCGGTAGTAGGTACACATACGCATGTTCCTACAGCTGATAATCGCATTTTACCAAGCGGAACGGCATATATCACAGATGTTGGTATGACAGGGCCGTACGATGGAATTTTAGGTATGGACCGAGAAGCAGTATTGAAGAAGTTTTTAACAAATTTACCAGTACGATTTGAAGTGACAAATGGTAGAACACAATTAAGTGCAGTGCTAATTGATGTGGATCCTAATACGGGAAAAGCTAAGAAAATTGAGCGTATCTTAATTAATGATGATCAGCCATTTTTTGAGTAATTCCTATTAAAATTTAGATAAGTTATTATTTTTTAATTTTTTAGAAAAATTACAGAAATTTAGCAGGAATACGTGTCATTCCTCGTGAATATAAGTTAAAGTGAAATAATTGCTAATACTTTTTATAGAAACGAGGAGGAAACGCGGAATGGAAATATTAAAAGTTAAAGCAACGTCGGTCCCTAATTCTGTAGCTGGTGCACTTGCAGGTGTTATTCGCGAACGCGGAACAGCAGAAATTCAAGCAATTGGTGCAGGTGCATTGAACCAAGCGGTAAAGGCAGTAGCAATTGCAAGAGGATTTGTAGCGCCTAGTGGTTTGGACCTGATTTGTATCCCAGCGTTTACGGATATCATGATTGATGGGGAAGAACGTACAGCAATAAAATTAATTGTAGAACCTCGTTAAGTTTAAACAACCTGTTTGCAGTATGCAAACAGGTTGTTTTTATAATGGAGGAATGAAAATGAAAATTTTTGATGCTCATTGTGATGTGCTTCTTCAGTTATGGAGTGCACAAGGGAGAAAGGATTTTAAACATGATTCGCAATTACATATTACATTTGAACAGTTAAAGAACAGAAAAGGAAGTATACAATGTTTTGCTATATATGTGCCAGAAACAGTGGCATATGAAAACCGATTTGAAGTAGCATTGCAAATGGTAGATATTTTTTATAATGAAATTTTATCCCTACCAGGTGTTAAGTTTATTCAGACAAAAGATGATATTAACATGTTAAAACAGGACGAGATTGGAGCGATATTAACACTAGAAGGATGCGAAGCAATTGGAAAAGATGCAATGAAATTACGGTTGTTGTATCGCCTAGGAGTACGTTCTTTTGGACTAACATGGAATTATGCCAATCTATTAGCTGATGGTGCGCTAGAGACACGTGGGGCAGGTTTAACGACTTCTGGTAAACATGTTGTACAAGAACTGAATGCGTTACATGTATGGACTGATGTGTCTCATTTGAATGAAAGAAGTTTTTGGGATGTTATAGAAATTGCAAAAAATCCTATTGCTTCCCACTCAAATTGTATGAAACTTTGCCAGCACCCACGTAATTTAAACGATGAACAACTTAAAGCTCTTATAAAGCGAAATGGCATGATCGGTGTCACTTTTGTACCGCAGTTTCTAACAAATGAAAAACAAGCGAATGTAGCAGATATAGTAAGACATATCGAATATATTTGTTCATTAGGTGGAGAGAACAATATAGGGTTTGGTTCGGATTTTGATGGGATAGTAGAAACAGTTGTAAATGTATCAGCGTATCGAGATTATGAAAATGTAATGAATGAGCTTTGTAAACACTATGCTGCATCTACTGTAGAGCGATTTTTATATGATAATTTTGTTGAACATATCGGCTTTTAAGATTTTTGTTTTAAAAATCCAGAAAAATTAGAATTAATTCATTTGATATTATTGCTTTTTTTAAGACCTAATACTAGAATGAAAAACAAAATAGCTTTATACTAAAGATTCAGGGAAATCAGAAGAGGCATAATTTGCGTCCATTGTAGTTTATTTGCATAAAAAATGCTAAACTATTACTGTAAAAAAATACACTACAATGAATGCAGCCAAAAGGGGTGTAGGAGATGATTAGTCAACTTTCATGGAAAGTTGGAGGCCAACAAGGTGAAGGAATTGAAAGTACAGGAGAAATCTTCTGTATTGCATTAAACCGATTAGGATATTACCTATACGGTTACCGCCACTTCTCATCACGTATAAAAGGCGGCCATACAAATAATAAAATTCGTGTAAGTACAACAGAAGTACGCGCGATCTCAGATGATTTAGATATTTTAATTGCTTTTGATCAAGAAACAATTGATTTTAACTTCCACGAACTACGTCCGGGCGGGATTGTAGTTGCAGATGCGAAATTTAATCCGACAATACCTGACAATACAGATGTAAATCTATATGTGATACCGTTTACAGATATTGCTTCAGAATTAGGCACATCATTAATGAAAAACATGGTTGCTGTTGGAGCATCAAGTGCGGTATTAGGATTAGATGAAACAGCTTATTTAGATGTTGTTGAAGAGATCTTTGGTCGTAAAGGAGAGCAAGTCGTTCAAAAGAACATGGACGCAATTAAGCGCGGCTCTCAATATATGAAAGAGTTACTAGGTGAGAAAGTAAACATGATGCAGCTTGAAAAAGCTGATGGTCAGAAGCGCATGTTTATGATTGGGAACGATGCGATCGCATTTGGTGCAGTAGCTGGTGGTGCTCGCTTTATGTCTGCATATCCAATTACACCTGCATCTGAAATTATGGAATACTTAATTAAAAAATTGCCAAAAGTCGGCGGAACAGTAATCCAAACTGAGGATGAAATTGCAGCTTGTACAATGGCAATCGGTGCAAACTATGCTGGTGTTCGTACATTAACTGCATCTGCTGGTCCAGGTCTATCTTTAATGATGGAAGCGATTGGTTTAGCAGGTATTACAGAAACGCCATTAGTAATTGTTGATACACAACGTGGTGGTCCAAGTACAGGATTACCAACGAAACAAGAGCAGTCTGATTTAATGGCAATGATTTATGGTACGCACGGTGAAATTCCAAAAATCGTAATGGCGCCAAGTACAGTGGAAGAAGCTTTCTATGATATTGTAGAAGCGTTTAACTTATCTGAAGAATATCAAGTACCTGTTATTTTCTTAACAGATTTACAGCTTTCTTTAGGGAAACAGACAGTAGAACCACTTAAGTTAGATAAAGTGGAAATTCGTCGTGGTAAGCTTGATTTAGAAGCGGAATTACCAGAACGTGAAAATAAAGCATACTTCAAGCGTTATGAAGTAACAGAAGATGGCGTTTCACCACGTGTTTTACCTGGTATGAAAAATGGTGTTCACCATGTTACAGGTGTAGAACATGATGAAACTGGTAAACCATCTGAATCAGCATTAAACCGCAAAGATCAAATGGACAAACGTTTCCGTAAAATGGAGAACTTGAAGTTTAATACCCCTGTTTATAAAAATGTTAAGCATGAAGAAGCAGACGTATTGCTTGTTGGATTTAACTCAACTCGTGGTGCGATCGAAGAAGCAATGGAGCGCTTAGAACAAGAGGGTATGAAAGTAAACCATGCTCATGTGCGTTTAATTCACCCGTTCCCAACAGCTGAAATCGATCCACTTGTGAAAAATGCGAAGCGTGTTGTAGTGGTAGAAAACAATGCAACAGGTCAACTTGCTAACATTATGAAAATGAATCTTGGTAACGGTGAGAAAATTTCTAGTCTTTTAAAATATGATGGGAACCCATTCTTGCCGAAAGAGATTTACAACGAATGCAAAAAAGGGGTTGTATTAAATGGCAACATTTAAGGACTTTCGTAACAGTGTAAAACCAAACTGGTGCCCAGGTTGCGGAGACTTCTCGGTGCAAGCTGCAATTCAACGTGCGGCAGCTAACGTTGGCTTAAATCCAGATGAACTTGCTGTTATTTCTGGTATCGGCTGTTCAGGTCGTATTTCAGGTTATATTAATTCATATGGTGTGCATAGTATTCATGGTCGTGCCCTTCCAATTGCACAAGGTGTAAAAATGGCAAACCGTGATTTAACAGTTATCGCATCAGGTGGTGACGGTGATGGATTTGCGATTGGTATGGGACATACGATCCATTCTATTCGTCGTAACATTGACATTACGTACATCGTAATGGATAACCAAATTTACGGATTAACAAAAGGGCAAACTTCACCACGTAGTGAAGCTGGATTTAAAACGAAAAGTACACCACAAGGTTCAATTGAACCGTCACTAAATGTTATGGAAATGGCTTTAACAGCTGGTGCAACATTTGTGGCGCAAAGCTTTTCAAGTGATTTAAAAGAATTAACACAAATTATTGAAGCTGGTATTAACCATAAAGGATTTTCATTAATTAACGTATTCAGCCCATGTGTTACTTACAATAAAGTAAATACTTACGATTGGTTTAAAGAGAATTTAACAAAACTAAGTACAGTAGAGGGATATGATCCGTCTAATCGCATGATGGCTATGCAAACATTAATGGAAAACAACGGATTAGTAACAGGGTTAATTTATCAAAATACAGCGCAACCTTCATACCAAGAACTAGTAAAAGGCTATAGTGAGAAGCCTTTAGTGCAATCTGATTTAAATATGGATCAGAAAATGTTTGATGAACTTGTTGCTGAATTTATGTAATATAAGAAGAGGAGGTTGCCATTTGGCAACCTTTTTTTATGAGTGAAAATATAAGGTAGTCTTATTTACTTAGAAAATTCAGAATGGTACAATAATATGTAAATCGTTGTATGGAAATGGCAAGTTCATTGCTAATAAAATGTAAGATAAGACAGCGCCAATTTTTTGTTAAAATTGGCGAAACGCTTCATACTATGGTAATGTTTATAGGGATAAAGCAATATGCTTTTTAGTAGGACAAAAAGAAATATAAAAAGGGAATGTCTATTTGTGTGGGGAAGACTTCATTCTTATAGATGATTAGATTGGTTACTCAAGTTTCAAAGGACAAGTTATCTCTCAAGCTATCTAACCATTTTTGAGATGGGTCTAAGCGCATTAAAATGGACTATAAAGTGTGTATAGTTAAGGGTGAAAGGAGATTACCGATGAACGAGCAACAACGATTAGCAAGTCAACAAGTGAATTCCTCTACGAAAAAAGAAGAGAAAGATTATAGCAAATACTTTGAAAGTGTATACCAACCACCTTCCTTAAAAGACGCGAAAAAGCGAGGGAAAGAAGAAGTTAAAATTGAACGGGATTTTGGCTTACCTGAAGAGTTTCGCAATTTCGGTACAGGAAGAAAGTTTTATATTCGTACATATGGTTGTCAAATGAATGAGCACGATACAGAAGTAATGGCGGGTATTTTCACTGCACTTGGATATGAACCAACCTTTTCAACTGAAGAAGCAGATGTAGTATTATTAAATACTTGTGCTATTCGTGAAAATGCTGAAAATAAAGTGTTCGGTGAACTAGGGCATTTAAAGGCACTAAAACGAAGAAATCCTGATCTTTTAATTGGTGTATGTGGTTGTATGTCCCAAGAGGAATCTGTTGTAAATAAAATTATGCAAAAAAATCAGCATGTAGATATGGTGTTTGGAACGCATAATATTCATAGATTACCGTACATTCTAAAAGATGCAATGTTCTCGAAGGAGACGGTAGTTGAAGTTTGGTCCAAAGAAGGAGACGTAATTGAAAATCTTCCGAAAGTACGTCGTGGTGATATTAAAGCTTGGGTAAATATTATGTATGGCTGTGATAAGTTCTGTACATATTGTATCGTACCGTATACACGCGGAAAAGAGCGAAGCAGACGTCCAGAAGACATTATCCAAGAGATTCGTCATTTAGCTGCGAATGGTTATAAAGAAATTACGTTACTTGGACAGAACGTAAATGCATATGGTAAAGACTTTGAAGATATAGAATACGGTCTTGGCGATTTAATGGACGAGCTTCGTAAAGTTGATATTGCCCGTATTCGTTTTACAACGAGCCATCCACGCGATTTCGATGATCACTTAATTGAAGTGCTTGGAAAAGGTGGCAACTTAGTAGAACATATTCACTTACCAGTTCAATCTGGAAGCACAGAAATGTTAAAAATTATGGCGCGTAAATATTCACGTGAGCATTATTTAGAGCTTGTAAGAAAAATTAAAGAAGCAATTCCAAACGCGGTATTAACAACTGATATTATCGTCGGTTTCCCGAATGAAACAGATGAGCAATTTGAAGAAACGATGTCGTTATATCGTGAAGTAGGGTTTGATACTGCCTTTACCTTTATTTATTCTCCGCGTGAAGGTACACCAGCTGCAAAAATGAAAGACAATGTACCGATGGAAGTAAAGAAAGAACGTCTTCAACGCTTAAATGCATTAGTAAATAAATTGGCAATTGAAAAGAATAATCGTTATAAAGGTCAAATTGTAGAAGTGTTAGTTGATGGAGAGAGTAAAAATAATCCAGAAGTACTTGCAGGTTATACTCGTACAAATAAACTTGTAAACTTTGTTGCTCCAAAGTCTTTAATTGGTCAGCTTGTGAAAGTAAAAGTAACGGATGCAAAAACTTGGTCTCTTAACGGAGAATTAGTTGAAGAGCCGATTGAGGTGGAATAATAGATGAAAGTATATTCGAAAGATGAAATTGTTGAGCAAGCGAAAGAATTAGCAAAAATGATTTCTGAAACAGAAGAAGTTGATTTCTTTAAGAAAGCAGAGGCACAAATTCATAAAAATGAAAATGTGAAGCGCGCAATTGATGAAATTAAAGCACTGCAAAAACAAGCAGTAAACTTGCAACATTACGGGAAATGGGAAGCTTTGAAAAAAGTAGAAGCTGAAATTGATGCCCTGCAAGATAAGTTAGATAGCATCCCAGTTGTACAAGAATTTAAATCTTCACAAACATATGTAAATGACTTACTACAGCTAGTTGCAAGTACGATTTCTAACAACGTAACAGATGAAATATTAATTTCAACTAATGGCGATGTATTGAAGGGTGAAACGGGCGCAGCGGTAGAAAGTAAAAAAGGAAATTGTGGTTGTTAAAGAGATGTCGAATTGACATCTCTTTTTTTAGTGGATTAAACGTAAGTTCTTCTCAAAAAAAGAATGACACATTCCGCTATTGTCACGCATATGATTAAGTGAATAGTGATTGAGGAGGGTTACGAATGTCCGAATTTAGAGAGATTATTACAAAAGCAGTGGTTGGAAAAGGACGTAAGTATACAAAGTCAACGCATACATGTGAATCGAATAATGAGCCAACAAGTATTTTAGGGTGCTGGGTAATTAACCACTCGTACGAAGCAAGAAAGAATGGAAAACATGTGGAAATTGAAGGTTTCTATGATGTGAACACTTGGTATTCATTCGATGGCAATACAAAGACAGAAGTTGTAACAGAACGTGTAAACTACACAGATGAAGTAAGCATTGGATATCGTGATAAAAACTTTTCTGGTGATGATTTAGAAATTATTGCTCGTGTCATTCAGCCACCAAATTGTTTAGAAGCTCTTGTATCACCAAATGGTAATAAAATTGTTGTAACGGTAGAACGTGAATTTGTAACAGAAGTAGTTGGCGAAACGAAAATTTGTGTAAGTGTAAACCCTGAAGGTTGTGTAGAATCAGATGATGCTTTCCAAATTGAAGATGATGAGTTTGAAGAGTTAGATCCGAACTTTATCGTTGATGCAGAAGAAGAGTAATAGAAAGCTAGGGAGAAGTTCTTCCTAGCTTTTTACTTTACATAAGTGGTGCTTAGATGAACATGATTGCTAATGAAATGTGCTATAATGAAGAAAGACTCCTGAAATAGGAGATAAGAGTGTCCGTGAAATGTGACATATATGAATATAGATTATTATGTAAGAATTATGGAGGATAAGTATGACGCAATATACGCCTATGATACAGCAATATTTAAAAGTTAAGGCAGACTATCAAGATGCCTTTTTATTTTTCCGCTTAGGTGATTTTTATGAAATGTTCTTTGAGGATGCGGTTAAAGCAGCCCACGAACTTGAAATTACATTAACGAGCCGAGACGGTGGTAGTAGTGAACGTATACCGATGTGCGGTGTACCGTATCATGCGGCTAAAAACTATATTGAACAACTTGTTGAAAAAGGATATAAAGTAGCGGTTTGTGAGCAAGTAGAAGACCCAAAAACAGCTAAAGGTGTAGTGCGCCGTGAAGTAGTACAATTAATTACGCCAGGAACGATGATGGAAGGGCGTACGATTGATGAGAAAGAAAATAACTTTTTAGCCGCATTAACACATTTTGAAGATGGATCATATGCGTTAGCTTGTAACGATTTAACGACTGGGCAAAATACAGTAACGTTATTGACTGGTTCAGTAGAGGATATTTTATTAGAAGTGTATGCAACTGGTTCGAAAGAAATTGTTGTAGATTCTTCCTTTTCTAAAGATGAACTAAACAAGTTAACGGAAACGTTAAAAATGACGATTTCATATGAAGATGCAACGGCAATTCCTGAAGGGCTAGAACATCTTGTGAGAAATGTTTCACAAGCAAAGTTAATTAAAGCAGTTGGGCGCTTATTTAACTATGTCATAAGAACGCAAAAACGTTCATTAGATCATTTGCAGCCTGTGGAAATTTATTATACGAATCAATTTATGAAGATTGATGTGCATTCAAAGCGAAATTTAGAGCTGACAGAAACACTTCGAACGAAAGAAAAAACAGGATCATTATTATGGCTATTAGATAAGACGAAGACTGCTATGGGTGGTCGTATGTTAAAACAGTGGATGGAACGTCCACTTATACAGAAGGAACGAATTGAAGAGCGTTTAGAGATGGTTGAAACGTTTGTAAATGATTACTTCTTGCGTGAAGATTTAAAAGAAAAGTTAAAAGAAGTATATGATTTAGAACGTTTAGCAGGGAAAGTTGCATTTGGTAATGTTAATGCACGGGACTTATTACAGTTAAGACGCTCGTTACTACAAGTTCCAGCTATTTTAGAAGCGATTAGTTTGTTAGATAACGCGTATGCAGCGAGATTAATTCAAGGTGCAGATCCATGTGAGAGCTTAACAGAATTACTAGGAAGAAGTATTCAAGAAAATCCACCGCTTTCTATTAAAGATGGAGATATTATTAAAGATGGTTATAATGACAAGCTTGATCAATATCGTTACGTGAGTAAAAACGGAAAAACGTGGATTGCTGAGCTTGAAAAACGAGAGCGTGATATTACAGGAATTAAATCGTTAAAAATCGGATACAACCGTATTTTCGGTTACTACATTGAAGTAACGAAAGCGAACCTTGGAGCATTACCAGAAGGCCGCTACGAGCGTAAACAAACGCTTGCTAATGCGGAACGTTTCATTACAGATGAACTAAAAGAAAAAGAAACATTAATCTTAGAAGCTGAAGAAAAAATTGTACAACTAGAATACGATTTATTTACAGCGCTTCGTGAAGAAGTAAAAGTATTTATTCCGAAATTACAGCATTTAGCGAAAGTAATCAGTGAATTAGACGTACTGCAAAGTTTTGCGACAGTGAGTGAAGAAGAACAGTTTGTAAAACCTGTACTAACAACGAAGCGCGAAATCTTTATTAAAGATGGTCGTCATCCTGTCGTAGAAAAAGTATTGAACGGGAAATTGTATGTACCGAATGATTGTATTATGCCAGAGAATATGGATGTATTTTTAATTACAGGACCGAACATGTCTGGTAAAAGTACGTATATGAGACAATTAGCACTTGTAACAGTTATGTCGCAAATCGGTTGTTTCGTACCAGCAACAGAAGCAGTATTACCTGTATTTGACCAAATCTTTACGAGAATTGGCGCGGCGGATGATTTAATTTCAGGTCAAAGTACATTTATGGTCGAAATGTTAGAAGCGAAAAATGCCATTGCAAACGCATCAGAAAGAAGTTTAATTTTATTTGATGAAATTGGACGCGGTACATCTACGTATGATGGTATGGCACTTGCACAAGCAATCATTGAACATATTCATGACCAAATTGGTGCGAAAACGTTATTCTCTACGCATTATCATGAATTGACTGTGCTAGAAGACAGTTTAGATCAACTGAAAAATGTACACGTTTCAGCTATTGAAGAGAACGGAAAAGTAGTATTCCTTCATAAAATTCAAGACGGGGCAGCTGATAAAAGTTACGGAATTCATGTTGCGCAACTTGCGGAGCTTCCAGATAGCTTAATCGCTCGAGCGAAAGAAGTGTTAGCGCAATTAGAAGGACAGGAAGAAATTATTATTCCGAAGCGTGTAGAAGTGAAAGCGCAAGAGCAAGAAGGAATTCCAGAACCTATAGTTGTAAAAGAGGAACCAATAGAAATAGAAGAAACGAAGGTAGACAATGAAGAAGAATCACAACTATCATTCTTTGGCGCAGAGCAATCTTCGAAAAAACAAGACAAACCAGTTCTAGATGCAAAAGAAACGGCAGTGCTGACGCAAATTAAAAAAATTGATTTACTTGATATGACACCTTTAGAAGCGATGAACGAACTGTATCGCTTACAAAAAAAGTTAAAGAAAGGATGAGTAAGTAGATGGGGAAAATTCGCAAACTCGATGACCAACTCTCTAACTTAATTGCGGCAGGGGAAGTAGTAGAGCGCCCTGCCTCAGTCGTAAAAGAACTTGTGGAAAATTCTATCGATGCGAATAGTACATCTATTGAAATCCACTTAGAAGAAGCTGGTTTATCGAAAATTCGCATCATTGATAACGGAGATGGCATTGCAGAAGAAGATTGTATCGTTGCTTTTGAACGACATGCGACGAGCAAAATTAAAGATGAAAACGATCTGTTTCGCATAAGAACACTCGGTTTCCGCGGTGAGGCATTGCCGAGTATTGCCTCAGTTAGTGAATTAGAATTAATCACTAGCACCGGTGATGCTCCTGGTACACACCTTATTATTAAAGGTGGAGACATTATAAAGCAGGAGAAAACAGCGAGCCGAAAAGGAACAGATATTACAGTACAAAACTTATTCTTTAATACACCAGCGCGTCTTAAATATATGAAAACCATTCATACAGAGCTTGGTAATATTACAGATATTGTGTATCGTATTGCAATGTCGCATCCAGAAGTATCATTAAAGCTATTTCATAATGAAAAGAAATTGCTTCATACATCAGGAAATGGTGATGTAAGACAAGTACTTGCATCGATTTATAGCATTCAAGTTGCAAAGAAGCTTGTTCCAATTGAAGCTGAATCTTTAGATTTCACAATTAAAGGTTATGTAACATTACCAGAAGTAACGAGAGCATCTCGTAATTATATGTCAACAATCGTAAATGGCCGTTACGTTCGAAATTTCGTATTAATGAAAGCTATTCAGCAAGGATACCATACATTATTGCCAGTAGGACGATATCCAATCGGTTTCTTATCAATTGAAATGGATCCAATGCTTGTTGACGTTAACGTACATCCAGCGAAATTGGAAGTTCGTTTTAGTAAAGAACAAGAATTACTAAAGCTGATTGAAGAAACATTGCAAGCAGCATTCAAAAAAATACAGCTCATTCCAGATGCAGGTGTAACAACGAAGAAAAAAGAAAAAGATGAAAGTGTGCAAGAACAGTTCCAGTTTGAGCATGCGAAGCCGAAAGAACCATCCATGCCGGATATCATTTTACCGACGGGCATGGATGAAAAACAAGAAGAACCGCAGGCTGTGAAACAGCCTGCGCAGCTTTGGCAACCACCGAAGCAAGAATGGCAACCACCACAGTCGCTCGTGAGAGAAGAACAAAGTTGGCAACCATCTACAAAATCGATAATAGAAGAACCGATTCGAGAAGAGAAATCGTGGAACAGTAACGATGAAGACTTTGAATTAGAGGAATTGGAAGAAGAAGTTCAGGAAATAGAAGAAATCGAAATGAACGGTAATGATTTACCGCCGCTTTATCCAATTGGACAAATGCATGGAACATATATTTTCGCTCAAAATGATAAAGGCTTATATATGATTGACCAACATGCCGCGCAGGAACGTATTAATTATGAATACTTCCGTGATAAAGTAGGAAGGGTAGCACAAGAAGTACAAGAATTACTTGTACCATACCGCATCGATTTATCTCTTACTGAATTTTTACGTGTCGAAGAGCAGCTAGAAGAACTAAAAAAAGTTGGACTATTTTTGGAGCAATTCGGCCATCAATCCTTTATTGTCCGCTCACATCCAACGTGGTTCCCGAAAGGGCAAGAAACAGAAATTATCGATGAAATGATGGAGCAGGTCGTTAAACTAAAAAAAGTTGATATTAAAAAATTACGTGAAGAAGCAGCCATCATGATGAGCTGTAAAGCTTCAATTAAAGCAAATCAATATTTAACGAACGATCAAATATTTGCTTTACTGGAAGAACTTCGTACAACAACAAACCCATACACATGCCCGCACGGAAGACCAATTCTTGTGCATCATTCTACTTATGAGTTGGAGAAGATGTTTAAGAGGGTTATGTAGGGATACTGTGTTGAGATGAAAATTATCATATTGTGAATTTGACAAAATATTAGAATAGATTATAAAAAAACAAGGTGTAGTTATGCCTTGTTTTTTTATTTGTTTTGAAACATTTTGGTTAACAGTATGCAATAAAATTAAAAACTCACTTATAAATCTTTTTCGTAAAGTTATAAAAAGCAATGTTAGAAAGTAAGTTCTTGAATTTAAACTGGAAGATAGATGCTGTTGCCGATTATAAGGGAGGTATCGATAAAATGAAGATTGAAGGAAACGTACAAGTCTGAATAATTTTCTCAAAATGAGAAATAAAATTTATTAATGGAAGTATATTTATGGGATGTTTAGATGATAAATAGATGGTACTCATTTTTATTTAATATCATTTAGTAGTCTTAAATGATATTAAATACGCTACCTTCCTGACTAGCTGAATATTACACATATAAAAGGGCTATTATGGTAAAATGAATTAGTGGATTTATACAAAAGTAGAATATATAGGGAGTGGGGAGTTTTTGAGTACGGTTTCAGTTATACATTTTACGGATATACATTTAGCAGATACGGATAACTCTATTATGGATAAACAAAATGCATTATGGAGGGCTTTAAAATCTGAATTGAGATCATCTGATTACATTGTTTGTTGTATATCGGGTGATATTGCACAAAGCGGAAAAGAAGATGAATATTGTAATTTTGCAATTCCTTTTTTTGATAATTTACAAAGTGAGATAAAAAAGGAATTTAATCAGCATCTTGAATTTTTGATGATTCCGGGTAATCATGACTGCGATTTTGGGGATTTAGGAAAAAATGCAACTCGGGACGTCTTAATAAAAGCAATTAGCACTCAAGATAGTGATCAGCTTTCAATACATACAATTGATACTATTAGAGTTCAAGAGAATTTTGATAATTTTAAAAGCCTGTATCACGAGCAATGGGAAAATATTGAGCTAATTCATGATGACCCTCTCCTTCAAAAAGCAGTTCTTAAGATAGGTGAGAAACAAATTGTTTTTAATTTAATGAATTCTTCTTGGATATCAACTTTAAGAGAACAACCAGGGAAAATGTGGTTCCCAGTTAAGCAATATCGTTCTATTATGGAAACTGCATTAGGAGATGTGAATATTACTATGATTCATCATCCTGATCATTGGTTAGACCCAGATAATAGAAGAGAGTTAAGAAATTTACTAGAAAGTTCTTCTGATTTTATTTTAAGTGGGCATGAACATGCTCATACAAATACTATTCTTACAGATTGGCAGAATAAACGTGTTCAATATATTGAGGGAGGAGTTCTTCAAGAACGTTGGAATTCAGAGGTAAGCCACTTTAAAGTATTACATTTAAATTTAGAAGATGATACTCAACGTATTAAAGAATATTCTTGGAATGGAGATTTATATAAAGAGATAGATGATACAGATTGGTGTGATCTCCAAACAGCTTCAATGGCAAAGGGGAAACATCGTACCACTTTAAATATAGAAGAAGAATTTAACTCGTTTATTTATAATATAGGGTTGCCATATACACATCCAAGAAAAAATAAGTTAGATTTGATTGATTTATTTGTAGCTCCAGATCTCAGAGAAATTATTTTACGTGGAAATAGTGGAAGTGAAGTGGCTGAATATGTTTCCTTTAATCAAATGATCTTAGAACTGCAAGAAGATGAACATTTGTTAATTATAGGAGATAAGGAATCTGGAAAAACAGCATTAAGTAAGCAATTATTTACCCACTTTTTTAATATAGGAAAAAAGCCAATCTATATTGAGGGGACAAAGATAAAAGGAGATCACATTAAAGGAATTGACAAATTAATTAAAAGTACAACTAAACAAATTTATGGAGAAGGAACCAATGATCAATATGTTCAGCTTGATAAAAAGGACAGGGTGTTAATAATTGATGATTGGCATAAATGTATCCTAAATGCAAAATTTAAATCTTTATTTTTTGAAGAAGCGGCTAAATGGTTTGGGAAGATAATAATAATGGCAGATGAAATTTCAAATATGAGAGAATTATTATTGATTCTTTCAAATCATGAACAGCATAAAGTACGCCAATTTGAAATTCAAGAATTTGGCCATGTGAAAAGAGCCGAACTTATTGAAAAGTGGATATTGTTAGGACAAGAATCTACTATAGATGAGAGTAAACTTATAGTAATTAAAGATCAATTAGAAAGATCCGTGGATTCAGTCATTGGGCAAAACTATGTGCCTACATTTCCGCTGTATTTACTTATAATTTTACAGGCTTTTGAAAGTAGTACACCTCATAATTTAGATCGTAGTACAAATGGGTATTATTATGAATTATTAATAAAACAGGCATTGACAAAGATTCAAGTTACAAATGAAGAAACAGATGCTATGTATAATTATTTAACAGAATTGGCTTATAATTTTTATAAAAATGAAAAACAGGTAATGACAGAAGAAGAATGGTATAAGTTTCATAAGTTATATACAGAAGAATATGCTTTACAATTTAGTAGTCAATTTGAATTCGCTAAATATAAAAATAAAATCTGCAATGCGCTTATTTTACAGCGATCTGGTGAGGGTTATGTTTTTGCATATTCTTATATATATTATTATTTTGTAGGACAGTACTTAGCTAGACATATAGGTGAAGAAGAAGTGAGAAATACGATTTCAAAAATGTGTTTCAATCTACATTCATCTGACTATGCTCATATTTTGATGTTCTTAACTCATTTATCTAAAGATAATTTTATTATTTCACAAGTAATTAATGTAACGAAATCTCTTTTTGAGGATGTACCAATTTTAAAATTAGAGTCGGATATTGATGTGTTTAATAATTTACTAGATGAAATTCCTCAGTTAGTTATTGAGAATATAGATGTAAATGAGAATAGGAAAAAAGTTCATGAACAGAAAGATGAATATGAAAGAGAGTTGAAAGTTCAGAAAAATGAGTTGAGTTCAAGTGAAGTGGAAGTTGGAAGTGAAATACAAACCATTTCTGAATTTAATAAATCATTGAAGATGCTTGAAATTGTCGGTCAAATCTTGAAAAATTACTATGGCTCAATAAAAGCACAGGAAAAAATAGAATTGTGCATTGAGGCATATGCTGTGGCATTAAGAACAAATAATGCATTCTTGGAAAGATTTAAAGAAGACAAGGATTATATTGTAAAATTCCTATGTTCGTTGGCAGAAGAGAAAGGCTATTATGATAGGGAGAAAGTAGAGAGTGAAGCTAAAAAATTCTTGTTTATGTTAGCGCAGGCTATTACATATTCATCTATAAACAAAGTGAGTACCGCTGTAGGATCAAGAAATTTAGATGAAATCTTTAAAAGAGTATATGAAGAAATGAGAAGTACATCAGTTAATTTAATTAATGTAGGAATAAAATTAGAACATTATCATCAGTATCCTTATCACGAAATTGCCCAATTATATAATGCTTTATCTGGGAATAAAATGGCACAAGATATATTACGACGTATGGTGGTGAAATATTTATATATGTTTAAAACCACCTTTAAGGATCAACAACGTATTTGTGATTCTGTAGGTATTCAATATACACCACAAAAAATGCTGCAGGTGATAAGTCCCAATAAAAGATTTAGAGATTAGCTTTAGAAAAATTAAGTTAATATTGTTTTGAGCAAAGAGAACAAAGTTGTTTAATTTTGGTCTTAGAAATGCAAGAACCACCTACATGCTTATTGAGTAGGTGGTTCTAATATAGAATTAAAATAAAGTAATAAATAAGTTTGCTCAATTAATGTGGAAAGAATATAGAGAATATAAAGTTTGGAAAGAGGCTATTATTGCTTTTAAGGGAGAAAAAAGTCTACCAATAATGACTATTCATAAGAGTAAAGGTCTAGAGTACGATACTGTATTTTTTATAGGAGTTGAAGATGAAGCTTTTTGGAGTTTTAGTCAACAACAAGAAGAAGATACAAAATCATTTTTTGTTGCAATGTCAAGAGCTAAAAGACAAATGATTTTTACTTATAGTCATCAAAGAGAATTAGAAAAGTTTGGGGAAATGAAACATAGGAAACAAAGTATTCATAAAATATCTGAACTGTATAATATTTTGGATGAAGCTGGAGTAGAAACAGTTCAATTAGAAAAAATTTGGACACCAATAATAAAAGAAACATACTTTGAAAAAAAGGATGTGACTGATAATGAATAGGCTTCTTTCACCAAATCATTGTTTTTTATGTGGGGATGAGCTTACTGAAAATACAGAGGAACATATATTTCCAAAGTGGTTACAAAGAAAATTTGATCTTTGGAACCAAACAATTACTTTGCTTAATGGAACAAAAATCCCATATAGGATGCTAAAAATTCCTTGTTGTAACACATGTAATAACGAACATTTGTCTCAAGTGGAAATAGAAATATCTAATGCAGTGGATGGAGGCTTTGATTCGTTTATACAGTTAAATGAAGATAAAATATTTTACTGGGCTGCTAAAATTCTATACGGTCTCTTCTTTAAAGAATTGAGTTTGGATAAGGATAGAAAAGATCCTAGTGCAGGAAAGATTATGACTCCTGAAGCTATGGGGAAATTCAAGATGTTACATTATTTATTACAAGGTATTAGAATCCCAACGGAATTTTCTCCTGTAAAACCTTATTCAATTTTTATATTTAGAATGTATGAATATAAAGATGAATCCAATTTTGATTACTTTGACAGTTATATTCAAACTGTTTTTGGCATGAAAATGAATGATATTGGTTTTATAGTTTGTATTGAGGATTCAGGTGTGCAAGGGGAATTTGGAAAAGATTATTTTGATCAATATAAGAGGGAAACCCTTGATCATATACAGTTAAAAGAGATATATGCAAAAATGCGTTATAAACAATATCTAGCACTTTATTCACCTAGATATATGACCATTGAATCTGAAAATGAAAGGATAATCCAAGTAATCCAGCCCTCTGGCAATATATTTGGCGAGTGGTCACAGGAAGTATATGCACGTCTTCTGACTCATATTTGGAGTGAGTATAATTTTAAATTCGAAGATATTTATGTTCCACCGGATAAGGTAATAAGCTTCTTAAATAACGAAGATGGTACTTTCAAGAAAATTCCTAAATGAATAATTGGATAATGTATTAAAAACACTAATGATTACATGTGGGATAAAAAAGAGGAACGCAAGTGAAGAGGTAAATATAGACTACTGTAATCTAATTCTAGCGGTGGGGGTTTTGTAATGGGGAATTTTAAGTTTCGTAGGGGAATAAGAACAAATACTAGTGAAGAATATAACCTATATTACGAGGAACAAAGTATAGGGGAATTACATATCCATTTCATGAAGGATAACTCTGAGGAAATATGTACTCTTTTAATCACAAAGGAGATTGAAGTGGAAATTAAGGAAAAATTGATTGATGAAATTATAGATACAATAATTTCTAATCCAGAAGGTTTTTTTTGGATAAATATATATTCCGCAAAATTTGAGGGTGGGATAATAAATGAGTCTCATCCAGATGGAGTAACTGCTAAACAAAAGGAGTTATCTAAAGTACTTAATACATTTCAAGTTGCAAAGGGACAACTTTCTGAGATTGCAGCTATGCAATACTTTAAAGGTTTAAATTATTCTGTTGAATTGGCTTCCGATTTATATGATAAAGAATATAAGATTGATGTGATTGGAGAAAATGAGCAAGAGAAACTTTATATCCAGGTAAAATTAGGAAAAGTTTCAGAACAAGAAATAATAAAAATTGTAACTAAGGTTGCCGAAATAAATGATACTGACAAAAGTAAAATTGCTTGTATTGTTGCAGAGCGTTTTCCGCTTAAGTCAGAGTTGCTAAGAAAAAAATTAGAGATTAATTTTAATATAAAAATTATGTATATTCATAAATATCAGGTACTAGAGAGTTTGCCCCAATATAAAAGAACTTTAAAATAAATATTTAGTAATAAGCTATAGTAGTATGATTTTGATAAATTATTAGATTGATTTATAAATGCTTATTGTTAATTTATAAAAAAGCAAAACATAGTTTTGTCTTATTTTTTATGAAACATAACAACATAAATGGAATAAAATGTAATGTAAAAAATATCTTTACTAACACTGAAAAGTCGATTAAATCAAAGGAAAGTAGTAAAGGTAATTTTTCCTCGACCACAGATACTGTTCATAGAGAAAATGGTCTCTGGTTATTTTAATAAAATATAGCAAGAAATAAAAAGGAGCGATAGTAACAATTCGCTCCTTTTTCATATAATTCTTTTGCAACTATATTTTAAAAATTTATAAACTAGAGATAACCTCAACCTATTTGTAATTTATATGTACGTTCTTAATTTGTTTGTAAGGAAAGAGGTTTTTAATTTACAGACTTATCAGAATTATGTAAAGTGTAGATAAAACCATAAAATGGGGTGTTCTTTATGTGTACTAGTTTGACATTAGAGACAAAAAACGGTCAGCATCTTTTTGCAAGAACGATGGATTTCACATTAGATATGAATCAAGAAGTAATAATCATTCCTCGGCATTACCAGTGGAATAATATAACTGGTGAAATCATTCATACGAAACATGCTACGGTCGGAATGGGAATTAATCATCAAGGAAGGATCATTATGGCGGACGGAGTAAATGAAGCAGGTATGACATGTGCAACACTCTATTTTCCAGGATTCGCTACTTATAGTCAAAGCATAGATGACATTAAAACGAATTTAGCTCCATTTGATTTTGTAGCTTGGAGTCTTACACAATTCAATTCTGTCAAAGAGTTAAAGAAATCTGTAGATAGCATTACCTTTTTGGATATACCATTACCGGATTTAGGACTTACGCCACCGCTACATTGGATCTTAGCGGATAAATGGGGAGATTGCATTGTACTGGAGCCGACAAATGAAGGATTAAAGATGTATGATAACCCACTAGGAGTGATGACGAATAGTCCGGAGTTTAATTGGCATTTGCAAAATTTAAGACAATATATTGGCCTTAAATCGCAGCCATTCGCGCCAACAGAATGGAGTAATTTACCATTAAGTGCTTTTGGCCAGGGCTCAGGCTCAATGGGACTTCCAGGGGATTTCACCCCGCCATCGAGGTTTGTGCGGGCAGCATATGGCAAACAAAACATTCAAGGTATAGATAGTGAAGAAGAGGGAGTATCCGCCCTTTTTCATATCTTATCAAATTGCGAGGTACCTAAAGGTGGAGTAATAACAGAAGAAGGTGCATTAGATAATACCATATATACAAGTGTAATGTGTATGGAGTCCGGAACATATTATTATCATACTTACGATTGTAGACAAATTATAGCTATTCATTTATTTCATGAAAATTTAGATACAGATGAGATTAAAGCCTATCCGTTCCAACGGAAACAAAAAATATTTTATGAAAACTAAGCAGCTTTGAAACAATGTTTGGTACATTTTTGAATATATATAATAGAGCAATAATGGTTTATATCATTCTTGGATGCTTCTTTAGCTTTGGGATTTATCATAAATTTACTCCTTTCTTCAATGACTCCAACAAGTAGAATTTTGCTGCTAGGAGCATTGGCTAAGGAGCAGTGAAGGTGGAATTTATTTATAAATAGTAAAGAACAAAAAAGGTGTGGAAAATATCCATACCTTTTTTGTTCTTCTATTATCTATGTATAAAAAAGCGCTGTATATCAGCACTTTTTAAAAGTACATGAGTTGTATAAGAAAGCCTTATATATTACCTATAACTATGCAAGGTCTAATATAGATTCTTATTTGATTAATTGTTATAAGAGCCTATACGCTTATTTATTTTTATTATTATTAATTTTTTCCGTATATAGCACCTGCTCTTTATAATGCTTCTTAATTGGGAAAGTATGTGTACCAGAGCCGTTTTTGAAATTTTTATTGATAGGGTTTTTTAGCGGGATTGTTGTAGTTTCAGTAAATTCATACGGGTAGTTTATTTTAGATTTATCTTCAAACATGAAAATGCCTCCTTTTACGATTTCCTGAATTCTTTACTATAACATGATATGCATATAGATTTTTTTTGGACTAGTTATTTATAGAGGTTAATGGAATTTAATTACGTAACTACTGAAGTGTTCTAAAGGAAAACAATTCGAGAAAGATATTGTATGAATAGCTGCTCACTATTGTTGTTGTTTAAATTATCATGGTGTATGTGAAATTCTGAAGAAACTTAGTATATATGTCTATCAAGCAAGCACTATGTGATGAACTCTTTTATGTTAGGTGAAGTGATTTTTGCATATATATTCGTTATAAATTGTTTTTATAATATGTTTCATATAGGGTTTTCCTGATAATATAATGTGGAATATTATAGTGTTATTATGTTATTAGAAACATTTAATGCTGTTTCATAACTGAAAGGTAATTGAAAAAAAACTGAAACTTTTCTCATGAAAATTCAATCTAACTTGAAAAATGAAAGGAAAATGAAATTTTCCAAAAGATATTCTTTGTTAAGATAAAAAGCATACATAAATAAAGTGTTGACATATCTTAAAAATGTATTTTCAAGATATAGTGGGGGAAAAGATGAGAATAGAAAAACAATTAATAAAAAAGATGTATTATGAAACATTTCTAATGGAGAATGTAACAAAATCACCTCTTGACGTACTTGGAGAAGCTTATGTAAACGAAGAAAAAAATGAGGTTTCTGATGGATCTTATATTCGTTTTGCGCAAGGTGAATTTTATTATCGCCATCAAGATTTTGAAGCAGCTATTTTTAAATGGGAGAAGGTTAGTAATGAATTAGCACCGTGGGCACAAAAAAATATTGCGGATGCGTATTTCGAACTGAATCAATTATCAATTGCTGAAAATGTATACACTTCCATTACTACTGATAATAAAATATTGATGACTGAAATTAGACTACAATTACTTTCTCTTTACATAGAGCAAAATAATTTTGATTCAGCTTTCGCTGTTATTAAAGAAGCAGTTTCTTTAAATCCAGACTATCCGAATGTTACAAAAATTGCCCGTTCTTTTTATGAGGAACAACAAGATTTTGATAGTGCAGTAGAGCTTGCTGTGAATGAGTTAATTCGAACAGAGTCTTATCCGTGGTTTGAGGTGTTAAAAGGATATATCGATAAAGGATTTACTAAACATATTTCACCAGATTATTTTTATGATGCATTAGTTACATTAAATAATGTAGATCAAGTACAATTTACGCAAATGGTTTCATCACTTTGGAACAGTTATAAAAATGAACAAAATTACTTATTGTGGCTTAACACAATAAATGAATTTTTCTTACATATTGAAATAGAGTCTTCCGATATATGGGACAAAATTTCTTCTCTTTACGAAGAAACATACTTTGCATTAATTCAAGGGAAATATACGCTTAGACAATTACACGATATCATTCCAAGTCTTTTAACAAATTGGTTAAAAGTAGTCAATCCGTCTTATGCTGTATTTCCATCAGCAGCTGTATTGGCATGGGATGAAATTTTTCCTACCCAAATAGATTCATCAAATATAAAACATGCGGAAAACCTACTGTCATATTCTATGAATCATGTGAATGCTTTAGAGTACAGTCTACATCTTTTTGAATCTATTACACAGTGGGCACAAAAGCACAATATAGAAATAGGTCACCGATTTAGATGGTTAGTTGACGAACTTGCGGATTTAAGAACAAATCGTATTTTAGTAACGGGAACTTCAGGTAACGGAAAAACTACATTTATTAACTCTATATTAGGAGAAAATATAGTAGAAAAATCAATTTCAAATGTAGTAGTTTTAAAAAATGATGCTCATACAGAAATTAACGCCATAACAGACGCTGCAATTACAACAACGGAAGATATCTCTGATTATCATAATATGATGTCTCAGCACCATCAAACGTATAGAGATAGAGCATGTGTTGAATTTAAATTACCATGTAGATTTTTAAATGAAAATAAACTTACATTTGTAGTTACACCTGGATTTAATAGGAATAATGACACTAGGGATGAAGTATTTGAATATCTAAATTCTGTGGATGAATTATTGTTTGTATTGAATGCGGATTCACCGTTTACTGATAAAGAGCGTGATATTTTATTAAGCATTCAAGAACATACACCAAATTTACAAATTCATTTCTTATTAAATAAAATCGATAACATTTACAGTGAAGCAGAAGTGAAAAGAGTATTACAAGATACGGCAGCGAGAATAAACACATATTTCCCGCAAGCGAGAATTTTTCCTTATTCTTCGTTATATACAAGTAGTCAACAATTAAATGAGTTAACTGAGTTTATTCATTTTAACTTTAATCATAAAAATATTGATGGAGAACGTACTGAAAAGCTATTGTTCTTCATCCGAAAAACAATTACATATCTTTTAAATAAACGTGTTGAAAAAGAAAACAATCTCGTGGATGCTATTAAATGGAATGAAGATATGCTAGTGAAACTAAACGGTAGCATGAATAACCTTACTGCATTTGAGAGGGAAAAAATTCATTTCATTACACAGTCATATCGTACAATGAAAATGGAAATTACGAACGAACTTACTGAAAATATACCGAAGATATTACAGAGTTGTTCTGATTTAATGAGTGAAGACAGTGATTTCGGTCACATGGATACAGAACTAAATAAAGCAATGAACGAAAGAGTGCATAAATATTTAGAACAAACTGTATTACCTCATCTTGCTCTTTCTATGCAAAATTGGATTGCCACTTCTCATAATGAGCTCCTTCAAAGTCAATCGTACTTAGAAGAACTTAGTGAAGGACTTAAATCTTTATTTGGAGAAAATCGAATACAGTTAGAATGTGACTTTAAAGTGCTTGATGACTGGCGCAGAGATACTGACAGAATGACGAATAGCATACAAATGGATGAAGTAAATATTTTACGTCGATTTACGCCAGCACAATTTTTATTGAAAAGTGCCGGTAAATTATTTGGAGTTCTTCCGAAAAACAAAACTATGCTATATAACAAATACAAACAGTATGTAGAAAATGAAGATTATACCGAGGTAACGGATTCTATTATGAAGAAATTTTTCTTGCAATTTGAGCTATTCGAAAACACACAAGAGCGAGATATTCATATATTCTTTAGGAATCCATTTAACTCCTTGAAACAAGCTGTAGAAAATATGCAATTCGAAATACAAGAAAAACAAGAAATGTTACATAAAATGAAATCAAACCCTGAAGTTTATCATGATTCTATCATGCTCTTTGAATTGAGATTACGTCAATGTGAAGTAATTTTACATATGGGTGATGATCATACTTATACAGATGTAATTTTAGAAACAAGTGCAGAATAAAAGTAAAATATATAAGATTTTTTATGTGAAATTGCATCACATGTTATAAGAGAGTAAAAGGGAGCAACTGTAACGAGTTGCTCCCTTTTCATATTAAGATTATTTTTCAGTCTCTTTAATTTTAGTTTGTACTTCACCAGTTTTAATTTTATTACTTTCTGAGAAACGTAATAAATCGCCTTCAATAATTTTGTCAGACATTCGTAATTCATTTTGTGCACGGTTAATGAGTGCTTGAGCTTCTTTTTTTGGTAAATCTACAATTTCACCTGTTATGCGGTCATAGAAAGTGTTGTTTTTGTATGCGTATTTGTCTGTAATGAAGCTACCATCACGTAAAACGACAAAACCGGTATATTTATCTGAAAACATATCATGACCAAAACGAATATCGTTCGTAGTATCAATCCCTAATAAATTGAGAATAGTAGGTTTCATATCGATTTGTCCCGTAGGCTTTGAAATCGTTTCACCTTCTGTTTGTCCAGGAACATGAATATATAAAGGTGTACGTTGTAAATTTAAAGTATCAAATTCTGTTATTTGATCTTTTTCTAAAAACTGTGCCATTGCACGATTATGTTTTTCAGAAATGCCATAATGATCACCGTATAATACAATAATAAAATCATCATACATTCCCTCGGCTTTTAAACGCTCAATAAATTTTTTAATTGATTCGTCTAAGTAACGTGCTGTTACGATATAACGATCAAATACGCCATTACCAGAGTTATATGGTTCAATGAATTTAGTATCTTCATCATACGTAAATGGATAATGGTTCGTTAAAGTAAGGAAACGAGCGTAAAATGGTTGATCAATAGTTTTTAATATATCTACTGATTGATCAAAGTACTCGATATCTTTTAAGCCCCAATTTAAATTTGTTTCAGGCGTGATTTTGTAATCAAGTTCATTATAGTAACGATCATAACCGAGAGCAGAGTACATGATATTACGATTCCAAAATGTTGCGTTATTCGCATGGAATACAGAAGTGAAATAACCTTGCTGACGTAAAATTTCTGGAGTCGCAGTATAATCATTGTTACCGTGTGTGAAAAATACAGCTCCTCGATTTAATGGATATAACGACGTATCAATTAGAAATTCAGAATCGGATGTTTTTCCTTGCCCAGTTTGGTGGAAAAAGTTATCAAAGTAATAGCTTTCATTTATGAATTCATTCAAAAATGGTGTAACTTCTTGTCCGTTAACTGTTGCGCCTATTAAAAAGGTTTGTAAGGATTCAAGAGTAACAACAATTACGTTTTTTCCTTTCGCTACACCAAACATGTTAGGATTCGGCTCACTTTCGTTTGCATTCACGTAGTTTTCTGTTTCTTGTAATTTACTACTATCAGCAAGTGCCTTTTGTGATCCTGCTTTTACTTGTAGTGTTAAATCATATACTTGATGCGTGTATAGTCCTAAATTTTTAACAAGCATGACTCGGTCGAATGATCTCGTTAGTAATTCAGGTCGCTCTTTTTCTGCAAGATGTAGATTTGCAAAAAATACACCAATCGTTAAGAGAAAATATAACAAGCGTGCCGAATGAGTTACGCGCCCCGTTTGGAAGACTAGTGCCTTCTTCTTTAATAAAATAAAGAAGAAAATAATATCTGCGAATGCGAGTATAATTTTGTAGTTCAATATTTCTATAATACTACCGCCTAATTGGCCAAAGTTTGATGTTTGTCCAAGTACTGGTAACGTAACGAAATCACTATAAAAATCATAGAACATTACATTCCCAACAAGTACAATTGTTAATAAGAAATTAATACATAGCGCGATATAATTTCGCTTTTCACCGGTTGTAAATAATGCGAATCCGACAAAAGCTAATGATGCAGCGAGAGGGCTAATAAACAAAATAAGCTCTTGTGTAGAAGATTCAATTTTTAAATCAAAACTGAATTTTGTAATAAGATATGTTTTTAACCATACTGCTAAAGCAATTATTAAAACAAAGCTTATATTTTGCATTTGTAAATTGATTTTATTTTTCATTTTTACTCCTTTTTTTGTAATTTATTTAACTTGTGTTATATATTATATTTTTATAACTATTATAGTATGCTGAACCATTTAGCCAATGGTTTCTAAAGGTAATAATATGAAGTATTCATATACGTACAATGGGAAATTTTAAAGTATAAATCTATTTTTTAGAACAGAGCAGAAAAAGTCATAGTTGTAGTAAAAAATACTTATAGACATCCTAACATATTAAACACTATGATGATGTTACAAAATATCGAACAAATGAAAGTAGAAATGAATAGAGGCTTGTAAAACGATTGACATTCAATTTATTAGAATTGAATGTCAATCGTTTTACATACATAGTTATGTTACATATGTATCTCGTAAAATCCCGATTTTTTACGGGGTAGTCGTTAGGGGGGAAGGATAAGGTACATAAATAAAGCGTTGTGAAATTTAAAATATTTAATTGGTATCTTAAAAGAATTTAAACCATAGATAAATATTTTCCAACATACAACCCACTTGCAGCAGCTTGAGATAATGAATGAGTGACGCCTGAACAATCTCCGACTAAAAATAGCCCATGTATACTTGTTTCAAAATGGTTATTGAGTTTTATCGTAGGAGTATAAAACTTTCCGTCAATTCCATATAATAAAGTATCTGTATCGATCGGTTCTTGGATAAATTGTTCTAAGCGTAACAAAAATTCTTTAAGTCCTTCAATATATAACGGAGGAATTTCTGTATTCAAATCTCCATAATCTCCTTGTAGTGTAGGCTGTATACGGTTATGTTTCATGTTGTTCGCTGTTGTAGGTTCTTTTTTTAGTAAGTCCTCTAAGCGCTGTATAACAATTCGCTCTCGTCCTTGGTTAATGTTTTTAATAATTGAGCTTGCATACAGATTTGCTTCTTTGAGAGTTGGAAAATAGCGCGGGATAAATAAAGTGAAATTTAAGTTAGGTGTGCCAGTTCCTTTCTCTCGAAAATTTTGACCGTCAGGCATAACTAAACCTTCTTCGTACTTTCTAATGATGCGTCCTTTTGGATTCATACAGTACGTAGTTGCTGTGAAATCTTCCTGCTCATAAGAAAGTTTCGTCTCGAATGTATCTTTTAATATAGAGCGTAATTGGTGTTCTTTCATCTCTACTCTAATACCTAAATCTACACGAGTTTGTTCTTGAGAAATATTTAGAGAAGTACACATTTTTTTTAACCAGTTTGCTCCGGAACGCCCAGTTGCAAATACTAGTTGTTTAGATTGAACTGTTTCTTCATTTATCTCTATTGTAAAATGATCTTTCTGTTTCATAATATGTTGCACATCTATATGAAATTGTATATTTATTTTCGTAAGTAAAAATTCATAGAGTTGCTGAAAAATGTCACTTGAAAGTGTAGTACCAAGATGCCGTACTTCTGTTGTTAGCATTTGCAAACCACAAGCTTCAGCCCTTTTATTGAGAGTTGGATTTTCTGTAGAATATTTTGAAACAGAGCTTCCTCCGAACTGACATAGAATTTCATCTACTTCAGCCATAAGTTGTTTAAAGCCTTCTTTGCCGACTTTTTGCTCAAGTTCTCCGCCAAATCCGTTTGTATAATTAAATTTCCCTTCAGATTTTCCTAAACCAGCAAACCCAAAATATTTATCACATGTAGTACAAGTACACACTTTTCCTTCGTCTAAAGGACAATGGCGATCTTCTAGCGCTTTCCCTTTATCCAGAATTAAAACTTTTTTGTTACTGTTAGCTAGTAAATAAGCCATAAAAATGCTACTTACTCCAGCGCCGATAATTGTAACATCATACATATTCTTTCACCCGCTAACGAATAGTTTGTTTTTTATTTTTCTAGTGTATAACAATTTTATGAAGTTAAGAAATAGCTTTTATGAATAAAGAGGGAGTTTTTGAACTTGATGCTTTCTTAATTTTTCAGAGTGGTGGAGTAAATACAAATTTTTTATTTGAAAGAAGAGATAGTTTTAAAAGATCACTATGTCATATGATTAATAAAATCTTACATATAAAAAAACAGACCTTTTAAGTGAAGAGGTCTGTTAATGATTTTAAATGTTATTTAGCGAAGACGTGGTTACCAATTACTGCTACTGTTTGACGTGTCGTAATCCATTTGTCTGTTGATGTTTTTGGATTGTAGAAATAAAGCCAATCAGAATGTATTCCATTTGTGGAGATAGCCTCATCTACTGCCATTTTTGCTTCTGGGCTTGCAGGATGATTAATTCTTCCATCTGTAACAGGAGTAAATGCATATCCATATGTAATAGGTTCATAAATAACGCCTGTTATTGTATTTGGAAACCCGTTTGCATTTACACGGTTTAGGATAACTTTTGCTACAGCCACTTTTCCTTTATATGATTCTCCACCTGCTTCAGCGGTAACTAAGCGTGCCATTAAGTCTTTTTCTTTTTCTGAAATGCTTGAGTTGATTTTCAAATGTTGTCCTGCATAGAGCTTGTTTCCCACTGTATTGTTAATTTGTTTTATAGATTGAACGGTAACATTGTAACGCTTTGCTATCGTTTCCAATGAATCTCCCGGTTGTACTTGATAAATAATTTGCTCAGAAATGTTCGCAGGTTTGGCGTTTTGGTGAACAGTGATTTCATTTGAGTTGACGGAACCTGGAATATGTAACTGTTCGCCAATGAAAGTTTGATCGTTTCCTTTATGGTTAGCCTGTTTAATGGATTGTATTGAAACGTCGTATTGTTTACTAATGCCCCAAAGTGTATCATTCTTTTTTACTGTATGAATGGTAGAAGCCTCAGCTGTACTTTGACTACATACGAATGTAATTGCAGCCGCAGATAAAGGGATTATATGTTTTATTTTTAATAATTTCATTGTAAATCCTCCTAAGAAAAAATTAAGGTGAAGCTGTTCAGTAATCTAGTTTTGGATATTTATATACTTAATATATTAATGTAAGTATATTAGCACATATAAAATAAATAATCATTATAAGTTTCTTATTCATGTATTGTAGAGTTCTAATATGAAATATTGCATATGAAAATACATTGAAGTTCATATTGCTGATTACTATAATCTATTTAGTAGAAAGGGAATATGTTATATAAATAAAATCACTATAAATTAATATAATGATTAATTGTTGTTAATAGGAGGATTGAAGTAATGAAAATATTTCGAAAAATGTGTGCGTCAACTGTAATCATTACAACACTTTTAGGAACAGGAGGCACTATCAATAGTGTACATGCTGATTCTATAGAGCAGCAGAGTAAATTAGGAATAGATCAAGAAACAGATAAGCAAATCATTGTAAAATTTAAAGCGGATTTGAAATTTCCATATGAAGATGGTATTGAAAAACAAATACAATCTCAAACGAACGACAAAGTACTAGAAGATCTTTTGGTAGAATATCCAGATGTAACATTCACGCGTTTATTCACATCTGTAAGTCCAGAGGAAATAGAAGACCTTGAAGTGAAAGCACCCAATAATGTATCTACAAATTTATTAAACTACTATATTCTTCAAATGCAAAATGGTGAGCAGAAAGAAGAACTAGTAGATAGGTTAAAGAAATCTTCTTTAATAGAAGATGTGTATATGAAGAAGCAAGAAAAAATAACGCCACCAGAAGTGCGACCATCAAGTGTATCTCTTAGTCCTAATAACAATCCTAGATTTAAACAACAAGGTTATTTAGAAGCAGCACCATACGGTATTAATGCGCCCTTCGCCTGGGAAGTTCAAGGCGGTAAAGGAAATGGTATAACTTTTGTTGATATGGAATATGGATGGTTATTAAATCATGAGGATTTAGTACATCAAAATATTGAATTAATGTCTGGAATAAATATAGATCAACATGTCGGTCATGGGACGTCTGTACTAGGAATTGTATCCTCTGAGGACAATGAAGTTGGGAATATTGGGATTGCGCCAAAAGCGAAAGCAAAGGTGATCTCTCAAATAAGAGATAACGGACAGTATAATACAGCTGATGCAATATTAAGTGCTGTGAATCAGTTAGAAGCTGGGGATGTTTTATTATTAGAGGCACAAGCTTCCTTTGATGGATATGGTGATAAATATTTACCTGTTGAGGTACAACCAGATATCTTTGATGCAATTCGTGCTGGTACAGATAAAGGTGTTGTCATTATAGAAGCTGGAGCAAATGGTTGGAATGATTTAGATCAATTTAAAGATAGAAATGGTAAACAAATTTTAAATCGTAATAGTAAAGATTTTAAAGATTCAGGTGCAATTATGGTAGGAGCGGGCTCTTCATCTTTCCCTCATGAGCGTATGTGGTTTTCGAATTATGGAAGCCGTATTGATGTGTACGGTTGGGGAGAAAACGTAGATACAACTACAGCTGAGCAAAGTCGAAGTGCTATAAATCTTTATACACCTAGCTTTAGTGGCACGTCGAGTGCGTCGCCTATTATTGCCGGAGCAGCGACTTTAGTACAAAGCATTGTGAAAGAAAATTTAGGACAACCATATAGACCGAGTGAACTAAGAGCAATATTAAGCAACCAGAGCACAGGAACAAAATCTAAAGATCCATATTCAGATAAAATTGGTGTTTTACCAGATTTGAAGTCTATACTAGTAGATTTAGGGTATGAACGAAGAGAAACGAACGGTGGGAATGAGTTACAAGTAACAGAAAATGAACCAAATAATGAACGTATACAGGCAAATAAAGTCTCCTTTCATACACCAATGAAAGGAAAACTAGATAATCGTGATAAGGTGGATGTATTTACTTTCCAAATTGACTCACCAGAAAATATTAATATTTCTTTATTAAATGAACAAAACATTGGAATGACATGGGTACTTCATCATGAATCAGATTTAAACAACTATGTAGCATATGGTGAAAATGAAGGAAATGTAGTGAAAGGAACTTATAATGCAAAGCCAGGTAAATATTATTTATACGTCTATAAGTATGAGAATAAAGATGGTTCATATGTATTGAATATAAAGTAAACGAAAGGAGCTTCAGATGAAGTTCCTTTAAATTTTTCTAATTCAGGATATATGAATGTTTTTTAACTTTATTTCTATGCAATATTTCATACTTATGAAATGATATTCATTTTTTACTCACTAGATTATATTATATTCAATAAGTTTGATATAAAACAGAAAAAGGAGGAATAGTAGTGAGCAATAATAATTTTATTTTGAAATTATTCATATGCATTATGATATTTAGCACATCTTTATTTGCTTCACATGATAAGCGGGTCGTTGCAGCTAGCTCTGTTAATGAGCTTGAAAATTGGTCAAAATGGATGCAACCTATACCTGATAACATCCCATTGGCACGAATTTCAATTCCGGGAACACATGATAGTGGTACGTTCAAATTACAAAATCCAATTAAGCAAGTATGGGGAATGACGCAAGAATATGATTTTCGTTACCAAATGGATCATGGAGCTCGTATCTTTGATATAAGAGGACGTTTAACAGATGATAATACGATAGTTCTTCATCATGGGCCATTATATCTTTATGTAACCCTACACGAATTCGTAAACGAAGCGAAACAATTTTTAAAAGATAACCCGAGTGAAACAATTATTATGTCTTTAAAAAAAGAGTATGAGGATATGAAAGGAGCAGAAGGTTCCTTTAGTAATACGTTTGAAAAAAATTATTTTGTTGATCCTATCTTTTTAAAAACAGAAGGAAATATAAAACTTGGAGATGCTCGTGGGAAAATTGTACTACTAAAAAGATATGGCGGTAGTAATGAATCTGGAGGATATAATAATTTTTATTGGCCAGATAATGAGACGTTTACGACAACTGTAAATCACAACGTAAATGTAACGGTACAAGATAAATATAAAGTGGGTTATGATGAGAAAGTAAAATCTATTAAAGATACGATCAATGAAACGATGAATAATAGTGAGGATTTACATCATCTATATATTAATTTTGCAAGCTTGTCTTCTGGTGGTACAGCATGGAATAGCCCATATTACTATGCCTCTTATATAAATCCTGAAATTGCAAACTATATAAAACAAAAGAGTCCTACAAGAGTAGGTTGGATCATTCAAGACTACATAAATGAAAAGTGGTCACCATTGCTGTATCAAGAAGTTATAAGAGCGAATAAGTCATTAATAAGAGATTAAAGATGATGAGAGTAAGAAGCGATAAAATACGTCGCTTCTTATTAAAAAACAGTGTATCTTGTAAATGGAACAATTTTTGAGTTATCTCAATCGATGTTTCATTATGAAGAGGCTAAACTTTTAAATCAAATTAATTTCAAATGAAAATTAGCATAAATAATCCTGCAAAAAAGCAACTGATCATAAGTGTTCAGTTGCTTTTTATTTTTAAAGTGGATGAGCAAAAAAACATGAAAGTGGTTGGTCCGTTTTTGGCAAACATCCATTATGATAAGAGAAGAAAGGTAGTATGTTATTAACGTTTTAAAGAGGAAGTTCTTAATGAAAATAGACTGGCCTTAGAGAGGTGAAAATACTATGAGCTTTGCGATTCCACTAGTCGTTATTATTGTAATTGGATCACTGTTTGGAACCGTACTAGTTGCACGGAATGTGGAGGAGAATTACGGCAAGTCTACAAAGAGAAATGTGAAAAACTTATCAACTATTTATATTATCCTTCTTTTCGTACTACTGCTAGGGGTAACATGGTATGCGGTAATAATTTGATAGTTTGTAACAGAACTGCAACGAGAGTATGAAGCTGGAATTTCAGAAGCTATCGAGTAATCAGAAACGGATCTATTTTAATATATCCATTTTAGGATGAGAAAATGTGACTAATTAATACTATTTTTACGGTAAATACTGTTAGTAATAAATTGAGGATAGTTAGCTTTGAAAGGAGGCAACTATATGGAATGGAAACCAAATCGTGCAGATAAGACGCCTGTATATAAACAAATCGCAGATTATATTGAAAGGGGTATTTCTTCGGGTGAGTTTCCTTCTGATAGCAAGTTACCTTCTGAGCGTATGTTAGCAAAAGAATTACAAGTGAACCGGAGTACGATAGTTGCTGCATATGAAGAATTAAAATCACTTGGAGTAGTAGAACGGCAAAAAGGAAGCGGAACACGGGTGAATACAGACATATGGGGTGTTTCACATAAACGAATACCGAACTGGGGTAGGTACGTTGAGGATGGATCGTTCTTACCTAACGTACCACTCGTTCAACAAATTAGAACGGAAACACAAAAAGAAGACTTAATTAATTTAGCGAGTGGTGAATTGTCACCAGAATTAATTCCGAGTGATAGATTCCGAACAATTTTGTCGGAGAAAACATTTATGGAAAACCTCGGTTATGACCATCCACTTGGAAATGAAATGTTGAGAAAAACAATTGCGGCACATGTTCAGCAATATAAACAAATTGAAGCAGATTCGAATTCTATCCTTATTACATCAGGCGCACAACAGGCACTTAATCTTATCGTTCAATGCTTATTAAAACCTGGTGATGCGATTGCAATTGAGGACCCTTCGTATTGTTTTTCACTGCCGATGTTTAAATCTGCTGGCTTAAAAATATTCCATTTACCTGTTGATCAGCATGGAATGAATCCAGAAGACTTAATTGATTTGCATAAAAAGCATCGTATTCGTATGGTATTTTTAAATCCGGATTATCAAAATCCAACTGGAACTGTGCTTTCATTAGCAAGACGTAAAAAGATTTTAGAACTGTCTTCTGAATTTGGTATACCGATTGTAGAAGATGATCCGTATAGCTTAACTTCATTTAATGGAGAGGTGAATCCAACATTAAAATCAATGGATCAAAACGGCAATGTTCTTTATATAAGTTCATTATCAAAAATTGTTGCATCAGGATTACGTATTGGCTGGGTAATTGGCCCAATGCGTGTAATAGAACGTTTAGCGGATGCAAAGCAGCAAGTTGATTTTGGCCATAGCGTATTTACGCAGTGGGTGGCAAATCAATTTTTAGAATCAGAAGATTTTCATGCACATATTACAATGCTCCGTGGACAATTGAAGGAAAGAAGAGATGCGTTAATTAGAAAGCTTGAAGAAATATTAGGGGACCAGGTTGAATTCTTTGTTCCAGAGGGTGGAATACATTTATGGTGCAAAGTGCAAGGAACGTTTGATGAATATCATTTATTAGGTGAATCTATACGAAATGGTGTAGCGTTTGTCCCGGGGAGTGTTTTAGGTACTAAAAGTGAATATGTTCGTTTTACTTTTGGGAGAGTAAATGTCGAACAAATTCAGCTGGGAATGACGAGATTTGCGAAAACGTTAAATGAAATTTCATAATAGTAATGCGTAATATTGAAATGAGGGAAAGAAATGAAGTACGTGATGCTTTTACTTCAAGTAGGCGTGCTATATGTATTTAGCTTAGTTGGTACGTGGATTCAAGGGGTATTCCATCTATCAATGCCAGGAAGTTTAATAGGGATGTTAATGCTTTTTCTACTCCTTTCTATTCGTATTTTACCATTAAAGTGGTTTGAGGAAGGTGCGGAAAAGTTAATCGTATTTTTACCGTTATTTTTAATCCCTTCGACAACAGGACTGATGGAATACGGGTCTTTTCTTTTTAGTAAGGGAAGTAGTATATTCCTTTTAGTAGTTGCAAGTACGGTAGTAACTTTGATTGTTTCAGGGTATATAAGTCAATTAGTAGTAACATCCAAAAAATAAAATCGACAAGGTGCAAGATGCAAATGGTTTTAATTATTATTACAGTAGTAATTTATTTATTGGCGACAAAGTTATATAAAAAATTTACGTTTCCATTCACGTTACCGGTGTTAACAGTTACTACAATTATGATTTGTTTATTTATGATTTTTGGTATTTCTCATCATGAGTATAGGGGAAATGGGGGAGACATTCTTACAGGGCTATTGAGTCCTGCAATCGTAGCGTTAGCGATACCACTATTTAAAGAGCGAAAGATACTGATGAAAAACTTTTTATCGATACTAATCGGCGTAGTGACAGGTATACTGGCTTTAACGACTATGAATGTAGTGATTGGTGGAATGTTACATATAGATAAGGAACTTATACTAACCACCCTACCACAATTAGCAACGATGCCTATTGCTATTTTAATAGCGGAGCAAATTGGTGGCATTCCATCTATGACTGCTAGTTTTGTAGTTGTTGCGGGAATAACAGGTGCTATGATTGGACCAACAGTACTTAAGTTGTTCCGTATAACAAGTACGATTGGAAAAGGCGTGGGAATGGGCTGCGCATCACATATTATCGGGGTAAGTCGTCTCGTGAAGGAAGGCGAGAGAGAAGCGACAATCGGTTCGGTGACGATGATTGTTACGGGAATACTTATTAGTATATTCATACCGTTTGGAACGAAATTTATATTTTGACATGTAATGGAGATGATGAAAATGACAACATGGTTTATAGTTACATTATTTGTTTTTGGAGCTATTAAAGTATTAGTTTCTAGTATGCCGACTTCTGTTGTAGAATCAATTATTAGTAAATTTGAATTGCATCAAAAACTTGAGGAAGAGAATACCTCTATATCGATAGATGGAAAAAATATAGAGGGAGAAACGAAACTACAAGTTATTCATGAATTTAATGAGGCTTTATTTTTAGATAAGCATTATTTTCCGCCGCACGGGGAAGGAACACCAATCGTGATTAAAACGAAGAAAGGGAATAAAGAGATTAGCTTTTCTTTATATAGCCATGAAGAACATATTGATGTAATAAAGCAATATAAAAAGAAAATTGTTGCCTATCGTTTACGTTCAAAAAGTCTTCAAACTCTTGCACCATTAGTAATAACCGAAGAGTATGCTTAAGAAGAGATCTATAAGGATTTTTCAGACTGTAGACAAACTATTTTTTAAGAGTGCAGATGCTAAAAATAGTTTGTCTCTTACTTTATAGTGAATTTATCCAATGAGATATATACGTAGTGTTTTCTATGCTACAATTTACTATAAGTGAGGAAGGAAGGTGTCTTATGAAAATATCCGTTTATGTTGCAAGTGCATTTAGCAAGGATCATAAAGGCGGAAATAAAGCAGGAGTGGTATTTACTGAGAATAATACATTGACCACAACTCAAAAAATGGCAATAGCTAAACAACTGGGCTATGCGGAAACCGCATTTATATCAGAATCTGAAATTGCTGATTATAAATTTGAGTATTTTACACCAAAAGAAGAAGTTGATTTATGTGGTCACGCTACAATTGGCTCTTTCGTGATACTGATGCATTTAAATAAACTTTGCCAGAATCGCTATACGATAGAAACGAACAGTGGTGTTCTTACTATTACCATAAAAGATGACATCATATTTATGGAACAAAACAAACCGATATTTTATGATGTTGTATCTCCAAACGAGTTCATCGACTGTTTTGACATGAAAGCTATAGACGATAAATATCCAATTCAAATTGTCTCCACAGGCTTAAAAGATATTTTAATTCCTATAAAAAGCGAAACACGATTACATACACTGCAACCTAATTTTGAAAAAATTAAAGAAATTAGCAAGTATTATAATGTTGTCGGAATGCATCTATATACTTTTAATGACAATCGAATTATATGCAGAAATTTTGCTCCACTATACGACATCAATGAAGAAGCAGCGACTGGAACTTCAAATGGTGCATTAGCTTGCTACCTTTATGAACAGCACAACTTGCAAAAAGAAGTCTATGTATTTGAACAAGGTTATTCTTTACACTCGCCTTCTGAAATATTAGTTAAATTAGCAACCAATAGCAACAATAAAGTAGAAAAAGTTTATGTTGGCGGCAAAGGCTATTACTGTGAAACTAAGTATTTAAATGTAGAAAATATTGATTGAAAATAAAGAGATCTATAAGGATCTCTTTATTTTTGTATGAAATCATATACTTTCCAAATAAAAGAAAAGAAAATCATATAGCCAAATAAAGAATATGTATGATTCCAATCTAAGCTATGAATAAAGAAACCGAATCTTTCAGCAATCTGTTCAAAAATGCTAGCACAAATACCGATTGAAATAATAAAAAGAATTCTAGAAACTGTAGATAATCTTTTTGAAATTTGTATAAAAATCGTTGTTAAAATCGGTAGTACAAAGAGAGTAAAGCCGATGTTAACTGAAAATATGGAGGGAAAGGGTCTAACCGGAAAGGAATATAATTGTTTTGCAACAAAAAATGCATCTAAGTAAGTTCCGATAATAGAAGAGAGTAAGATTGTAATGACTAATGCGAAAAGGTTATTCGTCTTCTCGAAGGAGAAGATTTTTCTTTGCAAGAATGGCAAGTTCAATTTTTTCGAGTGTTTTACAGTAGTCTTCTGTAATTTGTCCATTTATATTTTCCTCCTTATCCACTAAGTAATTTACGACTTGCCAGTCCGTAAACCAATCTTCACTGTCAACTTCTTCATGCTCTATATCTCGCCATGCGTAGATGAGTGCAGGACTGTATATACGATAAGCGCCATTACGCAACTGGCATTTCTTTATTCGGCGTTTATAAAACTCACGGGAAAAAGATTCATTCACACTTGAAAATAAATGAGGCCAGTAATCTTTCCTTGAGCCTGTATGAGGATGGTGTTGGGCCCAGCTTATTACTTGAGATAAAACATGTGTATCCCGAAATAATAATGAATACAACCTTTTTCCAATTAAGATCCGTTCGTGTAAGGAAGTGAAATGTTTCATTGTATCACCAAATAGTAATACGTTTTGTTTCTTATTATTTGCGTAGAATGGGAACAGGATATGATTAAACTGAAAGAAATCAAATAGTTTAAATCCAATACTATTTAGTACAGTCTTTTTAAAGTGTACATTTTGAATCACTCTTTTTTCTAAGTAGTTTTGTTCATTAATAATAGTTGCAATTGCTAATGTTTTTTTGTTACCTGTTTTCCAAAAATCGTTCCACATCGTTTCCATAAATGTAGAAACATTTAGGTGAGGGAGAAGGTGAAATAGCTTTTGTGTTCTTTTTACACTTTGTTCATAAAGCAGAAATTGAGGATAGACATCTTGAAAAATAAGCCAATTTCCTCTTTCTAAAAAAGAAAAAAATGTGATTTGCTCTTTCTCTGATAAAATTTTCGTATATAAATCTCCCCTTAAATCAGTCATATTCCAACCGCCGTTACGTGATACCATATGCCCAAGTAGTGCCCAATGTATTTCCGGATATTGAACGTAAAATTGGTAGTATGCACGTGTTCTTGTGACATTATTTTTATTTAGCTGTTCTGTCTGCATTTTTATGTTGTTGATGATGATTTGCTCTTCTTTCGTTAATTTATACATCGTGCCAGAATGAGTGAGTTTACTTTTTTGTTTCAATTCATTTTTCACATCAAATAGGGAGAGAGGCAGTGCCTTGGAAGGTCCGTTATATGTATGATTTGAATTGCTTCGGTACATTCCGTTACCTCCCTTTTTCATAAATTTAAACATGACTATTGGCTATGAATCATTCTATTTATTTTATTACGAGTATAAGAAATAAATGAGCGCTGTTTATTACAAGGAATTTATCATACAAACAGTATAAAAAATCTTACTGTTGTGAGGTGAAATAAAAAACAGAAACTATTTTTAATAGTTTCTGTTTTTTATTTTGTCAATTAAATGTAACAAACGACGATTATGATTTGAATCAATTGAAAATAATTCAATAAATGTTAATTGAAATGCTTGGTAGGAGGAAAAGGAATGCTAAATAAAATAATTTTAATCACTGGTGGCACAGGTTCGTGGGGGCATGAGCTTATAAAGCAACTATTAGAAAAATCACCGAAAGAAATTAGGGTTTTTTCAAGAAATGAAACGGTTCAGTTTGAAATGCAGCAACAGTTTATAAATGATGATAGATTAAAATTTATTATTGGAGATATTCGTGACAAGGATCAATTAGTTTATGCATGCCAAGGTGTACATTATGTATTCCATCTTGCAGCTTTAAAACATGTTCCAGTATGTGAGTATTATCCTTATGAAGCTATAAAAACTAATATACATGGTACGCAAAATGTAATCGAAGCATCTTTACAGATGCAAGTTGAGAAAGTTATATATGTTTCAACGGATAAAGCAGCCGATCCATCAAATACGTATGGGATGACAAAAGCAATTGGTGAAAAGTTAATGGTTCATGCGAATGTACAAACGAAGAAAACAAAATTTATTTGTGTTCGTGGTGGAAATGTTTTAGGGACGAGTGGAAGTGTGGTACCGCTTTTTAAAAAACAAATTAAAAAATCTTCACAAGTAGGGATTACCGATGCGAATATGACTAGATTTTTCTTAACAATTGAAGATGCTGTTGGATTGTTATTTAAAGCCGTATATCAAGGCAGAGGCGGGGAGATCTTTGTTATGAAAATGCCGGCATGTAAAATAACAGATTTAGCAGAAGTGTTAATTGAAGATTCGAAAAAAAAAAATGTGAAGTTAAAAGAGGTAGGGATCAGGCCGGGTGAAAAATTAAGTGAAATGCTTTTATCTGAGGTAGAGAGTAAAACGAGTATAAGTTTTGATCAAAATTATTTTGTGGTACTACCTACTATTCCTATAGAAGGGCTTCAAGAATATTATGCTAGTTTTCCGCTTGTGGATGTGAAGAGTTTTAGTTCACAACAAGACTTACTTGCAAAACATGAAGTGAAACAAATGCTATTAAAAGGAGGATTTTTACGATGAAAAAAAATGCGAGCCTTTTAATAACTGGTGCAAATGGTTTTACAGGACGCCATGCTTGCCAATATTTTTTAGAACAGGGCTTTCATGTAATTCCTATGTTTCAAAATCGTACACATAGAGAAAAAAATGAAAATGGTATTACTTGTAATTTAACGAATAAGAGCGAAGTAATGAAGGTAATGAAACAAATAAAGCCAGATTATGTATTACATTTAGCCGGTAGGAATTCAGTCATAGAGTCTTGGACAGCTGCTCTTGAATATGTAGAAATTAATGCAATAGGGACGTTATATTTATTAGAGGCAATTAAGCAAGAAGCCTCGCATTGTAGAACATTAGTTATAGGATCTGCTTTGCAAGCAGATAGTATAAACGAAATAAAAATTTCAAATCCATATAGTTTAAGTAAAACGATGCAAGTCATTATTGCAGAGGCTTGGGGCGAATTAATGGGTTCAAATATTATCATTGCAAAGCCCTCAAACTTAATTGGTCCAGGAGTATCAAATGGCATTTGTTCGATTCTCGCAAAAAAAATGATAGATATAGAATCAGGTAGAAGTAAAGCCATTATTGAAGTAAACAGTTTGAAAGATAGTAGGGATTTTCTAGATGTACGTGATGCGGTTAAAGCGTATCATGTGTTATTACGAGATGGAATAAATGGAAAACAGTATAATATCGGATCAGGAGTGAAACGATCTTTATTAGAGGTACTAGAACAATATAAAGAATTAACTCAGCTGAATTTTTTCATAGAGGAAACAGAAAAAAGTGGGAGTGATTCAAATGATAGTTTAGTAATAGAGGAAATAAAAAGGTTAGGTTGGATCCCAGAAATTCAATTCCATCAATCATTAAAAGATGTACTTGAGTATGAGAAGTGTAGTGACATCTGCATGCAATGAAAAACAAAAAGGGTGTAAGAAATATATGAATGGCTATGAAACAATAAATAATCAAAATACACTATTTCTTTTAATTGTTGATACGCTGGACTGGAAGAATGAAGAAGAGCATGCTTTGCGTATCTATGAGGCGATAAATAAATGTCGAGCCTATGTGGAAGGGAAAAAGGGTGATCGAAAAAATCCAGTAATAGATGCAGGAACTAGGCCTGTAATCCGAGTTTTTGCTCAGTATGAATGTAGTGAGTATGGAAATGATTTTTATGACCTCATGAAAGATTTTTTGCAAGATATAGGATTTGAGTTAAAGGTTTATATAAATAATGCTAAGGTTACTTACATGTAATAGATTAGTATAAAATAAGATTTTTTAATCATAAAGGTGGATATAAATTATGAATAAAAAGATTCTCTTTACTGGGGGCGGTACAGCCGGGCACGTAATGATTAATATAGTATTGATTCCTAAATTTATGGAAAAAGGATGGGGAGTTGAGTATATTGGATCTCAAAATGGAATTGAAAAACTATTAGTTCAAAATGTTAAATACAATATTGTTTCAACAGGGAAGCTTAGGAGATATTGGGATTTGGAGAACTTTAAAGATCCTTTTAAAATAATAAAAGGTTGCATTCAAAGCTATAAATTAATGAAACGAATAAAACCAGATGTTATTTTTTCGGCAGGAGGATTTGTTTCTGTTCCTGTAGTAATAGGAGCATGGATGAATAAAGTACCCGTAATAATACGTGAACCAGATAGTACGTTAGGATTAGCAAATAAAATAGCATTACCTTTTACTACAAAACTATGTACAACATTTCCTCAGACAGGAGAAAATGTAAGTAATGAGAAGAAGGTTTATGTAGGACCAATTGTAAGGGAAGAAATTGAGAGAGGCAACGTATTGCGGGGAAGAAGCTATTGTAAATTTAAGCAAGATAAACCGGTATTGTTAATTATGGGTGGGAGTCAAGGCGCTCAATGGATAAATGATATGGTAAGAAAAAGTTTGGAAACATTGTTGTTAAATTTTAATATTGTTCATATGTGCGGTAAAGGGAAGGTAGATTCATCTGTTGGCATGGAAGGTTATATGCAATTCGAATATATAGGGGAAGAATTGCCGCACATACTAAATATGGCGAGTGTTGTAGTTTCCAGAGCGGGTTCTACTGCTATTTCTGAATTGTTATTTTTGAAGAAACCGATGTTGCTTATCCCGTTAACTAACAGTTCCAGTAGGGGAGATCAAGTTTTAAATGCTGAATATTTTTCTCGGCAAGGATATGCGGAAGTTATACTCCAAGACAGAGTAAGTACGAATACATTTATACATGCAGTAAATAAGTTGTATACAAATAAGGAGAGATATATTCAAAACATGAATGGATATAAGAAAACTAATAATGAGGGGATTCATCAATTAATAGATATAATAAATGAAGTAATAGAAATGTAAATAAAAAACAAAAGGAAAGAAGATCTCTTCTTTCCTTTTTGCTATAGTTGTTCAAATTCATTATTACTTATAACAATTAGCCATGTACTATGGGTGAATCCCGATTTCTAATAGTTCAGTAAATGCATGCGTATGGATAGGTTTACTATAATAGTACCCTTGAATAAACTGACATTTATTTTTTTGAAGGAAACTCACGTGTTCTTTCGTTTCTACACCTTCAGCGATAACTGACATTCCTAATGTATTTGCTAATGTGATGATCGTTTTAATAATTTCCATTCCATCATCACATGTTTCAGACATTGTAATAAATTCTCTCGGGATTTTTAACGTATCGATTGGATATAAAGGTAAATAGGCTAGCGAAGAATAACCAGTACCAAAGTCGTCAATTGAAATGTGAACGCCTAAACTCTTTAGTGTACGCAGTTTTATTAATGTTTCTCGCTCATCCATCATTGCAATTCGTTCTGTTAATTCAAGATCAAGAGAACTTGCTGGTAAACCTGTATTTGTTAATGTAGCAGAAATAGACTTTACAAAATCTTCTTGTTCAAATTCTTTAGCAGATAAATTTACACCTATTTTCAAATGTGAATATCCGCTTGTGTGCCAACGTTTCATTTGCTCACAAGCTTGTTGTAGTGTCCATTTTCCTATTGGAATGATTTGTAGCGTTTCTTCTGCAATCGGAATAAACTCGTATGGAGAAATAACACCTAATTCAGGATGATTCCACCTAATTAAAGCTTCAGCACCGATAATTTTGTTAGACTTGCTATCAACTTGAGGTTGATATAAAAGGAACAATTCTTCATTTTGAATTGCATTTGGTAAATCTTTTTCTAATCGCAATCGTCTTTCAATTTTTTTTGCAATTACATCATCATAAATAGAGACAGAATTAAGTTCTTTTGCTTTCGCATCATACATTGCAACATTAGCGTTTTTCAGAAGTGTAGCGGTATCGATTCCGGAATGTGGATAAATAGCGATGCCGATACTTAGTGATAAAGTTAATGTATGTTCATATATGACAAACGATTTTTCCATGCATTCAAATAACTGGTTGCATAACTCGAATAAGGAATCTTCGTCAGTATAGTTTTCAATTAAGATTGTAAATTCATCGCCACCGATTCTTGATAGATGAGTATGTGATGGAAGACATGATTGGAATCGCTTCGCTACTTCTTCTAATATGTGATCTCCTGCCGAATGTCCAAGTGTATCGTTAATTGCTTTAAAGCGATCTAAGTCCAAATATAATAATGCAAACTCGCTTTCTGTCGTTTTAGCATTTTTTATAATTCTTTTTAATTTCTTATGGAAAAAGGCACGGTTCCCAATTTTCGTTACAGTATCATGGAATGCTAAATATTTTATTTCTTCTTGCTGTTTTTTTAGCGCAGTAATTTCTTTCATCATAATATAGCTTCCTGAAATTTGCCCGTCTATCATAATAGGGACGATGGTAACGTATAAAGAATAAGTAAATCCATCTTTATATTGAGAACTAAGTTGTAAGGATGCTGATTCTTGTTGTTTCACTTTTTCTAATGCAGATGCTAGTTTATATTTGTCTTCATCTAAAATAATCGAAAAACAAGTTTCACCAAGTAACTCATCCGTTGGTGCACCGAGTAGTATACTTCCAGCTTTATTTACATTTAAGAATACGCCATTTAAATCAATTGTAAAAATAGGGTCAGGATGATATTCATATAATGATTTGAATTTTTGTTGCTTTTGAGATAGAGCCTCAGATTTATGAACTAAATCTGAAGTCCGTAAAGTAACCTTTTCTTCTAGTTGAGCATTAAATGCCTGTAAACGTTTAGTTAGGGAATTGTTTTGCATACGTACAATAGAATGACGAATGAGTACGAAAATAAAAGTAATACAATTTCCCGTAATGAGAGTGGAAGATGATGTTTGTTCCTTTAATGTAAACCCGATTAGTATTGCAACAGCAAGATAGGGAAATACAACTAAAGCCTTTTTTCCTATTATAGGGTTTACAATGAAATAATTTTTATGACTATTACGATCTTCTGAAATAGATCCAGCTATTGCAATAAGTAATATAGGTATTCTATATAAAAGACGTAATAATGTTATCGCTTCAGTTGATAAATGGTTATTTAAGTAAAAATAAATATAGTTAAAAGTTGCAGAACTTATTAATACAAAAATAAAGATATAAATTTTCCGTTTAGAATTAAAAATTGTTGGACGGAAAAAGAGACTAACACCTAGTAGAAGGAATAATAAATCTGCAATTGGATATAGAAATGAAAGAAAAACATCTCCTAGTGAAAGAGAGAATATATTTAAATTTGGTTGATTAAATAAATACCACTCTAATGTGAATATGGAAGTAAGTACTATGCATATATCACAAATAAAGAATGCTTTTTCCCATTTATCGCATTCTTTTAGGATTTTATAGCAGAAAGCGATAAGACAGAAGAGTAGAAAAAGCATATAAAATACATCAGAAATAGTAAAACGATGTATTGGAATTTTGAAGAAGCTATCTTGATATGTATATACTATTTTTCCTAATAAAAAACTACCAATTGCTATCGTGATACATATCCAAAACGGATTTGAACTAACTTTTTTAGAATATATAGAATAAATGAGTGATACAAATGTAATGGCTTCAACAATAAGTGAAGCGAAGCGTACATCCGAATTTGAAAAATGAGTGGGGAATAGATAGAAAAACATAAAATAGATTGAATAACACATTAATGTTCCAATTAATATACATAGTTGTAAATTTTTATTTAATTTCAATAAAATCACCTTCTTTAATTATGTACCATATTCGTAATATCTATACATAATAATATTATTTAAGAATTGTATCAGATTTCCTTATAAAAATCATGTTTATAAGGAAGTTTTAAAAAGTATAATTGCTTTAAAAAATGAAAAATATTGCATTTGATAGTATATACTGCATAAAGATTTTAAATAGAAATTGTATATTTAGTCATCTTTTGAATTGTAAAGGTTTTTTAGTGATTTGAAAGTAGAGATGCAAAATTGCATATAAAATGATAAAGGCTTTTTTGAATTTTAATTTTTGACTGATAGAGGTTATTTTAAGTAAGACCTTTGTATGTATTTATTCTTATACTAATGAGTGATTTCAAAAATGTGTTACGTATGTACAATAATACGTAATCATGTATGAAATTTTTAGTATGGGAGGAAAATCATGAAAAATTTGGTGAAGTTTCGAATCGCACGTCCGACGAATAAGTTTGAAGAGGTTATAGCATTCTATGAAAAAGGATTAGGCTTAAAACGTATAGGTGAATTTTACGATCATGAAGGTTATGATGGGGTCATGTTTGGGCTCCCAGATGAAGAGTATCATTTAGAATTTACAAGACATATTGATGGGAGTCCTTGTCCAGCTCCGACAAAAGATAATTTACTTGTATTTTATATGAGTGAAGATAGTGAAATGAAGAAGGTGAGTAAAAGGCTGCATACATTGGGATACGATGAAGTGGAACCAGAAAATCCATATTGGAAAGATAAGGGGATAACGATAGAGGACCCAGATGGTTGGAGAATTGTGTTGATGAAAATAGAAGAATAAGGGGTTACAAAACTGATAAGAACAAGGTTTCAAATTGGATAGGGTAAAATAAATCAGCTTTCTTCTAGGAAATAAAAATAGAAGGAAGCTGATTTATTTTTTGTCTGAAAATTTAAATTTGACAATCAATTGTAGGGGATGTAAATTGGGAACGTGTATTCTTATAAATTTGATAGTGTTGCCATTCAAAAGGAATGTATAAATAGGGAGGATTTTTTATGTTATTTCGAATTGAAGATGCAGAAATATACTATGAAATTGTTGGAGAAGGAAAACCAGTCATTATCATACATGGCTGTGCTCCTGACCATAGGTTAATGATGAAATGTATGGAATCAGTATTTCAAAAAGATGAAGGTTATAAGCGAATATATATTGATTTACCTGGAATGGGAAAGTCGAACGCTCCAGATTGGATAAATAGTTCAGATCATATATTAGAAGTGTTAACTATGTTTATTGAAGAAATCATTCCAAAGAAAGATTTTTTACTAGTAGGAGAGTCTTTCGGTGGATATTTAGCTAGAGGGATACTTTCAAAAATGTTTGAGAGAGTCAATGGACTATTATTAATATGTCCTGTGGTTGTTGCGATGCAAAAAGAAAGACGTTTACCGGATAAACAGATAATTGTACAAGATAAGGAGTTTTTAAATACGTTAACTTCTACCGAAAGAGAAGAATTTAGCGAGTTAGCAGTAATAGCAAATGAATATACATATAAGCGATTTCAAGAAGAAATTAAGCCGGGGTTAAATGTTGCTAATTATGAGTTTATTGAAAGGTTGCAAAAAAATTACTCTCTTACTATAGATTTTCACCGTAAGAAATATGAGAAACCTGTTCTGTTATTAGCCGGAAGACAAGATATATCGGTAGGTTATCAAGATATTATAGAAATTATTGATGATTACCCAAGAGCGACATTAGCGGTGTTAGATATGGCAGGGCATAATTTGCAAATTGAACAGCCTGAATTATTTGAGAGTTTAGTAGGAGAATGGATTACACGAACAAAACAACAAAATTTATAAAAGACAAATGAATATTTTCAAGGAGGAAGTATGAATACGTATATTTATATGGTTAGGCATGGTGAATCACCAAAATTAGATGGCGGTGAAAGAGAAAGAACACGTGGTTTAACTAAAAAGGGAAGTTTAGACGCTCATAGAGTAACAAATATATTAAAAACAGAGGGAATCGATACTTTCATTTCAAGTCCGTATAAGAGGGCTGTATTAACAATAGAAAAAACAGCTAATCTCTATGAAAAAGAAATATTAATATATGAAAACCTTAAAGAGTGTATCCACTTGTAAAGAAGATGTTCACTAATCCGGACTTTGCACGAACGGAAGGAGAGTCATATACGGATTGCCAGAGAAGAGTAGTGAAAGTATTAAAAGAAATCTTAATGGATTTTCAAGGACAAAAAATTGTAATTGGTACACATGGACTTGTCATGACACTCATGATGAATTATTTTGATAAGCAATATGGTTTCGAATTTTTAATGAATACGTCAAAACCAGATATATATAAGATGGAATTTAATGAAGAACAATTAATGAATGTAGAGAGATTATGGAAAGCGGAATAAAGTTGGTTGTATGGATTTTTTTGTAAAAGTTACTTTTATAGCAAAATCTTTTTTATTTCAATAGAAAGCATTTTTATCAACTATTTTTAGAATGTTAAATCAATAAGTAATTATTCAGTTTCTGAATAATATAATTGAAAGTTGGTTTAAGTAAACAATTTTAAATGTGACAAAATTCCAAACGATGGATTTCTATTCAATTGGAAAAAAAGATGTAGAATTTTGTCTTACGGTCTCCGTTTACTTTTCATTTCATTACATATAGGCTTTGTGTTGTAAAGGGAAAAATCGCCTTTACATAAAATCTATAAGGGGGACATTGTGATGAAAAAGATTAAAAAGTTTGCGGGAGTAGCTTTAGCGGGAACGATTGGATTAAGTGGACTACTGTTTTTAGAACCAAGTATAAGCGCTGCGGAATCACAGCAAGTGAAAGAGGAGAATTTCAATGCAATTGATGTATCGATGAATCTAAATGAATTATATGTATTAAGTGGCAGAAGCATTGATATTCTTTCTGGAGATAAAGAAGCAATTCAGCTAAATAAATACACAATTCGTTTTAGTAAACCTGGGAAGTACGTTATTAGGGTAAATGGTTGTATTTATAACGATGTATATACTTTTATTGTGAATGAGTAGCATATATTCTTAAATTGTGAGATGAAAAAGAAACACCCTATTTGCGGTGAGAATCGTAAATAGGGTGTTTGATTTGTATTAAGTTGTAATTTAAATATGCTCACTAACTTTATCTTTGTTTTGTAAAGTATGTAAAAGTGTTTGAAATACCTTAAATGATTGCTGAAAGATGGGACTTTGAATAAAAGTGTATAGAAAAGTTACGATAAAAACAGGACCACCGAGCATAAATCCAATAACTAGTACAACGCATTCTACAATGATTCGAGCACGGCTAATAGATAGACCTGTTTTGTCGGAAATAGTAAGCATGAATCCATCACGAGGTCCAGCACCAATTTCAGCCGCAACATACATACCTCCACCGATACCTGTAATGGCAATACCAGAAAATAAAACGAGTAAGTTTATCCATAAATAATCACTAGCGTTTGGAAGAATATTTGATTGTAAGAAAAAGTCCATAATGGGACCGATAAGTAGTGCATTTAAAAATGTTCCCACATTTATATATTTTCGATCTACTAGTAAAGAAATGAGAACGAGACATAACCCACATATGACACTCCACGTACCAATCGTCCATCCAAACCTTTGGTAGAGAGCCATATTTAAAACTTCCCAAGGATGTAAACCGAGAAATTTCACTTTGACTGCAAGAGCATTTCCAAGCCCAAAGAAAATTAACCCTAAGAAAAAAAGAAAATAGCGAAAGAGGGCTAGCTTCATCTTTCATACCTCCCATATTTATAATTATGTATGTTACATGTTAAAGTTTAAATGTACAAATATTATATCTTTTCAAATTTATTGTAAATCATTAAAAATGTGGATGGTATATAGATCTTTACAGTCAAAAAAGTTAAAATATTTCGTCTCAAGGATTATAATAGAAAAAGAAATATAAAAGGGAGTGAACGAGCTTGAAACAAGAACTTATTGAAAGATTTACGAGATATGTAAAAATTGATACGCAATCAAATGAAGAAAGTCATACAGTGCCAACAACACCTGGACAAATTGAATTTGGTAAGTTATTAGTGGAAGAGCTGAAAGAAATTGGGTTAACAGAAGTAACGATGGACGATAACGGGTATGTAATGGCAACACTTCCAGCTAATACGGATAAGGATGTTCCTGTAATCGGTTTTTTAGCCCATTTAGATACAGCAACAGATTTTACAGGAAAAAATGTAAAACCACAAATTCATGAAAACTTTGACGGGAACGCAATTACGTTAAATGAAGAGCTAAATGTTGTGTTAACACCAGAACAATTCCCAGAGTTACCATCTTATAAAGGCCATACGATTATTACAACTGATGGTACGACACTTCTTGGAGCAGATGATAAAGCCGGTCTTACAGAAATTATGGTTGCAATGAATTATTTAATACATAATCCGCAAATTAAACATGGGAAAATTAGAGTTGCCTTTACGCCGGATGAAGAAATTGGCCGCGGCCCAGCGCATTTTGATGTAGAAGCGTTTGGTGCTTCATTTGCTTATACGATGGATGGAGGTCCATTAGGTGGTTTAGAGTATGAAAGCTTTAATGCTGCAGGTGCTAAGTTAACGTTTAACGGAACGAATACACATCCTGGAACAGCGAAAAATAAAATGCGTAACGCAACTAAACTTGCTATGGAGTTTAATAGCTATTTACCAGTAGAAGAGGCACCAGAATATACAGAGGGTTATGAAGGATTCTATCATTTACTTTCTTTAAATGGTGATGTTGAGCAAAGTAAAGCGTATTATATTATTCGAGATTTTGATCGTGAAAATTTTGAAGCGCGTAAACATAACGTTGAAAATATTGTGAAGCAAATGCAAGAGAAGTATGGACGAGATGCAGTCGTTTTAGAAATGAATGATCAATACTATAACATGCTTGAAAAGATTGAACCAGTGAGAGAAATTGTTGATATTGCATATGAGGCAATGAAAAGTTTAAATATCGAACCAAATATTCATCCGATTCGCGGTGGAACAGATGGATCACAATTATCGTATATGGGATTACCAACCCCAAACATTTTCACAGGTGGTGAAAACTATCACGGTAAATTTGAGTATGTTTCGGTAGATGTTATGGAAAAAGCTGTTCAAGTTATTATAGAAATTGCAAGAAGATTTGAAGAACAAGCTTAAAAAAGAACCAAGTAGTGCAAAAACGCTACTTGGTTTTTTAGTATAATACTCGCCACAAATAAAAAGTTGCGTAAGACTCCCAGTTGATCCAATTTGCCGCAAAATCTTTTATTTCCTGTTTAGTCGGTTTACTTTTAGAACCTGTTATATATTTAATTGCATTGTGCAAACCAACATCGTCAATTGGAAAAGCGGAAGGGAATCGTAAACAGCGCATTAAAACATAGTGAGCAGTCCACGGACCTATACCATGTATAGCAGTTAATTGTTTTTCAGCAATCTTTACATCTTGTGTTTGTAGTAAAGATTCTTTTGATAGTTTTCCTTCTGTAATAAGCTTTGCAATACCGATTAAATAATCACACTTACTAGTGGTCATTTTTAAGTTTTTGAGATCCTCTACGTGTAAATTGGCAATTGTTTCAGGAGAAGGGAATATCCAATGCTTTCTATCGTTCCATTCTACATAACTTCCAAATGTCTCGACTAATCTTCTTTTTAGTGTATAAGCATATGTGAGGTTAATTTGTTGCCCGATAATTCCCCAGGAAAGTGCCTCAAATAAGTCTGGAATACCTAAAGTACGAAGGCCATAATATTGTTCAATTGGTCTTTGAAGGAGTACATCATGTTTAGCTAATGTATAAAAGGGAGCTAAATCAGTAGTTAAATCAAACCATTCAGTTACATAGTTAGCTACAGCATCGTGTATCGGTTTTGCAGAGATATAGGCTTCTCCTAAAAAACGTATTTGAATAGTATCATCCGCATTCATACTAATTTCAACTAAAGGATTTACATCGTGAACAGGGATAACTTTATAAATTTTGTTATCTTCAATGTGGAACATACATTCATTGTTAGAACGGGATAGATAGCGTAAATTTTCTTGAAAACTAAATTCTGTTGGAACTGTTAAAGTTAATGCGTTACTATATTCGGCTGTCATATGAATTCCACCTGTAATTTTTCTAATGCAAGCAATTCTTTCTTCATTTCTAATCCCCCTCTAAAACCAGTTAGTTTACCATTCTTTCCAATAACACGGTGGCAAGGAATCGTAATGAGAATTGGGTTGGCAGCAATAGCAGACGCAACGGCACGTACCGCTGTAGGTTTTTGAATTCTATCTGCAATTTCTGTATAAGAATATGTTTTTCCATAAGGAATTTCACGTACCGTATTCCAAACAGATAATTGAAATGCAGTTCCGTAAGCATCGATAGGGGATGTAAAGGTTTCTCTCTTGTTTTCTAAATACTCGATAATTTCTTTTGTATATACTTGTAAGTAATCTGGACTATGGATCAATATATGTTGAGGCAATTTTTTTCTAGCCCATATATTTACTTCTTCAAAGGTTTCGTTTTGTGATCCAATGAAACATAGTCCAGTTTCAGTTGCAGCAATATGAAACTTCCAATTTGCATGTGTAAGTAGCGTCCAATATATATAATTATTTTTGTAAGAATTCATTATTGTATCCCTCTTTTATTTCATTCTTTTTTCGATATTCAGTAGGGGTAAATCCAGTTTTCTTTTTAAATAAAGTTGCGAAATATTCTGGGTTTTCTATCCCGACGGCAGTACTAATTTCTTTAATGGGTTGATTTGTGTGTAAAAGGTGTTCTGCTGCTTTAACAATTCTGAACTGCTGTATATATTCTATCGGACTTATTCCTATCATTTTTTTGAAAGTGCGTTGTAAATGAAAGGGGCTACCATGGCACATTTCCGCAAGTATGTCTAGAGTTAATAATTCATCAAAGTGTTTTTCGATATACTCTTTAATTTGTTCTACCCACTCTTCATTAGGTAAAGTGAGCCCATTTGGTTTACAACGTTTGCACGGGCGAAAGTTTTCACTTAATGCTTGCTCTGCATGATGAAAAATTCGTACATTGTTTTTATTCGGTATTCTTGATTTGCATGACGGTCGGCAAAAAACCCCGGTTGATTTCACGGCATAAAAGAATTTGCTATCATAGGAAGAATCATTATGAATAATTGCTTGCCAATGCTCATTTGTTAACGTAACTCTTTCATTGTGCAAAGAACATCACCTCTGAAATTAGTATAACCTGAATAAAGTGTGTATGTATGTATTCATAAATGTAAGAGCAAGATTACAAAGGTGAAAATATTGGATGGCGTTTAGATTATTTTGTTGTTTCCGAGAGAATGAAAGACCAAATAACAGCGGCGAAAATTAATAGTGAAGTAATGGGGTCAGACCATTGTCCAGTTGAATTACATATAAATTTCTAAAAAAAGAAGTATCTACCTAACATTAGGCAGATACTTCTTTTTTAATTCAGTTTGTTAAAATTTTTCAAATCTTTCTTGAAATAATTGCATATTAAATATATACTTAGTAACGATAATCATTATCAATGAAAAAGATTATCAACGGGTGAGGTATAAAAGAATTATAGCTTAGGGGAAGTGAACGAGAATGAGTTCTGGATAGAATTATTAATCTAATAAAATATATATGTAGGACAAGTTTCATATAGTTAAATTTTATTGAGAATATAGTTTGGAAATTCGAGAGGAGATATTTAAAGATGAATAAGAAGTTATTTACATTAGGTATGGTAACAGTTTTAAGTGTAGGACTAGCAGCATGTAATAGTGCGGATAAAACTTCAGGAGAAAAAACTCAACAGACAAAGGCTAGTGAGACGAAAAAAGACGAAAAACGAAAAATTACATATTTAGGTAAAGAATATACAGTGCCAGCAAAAGTAGATAAAATTGCAACAGCTAGTTTAGAGTCAATGGAAGATGCAGCAGTACTTGGAATTAAACCAGTTGGTGCGATTACGGTTGGTGGTAAATTACCAAAGTATCTGGAGAAAGATTTAGAAGGTGCGAAATCTGTTGGTGAGAAAATGCAACCAAATTTCGAAACATTACTTCAATTAAAACCAGACGTTATTACATCTAGTACGAAATTCCCAGCAGAAACAGCTGAAAAGTTTACGAAAGTAGCTCCTACATTCCCGGTATCACATGTTTCAACAAATTGGGAAGATAACTTAAAGTTAATGGGAGAATTAACTGGTAAAAAAGATAAAGCAGAAAAAATTATTAAAGATTACAATGCGGACGCTGAAAAAGCAAAAGCAAAACTAGGAGATAAGTTAAAAGACAAAAAAGTCCTTGTAATCAGACTAAGAGCAAACGAATTATTCCTATACCCAGAAGGAGTATACTTCAACCCTGTAATTTATAAAGATCTTGGATTAACTGTTCCAGAACAATTGAAAACTGTAAAAGCACAAGAGAAAATTTCATTTGAAAAACTTGCTGAACTAAACCCAGATTATATTTTCTTACAATATGAAACAACTGAAAATAAAAACCCGAAAGTGCTAGAAGAAATTGAAAGTAATCCAATTTGGCAAAGTATGAATGCTGCGAAAGAAAAGAAAGTATTTGTAAACGTTGTTGATCCAATGGCACAAGGTGGTACAGCTTGGAGTAAAACAGCATTCTTAAAAGAAGCAGTGAAAAATTTATCTAAATAATACAATAAGTAAGGTGCGTTGAATGATATGCAGAAAACGAATGCGGTACCAGTAACCATTTTATGTATAGCACCCGTATTGATTTTATTTACAGTTATACTTTCTGTATTATATGGTGCGAAAAACATCGATGCTCAAACAGTGTGGAATGCATTATTTCATTTTGATTCAAGCGATGTAAATCATAATATTATTATTACTTCACGTTTGCCAAGGGTAGTTGCAGCTCTTTTAGTTGGAGCATTTCTAGCCATATCAGGAGCACTTATGCAGGGGATGACAAGAAACTATCTTGCATCCCCTTCTATTATGGGTGTGACGGATGGGGCAGTTTTTGTTATTACACTTTGTATGATTTTTCTTCCGGGAATGTCATCGATTGGTATGGTTGTATGTTCAATGATTGGTTCTGCATTAGGAGCCGGTATCGTATTTGGTTTTGGTTCGCTCCTTCAAAATGGTTTATCGCCAGTTCGGTTAGCGATTATTGGGACAGTTATTGGAACATTTTTAAGCAGTGTGTCTGCTGCAATGGCTTCATACTTCCAAATTTCTCAAAATGTTAGTTTTTGGTTTAATGCAAAATTAGACCAAGTAGACCCTAATATCATTAAAATTACGATACCATTTGGGATAATTGGAATAATTTTAGCACTGTTAATATCAAAATCTATTACGATTCTCTCTTTAGGCGAAGAAGTTTCTATTAATCTAGGGCAACGTACAAAACTAGTTAAAGCGATGGCAATTTTATCAGTTATCTTTTTAACAGGAACGGCAGTTGCTTTAGTGGGGAAAGTTGGTTTTGTAGGTTTAATTATTCCGCATATTACTCGCTTTATAATTGGGGTAGATTATAAGTGGATTTTGCCATGTGCAGGCGTTATTGGTGGCGTTTTTCTAGCGTTATGTGATGTTTTAAGTAGATTTGTAAACTATCCATTTGAAACACCGATTGGAGTCGTTACCTCCTTAATTGGAATTCCTTTCTTCCTTTATTTAATCCGTACAAGAGGAGGAGAGAGACATGCTTAAAAGTTCAAGTCAACGTTTTGGAATGACGATGGGGATTATTATATTTTTAATACTATGTGCTATTTATATTAGTTTAACGAATGGTACGTTTGACATTACGATTACAGATGTATGTAAAACACTCCTTAGAATAGATCCAGTACCAGACCATGATTTAGTTATTTATGAGTTTCGTCTTCCGCGCATCGTAATTGCTGGGTTAGTAGGATTAGGCCTAGGCGTTGCGGGTGCTGTTATTCAAGGTATTACGAGAAATGGATTGGCAGACCCGGGTATTTTAGGAGTAAATGCCGGAGCAGGAACAGCAATCGTCATCTTTATGTTTTTCTTTCAAGGACAATTAAAGAGCACGGACTGGGTTTCTATTATGATGATGCCAATGTTTGGTTTAGTTGGCGGATTAGGTGCAGCTATTATCATTTATCTGTTTTCTTGGAAAAATGGTAAGTTAGATTCGCAGCGTCTTTTATTAACAGGGATTGCGATTGGATCAGGATTTGGAGCCTTTTCTATGTATTTATCACTCAAAATGAAGTCAACTGATTTCGAGATGGCTGCAGTTTGGGTGTCAGGCAGTATATATAGTGCAAACTGGAAGTATATTATTGCAATGTTACCGTGGCTTATCATACTAATTCCACTTATACAAAAGAAAGCTTATTTATTAGATTTATTTCAATTGGAAGAAACGAGTATTACAAGTTTAGGTGTTTCAGTAGAAAGAGAGAAATCAATTTTACTATTAAGTAGTATCGGACTTGTAAGCGCATGTGTTGCAGTTTCAGGAAGTATTGGTTTCATCGGATTAATGGCACCGCATATAGCGAAAAGACTTGTCGGTATTCAGCATAAGCATATCATTCCTACGTGCGGAGTAATTGGAATGTTTCTTGTAATTGCTTCAGACTTTATTGCAAAAACAGTTTTCACACCTGTAGAGTTACCAGTTGGAATCGTTATTTCTATTGTCGGTGTACCTTATTTCTTATATTTACTTTATAAGGCGAAAGCGTAAGAGGAGGAATAAAAGTGAGTATTTTAAGTGCGAAAAATTTAGAAACAAGTTATGAAAAGCTTACAGTGTTTCGCGATTTAAATGTGGAAATACAAGAAGGAAAAGTAACGACAATTATAGGACCAAACGGGTGCGGTAAATCAACACTGTTAAAAACAATGGGAAGAATTTTAAAGCAAAAGAGTGGTAAAGTATATTTGCAAGGACAGGATTTACATACAATTCCAACGAAAGAAATTGCGAAGCAGTTAGCGCTACTTCCGCAAACTCCAATTGCACCAGGAGAGCTTAAAGTAGAAGAATTAATTTCTTATGGACGTTATCCACATCGAAATAATGTAAATAAGTTAACTTCAAAAGATAAAGAGATGATTGACTGGGCATTAGATATAACGAAAACTTCTGAATTTCGAACGAGACAAATTGCAAATTTATCAGGTGGTCAACGACAAAAGGTATGGCTAGCGATGGCTTTGGCACAAGAGACAGAAGTGTTGTTATTAGATGAGCCAACTACATATCTTGATATGTCTCATCAATTAGATGTATTACAAATTGTGGAGAAATTAAATAAAGACCATAATTGTACGGTCGTTATGGTATTACATGATATTAACCATGCAGCAAGGTTTTCAGATGAAATTATTGCAATGAAGGAAGGGGAAATTGTTACAACTGGTAGTCCAGAAGAGATTATTACAAATGAAGTATTAAAAGAAGTATTTCATATTGATGCACGTGTCATGATTGATCCATATAATGGGTCTCCTGTTTGTTTCGGTTATGATAGCGTTGTATCTCAAGAAGAAAAAGTAGAAATATATGTAACGAGTTAAGAAGGGGGGATATAAGATGAACACTACGATTGAAAAACAGCAGATTATAACATCTAATACTGAACAGTGGAACATGTATTCAAAATTAGATGGTAAGGAATATCAAATTCATATTTCAAAACCGAGACAACCAGCACTGGATTCAGGATATCCTGTCATTTACGTATTAGATGGTAATGCCTTTTTTCAAACATTCCATGAAGCGGTTAAAATACAATCAGTTAGAGCAGAAAAAACAGGTGTTTCACCAGCCATTATAGTAGGTATTGGTTATCCAATCGAAGGGGCGTTTTCAGGTGAAGAAAGGTGTTATGATTTTACGCCTAGCGTAATTTCAAAAGATGCGGCTTTAAAACCAGATGGTAAACCTTGGCCTAAAACAGGAGGAGCACATCATTTCTTTACTTTTATTGAAGAAGAATTAAAGCCGCAAATTGAAAAGAATTTTGAAATTGATAAAGGAAAACAAACATTATTTGGGCATTCACTAGGTGGTCTATTTGCTTTACATATATTATTTACAAACGTAAATGCCTTTCAAAATTATTTTATAAGTAGTCCATCTATTTGGTGGAATAACCAATCTGTGCTTGAAAAAGAAGGAAATCTTATAAATGAATTAAACAATGCAAAGGTTAAAACAAGAGTATTTCTTACAGTTGGTTCACTAGAACGAGAGCATATGGTTGTAGGTGCTAATGAATTGTCAGAGCGCCTTCTCCAAGTAAAACACGATCAGTTTCGGTTTACGTTTTATGAGGCTGAAGGGGAGAATCATGCATCAGTTGTGCCGACTTCTTTAAGTAAAGGATTGAGATATATTAGTTATGTATCCATTGATTAAACGGCTAGTGATTTGAGTGAATCTAGGTTAGTTAGTGGAACGATTGTTAATAAAATGCAAACAAAAGGCTATGGAGAAATTCTCCATAGCCTTTTGCTTTGAGAAGTAGAATTGTCCTTTTTGAAAGTTTTGTTTCAACTTTTCGTCTAAAGAGACAAAAAGTTGTCACAATTCGGTCACAATTAGCATAAACATAAAATAGACGAAATGAACTTATTTCCAAAAAGGCTTAGTTTATTTTCATCATGATTCGTAGAGCTGAAAAGCATGGATGAAAAGTTCACTATATTCTCAAGGAGGTAGATCGTATGAAAACTATTCTCGCTATCGCTGGACTTATTTGGGTTTTATCGCATGGTATCCCAATTTATGAAGGAGAACAAATTCGCAGTGCTCTAAATAAAAATTTTAATGAATATCATATCATTGATCGGCAAGATAACGTTGTGACAGTTCGTGTAAATGACTGTTTTCATACGGTAACCGTTGAAGGAACTTCAGTAGTGAGTGATACAAAAGCATGTGATCAGCAATAATTATATATAGGAAGAAAAAGTCTCAATTTACATGTGTGAAGATTGAGGCTTTTATATTTGGGAATGAATAATAAGCGGGGATGGACAACCCTCGCTTATTATTGTTTTTTGAAAAAAGGAAAGGGTATAATGAAAATTAAGACTGAGAAGCTAACAATGTGTTAAGAATAATCATAAAGTGGAAATATACTCATATGGGGTATCATGCATAGATATTTAATGCTATAATTGGTATACTCGTAAAAGTAATTGTTTTATTGGATGAAGAGAAACTTTAAGAAGGTGATAATATGGGGCATAAAGAGCATGAAGCAGTAACACATAGATCAGAAAAAGAAAAAGAGCAAATTATAAATAGATTGAAGAGAATTGAAGGGCAAGTTCGGGGTATTCAAAATATGATTGAAAATGATCGGTATTGCGTGGATATTTTAGTGCAAATTTCAGCGATTAATGCAGCGATGAAAAAAGTAGGAATGGGTGTATTAAAAAACCATACAAGTCATTGTGTTTCAGGTGCTATTAAAGATGGAAATGGTGACGAAGCAATTGAAGAATTAATGACAGTATTTGAACGTTTTTCAAAAGCGTAAAAACAAGCTAGTATGTAACTGGCTTGTTTTTTTGTTTATCTTTATATAGGATTTCAAGGTATGGATGTGAAAAAGTGTATGTAAAATAAAGTTTTAGAAAATAATTGAAAAATCATGATACAAAACCATTGATTACCTTAGGGGGGTATGGTAAGATGTAATTGTGATTAACAAACAATGAAGAAACAAGAGGAGGATTTTAAATGGAACAGTTAACATTACAAGTTGAAGGTATGTCTTGTGGACATTGTGTAAATGCTATCGAAAGCAGTGTGAAAGAACTAAATGGTGTTGAGCAAGTAAAAGTTCAATTAGCAGAAGGAACTGTTGAAGTTATTATCGACTCGTCAGTTGTAACATTAAAAGATATCGTTGCTGTAATCGAAGATCAAGGATACGATGTTCAATAATTATTTTTAGATATGGAAATAAATCGTACTTTATAGGAAGTACGATTTATTTTGCTAATAATTATACCTCATAAGGGTATATAGAGGTGAGAGACATGAATGAACAAAAAGAGGCCAATCTTCAAATATCAGGAATGACATGTGCAGCATGTGCAAATAGAATTGAAAAAGGTCTAAAAAAAGTAGAAGGTGTTCATGATGCAAATGTAAATTTCGCACTTGAAAAAACCAAAATAATGTATGATCCCCAAAAAACAAATCCGCAACAGTTTAAAGAAAAAGTTGAATCGTTAGGATATGGAATTGTAAGTGATAAAGCTGAATTTACTGTTTCAGGAATGACATGCGCAGCATGTGCCAATAGAGTAGAAAAGCGTTTAAATAAGTTAGAAGGTGTGAACGAGGCAACAGTAAATTTCGCTTTGGAATCGGCTACAGTAGATTTTAATCCTGATGAAATTAATGTAAATGAAATGAAAAGTGCAATTGCGAAATTAGGATATAAATTGGAAGTGAAATCAGATGAGCAAGATGGATCAACTGATCATCGCTTACAAGAAATTGAGCGACAAAAGAAGAAGTTTATCATTTCGTTTATTTTATCATTCCCGTTACTGTGGGCAATGGTAAGTCACTTCTCATTTACATCGTTTATTTATTTACCTGATATGCTTATGAACCCTTGGGTGCAGCTAGCTCTTGCAACGCCAGTTCAATTTATCATTGGTGGACAGTTTTATGTTGGGGCTTATAAAGCGTTACGTAATAAAAGTGCTAACATGGATGTTCTTGTGGCACTTGGAACGTCGGCCGCCTATTTCTATAGTGTATATTTAAGCATTCAATCTATCGGTTCTTCGGAACACATGACAGATTTATATTTTGAAACGAGCGCGGTACTTATTACACTAATTATTTTAGGGAAATTATTTGAAGCAAAAGCAAAGGGACGTTCATCAGAAGCAATTAAAAAGTTGATGGGTTTACAAGCAAAGACAGCTACAGTTGTGCGAGATGGAACAGAAATGAAAATTTTAATCGAAGAAGTAGTAGCTGGTGATATCGTTTATGTAAAGCCTGGTGAAAAAATTCCGGTAGATGGTGAGATTGTAGAAGGAAAGTCAGCAATAGATGAATCGATGTTAACAGGTGAAAGTATTCCAGTTGATAAAACAATTGGGGATGTAGTAATCGGTTCTACAATGAATAAAAATGGATTTTTAAAAGTGAAAGCAACTAAGGTAGGAAGAGATACTGCATTAGCTCAAATTATTAAAGTAGTAGAAGAGGCTCAAGGTTCAAAAGCTCCTATTCAAAGGGTAGCAGATCAAATTTCAGGTATTTTCGTACCGGTTGTAGTTGTGATTGCTATTATTACTTTTGCAGTGTGGATGCTATTTGTTACACCTGGTGATTTTGGCGGAGCACTTGAGAAAATGATCGCTGTACTTGTTATCGCTTGTCCATGTGCATTAGGTCTTGCAACGCCTACATCTATTATGGCGGGATCAGGAAGATCAGCAGAGTATGGCATTTTATTTAAGGGCGGGGAGCATTTAGAAGCAACGCATCGATTAGATACGGTTATTCTAGATAAAACAGGTACTGTGACAAACGGGAAGCCGGTGTTAACAGATGTAATTGTAGCAGATGGATTCCACGAAGAAGAAATACTACGTTTAGTAGGTGCGGCAGAAAAAAATTCTGAACACCCACTTGCGGAAGCAATTGTAGAAGGAATTAAAGAAAAGAAAATTAATATTCCAAGTTCAGAAACGTTTGAAGCGATTCCTGGATTCGGTATTGAATCAGTTGTAGAAGGGAAACAATTATTAATTGGTACACGTCGATTAATGAAGAAATTCAATATTGATATTGAAGAAGTTTCTAAAGCGATGGAAGCGCTAGAACGAGAAGGGAAAACAGCAATGTTAATAGCAATAGATAAGGAGTATGCTGGAATAGTAGCCGTTGCGGATACTGTAAAAGATACTTCAAAAGCAGCTATCGCACGACTGAAAAAAATGGGTCTAGACGTTGTGATGATTACAGGAGATAATACACAAACTGCTGAGGCAATTGCGGGGCAAGTTGGTATTGATCACGTAATTGCAGAAGTATTGCCAGAAGGAAAAGCAGAAGAAGTGAAAAAACTGCAGGCAAATGGTAAGAAAGTAGCGATGGTTGGAGACGGGATAAATGATGCTCCTGCTCTTGCTACAGCAAACATTGGTATGGCAATTGGAACGGGAACGGATGTAGCGATGGAAGCAGCGGATATAACGTTAATCCGCGGTGACTTAAATAGTATTGCTGATGCGATATTTATGAGTAAAATGACGATAAGAAATATTAAACAAAATTTATTCTGGGCATTAGCTTATAACGCGTTAGGAATTCCAATTGCGGCATTAGGTTTCTTAGCCCCTTGGGTTGCTGGAGCAGCAATGGCATTTAGTTCTGTATCGGTCGTATTAAATGCATTACGATTACAAAGAGTGAAGTTAAAATAAGTAAAAGCTTTATTTGCATAAAGGAACAAAAGAAACAGCATAATGGTCAGATTTTTATTAATTATGTAATGAAAAAAATAGCCCTCTCGTAAACGAGAAGGCTATTTTTCATTATTTTACAGCTTCTTTTAGTTCTTTACCAGCTTTGAAAGCAGGTACTTTAGAAGCTGCGATTTGCATTTCTTCACCAGTTTGTGGGTTACGGCCTGTACGAGCAGCTCTTTCGCGAACTTCGAATGTACCGAATCCGATAAGTTGTACTTTTTCACCAGCAGCTAAAGTGTTAGTGATTGATTCTACTACAGTTTGTACAACTACAGTAGCTTCTTTTTGAGAAATCTCAGCATTTTGTGCTACGTTTTTAATTAATTCTGTTTTGTTCATGTTTTTCACCTCATATGTAAATATTGCTATTTAAGTTGTTATTATAACGTATAAAACATTCGAGAACAAGTGTACGTACATATATTCGCAAAAAAAAATAGAATTTGTAATATTTTTCAGGATCGCTGAATAGTCGTTCCATTTAAGCGGATACAGATTTTTTCTTTAATGCAGTTTGTTCTTCTTTGGAAGGCAGTTTCTTTTTATAAGATATAAAATAAGGTAGTGCCACAAATAACATACCGCCTACTAAGTTTCCAAAGAAAACAAAAATAAAGTTTGGAAAATATTCAATCCAAGTTAAATGACCGGCAAAAATTGCAGCTGGGATGACAAACATATTGGCTACAACGTGTTGAAATCCAATTGCAACAAAAGTCATAACGGGGAACCAAATACCGATAATCTTTCCGATAAATTCTTTACTTCCCATACTAAGCCAAACAGCTAAACAAACGAGCCAATTACATCCGATTGCAGAAATGAAAGCTTGTAGTGGTGTATCTTGTAGTTTAGCTTGCGCAACAGAAACTGTTTTCGCTAAAAAAGCGCCCTCTGCTAATCCGACGATATGACCGAAAAAATAAGCAACGAATACAGCACCTATGAAGTTGCTAAACGTAACAATGACTAAATTTCGAATGAAGTGAAATAAGTCGATTTTTTTATGAAGCCACGCCATTGAAACGGTCATCATATTGCCAGTTACTAACTCACCGCCTGCAAGAATAACGAGTATAAGACCGATAGGGAATACAGCAGCGCCTAGAAAACTAGTAAATGATCCCCAAGCCTTTGGCATTGTTCCAATAACATGAATATCGAGTAAATACCCTAATGCTATGAAAGCACCGCCAAAAAAACCGAGAATTAGCATAGGGAGTAGTGATAAATGAGCTTTTTTTCTTCCAGAATTAGCAGCAAGTTCCGTAATTTCTTCTGGTGTAAATACAGACATGAATAATCTCTCCTTAATAAAATGATGAAATAAATAGATGGAACATTTTTAAGAATCTATGTATTATAAAAATATGTTATGACTTCTGTATAAATTTGTCAAAGTGAGCAGTGATAAAATAGGATATAACTAACATTGTTCGTGTTGTCACATTCATGTAACAATAAGGCTTTAAAGTACGTCTAGAGGTGAGAACATGAATACGAATTATGTAAAAGAAGAACAGAAAAAATCAATTGTCAACATATCTATAATCAGTTTCATAAGTATAGTAATGATTTCTATAAGTTTGTATTTTTATGCGACAGAAATAGAACGAAAACTAGTAACAGTTACGTGGAATGAAATAGAAGCTTCTACAATTCCTAAAGAGTTTCATAATAAAAAAATATTGCAGTTTTCAGATGTGCATTTAGGGCCAGAATTCACACTGAAACAACTAGAAAATTTGGTGGAGAAGATGAATGCGTTACGTCCAGATGTAGTAGTTTTCACAGGGGATTTAATAGATAAGTTTGGATCGTATAAAGCCGAAAGAGAAGAAGCGAAAGGTATTTTACAAAAAATACATGCGCCCTTAGGGAAATATGCAGTGTTTGGGAATCATGATAGAGGCGGGGGAGGTAGTTTATTTTATAAAAAATATATGGAGGAAGCTGGTTTCACTGTGTTAGTAAATGAAGTGCAGAAAATTAAAGCGGAAAACGGCAAATATATTACAATATCAGGTTTGGATGATTTTTTATTAGGTAAGCCGCAAATAGACTCGACTTTAAAACATGTAAGGCAACAAGATTTCAATATGTTATTAGTACATGAGCCGGATGTTGTAGACAAAATAGCACGTTACCCAGTTGATTTTCAAATGTCAGGCCATAGTCACGGAGGACAAGTTCAAATCCCTTTTATCGGTCCATTCATTACGACAAAACTAGCTGAGAGTCATGTTGAGGGTATGTATGAATTAGAAGGAAAGAATAAGCCATTACATTTATACGTAAATCGTGGGATTGGGACAACTCGAATGCCTGTTAGATTTTTGAGTGTACCTGAACTTTCAGTATTTGTATTGAAGCAAAATAGTAACTAATGTATTCAATTCCACATCATCATTCTTAATTTGATTTTGATGAACGAGCGATGTTAATTGATGGTAAATAAAAAACAACAATAGGTCATATAAAACCTATTGTTGTTTTTTATTATTTTTGCAAGGGGATCGCATCGAAATATGTTCTATAGTTACTAGAGAATTCAAAGTTGTTTTTTGCATCCCAATTAATAGACCAAGACATTAGACCGCGGAATGCAGGATAGCCACTCTCATTTGAAAGTTTATACTTTCCTCCGAAAGGAATTCCCTTAATGATATAATCTAAAGCTTTTTTCATTTCAGTTGGAGAAATATACCCACCACTTGGAGCGGCCGCTGGTGCTGCAGGAAGTCCAATCATTACTTGATCCGAACGAAGAGCTGGGAACATGTTATTTGCATTACCACCTACAGGAAAACCATGTAAGAGCATATCTGCCATAGCGACCTCGTAGTCTGCAGTACCTTGATTGTAGTTATTACCGTCCATTCCAACCCCGCTGCCAGCGTTGTAGTGTTGAACGTGAATGTATGTCAGTTTGTCTTTCACTCCGTAAATAATCGGTAAATATGCCCCCCAGATGCTTCCGTATGCGCTATAACCTCCTTGAACATAAGCTGTTTCAGGAGCCATACTTAATAGAAAGTCGGGACCATAATGATCTGAGATTGTTCGAATAGCCGAAATAAGATTTACGATTTGAGGAGTAGTTGGGTTTTTGAAATTAGTGTCATTTCCGTTTAAGTAAATACCTGATTCAAGGTCAATATCTATTCCATCAAAACCGTATTTATCGATTAGAGATTGTATGGAATTAATGAAACGTTGCTTAGCAGCATTGTCAGGAAGTAAAACGACCCCGTTTTGTCCACCTATTGAAAGAACTACTTTCTTTCCTTTACTTTTTAAATAAGAAATATCTGATTTGAATTCTACATCTGTACCATACACAGGAGAAAATTCAACAGTAGAACGATCACCACCAGTTTCCCCGAAAGATACATTGATTACATCCCATTTTGGTGAAACGTCTCTTAATTTAATAATGCCAGTACCGTTATCAAAGTTATGCCAGTATCCAACGAGTAGTTTTGATCCTAAATTGTTTGCTGCTTGTGCTTGAAAGGGGGCTAGTGGTAGTAGTAAAAAAATTACTAACGTACAACAAATGAATTTGAACTTGTTTAACATATCAACACTCCTATACAAAAAGTTGTCTAGATGTATAATCTTGTTTATTTAATAATATCTGAAAATTCATTCTTTTGTAAGGTGACTATAATTTTCTCAACAATTGTATATGGAAAATTAGTAAACCTAATGTAATAATTTTTGTAGGAGTTTGTATTACATTTGTTAAATTCAGAATATTTTGATATATTTTAAAGTGTAGGCCAAGGTTTTTCGCATAATACTCTTACATAAAGTGAAACTTTAATCAGTGGGGGCATCCCCCGCTGATTATCAGCCCTCACCAATCGGGCATTTACGGGCAGTAGATTCCCGCCTAACTTCTTTGCTTCCGCTAAATTTTGAGGTGGGGGTTTTACTGCCCGTTAATGCGGGGTAAATTTCAAAATTACGTTTGGAAGGGGATGTATAAGAGTTGGATAAAAATCTTAAGAAAGACCTCAAAATACGTCACATTACAATGATCTCAATTGGCGGCGTAATAGGAGCTGGTTTGTTTGTTGGAAGTGGGGCAGTTGTGCATTCAGCAGGACCAGGTTCTATCGTTTCATATGCATTAGCAGGACTTCTAGTCGTTTTCGTTATGAGAATGCTTGGGGAAATGGCAGCTATTAACCCGACAAGTGGGTCATTTGCAACATATGCAAGAGAAGCAATTGGTCCGTGGGCCGGTTATACAATTGGGTGGCTATATTGGTTTTTCTGGGTAATTGTTATTGCGATAGAAGCCACAGCAGGTGCTGGTATTATTCAATACTGGATTCCAGAAATCCCGCTTTGGTTATTAAGCCTAATATTAACGATTTTATTAACATTGACGAATGTTTTTTCAGTGAAATCATTTGGAGAGTTTGAATATTGGTTTTCTTTTATTAAAGTAATAAGTATTGTTTTATTCCTTTGTCTTGGGCTAGCTGTTATTTTAGGATTTGTACCAGGCACGGAAGCACCTGGCACTTCCAATTTAGTAGGACAAGGAGGATTTATGCCAAACGGTATAAGTTCGGTGCTACTTGGAATTACTGTCGTAATATTTTCATTTATGGGATCTGAGATTGTTGCAGTAGCTGCTGGAGAGTCTGCTGAACCTGTAAAAGCAGTAAAAACAGCAACAAATAGTGTAATTTGGCGTATTCTCGTATTTTTCATTGGATCTATCGCTGTAGTTGTTACACTTCTTCCGTGGAATTCAGCGAACATACTAAAAAGTCCGTTTGTAGCAGTACTGGAACATATAGGAATACCAGCGGCAGCACAAATTATGAATTTTATCGTTTTAACAGCTGTACTTTCATGTTTAAATTCGGGTTTATATACAAACTCAAGAATGCTTTTTTCGATGGCAGAAAGAGGAGATGCTCCAAAGGCGTTTTTGAAATTGAACAATAGTGGTGTTCCAGTTCGGGCAGTTTTATTCGGAACGTTCTTCGCTTATATTGGAGTTGTTTTTAGTTATATATCTCCAGATAAAGTCTTTTTATTTTTAGTGAATGCATCTGGCGGGATTGCGTTGCTCGTTTATCTCGTTATAGCTGTTTCACATTTAAATATTCGGAAAAAAATGGGGAGAGTAGAACAACAAAATTTGAAAGTGAAAATGTGGTTTTTCCCGTATGTGACGTATGTTACAATTGCAGCTATTATAGCAGTTTTAATTGCGATGCTTGCAATTGAATCTTTACGTTCACAAGCACTTTTGACGATGTTTGTTACGGTTCTTATAATCATTTCTTATTTTATTTTTAATAGAAATAAAAATAGTACGGTGTTGAATACTAAAAGTAAGAATGAGGAATCTATTCGATTCTAATTTCTTGTTTTCTAAGAAATGCTACATCCAATCATTGGTAGAAAAGATTCATATATAAGTAAAGAAAAGAGTAATTACTATTGTCATAGTGAATATAAACTTTTTTCTTGACTTTTTATACGAAGGCGAGCAGAATGGTAAAAAAGGAAGGGGGGATGACGATGGAAGAGTATGTATTAGAGCTGTATAACCTGTTATATACGACAGAATGGCAAGATATTGTTTCGTTTCTAGGAATCGTATTTTGTATGAAAATTGTAATTGTATATATGGAAGAGCAAGGTATGTTCTATTCCTTCTCATCCCCGTTCGATGTGCAACGCGAGCCGTTGCTGAACTATGCCAAGGTAAATTACGAACAATTTCCTTTTGTATTTTTCTTTATGATTCGATTTATAACAGCAATTGTAAAGAAAAAGGAAAGTGACGATGAAGAGTGCCACTCAACTTGTAATATAGCTAATGTTTTTTAAGCTAAATACAAGGAGGAGATTTATATGTGGTTTCGATTTCTTATGATTGGTTTCTTTTCATTAACAGCAATTTCTTTAATGGGATATCAAGTGTCTGAAATTTTTCAAGCATATAGCGATACATTTTTTAACAAAAACTAATCGCATTGCTATTTGAATAATAAAGCGATAAAATCCTTCTTAAGAAGTTTTATTAAGAAGGATTTTTTCTTTGTTTTGTCTTGCTGTGTCAAACTATTGTCACATTTACACTGTGAATAGTATGTTAAAATAGTGAGGTTACGTATACATATTTGAAGGAAGAGGGAGTGACCATTTTGGTGGATCAATCAACAAATCAGAAAAGCTATGCTCCTATTGTGATAACGCTTTCTGTAATTGTAAATGCGATTATTTTATTTTTGTTCTTTGGACCTGTTGGCTATGAAGGAGAAGTACATTTTGATGTAACGATTTTACCAATGTTAAACGCAATTTTTAATAGCTTTACGTTCGTATTCTTATTAGCAGCTCTATACTCTATTATTAAGAAGAATGTGAAAATGCACCGTGGTTTTATCCTAGCAGCATTTACGACGACATTGCTATTTTGTGTTTCTTATTTATCGTATCATTACTTAGCGCCGGCAACACATTTTGGTGGAGAAGGATTCATTAAATATGTGTATTTCATCATTTTAATTACACATATTATCCTAGCAGCAATTATTGTACCACTTGCATTGTTTGCACTTGTATTTGGTTTTACAAATCAATTAACACGTCATCGTAAAATTGTACGTTGGACGATGCCGATCTGGTTATATGTAAGCTTATCTGGTGTTATTGTTTACTTAATGATCTCACCTTATTATCAATAAAAAAATCTCAGCCTATAGGCTGAGATTTTTTCGTTAGGCAAATATTTTTGTAAAATGAAAAAAATATGGTATACAAAAGTATAGTTGCTTTTCATATAGAAGGGATGGTAAAGGGATATGCAAAATTTTGTATTTCGTAATCCAACGAAACTTATTTTCGGTAAAGGTCAATTAGAGCAATTGAAAACTGAAATTCCACAGTTCGGTAAAAAAGTTCTTCTCGTATACGGGGGAGGCAGCATTAAAAGAAATGGTATTTATGATAATGTAATTTCTATTTTAAAGGATATAAATGCGGAAGTATTTGAATTGACAGGTGTTGAACCGAATCCACGTGTATCAACTGTAAAGAAAGGAATTCAAATTTGTAAAGAGAATGGTGTTGAATTCATTTTAGCAGTTGGCGGAGGAAGTGTAATTGACTGTACGAAGGCAATTGCAGCTGGTAGCAAATATGATGGAGATGTATGGGATATTGTAACGAAAAAAGCATTTGCTAATGAGGCATTACCATTTGGTACCGTACTTACGCTTGCGGCAACAGGATCTGAAATGAATGCTGGTTCTGTCATTACAAATTGGGAAACGAATGAAAAATATGGCTGGGGTAGCCCAGTTACTTTCCCTCAGTTTTCAATTTTAGATCCGCTCCATACTGCGTCTGTGCCAAGGGATCAAACAATTTACGGTATGGTAGATATTATGTCACATGTATTAGAGCAATATTTCCATCATGGAACAAATACAGAATTACAAGATCGTTATTGTGAATCTGTTTTAAAAACAGTAATTGAGACAGCTCCTAAGCTTTTAAGTGATTTAGAAAATTATGAGCATAGAGAAACGATCTTATATTGCGGTACTATGGCGTTAAACGGGATTTTAGCGATGGGAGTAAAAGGAGACTGGGCAACTCATAATATTGAACATGCAGTTTCTGCGGTTCATGACATACCACACGGGGGTGGCCTTGCGATTCTATTCCCGAACTGGATGAAGCATGTTGTAGATGAAAATGTAAGTCGTTTTAAACAGTTCGCTATTCGTGTATTCGATGTAGAAACAGATGGAAAGACTGATCGAGAAATTGCGTTAGAAGGAATTGAGGCTTTACGTCAATTTTGGACTTCAATTGAGGCACCAGTAAAGTTATCTGATTACGCTATTGGAGAAAATGAAATTGATTTAATGGCGGATAAAGCGATGGCTAATGGCGAATTTGGTAACTTTAAAAAATTAAATAAAGACGATGTTTTAAGCATATATAAAGCTTCCCTATAAGTGAAGCGAGTAAAGAAACCCATTTGATATCACAATCAAATGGGTTTCTTTTTGTTGTTTATAACTGTTTGTGATTGTTTTTGGTTATTTATGAATGTTTATGGTTGATTTTTGTGATCGTTTTCATTATACTGTAATCAAAGAAGAGGTGAATAAAATGTTAACTCCTGAACGTCATCAAATGATATTGCAACTTGTAAAAGAGCAGAAGGTTGTTAAATTACAGCAATTAGTGGAAAGAACAGCGAGCTCTGAATCAACAATTCGTCGTGATTTAGCGCAATTGGAAAAACAACGGTTATTAAAAAGAGTTCACGGTGGTGCGGCTGTTTTAACAGGAAAAGGACAGGAGCCGACGATGGTTGAAAAATCATCCAAAAACATTCAGATAAAACAACAAATTGCGAAGTATGCGGCTAGCGTTGTGGAACAAGGTGATTGCATTTATTTAGATGCAGGAAGTACAACATTTGAAATGATTCCATTTTTAATAAATAAGGATGTTACTGTCGTTACGAATGGACTTATGCATATTGAAGCTTTAGTTGAAAATAATATTCGTGCTTATTTACTAGGCGGAATGATGAAGAGTAGGACGAAAGCTTTAATCGGTGCCATGGCACAGGAAAGTATGCAGAAGTATCGTTTTGATAAATGTTTTTTAGGGGCGAATGGTGCACATGAACAGCTTGGTTTTACAACACCAGATCCGGAAGAGGCGCTTTTAAAGCAAATGGCATTAACATTAGCAAATGAAGGATATTTCTTAATTGATGAAAGTAAGTTTTCGGAAGTTGCGTTTGCGAAAATTGCCAACGTTGAAGAGGCGAATATTATTACAAACCATTTAGAAATTGATTTAGAAAAATATAAAAGACAAACCAATGTAATTGAGGCTGATAAACAATGATCTATACAGTAACTTTAAACCCATCTATTGATTATATAGTACAAGTTAATTCCTTAGAGTTAGGCGCAGTAAATCGAGCAGAAAAAGATATGAAGTTTCCTGGAGGGAAAGGGATTAATGTTTCTCGTGTTCTTCATCGTTTAGGTGTTGAAAATGTAGCGCTAGGATTTACTGGTGGATTTACCGGTCGATTTATTAAAGATGTATTACAGACGGAAGGTGTAATAACAAACTTTATCCAAGTAAATGAAGATACTCGAATTAATGTGAAAATAAAAGGGAAAGAAGAAACAGAATTAAATGGGCAAGGACCTAGTGTGACTAAGGAACAATTTGAACAATTAATGAAACAAATTGAAAGTATGCAAAAGGGAGATTGTGTTGTACTAGCTGGAAGTGTACCAGCGTCTATTCCAACTACTTTTTATGAATCAATCGCAGCGTTCGGAGCTGAAAAAGGCATTCGTGTAGTAGTAGATGCAAGTGGTAGTGCCTTGCAGCATGTAGTTAAAAATAAACCATTTTTAATAAAACCAAATCATCATGAACTTGGTGAGTTATTTGGAGTAGAAATTTCAACAGCAGAAGATATTTTACCGTATGGAAGAAAATTAATTGAACAAGGTGTAGAGCATGTTATCGTATCAATGGCCGGAGATGGGGCTTTATTATTTACGGCAGAAGGTATATATGAAGCAACTATTCCAAAAGGTGTTGTAATTAATTCGGTTGGGGCTGGAGATTCTCTCGTTGCGGGATTTGTAGGAAGATATGAACAGACAAAAGATATTGAAAAGGCATTTCAATATGGCGTTGCAACAGGGAGTGCAACAGCATTTTCAGCCGATTTATGTGAAAAGGAAAAAGTAGAAGAATTATTGTCGCAAGTAATTGTAACTAAGCGATAGGGGGAAGCAACATATGAAAATTACAGAACTATTAAAAAGGGATACAGTTATTATGAATTTGACAGCTTCAAATAAAGAAGCTGTCATAGATGAGTTAGTTGAGAAATTAAACGGGGCAAATCGTTTAAATAGCAAAGCTGAATTTAAAGAAGCTATTTTAAAGCGGGAGTCACAAAGTACAACCGGCATTGGTGAAGGGATTGCTATACCTCATGCGAAAACAAAAGCTGTTAAGCAACCAGCGATTTGTTTTGGTAGAAGTGTAAGCGGTATCAACTATGAATCGCTTGACGGACAACCTGCGCATTTATTTTTTATGATTGCTGCAAGTGAAGGGGCGAATAATACGCATTTAGAAACGTTATCACGCCTATCTACACTATTAATGGATGAAGGGTTTCGTAAGCAATTGTTAGAAGCAAAGGATGAAGAAGAACTTCTTCGTTTATTTGATGAAAAAGAAAATGAAAAAGAAGAAGAAGAGGTTGAAGTTGCAAAACCAGAAGGGAATGAACCGTATGTATTAGCTGTTACAGCTTGCCCGACTGGAATCGCTCACACATATATGGCTGCAGATAGCTTGAAAGCAAAAGCAGCAGAGCTAGGAATTGCAATTAAAGTTGAAACGAATGGATCAACAGGTATAAAAAACGGTTTAACGAAAGAGGATATTGAACGCGCAACAGCTATAATTGTTGCGGCAGATAAACAAGTAGAAATGAATCGTTTTGCTGGTAAACATGTTATTCAAGTGCCAGTCGCTGACGGGATTAGAAAAACTGAAAAACTTCTTAATCGTGCTGTAAAACAGGATGCACCAATCTTTAAAGGTGTAAAAGAGGATGGAAAGGCAGAAAATACGGAGAAAGAAAATGGATTAGGAATTTATAAGCATTTAATGAACGGCGTAAGTAATATGCTTCCATTCGTTGTTGGTGGCGGGATTTTAATTGCGCTAGCGTTTTCGTTTGGTGGTATAAAAGCAGAAGGTCCTTTAGCTGAATTGTTCATGTCTATTGGAGGAGGGGGAACAGGGGCATTTTTATTCCTTGTACCAATTTTAGCAGGATTTATTGCTAGTTCTATTGCTGATCGTCCTGGTTTTATGCCTGGTGTTGTCGGAGGATTTTTAGCGGCACATGCGAATGCTGGATTTTTAGGTGGATTAATTGCTGGTTTCTTAGCCGGATATGTTGTTTTAGGATTGAAAAAATTATTTTCAGGGTTACCAGTACAGTTAGAAGGAATTAAGCCTGTTTTGTTATATCCAGTCTTTGGATTATTGATTACAGGAGTTGTTATGCAAAAAGTAGTAATTCCGCCTGTAGTAGCATTGAATGAAATGTTAACAGGATGGTTAAATGGTTTGAACGGTACAAATGCTATATTACTAGGTCTTATTTTAGGTGCGATGATGGCAATTGATATGGGTGGTCCAATTAATAAAGCAGCATTTACGTTTGGTATTGCTGCGATAGAAGCGAAGAACTTTGGGGTGCATTCAGCGGTTATGGCTGGTGGTATGGTGCCACCGCTTGCAATTGCGTTAGCAACTACCTTCTTTAAATCGAAGTTTACAGAAGCGGAACGTAAGTCTGGTTTAACAAATTATATTATGGGGGCATCGTTTATTACAGAAGGTGCGATTCCATTTGCAGCAGCAGATCCGGTTCGGGTAATTGTCAGTTGTGTTGTCGGTTCAAGTATTGCAGGTGCATTATCAATGTTATTCCAAATTACATTGCCAGCACCGCATGGTGGATTGTTTGTTATCGCTTTAGTAAATAAACCAGTGTTATATATTTTCTCGATATTGATAGGGGCAGTTGTTTCTGCTCTTATGATGGGAATTTGGAAAAAGAAAGTTAAATAATACGTGTAAAGGGAGTAGCTTTTATTAGCTGCTCCTTTTTATTACAAAAAAGGAGGTTGATAATTGGAGAATGATGAATTTTGGTAAAAGATGTAATGAAATATGATTTTTTTGTAACAAAAAAGTAATACTGTAATTTTTTCTGGAAAAAAATTCTGGTGCTTGTATGTGGAAAATATATGAAAACTATTGGGAATTCTATAGGAAATGTAATTCATTAATATGGAAATTTATGTTACAGCTCATTAATCGTATATTACGAATGGTTTGTAATTGTGTGTTTTCTAAAAATCTTAAAAATCCGTTGCTATAATAAAAATACGAAAACAAAGCAAATGGAGGCTATTCATGAAAAAATTATTAGGTATAGCAACGGCGGCAGTTTTTGGTCTTGGGATTTTTGCAGGTTCTGCGAAAGCGGAAACGATTGTAACAACAGACGTATTAAATGTTAGAGAAAACCCAACTGTAGAGTCTAAGCTTGTAGGTAAAATGTTAAGTGGAAATAAATTAGATGTTGTAAATACAGAAAACGGATGGACAAAAATTAAATTAAATGGTCAAGAAGCGTTTGTAAGTGCTGAATTTACAAAAAGTACATATTATGTAACGGCGGGTGTGTTAAATGTTCGCGCTGGAGCGAATACTGACTCAGCAATTCTTGGAAAACTGAATAAAAATGATGTAATTGAAACGACAAATCAAGTTCAAAATGAATGGTTGCAATTTGACTATAATGGAAAAACAGGATATGTTCATGTGCCATTTTTAACAGGAACGGCACCAGTGATTGAAAAGAAAGAAGTTGCAACGAAAGAAGAAGCACCGGAAAGAGTAAATATGCCGGTTAAAAGTAATAAAGTAGCTAAGAGTAAAGAATCTGTTAAGAATGTAGAATCAAGTAAACCTGTGGCAAAACAGCAGTCAACTACGAAACAAGTTGCGAAATCTAATGAAACAAGTGCACCGACTAGTGGACGTGAAATAACGGTAGAAGCGACAGCATATACAGCAGATCCGAGTGAGAATGGTTCGTATGGTGGTCGTGTATTAACTGCAATGGGGCATGACTTAACAGCGAATCCAAATATGAAAGTAATTGCTGTTGATCCTAAAGTAATTCCACTTGGATCAAAAGTATGGGTAGAAGGATATGGAGAAGCGATTGCTGGAGATACTGGTGGTGCGATTAAAGGAAATCGTATTGATGTTTTAGTTGGCTCAGATGGTAGTGCGAATAGCTGGGGGCGCAAATCTGTAAAAGTGAAAGTTATAGAGTAGTATATATGTATTAATATAAAAGGCGGTTGCTTGAAAGTATGTAAGCAATCGCCTTTTGTGGATTATTGAAAAGGATAAATAGTTTTACCTGTAATAATTTTATATGCGCTGCAAAATTGGTTTTGTATATACTCTGTATCTTTATTTTCTAGATGTAATGTTGTTTCTTGGAGAGCAGAATGAAAAGAACGTAGTAAACAATTTAAGGCGAAGTATAATTCTTCTTGTGAACAATTGTGTTCTTTTGTAGCAGTAGCTAAAATGAGGTCTTTTGTCAAAGATGAAAAATTGATAGTGGATTGTTTCATAGTTAACTCATCCTCTCGAAGGTATTTTTAATCATGTATATGCGGAATTGGACAAACTATGTTCTTTTTTATTTATAATTTCATGTACCGTAATGAAAGAACTTGCAATCATGCCGTTAAAATTGGTAAGATTGGATATAATCAATAGATGGAGTACATTACATAAAGAGAGTTGAATGATATGGGAGAAGTGCAACGTGAAAAAGTTGCTGTCATCATTGGACCAACTGCTGTTGGGAAGACGAAGTTAAGTATTGATCTTGCCAAAGCGTTAAATGGTGAAATTATAAGTGGAGATTCCATGCAGATTTATCGTACGATGGATATTGGAACCGCAAAGGTGACGAAAGAAGAGATGGACGGAATTCCACATTATATGGTTGATATAAAAAATCCGGAAGAATCATTTTCGGTTGCCGAATTTCAAGAACGTGTTCGTAAGCATATTCGCGAGATTACAGAGCGCGGTAAATTGCCGATTATCGTTGGTGGAACTGGTCTGTATATACAATCTGTTTTATTCGATTATCAGTTTACGGATGATGCTGGTGATGCTATATACCGAGAACAAATGGAAAAGTTAGCATTAGAACGTGGTGTGGAATATGTACATAAGAAATTACAGGAAGTAGACCCAGAAAGCGCTGAGCGTATTCATGCAAATAATGTACGCCGTGTCATTAGGGCGTTAGAAATTTTCCACACGACGGGTGAAAAAATGAGTGATCAACTTGAAAAACAAGAAAACGAGTTATTATACGATGTTTCCTTAATTGGCTTGACAATGGATCGTGAAATGCTATACGATCGCATTAACTTACGAGTTGATATAATGATGGACCAAGGTTTATTAGAAGAAGTAGAAGGGTTGTATAATCGAGGGATACGAGATTGTCAATCTATTCAAGCGATTGGGTATAAAGAGATATATGATTATTTTGAGGATCGTGTCTCTTTAGAAGAAGCGGTATCACAATTAAAGACGAATTCACGTCGTTATGCAAAACGTCAATTAACGTGGTTCCGTAATAAGATGGATGTCACATGGTTTGATGTTACAGACGGTGAAAAAACGTCAGAAATTTTACGATACATAGAAGGAAAGCTACAACTAAAGTCGAATAATAGTAAGTAGAGAAAAAGAGGAGGATTCGACATGAAGCAATCAATCAATATTCAAGATCAGTTTTTAAATCAACTCCGTAAAGAGAATACGTTTGTTACGCTGTACTTATTAAATGGTTTCCAGCTTCGTGGATTAATTAAAGGGTTTGATAATTTTACAGTCCTACTGGAAACAGAAGGTAAGCAACAGCTTATTTATAAACATGCAATTTCTACATTCGTACCACAAAAAAATGTTTCAATTGAATTAGAATAGTAATGAATTATTGTACATAACAAAAAAGAGCGAAATTTCTCGCTCTTTTTTTATTTGCTATAAACAATAAATAGTGAAATTTAAGCGATTCTAAATACAGTTAGACGAATGTTAGTGTTTCCTGTTGCAGGGATCGTAATCTCGTTAAGAGTAGATTGGACAGAAATGTTTGCTCCTGCAGATAATGTTTCGATTGTAGTAAATGAAAGTGAGTCGCCTATTAAATTTGAAGAGAAGTTGTCAGTTGCGACTGCTCCATTTATTGAAATTCCTACTCCGAGTGGCGCACATCCTGGTGCAGTTGTAGAGATGGATACGCTAATTACATAAATACCACCGTTGATAACTGTAACTGTGTCTGTGCCATTAAAGATAATATTATTTACGTTAATTGCAGTACTGAAGATAAAGTTATTAAATTGTAGTACTGTTTGTTGAATGTTGTTTGTTACAACAATTGTTGCTATAGGGAAGCTAGGTCCAGTAGGCCCAGTAGGTCCGGTAACTCCTATACCAGTAGCGCCCGTTGGCCCTTGAACACCTTGAGGTCCAGTAGCACCGGTAGCACCTGCCGGTCCTTGAACACCTTGAGGTCCAGTAGCACCAGTAGCACCCGCCGGCCCTTGAATACCTTGAGGTCCGGTAGCACCTGTATTACCTTGAGGTCCAGTAGGTCCAGGAGGCCCACCAGAAGGCCCAGTAGGTCCGGTAACTCCTATACCAGTAGCACCCGTTGGCCCTTGAACACCTTGAGGTCCAGTAGCACCAGTAGCACCTGCTGGTCCTTGAACGCCTTGAGGTCCAGTAGCACCAGTAGCACCTGCTGGTCCTTGAACGCCTTGAGGTCCAGTAGCACCGGTAGCACCTGCTGGTCCTTGAACGCCTTGAGGTCCAGTAGCACCCGTATTACCTTGAGCACCTTGAGGTCCAGTAGCACCGGTAGCACCTGCTGTTCCTTGAGCACCTTGAGGTCCAGTAGCACCGGTAGCACCTGCTGGTCCTTGAACACCTTGAGGTCCAGTAGCACCAGTAGCGCCCGTGTTACCTTGAATGCCTTGAGGTCCAGTAGCACCAGTAGCGCCTGTGTTACCTTGAACGCCTTGAGGTCCAGTGGCACCAGTAGCACCTGTGTTCCCTTGAACCCCTTGAGGTCCAGTAGCACCAGTAGCCCCGTCCTGTGTTACCTTGAACACCCTGAGGTCCAGTAGCGCCCGTGTTACCTTGAGGCCCTTGAGGTCCAGTAGCACCGGTAGCACCCGCCGGCCCTTGAATACCTTGAGGTCCAGTAGCGCCGGTAGCACCTGTGTTACCTTGAACGCCTTGAGGTCCAGTAGCACCAGTAGCACCTGTGTTCCTTGAACACCTTGAGGTCCAGTAGCACCAGTAGCGCCTGTGTTACCTTGAACACCTTGAGGTCCAGTAGCACCAGTAGCGCCTGTGTTACCTTGAACACCTTGAGGTCCAGTAGCACCAGTAGCGCCTGTGTTCCTTGAACACCTTGAGGTCCAGTAGCACCAGTAGCGCCTGTGTTACCTTGAACACCTTGAGGTCCAGTAGCACCAGTAGCGCCTGCTGGTCCTTGAACACCTTGAGGTCCAGTAGCACCGGTAGCACCCGCCGGTCCTTGAACACCTTGAGGTCCAGTAGCACCAGTAGCACCTGTGTTACCTTGAACGCCTTGAGGTCCAGTAGCACCAGTAGCACCCGCTGTTCCTTGAACGCCTTGAGGTCCAGTAGCACCAGTAGCACCCGCGTTACCTTGAACGCCTTGAGGTCCAGTAGCACCAGTAGCGCCTGTGTTCCTTGAACACCTTGAGGTCCAGTAGCACCAGTAGCACCTGTGTTACCTTGAACACCTTGAGGTCCAGTAGCACCAGTAGCGCCTGTGTTACCTTGAACGCCTTGAGGTCCAGTAGCACCAGTAGCGCCTGTGTTACCTTGAACGCCTTGAGGTCCAGTAGCACCAGTAGCGCCTGTGTTACCTTGAACACCTTGAGGTCCAGTAGCACCAGTAGCGCCTGTGTTACCTTGAACACCTTGAGGTCCAGTAGCACCAGTAGCGCCTGTGTTACCTTGAACACCTTGAGGTCCAGTAGCACCAGTAGCACCAGTAGCACCTGCTGGTCCTTGAACGCCTTGAGGTCCAGTAGCACCAGTAGCGCCTGTGTTACCTTGAATACCTTGAGGTCCAGTAGCACCAGTAGCACCTGCTGGTCCTTGAACACCTTGAGGTCCAGTAGCACCGGTAGCACCTGTGGTACCTTGAACGCCTTGAGGTCCAGTAGCACCGGTAGCACCTGTGTTACCTTGAACGCCTTGAGGTCCAGTAGCGCCGGTAGCACCCGTGTTACCTTGATCACCTTGAGGTCCAGTAGCACCCGTAGCACCCTCCGGTCCCTGAGGTCCAGTAGGTCCAGGAGGCCCGCCAGAAGGTCCAGTACGGCCGGTAACTCTATGCCCGTAGCGCCCGTGTTACCTTGAGGCCCAGTGGCACCGGTAGCACCTGTGTTACCTTGAGCACCTTGAGGTCCAGTGGCACCAGTAGCACCTGTGTTACCTTGAGCACCTTGAGGTCCAGTGGCACCGGTAGCACCTGCTGGCCCAGTAGCCCCTGCTGGCCCAGTAGGCCCAGTAGGTCCTCGAATGAATGAAGCAGAATTAACTAGAGCGGTTTGTAATGCTGCGATTAATTTAAGAAGCTCTTGAAGTGTGCAAGGGTCAATTCGGAATAGTTTTGTAATGGATAGTAAATAATTAATTAGATTTTGAAGTTCGATAAATACAGCGCTTGCTACGAAAGTTGGATTTTTTAATATAGTTATTAAGTTTTTAATAATAGCTAACCCTTGTGCTTTCAGGGAGGAAGTAGCATCTAGTGAACAAATAAATTTACTTAGTAGGTTCAATGTATCGATTAGATCTTCAATATTTTGGGGAGATGGATTTGCGAAAAGTTTTGGGATTATTTTTGTTAAATCGATAATGATTGCGCGGAATGTTCTAAGTTGTGCCTTAGTAACTGGGATTGATGGAGTATTTGGAATTCGTCCAGCGCTACTTGGAAAGCATGGTTTGGAGAATTTGTTCTGACTGTCGTTATAATGAGACATTAAATCTCTCCTTTCTAATGAGGATATGAACGAAACTCATCATAGTAGATGCAAAAATTAGTTAAATGGTCATAGTAAAATCGTTTGTTTGAAGAAAAAATAGAAAAAACGCCTTATGATAAGGCGTTTTTTCTATTTTCTGCATATTGATAATATCGTTTTAGTGAAATCTTTGATTTGAAGCCAGCTAGCTTTATAATTTCTGACTCCGGAGTTTCTTTTTTTATTAAGTTTAAAATATAGGTGTTACGAAAGTGTTGTCCTGAGATTCCTTTGCGTAAATTAGCTCTGGATACTTCAAGGCGAATCATTTTTTGGATAGCGATTTCTGTTAATCCCTTCGGTGCATCATTTTCGTATACCCATCTGTATGTTCCGCGATTAAAATCGAATGCGACAAATAAGGGGTCATTACTATGATATTTTGGACGAACGGGTTCAGGGATGCTTTTGTAATAAGTATATAGTTGTTTTTTGTCTTCGCTAGTTAAAGTAATTGTTCTTTCTACTCCTGCGGTTGCAGGTATAGATAACGTGTTAGTTTCAAAGTGGACGTGATGCATAGTTAATGCTGTAAGTTCCTGTAAGGATAATCCATAGTCAATTAATAAATTTAAAATAGCGATATTACGATCCATCAATAAAGGGCGTACAGGACGTTGTTTTTCTGAAAGTCCTTCTAATGAAGTGACTATATGTTTTAATCTTTTTTCTTCATCAGATGAAATGAAATCTTCATTGCGGAGTGTGCGGTCTGGTTGAATAGAAATTTCCATGTTCTTTAATGGGTTGGGAATATTTAGAAAGTGATGCATTCGATTTAATACAATGAATACACGGTGCATCGTTTTCTCTGAGTAATGTCGATTCTTTTTTAAGTCGGAAAAGTAATCTTCGTAGTCTTTTGTACAAAGTGTAGCCCATATATTACTGGAAGGGAGCTTTTTGTTTTTTTCTAACCAATGTCCGAAATCTTCAATGTCATAAACATAACGTTTAATAGTTGAAGGTTTTCGGCCTTTATTCAATAAAAAAATAGAAAAGGCTTGTATTGTATCATGGAATTCCGTTGTCTCCATAGTCCCACCACCTTCATTATTTCTTTTATTATAGCAAACTTTTCTGAAAATAGTCATTTACAAAGGAGACAAGAATAATAATATTTGGTGAGTGGATAAAATGAGGTGATTGTATGGAACAATCGATGCGAAAGAAAAATAATAATCAAATTAACATTGTGTTAAATCATCGAAAGAAAATTTCTTTACCGGCTGCAGAAAATAAAACAGTAATTTCAAATGAAACTACTACGAAACATGAGATGCTGCAAAGAATTGAAGAAGAGATGGGAAAACTCGTTGGGATGGATGATATAAAAAAGATAATAAAAGAAATATATGCTTGGATTTATGTGAATAAAAAAAGACAAGAAATAGGATTGAAGTCTGAGAAACAAGTACTTCATATGTTATTTAAAGGGAATCCAGGTACAGGGAAGACAACTGTTGCTAGAATGATAGGGAAATTATTATTTGAGATGAATATTCTATCAAAAGGGCACTTAGTTGAAGCGGAACGTGCGGATCTTGTAGGAGAGTACATCGGTCATACAGCTCAAAAAACAAGAGATTTAATAAAAAAAGCAATGGGAGGAATTTTGTTTATTGATGAGGCGTATTCATTAGCACGAGGGGGAGAAAAAGATTTTGGAAAAGAAGCAATTGATACGCTCGTAAAACATATGGAAGATAAACAACACGGTTTTGTATTGATTTTAGCTGGATATTCAAGAGAGATGAATCACTTTCTTTCATTGAATCCAGGACTGCAATCTCGTTTTCCATTTATAATTGAGTTTGCGGACTACTCAGTAAATCAGTTGTTAGAAATAGGGAAGAGGATGTATGAAGAACGTGAATATCAGTTATCGAAAGAGGCTGAATGGAAATTTAGAGATCATTTACATGCTGTAAAGTACTCATCGCAAATTACATCCTTTAGTAATGGACGATATGTCCGGAATATTGTTGAAAAATCGATTCGTACACAAGCTATGCGGTTGTTACAAGAGGATGCATATGATAAATATGATTTGATTGGAATATCAAGCAGTGATTTGATGCTTGAAGAGGAGACGCACAGTACGTAAGCTGTGCGTCTGTTTTTTTTGTATAAGTGCTTCTATTATTTTTTTGCTTTTTCTTGATAAGATTTATGGAATCGTTCCATTTTAGCACTTTTTTCGTGTGCGGAATTAGGGTCGTGTCCAATTTGACCTACTGAGCTTTTTTGAGCCCCTTTATTCACATGGTTTGTCATTTGTATTCACCTCGCTTTGAGGATTAGTATAAACATTCTGTAAAGAAAAACTCATTAGAAAAGAAAAACCCCTTTACGATTTGTAAAGAGGTTGGATTGCTATTTATCCATTGAACGTTCGTTTGTGTCGATGCGTCTATGCGGTAAATGCCATTTGTAATGAATAGAAACCATGCGGAAGCAAACAATTAAAATGAATAAGGTGTATAGAGCCCAATCGCTAACAATAATTTGAGCGCCGATTAAGAAACCTGCCAGAATCGTCCAAAAAGCATATACATCAGCTCGAAGAACGAGAGGTTTTCTACGGGCTAAAAGATCGCGGATAATACCGCCTCCAATGCCAGTTAAAACGGCTGCTACGATTGTAGCGCTAATTGGTAAATTTAATTTTTGAGCGTATAATGCCCCTTGTACGGCAAATGCTGATAAGCCGATAGCATCAGTGATGTTTTCCCACTTTTTCCAGTGTCTAATTAATTTATTTGGAAAAAGAAAAATAATCGTCATTGATAAAAGTGCGATTTGGAATAACATGTCTTGTTGCCAAAACGCGACAATCGGATAACCAATTAATAAATTACGAAGGGCACCTCCCCCAAATGCGGTTGCCATTCCTAAAATATACACCCCGAAAATATCATAATCCTCTTCCATTGCAACAATAGCCCCGCTTAATGCGAAAGCAATTGTGCCTATGATGCTAAAAATCTCCCATGCCATGAATTTTCTCCCCCGCTAACTAGATGAAATGTGCTTCCTCTGCTATTATATTAGAAGGTTTAAATTTCGAAAAGGATGAGTGAACATATTTGATGGAAGAAAAAGAGAAAGTCATATTAGTGGGCTGTCAATTGCCGCAAGATGATGATGAAAAATTTATGCATTCCATGAAAGAACTTGCATCATTAGCGAAAACTGCACGAGCAGAATTGTTATTGTCTACAACGCAAAAACGACCGAAGTTTCATCCGGCGACTTATATAGGTAAAGGTAAATTAGAAGAGCTTACAATGTTAACTGAAGAACTAGAACCGGATGTTATCGTATTTAATAACGAATTAACACCGAGTCAAATTCGGAATTTATCCTCAGTATTAGATGCGAGGGTAATTGATCGAACGCAACTCATATTAGATATTTTTGCGCAACGTGCGAATTCGAGAGAAGGGAAGCTTCAAGTAGAATTAGCTCAGTTGCAATATACAATGCCGCGTCTTATGGGGCAAGGATTGTCTTTATCACGTCTTGGTGGTGGTATTGGAACGAGAGGGCCAGGTGAAACGAAACTTGAGACTGATCGTCGTCATATTCGAGCGCGCGTTGATGAAATAAAGAAGCAACTTGCAGTTGTTGTGGAACATCGAAAAAGATATCGTGAGAGAAGAAAAGATAATAAAGTATTTCAAGTTTCGTTAATAGGATATACGAATGCGGGGAAATCTACGTTGTTTAATAGATTAACGGAAGCTGATACATTTGAAGAGAACTTGTTGTTTGCAACGCTAGACCCGACGACAAGGAAGATGCCGTTACCTTCTGGTTATACAGTATTACTAACTGATACGGTTGGTTTTATACAAGATTTACCTACGTCATTAATTGCTGCATTCCGTTCGACATTAGAAGAAGCTGGTGAAGCGGATGTTATTTTACATGTTGTGGATTCTGCAGACCCTAATTATGTAGGGCATGAGAAAACAGTGAAACAATTATTGTCAGAACTCGAAATTAATCATATTCCTATCATTACGCTATATAATAAAAAAGATGAATTACATCAAAACTTTATTCCGTTTCCGAAAAGTGATTTTTTAATGACTAGTGCTTTTGAAGAAAAGGATTTATTACATATAAAAGAAGCGATAGAAACGAAAATGAAGGAAGAAATGAATCGTTATCAAGTGGAAATTCCTCCGAGTGAAGGTAAGTTGTTAACGTTACTAAAGACGGAGACGCTATTAACGAAGATGGAGTTTTTGGAAGATAAATTTGTGTATGATTGCGCAGGGTATATTTTTGCTCATTCATCACTTAATGTGCAATTAAAGAGATTTTTAGTGGAAGAAGGAGAAAATAAAAATGTTTGATCGTTTGAAAAATGGAAAAAAGATTGCTCCGATTGTAAAGGAAGTAGAGAGCCAAATTACAGAAGTACATAAACGTGCGGATGAAGTAATTGAAAGTAATCAGTTTCGTGTATTAGAAAGTTTTCGTAAACATAAAATTAGTGATTCGCATTTTATTCCGACGACAGGTTACGGTTATGACGATATTGGTCGTGATACGTTAGAGAAAGTGTATGCGGATGTATTTGGAGCGGAAGCTGGTCTTGTTCGTCCGCAAATTATTTCAGGTACTCACGCAATTTCAACAGCGCTATTCGGTATTTTACGTCCGGGAGATGAGTTATTGTACATCACGGGTAAGCCGTATGATACGTTAGAAGAAATCGTTGGTGTACGCGGAAAAGGTGTAGGTTCATTTAAAGAATATAATATTGGTTATAATGCAGTTCCGCTTACTGAAGAGGGGCTTGTTGATTTAGGAGCTGTTGCGGCTGCCATTCATAGTAATACGAAGATGATTGGAATTCAACGCTCAAAAGGTTATGCTACTCGTCCGTCTTTTACTATTTCTCAAATTAAAGAAATGATAGCGTTTGTTAAAGAAATTAAACCGGATGTTGTCGTGTTTGTAGATAACTGTTATGGCGAGTTTATTGAAGAACAAGAGCCGTGTCATGTTGGTGCAGATTTAATGGCGGGTTCGCTTATTAAAAACCCGGGCGGGGGAATTGTTAAAACTGGTGGTTATATTGTTGGTAAAGAGCAGTATGTTGAAGCGTGTGCCTATCGTTTAACATCTCCAGGAATCGGTGCGGAAGCAGGAGCGTCTTTATATAGTCTGCAAGAAATGTATCAAGGTTTCTTCTTAGCGCCGCACGTAGCGGGACAAGCGCTAAAAGGTGCGATTTTTACAGCTGCATTTTTAGAGAAGTTAGGAATGAATACATCACCAGCGTGGAATGCACCAAGAACAGATTTAATTCAATCTGTTCAATTTGATGACAAAGATCGCATGATTGCATTCTGCCAAGCGATTCAATATGCATCTCCGATTAACTCTCACTTCACTCCATATGCCAACTATATGCCGGGGTATGAAGATGATGTAATTATGGCTGCGGGAACGTTTATTCAAGGTGCAAGTATTGAATTGTCGGCTGATGGTCCAATTCGTCCGCCTTATGTTGCTTACGTACAAGGTGGGCTAACTTATTCGCATGTGAAGATTGCGATTTGTTCTGCAATTGATGCATTAATTGAAAAAGAATTATTAACAATTTCTTAAAGGGAAGCTGTCGATTTCGACAGCTTTTTTCGCGTGAAAGTAATGATTTATTTCATTAGAAAAAAGAATGAAAAAATTTTAAAAAAATCATGTAAGAAAAGCTAACATCTATTGACATCAAACATAACATGGTATAAAATGAGAAGCAGTTAAGGCGAAGGAGGAACTGAAACGATGAAAGAAGATAGACGTTCTGCTCCGCTGTTTCCTATTGGTATTGTTATGGATTTAACACAATTATCTGCACGTCAAATTCGCTACTATGAAGAGCATAATCTTGTTTCTCCAACCCGTACAAAGGGGAATCGTAGATTATTTTCATTTAACGATGTAGATAAGTTGTTAGAGATTAAAGATTTATTAGATCAAGGCTTGAATATGGCTGGTATTAAACAAGTGTTACTAATGAAAGAAAATCAAACAGAAGCAGTGAAAGTAAAAGAAGAAACGAAAGAAATTTCAAAAACTGAGCTTCGCAAAATACTTCGAGACGAACTACAACATACAGGTAGATTTAATCGAACTTCATTGCGACAAGGTGATATTTCAAGGTTTTTTCACTAAAGAGAACTGATTCTGAAGGTGTTTAGAGGGACTAAGGAGGAATTTATAATGGCTAGGTACACAAAAGAAGATATTTTCCGTTTGGCGAAAGAAGAGAATGTAAAGTATATCCGATTACAATTTACGGACCTTTTAGGGGTAATTAAAAACGTAGAAATTCCAGTGAGCCAATTAACAAAAGCTCTTGATAACAAAATGATGTTTGATGGATCTTCTATTGAAGGTTTCGTACGTATTGAAGAATCTGATATGTACTTATATCCAGACTTAGATACTTGGGTGATTTTCCCTTGGACAGCTGAAAAAGGTAAAGTAGCTCGATTAATCTGTGATATTTACAATGCAGATGGCACTCCATTTGAAGGGGATCCACGTAACAATTTAAAACGTGTATTAAAAGAAATGGAAGCTTTAGGATTCTCAGATTTCAATCTTGGACCAGAGCCAGAATTCTTCCTATTCAAAGTAGATGAAAAAGGAAATCCAACATTAGAATTAAACGATAACGGTGGATACTTCGACCTTGCGCCGATGGATCTAGGGGAAAACTGTCGTCGTGATATCGTTCTTGAACTTGAAGAAATGGGCTTTGAAATTGAAGCGTCTCACCATGAGGTTGCTCCAGGTCAGCACGAAATTGACTTCAAATATGCAAACGCAATTCGCTCATGTGATGACATTCAAACATTCAAACTTGTTGTAAAAACAATTGCTCGTAAACACGGTTTACACGCAACATTTATGCCAAAACCATTATACGGTGTGAACGGTTCAGGTATGCACTGTAACTTATCACTATTCAAAAATGGTGAGAACGTATTCTATGATCAAAACGGTGACTTACAATTAAGTGATGATGCTCGTCACTTCATCGCAGGTATTTTAAAACACGCACCAGCATTTACAGCGGTGGCAAACCCAACTGTAAACTCTTACAAGCGTTTAGTACCTGGATACGAAGCTCCTTGTTACGTAGCATGGTCTGCACAAAACCGTAGTCCATTAGTACGTATCCCTGCATCTCGTGGTATTAGTACACGCGTAGAAGTACGTAGTGTTGACCCAGCTGCAAACCCATATTTAGTAATGGCTACATTATTAGCAGCAGGTCTTGATGGAATTAAAAACAAATTAACTCCACCAGCTGCAGTAGATCGTAACATCTACGTAATGACAAAAGAAGAGCGCGAAGAAGCAGGTATCGTTGACTTACCAGCAACATTAGCGCAAGCTTTAGTTACATTACAATCTAATGAAGTAATTAGTAACGCATTAGGAGATCACTTACTTGAGCACTTCATCGAAGCGAAAGAAATTGAGTGGGATATCTTCCGTACGCAAGTTCACCAATGGGAACGCGATCAATATATGTCTCTTTACTAAGAGGCTCAAACCCTTGACACACAACGTGTTGAGGGTTTTTTTATTTTGTGGATAAAACACTTTTATTTGAAAGAAGAGTAATTCACCCACAAAAAAGTCAAATTTTGTGCAGAATCGATGAGAAAACAATATCCACTATCATATAATCCTATAATAGATTATTACAATAAAATTGAATCCGGTGAAATTGTAGTAGGTAACAAAGTTAAACGTATTTATAAGAAGCTCGTTAGTGATGTTTATAATAATGATTCTGAGTATGAGTATGACTCTAATAGAGCTAATCATGTTATTGAATTTATCGAAAATTATTGTAAGCATAGTAAAGCAAAATGGGCTGGAAAACCAATTGATTTAGAACTTTGGCAACAAGCATTCTTAGCCGCGACTTTTGGCTTTGTTCATAAAATTGATGGTACTAGAAAATATCGGGAAGCATTTTTAGTAGTTGCACGTAAAAATGGTAAGTCTACGCTTTCGTCTGGGATATGTTTATATCTACAGGTAGCAGATGGTGAAGGTGGTTCTGAGGTATATGCGGTAGCAACTAAAGAGCAACAAGCTAAAATCGTTTGGTCAGAATCAAAAAGAATGGTTAAAAAGTCACCGGCTTTGTCCAAAAGAATAAAAACTTTAGTCAAAGAATTAACGGCAGATTTTAATGATAGTGTACTTAAACCAGTCGGTAGTGATAGTGATACATTAGATGGTCTAAATGTTCACGGAGCCTCCCTTGATGAAATACATGCGTGGAAGGACAAGAATTTATATGACGTAATTGTCGATGGTACGTCAGCACGTGAACAGCCATTGATTCTTATGATTACAACAGCTGGGACAGTAAGAGAATCTGTTTATGATATGAAGTATGACGAAGCAGAAATGTTACTGAATGGATTAGAAGATAAAGATGGTTATACAGATGACCGTTTTTTACCTGTTATTTATGAACTTGATAAAAGAGAAGAGTGGACTGACAAAACCAAATGGGCTAAAGCAAATCCGGGTTTAGGTACCATAAAGAAAATAGATAACTTAGAAACGAAAGTAAATAAAGCTAAGGCTAATTCTCTTTTAGTAAGCAATTTATTGACTAAAGATTTTGATATTCGTGAAACATCATCAGAAGCGTGGTTAACATTTGAACAATTGAACAACGTAGCTACGTATAACATCAAAGAGTTGAAACCTTCATATGGAATTGGTGGTGCAGATTTATTAGCGACAACAGATCTTACCGCGGCAAAAGTTATTTTTATGATTGCAAATGACCCACATATATATGTAAAGCAAATGTACTGGCTTCCTGAAGATTTGCTTGAGAAAAGAAGTAAAGAAGATAAGATTCCATACGATTTATGGTATGAACAAGGATTACTAAGGACTACGCCTGGGAATTCAGTTCATTATAAATATGTAACAGAATGGTTCATAGAAATGCGTGATGAGTATGGGATATATATACCATGGATTGGCTATGACCGATGGAGTGAAAATTATTGGGTTGAAGAAATGGAAGGCTATTTTGGTAAAGAATCTATGATTCCTATCGCGCAAGGTAAACAAACACTTTCTAGCCCGATGAAACATATAGGCCTCTTTATTTATAATGAATTTTATGATTGGAGTTATCTGAGAAAAAATGATCTCCTAATTTCTATTTTGAAATTATTGGGAATGAATAGTCTTCTTTTAATAGACCGATATGGAGGTTCACTAAAAGAATTAATAGTATATGCAAAGTGGATGTTTGTAAAATAAAAGGGCGCCTTCAGATGGAACAGCCCTTTTATTTTACGGTTAGGTTACTCTATTGTATTTTTTAAATAATAAATGAAATTTGATTTGGTAAATCAATATTTTTAATATTCTCCATTCCACCATGTTCATCAACTTGCTTATATATTTTAAAGGCACACTTGTAAAATAATTGAAAATCTTCCTTAGGCAAATCATCAAGTAAAACATAGCCTTCTTCAAAGGTTGTTTTATCTTTCAAAATTTTAAAACGCCATCTTTCATACATTTCTGGGTATTGCTCGCAAATATCAATAGTAGGACCAAAACTGTAAATCGTGTATTCGCTATTATCTAATTCTTTTATTATTGTAATCGATGGGTATCTTCCCATTTCAATTCACTCCTTAATTAATCAAATGCTTTATCTAAAGGGATTTTAAAGTGTTCATCCAGTGGGTTGAAAGGCTCTGAATCGGGAGCCTTCCAAGGGCGACCAGATTCAACCGTTTTAGCATGAGCTGTCGCATAATCAACTTTAAAAATACCTTCAAAACGAGATTCGAAATATTCGTGTTTTAATAGTTTGATATCATTTTCATGATGAATACCTTGTTCTAGGCGTTGCCAAGCTCTCGCTATCCCAAAATCAGGATCAAACTTACCAACTCTATTATCTGGTAACTGATGATCTTTAATACGTTGTATTCTTTTATCTGACCAACCAGTGTTTTTGGAAATCGCAGCAATATCAGAAGCATTACCCCTAATTTCATCGTACATTTTTGCGACCCGTTGTTCACCTTCCATGAATTGTACAATAAAACTTCTTCCTCCAAAATAAAACTTTGTTATATCTGAAGCGTGTTCTGCATTTTTAGTTGTATTTACAGCTTCAGCAGCCTTTGCAGTCATTTTTACGCCTTTCCCAATTTTTGCGATTTTTCCGACAGGTGTAACTCCTGCTACTGCCATTCCTCCAGCGAAAAACCTTTCCCAAGTTGAAAGTTTTTCGCCAGTAGAAGGATCAATACCGTTCCAAGTGCGTCGTATATACGTATTCATTTCGCTGATAATTCTCTAAGGAAAATGGATATAAAACGTAAAATATCAATCTTAATTAATAATTTCAAAGGGGAAAAAGATAGTGGGAAGAGTATGGGAAAATAAATAAAGGCGACTTCATGTAGAAGTCAGCCAATTAAATTATTACAATTCTTTATTTTTTTCTTTTTTAAATTCTTTTTGTTTGTCGAGCCAAATATGAATTAAATTTACTAATTCAATCGTTTCTATCTCGCAAAATGCACCTTTATCATCTTCGGCCAAATTGTCTAGAACGGTAGTTGTATCTTTTCGAATTTCTAAACCACAAATATTGCCGTTTACTTCCCCGTAATCCTTTTCTCCGTTTAAAACACTATGTATTTCTTCTAAAATCCAATCTCCAAAAGCGGAAACTTCAACATATATAAAGGTTCCGACAAGTTCAATTTCCTTTGGTAATCTCATGATTAATACGTCATTATCAAGCACTTCAAAACTATATTCATATTTCATTTCTAATATACTCCCTTAAATTTATTGAAAATAGAGTTTATTCTTTTGGAAAAGCAGAGATAATTTTCCCGTTGCTATCTATATACATGGTTATCCCTATACCATCTGAACCTACTCCTTTGTATGTATTACCGATTATATGCCTTTTAGTATTGTATGCTTCATTGACATTATCTACAATCTTTTGTGAGCTCCATTCTTTAGGGAAAAATGTGGAGAACCCTCCATTTGCAGTCTTAGGAATTCCATTTACTTCTATTTTAGCTTTATAGATGCCCTGATCATTTACTATTTCTTCTGTTCCTCTAATAAGTTACATCTTCGTTATCTGCAACGCGGAATTTTTCAGCAATTCTCTTTAATTCTTCTTCAACATGCACAAGTGCATTGATAGCTTTGAATACGGATGGTCTGGCATTGTTAAACATTTGAACGAAGTTTTGATTCGATGCACCTGTCCATTGAAAACACATGTAATCAATTTGATTGCATAGATTATTATGTATGGATTCTAATGCATGTTTAGTATCATTAGCCCGTTTTGCAACTTGTTCTAATTCTTCAGGTGTAATTTTTATTTGAACCATTTTCTTCCTCACGCTCCCGATTAAAATTATGAGGCAAGAAGAAAAAATGTAAATATAGAAAGTTCATATTATATTAAAGGTGCATTTATATGGAATGATAATTGTCTAACGGTAAATGAGGCCTATGTGTATGTAAAATAGAAAATAGCCCGCCTGTAATAGGTGCTCACGAAATACCAGAAAAATCAAGGAAATGGTTTGTAGTGCTACCATATATCTTTAATTTAATATAGGATATTTTAACCGTTGTGCAGCTTAAGGAGAGGTAGTTGAACAATTGGTTAATATGAGTTTTAGTAGGTCTAGATATAAAGTTATGAAAATACAGTACCTTGCAATAAATAATACTAAGTGGTATATTATGGATATGTCGGGTACCGTGTATTGAACAGTACTGAAATGAGAAAGGGGGATTACACTTGAACGTTCAGTTTAAAAAAGGTGTGTTAGAACTGTGTGTACTGGCACTTGTGAAACGTAAGGATTGTTACGGTTATGAACTTGTTCAGCAAATCTCAAATAAATTTTTAATATCGGAAGGGTCAGTATATCCTTTATTACGCCGTTTAACGAAGGAAGGATATTTTCAAACGTATTTAAAAGAATCTACGGAAGGACCACCTCGCAAATATTATCAACTAACTGAGCAAGGGGAAACGCAACTGAATTTGTTAGTAACAGAGTGGCGTGATTTTGCGAAAGGTGTACAAGAAATTATTGAAGGGGTGGAATGGGATGAGTAAAGAACAGTTTCTTAAGGAATTATCAAGTCACCTTAGAAAGTTACCGGACGAAGAGAGAAAAGATATTTTATTTGATTATGAAGAGCATTTTCAGTTTGGGATAGAAGAGGGAAAAACTGAATCGGAAATAATAAAGGGGCTTGGTTCTCCGAAAGTAATTGCAAAAGAATTGCTTGCGATGTATCGTTTCGATGAAATGAAAAAAGATCCATCAACTTCAAATGTGACAAGAGCTGTCATGGCGGCGATTGGACTTAGTTTGTTTAATTTCATTATTGTGTTAGGCCCGTTATTTGCAATTATTGCTTTTATATTTTCTTTTTGGGTCGGTGGGATTGCTAGTGTAGTGACACCATTTTTCGTAATTGGAAAAGTATTTATGGGTACTTTTATATGGTTAGATTTATTCGTTGGTATAACTTTTGTTGGAGTAGGTTTGTTGTTATGTATAATCGCTTATTATAGTACGAAGTGGTTTAAAAAGCTTTGCGTACGTTATGTAATATGGAACTTCAAAATGATAAAAGGGGAGTAGATGATGAAAAAAATATTGTTAGCAGCAATCGCTTGTATCATTATTGGAGTAATTGGGATTTCACAAACATATGAAAAAGCAGTGCAAACTGCAGAAGAAGGAAACAAAGAAGATAAAATTAAAAATGAAACACTAAAAAATATAGAAGTTAAGTTAGATGTCGGGGATATTGTTGTCCAAAAATCTCCTGACGCTTCTTTTTATGTAAAGCAATCAGGAGATGCGCGTAAACAAGAGATTCGTATTACTGAAGATGGTGACACATTAAAAATCATTGGGGAAAGAGAAAAAGATGCTTCATTTGATTTTTCTTTTTACGATTTTAAGTTTCAAACGTCTACATTGACTCTCCTTGTGCCTGAACGCTCTTACCAAGATGTAAAAGTAAATTCATCTGCTGGACAAATTGAAATAAGTGATGTGAAAAGTGACCGTGTAAGTGCTAGAACACTTACTGGAGAAGTGGATTTGAAACATGTAACGGCTAAGAATGTGGAGGGATCTACAAAAGCTGGTGAAGTAAACTTTAAAAAAGTAATAGGGAAAGTGACTGCAAAAACGACCAGTGGGGAAATAAATATTCTAGATCATGATTCTAAGTACAATCTAGAAGCAAGTTCAACTGCGGGAGATATAAATATTACTTTATCGGAAAAACCAAAAGATGCGGTAATTACTGGGCAAAGTGCTGCCGGGGATGTAACAATTTTTAATGAAGAAAATAAAGACGTAACGATTGGTAATGGGAGTAAAAAGATTAGCGGTAAAACAGCTGCGGGCGATGTGACGATTGAAACGCGTTCATAAGAAATAGAATGTGTGAAAATCTATCAAAATACAAAAAAGAAGATAATTACCGTATATAAATAAGGTAATTATCTTCTTTTATATTCTTAATGTAAATCACGATATACGCCAATTACTTTACCGATAACTGACACTTGCTTTAAAATGATAGGTTCTAATGAAGAGTTTTCCGGTTGTAGACGGAAATGGTCTTTTTCTTTATAGAAACGTTTAACAGTTGCTTCATTATCTTCTGTTAAAGCGACTACAATTTCACCATTATATGCAGACTGTTGTTGGCGAACAACAACTAAATCTCCATCGAAAATACCAGCTTCAATCATACTATCTCCAGAAATACGTAACATAAACACTTGATCTGCTCCTGCGACAATGCTAGCTGGAAGAGGGAAGTGTTCCTCAACGCTTTCGACTGCTGTAATTGGTAATCCAGCAGTAACTTTCCCGACAATTGGAACTTGAATAACAGATTGTGTTTCTGTATCCATTCGGTCTTCACCTAAAATTTCAATTGCACGTGGTTTTGTTGGATCGCGTCGAATGTATCCTTTTTCTTCTAATCTTGATAAATGTCCGTGCACTGTAGAACTAGAAGCGAGGCCGACTGCTTGACCAATTTCACGTACGGAAGGTGGATATCCTTTTTCTTGTACTTTTAGCTTAATAAAGTCGAGAATGTCTTGCTGGCGTTTCGTTAACTTTTCCATGTTTTCTAACACCTCGTTTTCTTTCATTTTTCTTATTAATAAGTATAACATGTGAAAAAACATTCTACAAACATAAGTTCGAACAAAAGGCGAATTTATGTTACACTAAAGGGAAATTATAGTGAGAAAGAGGGGTTCATAATGAATGCAATTATTTATGCGCGTGTGAGTACAACAAAAGAAGCACAAGAAACATCATTATTACGTCAAAAAGATGAATTATTGCATTTAGCGGAGCGCTATCAAATGAATGTTACTAAGGTGATTGAGGAACAGGCTAGTGGCTATACAATTGAACGTGACGGCATATTAGAAGTGCTAGATACAATTCGAGACGAACAAATTGATGTGCTACTTATACAAGATGAAACGCGCCTTGGTAGGGGTAATGCAAAGATTGCGTTAATGCACTGTTTACATAAAGAAGGAATAAAAGTATATACACATACACATAATGGTGAATTGCAATTGTCGGATTCTGATTCAATGGTATTAGATATTATTGGTATTGTTGAAGAGTATCAAAGAAAGATTCATAATTTAAAAATTAAACGTGGTATGCAACGAGCAGTAGAAAAAGGCTATCGTCCAGAAAATAATTTAAAGAATCGTCATTTAAGTGTAGGACGAGAGAAGAAAGAAGTGCCAATTGAGGAAATTGTACGTTTGCGCAAGAGTGAACTTACTTTCGAAGAAATTGCAGCAACACTACGTGGCTTTGGTCATAATGTTTCAAAAGCGACGGTACATCGTAGATATGTAGAGTATACAAAGCAATTGCTTGATAAAGAAGAGTAACTATTGTATGATAATAATCAGTTTTGAGTAGAAGGGGGATTCGAGATGCTTAGTCACGAACTCGTTGAACGCATTAACTTCTTAGCGAAAAAAGCAAAAGCTGAAGGTTTAACTGAAGAAGAACAACGTGAGCGTCAATCGCTACGTGAACAATATTTAAAAGGATTTCGTCAAAATATGTTAAACGAACTAAAAGGAATTAAAGTCGTTAACGAACAAGGTACTGATGTTACACCGGCGAAATTAAAAGCTTTAAAAAAGCAAGATAATGCAAAATTAAACTAAAAGATGGGCGAAGCCCATCTTTTTTATTTATTATAATCGTTAGTTAATAACTTTCCAGTTGTTATTGACTGTTGCTTCTATCTTTTTATGCTTCAATATATAGTTAGCGATAAGTTCAGACATATTTGGTGGTATATCTTTTATTACGGGCTTATTTTGAAACATAAAGAAGTTCCCTCCGCCGCTCGCGCGATAATTATTCATAACGACGTCATATTCTTCACTCATATTAAGAGGAGTGCCTTTATGCTGTAAAAATTCTACTCTGTCGCCAATTGGTTTGGAAATGTTTAATACGTACGAAATTCCTTCCCACATATCGTAATTATAGTGTTGCGGTTTTGGTTCTATGTAGCTGGGGTTTACGATGATGGTTCCATCGTCTTTTAATGTGAAATAAGAAGCAGAGAGTTCGAGAGCATCTTTTATATCAGCTCCAGTTATTCTAATTACTTTTAATGTATTTGGATAAATATAATTAGAAACGATGTCACGCATTGTTACATATGTCGGGAAACCTGGAGATGTATTATGGAATAAGCTTGTACAAGAAATAGAAACATTAGCTATATCCATCTGTATTTTATTTATGAATTCAATAAAAGGATGGTCTTGCAAACGAGTTTGCATAGCATCTGAAATTTGCATGTCACCGTGGATAGTTCCAATAGGTTGATCAAGCCATTTTTGTGTTTTCTCTTCATAATCGGTTACCAAGTAAAGAACATCTGGATCTGCCTCGATTTCTTGCACAGTCAATAGTTCTGAATAACTCTCTTTTTTTACCCACTCTTGTTTCATTTTTTCAAATGTTACAGTTACTTTTCCAACTGAATGTCCATTACATCCAGTCTGTAAAATTGTTACATCATTACCCACTGTTTGAGCAATTTTTCGGTGCTGATGGCCTGTTAATAAAATATCTATGCCCTCAATTTCATGACACATAGCATACCCTTGGTTTTCGCCTGTTAAAACTTCAGTCGGTTCTCCAGTTTGTAAATCGCGTTCAAATCCCCCATGATACGCTACGACTAGTAAATCTGGTTTCTCATGTTCGTGAATGTAAGAAACCCAATTTTTTGTTGTTTCTAACGCATCTTCAAATTGCAAGTCTTTAATGTGATGGGGTTGTTCCCAATTTGGAATATAATGCGTTGTCACCCCTAAAATAGCAATTTTTATATTTGCTTCAATATGTTTTATTATATATGGTTTCCCGAAATAAGGTTTTTTACTGCTTTTGTCTAAAATATTTGCTGATAAATATGGGGAGTTTGCAGTAGAAATAGCATTGTTTAATACATCCATTCCATAATTAAATTCATGGTTTCCAATCACTGCAGCGTCATAACGTAAATAGTTTGCTATTAATGACATTGGGTTTTTCTTATCTTTTTCATATGTAGCGTAATGGTAAGTAAATGGTGTTCCTTGTATGAAGTCACCGTTATCAATTAAAAGAACGTTTTTATTTTGGGACCGTTCTTTTTTTATAAGAGTAGAAATCTTAGCTAAACCAATTTCTGCTGGAGAGTTATCTTGGTAGTGAATTGGATAAACAGTACCATGTATATCACTTGTTAATAGGATGTTTAAAGTTACAATTTGATTTTGATTCAATATCATTCACCTTTTCTATTATTATCTACTGATTAAGCATATCAAATATATGGAGAGAATTTTAATGTGAGTGTATAGAATGTGTAAAGATTCTGTAAATAATCAATTATTTGTAAAAATGTGTGATATATTTCTTCATGTTTATGAAAGGTTATTTTATAACAATGAAAAATGGAGGCATTAACATGTTGAAAAAAGTTTTTGCAATGAGCACAACAGTTGTATTAGCAGCGGGTTTGTTAAGTGGCTGTGGAACGAAGGAATCAAGCGCAAGTAAAAATGAAGATACGAAAAAAGGGTATGTACCGAAGACTTTAAATGTTCAATTTGTTCCTTCTCAAAATGCAGATACGTTAGAGGCGAAGGCAAAACCACTTGAGAAGCTATTAAGTGATAAGTTAAATATTCCAGTAAAAGTTAGTATTTCAACGAATTATAATACGATTGTAGAAGCGATGGCATCTAAGCAAGTAGATGTGGGATTTTTACCCCCAACAGCGTATGTGTTAGCACATGAGAAAAAGGCAGCAAACGTAATTTTACAAGCGCAACGTTTTGGCGTAGATGATGAAACGGGAGCTCCTACAAAGGACTTAGTAGACTTTTATAAATCTGAGTTTGTTGTTAAGAAAGATTCAAATATTAATAGTGTAAAAGATTTAAAAGGTAAAAAAATTGGCTATCAAGATGTAACGTCATCAGCGGGATATGTGTGGCCTGCGGCTGTACTATTAAAAGAGGGCGTTGATCCGTTAAAAGATGTGAAACCTGTTACATTAAAAGGTCACGATCAGTCGCTTATTGCTCTTTTAAATGGTGACGTAGATGCAGCTGTTGTATTCCAAGATGCTCGTAATATTGTAAAAAAAGATTATCCGAATATATTCGATCAAACGAAAATAGTGAAATTTACGGAGAAAATTCCAAACGATACGATTTCGGTACGTTCTGATTTAGATGAAGAGTGGAGCAAGAAATTACAGGATGCTTTCATTGAAATTGGAAAGAATGAGGAAGGTCACAAAATCATTAAAGAAGTATATTCACATGAAGGATATGTTAAATCTGATGATAGTAAATTTGATATCGTTCGTGAATATGGAAAGAAAGTAAAAACGCAATAATACATATGGAAATGGCAACTAGCTGGAAAGGTATGTTTTCAGTTAGTTTGCCGTTTTGAATACATAGAAGGTAGGTAAGATGTGTGATAGAGTTTCGAAATGTTTCCAAAGTGTATCCAAATGGTACAAAAGGATTGAATAATATAAACTTGAAAATTCAAAAAGGTGAGTTTGTTGTAATGGTAGGGCTTTCCGGAGCTGGAAAGTCTACACTTCTAAGATCGGTAAATCGTCTTCATGAGATTACAGAAGGAGAAATCATGATTGAAGGTGAGTCTATTACGGCTGCGAAAGGAAAAGGATTACGCCGCATGCGCCGGGATATTGGTATGATTTTTCAAAGTTTTAACCTTGTAAAGCGATCAACAGTATTAAAGAACGTATTAGCTGGCCGTGTTGGGTATCATTCGACGTTGCGTACAACGTTAGGTCTATTTCCGAAAGAAGATTTGGAGCTTGCTTTTCAATCGTTAAAAAGAGTAAATATTTTAGAAAAAGCATATGCGCGTGCTGATGAATTATCAGGAGGACAACAGCAACGTGTATCGATTGCTAGAGCGTTGGCGCAAGAAGCAAAAATCATATTGGCAGATGAACCTGTTGCATCGTTAGATCCGCTAACAACAAAGCAAGTATTAGATGATTTGAAAAAAATTAATGAAGATTTTGGAATTACAACAATTGTAAACTTACATTCTATTGATTTAGCTAGACAATATGCGACACGCATTATTGGATTACATGCAGGCGAAATTGTTTTTGATGGCCTAGTAGAAGAGGCAACGGATGAAAAATTTGCTGAAATTTATGGTGACGTAGCGCAGAAAAGCGAATTGTTAGAGGTGGCAGTTAAATGAATGACGTGACGATATATTCGAAATCGATACCGAAGCCGCCGAGTAAGTTAAAACATATGTTAACGTTAATTCTAGTCATTTTACTGTTGTGGGGAAGTAGTATACAGGTCGACGCATCATTTTCAAAACTAGTAGTTGGTTTTCCTAATATGATGGATTTGCTAAAAGAGATGGTGCCACCAGATTGGAGTTATTTTCAAGTTATTACAACAGCGATGTTAGATACAATACGTATGGCGATTATTGGGACGACTTTAGGTGCGATTTTAGCTATTCCACTGGCACTATTTGCGGCAAATAATGTGTTTACTAGTGCATTTTTGTACAGTCCAGCTCGATTGATTTTAAATTTTATCCGAACGATACCAGATTTATTATTAGCAGCAATTTTCGTAGCGATTTTTGGAATCGGGCCACTTCCAGGTATTCTGGCTCTTACTTTTTTTTCGATTGGGCTCGTGGCAAAATTGTTTTATGAGTCGATTGAATCAATTGATCCAGGTCCGTTAGAGGCGATGACAGCAGTAGGAGCAAATAAAGTGCAATGGATTGTTTATGGAGTAATTCCGCAAGTGAAAGCACATTTTGTCTCCTATGTTCTTTATACATTTGAGGTGAACGTACGTGCAGCAGCTGTTTTAGGTTTAGTAGGGGCAGGTGGTATTGGGTTATATTATGATCGTACACTTGGATTTTTACAATATGAACAAACTGCATCTATTATTATTTATACCCTTGTTGTTGTATTGTTAATTGATTATGTAAGTACATTGTTGCGGGAGAAATTATAATGAGTAAAACGACGTTAATCGTACCAAAACCGAAGAAACCGAGTATGTATCGCTGGATTATTTTCATAGCACTTACATTTGTTTATGTATGGGCTTTTTCGGGAGTACCGCTAGAGGGAATCAAAGATACGGCGGGAGAAATTACAAAAGCAATTATGACAGGTGTATTGAATCCAGATTGGTCGTATGTATCTTTGTCAGATGGTGAAGATTTATTACATGGTTTAATTGATACGTTGGCAATTGCGATATTAGGTACATTTATTTCTGCCTTTTTATCTGTTCCATTCGCTTTTTGGGCGGCGACGAATATGAGTAGTGGAAAATTAACTTCGGGAACTGGGAAATTTGTACTTAGTTTTGTCCGTACATTTCCTGAATTAGTTATGGCCCTTCTATTTATAAAAGCTGTTGGACCAGGTTCTTTTGCCGGCGTTCTAGCTTTAGGGTTACACTCTATTGGAATGTTAGGGAAATTATATTCAGAAGGAATTGAAAATATAGATAAAGGACCGACGGAAGCGTTAATAGCAACAGGTGCGAATCGCTTTCAAATACTTTGGTATGCAGTATTGCCGCAAGTATTACCAGATTTTCTATCGTATACGTTATACAGGTTCGAAATTAATGTGCGATCCGCTGCCATTTTAGGTGTTATTGGAGCAGGTGGAATTGGCACACCTCTAATTTTTGCACTGAGTTCACGCAATTGGTCTCGCGTGGGAATTATTTTATTGGGCATCATTTTAATGGTCATTATCATTGATTTTATTTCAAGTTCGATTCGGAAACGGATTGTTTAACTGATTTGAAAAGCATCGAATTTAGATGCTTTTTTTGTATTTTTAAAGCGGATTGAAAAAGTTAGTATAGAAGAATTTTGTATATCCGTATAAATATACAGATAATTCTCTTTCTTTTTGAAATAAAAATAATGAAAAAGTATGTCATATTGAATGCCCATACATTCCCGGAAACATTGATTTTTTTATAAAAAATCAAAAAAACATCAACATATTTGTCGATACATGTTGTATAATCTTGCGTGGGAAGCTATCATATAAATGTATAAAACGTTTACTAATATAAGCGAAGGGAAGAATAGCATGTCACATTCAATCGAACAACTTTCTATCAACACGATTCGCACATTATCCATCGATGCGATTGAAAAAGCAAACTCTGGTCACCCAGGAATGCCAATGGGTGCAGCACCAATGGCTTATACATTATGGACTCAATTTATGAAACACAATCCAAATAACCCAACGTGGTTTAACCGTGATCGTTTCGTATTATCTGCAGGTCATGGTTCAATGTTATTATACAGCCTACTTCACCTATCTGGTTATGATGTAACAATGGATGACTTAAAGAACTTCCGTCAATGGGGAAGCAAAACTCCAGGACATCCTGAGTACGGTCATACAGCTGGTGTAGATGCAACGACTGGTCCACTTGGACAAGGTATTGCAACTGCTGTAGGTATGGCAATGGCAGAAAGACATTTAGCTGCTAAATATAACCGTGATACGTATAATGTAGTAGACCATTATACATACGCTATTTGTGGTGATGGAGATTTAATGGAAGGCGTTTCTGCTGAAGCATCTTCATTAGCTGCTCATTTACAATTAGGTCGTCTTGTTGTGCTTTACGATTCAAACGATATTTCATTAGATGGCGATTTAAATCGTTCATTCTCTGAAAGTGTAGAAGATCGTTACAAAGCATACGGATGGCAAGTAATCCGTGTTGAGGATGGAAACGATATTGAAGCAATCGCGAAAGCAATTGAAGAAGCGAAAGCTGACGAAAAACGCCCAACGCTAATTGAAGTAAGAACGACAATTGGTTTCGGTTCTCCAAACAAATCAGGAAAATCAGCTTCACATGGTTCTCCACTTGGTGTAGAAGAAACAAAATTAACGAAAGAAGCATATGCTTGGACTGCTGAGCAAGACTTCCATGTAGCAGAAGAAGTATATGACAACTTCCGTAAAACAGTACAAGATGTTGGTGAAACTGCGCAAGCTGAGTGGAACACGATGCTAGGTGAATATGCACAAGCATACCCAGAATTAGCAAACGAATTCCAAGCAGCAATGAACGGTCAACTTCCAGAAGGTTGGGAGCAAAACTTACCGACTTATGAATTAGGATCAAAAGCAGCAACTCGTAATTCTTCTGGTGCTGTAATTAATGCAATTGCAGAGTCTGTACCATCATTCTTCGGTGGATCTGCTGACCTTGCTGGTTCTAACAAAACATACATGAATAACGAAAAAGACTTTACAAGAGATGATTACAGCGGTAAGAACATTTGGTACGGTGTACGTGAGTTCGCAATGGGTGCAGCAATGAACGGTATTGCACTACATGGTGGTTTAAAAACTTACGGTGGTACGTTCTTCGTATTCTCTGACTACTTACGTCCAGCAATTCGTCTTGCAGCATTAATGCAATTGCCGGTAACGTATGTATTCACACACGACAGTATCGCTGTTGGTGAAGATGGTCCAACACATGAACCAATCGAGCAATTAGCGGCGCTACGTGCAATGCCAAATGTATCTGTTATTCGTCCAGCTGACGGTAACGAGTCTGTTGCGGCTTGGAGACTAGCTCTAGAATCTACAAATAAACCAACTGCTTTAGTATTAACTCGTCAAGACCTTCCAACATTAGAAGGTGCAAAAGACGATACGTATGAAAAAGTAGCAAAAGGTGCATATGTAGTTTCTGCAAGCAAGAAAGAAACAGCTGATGTAATCTTACTTGCAACTGGATCAGAAGTAAGTCTAGCTGTTGAAGCTCAAAAAGCATTAGCAGTAGACGGTGTTGACGCATCTGTTGTCAGCATGCCATCTATGGATCGCTTTGAAGCTCAAACTGCTGAGTACAAAGAATCTGTATTACCAAAAGCAGTAACAAAACGTTTCGCAATCGAAATGGGTGCTACATTCGGATGGCACCGTTACGTAGGTCTTGAAGGAGATGTGTTAGGTATCGATACATTCGGTGCTTCTGCTCCTGGTGAGAAGATTATGGAAGAGTATGGATTTACTGTAGAGAACGTTGTTCGTAAAGTAAAAGAAATGCTTTAATGATTTTAGAAAAATCTCTCCGGCATGGAGAGGTTTTTCTATGTAAATGAGTTTTTTCGACAGAAAAAGTTTTTTCTCTCTCCGCAGTCAGACAATCATTGCAAAATTTCTTCTATATAATGAAGAGAAAAGGTTGTCCAGATTGGGAGGCGAAAGATGAAAACGTATGAATTGTATTTAATTCAAGAGGATATTGCGAAAGCTTACTTTGGTCGTGAATATTTGTTTTTTGATTTATTTGCTCGATTTTCAGAATCTGGGTCCCTTTCGGAGAAAAAAGTGCTATATAAACAAATGATGTATATAACGATGCCATTACAAGTAATGAAAATTCATCATAAATTAGAACAAGCTTTGCGCGTTCTTGGTAAATATGATCGAACACATCATACACATACACTTTATACAGGGGCAGAATATGGCGAAATAATGGTGAAACCACACTATATTCGCATGAATACCTCTGGAAATGTTTCTATGGAAACGACTTTCTTTGAGGTGCTTCGGAAGTGTGAATTAACATTTTTAGCTATGGATTATGAAAATACAAAGTACGGATGGCTGAATCCTCTAAAACAAGTACGAACATATGTGTAAAAAATGTCGAATTGTATCTTGTCTTATTGAAAAGGTTTTAGTACACTGTAAGGTAGACAACATGAAGGAGGAAAATATATGCCAATTTGGTTAGGTATTCTAGTGGGCGTAGTAGCACTAGTAGCAGGCGTGGCGTTAGGATTTTTCATTGCCCGCAAATACATGATGAATTACTTACAAAAAAATCCACCAATTAACGAACAAATGTTAAAAATGATGATGATGCAAATGGGACAAAAACCTTCCCAAAAGAAAATCAATCAAATGATGAGCGCGATGAATAAGCAACAAATGAAATAAGCGCTAAAAGACACTCGCTAAGAGTGTCTTTTCTTTTTGATATGGACAGAGTTTAAAAATTTTAAAAATTCTGTATTTTTGGTAAACTGAAAACATCGCTCATTTTAAGGGAGGAGGAAAAAAATGAAAGTGTTTATGAATTTAGCGTGGTTTTTTAAACAAGAAAAACGAGCGTACATAACTGGAATTATTTTGTTGTTTGGCGTTGCACTTTTAGAACTTGTAGCACCAAAAGTAATTGGAATCGTTGTAGATGAAATTAATGATGGAACATTGACGACCGATAAGTTACTAAAATGGGTTGTACTATTAGTAATTGTAGGTATTACGATGTACATATTACGTTACGTGTGGCGCATTATGATTTTTGGGTCTTCATTAAAGTTAGCTCGCCAATTACGGAAAAATTTGTATGAACATTTTACAAAGATGAGTCCATCTTTCTATCAGTCAAATCGCACAGGTGATTTAATGGCGCACGCGACCAATGATATTCAAGCAATTCAGCAAACTGCTGGGGCGGGTGTTTTAACACTTGTTGATTCATTAGCTGTTGGAGGATGTGTACTCGTAGCAATGGGTTTTACAATTAGTTGGAAGTTAACATTGTTAAGCTTAATTCCAATGCCGATTGTAGCAATATCGACAAATTATTACGGCACTTTATTACATAAAAGGTTTCATAAAGCGCAGCAATCGTTTTCGGAAATCAATGATAAAGTGCAAGAGAGTATGAGTGGGATGAAGGTAATTCGATCGCTTGGACAAGAAAAAGAAGATTTGCAAGCGTTCCGAAAAAAATCAGAAGATGTCGTACATAAAAATATGTTAGTTGCACGTATTGATTCGTTATTTGATCCAACAATCGCTCTTATCGTAGGATTTTCATTTTTAATCGCAGTATGTTACGGGTCAGTATTAGTTGTGAGAGGTGAATTAACAGTAGGTGATCTCGTTACATTTACGACGTATTTAGGTACCCTCGTTTGGCCGATGTTAGCGTTTGGATGGCTGTTTAATATTATGGAGCGTGGGCGTGCTTCGTATGACCGTGTAGAAAAAATTCTCTCACAAAAATCAGATGTAGTAAATAGAGAAAATGCTGTGCATACAGTAGCGAGCGGTGATGTTTCATTTGCGGTCGATTCGTTTTCGTATAAGAAAAATGAACTGTTACATTTAACAGATATTCACTTTGATTTGAAGAAGGGGGAAACTTTAGGGGTCGTGGGACGTACAGGTGCAGGGAAAACGACTTTATTAAAATGTTTAATCCGTGAGTATGATCATTTTAATGGTGAATTAAAAGTTGGAGAGCGGGATATTAGAGATGTAACACTTTACGGTGTCCGTTCTGCTATTTCATATGTGCCGCAAGATCATTTTTTATTTTCAGCGAGTATTGGGGAGAATATTGCCTTTGGAAAGGCGGATGCTACATATAATGAAATTACCCGTGCTGCAGAGATTGCTTGTATTCACAATGACATCCTTCAATTTTCAGAAGGATATGAAACAGTAGTTGGGGAAAGAGGTGTTTCTTTATCTGGAGGTCAAAAACAGAGAATTTCTATTGCGCGTGCTTTATTAACGGATGCTGAAATTTTAATTTTAGATGATTGTTTATCAGCAGTAGATGCAAAAACAGAAGAAACGATTTTAAATGCTTTAAAGAGGGAGAGAGCAGGGAAAACGACAATTATTACTGCCCATCGTTTAAGTGCAATTCAGCATGCCAATCTTATTCTTGTTGTGGATGAAGGTAAAATTGTACAACGAGGTACACATGAACAACTAATGAAAGAACATGGTTGGTATAAAGAAATGTATGAGAGCCAGCAGTTAGAAGCATTAGTCGAGAAAGGAGGCGTATGATGGCTGAGAAAAAACAGAGCGATTTAAGAAGATTACTGTCTTATATGAGGCCATATAAAGGACTGTTAGCATTAGCATTTTTATTTCTAGTTGGTGCAACTGTAACAGAAATGATGGGTCCTTTTTTAATTAAACAATTTCTTGATGAACACTTAGTACCACGTAACTTTGATCAATCAGCACTTGTTACTCTATTTGTAGTGTATATTGTTGCTCACTTATTAAAAGTATTATTTACTTATTTAGACTTGTTATATTTTCAAAATATCGCTTTTAAAATTGTTCAAGATATGCGTGTTGAAGTATATGAGCATGTTCAAAAGTTGTCATTAAGTTTCTTTGATCGTACGCCGATTGGTACGCTCGTATCGCGCATAACGAATGATACAGAAGCAATTAAAGATTTTTATGTCAGTGTATTATCAACATTTGTTAAAAATATCGTATTTTTAGTAGGGATTTTAGTAGCGATGTTTTTATTAAATGTAAAATTAGCGCTATTTTCTCTCGTATTAATTCCGATCATGTTTGCGATTATGGTGCTATATCGTCGGAAAAGTGCAGCTTTTTATTTAGAAGTCCGTAATCAATTAAGTGTGTTAAATGCAAAGTTAAACGAGTCCATTCAAGGGATGAATATTGTTCAAGTGTTCAGACAAGAAAAGCGTATGAGAAAAGAATTTGAAGAAGTGAATAATAAACATTATAGTGCAGGGCGACGTACATTAAAGTTAGATGCATTGCTTTTACGTCCAGCAACTGATTTAGTTCATATTGTAGCTATTGCGTTAGTACTTGGTTTATTTGGAATTGATGCTTTGAAGAGTCCTGTTGAAGTAGGCGTTTTATATGCGTTTGTTAACTATATCCATCGTTTCTTCCAGCCTGTAAATGAGATGATGATGAAATTATCATTTTTCCAACAGGCACTGGTTTCATCATCACGTGTATTTCATTTAATGGATGAGAAAGATTTAGCGCCAGTTCAAAAAGGGGATGGAAATCCTCAAGTTATTAATGGAGATATTGAATTTAAAAATGTTACTTTTTCGTACGATGGAAAACGTGATGTTTTAAAAAATGTATCTTTTCACGTGAAACAAGGGCAAACGGTTGCTTTCGTTGGGCACACTGGCAGCGGAAAGAGTACTATTATGAATTTATTACTGAGATTCTATAATATTAAGTCCGGAAATATTGTAATAGATGGTGTAGAGTTAGAGAAATTTGAAGAACAAGAAATTAGAAAGAAAATAGGACTTGTATTGCAAGATGCATTTTTATTTGCGGGAAATGTAAAACAAAATATTCGTATGTATAATGAAGAAATTACGGATGAAGAAGTAAAAGAAGCGGCACAATTTGTGCAAGCGAATACGTTTATTGAAAAATTACCAGAGCAGTATGAAACGGAAGTAGTAGAAAGAGGAGCTGCATTTTCTAGTGGTCAACGACAATTAATTGCTTTCGCTAGAACGATAGCGACGAATCCGAAAGTGTTAGTATTAGATGAAGCAACAGCAAATATTGATACAGAAACTGAAGATGCAATCCAAACAGCGTTACAGCAAATGCGAAAAGGACGGACTACGATAGCGATTGCACACAGATTATCTACCATACAAGATGCAGATCAAATTTTTGTTATGCACGATGGAGAGATAGTAGAAAGAGGGACACATCAAGAATTACTGAGTGAACAAGGATTGTATTATAATATGTATTTACTACAAAATAAAGGAAGTTTACAAAAGGCCTTGTAATTACAAGGCTTTTTTACTTTGTTTATAAAATATGTTTGCTCTTTATGTCTATAGTATAAACGTCGTCACAGCAGCGGTTTCATTAGAAGCTTTGCAAGGAAATGGAACAAATGGTGGTGGAAATGTTTCCCGGCCCAGTACTGCTACTGCAGTCTATGGTGTTACTGTAATTAATGGCGATAATGTAAATTTACGGGGTAGACGATCTTTACAGTCAAATGTAATCCGTCAGCTAAATAGAGGAGAATCATATGAAGTTTTGGACGAACAAGATAGTTGGATTGCTTTAGGTGGAAGCGAATGGATATACTATGATCCGAGTTATATTCAGTATGGTGTACAATAAAATGAACGTAAAAGGTATCTCGCTTGAGATGCCTTTTATTATAAATATGTAATTTTTACAAAGTGTATATTAAAAGCATAGTATAATATAATGGATGTTTATAAAAATAATTGAAAATGCAATAAAGGAGAAAAAATATGAATTATGTGCTAATAGGTGTAATTTTATTATTATTAGCTGCAGTATTCGTGCTGTTTTATAAAAATAAACAGCTAGAATCAGAGAGTCAGCAAGCGGAATTTGAAAAAAAACAAGCAATTGAAACGTACGAAAATGAAATTGCAGCTACGGTTACAGAACATAAAGAGCAGCAAAATACATTAAAAAATATGGAACAGAAAAAATACAATGATTTACAAATAAGTGCAGCGAGAGAACTTGAAAATATGCGTATGATGAAAAATCAATTAGCTGTGCAACATAGTAAAGAACGCAGTGAAATGCAAGAAAAACATAGTAACGAAATACATATGTTTCAAAAGTTAATTGCAGATTTGCGAGAGTATACGAAAAATGGAGCCGAAGTGAGTACACACGAAACATTACAGTATATGAAGCGTGGCTTCGTAGAGCAAGGCATAATACTAGATAATGAATTTCATATTATGCCGAATGTTTTTATGAGGAATCAGCATGGAAGAAATGATTTTCGAATTCATCATCTTGTTTTAAGTAAAACGGGTATGTATGTACTTGAAACGAAAGAATGGACAGGGAAATTAATTCATGGCTTAACGAAAGAAAATGCTAGTACATATTCATTTATGATTGATGAAATTGGCAAGTATCAACAAGAGATAGAGAAAGAAGAGACGTTTGAATATATTACAGGTGAAGATTCATTAACGATACAAGTGAAAAATGAAGGGAATCCAGTATATAGAGCGAAGAAACTATCTCATATTCTATACAATTGTTTGAAAGAAATGCAAGTTGATATTGTAAAGGAAAACATAAATCCGATTGTATATTTTTATAATGAGAATGGGAAAGAAGTGTTAGATCTTTCTGAAGAAAAAACGCCGAGATTAAAAGATAGAGAGCAACTTGTATCGTTTTTCAGAAATGAATTCTTAACGGGGAAAATAATATATACAGGTCAAGAGTTAGAAAAACTTCGAGAAACCATTAATCGAATGAATTATATAATGAATTAAAAAGAGGTGGGCTTTCTGAGTGCTATATTAAGGGGTATTTTGTATGTTTATATTTGTTTGTATATACTCATGTATCTTGCTTTTATGTTTATTATTGGTATGGCTCATACGTCATTAAGTGTAACGAGCATTTTTATAATAGTCATGCCATTTGTTTTATTAGTTATGATTCAAAAGTCGATCTTATATGTGGCTAAAAATCGTAATGAAGAAAAGAAGCAAATGTCGGGAGTATTAATAGTAGCACTTATTCCGTTAGTAGTATGTACTGCACAATTAAGTATGAATACATACACTTCCAAGTTTAACCAAGATCGGTGGTTACATGCTGAAGATAAACGGGTACATATGGTAGATGATCTATTGCAAAAATATAAATTAACAGGAAAATCAAATGAAGAAATTACACAATTATTAGGAACGCCTACTGAAACGAGAAATGGAGAAAACGGGGTTATCACTTCGTACTATCTTGGAACTGAACGTGGCTTTATTCCCATAGATAGTGAACATCTTGTTTTACAATTTGATAGAGATGGTAAAGTTGTGGAATATAAGGTGCATACCGATTAAAGAACCGTTGAGAGAAGCTATATATTATAGCTTCTTTTTTATATTCCAATATAGTAAATGTAGGCAAATAGTAGTCATTCCTATCTATACGAATTGGAATGAGTCTGTTATATTGTAAATGGTTATGTTACTTAATAGTTTAGTAGATAATCTATATTTTGGTTGAGGAGGGGAATTTTAACACGAATTTAAAGATATGCGTGTTAAGTATTATGATGAAAAAAGGATTTTATAATGTTTTAGCTGCATCAATTGTATTTAGTATGGTAACGATTCCAAATTATTCCTATGCTAATGAGCTTGGAAAAACTGTTACAGTTTCATCTGATGAACAAGCTTTAAAAAGTATTGAAAACCATATGAAAGATGAAGATGGTCGAGGGGAAGATAAAGGAGTAAGAAGTGAAGTGCAAGGTGAGTTTCTTGTACATATAGTGAAAGAAGTACCTTTATACGATTCTAGTAATTTCCAAAAAGAGACAGGGATTCGTATTTCGAATCAAGTTGTAAAAGCTGAGAAGAGAAAAGGAAACGCTTACTATGTTCAAACTTCATCGGGAACGGGATGGATACAAAATAGTGATGGAAATGTAGAGGTTAAAGAAATTCACCCGTTATTAAGTGAAAAGTTAGTTATTAATGAAGGAAGCTCTACTTACTCTGAACCATTTACTTCATACAAAGAAGAAAATGTACTGGAGCCGCAAACTATTCAAGCAATTGGACAGGCGGGAGAATGGTTCCAAGTAAAAATAAATAATGAGATGAAATGGATTCATTCACCTTCAGCAAAATTTGAAGGAACAAAAGCTTCACTTATACAAGATGCAGCACCAACACGTACAAAACGTGCAGCGGCTATGTATGCTGCGCCAATAGAAGAGAAAACAACGGATATTTATGGTGTACCTTTAAAAGAAATGATTGTACCAAAAGGAAATGAAAATATTCGTCCAGGTTATGCGATGAACCCGAAGTATATTACGATTCATGAGACCGATAATTATAGTGTTGGGGCAAATGCTAGAAACCATGCGATATATTTATATAACCAAGCAACGGGAACGGAAGATCGTTCAGCGTCGTGGCACTTTACGGTAGACGATAAAGAGATTTATCAACACCTGCCATTAAACGAAAATGCTTGGCATGCAGGAGATGGAGCAGAAGGAACTGGGAATCGAGAATCAATTGCGATTGAAATTGCTGTAAACGAAGATGGTGATTATAATAAAGCTGTTGAAAATGCTCGTAAACTAGCAGCTTATTTAATGGGGGAATTAAATATTCCTTTAGAAAATGTGAAAAAACATCAATTTTGGAGTGGGAAGATTTGTCCAGCCATTATGATTAAAAATAATGGGTGGGAACCATTCTTACAAGGAACAAAAGTTTATTATGATGCGAACCATAAAGATGATATAACGGGTGGTTGGTATGAAGCAGACATTCGTGAATTAGATAAGCGCGGTATTATGGTTGGAGATGGAAAAGGTTCTTATTGGCCAGAGCGCCTTGTGACACGTGGTGAATTTGCAAATTTAATATCAAGATCATTGCAGCTACCTGAAGGATCATCGAATTTTAATGACTTAAATACAGCACATCCATCGCTAATAGATGGTATTAATCGTGCAGCAAGTGCTGGGATAATAAGTGGTAGAGGAAATGGTATATTTGCTCCAAACGATACGATTAAACGAGATGAAGCTGTTATCATGATTGACCGTGCACTGCAATATAAAAAAATTAAAGGTAACTTAGTCTCGTTACCATTTTCAGATCAAGATTTAGCATATGATAAACAAGCTGTACAACGTGTTTATGGATTAGGTATTGTAAAAGGAAATGAAAATAATGAATTTATGCCGAAAGGTTCTGCAACGCGTGGAGAATCGGCAGCATTTATTAATAGAATGTTAAAAGTAATAGAAAGTAAATAATGAAAATGCACTCGCTTTTGCGAGTGCTTTTTTATTTTTCAATATGTTATGGAAGGGAGCGGAGGTTTTTGAGTGGAATAAGGAATGAAAGCGGAGGTGATGCATATATATAGATGCGTTGGATTGTTTTTAACGAGCTATTTGCGAGCAGCCTGATTGAAAATCCATACTGGTTAAAGTTTTACTTTATCATATTGTATAAATGAAAAGGAGGTAAGACGGTGAAAGCTATACCGACTGATGTCCTGAGTAAAGAATTGATGGAAAGAGAAGGCGTTATATCTATTACAGTAAAGGAATTTGAAAAAATCGAAGTAGCTGGAGTAGTAGTCGCTGGCCCCGCGGTTATTTTGATTAATCAAGATTAAGTACATAGTATTGAAATAAAAAGTATCCTAGATGGATGCTTTTTATTTGTGTAGAAGAAAGAATATGGTGGATAATTGCCTTACTGGAGGGAGAGTATGTGGCAATTATTATAACGATGTTAGTAATGGGGATTTTATTAGGGTTTGTTGGAGCTGGGGGAGCCGGGTTTATTATCGCGATACTCACTTTAGTATTCCATATTCCTATTCACGTTGCACTTGCAACGTCTTTAACTGCTATGGCATTTACGACATTATCTGGGGTTATAAGTCATTATCGTGAAGGAAATGTAGTACTTACTATAGGCGGGATTGTTGGGGGATGTGGAGCGCTTGGTTCTTATATCGGTTCAAAAATTGGTTCACTTATACCAGGACATCTTCTTCATTGGTTTACAGCTGGGATGTTATTTTTATCTGCAATTTTTATGTTTATTAAATTAATTAAGTTTCAAAATAGGGAAGAGTTACTTTTAGCAGAGATTAAAGATTTTTCGAAAGAGAACATAATGAAATGTATATGTCTTGGATTAGTCACTGGAATGATGGCTGGTTCATTTGGGATTGGTTCTGCACCATTTATTCAACTTGGATTAATGGGTCTATTAGGATTGACGATTCAGCAATCTGTAGGAACAACAATGCTTGTTATATTGCCCATTGCGATTGGGGGTGGGTTAGGGTATAGTTCAGAAGGGTATCTAGATTATATATTATTATTGCAAGTATTAATTGGGACGATGCTAGGAGCTTATATCGGTGCGAAGTTTACAAATTATGCACCACGTATGCTTTTGAAGTTTTCAATGATTATGACACCAGTTTTCGCTGGATGTATGTTATTAATGGGATAAAAATAATATAGCAAACTAATATGTTTTACGAATGAATTATGTAAGTAATTCATATTTCCCATATAAAAGGATTTGCTTTAATATAATGAGTGTAAAGTTCGAGTATTCGAAGTACTACTTGAATTATATCCCTATCCCTTTTCTAAAAATGCGAACAAGTTTTGCCCTATTCTATTCAATATTTAATTGTATAGAAATATATTGTTCGATGACCATTATGGAACGTACATAATGGGAAAATCCCGATCCTTAAAGAGGATGCCCCTAATCTTCATGTGAAAATATGATCGGATATGAAAGCTGACCAATTTATGGTCAGCTTTCTTTTTGTTCAAAAACTATTTCTTCTTTAATTTCAGTTTGTAATAATAAAGCTTTTCCGAAACGACGTTTACATTCTGCACGCACTTTTTCAATGGCTAGTAGCTGAGTAGTAGCAGGAACTGTGACGATAGCTTGGCGAGGTTTTCGATTTTCTTCACAAAAGACACATTCCACAACATATTTAAAAATCATGCTTTCATCCTTCCGTTTTTAATTTCTAAGAAGGAACTGCCTATGAAGTTGATGTAAATTTTCGTCATTGTTTTCCTTTTTTCCTCTTTTTTCAAGGAGAAAATAAAAAAGGAGACGAATAGTAGTAGGGGAGGGATGTATATGGAAAGATGGATAGGTTGTGCAGCAGTATGTGTAAATGAAAGAAATGAGGTTTTAATGGTATTGCAAGGACAAAAAGGTGAAGAAAAAAGGTGGTCCGTCCCAAGTGGAGGACTTGAAAAAGGAGAAACACTAGAGGAATGTTGTATCCGAGAAGTTTGGGAAGAAACAGGTTACAATGTGGAAGTTGTAAGTAAAATATACGAAAAAGAAGGGATTACATATGGGGTTCCTGTATACGTTCATTATTATGTCGTAAAAAAAATAGGCGGTAGTATGAAAATCCAAGATCCTGATGAGTTAATACATGAAGTTGCTTGGAAGAGGATAGATGAAATGAAGGAATTAACGTTATCTTTCCCGGAGGATTATGAGATTTTAAACAAATACATAAATAAAAAAGCGAGTGTGTAAACACTTGCTTTTTTAATGTATCCACGATAAGAAAAGCGGAACGATAACTAAACTAGCTCCTGCAGTTAAAAGCATAGATAAACTTGCAATCGTTCCCTCTACAGGACCGATTTCGAATGCTTTTGATGTGCCGGTTCCATTTGCGCTCGTTCCTAACATAATACCTTTTGCAATTGCTGTTTTAATACGGCATATACGAATGAGAGAAGGTCCGAGCAATGCTCCTGTTAACGCAGTTAAAACAACAAATACTGCTGTTAATTGTGACATACCACCAATCATTTCTGAAATGGCCATTGCAATTGGCGTCGTTACAATATGAGGTGCTAAACTATGTTCTAACGATGAATCAATTTGAAAATAATTTGCTAGTAGTGCTGAAGTAATAACTGATAGAAACGAACCAACAATGACATTAAGTAAAATAGCTATTCCATGTTTCTTAAGTAAATCAAAGTATTTATAGATTGGCCATGCAAAAGCAACTGTTGCAGGTTTTAATAATTCTGTTAACCAGTGGCCTCCAGTTTCATACGTTTCATAAGATGTGTCTAGTCCGAGTAATAACGCGATTAAAATAATAGGACATACGAGAAGAGGAGAAAGTAAGCTCCAATTCCAGCGTTGATACATTTTCTTCGATATCCAATATGTGAATAGTGTTAATAGTAAACAAAGAAAGCCGATCATTGCACGGATCCTTTCCGCTTTAGTAGCAATTCTGTTAAGAGTCCTGTAACGAGAGTGACACAAAGTGTACTAATCATAATAATTAAGATGAGATCGATTCCATATTGTGATAGTGTATCTTTGTAGCGTATGACAGCGACTGCAGAAGGAATGAAAAATAAAATAAGTTCTTTTAATAAAAAGTCTGCACCGTCTTGTATCCACTCTTTTTTCACTAGGTTAAATTTTAATGAGATTAATAATAAAAAAATACCGATAATACTTCCTGGAACTGGGAGGTGTGCCTGTTTTGCAATCCATTCACCTGTCCAAGCGAAACAAAATAATAGTAAAATTTGTCCGCTTAATTTCCACCATTTCATACAGTAACCACCTCTTTCTTTTTTTACATAAAAATTGTAAAAAAGAATTAACAATTTCTACTATACGTTCATTCAAAAAATTTGTCTAATATATAAATTATATGTTATTAATATATTAGACGTATTAATTGAAATGGAAAAGGGTGTCCAAAATGGAATTACGGCATTTGCAATATTTTGTTGTAGTGGCAGAGGAGTTACACTTTGGACGAGCGGCTGCTCGTTTACAAATGACACAACCACCGCTTAGTCAACAAATTCAGCAATTAGAAAAAGAAATGGGAGTTATGTTATTTTCAAGAACGAAGAGAAAGGTTGAATTAACAGAAGCTGGAGAAATGTTTTTGAAAGAAGTAAAAAAAGCGTTCGAACAAATTGAAAAAGCGGTAGAGATTGCACAAAGTGCCCAAAGGGGAGAAGTGGGCTCACTTTCAATTGGTTTTGTAGGTGCGGCGATATATGATATTTTACCATCTATCGTAAGGGAGTATAGAAAGAAATTTCCGAGGGTGTCTGTTGCATTACATGAATTATCTACTCCAGATCAAGTGCATGCACTTCATGATAATCGAATTGATATTGGATTTTTGCGTCCACCAATCCCAACACAATTATTAGAGTTAGAGCCAATACAAAAACTATCTTGTACTTTATGTTTACCGAAGGCTCATCCACTTGCAGAGAAAGATGAAATACATATAGAAGATTTACGGGATGAACCGTTTGTATTTATTACGAGACCAGTATGGCCAGCGTTATACGATACAATTTTATCACTTTGCCGCGACGTCGGGTTTAGTCCGCGTATCGTACAAGAAGCGACGGAATATCAAACAGTTATGGGACTTGTAGCAGCGGGGATTGGAATTACAGTCATACCCGTATCGGCAAATAAATTATATAAAACAGAAGTTGTATATAAAGAGCTATATGATTCTAATTTTGTTGCAGAAATGTCAGTAGCTTACAAAAAAATGAATAGCAATCCAGAGCTACTAGAGTTTTTAAAAATTGCAAGAGAGAAGAAAAGAATAGAAGTTGAGGATGAGATTAATTAAGTTATTAAAAAGTACACCTCATTAAACAATAAAGCGGAAAGGCAATATAATTGCCTTTCCGCTTTATTGTTCTTTTTTTAGTTCTATACTAAAGAGATAAACATGTTCATTTTTGTTTTCTAGGACTAAAGACTTAGAGAAAATTCCGATTGTAGTGCGATGTTTAAAATGTCATATTTTTATACACTAGTAGTATAGAATGCGTATGTAATAAGGTAGGGGAAGAATTTTATGTCTTTATGTCGGTTAGCGAGAAAAAATATAAGAACATTTGCTACCAAAAGGATGAAGCAATTTATGTGGATTGCTATGAGTATTATGATTTTGTTTTTTATGATATCGCTACAATTTAATGAAGTAGTTGCTGGGGAATTAGGGACTACACTTTTATTTCAAATGTGTTTTTACACGTTGTTTATCGTAGTCATTTTCATATGTACGTTTATTACATATAAAATGACTTATTCTCTTCTGCAAGCGAGGAAAGAAGAAATTAAATCTTATGTAGCAGAGAATAGGAACGTACTATGTGTATTATGTCAGGAACAATTATTTATTTATGGAGCAGCGTTTGTGTTTGGATTAGTTAATGGGATGTTATTTTTAAAATTATTTACGATTATCTTTATGAAAATAACAGGAATACAAGGGATAAATAGTGCACCGATTACAATATATGCAATAGTAGTAGTGAGTATAATTATGATTGTTATTCTTCTATTATCGATGGTGCAATGTATTCGATTTGTTCAAAGTTTACAAGATGAAAATTCATTTCAGTTTAAAGAAAAGGCATGAGCAATCATGCCTTTTTTCCATTTTACACATAAAAATAATCATGTTACAGTGTAAAGACCTGACAAAGAATGGGAAGGAAAGGTTGTATAGCATGACAAATGAACAATCAATTGTAAAGGTCGAGCGGTTAACGAAGCGAATCGGTTCAAAGACACTTGTAGAAAATATTAGTTTCGAAGTTAAAAAAGGTGAAGTAGTTGGTTTGCTTGGACCAAATGGTGCTGGAAAAACGACTTTAATGAGAATGATGGTCGGCATGATTCGTATGACAGAGGGCGAAGTTTGGATTGACGGTCAATCTGTAAAACAGCAATTTGAAAGTACTGCCTCGAAAATTGGAGCAGTAATTGAGACACCGGAATTTTATCCATTTTTGAGCGGCTATGAGAATTTAACATATTTCGGACGCATGAATGGTAACGTGACAGAAGAACGTATCGATGAAGTAGTGAAATTGCTAGGGATGGGACAAGTAATTAATCGCAAAGTAAAAGCATATTCACTCGGCATGAGACAACGTTTAGGAATTGCCCAAGCGCTTATTCATGATCCAGATGTATTAATATTAGACGAACCAACGAATGGATTAGACCCTAGTGGAATACATGAAATGAGAATGTACATAAAGAAAATTGCACATGAACAAGGAAAAGCGGTACTTGTATCTAGTCACTTACTTTCGGAAGTTGAATTAATGTGTGATAGAGTTATCATTATTCAGCACGGAGAATATGTCGCGACGCAAAATATTCAGCATAATCAAAGTGAAGAGATGGAGACAATCCGTATACGCGTAGATGATGCGAATAAAGCGGCAGAAATGTTAGACCAAGATGTTTTAATAAAAGGTAATGATTTACTTATTCATGTAAAAGATGAAGAAATCCCAAATGTTATTCGTACATTGCTTGAGAAAAACATTCAAGTGTATCGTGTATATGAAGAAAGAAAAACGTTAGAAGAGCAATTTTTAGAATTAACAGGGGGAAAAGATATTGTTTAATTTAGTGTATAACGAATTGTATAAAATATTTAAGCGAAAGCGAACGATTATTCCATTTGCAGTTATTGCAGTATTAATAATCGGATTAGGATGGGTTACTGTAAAGTATTTGGAGCCGGAAACAAAAGGATGGAAAGCTGATTATACAGAACGAACTGTAGAAATTGAGAAAAAGCTAGGCATGGAAAAAGAAGCAATTTTAGCGGAACGATCTGGGGATGAGCTTGTAAAGGAATATCAGCTTAAGATGAAGCATTTAGATACAGATACAGCACCTGCAAGTAGTTCTCCGCTTTCTTTCATGAGAGATACAGGTTTTATCGTATTTCCAATATTGCTCCCGTTTATCCTCGTGTATGCAAGTACAATTTTTGCGAATGAATATAGCTGGGGAACATATAAATTTTTAACGATACGACCAGCAAGTCGCTTTAAAATTTTGACAGCTAAATTTTTAGCAATTGTCATATTTGCAGCGCTATTGTTTATATTTAATATGATTTTCTCCATTTTATGTGGACTTGTTATTTATAAATTCCAGCAGCCTGCATGGAGCGAGTTTATTTTCCAAGATGGAAATATTATAAAACAAAATATTTTTGTAGAAGCTAGTAAGTATTATATTTTATCGTGGTTGCCGACGATTGTGTACGCAGCGTTTGCATTTATGATTTCTGTACTAACAAGATCTAGTGGAGGCGCGATTGGTATTTCACTATTTCTTGCTTTATCAGGTAATATTGCATTACTAGCAGCAACTAGATATGATTGGGCGAAATATTTATTGCCAGCAAACACAGATTTATATAGTATTGCAAAGAATGGAAGCTTTATTGATGGAGTAACGTTCCCGTTTGCATCATGTATGTTAGTACTGTATTTATTTGTATTTTTAATCATTTCCTATACAGTATTTTTAAAACGTGATTTAACTTAAAAAAAAGAGCCGTTAAGCATTTCTTAACGGCTCCTTTTTTAGGAAAAGTGTTTAAGTGCTTTTTCAGCTAACAAAGTGAAGTATTCTGCACTTATAGGTAACGCTCGCTCATCTACTGTAAAGCTTGGATGATGCCATTCATGTGTACCACTCGTTCCCATAAAGACGAATGATCCTGGTATGTGTTGTTGATAAAAAGAGAAATCTTCGCCAGCCATGGAAGGAGTAGGGGTAATCACGTCTAGTGACATTTCCTGTGCAGTTTGTGTACATAAATGAGTAAGACTTTCATCATTATGGACAGCAGGAGGACCTGAATGAAAATGGAATTCTGTTTTTACACCTAGTGCATCAGAAACGCCCTTAATGATACGTTCCATTAAGGCTGGAATTTTTTCGCGTGTTTCAGCTTGGAAAGTACGAACAGTACCTTCTAATATTGCTTTTTCAGGAATAACGTTCCACGTATTTCCTGAGTGGATGTTTGTGACACTGACGACGGCATTATGTGAAGAACTTATATTTCGGCTTACAATAGTTTGTAGTGCCATCACAATTTGAGAGGATGCGACAATTGGATCTACCCCAGCATCTGGTACAGCTGCATGTGTACCAACTCCGTGAATTTTAATTTCAAATCGATCAACTCCGGCCATAAGTGGACCATCTTTAATACCGATTGTACCGACTGGTAAATCAGGTTTGTTATGCATACCGAAAATAGCTTGTACGCCATGTAAATGCCCAGCTTCAATAACTTTGCAAGCGCCATTACTACTCTCTTCAGCCGGCTGGAATATAAAGCGAACAGTTCCATTTAGGGAAGGTTCCCTTTCTTTTAATAAATAAGCTGTACCTATAATAGCAGCTGTATGAAAATCATGCCCACAAGCGTGCATTTTTCCATGGATTTTTGAAGCGTAGGATAAATTTGTTTCTTCCTGAATAGGAAGGGCATCAATATCAGCACGGATTGCTATAAGCGGTCCGTTACTATTCCCCGAAATTTCAGCAATAACGCCCGTTTCTAAACTAGAATTGATAATTGTAATATTTTTTTCTTCTAACCAATTCTTTATAGCTTTCGTCGTTTTGAATTCTTCGTAGGATAATTCTGGATTCTCATGTAAATTTCTACGAATAGAAATAAGTTGATCAGTTAACTGTTCTAGATTTGATGCCACTTATAATGCCCTCTTTCTTAAATAAAGTATTTACTATAAGTATACAATAATAAAAGAGAGGATTCTCAAATGAAAATCCTCTCTCGTTTATCATGTGTAAGTCTTCACTTTATGCAGCAACTTTTTTATGTGTATGATGTTTACGATAACGTCCACGCATTGCATAGGCAATTTGCGGGATTGCAATACCGATTAAAATAAGTGATACACCGAACCATTGTGAAGAGAGCACAGCTTCTTTTAAAACGAATACAGACATAATTGTAGTAACGGGTAATTCTGCTGCACCAAGAATAGTTGCTAAGCCAGAACCAATCTTTGGAATACCAATTGTAAAGGCGATAGAAGGAATAACGATACTAAATGTTCCTAAACCTAAACCGTATTTCCAAAGACCTTCAGAAATTGCACCGTTAAAAATAAATGTTGGAGGGAATACGATCATTACTAAAGTTAAAGCGCCAGCCATTAAGAGAACACCACGTGGTAATGAAGGTACTTCAACAGCAACTTTTCCGCTCACAAAAATGTATGTTGCAAATGTAACAGCAGATAACAGGCCTAGTATAATTCCTGTCGTATCGAAATCACCTGCTGATTTTTCTAGTAAACCACTTGATAAAAATGTACCTGCAAGTAAGAAAATAACGGAAATAACCTTTTCTCTTGAAGGTAATGTTTTTGTTGCGACTGCTTCAATAATAATTCCGACCCAAACGAATTGAAATAAAAGTATAATTGCAATAGATGCTGGTACAGTTTTTAATGAAGCATAATAAAAAATTCCAGTGAAACTTGCAGATGTACCTGCAACGAATAAAGTTAATGCTTGTTTTAATGGAACACGATGTCTAGAAAATAGAAGTGTAATAGCAAGCAAAATAATCCAACCGAACAAATATTGGCTGCCAATTACCTCTCCAAGTGAAAATCCTTCTGCATATGCAAGTTTAACGAAAATAGCTAAAATCCCATAACTACACGCTCCTAATAAAACTAAAAGAGAATAACGAAGCATGAAAAATTCCTCCCATCTATATGAACTTGTTCCGTAACGGACATATATAACTAGAGGGAAGTATACAAAATTAAAAATGAAGGGTCAAATAAAAGAAAAGTGTGACATTTTATAGAATAATAATAAAAGTATGATATTTATGCATAATCTTGAAATTAGTAATAATAGAAGTATTGTAAAATCAGCTTTGTATTGTATAAAGACAGCATTTGAAAAAAATATTTTTTAATCAATATGTATATAGACATACGAATAATATGCTAATCATTTGAGAAACTATGTTACCTTTGTTATGTTAATAACATTAGAGAGGTTTTGTAGTTTAATTGAGATTTTTCTATATAATAGAAGGAACTGAAAACGTTTTTTTAGAAAAAGCGTGAAAGGGTAGTTTTTCTTATTATCACGTTGGAAAAGTGATTTCACGAATTGTTCACAGTATTTTTATATGTTTTTGCTACAATATGTAAAGAGAGGAGTGGAACAATGCAAGATATTAGTATTTTTTTAGCGTTTGGCGCCGGGTTTTTATCATTTATTTCCCCATGCTGCTTACCGCTTTATCCGGCATTTTTATCGTACATAACAGGTATGTCGGTTTCTGAGTTGAAAGAAGAAAATGCAATGCTTCGCAAAAGAAGTATGATACATACAGCGTTTTTCTTACTTGGATTTTCAATTATATTTATGGCAATTGGATTTGGTACAAGTTTTATTGGAGGCATTTTTACAAATTATAAAGATTTAATTAGACAGTTAGGTGGTATATTTATCATCGTATTTGGTCTTATTATTGTCGGTGTGTTTAAGCCGAAGTTTTTAATGCAAGATCGTAAATTCACGTTTAAAAATCGTCCGAGTGGTTATTTTGGATCTATTTTAATTGGATTGGCTTTTGCCGCAGGATGGACTCCTTGTACTGGACCTATTTTAGTATCTGTAATCGGATTAGCAGCAACAAACCCAGAATCAGCAATGATTTATATGATCGCATACATACTTGGATTTGCTATTCCGTTCTTCGTACTATCATTCTTTATTACGAAAATGTCTTGGATTAAAAGAAACAGTATGAAGTTCATGAAAATCGGGGGATACGTTATGATTATCATGGGTATTTTCTTATACTTTAACTGGATGACGAAAATTATCGTATATTTCTCAAGTTTATTTGGTGGTTTTACTGGTTTTTAGTATTATTCTGTGAAAATGTTGGAAATACTAACGGAAAAGCATATAATGAAAGTATATTTTGCATATAGCCACAAAAAAGGATGAGAAAATATGAACATAGTTGTTTTATCCAGTATCGTTGCTGTTTGTATGGCTGTTGGTGCGATGTTTATTCGTTTAAAAGCAGCTAAGAAACCTGCAACATTGAAAAAAATTATACTTCCACCATTTTTTATGAGTACGGGAGCATTGATGTATGTTTTTCCTGAATTTCGATTAACTCCAGCAGAAATGTTAGAAGCAATTGGCGTCGGTTTGTTTTTCTCTATTTTTCTTATTAAAACATCTAAATTTGAGATTAGAGGACAAGAGATTTATTTGAAGCGTTCCAAAGCATTTGTTTTTATATTAATTGGATTACTTGTCGTGCGGATTGTATTTAAAACATACTTAAGCCAATCTCTTGATTTAGGACAACTTAGTGGTATGTTCTTCTTGCTGGCATTTGCGATGATTGTGTCATGGAGAATTGCAATGTACCGTTCCTTTACAAAATTACAGAAGGAAATGGAAAAAGAAGATGGTTTTTATAATGAAAAAGATATGAAATTAACTTAAAAACTGTATATGTATAAAATAAAAAGACAGCGTTTTTTGACGCTGTCTTTTTATTTTATATTGCTAACATCTTCTATTCCAACCGCGCCGGATAAAACGTTCCCCATTAAAGAAACAATTTAAATTTGGTGAGACGAACGGACCGATAAACGGAATAATGTTTGGCTCTGAAGTTTCATCAACGGAAATCGGTGGTTTAGTAGGATCTGGTCTGAGTGTATAGCGAATGCGAGCGGTATTTCGAATGAGACCATTTCGTGGCTCTGCTGTTACTTGAACGATAAAACGAACAACAACGGATTCACTTGGATTAACAGTATTGATAAGAATACCGATAGTTGGGTTAGTTCCGGGACGTGCTACTCCATTTACTGTTACTGAATTTGGATAGAAAGTAACCTCAGGAGGAAGTGGGTCGGTAATGAGTACGTTATTTACTGGGATGATGCCATTGTTAGTAAAGGTAAGTGTATATGTGATGAAATCACCGAGATGGGCGCTATTTACATTTGCGGTCTTAATAAATGTGTTTGGCTCATTAGGGTTTACTTCTATCGTAATTGGTGGTGTTGTAGTCGTTGTTGTGATAGGTGGTCTAGTCGGGTCGGGTTGAGAAGTATACGTAATGGATGCGATATTTGTAATCATTCTATTAGCTGGAAGTGTAATAACCTGTACTTGGAATGAAATAGTTACGGATTCTGTTGGATTAAGAGTTCCGACTGGAATGCCTGTGGATGGATTTGCGTTTGGAACGGGAATGTTATTAATTGTGACACTATTTGGAACGAATGATGTGCCGACAGGAAGTGAGTCTGTAACAGAAATGTCAGTGACAGGAATCGTACCTTCATTTTGGAATGTGATAGTAAATGTAATCGTATCACCTACTGAAACGATGGATTTATCAGCGGTTTTTATCGGGTTAATAGTCCCAACGTTTACAGGAGTAATTGTAGTAGGTGTAGGGGTAGTAACGGATACCGGTGGTTTAGTAGGATCGGGTTGGTACTGGAAGGAAACGTTACCTTGGTTTTGAATTTCTCCGCTTGGTGGAATTGAAGTAACTAGGACACGGAAAGAAATCGTTGCGGATTCAGAAGGAGCAAGTGTTGAAATTGGGATGCCTGCTGATGGATTTGCAGTTGGTTGCGGCACGTTGTTAATTGTTACACTATTTTGGATGAACGAAGTACCGATAGGAATTGTATCAGTTACAAGTATATGATTAGCAGGAATGGTACCTGTATTTTGGAGAGAAATCGTATACGTAATGATATCACCTAAAGTAACTGTTTCCGGCGTGGCTGTTTTTTCCGGATTTAATATAGCTGTATTTACATTCGTTGTGTTGATTGGAGTAGGGTCTGTAATTGTAATAGGAGGTTCACCAGGACCTGGTTCATATGTGAAAGTAACAGTTGCTTGATTTCGAATAATACCACCAGGTGGTACACTTGTGACTCTTGCTTGGAATTGAACAGTAATTGTATCGTTTGGATTGACTGTTCCAACAGGTATACCTACAACAGGATTTGCTCCAAGATCTGGAATGCCATTTATTACAACAGTACCTGGAAGAAACGTTAACCCATTTGCTAACGGATCAGTAATGATAACGGAAGTTGCAGGGACTGATCCGCGATTTTGGAAGGTTACAGTATACGTTATGATTTCATTTATATCTACAATTTGTTTGTCGGCTAGTTTATTTGGGTTAGGTGTAGGTGTAATAACGGATACTTCAACAGTTGGAGTAGGATCTGTAATAGTAATAGGGGGTTCGCTAGGGTTTGGCTGGAATGTGTAAGTGACAGTTGCAGTGTTTTTAATAATACCGTCTGGTGGGAGTTCAGTTACAGTAACTTGATAAGTTAATGTAACAATTTGTCCTGGAGTTACAGTCCCAACGTTTACACCACTATTTGGATTTGCTCCAGGTGAAGCAACACCATTAATCGTAACACTGTTCGGAATGAAAGTAGTACCAGCTGGAGTAGGGTCTGCAATAATAACATCTGACGCATTAATATTCCCTACATTTTGGAACGTAATTGTATAAGTGACAGTATCACCAAGGTTAATAACTTGAGGAGTAGCTTGTTTGTTAGGATTAGTAGTAACTTCACTTACTTGCGTCTTTGTAGTAGGTGTAGGCGTAGTAACGGATACGGGAGGTAAATTTGGATCTGGCTGGTACTGGAATGAAACGCTTCCTACATTTTCGATAAAACCTGTCGGTGGTATCGATGTTACTTGAACTTGGAAAGTTACGACGGCTGAAGTGTTAGGTTCTAATGTACCGATAAGAATTCCAGAACTAGGAACGATATCTGGTTGTGGAATGCCGTTTATCGTAACGCTATTCGGAATGAAAGTAGTACCAGCTGGAATAGGGTCGGTTACAAGTACATTTGTTGCAGGGACAGTTCCTGTATTTTGTAAGGAGATTGTATAGGTGATTGTGTCGCCTAATAAAGCAAATACTTTATCTGCGGATTTTGTAGGGTTCGTTGTTGCGGTATTGACATTTGTAGTAGTAGGTGGAGTCGGTGTAGTTACTGTTACTGGGGGTTCTCCAGGATTAGGTTGGAATGTGTAGGTGATAGTAGCTTCATTTACAATAATTCCGTTAGGTGGTATGGAAACAACACGAACTTGGAAAGTTACAACAACTGATTGACTAGGATTTAATGTGCCAAGAGGAATGCCAAGAGCTGGATCAACATCGCTCGTTGAGATACCATTAATTGTTACACTATTTGGAATGAAAGTCGTACCAATTGGAATCGAATCTGTGAAAATAATATTTGTTAGTTCAACAGTTTGTAAGTTTTGGAAGGTAACGGTGTACGTAATGATATCACCTATATCAACATTGTTTCGATCAGCTGTTTTTGCTGGATTAATAATGCTGTTAATAATTTCAGTATTAACTGGAGGAGTTTCTTCTGTTTTTGTAATAGGAGGTTCATTTGGGTTAGGCTGAGATGTAAAGTTGATTGAACCAATATTTGTAACAACACCGTTAGGAGGTATATTTGTAATCGTTACCTGGAACGTGATGGTTACTATTTGATTAGGCTGTATTGTGCCGATAGGTATCCCGATACTTGGATCAATACCTGGTTGCAAAATCCCATTTATTGTAACAGAATCCACAATAAATTGTGTGCCTACTGGTGCTTGATCCATGACGGATACATTTGTCATTGGAATATTTCCGAGGTTTTCAAGAGTGATTGTATACGTGAGTGCATCTCCAATGTTAGCAACTGATAAATCTACTGTTTTAGTTGACTCTAATTCTGCATTTTGTACAATTGTTTCTGCGATTGGAGTCGGTGTGGTTGTTGTAATAGGCGGGAGTGTCGGATCTGGTTGAGATGTGTAAGTGACATTTGCTTCATTTGAGATAATGCCATTTGGTGGTAAAGCTGTTATTTGTACTTCTAAAGTAACAGTCACTATTTGTCTAGGGTTTAATGTGCCAACTGGGATTCCTATTTCAGGGGTCAAATTAGGTTGTGGAATGCCATTAATCGTAACGCTACCAGGGATAAATGTAGTTCCAGTAGGGATAGAATCTGTAATAATGACATTAGTTGCAGGTATATTACCAGTATTTTGAAGGGTGATTGTATAAGTGAGCGTATCACCAATACTTGCAAACTCACGATCCACTGTTTTTTGCGGGTTCGGGTTAGCGGTACGAACAGGTAAAGTTACGGTAGGAGTCGTTTCTGTTGTTGTAATAGGAGGTTCGCTAGGATTAGGCTGAGAAGTGTAGGTAACACTTGCTGTATTTTCTATTTTTCCATTAGGAGGAATAGCGTTTATTTGAATCTGGAATGTAACAGTAACTGTCTCGCCGGGATTAACTGTTCCAACAGGAATTCCTGTGACTGGACTTACGCCGGGTTGAGCGACATTGTTTACAGTAACACTATTCGTAATAAAAGTTGTACCCGGTGGCAAAGAGTCTGTAACTGTTACACCTGTAGCAGGTATAGTTCCTTGGTTTGTAAATGTGACAGTATAAGTTACAATATCGCCAATTTCTGCAAACGTAAGGTTTGCTGTTTTTGTCGGACTTATGACTACAGTTTGGATAGGAGTCGTTGTTTCAGGAGTTGTTTCTGTTTTTGTGACTGGAGGTAAATTTGGATCCGGTTGATAATTAAATGTTGCACTACCTTGATTTCGGATTTCGCCGCTAGCAGGGATGTTTATTACTCGTACTTGGAAAGTAATCGTTGCGCGTTCGGATGGCGCTAAAGTTCCAAGTGAAATTCCTGATGATGGATTTGTTCCTGCTTGAGGAATCCCATTAATCGTAACACTATCTGGAATAAATACAGTACCGGCAGGGATAGAATCTATTACTGTTATATTCGTAGCAGGAACAGTACCGGTGTTTTGAAATGAGAGAGTATAGGTAATGACATCATTTAATGCAACGAAGGAGCGATCTGCTGTTTTTTGTGGATTTAGTGTAGCGGTATTAACTGCTGTTTCTGTTTCAGGAGTTGTAATAGTTGTCGTAACGGGAGGTTCATTTGGATTTGGCTCGTATGTGAATGTAATATTTGCTTGATTTCTAATAACTCCTCCGGGCGGGATACTATTTACTACACCTTGGAACGTAACTGTAATACTTTGACCGGGATTTACAGTGCCGACGGGTATACCAATTTCAGGGTTTTCTCCAAGTTGTGATGTGCCATTTACGACAACGCTACCTGGAACGAAAGAAACACCAGATGGAAGTGCATCTTTTATAATAACATTTGTAGCGGGGACGGTCCCTCTATTTTGGAATGTTACAGTAAAAGTAATCGTATCCCCTATATCAGCAACTTGTCGATCAGCAGATTTTGTAGTCGTTGGATTAGGATTATTAATTGGAATGTTTACACTTGGAGTGGTGGTAGTTGTTGTAACAGGAGGCTCACTTGGGTTCGGTTGATATTGGTAAGTGAAGGATGCTTGGTTTCTAATTATTCCATCAGGTGGTAAGTTTGTAACGACAACTTGATACGTGATTGTTTTTGTTTCTCCGACAGAAATGGTACCAAGTGGTATACCAAGTGATGGGGCTGCTCCTGGCGTTGTAATGCCATCGACTGTAACACTATTTGGAACGAAAATAGTCCCGTTAGGTGTAGGGTCTGTAACGACTACATTTGTAGCCGGAACGGTCCCGTTATTTGTAAATGTGACCGTGTAGGTAATCGTATCTCCTAAATCAGCAACTTGTTTGTCGGCAGATTTTGTAGGCGCTGTAATAACGGTCCCAACTTGAGTTTCTGTTTTAGGAGTTGGGGTAGTTGTTGTAACAGGAGGCTCATTTGGATTAACAATATAATTAAATGATACACTGCCTTGGTTTTCTATAATTCCATTTGGTGGGACACTTGTAACTTGAACTTGGAATGTAATTGTTTTTGCTTGATTTGGATTTAAAGTACCGATTGATATACCGTTTTCAGGATTACTGTTAGGTTGTGAGACACCATCAATCGTGACGCTATTTGGAATAAATGTTGTACCGTTTGGAATTGGATCTGTTAGTACAATATTTATTGAGGGAACAGTGCCGTTATTTTGTAAACTAATTGTATACGTAATAACATCACCAATATCAACGAAAGTACGATTAGCAGATTTTGTAGGGTTAACTGTAGCGGTATTAACAGAGACTGTAGTAGGTGCTGTCGGTTCGGTTGTGGTAACCGGCGGTCTTGTTGGATCTGGCTGGTACGTATATGTCGTTGAAGCTTCGTTTGTAATAACACCGCCAGCTGGAATTTGTGTAACAAGAACTTGGAAAGATAGTGTTTTGGTTTCACCGGGATCAATTGTTCCAACTGGGATTCCTAGTGCGGGATTTGAATTTGGAACCGGTACATTATTTAAGATTACGCTATTCGGAATGAATGTTGTACCAGTAGGAATGGTATCAGTAAAAACTACATTTGTAGCAGGGATCGTACCATCATTAGTGAAAGTAATCGTATACGTAATAACATCACCGATATCAACAGTAGTTTTATCCGCCGTTTTAACAGGGTTTGTAATAGCGGTGTTAACAGGAGTAGTAGTAGGTGGTGTAGGGTTTGTTGTTGTAATAGCTGGTTTTGTAGGATCTGGTTGATACGTAAATGTTGTGGTTCCGATATTTCGGATTAGGCCATTCTCTGGGAGAGAGGTAACTTGAACTTGGAAAGTGACAGTGACAGTATTACCAGCTGCGATTGTTCCAATTTGTATACCACCAGAAGGGTTTACGCCAGGTTGTGAAGTACCGTTAATTGTGACGCTATTCGGAATAAATGTAGTGCTACTTGGAATCGGATCAGTCACAATAACATTAGTTGCAGAAATATTTCCTGTATTCGGTAATGTAATCGTATACGTAATCGTATCGCCAATATCGACAACTTGTGGACTAGCAGATTTTGTAGGATTTACAATTGCAGTTCGTACAGAAGTAGTTGTTGGAGGTGTTGTTATGGTAGTGGTTGTTGGGGGTTCAGCCGGATTCGGTTGCGACGTAAATGTTATATTTGCTTCGTTAGTAATCGTTCCGTTAGCTGGAAGGGAAGTGACTTGGACTTGAAATGTGACAGTTGTAGTTTGACCAGCAGGAATTGTACCTAGCGGAATATTTGTTGGAGTTACGCCAGATTGTGCCGTTCCATTAACTGTAACACTGTTTGGAATAAAAGTGGTGCCAGTAGGGATAGGGTCGGTGATGGAAACATTTGTTGCTGAAGTATTACCGTTATTTGGAACAGTAATCGTATACGTAATGATGTCACCAATATTTACAATTTGTTGGTTTGCACTTTTAGTTGGATTTATGATAGTAGCATTAATTTGTGTTTCAACTATATTACTTGTAGAGTTTCTGTTAATTGGTGGTTGGTTTGGTGGATTATATTGAAAGCTTGAAGTTGCACTATTTGGAATAGGGTTTGGTGTAGGGAGAGTATTAACTTGAACTTGAAACGTAATTGTAGCATTCCCGTTTGCAGCAATCGTTCCTACATTTATTCCAGTAGCAGGATTATCTGTAGTAGAAGTACCATTAACTGTAACGCTACCCGGTACGAACGATGTGCCGGCAGGAGGCGTGTCTGTAATGATAACATTATTAGCAGCTAATGTGGCTTGATTTGTGGCTGTAATTGTATACGTAATCGTATCACCGATAGTAGCAATTGTTTTATCTACTGCTTTTGTTAATGCGACATTAGCTGTGAAAATATCTGTATTAACTATATTGCTTGTTGCTGTTCGATTAATAGTGGGTGCGTTAGGAGCTGGTTGAAATGTGTATCCAAATGATGCTACGTTACTGGCGACAGGTGGGGTAGGAATACTTGTTACATCTACTTGGAAAGTAATTGTAGCAGAACCACCAGCAGGGATGTTATTAATAGGAATTCCAGTTGAGGGATTGCCAGCTGTTGGAGTACCGTTAACAGTTACACTGTTTGGAACGAAAGTGGTGCCGGCTGGTATAGGGTCTGTAAATGTAACGTTTTGGGCAGGAAGTGTTCCGGTATTTTGGACAACGATTGTATAGGTTAAACGACTTCCTATTGTTGCTATTGCCATTAGATTCGTCCTTTCTGTCTAAATTTAAATCCGGTCAAGGCATCGAATATTTACAAACAGCATTATTTAATAATCTAGAAACAATACTATGTGTAAATATTAGTATAAAATGAGCTCGTCATTGCATCCTATTCAAATTTAAATGAATAGGAATAGGCAAAGGCTTTTTTTTTGCCCAAATTAGTCTGTGCATATACAAATGGAACTTTTTTTACTTGTTTGCATTAAATGAAATAGCGAATAAATATTTATCTTATATGGAAGGGGAGTGGAATTGTTGGCTTTTGTACAAACATATACGAAAACGGACTCTTTATTTATGGTACACACAGGGAATACAGTTGGCATGCGTGGTATTACAACAGCGACGGCGTATCAATACAATGCATTAATAACAAGAGATACAAATTTAAGTTTTGCAGGGGTTCCTTCTTCGGTAGATCCATTAACTTTTGCAGGAACGACAAATGATTGGACATTAAATGGTTCTTGGGCAAGGCTTAATCCTTCAGTAACAGACGTACCAGCAACAGCAACTGTAGACTTTGCTATGTTAGTTTGGCAAGGGACATTGAGTGCAACTGTGACAGAAACTGTAGTAAATAACAACATACCTACTTTACAAACACCGGATGGGGTCACTCATACAATTACGAGTGTTCCTGCATGGGGAGAGACGAGATCAAGCGGAACATTTCAAGGTACCATTTATACACGTGCTGCAAATGTAACAAATATTCTACAAGGGCTTTCAAATCGAGCAGCGGGGGATTATTTTGTAGAAAGGGTTCCCACGGCAAATCCTCCGACGCAAGGGACAGGCGTAGGATGGGCATTGGTTGTTGTATATCGCGATAATTCATATCCTATTAGGAATGTTAGTTTATATACTGGTTTACTCATTTCTACATTGGGTGAGACAGCAACGATTTCAAATTTTATCACTCCAGCTGTAGCGCCGGTTAATGCTCGTGTATTTACAATGGCAATTAATGGTGATACTGATGCGACAGGTGATAGATTTAACTTAAACGGTACGGGACTTTCAGGACCTAATAATTTAATAAACAACTTTTTTGCTTCACAGGTAAATAATTATTTAGGAAATTTAAATACAATCGGAAGTTTTGGGGATAGAAATATGCCAATTGGTACTTCTGCGACTAACCGTCGTGCGGAATTTGATGTGACAAATGTGCCTGCAAATGGCGTGTTAACAGCTGGATCCACTTCTACTACCGTGAATATCCCAAATACATTTGATTATATTTACGCTGGTGCTGTCGGTTTACAAATAGATTTAGCGGAGGCACGTTTAACTGCTACAAAATCAGTAACTGTAAGTTAAAAAAGATTGCTATAAGCTAGCAATCTTTTTTATGAGGTAGGTTTTGTTAGTAAAGATTGATAATGAGAATAATCAATCTTTTTTTCTTGTAGTTTTTTTACTAAAAATTTATGATCACGCTTTGGTGTAGCAATAATATACCCTTTAATAATTAAATCTTGTGTAATTTGAGAGGCTTTTTCTTGTAAGGCAAGTTCTCCGATTTTGCCAGCAATTTTTGATTTAGCGACATCGCGAAATAGTTCTGGAACAGGACTTACGAGCTCTTCTAACAGTTGTTTTTGTTCGTCATCCCATAAATGCCTCGTTTTATTAATATAGTGCTCTTCCCAATCTAATATAGACATACCATCTTCTTTTGGTAGTCGTTTTAAAAATTTTCTGAACATAAAGTATCCACCGATAGACATAAGTCCTAATAAAATAACAGTCCACAGTACAATAAACCAACTGAACCATCCTTCGAGCAAGAGTATCCCCCCTTAATGATTGCGGTTTTCTTTTATTTATATTATAAACAGTGAGATTCATAGAAAGCAAGAACGCTTGGTCATTTTGACCAAGCGTTATCATTTAAACAAAGTATAGTTGTTCCACACATAAATTATTATTATCATCTTCTATATATTCAATGATTAATGTGCCAACTTTACGATCTTTATCTTCAGTTGTGAAAATAGAGTAAGAAGTAAAACGTGCTGTTGATAGGCCGCTTATATGTGTAGGTAAAGAAATGTAGTCGTTATCGCGGAAGAATTCCATCAGTTCAATATCCTCAAATTCTTTTCGGTCAACTTGTTTGTTTGTATAGCGGCGTTGAAGTTGTTTTAAAGACTCATTCCAAGAAATTGCTTTTGTGTCGTATACCATTTTGTTCTATCTCCTTACTGTATGTAATCATTAAGAACATACGTTCTAATCTAGTATACTCTTTTTATTAGAAAAGGGAAAGCAAAAAATAATGTAAGCTTGGATTTCCAAGCTTACATTATTGATGCGTCCGTCATAATCTCTATTTTTTATTATATGTTAGATAAGAATAAGAAACAAGATGATATATATTTTGTTGATAGTTTTCAAGATTCTGTATATTATAGTTTTACTAAAGCGCAAGGGAATGAGAGGAATGGCATATGTAATTTCACTCCAAGGACCGATGGCAAGCGGAAAAACGACATTGGCTAAAAGGTTAGAGCGATGTGGGTTTTCAGTTATATATGAAAATCCTTATCCAATTGTAGAAAAGCGAAGAGTATTAAATTTGGATATGAATTCAAAAGAAGGGTTTATTCTAAATCAAAAAATGTTTATGGAAGCAAAAATAAAGGAGTTTCAAAATGTAAAAGATTCAGTTGTGATTTTTGATCGCGGGCCAGAAGATATTGAGTTTTTTACGCTCTTTTATCCAAAGATTATAGGAGAAGAGTGGGATATAGAAACTGCATTAAGAGATGAATTATATAAATTAAGAGAATGTCGTTCAGATGCTATTTTTTATTTAGATGGCTCGGAAAGTAATTTATATAATAGAAAAAATAATGATAGAACAAGAAACAGAAGTACATTTGAGGAGCAATTTAAATTAGTAGAAACTGAAAAAGACTGGTATAAACAATTTCCTGTAACTTATGTGGACACGAATAGATTAACAGCGGAAGAATTAGAGGTATATTTTATGGATTGGTTAATGGAGAGAGGGATATGAAAAAAATACTATTATTCGTATATCCAACATTTGCGGAGTTTGAAATTACGGTAGCAACGGCATTGTTGAAAAATAAATATGAAATTATTACAGTGAGTTTAACGAAAGAATTGATTATAAGTGAAACAGGTTTGCAAGTGCAACCACATATAGAATTAAGAGAAGTGCGTGTAGAAGAATATGAGGGAATTATTATTCCAGGCGGAGATGCGATACATATGAAGGATGCGGCAGGACTCTTTTCAGTCATCCGTCAATTTCACGAACAAGAAAAATTAGTAGCTGCTATTTGTGCTGGGCCTTATGCGCTAGCAAAAGCAGGCTTATTCAAAGAAATCTCGTATACAGTAACTATAGATTATAAAAAATTAGATTGTTTTCCAGTAGAAAATTTTGTGTATGAAGAAGTTGTGAAACATTCAAACATTATTACAGCACAGGGGCATGCATTTGTACCATTTGGAATAGCGATTGCCTCTTATTTTGGAGTAACAAACGAACATAATATAAATTTTTACAGTGGTAAGGGGAATGTGATGATGGAGGAGCTTTTGCCTGAGAATGTATAAAAGCTAGCATTTGCTAGCTTTTTTCTTTTTGACATCGATAAATGGCTAACGTTTTCGGATCACGCCATATACCGTTATGAATTGCCAATTCATTTTCTACTTCTTCTTTTAGCCATTCCTTCATTTCGGCGTGAAGATGTGTATTATCAGGTATATTTAGCGACGGAAACATGCTAGAAATATAGTTTACAATTGGAGTAGCATGATGAAAAACGAGAGCATTATGAATAACTGCTTCTTCAACAGTTGGAAAAACAGACTGTAATATCTCTTTACCATTTTCCAAACAAAATGGCGTGACTGAAGATGTTGTTTTCGGTAAATCAAATGCGTCTAACATGCGGTTACACATTTCAACTATACGAGATAATGTAACGTCAGAATTTGTTGTAGCTAACAGTGAGCCTCCAGGACGTATTACTTTATGGAACCCTTGGACTGTTTTTTCAACATCTTTCATGTGGTATAACATATGTCTTGCGACAATCCAGTCGTAGCAATTAGCTTCGAAAGGAAGTTTACCGGCGTCACCTAGCCTCCATTCAATTATGCTATTCTTTTTTGTAGCTTCAGAAAGCATCGTTTTCGATTGATCCAAACCTGTTAAATGTCCTGTATGACCGTTAGTTTGTAAAAGGGAAAGAAAATTCCCGTTAGCGCACCCAACCTCTAATATTTTCTCGTCTCCTTGAAGTTGTAAATGATCTATGACGACTTCATCTAAATTCACATGTTTTTCTTCATAATGTTTATGTGTATCGATACGTGTTTGTAAATGGTTGCTTACGTTGTATTGGCGTTTTACATCATTCATCTTTTCGTATTCCACCTTCGTACAAAATTGCTGAATCGCGTGCGTTAATACGTCAGTTTTCTTTAAGCCTTCGTAATGGAGTGCAGATTCAAACCTTTCAAGTAATTTTTCTTCAATTCGAAAATGAATATCTTTTCGCTTTGTCATTGAAAATTCGCTCCTTTGCATCTGTTAGTGAGACTATAGCATGCTTGAAAAAATTGTGTAAATCATTTGTGTACACAAATGGAGGAGATGAAAAAATTATTTGAATGTGAGTTTAAACTATTGACGATTTAACCGTTTTCATATATTCTTAAATTAAGAAATATTCAAATAATTAAAAGAAATGAGAGAGTCACATGCTTCTTCAAGGAACACATCGAATTGGTCGTATGGCCATGCTGTTGGCACTTGCGGATGAGAATGAAAGTCCTGTATTATCTATTCCAAAAGGTTGGAAGTATTGTACGGGGAAAGTGGGTTCGATGAATTCGCAAAAGGTTGTCGCAGCAATGGAAACAGCGGCTAAGAGCAACCAAGTTATTGAAACAGACGTTTACAGAGAAACACATGCACTTTATCACGCAATTATGGAAGCTTTGTACGGAGTGACGAGAGGTCAAATTCAGTTAGCAGACGTTCTTCGTACAGTAGGACTTCGCTTTGCGATTGTGCGCGGTACACCATACGACGGAAAAAAAGAAGGCGAATGGGTTGCTGTTGCATTATATGGAACGATTGGTGCACCTGTAAAAGGATCTGAGCATGAGGCGATTGGTTTAGGAATTAATCACATATGATTTGCCCATAGTCTATTAGTTAGAAGGGGGCCTTACTTTTTTAGGACAGAAGTCTGTCTTAAAAAGATAAGGTCCCCTTTTGCCTTTTTAAGGAGGAAAAACAATGATTACGTTAACAGGACACACATTGACAATTGAAGAAATGAAGAGGTTGTTACTTGAAGGAGAAGGTGTAACAGCTTGTCCAACTAGTATGCAAAAGGTGGCGGAGTGCCGCGAAGTTGTTGAGAAAATTGTAGAAGACGGAAAAGTCGTTTACGGTATTACAACTGGATTTGGAAAGTTCAGTGATGTGCTTATTCAAAAAGATGATGTAAAGGCACTTCAACACAATTTAATTCAGTCACATGCATGCGGGATAGGCGATCCATTCCCTGAAGAAGTATCACGCGGTATGTTAATTTTACGAGCGAACACGATGCTTAAAGGCGTATCTGGCGTTAGACCGCTTGTTGTAAATATGCTTCTTGAGTTTGTAAATCGTAAAATTCACCCAGTCGTTCCGCAACAAGGTTCACTTGGTGCGAGTGGCGATTTAGCGCCTTTATCTCATCTTGCGCTCGTATTATTAGGCGAAGGTGAAGTGTTCTATAAAGGGAAACGCGTTCATGCGATGGTGGCTCTTACAGAAGAAGGTCTTGAGCCGATTGAACTTGAAGCGAAAGAAGGGCTTGCATTAATCAATGGTACGCAGGCGATGACAGCGCAAGGAGTTCTTTCTTATATAGAAGCAGAAGCAACTGCGTATCAAGCTGAATTAATCGCTTCAATGACAATTGAAGGGTTACAAGGCATTATTGATGCATTTGATGAAAATGTTCATAAAGCACGTGGTTATAAAGAGCAAGTGGAAGTAGCGAGCAGAATTCGTGACATCCTTCACGATAGTAAGTTAACAACAAAACAAGGAGAACTACGAGTACAGGATGCCTATTCACTTCGCTGTATCCCGCAAGTACATGGTGCTTCTTGGCAGGTTTTAAATTATGTGAAAGAAAAATTAGAAATTGAAATGAATGCAGCAACAGATAATCCGCTGATCTTTGATGGCGGAGAAAAAGTAATTTCGGGTGGGAATTTCCACGGTCAACCGATTGCGTTTGCGATGGACTTCTTAAAAGTAGGAATGGCGGAACTTGCAAATATTTCAGAGCGTCGTATTGAGCGTTTAGTAAATCCGCAATTAAATGATTTACCTCCATTTTTAAGTCCAGAACCAGGACTTCAGTCTGGTGCAATGATTATGCAATACGCAGCAGCGTCACTAGTTTCTGAAAATAAAACGTTAGCACATCCGGCGAGTGTTGATTCAATCCCGTCATCAGCTAACCAAGAAGATCACGTAAGTATGGGAACAATCGCTTCACGCCATGCACATCAAATTATTCAAAACGTAAGACGTGTTCTTTCAATTGAAATGATTTGTGCGATGCAAGCAGCAGAATATCGTGGTATTGAAAATATGAGTACAGTGACGAAGAGCTTCTACCATCAAGGTCGTCAGCAAGTGCCTTCTATTACAAATGACCGCATATTCTCAACAGATATTGAAAATATTGCGCATTGGTTAAAAACGAATTATTCGATTAAAGAAAGATTAGATGTAAACGCAGCACTATAAAATGAGAAAAGGGAGAGATTGAAATGGAAAAAGTAAAACAAACAATTCGCGCGCCAAGAGGTACTGAGTTACAAACGAAAGGGTGGGTTCAAGAAGCTGCACTTCGTATGTTAATGAACAATTTAGATCCGGAAGTTGCTGAAAAGCCAGAAGAATTAGTTGTATATGGCGGAATTGGCCGTGCAGCTCGTAACTGGGAAAGCTACAATGCAATTGTAGATTCATTAAAAACGTTAGAAAGCGATGAAACATTACTTGTTCAATCAGGAAAACCAGTTGCTATTTTTAAATCACATGAAGATGCGCCACGCGTTTTGTTAGCAAACTCAAACTTAGTACCGAAGTGGGCGAACTGGGATCACTTCCGTGAACTAGAGAAAAAAGGTCTTATGATGTACGGACAAATGACAGCAGGTAGCTGGATTTACATCGGAACACAAGGTATTTTACAAGGAACATATGAAACATTTGGTGAAGCGGCACGTCAACATTTCGGTGGTTCATTAAAAGGTACATTAACACTTACTGCTGGTTTAGGTGGTATGGGCGGTGCACAACCTCTTGCTGTAACGATGAACGGCGGTGTTGTTATCGCTATTGATGTTGATAAGCGCAGTATCGATCGCCGTATTGAAAAGAGATACTGTGATATGTATACAGAATCGTTAGAAGAAGCGTTAACGGTTGCGAACGAGTATAAAGAGAAGAAAGAACCGATTTCTATTGGTTTATTAGGAAATGCGGCAGAAATTTTACCAGAGCTAGTGAAGCGTAATATTACGCCAGATTTAGTTACGGATCAAACATCTGCTCATGACCCATTAAACGGCTATATTCCAGTAGGTTACACGTTAGAAGAAGCGGCAAAACTTCGTGAAGAAGATCCAGAACGTTACGTACAATTATCAAAAGAAAGCATGACAAAACATGTGGAAGCAATGCTTGCTATGCAAGCAAAAGGCGCAATTACATTTGATTACGGAAATAACATTCGCCAAGTTGCTTTCGATGAAGGTTTGAAAAATGCATTCGATTTCCCTGGATTCGTTCCAGCATTTATCCGTCCATTATTCTGCGAAGGAAAAGGACCATTCCGCTGGGTAGCACTTTCTGGTGATCCAGAAGATATTTATAAAACAGACGAAGTAATTTTACGTGAGTTCGCGGATAATGAGCATTTATGTAATTGGATCCGTATGGCTCGTCAGCAAGTTGAATTCCAAGGCCTTCCATCACGTATTTGTTGGCTTGGTTACGGTGAGCGTGCGAAATTTGGTCGCATCATTAATGAAATGGTTGCAAATGGTGAATTATCAGCACCAATTGTTATCGGTCGTGACCATTTAGATTGCGGATCAGTAGCATCTCCAAACCGTGAAACAGAAGCGATGAAAGATGGTAGTGATGCAGTAGCTGACTGGCCAATTTTGAATGCATTAATTAACAGTGTAAACGGTGCAAGCTGGGTATCTGTTCACCACGGTGGTGGCGTTGGTATGGGTTATTCACTTCACGCTGGAATGGTTATCGTTGCAGATGGAACAGAAGCAGCAGCAAAACGTATTGAGCGCGTATTAACTTCTGACCCTGGTATGGGTGTTGTTCGTCACGTGGATGCAGGGTATGACTTAGCTGTGGAAACTGCGAAAGAAAAAGGCGTTAATATTCCAATGATGAAATAAGGAGGAGAAAAACATGCTGGACACTTTACTAATAAATATCGGTCAATTGCTAACAATGGATCAAGAAGATGGCTTGTTAAGACGGGAAGCGATGAACACGCTTCCTGTTATCGAAAACGGTGCGGTTGGAATTGAAAATGGTGTAATCACTTTCGTTGGAACAGCAGAAGAAGCAAAAGGACTTCAGGCGAAAGAAGTTATTGATTGCGGCGGGAAAATGGTTTCTCCTGGTCTTGTTGACCCGCATACTCATCTTGTATTTGGTGGATCTCGTGAAAATGAAATTGCACTAAAACTACAAGGAGTTCCGTACTTAGAAATTTTAGAACAAGGCGGAGGTATTCTTTCAACTGTAAATGCAACGAAACAGGCGTCGAAAGAAGAACTTGTTCAAAAAGCGAAATTCCATTTAGACCGTATGCTATCTTTCGGAGTTACAACTGTAGAAGCGAAGAGTGGTTACGGATTAGATGATGAGACAGAATGGAAACAATTAGAGGCAACTGCACAATTACAAAAAGAGCATCCCATCGATTTAGTTTCTACATTTTTAGGTGCTCATGCAGTTCCGAAAGAGTATAAAGGTAGATCGAAAGAATTTTTACAATGGATGTTAGACCTACTACCAGAAATGAAGGAGAAGCAATTAGCTGAATTCGTTGATATTTTCTGTGAAACAGGCGTGTTCTCTGTTGAAGAGTCGAAAGAGTTTTTATTAAAAGCGAAAGAGCTTGGCTTTGACGTGAAAATTCATGCAGATGAAATTGATCCTCTTGGTGGTGCGGAAGCAGCGGCTGAAATTGGTGCAGCATCAGCCGACCATTTAGTTGGTGCTTCTGATAAAGGAATTGAAATGCTTGCAAACTCTAATACAGTAGCCACTTTATTACCAGGAACAACTTTCTATTTAAATAAAGAAAGCTTTGCCCGCGGTCGTAAAATGATCGATGAAGGTGTTGCAGTTGCGTTAGCTACAGACTTTAACCCAGGTAGCTGTCCAACTGAAAACATTCAGCTTATTATGAGCATCGCAATGTTGAAGCTGAAAATGACACCAGAAGAAGTTTGGAACGCGGTAACAGTTAACTCTTCTTATGCTATTAACCGAGGCGATGTAGCTGGGAAAATTAGAGTTGGTCGTAAGGCAGATTTAGTTTTATGGGATGCTTACAATTATGCTTACGTACCGTATCATTACGGCGTAAGTCATGTAAATACAGTATGGAAGAATGGTAATATCGCATATACAAGAGGTGAACAATCGTGGAGCACGGCCACTATTTAAAGAAGAATGCAAAGTTTATCGATCGTGAAGTGACGAAATGGAGTGAAATGATTAAAGATTGGGAGGAAGGCGTGGAAATATTCGGTGCTGCCTTAATTGGAGCACCCCTTTCTAAACCATCTATTAGTCATTCAGGAGCAAGTTTTGCGCCAAAAACGATTCGTGCGATGTTGGATGCATATAGCACGTACGCGATTACAGAAGAACACGATATGAAAGAAAGTGTTTTATATGATTGCGGCGATATTACGATGCATGTGACGGATATAAAAGAAAGTCATAACCGAATTGCGAAAACAGTTGGTCATGTAACGAAAGTAAATCCGAACATGATACCAATCGTTCTTGGCGGGGATCACTCAATTAGTTTTCCGAGTATAACAGGATTTGCAAACAGTAAAGGAAAGGTCGGGATTATTCAATTTGATGCCCATCATGATTTACGTAATTTAGATGATGGTGGTCCGTCAAATGGTACTCCGTTCCGTAGTTTACTAGAAAATGATATTATTACAGGAAAACAACTCGTTCAAATCGGAATTCGTAATTTTTCAAATGCACGAGCGTACCATGAATATGCAAAAGAACACGGTGTGACAGTTTATACAATGAAAGATGTACGAGAGCGAGAAATCAAAGATATTATTATAGAAAGTATTGAAGTATTAAGAAAGCAAGGCGTGACCTCTATTTACATTTCTCTTGATATGGATGTACTAGATCAAGCATTCGCACCAGGTTGTCCAGCGATTGGTCCTGGTGGAATGGACAGTACGACTTTACTTGATGCGATTGAATTGCTTGGTAAAGAACCGCTTGTGCAAGGGATGGATATTGTAGAAATTGATCCAACCCTCGATTTTAGAGATATGACGAGTCGAGTAGCTGCGCAAGTGATTATGAGTTTTCTTTTGGCCAGGGAAACAGTCCATAAACAGGTTAGTATATAGGCGTGAAGTTAATGGAGAATTTTTACCGATTCCGTATAAAAAGACACATTACTACTCATATGTAGTAATGTGTTTTTATGTAAAAAGAGAAGGCAAAATTAGAATGTATGTATGTGTGGAAAAGTTAATAAGATTGCGGATTTTTAGTGATATTTTACGAAGTCATTTTCTTAGTTTATAAGAATTGACACGAAAAATAATTTTATGATAAAATAAAAATTTTGCTAAAAAATAGAATGTGTGTTAAGATTGAGAAGGTTACCATATATGGAGGTGGATTATTTGTTTCAAATTGGCGATAACATTGTTTATCCAATGCACGGAGCAGGTATAATTAAAGCCATAGAAGAGAAGGAAATCGCAGGGAAAAAACAACAATATTATGTTATAAAAATGTCGGCTAGTAACATGGAAATAATGATTCCTGAAGGTAAAATATTGAATTCAAATATACGACCAGTAACGGATATCACGGCATTAATACACATAATGGATATTTTTCAACATGGAGAATCAGATAGATTACTTACGTGGAAACAAAGGTATAAATTGAACACTGATAAAATAAAAACGGGTAAAATGCAAGAAGGCGCTGAAGTTGTGCGCGATTTAATGCGTATACAGAAAGAAAAAGCACTTAATGCAAGCGAAAAGAAAATGTTAGATAATGCACATGAATTTTTGATTAGTGAACTAGGATTAATTGAAGGTATCACAGAAAATCAAATAAAAAGCTTTTGTTAAGATTCATTACAAATAATGTATTATGTCCCAAAAAAGATTTTGAGTTTTTTGGGAGCATAATTATAGAAAATTAATCCTTTCAAAGACATTCAACTCTTTCAAACCACTTTTAGAGCATTAACCTCTTTTGTTATTACTACAATCAAATCCATTTTTATTTTTTAATTCTTTTACGAATGTTCGAAGTTTAATGAAATACTTCGATAGAATAGTTACTTGATTTTTGCAATCCTGATTCACACTGGCACGGACAAGGAGCCGTAAGGATGAAAGAGAGGTAGGGCTTTCATTGTTTTAGGTATATAAGTTATTATTTTTAGAAGAATACTGAACTATTTTCACTTCTATTGATAAGGGATTTTTTATATGTGAAGAGATAAAGAAATTGATACCCATATATGGTCAACTAAAAAGGTTTCCTACTAAGGAAACCTTTTTAGTTGATTTATCCCGCTATTTGCCGGGCAGTAAGACCCCCACCTCAAAATTTAGCGGAAGCAAAGGAGTCAGGTAGGGATCAACTGCCCGTAAAAGCCCGATTGGTGAGGGCTAATAATCAGTGGGGAATGAACAAAACCCCCACTGATTTTATAGTATTCTATTTGTTTGATATTCGAATATTTCGTGTTTAAAGCGTATAAATTGACGTTACTATCTAAAAGTAAGTATGATGCGATTATAGTGAGAATATTTTTAGGGGGAAGAAAAATGACAAATTCAAATAAGAAAGCGGCAAGTATTTATGAAGGAACAAATGTAAACGCTTGGGGATCTTTTGAAAATATTGAAGAAACGAAGTTGTTTGATCAGATTCAAGTCGGAGCTTGGTCTCTTCGTAATCGCATAGCAATGGCACCGATGACGAGATGCTTTGCAGACAATGAAACTGGAGTAGTTGGTGCTGATGTAGTGGAGTACTATAGAAAGCGTGCTGCTGACGGAGTTGGATTAATTATTACAGAAGGAATTGTCATTAGTCCGAGAGCGAAAGGGAATCCAGGAGTACCAGGGATTTATACGCAAGAACAAATCGACTCTTGGAAACCTGTTACAGAGGCAGTACATAAAGAAGACGGGACGATTATTGCTCAAATATGGCATGTTGGACGTATGAGTCATCACGAAATAATTGGTGGGCAAATGCCGCAAGCGCCTTCTGCAATCGCTGCAGAAGGGAATGTTCCGCGTTTTCGTAAACCATTTGATACACCAGAAGCAATGACGATACAAGAAATACAAGAAGTTATCAGTCAATACGCACAAGCTGCGAAAAACGCGATCGAAGCTGGGTTTGATGGGGTAGAAATTCACGGTGCACACGGATATTTAATTGATCAATTTACTTATGAGTTTGCTAATAAGCGTACTGATAAATATGGCGGTGACTTAAAGCAAAGGTTAACGTTTATGAAAGAAGTAACTGAGGCTGTAATAGAAGCAGTTGGAGCTGATAAAACACTTCTTCGTTTCTCTGCTTTTAAAGGGGATAATCCTACTTATATGTGGGAAAACCCTGAGCTGGCAATTGAAACATTCGTAAATATGTTTAAAGAAGTTGGATTAACGATGATTCACCCTTCAACGATGAATTATACGCAAGTGATTGCTGACGGAAAGAATTTTCATCAATTAGTAAGAAAATATTGGGATGGTACGATTGTTGGAGTTGGTAATTTAAATCCGAAAGAGGCAGAAGAAGCACTGCAAGAAGGAACAATTGACGTAGCTGCATTCGGAAGACCGTTAATTGCGAATCCAGATTTTGTTCATCGAATTAAACATGCTGAAAGTTTAGTTGAATATGACGCGAAAGAGCATCTTGCTACATTAATTTGAATAAAGATAAAAGGAGAACACATGGAGTGTTCTCCTTTTATTATGGAATTTCATAGGGGGAAGCGAGATGAGTGAAACGCTACTCGTTATTATTAGTATATTACTATTATTAATGTTGCTTTTAATCGTCTTTTTTATTATCACATTTTTTATAAAAAAACGGACGCATCATTCTATTTTAAAATTACATCCATACTTAGGAAGAATGCGTTACTTACTGGAAAAGATAGGGCCGGAATTCCGACAATATTGGTTTGATCACGATACAGATGGAAAACCTTTTTCACGCTACGATTTTCAAAGTGTTATGTTTTTAGCGAAGTATCGCTCTGAAATACTTGGTTTTGGGTCGAAACGAGATTTTGAAGCATCTGGTTATTATATTGCTAATACGTTGTTTCCGGTATTAACAGAAGAATTAAGTGTGAACGTAACGCAAGAACGTGAAGGGAAAAAGTATGTGATTCATAAAGAAGGATTATTTTCACGGAGAGAAAAATTGACAGCGGATACAACGAATCTTTGGTTATACGAAGAAGACGATGCAATTATCGTCGGCGAAAATTGTAAATATCCGTGGAAACTGTATGGCATGTTTGGGGCATCAGCAACTTCTTACGGTGCGATTGGCGAAAATTATATTTTAGCGAGCGGCTTTGGAGCGAAAATGGCAGGCGGATCGTGGATTAATACTGGTGAAGGTGGCGTTATTCCAGAACATTTACATACAGGGGCGAATATCGTTGCGCAAATTGGTCCAGGACTATTTGGATACCGTGATGAGGACGGGAATTTTTCAATGGAGAAATTTATGGAGAAAGTGAAAGAAAGTAATATTAAAGCATTTGAATTGAAATTTGGGCAAGGTGCGAAAATACGTGGTGGTCATTTAGAGGGGCAAAAAGTAAATGAGAAAATTGCTTCTGTTCGGAATGTACGAGTAGGAGAGACGATTAATTCTCCGAATCGATTTTCATTTTTGAACAATGCGGCAGATACACTTTATTTTATTCAGCGTTTGCAAGAAACTGGCGGGAAACCAATCGGTATGAAAATTGTAATTGGACAGCAGCAGCCGTTGGAAGATTTATTTAAAACGATGAAAGAGTTAAATATCTATCCGGATTTTATTACAATTGACGGTTCAGAAGGTGGATCAGGAGCAACATATAAATCGATGGCAGATAGTATGGGGATGCCGCTTATTCCAGCGTTACTGACATGTATTGATACAGCGAATCAGTATGGTGTTCGTGATAAATTCAAAGTGTTTGCCTCGGGGAAATTAATTACACCAGATAAAGTGGCAATTGCTTTAGCGATTGGTGCAGATGCTGTAAACTCGGCACGTGGTTTTATGATGGCAAGCGGTTGTATTATGGCGCTTCAATGTAATTCTGGCCAATGTCCATCTGGTGTTGCCACGACGAATCCGCACTATCAAAAAGCGTTAGATCCGTATGAGAAGAAGTGGCGAGTTATGAATTATATTATTAGTATGAGATATAGTTTGTTTTCGTTAGCAGCAGCAGCGGGAGTAAAGAGTCCACGTCATTTAAAGAGAGATCATATTGTATTTAAAGATGAGATGGGGCGGATAGTTCCTCTCTCAGAATTGTTTCCTACTAGTAAATAGAAGTAAGCTATGTTTAATAGATTAAAAGTCATACATTTGTATGGCTTATTTTTATTAAAAAAATAGGTGTTTTATTTTCTGAATATTTTTACTTTAATTCTTTTTAAAAACCGGGTAATCCACTGGGATAAAGGCGTTTATGAAGGTTTTCACATGCAGTAAAAAACACCTGTTCACTTGAAAGAACAAAAAATGTTTGTTAAGGTAGGGAACCATAAGCGAAAACAAGAAAATAGAAAAAGTCATTTTTCGAAATTTTGAATGGCTTATGTAACTAAGGGAGAGATTTGGTGAAGATTGAGATTATGGTTTCGCTTGCTATTTATATGGCAGGTATGTTGTATATCGGTTATTGGTCTTATAAGAAGACATCCGATTTATCAGATTATATGTTAGGCGGAAGGGGACTCGGTCCAGCAGTTACAGCTTTATCAGCTGGTGCTTCTGACATGAGTGGTTGGATGCTAATGGGATTACCTGGTGCGATGTATGCGACAGGGTTATCAAGTGTGTGGATTGCGATAGGTTTATTAATAGGTGCTTATGCAAACTATTTAATTCTTGCCCCGCGTTTGCGAACGTATACAGAAGTGGCTAATGATTCAATTACGATTCCAGACTTTTTAGAGAATCGATTTAAAGATCGTACGAAAATACTTCGTTTTGTCTCCGCTATCGTCATTTTAGTATTTTTCACATTTTATGCGTCGGCTGGTTTAGTATCAGGTGGACGTTTGTTTGAAAATTCTTTCAACCTTGATTATAAAATTGGTTTATTTGTAACTGTCGGTGTCGTAGTTGCTTATACACTATTCGGTGGTTTTTTAGCAGTAAGTTGGACCGACTTTGTGCAAGGGTGTATTATGTTTATTGCTCTCGTATTAGTACCAATTGTTGCTTTTACAGATGTCGGTGGTGTAACAGAAACATTCAATACAATTAAGCAAGTGGATGCATCACATTTAGATATGTTTAAAGGGACCACAATTCTTGGTATTATTTCCTTTTTAGCATGGGGCCTTGGGTATTTTGGTCAACCACATATTATTGTCCGCTTTATGGCAATTACCTCTATTAAAGATTTGAAAACTTCTCGTAGAATCGGTATCGGTTGGATGGCGATTTCCATTATAGGTGCAATGCTTACTGGCTTGGTTGGTATCGCCTACTATGCTAAAAATAATGGGACATTACAAGACCCAGAAATGGTCTTTGTAACATTCTCAAACATTTTATTCCATCCGTACATTACTGGGTTTTTATTGTCAGCTATATTAGCTTCTATAATGAGTAGTATTTCCTCGCAATTACTTGTTATTTCAAGTGCAGTAACGGAAGATTTCTATAAAACATTTTTCCGTCGTAACGCAAGTGATAAAGAATTTGTATTTATCGGTAGACTGTCAGTTTTAGTAGTAGCTATGATCGCAGTTGTTTTAGCGTATCATCCAAGTGATACAATTTTAACACTCGTCGGTTATGCTTGGGCAGGATTTGGTTCAGCATTCGGACCTGCCATTTTATTAAGTTTATATTGGAAAAGAACGAACAAATGGGGCGTTCTTGCTGGGATGATTGTTGGTGCAGTAGTTGTAATTACTTGGGTACAAATTCCAAGTTTAAAAGCGACTATGTATGAGATGGTACCTGGATTCTTCTGTAGTTTATTAGCTGTTATTATCGTAAGTTTAGTAACGAAAGAACCAGTTAAAGCAATACATCGTGAATTTAATGAGATGGAAGCAGTGCTGGAAGAAGAAACGAAATGATTTGAAAAGGGAGTAAACGGTGAATAGTGTTTACTCCCTTTTCATTTTAAATGAAATAAGTAACTTGTTGACAAAGAAAAGTAAGTAACTTATAATAAGTGTTAAGTTCGAGGTAAATGATATTCTAAATCACGTTTTATCCCACTTTAATGGGCGGTAAGCCCCCCACTGATTATGGTATTAAAGTGAGTAAATTTTTTGGAAACTATCTTGAAATCGAGATAATTTCGATAAGTTAAACGTTAATGTGTAATTTTATAATTAATATCTCGAATTCGAGATAAAATTATCATGACGGATTTTACTAGGCAGTATGGAAAAAATGAATAATGAATTTTAATGTAAAGCAATTTTTATAATAGAATAAAAAGGAGTGGACGAAATGGAAAAGAAAACAATGGGAATTCATCACATTACAGCAATCGTAGGACATCCACAAGAAAATGTAGATTTTTACGCTGGTGTGTTAGGTTTACGTTTAGTAAAACAAACAGTGAATTTTGATGATCCAGGTACGTACCATCTTTATTTTGGTAATGAAGGAGGAAAACCGGGAACAATTATTACGTTTTTCCCATGGGCAGGTGCTCGTCAAGGAGTTATTGGTGACGGTCAAGTAGGAATCACTTCTTATGTTGTACCAAAAGGGGCAATGCAGTTTTGGGAAAATAGATTAGAAAAATTCGATGTTTCGTATACAAAAATGACTCGATTTGGAGAGCAGTATTTAGAATTTGATGATCCACATGGTTTGCATATAGAATTAGTAGAAAGAGAAGAGGGTGAATTAAATAATTGGACTTTTGGAGAAGTTACGCCAGAAGTAGCAATTAAAGGATTTGGTGGTGCAGTTCTTTTATCAACGCAGCCTCAAAAAACAGCCGAACTGTTAGAGCACGTTATGGGTCTTGAGAAAATTGGGGAAGAGGGCGAATTTGTTCGATTCCGTTCTTCTGCTAATATTGGAAATATTATTGATTTGAGATTATCGACAATTGGTCATGGCCAAATGGGCGTTGGTACAGTGCATCATATTGCTTGGAGAGCGAGTGACGATGCTGATCAGCTAGACTGGAAAGAGCATGTGTCCCGTTTTGGATACCACGTAACTCCTGTACAAGATCGAAATTATTTTAACGCAATTTATTTTAGAGAACACGGTGAAATTTTATTTGAAATTGCAACAGATCCCCCTGGTTTCGCTCATGATGAATCGTTAGAGACGATGGGTGAGGAATTAAAGTTACCGGAACAATATGAAAAACATAGAAAACAGATTGAACAAACGCTTTTACCATTTGAAGTGAGACATTTAGATTAAAGTGATTGAAAGGGGAAAAGGATTATGATGAAACATATTTTTCAAAAAGGAAAAGATACGTCAAAACCAGTATTGCTATTACTTCATGGTACAGGAGGTAATGAATTAGATTTATTACCACTTGCAGAAATAATTGATCCGGAAGCATCTGTATTAAGTGTTAGAGGAAATGTATTAGAAAATGGCATGCCACGTTTCTTCCGTAGATTGGCAGAAGGCATTTTTGATGAAGAAGATTTGATTTTCCGTACGAAGGAATTAAATGAGTTTTTAGATGAAGCTTCAAAAGCATATGAATTTGATAGAAATAACATTGTAGCTATCGGGTATTCAAATGGAGCAAACATTGCGGCAAGCTTATTATTCCATTACGAAAATGCGTTAAAAGGTGCTGTGCTTCATCACCCAATGGTGCCTAGAAGAGGAACACAATTGCCTAATTTAGCTGGGAAATCCGTGTTTATTGCTGCTGGGACAAATGATTCAATTTGTTCATCTTCTGAGTCAGAGGAATTGAAGCTACTATTAGAAAATGCAAACGCTAATGTAACAATGCATTGGGAAAATAGAGGACATCAATTAACGATGGGTGAAGTAGAAAAAGCAAAAGAATGGTATGGAAAAACAGTTCTATAAGTATAAATAATAAAAGAAGCATCTGCTAATCGTTAGCAGATGCTTCTTTTATTATTTAAGACTGGATTGCAAGGTGAGGTGAAGAAAGTGGTAGGTGAATATCAACGACCGTACCTTTATTTAATTCACTTGAAATGTGTAATTTACCATGATGTTCTTCAATTATTTTGTAACACATCATTAATCCTAGCCCTGTGCCTTTTTCTTTTAAACTATAAAACGGTTCGCCTAAACGGGAGATACGATCTTCTGGGATACCGCAACCTTCATCGATGATCCGTATTAAGATGAAATTACCCTCTAATGGTTTTGTTTGGATGAAAATATTTCCGCCATTTGGCATTGCTTCAATCGCATTTTTTAATATATTTATAAAAACTTGTTTTAATTGGTTACCGTCACATTGAATGTCATATACGTAATCAAAATGATCCATAATGATATGAACGCTATGCATAATTGCGGTTGGTAAAATAAATGTAACTACCTCTTCAATTAAAGTTTGTATGTTACAAGTTTGGATTGCTAATACTTGTGGTTTAGACATCGCCATAAATTGACTCGTGATAGATTCCATCTGTGAAATTTCACTTAACATAACATCGATATACCACTTCTGCTCCTCATTTATTTCAGGGAGTAGCAATGTTAGAAAACCTTTTAGAGAAGTGAGTGGATTTCGAATTTCATGAGCAATTCCAGCTGTCAGTTGTCCGACTACGGCGAGCTTTTCAGATTTTCGTAATAACTTTTCCGTTTCCTTTAGCTCAGTAATATCTCTTCCCATTACGATAAGACCTTTACGGGAGCCGTCAGGGTGATAGAGAGGAACCTTCGATATACTTAAGATTAGGTCGAAATCATCTCTATGAATAATAAATTCTTCACCATGAAGAATTTGTCTTTGTTGCCATGCTAATTCATCGACTTCTTCACAATGTAAAAAAGCTTCTCGGTACGCTTCATTATATTGAATGAGTTCACTATCTTTTTTTCCGTGGTAAGGTACATGATGGAAATTGAAGCAAGAAAGTGCGTAGTCATTTGCCTCAAGCCAGCGCCCTTCATGATCTTTAAATATAACAAATGCAGGCATGGAGTTTACTAATGTACGCAACCTCTTCTCACTTTCTTTAAGCTTTTTCTCAATTCTTTCTGATTTTTCAAGAGGCTTCATAATGGCATATACGCCAGTTAGACGATTTTGGACAAAAATAGGAACTAGTTTTGTCACGACGTCTAATAAAAATCCATTTTTATGATAAATAGATAATATATACTCGTGCTGATTATCAGCTTTAGTGTTCTTTATATTTTGTAATACTTGCTCAGAAATATGAGCTTCTAAAATAGAGGTAATGCTTTTTCGTTCTAATTCTGAAGAAGTGTAACCTAGTGTTCTTTCGGCAGAAGGATTAGTGTGTATAATAATTCCTTCTAAATTTAATGAAATAATACCATCAGGGTTGTGTTCGAACAGAGATGCATACATTTCTGTTAATGAACGATCTTGTATATGGTTCCGTAAACGTCTAGAAATGTTCGGATGACGTTTTCTTTGAGTTGATGAATATTTTTTACGACTCATAATAGTTCCTCCGTACAAATAGCATCTAAAAAGATTTGTCTATTCATAACTATAATATAGATGTAATGTGTATTTCTATAAAAAATGGAAGTTATATAATAAATTTTGTTTTCTTTATTTTGGAAAAGTGCGTATAGGGTGGTAATAAGGGGAGCTTATATTGTTTTATAAATCATTTGTAAGTTACAGGAGTAGGTTTTCCTTATAACATTAGGGTAGAAGAGGGGGAGAGAAAATGAGAAATTATATTCAAGGTATCGATCATGTACAAGTAGCTGCGCCTGTAGGGTGTGAAGAAGAAGCGCGAGAGTTTTATAGTAATAAAATTGGTATGGAGGAAATCCCAAAGCCAGAGGAATTAAAGAAGCGCGGTGGGTGCTGGTTTAAGTGTGGAAATCAAGAGATTCATATCGGAGTTGAGCAAAACTTTACCCCAGCTAAAAAGGCACATCCGGCTTTTTATGTTTTAAAAATAGATGAATTTAAACAAGCGTTAATACAGCAAGGCATTGAAGTAATAGATGATCATGCACGACCAGATGTAATTCGATTTTATGTGTCAGATCCGTTCGGAAATCGAATTGAATTTATGGAAAATAAAAACTAGGTGGAAATCCACCTAGTTTTTTAACCTTTTCTAAACAATCCTAATACTTCAACCGTTTCTGTAATGTTAACGAATGCATGAGGGTCAATTTCAGAAATTGTTAATTTCATACTTGCTAATTCTTCACGAGAAACGACTGTCATAAGTACACGTTTCTTTTCGCTAGAATAAGCACCTTCGCCATCAAGTAATGTAATGCCACGTACAACAGTTGAAAGAAGTTGTTTTTTCATTTTTTCTGCTTCATTTGTTACAATCATAAGTGTAACCTTCCGATGTTTCGTATGAATAGCATCAATAACTTTACCAGTTACATAAATCGAAAGTAAGCTTGTAAGAGCAACATCCCAAGTGAAGAAGAATCCTGCAATGATTACAACGACTGCATTTAAAACAATAAGGAATCCGCCAAGTTTAATATCTCTTTTGCGAGACAACAACATACCGATAATATCAAATCCACCAGTTGATCCATTACAGTTAAAAACAAGACCGATACCAGCTCCGGCAATAACACCACCAAAGATAGATGATAAAAGTGGATCTGTTGCTACGACTTTCACTGGAACATAGTATAATGCAACAGATAATACAATCACAGAGATAATCGTGTTAAAAATGACTTTTTTTCCAAGACCTATGTATCCTAAAATAAGGATAGGTAAGTTTAATACAAAGTTAATAATACCTGTGTTTACAGGAGTTACAATCCCTAAAATAATAGCAATTCCGCCAATTCCACTACTTAAAATTTTGTGGGGGATAAGGAAAAGATTAAAGGCAATCGCAATAATAATAGAACCAATAATAACACCAAGAAATCTGACCATCTCTTTCCCGTCCTTCACTGAAAAATTCATATTATTTCAAGATTATATATGATATTGAAAGTTTTGGGTAAAAACAGTTTATTTCGGAAAATTAGATTAATCAAAAGAATTTGAGTATTTTATCATTTGGAAGGGGATACAGTTATGAAGATAAAAACATATCAACAGAAAAGCCCGTTGAAGCAAGAATGTGAGGATTCTTATTTTTGTAATGAAGAAAAAAAGATTTATGGTGTATGTGACGGCGCAACACCACTTGTCCCGTTTCGTGATGAAAAGGGACATAATGGAGCATACATCGCTTCACATTTATTTGCAAGTTATTTTAATTCATTTCGCGAAAATCATAGTTTACAAGTTGCTGTTGCAAAAGCAAATGAAGCATTGCAAAGAAAAATGTTAGCATATGGAGTAGATACGAGAAAGAAAGAGCATTTGTGGTGCACATGTATCGCGGCAGTCCAAATAGTTGGTGAGAAAATTGAATATGCACAATTAGGGGACTGTATGATTGTTGCAATACTTCAAAATGGAACGATGCAAGTATTAACGAAAGACACGGTCGAAGGAATTAGTAAACGAGCAAAAAAGAAAAGAGAAGAAGATCGTAAAGAAGGGGTATCTGTACCAGAAGAACATGTTTTTCAAGATGTGCGAGAACAGTTAAAATATAATCGTTATCTTGCAAATATGCAGGGGGGGTATTCCGTTGCAAATGGAATGAAAGAAGCGATTCATTATTTACAGCATGGGGAATTACATATAGATGAAGTAAGCGGGGTTTTTATTTGTTCAGACGGATTATTCCACCCAGATTGGTCACTCGAACAAACTGTTGCATATATAAGAAAGAATAGTATAAATGAATATGTAGCAATTATTGAAGAACTAGAAGGGGAAAAGAGAATAAGACCAGATGATAAAACAATGATGATGATTGATTTTTAAGGGAGGATGTTCAAATGGAAATTAAATGTGTTAATTTAACATTTCAAGATGAATTAGTTCCTTTAGAAAAAGTAAATAAACTGATTATCCACCACACATCCGAAGATGGATGGGATGTGTATCAAACACATGAATTTCATCAAAAAGTAAGAGGGTGGAGCGGGATTGGTTATAATTATTTTATCGAAGCAGATGGAACTGTAGTCGAAGGACGTGGTTTACATATTGGAGCGCATGCGAAAGATAATAATAGAGATACAATTGGAATATGTATGACGGGTAATTTTGATAAATATGATCCAACTACCGCACAAATGAATGCATTATATTCTTTATGTAAAATGTTTATGAAGCAGTTTGCTATAAAGAAAGAAAATATACTCGGTCATAGAGAGCTAGAAGGAGTTACAAAAACTTGCCCTGGAAAGCGTTTTTCTATGGTAGAGTTAAGAAACGTACTATCCTAAATATAGAGGAGTAATAAATGATGATGAATATAAAAATACCAAATGATAAAAAAGAAGAGCTAGTAGCACAAATTCAGCAATTTTTCGTTGAGGAAGATTTAGATGAAATTGGACGCTTCCAAGCAGAGCGTTTAATAGAAGAAATGATTAAATTAGTAGGACCATTTGCATACAATCAAGCGATTGGAGATGCTAGAAAGCTTGTAACAGAGAAATTATCTAATATTGAAGAAGATTTGTATGTGTTAGAAAAAAGTGAAGGGAAGTAAACTTCCGTCAATTATAAAATAAGTGTTATGTCACGGCCTTTTTCGATGTTTTATTTGGAAAAGGCCGTGACATTTTTTTATTGTCATCAGGAAAATAATGAAACTTATTCCTCTATCTCGTACTCCATTCTTTTGCCATTTCATCATGATATGCTTCTGTCCAATGATATGGTTGCAACTCTTTTAAAGGTTTAAAAATAATATCTTGTTTAGCATTTGTAATCGCACACTGTACTTCTGGTCCCCAATAAAATAAACGTTCTTGGCATACACCACAAGGCGAGAGTACCTTTAATTCAGAATGCTCATTTTCTCTCGCAAGACAAATAGAATGTGTAACTTTCTTTTGAAATTTATGAGCTTCTAAAATTGCACCTGTTTCCATACAAAGTTCTGTTGAAGCATTTATTACGCCTGGAGCAACACTTGTATAAATTGTTCCATCTTCTACACGAATCGCTGCGGCTCCACCCCAATCGTTTGGATATCTTTGTTCAATTAACTGTTTCACCACATCATATAATTGTTGCTCAATATTCAATTTCTTTTCCTCATTTCTGCCCAAATTCAGGTTTGTTATTTCGAAATATTCTTTCTTTTATCATAATAGCATAAACAAAAAAATGGAATGAACATTTAATTTCAAGCCATCTTTTTGCCAAAAGGAACGTTTTTTTATAAAAAGATTGAGATTAAAAATATATAATCTTAATTTTATCTTTTTTTAATAATTTGTTTATGGGCAATTTATAGTTGTTATTTATAATTCCTATATATAGCAGCTATGGATACTACGAAAAAAACTTTGGAGGTGTAACACTTTGTATCCAATTAGCTGTAATGAAAATTTAAAACATGAATTGCTCACATAGAGTCTTCTTTTGGAAGAAAAGTGGTGTAATTATTTGTTAAATTAAGGAAGGGATTAGAAAACTATGAATAAAACAATTTTAAAAACATGTATCATATCAGCAGTTCTAGGTGGAGTTCTATTAACTGAAAAAAATGGAGAAGTAAAAGCAGAAGAGATTACACCAAAAACGAATCATACTGGTGTATTTAAAGATGTTCCAAAGGGGCACTGGGCATATGAGGCGATTCAGCAATTAACAGACGAGAAAATCATTTTCGGCTATGATGATGGAAGATTTGGTTTTGGAGATAACGTAACACGCGAACAGGTTGCAGCTTTACTATATCGTTATTTTAATTTGGCAGAAGACAAAAATTATCAGAACCCATATGGAGACGTAAGTGAAGATTCGACAAGTTATATAAAGGAAATTTTGTCTTTAACAGAAATGGGCGTTTTTAAGGGTGATGAACATGGGAACTTTAGACCGAAGGCATCCTTAACACGTGTAGAAATGGCACAAGTTCTTACAAATGCTTTTCATTTAAAGGCAAAGAGTGATCACACTTTTACTGACGTTTCAACGAACTCATGGGCAAGAAATGCAATTAGTGCTGTTCAAACAAATAATATTGCAAAAGGAGTAGGAGGAGGAAAATTTGCTCCAAGTATGGATGTGACGCGTGAACAGTACGCACAATTTTTATACAATGCAATACAAGAAACTGATCAAACTAAACAAACGAAAGGGCAACTACTAGCTAGCATACTTGGTGAAACAAATTGGCAAGGGACAAAAGTCTATGACAAAGATCATAATGATGTAACGAAAGAAAATCAAAATTTCATCGGGCTTGCAAAATATGATGCTAAAATGGCAAGGTATGAATTTTTTAATGCAAAGACAGGAGAGAGTCGTAATGATAGCGGTACCTTTTTTATAACGAATGATGGAAAGAAAAGAGTGTTAATTTCTGAAACGCAAAATTATCAAGCAGTTGTTGAATTGACGCAATTAGATAAGGAGAAATTTACATATAAAAGAATGGGGAAAGATGTAAAAGGGAACGATGTAGAGGTGTTTGTTGAACATATTCCGTACCATGAAAAAGAACTTTCTTTCACGCGGCCTGATAAAAATTTAGAAAGTTCGACAGGTAAAATAGTTAAAGATGTTGATGGAGATGAAATTTTATCTAGTACACTATGGAACGGAACGGTGGTATTAGACGACCAAGGTAATGATGTAACAAAATATAACTCAAACTTAATCAGTCTAGCAAAATACGATAAAAATACAAATAAATACGAGTTTTTCAATGTGAATACAGGAGAAAGTCGTGGGGACTACGGTTTCTTTGATGTTGTACATGGTAATAAAATAAGGGCTCACGCTTCGTTAGGAAATAATAAATATGGTGCGGTCCTTGAACTTACAGAGTTAAATAAAGAGAAATTTACGTATACAAGAATCGGGAAAGATGCGAATGGAAAAGATATAAAAATCTTTGTTGAGCACGAACCGTATACAGGTGACCTAAAACCAAATTTCACAAAGTAAGTCTTTACTGTAGCAAAGGCATTATGTTAGAAAATGTTAGTAAGGAAAAGCTTAAGGGTTGGGTAATTAAAATAGTTATTTATAGACAAATAGATGCCTTGAGGCATCTATTTGTCGTTTTAAAATGATTTTTTATGGGTGCAATTTCTCTTTTCTCAAATCTAGTAACTTACTACTTGCACAACCATACATTTTCGTTTTTTTATTTATTTTCTTTATATTCATTAACTTTCTTTTTTACATTACCGACAGTATCTTTAGCAGTGCCTTTTACCTTATCCCATTTTCCTTCAGCTTGTAATTTCTTATTGTCAGTTACTTTCCCGACAACTTCTTTTACTTCGCCTTTTACTTTATCAATAGCACCTTCTACTTTTTCTTTTAAACCATGATCATGTTTAGTCATACATTTCTCCTCCTTGTAGTTTGATTAGAATTCTCTTTTCATATTGCAAGTTGAATGATGTATCTAGCAATAGCGTAACAGATTTAGTTTGAATATTCAAATGATTAATAGAGTTGAAAAGGAATTGTCATAAAGTGTATAAAGTTGTAATGAGAAGAGAAAGAATGTTAATTATATGTTTTTGGCGGTCCAGATTGATTTTGTATAAGCGATCTTCATATGGGCACGTTCCATATTATTTTGACTGCTGCTACCGAATCTTGCTTGTCCGACTATTAAATGACAATTGGATTCAATAGCTGTCTCAATTCGCTTTTGAATTAAGGCAGTATGACAGCCTTTACGCTGAAATTCTGGCAAAGTAGCAGAAGCAGCTAATGATGCGACACCCTTATTTATATACAGGACACCAATGCCCGCAGGAATGTTTTGAACTTCAGCTATGAAAAAATGCCATCCTGGTTTATCGTAGAGAATTTCGTTATTTTGGCGCACACCATCTTTTGTAAAGGATGGCATGTTAAATCCACGTACATATATGTCTGCAAAAACATCAAACTCATTTTCTTTTAATTTGCGTACTGAAATGTTAGAAGGAACAAGGGACGGATCTTCTCGCGGTGTACTATATAAAGCGGTATGGAAGCTAGATTGATAAAAACCTTTTTCAGATAAGTATTGAAATAATTCAGCTGTACCTTGCGCTGGCGTAATTTCAAAACGACAAGGGATTTGTAGTGATTGATAATAAGAGATGATTTCATCTATCTGAGTTGTATTTGTAATACCTTTTATCGTATTAAAAGCAGGACCAGCAATTACTTTTGATGAAAAGGCGGTGGCACTTCCGAATTGTTCTATTTGTACTTGCATTGGATTTTCTTTTATCGCTTGTAGTGCCTCTAATCTAGAAGAAAGCATATGTATTTCTGCGTTTTCAATTTCTTGTGCGGTATTGATTGTCATAATTGTACTCATGAGATTCCCCCGTCAATAAATATATTTCATAGTACATATACGATGTTTGTTCTGAGATTCCTGTTGAAATGTAAGAGAATAAGGCGTTTTTTGGAAGGGAAATGGAAGTGAACTGTCGAAGGGAGTAGAAACAGATTAAAGGTGGTGCTCTCATGAAACAGAAAGACGTGCAGACATGCTCTAATTGTGGTTCTCAAAATATAGGAGAAGGTGAGTTTGTCGGTTATGCACAAATACGGAAAAAGGAGACGATGTTCACATCTTCACCAGTAGATGCTTATATTTGTACAGATTGCGGGAATGTCCTTTTATTAAAAGTACGACATTATGAAAAGTTTAAGCAGAAGCCGTTATGATTATTAAAAAGTGTTTTTATTAGGGAAGTTAATAGGAGAAATATTTTACATATATATGAATATGCCTTATATAAAGAGATAACAAAATATACTGTGTGGGATGCTTATTAATCGTTGCACAACGTACAAAAATGTATAGAAGAAATTGTGAATTAATTGAGATAGAAAATTAGCCATTCTGGAAATATTTCATATCGAAAACTCCTTTAAATAAATAAAGGAGTTTTTATTTTTTTGGGTAACAATAATTACCTTTAATTGTTATAATTGGTTATTGAGATGGGAGGTTTTTATTCACACCATAATCATAAAAGAAAACTAGCTAAATTATATAGAAAACCGCTATATAACACATTCGCAACCGTAAGTTGACAAAGTGCAACCGCAGGAAGATAGAGACAAGGGCAATGTTTACATACAATTTAGGTAAGAAAACAAAGGGGGACACACATATGGGATTTGGTGAAAAGCTTTTTAAATTAAGAAAGGGAAAGGGCCTTTCTCAAGAAGCATTAGCTGAAAAATTAAATACAACAAGGCAAGCGGTTAGTAAATGGGAAAACGGTCAAGGTTTTCCTGAAACTGAAAAGTTAATAATGATTGGAAATGTTTTTGAAGTATCACTCGACTATTTATTAAAAGAAACTGCAGAGAAAAGTAATGAAAATATGGATGGCTATTACGTAAGTCAGGAAATGGCAGAAGGGTATATAGTGTACGGACAAAAAATTTCTAAATATATAGCGCTAGGGTTTAGTTTGCTCATTTTATCTACAATACCGTATTTATTATTTAAAGAAAATGTAACAATGTCTATGTTCCTTGTCATCATTATTGCTGTCCTTGGTATTGGAGCAATGATGGTACCTGTAATGATAGAAGAGAGTCGATACAATGTATTAAAAAAGGAAGAATTATTATTTGATCAAAACTTTCTAAAAGAATTGACAAAAAGATATGCAATTATTAAGAAAAAGTATGCTGTAGTAATAATCGTTGGATTTTGTTTTATAGCAGCAGGAGCGCTACCTTTTTTATTTGAGAAAAAGCATATCACTTCAGGAGAATTAGTCCAGTATCACCCTTATTGTGTTGTACTTATTGCTATTGGAGTTTATCTTTTTGTTCGTGTGTTAGGAGTATTAGAGGCGTATCGAATTTTAGTAGAAAATAAAGAATATAGTAATCGTCTTATTTTTAAACTGAAAAAGAAAGTGAGAGAAAAGGTGGATAATTTTTAATAGGAGAAAACATATTTTTATTAAAAGTTAAGATAGGAGTGTAATGATGTCAAATCTTCTAGAAATTGAAAATCTAAGTAAATCATTTGGAAATAAAGTTGTTTTAAGAGATGTTTCTTTCAATGTGCCGTCTGGATCAATTGTTGGATTCATTGGTAACAATGGAGCTGGAAAATCAACAACCTTTAAAACAGTATTACAATTAATTTCTAAAGATAATGGTACAGTAAAAATATTTGGTAAAGAAAATATAAATAAAGATGCCAAGATTAAGGAAAAGATAGGAGTCGTATTTGATGCTATGAATCTCCCGGCTCATCTTACAATAAAACAACTAAATAAAGTTTTTGAAAAGATGTTTGAATCTTGGGATAGAGAAAATTTTTACCGATTAGTTCATTCTTTCTCTTTACCTACTAATGAGAAAGTAGGTAAATTCTCGCGTGGAATGTCAATGAAACTAACTATAGCTGTTGCGCTGTCACATAATGCAAAATTATTAATCCTAGATGAAGCGACGGGAGGTCTCGATCCTTCATCTAGGGAGCAGGTATTAGAGGAGTTAAAAAGTTTTGTGAGTAAAAGTAATGGTGGTATACTACTTTCTTCTCATATTATGAGTGATGTAGAAAAAATAGCTAGCCATCTTATCATTATAAAAGATGGAGAAATTTTATTGAATGAAGAAAAGAATAAGGTTTTGAACAATTATGCCATTGTAGATGTTGATGAGGAACAACTAACTTTAATTAACAAAGATATAGTTGTGGTGAAAAGGAATAATGGCTCTTATTTCAATGTACTTGTATCAGATGTGCATAAACTACCAAATGGGATCGCTCATAGAACCATTTCAATAGAAGAAATAAGTGTTTTATTAACAAGGAGTGAAAAATAAATGAAAGGTTTATTATTGACAAACTATTATCTAGTGTATCGAACTTTCTTTACGTTCATGGGAATAGCGATATTAGGATCGGGATTTGTTTTTTATTTTGGTAATGCTTCAATGTACCGTTTAATTGCTACATTCATTATCTTATTTGCTGCAATTCCTGCACTTGAAGTTATTAAATATGAGAGTAAGTCAGGTTATGAAAAATATGTACTTACTTTACCGGTTACTAGAAATAACATTGTACAAAGTCATTACCTTTTCTATTTTTTAGTTGTAATTATTGGTACTTTATTGTCGTATGGCATATTTTATATACATAGTTTCGTTTCAGATACACCAATTGATGATGGGATATGTAAGAGTGTTTCTTTAGGGACGTTCATCATCCTTAATGCCGGAGCAATAGCCTACCCACTTCTCTATGTTTTTGGAGCAGAAAAATCTGATGCTATTACAATTGGAGGCGCATGCGGGGGACTTGTTACTTATTTTGGATTACAAAGTGTAATTGGCTATCTAATAGAACAATTTCCAATATTAAATTTAAATTCATCTTTATACGTTTCCATTTTATATACGATATTTGGCGTTATCATATATATCTTTTCTTTTGTTATTTCGGTATTTATATATCGTAAGAAGGAATTTTAGTATATCTTCTCTTAGTATTTTCTGAATTATTTCCAAAGAAATAATTCAGAAAATACAGAAAAATGTCGTAATTATTTGTAGAAGTCTGTTATAATAAACGAAAAATGAAAGCGTTTTAAAGGGGGATATAATCAATATGATGATGAATGTACCGCTAACAATTAGTTCTATGATGGAAAGAGCAGAAAAATTGTTTTCAAAGAAAGAAATTGTTTCACGGACACATGATACAGTTACGACGTTAACATATAAGCTGTTAGGTGAAAGGACGAGAAGGCTTTCCAGTGCGTTGAAAAAATTAGGAATTAAAGAAGGCGAGCGTATAGGAACGTTAGCGTGGAATCATCATCGACATGTGGAAGCGTATTTTGCTATTCCTGGTGTTGCTTCCGTTTTACACACAATTAATATTCGTTTATCTCCTCAACATATTTCATACATTATTCAGCACGCAGAAGATCGAATTCTACTTATTGATGAAGATTTTGTACCACTTGTTGAAAAAATTCAATCTGAATTATCAACTGTACAAGCCTACATTATTATGACTGATAAAGATGAACTTCCAAATACTATGCTAGAACCTGTATATCATTATGAAAAGCTATTAGAAGAAGGCGATCCAAATTTCCAATTTGTAAAAGATATTGATGAAAATACACCTGCTGGTATGTGTTATACGTCAGCGACTACAGGAAATCCAAAAGGTGTTGTATATACGCATCGTAGTACTGTACTGCATTGTATGGCACTCGGTTTAGCGGATACAGCTGCTTTATCGGAAAGTGACGCGGCGATGGCAATTGTACCGATGTTCCATGTGAATGCTTGGGGACTTCCGTTCGCTGCTACTTGGTTTGGATCAAAACAAGTTCTTCCAGGACCGATGTTTACGCCGAAAATTTTATTAGAAATGATTCAAGCTGAAAAAGTGACGTTAGCTGCTGGTGTGCCGACAATTTGGCTTGGTGTATTACAAGAGTTAGAAAATAATAGTTATGATTTATCTAGTATGACGAGAATACTATGCGGTGGTGCAGCTGCACCGAAAAGTGTTATTAAAGCATTTGAACAGAAACATAATGTTCCGTTCATCCATGCATATGGTATGACCGAAACAAGCCCACTCGTAACACTTGCACGTTTAAAAAGTTATGAAACAGAATTATCGTATGAAGAGCAATTAGAAATTAGATCAAAGCAAGGGTATCTTGTCCCTGGTGTAGAAATGAAAGTAGTCGGTACAAATGGTGAAGTGAAGTGGGATAGTACGGAGATGGGAGAGCTATGTTTACGAGCACCATGGATCGCTGCAAGCTATTATAACGATGAGCGTACTGTCGAAGGTTTTCGCGATGGGTGGTTATATACTGGTGATGTTGTCACAGTGGACGAGGAAGGCTGCGTGAAAATTGTTGACCGTACGAAAGATGTGATTAAAAGTGGAGGCGAGTGGATTTCTTCAGTAGACCTTGAAAATGCTTTAATGGCACATGATGCTATATTTGAAGCAGCTGTCGTTGCTGTTCCTCATCCGCAGTGGCAAGAGCGCCCTGTTGCGTGTGTCGTTCAAAAGAAAAATAGTACAGTTACGAAAGAGGAAATATATGAGTTTTTAAAACCACAGTTTGCGAAGTGGTGGTTACCAGACGATATTGTATTTATGGAAGAAATACCGAAAACATCTGTTGGGAAGTTTTTAAAACAAGCGCTTCGGAAAGAACTTGAGCATTTGCATAGAGAGAAATAAGTGAATTTTTATTTGTAAACTTAAATGAATTGGAGGTTGACAAAAGAAAGACGGAAAGATAATATAATTTCTGTGATATGTTATCTAAAAGTAATTTTAGGTTTACAAATAGGAGAAGCAAATATGAATACAAAAAACTTAGTTTTCGTCGCTTTATTTAGTTCTATTATGGGAGTGTTAGGGTTAATACCTCCAATTGCTCTTTCTATTACACCAGTTCCAATTACATTACAATCACTTGGTGTTATGCTTGCTGGTGGATTGTTAGGATCACGTCTTGGTGCATTAAGCCAGCTTATTTTCTTACTTATTGTAGGAGTTGGAGCGCCATTACTTGCTGGTGGACGTGGTGGCTTTGGCGTATTTGTTGGGCCAAGTGCAGGATATTTACTTGGTTATATCGTTGGAGCATTTGTCATTGGTTACTTAATTGAGCGTTTACGTGAAGTTTCTATTATAAAAGTATTATGCATTAATATAATTGGTGGTATTTTCGTAGTTTATGTATTTGGTATTATTGTACAAGCTTTCGTAATGGATGTTTCTATATGGCAGACGATGAAAGTAAGTGTCGCATTTTTACCAGGGGATTGCATAAAAGCAATTATAGCAGCAATTCTTGTAACGAAATTACATCGTTCATTGAAACATATTATTACGCCTGCTCTAAAGAATGGGAAATATACAAATGCGGGATAAGAAAGAGAAGAAACACGTTTATTGCGTGTTTCTTTTTAGTATTTTGTAAAGAAAGGACATCTCATATGGGAATAACAAAAGAATATAAAAAACATGCCTCTTTACAACCGAATAAAATAGCAATAAAGGAAAATGATCGAGTTTTAACATATAAAGAGTGGTTTGAGTCAGTGTATAAAGTAGCAAACTGGTTGAATGAAAAAGAATCGAAGAATAAAACGATAGCGATTGTATTAGAAAATCGTATAGAGTTTTTACAACTATTCGCGGGTGCTGCTATGGCCGGATGGGTTTGTGTGCCACTAGATATAAAGTGGAAACAAGATGAGCTCAAAGAAAGAAGTGCAATTAGTAATCCGGATATGATTGTGACAGAGAGATATAAGTTAAATGATTTACCGGATGAAGAAGGAAGAGTAATTGAAATTGATGAGTGGAAAAGGATGATTGAGAAATATCTTCCTACATATTTCCCTATAGAGAATGTACAAAATGCTCCTTTTTATATGGGATTCACATCAGGATCGACTGGGAAAGCAAAAGCGTTTTTACGTGCGCAACAATCGTGGCTTCATAGTTTTGATTGTAATGTACATGACTTTCATATGAAAAGAGAGGATTCGATTTTAATAGCTGGGACGCTCGTTCATTCTCTTTTCTTATACGGGGCAATAAGCGCATTATATGTAGGACAAACGGTTCACATTATGAGAAAGTTTATTCCAAATCAAGTACTAGATAAGTTAGAAACTGAAAATATATCAGTTATGTATACAGTTCCGACAATGCTTGAATCTTTATATAAAGAAAACAGAGTAATAGAAAATGAAATGAAAATTATTTCGTCAGGAGCCAAATGGGAAGCTGAAGCGAAAGAAAAAATAAAGAGTATATTCCCTAATGCGAAAAAATACGAATTTTACGGTGCATCGGAGTTAAGCTTTGTAACAGCGCTAGTTGATGAAGAGAGTAATAGAAGGCCAAATTCAGTAGGGAAATCTTGCCACAATGTGCAAGTGCGAATATGTAATGAAGCAGGAGAAGAAGTACAGAAAGGTGAGATAGGAACTGTTTATGTGAAAAGTGATCAGTTTTTTATGGGATACATATTAGATGGGATTTTAATTCCAGAGTTGACTGCAGATGGCTGGATGACAGTGCGAGATGTAGGTTATGAAGATGAAGAAGGATTTATTTATATTGTCGGTAGAGAGAAGAATATGATTTTATTTGGAGGAATTAATATTTTCCCAGAAGAAATAGAAAGCGTATTACATGAACATCCAGCTGTTGATGAAATAGTTGTAATTGGTGTGGAAGATAGTTACTGGGGTGAAAAACCTGTCGCGATTGTAAAAGGAAGTGCTACGAGGCAACAATTAAAGAGTTTTTGCTTACAACGATTATCCTCTTTTAAAATACCGAAAGAATGGTATTTTGTAGATGAAATACCGTATACAAATAGCGGGAAAATCGCTCGTATGGAAGCAAAAAGTATCATTGAAAATCAGGAGAAAATATATGAATAGAGCAGTTGTTGTAGAAGCGAAAAGGACACCTATTGGTAAGAAGAATGGGATGTTAAAAGACTATGAAGTTCAGCAATTAGCAGCGCCGCTTCTTACATTTTTAAGTAAAGGAATGGAGAGAGCAATAGACGATGTCATATTAGGGAATGTTGTTGGGCCAGGAGGGAATGTTGCGAGATTATCTGCTTTAGAAGCAGGGCTTAGTCATCATATTCCGGGTGTAACGATTGACCGGCAATGTGGTGCCGGATTGGAAGCGATTCGCACCGCATGTCATTTCATTCAAGGGGGGGCCGGTAAGTGCTATATCGCCGGAGGAGTAGAGAGTACAAGTGTGTCACCTTTTCAAAATAGGGCGCGATTTTCACCAGAAACAATTGGCGATCCTAATATGGGAGTAGCGGCTGAATATGTTGCAGAACGTTATAACATCACGAGAGAAATGCAAGATGAGTATGCTTGCCTCAGTTATAAACGAACACTGCAAGCATTAGAAAAAGGATATATACATGATGAAATATTGTCTTTTCATGGATTATTAGATGAATCTATAAAGCCAGAAATGAATTATGAACGAATGATTAAAAGAACTAAACCCGCATTTCTACAAAATGGTACAGTAACGGCAGGTAATTCGTGTGGTGTCAATGATGGGGCATGTGCTGTTCTTGTAATGGAAGAGGGGCAAGCTCGAAAATTAGGATATAAGCCTGTCCTTCGTTTCGTTCGTAGTGCTGTAGTTGGAGTAGACCCAAATCTTCCGGGGACTGGTCCGATATTTGCGGTGAACAAATTATTAAACGAAAGGAATATGAAAGTAGAGGACATCAATTATTTTGAAATAAATGAAGCATTCGCCTCAAAAGTTGTAGCTTGTGCAAAGGAGTTACAAATTCCGTATGAAAAATTAAATGTAAATGGTGGTGCAATTGCGCTCGGTCATCCGTACGGTGCATCTGGGGCTATGCTTGTAACGCGCTTGTTTTATCAGGCGAAACGAGAGCGTATGAAATACGGAATCGCGACGTTAGGAATAGGGGGCGGGATAGGTCTTGCACTATTATTTGAGAAAGTAGAAGACTAGAAAGGAACTAGTTTTCTACTTTTTGAGGAACATAAGCATTGCTACCACGTTTTGCTTTTATTTCATTCCAAGCAGCGATAGCATCAGCTTTTGATTTTCCTTTATTATTTGGATCTTCGAAAAAGTCACGAGTGAAACGATTGTATTCAAATTGTGCACCGATAGTTGTTTTGTATGTAGGATCTTTTTTTCGTTCGTTTTCTTCATACCAAAACGTTATCGCATCTTCATATGTTTTTCCAACATTCTCTTTAAAAAACTTTTGAAGAGCTACTGTAAAGCGGAAGTTTGCTCCGATTTTTTCTTTGAAAAAAGCACGAACATCTTCGCTACAGCGGTGATTGTTAGTAATAATCGTTTGAAGAGAAAGTTCTTTATAAGAGAGGGAAGTTTTACTCATCTTTTGACCAGAGCTGTTTTTTAATATTTTACCAGTATATAAATAATGTGAGATACGCTCGGTTATTTCAATCTTAGAGCCACTAGCTGGTAACCCATGCTCACGACAAAATGTTTGCAGTTCTGCTTTTAACCAATAATAGTTTTGGAAATCTTCAAGTGATATAGACTTTGTTAAAGGTGGACGCATGAATGTAACAACTTCTTTCTTCCATAATTTTCTTTAATTATAAAACATATGTTCTTTTTGTGGAAGGATTAATTTGTAAATATAACAGGAAGAGGAGATTACATATGGAAAATGTAATGCAAGTTCGTGTTACTGGGATTTTAATTGAAGATGAAAAAGTATTACTAGTAAAGCAAAAAGTTGCTAATCGGAATTGGTCTTTACCTGGAGGAAGAGCAGAGAATGGCGAAACGTTAGAGGAAGCAATGATTCGAGAAATGAGAGAAGAGACAGGGTTAGAAGTTAACATTCAGAAGCTACTCTATGTTTGTGATAAACCAGATGCACGCCCGTCTTTATTACATATAACGTTTTTGCTTGAAAGGATTGAAGGTGAAATTACGCTACCTTCTAACGAGTTTGATCATAATCCGATTCATGATGTGCAAATGGTACCGGTTAACGAATTAAGTCATTATGGTTTTTCGGAAACTTTTATAAAACTGGTAAATGAAGGGTTTGCAAATGCAGGGAGTTATCAAGGCTTGAAACGAAATATAGGCTTGTAAATAAAGATGAAGGATAGCTATTAGCTATCCTTCATAAACATGCTTTACACTGCTGACTGTAAAGAAGAAATAAGCTGATTTAAAAACTCGTCCCCAGTCATAAGCGCTTTTCCGCCGCCACGTGCACTCTTTTTATTTCCACCACCTTTTCCTTCAATAGCAGGAAGAGCGTCTTTTAAAAGTACATTCATATCAAGTGTGACTGTCTTTCCACAAGCGAGGATGCATTGTAATTTGTCCTCGTTTTCAATAACGAAATATGTAATGGCATGCTCTTGTTGTTCTGTAATAATAGCGGATAGCTTTGCGATTTCTTGCATAGAACGATTTGTAAACACTTTAGAAATAAGTATGCCAGCATGTATTTTGGTAGGTTGTTGAAGTAGTTCGTTTGCCTCTGTATATAATAATTTTTCAGTCATTGTTTGCATTGCTTTTTCATTTTCTTTTTGAGAAGTAAGAAGTTGTGTTACTTTTGCTGGAATATCATTCTCGCTACTGTTTAATTGTTTAGAAACATCTTTTATAATTTGTTGCTGTTGCCCCATTACTTTAAGTGTGCGCCAGCCAGCGATAAACGTTAATCGTATGCCACCTTTATTACGCTCCCATTCTAATACTTGAATAGGACCTACTTCACCTGTACGTTTCGGGTGCGTTCCGCCACAGCCATTGTAGTCATAATTTTCGATAATAACAACGCGTATATTTTCTGTTAAAGTCGGTTCTTTACGAAGCGGCAATGTTTTCGCTTCTTCTAAGTTCATCCACTGGATGCGGATTGGATGATTTTCAAAAACAATTTTGTTCGCAATTTGCACTGCTTTTTCAACCGTTTTTGCATGTAAATTTTCTGTTTCTAAATCAATTGTTACCGTTTCTTTACCAAGATGGAATCCAATCGTAGGTACGTTAAAGTAATCCCAAAAAGCAGCAGATAAAATGTGCTGAGCCGCATGTTGTTGCATATGATCAAAACGGCGCTCCCAATTAATTTTACCTTCTATGTCTTCTGTATGTAATTGTTCTGCAATGTAGTGACGAATTTCTCCGTTTATCTCTTCTACATTGATTACATCGATATCATTTAATGTACCAGTATCATACGGTTGTCCGCCGCCTGTCGGATAAAATGCTGTTTCATTCAAAACAACGTATAAGTTACCGTCTTTATCATAATCTTGCTTTATAATTTTAGTAGTAAAGTCTTGCTTATAAGTGTCAGTGTAATATAATTTGTGCTCCAATTTTCTTTCTCCTCTCGCATTAACTAGTTTCATTGTAAAGCAATTGAAATTAGTTTCCTAATATTTCAGAAGAAAGAAACTATTTTTAGAATTTTCTTGCTATAATAAGAAAAAGAAAATGCGGGGGTGGAATGAATATGTTGTATGAAAACGGCGTAGATAAACTGCTTAGTTTAAGCAAAAATATTTCTGAATTGTATCGAGAATTAAACGAAATGACCCGGATTTTAACGGATTGTAACCGTGAAAGTGTGAAGTTTGATCGGTTATATGTAAAAGAGGTGCTGTGGAAGAAAGAAGATGTAATAGAAAAATATGACCAGCTACTTGTGCAACTTTGTATAAATGAATGCTTTGATTTAAAAAGTGTCATTACAGGCGAATATAAGTATACATATGAAGAAGTAGAAAACATCGTTTTACAATTTAATGAGAAGTATAATGTTGCAATTTTAATTAAAGATGTTTGTAAAGAATTACAGTTTACATATGGCATAGATATGGATATAACGAGAACAGCTCGAGTATCAACAGCTCAAGTATAAAAAGGGAAAAGAAAGCAGATCCTTTGCTTTCTTTTTTTATGTGATAACAGGGAGAGTAGGTTTTTAAGATGAAGGGGAAGTTACAAAATATTCATCCGTTAGGAATGACAATTATAATAGGGACTTTATTTGCGAGGTTCGCCACGTCAATGAGTATTCCTTTTTTAGCAATTTATTTAACGACTGTTAAAGGCGTATCAGCTGGAATGACGGGTGCTATTATTGGAACGAGTGCACTTGTTGGAGTGTTTGCTAGTTTTATCGGAGGGAATTTATCTGATCGATTCGGTCGAAATATGATTCTAATATGGTCCATGATCGTTTGGGTGTTTGTATTCATAGGTTTTTCACTTGCAGATCATGTTTTCAGTTTCTTTTTATTAAATGCTTTAAATGGATTATGTAGGTCCTTTTTTGAACCGACGTCAAGAGCATTATTATCAGATTTAACGAAACCAGAGTATCGTTTACTCGTATATAATTTGCGTTACGGTGCAATCAATGTTGGAGTAGCGATTGGGCCACTTGTCGGATTACAAATCGGAAGCGCAAAATCTACAATTCCTTTTTTAGTAGCAGCGGGAGTATATATTCTATATACAGCTATATTAGCATTCCAATTTAAGAAGTATCCAATTGAAAAAAAGAAAGTAAATATAGAAAAGCCTGTCACAATGTTAAATGCAATTCGCATTTTGCGAAAGGATGTTGTATTTTTAGTCGCGTTAGTTGGTATTATTTTGAGTAATTGTGGTTTTTCTCACTTAACGACGACAGTATCACAATATTTTGCAAATGCACATATATTCCAGGATGGAGTGAAGCTATTCTCATATATGCTCGCTTTAAATGCAGTTGTTGTAGTGATTATTCAATATCCTGTTATTCAAATGTGTAAAAAGTATACACTATTAGGATCCATTATGGTTGGAACTTTATTTGTGAGCGGGGGATTATTTGGATTTGGAATAGTAGAATCTATGCTAGGTGCTGCTATTTGCACAATTATTTTTACAATTGGAGAAGTCTTAATGTTTTCAATGACGGATGTATTTATAGATGATATAGCTGTTTCACAGTTAAAAGGAACATATTTTGGAGCAATGGGATTTTCAGGAATTGGAGCAGTAATAGGTCCATGGTTTGGGGGAGTACTTCTCGATTATTACGGGTACCAAAATGGATTTGTAGTATTTTCAGCGTTAGCTATATTTTCAACTGTAGCATTTCCCGTACTTTTAATTACGAAAGGTTTATTGAAAAAAAGGCATGGTGCAAATTGTAATTTAGAATTACATGCGAAATAAAATAATCCCCAGTCATCTGCTGGGGGTTATTTTTGTATTTATCCCGTTATTAACGGGTAGTAAAACTCCTGTTGATTAAAGTTTTACTTTATTTTAATTCTCAATTTGAAAAAGAACTTTTTCTTCATGTTTATGAGCAACTTCGTTTTTGGAAATATGAATGGCTAAGTATCCATTCTCTAAGCAGGCTAGCATCTTCTTATAAATAATATTATCGGGTAAAGGAATGATTCTCTGCAAAGAAATATTTTTATGAAGTATGCAAATGTTTAGGCCTGTCTTCATCTTTTTAATGACTACATTTTGTTCTTTTACATTTGGTACATCTGTTTCCAAAATGTATTCTTGTTCCGTTTCACAAAGGTCAATATGAATTTGATTTGGGAAACTAAAGTTGCTACAAGAATCAGAACAAAACTGATCCATCCATTCTTCGAAACCATCAACATGAAAAAGACAATCCTTCTTTTTCTTGCCCATGTAAGACACCCTCCGTAAAATCTCAATTCATACTATGTTATGCATGAATGAAGTAGGGGTGAAGAATAAATGGAAAAATATAAACATTGTATGTGGAAAAGGTAGCTAGTGTGCATTTTTTGTTTTACATATCATGATGTGCATGATGTTTTTGACGTGAATGGTTACGGTTTTTTACTTTATGAGATCCGCTTAATGGTTCGGGTTGTCCTTTTTTTTCTTTCGCTTCACGATTGTTTTTGCTCATTTTCTGTGACACCTCCTCTTTCTTTTTAGAATGAGAGAAGTTTGCAAATTTATACGAGAATGTTTTTAGAAAAAAAGGTAAAGATAAGTGGGACTAACTATTATGGAAAGGGGATTGTATAATGCCATATCATAAAGATAAGCAACAAGCTTTTCAAGCAGCGCAGCAAGGTGTTACACAAGCAGAAAATGCATTTAACAACATTGTAAAAAATGATCCAAACTACGGTCATGATTTAAAAGAATTACGCCAAGAGGTTCAGGAAGCCTATGAACAGATTCAAAATGCACTAGAAGTAGCTTCGGAAACACAACGCCCACAACTTGAGCAATACGAAAATAATCTTCAAAATATTATGCAGCATGTAGATCAATTAGAAAAGTAAATGAGGTTGTTGTGTATTCGACAACCTCTTACTTTAACGAATATTATGCGAAAACAGAAAATTTTTCTAGTCATTTTTTCTTTATTATGCGCAGTACATATATTTCAAGTTGAAAAAGTGGAAGCGAAAATGTTGCTCAGAAAAGAGCTAGAACCAACTGGCTATGTAACATGGGAAGTACCTAATAATGAAAAGATTATTGCTATTACATTTGATGATGGACCGGATCCAACTTATACACCACAAATTTTAAATTTATTGCGCCAATATAAAGCAGAAGCGACATTTTTTATGATTGGATTTCGAGTTCAGCGTAATCCATATTTAGTGAAACAAGTGTTAAAAGAGGGGCATGAAATTGGAAATCATACGATGAACCATTTGTATGCGAGTAATTCATCGGATGAAAAATTAGAAAATGATATTTTAGATGGAAAGAAATTTTTCGAAAAATGGGTGAAAGAGCCTTTGCTATTCCGTCCTCCTGGCGGTTATATTAACGATGCTGTATTTAAAACAGCGAAAGAAGCTGGTTATCAAACTGTTCTATGGTCGTGGCATCAAGATCCGCGTGATTGGGCAAATCCAGGGGTTGAATCTATCGTAAATCATGTAGTGAAACATGCTAAAAGTGGTGATATTGTATTGTTACATGATGGGGGAAATAATCGTAGTCAAACAGTAGCGGCGCTAGCAAAAATATTACCTGAACTGAAAAAGCAGGGCTATCGATTTGTAACGGTTTCGGAATTGTTACGTTATAAACATTAGAAAAAATCCCAAAAGGTGAATGCTCCTTTTGGGATTTTTCGTTACTGGTTCTTTTTGCGTTTCTTATTATTTTGTCGTTCTGCAGGAGTTAAGTTTTCATTTGCAAACTCTTCGTTATAACCAGCACCTTGTCCTTGTGCAGATGCTGCATTCATTCCTGAAATAGTATGATTTGCTTTTCTTTTACCCATTTTATTTCACCTCTATAACTTTTTTTGTAAGTTGCATGATGAGCAGTTCATAGTATGTATGAACTGTAAAGAAAGCGCTAATAGAGCACTTTACTTTATGGTAATAGTATTCATAAGGAACATGAACACTATTCAAATTTAGAAACATAAAGAAAACTTATGATAATCTATAAGTTTCTTATTATTTACTTATTTAGAAAGTTGTAATAAGATATTATCGTAAGGTATTGAAAAGTTTGTCTACATTTTATATTCAGACAACTTAGTCACGTTTAACAGGGGGGAAACATAATGGTCAAACATAATCCATTTCAATCACGTGCAACTTTTGAAGTAGATGGAAAAACGTATCATTATTATGATTTGAAAGCGCTTGAAAATGCAGGGGTTGGCAACGTATCTCAATTACCATATTCCGTGAAAGTTTTACTTGAATCAGTACTTCGTCAAGTAGACGGACGTGTAATTACAGAAGAGCATGTTACAAATTTAGCGAAATGGGGAACGAAAGATGTGCAAGATATCGATGTTCCATTTAAACCATCTCGTGTAATTTTACAAGATTTCACTGGTGTTCCAGCTGTTGTTGATTTGGCTTCGCTTCGTAAAGCAATGGCAGACATGGGTGGGGATCCTGATAAAATTAATCCGGAAATTACTGTAGACCTTGTAATTGATCACTCTGTACAGGTTGATAGAGCGGGTACAGCAGACGCGCTTGCATTCAACATGGACTTAGAGTTTAAACGTAATGAAGAACGTTATAAATTTTTAAGCTGGGCACAAAAATCATTTGATAACTATCGTGCAGTTCCGCCAGCTACAGGTATTGTACACCAAGTAAACCTTGAATATTTAGCACCAGTTGTTCACGCGGTAAAAAATGCTGAAGGTGACTTAGTTGCATACCCAGATTCATTAGTTGGAACAGACTCACATACAACAATGATTAACGGTATCGGCGTTCTTGGATGGGGCGTTGGTGGTATTGAAGCAGAAGCAGGAATGCTTGGACAGCCTTCATACTTCCCAGTACCTGAAGTAATCGGTGTGAAATTAACTGGTACACTTCCAAGTGGTACTACAGCAACTGACGTTGCATTAAAAGTAACACAAGTATTACGTCAAAAAGGTGTAGTTGGTAAGTTCGTTGAGTTCTTCGGTAATGGCTTAAAGAGCATGCCTTTAGCTGATCGTGCGACAATTTCAAATATGGCACCAGAATACGGTGCAACTTGTGGATTCTTCCCAATCGACGAAATTTCATTAGAATACTTGCGTTTAACAGGTAGAGATGAAGAGCAAATTCGCGTTGTTGAAGAATACTGTAAAGCGAACGGCCTATTCTATACAGCAGACAGCAAAGATCCAATTTACACTGATCTTGTTGAAATTGATTTAAATACAATCGAATCTAACCTTTCTGGACCGAAACGCCCACAAGATTTAATTCCACTTTCAGATATGAAAGATGCGTTCCACAAAGCTGTTGTAGCACCAGTTGGAACACAAGGACTTGGATTTAATGAGCAAGAGTTCGATAAAGAAGTGAAGGTTACATTAGAAGATAAAGAAGTAACGATGAAAACAGGTGCAATCGCAATCGCTGCAATTACAAGCTGTACAAATACATCAAACCCATACGTATTAATTGGGGCAGGTTTAGTTGCGAAGAAAGCAATTGAAAAAGGACTTAAAGTACCTGAGTACGTAAAAACATCATTAGCACCAGGATCTAAAGTTGTTACTGAATACTTAGATAAATCAGGTTTAACAACGTATTTAGACCAATTAGGTTTCCAAACAGTTGGTTACGGCTGTACGACTTGTATCGGTAACTCTGGTCCATTAGCACCGGAATTAGAAGAAGCAATCGCGGCAAACGATTTATTAGTAACATCTGTTTTATCTGGTAACCGTAACTTCGAAGGTCGTATTCACCCGCTTGTAAAAGCGAACTACTTAGCATCACCACCACTTGTTGTGGCTTATGCACTTGCAGGTACTGTCGATATTGACCTGAAAAATGATGAAATCGGTAAAGATGCAAATGGCAATGCTGTTTACTTCAATGACATTTGGCCATCAGCTAAAGAAATTGAAGATGTAGTCCAAAGTGTTGTTACATCTGAACTGTTCAAGAAAGAATATGCACAAGTATTTAACAGCAATGAGCGTTGGAATGAAATCCAAACTTCAAACGAAGCTTTATATACTTGGGATAATGATTCAACATACATTCAAAACCCACCATTCTTTGAAGGTTTATCTAAAGAGCCAGGTGAAGTTGAAACGTTATCAGGCTTACGCGTAGTTGGTAAATTTGGTGACTCTGTAACGACAGACCACATTTCACCAGCAGGTTCAATCGGTAAGCATACACCAGCTGGACGCTATTTATTAGAAAACGGCGTACAACCAGTTGACTTTAACTCTTACGGTTCTCGTCGTGGTAACCATGAAGTTATGATGCGTGGTACATTCGCGAACATCCGTATTAAAAACCAAATCGCACCAGGAACAGAAGGCGGATATACAACATACTGGCCAACTGGTGAAGTAACATCTATCTATGATGCTGCTATGAAGTATAAAGAAGATGGCACAGGCCTTCTAGTTATTGCAGGTAAAGATTACGGTATGGGAAGTTCTCGTGACTGGGCTGCAAAAGGTACAAACTTATTAGGTATTAAAGCAGTAATCGCAGAAAGCTTCGAGCGTATTCACCGCAGTAACTTAGTGTTAATGGGCGTATTACCGCTTCAATTTAAAGATGGCGAAAGCGCTGAAACGTTAGGTCTTGTTGGTAACGAGTCATTTGAAATTCAAATCGACAAAACAGTTAGACCGCGTGATCTTGTAAAAGTAGTTGCAACTGATGCAGATGGCAATGAAAAACAATTTGAAGTAGTAGCTCGTTTCGATAGTGAAGTTGAAATTGACTACTACCGTCACGGTGGTATCCTGCAAATGGTTCTTCGTGAGAAAATTGAAGAGTCTAAAGTGTCGAACTAAACAATTGAAATGAATGATAAGGAAGCTAACAACTGTTAGCTTCCTTATTTTATGGAAAGGGATGAAACCAAATGGTTTCATCCCTTTCTTTTTACTATAAAAATGGAGGGAATACTATGAAAGAATATAAAAGAATTTTGTTACCGTTACAGAAAGAAAAAATATTAGTAATAGCAGCTGTATGCAGTGGGATTTTTGCAGCTATTTTAAATCTATCCCGTCCACTATTCATGGGACTAATTGTAGATAACCTAATTCAACGAGAGCTGAAGGGAGCGTATTTTTACATTACTTTGTTTACAGTTACCCGCTTATTGATGTGGGTGAACAATCTTTCATTTGATTATGTAAGCTCAAAAGCGAGCCAGCGAATATTACGAGAGAAGCGTATAGATGTATTGCGCCATTTTTTCCTATTACCGTTTGAAGAGAGTGAGAAAATCAAACAAGGAGAGCTAGAAACGTTAGTCGTATCTGATATTCCGAACTGGGTCAGGTTATATGGTTCTATATTAATAGAATATATACACGCCATTGCGCAATTTATCGGTGCGATCATAGCACTACAACATATAGATATACAGTTTATATTGTGGGTAACTCCATTTTTATTTTTAAGTGCAATGGTTCCGGTGTTAATGGGGAAAAAGGTAAGGCATATTGCAAGCATTGCTCAAAACAATCAATCAAGTGTTGTAGAGATGGTGTCGCAGTTTGTAAAAGGCGTACAAGATTTACGTAGTTTGTAAAAAGAAAAGTGGGCCGTTCGCTTATTTAAAGGAGTAACAGCACAATCTTATAAAACAGAAGTAAAGAAGACGATGATGCAACATTGCATTGGAGTAGTTGGAACAGTGATTGAAACAGGAGCATATATCGTTGTTCTCATTGTAGGCGCACAAAAAATAATGAAAGGGGGAATGGAAGTTGGTTCACTTGTTGCAGTGTTAGCTACAATAGAGATGCTCTTTTTCCCTGTCCGTTATGTGGGAGATTTATTAATAATGACACAAGTTGCAGCTGCTTCGGCAAGTAGAGTGTTTTCCTTTTTAGATAAACGAGTTGCAAATAGTAATGTAGAAAGAGCGATAGGGATGACAATGACAAATGTTTCATTTCAGGAGAATGGTGAAGAGAAATGCAGAATTCATAATATTGATTTGCAAATTAATCCTGGCGAACTCGTTATGATTGTCGGAGAAAGTGGTGCAGGAAAAACAACGCTTTTAAAATTAATGACAGGGTTGTATAAACCATCTAACGGTAGCGTTGTTTATTATGGTCAGAAGGCTCGTATGACTACAGTGTGGCAAGAACCTCATTTTTTTCGGACGACAGTAAAAGAGAATATGTATTTCGGGGAGGAGTATTTAGAAAATGATTTAAAAAAAATATTGAACTTATAAATGTGAAGCCGATAATTAGAGATTTACCTAAGGGGATTCAAACTGTACTACATAAAAGTGGAGAAGAGTTTTCGGGAGGAGAAAGAAAACGGCTTGCATTATTGCGAGCAATTGGTTCAAATCCGAATTTTATTATTTTAGATGAACCGACTGCGGGATTAGATCCAAGCAATCAAGAATTTGTTTGGAATATGATAGAAGGACTAGGAAGCGATGTAACGAGAATTGTGGCAACGCATGATGTAGAGAAAGTAATACTAGCAGATCGCGTTGTCATCATGAAAGAAGGAAGTATTGTAGCATGTGGAAGTCCTGAAAAATTAATAAATAGTCATTCATTTTTTAAGAGACGTGAATAAAGATAAGAGCATTGTTCTTATCTTTATTCAGCGTCATTTATTTGATACTCGATAGATTCGGAATGATTCAAATCAACATTAAAAGTAGCAGTCATAAGGAAAGTTGTAATTCCGAGGATTATGAAAAGGACGAATGAGACTAGAGAGATGTATAGACAAATACGCCCTACTTTCTTTTTTTCAATATCTTTACTAAAGAGTGAAATGATCCATGTAATAATACCGATTGGATATAAAAGAAAACTAAGAATATATAATGTTATTTTTTCGAATGAATTCATAAACAATCCCCCTTTTGTTGAAGGTTATATAACCATGAAAATAAAAGGTGAATGGGTCTAGAAGAAGATAGGTAATACTTCATTTGTTTTTCTAATTATATGATAAAAAGGAAAAAAATGCACTTTAAATAAGAATATTCTAATTATTTCGACTGTGAATATTTCCAAGCTTGTCCGTATAAGCTAAAATAAGGTATATAGCATTTTGGTGAATATGTTAGAAGACAAACACGTTAGGGTGATATAAAATGTGGCGGAAGCTTACGATTATTGTAGTGTTACTTTGTTTAGCGGGATATGCAGCTTATGAACAGTTTGGCAAAAACGATCAGGCGGTACAAGGAAAGCAAGCAAAAAGTGAAGCTGCTATGAAAGAGATGATTGCAAGTAACGGTATTGAAATAGGAAAGAGTGCGCCAGACTTTGAATTAACGAAGTTAGATGGAACGAATATAAAGTTATCGGATTTGAAAGGAAAAAAGGTGATTTTAAACTTTTGGGCAACGTGGTGTGGACCTTGCCAGCAAGAAATGCCGGATATGGAAGCTTTCTATAAAAAACATAAAGATAACGTAGAAATTTTAGCAATAAATTATACGCCTTCCGAAAAAGGTGGAGGAGTAGAAAAGGTAAGTAATTTTGCGAAGGAAAAAGGAATTACATTTCCTATCTTATTGGACAAGAACATTGATGTAACAACAGCCTATAAAGTCATTACGATCCCAACTTCGTATTTTATAGATACGAAAGGTGTCATTCAAGATAAGTTTATTGGGCCGATGACGCAAAAAGAGATGGAGAAACGGATTGCTAAATTAAAATAACAGTGAAAAGGTAGAGATGGAATATAATCATTTCTGCCTTTTCTTTTTCACGTTGTGAAAGCTTCATGATATGATAAAAGAAATATAAACGTTGAGAGATAAAGGAGTGTATTTGGAGTGGGGAATATATCCTTACCGTTAGATTATGTTGTAATTGACTTTGAAACAACAGGATTTAACCCTTATAATGATAAAATCATTCAAGTGGCAGCAGTGAAATATCGTAATCATGAACTAGTAGATCAATTTGTTTCCTATGTGAATCCGGAGCGTCCAATCCCGGACCGAATAACGAGTTTAACAGGTATTACAAATTATCGTGTTTCAGATGCACCGACGATTGAAGAAGTGTTACCTTTATTTTTAGCATTTTTACATACAAATGTAATTGTCGCTCATAATGCTTCTTTTGATATGCGCTTTTTGAAAAGCAATGTTAATATGCTTGGGTTACCGGAACCTCAAAATAAAGTGATTGATACTGTATTTTTAGCGAAGAAATATATGAAGCACGCTCCTAATCATAAACTTGAAACGTTAAAGCGAATGCTTGGAATTCGTTTAAGTTCTCATAATGCATTTGATGATTGTATTACTTGTGCAGCAGTTTATCAAAAATGTGCCTCTATTGAAGAAGAGGCGAAAAGGAAATCGAATACAGAAGTACTTGATGAGACAGCAGTATATGAAGCGGTAAAAGAGATACTTGTACGAAATAAACGTGATATCGAATGGATTCGTTGCATGAATGTAGGGAGCTATTTAGATATAAAAGCTTTTTATCCAGTTATGAGATTAAAGGTAAAAGGGCGAAAGAAATACGTATTAACAGACATATTAGAAGATGATGTGAAAGAAATATGTACGAGTTTAGCATGTGAACCGGCATTAAAAAGTGAAGTTGGTAATACGAGAATTATGCTGAATAGCTTAGAGGATGTCTTGAAATTAGAAAGTTATATTTTAGAACAGTATGATTTCGTACTGCAAGCGCTGCATGATTATAAACAAAGTGAAATGAATGCAGATGAAAAGTTAAAAGAGTATTTAAATATTATGGTATAAAAAACTCCGTGTACGTTTTATTGTACACGGAGTTTTTTTAGGAGTATTAAAACATAAAATTTTCTTGCAAATCTGATTAAAGAGTTTTTCCTTTGCTCATACTATGTATAGTAAGAATGAGAAGGAGAGAGGGTGAACAGCATGAGAAGAAGTCGTCGCAAATCATTTGACGAGCTTGTGAAAGAAAATAAACAACAATTATTAAGCGATCGCGATGCAATCGATCGCATTGAAGAGCGTATTGAAAAACGTTATGAAATGAAACTTTTTAAGCAAGCTGAATAATTCTTAACACTAGTACGATACTACTGTTAAGGAGGCGATAGTAATGAGTAATCCGAAAAAGAATTCAAAAGATTTTGCACCGAATCATATTGGAACACAATCAAAAAAAGCTGGTGGCAATAAAGGGAAGCAAATGCAAGACCAAACGGGTAAACAACCGATTGTTGATAACGGTTAAAGAAAAGGAGAATATTGTATTCTCCTTTTTTATGTATAAATTTGAGGGAAGATAGGTAATTTAAGATGGTGTGTATATACAATATTAGGAGGAAAGTACATGCCAAATCCAGATAATCGAAGTGATAACGCTGAAAAGTTACAAGAAATGGTGCAAAATACAATTGATAACTTTAATGAAGCAAAAGAAACAGCGGAGCTTTCTAATGAAAAAGACCGTTCTGCTATTGAAGCAAAAAATCAAAGACGTTTAGAAAGTATTGACTCATTAAAAAGTGAAATCAAAGATGAATCTTAACAGAATGTACAAAAAGGGCTGACTTTTGTCAGCCCTTTTTCGTAATTGTAAAGTTTTCAACGAGTAAACGCCAATTTTGTGGGAATGGTAAACCGATCTTCCAATAACTAATACCGCCAATGTCTTGTTCTTTCATTAAGTTGAATTTACTTTGAATAGATCTCGCATCTTCAAACCAAACTTCGTGTTGTACGCCGTTTTCGTCAAAGTAATTGAAATGAGGAGCTTGAGCTGTGAAATCATAGCGGATAGGAACATTGTATTTACGAGCTAATGCAACAGCTGCGACAGAACTAACTGCTTTTGCAGGTGGATTTCCTTGTTTGAACGGAAGTTTCCAATCGAATCCGTATAAATTTTGTCCCATCATAATTTTTTGTGGCGGCATTTGAGATTTTGCGTATTGAAGTACTTCTTTTACAGGACCGATAGGAGAAATTGCCATCGGTGGTCCGCCTTGCCAACCCCAGTCGTATGTCATAATAACGACGAAATCAACAATTTGTCCTTGTGCTTTATAATCGTGAGCTTCAAAAAATTTTCCTTTTTGGTTTGAACTTGTTTTCGGTACTAGCGTTGTACTCAATGTGTATCCGTTAGGTAAACGGGTTTTCACATTACGTAAAAAGCGATTATACGCCTCTCGGTCTTCAGGAGCTACACTCTCGAAATCAAAATGAATGTCTCGCATACCGTACTTCTCAGCAGTTTGCAAAATGTTTGTAATAAATTTATTTTGAATCGTTGCATCACGTAAAATAACGGATGTTAGATCGGCACTAAAGTTTCCATTTTCAATATTTGTAATAACGAGCATAGGAATGGTGTTTCCTTGCGTTGCAATATTAGCAATTTTAGCTGTTTCAGTTGGTTCTTTTAACGTACCATCTCTTTTTGCCTCGAAACTGAAGTAGGCTAAGTATGTTAAAAATGGATTAATAGCACGTGTAGCATTAACTAAACTTTCTTTAATGGGGATAGTTGAAGGTTGTAAATAAGCGATGGATTCTACTGCTCGTTTCGTCCCTTTTGGAATATATAATTGCTGGCCAACATGGAGAATGGATTTTAAAGATAAATTATTCACTTTAGCTAAACTAGCGAGAGGAACGTTATATGTTTGAGAGATTCGATATAAGCTATCGCCAGGCTGTACATAATAATTATTTCCTTTCGTATTCACAATTAGTGCCTGACCAACAACGAGTGTTTCAGCTGGATTTAGTCCATTGTCCTTTACTATTTCGTCAGGTGTGGATCCGTATTTTGATGCCAAGCTATATACGCTATCCCCGCTACGAACCGTTACAATTTGAATCATATGCTTGCTCCTTTCGGTAAAAGATTCACTGTTTTTATTTTATTTTTGCTTCCGCTGTATTATGATTAAATGTATGCAAGGCAGCAGAAGTGAAAGAAGGGAATACATATGTTTGTAGCAGAACATGAAGTTGAAATCCGTTATGCGGAAACAGATCAAATGGGTGTTGTTTACCATTCAAACTATTTGGTGTGGCTTGAATTAGGTCGCACGAAACTTATACAAGATTTAGGGTTTTCATATGTTGAAATGGAGAAGGAAGGAATTATTTCTCCTGTTTTAGATTTGCAAATTTCTTATCGTAAAGCGATGCGCTACGGGGAAAAAGCAATTGTAAAAACGTGGGTTGATACAGTGAGCCCGCTTCGCGTTGTATATGGATATGAAATTTATAATGGTGATGGCGAACTTTGTATTACTGCAAGTACGACAAATATTTGTGCGAAAAAAGAAGGGTTCAGGCCTGTATCATTTAAAAAGTTCTATCCTGAGTGGTATGCGAAATATGAGGAAATTAAGAAAAAATAAAAAAACGTGGCGGAAGCCACGTTTTTTTATTTTTCATAATTAAATTGCGGGAAATCATCACCGTCGTTAAATGTAACAACTAAATTATGTCCATCGAAGAACCACTCATCATCGCTTTCAATAAAGAAGTTAATATCTTCTTCTTGAATTTGCACAGCAGGATGTACAGGATCATCTTTACGAATACCTAAAGAAAGTCCTTTTTGCACAGTACTGCAACCACCGTATTGTACGAAAAAGCGTAGTGTTTCACCTGATTGTAAGTTTAATTCGTTTTTATACCATTGTGCTGCTTCTTTTGTTACGGAAAGATTCATGTATAGTTCCTCCAAATTATGTTGCTTTTTCTTTAGTATAAAAAATAACGCAAAAAGACGCTATTAATATGCTTCACGTTTTCTTTTTGCGTTATGTGGGTTACGATCTTATTTTTGCTTTTTTGAAAAGTTTGCTTTCGGCTCAGTTTTATTTATAATTCGTCCAATATTTGCACGGTGTTTATAAATAACGATACCTGCTAATAAACACATCGCAATAATGAAGATTTTATCCCCGCTAACAATTGATGCGATAACGGCAACGACAGCTGTTACCATAGAAGAAAGTGATACGTATCTTGTTGTAAATAAAAGGCTGAAAAAGACAACAGCTAATATTGCAAAAACAACTGGTGAGTAGCATAATAGCACGCCAGCAGAAGTTGCAACTGCTTTACCACCACGGAATTTTGCGAAAATCGGATACACATGTCCAAGAACAGCTGCTAGTCCGAACCATAGTGGATGAACATCTAACGCGAAAATAATTGGTAGACTCGTTGCTAATGTACCTTTTAAAATGTCAGCAATTGTAACGATAAAACCTGCTTTTTTCCCTAATGTGCGGAATGTATTTGTTCCGCCTAAATTACCGCTTCCGTGCTCACGAATGTCAATTCCATAACCAATCTTTCCAACGACTAGTGCAAATGGAATCGAGCCAAGTAAGTAGGCAACGATAAATAAAAGATATGTAGTAACCATAAGTTCAGTCTCCTTTATTCAAATGTGTTGATAAAGGGTAAAAAGAGTTTTTCCCGTATATTGTACCATACATTTGTAAAGAGCACATTTCTTTTTTGTAAATGAAAAATTCATTATTTCGTGCAAAAAATTTCACAGGAATGTTACATTTCTCACAGAAACAATAAGACTATATGTAGTAACATTTTAATCAAAAGACAACAACATATTGGTGGAGGGTTATAAATGTTACAAAAAAATACACGTGGAGAAGAATTAATGAGAGTGTTTGAGACGATTGTCCACGGCAATGAACAAGATTTAATGCAAGAAAATGCAAATGTAGACGGCCGCTCTCCAATGGGAGTAATGGGAACGTTCGCATCTGAGAGTGCAAAATATTATGCTGTTGAAAATTTATTGTCAGATCAAGTGAAAAAAGCGATAAATGAAAATATATTATATCCACATGATTTAGATTTTTATGCGACAGGAACGACGACTTGTTCACAAATTCCGTTAGCGCAAATGCTTGCGAACGGTTTTCATACCGGACATGGACATATGAGACAACCGCAAGACATTAAAAGTGCATTAGCTCTTTCATCTATTATTTTTCAAGCGAATCAAAATATGCAGCACGGTGGTCAATCGTTTGCACTCTTTGATGTTGATTTAGCTCCATATGTGAGAAAAACAGTAGAGAGACATAAGAAACGATTACAGTCATATCCGCTTACGAAAGAACAAATAGAAGAATTTGCGTGGAAAGAAACAGAAAATGATACGTATCAGGCTTGTGAGGCTTTCATTCATAATTCAAATAGTATGCATAGTAGGGGCGGCGGGCAAGTCCCGTTTATTTCTATTAATTATGGAACAGACACATCAAAAGAAGGACGGTTATTAGTTAGAAAGCTTTTAAAAGCGACACAAGCTGGTCTTGGTAAAGGAGAAACACCAATTTTTCCTATTCAAATTTTTAAAATGAAAAAAGGTGTGAACTTTGAAGAAAGTGATCCGAACTATGATTTATTTGAATTAGCGTTAGAGACAACGGCTGAACGATTATTCCCTAACTTTTCATTTTTAGATGCGCCATTTAATGCTGTGCATTATGATGGAAGACCGGAAAGTGAAGTATGTTACATGGGATGTCGTACTCGTGTTATGTCGAACATACATGGAGAAGAAACGGCGATTGGAAGAGGGAATTTATCATTTACATCTATTAATTTAGTGAAATTAGCGTTAATTAGTGGTTCAAAAGAAGCGTTTTTTGAAGCGTTAAATTATTATTTAGATTTAGGAATTAAGCAATTATTAGAGCGATTTGAGTATCAATGTACGAAGCGAGCAAGAGATTTCCGATTTTTATATTCACAAGGTGTATGGCGCGGTGGAGAAAAGTTACAGCCTGAAGATTCTGTAGCATCCATTTTAAAGCAAGGGACATTAAGTCTTGGTTTTATCGGTCTTGCGGAGTGTTTAGTAGCTTTAACAGGAAAGCATCACGGAGAAGATGAAGAATCATGGAAACTCGGGTATGAAATTATTTCCTTTATGAGAGATAGAATGGATAAAGCGACAGAAGAACATGAACTGAATTTCTCAGTCATTGCAACTCCAGCAGAAGGATTATCAGGGAAGTTTGTGAAAAAAGATAGAGAAGAATTTGGCGTGATTAGCGGTATAACAAATCATAATTACTATACGAATTCATTCCATATTCCAGTTTATTATAACATGCAAGCGATAAATAAAATTCGTTTAGAAGGCCCGTTCCACGCTCTATGTAACGGGGGACATATTACGTATATTGAACTAGATGGAGCGGCAATGCATAACAAAAAGGCATTAAAACAAATTGTGCAAGCGATGGCAGAACATGGCGTTGGATACGGTTCAATTAATCATCCTGTTGACCGTTGTAAGTGCTGTAGTTATCACGGAGTTATTGGAAATGAATGTCCGAGCTGCGGAAATGAAGATGAGGCTAATATAGAAAGAATTCGCCGTATAACAGGTTACCTTGTAGGAGATATGTCGAAGTGGAATAGTGCGAAACGTAGTGAAGAGATGGATCGGGTGAAACATAAATGAAAGTGATGAACATTATTCATGATAGTGTAGTAGATGGAGAAGGGTTGCGGACAGTCGTGTTTTTTGCGGGCTGTCCGCATCGTTGTTTCGGTTGCCATAATCCGAAATCGTGGAATATTTGTAATGGAACTGAAATGACAGTAGAAGAAATTGTGAAAGAGATTGCAAGTAATCCATTAACTGATGTAACATTTTCAGGTGGAGATCCATTTTTCCAAGCTGCTGAAGTGAAAAAAGTAGCAAAATCTGTGAAAGATTTGAAAAAAAATTTATGGATGTATACAGGTTATACGTTAGAAGAGATACAGAGTTCTCAAAATAATGATATGATAGAGTTGTTACATTATGGGGATGTTTTAGTCGATGGAAGATTTGAAATCGAGAAAAAAGATTTAACACTTCCATTTCGCGGAAGCTCCAATCAACGTATTATTCGATTGAAAGAGTAAAAAGGCGGGATAGATTATTATGAATAAAACAGTATTACTTGTTGAAGATGAAAGAAGATTACGTGAAATTGTTAGCGATTATTTTCGTAATGAAGGCTTTGAAGTAATCGAAGCAGAAGACGGAAAAAAAGCGCTAGAATTATTTGCAGAGCATGAAATTGATTTAATTATGTTAGATATTATGTTACCAGAAATAGATGGATGGTCTGTTTGTAGACGAATTAGAAAAGAATCTGCAGTACCAATTATTATGCTAACAGCACGTTCGGATGAGGATGATACATTACTAGGGTTCGAATTAGGTGCAGATGAGTATGTAACGAAACCTTTCAGCCCGAAAGTGTTAGTAGCTCGCGCGAAGACGTTATTAAAACGTGCGGATGGCGTGGTAGGGGTAGCAGAAGAAAATGCTATGTCTTTAGCTGGAATAGAAGTGAATCGTCTATCTAGAACTGTTTTAGTAGATGGAGAAGAAATTATATTAACACATAAAGAATTTGAACTTCTCGTTTATTTAATGGAGAACAAAGGAATTGTGTTGTCACGTCAACATTTATTAGATCAGTTATGGGGATATGACTATTACGGTGATGACCGAACGGTTGATACTCATATTAAAAAACTACGAAATAAGCTAGGAGATAAAGCGAAGCATATCGGTACTGTTATTCGTGTTGGTTATAAATTTGAAGAATAACTCGGAACGTATTGTGTGCTTCAGTCTAGGAAAATAACAATTTTATATCCTCTTTTGCAGGTGGAATGTACAAAAAATGCTTTTTTTGTCTACAATGTTAAATAAGTGTATTTTTTTAATTGGATTTCACGATGAGTTCACAAGAAGGACACAAAACGTGACTATACTAAAAATACGAATTCACCAGAGAGGGGAAGTAAACATGGGATATTACGACGGACCAAATTTAAATGAAGAGCATAGTGAAACGAGAGAAGTGAGAAAATCGGGCAGTAAAAAAGGCTATTTTTTCACAGGTTTAGTCGGAGCTGTAGTTGGGGCTGTTTCAATTAGTTTTGCGGCACCATATATGCCATGGGCTCAAAATAATGGAGCGGCTGTATCATCTTTTAGTTCAGATTCAAAAGTTGAAGGTACTGTAGTTCCTGTTGTCAATAAAGCAAAAAATGAAACGGATTTACCTGGTATGATTGAAGGCGCGAAAGATGTTGTTGTTGGTGTTATTAATATGCAACAAAGCATTGATCCATTTGCAATGCAACCGACGGGTCAAGAACAACAAGCTGGTTCAGGATCAGGTGTTATTTATAAAAAAGCAGGGAATAAAGCATATATTGTAACAAACAACCATGTAGTTGATGGAGCAAATAAACTTGCTGTGAAACTGAGCGATGGAAAGCAAGTTGATGCGAAATTAGTTGGTAAGGACCCTTGGTTAGACTTAGCTGTTGTTGAAATTGATGGATCTAATGTAAATAAAGTGGCTACTTTAGGTGATTCAAGTAAACTTCGTGCGGGTGAAAAAGCTATTGCAATTGGTAACCCACTAGGATTTGATGGAAGTGTAACGGAAGGTATAATCAGTAGTAAAGAACGCGAAATTCCGGTTGATATTGATGGCGATAAACGACCAGATTGGCAAGCACAAGTTATTCAAACAGATGCAGCGATTAACCCTGGTAATAGTGGTGGTGCGCTATTTAACCAAAACGGTGAAATAATTGGAATTAATTCAAGTAAAATTGCACAACAAGAAGTTGAAGGAATTGGGTTTGCTATTCCAATTAATATCGCAAAACCAGTTATTGAATCTCTTGAAAAAGATGGAGTAGTAAAACGTCCAGCGCTTGGAGTAGGTGTTGTTTCATTAGAAGATGTGCAAGCTTATGCAGTCAATCAATTGAAAGTACCGAAAGAAGTAACTAATGGTGTTGTATTAGGTAAAATTTACCCAATATCACCGGCTGAAAAAGCAGGTTTAGAGCAATATGATATTGTAGTAGCATTAGATAATCAAAAAGTAGAGAATGCCCTTCAATTCCGTAAATATTTATATGAAAAGAAAAAAGTAGGCGAGAAAGTAGAAGTTACATTCTACCGTAACGGTCAAAAAATGACGAAATCGGCTACTTTAGCAGATAACTCAGCTACAAAGAATCAATAATCGAAATAAAAGAAAGTCTCTTTCATATTGAAAGAGACTTTCTTTATCGGCTATACTAAAGGAATAGGAGGGATTAATTATGACAATTGAAAACCCAACTCGTACGGAAATTGGTGAAGTGTTAAAGAAAAGCAAAACAATTGCGGTTGTTGGATTATCAGATAAGCCAGAACGTACATCGTATATGGTTTCAAAAGCAATGCAAGATGCTGGGTATCGCATTATTCCAGTTAACCCAACAGTAGATGAGGTGCTTGGAGAAAAGGCAGTTTCTTCACTAAAGGATATTAAGGAACACGTTGACATTGTAAATGTATTTCGTCGCTCAGAGTTTTTAATGGATGTTGCAAAAGAATTTGTAGAGATTGATGCAGATGTTTTTTGGGCACAATTAGGAGTACAAGATGAAGATACATACAAACTTTTAAAAGAAAAAGACTATACTGTAATAATGGATCGTTGTATAAAAGTAGAACATGCGATGACAAAATAGTATAGATTGTAAAGGTAGGAAGATTGCTTCAGCCCTCATGATAATAAGTAGGGCCGATGAACGAGGTGTTCATCATGAGATTTTTTAAAGGCTGTTTTTGGGGATTGTTACTTGTAATCCCGTTTTGGATCTTGATCATTTGGATCATAATAAAGGTTTGGAATGTGTAATCTTGGAATACATATCCATTTCTCGTTGACAAACGATTATTTTTCTGAAATAGTAGCCTAGAGGAATCCTTGTGAAAAAACAAGGATTTTTCTATTGAAAATGGTATATAAAAGAGATAAGATAACTTGCCAAAACTATAGTCGAGGCGTTATTCTATAATAGAAACATATGTTCTGATTTTGGATTAGGAAAGGGGCAAGGAGTTTGGCGAAGCATCAGTTCCAATATAATGAAGATGCGATTCAAGTGTTAGAAGGACTTGAAGCCGTTCGAAAACGCCCGGGTATGTATATCGGGAGCACGGACAGCCGTGGATTGCATCATTTAGTATACGAAATAGTAGATAACTCCGTTGACGAAGCGTTAGCGGGATTTGGCGACGAAATTTCTGTCGTAATACATAAAGATAATAGTATTAGCGTTATAGATAAAGGGCGAGGAATGCCTACGGGAATGCATAAGCTTGGAAAACCTACACCAGAAGTTATTTTAACTGTACTTCATGCCGGTGGTAAGTTTGGTCAAGGTGGTTACAAAACGAGTGGTGGTTTACACGGTGTTGGGGCATCAGTTGTAAACGCCTTATCTGAATGGTTAGTCGTAACGATTAAGCGTGACGGAAATATTTATGAACAACGCTTTGAAAATGGCGGTGTTCCTGTAACGACGCTTGAGAAAATCGGAAAGACGAAAGAATCTGGTACGACAATGCATTTCAAACCAGATACAACGATTTTCAGCACAACAAATTACAATTATGAAACATTATGTGAGAGATTACGTGAATCTGCATTTTTATTAAAAGGGATGAAAATCTCAATAAAAGATGAAAGAAATGATTTAGAAGATGTCTTTCATTATGAAACAGGAATTGAAGCTTTCGTTTCCTATTTAAACGAAGAAAAAGATTCAATTCACCCAGTTGTATACTTCACTGGTGAACAAAATGGGATTGAAGCAGAACTAGCATTTCAATTTAACGATGGCTACTCAGAAAATATTCTTTCGTTTGTAAATAATGTACGTACAAAAGATGGTGGAACACATGAAGCTGGATTTAAGACAGCGATGACGCGTGTGTTCAATGAGTATGCTCGCAAAGTTTCACTATTAAAAGAAAAAGATAAAAACTTAGAAGGTACAGATATTCGTGAAGGTGTAGCAGCTATCGTTTCTGTACGTGTACCAGAGGAAGTACTTCAGTTTGAAGGACAAACGAAGGGGAAACTGGGTACAAGTGAAGCTCGTTCTTCAATTGATGCCATTGTATCAGAGCATTTAGCTTACTTTTTAGAAGAAAATCCGGACGTAGCTACACTTCTTGTGAGAAAAGCAATTAAAGCAGCGCAAGCACGTGAAGCTGCTCGTAAAGCGAGAGAGGAAGCGCGTACTGGTAAAAAGAAAAAGAAATCAGAAGGTACATTAAGTGGGAAGTTAACACCTGCACAATCACGTAACCCGCAGAAAAATGAACTGTACCTAGTAGAGGGTGACTCTGCCGGTGGTTCTGCAAAACAAGGGCGAGATCGACGTTTCCAAGCGGTATTACCGTTACGTGGTAAAGTAATTAATACAGAAAAAGCAAAGCTTGCTGATATCTTTAAAAATGAAGAGATTAATACAATTATTTATGCGATTGGCGGCGGTGTAGGCAATGAATTCGATGTGGAAGACATTAACTACGATAAAGTTGTCATTATGACCGATGCCGATACAGACGGGGCGCATATTCAAGTATTGTTATTAACATTCTTCTACAGATATATGAAACCACTTATCGAAGCTGGTAAAGTGTTTATCGCACTTCCTCCTTTATACAAAGTAAGTAAAGGAAAAGGAAAAAGTGAAGTAATTGAATACGCATGGTCAGATGATGAATTAGATGAAGTGACGAAAAAAGTTGGAAAAGGTTACATGTTACAGCGTTACAAAGGACTTGGCGAAATGAATGCAGATCAATTATGGGAAACAACGATGAATCCTGAAACACGTACACTAATTCGCGTGAAAATTGATGATGCAGCAAGAGCAGAGCGCCGCGTAACAACATTAATGGGCGATAAAGTAGAACCGCGCCGTAAATGGATTGAGCGTAATGTACAGTTCGGTATGCAAGAAGAAGGAAATATTTTAGAAAATGAAATGATTATGGAGACGGAGGTGGAATAACATGCAAGCAGAGAAGTTTCATGACCTCCCGCTTGAAGACGTGTTAGGTGATCGCTTTGCACGTTATAGTAAATATATTATTCAAGATCGCGCACTTCCAGATGCGCGTGACGGCTTAAAACCAGTACAAAGACGTATTTTATATTCTATGTATGTAGAAGGAAACGTACACGATAAAGCGTTCCGTAAGTCAGCTAAAACAGTTGGTAACGTTATTGGTAATTATCATCCGCATGGTGATTCCTCTGTATATGAGGCGATGGTACGTTTAAGCCAAACATGGAAAGTACGTAATGTTTTAGTTGAAATGCACGGTAATAACGGCAGTGTTGACGGGGATCCGGCAGCAGCAATGCGTTATACGGAAGCCCGATTATCACCAATTGCATCTGAGTTATTACGTGATCTTGATAAAGAAACAGTAGAATTCGTATCCAACTTTGATGATACGAGTGAAGAACCAGTTGTTTTACCAGCAGCGTTCCCGAACTTATTAGTGAACGGATCTACAGGAATTTCCGCAGGTTATGCAACAGAAATTCCTCCGCATCATCTTGGAGAAGTTATTGACGCTACAATGATGCGTATTGATAAACCGAATAGTACTGTTGATGATTTATTAACAGTTATGAAAGGACCAGATTTCCCAACAGGTGGTATTATTCAAGGGATTGATGGTATTAAAAAGGCGTATGAAACAGGTAAAGGTAAAATTATTATTCGCGGGAAAGCAGAGGTTGAAACGGTTCGTGGCGGGAAACAGCAAATCGTAATTACTGAAATTCCATACGAAGTAAATAAAGCAAACCTTGTTAAGAAAATGGATGAGTTACGTCTAGATAAAAAATTAGATGGCATTGCTGAAGTACGTGATGAGACAGATCGTACAGGTCTTCGCATTGTCGTAGAATTAAAAAAAGAAGCAAATTCTGAAGGTATTTTAAATTATTTATATAAAAATACAGATTTACAAATTCCATATAACTTTAATATGGTAGCGATTAATAATCGTCGTCCAACGCTTATGACATTACCGAAAATTTTAGATGCATATATTGGCCATCAAAAAGAAGTTGTTACGAGACGTTCACAATATGAATTACGAAAGGCAGAAAATCGTCAACATATTGTAGAAGGTTTAAAGAAAGCATTATCGATTTTAGACCAAGTTATTGAAACGATTCGTGCTTCAAAAGATAAGCGTAATGCAAAAGATAATTTAAGTGCGAAATTTGGTTTTACAGAAGCGCAAGCGGAAGCAATTGTATCCTTGCAATTATATCGTTTAACGAATACAGATATTACAGCGCTACAACAAGAGGCTGATGAGCTTAATAAGAAAATTATTGAGCTACAGGCAATTTTACAAAGTGAAAAAAGATTACTTCAAGTTATTAAAACAGATTTAAAGAGAGTTAAGAAAACATATAGTGATGATCGACGCGCGATTATTGAAGATCAAATCGAGGAAATTAAAATCGATGTAGAAGTGATGATCCCACAAGAAGATGTCATCGTTACTGTAACGAAAGAAGGATATGTGAAACGTACTGGATGGCGCTCACATAATGCCTCAAATGGCAAAGACTTCGGTATGAAAGAGGGTGACATCTTACTTGAACGATTCGATACGAATACGACAGAGACAGTCCTCTTATTTACGAATAAAGGAAACTATATATATCTGCCAGTATACGAAATGCCAGATATTCGTTGGAAAGATTTAGGACAGCACGTTGCTAATATCGTTTCACTTGATCGGGATGAAACGATTATTTGGGCAACTGTCGTACCGAACTTTGAGGAAGAAAAGCGATTTATCGTATTTGTAACGAAGAACGGTATGATTAAGAAGACAGAATTAAACCAATATAAAGTACAGCGTTACTCTAGAGCATTCGTTGCTGTAAACTTGAAAAAAGATGATGAAGTTGTTGATATATTTGCGACAGATGGAACGAGTGATATCGTTCTTGCTACACATGGTGCATATGCACTTATTTTCCATGAAGATGAAGTAAGTCCAGTCGGTGTAAGAGCCGCTGGTGTGAAAGCAATTAATTTAAAAGAAGATGACTATGTCGCTTCTGGTAAACCATTAAATGCTGATAAAGATCAACTTATTCTCGTAACGCAGCGCGGTGCTGTAAAACGCCTAAAAGCATCAGAAATTGAGAAATCAACGAGGGCGAAGCGAGGTCTTGTTATTTTCAAAGAGTTAAAACGTAATCCATACCGCATTGTCGGTATTGAAATCGTTCGAGACGATGAACTAGTTTATATGAAGACAGAGAAACATATCGTAGAAGAAATTGATCCGAAAGCGTATCGAAATAAAGACCGGTATAGTAACGGTAGTTTAGTGCTAGATGTTAACGATACTGGTGAAGTTATTGAAACGTGGACGAAAAAAAGACCGGAATAAAAAAAGCATCTTGCCATGAATAATGGCAAGATGCTTTTTTCTAGGCAATTTAGTATGAATCTTGTTATAATAACTGAATGAAATCGTTCTCATATAGTGAAAGTTTAATCAGTGGGGGTCTTGTTGCCCACAAATAGCGGGACAAATGGAGGTAATAACAGTAAATAAGAATCTATAAAAAACTATAAAAATTTACAATTACAGGTTTTATATTTTACAGAATTCAACCTATAATATTTTCAGGTGATGAAAAGGGGGAAAAGGATGAAAACAACACGTACTTGTAAAATCAATTCTATTACAAAAGAACAAACGGAAGATTTAATTACTTTGATTCGTACGTTCGAAAGTGCAAAACGATATAGTTTTAAGCGTTTGATTGAGGGCGAAAACGAGAAAGAATTGATAAAAAAACTACAACCTAAATATTTGTTAAATAAACGTTTTTGTGAAGATGTGATTTTACAAGCGCAAACAATCCTTTTCTCTCAAAAAGAACTTCTTCCTGTTTACCTAGAAAACAATCAAAAAAAGTTAGAAAAGACGTTACAAAAAATAGCTGATTATGAACGCGGCAAAAAAAGACCTAAACAAGTTGCATTAGAAACTTGTTTAATTGGTTTAAGAAAACGAAAACAAAAATTAGAACAAAAAATTGAAACGTATGCAAAACATATTAAAAATAAAACATTACCTCCTATTATTTTTGGTGGGCGGAAAAATTTCTATGAAAGAATGAAAAACAAGATATCCAATCAAGAATGGAAAGATTTACGGACACGACAATTATATTCTCGTGGAGATAAAAGCAAAAAAGGGAATTTGAACATGCGCATTACAGTTGATGACTGTGGGCAAGGATGGTTAGAAATTGCAAATCCATTAGGACGAACAAATGGAAAAACAAAAAGCCCACGAATCAAAGTTCCGATTATCATTCCATATCGTTTTTATCATCAAATCACAAATGTCGTTATGGGAAAGCAAATCGGTGTAAATCCAAAAGGAAAACCGATTATAGAGCATCAAAAATATAGTGTAGAAATCATTCGTAAACAAAATGAATTTTATGTAAATATTACGTTTAATGAAACAGAAATAGGTCATGTACTAGATTTCAAGGAAACACCACAATCAGATGTAATTGCAGGAATTGATGTAAATCCGGACCGTATTGCAGTTAGTTTATGTACAAAACAAGGTAATTTTAAAGGTTCAAAAATTTTTTATCTACACAATCTGAATGCGTTTTCAACAAACAAACGGGCAACGATAATTGGACAAATCGTACAACAAATTAAAACATGGTTGTTGGAAAACAATGTAGGTGGAATTGTTTTAGAAGATTTAAAGTTTCAACAATCTCATGATACTGATACATACAGTAATCGTAATTTCCATCAATTTACGTATAAAAAGATGTTGAACAGTTTAATTCGTATGGCTCTTCGTAACGGATTTTCTGTTAAAACAGTAAACCCCGCTTATACAAGTGTGATCGGAAAATTAAAATACAGTAAAAATTTCGGTATTAGCGTTCATGAAGCAGCCGCATTCACGATCGCAAGACGTGGATTAGAATTGCAAGAACAATTACCAAAAGAGATTATATTATTATTAAAAAACCAAATTACAACAAAACTGCGTATTCTTGTTGCTTCCATGGAAGAAAGTAAAAAGAATACGAAAAAAGTATATAAAAAATGGTTACAAACAATTCAAACGTGGAAAGAATATCACAATTGGAAATTGTGGAGCATTCTTCACAAAACTGTTTATATGAGCAATCAACAATTCGTATTTAAAATTTAAATGAGAAGGGGGTACTGGTTTATTTCTTATAACCTCTTGCATACTACTGACTTGGATGAATGGTAGTATGCAAGGACAGATCGTTCCTAACAGGAACCTGCCGTCATTCTTTCATACTAGGTGGATGAAAAGGTCACAACCCTTACGGACAGGAAAAAGGTGAGATTCCTTTTCGGTAGTTGGCATTTGACTTGGTTCGCCAACGATTTATAGATTTTTATAAGAATTTTAAACCAGGGGCAACATGAAAAAAATAGGTGTAGGGATTGTAGGGTTTGGATTTTCTAGTACAACATTTCACATCCCATTATTACAAACGATAGAAGAATACGATATTCGTGCCGTATTATCTTCAAAAGAAGAGGTAGTAAAAGAAACATTACCGAATGCTAATGTCGTGAGTACAATTGATGAATTGGTGAAGCGAGCTGATATTGACTTAGTTGTTATTACTTCACCAAATACAACTCATTTTCCATATGTAAAAGAAGCAATATTAAACGGTAAGCATGTTGTTGTAGAGAAACCATTTGTTGTTTCAATTGAAGAAGGAGAAGAGCTTATTTCATTAGCAGAGCAGCATAATGTCGTATTAAGTGTATATCATAACCGCCGTTTTGATAATGATTTCTTAACGATAAAGAAATTATTAGAAGAGGATAGAATAGGGAATGTATACGCATATGAGGCGCATTTCGATCGTTTCCGTCCACATGTACGTGATCGATGGAGAGAAAAGAACTTACCAGGATCAGGTATATTATATGACTTAGGCTCGCATTTAATTGACCAAGCATTATCATTATTTGGGAAACCAAATGCAATCAGTGCAGATGTAATCAAACAACGACCAGGTGCAGAAATTGATGATTATTTCCACATAGTACTTCATTACGGAGTTAAACGTGTCATTTTACGTAGTAGCAGTTATGTGAAAAAAGCCGGTCCACACTTTACACTGCATGGAGATAAAGGTTCTATCGTGAAATACGGTATGGATTCACAGGAAGAACAATTAAAAAATGGAATGAAGCCAGGCGATAACAGTTATGGAGTAGACGCTGAAGAGAATTTTGTTACTCTAGAAACAGAAGAAGAGTCAGTACGTATTCCAACAGAAGTCGGCTGTTATGACATGTACTATAACGGTGTAAGAGATAGCATTATAAATGGTGAGAAACCACCTGTAACAGCGCAAGAAGGTTTAGAAGTAATCAAGCTGATTCAATTAGCGGTTGAAAGTAGTGAAACGGGTAGAGTTATCACTGTAAAGTAAAAAAGACACGAGTTTCGTGTCTTTTTTACTTTTCTGGAACAGAAAGTCCATAAAAGAACATCGTAACGATATCTTGTATATGTTTTTCGCGGTCTCCTTCAAGAAGCTGTGCTCCGAAATCATCACCTAATTTAGTAAACATTTGAATGTAAAGTAACATCATTTCTTTAGTAAGATGAGGATTAATTTCGTTATTGCGCTGCGCTCGTTCTAATATTTCTAAATACCAAGGCAGTATTTTTTCATTTTGATAACTATAAATAAACTCTCGGAGCTCCTCATCTCTTTGCATCATTTGTAGTAACATATCTGGCTGAAATAACCCACCAGTATTCATTTTTCTGACAATCATTTTTTGCATCATATCATGAAAAGGTAATTTTTCCGCTGCAAGATCTTTATAATATTGAAATTCAGATATAATAAATTCTTGTATAAGCTCTCGAAATAACGCATCTTTACTTCCGAAATGATTATAAATGGTAACTTGAGAAACATTTGCTTCTTTTGCAATATGTTCTATTTTCACTTCATTAAATCCACGTTCTGAAAATAATAAGAAGGCGGCCTCTTTAATGGCACGTTTTTTCTTTTCTTTCACTTTTTCAAAGCCGTTCAATGCAATCACCTCAATTAAAATATACAAGAAAAAATAATAGAAAACAATATTTTTGAAATATGGACATATAAATATTTCAAAAAGTTGTTGCGAATATGAAAGATGAGGAGTACAATAATTTTGAAATATCACATATTAAATATTTCAAAAAATGAGGTGGAATTATGATTTCAGTTCAAAATGTTACAAAACAGTTTTCAAATGGAAAAGGTTTGTTTCATATTACATTTGATGTAAAAGAAGGAGAAGTATTCGGTTACTTAGGACCAAATGGTGCAGGGAAATCCACAACGATTCGTAATTTAATGGGATTTATAAAACCGACAGATGGTAAAGCGACAATTTTTGGATTAGATTGCTGGGATGAAGCAGCGAAAATTCAAAGAGAAGTTGGCTATTTACCAGGCGAAATTTCTTTTATTGAAGGAATGAATGGATTAGAATTTTTAAAGTTAATGCAAGGAATGCGTGGGCTAAAGGATACGAAAAGACGAGATGAATTAATAGAACGTCTACAATTCGATGTGAAAACACCGATTCGAAAAATGTCTAAAGGAATGAAACAAAAAGTAGGAATTGTCGCTGCATTTATGCATGAGCCAGAAGTGTTAATTTTAGATGAACCAACATCAGGACTTGATCCACTTATGCAGCAAGTGTTTATAGATTTAATAGTAGAGGAAAAGCAAAGGGGAAAAACGATTCTTATGTCTTCACATATTTTCACTGAAATTGAGCGTACATGTGACCGAGTAGCGATTATTAAAGATGGGCGCCTTGTAACGGTTGAAAATATTCATGATTTACAAAGTATGAGACGACAAGTGATAGATGTAACCGTATCATCAGAGGAAGAGATTAAATCTCTTACGCAATGTAATTTACAATTTGAAGCGGTGAAAGGTAGAGAGGCATCGATTATTGTACAAGGAAACTATCAAACTGTTTTACAAATACTTTCAAACTATAATGTAACGGCGCTTCAAACGCGAGCAATGGATTTAGAACATTTATTTATGCATTATTACGATAAGAAAGAAGGGGTAAAGCATGAATAAGGAATTGTTTTTAGCTAGTTTGAAAGAGACGCAAAAAAGTATTTTGAGTTACGCAACTGGTGCAGCTCTATATTTATGGTTGTTAATTTGGATATTTCCTTCCATGGTATCAGCGAAAGGGTTAAATGAATTAATAAGTGCTATGCCTGATAGTGTGAAAAAAATTGTTGGCATGGAAAGTCCGATTCAAAACGTAATGGATTTTTTAGCTGGCGAATATTATAGTCTATTGTTTATTATTATTTTAACGATTTTTTGTGTAACAGTTGCAACACATTTAATTGCTCGTCATGTAGATAAAGGAGCAATGGCATACTTGCTGGCAACGCCTGTATCTAGAGTACGAATTGCAATCACGCAAGCTGCTGTTCTCATATTGGGACTACTGATCATTGTAGTTGTTACGTATGTAGCTGGTTTATTAGGTGCAGAATGGTTTTTAAGTGATAATAACTTAAATAAAGAATTATTCCTAAAGATAAATATAGTAGGAGGGCTCATATTTCTAGTCGTTAGTGCTTATTCATTTTTCTTTTCTTGTATATGTAATGATGAAAGAAAAGCACTTAGCTATTCAGCAAGTTTAACTATTTTATTTTTTGTACTAAATATGGTAGGTAAATTAAGTGATAAGTTAGAGTGGATGAAAAGTCTATCGTTATTTACACTGTTTCGTCCAAAAGAAATTGCGGAAGGAACGTATAATATATGGCCGGTAAGTATAGGTTTAGCTGCGGGAGCGCTTTGTATTTTTATAGTAGCGATTGTATTGTTTAAGAAGAGGGATTTACCGTTGTAGAGTAGAAAGTCCACTATATGAGTGGACTTTTTTTGATGAGGAGGAAACGAATGAGTTGCAGCTATATGTAAATGATGTAGAAAAGTCATTATTGTTTTATAAGAAAATAATTGCTTTAAAGTTGTCGATCCAAATGGATATCTCCTCAGAGTTACGTATAAAAAAAGGTAAACATGAAAAATGTTTACCTTTTTTTATGGAAATATTCAAAAAAACGAACCTTTTTCTAGGCTCATCCGTCTAATACATGTAAAGTTAAATTTGAAGTGAGGATGAAACAGGAGGAGCAATTGTGAAAGTAATCCCTTTATATAAAATGATTGTAAAAGAAGAAACCGATGTTTCTTTAGCGAAAAAAGGTGATCATGAAGCGTTTATGGCGCTTATACATACGGAAAAAATGAAGATGTATCGCATTGCAAAGGCTATGTTACGTGATGAGACAAATATAGAGGATGCGATACAAACAACAATTTTAAAAGCCTATGAAAATATAAAAAAATTAAAGAAAGAAGAGTTTTTTCAAACTTGGTTAATTCGAATTTTAATGAATGAATGTAATAACATTATTAGAACGTATAAAAAGATAATTGTGACAGAAGAGAATGATTACAATATGAGTGCGTGCGATCAGTATGAAGATATAGATTTGTGTAATGCGATTCAATCGTTACATGAAGAGTTAAGAGCTGTTACGGTGCTTTATTATTATGAAGATATGAATCAAGAGAGTATAGCAAAGCTTTTAGAAGTACCAAAAGGAACAGTGAAATCGAGATTGGCACGTGCGAGGGAACAACTACAGAAACGATTAAAGATGGAATAGGGGGTGCAAAGGATGGATGATGAAAAATTATTTGATGAGAAATTAAAAAAGAGAATAAACGAAGAGAATGTAATAGTGCCGCCAGAGTTAAATGAAAAGATTAATCGTACACTACATAATCTTCCGGTAAAAAAGAAAGGTTACAGAGTTTATATGATGGTTATAAGTGCTGCTGTCCTAGTGCTCTCAATTGTGTCTATGTCGGAGTTTTCTGATCAAATTTTTGCTCAAAACGGCGGAGTGTTTGAATATGTAAAGAAAAAGGCATTTTCTGATTATGAAAATGAAGAGGAAATAAAATCAAATGTAAATTATCCAGATAAGGAAAAGATTCATGAAAAGATGCTAGATTCCATTGATCATTTTAATAATATTTCAGGACAATTTGAGGAATATTCTAGTTCGTCAAGAATTGCTACAACATACAAATATGCGATTGATACGGAGCAACAAAGAGGAATCTCTTCAAAAGAAGACAAGCTAACGAAAAAACGAACCATTATATATAACGAGGGCAAGAAAAAAGAATTTGATGATGAGAAGTATACGTACAAAGAAACAAAATGGAGCCCGAAAGAAAGAAACTATGAACTATTAAAATTAAATCCTACGGGAAGGTTATTGAGAAAATCAGGTGAGAAAAAAAGATATGATGATGAATATGTGGGATTCGCGAAGTATAGTATTCAATCCGAATTTGCTGATCTATTAATTCGATATAAAGATTGGAATTATAAAGAAACGAAGTATCTTGGGCTTGATTGCTACAAAATAGAAGGGACAATAAATATAGAAATGCCTGTAAGTACATCTGAAGATTTAAGAGGGAAGTTTGAAATGGTTGTAGAGAAAAATACAGGGATTATGCTAAAATTCCTTAGTTTCCACGAAGGTATGATTCAATATTCGATTACAACAGAATGGATACAAATAAACAAAGGATTGAAAGAGAATACATTTCAAAAGGATAGCGCTAAGTATGAAAAATTGAAAAATATATTAGATGAATAGAAAACGGAGGGAACGATATGGAGAATACCTCTTCTTCAAGAGAGAAGAAAAATAAACGAAAATATAAGAAGACAATGATAATCAGTGTACTGTTAGTAGTATTACTATTTGGCGGAGTTGGATATGGTACTTATATATATATGAAAACTTCTAATCTCGTACAAAAATCTAGTTTGAATTTAGCACGTGGTGAAAAATCGAATTTACGTGAGGAAACTGTAAAACCGATTACGAATAATGTTTCACTTTTAATTATGGGAATTGATGAAAATCAAGAACGACAAAAGGAGTATAATGGTGCATTTCATACAGATGCACTACTGTTAGCTACTTTTAATAAAGATGATAAGACTGTGAAATTAACGAGTATACCACGTGATACATACACATATGTTCCGGTTGAAAAGAAAAAAGATAAAATAACGCATGCATATGGAAGTGGTTTCGTTAAAAATGGTAAAGATGGAGGACCGCAAGCTTCAGTGGAAGCGGTAGAAAAGTTATTACAAGTGCCTGTTGATTATTTTGTAAAGTTTAATTTTAATTCATTTACTAAAATTGTTGATGGGTTAGATGGGATTGAAGTAGATGTCCCAGTTGAATTTACGGAGCAAAATAGTAAAGATGAACCTGAGGCGATTCATTTGAAAAAAGGACTACAAAAATTAACAGGGGAAGAAGCACTTGCCTTAGCAAGAACGCGTCATATTGATAGTGATGCAATGAGAGGGCAGCGCCAACAACTTGTTATGGAAGCGGTTTTAAGTAAATTAAAAAGTGTAGGATCGATTACGAAGCTAGAAAAAATAGTCGAGGCGGTTGAAGGTGATTTTAAAACAAATTTAGCAATGGATGATATTTTATCTTTTTATAAATACGGTTTAAATTGTTCGATTGAAAAAATTCAATTAGCAGGTGATGATTTATACTTACCTAATGGTCCAAATGGGCAACGTGTATATTATTATAATCCTAATAAAAAAGATTTGCAGAGTTTGAGTAATATGCTTAGAACACATTTAGGATTAAGTGAAAAACAGATTGAGGAGAATTAAAGCAGACGTAATGTCTGCTTTTTTATTATGTTAAATAGTATGTCGTTTATATATAAATGTTATATACTATTTTCAAATTTAAGATAATAGTGTAACATAAAATTGTGGTTTAAGTGAAATAACAGGGGGGCTATTACATAGAATATATCATTAGCAATTATTGAAATAGTATGGGAGAAATGAAAGAAACAGGGGAGTATCAAAAATGAGAATCATAAAGAATTTAACATTTCAAGTTATTGTGGCCATTATTTGTGGTATTGCAGTAGGGGCAATTTGGCCGAGTGTTGGACAAGAGATGAAGCCAATTGGTGAAACGTTCATCAATATGATTAAAATGGTTATTGCACCGATTATCTTTTTAACAATTGTGCTTGGTATTGCAAGTATGGGAAGTATGAAAAAGGTAGGTCGTGTTGGTGGGAAGGCATTATTATATTTTGAAATTGTTACAACTGCGGCTTTAATTATTGGTATCATCGTAGCGAATGTTGTACGTCCCGGAGATGGATTAGATCCCTCAAAGCTAAAGGGCGGAGATGTTTCACAATATGTACAAAGCGGGCAAGAAATGAAGTGGGTGGATTTCTTTTTACATATTGTGCCGTCTAACATGTTTGAAGCATTTGCAAAAGGTGATATTTTACAAGTGTTATTTTTCTCTGTTTTATTTGGCGCAGGGTTAACGATGTTAGGGAAAAATGGACAGCCGGTAATCGACTTTTTTGAAAGATTATCGAAAGTATTTTTTAACATTTTATCAATTGTAATGAAATTAGCACCGGTTGGAGCATTCGGTGGAATGGCATTTACAATTGGAAAATATGGTTTAAGTACACTTATTCCACTTGGTAAATTAATGATTTGTGTATATGCAACAATGGCATTATTTGTTTTTATTGTTTTAAATTTCATTTGTAAATTTTATAAATTTAGTTTGTGGAAATATTTAGCGCATATTAAAGAAGAATTACTTATTGTTCTTGGGACATCATCATCAGAATCAGTATTACCGCGAATGATGACAAAGATGGAAGACTTCGGATGTTCGAAGCCGGTAGTAGGTTTAGTCATTCCGACGGGGTACTCTTTTAATTTAGATGGAACAACAATTTATTTATCGATGGCCACTATATTTTTAGCACAAGTCTTTCACGTCGATCTTTCACTAGGTCAACAATTAACGATAATAGCTATTTTGTTAGTTACATCTAAAGGAGCAGCCGCAGTAACAGGTGGAGGCTTTATTGTACTAGCGTCTACTTTATCTGCGATGAATGTTATTCCATTAGAAGGGTTAGCGCTATTACTTGGTGTAGATCGTTTCATGTCAGAAGCACGTGCTATCGTTAATTTAATTGGTAACGGTATTGCGACTGTAGTTGTTGCAAAAAGTGAAAATGAATTTGATGAAGAGAAGTATACGAGAGTAATAGAGGAAATGAAAAAAGAGAAAATGGCCGGATAAAAAGTCAGCTTTGCTGACTTTTTTATTTTTGTAGAAAAGAGGTTTGTTATGATATACATTATTTATTAACAATAATTTACAGGTGATTTATAGTGGAGGGATATAAAGACTATTAAATCAATACTTAAGATTCAATGAGGTATAGTGTTTCGAAAGATTATAGGATTTTTATAAATATTACTGTAAAAAAATAATTTTTTAAAAATTTTCAATAATAACACTTTACAAAACTCAAAAAATTAGTAGAATAATAGTTAATAAGAATCTTCTGATAAATATATAAAGAAAAACAGAATTATCAGAAAATTCTTAAATGAGAGCGTTAAGAATTAGGGAGGGTACAGAAAGTGAAAAAGAAAAAAATGAAAAAACTAACAGCAGTTGTAGCACCAGTTTTAGCAATGAGTATGGCATTAACAGCATGTTCTACATCAGGTGGAGATAAGAAGACAAGCACAAATTCTAGCTCTGGCGGAGATAGCAAATCAGAAGAAAAATTAGCAGCGAAACAAGTGTTCAATAAAACAGAAAATCAGGAAATTCCAACAATGGATACGTCGAAGAGTACAGATACTTTGGGCTCTCAAATTTTAGGGAACACAATGGAAGGCTTATACCGTTTAGATAAAGAGAATAAACCAATCCCAGCTGCGGCAGAATCAAGCACGAAGAGTGAGGATGGTAAAAAATATACATTTAAATTACGTAAAGATGCAAAATGGTCAAATGGTGATCCTGTAACAGCGAAAGATTTCGTATTTGCATGGCAACGTTTGTTAGATCCAAAAACAGCTGCTGAGTATGCATTCATTGCATTCCCAATTAAAAATGCAGAAGCTGTTAATAAAGGGGAAAAACCTGTAACAGAGCTAGGAGTTAAAGCAGTAGATGACCTTACTTTAGAAGTTGAATTAGAACAAGCAGTACCATACTTCTTAAACTTAGTAGCATTCCCATCATACTATCCATTAAATGAGAAATTCGTAAAAGAAAAAGGGGATAAATACGGTTTAGAATCTGATACAACTGTATATAACGGACCGTTCGTTCTTACTGATTGGAAGCATGAGCAAGGCTGGAAACTGAAGAAGAATGATCAATATTGGGATAAAAAGACTGTAAAATTAGATGAAATTAACTATAGTGTTGTAAAAGAGCCAGCAACTAATGTGAATTTATATGATAGTGGTCAAATTGATTTCTCCTTATTAACAGGTGAATTTGTTGACAAATATAGAAATAATAAAGAGGAATATGGGGTGTATAACGAACCAAGTACGTTCTTTATACGTTTAAACCAAAAACGTGGTGGACAAGATACACCATTAAAGAGTAAAAAATTACGTGAAGCAATTGCGCTATCAATTGATAAAAAGAATTTAACAAATGTTATTTTAAATGATGGGTCAAAACCTGCAGATTATTTAGTGCCGAAAGGATTAGCAGCTGGACCTGATGGGAAAGACTTCCAAGAAACATTTAAAAACGGTGTTAAACCAGATGCGAAAAAAGCAGCTGCTGCATGGGAAGAAGCGAAAAAAGAACTTGGAAAAGATCAAGTTACAATTGAGTTTTTAAACTATGATACTGGTAATGCGAAAAAAGTTGGGGAATATGTAAAAGATCAAATTGAGAAAAATTTAAAAGGTGTAACAGTAAATATTAAACTGCAACCGTTTAAACAAAAACTTAAATTAGAATCAGATCAAGATTATGATATTTCATATGGTGGATGGAGCCCAGATTATGCGGATCCAATGACATATTTAGATATGTTTGAAAGTAAGCACTCTCATAACCAAATGAGTTTCTCTGATCAGAAATATGATGAAATAATTAAAAAAGCTGGTGGGGAATTAATGAGTGATGCGAAGAAACGCTGGGAGGAACTAGGGAAAGCAGAGAAATTACTTCTTGAAGAAGATGTAGCCCTTGTACCTTTATATCAAAGTGCTAGATCTTATGTTATGAAACCACATGTAAAAGGTGTTGTTAAGCATAATATTAGCCCAGAATACAGCTATAAGTGGGCATATGTTACTGAAAAATAATAGAGTTGAAAAAGTACTTCAAAGCAGTCTACATGCCTTGAAGTACTTTTTTTGTTGTACAATTGAACGTGAAAATGAAAGAGTAGAGAAGAAATGAAATGTAGTAGATGGAGGATACGTGTAGTATGGTCATAGAAAATAGAATGTTACTATCGCTAAGTAAAATAAATTTTCTAAATATTTTAAAAATAACTTTACAAAACTAGAAAAATTAGTAGAATATTAATTAATAAGAATTTTCTGATAACTAGTTATTAGAAAATCTCTCAAAATGAGTTTCGTACATATAATTGGGGAGGGTACAAAAATGAAGAAAAAGATGAAGAAGTTCACGGCAGTTGTAGCGCCAGTTTTAGCGATGAGTGTGGCGTTGACAGCTTGTTCTGGATCTGGTGGGGAGAAGAAATCAACTACGACGTCTAGTGGTGGTGGGGAAGAGAAAAAGTCTGAAATTAAATACGCAGCAAAACAAGTGTTAAATCGTACAGAGAATCAAGAGATTCCGACGATGGATGTTTCAAAATCTACCGATACATTAGGTTCTCAAATTTTAGGGAACACGATGGAAGGTTTATATCGATTAGATAAAGATAATAAGCCGATCCCAGCTGCAGCAGAATCTAGTACGAAAAGCGAGGATGGCAAAAAATATACATTTAAACTACGTAAAGATGCCAAATGGTCAAACGGTGATCCAGTAACAGCGAAAGATTTCGTATACGCATGGCAGCGCTTACTTGATAAAAATACAGCGGCAGAATATGCGTTTATCGCTTACTATATTAAAAACGCAGAGGCAATTAATAAAGGTGAAAAGCCACTAACAGATTTAGGGGCAAAAGCGGTAGATGATTATACGCTAGAAGTAGAATTAGAAAAACCAGTGCCGTATTTCTTGAATTTAATGGCATTCCCATCGTACTATCCTTTAAATGAAAAGTTCGTAAAAGAAAAAGGAGATAAGTTCGGTTTAGAAGCAGATACAACGTTGTATAACGGACCGTTCGTTATGGCTTCATGGAAACATGAACAAGGATGGCAGCTAAAGAAAAATGATAAGTACTGGGATAATAAAACTGTGAAATTAGAAGAAATTAACTATAGTGTAGTAAAAGAAGTTGCGACGAAAGTAAACTTATATGATACAGGATCAATTGATTTCACGCTATTATCAGGGGAGTTCGTTGATAAATATAAATCGAATAAAGAAGAGTATGGTGAATATTCAGAAGCAAGTACATTCTTCTTACGTTTAAATCAAAAACGTAATGGACAAGATACACCGTTAAAGAGTAAAAAACTACGTGAAGCAATCGCATTATCAATTGATAAAAAAGGTTTAGCAAACGTTATTTTAAATAACGGTTCAAAAGCAACAGATCAATTAGTACCAAAAGGGCTTGCGACAGGACCAGACGGTAAAGATTACCAAGATACCTTTAAAAATGGTCTGAAATATGATCCGAAAAAAGGTGCAGCAGCTTGGGAAGCAGCTAAAAAAGAACTTGGAAAAGATCAAGTGACAATTGAATTACTAAGCTATGATGATGGAACAGCGAAAAAAATTGCTGACTATTTTAAAGATCAAATTGAGAAAAACTTAAAAGGTGTAACGGTTAATACGAAAATTCAGCCGTTCAAACAAAAATTAAAATTAGAATCAGCACAAGATTATGAAATTTCATTTGCTGGTTGGAGCCCAGATTATTCGGATCCAATGACATTTATTGATATGTTCGAATCGAAGAGCCCATATAACCAAATGAGTTATTCGAATCCGAAATATGATGAAATGGTGAAAAAAGCAGGTAATGAGTTAATGTCTGATGCGAAGAAACGTTGGGAAACGTTAGGTAAAGCAGAAAAATTATTACTTGAAGAAGATGCAGGGATGGTACCTTTATATCAAACAGGTAGAGCATATGTAATGAAACCGAATGTAAAAGGTATTGTGAAACATAACATTAGTCCAGAGTATAGCTTTAAGTGGGCTTATGTAACGGAAGGTAAATAATAAAAAGAAAAATGAGCGTTTAAAAAATATATTATTTATTTTTTTAGACGCTCTTTTACTATTCAATTAAATTTAAATAAATAGAGAAGAATAAGAAAAGTGGTACTTACATATAGTAGATGTGGGAGAATTCGTATAGTAATAGTTATTATGGTTGTTAGATTAATTATTCGGAATATTCATAAAACACTTTACAAATCAGGATAAATTAGTAGAATGATAATTAGTAAGAATTTTCTAAAAATAAATGAAAGAAAGTCTCTCGAAGTTAGTTTCGTACATATAATTGGGGAGGGTACAAAAATGAAGAAAAAGATGAAAAAGTTCACAGCAGTTGTAGCACCAGTTTTAGCAATGAGTATGGCTTTAACAGCATGTTCTTCTGGATCTGGTGGGGAGAAGAAACCGACTACAACGTCTAATAATGGTGGGGAAGAGAAGAAATCTGATATTAAATATGCGGCAAAGCAAGTGCTAAATCGTACAGAAACGAATGAAATTCCGACGATGGATACTTCCAAAAATACAGATACACTTGGATCACAAATTTTAGGAAATACAATGGAAGGTTTATATCGCTTGGATAAAGATAATAAGCCAATCCCAGCTGTAGCGGAATCTAGCACAAAAAGCGAGGATGGCAAAAAATATACATTTAAATTACGGAAAGATGCAAAATGGTCAAATGGTGATCCTGTAACAGCGAAAGATTTCGTATTTGCATGGCAACGGCTAGTAGATCCAAAAACAGCTGCTGAGTATGCATTTATTGCTTACTATCTTAAAAATGCAGAAGCGATTAATCAAGGGAAAGCAGAAGTTTCTACATTAGGTGTAAAAGCGGTAGATGATTATACGCTTGAAGTAGAACTAGAAAGACCAGTACCATATTTCTTGAACTTAATGGCATTTGCGTCATACTATCCATTAAATGAAAAGTTCGTGAAAGAAAAAGGGAATAAATTTGGTTTAGAGTCTGATACAACACTTTATAATGGTCCATTTGTGCTTACTGATTGGAAGCATGAGCAAGGCTGGAAATTAAAGAAAAATGATCAGTATTGGGATAAAAAGACTGTAAAACTAGAGGAAATCAACTATAGTGTAGTAAAAGAACCAGCTACTAGAGTAAATTTATATGATACAGGTGCAATTGATTTCGCGCTATTATCAGGTGAATTCGTGGATAAGTATAGAAACAATAAAGAAGAGTTTGGGGCCTATTCGGAAACAAGTACGTTTTACTTACGTCTAAATCAAAAACGTGGTGGTCAAGATACACCTCTAAAGAGTAAAAAATTACGTGAAGCAATTGCGTTATCAATTGATAAGAAAGCTTTAACGAATGTTATTTTAAATGATGGTTCAAAACCAGTGGATTACTTAGTACCAAAAGGTTTAGCAAGTGGACCAGACGGTAAAGATTTCGCAGAAACGTTTAAGAATGGTTTAAAACAAGACTCCAAAAAGGCAGCAGCAGCATGGGAAGAAGCGAAAAAAGAACTTGGAAAAGATCAAGTGACAATAGAGTTATTAAATTATGATACTGGTAATGCGAAAAAAGTTGGGGAGTATGTAAAAGATCAAGTTGAAAAGAATTTAAAAGGTGTGACAGTAAATATTAAGTTGCAACCATTTAAGCAAAAACTAAAATTAGAATCAGACCAAGATTATGATTTTTCATATGGTGGCTGGAATCCAGATTATGCGGATCCAATGACATATCTTGATATGTTTGAAACAAAAAATTCGCAAAACCAGATGAGCTACTCAAATTCAAAATATGATGACATTATTAATAAAAGTAAGACAGAATGGATGGCTGACGCAAAAAAACGTTGGACAGAGTTAGGCAAGGCTGAAAAAATATTGCTTGAAGATGATGTAGCGCTTGTACCTTTATATCAAAATGCTAGATCATATGTAATGAAACCAAATATAAAGGGAATTGTGAAACATAATATTAGTCCGGAATATAGCTTTAAATGGGCGTATGTAGAAGAGAAATAAAAAAGAGAAGAGCATTTTCAAGTTGCTGTATAGCACTTGGAAATGCTTTTTTACGTGCACGATTTTTTGATGGGTGAATATATGTATTATAGAAAATTTAAAGGAGAATCCCATGAAACGAAACACATACATCGATTTCTTAGCGTATTACGGAATAGGGAGTGCTCATCCTGGCGGTTTTACGTTAACAAAACAATTGTTAGCACAACTGCCTTTTAGATATGGAGCTAACGTCCTTGAGATAGGCTGCGGTACGGGGAAAACAGCAGCGTATATGACAAAAGAATATGGTTATAAAGTAACGGCGGTTGAACAGAATGAGATTATGATTCAAAAGGCGAAAGATAGATGGTTGTTTGAAGGAATAGACATTCAATTAATTGAAGGAAAGGCAGAGCAATTACCTTGTTTGCATGACTCATTTGAATTCGTACTCGGAGAATCGATACTCGCTTTTACAGAAAAAGAAAAGGTTATTTCAGAGTGCTATCGTGTATTACAGAAAGACGGTAAGCTTGTTGTCATCGAAATGATTATTGATAGGCACATTGATAAGGGAGAGGAAGAAAAAATCGCTCAATTATACGGGATGAAAGAACTATTAACTGAGAGCGAGTGGGTACAATTATTTCAGAAAGCAAATTTTCGGCGGGTTACTATTGCTGGCGGTGGTACAATTGCAGAAACAATCTCTAGCTATATAGAAGAGCCGGAATGGAATGTATCACAATTTATTCCCAATGAGTTATATGAGGCATGGGTACAGCATGAAAATGTACGACTTATGTACCAACATATTTTAGGTCATCGTATTTTTATATGTGAAAAATAAAGAAAAAGAGTTGGCTAAAGATAGTCAACTCTTTACTTATGTTAAATGAAAAATAATGCAGCTAATGTAATTCCAAAGATAAAACCAAATCCGAGTTCAACACCCCAGCCACAACCGCCGCCGCCCCAGCCACCGCAACCACAATTACTACAACCACGACCACAGCCGCTGAATCCACCACCGCATCCAAATCCACAACTATCACATCTGCTAAGGCCGCCGCAAAGGTCGCAACCACCATTTGCATAAGCGTCATAGTATCCGAATCCTGAATCAAAAGATGAGCGCTGTTGCACCGGTTCAATCCATACAGAGCTTTGTGTCACATCGATTATTTTACCTAAATGTATACGGCCATCACGGTCTTCAATCCGAACAACTTTTCCGAAGTAACGTCGGCACGTATCATAACATTTTTGTCTATGCATATTCATTCCTCCTTCCCCATTACAGTAATACGATATGTAAGGGGGACAAGTGCGGCTTGTACGAATGCCCTAACTATCATAATTGTTATAGGAAAGGGGAAATATAGGAAGAGGATATATAAGGAGGAAAAGGCATGAAATCTACAGATCAGTTTCAGACATACGAAGTACCGTGGGAAGAATTTATTGAAGCATTGCGAGAGGAAATGAAGAAGCAAGTAGGGGCAGATATTATTGATACAGTAGTTTGCAATTTAGAAGATGGTTTTGAAGTGTATACATATGTGCAAGGAGATTTGGATTTTGAATATAAGGAAGCGCTGGAAAGGAAATATGGGAGCGATGCCAAAACTCCTAACGTGTTAACGATTATGTTATTAGCTAGCATTTATCGTACAAGTGAAGAGAATATACGCTTGCATGCGGATCATAAAGATAATCCGATTGTTGAAGTGTATGTGAAGCAATAAAACACGCTGTGAAGGCGTGTTTTTTATTTATATGATAAAATGTTAGAAAATTAAGAAAGAAGGTGATGCTTTGAAAATTAAACATCTTAATTTAACAGTTTCAGATGTAGCAGCTACTAGAGAGTTTTTAGAAAAATATTTTCATTTAACTTGTAGCGGAACAAGGGGAAATGGCTTTGCAGTTATGCGTGATAATGATGGATTTATATTAACGTTAATGAAAGGGAAAGACGTACATTATCCAAAAACATTTCATGTAGGATTTCCACAAGAAAGTGAAGAACAAGTAGATAAGATAAATCAAAGGTTGAAGGAAGATGGATTTTTGGTTGAGGCTCCTAAACGTGCACATGCGTATACGTTTTATGTGGAAGCACCTGGTGGATTTACAATAGAAGTGATGTGTTAAGTCAAAAATCAAACTTTTTGTTATGTGTTTTTAAAATAAAAAGTAGGAAAAGTCTGTTTTAAGTGTAAAGCTTAAACAGGCTTTTTTACTTACATTACCGGATAGAAAACGCTAGAAGGAATCATATTCAGTTTTTATAACTGTTTACATAATAAAGTTATGCTATGTTCGTTGTCCTAAAATACAAGTCATATATCTTGTATCCTCTCATAAATTTAAACATAGGAATTTGTCTACAAAGGTGGCGAAGCCTCATCATGAAAATTCGAATTTGTGCCACATTCATGTTGTTTCTATTAATATGGTTACATCCTTTTTGGACTTTTGCAAAAGGAGAGGAGGCAAAGGAAAGGGTCGTTTCACTTGTATATGATGATTCGGGCAGCATGAGAAATAACGATCGCTGGAAATATGCCAATTACGCTTTGCAAAGTTTAGTTGCGCTATTAGATGAAAAAGATACATTTTCTTACGTTCCAATGAGCAAGCCAAATGATCCATTAAACATTTCGTTAACGAAGGATAAGAGACAAACGGAAATTGAGGGAATTGGAGCATGGAAAACGTATTTAAATACTCCGTTTAGCGCAGTAGAAACGGCGATGCAATCTATAAAAAAGGAAGCCGATATAGATGGGAAACGTGAATTTTGGCTTATTGTGTTAACTGACGGGGCATTTAATGATTTAGAGAAAGATAAGGTTGGCGGAAAAGAACAAATTTTGCAGAAGCTAGCGCAGTTTAAGAAGAATATGGATGCAAAAAAGATATCGTTACATCCAATTTTAATTACGATGGAAGAGGATTTAGGACAGCAAGAAAAGGCACAACTAAATACGTTTAAAGAAATATGGAAGAAAGAGATAAATGGAGTTACGATGCCATCTAGTGGAGAGGATGGTATTGTAAAAAGCGTCAATCAAGTGGCAGCATTAGTTGCAAATCGTGATCCGTTCTCTTCAGTTGAATCGATTGTAAAAACGAAAGTAGTAGGAAAAAAAGTAGAGATTACAACACCATTTCCGTTAAAACGTATGACGCTTGTACGACAATCGCCTTCTTTATCTAATTATCAGGTCACACAAATTTCTAAACCGTTACAATTACAATCTTCTTATTCCATACATGCACCAGGAGAAGCGAAATTATTCGGAAATATAGTTCATATCAGTACGGAAAATGAGGAAGTTATTAAACCAGGAACGTATACGATAGAGGTGGACCAGGATATTGAGAAAGAAGGATTACAAGTGCTAGTTGAACCGGCGCTTAACTATACGGTTTCTACTTATGACAAAGATGATCGTAGTCAAAAGAATGTGGAAAAAATGTATGAAGGTGTTACTGCTGTTATCGAAGCGAAGCCTACGGAATTACCAATTCAATCTTCATATTTTCAGGCAGAAATAGAAATAGACGGAAAACAGTACCCGATGAAGTGGGACGATAAAAAACATGTGTTTTACTACGAAATGAAGATTGATAAAGGTTTAGTACGCGGGAAAGTTCATATGAACATAAAGGGGTTTTACAGACAGACGAAAGAATTTAAAATCGAAACAACGAAAAAGCCTAAATTATCACTTCAAACTGTCACGAAAGATTATGAAGAAAAAGTAACAAGTTTAGAGAATAGTAAACCATTTATTATACAACCACAGTTAGATGATAAGCCGATGACAGAAGAGGCTGTAAAAAAACTATTAAAATCTACTGGTGTCACATCTAAACAATCAATCAACTATGAAATAAAACAGCATGGTAATCAAATTTACATTTATCCTCGACCGCATTACTCCGACACATTCAATTTTACAGATACTGGCACCGTAGAAGCTACCATCGTAGTGCAGGATTCAAAATTACCAAAAGTAAAGAAAGATATAACACTCCATATTCAAAATGCGCCGTTTTATGAAAAGTATGCGCTTATTTTTAAGTTTGTTATTCCTATCACTTTATTACTGTTAATAGTAGGAATAATCGTTTTAGGATGGATTGTCCGTCCAAGATTTCACCGGAAAGCATTATTGTATTACGAATGGGATCAAGAGGTAGCGAAAGATTGGTTATATCAATCTGAGCCAGAGTTACTCAAAAATAAATGGTGGAAACATTATTTTGGTATTCCGTATAGAGCAGAAAGAAAGACTGTGCAATCCGTTACGTTTATAGCAAAGAAAGGATCGAAATCGATATTTGTAGCGAAAGAGTCACAAGTAGTAGGAATGATTATTGATGGGATGTTTATAACAGAGGATGAGGTTGGAATGGAACATAAGACACTATATCCAAATGAACTTTTAGTAATTGATAGAGGATATGGTAAGGAGATTTACAAATACGAGTGTGAATAGTAGATGGGGAAAAGAGGAGAGTATTATTTTTCCCTCCTTTTTTCAAACAAGCAAGAATAGGAAGGTGGTTCACATGACGTTACAAGTTCCAACAATATTAATTGGTTTAGGTGGAATCGGTAGTACTGTGACACATCAAATATATGAAAGACTACCTGAGGAGCGTCGAAAAAAGGTAGCAATGCACGTATTTGATACAGATGTGAATACATTGAGTAAATTCGATCATATTCGAAAGTTTAAGACGCAAACGAGCTCTAGTAAAACACCTAGGGAGTATATTGCGGGAGATCCGACGATTCCAGAGTGGTTTCCGATGGATCCAACTATACTTGATAAACCATTAACAGAAGGAGCAGGACAGTTACGCGTCATTTCCCGTTTAGCGTTACGTGCTGCGATGAAAGAAGATAAATTAACGTCCTTTTGGCAAGAAATCGAGAAGATTTTTCCAGTTACAAGCGATCAAACAGAATATGGAGTACGTGTCATTATCGTAACATCACTAGCGGGCGGAACAGGTTCAGGAATGTTTCTACAAATTGCATTATATTTACGTGAAATGCTTCGAAAAAAACTGCAACATCACAACATTTTAATACGTGGTGCGTTTCTAATGCCGGATGTGTTAGTGAAGACGAGAACAGTTAGTGCGAAAGAGTTTGAAACGGTGCAAGCAAACGGCTATGCCTCGTTAAAAGAATTACATGCCATTACGCTCGGTTCTACAGGAGAACTATCCAAACGCGGCGGGGTTACGATTGAATTAGAGTATCGACCGGATCAAGTAGATGAGGATGGGAGAACAAATCACACGATTAAACAACACCATTTACCGTACAATTATTGTTTTTTATACGATTACGAAAATTTACATGGACACCATCTGCATAATTTATCAGATTATATGGAGCAAATGGCAAATACGATTTATTTACAATTATTTAGTCCGATGTCTGCAAATCATTTTGCACAGGAAGATAATCAAATTCAGCAATTAGCAGAATCAAGCGGGAAAGGGCGATATTGCGGGGCCGGAACGGCAAAGATTATTTATCCATATGAGCATGTGTTAAAATATTGTGCTTTAAAATGGGCCGTGCAAGGTTTAGATGAATCGTGGCTTCATTTAGATCAATTGTTTCAAGAGAAGAAGCATAGATATGACCAAGATGTAAAACGTGGTATGCAGCGTGAAAAGCCAGAGCGCGGGAAAAGTTATTTAGAAGATTTAGAACATCTTGCTACTCGTCCAGAGCAGGCTCATATTTTCTATAGACAAATGTACAATGAAACGCGTGAAGGAGCAGAAGGCGGCAAGGTTGGTGTTGCGAAATCTAAACTGTTTTTAGAAGCTGTAGAGAGTTATGTACAGCGTACGGTACAAAAAGACGAGGAATTAAATCGTCTGCAGCATGAGTGTAAAATTTCGGCTGCGAAGCTAAAAATGACGGAACAAATGAAAGGTGAAGTAGCAAGGGTCGATCATGCGGTTCGTTTATATGCGTATGCGATTCCGAGCCGTGTACATGAACATGTAACGACACTTTTATATGACATGATTGAATCAGACCGTTTTTCACCGAGTGGTTCTGAAGGCCAGTCATATCAATTAAATACATGGTTTTTAAAGAAAACAGATCCAGTTCATCCAGTAGCAGCTCGTTTTATGTTGTATGAAATTCGAAAGCAGTTAGTGGAAAAAATGAATCGACTACATGAAAATAATGAACAAAAGCGTAATTTAATTCAAAATTACGATAAGAAATTTAATGTGAGTAACATTGATGGAACGGTAACAGCTGTACGTCGAGTAGAAATTGCGCAACAACAAGGCTGGTTTGGAAAAATGATTAATAACCAGCAGCGTTTATTTAAAAAAGAATTTGAAGATATTGTAACGCAGTACGTACACAAATTAAACGAATACCGTAAAGAAATGCTATTAGAACTCGTGTATCAATCGCTATATCAAGCAGTTAATAAAATGATTCAATATTGGGAAAGGTTTTTTGATAATTTACATGAAACACGTGAAAATTTATTGTTCGAAATTCAAAAACGAAGCAAAGAATTTGAAGGAAAAACAAACCCAACGAATGTATACGTATTAGCGGAAGAGAAGTTACAAGAAAAGATATGGCAAGATATGCAACAACATTTAAATTTAGGTGTATTACCGAAAGATATATCAGCAGAAATTTATATGAGCTTATACGGGGAATATTGCCGGGATGCGAAAACAGAAGAAATTCAATCGAAAAAGGTAGAAGACTTTTATCGTGAGCACATACTAAACTATTGTTACGATGAATTACAAATACGCTATCGCGATAAATTAGAGCTGAACATCGTTGAAGCATTACGAAAAGAAGCGGATTATAAAAATCGTGATCGTGATGAATATGTTCGTGAAAAAATTGAAGACTTGTTCCATTTAGCAAGTCCATTCGTGCCGAAAGTTTCTCATCATAGGGAATTACAATATTGGGGCATACATCCATCTTTAAAGAAAGAACTGCAAGAGGAATTAATGCAAGAAATGTTTAAAGAAAAAGATACAGTAAATGAAGCTTTCTCGCCATTTGAAGTCATTTGTTATCGTGCACATTATGGTTTATCACTACAAGACTTTCCTAAGCTTTCGTCTGGACATATTGCAAATGGATTTATGAATGATAAAGGTGATTATTTTCAGTCGTACTATCGCCGTGTAAACAAGTTGAATAGTAAAAAATCTAGTTTAACACCGCATTTAGATAAGTATTGGCATTTACCAGCATTCATGCCAGACTTAAATGCAACGCAAACGAAGTTAGATTATGATAAATGTAATCGAGCTCTTCTATACGCGTATATATATCGCTGGATTAGTTTAGTTGCTGTTGATGGTCAATTCGTGTATCAATATAACGGCGTTGGACGTAGTTTCTTAATTCAGTCGATGGGGAAAAATATTTCAAGCGAAAGTTATAAATTGCACAGAGCATTACTTCATAATCCGTTCATTTATGAAAACATCTTATCCAGATTTGAAGAAGAACAAGAAAAGGCGATGATACAAGGTGGACATTTATATACACATCCATTTGTATTAGGTGCTCAAGATATTAGATGGCTACGTAAAGAGCATGTCCATAATATTTTAGATATGATTTTAATGTATGACCGTGAAGCGAAATATGATCCAACTTTAGAAGAAACTTCTGATGAATTATTAAGGTTATTCCTTGATGAAATTGAGTTATATTTCCAAAACTATTACGGTACAGGTGCCGATATGGTTGCCAAGAAAGAGAAAGAAATGTTTATTAAACAATTGTGGGATCGTTCGTACGCGAAAGGATACGTAGATCCAAATAGTGCGCCTTATAAAAAATGGCAAAATTTATTAAGCGTTCATGATGAAGAAGAAACGCCAAAAACGAATGTATAATGAATGAAAAGGGAATCCTTAAAAGTGGCAATACAACTTTAGAAAAGAGGGATTCCGATGCCGTTTTTAGGAAGTGTATATCAAATATTTGGATTGTATCCAGAAATTTATTATGGAATGATTTCAGCTGAGCTTGCGGAGCAGCAAAGATTGGAAGAAGTGGAAAACGAAGAACCGGAAACAGAAGCGTAACTATACAGGAATTTTCAAAATAAAAATGATAACACGCTACTTGTTCTTTAAACGTATAAGAACAAGTAGCGTGTTTTGCTATTTAATAATCCCATTTTCTAAAATTTTAATCGTAGGTGCTACTTTTACGTTAGCTTTTGAAAAGGCACTCGGCCAATCGTCGGCAACTTTTTTCCATTCTTCATATTGAAACGCTCTCGCATAATCACCAAATCCGAATGGATCAAGCTGCTGTTTTTGAATGTTGTGGATTAAATCGTTCAAATCTTTGTTTAGTTGTTTTGTAATAAGAGAAGTTAATTTCTTTCTATCTTTGTCTATATCCATATTGAATGTAAGTTCAGATACAGCAATTTTTAAATCCATTTTAACATTAAATTTGAAGTGGTTATCGCTATAGTCTGTATGGATATCACGATTCATGCTAAGAACATTTATTGTTACGAAATCACCCCCATCGGTATCTTTTAAATCACTATTACTTTCAACTGAAGTAGAAGGGATTTTCAATGTAAGCGAAACCGGTGTATTCGCTTTCTTTTGTAACAAAAGAAGAAGGGCGCTTTCATAACGATTTAATGACATTTTATAAATTCCGCGAGAAGTTAATAGCGCGGAACCGGTAACGATAACATCTTTTTTACCTTTTTTTATTTCTGAAATAGCAGGTGTTATACCTTTATTAAAAGTTTGCCTATGAAATTCATGGAATGTCGTAAAAACGGTCCGATTGTACAGTTTGTTTGTATTAATTAAATCTGTTAAATACTCGGGAAGGGCAGGCTTATCTTTAAAGTTATTATATATAACGGAAGAAATTGGACCGTCTACTGCAACCATACGCATGTTTCCAGTGTTTTTAGGGTCACGATACCAAACATCAAGGTAAGGCATAGCCCCTTCTTGTTTTAAAAAATTTGTGCTAAATAAAATGAGCTGTAACTTTTCTGTAGATACTAAACCACCACTTGAACTATTAAACGTTGCTTTTGCTTCTCGAGGTGTACGTACTTTCGCTTCATGTGTTTCGTACTTTTTTTCTACGTCTTCATTAAAAATAGGGTTTACGTGGTACACAATTAATTTTCCTTTTGCTTTCGCATCAAAACCGTAAATTAATGAAATGGATTGTTTTTCTAAGTCTAGCCGATCTCCACAGCCTGTTAATAAGGTTATGAGAAAGCAAAGTATAGTGAAATGAATAAAGCGCCTCATTTAAACTCTTCTCCTTTTCCAATGCTGATAAAGTGTCATGTATAAGAGAAATACGACTGGAAACAGAAAAACGATAAAATAACTGGCAGTTCCCCAAAAGTCTCGCAAAGCACTTATTTGGTAAGAGGAAGGGATATAAAAGAATAAGACAACAATACATCCGAATAATAAAAAACAAATAGGTAAGGAACTCCCTTTTTTGTTAAGTAATTGATTGATTCCATCTGAAGCAGTAAAAATGTAAGGAATGCAAGAATCAAAAATAATGAAGAGATAAAAAGATAAAAAAATAATTTCAAACCGTTCAAGAAATGAAAAGTGAAATGGTGTAACAAGAGAAAGAGTGGGCCATAAAAACTTTGTTATTCCGTCTGGACTAAAATAAATGAAAGAAACGAACGTGACTTGAAGATAAAGAAATAGTGTAATTAAATTTGCGATAACAATCCCTTTTTTGGCAGAAGATTTGTTATTCAAATAAGGGTAAAGGACAAATGCAAACTCAAATCCAAGAAACGCAATGATAGTTGATTTTACGGTGTTTAAAACTGGTATCCAGCCTTCTTTAAGAAGAGGAAGAAGATAAATCCAATGCCCATCTTTAAGCGGAATAAACAATAGAAAAGGCATCCACAGTGTGAAAAATACAGTGAAAACAGCGTAGCGACTTATAATAAGAACACCTTTACATGCGAGCATAAGCATGGGAATAGATAGTAAAATCATAATTAAAAACATTGGAGTTCTAGGTAAAATCCAAATGTGAATAACGTATAAGAGGGAAAAAATTAAAGAAATAGCTGCAAGGACAGCATATAAAATCCAAAAAATCATTCCTGCTCTTCCTAGCCACTTCCCAAGATAACGAGTTAGCACGTCGAGTAAAGTATACCCAGGGTGCTTTTCCATGATTTTCACAATACATAAACTGACTAAAGTAGTGATAGCGCATCCAATAATAATAGAAATCCATCCATCTGTATTCGCCCCTTGTGCAACTTCACGAGGAAGTGTAAGGACACCGAATCCTACTTGAACACCACTAATCGTTAAAATGTATTGAAATAAACTAATCTCCCTCTTTGCACGCTTTGTCACTTCTCTTCCTCCGTTCCTTCTATATCGCGTTGTCGATTCTCTTGTTTTAAGTTAAGGGATAGTGGGCGCTTCTTCATTATTTTCCATGGTAAACGTATAAGAATATCTTTTAAATCCGAAGCAAATAACGGAGAAAAAGGACTACCATAAGGAACACCGAGAGATTCCATAGAAAGTATATGAATAATAATGATTGCCATCCCAACCATAATACCAATGACACCAAATAAAGAGGCAATTATCATCATTGGGAAGCGAAGAAGTCGAATTCCTGCAGACATTTCTAGATTAGGGATGATGAAAGAAGCGACTGCAGTAATAGATACGACGATAACCATGACATTACTTACTATTCCTGCTTGAACTGCAGCTTGTCCGATAACAATCCCTCCTACGACGCCAATGGTTTGTCCAACGGGACCAGGAAGCCGAACTGCAGCTTCGCGGAGCATTTCAAGTACTAATTCCATCAAAAGTGCTTCTAATATAGGAGGAAAAGGAATTTTAGCTCGAGATTCTCCAATCGTTAACAATAATTTAAGTGGAATCACTTCATAATGAAAGGAAATCATAGCAATATAAAGAGCAGGAGCAAAAATTGCAATAAATAATCCAGTGAAACGAAGTAATCGTATAAAAGATGGAATCATTGGCCTGAAGCTGTAATCATCTATCGTCTGAAAAAAAGCTGAAAAAGTCATTGGTCCTATTAATACGCCTGGTGAACGATCTACAACAACAGCAATTCGCCCATCTAGAATATGATGTGCTGTTGTGTCAGGGCGTTCAGTTATTGATAATTGCGGAAAGAGAGTAAAGGAATTATCTTCAACAAACCCCTCTAATTCACCAGTAGTAAGAATCGCATCCACTTTTACTGATTCGATACGGGATGCCATTTCTTTTACGACATCTTCGTCCGCAACATCTGCTAGATAAAGCAAAAAAACCTTTGAAGTAGCTCGTTCACCAACAGTGAATTCCTTCACTTTCAACTCGCGATTTGGAATATATCGACGAATAAGTGCAAGGCTGTCGCTCGCTACTTCATTAAATCCTTCGTGTGAGCTTTTTATGGAGCTCTCTGTTGTAGGCTCTTCAATGCTCCTTTTTGGTGCCGCTTGCGTATCAAGCTTTAAAGCGGATAATTGTCCGTTTATAAATAAAATACTTTTGCCGTGTAAAAGAGATTGTTCAATGTCTGTCCACTGCTCAATCTTTTTAATATTTCCGATAGAAACAGAGGCTTCCCAAAAATCGTCTTCATTCCACTCTTTAAATAAGAGAGGACGAAGGATGTTTACGTTAATAACAGTTTTGTCTACAAGTCCTTCCATATATATAAGTGCAGCTTCCTGTCCGTTTTTTAATGGAAAATTGCGTGTTATTAATTCTGGAATACCGCTAAACAGTTTGGACAAGTGCTTTAAATTAAGGGAAAGGGAAGAAGAAATAGATTTATTTAATGTGTGATCAGCTTGCTCTTGGGTAGAAAAAGATTTTTCACCACGAATCCATTTATTAAAAGACCCCATTTGTTTGCTTACTCCTTGTTATGTTTTATCCCGATTGGTGAGGGCTGATTAAAGTTTCACTTTATATGGGTTATTATGGATAGTTCCATACGGACATATGCGTAGTTTAAATTTTATATTGTATATTTTTAACTTTAACGCTATAATTATAGTGTTAAAGATGGAATCGTGATATGACCTGTTATGACTCTATCGTTTTATTTATGAATAAATGGATTGGTATTTTAGCAAGATGTGCTAATAAACTACTCCACCATGATAATAACGTGCCGAAATGTGGTGCGTATATTTTCGTGGTGGAGTTTTTTTATTCTCAAAAAGGGGGAAAGACCATGAATAACAACATGGTTCATATTACAATTGACGGAAAAAAGTATACAGCGGAGCCCGGTTCAACGATATTGGGTGTTATAAATGAGAACGGGATTGAACATCCGCAAATTTGTTATGTGCCAGAAGTAGATCCTATTCAAACATGTGACACTTGTATTGTAGAAGTTGACGGAAAGTTAATGCGCTCTTGTTCGACAGTAGCGACAGAAGGTATGAACATTGAACGTAACTCTACTCGTGCGAAAGAAGCACAAACAGAGGCGATGGATCGGTTATTAGAAAATCATTTATTATACTGTACAGTATGTGACAACAACAATGGGAACTGTAAACTGCATAATACAGCAGAATTAATGGAAATTGAACATCAAAAATATCCTTATGAACCGAAAGTAGATGTAAGTGAAGTTGATATGACGCATCCGTTTTATCGTTATGACCCGAATCAATGTATTGCATGTGGTCAATGTGTAGAGGTGTGTCAAAACTTACAAGTAAATGAAACATTATCGATAGACTGGGAAGCGGAACGCCCACGAGTGATTTGGGATGAAGGAGTAAATATTAATGATTCTTCATGCGTTAGTTGTGGTCAATGTGTAACCATTTGTCCTTGTAACGCTTTAATGGAGAAAACGATGCTCGGTGAAGCTGGATTTATGACGGGACTAAAGCCAGATATTCTTGAACCGATGGTAGATTTAATTAAAGAAGTAGAGCCTGGATATAGCGGTATTTTTGCGGTATCAGAAGTGGAAGCGGCCATGCGTGATACTCGTACGAAGAAAACGAAAACAGTATGTACATTTTGTGGTGTAGGTTGTTCATTTGAAGTGTGGACGAAAGGGCGTAAAATTCTTAAAGTACAACCTTCTTCTGATGCACCAGTTAACGCAATTTCTACTTGTGTAAAAGGAAAATTTGGTTGGGATTTCGTAAATTCTAAAGAACGAATTACGAAACCTTTAATTCGTAAAAATGGAACGTTTGTTGAATCAACATGGGAAGAAGCGTTGAATGTAGTTGCAAGTAAATTAGGATCGATTAAAGAAGAGTACGGTAAAGATGCTATCGGTTTTATTTCTTCATCTAAAATTACGAATGAAGATAATTATGTGATTCAAAAATTAGCTCGACAAGTATTTGAAACGAATAATATTGATAACTGCTCACGTTATTGTCAATCACCAGCGACAGACGGATTATTCCGTACAATTGGTATGGGCGGAGATGCTGGAACGATTAAAGATATTGCACAATCTGGTCTTGTTATTATTGTAGGTTGTAATCCGACAGAAGGTCATCCTGTTTTAGCTACACGTATTAAACGTGCACATAAATTACACGGACAAAAATTAATTGTAGCTGATCTTCGTAAAACAGAAATGGCAGAGCGTTCAGATGTCTTTATTAGTCCAAAACAAGGAACAGATCAAGTATGGTTAATGGCTGTTACGAAATATATGATTGATCAAGACTGGCACAATCAACGATTTATTGATGAGAATGTAAATTTCTTTGAAGATTTCAAAGAGAGCCTTGCAGAATATACACTTGAATATGCAGAAAAAATGACTGGTATTTCAAAAGAAACAATGATTCAAATGGCTGAAATGATTCGTGATGCAGATGGTACATGTATCCTTTGGGGAATGGGTGTAACGCAAAATACAGGTGGATCTGATACTTCCGCTGCGATTTCAAACTTACTTCTTGCTACAGGTAATTATCGTCGTCCAGGTGCTGGTGCATATCCGCTTCGAGGTCATAATAACGTACAAGGTGCTTGTGATATGGGTACTTTACCAGGATGGCTTCCTGGATATCAGCACGTTACGAACGATATGGAACGTGCGAAATTTGAAATGGCTTACGGAGTGAAAATTAATAGTGAACCAGGTCTGAATAATATTGAAATGCTTCACGCGATTGACGAAGGGAAAATGAAAGCTATGTATCTTGTCGGAGAAGACATGGCTCTTGTAGACTCGAATGCGAATCATGTACATGAAGTATTATCAAGCCTTGATTTCTTCGTTGTGCAAGATGTTTTCTTATCTAAAACGGCTCAATATGCAGATGTTGTATTACCAGCAGCGCCATCTCTTGAAAAAGAAGGTACGTTCACAAATACAGAGCGTCGTGTTCAAAGACTATATCAAGTTCTTCCTACGCTTGGAGATGCGAAGCCAGACTGGTGGATTGTGCAGGAAGTTGCGAATAAATTAGGTGCAAACTGGAATTATAGCCATCCAAGTGAAATCTTTGCTGAAATGGCAAGTTTATCACCACTATTCTCACAAGCAAACTATGAAGTGCTTGAAGGATGGAATAGTTTCCATTGGGGAAGTTTTGACGGCACGAATACACCGCTTCTTTTCCAAGATGGATTTAACTTCCCAGATAAAAAAGCTCGTTTTGCGATTGCTGACTGGGTGCGCCCAGCTGAATTCCCAGCTGAGTTCGACCTTCATATTAACAATGGTCGTATGCTTGAGCACTTCCATGAAGGGAATATGACAAATAAATCAACAGGTATTCAAACGAAAGTGCCTGGCGTTTTCGTTGAAGTTTCTCCAGCACTTGCAAAAGAACGTGGAGTGAAAACAGGTTCATTAGTTCGTCTTGTCTCTCCGTTTGGAGCGTTAAAATTACGTGCACTTGTAACAGACCGTGTAAAAGCGAATGAGTTATATTTACCGATGAACTCTACAGATAATGAAACAGCAATTAATTTCTTAACAGGTCCTGCCGTTGATACGCGTACGAACACACCTGCTTATAAACAGACGAAAGTGCGTATGGAAGTGCTGGAAGTTGAGGGTGAAAATCCGATGCCAAAAGCGAATCCGCGTAATAAAAAACGTCATCCTCAATCTGGTATTGAGGTACATCGTAAGTGGGCACGTCCAGGGTATGTGCATTTAACGGATAAGTAGGAGGAGAAAAATATGGCTGCACCTATAAAAATGATTCAAAAACAAGAATTAACTGAGGAGGAAATAAAACAGAAAAAATTAGACGATTTAAAAGAACTTCTAGCTAATAATGAAGACGCTCTAAATCAAATGTTTAACATAGTAGGGGAATTGAATGATATTGGCATGTTAGAAGCAGCTAATTCTGTGCTAAAGGCGAAAGAACCAATCGCAAAAATTGTTCTTGGCCAAGTGACTCGTGAGCCTGTTACAAATTTAATTAATAATATGATGGGGGCTGCGGGTGCTTTAACAGAACTTGATCCGGAGCTTACGAAAAAGCTTATAGGTAGCTTATTAGTAGGGCTAGAAAGAGGTAATGAACATCTAGAGAGTAATAAAAAAGTAGGGGTATTTGATCTTATGAAAGTCTTGAAAGACCCAGATATTAACCGTGCTATCGGGTTTGGGCTTCATTTCTTAAAAGGTATGGGAAAAGGATTAAAAGAAGAATAAACTTCATGAAGTGAACCTTTTCGCCCAAATGTTTGTACGAAATAGTTTGGGCGGAAGGCTCATTTTGGTAAAATATATAATAAAGTAAAATGAGGTTTTTTGGGAGGTATAATTGTATGTCAAAAAAAGTACATGAATTTAATGATATGATTCGAAAACTTCGAAAGGAACTTTTCGGAAAAGGGCCAGAACGAATTCATACTGTTTTTGCTGAAAATATGGCGATTGCGACTCTTTACGGAAACTTAACACCTACTGAAAAATTCATTTCAAGTACGATGGACGGTGCGGAGATGGTTCATATGGCTAGAACGAAAATGATTCAAGAAGTGTATGCTGCGAATTCCCGTGAACATTTGGAGGAACTTGTTGGAGCGAAATTAGTGAATTTGTTTTCAGATATGAAAGTAGAAGAAGATATTGCAGTTTCGGTATTTGTTTTTGATAAAAATATAACGTGAGAGAAGGATACTGATCGTGAAACCGATACAGATAGAAAGAGAAATCTTTCGTTATGAACAAGGGGCGTTTAAGCATATAGAGGACAGCATTGTAACAGAGTTTCCAGTCACGATTAAAATGAACGGACAGGAGTTTGTTACAATGGTTAGTACTCCAGAATATATAGAAGATATGGTAATAGGCTTCCTAGCATCTGAAGGAATTATTCGGAAGTATGAAGATATTGATGACATATGGGTACAAGAGAAAGAAGGATTTGTACATGTCACGACGACAAAAGTAAATCCGTATTACGAACAAATGCAAAATAAACGCTATATTACTTCATGCTGTGGCATGAGTAGACAAGGGTTTGTTTTTGCAAATGATGCATTAAGCGCAAAGAAAATGAATGGCGTTCATGTACAGGTTGCTGCAGAAGACTGTTTTCGATTAATGAAAGAAATGCAACAATCTGCAGAGACATTTCATCATACAGGCGGCGTTCATAATGCATCTTTGTGCAATGTGAATGGTATTATTTTAAGTCGAATGGATATCGGTAGACATAATGCGTTAGATAAAATTTACGGTTATTGCTTAAAAAATAATATTTCTATAAGAGATAAAATCATTGTTTTTAGTGGTCGTATTTCTTCGGAAATACTATTGAAGGTTGCAAAAATTGGTTGTGAAATTATATTGTCAAAATCAGCTCCAACTGAGTTAGCTTTGCAGCTAGCAGAAGAATTAGGCATTACTACGATAGGGTTTATTCGGAATGAATCCTTAAATGTATATACGCATCCGGAGCGTGTTTTAAATATAAAATAAGTAAAAGCGAGGCAATAAATATGAAATCTGTCACATTAGACAAACTACAACGTCCGTTAAAGGATTTACGTATTTCAGTTACTGATCGCTGTAATTTTCGCTGTCGATATTGTATGCCAGAAGAAATATTTGGTCCTGATTACTCGTTTTTGTCTAATGATAAAATTTTATCTTTTGATGAAATTGAAAGGATAACGCGTATTTTCGTTTCTTTAGGTGTTAGAAAATTACGGATTACAGGCGGAGAACCGTTACTTCGAAGAGGTCTTCCGCAGCTTATCGAGCGCCTGAATAAAATAGATGGTGTGGAGGATATCGGTTTAACAACTAATGGATCGTTACTTAAAAAGTTTGCTCCTGATTTATATAAGGCGGGTTTATCACGTGTGACAGTTAGTTTAGATTCTTTAGAAGAAGAGCGGTTTTTCTATTTAAATGGTAATAGAAGCAAAGTACAAAGGGTTCTGGAAGGAATACAAGCTGCAGCTGAAGTCGGTATGAAAATTAAAATAAACATGGTCGTTCAAAAGGGAAAAAACGAACAGGACATCTTGCAGATGGCACAATACTTTAAGGAAAACAAGCATATTCTTCGTTTTATTGAGTATATGGACGTTGGAAATTATAACGGTTGGGATTTAAAAGAGGTTGTCTCTAAACAGGAAATAGTAGATACGATTCATCAAGTTATGCCATTAGAACGAATAGAAGCGAATTATGCAGGAGAGGTTGCGACTCGCTATCGTTATATTGGAAGTGATGAAGAAATAGGTATTATTTCATCAGTAACAGATTCTTTCTGCTCTTCATGTACGAGAGCTCGTATTTCTGCAGAAGGAAAATTATATACTTGTTTATTCGCTTCTAAAGGAAATGACTTGAGAGAACTGCTTCGATCTGACTACACTGACGAGGAAATAACAGATGTCGTACGCGACATATGGAACAACCGAGAAGATCGTTATTCAGATGAACGGTTAAGTAATAGTAATAAAAAAGCTATGCCTAAAATTGAAATGTCACATATCGGTGGTTAATATAAAGTTGACATAAAAGTGAAAAATGGAAGGTGTACAAGAATTGTAGATTTTCTATTTTATAGTAAAAGTGGTGATTGATATCTCTGTAAAAGATGTGCAGAGAAATTAAGCAGCATTCAAAAACCTTTATTTTGAGGAGGTTTTTTGAAGCTGCTTTTTTATTTGGAGAAAATGGAGGAATTAGTAATGGCATTTCATAAACCGGAACAAATTGCTGAGCTTGTCATTGAGGCCGGTGTTCAAAAAGTAAGTCAGACCTTGCCAGCAATGCTTATTCTCGGTTTTTTAGGAGGAGCGTTTATTTCGCTCGGTTTTTTACTTAACATTCGCGTTTTAGGTAATTTGCCTGAGCGCTGGGGGAGTTTAGTAAATGTTTTAGGAGGAGCGGTTTTTCCTGTTGGACTCATGCTCGTTGTATTAGCGGGAGGAGAATTAATTACCGGAAATATGATGTCACTGTCTATGGCGCTATATGCAAAGAAAATTACATTGGTTAGTGTGCTAAATAACTGGATTTGGATTACTTTCATGAATTTTGTAGGAGCTATTTTCGTAGCGTATTGTTTCGGTCATCTTGGCGGATTAACAGAAGGGGATTATTTAAATAAAACAGTAGCGATAGCGGAAGGCAAGTTACACGAATCATTTGGGAGAACTTTAATTTTAGCAATTGGGTGTAATTGGCTCGTTTGTTTGGCGCTTTGGCTCGCTTATGGGACGAGTGATTTTGTCGGAAAAATAATCGGAATTTGGATTCCAATAATGGCATTTGTAGTGATTGGATTTCAGCAAGTGGTAGCAAATATGTTTGTCATCTCAGCAGTTATTTTTGCAGGTCATCTCACATGGATGGATCTTGCTAAAAATTTTGTTCCTGTCTTTATCGGAAATGTAATTGGCGGAGCTGGTTTTGTTGGATTTGCGTACTTTGCTTGTTATCAAAAACAACATTCTAATATGAAATAGAGTTCGTGAGAGGAAGGGTATGTAATGGCTGAGCGGTATTCACGACAACATTTGTTTAAACCAATTGGGAGTAGAGGGCAAGAAAAAATTCGAAATAAACATGTGTTAATTGTAGGAGTAGGCGCATTAGGAAGTGCAAGTGCCGAAAGTTTCGTACGTGCAGGTATTGGCAAGTTGACGATCATAGATCGTGATTACGTTGAATGGAGTAATTTACAAAGGCAACAATTGTACTCTGAACAAGATGCAAGAGAGAAATTGCCAAAAGCAATCGCTGCTAAAAATCGGCTAGAAAAACTTAATTCGGAAGTACAAATACATGCTTTCGTAATGGATGCGTGTGTAGAAAACTTGGAAGGGCTATTAGAAAATGTCGATGTAATCATTGATGCAACAGATAATTTCGATATCCGATTTATAATAAATGACTTATCACAAAAACATAATATCCCGTGGGTATATGGTTCTTGCGTTGGCTCGTACGGTATGAGTTGTACAATTATTCCGCAAGAGACACCTTGTTTACATTGTGTGCTGAAGAACGTTCCAGTTACAGGTGTGACGTGTGATACAGCTGGAATTATTAGCCCGACTGTACAAATCGTCGCAGCATATCAAGTGGCGGAAGCACTCAAAATTTTAGTAGAAGATTTTGCAGCAATTAGAAAAACATTTTTCATATTTGATATATGGAGTAATCAAAACCATTTTATAAAACTAGGGAAAATCAAGACAGACAATTGCTCTTCATGCGGTTTGAATCGCATTTATCCTTATTTATTATACGAAAATCAAACGAAGGTAGCTGCTTTATGCGGAAGAAATACAGTTCAAATTAGACCAGTAGACAATAGAAAATACAATTTTGATGATATAGAAAAAGTATTAAAAAAAGTGGGGGAAGTAGATCGGAATCCGTATTTACTATCTTGCCAATTAGATGAGTACCGCATCGTTGTTTTTCGGGATGGTCGTGTTTTTATTCATGGCACAAATGATATTTCGAAAGCGAAACAACTATATTATCGCGTATTCGGCTAATAGAAAGGGTTGTCAACAATGGAAAGAAGAGTACCAATCACAGTTGAAGAGGCTGTTCGTAAAGTGATGGGATTTGCTCATAACGGCTTAAAGGAGCTACTACCTATTGAATTAGCTTACGGACGTATATTAGCAGAGGATTTAGTAGCTGACCATGATGTGCCGTCATTTAATCGTTCACCGTATGACGGGTTTGCTATTAGAGCAGAAGATACGAATTTAGCAAGTTATGAAACGCCAATTGTATTTGAAGTAGTGGGTGAAATTGGTGCAGGATCGCTATTCGATGAGAAAGTAGGTCCGTTTCAAGCAGTTCGAATTATGACGGGAGCACAGATTCCGAGTGGATGTGATGCAGTTGTTATGCTAGAGCTGACTCGTCAATATGAGGAGGCTGGCAGTAAGTATATGGAATTGAAACGGTCATTCAAAACGGGCGATAATATTTCTTTTCAAGGTGAAGATGCTCGTAAAGGAACGGTTCTTGCAAAGAAAGGAACATACATTAATCCAGGTATTTCAGCTCTTCTTGCTACGTTCGGGTATAGCGAGGTGCCAGTTGCGAGAAAGCCTGTAGTTGGACTATTAGCGACTGGCAGTGAATTACTGGATGTAAACGATTCATTACAGCCAGGGAAAATCCGAAATAGTAATACGTATATGATATTGTCTCAAATCCGAAGAGCAGGCGGAAGAGTAAAATATTTTGGGAAGTTTAGCGATGATTTTTATACGTGTTTTACGGCTGTAAAAGAAGCATTAAGCCAAGTGGATATGCTCATTACAACAGGTGGTGTATCAGTAGGGGATTACGATTATTTGCCAGCTATATATGAAAAATTAGGTGCATCAGTTCTTTTCAATAAAGTTGCAATGAGGCCAGGAAGTGTTACGACTGTAGCGCAATTAAATGGCAAGTTATTATTTGGATTATCAGGAAATCCATCTGCTTGTTACGTAGGGTTTGAATTATTTGTAAGACCTTGTATTCGGACGTATATGTTTAGTGAAAAAGCACATGTAAAAAGAGAAAAAGCGTTATTAGGAGAAGACTTTCTAAAGCCAAATCCATTTACAAGATTTGTACGAGGAAAACTAACATATAACGAAGGGCAGTTAATCGCTTATCCGTCAGGGTTTGATAAATCTAGCTCAGTTTCTTCTCTAGCAGAGACAAATATATTTATTGTACTTCCAGGTGGTACGAGAGGGTATAAAAAAGATATGTTCGTAGATGTTCTCTTGTTGGAAGATAACGAAGGTAGTGAATGGCCTTGGACATTTTATAAAGTGAGAGGTGATTCTAATGGGACAAGTGCTATTTGAAATTGTAGATATACCGATTGTAGTTGAAGAAGTAACAAATAAGGTTGCAAGAAGAGACGCAGGTGCGATTACAACTTTTATTGGTACAGTGAGAGAATTAACAAAAGGAAAACGAACGCTACATTTAGAGTATGAAGCATATAAACCAATGGCAGTAAAGCAACTTATGAGAATTGGTGAAGAAATTAGTGAAAGATGGCCGGATGCAAAAGTAGCAATTACTCACCGAGTAGGCCGGCTAGAAATAATGGATATTGCGGTAGTCATTGCAGTTTCATCACCGCATCGTAAAGTAGCTTATGAAGCGAATGAATACGCAATTGAACGTATAAAGCGAATCGTCCCAATATGGAAAAAAGAATTTTGGGAAGATGGGACGATGTGGATTGGCGATCAACTTGAAAATACACCATATCCAGCAGGAAAACCGAAGAAGGAAGAATGAGAAAATGATTACAATTTTACTGTTTGCAAATTTGCGTGAGGAAGTCGGATTAGATCGATTCGTAATTTCAGAAAAACAAGAAATGACAGTGCAGCAATTAAAAGAATGGCTCAAAGCAAACTATAGTTTACAATCGCTTGATAGAGTGATGGTGGCTGTTAATGAAGAGTTTGTAACGAATGACGAGATGATACAAGCTGGAGATATCGTCGCATTTATCCCGCCTGTTAGTGGTGGATAATAAGTGTTTCTCGCAATGACAAGAAGATGTTGTATATAAAGTGAAACTTTAATCAGTGGGGGGGGGTCTTCATCCCCCACTGATTATTAGTTAAAGTCGGATAAATTAGAATACGAGAAGGGATGAGTTCTATGCTTACTCAAGAACAAATAATGAATGCGTTAAAACATGTAGAGGATCCAGATTTACACAAAAGTATTGTAGAGTTAAACATGGTTAGAAATATACAAATGAATGGAACAGAGGTTAAACTTGAAGTAGTGCTAACGATTCAAGGTTGTCCGTTAAAAGCAAAAATTCAACAAGATGTGGAAGAGTCTCTGCATGCAATAGGTGCATCTAAAGTAGATTTGACGTTTGGTTCTATGACACAAGAAGAACGAGCTGCGCTAACAGAAAAGTTAAAGAAAAATAGTAGAACAGAAACTGGTATGCCAAGCATGCTTCGTCCTGATTCAGGAGTACAATTTCTTACTGTAACGAGCGGAAAAGGTGGAGTCGGAAAATCAACTGTAACAATTAATCTTGCAACAGCTTTAGCTCGTATGGGCAAAAAAGTGGGGATATTAGATGCAGATATATATGGTTTTAGCATTCCAGCTATGATGGAAACGAATCAAAAACCAACGATGATTGATCAAACAGCAATTCCAGTTATTAGTCACGGTGTTAAAATTATGTCTATGGGATTTTTTACAGAAGGAAATAATCCGGTTATGTGGCGCGGACCGATGTTAAATAAATGGATTCAAAATTTTCTTGCGAATACGCACTGGGGAGAATTAGATTATTTACTTCTTGATTTACCACCTGGTACAGGAGATGTTGCTATTGATGTTGCAGCAATGATTCCGCAGGCGAAAGAAATTATTGTTACAACACCACATAATGTAGCTTCATTCGTAGCATCTAGAGTAGGCGTAATGGCAAAACATACGAAACACGAGATTTTAGGTATTGTGGAAAACATGGCTTATTATGAAGAACAAGATGGATCGAAAAATTATCTGTTCGGAAAAGGCGGCGGGGAAATGTTAGCAGAACAATTGCAAACAGAAGTAATCGCACAAGTACCTTTTGCAAAACGTGAAGAAAATAGCGATTCATCTGTATATGATGAAGATTCTCTTGTTGGAGAAGTGTTTACATCGTTAGCAGAAGATATTATTTATAAAGGATAGAGGAGGAATTTTTTATGGCGTGTAATATCGATCATTCTATTGAAGATGTAATGAATAAGCTTGAGAGCCAAAAGAGTTTTTTATCGGAAGTGATTTTTAAAGAGGTAAAGGGATTTTTGCAAGGTAATCATTCACAGGAAATATTAAATGATGTCTTTCATCTTCTAAAAAAGTATGACTTAGTTAGTGAAGAAGAAAGAGAGACGAGAAATACTCAATTATTGCTGATTATAAAATAAATACGCTTTGGCTTTTGTTTTGTAACAGGAGGGGTAAATGTAATGAATATGAAGAAGATGATTGAAACGATAGAAGCAACAAAAATGACTGGTGAAGAATTATCGATTTCTACTTTACATCAAGAGCTTGTGAAGTTATATAGTCAAAAAAATGTTGCTCATTATAAGAAGCTATTAAAATATATTTTATCATTATCCGTACAGCTAAACCTACATCTTGTATTGAAATATTTTGGCGTGCGACCGATTGTTGCTATAGACGAGCGTATGCAATTTCAAGAGATATTTAATGTTTAGCTAATAAGGATGATAATGGGGAATGGTTTTTAAATTTCGTTTCTTTATATGTAGGGCTAATTGTAGTTCTTCACTTTGATGAAAAAGTGATTGAGAGAAGTTTTTTCGATGCTATAGTAGTGGGTGAAGGGAATGAAATATAAGGATCTTGCCCATAACATCTTTCTATTTAATAGCTATAATTAGTCTTTTGATTGGCTATGTAAATATGAAGGTAAAGAATTAATAAAAAGTGTTCTTCAGTTGTTTCCATCGTTTTTTCATGTTACCATTAAGCGAATTTTTCATAGGGGGAGAAAGCGATGAAATGGATTTATTTTATTATGATTAACGTTATAGCTTTTAGCCTTATGGGGCTTGATAAACGAAAAGCGAAGAAGAAACAGTGGAGAACGCCAGAAAGTACGTTGTTTTTATCAGCAGCAGCTGGGGGAGCAGTTGGAGCTTGGATTGGTATGTATATGTTTCATCATAAAACTCATAAAAAGAAATTTGTTTTCGGCATACCGTTACTTGTTGTAATAACGGTATGTTTATTATTCGTTGCATGAGAAATGTCGAAAGAAATGCAGATTGATTATTGGTAAAGTGAGCACGTGGGAACGTATAATAGAGAAAAAATGAGAAGAGGAGAAAAAGGAAGATGGGGAGTCAATCAGCAGAGCAAAAAAAAGGGATTATATATGCGGCTGGTGCGTATACGATGTGGGGAATACTACCAATCTATTGGAAATGGGTTGAGGAAGTCCCAGCAGATGAAATATTAGCACACCGCATCGTTTGGGCATTCGTGTTTATGTTAATCGTATTAGGTGTTACGAAGAGATTTCGTCAGTTTATTGGAGAGTTCGTGAATCTTTTTAAACGACCTAAATTATTAATGTCGTTAACAATAGCTTCAGTCTTGATTAGCGGAAACTGGTTTGTCTACATATGGGCCGTTAATCATAATCATGTCATTGAAGCAAGTCTTGGCTATTATATTAATCCGCTTATTAGTATTTTACTTGGTACAGTCGTTTTAAAGGAAAAGTTAAACTTTTGGCAATACGTTGCAGTTGGTTTAGCTGGAGTAGGGGTTATCATTTTAACAGTACGTTTCGGGGCTATTCCATGGGTTTCTTTATCACTTGCCCTTTCATTTGGATTATATGGATTAACGAAAAAATTGTTAAACTATGATGCGACAATTGGACTTACGATGGAAACGATGTTAGTGACGCCGTTTGCGATTATTTATTTAGTAATGACAGGAGTACATGGTTTCGGCTCATTTGGCTCGATTTCAATGTTATCGATATTACTATTAATAGGGGCGGGCATTGTTACAGCATTGCCACTTTTTTATTTTGCAAAAGGAGCCCAACTTATTCCGCTTTATATGGTAGGGTTTTTACAATATATTGCACCAACAATTAGTTTGATTTTAGGTGTATTCGTATTTGGTGAACATTTCACATCTACTCATATGATTGCATTTTTCTGTATATGGGTTGCATTAGTTGTATTCTCGGTAGCGAAAACAAAGTTCTTAGTGCAGAAACAACCGAAATTTATAAAAAATAAATCAGCAAAAGTATCGTAATGCGTAGTATTTTCTACGCATTTTTCTTTATACTGATACTATAGGATTTCCATTATAGCTAGTAGGGAGCTGAGAACGTGGAAACGATTTTACATAACGATCCGCTTATGGCCGCTGTAATTTCATGGTTTTTAGCACAATTAACGAAAGTAGTCTTTAAATTATTTAAAACGGGCGAATTTGATTTTGCAAAGTTTTTCGCTTCAGGTGGGATGCCAAGTTCTCATGCTTCAACTGTTACAGCACTGGCGACAGGTGTTGGCGTTGTGGAAGGTGTGGAAAGTACTTTATTTGCAATTGCTGCTATTTTTGCCATTATAGTTATGTATGACGCTTCAGGAGTAAGGCTGGCAGTAAGTAAACAGGCGAAAATATTGAATGAGTTTTTTCACGGTAGACAAACAGAATATAAGAAGTTAAATGAACTTGTCGGGCATACGCCGTATGAAGTAGTAGTTGGTGCTTTATTAGGGATTATTGTCGGAGTAGGATATTGTTTATAAGCAGAGCATCTTATATGTTCTGCTTTTCTTTGTATTCATACATATTCAGCTACTTTCTTGAATATCGTTATACGGATTTCGAAAGGGTGGGTGAGTAACTTGTTATTATATGAAAAAGTGCATGAAGAAATAGCGAGAAGAGCAACTGCACTTCAAACGATGCAACGGCAAGATGGTACGTGGCGATTTTGTTTTGAAGGAGCTCCATTAACAGATTGCCATATGATTTTTTTATTAAAATTATTAGGTAGAGATAAAGAGATAGAACCGTTTGTAAAAAGGTTAGCATCACTTCAAACAAATGAAGGAACGTGGAAATTGTATGAAGATGAAGTGGGAGGTAATTTATCAGCTACCATTCAATCTTATGCTGCCTTACTTGCTTCGCAAAAATATACAAAAGAAGATGCGAATATGAAGCGAGCGGAAAATTTTATTAAGGAACGCGGAGGCGTGGCGCGTGCTCATTTTATGACAAAGTTTTTATTAGCAATTCATGGAGAATATGAATATCCTTCACTCTTTCATGTACCAACACCAATCATGTTTCTACAAAATGATTCCCCCCTCAGTATATTTGAATTGAGTAGTTCAGCACGTATCCATTTAATTCCGATGATGCTGTGTTTAAATAAAAGGTTTCGAGTAGGGAAAAAGTTATTGCCAAATTTAAATCACATTGCGGGCGGGGGCGGGGAATGGTTTCGGGAGGATCGGTCTCCGTTGTTTCAAACGTTATTAAGTGATGTAAAACAAATTATCTCGTATCCACTCTCGTTACATCATAAAGGGTATGAGGAAGTCGAACGATTTATGAAAGCGCGTATTGATGAAAATGGAACGTTATATAGTTACGCAACTGCCTCGTTTTATATGATTTATGCTTTACTTGCGTTAGGGCATTCGCTTCAATCATCACTGATTCAAAAGGCTATAGCTGGGATAACATCTTATATATGGAAGATGGAAAGAGGGAGTCACTTGCAAAACTCTCCTTCAACTGTATGGGATACGGCTTTACTCAGCTATGCGTTACAAGAGGCACACGTTCCGAAAGATCACAAGATGATTCAACAGACAATAACATATTTATTAAAAAAACAGCATACAAAAAAAGCTGATTGGAGCGTACATGCTCCCGCACTTACTCCTGGCGGTTGGGGTTTTTCGGATGTAAATACGACAGTTCCAGATGTTGATGATACAACCGCTGTACTAAGAGTGTTGGCAAGAAGTAGAGAGAATGAAAAGGTAAATAATGCTTGGCAGAAAGGGATTGATTGGGTTAAAGGATTACAAAATAATGATGGGGGCTGGGGAGCGTTTGAAAAAGGTGTGACGAGCAAATTATTAGCAAATATACCAATCGAAAATGCAAGTGATATGATTACAGATCCTTCCACACCAGATATTACAGGAAGAGTGTTAGAGCTTTTTGGGACATATACGCAAAATGAATTACCTGAGAAACAAAAACAAAGTGCGATAAATTGGTTAATGAATGCACAAGAGGAAAATGGATCATGGTATGGGAAATGGGGGATTTGTTATATATATGGTACGTGGGCTGTTATGACAGGTTTACGGTCACTCGGAATTCCGTCTAGCAATCCTTCATTGAAACGAGCATCTTTATGGCTTGAACATATACAGCATGAAGATGGTGGTTGGGGAGAATCATGCCACAGTAGTGTGGAGAAAAGGTTCGTTACTTTACCATTTAGTACACCATCCCAAACTGCATGGGCGTTAGATGCTCTCATTTCTTACTATGATACAGAAACGCCAGCTATTCGAAAAGGTGTTTCATATTTGCTTTCGAATCCTTATGTGAATGAAAGATATCCTACTGGAACAGGTTTACCAGGTGCGTTTTATATTAGATATCATAGCTACGCCCATATATATCCCTTACTTACTTTGGCACATTATATAAAAAAATATAGAAAATAAACCGAGAGATATCTCTCGGTTTATTTTGCCCGGTAGTAGGTCCCTGTTGAAAAGAATAAGGTTGTGCTTCCTTATTTTTCTGTTGACTGGCGTTTTTGACGTGCATCAGCGGCATTTGCACGTGCGTTTGCTTCTAAGTCATTGTGGTCAGCAAGTTCACGAGAGAACTCTACATCAATGCCATCAGTAGCTTTGTTTTGTTTGAAATTTTTTTTGTTCATTCGACACAATCTCCTTGCACTTTATCCCGCTTTAATGGGCAGTAAGACCCCACCTCAAAATTCAGCGAAAGCAAAGAAGTTAGGTGGGGGTCGGGCTGCCCATAAAAGTCCGATTGGTTCAACTAATAATCAGTGGGGGGAAGAAAACCCCCACTGATTAAAGTTTCACTTTATGCGACGTTGCAAAGTTAGTTTGACACAAATAGACTTTTTTATGCAAAGAGGAATTGGAAAGGAAAAAGCCGAAATATACAGTATAAGTAATAGAAATGGGGGATAGGGATGGAGTTTTTAAATGGGAAAACAGCTGTTGTAACAGGAGCTGCACAGGGAATTGGAAAAGAGATTGCAAGGGTGTATGCAAAACTAGGGGCGAAAGTATTAATTAGCGATGTAAATGAAGAGAAATTACAAAAAACGACACGTGAGTTCTTGGATGAAGGATATGAAGTGAGCTTATATCGATGTGATGTGAGTAATCAAAATGAAGCAAAGTCGCTAATTGAATATGCGGTTCAAAAATTCGGAACATTACATATTTTGGTGAATAACGCTGGGATTACAAGGGATGCAATGTTACATAAAATGGAGAAGTCTGCTTGGGAACAAGTATTACAAGTGAACTTAACTGGAGTTTTTTATTGTATGCAACCAGCGCTGCTTTACATGAGACAACAAGGGTATGGACGTATTATTAATATATCTTCAATTAGTAGAGAAGGAAACATAGGTCAAGCAAACTATGCAGCTACGAAGGCAGGCGTTGTAGGTTTAACGAAAACGGCAGCGAAAGAAGTTGGAAATTTCGGTATTACGTGTAATGCGATTTGCCCAGGATTTATGGATACAGATATGACAAAAACGATACCAGATAAAGTGAAAGAAAAGATGGTCGGCGCGATTCCGGTTGGTAGAATTGGAACGCCAGAAGATATTGCGAACGCAGCTGCCTTCTTAGCATCAGAATACGCATCCTATATTACAGGAGAAGTATTAAATGTGAGCGGGGGACTGCAAGTTTAAAGACATACATAATGAAAAGAACCTGACCGGATAGGTCAGGTTCTTTCTCTTTAATTTAAGTTAAGCCAAACGCTCTTCACTTCTGTATAGTTATTTAATGCATAAGATCCCATTTCACGACCAAGACCGGATTGTTTAAATCCTCCAAATGGAGATGCTGCATCAAAGACGTTATAACAGTTTACCCATACTGTACCAGCACGTACTTTACTTGCAACGTAGTGTGCTGTTTTAACATTTTCTGTCCACACACCAGCTGCTAAGCCGAATTGTGATTTATTTGCACGTTCAATTACTTCATCAATATCGTTAAACGGTATAGCAGAAATAACTGGACCGAAAATTTCTTCTTTTGCAATCGTCATTTCATCATTTACGTCAGCGAATACTGTAGGAGAAACGAAGTAGCCTTGATCAAATGGATTACTTCCTCCGCAAAGTACTTCAGCACCTTCTTCAATCCCTTTTTCGATGTAGCCCATTACACGTTTTTGTTGTTCTTCGGAAACGAGAGGACCGATTGTAGTTTCTGGACTTAAGCCAGCACCTTGATTTAATTTTTTAGAGTAAAGGACAAGGTCAGCCATGACATTATCATACATTTTCTTCGGAACAAATAAACGTGATCCAGCAGAGCATACTTGTCCTTGGTTAAACATAACACCAGAAAGTGCACCAGGAATCGCGCGAGATAAATCAGCATCTGGCAAGATGATATTTGGTGATTTACCGCCTAACTCAAGTGTAACGCGCTTTAATGTTTCAGATGCTTGGCGCATAATTTGCTTACCGACTGGAGTAGAGCCAGTAAATGCAATTTTATCAACGAGTGGATGATTAACAAGAGCTTGTCCAGCTGATTCACCGAATCCAGGAACGATATTAATAACACCTTTCGGGAATCCAGCTTCTTCAATTAATTCAGCTAAGTATAAGGCAGATAGTGGAGTTTGTTCTGCAGGTTTTAAAACGATTGTACATCCTGTAGCAAGCGCTGCTCCCATTTTCCACATTGCCATAAGAAGTGGAAAGTTCCAAGGGATAATTTGACCAACGACACCAACAGCTTCATGACGTGTATAGTTAAAGTAATCACCGGAAACAGGGATTGTTTGACCAACGATTTTCGTCGCCCAGCCAGCATAATAGCGCATATGCTCAATTGCAAGTGGTATGTCTGCTGCCATTGTTTCACGGATTGGCTTTCCGTTATCTAACGTTTCAAGCTGTGCAAGCTCTTCTTTATGTTCTTCCATTAAATCAGCTAACTTGTACATAAGCCGGCTTCGCTCAGCAGTGCTCATGCGAGACCAAGGACCTTCGTCAAAAGCCATGCGAGCTGCGACGACAGCTTTATGAATATCTTCGCGACCAGCTTCAGAAACGACGGCAAGTGTTTCGCCAGTTGCTGGGTTAGGTGTGTTAAATGTTTTACCGGAAGCGCTTTCAATGAAAGATCCATTCACATATAACTTTTTTGTACCTTGAAGAAACTTTTCTACTTTTTCATGAAGATTTACAGCTAGTTGACTCATTGTATAACCCCCTTGAAAATATAATGTAAACGCAGTACGAGACGGCGTTTATTCCGAAGTCAAGGATGTGGGAACTAGATGGAAAGCCTCTAATTTAAATCATAATTAACAAATACTGAAAATTCAAATTTCATTTGTGTTACAATTGTAAAAAATATGTAATGTAAGAGAATCTTCTATATAATTATAAAAAATCCTGCTTGTTTTTGCTTTCTAGTAGGAAAAACTAGAAGAACAATGGTACAATAATACCTCGTGAGAGGAGGGAGAAAATGAAGAATTATCATGATGATCCACGCTTTCGAATTGCCCATAGAGAAGCGTTAATTGGTCTTGGACTTGCTATTATCAATTTTATAATATGGTACGGATTTGCTTATGGGCTTGGTAGTAAAAATCCAAGTGAATATACATATGTATTTGGTTTTCCAGCATGGTTTTTTTATAGCTGTATCGTTGGATTTATCGTTATGGTTATTTTACTTAGTTTAGTTGTTCGTTTTGTATTTCAAGATATTTCACTCGATGAGGAAGAAAAAAGTGAGGAATAATAGATGAATTGGTATGTAATCATTCCAATGATAATTTCGTTTATCGTTGTATTTTTAATTGGTGTATATGCTTCAAGACGTGTACAAGCGACTGCCCATAATAAATTTTTGCAAGAATATTTTTTAGGTGGGCGTGAGCTCGGTGGTTTATTATTAGCAATGACAATGATTGCTACGTACGGTAGTGCTAGTAGCTTCATTGGTGGCCCTGGTATAGCATACAATATGGGGCTTGGATGGGTATTGTTATCTGCGATTCAAGTTGTAACAGGGTATATCGTTTTAACAGTTATCGGTAAAAAGTTTGCAATTATCGCTAGGAAGATGGAAGCTATTACTCTTATTGATTATTTAAAGGGAAGATACAATAATAAAGCAGTTGTCATACTTTCTGCGTTATGTATTATTATCTTTTTATTTTCAGCAACAGTAGCTCAGTGGGTCGGCGGTGGTCGATTAATTGAGTCACTAACGGGTCTCTCTTATACAACAGCACTATTTTTATTTACTTTTTCTGTACTTGTGTACGTATTAATTGGTGGCTTTCGTGCAGTTGCTTTATCAGATACGTTATTAGGTATCATTATGTTAGTTGGAACGACAATCATTTTAATCGCTACTGTCGTTGCCGGTGGCGGAATTGAAAAGATTATGCAGGAACTTGTTCAAATCAATCCGAATTTAATTACACCATTTGGAGCGGATGGCAGTTTAACGAAATCATATGTGACATCATTTTGGATTTTAATTGGAATTGGCGTTGTCGGTTTACCGCAAATTAGTGTGCGTGCCATGTCTTATAAAAATTCAAAAGCGATGCATCAAGCGTTAATAATTGGTACGATTGTTGTCGGTACAATTATGATTGGTATGCATTTAACGGGTGTGTTCGCACGAGTCGTACTTCCAGGTATAACGGTACCAGATAAAGTAATGCCGCTACTCGCGATGGAAGTGTTGCCACCTTGGTTAGCTGGGGTTTTCTTAGCTGCACCAATGGCAGCGATTATGTCTACAGTAAACTCGTTATTGCTACTTGTAAGTTCATCAATCATTAAAGATATATACGTAAATTACATAAATAAAGATGCGGCAGATAGTACGATTAGAAAAGGAAGTTTATGGATTACTGCTATCGTAGGACTGCTCGTTTATGCAGCAGCAATTAAACCACCTGATTTTTTAATATGGTTGAATTTATTTTCTTTCGGTGGATTAGAAGCAGCATTCATTTGGCCGATCGTATTAGGGTTATATTGGAGGAAAGGAAATGCAACAGGAGCGCTTGCATCTATTTTAGTTGGGGTAAGCTCATATATGTGTATCCATCTTTTCTATCCAAATCCGTTCGGTATACATACAGTTGTCTTCCCAATTTGTTTTGCGCTTATCGCTTATATCGTTGGAAGTATGAGTGCTGTAAAGAAAACAGTATAGGTTAGTGGGAGAACGTAGTCCTTAGAGGACTGCGTTTTTTCGTATAAATTTGTTCTTTTTATTCTGTAATCCTGTGAATATTCATAAATTAATAACAATTGAGGGGATGGAGTTGAGGGTGATGAAAAAAGTATTGTTTTTAGGAGACCCGGGAATTGATGACTCTTTGGCAATTATGTATGGATTGTTACATCCTGATATTGATATTGTTGGTGTAGTAACTGGATATGGAAATGTAACGCAAGAAAAGGCGACAAGTAATGCGGCATATTTATTGCAACTGGCAGGGCGGGAAGACATACCTGTTATTAATGGTGCGAAAATCCCTTTATCTGGAGATATTACAACGTATTATCCAGAAATTCATGGGGCGGAAGGTTTAGGACCAATTCGACCGCCAAAAAATCTTTCTCCAAATATAAAGCCTTTTTGTGAGTTTTTTGACATACTTGAAAAATATAAAGGAGAATTAATTATAGTTGATGCTGGTAGGTCAACGACACTTGCGACAGCATTTATTTTAGAAAAACCATTGATGAAGTATGTGAAGGAATATTATATAATGGGCGGTGCTTTTTTAATGCCTGGCAATGTGACACCAGTCGCAGAAGCGAATTTTCATGGTGATCCTATTGCATCACAATTAGTAATGCAAAATGCCAAGAATGTGACATTGGTGCCGCTTAATGTTACATCTGAAGCTATAATTACGCCAGAGATGGTAAAGTATATTACGAAACATTCTAAAACGAGTTTTAATAAATTAATTGAACCGATTTTTACGTATTATTATAAAGCTTATAGAAAATTAAATCCGAAAATAACAGGGAGTCCAGTACATGACGTCGTTACAATGATGGTTGCGGCAAATCCCTCTATTTTGGACTATGTATACCGCCGTGTCGATGTAGATACAGTAGGGATTGCAAAAGGAGAGAGTATTGCTGATTTTCGTCCTCAACCTGATGCAAAAGCTTTAAAGAATTGGGTTCGAATTGGTTGGTCGTTACACTATAAAAAATTCCTCGAAGATTTCGTTAAAATTATGACGTAGACATAATGGGAGAATACAAGTTAAAATAATGGAGATGATTACTAAAATAATCATCTCCATTATTTTGTTTGTAAGAGATAGATAGAGAAGAGCTACACAATAGGAGAGGAATTTTACTTGAAAAAAACTATAGTATGCGCAGTGATTGTGGGTATTTTCGTTTTGCTAATATCGGGTAATTTTTTAGTGAAAAAAGTTTGGAGTTCGAATAATGATGATGCGCAGTATATCGCATCCTTTATTGAAGAACATAAAGATGAAAAAAATAGCGCGCTTCTAGTAAAAAGAAATGATAAAGTCGTTTATTCTGTAAATCCGAATGTTGTATTGCCAGTTGCTAGTACAATGAAATTAATTGTGGCGCTTGAATTTACGAAACAAGTTACGGAAGGGAAAATTGATTCGTCTAGTTTTGTTTCCATAAATGATGTGAATCGGTATTATGTACCGAATACAGATGGTGGTGCGCAAGATAGATGGCAAAGGTATTTGGAGAAGACAGGTAAGATAACTGAAGGAGCGATTTCTTTAGAAGAAGTGGCAAAAGGAATGGTTAAGTTTAGTTCGAATGCGAATGCTGAATATTTAATGGAAGTGTTAGGATTAGATAATATTAATCGGAATTTACAAAGTTTATCGCTTCCAGCACATCAGCCGCTATTTCCAATCGTTTCATCTTTATACATTCCAGGATATTTGCATAAAGAACTACACGTTCCGAAATATAAAATAGAGAAAAAGTTAAAAGAAATGTCTCAAGAGCAATATCGTCAATATGCGATGATTATTCATGAGCGCTTAAAAAAGAAGGGACCATTATTACAGAAGGAAATTCCTCTTTATTTAGAGGAACGTTACGATAAAATTTGGTCAGATCGATTGCCAGCTGCTTCTGCAAACGATTATATGGTACTGCTTCAAAAGGCAAATCATAAGGGTGGACTGACAGAAGCAGAAGAAAAAGTATGGGCTAACATCGTTGAAACAGATATGAGCGCTAAGAAATACCGTAAAACATTTAGACATGCAGGGCAAAAAAACGGCTATACGCCATGGACAGTTACAAAAGCAGTTTATGCGATGGATAAACGGGGGAACTGTACAGAAATAGTGTTTTTAGCAAATAATTTAAATGAGGACGACAGTGCAGAAATACGGAAACATTTAGCAAACTTGCATTTCCAAGTGTTGCAAAGTGATAAGTATGATGCGACTTTTATTAAATAAACTCGGTGCAGAGAGCACCGAGTTTATTTTTGTGTACAAGCACTTTTTTGCTATCTCTGGGTATGATGGGTAGTAATACTTAGGTGAAAGGGGAAAAGGTGATGAAACAAAGTAAAGAAGAGTTTATAAAGAGTGAAGGCGCTGATTTCCCTGGGAAAACATATGTGGATTGTGTATTACAACATGTATTTAATTTTCAACGAAATTACTTATTGAAAGATATGTTTCAAGTGCATAAAGCGCATATTACGATGCTGATGGAAGAAAATTTAATGAAAAAGGAAGAAGCTAAAGTTATATTATACGCGTTAAAAAAGGTAGAGGGAATGCCAGAAGAGCAATTGCTCTATACAGAGCAGCATGAAGATCTCTTTTTTTTAGTGGAACATTTAATTTCTCAAGAAGCAAAAAGCAATTTTGTAAGTAATATGCATATTGGTAGAAGTAGAAATGATATGGGTGTCACGATGTATCGCATGAGTTTAAGACGGTATGTATTACGATTAATGGAACATCATTTGTTATTGCAAGAGAGTATATTGCAACTTGCTGCTGATCATAAGGAAACGATTATGCCAGCTTATACCCATACACAACCAGCGCAGCCAACGACATTTGGTCATTATACGTTAGCGATTTATGATACGATGCAGAGAGATTTAGAACGCATGAAAAAAACGTACAAACTTTTAAATCAGTCCCCAATGGGAGCCGCTGCGCTAGCTACAACAAGTTTCCCAATTAAACGAGAGCGAGTTGCCGAGTTACTTGGGTTTACAAATGTAATTGAGAACTCATATGATGCAGTTGCTGGAGCGGATTATTTATTAGAAGTTAGCTCTTTACTTATGGTAATGATGACGAATACGAGCAGATGGATCCATGACTTCTTACTATTAGCGACGAAAGAATATGATGGTATTACTGTGGCGAAGCCATATGTGCAAATTAGTAGTATTATGCCGCAAAAGCGAAATCCAGTTTCCATTGAACACGCCCGTGCAATTACGAGTAGTGCTTTAGGAGAAGCATTTACAGTATTTCAAATGATTCATAATACACCATTTGGTGATATTGTTGATACAGAGGATGACTTGCAGCCATACTTATATAAAGGGATTGAAAAGACTATTCGTGTTTTTTCTATTATGAATGCAGTTATTCGAACGATGAAGGTTGAGGAAGAAACGTTGAAAAATCGTTCCTATAAACATGCAATTACGATAACTGATTTCGCAGATGCTTTAACAAAAAACTATGACATTCCATTTCGGCATGCGCATCATGCAGCGAGTGCTATTGCAAATATGTTATTGGAGCAGAAAAAGGAGCTTCATGAATTACATTTGAAAGATGTGAATATGTACTTACAAGAAAAATTTAATATAACTTTATTAGAAAAAGAGTGGAAAGAAATTATATCGCCAGAAGCTTTTATACAAAAAAGAAATGTATACGGTGGGCCGAGTAAAAAAGAAATGGAGCGCATGATTAACAATCGAAAAGAGTCATTTCGACAAGAAGAAGAGGGATTTGAAAAGGAAAAACAGAGTATTTTACAAGCTGAAAATAATTTGAATACGTTAGCTTCGAATATTATTGAATCGTAAAAGAGGGATTTAGTGAATTAATCGCCAATACCTTAATAAAACTATAAATAGAGAGAAGAGATTGTCGATGATTCAATTGCATGTATATGAAGAGATTGTTAATTTTAAAGAAGAGGTTACACCATTTCTAGAAAAGAATGAGCAGGAAAATAATCTCATATTAGGCGTATTACAAATGGTCCACCAACCGATATTTATGGGGATAGCGAAACAAGGAGAAGAAATTGCGGTTGTATTTCTTCAAACAGAAGAGAAGAAACAAATTATTGTTGCTACGTCTGAAATTGCGGAAGAGGACATCGTGGAACTTGCAAAAAAATTAGCGGAAGTATATCCAAATGTTCCTGGATTAATCGGTAATAAGAAAATTGTACAGAGATTAGCCGAAGAGATTGCAGTGTTAGCAAATAAGAAAACTACTGTTGCGATGGAGCAAGGTATATATGAATTAAAACAAGTGAAGAAAAAGTGGAACGGAGATGAAGTCTTTCGAGAAGTAAATAGTGATGAGCTAACATTAATAGAACAGTGGATATACCAATTTTGCGAAGATGTGAATCTTCCTACTACGAAAGAGGAAGCAAAACAAACGGCACATACATTAATTACTAATCATCGTTTATTTGGTCTAGAAGTAGATGGAAAACTTGTTTCTGTAGCAGCAAAAACACGTCCAACTAAAAATAATATAACAGTTAATTTCGTATATACGCCGAAAGAAGAAAGGAAAAAGGGATACGCATCTAATTGTGTAGCGGCACTTAGTCAACGTATGTTAGATGAAGGTTACAAAACAACGACATTATATACGGACCTGGCAAATCCAACATCGAATAAAATTTATCAAGAAATTGGTTATGAACAAATTGCAGAGTCTGTGCTTATATTTTTAGAGAAGTAGAACAAAAAGGCGTGCTAAAATAGCACGCCTTTTTGTTATTCATCAATTCTAATAACCTCGCCTTGAGGGAAGTCTTCGGTTTCTAGTAAGTTACGAATAGCTTTTGCAACGTATTCAGGTGATAATAGCTTTCCTTCTTCTTTTAATGCGATGAATCGATCTAAATTTGTGAAGTCTTCTTTATTTGTTTCACGAATTTGTGCTTGCATATTAGTGTCAACAACACCAGGTGCAAAAGCGACAATTTTTACTGGATATTCCTTTTCCACTTCTTCAGTAGCAACGCATTGTGTAAACATATTTACGCCAGCTTTCGTCGTACAATAAGCGCCCCATCCGAAATAAGGATTTTTTCCTGCGCCAGATGAAATATTTATAACGCGTTTATCTACTTTCCAGTCTTTTGTATATTTCATGAAAGTAGATGTAAGAATCATTGGAGCAAGTAAATTAATGTGAACGTTTGTAATGAATTGTTCGCTTTCAGCTTTTTCAATTGGCTTCATAGGAGCAACTGTACCCGCATTATTAATTAAATGAATAGAAGATACACTGTCTTCTTGAATAGACGAAATGATTTCGTTAAAGTTCGTTTCTAAATTATGTACATCTTGAAGATCTAGAGAGTGGAAAACACAATTGCTATTATATTGTTCTGCGAGTTTCGTAAGCTCTTTATTTTCTCTTCTAGAAATAGAGATGACAGTTGTATTTTTTTCTAACAATTGTGTGGCAATAGCCTCACCTAAACCTTGTGAAGTTCCTGTTATAATAACGTAGCGCATAGTTTTATAAACTCCTCTCATATGTGCGGAATTTTGTTGGACAACGTACATTGTATAGTTTGTCTACATTTTATAGTATAGAGCAATTTTTACTATAATTGAAATGAGATGATTGTGTGCCTTTTATAAATCGGTTTACGACAACAGTGCCTGGTGCCGTCACGTTTACTGGGAATACGCTGGGACTTAGCCCTACATCACCTGCACCAGGTAATATTTTTGGTACACTTGCTGTTTTTACAACGGTAAATACAGCGCTGCAAGTACCAGGGTTCCCAGCAGGGACAACAGATGAATGGCAATTGAATTCTTCAAGTGCAATTTTAAACCTTCCAGCGGGAAGCAGTGTGTTATATGCAGAATTAGTTTGGGCTGGTACTTTCCGGACTGATACGGAAGATGTTTTACCATTTTTAAATGATAACATTACATTTACAACGCCAGCAGGGACGTTTTCTGTTACGCCAGATCCTGCTACCGCACAGCAAGGTTCAGTAGGAAATCAGTTTTATTATGCACGCTCTGCCAATGTAACAAATCTTGTTAGTGCAGGTGGGGCAGGAACTTATACTACAGGTGCAGTGCCAGCTGCAAGAACTTCGTTTGATCCAACTATTAGTCGTTCGGCTGGTTGGACACTTGAGGTTGTGTATCAAAATGCAAGTTTGCCACTGCGGAATTTGTCAGTTTATGCAGGTCAAGAAATTATTGATGCTTCATCACCACCAGTTGATGCTACTATTTCAGGATTTGCTACCCCAGCGACAGGATCTGTAACAGGGCGAGTGCTCGTAACTGCTCAAGAAGGTGATTCTAACATAGTTGGAGATCAACTTCGCTTTGGACCGAATGCGAATGCTACAGTTGCATTATCTGGCCCGAGAAACCCCGCAAATAATTTCTTTCAATCACAAATTTGTAACGACATTGGAGAGTTAGATACAACTGGAACGTTTGGAGATTTGAATCAGCCTTTAGGGATAGCTTTGGCTGTCCGAAGACAAGGGTGGGATATTACAAATGTAAATGCCTCCGCATCTTTAGTAAACAATCAAACGTCAGCAACTGTTCGATTCGTTACAAATGGAGATGGATACGCTGCAGCTGGTTTTGGTGTTCAAATTGATGCAACAGGTCCAATTATTAATCCTGTTAAATCGGTCAATAGAACAGTCGCAGGGGTAGGGGATACTCTCACTTATACGATTACGGTCCCAAATACAGGAACAGGAAGTGCAGAAAACGTTGTATTACGTGATAGTATTCCGAGCGGAACGACGTTTGTTGCAGGTAGTGTAACGATAGGGGGAGTAACGCAGCCGAATGCGAACCCTGCTACTGGAATTAATTTAGGTACAATCCAAAATAATACGCAAAGAATTGTTACATTTCAAGTACGAATAACATCGTTTCCGAACCCAAATCCTATTCCAAATCGCGCAATGGTGTCATATCAATTCCGTCCTTTCGTCGGTAGTCCACCTATTACAAGTACGTCTTCTTCAAATACAGTACAAACGACAGTGAATCAAGCAACTATAAGTATGCAAAAATCTGTAGATTTACAGACGGCAACACTTAATGATGTATTAACATACACGGTTAATGTGACGAATAATGGAAATGTCACTGCAAATAATGTTATTTTTGTCGATAGTATCCCTGGTGGAACAACATTTGTTCCAAATAGTGTTACGGTAAATGGGATAGTACGTCCAGGAGCAAATCCAGCAAGTAGTATTAATCTAGGAAGTATTAATGCCTCGCAAACGACTGTAGTGCGCTTTCAAGTTCGAGTAACATCTAATCCGCTTGTCAATCCAATTCCGAATCGTGCGAGTGCAACCTTTAACTTTACTCCAGTACCTGGTCAACAACCAGTTTCAGGGCAAGCGACAAGTAATACGGTAGTTACTACTATTAATATAGCTGATATAAGAACGAGAAAAACAGTGGATAGAGCTTTTGCGACAGTGAATGACATTCTTACGTACACTATTACAATTGAAAATACAGGAAATGTACTTGCGACGAATGTTATTTTTCAAGATCCAATCCCAATTGGAACAACTTTTATAGCGAATAGTGTAACTGTAGATGGGGTTTCACAATCAGGAGCAAATCCAGCGACTGGGTTTACGGTAGCAAATATTTCTCCCGGCGGAAGTAGGATAGTGACTTTTCAAGTACGAGTGACATCGACGCCATCAGGAGGCACGATTGCGAATCGCGGAAATGTAACTGCTAATTTCGTCGTTATTCCAAATCAACCACCAATAACGATTAATAGACAAACGAATACAGTTGTGACACAAGTGAATACAGGCGGTTTAAATGTAATAAAAGAAGTGAATACAACGCAAGCGGCAGTAGGGGACACTTTAACGTACACAATTGCCGTTCAAAATACAGGAAACGTTTCGTTAACAAATGTATTTTTCCAAGACGCTATTTCTTCCGCTGTTTCATTTGTTGCAAATTCTGTAACAATTAATGGAGTACCGCAAAGTGGATTGAATCCGAATACAGGATTTTCTCTTCCGAATATTCCTGCGGCTCAAACAGTTGTAGTCACATTTGACGTATTAATTGTACAGGATCCAGAAAATGAAGATATTTTAAATCAAGCAAATGTAACAGCAAGTTTTCAAGTGAATCCGAGTGAACCACCCGTAACAATCAATGTTCCGAGTAATGTTGTGAATACAACTGTACAATCAGGTAACTTTGAAGTTGTGAAATCAGTAAATACGGATGTTGCAACGGTAGGGGATATTTTAGTATATACAATAGAAGTCATAAACGCAGGTAGTGTACCAGCTACAAATGTATTTTTCCAAGATTCAATTCCACAAGGTACATTATTTATTGAAAACAGTGTCTTTGTGAATGGAGTTTTACAAGAAGGGGCAGATCCAGAATTCGGATTCCCATTAAATAATTTGCCTACTGGCGCGAGTGTAATTGTTACGTTTGAAGTATTAATTGATGAAATTCCACAAGGAAATAATGTTGTAAATAATGCGAATGTAACTGGAGATTTTCTTGTAAATCCTACAGAACCACCAATTACTGTAACGGTGCCAAGTAATACTGTTATGACAGTGGTGAATTCTTCAGAGTTAAATGTAAGGAAGAGTGTAAGCGCTACTGAAGCAGGAGTAGGAGATACGTTAACGTATACGGTTCGTATACAAAATAGTGGAACGGTAGCAGCGACAAATGTGTCATTCCTTGATCCAATTCCATCTGGAACAACGTTTGTAGCAAATAGTGTAATAATAAATGGAACGCCTCAACCAGGTTTAAACCCAACAATTGGATTTCCACTTGCTAATATTCCAGTCGGAGGGATGGTAACAGTTACTTTTCAAGTGACAATCACGAGTGTACCATCAAATAGAGTTCTTCCGAATAATGCGAATGTTACTGCTGATTTCCAAGTAAGTCCTCTCCAGCCACCAATTACAGTTGTAACGATTAGTAATATTGTAGTGACGCGAGTGAATGTAGGATCACTTAATGTAATGAAGAGTGTAAATACAACGCAAGCAGGAGTAGGAGATACGTTAACATATACGATTCGCATTCAAAATACAGGAACAGTTCCTGCAACGAATATTATTTTTCAAGATCCAATTCCGTCTGGTGCTGCGTTTGTAGCAAATAGTGTGACGATAAACGGAGTCGTTCAGCAAGGTGCGGATCCTATGGCAGGTTTCCCGGTACCGAATATTCCGGTCGGGCAAACGGCTACGATTGCGTTTCAAGTTACAGTGACGAGTGTTCCGAGCGGTGGAAATATAAGAAACCAATCGAACGTTACTGCAAGTTTTCTTATCAATCCAGCAAACCCTCCAATAACGACTGTTACGAATAGTAACTTTGTAGTGACGCAAGTAAATACAGCTCGATTAAATATACAAAAATCTTCATCTGTACAACAAGCTGCACTTGGAGAAACTTACACGTATTCTGTTGTCATTCGAAATAACGGTACAGTAACAGCAACGAATGCTTCCTTTATTGATCCAATTGCTCAAGAAACCACATTTGTAGCAAATAGTGTAACGATAAATGGAACGCCTCAACCTGGGTTTGATCCAAATATAGGTTTTCCGCTTCCCAATATCGCAGCTGGAACATCATTGACTGTAACGTTCCAAGTAACAGTAGTTGCGCCATCCACGCGCGGAGCCGTATTAAATACGGCATCTGCTACAGCCACTTTTTTATTAAATCCTTTACAGCCTCCTGTAACAACGACAAATTCAAGTAATACGACAGTAGTTACGATACCGTTACCTCCTCCTGGTGAAGTAACAGCAACAAAAACAGTTGATATTGCCGCTGGTGCTGTTGGAGATGTATTAACGTATACAGTGTTAATAACAAATGTAGGAATCATCCCTGTTACAGATGTGCTCTTCCAAGATGTCATTCCAGAAGGGACGGCGTTTGTAGCAAATAGTGTAACGATAGGCGGGATACAGCAACCTGGTTTAAATCCAGAAATAGGTTTTACAGTTAGTCCACTATTAAATGCTGGAGCGAGTATTTCTGTGACGTTCCAAGTGACGATTACGGAAATTCCAGATAATGAAGTTATATTAAATGATGCTGACGTTACGTTTACTTCACAACCGAATCCGCAGGAACCGCCAATTACACAAACAATATTAACGAATTTAGTCGTAACGACAATTAATATAGCTTCGATTTTCCCGTTAAAACTAGTAGATAAAGAAGTAGCGACTGTAGGAGAAATATTAACGTATGATGTATTAATCTTTAATAATGGCACAGTGGCAGCGACGAACGTTGAATTTATAGATACAACTTCCGCCGGTGTAGCATTTGTACCGGGAAGTGTGAGCATAAATGGGGTGCCGGCACCAGGATTAGATCCTTTCATTGGTTTTCCAGTTCCAGATATCTCTGTAGACGATTTTGTACTTGTCACATATCAGGAAGTGGTTACGAGCATACCTGAGGGTGGAACGATTGTTAACTTTGTAGACGTTACAGCTGCATTTGCTGTAAGTGAAACGGAGCCGCCTATTACAGAAACAACAACAAGTAATACGACATTAACAGAAATTAATGAACCTGGTTTAAATGTTTTAAAATCAGTAAGTCAGCCGGTTGTTGCAGTAGGTGATACAATCACATATACAACAGTAGTTCAAAATACAGGTACAGTGGTAGCGACGAATGTTCAATATAGTGATGTATTACCGTCCTCAATCACATTTATACCAGATAGTGTAACGATAGATGGTGTGCTACAACCTGGATTCAATCCTAATAATGGATTGCCGCTTCCAGATATAAGCCCAGGTGAAAGTGTAGAAGTTACGTTCCAAGTAACAGTTGTCAGTGTCCCATCAAACGGAACAATTGCTAATACCGCGAATGTTATGGGAAGCTTTATACTAATCCCAGGAGAACCACCAGTTGTAGTAAACCAACCGAGCAATACAACACTTACAACTGTAAACAGAGGAAGATTTAATGTTATTAAACAAGTAAATAGGGCTGCTACTCTCGTTGGAGATGTATTAACGTATACAGTTCAAATAACGAATACAGGAACGGTAACAGCTAATGATGTTCAGTTTATTGATACGATTTCAGCAGGAGCGTCATTTATACCAAATAGTGTAACGATAGATGGAACCCCGCAACCAAACTTAAATCCGATTACTGGTTTTGGAGTTGGAGATATACCAGTTGGTGAAACAGTTATCGTGACGTTCCAAGCGACAGTTACAAACATCCCGTCATCAGGAACCATTACGAACGTTGCAAATATAACAGGAAGCTTTACTTTAGTACCAGGAGAGCCGCCGGTTGTAGTAACTGAACCGAGTAATACGACAATAACAAGGGTAAATAGAGGAAGATTTAATGTTATAAAAACCGTAAATAAGCAAGCAACACGATTAGGGGATACGTTAACTTATAGTGTGCAAGTTACAAATACGGGAACGGTAATAGCGACGAATGTTCAGTTTATTGATGTTCCGTTACCTAGTTTAGAATTCGTTCCTGGAAGTGTACAAATAAATGGAATTCCGCAAGTAGGTTTAGATCCATTTGTAGGCTTTTCATTACCAAATCTTGCAGTAGGGGACAGTATAGTAATTACATTTGAAGTAAATGTAATCGCAATTCCGCCTTCTAGTAACATTATGAATACAGCGAGAGTAACTGGTAATTTCGAATTGATTCCAGGAGAACCACCGTTTACCATTACGAACTCAAGTAATACGACAGTCACACCAGTAAATCGAGGTAGTTTAGATATGTTGAAAGAAGTAGATCATTCGGTTGTTGGAGTGGGAGAAACGGTAACGTATACAGTTCGTATATTAAATACTGGTACGGCTGATGCGATGAATGTTCAATTTATAGACGTGTTATCTCAGGAAGCTGAATTTGTTCTAAATAGTGTAACGATAAATGGAGTTCCACAGCCAGGGTTAAATCCGCAGGCTGGATTTACGATACCAGACATTCCAGTCGGTGAGACGGCACTAGTAACATATGAAGCTACGATTACAAGTTTTCCAGATGGTGGTACAGTAGTGAACGTTGCTGGGGCGTTAGCAGAATATATTTTAGTACCAGGAGAACCGCCGGTTACAGTGATGGATATGAGCAATACAGTTATCGTGACGGTAAATACGGCAATCTTATTTGTTGCAAAAGGAGCGAATTTTGAAGTAGCGATGGTAGGAGATGTTGTCACTTATGGAATTGCTGTTATAAATGATAGTACAGTTCCTGTGACGAATATTGTTTTAACGGATATCATTGATCCGAATACGCTATTTATAAATGGCTCGGTAACGGTAAATGATGTACCTTTTCCATTTGCCAACCCGAATACAGGCATTCCGTTAGGTGATTTTCAGCCAAATGATGCAGCAATTATTAATTTCCAAGTCGTCATAACAGGAGGACAAATAAATAATTTAGTTACAAATACTGCTATAGCGAATGGGTTTGCAACTGTGAATCCAAATGAAGCGCCTGTAGTAGTTGAAGGCGATAGCAATACAGTTGTTATTCCGTTTATTCCTCAAAATGTTTCAACGACAGTCGTAAAAACGGCAGACCATCAAACAGCAACGATTGGAGACGTTATTACGTTTACGACAGTTATTACGAATACGGGGGATACAGCAATACAAAACATTCGTTTTCAAGATATGTTGGATAGTAGTGTTCAATTTGTCCTTGGAAGTGTAACGGTTGATAATACACCAGTACCAAATGTAAGCCCGGTATCAGGATTTCTTATAGGGAATTTAAATCTAGGTGAAGCACGAACAGTTTCGTTCCAAGTAGTAATTCAGAGTGCCCCAAGTGGTTCGGGGAATTATATAAATCAAGCAAGTATTCGTTTCGAACATCAAGTAGGCACAGTATTGCCACCTGTTATACAAATGGTAGAAAGTAATATGGTCGTCATTCCGTTCGTTCCAACGATTGAACAAATTTGTGAAACTAACTTTAATTGCTTAGATAAAATTCCATTTCAATGTTCACCGTGTAATCAGTTGCACGGACATAAAAAATAAAAACAAAAAGAGCATCTTGAAAGAGAAAGATGCTCTTTTTGTATGAGTCATTTAGATGAATTTTCAGATGAGTTGAAAAATTCTTTGATTTTGTTGGAGAGTAGAAATGGAATAGCTCCTTTTATAACAGAAATATCCCAGTCCCACCATGCTAGACTCTCTAGTTTGTCAATCGTTTCTTGCGGGAAACGATATCGAACAAATTTTGCAGGATTACCAGCTACAATTGCATATGGAGGTACGTCTTTTGTAACAACACTCTTTGCCCCAATGATGGCCCCGTTACCAATTGTAACACCAGATAAAATGCAGGATTGATAACCAATCCATACATCATTGCCGACTACAATATCACCTTTTGAAGAGGGGTGACCAGTAATATGGGCTCCTTCGCTGAAAAGAGCGTTAAATGGATAAGTCGTTATCCAGTCCGCGCGATGTTCTCCGCCAAGTATGAAAACAACTTCTTCTCCTAATGAACAAAACTTACCTATTTTTAATTTCGTTTCATCATTCCAAGAAAAAATAGTTGGACCTACTTTACTATAAGTATAATCACCGATATCATACTTACTATATTCAGGTTTTTGATTTAAATATAACATGATTCTTCAACCTTCTTTCTCAATCAAGAAATAAGCGTGGAATATTATATGCAAGGTGTAGTAAGGTGACCAGTGTTAATAGGTAAAATAAATAAATGGGAGTGAAATGTATGAGATATGAAATGGGATTATATAATAAACCTTTTCAGTCAATTCAATCAGGAAAAAAAGTGTATGAAGTGCGCTTATACGATAAAAAGCGTCAACTCATAAAACAAGGCGATCATATTGTATTTACGAACCTTACGACAGCAGCAACGATGGCTGTAAAAGTAACGGAGATAAAACGATATAAAAACTTTCAAGCAATGTACGAACAAATTGATAAAAAATTATTGGATTGTGAAAATGATAGTTTAGAGGAAATGTTAGAAAGTACATACAAAATATATACGAAAGAACAAGAACAAAAGTGGGGAACAGTTGCGATCCGTATTGAGGTAATAAAATGATAAGAAATCGCGGCGCGGCTATCATTGTGCAGGAAGGGAAAATTGCTCTTATAAAACGTATCCGAGAAGATGAAACGTACTATGTTTTTCCAGGTGGAGGAATTGAAGAAGGAGAAACACCCGAAGAAGCAACGAAGCGAGAGGCTTATGAAGAGTTAGGGGTACATATAGAAGTGGAGCATCTAATTGCAGAGGTGGAGTATAAGGGTACGGAGTATTATTTTAATGCCCATATTATAGGTGGAGTTTTCGGAAGTGGTAAAGCTGAAGAATTTGAAATAAAAGATAGAGGGAGTTATATTCCGTTATGGTTGCCGATACAAGAGTTGGAAAAAGTGAATATAAAACCGTATGAAGTGGTCGGAAGTATAGGTAATCATTATAAAAAGTAAGGTCTGACAACATACAAAAAAAACCATTGACATAGCCTTCTGATTTAAGTATTGTATTCGAGTATGTTTATAATCAGGAGGTTTATATGAGCAATCAAACAACTACACATCATGTGAAAATGACAACAGCAGATCCATCTGGAATTGGTCTATTTGGATTAGCGATGGTAACACTTGTAGCATCATCTCAAAAGTTAGGCTTAACGGATGGCGTTTCTCTTGTATTACCATGGGCAATCTTTTTAGGAGGATTTGCACAAATCTTTGCGTGCATTCACGATGCAAAGCATAACAATACGTTCGGTACAACAGCATTCGGTGCGTATGGCCTATTTTGGTTAGGTGTTGGAATGACTTGGTTAATTCAACTTGGAGTATTTGGCGAAAAATTAGCACAAGCTGCAGATTCAAAACAGCTTGGTGTAGCCTTTATCGGATATTTGATTTTCACAATATTTATGACAATTGGTGCAATGGAAACACATAAAGTATTATTTATGATTTTCGTCCTTATTGATTTCTTATTTATCGGTCTTTCATTAAGTACTTTAGGTGTTATGCCGCATGCAATGCATAATTTAGCAGCATATTCTGAACTTCTTATTTCATTATTATCTTTCTATGGTTCAGCAGCAGCAGTGTTAAACACACACTTCGGAAAAGTTGTTTTACCAGTTGGAAAGCCGTTTGGTATTTTTAAAAAGTAATAAAAAAGCACAGATGATTGTATAGTCATCTGTGCTTTTTTTTATGAAGTAAACAGAAATAATAAAAAATACAATTGAAGTTGATTATCATTATTAATATAATGAGAATGAGAATCATTTATCGTTAGAGGGGGATGCCAAAGTGGCGAAAATTTTAATAGCTTATGCAAGTATGTCAGGAAATACAGAGAGTATTGCTGATTTAATTAAAGTTAGTTTAGATGCTTTTGATCATGAAGTGGTATTGCAAGAAATGGAAGGCATGGATGCTGAAGAATTATTAGCTTATGATGGAATCATTTTAGGATCTTATACGTGGGGCGATGGTGAATTGCCATTTGAAGCGGAAGATTTCCATGAGGACTTAGAAAATATAGATTTATCAGGGAAGAAAGTAGCGGTATTTGGATCAGGTGATACGGCGTATGAACTGTTTTGTGAAGCGGTAACGATATTTGAAGAAAGGCTTGTAGAACGCGGTGCAGAGCTTGTACAAGAAGGATTGAAAATCGAACTAGCTCCAGAAGATGAAGAGGATGTTGAAAAATGCAGTAATTTTGCAATTGCATTTGCTGAGAAGTTCTAAGAATGGGAGTGTCAACGTGGAGACAATGTTAAGTGCGACCGCTATTACAAAGTTAAGAGATGGGAAGCTTATGTTAGCTACTACATATAATGGTTTATTTATTGAACAAGACGGAGAATGGAAACAAATTTTAAATGGTTTTCAAAAACGAATTAGGGATTTACATAGCGAAGATAATGTAGTGTATGGTGTAGGTGACGAAGGAATTTTTATTCGTAGTATGAATGGTGGAGAGAATTGGACGGTTCAACGTTTTCCAACAAAGGCAACGAGTTGGAATGTATGTAGTAATATAGAAGGAACTGTCATTGCTCATGGAGATAAAACGTTGTATCATTCGAATGATTTTGGTTCGACATGGGAAACCATTCATCCATTTCTTGGATATGGTGGCGGAGCACCATCTATTCGATCGTTGTTTTTATATAAACATTACTTATTTATCGGTACGAAAATACATGCTAAATATGGTGGTGTTTGGCTCTTTAATTTGGAGACACGTAAATTAAAGAGGATTAAAATCGTGATGAATCAAATGATCTCAGCGTTGACTTTACACAACTCTTATTTAGTAGCAGCCAGTGGATCATGCAAAGGCATTAGCGGGAATATTTCTTTTTGTAAAATAAATGAAAGTATTGAGAGTGAAAAACCATATTGGCACACATGTCAAAGTGAGCAGAAAGCAAGTAGCTATTTAGACTTAAGTGTAGATCAACATGTGTTATATACAACGTCAACGCAAAATAAGGCTGGGATTAGTACTGTTTGTCGTGTACTTTTAGAAGAAGGAATTGTAACAGTATGTGATTCAGTTAAAGGGCATGGCTGGCGCATTGTGAACCAAAAAGAAGCCTATTTTGTAGCTGGATCAGGTGAATCAAAAGCGATGCAGTGGAAGAAAAAAGTTGTATAGCAAAAAAACTTTGCTTTTATTATATTGATATGATATATTATATTTAAACCATTTTACTTTTAATAATATAGAGATTTAAATGAGCTGTAACTTCCGAGGAGGATAGCAATGTTAAATCTCCTCAGAGTTGCAGTTTTTTTAATGTCTGACTTATTTTTGTAAAGTGGTTGAAAATGAATATGTACATATAGGTACATTGTAGGAGGATTTTTTACATGCAAAACGGTAAAGTAAAATGGTTTAACTCAGAAAAAGGTTTCGGATTCATCGAAGTTGAAGGCGGAGAAGACGTATTCGTTCATTTCTCAGCTATCCAAGGCGAAGGTTTCAAAACTTTAGAAGAAGGTCAAGAAGTTACTTTCGAAGTAGAACAAGGTAACCGTGGACCTCAAGCTACAAACGTTAACAAGAAGTAATTGTGGAAGAAAGAAGGGCTTGCCCTTCTTTTTTTTTGCATTTTTATTGAATAACCTCCTATGTACATAGCATAATGAGATTGAATTTTCGTTTTTTAGATGAAGTATTACATGCATAAAGTGTATGAATAAATAAATACTGAAAATAAAGTATGTGTGTGAAAAGGAATGTAGAAAGAGGTAAATAAATTGGAAAACGCTACACATTTTATTGTGTTTGATATAGAGAGAAATTTTAGGCCATATAAATCAGAAGATCCGTCAGAGATAGTTGATATCGGAGCTGTAAAAATAGAAGCAAGTACAATGGAGGTAATTGGAGAATTTTCGGAGTTAGTAAAACCGGGGGCACGACTTACTCGTCATACGACAAAATTAACGGGAATTACAAAGAAAGATTTAATTGGTGTCGAGAAATTCCCGCAAATTATAGAAAAATTTATTCAGTTTATCGGAGAAGATTCTATATTTGTTACATGGGGAAAAGAAGATTATCGATTTCTATCTCATGATTGTACGTTACATAGTGTAGAATGCCCTTGTATGCAAAAAGAAAGAAGAATTGATTTACAAAAATTTGTTTTTCAAGCGTATGAAGAATTGTTTGAGCATACACCAAGTTTACAATCTGCAGTAGAACAGCTCGGTTTAATATGGGAAGGGAAGCAGCACCGAGCTTTAGCCGATGCTGAGAATACAGCGAACATACTTCTTAAAGCATATAGCGAGAGAGATATTACTAAAAGGTATAAAAGACATGGCGAACTTGAACTTGTAGAGAACGGAAAACTAACAGAAAAAGCGAAAAAAAAGATGCGAAAATGGGTATTTAAAGAAATGAGAAAAAATACTGAGCGTCCTTTCGTTTGGAGTACATTTGAAAGTAGTGACACGTGGGAAAGTATAACGGAAAGATATTATATAAGTGAACCTACAATAGAACTTCTGAAAAAACATTTTCGTACGGCGGTTAGAAAAGCGGAAAGGCAGATTAGGTATTTGGCTGAGATGGAGAAGAATGCAGAGGTTAAATGACATTCTTCTCTATTTCTAGCTACATAAATTTACTGTCATTGTATTGATGGATGAATAAAGTATTCATATAAATAGGAATTGATTTGTTGTGCTACTTTGAAATTTAAGGTGTGGTAAGAAATTTTTTAATATATTCATAAAATTAGAGCCCATAGAAATGAAAGAGGGTAAAGTTGAATGGAAGCAATCTTTAACATTGTAACAGTTTTAGTTTTTGGGATAATATTTACCACGCTATTAGCGGTAATTACACTTCCTTTCATAGCAAAGAAGAAGAATTGGAAAAAAGCTTAATATCTCTTTAAGTCGTGGTGTGTTAAAGATTAAAATAGAAGAGTAAGATAAGAGTTTTAGACAAGGTGGGTGTGATAGTGATAGACTTAGATATTAAAGACGTCAACGTACAGATGGAATTAAACGGAGTCTTTTGGAATGAGGATGGGATTGCTGAAATGACGGTGACTACAAAAGAAGAGCATTCTTTTCTTCTTCGTTTAGTAGTTGATTTAGAAAGTAAAACGATTAGGGCGACGAGTATTGAAATAGTGAATGGATTCTGTCCGCTATGCAAACAGAAAAGGAACGAATGTAGTGAATTGAATGACTTACAAAACAAAATGGATATTTTAGAAGAAGCTTACGATTGGATGAGAGAGCATCCAAAATATCGTTTTCAATTATCTTTTTACGAGTACAATAAATTTGAGGTAGTAAAATGAAAATTTCATTTTACCAATATACATAGTGACTACTCTAATGGAAATACACTTGTACAACAAAAAACAAATCTACTGAATCCTGTGACAAATGTCCTCTTGGATCAAAAATAAGCATATTTTATTATAAAGCAGAAAAACCGATTCTTAGTAGAATCGGTTTTTTACATAACTTTCAAATATGTCCCAAATAAAAGATCGTTTGTTAATAGTGCTCTGTAAAAATAGGGATATAGAATGGTTTATTCAATCCCGTTTGGATCATAAGAATACTGCTGCTTATTCTCAATCCGCTCAATTACGTCTTGCAATTCATCCGGCTTCAGAAATTCAATAGGAGAGAAGCCTTTCTCAAATGTAAGTGTATCAGCCTCAATCATTAATACGTATCGGTCATTTACCTTTGCGATATGTATTTGATCCCCGAAATCAGCAAGTAGGGCCTTTACAGAGATATGGTCTGCTTTTAGCTTTAATTCCACTTCAGGAGCATGCTCGACGATTTGAGCGGTAGCCTCCATTACTTCTTCGGTTGAAAATTGTTCCATAATTTCACGTTTCGGACTGGCAGCCCATACTTCCATTGCTTGGTCGAATTGTTCGCGTTCTTCCGTACCTTCTTCAAATACATCTTCAATTTGGTCGTATACCATGTCCATTACTTGTGTTTTCATAATTTCAGGCATAGAGCGTTCGTATTCGACGAATTTTAAGAAGTCTTCAAAGTAACGTGCGTGTGATGCTTGGTGAATTTTTAGCTCGCCCACTTCGACCATACCTTCTTCGGGCATGTACGGATATTGGATAGATTTCATATTTTTTGTTGTGATGGCCATTTCAACGTTACGAATCAGTGTGGATTCATCGGAAATGGAAGCGACTTTCGGCTCGAAGTCACATTTCATAACGAAAACGAATGGATCATCAAAGTATTTGCGTAGTTTTGCTTGCGCAATTAAAAATACACCACCGCGTACAGCACTTGTGTCAAGATATGTATAAACGAGAGGTTCGCTCATATCTTTGAAGTTTTCCTTCGTTTCTGCAAAGCGGATGCGATTAAATAAGTTGTAATGAGGGTTTGAATCAAGTTCGTGCCCTTCTTCTACAATAAAGCGACCGATCTTTGTCGGAGCTTGTTCTGTTTTCGCATGACGTTCTACTTTTCTCTTTGAAATTTTTAATAATTCTCCATTCAAAAATTCTTTTAAGGAGCTATCTTCATACTCTTCAGCGTCTAATGTTTGAAAATGTTTGTAGTGTTTATCAACAGCTTCACCTTTTCCTTCTACTTGTACAACATAAAAGGAAAGATAATTTATTTCAAAATCCATATTTATCACCTTGTTTCATTTCATTAACTCTTATCAGTATAGAGATGGAAAAAACTTTCGTCAATTTATATAAGGAAGGGGAAGCCCCCTTCCTTCATATATTTTTTATTTCCGAAATTAAAATCCGTCTTCTAATGCTGAAAATGGAATGTTCAGTCTGTTTTCTACTGTACGTAAACGTTGGTTTAAGCGGTTTAATCTACGTGTATGACGCTCAACCGTGTTTTCTAATTGACGTACTCTTTGTTCCAGTTCATTTACTCGTCTTTCTAGCTGACGGTTTCCAGTACCAGGAAAAGAGATTGGAAGTTGGAATTGTCGAGTTTGATCATATGGATTAACTTGTTCTGTTGGATCTATATATTGTTGGTATTGTGCCTGTAAATCATATTGAGGCTGATAACCATTTTGGTTATATGGATCGTATGGATTGTAGGGGTACATAAAAACATCCTCCATTTCTTTAAAATAGGTTAATTCACCATAATGTATGTGTAAAAGCGGAGTGTGGCACGGCAAATACCTATTTATGTTCACAGGATGTTTTTTATAAATACGAATATGGAGTTTTACATTTGTATTCCGCTCGTTTTATGGTATATACTGGATAATAGGGAGAGGTTACGTAAAGGTTACAATTCTATCAAACTCAAACTTTTATGTAAATATGTATAGACATTTGGAAAAGAAAAGAGTAATTTATATAGAGTAAAAAATAACTTGTAACAATTTATAAATATATTGTAAAATGATTGTAACAAAACATACATAAAAATGAAATAATACATAAAAGTAGTATTGGGGAAAAGGGGAGAGTATATTGTTCCGTAAAGTAAAGGGTATATTAGTTGGGGTTTTATGTGTAGCTGTAGTGAGTGGCTGTGGTACAAAAGTAAGTGATGTTGCATTAGTAAGTGATATTGGTGGCCACACGGTAGAGGCTAAAGCAGAAGTACAGGATTCTATTAGTTTAGTAGATGGTCGTACAGGTACGGAAGTGAAAAAGTTAGATTTGTCGAGTCTAGGTTATTTTGAAGATGAAGCGAAATTTAAAAAATCAGTTGAGAAGGTTGCTAGGGAAGTTGGGAAAAATGTTGACAAAAAGATGGTCCCTTCACGTCTAGGATCTGATGGAAGTTGGCAAGAAGGGAAACCTTCTTATGAATTAATGGAAAAAGAATTAGTAGATAAATTATTAAACGTAGGTATGTGGGATTCTTCCTATCAATTACCTATTGTTGAGAAGAAGCCTACTGCAACATTAAGTGATGCGCAAGGAAGTGGTACGGTAATTGGTAGATATGAAACGAATTTAGGTGGCTCAACAGGTGGCCGTATTGAAAATATTCGTTTGTCAGCAGCGAGCATAAATGGAGTTGTATTAGCAAAAGGAGACCGTTTCTCTTTCAATGCATTAATTGGTGATACAACGCCAGATAAAGGATATCAATTAGGAAAAGAAATTGTAGATGGTAAATTAGTAGATGGATATGGCGGTGGTGTTTGTCAAACATCATCAACATTATACAATGCGGCAGATCAAGCTGGTTTGAAAATGGTAGAGAGAACAACACATTCTAAAACGGTAGGTTACGTTCCACAAGGAAGAGATGCTACAATTGCATATCCATACTTAGATTTAGTGTTTGAAAACACGAATGATGCACCTGTGAAACTTTATATGGGCATTCAGGGCGGAAAGTTAGTTGCTGAAGTACATAAAATGCGATAAGAATTAGAACAGACTATTTTTGTAAAGTCACCTTTTCTGAAAGTTAGAAGAGGTGACTTTTTATTATGAATATAAAAATAAGTGTAAATTCTGACTTTTCTTATTTACATAGGGTGATTTTAGTTGTATCCTTCATAGTAACGGTTATATGTAATGGAAGAATATTGGGATAAGGAGATGGAGTTATTTATGGTACAAATTCATCCGAAAACACGTATTGGTCATGTTGAATTTAAGGTGATAAATTTAGAACGTCAAATTGCCTTTTATGAGAATGTTGTAGGCTTAGAAGTAATTAAGCAAGAGGGGAATAAAGCATATTTATCTGGAAAAGGTGGAAAAAATACATTACTTGTTCTTGAAAAGTTAGAGGACGGGGTACTGCAAGAGCCGCGTACGACTGGTATATATCATGTAGCCTTTTTGGTTCCGACTCGTGAGGCTTTTGCGTCGGCATTATTTGGTGTGATTCGTAATAAGAATGTAATTGATAGTCCAGCTGAGCAAGAGGGGCGTTATACATATTCAAATGAAATTTTACCAATTTCAAGGTTTAATAGTGCGAGTGATCATACGTATAGCGAAGCGTTTTATTTACAAGACTTAGAGGGAAATGGTATTGAAATATATGCGGATCGTCCGCGCGATCAATGGGGAGAAGGGCCAGGAGGAAGTACCCCGCTTGATTTAAAAGAACTAGCAACGCTTGTTGATTATGAATTTGATGGATTACCTGCTAATACTGTCGTTGGACACGTACATTTACGAATAGCTGATGTAGAGAAGTCACACGAGTTTTATGTAGAGACAGTAGGGTTTGAAGTGCAACAACGCGAAGATGACTGCTTATTCATTTCTGCAGGAGGATATCATCACCATATAGGTGCAAATACGTGGAACGGAGTAAATAATCCGCACCCACCGGCATATGCAACTGGATTAAAAGTGTATACGATAGTACTGCCGCATAAAGAAGCGTTAGATGAAGTGAAAGAAAGATTAATAGAAAAACAACATGGAATAAATGAGATTTTAACTGGATTTACTGTAGTAGACCCGAGTGGTATTACAGTACAGTTTGAAATAGAAACAGCATAAAAGAAGTCGGAAGGTATATAATTACCTTCCGATTTCTTTTTGATACGTAATCCAGGTAGCACAAGGATTGAAAGGAACGGATTTTAATATCTCCATTGCATATATACTTGTTGAATCGAACTCACCTTGAATGAAAGAATAGCCATGTTTATTTGCATACATAAATTGTTCGAAAACGAGCAGTTTTAGTAAGGATAAATCGTCTTTCGTGTGAGTTCCGCACCATCCTAGTTCTACCGTATTATCCTTTTCTGATGTATGGAGGAAAGAGTATGCCATAATTTGATGCTCTTCATCTATAATGAGAAAGCTCCCATCTAGTAGTACGTCATCAGCTAAAATCATCTCTTGCCAAGTTTGTAGTGGGAATGAGGCAACGGGATTTGCTAGGTGGGTTTGCTCATAATTTTCTTTTACTAAGTAGGCTAGTTTTTCTAATAAATTATTATTTGATACGATGTTCGATAAAGTTTGTACATGATAATTTGAATTAGGGACTATATCGATAGAAACTATTTTTTGTAAGTCTAATATCGGCATATATGTTCTTCGGATTTCCGTAAAATTATGTTCTTCAAAAAATGTTTTTAAATGAGCTGATGTTTCCCATATAGAGGTTTGTAATGGGAGTTTAAAGTTTTCTCGCTTTTGAATCTCGTTTAATAAAAATTCTTCAATGTGTAGCTCTGCATAGAAAGGATTCGTATATATTCGAAAGTATGTGCAGTATGGATGGAAGTTACTGCCCCAGGTGAAAAAGATGCCTACTACATCTTTTTTATAGTAGACAACATACGCACATTTTGTTTTATTATCTCGTAATAAGTGAAATACGTACGATTCTTCATTGTATAAATCAATAAGTTGTTTTACTTGTAGCTCATTATTTTTACTATACTTCTCTATAACAAGATTATTTTCATTGGAGGACTTCATCATAGCTCAATCCAAAAACGTCTTACTACATTCCCATCTTCCTCAATGAAATCCTTATCACGAAGCCCGCCGTTATGTAAAATTGTTTTTTCTGAAGCAGTATTTACTTCATCGCACACGACAAGTGCTCTCGTGATGTTTAATTTCTTAGTTTTTTCTAGGGATAATTCTAATAACTTCGTAGCATAACCTTTTCTTCTTTCAGAAGGGCGAATGCCATAACCGATATGACCGCCAGCGTTAAATAAATGTTCGGTTAAACTATGGCGTATATTAACAGCTCCTACAATTCTATTATTATCTGTAACGAGCCAATATGTAGAGTCTGGTACCCAAGATTGGGGAAGGTTTACTCCGTTATGTGCATCGAGTAGTTCTTGCACCATAGCGGGGAAGTTAGAAGGGTCTTTTGAAATAACCCACGGAATCATCGTTTCACCGCTATCTTTCCATTCGTTATAAAAATCTAAGTATTCGTCTTGTAAATCGGTAGTAGGTGTAAGCAAAGAGACGTTCATTGTTGGCAAGCTCCTTTATTCATATAGTATTTGTAAAAAAATACGAAATAAAATGAAAACGTTTTCTAAACTTTCTCAACCTCATTTCATGTAATCCACCTTTGTTTTTTAAGAAAATGAGTAGAGGTTTAAAATTAGAAGTTATTCATTTTATGTTAATATTTAAAATATTAACATAAAATAGCCGAGGTATTAAGTGTATTTTAGTAGTATTCCTTCATATCGATAAATGGATGTGTGTGATAATTTTTGTTTTATCTATCTATAATGAATGAAAGGGGGAAGGGCTCGTGAGTGTAAATATTGATTTCATTATACGAATCGGTGTTGCTGGTTTGTTAGGAGCAATAATTGGTATTGAAAGGGAAATTCGATCAAAAGAGGCGGGATTAAAAACACATTTCCTAGTAGCGGTAGGGAGTGCATTAATAATGGTCGTTTCGAAATATGCTTTTTCAGATATTATGAATGAAGAACATATGGCACTTGATCCAAGCCGTATTGCAGCACAAGTTGTTAGTGGTGTAGGCTTTTTAGGTGCAGGGACAATTATTATTCAAAAGCAGGCGGTGAAAGGATTAACGACAGCAGCTGGTTTATGGGCCACAGCAGGAATTGGATTAGCAATTGGTGCTGGTATGTATGTAGTAGGAATTGGAGCGACGATTCTCGTTTTAATTGGTTTAGAGATTGTAAGTCGTATTTTTAAGGTGCAATTTTTATTTCCACAAAATATAACGGTGCAAATGTGTATAAATAAACATGAAGCAGTACAACAAATATTAGAAACACTACAAGTGAAAGGAATTCCAATACTTTCATATGAAGTGGAAACTTCACAGCAAGGGATAGAAACTGTTTATAAGGTAGGGATGCAACTGAAAAATATATCGTCAGAAGAAAAGAATGAGTTTATTCAGCATATGCAAACATTACCAGAAGTTACATTCATAAAGTTAAAATCATAGTTTTGAAAACGAGGATAGATGTAGCGGGAATTTCGCTATTATCTATCTTTTTTTGATATAAAACGCACATAAAGTCAAGTGTTAATTTTGCATGGTATGGATACATGTGTGAACGTTACCTTATTTTTTCTCAATACAGTATAAAAAGTAAAAATAGTAAAATAATGGTGCGGTACACTAAAAAATGTAAGGTAGGGGAGAGCATGAAAGGCTATTCAAAAAAAGTGTTAGTAGGGGTAAGTTTTGCTAGTTTTATATTAGGGAGTTTTCAAGGGGACGCATTGGCAGAAGGTACAAAGGGAGAGCAAGTTTCATACCGGAATGTGCTCAAAATGGAGCCGATTGGTTTACAATTACCAGTGCAAGAATTAGCTCATTCATCAAAAGTGTTGGAAAATAAGTCTTTTGAGAAAAGGCTACAATTTGCTGATTTGTCACAAAGACCGCCTGAAGTGAAAAAGGAAAGTAAGCAATTAGCTGTAGCGAAAACGTATACAATTGCTGAATTAAATCAATTGAGCAATCAGCAGTTAGTGGACTTACTTGTAACAATTGATTGGGAGCAAATTACTGGGCTATTTCAGTTTAATAAGGATAGTCTTGCATTCTATCAAAATGATAGTAGAATGCAGGTAATTATTGATAAATTGAACCAGCAAGGACAAGCTTATACGAAAGATGATTCAAAAGGGATTGAGACTTTAGTAGAGGTGTTACGATCTGGTTTTTATTTAGGATTTTATCATACAGAATTAAGTAAACTAAATGAGCGAAGCTATCATGATAAATGCTTACCTGCACTAAAAACGATTGCGAATAACCCGAATTTTAAACTCGGTACGTTAGAACAAAATAGAGTTGTCTCATTATATGGAAAATTAATTGGAAATGCTTCAAGTGATGTGGAAACGATCACATCAGCTGCGAAGATTTTTAAACAATATAATGATAATTTTTCTACATTGGTAGATAATCTTTCAGCTGGAAATGCGATTTACGATATTATGCAAGGTGTTGATTACGATATTCAATCATATTTGTACGATACGAGAAAAGCACCGAAAGATACAGTATGGTATCAAAAAATTGATAGCTATATTAATGAATTAAGTCGTTTTGCTTTAATTGGAACGGTGACAGAGAAGAATGGTTGGCTTATTAATAATGGTATTTATTATACAGGTAGACTTGGTACGTTCCATAGTACAGGGACGAAAGGGTTGCAAGTTGTAACAGATGCCATGAAAATCTATCCGTATTTAGGTGAGCAATATTTCGTAGCTGCTGAGCAAATTGCGACGAATTATGGCGGGAAAGATGCGAATGGTAAAGTGGTTGATCTAGATCAAATAAGAGAAGATGGTAAGAAAAAATATTTACCGAAAACGTATACGTTCGATGATGGAGCAATTGTGTTAAAAGCTGGAGATAAGGTGACTGAGGAAAAAGTAAAACGTCTATATTGGGCGGCAAAAGAAGTGAAGGCACAATTCCATCGTACGGTTGAAAGTGACCAGCCGTTAGAAAAAGGCAATCCTGATGATGTATTAACGATGGTTATTTATAATAGCCCAGCTGAATATCAATTTAACCGTCAATTATACGGGTATGAAACGAATAACGGCGGTCTTTATATAGAAGGAACAGGTACGTTCTTTACTTATGAACGTACGCCAGAAGAAAGCATTTATAGTTTGGAAGAATTGTTCCGACATGAGTTCACGCATTATTTACAAGGTAGATATGAAGTACCAGGACTTTGGGGACAAGGGAAGATGTATGAGAATGAGAGATTATCTTGGTTTGAAGAAGGGAATGCGGAGTTTTTTGCAGGTGCAACGAGAACAGATAATGTTGTACCGAGAAAGAGCATTATAGGAGGAATATCTTCAAATCCAGCAGACCGTTATACGGCAGAGAGAACGTTAAATGCAAAGTATGGGACGTGGGATTTCTATAATTATTCCTTCGCTTTACAATCGTACATGTACAATAAGAGATATGATATGTTTGACAAAATTCATGATCTTATTAGAAAAAATGATGTAACAGCATATGATGCATACCGCTCTGCTTTAAGTAAAGATGCGAATTTAAATAAAGAGTATCAAGACTATATGCAAATGTTAGTAGATAACCGTGAGAAATATAATGTTCCATTAGTATCAGATGATTATTTAGCGACGCACGCACCGAAACCAGTTTCAGATATTGCAGCAGAAATTACAGCAGAAGCAAAATTAAGTAATGTATCGGTTAAGAAAAACAAATCACAGTTCTTTCATACATTTACACTACAAGGAACATATACAGGTACGACTGCAAAAGGAGAATATGAAGACTGGAAATCAATTACACAAAACGTAAATGATACGTTAAAACGTTTAAGTGCAAAAGAATGGACAGGCTATAAAACAGTAACAGCGTACTTCGTGAATTATCGTGTGAATGCATCAGGACAATTTGAGTATGATGTTGTATTCCATGGTATTAATACAGAAGAAGGCGCTGTGAATAAAGCGCCAGTTGCGGTTATAAACGGCCCATATAGCGGAAATGTAAATGCAGCAATTTCGTTTAAAAGCGATGGATCGAAAGATGAAGATGGAAAAATTGTTGCTTATAAATGGGAGTTTGGTGATGGTACTGTAAGTAATGAACAAAATCCGACTCATGTATACACAAAAGAAGGAACATATACGGCAAAATTAACAGTAACAGATGATAAAGGGTTAACGAATACTGTTACAACGAATGTAACGGTTCAAAAGAAAGAAGATAATAGTGTAGAAAAAGAGCCGAATAACTCATTCCAGACAGCAAATAAACTGCAATTCAATCAAGTTTTACGTGCTAGTTTAGGAAACGGTGATACGAGTGATTACTTTGAAATAAATGTGGAAACGGCGAAAAACCTGCAAATTAATGTAACGAAGGAAAATAATATTGGAGTAAATTGGGTTCTTTATTCGGAAGCAGATTTAAATAATTATGTTACGTATGCCCAGCAAGAAGGAAATAAGTTAGTAGGAAGTTACTACACGTATCCAGGGAAATATTATTTACATGTGTATCAGTATGGCGGGGGAACAGGGAATTATACGGTAGAAGTGAAATAGTAAAAAGGTCGCCGTGAGTGGCGACCTTTTTGTTGCGTGTTATACAAAAAAATTTACAAAAGCTTGATAGGCACTACCAAGAGAAAATAACGTAGCTACCATATGTGCAGTCCATTTAGGCATATTTAAATTCAATACGACATTATACAAGATTCCATATAAGATACAAATAATTAATATAAATGTAATGAATTGAAGAACTAATAAAAATAGTGGTTGTCCCATTTATTCTCACCTCTTTATTTAATATATTAATATAATAAATTTATAAACGGAAGAATTATTTCTATAAAGTACCAAAAATGCGATATGAAAGGATCATCACCAAAAGATGGGGTTGATAAAATTAACGTTCTGTTTCTAAGCGAATGCGCAAGAAAAGATGGTCATCATTTCTGTAGCCAAACCCACGCCGTTTGACAAGATTAATCTTATTGTTTGTTCCCTCCATGATTCCATTGGATAAAGGTGACACAATTGTATCGAGCATCGCTTTCTCACGTAATACGAAGCTTTTCACAATTTTCGCAACCGCACCGCAAACATGGAATTGATAGCGTTTTATCCAATCAGCTAATTGTCTTTTTGCCTGTTTCGATTGCCTCTTGATTACGATTTGGAACGACAGTTAAAATACGCCCTGTATCTGCATTTAGCACACTTGTTGCATACGTGTGCCCTTTACGAATCGCAAACTCATCTACACAAATTCGAGTAGCTATTTCATCATGGAATTGTTCAGGTGCATACCAATAAAACCAGCGCTTTAACGTGGTGTAAGGCAAGTTATATTGGCAGGCAACATCTGACAAAGCGCGCCCCTTACAACGCTGTACAATTTCACGACGAAATGAGGCTGTTGAAGAGCGAATCAACCCTAACCCGTAATCGAAAGTAAATGTATAATTGCACTGTGTACAACGTTGACGAGGCACCGCTAATTCAATCCAAAGCACTCCAATTCATGCTAAGCATAAGTTTACCAATAAAATAAAAAACAAAGTCTGTAAATTTATGTAAAATGATGATATAATTTAATTGAATATAATGAAAAAGGAAACCAATACAGCTTGTGCGTATGTAGTGCATTTTGGTCTGGGTCGCAGTCTTTTAACGTGCTCGAACTACAGGAGGAGTAAGCATATTCCCGATGGATCCATTTCTGCACTTCCATTATTTAGGGAAACCCTCTGGTATCCAAGACTAAATTTTACCCATACATCATTTTTTTGATGTAGCTCTTGAAGATAAAAACTATTTAATTTTCAAGGAACAGTTATTAACTTAAAACTTATTATACGAGGAGGGTGTATCATGAAAAAAATATGCTTTGTATTAATTGTCGACGCTGGTATAAATTATGGTTCAATATTTTCTCTACCATTTTTAAGGAATCAGGATGATTTGAAGGAATATTTTTCTGAGTATTATGATGTTTCGATTAATTATATTAGGGATAAAAACTCAGTTGACTATTTGGTAGTTCCCAAACCGTGTCCACCTTTTGATAATGAAAATAATCTTCCAATAATTGAAGTACCCGCAAACTTATTTATGGAAAAGGATTTTGAAAAAATAAAGACTTATATAGACAATTATTTTTCTAATAACTCATAAAGAAAATAAAAGTACAGTAAAAAGAAGTCCGATAAAAAACGAGTGGTGAAGATTCAATGAACAAGGCACAAGCAACATTAGTAAATTACCAGCACCAACTAGATTTAGCTTCTTATTGGGGAGATGGTACCACTTCGTCTTCAGATGGGATGGGCATGCAAATGGGGGGTTCATCTTTACATGCAGACGCAAATCCACATCACGGAACAGGTAAAGGTGCTAACCATTAAAGTCCGGTTGGTGAAGGCTAATAATCAGTGGGGGATGAAAAAAACCCCCACTAATTAAAGTTTCACTTTATCGCTTTATGAGTGATCAATTCTCTAGCTTTCATACAAAAGTGATTAATCCGAATGCTAGGGATGCCGTTCATGTCATTGATGGTTTACTACATCACGAAACAGATTTACATATTGAAGAGCATTCTATTGGATCATTACGCCTCTTAGAATATAAATAAAACCCTTGATTTTCTGCTTAGCGTAGATAGATCAAGGGTTTTTCTTTCAAAATCTTTTTACGCGTTATAGCCGAATAATTTTAAATCTTCCCCTGAGTTCGAAATGATCTCTTCGAACTTCAATCCTACTTTTTCTAAAAGCTTTCCTGACTGGATATTATCAGTAGTAGTAATGGCTACAATTCGTTTCAGACCTAGTTTTTGTACTCCGTATTCGATTACAGCAGAAGCTGACTCGTAGCCATATCCTTTCGAACGGAATTTCTCTAAAAAGGCAAAGCCGATATCAACATCTTCTAATGAATCTCTTTTAATAAGGCCACACATACCGAGCGGAGTGAGATCTTCTTTTCGTTCTACTAAGTAAAGGCCGAAGCCAATTTTATTATACATATCAACGGGTCCGTTTAAGATGTATTTTTTTGCATCTTCTAAGTTTTTAATCCTTTTATCACCGATATACTGAATCCATGCAGGATCGTTTACTAACTCGAGAATAAATGGAGCATCTTTTAGATGAAACCAGCGAAGAACGAGTCGTTCCGTTTCAAGAACTATCACAATCTACTGCACCACCTTTAACATTTATAATCATTAGTATGGATTGTGTAATACAAAATCGCAACATATTTTACAAGAGCCCGGATTGTTCACATAAAGTTCGTTTGTTTTGTATAAAGGGATATTTTATAATTAGAATTGATTGTAAAGAGTGAGATGCTTATACAATGACTCCTAGGTGACTAGGAGTTTTTACTATATAACTATCATTATTACTAAATATGACACACTACACATTCTACTCAAGGAGGTACATAATGAAGAAATTATATAATGCATCGTTTACGTATTTGATTATCGGTTTATTATCAGGGATTTTCGCTAGGGAGTATGGAAAGTATAAAGGGATTGTAGGATCTACTTTGTTAAACCTTTTACATACACATACACTTGTACTCGGCTTTTTCTTCTTTTTAATTGCTTTAGGATTAGCAAAAGTATTCGCGTTTCATGAAGCGAAAAGTTTTAATAAGTGGTTTGTTGTACATAATATCGCATTAATATTAATGTTAGGTTCATTGGCAGCAAGAGGGCTTCTTCAGTTAAATGGAGCGGACTTTAAAGGGTTAACTTATATTGTTGGGTTTTCTCATTCGCTGATGGCATTTACTTTAATTTGGTTTATGTTGTTAATAAAGAAGTCATTTAAAATATAGTTTTATAGAAAAGAACTTGCAGTAATTGTTGCAAGTTCTTTTTTTATTCGAAAGTAAGAAATGAATTTCGTACATGTAAAACTTGAATTATTTAATTTTTCGGATTATTATGTATAAAATAGTTAACATATTTTGTAATTCAAATTTATAGAAAGTAGGAGAGTGTAAGATGGAAATAACGGTAGAGCGTTTAGTAAATGAATTAAAGGGTGTACTTCCCGAAGATCGAGTAGTAATCAATACAACAGTAAGAGAGTTACATAGTAAAGATGAATCTTATCATGCTAGTAGTTTACCTGATGTAGTAGTTTTTCCGAAAACGACCGAAGAGGTTAGCACGATAATGAAAATAGCGAGTGAGCACGGGACACCTGTCGTTCCGTTTGGGGTAGGTTCTAGTTTAGAAGGACATGTAATCCCTTATGAAAAGGGAATTACGGTTGATTTTTCATTAATGAACAAAATTCTTGAAATAAGAGAGAAAGATTTTCTGGTGAAAGTACAGCCAGGAGTGACTCGTTCTCAGCTCAATAAAGAATTGAAGAAATACGGTTTGTTTTTTAGTGTAGATCCAGGGGCAGATGCAACGTTAGGGGGAATGGCTGCTACAAATGCGAGTGGAACGACAGCCGTGAAGTATGGTGTTATGCGTGATCAAGTTCGTGATTTAGAAGTCGTTCTTGCTAATGGAGAAGTAATACATACTGGGAATTTAGCAGCGAAGTCATCATCAGGTTATCATTTAAATGGTATTTTCGTAGGGTCAGAAGGGACACTTGGATGTTTTACGGAGTTAACATTAAAAGTATACGGTATACCAGAACATGTTATGGCCGCGAGAGCATCGTTTCCAACTATAAATGATGCAGTAGAAGCTGTTATTAACATATTGCAAGCGGGTATTCCGATTGCGAGAATTGAACTCGTTGATGAACTATCTATGAAACAAGTCAATCATTATAGTGAAACAAGTTACAGAGAAGAACCTACATTGTTTTTAGAGTTTCACGGTAATGAAGCAGGGTTAAAGCAAGATGTTGAATTTACGAAGGAAATTGTTTTTGATCATAAATGTAAAGAAGTTGCTTTTGAAACGGAAACTGCAGCGAGAAATAAATTATGGGATGCACGGCATAATCTAGCATATGCTTACGTTCATAGCTATCCTGGTAAAAAGCTTATGAGTACAGACGTATGTGTACCTATTTCAGAATTAGCTGGAGCTATCCAACAAGCGAAAGAGACATTAGAAAAGAATGGTCTTGTTGGTGGTATTCTTGGTCATGTAGGAGACGGGAATTTCCACGTGCTCTTGATGGTTGATCCAAACGATAAAGAAGAAGTGGAAAAAGCAGATGAAATAAATGAAAGTATCGTTCTATATGCTCTTAAACGAGGAGGAACATGTACAGGGGAACATGGCGTTGGTATTGGAAAACGGAAGTATCAGGAAGAAGAACATGGGGCGGCATTATTCGTAATGGAAAAAATAAAGAAAGCTCTTGATCCGCAAAATATTTTGAATCCGAATAAGGTGTTTCAATTAAAGGATAGGAGCTGATCGGGTGAAAGTACTAGAAGCGATAAGTAATATAGCTGGAAAGTATTTTGCATTTTGGGTTATTTGTATTGCAACTATTGCGTATTTTATTCCCGCTCCATTTCTCGGGTTAAATAGTTACATAACGATTTTACTCGGGGTTGTTATGTTTGGGATGGGATTAACGTTAAAGGCTGTTGATTTTAAAATCATTGCTACAAAACCATTGCCAGTTATTATCGGTGTATGTGCTCAGTTTATTATTATGCCACTTGTCGCATACGTACTAGCCTACGTTATGAATCTGCCAGCCGAATTAGCAGCTGGATTAGTGTTGCTCGGTTCAGTACCGGGTGGCACCGCATCAAATGTTATGGTTTATTTAGCAAAAGGGAACTTAGCGCTGTCTATTGCAATGACATCATTATCAACGTTACTAGCACCAATTGCTACACCTCTTATTTTACTATTACTTGCAGGACAATGGATGCCGGTTAATCCTATGTCTATGTTTCTTTCTATCGTACAAGTTATTATTATACCTATTATTTTAGGATTAGTAGTGAAGAAGTTTTTCCCGAAAACTGTTACGAAAGGAATGACTGTTATTCCTTTCATATCAGTTTTAGCAATTATCATTATTGTTTCAGCGGTAGTTTCAGCAAATGTAAGTAGTATTACTTCTTCAGGCCTTCTTATCTTTATTGCCGTTATGCTCCATAATGCTTTCGGTTTTTTACTCGGATATATAACAGCATTCATACTTAGACTAGACGAAGGGACAAGAAGGGCTATTTCAATAGAAGTAGGAATGCAAAATTCAGGTTTAGGTGTTGCGCTAGCAACTGCACATTTTGGACCAGTTGCCGCACTCCCAAGTGTATTAGCTGCAGTATGGCATAACATTGCAGGACCAATATTAGCAACCATCTGGTCAAAAAATGCAAAGGATACTTTCAGTGATGAAACTTTATCGGTAAATATAGAAAAATAGGAATGATAAAGAATGCAAAAGCGTATTGTACATTTTGAAGGCTTAGTTGTATTCTTGGCCGCGATTTATACGTATTCATTATATGAATTTAGTTGGATAATATTTTTTCTGTTCCTTTTAGCTCCGGATTTATCAATGTTAGCGTATGGTATAAATAATCATGTTGGGGCTAACATTTATAATTTATTTCACACATATATCATATCGATATTAATTGTTATCATAGGTGCTTATTTTAAGATAGATATAGTTATTATGATTGGTTTAATATGGACAGCACATATTGGAATGGATCGAATGTTTGGATATGGATTGAAATATGAGAGGCACTTTAAAGATACTCATATTCAAAGGTTATAGTTGCTTTTGAGAAGAGGGATACATTGAAACAAAGAATTACTATCGAAGAATATAACATCAAATGGGAAAGTGAATTTAATAAGCTACAAACTCTCATTAACGATGTAATGGAAGACAGCATTTTATCCATTGAACATGTTGGGAGTACATCTATTAAAGGGCTTGCAGCAAAATCAATATTAGATATTGATATTGTAATAGAAGATTATGGTTTTTTTCCTAAAGTAGTAACAAAGCTTGAAGCGATAGGATACTATCATCAGGCAGAATGGAGCTACAAAGGGAGAGAGGCGTTCGGCAGAAAGGGCGCTTTCGTTCCGTGGGACGGAGAAAGTGCAGATTGGATGGAACATCATTTGTATGTGTGTGATAAAGAAAGTGAAGAGCTAAGAAGACATATAGCGTTTCGGGATTATCTTCGTGAACATGAAGGTGTTGCTGTTGAATATGGACATTTAAAGGAAGAGTTAGCAAGAGAGACAAAAAGTAGAACGAGCTATAGTGAAGGTAAGACGGCATTTATTACAAATATATTAGAAAAGATAAACTAAGGCGGCATGGAATACATGCTGCCTATTCTTTTGAAATAGAACGCTGCCATTATAAAACAAATACAAACTGGCCCTGTTGAATGCCACAAGACTTAAATATAATGAGAAATAAAAGACCGGAAAAGAGGGAGTTTATGTATATACCAAAATATTTCGCAATACAAGATGAAGAAATGAAGTACGAAATAATGGAACAAAATAGCTTTGCAACGTTATTTTCTCAACATAATGGGGAACCATATGCAACGCATTTACCATTGTTATTAAATAGAGAGACCCTTACTTTACATGGTCACTTCGCACGGCCGAATGAACAGTGGAAAGATATTGGGACTCAGCAAGTACTAGCTATATTTCAAGGACCACATAGTTACATCTCTCCGTCATGGTATGAAACAAACAATGCAGTACCAACATGGAATTACGTTGCAGTGCATGTATATGGTGAATTAAAATTTGTTGAAGATGAACAGGAATTAATAGATTCTCTTCAAGAGTTAGTACATAAGTATGAAGATCCAGAGAGCGCCTACTCACTTAATGATGTAGACCCGAATTATATGGTAGGATTAAGTAAGGGAATAGTTGGGTTCAAAGTAAAGATAAATAAAATAGAAGGAAAAGCGAAGTTAAGTCAAAATCATTCTGTAGAGAGACAGAAATTAGTTGTGGAGGAACTTGAGAAAGTTGGTAGTGAGGGGAGTAAGGGGATTGCTGAGTTGATGAAAGATTAACGATTATATAAAGGATGTGTGCGTTAAATTTATATAAATTAAAAATTCGTGCTAATTATTAGCACGAATTTTTGTTATGCTTGTTTAAGCCCGTATGCTGGAGACCATGTATCGCCTTTATTTAAGGCCACATCTTTGGAATTATGACTAAATCCAAAACTCAAAATTAATGTCAATGCTATTGCCGATAGTGTTAAACCAATTTTTTTCATTATTTTAACGCCCCTTTAGCTAATGATTTTTTACGTGCTTGATTGCTTAAATAAAAATATTTACTTGCTTTGAAGTGATTTTCTTCTGCATAAAACTTATTTGCTATTCTTTCTGTATACTCTTCGATGCATTCCCATAACTCTTCTGTTTCGAAATAAGAAACTCCTGCTAAAACTACTTTTTCTATTTCAATTGTATTTGATTCTTTACAAAGCTCGTCTAAGATTTTAAATCGATATTGATATTCTTTAATTTCTAGTTTGTTACAGACGGATAAACCTCTTTCAATAAATTGAGATGCAGATTCTTTTTCACCTAATTTCAAATATTCATCTGCTTGTAGATAAAGAGCTTTAAAATGATTCGGCATACTTTCAGTAACTTCTGATAGATGACGAATTGCTAAAGAAGAAAGGTTTTGGTTTGCGTACAGTAAACCAATATTATTTCTTGTACGTAAAAGTAATGATTCTTCGCCTTTCTTTTTAAGAATATCGATAGCGGAGTTGAAACTTTCTTCAGCTTGTTCAAATTGTCTTAAATCTAGACAAGATAGCCCGAAACCATTGTCACATGCAGCTAAGTTAACTTCATATCCGGTGTGTGTAGAGAAAAAAATTTTAGCTTGTTGTATGTAGTTAATAGCTAATAATGGCTTGTATATTTGGTAATAAAAAGAGGCGATACGATAATTGAATTCAGCAAGTTCTAATTCTTCAGGCACATATTTTAAAAGTTTTTCTGCTTTCTCGAAATGATTTTTAGCTTCATTATAGTCTGCAAGAATTGTATTATGAATGGCTTTAAAGAAGTGATAATAATAAGTAAGACAATTATTTTCTGGTATTGGATAGGAATCAATTTTATTAAAAGCATCTTTTGTAATATTTAAACCATTAGTTAAAACTTCATATCTAAAATTTAAAAGTGAATAATACAATAGTAGATTAGTATCTTTGTCAGAATTAGAGATTTTATCTTCAATATCATTTTTAATTTTTGTTGCTTCGATTGTTTGATGTTGCAATATTATCCTATACCAGTCATTAAATAATTTTGTAATTTGTTCATTACCTTGTAGTTGAACGTTCATGAAATCCCCTCGCTTTTTGAATATTCTCATAAAATATAGTGTCAAAAATAACAATATTTAGAAATATGGTTTTTATTTCTCAATATTTGTTTAACAAACTTTTCAGTAAGCCGATTGGAATAGTGTTAATTTTGTTTTGGAGTAAAGAAAGGGAATCGGGGAGGGGCATTTTAAAGTTCTAGTTGAGAGGTGGGAATATAAAAAGGGTGTGTTCACACAATTTGTATGAACACACCTTTTTTACATATTAAACCATCAAGTCCCACAAAAAGTACGATAAGGACGATTCGTAGGCGCAGGTGGAACGCAGTATTCTTCTTGATCTGTAGAATACGCATAAGGATTTGCTAGAGCTTCAAGAAGTTTCTCCATTACGCTATAGTCGCCATTTGTAACAGCAGCTTCTAGTGCTTCTTCTACGCGATGGTTTCTTGGGATGATGGATGGGTTATTATTTTTCATCATTTCGTAGGCATTCTCTTTCGATTCTTCTTGTTTTTCTAATCGAGATTGCCACAGTTTGTACCATTCTTTAAATTCAGGGCTATCGAATAGAGGCGTATTTTCTAACGTATCAAGAGTTAATGAACGGAATGTATTTGTGTAATCCGCTTTAAATTTCTCCATCATTTTTAAAAGTTGCTCAATAAGTGATTGATCTTGTTCTTCGTTGCTAAATAGTCCTAATTTCTTTTTCATTCCAAGGAACCACTGGTTTTCATACTGTACGCTAAATTTTGAAATTTCGTCTTGAGCAATCTTTAATGCTTCTTCTTCATCTTCGTGTAGGATTGGTATTAAAGATTCAGCTAGTCGCGCGAGATCCCATGCGGCCATATATGGTTGATTTCCATATGCGTAGCGACCTTGTGTATCAATGGAGCTAAATACAGTTCCTTGGTCGTAATTGTCCATAAATGCACAAGGGCCGTAATCAATCGTTTCACCGCTAATCGTTATATTGTCAGTGTTCATTACGCCGTGAATAAATCCAACAAGTTGCCATTTTGCGATAAGACTTGCTTGTCTTTTAATGACTTCTTGTAGCAATGCAGTATATCGATTTTCATGAGCTTCAATTTCTGGATAATGCCTTTTTATTGTATAGTCAGCTAGTGATTGAAGATCCTCGATAGAACCGCGAGCTGCAGCATATTGAAATGTGCCGACGCGTATATGGCTGCTTGCTACTCTAGTTAAAATAGCTCCAGGTAACTTTGTTTCACGATAGGTTGGTTCACCAGTTGTTACAACTGCTAAACTGCGGGTAGTTGGAATATCAAGTGCATACATAGATTCGCTAATAATATATTCACGTAGCATCGGACCGAGTGCAGCGCGACCATCACCGCGGCGTGAATACGGAGTAGGACCAGAACCTTTTAGTTGAATGTCAAAACGTTTACCTGAAGGAGTCATTTGTTCACCAATTAAAAGAGCACGACCGTCGCCTAACATATTAAAATGTCCGAATTGATGACCGGCATATGCTTGAGCTAATGGACGAGCTCCTTCTGGGAGTGCATTACCAGCGAAAATAGCGATTTCGGCTTCCTTCTTCAATTCTTCAGGATTAAAGCCAAGAGATATCGCAAGTGAATGGTTTAGCTTAACTAACTCCGGTGAACTTACAGGAGTAGGGGGGATTTCTGTATAAAATGATTGTGGTAAAGTTGTATAACTATGGTCTAAATTCCAACCAGCTTCATTATTTTTAGTCATTTTATCTCCTCCTTGTTTATTTTTTTATTATGTATTTGTACGTATGTATTCTTTGTAAAATTAGCTAAAAGTATAATATGATATTTCCCCTTGCAATCTATTGTAAGGACTTCACTGCACTATGTCTATTTAACAGTAAATATAAAGACCCCATTTGAAGAAAATGGAGTCTTTATTATTATTTCATTTTTACAATTATTTTTCCTTTTGCTCTTCCGGCCTCTGAATATTCCATTGCTTTTTGCGCATCTTCAAAAGGGAAAACGCGATCGATTACCGGTTTGATTTTTCCAGCTTCAATATAATTTGCGATAATACGTAATTGATCCCCGCTTGGCTTCATAAATAAAAATGAATATTGAGCATTATGCTTTTTCTCAAGTGCAGTAAGTTTTTTACTTGCTAATGAAAATAAGAATGTTTTGAAAAATCCTGAACCGAATTCTTTACCGAAACGAGCATTTGGCATTCCTGAAACGGAAACAATGTTGCCGCCGCTTTTTATAATATTGAATGATTTTTCAAGTGTTGTACCACCAATGGTATCAAATACTGCATCATAATCTTTTAGTATTTCTTCAAATTTTTCTGTTTTGTAATTAATAATTTGATCTGCGCCAAGAGACTTTACTAAATCGGAACCAGCTTCACTAGCAGTTGTTGTAACGGTAGCGCCCATTATTTTTGCTAACTGAATTGCGAAAGTACCAACACCACCAGATCCAGCGTGAATTAAAATCTTTTGATCTTTTTGTAATTGCATAATGTCATGTAATGCTTGATATGATGTTAAGCCAACAAGTGGAATTGAAGCAGCTTCTTCAAAACTTAAATTTTTCGGTTTTAAAGATATATCATCTTCATGAATGGCTATATACTCCGCGAAAGTACCAATCTTATTTTTTCTTGGACGTGCATATATTTCATCACCGACTTTAAAACGAGTTACTTTGGATCCAACCTTTATGATGACACCAGCAAAGTCATTCCCAAGGATTAGGGGCATTTCATATTTAAGTAACATCTTTACTTTTCCATCGCGTATTTTAAAATCAATTGGGTTAATACTAGCTGCATGAATTTCTGCGAGCACTTCATGCTCATTTATTTCAGGAATAGGTACCTCTGCCATGCGCATTGGAACTTTTCCGTACTTATCAATTATCATCGCTTTCATTTCTTATACCTCCAAATTTTAATAAAGTGAAACTTTAATCAGTGGGGGGTTCTTCATCCCCCACTGATTATCAGCCCTCACCAATCGGACTTTTATGGGCAGCCCGACCCCTATCTAAATTCTTTGCTTTCGCTGAATTCTGAGGTGGGGGTCTTACTGCCCGTTAAAGTGGGATAAAAGTTGTGCAATAGCTTTTCGATATCTAATACAAGATTTTTTAATAAACTTAATTTTGTACGTATATCAATATAATAAAAGTTTTTGGTACCTTCTTTTCGCATTAAAATAATACCGGCTTCTCGTAAAATTCTAAGGTGATGTGATACCGCTGGTCGAGAAAGGTGTGTTTGTTTCGTAATTTCTCCTACACGTAATCCGGTTTGACATTCCGTTTCCATGAGAACTAACAAAATAGCTTGACGTGTTTCATCACCAATTGCCAATAACACTTTTTGAGAATCAATAAAATCTTTTTTTATAACATTTAATTGTTCTTGTTTATTCATTTTAATCACTATACCTCCTGGTAATGAGTCGAAAGGTTTAAGACGATGGACCATTAATTCGATACGGTAATGCTACATGATTGTTGTATGAACTGCAATATTGGGAAAGAAAATCGAGACGAATGAAATTTTATGAGTTGAAAATGGTAGGAGATAGAAAAGGCTTAATAATACGTTGTTTACAGATGAGGATGGTTAAGTCATTGAACAAAAAATTAAGCGGTCGTAACCCTATATAATTTATAGGGTTACGACCGCTTATCATGTTTTTATTATTTTGAAGTGAGTTGTTTCGTTTTACTCTTTCATACATGCATAATTCAAGCAGATTATAGATGTATGAAAAAGTAAAAGTAATTTGGGGCGTAATCTATCTATATGATAATTTAAAATGAAATATAAGTCTATATCTTTGTTGTTTTTTTGATTATATTTATATCACTGAGCTCAGAACAATGATGTGGAGGATAAGTATATGGAATCGAATGATGTACCAGTTTTAATTGTCGGAGGGGGATTATCAGGATTAGCTTCTGCGTTATTCCTTGCAAAACATAATATTGAATACTTGCTTATTGAAAGGCATACGTCTACTGCAATTCATCCGAAAGCAGGTGGAATCACTTTTCGTACGATGGAGTTATTTCGAGAATTAGGTTTAGAACAAAGAATTAGATCGGCGGGTAAAGCATTAGAAAATTGCCGCGGAAGAATAGCAGTTCATACAATAGCTGAGGCGAATCAGGAAGAATTGGCACAAATGAGGGCGAATCAGTATGAAAATGATGAAAAGTTACTTCAGAAAATAGAAGAGATTAGTCCATCAAAACAAACTGCTTGTTATCAAATTACTTTAGAAGAGATGATGTTACAAGAAGCGAGAACATTAGGCGGAGAATTATCTTTTTATCATGAATTGGTTTCTTATGAACAAAATGAGCATGGAGTAATAGCAACGATTCGGAATCGTGAAACAGAAAAAGAAAGTGTCATACATTGTGACTATGTAATTGCAGCAGATGGAGCGAAAAGTAAAATACGTGAGCAGCTAGGGATAAGTACGGAGGGACGAGGTACAATCGGTGGCTATTATATGAATATTTATTTTGAAGCAGATTTAAGTGGGTTTATGCAAGGAGATGCATTTGGTTTTACTATGGTACTTCATCCTGAAGTTCTTGGTGCGCTTATTACAGTTGATAACGAAAGAAGATGGATTTACCATGTATCCTACGATCCATTAAAAGGAGAGCGACCAGAAGATTTCACTATAGAACGTTGTAAACAAATTATTCAAACCGCAATTGGAAGCACAAATGTTGAGCCGGAGGTAGTAAGTGTTTTACCGTGGAAAGCGGCTGAAAGTACTGCTACAAAATTTCAAGATAATCGCATTTTTTTAGTTGGTGATTCTGCACATATTATGCCGCCAACAGGAGGGTTTGGTTCCAATACAGGAATACAAGATGCGCACAATCTAGCTTGGAAATTAGCGGCTGTTATAAAAGGGAAGGCAAATCCAAAATTGTTAGAAACATATCATGAAGAGAGGTATCCTGTTGCAAAATTAACGACGGAGTATGCGAGTAGTTTATTGTTCCGTGCTGCGAATAGAGAGGAAGGCCGTTTGAATAATATGGATGGTTTAGCTGTTACAGTTGGATATCAGTATTGTTCAGAGGCGATTATAGATGACTCAGTCACTCCACATAGAATGGATAGCGTAAAGTTGAACGGGAGACCTGGAACGCGAGCGCCACACTTTTTTGGAACATATGATGGGAAAGAAATTTCAATACTTGATTTATTAGGTAACGATTTTGTATTACTTACTATAGCAGAAAATCGTACTTGGGCTGAGTGTGTACAGAATGTTTTATCTACATTAGGAATAAATATAAAATTTTATAGCGTTGGTTTAAGGGGAGACTTTATTGCTCAAGAAGATATTTTTAGCAAATTATATGGAATAGAGAATGGAGGAGCTGTATTAATTAGACCAGATGGTTTTATAGGATGGCGCTCGGAAAAAGAGGTAGTAAATCTAGATGTAGTGCTTGAAGAGGTAATGGGTAATTTATTATGTGATTTTTAAGTAACTAAGGAAGTATTGTCTTATATAGGACGATACTTCTTTTTTTAGCTTAAAAAATAAAGATTGTGTAGTGAAGAGACATTACTATTATAAAAATATATGTAAATTAATTCCCTTTCTCTTTGTTGTTATTAGAATTTTTCTATTTTTTAGTTATAAGTGTTGGCAATTAATAGATTGAATCATTTTTTTATTGTATTATATTTCCTAGAGATTACATACTACATTACCTCTAGCCGAAGTAAAGCAAATAGACGATGTAAAAAGACATATTTTATCAACAAAAGAATTTCTTAAAGATTCATTGGAATTAAAAACAAGTGCTTTAGGCTATGCAGCAATCGGGGTTGGTACAACTGCTGTAAGTGCCTTTGCGGGAGCCAAAGTAGGCGCAGCTGTAGGAACTGTTGCTGGGGCTTGTATTGGCTTGGGTGTTTCTATAGGAGCTAGTATAGTAACAGATGGAATTAAGTTTAATAAAGGTGATTGGAATCATGATGGTAAACAGGATTCGATAAAAGATAAAGTTAAAACTGGAATCGGAGTAGCTTTAGATAAAATTTTTTAGTTTTTGGGAGATTAATATGGAAAAATACCACGGAAAGAGCACGGAACAAATTATTCAGAAATTGATGCCTGACAGTGTAAGATCGAGTGTTGTTATGGTGTGGGTAGTTATTAATTTTATGATTTTAACCCCATTTTTATTTCCTCCAACCTTTACTATATACTTATATATAATTTTACCTTTTCTTTTGACTGCTAATATATGGGGGGGATGGGTATTTTTTTATAAACCAAATGAGCCAAGGTTGGTACACATTTTATATAATGGATTTATGGGAATAACTTTTTCTTTTGGAAGCTTTATAGTGATTCAAAAGATTGCATATACTTTTATTAAAATTGAAACACCTCTGTTTTTTATTGTTACTTTTCTGCTTTACATTCTTACAATCTATAAATTGATTTCAATTGGAATGAAAAGTTTTTTAAGGCGATTAAACAATGAGGAAAATGACAATATAAAAATTTCTCCAATTGTTTATTTATCAGGATTGGGATATGTAATTGGACAAATATGTATAGGTACATTATCACAAAACGGTTTAGCGACGGTCTTAATTTTAGTCTTTTCTTTATTTGCTGTTGTGCTTAGTATATCTGGAGTATATATATGGGTATATGTTGATTTGAAGAGGAAGGAAATGGATGGGATGCATAATGGACAAATATAATGGCAACAACATAGTGAATTGTATACGAATATTAATACCATTTGATATAAGGAATGTAGTAGGGGCCTTTATGTGGGTTATCATGAATTTTATGCTACTTATCATTTTATTCATATTTCCACCGTTCAATATATACTCCTACGTAGCCTTACCATTTTATGTGATATGTAATCTATGGGGGATTTGGGTTTCCATTTATAAGCCCCGGCAGCCTCAGTTGCAACATTTACTATATTCTGGATTTGTTTCATTTAGTATTTCATTTTGTAGTTTTATAGCTGTGCAAAAGTTAGCTTACGAATTCGTAAAAATAGAGTCGCCTTTATTTTTTATTTTATCGCTTATTGCATATAGTTTAATTGTTTATAAATCTGAATTATTCTGGATTAAATATTTTACAGCCCGCTTAAGAGGGACAACGGATCAAAATGTAAAAATCCCTAAAATTGTATTTTTTTCAAGTTTAGGTTATATGATTGGTCAAGTTAGTATTGGAATTTTGAGCCAAAAAGCTATGGCGATTGTGCTAATCGTTATTTTTTCATTTATTTCAGTTGTTTTCCTAGCGCTAAGTACACATTTGTATTTTTACTTTGATTTCAAAAAACAAGGTATTACTTCGCGACATTTAAAAGAATTATATTTTCAAAAGAAGCCTAAACTGTCAAGGAAGGAAAGGAGACAATCCGTGGCTGCTTCGGGACATGTAAATATACCACATTCTCAAAAGAAACCTAAACTTACAAGAACGGATATACGAAATTAAGAATTTGTAATTAAGTAAAACTTAGATTTACGTAAATATCATGTCAAATGACAATAGAATTTTATCTTGTATGAATGGAAATTAAAGAAGTTAGATAGGAATCAGGCTGTTCGGAAAAATTCGATGTGTTCAAATACTAATTAGTATAAGATAGATATATAACTTATACTGATTAAAGCTTCACTGTACTGGAAAAATAATATTTGCAAAATTTAATAGGTTTGGTATGATTAATTTCGACAAGTTAATTGAGGCCGGAGATATTTGAGATAAGCCATAAATTTATTTAGGGATACAGAAGTGTCTTCTAAATAATTTATGGCTTTTTTTATTGATGAAATGTGATCAATAGGAAGTTACATGTGAATAGGAGGGATATGCAAAATAAATAGTATAGTAATAACATAGGAGAATTGTATTTGTAAGATTGGAATTTTAATATAGGCTTATAAAAATAATGAAAGTGTATCTTCTATTTCGTGTAAATCTTATTAACTTGTTGAAATTTACAACGTAGGAAGGGTTAGAAGGATGAGAAAAATTATTAGCGTTTTAGTTATTTTCTTTATGACGGGAAGTATTTTTGCTGGGGGAGCTGTTCATGCGAAAGTAGAAGGGAAGCATGAATGGAATACGAATAAGTTTTTAAATATTGCACATCGCGGAGCAAGTGGACATGCACCTGAGCATACTTTTGCTTCTTATGATCTTGTGAAAAAAATGAAAGCGGATTATTTGGAGTTAGATATTCAATTAACTAAGGATGGCCAATTAATTGCAATGCATGATACAGCAGTTGATCGCACTACAAATGGAACAGGTGAAGTACGAGATAAAACGTTAAGTGAAATAAAGAGCTTAGATGCAGGATCTTGGTTTAATAAAGCTTATCCAGAAAAGGCTAAGCAAGAGTATGTTGGTCAAAAGGTTCCGACTCTTGAAGAAATCTTCCAAAAGTACGGAAGAAGCATGAAGTATTACATTGAAACGAAATCACCAGACGTGTATCCAGGAATGGAAGAGAAATTATTAGCTTTATTAAATAAATATAATTTAGTAGGTCAAAACATGTCTTCAAGCCGTGTTATGATCCAATCATTTAGTAAAGATAGTTTAACAAAGATTCATAGTATGAATAGAAATATTCCGTTAGTTCAACTGCTTTGGTATTATCCAAATGAAAACAATGAGATTGTTGAATGGTCTGGGATTACACATGAGCCGAAAAGTGTAACGAATGATGATTTTCAAGAAATTAAAAAGTATGCAGTCGGTATTGGACCAAACTTACGTAATGATAACGGGGAACTAATTATTGATGAGTCATATATGAAAATGGCTAGGCAAAATGGACTGTTAATTCATCCTTATACAATTAATGAGAAACCAGATATGAGATTGTTAATGAAATGGGGTGCTACAGGAATGTTTACAAATTATCCTGATCGATTACATAGTGTGTTAAAAGAAAAATAAATAGGAGAAAAGGTATACCGAGGTTTTGGTATACCTTTTTCTATTATGCTAGATTATAGTAGTAGGATACATATTCTTCTAAACCTTCAACCTCATTTTCAGGTGGCTCAATACCACCTTTTCTACCGTAACAAACATTTCTCAAGTATTCTCCAAAAATCATAGAGCGACTTTTTTCATTTTCCATCCAATTATATCTATTCATTATAAACTCACCATCGAAACTTGTATCAAATGTATATGGGATACACGTAATAGTTTTAGGTAAATGTTTTTTTAATACTCGATATTGCCGACCAGCGCCTAAACTTTTGCATACAAATAGTAGCCGATTAATCTTTGTAAAATCAAAAATCTTTTTCGCTTCCATTACATTAGCGATAGAATGGAGAGAGTTTTTCCCGAACATGATAGCGTCTTTTGGTACGCCATGTTCCATTAATTTATTTACAATTACTTCTGCTTCTGACAAATCCCCGTAATTCCAGCTCGGATGTTTCATGCCATGTAAACTAGTACCACCTGTAACGATAATTTGATTTCCTAAACCTTGTCGATAAGCTTCTAGAGGAGCTTGCCAATTGCCCGGGTGAGAACCGCCGAAAACGAAAATGACATCACATTTTTGTGCTGTTATTTCTTTTAGAAAAGTCATTTCTGTAATTTGATCGATTTGTTTTTTCGTAAGAGGAGGGACATCAGGATATTTAGGTATTACCATTTGAAAACCTCCTATATAATAAAATGACAAATTCATTATATGGCGATTTTAATAAGTGGAAAAAGGGAAGCTTTTCATTTAAAAGTACCCCTTTTAAGATAACTCTCCAATAAACCAAATCTCTTTTTTATCAATTGCATCCTCATCATAAATGACTTCTTGAAAGTGAAACGTTTGGAAAGTAGAGAAAATTGAAATTCCCCATGTCTCCCAAAACTCAGACTCATTTGAAAGAGGGATCACTTTTGAAATTCACTATTTCTATTAAAGAAATTATGAAAGTACCTTTCATTTTTAAATATAATAATTTGCGAATTCCACAAACTTTCTATAGAAATGAAAACAACAACTCGATATGTATGTGTATCGCTCGGTTTTATTTTTATTAAATGGTTTGCTTGATTTAATAAGGTTTGTATACATAATCGTTTTACTTTTCTAGGTGTTTTATGAGACTCGATAAAAGCTTGAGAAACTGGTAAAGGCATATACCAATATTCATCGTTATAGAAAGTAGAAGGGAACGTTTTTGTATGTTCCTCAATTTGTTTTATCATAGCGTTTGTTTTTCGTTTCATCCCACGTATTTTCTTTTCATGCATTGTGAGTCATCTCCATAAATTTTTGTAATGCAGCTGAGCGAAATATATCTTTTCTAGTAATAAAAGTAGTAGGAACTTTTTTGAAGCTATTTGGTAAAGGATTGAATGATACGTCATGTTCATGCTCCTTTAAAATTGATTTCATCATAATCGCTACGCCCATACTTGATTTTACACATGCAAGTATCGCTTCAATTGTTCCAAATTCTAATACTCGTTTAGGGGAGATCCCCACTTCTTGAAGCCAGTCTTCTAATAAACTTCTATAATAACACCCGTGACTAAAAGCGAGTAAATTCATATCTTCTATGTCTGTAAGAGAGGATAGAGGTTTTTTACTAATGAGAACTAATTCTTCTTCACGAAATACAGTTGTATGAAGTTCATTATGCTGAGTAGAGCCAGCTATAAACGCTCCATCTAGTTTTCGCTCTAATACAAGCTTAATTAGTTGTTCAGTCGTATTTGTTTCTAAAATCAATTCGACTTCTGGGTACTTCTCATAGTAGGCCGTTAATATAGAGGGGAGCCTTACCGCAGTTGTAGATTCTGTACACCCAATTTTTAAAGTGCCTTTTGGTTCAGTTCCATTACTTTGAATCGCTTTTATAGATTGATCCATTAAGTGGATAATTTGTTTGGCATATGTTAATAAAATCTCACCGTTAGAAGTTAAAGTTACACCTTTTCCGTTTCTGTAAAATAAAGGAACACCTAATTCATTTTCTAGTTGTTTCATACGCATCGTTACGCCTGATTGCACGTAGTTCAAATTTTTTGCTGCGTGAGAAATATTATTTTCCTTCGCGACTTCGTAAAATACAGTTAAATCTTTTATGTCCACGTATCATTCCTCCAAAAAGGTATCAATTTTTTTGATGGATTATATGATGAATCTTTATTTTATATGATATCAGAACTTTCATACAATGGAAGGGGGAGGGATTATTATGTTGATTGAAGAAAGGGTGAATAGTACTTATAAATGGGTTATGTTAATTGTTGCGACGATTGCTCAAACAACAGCGACACTTATAACGTATGGTATCGGGGTTTTCGCTTTATTTTGGAAAGAAGAATATGCACTTACGAATACGGAGAGTGGATTATTAGTAAGTGTTGTAAATGTTGGACCGTTATTTTGTATGCTTTTTGTCGGTCGGCTACTTGATCAATATAATGAAAAAATATTAATTTCTATCAGTTCATTTTTGCTAGGGAGTTCGCTTTTGCTGACTAATATAGTAAGTGGATTTAATGGGTTATTATTTGTACTTTTATTAATAGGAATGTTTTATAGTGTTTCCCAGCCAGGAGGAAGTAAAGTGATTTTAAAATGGTTCCGAAAAGAAAATCGTGGGTTAGCGATGGGAATAAGGCAAGCTGGTATACCGATTGGTGGCGCGTTAGCGGGAGTGCTAATCCCGTTTCTAACAATACAATATAATATGACTTACGCGATAAATAGTATTGCATGCATTTGTATTATTGGAGGGCTATTATTTTTTATGTTTTATAAAGAGCCATATGTTGAGGAGGAAGCGAGGAAAGGACATATTAAAATTTCCTTTTGGATGGAGCTAAAAGTAGTGATCTGTAAAAAAGAGTTGTATCCAATTTATATAACGGGTATTTGCATGATTTCATTACAAATGGTGTTAGTTGGACACTTCATGAAATTTTTAGCAGGGGAACAATCGATTACATCTATTGTAGCCGGAACAGTATTTTCAGTTATGTTCTTTTCTGGAATGATTGGTCGTATTGCATTAGCAACTATTAGTGATGTGTTGTATAAGGGGAATCGGCGTATACCTTTATTTATAGCTGTATGCGCTTCTATCGGTTTGATTTTATTTTTAGTAATAAGTATACATACAATAACGAGTGGAATCTTTTATAGTGTAAGTGCATTGTTAGGATTTTTTTCAATTGGATGGTTTAGTCTTTTTATAGCCGAAGTTGCTGAATTGGCAAGTGAAGAATTTGTAGGAATAACAGTGAGTGTAGCACTTACAATAAATCAAATTGCAATTATTGTTGCCCCTGTTTTATTTGGTTATATTGTGGATGAGAAAGGGTATACGTATGCGTGGTTATGTATAGTAGTATTGTTAAGTATCTCGGCAGTCAGTTTATATAGAAAAAACAAAAAAATAAAAGAAAGTTAGCAATGTAAATTTTTTATGAAGAAAATATAAAGAAATGCCGAGTGAGCGACATTTCTTTTTTTATTTGTTGTATAATCAAAGTATAAATGAGATTCATTTTCAATGAAGTTCATTGCCTGTAATTTTAGCTATAATGGTTTGTTTTTCTTTATCGTTATTTACATGATTTATTTTGTTTGAAAATTTTTAGCATCATTTCCTTTTAAAGTTATAATCTATTTTACTTAATATTAAATTATAACTATATTTTATTGTAGGATAATGAAACGTCATATCATCTAAACGATTGTTTCTATCTGTGTTTTTCATCGTAACAACTCCGTTTCTTATCTTGTGTAACAAATGTTACATAAGATGTTGAAATTATAGTAGGGTGCATCCGATTGTAAGGTGGAAATTTTGCAAGAAAGAAATACAATAGAGAGTAGTCAAAAACTGAATATGAGAAAAAGGAATCTAGTTCATTTAGGTGAATAATAGGTAGTATTATAAAATATTTAAAAATTAAAAGATATAGAACAGAATGGATGTACGTTAAGTGAAACTATATAAAAGAGGGTTCCTATTATGCTAAAGAAATGGTTAATCGTTTTCTTTGTTTTTGCTATTTTTTGTGGGAGTGTCGTTGCACTCATACATGCAAATAAAGGTAAGAAGTATGATATAAAGGCATTTTCTAATTTAAATAGTAAGCAAAAGGACGATATGCAAGAAGTTGATGCAACTGAGAAAAAACGCTATGAAGCTGTAGCTGGAAAACTAGATCAATATTTAAAAGATAAAGGATTTAATGGGAGCGTTCTTGTAGCTAGTAAAGATCATGTGATTTTACGAAAAGGTTATGGATATGCGAATGTGAAAGATAAAGTAGTAACAACGCCAAGAACGAAATATCGTATTGGTTCTATTACGAAAACGGTCGTTGCAATATCTATTATGCAACTAAAAGAAAAAGGAAAATTAAATATTGAAGACAATGTAAATAAGTATATTCCATCGTTTCCGGCAGATAAAAATATTACGTTACGAAATTTATTAACGCACACATCAGGGTTACCAGATCAAGGAAAAGGTAGGGTGGATGCGGCGTCACGTTTAAAGTTAGTAACGTGGATTGGTTCGCAAGCGTTACAATTTCCTGCAGGGACAGGATGGAAATATACAGACTATAATTATATGGTGCTTGCGTATATTGTAGAAAAAATTACGAATAAACCGCTCGCTGAATACGTGAAAGAAAATATTTTCACTCCTGTTGAAATGCATGAATCTGGAATGGGGGCAACTCTCCCAGAAGATATTTTTTTAGCAGAAGGTTATACGAGAAAAGATAATGAATTAATAGCTGCACCCCGCTTAAAAATGAACTGGTTGTATGGATGTGGTGAAATGTATACGACTGTTGAAGATATGAAAAGGCTAGATGAGGCTATTATGAATGGAAAACTGTTATCTAAACAAAGTGTATTAGATATGTTTACTGCATCACCTGCAAGAAAATATGGATTTAGTTTCTATACGTATCCAGATTATTATCATAACCACGGGGTATTAGCAGGCTGGAATACTTTTAATAATTTTAACTGGGATAAAAGAACGTTTGTCATATTGTTCTCTAACGTCCAAAATGGTATGAATGATGCATTTAATCAAGAGTTTAGGAAAATGGCGAATGATTTAATAGAAGGAAAGGGAGCATGAAAGAGAAAGAGCCTCTAGCGAGAGGCTCTTCTTTTTTATAAAGTTGAAAACTCTTTAACAAGTTCACTAAAACGATGTAATGCACTTTCAATCGGTTCTGGCGTAGTTAAATCAACACCAGCTTTTTTCAGTAAGTTTAATGGATAGTCAGAACTTCCGCCTTTAAGGAATTCAATATAATGTTTTTGAGCATTTGGATCGCCGCTCAATAATTTATCGGCAATTTGGATTGCAGAAGCGAATCCAGTTGCGTATTTGTATACGTAAAATGGACGGTAGAAATGCGGTATTCTAGCCCATCCGTATTTTACTTCTTCGTCAAATACGAGGGAGTCGCCATTATACTCTCTGAACAAGTTTTCATAAACTTCGCTAAAGACTTGAGCATTTAATGGTTTACCTTGCTGTGCCATTTCATGCGTGATTTTTTCAAATTCAGCGAACATGATTTGTGTAAAGAAAGTGCCTTTAAATTTCTCAATGAAATGGTTTACTAAATGGTTACGTACGTTAGCATCTTTTGCTTCTTTTAATAAATGATGAATTAATAGCACTTCATTTACTGTAGAAGCGACTTCTGCGACAAAGATAGTATAGTGTGCAGAAATTCTTGGTTGGTATCCGTGTGAGTAGTGCGTATGCATACCGTGTCCACATTCATGAGTAAGAGTGAAAAGGCTATTTAAATCATCATGATGATTTAAAAGAATGAAAGGATGAACGCCGTATACACCAAAGTTATAAGCACCGGAACGTTTTCCTGGCGTTTCTCTTACGTCAATATAACGTTTATCTTTAAAGCTTTTTAATGTTTCAATATAGTCTTCACCTAAAGAAGCTAGTGATTCAATCATGATGTCAAACGCGTTATCATATGGAATGTCTTGTTTTACACCTTTTACTAAATCGACACTTAAGTCATATTGTCTTAGTTCATCGACATTTAATTTCTCTTTTCGAAGTTCATTATATGTATGTAAAGATTGAATGTTTTTTTTCGTCGTTTCAATTAAATTTTCATATACTTCTTTCGGAACCATGTCGCCAAATAATGATTTCTCTAACGCTGATGGATATTTTCTTAGCTTAGAAACAGTAACATTATTTTTAATAGCAGCAGATAAAGTAGAAGCGATAGAATTTTTCAATTGAACATATGGCTTGTAGTAAGCTTTATAGGCTTCTTTACGTTTTTCGCGGTTCTCATCTTCTATTAACTTTGCATACATTCCTCGTGTTAAAGTAACTTTTTCTCCATCATTAGTAGTCACTTCACCAAATAGTATATCTGCATTATTTAACATGCCGTATGTATGCTGAGGAGAGGAAAGTGCTTCGCCCATTTGTGATAAAACCTCTTCTTGGTCCTTATTCAATACGTGTTTTTTATAACGGTATAATTCAAATAAATCTTCTTTATAATATTGTAAGCCTTCAGCTTCTTCTATATAAGTGTGTAATGTGTTTTCATCTACGCTAAGTAAGAATGGAGAAAAGAAAGATTTAGCCGCACTTACTTTCACGTGCAATTGTGACACTTTATCAACAAGAGATTGAGCGTCAGTATCACGCGTATCAAGATCAGACTGTAATCGTGCATAAGCAAACATTAAAGATAGTATGCTAGATATTTCTTCGCTCTTTGTTAAATAGGCTAATAAACTATTGCCATCGTGAATGTTTCCATTAAACTCGTGTAATTCATTCGTTAATACTTCAATTTTATGAAAATCGCTTTCCCAATCTTCAATGGTATCGTAAATATCCGTTAAATCCCATTTCTCTTTCTCATCTACTTGTAGTCGCTCTTTAAGTTCAGTCATAATCATTTCCTTTCTAAATATGTAGTTATATTCCTATATAACTATGAAATACAACAAATTGCAAAAAATCCCTGCTGAAAATTAAAAAGCCTTGCTAAAAGGCAAGGCTAAACAAATTATAATGTAATTCCGAATTTTGAATGTAAAAGATTTTTATATTGCACATCTGTAACTTTTTCTTTCATTTTTTTACCGGTTTTCGCTATTGTTAGACTATCCTTCGTTAAAGAAGCATGCCCATCTTCAGTTAGTTTTACAATAAGAGGTACTTTGTTAAATGGTGAGCCATCATGTTCAACAATAATTTTTTGTGCTGCATTTGCTTTTTTTTCATCCACTTCTTCTATATAAAATGCATAGCCTAACGTCCAATCATCAGTAGAAGATTGATCCAAAAACTCATTATTTTTACGCATCTCTAACATGTAGTTTCCTTTTTCGGTCATTTCTTTATGAATACGATAATCTCCTGTAACGGATTGAACGACTTCACCTGAGAAAGGAACAGGTGCAAGCGGTAAGTATGATCCGAATCCAACTTCAATTAAATAAAGCTCATTATGATGTTTTAAAACGGTTGCGATATGTCCGGAATCAACAGCCCATATGGAATTTGCAGCGTTATACACTGTTCCTGAAACGAGATAAACATCGAATCCAGCATCTTTAAGGAAATAATACATAGTAGGATTGAGTTCATAACAAAGACCACCACGATTGTTTACTAAAATTTTTTCTTTTAGATTTTCTTTTGATATTTCCTTAAAATTCTTTTCGAGAACATTTAAGTTTTCAAATGGGACAGTTTGTGCCATCGCGTACATAATGTTAGGTAAATCTTCAAATGAAACTTTGTCTTTTTCTTCTATATGTAATCGTGCGAAAAATTGTTTTTGAAAGTCTGTCATAGAAACCCCTCCGTTAAACGATTTATATATATTGTATCTAATATTGCAAGAGGAAACATCTGCATATGTGCGTACGACTAAAGTATGACACCTTTACTTCTTGCTATACATATAGTATGATGATTTCAGTAAATTAGATTTCAATGACCATAATATAAAATAATGAGAGGTGCTTTTTGTGAGTGCGGTAGGTACTAAATAGGAAAAATTGAATGAAATAAATCGGATAAGAACAGGGGATTTTTATGTATACCATACCCCTAATTTTGTCATGGATTTATTTCGATACCTATGAAGATACCTACAATACTTTATAAAGCGTGTAATAAGGGGATTGCCATCCGTTTTTTATGGTTTATTTCCCCATATGTTATTACTCATGCCTTGTAAATGTAAAAGCTGCGGTATCCCCGCAGCTTTTTTGTGTATATTTTTAATGTTTAAAAATGGTAATTGAATAATGTAGAACTCATTGGAATCTAATGAGTAGGTATCTTCATTTATGATAGAAATCAATCATAGTGAGGAGAAACAAAATGAATACGATGACTTTTGAAAAGTTACAATATAACGAATTAAAGAATATAGTGAAATCTTATTGTGTAAGTGGATTAGGAAAAGAATTAATAAATAAATTAGAGCCGAGTACGAGTATAAAAGTAGTAAGGAATCGCTTGAATGAAACGACAGAAGCGCGAGCTATATTAGATGCGGAAGGGCATGTGCCTTTTTTCGGTATTTCAAATATTGCTAGTACAATTCAAAAATTAGAAAAAGGGATGATTTTAGATCCAGAAGAATTAGTAAGTGTTTCAGACTTTTTACGTGGATGTAGAAAGATTAAAAAGTTTATGTTAGATAAAGAATTTTTTGCGCCAGTATTAGCTTCTTATGCAAATTCAATGACTGAATTTAAAAGTATTGAAGAGGAAATTAACTTTTCAATAAAAGGAAATAGTATTGATTCTGCCGCTAGTAAAGAGTTAAAACGAATTCGAAATAACATGGATTCGGTAGATGGGAAAATAAAAGAACGTTTAACGAAGTTTTTAAATAGCAGTGCAAATAAGAAGTATATTCAGGAGTTCTTTATTAGTAAGAAGGACGATAGGTACACGATTCCGATTAAATCTTCTTATAAAAATCAAGTTGCGGGAAGTATAGTTGAAGCTTCCGCTAAAGGTTCTACTGTATTTATAGAACCGCATACGGTTACAAAGTTAAATGCGGAACTCGCAAGTTTGAAAGCAGAAGAAGCAATGGAAGAATATCAAATTTTAGCGACTTTATCAGGAATGGTAGTAGAAAATATTTATCATATAAAAATTAATATGGAATTAATTAGTCAGTATGATATGGTGTTTGCGAAAGCGAAGTTTAGTAAATCGATTGATGGAATAGAGCCGAAGTTAAATGATCATGGCTACGTTCATTTAGTAAATTGTAAGCATCCGCTTTTAAGTGGAAAAGTAGTACCATTAAACTTTGAAATCGGTCAAAACTATCGTAGTTTAATTATTACAGGGCCGAATGCGGGCGGGAAGACAATTGTGTTAAAGACGATTGGATTGTTAACATTAGCGACAATGTCAGGGTTGCATATTGCCGGAGATAAAGAAACAGAAATTGCTATTTTCGAAAATGTATTTGTAGATATTGGTGATAATCAAAGTATTGAAAATGCACTCAGTACATTTTCATCACATATGAAAAATTTATCTGAGATTATGAGGATGTCAAATAATAATACGTTGCTATTGTTTGATGAAATAGGAAGCGGGACTGAACCGAATGAAGGAGCAGCACTTGCAATTTCTATTTTAGAGGAGTTTTATCTTGCAGGATGTATTACAGTTGCGAGTACGCATTACGGTGAAATTAAACGCTTCTCAGAAATGCACGATGATTTCATGAACGCAGCAATGCAATTTAATAGTGAGACGCTAGAACCGCTTTATAAATTAGTGATCGGTAAATCAGGTGAAAGTAATGCACTTTGGATTGCAAATAAAATGAACGTAAGAGAACGTGTACTGAAAAGAGCGAAAGAGTATATGGAAAATAAAGAATACGCTCTAGAAAAACTGAATGAAAGTAAAATTAGAAAGCCGAAATTCCTGCAAGAAAAAAGAGAAAATCATTACGAGTATAAAATTGGCGACCGTGTAAATTTATTGGATCATGATGATTTTGGTATCATCTATAAGGAAAAAGATAACTTCTATAACGTCGTTGTATATTATAACGGTGAATTCATTGAAGTGAATGTAAAACGTATTACTTTAGAGGTATCAGCAAAAGAATTATATCCAGAGGGATACGATTTAAATACGCTATTTGTCGATTATAAAGAAAGAAAAATGCAACATGATATTGAGCGGGGATCGAAAAAAGCACTTCGTAAAATCCAAAAAGAAATAAGAAAAAATAGAGGATAAGTTAAAATGGTAACGATTAGACAAGAACGACAAACCGATTATAGAAAAACAGAAGAAGTTGTACAGCAAGCATTTTTAAATGAAGAATTTAGTGATAAAAAGGAACATGAACTTGTAAAATGTATTAGAGAGTGTGACGCATTTATTCCAGAGTTATCAATCGTTGCAGTAGATGAAGAAATAGTCGGTCATATTATGTTATCTAAAATTACGATAGAACAAGATGGAGCTTCTGTAGATTCATTAGCGCTTGCACCAGTATCAGTTGCTAGGGGCCATCAGAAGAAAGGGATTGGTGGAAAGCTTATTGTAGCTGCTTTAGAAAAAGCGAAAGAACTTGGATACGGATCAGTTATAGTATTAGGACATCCAGAGTACTATCCGAAATTTGGTTTTAAGAAAGCAAGTGAGTGGAATATAAAAGCACCATTTGAAGTGCCTGAAGAAGTGTTTATGGTAATGGAATTAACAGAAAATGCTCTTGAAAGTGTAAAAGGAGTTGTACAATATTCGAGTGCTTTTGCTGAGTAGGAGTATCGGTTAAGAAATGTAATCATAAAAGATGCTATCTTTTTGTATGGATATACAGAAAGGTAGCGTTTTTTATTAAGTGAAGCTACTTACATATATTTTGCTCAATGAATAATTTTGGTGGTAAAATTGATATAGAAATGTAAAGGGAGAGAAAAAAGAATGAAGACTCGAGAAACAGATAGCAACGTAGTTACGTTATATGTTACAAGACATGGTAAAACAATATTAAATACGAACCATCGCGCGCAAGGTTGGGCAGACTCTCCGTTAGTAGAAAAAGGTGTGGAAGTTGCCTCTAATTTAGGAACGGGATTAAAAGATATTCATTTTACAAGTGCGTATAGTAGTGATAGCGGCCGCGCGATTGAAACTGCTAATTTAGTATTAAAATATAGTGAGCAATCAAAATTGAAACTTGAGCAAAGAAAAAAATTACGAGAATTAAATTTTGGTATTTTTGAAGGTGAAAAACTTGATAATATGTGGGATGCGGTTGGAAAAGCTGCGGGTGTTGCATCACCAGAAGAACTTATGAAGTTTTCTATTCAAGAAGTTATTGATCTTATTAGAGCAGCAGATCCTACGAAACAGGCGGAAGATTGGGAATTATTTTCTACTCGTATAAAAGCAGAGATTGATAAAATTAGTGAAGAAGCAGCTAAAGATGGCGGCGGTAACGTTTTAGTTGTCGTTCATGGGCTGTTGATTACTACCTTAATAGAAATGCTAGACAGTAGTAAAACAAAACTTGGAGTGGAAAATGCTAGTGTGACGAAGATTGTATATCAAGATGGAACATATACAGTCGAGTCAGTTGGAGATATGAGTTATGTTGCAAAAGGGAAAGAAAGTGTGGAAATATAAAAATATCTCAAATAGAGATAAGAAAAGGAAGGTAGAGAAATCTAGCTTCCTTTTTATTTTATGAATTATGGGATTAATAAAATCTTCCCTGTACTTTTTCTGCTCTCTAATAATTTATGAGCACGGGCACCGTCTTGTAAAGAGAATGTAGTAGGACTTGCAATGTTTAATTTTCCACTTGCGATCCAATCAAATAATTGAGTAGAGCGTTTTTTTCGTTCTTCAAAAGTAGTAAGCACGTTCCAAAGGTCTCCGCCAGTTAAAGTTTTTGAAGTATCCATAAGCATACGTGGATCAACGGGAGCAGGATTACCGCCAGCCATTCCGAAAAATACGACAGTACCACCAACTTTAGTAGCGTTAAAACTTTCCTCAAGTGTAGAGCCTACTGATTCATATACAACATTTACCCCGGTACCATTTGTTCTTTCAAGTACTTTCGTAGCCCATGATTCCGTATATAAAAATACGTGATCGGCACCAGCTAATGTGGCTACTTTTCCTTTTTCGTTTGATGAAGTTAGACCGATTACTTTTCCGCCTAGCAGTTTAATCATTTGAATAAGAAGTTGCCCAACACCGCCAGCTGCAGCGTGCACTAAAGCTATATCACCTTGTTTTATTTCATAGCTATCTTTCGTTAAATAATGTGCTGTTAAGCCTTGTAATAATACTGAAGCGGCTGTTTCAAAAGAGATAGAATCTGGAAGCTTAATTGCTTTCTCTGATGGAACGGCAACTAGTTCTGCATTTGCAAATGGGACATCAGCAAATGCAATGCGATCTCCAGGATTAATATTTGTAACGTCAGCTCCTACTTTTTCAACAATACCAGCCCCTTCATAACCTAATACATATGGCGGGTTGCCAGCGAGATGATAATCACCGCGCCGTCTATAAATATCAGCAAAGTTTAAACCGATTGCTTTGGTGCGGACAAGAATTTCATTTGAATTTATGATTGGATCATGTATTTCTTTATATTGTAGTACACCTGGACTTCCAAACTGTTCGAAACAAAGTGCTTTCATATGGAATACCTCCATTTATATTGTTTGTCGATGCTCTTTATCATACAATACAAATATCAATAGACAAAGAAGATTATTTCGATGAAATCAATCGAGAATTGCGATTGAAAAGAGGGATGATAAATGGAGATAAAACAATTAATTACATTTAAAATAGCGGCAGATACTTTGAACTTTACACAAACTGCGAAGAAATTAAACTTTGCTCAATCGAGTGTAACGGCGCAAATTAAAACGTTAGAAGCTGAGTTAGGTACGCCGTTATTTGAAAGATTAGGAAAACGTCTTTTTTTAACGGAAGCAGGTAGGAAGTTTCAATAAAGGTTTTCGGTATTTTTAAGTACGGTTATTGTGAGTGGTATATGGGCTATTTGGCACTGGCCGTTATGGTTTATTCCAGGCACGAATCAAACTCAAAGGGATTTTATAGCCTTCATAATTACGACAATGGCTGTGTCTTTCTTACTTACTACAATTTTTAACGCAACTAAAAGTATTTTTATGTGTCTAATTTTTCGTGCGCTTCTTAATTCTTTTTGGAGTGTGTATGTGCCAAATGACAAAGTGTTACCAGTAATTCCAACTTTAATTTTCGGAATTTTCGTTTTTATTTTATATAAAGTCGTAATAAAAAGAAAGAACCTCTTATTGATTAAGTAACTCAAATAATAGAAGGAAAAATAGTAATATATTTTTTAATGGATATTAAACTAATCAATAAGAACACGACACAAACATAATTAAAATATAATACAAGTTTGTGCCGCAAAAAAATTGCAGAACTATAAACAACATCAAAAAGAATGAAGAGCCTTTTCGTATATAAACAATGCTAACGACAGTTATAGTAGTTGAGTTGTTAGAATTAACTAAGATCTGTATCAGGAGGAGTATATCCAAGGTGACGAGTCATTGATACAATTTGTCCTTTATGGTGAAACTCATGCGTCTCTGTATGAGTTAAAAGCCATAGCGGTGTTGTACTCCAAGGTTCTTTTTGCCATTTCACTTCATTTGCTATATTTTCGAGCCAACGGTCATTGTATTCATCTAAAAAACGTTGTACAGTTTCATCTACTAACTTAAATCTAGCACGTACTTTCGTGACATCTGCATGCTCAATTTCATAATCGCTAGCGAATGAAAAATCTGCTCGCTTTTGTTTAAATGCGAATGATCCAAGCCAGTATCGATAGCAATCGGCTACATGAATATGTGTCTTTATAATGCTACCGCTCCCGAAATTCGGAACAGTGCTATGTAATTTTTCTAGTGGGATTTCTTCCAAAAACGAAAATAGAGTTTCTCTTGTAGAGCTAATAAGATTATATTGTTGTTTTAAAATATGTAACATGAAAATACACTCCTCTTTTATTTACATAGTAAGTAATTCTATATTTACGAGGAGTGAACCTTTTTATTATTTTTAATAAGCATATTAGATGTATTTTTTTATTGTTTCTGATAGATTAAACAAGGTAAAACGTTAATGAATTGAACATTTTTAGTTCAGAATAAATTGTACATCAAGAAGGGGAACGATAAAATGAATAGACTAGTTGGCTTAAAACAATTTGAAATAACGCGCGGTGCATTACTTACATTTATGGAGACGCTAGATGATAAAACTGCGGATACGCAGCCAGAGGGCTTTAACAATACAATTCGTTGGCATATTGGACACGTGTTAACAGCAGCAGAGACTTTCATGTTCGGAAGAGAATTTAAACAATTGCCAACTGAATATCCAGGTATGTTTGGATATGGATCAAGACCATCTAAATGGAAAACAGAAGGACCGTCATTAGAAGTATTAATGGCCCAATTAAAAGAACAAGCAAAACGTATTAAAGAAATTCCAGCAGAAGCATTTGAAAATAAACTGCCAGAGCCATTCCTAGGACTAGAAACAGTTGGTGAGCTTTACGGTATGATGCTTTATCATGAAGCAGATCATATTGGTCAGATGAAAGCAATGGAACGTATTATTAAGGCTCTTTAGTTTGAATTGCATATAACAAACGAAATGACAGTAGTTTTGTCAAAATTGAGTTGTAAATAGTTACACTCTTATTTTTCACAAAAAAGGTAGATAAATTATTATCTACCTTTTTTGTATAACTTCTTGAAGGATTAGGGATTATCATCGTGCTACTGATGAAGAAGGACAAGAAACCAATCTATTAGGATAAAGAAACCTTCTAATTTTTATGGTGTGATTATGAAATATAGTATTCCTAAATATGGAATATACGTATAATAATAGAGAGGAACTAGAAATAGGGGTGAATACTATGATTACATTAGAACAAAAGCTAGAGCAATATATACATGCATATTCACAGTTAAAGGGAGAATTAAAATGGAAAACGAGTGATTCTCGAACAGGAATGATGATTGCTGCTATGTATACAAGTAGTGATAAATTGCTTGATCTCGGACGTTTTTTAGAAATTAGTAGTTATATTAAGAATGAGGTAGGGATGTTTTCATACTTAAAGTCTTATCATCGCTTTGTAGTGGCCGCAACATTAGATATTCACTTTACAGATTATAAGAAAGCTTTTCGGGATTTTTTAGATTTATATGAACAATTGGTCGCTGGTGGTTTTAGCCGAAGTATATTTACTTATCTCGCAGCAGCTGTACTTTTAACAGAAGAAAATGAACAGCATGGCACGCACATTCAGCGTTCGATGCAAGTATATAAACGTATGAAAGAGGATCACCTTTTTCTTACAAGTACAAATGATTACCCACTTGCAGTTTTACTAGCAGGACAATCAGAGAATGTAGAAACACTCATGGACCGAGTGGAACGTCTGTATCAGAAACTAGCGAAAGCTGGTTTGCGTAAAGGGAATGATCTTCAGTTTTTAAGTCATATCCTCTCACTAAAGAAGGATGTTCGTGAAGAAATGTTAGTTGCAACATGTACAAACATATGGAATTCGTTAAAAAAAGAAAAGGTAAAAGTGAAACAGATGCATTACCCAGCCATAGGGCTACTAGCGTTACTTGAAGATGGAGAAAAAGAGATTTATGCTATTAAAGCGTTGATTGAAAAACTGCAGGGGGAGAAATTATTCCGTTGGCATACAGATGCGAATATTCTTATTGCTATTCAACTGTTCGTAAGTCAGAAAGGTGAGGAAAGTAAAGCTACTAACACAGGTTTACAAACAATGATAGAAGTCCTCATCCAAGCACAACAGGCAGCTATGATGGCAACAATTGCCGCTTCATCTGTAGCAACATCTTCTGCTAGTAGTAGTTCATAATGTGCAACTGCTTATGCTATTGTAAATTATAACGCCTTTGATAAGGATGGTTTAAAAAATATTACTAAAAAAAGCCCATCACCCTCTAATGAGTGATGGGCTAACTATTTTTATATAATCAGTATTATCTTTTCAACTGCTTCAAATGTTTGAGTTGTGTAACAATCATAATGCTAATAACAACGAGTAAAAACCATGAGCTGATTTTACTTAAGTGAACGAGATTCCAAGCTTCCCGTTGGTTTGGATATTGCCATGCACCGAAAAATGTTGCGATGTTTTCTGCAATCCAAATAAAGAATCCGATAAGAAAAAAGGAGAGAACGAGCGGCATTTTATATGTAACGCCTCGTAATGAAAATTCCACAAATGTTCGAAAGAAAACGATGAATAGAAGTAAGGTTAAGAACCATCTAAAATCGTATAGAAAATGATGTGTGAAAAAATTGAAGTAAATCATTGCTCCTAGAGGTATTACAAAAATAGCTTTCGGCCAATGATACATTTGTAAATGTAGTCTTCTCCACGCTTGGCATATGTAACTTGCAACACTTGCATACATAAAGCCGCTGTAAAGTGGAACTCCAAAAACCTTTGAATACGCCTCTTCCGGATAACTCCATGAACCGAAATGAACTTTATATATTTCTAGTAAAAGGCCGATGAGGTGGAAGACAGTAATTACTTTTAATTCGTCTTTCGTCTCAAGGCCAGTCTTGTACATAAACCACTGCATAAGAAGACATACGATGAGTATGAAATCATAGCGGTATAACCCTGGGATAGAAATGATTTTTGATAGGGCTAGTGTTAAGAAAATAACGACTGGGAATAAACAGGATAATGCTTGCTCGTAAGTGAAATGTAATAGTTGTTTTATATAGAACATTGTATCTCCTTTTTGTTAGAAAAATCAAAATAATGACTAAGTATACTATAATTTAAAAAATAAACCAGTAGTCTATTTTGCATGTATTTGTAAGTTTTAGAAGGGAATTGTAATAAGTATTTTAATATGTAACAAAGTAAAAAATAGTTTGCTATTTAAAAAAAGTGGGGATATAATATCTAAATGAAAATGATAATTGTTATCAATATTGATTATAAATAAAAAATAATTATAAAAAACAACTGAATATAAAGGATGAAATGAAACATGTTACATAAGTCTACTATACGTGTTGGCAATAACCGCTGGATACATATTAAGTTCATATGTTTTATGAGCTTAACAATTATATGTTTAATTGGATCTATATTTTTGGCCGTCGCATTTGGTGCAAAGGATATTCAGTTGCAAACGGTGTGGACAGCGGTTTTTGATTATAATCCGAAATTAACGCAGCACCAAATTATTTATGAATTAAGGCTCCCAAGGGTAATTGGTGCAGCAATTGTAGGAGCCGCTTTTGCAGTGGCTGGCGCTGTTATGCAAGGAGTAACACGAAATCCTTTAGCGGATGCAGGTGTGCTTGGCATAAATGCAGGTGCGATGTTTGTAGTAGCACTTAGTTTTGCCTTTTTCCCGCATATGCCGTATTCCTATTTAATGATTGTCTCCTTCATTGGAGCGGTCTTAAGTACAGTGCTCATTTTTATTATCGGATCAGCAACATCAGGCGGATTAACACCGATGAGATTAACGATCGCTGGGGCAGTTATGGCTGCGCTTTTACATTCGTTAAGTTCAGGTGTCGCGATTTATTATGACTTAAGTCAAGATTTAGCTTTTTGGTACGCTGGTGGTGTTGCAGGGGTTAAGTGGGAACACTTGAAATTTTTAGTTCCTATTATTCTCATAACCATTGTTTTTGCGACAATTTTAGGGCGGTCTATTTCACTCATATCAATGGGGGATGATGTCGCTACGAATTTAGGAGTAAAAACGAACCGAACGAGAATACTAGGGATGATTATAGTAGTCATTCTTGCAGGTGTATCTGTTTCAGCTGTTGGCTCTATTGGATTTGTAGGACTCGTTATCCCGCATATTGCTAGAAAATTAGTTGGTGTGAATTATCGCCTCATTATTCCTATGTCAGCATTTGTAGGAGCCATGTTATTAGTTTTAGCTGACTTAGGGGCAAGAACAGTAAATCCTCCTAAAGAACTTGCGATAGGAATTATGGTGGCTCTTGTTGGAGTTCCGTTCTTCCTCTATATAGCACGTAAAGTTGGGAGGGAGCTATAAGTGAAGGGTCTTATTAACACAGATAAAAAAAGAGCCATTACTGTAACTACAATTTTTGGTTGTATTAGTATCGCTGTCATTTTGCTTAGCTTAAATACGGGGACACTTAGCATTGCACCGCTCAAAGTAATTCAAACGCTTTTCGGTCATGGTGATTTTGAAAGTGTAACCGTGCTATACGATTATCGTATGCCAAGAATTATAATCACAATGTTAGCTGGCATTGGCCTTGGGATTTCTGGTGCGATTTTACAAGGGTTATCACGTAATGCCCTTGCAGATCCTGGTATTTTAGGATTGCATTCAGGTGCATCTTTCGGACTAATTATTTTCGTTACTTTCTTTCATTCAATTAATGAGAATGCATCGATTTTAATACCGTTATTTACATTTGGCGGAGGAGTGCTAGCTGCATTTTTAATTATTATACTTGCGAGTGATCGATCAAAAGGTTTACTTCCTATTAGACTTATTCTCGTTGGTATTGCTGTTTCAGCTGGATTTAGTGCGATTTCGTTATTTTTCTCTCTCAAGTTAAATGATGAGACGTATACATTCGCTTCTAGATGGTTAGTTGGTAACGTGTGGGGAAGGGATTGGATTCATGTCCTTGCATTATTACCTTGGATTTTCATACTAACCCCGTATGCATGGCTAAAATCTAAAACGTTAAATGCATTGTCACTAGGTGATAGTGTGGCAGCAGGACTTGGTGTTTCTGTTCAAAAAGAACGGTTACTACTTTTAGCTACAGCGGTTGGATTATCTTGCGCGAGTGTATCGATGGCAGGAGGGATTGGTTTTATCGGTTTAGTTGCTCCGCATATTGCAAGAAAGTTAGTAGGTACTACGTATCAACATTTCCTTCCACTAGCTGGCATTATCGGAATGATTATTTTAGTGCTAGCAGATACGATAGGTCGTTCTATATTTGAGCCAAACTCTATTCCGGCTGGTGTAGTAGTGGCCGCATTAGGAGCACCGTATTTTCTTTATTTACTTACAAAAACAAAATAAATACTTCAAAGAGGAGAACATATGAAAAAGAAACTTACTATTTTATTTAGCATCATGTGTATTTTAGTATTAGCAGCATGTGGTCAAACGAAATCTAATGAAGAGGCAACGAAAAAAACGGAAAAAAGTAATGACCCAAAAATTGCTTCAATGTCTATTCATTTAACAAATGATTTACTTGCATTAGGAATTACACCAGTAGGTTCTGTAATTGGTGGAGATTTAAAAGATTTCTTACCGCATGCAAAAGAACAACTGAAAGATACGAAAAAACTTGGTGTTGTAACAGATCCGAATATGGAAGCGTTACTTCAGTTAAAGCCATCTGAAATTTATGTGGATGAAAAATACGCTGGAAAAGATGTAGCGAAATACGAAAAAATTGCAAAAACACATTCTTTCAATTTAGATGAAGGTACGTGGAGAGACCATTTAAAACAAGTTGGTAAACTTGTAAACCGTGAAAAAGAAGCGGATACATATATTCAAGATTACGAAGAGCAAGCAAAACGGGTAAAAAGTTTAATAGATAAAGAGTTAGGTAATAACGAAAAAGTAATGGCAATTCGCGTTACTGCAAAAGAATTACGAGTATTTAGCACGAAAAGACCGATGGGACCAATTTTATTCCAAGACTTAGGATTACAACCTGCAAATGGTGTAGAGAAAATCGATGGAAACCGTCCTTTCGAAGTCATTTCACAAGAAGTATTACCTGACTTTGATGCAGATGCTATTTTCGTTGTTGTAAACAGAGACGATAAAGCAAAAGCTGCATTTAAACAACTTCAAGAAACACCAATCTGGAAAGACTTAAAAGCAGTTAAAGGCAAGCACGTATACATTATTAATGACCAACCATGGCTTGACTATTCTGCTTTAGGTAACAAAATGGCAATGGATGAAGCGGAGAAAATGTTTACGAAATAATATCGATTCGTCGTTAGGAAGATCCTCTAAATTTAGAGGGTCTTTTTTTATTGTTAGAATAAATGAAAAATTATACAATGAATTTAATTTAACGTAGAGGAGATGTGCCAATGTCAGCGCTTATTGTAAGTATCCCGTTTATGAAACGAGGGGGTAAATAGGCTCGAATAATTATCCCCGTTATTTAATAAAGGGGGAGTTTGAAATGACGATGAATCTTTTTCAAAATAAAACGATTAAATTATCAGCTATGAGAGAAAAAGATGTTGAAGTAATGGCTATGTGGCAAGAAGATAGTGAGTATTTAAGAAATGTTGATACAGATGTAGCATTCCCGCAATCTTTAAATGAAATAGCAAGTGATGGGCTATTAAAAGGACGGAGATCGAATAGTGTATCTTTCATGTTGAGGACAGTTCAAGATGATCGTTTAATTGGTTTTGTTGCAATTCATGGCATAGAGTGGAATAACAGAACAGGGTTATTAGCAATTGGTATAGGAGATGCAAATGATAGAGGTAAGGGATATGGAAGAGAAGCAATCCATCTTATTTTAAAGTATGCTTTTTATGAATTGAATTTACACCGTGTCGGTCTGGATGTTATTTCTTATAACAAAGCTGCTATTGAGTTGTATAAAAAGATGGGTTTTCAAATGGAAGGCTGTATGAGAGAAGCAGTGCAAAGAGATGGGAAGTGTTTTGATCGCATGATTATGGGGATATTGCGGGATGAATGGATAGAGCTGCAAGGTTAGAAAGTACATTCGAAATTATATATGTAGTATGCAGGAGATATAATAATAATTGGCGAATTTTTACAGTGTACTGATTGCATTTATAAGGAGCTATGTGAGATGAATTTAGAAAAAGCAAAACCAGTAAATGAAGAAGTCGCTGAATTAAAGGAACTAATTAAAGAATTACACGGAAGTGTACATCAACTTCAAAGCGAAGTGCAGCAACTAAGGCACGAAAGACCGGTTGTTGAAGTGAGAAAAGGTGTTCAATTATCGCCAACAATCGTTGGACAAATTGGTGGTATGATTTTAGGTGGGTTAGCAATTATCGGTATATTTTGGTGATGAAAAAAGGTATGCAGCATTATGCTGCATACCTTTTGTATGTGACGATATAATTTCATGCAATACAACTTTTACATTAAATAACGTAAATAAATGTAAGCATGTGATAATAGTAATGCAATGATTGTTAACGGTAAACCAATCTTTAAGAAGTCCATATAAGAGAAAGCATGTCCTTCACGTTTAGCAATACCAGCAACGACTACGTTTGCGGATGCTCCAATTAATGTTCCGTTTCCTCCTAAGCAAGCTCCAAGTGATAACGCCCACCATAGTACTTCGATTTGTGGAGAGTCTACAGATAGTCCGAGTCCTGTAGCTAAATCTTGAATAAGCGGAATCATCGTTGCGACAAATGGGATATTGTCAATTGTCGCAGATGCGATGCCTGATACCCATAATATAAGTACGGCAGCGAAACCGATATCACCGTTTGTTACGTCGAGTACTTCTTTTGCGAGTGAAGAAATAAGTCCGATATCAATTAATCCGCCAACGAGAACGAATAGTCCAGCGAAGAAGAAAATGGTTACCCATTCAACGTGGGCAAATACATCTTCAATATCATGTTCTTTCACGCCAATTAACATAAGAAGTGTAGCACCTGTCATTGCAATTACCGCAGCGTCTACATGAATAATGGAATGAAGTACAAAGCCTAAAATAGTTAGTCCTAAAATCGAAATGGATTTTAAAAGGAGGCTTTGATCTTTAATATAATCTTTTTCATTTAATGCCATTAATTTTTCGATTTGCTCAGGTGTTGTTTTTAGTTTGTTACGATACAGGAAGTAAATAATGCCAAGTGTCACGATAGAAATAATAATTACAATAGGAGCTAAGTTAAGTAAAAAGGCATTAAAGTCTAAATGCTTATTTGCTGATCCAATCATAATATTAGGTGGGTCACCGATTAATGTTGCTGTTCCGCCTATATTTGAAAATAGTACTTCTGAAATTAAATAAGGAACAGGATTTACTTTTAAAATACGTGTAATGGATAGTGTAACAGGTACGATTAATAAGACGGTCGTTACATTGTCCAAAAATGCAGATCCGACAGCAGTTAATAGGGATAGCAATAATAAAATGCGGATTGGTTTTCCGCCAGCTGCTTTTGCCGCTTTAATGGCCACAAATTCAAATATGCCTGATTGACTCGTAATATGTACGAGAATCATCATCCCGATTAAAAGGGTAATCGTTTCCCATTGAATATGTGATGTGAAAGCGATATGTAAATCTACAACTCCAAAAATAATCATAATAGCAGCACCGAATAGTGCGATTACAGCACGATTCAATTTCTCAGAAATAATAAATCCGTACGTGATTAAAAATACGGCAATTGCAAAATAATATTGCCAATTTGCTACTTCATGTGCTGATTGTTCCAATCATGTCACCTTCTTTAAAGTATGTATTCAATTGTTGAAATGTATCCCGCTGTATAAATACGGGATAAAATATATTGTAGCAAATTCAAAAAAGAAAGAAAACTATTTAACAAAGTGAAGGAAAAAATGATGATTTGACATATGATATAAAAAAATGAAGAAACACAGTGCAAATTATTAGGAAAAGTGGGCGTTGTCCTCTAATATAGAGATAGCAATTTACATTATTTTTGCGTAAAATGGTTTAAAGAGGTGAATTCCGATGGAAATAGTAAAAGATAGTTCTCTTATTCAAAATGAAATTGAACGTTTTGTAAATAAAGATGTATATATTCATTTAGAAACGACGAACGGAGCGTACGCGTCACACTTTAATGAAAAGATGATGACAGTTGGAGCATTCATTCGAAATGCAATTATTCGCTTTGAGCGCGGGAAAATAACTGGAACAAACCCATACCGAGTTGGTTTAAAGATGGATCACGGCTGGGTATATGCTGAAGGTATTACGCACTGGGAAGTAGACGATAAAGATCGTTTATTACTAGCAGGGCATGATAATCAAGGTCGTTTAGCAGTTGCACTTGAGTTAAGCTTAACGCCATTTAAGTAAGAAGGAGGGAAACTTATGGAGAGACATGTACTTGTTGTATTTCCGCATCCAGATGATGAAGCATTTGCGGCGGGAGGAACAATTCGCTTATTAACAGATCAAGGAGTACCTGTAACGTATGCGTGCGGTACTTTAGGACAAATGGGACGTAACATGGGTAAGAACGTATTTGCTAACCGTGAAACGATTCCGAATATCCGTGAAAAAGAATTAAAAGATGCATGTGAAGCGATGGGAATCAAAGATTTAAGAATGCTTGGTTTCCATGATAAAACGTTAGAATTTGAAGATGTTGATTTCGTTGCAGACAAAATTGAAGCGATTATTCAAGAAGTAAATCCATCTCGAATTATTACATTTTATCCAGAGCACGGCGTACATCCAGATCATGATGCATTTGGCCGCGCTGCCGTTCGCGCTGTATCACGTATGCCAAAAGAAGAACGTCCAGTTATTCATGCGGTTGCGATTACGAAAAATCGTGAAGCAGTACTCGGTGAGCCCGATGTTGTAAACAATATTAGTGAAGTATTTGAACATAAATTAGCTGCACTAGGTGCGCATCGTTCACAAACAGAAGCGATGTTAGAAGAAACACATGCAAAAATCAAAAATAAAGATGCAGCAACATTAAAATGGCTGCAACTTGAACAATTTTGGACTTATAAATGGGAGTAGGCTAGAAGGGAATCTTCTAGTAGCTCTTACATAGAAAAAGCACCGTCATTTGTGACGGTGCTTTTTCTTGTTGAAGACTATATATTTCTTAGGGTACTTCAAAATTTTTAAATTAACGTGCAGTATAGCCTCCATCAACAAGAAGTGTTGTACCGTTAACAAAACTAGCATCATCACTTGCTAAAAATAAGACAGCTTTAGCGACTTCTTCTGGTGTTCCAAGTCTGCCTTGCGGATGAAGTGAAGCTAAATATTCTTTCTGTTGAGGATTAACACTACCGAGTAAAGGGGTGTGAATATAACCAGGGCACACCGCATTAATACGTATTCCATATTTAGCGTAGGCAGTACATAAATTTTGAGTTAATAGTTTCACACCGCCTTTTGCAGAGGAGTATGCTGTTGGGGTAGGTAATGAAACAAAACTATGAATTGAACCAGCGTTAACGATGACACCACCTGTACCTTGTTTAAGAAATTGTTCAATCGAATATTTATTAGAAAGGAATACCCCAGACAAATTAATATCAATAGTTCTTTTCCACTTTTCATAGGATAATTCGTTTGCCGGTGCATCATCAGCAACGCCGGCATTGGCATACATAATATCTAATTTACCGTATGTACTTACTGTCTCATGAATTAGCTGCTTAATATCTGCTTCTTTTGTTACATCAGTTTTAATAAATAACGTATTATATCCATGTGCATTCAATTCATCTGATAGTTCTTTTCCATGTTCAGAAAAGTCAGCAATAACTACTTTTGCACCTTCTTCGATAAAAAGACGAACAGTAGATTCGCCAATTCCACTTGCACCACCAGTTATGATTGCTACTTTGTCTTTTAATTTCATATAAACCTCTCCATTCATCAATGAATTTAAGTCGAATTTTTAAATCTTGTTATTAAACTATCAACCTTAAATAGTAAGTAGATAGAAGAAAAAGCTCGCGTTTACTTAATCGTAAAAGCCCGATTGGTGAAGGCTGATAATCAGTGAGGGATGAACAAACCCCCACTGATTAAAGTTTTACTTTATTGTACTTTTTGATACAGTGATGGATGAAAATATTAATTTTGTAAATTTTATCATTAGATTGAATAATTGGTAAAGAGCTCTCGAACAGAGTGAGTGCGGATGCTGAAAAATTAAAATAAACATTCAGTATTCTTTGTAGGGTAAGGAACACAGGGAGAAGAGGCATAACGAAAACTACTACTCTAGTTAAATAGGAAAAAGCCTTGCAGGGGGGCAAGGCTTTAAACAGGGTATTAAAAATTATTGATTTATTAAGAATAACTTCTTCTTGTGAATAAACTAATTTTATCATGATAACTCATATATATGTGTTACGGATTTGTGAATAAAAACTTAATGATAAAAGTATGAGTGAAAGGAAATAATGTATTTGAAATATGCATTATTACGCAAAGTTCAGTTGAAATAGGGAGAAAAAGAAAAAAAGCGCAATGAGCGAGATAATTAAGAGACGAATTATACCAAAGATTAGTGGAACGCCTAATACTAAATTTCTTTTTGCATTTAATTCTTTAGAACTGATTTTTAATAATGTATGTAAGAAGCGTATATTTTGAATTATTTAATAGAATAATATATATTTATATAGATTTAATGGTTTTAGTTTATTAAAAATGGGGAAATCGATATGAAGGTTAAATTTGCCGTAATAAAAGATGAAAACTTTGATTGTAGTTTATTAGAAACAAAATTATTGAAAACTTTTAAAGAAGTAGATTGTGAAGCAGATATTGTAAAGGTTGAGGATGAAATTTTTGAAAACAATGGTATACAAACGCATTTATTAGAAATAACCATTCATGTTACTGGAAAAAATATCGGGTATAGGTCCGTTTCCGCCAGTATATTTATTGTTCTAGAGAGTTTATCAATACAGCTATTTCGTATTCATATTAGTATACTTTAAGCAGTTCAAAAAGTGGATTCTTCAGAAAATCATACGGATTATATTGAGTTGTAAATATGAAAATAATAGAAATTATCGTAGGTGCTTCCGAATGTTGGATTGCACATTGTTTGTTGTTAAATAAACAAGGGGTACCTTTTCTAATTTTAATGTATCTTAACGCTAATTTATAAATAGAAGAGTGGAAACATGTGAGTAATTCAATTAGATTGTACAAATAATTTGGTGCGCACATATACGGAATTATTCACCGGTAAGAGGGTTGTCTCATAATATATATAGATTTTTCTATTAAGATGAACAGAGGGTGTGAATATATGGAAGATGTTTATGCTAAAATTGACAGTCTCAAGGCCGACCAAAAAGAAATTATGAGAGACATTCGTGCTTTAGAAACGCGTACCACTATTAATGAGAAAGACATAGCAACAATTAATAAGCAATTAGAAAAAATAAGTACAAACACAACTTGGATTTTGCGTATTATTATTAGTACGATAATAATGTCAGTTTTAGGATTGATATTAAAAGGGATGATTTAAAAGAAAGAGGGGAGCTCCCTCTTTCTTTTATGTAAATAAGAAGCTATACATTTTCCGTTTCTTTTTCATCTGCATACTTATCCTCTAAGGAAATTAATAGAGGGATTGATATAGTTACAAGAATGATTAAAGTAGTTATAAAAGATTTAGAAAGAGAAAAAGAACCTTCAATTAAAGGTGATAAAAACTTGAATGAAAGTATACTTGTTATTAAGGAAATTACTAAAAAGCTAAAAAGAGATATATTTTTATTCTTTATAGATGTCTCTATAAAGTCTTTAACGCAGGTTATTAAGACAAATATAGTTAATATGATAAGAGAAACAAAATAATGTGTTACATTCGTCATACTAATAGTAGGGTCGTCTATTATGTAAGCAAGTAACTTAGATACTAATATTCCTCCAAACAATAAAATAATAAAAGCAAGTAATCCTTCCGATATATAAGTGCTGAAATTGTCTTTCTTGTTAAAGAAGTTGTGGTTCAGAGTAGATTGGATTATTTGAATCAGGAATAGGCTAATAATCCATACATAATATACAATTGGTAATTCTCCTGAGAATAGAGAGATTAGGAAATTTATTACTGTCCTTAAAATTTCAATCATTACGAAAGTCCTCCTGTTTGTAAGCTTGTGACATTAAAATATGCTAGTCTATCGTTTAATAATTAAATTTGTTAATTCAAAATATTTCTAATTATTCCATAAAAAGGTGGCTACATCAAGTTATCTTTTTAACAATCCTTCAAGGCTGAGCACTAGAAAAAGAAACACAATATGTAATATAATTGAAAAAGTATATTTAAAAATCGATGTTAATATTACCCTCCTATAAGTATTAACATACGTAATTGAGGTGTTTGCTTTGTTGTTTTATGATCGAATTTCTATAATGGCCCCTCCTGTTCCGTAGCTAAAGAAAGTCTTTTTATTTCTGAGATTTTCAAAGTTATAGGAGGGTATGAAAAATGAAAAAAGTCTCAGTACCATCACTTTTGTTAATGATTATTCTTGTCGCATTTCCGCAAATTAGTGAAACAATCTACACACCGTCTTTACCGGACATTTCAAAGGCGTTACATGTAAGTAATAATGAGGTACAGTTAACGCTTAGTGTGTATTTTGCTGGATTTGCTTTAGGTGTATTTTTTATTGGATGGTTATCAGATATAATTGGCCGTCGCCCGGCAATGTTACTTGGAATTGTCGTATATGGCGTTGGGAGTTTCTTATGCTTTATTACAAATTCCATTGAAGTTTTATTAGTAAGTCGTTTTATTCAAGCGTTTGGAGCAAGTGCAGGATCAGTTGTGACGCAAACGATTCTTCGTGAAAGTGTAGAAGGGCATAAGAGGCATGTTATGTTTGCTCAAATCTCGGCAGTCATTGCTTTTACACCAGCGATAGGACCGTTAATTGGTGGTTTTCTTGATCAAATGTTTGGATTTAAAATCGTATTTTTAAGTTTAGTAGTTATGAGTGTCGGAATTTTGCTGTATACTTTTGTTTCCCTTCCGGAAACAAAGACGGACTCAATAACGAATAAAATAAATGTGTTTTCAGTCTTGAAGAGGTTAATTACAAATCCAAAAGTAGTAACATACGGGTTATTAATTGGAGGAGCGAATGGTGTTTTATTTAGCTATTATGCAGAAGCGCCATTTATCTTTATTGAATACTTTCAGTTATCGCCTAGTATGTATGGATTTTTAGGAATCGTTGTTGCTTCTGCTTCTATTATTGGAGCGAAAGTTTCCAAACGATTGCTTGCCACGTATAAACCAGAGAAAATTATATATATCGGTTGTCTTGTAATGACAGGGGGAGCTATTCTTTTGTCTGTTATTACTTCACTGGGATCAAATCCAAACATTATATATATGATTGTATTTTTAGTAGCGATGTTTATTTTGCTATTAGGAATTGGAGTAGCGTTGCCTAACTGTTTAAGTTTAGCATTAGTAGATTTTCAAGATGTTATTGGTACAGCCGGAGCATTGTTTAGCTTAGGCTACTATGTAATAGTAACGATGACAATTTGGGGAATGAGCCATCTGCATACGGGCTCGTTACTAGTGATGCCACTTTATTTCCTAGCTATAGTAGTTATCATGATGGTGTTTACTAAAGTGTTTATTTTAGGGAAACAACCTTCAAAGATGATTTAAATATGAAATGGTAAAAGGGTCTCATTAAAAATGAGACCCTTTTATATTTTATCCCACTGTTTTGAGGTAGTAAGGTTCCTGCCTCAAAATTGGGCTGGACTAAAGAAATTAGTAGTTTATTAATATATTAAATTTCTGGTTGGTATATGAATCGGACGTGTGGGAAATTACGTTGTCAACTATAAAGATTGAAGTGCATGGGATGTGAAACCGAGGAAGAAATACTCTCCTCGGTTATTTATATTGTAATAATATTCATGCCGGAATCATATTGAATAGATGTATTTTATTGTTAATTCAGTTAAAAATTAAACGTAATCATGCGTATTAATTTATTGAAAAAATAATTGAATTTTTCAGATTAATGAATTAATATAAGGTAAGTAATTTTAAGATTTATAGAATATTGGAAGATGAAAGGTTTTGAGAATTTTATTAGGGGCAAAAAGCGATTTTAGGATAGCTTTAAAGCTAGTGTAAAATGACGTTTGCTTCATCATTTTCAGGGCCGAAAAGAATTAGGGGAAAGCATCTTGTTTTAAAATGCGGCTATGAATCATCTAAGAGGGGGAAGTGAAGTGGCAAACAAAGAATTGAAAAGAGGTTTAGAAGCACGTCATATTCAAATGATTGCTTTAGGCGGAACAATTGGTGTTGGTTTGTTTATGGGATCAGCCAGCACAATTAAATGGACAGGTCCGTCGGTTATGCTTGCTTATGCAATTGCAGGTATTTTTATCTTCTTCATCATGCGTGCCATGGGAGAAATGTTGTATATGGAGCCAAGTACAGGATCATTTGCAACGTTCGGTCATAAGTATATTCACCCGTTAGCTGGTTATATGACAGCGTGGAGTAACTGGTTCCAGTGGGTCATCGTTGGGATGTCAGAGATTATCGCGGTTGGGGCGTATATGCAATATTGGTTCCCGGATTTACCAGCTTGGATACCAGGTGTAATTGCAATGGTTATTCTTGGCGCAGCTAACTTAATTTCTGTTAAGTCATTTGGTGAATTTGAATTTTGGTTTGCGATGATTAAAATTGTTACGATTCTATTAATGATTATTGCGGGATTTGGACTTATTTTCTTTGGAATTGGTAACGGCGGAGAAGCGATTGGTATATCAAATCTTTGGTCAAATGGCGGTTTCTTTACAGGTGGTTTCTCAGGATTCTTCTTTGCTTTATCACTTGTAGTTGGAGCATATCAAGGTGTAGAATTAATCGGTATTACTGCTGGTGAAGCGAAGGATCCGAAGAAGACACTTACAAGAGCGATTCAAAGTACAATTTGGCGTATTTTAATTTTCTACATCGGTGCTATTTTCGTTATTGTAACTGTGTATCCGTGGGATCAATTAAGTACAATTGGTAGTCCGTTCGTAGCAACTTTTGCGAAGGTGGGTATTACGGCAGCAGCTGGACTGATTAACTTCGTTGTTATTACAGCGGCGATGTCTGGTTGTAATAGTGGTATTTATAGTGCGGGTCGTATGTTGTATACGTTAGGTGTAAATGGACAGGCACCGAAATATTTCACGAAACTTTCTGGAAATGGTGTACCTTTATTCGGTACAGTTGGTGTAATTATCGGTTTAGCGGTTGGTGTTGTTTTAAGTTATATCGCACCGAAAAACTTATTCGTATATGTATATAGTGCGAGCGTACTTCCTGGTATGGTACCATGGTTCGTTATTTTAATTAGTCAAATTAATTTTAGAAAAGAAAAAGGGGCAGAGATGAAGGATCATCCGTTCAAAATGCCATTTGCTCCTGTTACAAACTATTTAACAATTGCCTTTTTAATTATGGTATTAATCGGAATGTGGTTTAACGATGATACGCGCATTTCATTAATTGTAGGTATCATTTTCTTAGCTATCGTTACAATTAGTTTCTATGCTTTCGGAATAGGGAAGCGAACTCCGTTAGACGTTCAAAATGATCAAGAGATTTCAAGTAAATAAAGATAGTAAAAAGTCCGATTTCTTATTTAGAAATCGGACTTTTTACTATTAAAACTTTTCTAAAACGATCTTCCCAATTGTACTTCCGCTTTCAAGCAGGGCATGTGCTTTCTTTACGTTTTCAGCGTTAATTGGTGTGAATGTTTCATTTAAAGTAGTCTTTAAAATGCCTTCATCTAGTAGTTCGCTTACTTTATTTAATAGTTCGTGCTGCGTGATCATGTCTCCAGTTTCATACATCGCTTTTGTAAACATAAACTCCCAAACGAGTGTAGCACTTTTACTTTTTAAAATGCCCATCTCAAGAGGGTGCTCATTTTCTACGATAGAGCAAATTTTTCCTTGTGGTTTAATAAGTTCACATATTGCTTGCCAATGTTGATCTGTATTGTTTAGGCAGAAAATATAATCTACATCTTTTAGCCCGAACTCTAATATTTGTTCTTGTAAAGGTTGGTGATGGTTAATGATATAATCGGCACCGAATTTTTCAACCCAGTGTATCGTTTCATTGCGGGATGCAGTTGTGATAACATTTAGTCCGGCCCATTTCGCAAGTTGAATGGCAATTGAACCTACACCACCAGCACCGCCTATAATTAAAATGTTTTTAAAGGAGTTCGTATCTTTCTTATTATAATCAATACCTAAACGTTCGAATAAACCTTCCCAAGCTGTAATAGCTGTTAACGGAAGTGCTGCAGATTCAGCATCACTTAACGTTTTTGGTTTTTTACCAACGATTCTTTCATCAACGAGGTGGTATTCACTATATGTACCTTGTCTCGTAATGCTTCCAGCGTAAAACACTTCGTCGCCTTCTTTAAATAACGTACAATTTTCGCCGGTTTGTACAACAACACCACTCGCATCCCAGCCAAGTATTTTCGCTACCTCTTCTTTTTTCTCTTTTGGAGATCGAACTTTTGTATCAACTGGATTAACGGAAATAGCGTTAATTTTAACGAGTATATCTCTCCCTGTAGCAACAGGTCTTTCAACTTCCATATCAATTAAACTGTTTTCTTCTTCAATAGGTAAGTATTCATGTAAACCAATTGCTTTCATTTGTATTCCCTCCATTAAAGTAAGAGTCATTTACTCTTTTATTATAGTAGGTGGAGTGTCATTATGTAAAAAAGTTAAGTCCCTTCTATTTTGTAAAAGGCCTGTTTCAGCATCATGTAGTACCGTGTAACTGGAGAGGATCCGCCATCGTTTTGATTTTATAGGCGTCGGATGAAAGTTATACTTATTTTTCCATTGTACCTTGCAATGAACAATACCGAGTGTTATATTATACTTGTGGTTACTTATTATAAAACAGTACTGAACAATAAATAGTAGTGAACATCAATTAGAATAGGGTGAATGAATATTGAATGTACAATTTAAAAAAGGAGTTTTAGAACTTTGTGTTCTTGTCTTACTTGATAAGCAAGACCGTTATGGATATGAATTAGTTCGAAATATTTCTAATCGAATTGAAATATCAGAAGGGTCTGTTTATCCTCTTCTTCGAAGGTTAACTAAGGAAGAATATTTTACCACGTATTTACAGGAGTCTTCAGAGGGTCCTTCAAGAAAGTATTATACACTAACGGATAAAGGTAGAACGTATTTGTATCAACTTTTGGAGGAATGGAATGAGTTCTCACAAGGTGTCAATCAATTAATTAAAGAAGGTGTACGTAATGACGAAAGATAAATTTTTACAACAATTAAATATATCTCTAAAAAGGTTATCTGATAAAGAGCGTGCAGATATTTTAAAAGATTATGAAGAACATTTTACTTTCGGATTAGAGGAAGGGAAAAGTGAAGAAGAAATTGTAGCTTCATTAGGTTCTCCAGCTCAAATCGCCAAAGAGTTATTAGCAGATTATCATATTGAGAAAGTAACAACAAGTGCAACAACAGGAAATGTTTTTCGTGCAATTTGGGCAGTAATTGGATTAGGTTTTTTCAATTTGTTAATCGTACTTGCACCTGCAATTACATTAGCGGCATTGATTTTTTCAGGATGGGTTCTAGGTATCTCATTTTTAGGTGCACCATTACTTGTTTTAGTTGATACGATTATACATCCAAATACATTCTTGTTATTTAATCTTTTCGTTTCTTTAGCACTTTGTGGACTTGGATATTTCATTGTTATTGCTATGTTATTTTTAACGAAGTTAGCAACGAAAGGATTTGTTCGTTATTTAAAGTTCAATATAGCACTAGTAAAAGGTGGTTTGAAGCATGATAAATAAGAAGAATTTCTCAATCATTGCAGGTATTATTTTCATTATTGGTATTATCGGAAGTTTATTTACTTATCGTTCAATTGCTGCGGTACCAATTTCAGAAGAAAAGGTCATTAATAATAATGTGTCAAGCGTCATTATCGATACGAATAATGTTCGTGTTAACATCAACCCTACAACAGGTAGTAACGTGAAAGTAAAATTAGATGGCGAAGTTAATCCTAATGTAAAAAGGGAATTAGCTACGGATGAGAAAGATTCAACGCTTCTTATTTCTTATAAAGAAAAACAACAGAGTTGGTTCAACTTTAATATTTCTGAAGTGTGGGCGCCATTAACATTAAATGTGTATTTACCTGAAAAACAATATGAATCATTAAAAGTTTCCAATAATAATGGCTATGTTTCTGCTAAAAAACTAAACGCAACAAATTTTAATATCAATACAAGCAATGGACGTGTTGAATTAAGAGAAATCAATTCGCCAAAAATTATCGCGGAAACAAACAATGGAATTATGGATTTCAAAGATGTATTGACACAAAATATTCATGTGAAATCGAACAACGGACGAATAATGCTAGACCATGTTGAAGGTGAAATAGAGGGGCAAACTAAAAATGGAAGTCTTACTCTGAAAACGAATGAACTGGATCGAAATCTCAATTTTACGACTCACAATGGAAAAATTAATATTGAAACTGAAAAAGAACCAACTAATGTTCAATTTAATGTTTCTGTTGACAATGGCAGAGCGAATATACTTGATAAATATAATGGAAATACGGTTATTGGAAAAGGAGAAAATGTAATTAAATTAAACACACATAACGGAAATATTACAGTGAAAAAACAATAGTATATTATCTTTTATCATCTCAGCTCGCCACACATAAAGAGCAATAATAAATAAAAGAACCGACTCCTTTTCTCGACGTATAGGTAGTCGGTTCTTTTATTTGTAACATTCGTTTAAGTGTGTATCTTTTTCGTATTACAAAATACAAACAGTTGATTTATTACTCTGGATTCTTAGAGAAATAATGAATAGTAATTAAAAGTGTAAGGAGAATTTGTGAATGACTCAAAAATAATAATTGAAACAGTGAAGGAAGAGAAGGAGTTTATTTCTAACAGGAGGAATTTTTTACTGTGAACTTTATCCAAAACTAAATGTAAAGGTGGATACATAATGACAGTAAAGAAACTTTATTTCATCCCAGCAGGTCGTTGTATGTTGGATCATTCGTCTGTTAACAGTGCGTTAACACCGGGAAAACTATTAAACTTGCCGGTTTGGTGTTATCTTTTGGAGACGGAAGAAGGTCCTATTTTAGTAGACACAGGTATGCCAGAAAGTGCAGTTAATAATGAAGGGCTTTTTAACGGTACATTTGCAGAAGGACAGATTTTACCGAAAATGACTGAAGAAGATAGAGTTGCAACTATTTTAAAACGTGCAGGGTATGAGCCAGATGATCTCCTATATATTATTAGTTCGCACTTGCATTTTGATCATGCAGGAGGAAATGGTGCTTTTTTGAATACGCCAATCATTATACAACGTGCTGAATATGAGGCAGCGCAGCATAGAGAGGAATATTTGAAAGAGTGCATACTACCAGATTTAAACTACAAAATTATTGAAGGTGATTATGAAGTGGTACCTGGTGTTCGGTTATTGTATACACCAGGACATTCTCCAGGGCATCAGTCATTATTAATTGAGACGGAAAAATCCGGTCCTGTATTATTAACGATTGATGCATCTTATACGAAAGAGAATTTTGAAGATGAAGTACCGTTTGCGGGATTTGATTCGGAATTAGCCTTATCTTCAATTAAACGTTTAAAAGAAGTTGTGATGAAAGAGAAACCGATTGTTTTCTTTGGACATGATATAGAACAGGAAAAGGGATGTAAAGTGTTCCCTGAATATATATAGTGCAAAAAGTCATGAGCTTATTCACTCATGACTTTTTCGTTTAAATAATTTCTTTAAATAAGTTATATACTTTTTTAGAACTATCTTCATTTAATTGATAGTACGTTAGGTTTACATCATCAGGAGTATCTTGCTGAGCAATCATCACTTCGCTACTGTGATGATCAACTACCCATATGAAATATTTTTTATAAGTTCCATCTTCGAAAGTAATCCACATATCACAATCTATTAAATCTGATCCTTCTTCATCTAATGTTAATTTTCCTTTTTTTGCAGTATCCATACTATTAATAAACGTTTTTAATTCATCTGTTTTTGTGAGGAAGAGATCCTTTTTTGTTTTAATGGATTCGACATGTATATCTTTTATTTCCTGTTTTCCTAAAAAGACAGGGGGCTCATTTGGATCCCTTTGAGTGGAAATAATAGTAGCTTTTTTCTTAGGCTTATTTGCTGTATAGAGATTTTGAATAGATTTTCCAGAGTTTATAAACCATACGATTCCACAAATAATCAATGTGCTACAAAGCAGTAAAATAATTTTCTTAATAGAATATTCTCCTCTCTATTACTTCGTATGAAGAGCTTTTCTATTAATATATGATAGGTAAGCGTAAAGTATTATAGTTGAACGTGGCTATTCTTAACAGTTTTAAGAGGGCGATCAACGAGTAAATTGTAAGTAAGCCCAATTAATACGAAAACACCGCCGATAATCTTTCCGGTTGAGAGTTCATTTGTCAGGAAGAAATCAATGATAGTCCCTGCAAATAACTGTCCGATAAAGATGAGTAACGTTAAATAAAATGCTGATATTTTAGGAGTGATATAGTTCGATAATGAAATAACGATAACGCCTACTAATCCGCCTAAATATACAGCGATAGGTATGGATTGTAACGTATGCATTGGAATATACATTGAATCTGAACTGAAAATTAAAAATAACATAGAGAAAAATAAGCCAGTAATATAATTAAAAAATGTGCCTTCCCAATTCCCAATTTTCTTTGCTAAATTCGCGTTAATAATTCTAGCAACGACGATAGAAACACCAGCTAAAATAGCGATCGTAACATATAACATTTTCTTGCCCCCATTAATAAATTGTCATGATTATAATTCCAGAAGAGATGAAACATAATCCAATTAGTTTTTTCTTTTCAAACTTTGCAACTTTCATTCCTAATAAACCGAAATGATCAATAACGATGGAAGCAATGGATTGACCGAGTAAACTTAATGCGATCGTAATAGAGGCACCAAGGACGGAGAAGCTTATATTGTTAAAAAGAACAGTGAATACTCCAATCGCTCCAGCGCTATATAAAAAAAGTGAAATACTTTTATCAAAATGGATTTTATGTTTGTTTATGATTAAAACGAAAATAACTGCAATTAAACCGACAAAGTGAATGACAACACTTGCTGTATACTTGCCAATTAACTCAGATAAAATCCCATTCAATGGAAGCATAACGGCGATAAGCACGCCAATAAAAACAGAAAGAAAGTTATACAATGTAATATCCCCTTTGTATTTCATATTTGTAATGACTGTATCATGCTGAAATTGTGTATTACTATGACATATGTCATAGTGGAGGAAGAAAATTTTGATTACAATGGGGATGAGTTGTAAAGGTGGGGGACTATGAAGAAAATATGTAATTCAATTAAATTAGCAGAGTATATGAAACAAAATAACATTGACTCCTTTTTTAGTAATGATATGAAACCGTATATGGAACTTATATTTTTTAAAAAGAATGAGTTTATTTGTAGAGAAAATGAAGAGATAGATTATTTGTTTTTCTTCGTTGAAGGAAAAGCAAAAGCGTTTAATACATTAAGTAACGGGAAAGCTGTATTACTATGCTTTTATGATAGCTTGCAGCTGTTAGGAGATGTGGAGTTAATTCATTCTCAAAAGACTGCTTCAAACGTACAAGTAATGGCAGATTCATATTGTGTTGGTTTACCTTTAGGAAAAGTGAGAAATCAACTATTTCATGATGCAAAATTTTTACGATGTATTTGCGGATCGTTGGCACATAAATTAAACCGACTTTCAAAAAATAGTACAATTAATTTACTATATCCACTTGAAAATAGACTTGCGAGTTACATGTTGGCAGCAGGAGAACGAGCGGTGCAGCACGGAAATCGAATTGTATTTAGTGGGAATTTAACGGAAACAGCTGAATTGTTAGGAACGAGTTATCGGCATCTATTACGTACATTAAATATTTTTTGTGATAAAGAGATTATAAAGAAAAACGATGGATGCTTTGAAGTTGTAAACTTGGATGTTTTGAGGGAATTGGCGGCAGATGTTTATAAATAATATATTAAAGTGGGGATTTAGATGAAAATAGCGATCATTTCAGATGTTCATGGAAATAGTCACGCTTTGAAATCCGTATTAGAAGATATTGCATGTCGCAAGGTCGAAATGATAATTAATTTAGGTGATAGCGTGTATGGGCCGTTAGATCCTTTAGGGACAATTGAAATATTAATGAATAACGAGATGATACATATTAAGGGCAACTGTGATCGCATGCTTTGGGAACCTATACAAGAACAGTCTGCTACACTAACTTTTGTCCGAAATCAATTAACAGAAAATCATATAGATTGGTTAAAACAACATCCTTTCCAATTCATTGTTGACGATATTTTATTTTGTCATGGTACACTAACTTCAGATGAGGTGTATTTACTAGAAGAAATGGACGAAAATGGTGCAGTATTAAAGAGTGAAAAAAATATAATGGATCAACTCCAAAATATAGAACAAAAAATAATAGTATGTGGTCATACGCATATTCCTAGAGTTGTTTATTTGGCAAACGGTAAGATAGTTATAAATCCAGGGAGTGTAGGACTTCCTGCATACAAAGATGAATTACCTGTTGTACATAAAATGGAGTCGGGAACTCCGCACGCAAAATATGTAGTGATAGAAGAGGTTTTTGGAGAGTGGATAATTGAAAAATTTTCAGTTCCTTATAATTGGGAAGAAGCAGCTGGATTAGCTGTTCAACAGGAAAGGCATGACTGGGCACAGGCGCTAAAGACTGGGAAGGTAGAATGAAGGGGAGTTTACTTAATGGTAAACTCCCCTTTTTTATTTTGAGTAAATATTGAATGATGTAAAAATAAAATGTTATGATAATAGAAACGTATGAACATATGAACAATTATTCATATGTCTAATAGAAGGAGGGATTAGAGTGAAAGACCTAATTATTATTGGAGCGGGTCAAGCTGGATTAACAATGGGATATTACTTGAAGCAAGAGGGATATAATTTTTTATTACTTGAGGCAGGAAACCGAATTGGTGATTCATGGAGAAACAGATATGATTCTTTACAGCTCTTCACACCGAGAGAATATAGTAGTTTACCAGGTATGGTAGTAAAAGGAGAAGGAAAGGGATTTCCATGTAAAGATGAAATGGCAACGTATTTAGAAGAATATGCAAGGCATTTTCAATTACCGGTTCAATTGCAAACTGAAGTTTTTAAAATAAAAAAAGAAAGAGATATATTCGAATTACATACTCCTACAGAAATTTTACAAACGAAAAAAGTTATTATCGCAACAGGTGGTTTTCAACAACCGTTTATTCCCTCAGTTTCAGCAAATCTATCATTACATGTTTTTCAAATGCATTCATCACAATATAAATCACCATCACAAATTCCTAAGGGAAAAGTACTAGTAGTAGGTGGTGGGAATTCAGGGATGCAAATCGCAGTAGAACTTGCAAAAACTCATGAAGTTACAATGTCTATTAGTCATCCTTTAACGTTTTTACCGTTACATCTTTTTAGAAAAAGTATTTTCAATTGGTTAGAAAAATTAGGTTTATTGTATGCTGAAGTTAGTACCAAGAGGGGGAAATGGTTTCAGAAAAGAAAAGATCCTATTTTTGGATTTGAAGGTAAGGAACTCATTCGTAATGGAGCAATACAACTACAGGAAAAAGTAGTAAGTGCATCAGAAAATAACATTATGTTTCAGAGCGGTGAAACATATAGTGCAGAAAGTATTATATGGTCAACAGGTTTTATTCAGAATTATAAATGGATTGAAATTGAAAAGGCAGTGAATGAGAATGGACTTCCCAACCATGTAAAGGGGATAAGTCCAGTAGGAGGATTGTATTATATCGGCTTGCCATGGCAGTCTCAAAGAGGTTCTGCACTTATTTGTGGTGTAGGAAAGGATGCGGCGTATGTACTTTCTGAAATCAAAAAAATAGATCAGTAGCAGCGACTACTGATCATCCATATGTACATGAATTAGGAGAGGTCAAACATTTATTAACTTTATTATAATAGATTTTCAAAAGGATAAAAACTGAAAATTCTAATTTCGTGTTGAGAAAGTTTTTTGTATCGAAATATATAAAAGAATAGGGGTTTTTTAGTAAAAAGCAAAATGATATTTATATTTTAATAAATTGTGATATAGTTTATAAAGAATAGATTACATAAAATGTTATTTTATTACATATAAAGTAAGGGGGGATGGCTGTGAAGTTTGATGATCAACGCCTACTAGGAGTACGATTAGGTTCTGTACTTGTAACAGAAGAAAATCAATATTTAGTAATAAAGAAAAAAGATCATTATGCACTTTTAAATATACATAATTTAGAATGCACACATGTTGAAGTGCAGCTAGAACATATTGAAGAAATGTTACAGGAAGATTTCCAAGAAAGTATAACGGAGATTATTGCACCAGAACATATAAAAATTGTTGCGAAAAATGTTATATAAGAAAGAAGCTGAAAGGAACAGCTTCTTTCTTTTTCATTATAAGGATAACGTTTTTAAAATCTCACCAATAATCCCTTCTATTTGATGAACACCTAAGTCTGCGTTCGTCATTATAATAGTACCATTACCTCGGTATGGATAGCATACGAGCATACATTGAAATCCCACGCCCCATCCGAGTGAATATATTTGTAAGTCTTCATTTGAATCATCCAGAAAAACACCTAGTCCCGTCCATTTTGAGCAACCTTGAGGAGAAATCATATCTTGTACTGTTTTTTGAGAAAGTTTTAGTTTACCCTTTCCTTGCAAGGAATGAATGATTTCAATAACTAAAGCTGATAAGTCAGTTGGTGTTGTCCAAATACCTGAAGAAGCTGCGAATGGATAAAATGGATACTTCTCATTTGTAACGGTGCCATCTTTATTATGTCCGCAAGCAAAAGCATCGGTTTTATCTATGTCTTCAGGAGAGAAGATTGTACTATTCTTCATTTGCAGCGGTTGAAATATATATTCTTCTAGTAAAAGGTTGAATGGCTTTCCAGTTATATCTTCAAGTAGTAGTTCGATTATACAAAAGTTTGCATCAGAGTAGTGAAATTCACTTTCTGGTTTATAAGTTACTTCTATCGGTATGGAGCAATATGGTGTTTTACCGGCAAGGAGTTTAGACATGCTTGGTTGCCCATGTGCAAGTAGATAATGTTCAAAGCTATTAGGAGGATCAATAATTCCAGATTGGTGACTTAATAAGTTTCGTAAAGTAGTTTTTTTCTGTGAAGCAAAGAGATTGGTAGGAATATTCCAAGATATGAGTCTATCATTTACGTCTTCTTCTAAATGCACGATTTCTTGATCTGACAACGTCATTACGAGCATTGTAGTGATGAATTTACTAATTGAGCAAGAATTGAATATGGAATCTATAGTGACAGTTCTATTAGTTCCGGATTCAAGCGTTCCAAAAGCAGCTGTTTCATCTAGTTTGCTGTCGCGTATAACAGCAAGACTTAAACCTACAACGGAATATTGGTTCATTTTTTCGTATATATTGTTACTTTTTAATTTCATAGTGACTCCTTTCTTCAAAAAAGACAGAATGTTAGTTCTATTATCCAGTAGTAAATAGAGAGAATGAGAGAAAAAGAAACACTTCATCGATCAAAGATGAAGTGTTTTAGTTAATTCGAAGTGAATGTTTTAAAAAATTTATCGCGGTACATGTACATAAGCCATGAGGCTGTAATTAATGAAATAATGATTTGTTTGTTTTGAATTGGCGCCTTGAAAACAAGCCAGCCAACGATATCAAATAATACATGTAGTGCAATTGAAAGAACTACAAATTGTAGTAGCGTATTTAAAAATCTTTTCATAAAGTGTCCCCCTAAAATAAAAGGTTTATCAACAATGTTGTATAATACTATTATACATTAAATGTGTTTAGTGGTAAAATTTACATAAGTTAGTGAAATAAAACAAATGAAAGCTAGTGAGGAGGAATAGTCATGGAATTTTGGATGATCATACCGATAGCGATCTTTGGGTTTATTTATATCGTTGAAAAGTTAAATAAAATTGAAAAGAAAACGGATGCACGTTTAAAGAGGATGGAAGATAGATTACAGCTAATTTCGAAAGAAATGGGAATTGTAGATAGAGAACCTGAAATTAATAAAGAGTTGCGCCAGCTTATGGAAGAAGGAAAAACAGTTACAGCAGTTAAGAGAGTAAGAGAAGCTTTTGGTTTTTCCTTATTAGAAGCGAAGCAGTATGTTGATAAATTATAAAAAAGATCATCCATTTGGGTGATCTTTTTTCAATGCACCATGCGTGTATTTACATAAGCAGCGATTATAATGTGGCCGATTATAATGACAGGAAATAAGATTTTGACATTAGGAGTAGTGAAGACACTACCAATTGTGGCAATAGCACCGGCAATTAAATTATAAAGACCAACTATTTTTGATAACTTACCTTTATCTGGCACACGCTGTTCATTAAATCCTGATAAGAGCCAAGTGTATTGTTTAACTCCGATGAAATAGGCTAGTGCAAATGAAATAATTGCTAGTATGAATAATGATGGGGAAGCGAAGAGAGTCATTGAAAACACCTCCATTAAAGGGTTATAAATAAATTATAGTATGAATGTTATAATTTAACAAAATACATTTTAAGTGTAATAGAAAAACGGAGTATGTATCATGAAGGGAGATTAAGTATGAATATTGTGGAATTCCAGAGATATGTATTAAATTTCAGTAAAGAAAAAGGATTTCAGGATACAACCATTGAAGAGCGTACGATGTATACGATGGCGGAATTAGGTGAGTTAGCGGAAGTTATACTAAAGCGTGATAAAATACAAGATTCGAAAAGAGAGATTGGTTTAGAAATGTTTGATGTCATTTGGAATGTATGTGATTTAGCAAATAAGTTAGAAATTGATTTGGAGAAAGCATTTGAAGAAAAAATGAGGATAAATGAAAAACGTGAATGGTAAGTGGAATATTAATGTGTAAAGATGGGGGATACGAATGAAAAAGAAGCTTATTATAGGAGGAGTCTTTACCTTAATTAGTGTAATGAGTGTTGTCGCTTACTTAGTTTTTCACGGCATATTTATTCCGAATCAAATAAGTGCGGATAAGTATGAAATAAAAGGTGTAGATGTTGCGTCATATCAAGGGGATATAGATTGGAGAGAGTTGGAAAAGCAAAATATGAAGTTTGCGTTTATAAAGGCTACTGAAGGAAGCTCGTTTGTGGATAAATACTTTTTGAAAAATTGGGCGAATGCGAATAAGACAAGCATGCGCGTCGGAGCGTATCATTTTTTTAGTTTTGAGAGTAAGGGTGAAACACAAGCAGAGCAATTTATACGAACTGTTCCAAAATATAAACAAGCATTGCCCCCCGTAATTGATGTTGAGTTTTACGCTAACAAAAAAGATAATCCGCCTAAGCGTGAAGATGTTGTGAAAGAGTTGTCGGTTATGATTGAAATGCTAGAAAAACATTACGGTAAGAAAGTAATATTGTATGCAACTCAAGAGGCATATGATTTGTATATAAAGAATGCGTATCTTCAATGTGATATATGGATTCGCAGTGTCTTTACAAAACCGAGTTTATCTGATGAGAGGAAATGGACGTTTTGGCAATACACGAACCGCGGGAGATTAAATGGTTATAATGGGAAAGAGAAGTATATTGATTTGAATGTATTTTATGGGAATGAGGAAGAGTTTGAGAATTATGGAATGAAAGATTAAGTTTAAAAGTGTACAACATTTTGTACACTTTTTTTGTTAAATACATAAAAAATATGCAAGTAAAGATGGAACAAACACTGAAGATGAATTGTCTAATATAGGTAATAAATATTTCGTTTGAAAGAAAGGGTGGAGAAAATGAAAAATACATTATTAAAATTAGGGGTATGTGTTAGTTTACTAGGAATAACTCCAATTGTTAGTACAATTTCTTCTGTACAAGCAGAACGAACGGTAGAGCATAAAGTAATAAAAAATGAGACAGGAACTATTTCAATTTCTCAGTTAAACAAAAATGTTTGGGTTCATACGGAGTTAGGTTATTTTAACGGAGAAGCAGTTCCTTCGAACGGTTTAATCCTTAATACTTCTAAAGGATTAGTACTTGTCGATTCTTCTTGGGATGATAAGTTAACGAAGGAATTAATAGAGATGGCAGAAAAGAAATTTAAGAAGCGTGTAACGGATGTCATTATTACACATGCACACGCTGATCGGATTGGCGGAATAAAAACGTTGAAAGAAAAGGGCATTAAAGCTCATAGTACAGCATTGACTGCGGAACTAGCAAAGAAAAATGGATATGAAGAACCAATTGGAGACTTACAAGCAATTACGAAATTGAAGTTTGGAAATATGAAAATAGAAACGTTTTATCCAGGAAAAGGACATACAGAAGATAATATCGTCGTATGGTTACCACAATACAACATGCTAGTTGGAGGCTGTTTAGTGAAGTCTGCGTCCGCGAAAGATTTAGGAAACGTTACTGATGCTTATGTAAATGAATGGTCTACATCGATTGAGAATGTGCTGAAGCGATATGGAAATATAAATTTGGTAGTACCTGGTCATGGAGAAGTAGGGGACAGAGGATTACTTTTACATACATTAGATTTGTTAAAATAAAAAGCGAGGAGAAACAATTTCTCCTCGCTTTCTTCTAACTATATTTAAATGCGAAGCTATGCATACGTTACTGAGATTTTAATTCCAAGTATACAAATACCAGTACCGTCATAATTGCGATAACAACGTAAGTAGCATCAAGCATAATAAGTGTTTTTAAAGTTTCAGTCATCCTCATTCACCCCTGGTATGAAAATATAACATAATCTCTTATCAATCAGATAATAGATTATAAAGATAACAATGTACATGAAATTTATTAAGTAGATTCCATATAAATATATCATATAAATAATGTAAACAATGTTAAGATGATGTAAATGTATTGTAAAGAAAGTAGGGGCTCATCATGTCAATAAATCTTATCGTTTGTAAATACTATGTATCTCTCGAGTGCCAGGTAGAAAACAGTTATAACATATGAAAAAAACTTACTTTGACACATCAATCACGATGTTAGTTGTTACTACATTTTCCTCTATTACTTCTACCTGTACTTGTTCATCGTTTCTCCAATTGATATTGAAGTTGTCTGTCGTATACATTTCCTTAAGGGTGACCTCTTTATATTTTTCTAAAATGCTACCTCTTTTCCCATAATAGATTCTTACAGTTGAAGTGGGACTTGGTCCTTTTGATTTTATTGTTTCTCTAAGCTCGATAATATTTATTAAATTTGGAGATTCACTTTTTTGAAAGGTAAAGGAACTGACCACTTTTTGTACCTTCGTGAACTACCCGCCACTTAGTACTTCTTACGAGCTTACCCCGAGTGGGGGATTCTCGGTTCATCGCTACTTTTGATAGCTAACGAATTTGCCCTAGGACAGCCGAGCTAACTCCCTTGTTCCAAAGGTTATTTTGTTACTATTTATGTCAACACTAATAATCGGATGGCTTCTTTTTTGATATTGATCGCTGCGTTATAGTCACGGCCAATTGTGAGTCCACACAAACAAGCATACGTGCGTTCACATAATGGCATTTCTTTTTTATTTCCACAATTACTACACATTTTTGTAGAGGGAAACCATTTATCTATTTTTACAAGCTGTTTTCCTTGTTCTTGTAGCTTATATGCTAAAAATGTCGTGAATATCCTCCAACCGTTGTCCGCTACACTCTTACCAAATCTAAGTGCTCGTGACATTCCTTTCATATGTAAGTCTTCGATTGCTACAACGTCAAAACTCGTAGCTAATTCTTTAGACTTATGATGAAGAAAATTTTTACGTTGATTGGCGACCTTTTCATGCAATTTCGCTACACGAATGCGTTGTTTCTTCCAGCGCTCTGAACCTTTCACACGTCTTGCTAATACTCGTTGTGCCTTCGCTAATTTCTCTAACATCTGACGATAAAAGCGAGGATAATTGGCTTTCTCATCTTCGCTACTCACGTACAATTCAGCCATTGCGAAGTCTAATCCAACTACACTTTGTACTTCTTTTTGTACAATCTCTTTTTCATATTCAGTCAAGATGGACACATAGTATTTACCAGTAGGTGTCATCGAAATCGTACACGATTTGATGATATGATTTGGCGGGATTTCTCTATGTTGCTTCAGTTTCACCATTTTCAACTTTGGTAATTTGATATAACCATGAAATAACATAATATTTCCGTTTACTCGATTCGTTGTATAGGATTTTCTACTCTTTTTACTTTTGAATGTAGGAAAATCACTTTGACCACTAAAAAAATTCTTATACGCAGTTTGCAAGTTTAATTGAGCATTGGCCAATGCCAATGAATCAACTTCTTTCAACCATTCATACTCTGTCTTATATTTTGCAGGAGTAGGAAATTTTTCTTTCTTTAGTTCTTCCTTGTCCTCTTTATATTTTTCATATACTTCTATTCGTTCAGCCAGCATTTTGTTATACACAAAACGTACACACCCGAATGTTTTTCGTATGAGATGTGCTTGTTCTTCTGTTGGATACAGACGAAATTTATACGCCTTATTCTGCTTTGGCATATCCATTCACCTCATTTTTCGCTTCATTTTCCATAAGCTATGACGGTGATTATACAACCTGAACACTACAAGATTATTATCTACTTTCATTATTATACCAAAATTCCCCTCTTATAAGAATGATTATATCAGAGGCGAAATAAATAGGAAAACCAAATGTTTGGCTACGCCAAACCGAAATTCATCTTCCACCTGCCGCTAGACTATCGTCTTTCACACGCCTGAGGAAGGAGACTTCTTTCCGATAATATGTTAAAAGTGCACCGATATATGGTGCAAATAAATCATGTGCAAGTATGAATACCAGAAGACAGTAACAATATTATATCGACAATGTGAACTGTCACAAATCTTTATATATTATTGTGATTGATATCACATCACTTTTTTTCAATGGATATTATGCTTATGGTGTAATTAATGATTGGGAGAGGGTGGGATGATATGTTTTGTTATCAATGTGAACAAACGCCAACAGGCGGATGTAAAGTAATGGGTGTTTGTGGCAAGAATGAAACGATTGCGAGTTTACAAGATACGATTGTGTTTGGGTTAAAAGGAATTGCGGCTTATCGTACGCATGCTGCTCAGCTAGGGTATACGGATGCTTTTGTAGATGCTACGACGCAAGAAGCATTGTATATGACATTAACCAATTCTAACTTTAATGAACAAGAACATATTGATATGGCTATGAAAGTTGGGAAATCGGCTTTACGAGTAATGGAGTTGTTAGATGAGGCACATACGAATCACTTTGGTGTTCCAGAGCCTGTACAAATTACACAAAACCGTGTAGAAGGTAAAGCTATTGTAGTTACAGGCCATAATTTATTTGCGTTAGAAGAATTATTAAAACAAACAGAAGGAAAAGAAATTAATATTTATACGCATTCGGAAATGTTACCAGCACACGGGTATCCGCAGCTGAAAAAATATAAACATTTAAAAGGAAACATCGGTAAGGCATGGTATGATCAACGACGTCTTTTTGAAAAATTTACAGGTGCCATATTAGCGACAACGAACTGTGTTATGCCAATTAAAGGATCGTATTCTGATCGATTCTTTTCATATGATATTGCAGGCCTAGAGGGCGTACAAAAAATTGAAAATGATGATTTTACACCATTGATTCAAAAAGCACTTGAACTTCCAGAAGTACATATGGATTCGGATGAACAGTTAGTAACAGGGTTTCATCATAATACAGTATTATCATTAGCTCCTGAAATTATTGAGGCAGTAAAAGAAGGGAAGATTAAGCGTTTCTTTGTCATCGCAGGTTGTGATGCACCAGGAAAAGGCGGAGAATATTATCGTGAATTAGCAACGTCACTTCCGCCAGAAACGGTTATTTTAACAACTTCTTGCGGGAAATTCCGTTTTAATGATGTGAGTTATGGTGTTGTACCTGGTACAGAGATTCCGCGTTACATTGATTTAGGGCAATGCAATAATTCAATTTCTACAGTGAAAATAGCGGCTGCTTTAGCAGATGCTTTCCAATGTGAAGTGAACGAACTGCCAGTTAGTATTGTCCTATCATGGTTTGAACAAAAAGCGGTTGCCATTTTACTTGGACTATTTAGTCTTGGTATTCAAGATATTCGCATCGGTCCAAAGGCGCCTGAATTTATTTCACCTGGCGTGCTCGATGTATTACAAGAAACATTCGGTTTAAAATTAATTACAACTGCAGCAGAAGATATGGATATGATGTTATCGTAACAAGAGGATGATTGGTCTTATTCAGAAGAAGAGCTAGCTTATAGCGCCCCAAAACAAAAATATAGAATTATTGTTTTGGGGTATTTTCTTTTTTTATCGGGGTGGGTAATAGTTGATTTTAGAAAAATATAAAAATCGAGTTGACATTTACAACTACTCAGTCATACAATGTAGTTGTAATAGGTGATACTGAGTAGTGTTGTTTCTTAAAAAACTTTTCACTAAATAATAGGTAATAGCGGATTTTAGAAGAAATTTGAAAATCAGTTGACATGTACCGCTACTTAGTCATACAATGTAGTTGTAATAAGTAATACTGAATAGTTTGGTTTTACTCAAAAGCTATTCAGTAAAAATTCGCCTTAGTACTCTGTGATACTGAATATAAGTCAGACAGAATAGGGGGTAAAGGAGGATCAGGATATGGAAAATTTAACTGAAATGTTGAAAGGTTCACTGGAAGGGTGTGTACTGGAAATCATTAGCCGCCGTGAAACGTATGGTTATGAGATTACTCGCCACCTGAATGATCTTGGATTTACCGAAGTTGTGGAAGGAACGGTCTATACTATCCTCGTACGACTAGAGAAGAAAAAGCTTGTGAATATTGAAAAGAAACCATCAGATATGGGGCCGCCTCGTAAGTTTTATTCATTAAATGAAGCAGGCCGTCAAGAACTTGAATTGTTTTGGAAAAAATGGGATTTTGTATCTTCAAAAATTAACGTCTTGAAGTCAAACTAGCCTCATAATATAAAATGTTCCGGCTCATATTTGGAGAGTTTCTTGTTTTGCTTTATAAAAAAGGAGGAAAATAAGATGTTGGAAATATTCAAAAAATTAATCGGTGATAAAAAAGAGTACAGAATGATGATGGCACGTGTTGCAGCACTGCCAGAAGACTATCAGTTTGTGTTTAAGAAAATTCAAAACTACATGTGGAATTTTTCGACTGGCAACGGAATGGATATGCTGCACATTCAGTACGAATTAATCGATTTGTTTGAAGCTGGTGCAGCGGAAGGGAGACAAGTGCTAGATATTACTGGGGAAGATGTGGCATCCTTTGCTGACGAACTAGTGGCAAACGCTAAAACGTATGTTTCTAAGTATCGTGAAGATTTGAATGAAAGTATTATGAAGAAATTGAGAAAAAAATAAATGTAACAAGTAATACCGACTGATTAGCTGGTCATAAATGTGAACTAACGCCATCGCTATTCAGTTATATTTTTAAACTACTACTAAGTAATACAGATTATCAGTGGTACTAAATAGAGGGTGCAGGTAATTTAATTTTATAAGGGGGAAAAAGTATGAGTAATGCAGCGATTTCTGTAAAAGGGTTAAAAAAAGCTTTTAGAGATAAAGAAGTCTTAAAGGGAGTGGATTTTGAGGTGCAGCGTGGAGAAATTTTCGCACTGCTAGGCTCAAATGGAGCGGGAAAGACGACAACGGTTAACATCCTTTCGACGCTACTGAAACAAGATGGCGGTGAAGGAAGTATTTGCGGATTTGATATTAAGCGCCAACCAGATCATGTTCGTCAAAGTATCAGTTTGACAGGACAGTTCGCAGCTTTAGACGGCATGTTGACGGGGAAAGAAAACTTGATAATGATCGCCAAGTTACGTGGTGTTTCCAATCACGCTCAAGTCGCTAACAATTTACTTGAAAGATTTAGCCTGACTGATGCGGCTAATCAGAGGGCAGATCAGTATTCGGGCGGGATGAAGCGCCGACTTGATATCGCGATGAGTTTGATAGGAGCACCAGCAGTTATTTTTCTTGACGAACCAACGACTGGGCTTGATCCTGAAGCACGGATTGAAGTGTGGGATACAGTTAAAGAACTTGCTGGTGGAGGAACAACCATCTTACTAACAACCCAGTATTTAGAGGAAGCAGAACAATTAGCTGACCGTATCGCTATTTTACATGGTGGAAAAATTATTACGACAGGTACTCTTCCTGAACTGAAAGAGATGTTCCCGCCAGCAAAAGTAGAATATATCGAGAAGCAGCCGACATTGGAAGAAATATTCCTTGCGATCATTGGTAAAAAGGAGGAGAGGTAAATGAAAAGCAAAACAGGTGTATTACTTGGGCGCTTAATGCGTAATATTATGCGTAGCCCGGACACAATTATTACAGTAGCGATTACACCGATTATGATGATGCTGTTGTTTGTTTACGTATTTGGTGGTGCTATACAGACAGGAACCGATAACTATGTCAATTATTTATTGCCGGGAATTTTGCTAATGGCTATCGCATCCGGTGTCGCTTACACTTCTGTGCGATTATTTACGGATGTAAAGAGTGGACTTATGGCACGCTTCATTACGATGCCTATTAAGCGCTCATCGATATTGTGGGCTCACGTTTTAACCTCTCTTGTTGCGAATGTACTTACTATCGTAGTTGTTATTCTTGTTGCACTCTTAATGGGCTTCCGTTCCAGTGCGAATATTCTAGATTGGTTTGCAGTAGCTGGGATACTAGGGGTGTTTACATTGGCGCTAACATGGTTGGCTATCATTCCAGGGCTGACGGCAAAGTCTATGGAAGGGGCGACAGCCTACTCGTACCCACTCGTTTTTCTTCCATTTATTAGTTCAGCCTTTGTACCTACCGAAACGATGCCGAAAATTGTTCGTGTATTTGCTGAAAACCAGCCTGTAACTTCAATCGTGAATGCGGTTCGTGCTCTTTTATATGAAGGAACTGTTGGAAACGATATTTGGATTGCGCTCACTTGGTGCGTAGGGTTCATGATTATCTCGTATTTTTTTGCTAGTAAAGCATTTAAACGTCAGTTAGGGTAAGTGAATTAAGTTATCTGAAGTAATATATATGTTTGAAAAAGCACGGAAGATTTTCTGTGCTTTTCTTATTTATTTTCTTCTTAATGTAACAATTTTCGGTATAATACCTTTATGTTAAGAAAAAGACGGGGATAGATTTTCATATTCCATTTACAGATCATGATTTACATATTGGAGGGGCAGCTACACTTGGACAAGTTGGTGGTTCAGTGAAAGCTGGATCAAGTGGATTTAAGATTAGTCTTCCTTGGGGGCCTGGAGCAAGTTTTGTTGATACAGCTTTTGAGGTAGAAGTAAAATAAAGGGGAGTATTGAATGACAGTAGAGAGTTTGAAAAAAATTTTAACAGTTCTTTTTATTATTTGTTTTTTTGGAACTATAATACTAACATTTTTTGATGCTACTTATAATATTAAAGAAAAGCTTATTTTTTCTTTAATATACTTAATTACAGTTCCTATTAGCTTTTTGATTTTATATAAAATCGGTAAATTTTTTATTAAATAATGAGATGATAAGGGATGGTGACAACAAAGATCGAGAAGGAAATATTGTTACCAATTGATTCAGTTGTAAGATTTAAAAATTGGGAACAAATTGTAATGATTTATGGTAGAAAACAATTGGATTCTAGAACTAAAGAAGAGAGGGATTATGTAGCTTGTTATTATCCGATTGGTAATATTTCAACTGAATATAATTTGTTTTTTTATCATGAACATGTATCAGAAATCGTTTTTATTGGATATATCAATGATGAGGAAAATAAGCTGAGTGAAGATTTTAAAAAATAGAAAAAACTATAATTGTTTATTAATATTATTATAGACCCAGTCAATGACAGCCATTTTAGTACGCTTTATTTTTTAGTAAAGGAAGAGTTAATATTGAAACTAATAAAAAGTATAATGTTAGTAGCTTGTTGTTTATTAATTGTCAGTGGATGTTCTTCTAGGGAAGGAAAAGTTGTTGGCGGAAAAGTAAAAAGTTCTTCAAATAGAATATTGGGAGACTACAGAGAGTTTACTGGTTCCGCGAGTCGCGACATGGAAGTTAAAAAAGGTGAGAATTGGGTGTTTTCTTTTGATGAAACAACAAGGAAAGGAACTGTAGTTGCTTATGTTGTGGATTCAAATGATAAGACAATATTAGAGTTTGATAATGGTAAGGATGAAAAGATCCTTAAAGTCTCTAAAGATGATAAATATAAAGTGAAAGTTAAAACAGAAGAACATGGTGGGAAATTTTTAATAGAGTGGAAAAAATCATCTTAAATTGAAGAGGGAAATTTCTATGAAAAGGGGTTAGGTACCAAGAGGCATTAAAAAAATTTAAGATTACGCTTTTTAGACCGTAACCTGCACTTAATTACTTTGAATTGCTAGTCTTTTTATATTGTTTTAAATGAGAGAAGTGTCCCATCATTTTATTAGGTCAGCCATCCTACCTACCGAATCGATGCCAAAAATTGTTCGTGCATTTGCAGAGAATCAGCCTGTAACTTCAATCGTGAATGCAATTCGTGCCCTTTTATATGAAGGGACTGTTGGTAACGATATTTGGATTGCACTTGCTTGGTGCGTAGGGATTATGATTATCTCGTACTTTTTTGCTAGTAAAGCATTTAAACGTCAGTTAGGGTAAGTGAATTAAATCATCCGAAATTATATACGTTTTAGAAAAAGCACGGGAAGATTTTCCGTGCTTTAATAATACATTCATACTTCGCTTAATTGTAGTAGTTTTAAAGTAAATAGGAGAATAATAAATTGAGTACATATACCTTGAAGTATAGTATGTAACGCTTCATAAAAATAAACGGAATATTCTATATAAAAACAAAGGTTAAATATGTTATATTTATACTTATAAGGTATATAATGTATAACTTAATTGTTTAGTGGATGGAAAAGGGAGCGGTTCAAATGAGATGGTATTTATATACTCTCAAAAACTATGCGAAATTTAGTGGGAGAGCTACGAGAAAAGAGTACTGGATTTTTACTTTAGTTAATAAGGTTACGTTTTGGTCATTAATATATTTGGCCTCTTATTCTTCGTCTGCTTTTTACTTAAGAGCTAATATTACTTTGATATATATAGCAATTTTTATTGTTCCTACTTTGGCAGTGGAAGCTCGTCGATTACATGATAGTGGAAAAACAGGATGGTGGCAGTTATTAAATTTGGTGCCATTTGGAAGAGCGGTTCTGCTTGTGTTTTGTATCATTGAAAGTGATGAAGGTGAGAATAAGTATGGACCAAATCCACATTTAAATTTAAAACAAGCAATTTAATGTATTTATAGGAAACTCTAATATAAAAAGGTGTGAACTAAAAGCTAGCTCACACCTTTTTATTGTATTATTCTTAGAAGCTTCGTTTAGCTTTGACAGCAAATACAATGTTTTTCCTAGGAACTTAAAAATATGGACAACTGGTAACGAATTAAATTCAATATTTTCAGGTGTAACCGATCGCTGCTTATGTTGAATATAAACATAACCTCTCTTGGAAATTGTTTAATACTTCTTCAGGTATTTCCTTGATTGTAATATCTTTCCCTAAGAAAAGTAGCCAATTTGTCATTTCTGTCACTTCATCGGAATTGTGAACATCGATAAATGTTTTTAAAATAGCTGTAGATTGGTAAGGGTTTGTATAAGATATTGAAATTTTGAAAGGGTGATATTTTTTGAACTGGGCAATTGCTTTTGGACCAAGTTCAAGTACAAGGTTAATCGCTTCATCCTTCTTACTTAGTTTTTCTAAAATCTTTTTCTTATTTAGCTTTTTTTTCGTCGTGTATGGTTCGATATGGATGAGATGATCGACAGGAAACATCCTCTTCTTTTCTTCTTTTAAGTCAAACCCTTCAATGATCCATTGACTTTTTTCTTGATACAGGTGTAATAGATAAATGGAATAAGACTTGATTTCTTTCTCTTCTTTAATGGAAATCAATAAATGTCTATCCAAAAGAAGTATTTGAATGAGTTTTTCTAACATAGGGTGAGGGAGATCAGAAAGCTCAAGTAAATCAGGATTATGAGGGTTGGTCCCTTCAAACAGCAAGAGTTGATTTAAAAGAACGATATCATCTTGCTGGGTTTCTGAGATGAGTCCTAACAGTTTTTCGGCTAAAGATTGACGACTTTTTAAATAGGGAAGTTGTTGATTTCTAGTAGCCATAAAGGCAATAAAAAGAGCTTTCACTTCGTTATCAGTAAAGCGAACAACGGGCAGGATAGAGTTATGCATAACAAAATATCCCCCAGTCCTCCCAACTTCAGCAACAAGTGGCATGCCCATAGCTTCTATTTCTCTAATGTCCCTAATAGCTGTTGATCGTGATATGTTAAATTCTCGTATGATTTCTGAAATTGTAAAGTGGGAGCGGTTGTTGATATACCGCATAATTGTATTAATCCGTTCAACTTTTTTCATTTGGTTCTCCTAAACAGTATCATTTTTTGACATGATTTAAAGTTATTATAAACTCATCAGATGAAAAGATAAATCATTTGATTTATTTTAAAAGAAGGAAGGTTTTGAATATGAAAAATTATACGATTGAAGAAAAAGATAGCTTTATTGTGTTAGGTATTGGAACTGAAATTAAGAGTGAATATACAGATTTTGTTGGAATAAAAAAAGAAAAGGAAGACTTTTGGTCGGCTGTTAAAGAAGATGGAAGGCTGGACACTTTAAAAGCTCTAGCTACAAATGATTACATTTTTTCTGTGAGCGAAGCGGTGAATAACAAGATGATGTATTATGCGGGTGTCATGACAGAAGCACAAATAGAAGAAGAATCTAGAGTAATCCAATTTCCGAAGGGAGAATACTTAGTAGTAAAAGGGGAAGACAAAACAGCTGAAGAGCTAAGTAATAAGCTTACTGGCATCGCCTTCGGTCAGGCTTTACCAGATGCAAATGAGTTTGCTTATGTTGGTGGACCAAATACGACGGTTGAGATGGGGAAAAGAAACGGTTTAGTGTTTGGTGAAATGTGGATTCCGGTTGTTAGGAAGTAAAGTGATAAAAGATATGATTATGGAATGTAGAGGCTAACAATCTTGAATTGTTGGCCTTTTTGACGTGAGTATAATATTCATATACTACTACACATTATGTTCTGATAAACTGGAATGAAAGGTAATTATTGTAAGGTGGTGGCGGAGTGAATAAAAAAAGATTATTTGAGCTATTCATAGTAACATTTGTTTTTCTTTTCCTCCATGTAAGCACATTTACTAATGAAAAATTTAACGATAAATTGGGATCCTTTACTTTCATTGTGCTACTTCTTATGCTTTCTACTTACACCGCATTTATAGAAAGGTATTTTCATGATATACAAAAGTGGATTCGAATTATCACATTTTGTTTTGCTTTGTTAGTAGTAGTTTTAGTAGCACTATGGCTAGGGTATTTTTAGAACTTTACTTCAGGGAAAGTTCATTTAGTGCCCAATATTTTGTCCATCTGTAGGAAAAAGGAGATAGATAATTCTTTAAATGAAGACACCAAAGTGGATATTTTTTAAAGTGAAAAATAGATGGGTAATATACAGTGTTAAAAAGCTATATTTGCTAAAAACTAATACCGCTCTCATAAACAGTACATACTGTTTATGAGAGCGGTATCTAATTTAAGTCTATAAAAACAATGCAAGTTCTTACTTATTTAGAATAAGAGAGAAGATGATGTTTTATTTGTTCAGTAAAATAATGATGGTGTATATTATCGTTAGATACACGACTTGCCATAATAGCGCCCTCCATTGAAGAGGCAAGGAAAGAAGCGAGCGATATAATGTCTATCTCTTCTTTAAGTTCTTGTTTCTCTATTCCTTCTTTTATGAGAGAAGCCATTAACATTACTGTATCATCATAGCCTTTTGCTGCTGCTTTTTGTAATTCTGGAAATACGCCAGTACTTTCAATTGCGCTATTAAGCAATGGACAGCCTCCAGCAATAGGAGGATTATTAGCTGCATCTTGATATACAAGGAAAATTGCAAGGATTTTATCGATTGCTGTCTTTTTATTTTCCATTGCTTTATGAAAATGCCCCCACATAATCTCACCACTTTTGTCGTAGGCAGCAAGGACAATTTCTTCTTTATTTTTGAATCTACGATAAATAGACCCTTTCGGTAGTTCAGTAGCTGTCATTATATCCTGAATGGATGTGCGAGTTATCCCATTAGTATTAAATAAATATAAAGATGTTTCAATAATCTTTTCTTTTACCGTATCAACTTTAGTCATGCTTTCTAGTCCTCCTAATAAAACCGAGCTTAATATTCCAGGTAATGTTTATCCTCTATTTTTTTGTAAGTATAAATAAGTGTGAAGCAAAAATATAGTATCAATCCCTATCTTATGGAAACCTCAAATTGTACAGTTTGAACAGAGGTTAATCAAATTGTATTATTTATATTTTTTAAATGAATTTTCTGTTAAAAATAACATGATCAATTGTTTAATTTAGTCATGTTAGACAACTAATTTTACCTAAAATCGTAGAAAATGTAAAAATATATAGTTAATTTTAGTGCATAGACATATGAGTATTATATATAATCTTCATCAATATGTTTAGCTAAACTGTTTGAACTACTCCTACTTTCACTTCTTATATAATAATATCTCTCGCAGTTCTTGTGGATAAAAGCCTGATCACTTCATTCTATAAAAGAAATAATTAATGAGTACTGGAATTTGATTGTAAATAAGAAAGCGATTTATAAATATATTTTCTTTTTTCTATTTTATTAATCATTTGTAAAAAGGGTTTAAAAAACTAGAAACTTATAGTATCATTATATTCCAGACCGGACCGTTCGGTCTGTTAACTTATATGAATATATTTGGAAGGAGAACTTTATGAAGAAAGAAAAATTAAAGATTGTAGGTAATTTAATTAGGAGGATAATAAAATGAACTTTATAAAAATGAATAAAAAAGAACTTATTATGTTAGTAATCTTTACACTGTTTGTACCATTTCAAATTAGCTTGTTCATATTATTTGGCATATCACTTTTAACTAATGTCAATTTAGTTGAATCAGAATTTCTTCTTAGTGCCATCGGTTTTACTGTACCTGCTATTGTAGGAATAATTTTCTTTAGGAAAGAAATCATTCAAAGTTTTACTTATTTTAAAGAGAAAACAATTTTGAAAATAGTAAGTATTCCTATGGTGGTTTTACTTATGGTGATTATTGAGAGTTCTATTATGCATTTTCTAGCAACTGATCAGCCAGAGAACCAAGAACAGCTCCTTGAAGCAGGTGCGGAGGTACCTCTTATATTTACATTGCTTGTATTTGGTATTCTAGGTCCAATACTTGAAGAAATTATATTTCGTTATATTTTAATAAATCGCTTTTCACATTATATTGGTACTGCTATTGCATCTATCATTTCGATTCTAATCTTTACATTCCTTCATACGAACCAGCTTTCTGATTATGCATTTTATTTACCAGGCGCGGTGATACTTACTATTGCTTATCTAATTTCTAAAAGATCCCTTGCATATGTCATAGCGATACATATGTTAAACAATTGCCTTGGTTTCATATTGTAAGAAGTTAGCCTTGCATCTGTTACAGAGTTAAAAAACTAGATACAGAGATTGATAAATGAGGAGTACAATTTAGACGGTGACTTATGATTCATGTAATTCCTTGTACTTCAAAAAACCACAGTTTGGGTGTAAACTGTGGTTTTTTTATATAGGGGACTAACACTTCGCAAACAAGTTAAGCTCATACAACGTCAATTTTTGTTTTGTTAGCTTAATAGTAGCCCTATTATACTTAAAATAATATGTCTATATTGTTTTAAGTACTCTTTTTATAATAAAACTTAATCAATTTTAATATATGTTATGTATAACAGATATTTATCTAAAATAAGGGGGAATATCATGACTGAAATAAACGAATCTTCAGGAAGCGATTTACAAAAAGATGTGAAGTTTTCTATTATAATCCCTGCACATAATGAAGAAAAGTACATTAGAAAATGTTTGGATTCAATTGCAAAAGCATCAGAGGCATATAAAGAACAAACGGAAGTTATAGTTGTTTTAAATCGTTGCACAGATCAAACAGAGGAAATAGCAAAATCTTATAATTGTATTACATTAAAAAATGAAGATAAAAACTTATCTAAAATCCGAAATGCAGGGGCAGAAATAGCTAGTGGAGAAATAATCGTTACTATAGATGCTGATACGATAATGACAGAGTCTTTGTTATCTAATGTAGATAAATATTTATCTTCAGGTAAATATATTGGTGGTGGGGTGAATGGGAAGTTCGAAAGAATGTCTTTTGGAATATTCTTTTCTGCAATTCTAATTATAATTCCCTTACTTTTTAAGTACGGAGCTATATCTGTGGGGATTTTTTGGTGTTATAGAAAAGATTTTATGGCAATTAACGGATTTAATGAAAACATGCTTATGGCAGAAGATGCAGATTTCGCGAAACGGTTAAAAGAATGGGGAAAACGAAATAATAAGAAATTCGGTACCATTAAAAATGGAATGATAACTTCATGCAGAAGATTTGATACATATGGAGACTGGGCCTTACTTAAAAATCCAAAAGTAATATTAGCTTATCTAAAAGGAAATGATCAAAAGTATGCAGATAAGACATATTATGATAATCAAGAAAGATAACGATGGAGAAAAGCGGCAGGAAATAGTGAGAACAGCAGATTTTCTTATACATAATGAGAGCCTAACTTAATTTAATAGATATGATAAGAAAACCATCAATTTGATTAGTCCTTTTTCAAATCAATGGTTTTTATTTTTGAAATAAATATCTATTTTTTTATAAAAATATTTTTTGACCCCCATAAAACTTTATATTCCTCCGAATATGTATAGTGAAGAAAATAAATAGAAGAAAACTGATTATGAAAGAATACTGACGTGTTAATAAAATTACTAGATTAAGTGGGGCATCCGAAATAAAAGGGTGAAATTACCAATGATATAGAGAAGAGTTATTCAAGGATTGCAGATAAAATAGAAACAGAGCAAGCAAAACAAGCGGAAGAAAATAAGAAAGTAGAGTAGAATGTAAGCCTAACTGTAAGAACGATAGAAAAGTTGGCTTTGAAAAATATGAACAACAAGAAGACAAGCCTAAAGAAAATGTGGTTGAATGGTCACTTGTTTAGTGACCATTTTTCTATTTCAAGCAGAAGGAGGGAGAGAGATTACCCGTGTTGAGTTTAGTAATGAAGATCTTAAGAAAACCGAAAATAGAAGATATCGTATGTAGCATACAAAATAATGAAGAAGATAAAGAAGCTTTTATTGTACAGTATCAGCCGTTTATTAGAAAATCGATCTCTTCTGTCTGCCGCCGATATATTACAGAACAGGATGATGAATATAGTATTGGATTGTTTGCGTTTAACGAAGCAATTGAACAGTATTCATATAAAAAAGGGAAATCTTTTCTAGCGTTTGCTGATCTTCTTATAAAAAGAGATGTAATTGACTATATACGCAAGGAGTCTAAGCATAACCTTGTCTTTTTAAAAGAAGATGAGCAAGAGGAAATGTTAGAAATGCAAGTATCGCTTACGGAGTATATGAAGGAAATAGAAAATGGTAACCGTAAGGAAGAAATTCTTCATTTTCAAAGTGTGTTAGCTGAGTTTAAAATCACATTTTCAGAGCTTGCTAAAGAATCTCCTAAGCATCGTGATACGCGTGAACACTTAATAGAAATTGTAAAGATGATTATAAAAGAAGAGGAAATGATGGAGGAGCTGTTCCGGAAGAAAAAGTTACCGCTTAAACATATTGAACCGCGTGTTAGGGTAAGTCGTAAAACGTTGGAGCGGCATAGAAAATATATCATTGCAATGTGTATTATCTTCGCAAACAACTATACATACATTCTTGATTATATAAGGGGAGGGAAGCATGATGAATAAAGGAATTGTGATGGATATAAAAAAACATAGCGTAGTTGTTTTAACGCCAAATGGAGAGTTTATTACGTGTAAAAGAAAAGGGGATTCTTGCATGATTGGAGAGGAAATTTCATTTGATGAGCAAGAACAAAAAGCATCGCGTTTTTCAATCCCTTATTTCTTAAAGCCGGCATCATTACTTGTTGCTTGTTTTCTATGTGCGCTGTTATTTTTCTACAACCAACCGGAAGAAAAAGTATTTGCTTACGTCTCAGTTGATATAAATCCAAGTTTAGAGGTGAGCGTAACGAAGGATCTTCGCGTTATAGATTTACAAGCTTGTAATGATGATGGAAGGCGTATTTTAAAAGAATTGAAGCAATGGGAAAATGAACAATTGCAAGAAGTAATACGTACAATTATAAAGCAGAGTCAAGAGGATAAGTATTTAACGAATGATAAGCAAGTTATGCTAACAGCTGTTGCAAAGGACAAGTCGTTAGAACTACAGTTGGAAAAGGCAATGAAAGAATTAAAGAAAGAATATGAGCTAAAACATATTACAGTCGAATATCAAAATAGCACGATGCAAGTACGAGAGAATGCTAGAAAAGCTGGAATGGGCACAGGTGTCTATATAAAGCAAGAGAATGAGAAGAACAAATCGGTTACGCCGCCCGCCACGCCGTCTAATCCGGTAGAGAACGAAGAAGAGGTGCAATCGCAGCCGGATTCATCTCCTGATGTAGCGCCAGGTTTGTCTTCTGTAAAAGACAAACAACATGAGAAGCCAGAGCATAAAGAACAAAAGAAAATAGAGGAACAGCCAACGAAGCACATAAAAGAAAACAATGGTAGAGGATCTCAGCAACAAAATAGAGGGAATCAGCAGGAGAATAACGGTAGGGGATCCCAACAAGGAAATAATGGAAATCAGCAAGGAAACAACGGTCGAGAATCCCAACAAGGGAATAATGGAAATCAGCAAGGAAACAACGGAAGAGGATCGCAAGGGAATAATGGGCACCAGCAAGAGAACAATGGAAGAGGATCGCAAGGGAATAATAGGAATCAGCAAGGAAATAACGGAAGAGGGTCCCAAGGAAATAATGGGAATCAGCAAGGAAACAACGGTCGAGAATCCCAACAAGGGAATAATGGAAATCAGCAAGGAAACAACGGAAGAGTACCCCAAGGAAATAATGGGAATCAACAAGGTGACAATGGTAGGGGATCTCAACAAGGAAATAATGGGAATCAGCAAGGTGACAATGGAAGAGGATCCCAAAAAGAAAATGTTGGAAACGAGCAAGGAAACAATGGCAGGGGATCTCAACAAGAGAATAGAGGACACCAGCAAGGGAATGAAAAGAAGAATCAATAGAAATATAGAAGTGGGAGATTCATTTTAAAGAGAAAAGGAGTTATCTCACTATTGCGGGCAGTAAAACTCCCATCTCAAAATTTGGCTAGGGCAAAGAAGTTAGGTGGGAGTTGGGCTGCTTAAAGCTGCACTTTATTATTCTATAGTTCTATTAAGAAGGAGTATGTGAAAAATATAATGGAGAAAAACATTCAACAAGAGAAAGATAAAGTAAAACCTGTTTTTTATGATCCGAAAGGAAGAAGAAATATAGCTTTTATTTCGTTTCTATGTATTTCAATAGTGAGCGTAAGTATTGTATTTTATTTTTTCTTTCAAAGTATTTTTTCAACACCAGAAATTCCAAATATGAATACCGCTATACAACAAGATAATAAACTTGTACCAATTAATCAAAAACTTAGTGATCAGCAGTTAAAGAAGGAAGAGTTTAAACCAAATACCGAAACGAAGGATAATAAAAATTTGGTGAATTCGCCGAAGGATAGTAAACAACGTAAAGAAGTGTATGGTTTTTATGTAAACTGGGATGAAAATAGTAACGCTTCTTTAAAAGAAAATATCGATTCATTAACCACGCTAGTACCAGAATGGTATCATTTAAAAGTAGATTTAACGATTAGAAGTGAGATAAAACCTGAGATAGTAAAGTTAGCAGAAAAAAATCAAGTGAAAATTATGCCTTTACTAACTAACTATACTGAGGAAGCTTCTGGTCCGGATAGTGGGCTAATTCATAAGTTGCTGAATTCCTCAAATGATGTAAAGACAAAGTTTATAAATGATTTAGTAAAGCAAGTTGAAAAGAATCGATTTGCGGGTATTAATATTGACTTTGAGGCCGTACCTGAAAGTGATAGAGAAAACTTAACAAATTTTATGAAAGAACTTACTACGGTCTTTCATAAACATGATTTGCTCGTTACACAAGATGTTCCAGCTAATGATAAGGCTTTTGATTATAGTGGGTTAGCAAAAATAATAGATCGAATGATTGTAATGATGTACGATGAGCACTATGGAGCAGGAGAGCCAGGACCAATTGCTTCAAATAAATGGTTTCAATATACATTAAAAGAACTGAATATTCCGTCTAATAAACTTATAGTTGCTTTCGGTAACTATGGATATGATTGGAAAGTAAATAGTAAGGAACCAGCGAAATCTTTAACTTTTTCAGAAGTTATGGAAATGGCTCATAATTCAGATATGAATATTCAATGGGATAAGATGAGTGGAAATCCTTATTTTAGATATAAAACAGGAGATAAAGAACATACTGCTTGGTTCTTAGACGGCGTTACTCTCTATAATCAAGTGAAAATCGCAATGGACAACAAAGCAAAGGGGTTTGCGTTATGGAGATTAGGTGCAGAAGATCCTACAATATGGAAAGTTTTAAAAAATCCGATTGAGGCACAAAAAAATCCTGATGTATTACATAAAATCACTAATTTAGATGAAGTAAATTATTCTGGACAAGGTGAAATTTTACAGATTGAGAATGAAAAGCAAAATGGATTGAGAGATTTTAAAGTAGGTAAAGATGGTTATCTTACAGATGAAGTATATCAATCCTTACCATCTGCATACGAAGTGCAACGATCTGGAAAACCGAAAGGGAAACAAGTAGTATTAACATTTGATGATGGACCAGACCCGAAATATACGCCAGAAATTTTAGATATATTAAAAGAGAATAAAATAAAAGCTGCTTTTTTTGTACTTGGTGAAAACGCGCAACTAAATACTAGTATTGTGAAAAGAATATACGATGAGGGGCATGAAATTGGTAATCATACTTTCAAGCATCCTAACGTAGCTGATACGTCTTTACTACGAACAAAAGTAGAACTTAATACGACGCAACGTCTGATCCAGGAAATAACTGAGCATTCTACAGTTTTGTTTAGGCCACCATACGAAGCGGATGCTAACCCGGATTCCTCAAATGAAATATTGCCTATTTTATGGGCACAAAATATGAACTATACAATGGTAGCAGAAAAAGTGGATCCTGAGGACTGGGCAACACCATCAACAAATGAATTAGTAAAGCGTGCTCTTAATCCCGTTTATAAGGGAGAGGGAAATATTATTCTTCTCCATGATGCGGGAGGGAATCGTACCCATACGGTAGAGGCGTTGCCAATCATTATTAAAGACTTAAAAAAGCATGGATATAGTTTTGTAACAATTTCAGATTTAATGAATAAAGAACGTGATGAAATTATGCCCCCAGTTTCTTCTGAGGGTGAGCAGTATTTACTTTACAATAAAGCTGTCTTTTCAGGGGCGGGATACTTTAAACATATATTAACAACTATTTTTTATATCGCTATTGGATTAGGGATTTTTCGATTCGTATTCTTAATTTATTTTGCATGGAAGCAGAAAAGAAAAACGCTATCTCGCACTATTCATTCGTCCTATCAACCTTTTGTTAGTGTTGTCATAGCAGCATATAATGAAGAAAAGGTGATAGCTAAGACGATTCGCTCAATTTTGGATAGTAAGTATGGAGAATTTGAAGTTATTGTTGTGGATGACGGATCGACAGATGGTACGTCAAAAGTAATGCAAGAAACATTTTATAAACACCCTAAAGTTCGTTTCATTCAGAAAGAAAACGGCGGGAAATCATCGGCAATGAACTTAGGGTTTCAACAATCGCGAGGAGAGATTATTGTCACTTTAGATGCGGATACTATTATTGCGCAAGACGCCATTTCTCTCATGGTTAGACACTTTGAAGATCAAAATGTAGCAGCAGTTTCAGGTAATGTTAAAGTGGGGAATAGACGAAACTTGTTAACTACTTGGCAACATGTTGAATATATAACAGGATTTAATTTAGAACGTAGAGCTTTTGATGAGTTAAATTGTATTACAGTAGTTCCAGGGGCTATTGGGGCGTGGCGTAAGAAGAATGTAGTTGAATCTGGATATTTAAGCGAAGATACATTAGCAGAAGATACAGATCTTACTATTACATTTTTACGTCAAGGACATAGAATTGTATATGAAGAAAAAGCGTATGCTTTTACGGAGTCACCTGAAGATGTGAAAAGTCTCATTAAACAGCGATATCGTTGGTCATATGGTACACTTCAATGTCTTTGGAAACATCGAAAAGCGTTATGTAATTCAAAGCATAAAACGTTAGGGTTTATTGCATTGCCTAACATGTGGTTATTCCAATATGTTCTGCAATTCATTGCTCCTTTTGCAGATATATTAATGATTATGGGGTTATTTAGTAGTGACCCGCTAAAAGTTTTAGGATTTTATTTTGTATTCTTTTTAATGGATCTTCTCGCATCTCTATTTGCATTTAAATTAGAGGAAGAGAATCCGAAACCATTAGTATGGTTAATTTTACAACGCTTTATTTATCGTCAATTTATGACTTATGTTGTCGTTAAATCTATATTCTCATCGATTCGAGGAGTAGCGGTAGGTTGGAATAAGCTAAAGAGAATAGGAAGTGTAAAACATTCCACGGAACATAAGGAGGCATCTTAAGAGAGCAGGTTATCTGCTCTCTTTTTCATTGATTTTAGTGAGCTGAGTGTAGAGTACATACATCTGTATCTATAAGAGTTCTAATAGTGAGACATTATGTAAAGATGCTCCTTTAGTTTCGAGGAAAAGTTTTTTTTATATTTTTTTTAAATGACGGACATAAAATCGTATATACCTTCGAATTATATATATGGATAACATAAATATGTAAATAAAAGGGGAGCAATAAGATGAAAGAACAAAAAGAAATGTTTGAAGAAATCTCTGAAGTACTAAAGGTATTGGCGCATCCTGTTCGTTTATCCTTAGTAAAAATAATGCTTGCAAAAGGTCCAACTAATGTAACAACAATGTACGGGGATTTACAAATGCCTCAAAGTACAATTAGTCAACATTTATCTAAATTAAAAGCTGCTAAAATGGTTACAGGTACTCGAAAAGGATTAGAAATTTATTATGAGGTAACTGATAATCGCACAAAATCAATATTAGCATGTTTAGTTTAAATGCTGACTTCTATTTCAAAATAAAAAACGCTATTCTTTTCTATGATTTTACAGAGAGAATAGCGTTTTTTATTTTTAAGGAGTATCTTTTTATTAGCTTGATGGTGATATGGTATTATCTCTAAAATAAAAAAATATTGATTTTGCTTTTATTCTTTCTCAGGAGTTTGGGCTCAAAAGGCCGACAATCTCATCGTATCCAAGGCGTTTAGCTGTTTCAATGGGGGTCTCTTTTAAATTTTCATTCCTTGGCATACTGTATAATGTTGCTTTCGCATGCAAGTTCGGTTGATGTTGTAGTAACACTCGAACTACTTCAATAAAGCCTCGTTCACATGCACTATGTAACGGTGTAACTTTTCCTTGTCCTGTACTATGAATGTTAGCTCCATTTTCTAACAACAGCCCTGCCATCTCTGGTTTATTGCGGTCGCAAGCAAGACTTAATGCACTCCTTTTGTATTCTTCTAGTAATTCCATATCAATACCGTTGTCTATTAAAACCTTTGCTGCTTCAAGATTGTTATCCTCCACTGCGTAGTGGAGAGCTGAACGTTTTCTGTTTGTCACCGCATTTATATTGGTAATACGTTCTAAAATATAATGAACAATTTCTTGATTGCCAGAACTACTAATTAAATGAAGAGGAGTGACTTTTCCGACCATGATTTCATTTGCATTTTCACCTTGAGAAATTAAGTATTTAATAATTTCTACATTACCTTTTCTGCATGCTAGGGCAAAAGGTGTTTCTCCATGATATTTAATCTTCAAATCTGCTCCTGCTTCAACTAGTAATGTAACTATCTCAATATTTTCATTTAAACAAGCAATGTGAAGGGGCGTTTTTCTATCAGGTCCTTTTTTATTTAATGTAGACAATTTAATGTTTATTAACTTTTTTTTAACTGTTTCTATGTCATTCCTCATACACGCGTAGTTTAACGTTTTCTTAAAGCTCTCTGCTTTAATAGCGCTTTTTAGTTGTGATTTACTAAAATCAGAGGTTGGTTCAATATGATAATGGTTGTATGCAAGCAAAAGTAGTGCAGAACCGGACTCTAAAGTAGGGTTTAAATCGTCATAATAATCAACTTCATATAAACCATTTCTTTTAACGGTTAAAACAAAGGCAGTCCAGTTGGATTCCCCAGTATGGCGTACTCTTTGAATATTGTCCATAATTTCATTAGATGGAAGTCCTTCTGAGCCATGTTCAAATACCTTCATAGATTCATAATGAAAGTAACTATACGTCGTGACAACCCCATTGTAAAATGCAAATAACATTGATTTGTTGGCTGCATTGGGTATATGCTTTAACATGATTTCAACAAGTGTTTCTATATATTGATTCTTCAATAATTTCACCTCTATTAATATTTGAACTGGTAACGTTATAATTATTTGGAATTTCCAACATACTATTAATCTTAAATATCACTTTATGTAATTTTTTGAAAATTATTTTTTTACATATATTATAACATTTCATCTTAGTTTGTTGGTAAAAGGCTTTCATTTTCACTAAGTTATCTGTTCTTTATCTACAAAGTTTATGGAAACTCAATTGACAGAAATAAAATTTATTAAGTTAATAATTATGAAGAGTAACAAATTACCTAGGCAGTGAAACTCATACTTTTGAATAGAGGGCATTATATGTTTTTGATATATTAATAGTTAGGAACCACAAATAAGGGGTGAAGATATAGAAATGGAATTATTTGATTACTATAAGCGAAAAGGAAAGATGAAACTGTTAATTGGGACGGGTATTTTTATTCTTGCTTTATGCGCTGTATATGAAGATTGGGGACATATTAATTGGGGGCAGTTTATCTTTTTTGTTATCGCTGCTTCTATCTTTTTTGGAATTGGATTTTGGCAGTTAAGAAAAGGGAAGTTGATACAAAAGAATATGATAAAAAGTAATGCAACATTTTGGGATGTTGATACTTTGGTTGTATTAGAATTACCAAAACGAAACAAGCAATTTGGTTTATATCATCCTGATGGTAAGTATATAGCAGGAACAAAGATGGTTTCATCAAATATTCTTTTTTCAGTAATACCCTTTTTACATAATAAAGATGTTTACGGATTAGAAACGAGTAACGGGGAAATTCTAGCTTATTTTCATACTGAAGTGGACGGATATGATTGGGTAATTTATGACTTCAATTATAACCAAATTGGTATGTTTAAATAAAAAATGATACAAGGATTTACTATGATACGAGGTACTTTGATGACAGATAAAGCCACAAAATTGTCAGATGTAGAAGTTGAGTTTGATTTTATTCAAAGTACTCTCCGTACAATAGATGGACGTACATTAGTAATTGGTAAGCAGGGATATATGCCTATAGAATGGAGTGAAAGGTTTATGGGTTTAAATGTACCTACTATTACCTTAGGTTCTAATGCGTCTAATAACGAAAAAATTCTCGGTTTAGGTGTGCTCCTTTATAGTTTACGTACAATTGAGATTAGAAAAAGTCGGGCAAGTGTTTAATGAGGTAGAAGTAGTGTTTATATGCGAAATTGTATAGAAATCTCATTTTTCTAATTATATCTTTTTAGATTGATGGATGTGGGGTCACGTCCATCAATCTAAGAAAACAAGTTAGCCCAAAAACGATAAAAATAAAATTTATAAAAACACAAAATATAAACATTGAGGATTAAACAAAGTATATAGTGCCTTTTTAGTCATGTAATCTTTTGAGCTGATGATCTTTTCCCCATTCAAATAGTTCATTCATAATTTGCATTAAAGATTTCCCGTATTCGCTTATTGTGTACTCAACCTTTGGTGGTACTTCTTGATATACAGTACGATGGATAATTCCATCAGCTTCAAGTTGTCGAAGTTGTTGAGTCAGAACTTTTTGCGTAATGTTTGGGATTTCTCGTCGGATTTCATTTGTTCGCATTTTTCCATCCATCAAAACACATAAAATATGAACTTTCCATTTTCCGCCGATTACATCGAGCGTCGTTGCAATTGGACAGTTATCATTTTGATTCATATAACACCTCCAAAGGTACCTCAAGGTTCCTATAGCACCTGAAAGTACGTACTTTTCAATTATATGTAATGCATTCATACTAATATGTAAAGGATTGATTCATTTATAAAGGGGATGGAAAATGATGAGAACACTTGTAATTGTAGCACACCCTCATATTGAAAAATCAAAAATTAATAAAAGATGGACAGAAGAACTTGAGAAACATTCAGATGAAATTACGGTGCATGAATTATATAAAGTGGCACCAAACTGGGAGTTTAATATTGAAGAAGAGCAAAAGTTATTAGTAGAACATGACAGATATATATTTCAATTTCCGCTTTACTGGTACAGCACACCGCCATTATTAAAAAAATGGTTTGATGATGTATTAACATATGGATTTGCATACGGATCAAAAGGGGATAAAGTGAAGGGAAAAGAGTTTGGTGTAGCAGTTACTATAGGTGGATTAGAAAAAGATTATGAAAATAGCGGAATTACGATGGATGAGTTAACGAAACCATTTCAAGCTACTTGCTTATATACAGACATGAAATTTATACCTTCATTTTATTTATATGGTGCCGAATATAAATTAAGTGATGAAGAGATTGATAAAAGTGCACCTGAGTATGTGCAATATGTAATGAACAAGAAGTATTCTAATATATAATGAAAAATAGCCATTTACTTGTGAAGTAAATGGCTATTTTATATTCTTGTTATATTCACTAAGTGTAATCTTTAGTAAATTAATAGTTAATCTGGTAAAATAAAAAACCTAACATATATAAAGGGGAGTTTTACTTGAGAACGATGCAAAAATTATTACAAAAAAGAGCAATGCAATCACCAAATTTGGAAGCGCTTGTAGGGGGAGAGAAAAGATATTCGTTTCAACAGTATAATGAACGAGTAAATCAGCTTGCACACTATTTGTTACATAATGGTGTGCAAAGAGGAGATCGTATAGGAATACTATGCAAAAATAATCACCCGTTTCCAAGTGTTATGATGGCAAGTTTAAAAATTGGAGCGGTATGTATTCCGCTAAATCATCAGCTTACTGTTTATGAATTAGAAACGATTGTACAAGAAGCGAAATTAAAAGTGTTAGTTATTGATGAAGAATTTAGTGAAGTGTTATTAAAGGTTGATGCTGTTAAAGAAATTCCTTATGTAATTCAAACGACAAAAGAAGGCTTTGGTTCATTTGAATTAGAGTTGCAAAAACAACCAACGATAGAACCGAACGTAGAAGTGCATGAAGAGGATGATGCCATTTACTTATTTACTTCGGGAACGACTGGACAGGCAAAAGCATGTGTAATTGGACATAAAAACTTACATCACTATTTTGCAGAGATTGCGGGACAAAGAGAAATTCCAGCAGGTGAACGCTTTTTATCCGTGCATCCATTGTTTCATATGAGTGGTGTGCTTTCTATTTTAAATTGTATTTATCATGGTGTTACGATGATCTTCTTAGCTGATTCGAATCCTGCTCTTATTTGGGATAAGATTGAAGAAGAGAAAATTACTACGATGCTTGCATTCCCAGCTGTTTATAGCTATATGCTTGATGAACTAAATAAAAAAGAACGTAACATTTCTACTTTTAAAGTAGCACAAAGCGGTGGAACAAAAGTGCCAGAAACACTCATCCAAAAATATATGGAAAAAGGAATCTATATGGTGCAAGGCTATGGTAGTACAGAAGGTTGGGTTGTAACATCATGGCATCCAATGATGGGAAAAGAAAAGATGTCTTCTGTAGGAAAAACCTTGAAAAATGTAGAGGTGAAAATTGTTCATCCAGAAACAGGTGATGAACTAACAACAAATGAAGTGGGAGAGATTCATGTAAGAAGTCCATACATGTTTAAAGGGTATTGGAATAATGAAAAGGCGACAAAGAAGGTAGTAAAAGATAATTGGTTTAACATGGGTGATGCAGGTATGATAGATGACGACGGATTCCTGCATATTATGGGAAGATATAAAGACGTTATTATACGTGGTGGTGACAACGTATATCCAGACCAAGTAGAAGATGTTATTCATGAAATACATGGTGTTTTAGAAGTTGCAGTAGTTGGAGTGCCAGATGACTTTTGGGGAGAGGTTCCAAGAGCTTACATTGTGAAGGATGGCGAAACAACAGTAACAGAAGAAAGTATTATTCAGTATTGTAAGGAGAAATTAGCAAGTTACAAAATTCCAGAAGTGGTATTCGTAGAAGAATTACCGAAAAACGCTTTAGGGAAAGTGTTGAAGAGGGAATTAAGGGATGTAGTTCTTGTGAAATAAAAATGTTATTAAACGATGAAGAACCCAGTTATGTATAAAGCATGACTGGGTTTTTGTCTATCAAAACATAATAATTTACTAGATTTTGTATTTTGTGTAAGATAATAAAGAATATTCAAATATTAATTAAGGGAAGAGATGTAAATGAAGCTACCGCTATTACAGGTAGAGACAGAGAGACTGATGATCCGTCCGTTCCAAAATAATGATTATGAAAGTTGGTTAGACGGATTTCATAAGAGGTTACCATCGCAGTATAAATATGACGATGGTTATCAAGTTATGGCATCATCAACGAAAGAATGGTTCACGGAATGGATTAGAGGCTTTGATGAAGCAGCACATCGAGATGAGATGTACGTATTAGGTATTTTTCGTAAAGAAGACGGAGCTAATATTGGTAAGCTAGAGCTGATTAAAATTTTACGTATGGATTATCAGTGGGCAATGATGGGATATTCCATACATAATCAATACTGGAAAAATGGATATGGCATGGAAAGTGTGAAAGCTGCAGTATCGTTATTTTTTAATCATCTTCATTTTCATAGAATCGAATTACATATACGTGTTGATAATGAGCCATCAGTACGTCTTGCGGAAAGAACAGGCTTTTCATTTGAATGCAAGAGAGAGGCGTTTTCATTAGAGAATGGTAAGTGGATGGATTTTCTTATTTATTTTAAAAATAAGGAGATGAATATATGAGAGTTCTAATTACAGGTGGAAATCGTGGATTAGGGTTACAGTTAGTAAAAGTGTTTCATGAAAATGGACATATTGTTTATCCATTAGTTAAAACTGAGGTTGCGGTAACGCAATTGAAGCAAATGTTTAGTTGTAGATGTTTTCCTATATTAGCAGACTTATCGGCTGATGAGAGTACAGAACAAATTAAGAAACAGCTTGAGGAATATACAGAGTATATTGATCTAGTTATAAATAACGCAGGAATTACTGGAAAGGAGACTGAGGTTTTACATACGAATTCAGAAGAGTTAACGGACTTATTTAATATTCATTGCTTAGGTGTAATTCGAGCTGTAAAAGGTACATATGTGGCTTTAGCTAAATCGGATCATCCGAGAATCATAAATGTGTCCTCTCGGTTAGGTTCATTGCATAAAATGGCGAACAAAGAGTTTCCGCAAGGCCATTTCTCATATTCATATCGAATTGCTAAAGCTGCACAAAATATGCTAACACTCTGCTTACAACAAGAGTTTGAGAATAAAGGAATAAGTGTAACTGCCATTCATCCTGGAAAATTAAAGACTGAAATTGGTGCTTTTGATGCGAATATGACCCCGGCTGAAGGAGCAAAAAATATATATGATTGGGTAACAGATTCAAATGAGGATGTTTCAGGGCAGTTTATTGAGCCAGGTGTAGGTGAAATAAAGTGGTGATATACGATCTTGCAATCATTCAGAATCTGTTTGGCCCTTCTAAAAAAGTATTAAATGGCTTACCAAAGGCAGTAACGATTGAAGAAATAGAAGAAGATGTTTTGTATAACGTACAAACATATAAAGAAAAGATAAGTAGATTTGAAGAGGTTTGTTTTAATTGGGAGTTAAAAAGAGCAAGTATTGTATTAAACAAAAGGTTTAGTAGTCATAACTCAAGCGCAAAAGTGTTACTTGATGCCGGTTTTTCTTTGTATGCCGCAAAGATAGAAGTATGTAGAGAATTGAACAATGTAGAAGAGCTTCAAAGACAATATACATATCGATCAATAGCAGAAGGAACGTTATCGGAAAAAGATTTTAAATATATTTGGGAACAATGTATGTCGGGTTCAGGGAATCAAACTTCAATTTTAACTATCGATGAGCATTTTTATTCAGTGCAAACAGAGTTAGGTAAGGGATGGGAGAAGTCATGCATTGTTTTTTATAATAAAAATGAGCCAATTGGTATGTCCATACCGCATATAGAACCTGGAACAGTAAGTGAAGGACGGTTATTTTATTTTGGAGTAATGCCTTATTATCGCGGGAAAGGAGTAGCTTCCCAACTACATCTTCAATGTTTACATATGTTAAAAGAAATGGGGGCTACGTATTATATTGGGAGCACACATACATCAAATGAAAAGATGCAGGGGATATTTTGGAGAAATAATTGTTCGTTGAAAACGGAGATAGAGCTTTATTATAAAATTTTTAATGAGGGTTAGGGGAAAAGAAAATGAAGACTATAAACGTATTTCATTATGACGCATTTACGAATAAACCGAATATGGGGAATCCAGCAGGTATTGTATTAGATGCAGATGGATTAACAGAAGAGGAAATGCAGCGTATTGCTGAAAAAATTGGATTTAACGAAACAACTTTTGTTCTTTCTTCAGAAGTAGCACATATAAGAATGCGCTTTTTTACACCTGGTTTTGAAATGGATTTATGTGGTCATGGGACAGTTGGGACAATATTTGCCTTGCGTGAAAGAGGTTTATTAGAAGAGAAAAGTAACCTTACGATTGAAACGAAGGCTGGGATTTTACCGATACAAATAGGTGTAAATGAAAATGGAGAAACTTTTATTAAAATGAGGCAGGCAGCACCTCAGTTTAAAGATTTTGCAGGTTCAAAAGAAGAATTAGCTCGTAGTATTGGTTTAGAAGTAAATGATTTAGATGTAAGTTTACCGATTGTATATGGAAGTACGGGTAATTGGACTGTAATTGTACCGATTAAAAATCTAGATGCGTGTGAGAGAATGAAGCCTAACAATGAGATGTTTCCATCAGTATTAAAAGAAATACCTAACGCTTCTATTCACCCAATTTGTCTAGAAACTTATGATGAATTAGCACAAATGCATGGACGTCATTTCTCATCGGCTTATGCTGGAACGATAGAAGATCCAGTGACAGGAACAGCTTCAGGTGTAATGGGGGCGTATTATGCGATGTATTTGGAAAAAGATTTTGACCATGAAATGGAGTTAATTGTTGAACAAGGACAGGAAATACATAAAGATGGTCGTGTAACGGTGTATGTAACGAAAGTTGAAGGGAATGCGAATTTACAAATTGATATTGCTGGAACAGCGGTGTATGTGAAAGAATTTGAAGTTTCAATATAAAGTGAAACTTTAATCAGTGGGTGGGGCATCCCCACTGATTATTAGTTGAACCAATCGGGCTTTTACGGGCAGTTGATCCCCCACCTAACTTCTTTGCTTCCGTTGAATTTTGAGGTGAGGGTCTTACTGCCCGTTAATGCGGGACAAAAAAGAAAGCCCGGCATACATCCGGACTTTCACTATCTGTTCAATACTTCAATATACGAAGCATCTCCAGTTGTTCTTAAAGCAGAGCGGAAATTGTTATTTTCTAGCGTTTTAGCGACTTGTTGTAACTGCTGTGCATCATCATGATGGATAAGTAAGCTGTCGGCACCGCTTTCTTCTATATGAATGTGTTCGACATTTCCGATTGCATCATGTACAGCTTTTAAAAATTCAGGTTTCATATTGTCCTCCTATATGTATGTAACGTTGTTGTTAGTATTTCCTTATTTTTGAAATGTAAAAGTGAATGAATTTTTGTTATATTATGATTTTGGAAGGGGTTTCCTATTTGTTTGTCAAATAATAGTAAAGTTGTCTTTTGAATTGAGGGAATCTTCGGGATTAAAGGGTGAGGGAATGGACATTTCAGTAATCGCTGCACAACTAGTTAAGGAGAAAGTTATTTCATATTATCCAAATAGCATAAAAGTATTAAACGGAGGAACGACAAGTACTGTGTATTTGTTGGACGAAAAATACGTTGTAAAGCTGAATGAAGCGGAAGTAATACGTGAAGAAGCTTATTTTCTTTCTTTTTATGAAGCAAATACTTTGTTTGCAAAGCTTTTGTATAAAGAGCCTTTACATACATATATTGTGTATTCTTTCCTTGAAGGTAGTACTTCGTGCGGACGAGGACATAAACGAATTACGCTTAGTACTCTTGTAAAAGAAGTTATTAATAAGTATGAAATAGTTTCACGTATAGATGGCTGGGGATGGAAAGAAAGTCCGGTTCAATCTTGGAGTGCATTTTTAACGAAAAATGTGATGGAAGCTTATGAAAATGTAAGACGTTACATAAGTGAGGAAGAGTATAGAACAGTTCTTAAGTTAGCAAATAGCCCAAATAGAGGGACTGGAATAAATCATCCATTTTTACTGCATGGTGATCTTGGGTTTCATAATTTTATATTTCAAGGAAATATGCTACATGGTGTAATTGATCCTTTTCCAGTGTTAGGAGATCCTATATACGATTTAATTTATGCGTTCTGTTCAACCCCGGAAGATTTAACGAAAGAAACGATTGATTATGCGATGAAACAGTGTGTGTTTCATAAAAAAGACCGTAATTTATATGAAGAAATAGTCATAGGCTTATATTTGCGTATAGATACGTGTTTAAGACATCACCCGAAAGATTTAGAAGATTATTTAGTAGCTTGGCGTTATTGGATGGGCGAGGTTGAGGTGACTTTATAGTACAAATATTTTGGGGGAGATTGTGAAATGAATGTTTCAGAAGCGAAAAAGGATTTAGCAATAAAAACGAAGAGAGGCTTGCCAATTATATTAGCTGGTGTTTTATTTTGGATAGTTATGAGTATAGCGGGCTTTGTTCTTTCTGAAAAACAAGTGGTGTGGGTATATTTAATCGGTATGGGATGTGTGTTTCCTTTTGGATTAATGATAGCTGCTATATTGAAAATTGATATGTTTGCGAAAGGAAATCCGTTAGGGGTTTTGGCAGGATTAATTGGTGGGATAAATGTATTGAATATTCCACTTGTATTACTTGCCTATTTTCAATTTCCAGAATGGTTACCTTTTGTAGTAGCGATGTTAATAGGTGTTCATTTTATCCCGTACGTATGGATTTACGAAAGTAAAAGTTACGGTTTATTATCAGTAGGGACTGTATTCGTAACGTCAGTTTGCGGGATTCTTTTTGCGGAAAAAGGATTTACTGTTATTCCATTATCAGTTAGCGTTGTTTATTTACTTACTTTTATCAGTTTATTAATTGAAAACAAAAAAGCAAATCAGTATCAGCAAAAATCAGCTTAATAAAAAATTTAGGGATAGGGGAAATTATGATGAAAAATTTTGTTTGTACAACGTGTGGCGTGCAGTATGCAGCGAGTGTAGAAGAACCGGTGAGTTGTCATATTTGTGATGAAGAAAGGCAATATGTGAATCCGAAAGGACAGTCTTGGACGACGCTAGAAAGCTTACAAACAGGTGATACATATAAAAATGAAATAATCGAAGAGGAAAATGAGCTTTATAGTATTACGACAAAACCAGGGTTTGCGATCGGTCAAACGGCATATGTAGTGAAAACAGAGTCATATCGTTTACTGTGGGACTGCATTACTTATTTAGATGAAATGACAATTACGAAAATAAAAGAGCTTGGCGGATTAGATGCGATTGCATTGTCTCATCCTCATTATTATTCAACGCAAGTAGAATGGGCAGAGACATTTGATGTACCAATTTACATACATGAAGATGATAAAGAGTGGGTGATGCGCCCGAGTAGTCGTATTATTTATTGGTCTGGTGAGTCTTTACAATTAGCGGATGGATTGGTCATTCATCGTTTAGGTGGTCATTTTAAAGGAGGATCTGTCTTACATTGGGAAGAAGGTAATGACGGAAAAGGAATTTTGTTAACAGGCGATATTATACAAGTTGTAGCAGATGAGCGATGGGTAAGCTTTATGTACAGCTATCCAAACTTAATTCCATTACCAGCGAGAAAAGTGGAAGAAATGGTGAATCGAGTAAAGCCGTTACAATTTAATCGTTTATACAATGCTTTTCATCGTGTAGTAAAAGAAAATGCAAATGAGGCAGTGGAACGTTCTGCTGAAAGATATATGAAGGCGGTAGAAGGAAAGTTATTTCATACGTAAAAGGAGAGTTAGACTTTATGAATACGTTAGTATGCTTCGGTGATAGTATTACAGCTGATGAAACGTTTTTTGATGGAACGCCGAGGTTAACACCGCGTTTGCAAGAGATGTTTCCGAATTGGAAGGTGGTAAATGCGGGGGTTCCGGGTGATAATACGTTCGATGCGTTACATAGAATTGAAGAAGATGTATTATCACATAAACCAGATTTCGTAACAGTTTTTCTTGGCACGAATGATGCAGTTTCTTTTTCACAAGGATCATTACAAGTATATAAAGAAAACTTAGAGAAGATTGTGAAGCGGATTTCGTCAGATAAAGTACTGCTTATTAGTCCCGCGCCAGTTGATGAGGAAAGACAGCACAATAGAACAAATAAAGTGCTCGGTCAGTATGCAGACGTGGTAGAGAAAGTGGCGAAAGAAACAGGAAGCTATTTTCTAAATTTGTACGCCGAAATGATTCAGGAACGGAATTATAAAAGGTTTGTAGAAAATGATGAAAAAGATGGTTTGCACTTTGGGATAGAAGGCTATGAGTATGTAGCGAAGTTGATTGGTGAAAAGTTAAAAGGGATTTTATAAAAAAGCAAAGCGATATCGCTTTGCTTTTCATTGTTTTTAACAGCTCAATCTAGAAATGCTTGTTGCAATGCTTTCAGTCCATCACTGTAAATACCATGAAACAGATTTATTGCCTCTTCATCACTAACCTCAACAGGAGTGAACGTACCAGACCACTCTACTAAAGATGTATTACTTTCAGTACCTTCTTTCACCTGGATTGTAGATAGATAATTAGTGACTGGAAATGGAGCATTCATGATTGAATACGTGTAATATCGTTCTTTCTCATTGAATACTTCTAAACGTTCTATAATCGTATCACCATCTGGATTAGCTAGGTGACGTACACGACCGCCTTCAGTTAATTTACTGCTAGGTATATAAGGTAACCAGTCTGGAAGGGAGTTGAATCCTCCAATTAATTGCCATACTTGTTCAGGTGAACCGAAAATTTCCATAGATGTAGTAGTGTGTGCCATATTTGTTATGCTCCTTTTTAACCTAAATTTTTTATTTAGTATATAATTTATAAATTAAAACTATATACTTTTTATAACTAAACTATATAATAAATATAGAAACGAAAATTTATGAGCAAGGAAGTTGAAGAACATGACATTAACAATGGGCTTTATTGGATTTGGAAAATCAGCTAACCGCTATCACTTACCTTATGTAAACACACGTAATAATATAAAAATAAAAACGATTTTTGTACGTCAAATAAATGAAGAATTAGCAGCTCCATATGAGGAAAAAGGTGTTAGTTTCACTACTAATTTGGACGAATTGTTGAATGATAAAGACATTCAAGTGGTGACGGTCTGTACGCCAGCACATACGCATTACGAATTAGCGAAAAAAGTTATACTTGCTGGAAAATCAGTTATCGTTGAAAAACCATTTTGCGATACAGTAGAACATGCGAAAGAATTGTTAGCTTTAGGGCGAGAAAAAGGTGTAGTAGTTATGCCTTATCAAAACCGCCGTTTTGATGGTGATTTTTTAGCGGTGAAGCAAGTTGTGGAACAAGGATTCCTTGGTGATATTGTCGAGATTGAATCACATATTGATTATTTCCGTCCGGGTTCCATCAATCACGAAGGTCCGAAAGAAGAAGGTTCATTTTACAGTTTAGGTATTCATACGATGGACCGTATTATTTCATTGTTTGGCCGTCCAGATACGGTGACATACGATATTCGTAATAATGAAGTGGAAGGTGCGGTTGATAATTATTTCGATGTTGGTCTACATTACGGAAATCAGCTGAAAATTAAACTGAAAACGAACCATGTTGTAGCAAAAGATTATCCGCGCTTTATCGTTCATGGAACAAATGGATCGTTTATTAAATACGGTGAAGATCAGCAGGAAAATGATTTGAAAGCGGGTATTATGCCTGAGAGTGCAGGATTTGGTGAAGATTCGCCGATGTACTATGGAATTGCGAAATATCGAAATGCAAACGGTGATTGGATTGAAAAACAAATTAAAACGCCGCTTGGTGATTACGGTCGCTTCTATGATGCAGCGTATGAAACAATCGTAAATGGTGCACCAAAGCTTGTGAAAGATGAAGAAGCAGTAACGAATATTGAAATCTTAGAAAACGGATTTGCTGCACCTTCACCTTCAATTTATAAACTTGAGGCTTTAAACTTGAATGAATAGAAGAGGGAATACAGCATAAAGGAGGTATGGAAATGGCAAGCGGATCAACTCAAGTAAAATACCTCGGCATTTATCAAAAAATGAAACAGCAAATTTTAGACGGCGAATATAAAATTAACGAAAAAATTCCAAGTAGCCCCGTCCTTGCTGAAGAATTCGATGTTTCTGTCCTTACCATAAAAAAAGCGCTGGATCTGTTAGTGAGAGACGGCTACATCATTCGCCGGCGCGGAAGTGGAACTGTCGTTCAAGATTGGCGTCAACAGGAAAAAGCACGAATGATTCAAACTTTAACAGGTACAAAAGCTGTTTATGGTAGCGAGGTAGAAAGTAAAATTATTGAGTTTACGATTGTCGGTGCCGATGAAATTATTGCTGAAAAATTGGGCATTTCAGTAGAAGATTTTGTATATAAAATCATCCGCCTCCGCATCATTCACAGTATTCCAACGATTATGGAGCATACATGGATGCCTATTTCGGTCATACCGGGTGTTGAAGTTTCAGTTTTAGAGGGATCGATCTACTCGCACATTCAAAATAAACTTGGTCTTGAAGTGGGAACATCCGTTGTTAGGGTCAAAGGAGTTCGTCCAGATGATAAAGAAAGGCAGTTTATGAACTTAACAAATCAAGATTTCCTAATGAGAGTTGAACAAGTGGCCTATTTAACCGATGGACGAACTTTTGAATACTCTTACGCTGACCATCTGCCGGAAACTTTTGAATTCGAAACAGTCATTACCGCAAAAAGTTATAAAGAGGCATAAAAAATAGGTTGGGGCACGTATTGCTTCAACCTATTTTCTGTCTTTAATATGATAGGAATAATTATTATTCAGCTGTAATAAGCATGGACGTATTCCCGTTTTTTCAAGATGAACTTCTCCCTAAGTGCAGAGCGAATCAAGTATGGCTCCTAAAGATGAACCGTAATCTGTTAAAGAATACTCTAACAAAAAATGATTAATTAATCCAAGACTTAACATTTGATTAATAGAACTGTAAGGTTTAAAATTACAGTATAGATTTAAGAAGTGAGTTATCATCATCTGTAAAATGTAGTTTCAACTATTTTATAAAAGAAGCATGCAAAGAAACGAGTAGTAAAAATAAACGAAACATTGCCGAATAACTAACATTACGTGAATTTGATTCTAAACTGTAATTTTTTTTAATACATTTCAATAAACGATATTTAAAGTGTACATTTTATAAAGAACATTAAAGGAGTGAGTGAAATATGGTGGTTTTATATACAACAGCAAGCTGTGCTTCATGTCGAAAAGCGAAAGCATGGCTGGAGGAGAATCAAATTGATTATACTGAAAAAAACATCGTATCCAATTCTATGACAGTGGATGAACTTAAGTCCATTCTTCGTTTAACAGAAGAGGGTGCTACTGAAATTATTTCAACTAGATCCAAAACTTTTCAAGACTTAAATATAAATATAGAAGAGCTTTCGCTAAATGAATTTTATACATTAATAATTGAGCATCCACTAATGTTACGTCGCCCAATTATGCTGGACGAAAAAAGATTGCAAATTGGTTTTAACGAAGAAGAAATTCGTAAATTTTTACCACGTAGCGTCCGAACATTTTTAAACATTGAACTGCAAAAGTTGGCTAATTAATAAGTAATATTTTTTAGGGAAAGTGGTATGAAAGGAGGAAGCAGAAAATGATAGAAGTATGTGTTACAGTCAATTATAACGATAGAAATTATCAAACAAATGTTATTGTAAGTAAAGATACGATATGGACAAAAATTAAACAATTGGCAGAAGAACAAGTGAAGAAACAATGGAGTGTTTAATGTATTTTTAATTTAAAAAGCTAAATAAAGTTAAGGAATTTATTTCTTTATGCTAAGTGGTTCTTATATATTTTAACGTTCAACTAACCTATCTGTAATATTTATGGCTACAGTATGTTAATATAGGAGAAATAATATTTTTGATCGTAGGAGGAAAACAATGAGCAGCGACTTTACTTTGGCCATACACAGTTTAACTTATTTAGCTTTACAGCCAGACCGGATGTCAACAAGTAATGCGATTTCAGAAAGTGCGGGGGTTCACCCAGTGCGTATTCGCAAAGTGCTAAGTTTGTTAAAAAAACATAAGTTTATACAATCGAAAGAGGGGACTGGTGGCGGTTTTATTTTCGCTCGAGATTTAAGTGAAGTTAACCTTTGGCATATTTATCAAATAACCTCTGAAGGTGCGTTGCAGCCTAAGTGCCCAGAATCAAATGATCAATGTATTGTAGGTTCAAACATGCGAAAAGTGCTGTTCACTATTTTCTTAGGTGCGGAAGAACATTTAGGTAAATATTTAAAGAACTATACAATGAAAGAAGTTGTTGATCTTATCAATCAAGAACGTTAAGCGGCTTACTTGTTATATAGAGCCGTAAGTTCTTTCTATTTAAATGTAATGAAAAATATTACAGTTTAATTTCGTTTTTATTTCTTTTTTATCAGCACAAAAAATATTTATAAGAAGGTGAAAAAGTATGATGTCAAATAATAATCATGTTTTAAAAGTAGGAGATTGGGTTCGTGGAATATCAAATGAAGGTGAATTAATAGTTGGTTATATTGTATCACTTGATGATGTAGAGGATATAGTTACAGTTAGTATTGTGAAACGTGACGGCCAGTACACAATAAACGAAGCGATTTTACTCTTTAGTAAACACGTTAACAAACTCCCTGAATCAAAGGTAATAAATAAGGAACAAATCCTCTATCTTATAGATCTTGCATTATTAACGGGGGATGAAGAATGGTTTATCGAGCTTTCTTCAAAATTAAACTCGATAAAAGAGCTGGTTAACGAGGGGTTTTAAAGATTACATGATTGGCTTTTAATAGTTTGAATCGTGCAATAAGCAATAATATCATCTCTTTTGTTGCACTTTAATAAAAGAGGTGATTGATGGTATGAAAATAAAAATAATTAGCATCATATGTTTTCTGAGTTTTTTATTACCCTGTATTTCCGCTCAAGCAATTGTAAAAATAGAAAAGAATAGAAATGAAAGCTTTGACATAGATTTAACCGGTTATGAGCTTTATTCGTTTGGTGATTTTAATCAATTAGGTTATAAGATAACGCCACTTACTCAGCTGTTTTTAGGGATAATTCAAACAGAAGGTGAGTGGATTGATGAACCAAGATTATATATTAAGGGAAATAAAGGTTATTTTCATCTTTGGAAAGCAGACGGTACGAATGTTCTTTATACTGTTGAAAAGAGTGGTGATTTTTGGGGAATTATAGATGTAAAAAGGAAGGAAATTAACAGAATACCTGTACCAAAACAGTTTTTAAAAGAAGTAGTCATGAATCTCTTATTAGAGCCAATAAGTAAAGAAGTTGAAAACTATTATAAGGAACCAACACTTTGGTATCGAGGTTCTGAAAAAATACTTGAAATAAAAACAGATAAAACGAACAATATTTTTTATGTAACTGTTCAAATTCAAACTTTTGAGGGTGCGCATAATCCACCTTATGGAGAGGACACAATTACTTTTCGTATAAAAGGAAACGATGTAAAAACGATTCGGTATAAACATAGAGATATTCCTGAAGAAGAGTTGAAAAAACTAGAATTAAGATGATATTGCATTGAGTTGTTTGTACACCCCTAATAACGATTATTATGTAAATAAGCTGTCCATATGGGCAGCTTATTATATTTTTGCGCTTAGTTTAGGTTTTACAAAATGTTAGCGATTTTCTCGTTACCATCAAGTTAAAATATGTATTTTCCTAAAAATGTATATCAATACAATTGGTATAATATATATCCTGAAAATTGGTTTGTATATTTAATGAGATATTTATTTTTAACCACATTAATTGTTTGTTAGAATATCTTTTTTGTTTAAAATAAATTTTTAAAACAAAGAAGAATGTAAGTATCTTTATAATGACTAACTTTAATAAGTAATATATGATTGTATTTTATGCTAATTCATTCAGTTTTAAGTGATAGGAATAAGGGTTTCGTGCTAACTGTAAATTATTATCCGTATAAAATTATACCTATTAAATATTTCTGAAAATATAAAAATATTAATTTTATAAATATACACGTTATAATGAGGGCGTCGAGAGAAATTTTATTATCTCTGGAGAAAATATAAAAAATGCGATTATTAGTAAGAAAGGTGTGTGATTTGAGGCGAAATGTATGTAATGTGCTTCAGTGGCTTGTGTAAGCAATATCATCAGTGCTACCGAAGTTATGAAAGTAATGTATAGAATTGAGAAAGAAACGCCTCGCAAATGAAGAGAGGCCGGTTTAGCTAAAATTACTGTTAAAAGTAAAAAAGAGAAACCATTAAAGTAATACACTGTTATTAGAAATGTTGCAACGTATTTATGAAGTCTATTCCATATTGTTCTCTTAAGGGGTCTTTATATAAAGAGCGGATATTACGAGTAAACTTTTTTGTGAACGCTAACAATTATATTAGGACGCTAATTAGTGAATGTTTCAATTTGGATTCATTATGATGAAGGACATACAATGTGGGGCAACTTGTAAGGAATTCATTTTCCAGAAAGGGAATATTTGTTAGGTGCAAAGAGAGATGCAGGAATAGATACAAGGGGGAGTTATTATATGAACGGGAATACTGCAAAGAAAATAGAAGTTCAAGCTGAAAATACCGCACGAAAAAATGAGCAATATGCAGATCCGAAAAAGTGGCATAAGCAGGATACTACATGGGCACTGAGTCTATTTGGAACTGCAATTGGAGCAGGGGTGCTCTTTTTACCGATTAATGCAGGTTCAGGTGGTTTATTATCTTTACTACTAATTACATTGCTTGCATATCCAGTTATGTACTACTCACATAGGGCGCTTGCTAAAATGATATACGCTTCTAATTCTGCTGATGAGGGGATCACAGGTACAATTAGAGAGTATTTCGGAAATAAAGCGAGTATCATTTTTAACATCGTATATTTCGGTTCAATTTATACAATCGTACTAATGTATTCGGTTGCGCTTACAAACACTGCAAGTAGTTTTATCGTGCATCAATTGCATATGCCAGAACCTCCAAGAGCTATTTTATCACTTGTATTAGTTCTTGGTCTTATCGCTATACTGAATTTTGGTCAAGATATTACTGTAAAGGTAATGAGTATGTTAGTGTATCCTTTCATAGTTTCTTTACTGTTTATCGCAATATCTTTAATTCCACAGTGGAATACGTCAATGCTTAGTTTTTCAGCTGTTTCAACTGCTTCAACAGGAACAGGCTATTTTGGGACGATATTGATGATTCTACCAATCATCGTATTCTCATTTAATCATTCACCTATGATTTCATCATTTGTTGTGAAACAGAGAGCTACGTATGGAATCGAAGCCACTGATGCGAAATGTGCGCAAATACAAAAGGTTTGTTATATTATGACATTCGCTGTTGTTATGTTCTTCGTTTGGAGTAGCGCATTGAGCTTGACTCCAGATGATATAAAAATGGCAAAAGAACAAAACTTATCAATTCTTTCATATCTTGCTAATGAGCTTAATTCGCCTGTAATCACGATTGCGGCTCCAATTATTGCTTTTGTGGCTATTACAAAGTCTTTCCTTGGCCATTATATCGGAGCATTTGAAGTAATGCGTGACATGATTATTAAGTTTGGTAAATCACGTGGAAAAGATATTGAAGAAAAAACAATTAAGACAATAATCCTTACTTTCGTTGTATTATCATGCTGGTTTGTTGCTTATACAAATCCAAGTATTCTTGGACTTATTGATTCTCTAAGCGGTCCTTTAGTTGCTGCTATCTTATGTCTATTACCGATGTATGCGATTCAAAAAGTACCGGTATTAGCTAAATACAAAGGGAAAATGAGTAACGTATTTGTTATTATTGTAGGTGTACTTACTGTTTTAGCAAGTATTAAGTCATTATTCTAATTCACGATTGTTAGTTCTAGTACAAAATAAAATAAAACGATTTTGGGACAGGCTTCTCCGTTTGGAGAGTTTGTCCCTTTTTAAATGAGTGATAAAAGGTCATCTTTCACATAGGCTCTTTTTGTACAAAAGGTTGCTTTATTGCGTAATATTTTTATCTTATTGATTTTATGAGATTTTTACGCATAATTGTAACTAAGGGAGATGATTCCAAGTTGAGTAAGCCGAATATAAGTACAACAGTTTCAGGAGATATAATTGTTACCCGTCTTATTGGCAAGATTAAAACAGATGATGTTTATGAATGGTTTAATGACTTCGAGCAGGTATGTCAGCAATTCATTTCCGAGGGACGGAAATACAAATTGTTAGTGGATAGAAAAGGATATACGCCAGATCATTTTTCTGTTCAAAAAGCATGGAAAGATAAATTTTTCAATGAAACGATTTTGAATCACAGTAAGGCAATTGCCTTTCTCCTTGAAGAAGGGGAGATACTGAATTATTTACAACAATCCAATACAAAAGAATGTGTGAAAATTTTTGATGATTATGAACAATCAGTAGTTTGGTTGAATGAATATCCCATATGACACTTTTAGCGAACCAGTTGCTCAATCAACTGGTTTTTTTATGCATGTAATGCTTTCGTTGTCTCTGCACTCGGAATCAAGGAAGTAGAAAACTTCTATATGAAATGTTTCGTACTAAAGGACATACATTTTTAATGCGTTAAATATAATTCATATTAGCACCAAGAAGAAGAGAATACGCTTTACGCTATTAGTAATATTGAAAGGTCGTACGATAGAGTCACATAAATTTAAAAATATGAATGTGGCATAAAGTGATTAAGGAGGATAAAGATATGAGCGCTTCAAATTTGAATGAAATAAGTAAACAAATTTTAAAAGAAGAGGAAACACTTCAATTTTCCTCTTTTACAAATGAAGATGCACTGCAACTAGGTTTATTTATCGTTGAAACAGCAAAGCAAGAGGGTAAAGTGATTGCTGTTGATATAACAAAAAACGGTGTGCAATTATTTCATTTCAAGATGACAGGGACAAATGAGGAAAATACGAAATGGATTGAGCGTAAAAAACGAGTCGTTTCCCTGCATGATCGTAGCTCGTATTATATGCAGATACAAAGTGAAATAACTGGAATCTCATATAATGAAAAATATCTTTTAAATACTTCGGAATATGCTGCGTTTGGTGGGTGCTTTCCTATCAGAGTAAAAAACGTAGGGGTTATTGGAATGATAACAGTTTCAGGATTACCACCAGAAGAAGATCACGAATTGGTAGTAAGAGCGGTTAAAAATCATTTGAAGCAATAGTAAAAGTAAATGTGATGGTTAAGTAAAAGCCAAGAATGAACATATTATTGTTCGTTTTTGGCTTTTTATTATTTTTTCTTATAGTCGGCTAAGAGGGTTCTATTATAGGTGGTATTTGAATTATGCACTGTTCTTTGGATTACATCATCTTTTTCAAGTTTGCGAAATTTCTGTAATTGAAGGTGTTCCAAATTAAGAGGAAATTTTTTGGGGAAAGTAGCTACATTTCATATTTGTGTAAATATGAAACACGCAGGATACATGAATAGAGAATGGGTAAAATAGTACCGAATGATCACTAGATTTTATTAATGATGTTATAAGATTTTTTAGAGCAACCGAAGGAAGTAGTGTGTTTAGATTCAGAATGACTGGCAATTGGTGTTATGGAGTTCAATGATTTAAAAATGGACTCATTTAAACGCATATTATCTTCGAGATGTATCATTTTGAAGAATATTAAAACTTGGGAGGAAATGAATTATGACAAAAGATTTCTATACTGCACTGAAAGAAAGACGTACTTACTATGGGATTAATAAAGAGGTACAAGTATCAGATGAAAAAATTAAAGAAATCGTGGAGTTTGCTGTGAAATATACTCCATCAGCTTTCAATTCTCAAACTGCGCGATTAGTTGTATTATTTGGTGAAGCTCATAATAAATTATGGGATATTACAACTGAAACATTAAGAAAAGTAGTTGGAGATGGAGATTTCTCAGGAACGCAACAAAAAATGGATTCCTTTAAAGCTGGTTATGGAACAGTACTATTCTTTGAAGATGAGGCTATCGTTAAATCGCTTCAAGAGAAATTTGCTGCATATGCTGAAAACTTCCCAATTTGGTCACACCAAGCATCAGGTATGCACCAATTAGTCGTGTGGACAGGTTTAGAAGCAGAGGGATTAGGGGCATCTTTACAACATTATAATCCATTAATTGACGATGAGGTAAAACAAGAATGGAATGTCCCTGCTAATTGGAAACTAATTGCACAAATGCCATTTGGTAATCCAACTGCTACTCCAGGTGAAAAAGAATTCCAACCGCTTGAAGAACGTGTGAAATTTCATAAGTAATATTCAAATGTAATAATACAATTTAGTTATAGTAGAGTTATTCGCTCTTTTTCGGGATAGGACTATGCTATTGATGAAATCGGAAAAATACTATTATATTTTTAAAAAGAACAAGGTGATCATTTTTGATCGCCTTGTTTGACATTTGTACAATTAATCTACGCATTACGCTTAATAAGCTAAACAGCATAAATTATTATGTATATTATCTAGTTATAGTTACCAAACATTTTTCAACACTATTTTACCTATTGCATTATTCGACTCCAAATACTCGTGTGCTTGTGCAACTTCATCAAACGTGAAAGTTTTCGAATCTAGCAATGGACGAAGTTTTCCTTTAACGAGTTTAACGAAAAATTAATTGAAGATTTCGATGAAACTGATATTTTTTATATCGATCATTATCTTTGAAAATGAGTGGTAACTAAGGATAAACTTAGAAAAGTATTACGAAATAAATAGTATGTAATGTAAGACATTTTTATTGACGATAATAATTTATGTGGTTAATATACTATACATAATATTATTTAATTACTAAAAGTAATTAAATATATGTTGTTTCGTAAAATATTATAAATAAGTAAGTCGTGGTAGAAACGCTTTGAATTTCCACTATTAATATTGGGGACAATTAGAAAGCGAAAGGTATAAAAAGAATTGGAATTTGATAACTCTTTGTTTTTTATAAAAACATGAGCTTCTGTACAATTCATTTTTAATATATTGACCAGGATTATACAACAAGAGGGGGACTGAAATTGGAATCAATGACCTTTGTTTTATTTGGAGCGACAGGGGACCTAGCGAAACGCAAAATTTACCCCGCACTATATAACTTATATAGAGATCAAAAGCTTCCAAAGCAAATATCCGTTATCGGGCTTGGGAGACGTGAAGTATCTCATGTAGATTTTCAAAAAAGAATAAAAGAATCAATAGAGACGTTTTCTCGTCATAGAGAAGAAGGTACTCCAGAACTCGAAGGTTTTTTAGATAATTTTCGTTATTGTCCATTAGATGTGAGTAAGCCGGAAGATTATGAGAGATTATTACAAGTCGTTCGTGAAAGGGAAGAAGAACTACATATAAAAGGGAATAGAATGTTCTATCTTTCCGTTGCTCCTGAATTTTTTGAGACAATCGCTTTAAATATTAAGGAAAGTGGACTTGATAAAACGGATGGATGGAAACGCCTAATGATTGAGAAACCGTTCGGGCACGACCTTACATCTGCTCGTGAGCTGAATGATAAGCTTAGTCGCACGTTTGAAGAAGACGAGATATACCGTATTGATCATTATTTAGGTAAGCCGATGATTCAAAACCTTGAAGCACTAGAGTTTGCAAATCCTGTTTTACAATCGATTTGGAATAAAGAACATATAGCGAATGTACAAATCACAGCGAGTGAAACAGTTGGGGTTGAAGAAAGGGCAGGATATTATGATCAGGCAGGAGCCATTCGAGATATGGTTCAAAATCATATGTTACAAATATTAATGATGACTGCTATGAATTTGCCGGAAAAGGTTAATGCATGTGAAATTCGAGAGGAAAAGCGAAAGGTAATGGAGGCGCTTCGTAAAGTGAAAAAAGAAGACGTTCAAAACCATATCATTCGCGGACAATATGGTGCAGGTGAGATAAATGGCGGGCAAGTTGTAGCATATAAAGAGGAGCCAGGAGTAAATCCTTCTTCTAATATAGACACATTTGTTGCTGCTCGCTTGTGGATCGATAATCCATTTTGGACTGGCGTTCCCTTTTATATACGAACAGGTAAACGAATGAAAGAAAAGTCTACTCGTATTGTAATCGAATTTAAAAATACGTTAAAACAGCAATATCAAGATAGTAATCCAAATGCAGCACCTAACTTGTTAATAATTGAAATTAGCCCAGGTGAGAACGTTTCATTACAGTTAAATAGTAAAAATCCATTGAAAAATGGAGAAATTGAACCGATCCGTATTAACTTTACTTGTGAGCAAGCGGATGTGGGAGTACCTGAAGCGTATGAAAGACTCATTCATGATGCTGTGAGTGGAGACGCTACATTCTTTGCACATTGGAGAGAAGTTGAATTGTCATGGGAATGGGTACAACCAATTCTTGAAGCATTCGAAGAAAACTTATTACCACTTCATGAATATGAGTCTGGTTCATATGGTCCAGAGGCATCTAATGAATTATTGCAAGAAAGTGGATTTAAATGGTGGTTAGATCAAGAAACGAAAAAATAAGTACTTTCTTTCATGAAAGCATGTAGGGGGACGATTACTATGACACAAAACATAAATCAATTAGCAGTGAATACAATTCGTACGTTATCAATTGATGCTATTAATGCGGCAAATTCAGGTCATCCAGGTCTTCCGATGGGAGCAGCGCCAATGGCTTATGCATTATGGGCGAATCATTTAAATCATAATCCTAATCATCCGAAATGGTTTAACCGTGATCGCTTCGTTTTATCGGCGGGACATGGATCTAGCTTATTATATAGCCTACTTCATTTAGCTGGATATGACGTTTCAATTGATGACTTGAAAAACTTCAGAAAGTTAAATAGTAAAACACCAGGACATCCTGAGTTTGGTCATACTTCTGGAGTTGAAGCGACGACAGGCCCGTTAGGACAAGGGATTGCCAATGCTGTCGGAATGGCAATGGCAGAAGCGCATTTAGCAGCGAAGTTTAATACGGATGTTCACTCTATTATTGATCACAATACGTACGCTTTAGTTGGAGACGGTGATTTAATGGAAGGTGTCGCTTATGAAGCGATGTCAATGGCAGGACATATGAAACTTGGCAAGTTAATTGTGCTGTATGATTCAAATGAAATTTCACTTGATGGTGAATTAAACATTGCTTTCTCTGAAGATATGCAGAAAAGGGTAGAATCTGCACATTGGCAATATGTAAGAGTTGAGGATGGAAACGATGTTGATGCGATTACAAAAGCGATTCAATTAGCGAAAGACAATACGGATCAACCTACTCTTATAGAAATTAGAACCGTTATAGGTTATGGAAGTCCAAAAGTTGCTGGAACGAACAAAGCACATGGTAATCCGCTTGGAGTAGAAGAAGCGACAGCAACAAAACAAGTGTATGGTTGGCATTATGAAGAAGACTTCTTTGTGCCTGAAGAAGTAACAGCTCATTTTAATGAACTGAAACAAAAAGGTATTGAAAAAGAAAATGGCTGGAATGAGCAGTTCAACTTATACAGAGAGTCAAACCCTACACTAGCAGATGAATTAGAAAAAGCGATTACAGGCGAGGTTTTAATCGAAGCGAAAGACATTTTGTCCTTCGATACTGAAAAAACGATTTCTACTCGTGTTGCAAGTGGGGAAGCTATTAACCATTATGTGAAATCGATTCCTTCTATTTTCGGTGGAAGTGCGGATCTTTCTCATTCTACGATGACAGATATAAAAGGTGAAGCAGTGTATGCAGTAGAATCGTATGCTGGTCGAAATATATACTTCGGTGTACGTGAACATGCAATGGGCGCAGCAGCGAATGGACTGGCTCTTCATGGAGGAGTAAAACCGTTCGTGAGTACATTCTTTGTATTTAATGACTATCTTCGTCCATCTATTCGACTGGCTGCATTGCAAAAGTTACCTGTTACGTACGTATTTACACATGATTCAATTGCTGTAGGAGAAGATGGTCCAACGCATGAACCTATTGAACATTTAGCAGCTCTTCGGGCAATCCCTGGTTTAACAGTTATCCGTCCGTCAGATGCAAATGAAACAGCAAGTGCGTGGGCGTATGCTTTACAGCAAACGGAAGGTCCAGTCGTTTTAGTACTGAGCCGTCAAAATTTACCGGTGTTTCATGAAACGAAAGCGAACATAGAGAATCTTTCTAAAGGAGCTTACGTATTAACACAAACGAATGAAAATCCAGATGTAATTTTCATTGCGACAGGTTCTGAAGTATCCTTAGCTGCTAGTGCGAAAGCGAAATTAGAAGAAGATCAAGTTTCTGTTCGTATCGTTGCAATGCCAAGCTGGGAGTTATTCGATCGCCAATCGAAAGAATATAAGGAATCCGTTCTTCCGTCTTCTGTAACGAAACGAGTATCTCTTGAGATGGGCGTATCTCTCGGCTGGGAGCGTTATGTAGGACAAGAAGGAAACATATTATCGATTGAAACATTTGGAGCTTCAGGAACTGGGGCTGAAGTCATGAATCTATTTGGATTTACGACAGAAAATGTTGTTCAAATTACAAAAAATGTATTGAATTCTTAAGCTATGACTGTGAATACCTTTCCGTACATATCAGTGCTGCAAGGTATTCCAGATTGTAGTGATATGAATTTGTAATAAAAGATGATTTGAGGAGGAATTATATTATGCAAGTAGGATTAATTGGTTTAGGTAAAATGGGATTAAACTTAGGGAAAAATTTAATGGATCATAAACATGAAGTAGCAGCATTTGACTTGAATGCAAGTGCAGTGGAAGAAATGAAAGAGTACGGGGCTACAGGTACATCTAGTTTAAGTGAACTTGTTCAGTCATTACAATCACCAAGAATTCTTTGGGTAATGGTACCACACGCTGTTGTAGATTCTGTTATCGATGAGGTTACACCACTTTTATCAAAAGGAGATATTTTAATTGAAGCGGGTAATTCACATTATAAAGAGTCTATTCGCCGATATGAGCAACTAAAGAAAGATGGTATTCACTTTATGGATGCAGGAACTTCTGGCGGAATGGAAGGCGCTCGTAATGGTGCTTGTTATATGATCGGAGGAGATCAAGAAGCTTGGGACATTGTTGAACCTATCTTCCGCGATACTGCTGTAGAAAATGGATACTTATATGCTGGAAAAGCTGGTAGTGGTCATTTCTTAAAAATGGTTCACAACGGAATTGAATACGGTATGATGGCTGCTATTGGTGAAGGATTTGAGATTCTAGAGAAAAGTGAATTTGATTACGATTATGAAAAAGTATCAAGAGTATGGAACAACGGTTCAGTAATCCGTTCATGGTTAATGGAATTAACAGAAAATGCATTTTCTAAAGATGCAAAACTGGATGAAATTAAGGGTGTTATGCATTCTTCTGGTGAAGGAAAATGGACAGTAGAAACAGCATTAGACCTTCAAACAGCAACTCCTGTTATCGCAATGTCTCTATTAATGCGCTACCGTTCATTAGACAATGATACATTTACAGGAAAAGTAGTAGCTGCTCTGCGCAATGAATTTGGCGGACATGCAGTAGAAAAGAAATAAACATCTTAAAATTTTAACTCATTGACGTTTAAAAAATGGAGGGAATAGATCATGAAATTTTTTATTGATACTGCAAATCTTGAGGACATAAAAAAAGCATATAAACTTGGAGTTTTAGCTGGTGTTACAACGAACCCTTCTTTAGTAGCAAAAGAGGGCATTAAATTTGAAGACCGTATTGCAGAAATTTGTCAGGCAGTACCTAAAGTTGAATCGGTTTCGGCAGAAGTAACGCCAGATGCTGTTACAGCTGAAGAGATGATTGCTCAAGCAGAAGAACTGATTAAAATTAACGGCGGCGATGAAAAAGTTACAATTAAACTTCCGATGACGCTAGCAGGATTAGAAGCTTGTCGCTACCTTACTGAAAAAGGTGTGAAAACGAACGTTACACTTATTTTCACGGTGAACCAAGCACTTTTAGCTGCTCGAGCAGGTGCAACGTATGTTTCTCCATTTTTAGGACGTTTAGATGATATTTCTGAAGATGGTGTATTATTAGTTGCTAAAATTGCTGAATTATTCGATGTTCATCAATTAGATACACAAATTATTGCGGCGTCTGTTAGACATCCAGATCATGTAACTCGTGTAGCGATGGCAGGGGCTCACATCGCAACAATTCCTTATAAAGTAATTGAACAACTTGCTATGCATCCATTAACAGATCAAGGTATTGAAAAGTTCGCTGCAGATTGGGCGAAAGCACCTAAATTATAATGTATAAAAGTGAGAGGCTTTCCGAAAATTGCTTTTCATGAGAGGACAGATTCCTAGGTAACTTCATCGTTTAACTTGGATCCCGAGTTTGGAGTCTTACTATGTGAAAATAGCAAGAGAAGAAAGTGTCATTCACTTTTGAAGAAGGAAAATATGCTTACGCGTAGCGTTTATCACAATAACATTACAATTATGAAAGAGAAATCCCCTTATCAGAGAGAGTAGGTAACATGTATCTCTGGTAAGGGAGATTCTTTTTATATAAATTATTATGTTGTGAAGATGGTTTGTATATCGATATATAAATTTTTACTCAAAAAAGAACTATATAGGTTCTTTTCATTGTATAGCATTTTTGAAAGGGTTTACATAAAGGGGTGGAACTGCGTATGAATATGTACCTTTTAATGATTACATTATTATCAATTGTAATTGTTATTTTAGGGGTATCGTGGTGGAGATGGCATGCGTTTATTAGTTTAACGATTGCAAGTTTGTTTTTAGCTATTATGTCTGGAATGCCAATGGATAAAATAGTGAGTGCTTATGAAACGGGAGTCGGAAGTGTTCTTGGGCATTTAGTAGGTATTTTAGTATTAGGTACAATTTTAGGGAAAATGATGGCAGAGTCAGGTGCTGGAATGCAGGTGGCAGAGTTCTTTATTAAATCCTTCGGAATAAAAAACTTACCATGGGCGATGTTAATTGCGGGTTTTATTATTGGAATTCCGGTGTTTTTTGAAGTAGGTATTTTAATATTATTGCCGTTAGTAATTTCTATTCATAAAACAACGAAACAAAATATTTTATTGATAGCGTTACCAGCAATTGCTGGGCTATCTGTCGTACACGGTCTTGTTCCTCCGCATCCAGGGGCAATCGTTGCAATAGGTATTTATAAAGCGAACCTTGGGAAGGTATTATTGTATTCACTCATTATTACATTTTTTGCAGCGATTATTGCAGGTCCTATATTCGCTAAATGGATTCATAAACGTGTAATTCCTGAAAATGAGCCAGAATTGATTCGTGTAAATACAAAATCAACGAAATTACCAGGAATAGGAGTTTCATTTTTAGTTATATTGTTACCAGTTATGTTAATGGTTTTAGCTGCAGCGGCTCCTTATGTTCCACTTTCTACTACTTTGATGAAGATTATCACATTAATTGGTAGTCCTATCATTGCGTTATTGATTGCATGTTTTGCAGCGTTTTATTTTCTTGGATTTCGTCAAGGTATCGATAAAAAGGCTATTAAGAAGGTAACAGAAGATAGTTTATTACCAATCGGTTCAATTGTTGCGATTATTGGTGCTGGTGGCGGATTTAAGCAAATTCTTATCGATAGTGGTGTAGGCAATGCTATTGCTCAAATGTCTGAGCATTTAGCGCTATCTCCAATTGTATTAGCATTTATAGTAGCGGGACTAATTCGAATTGCGACAGGGTCAGCGACAGTCGCTTTAACAACAGCAGCAGGCATCGTTTCACCAATCATTGAAAATACGACAGGTGTGAATTTAGAGTTGCTCGTCATTGCAACAGGTGCAGGAGCATTAATGTTTTCACACGTAAACGATGCTGGGTTCTGGATGGTAAAAGAATACTTAGGTTTAACAGTGAAAGAAACATTTAAAACATGGACCGTATTAGAAACGTTACTTTCATTTATCGCTTTTGGAGGAGTTTTACTACTCGATATGTTTGTTTAAAATAAGGATATTATTATATGAATTAAGAGAGACAACTTTAGCACATAACGTTACGAACAGATAAAATAAATATATTTTTATGGTTCTTATATGATTAGGATACTGTAGGGATTTTTGTTAGGAGGAAGAAATGGTGAGCTCAAAATATATGATTGGTGTAGACATTGGGACAACTAGTACAAAATCAGTTCTATTTTCTACTGATGGATCTGTTATTGCAAGTCATGGAATTGAATATCCTTTATATTCTCCTACGCCGGAAACAGCAGAACAAGACCCTGAAGAAATTTTTCGTGCAGTAATACATACGATTAAAGAAACTGTACAGACAAGTAGTGTACAGCCGCATGATATTCTTTGTGTTTCTTTTAGTTCGGCAATGCATAGTATCATTGCTGTAGATGAGAAGGGAAAGCCGTTAACAAGATGTATTACTTGGGCAGATAATAGAAGTGCAAGCTGGGCAGAGAAAATAAAGAATGATAGGAATGGTCATGAAATTTATTTGCGGACTGGGACACCAATTCATCCGATGTCACCACTTTCGAAATTAGTTTGGTTACAAAATGAGCAGGCAGAATTGTTCGCAAAAACTTATAAATTTATTTCTATTAAAGAGTATGTTTTTTATAAGTTATATAAGGAGTATGTAATTGATTATTCTATAGCATCAGCAACAGGGATGTTTAATTTGGAATCTTTAAAATGGGATGAAGAGGCTTTACATGTTGCGGGAATTACAGATGACAAGCTTTCTAAACTCGTTCCAACAACGCACAGTTTAACAGGATTAGATGAAGAGCTTGCCAAAGAGATGAATGTACTTGTTTCTACGCCTTTTGTAGTAGGAGCGAGTGATGGAGTCCTATCCAATTTAGGTGTAAATGCAATAGATCCTGGTGTTGTTGCTGTGACAATTGGTACAAGCGGTGCGATACGTGCTGTAACAAATCGTCCTGTAACAGATCCAAAAGGTAGAATTTTTTGTTACGCCTTAACTGAAGACCATTGGGTAATTGGTGGACCAGTTAATAACGGTGGTATGATTTTCAGATGGGCTCGTGATCAATTGGGCACTTCAGAGATTGAGCTTGCGAAGCGTTTAGGAAAAGATCCATATGAAGTGCTTACTGAAATAGCAGCAAAAGTGAGTCCGGGGTCCGACGGTTTATTATTTCACCCGTATTTAGCAGGAGAAAGAGCTCCTTTATGGAATGCAAATGCGCGAGGATCTTTCTTTGGACTTGGATTGCATCATAAGAAAGAACATCTTATCCGTGCTGTTTTAGAAGGAGTAATTTATAATTTATACACCGTTCTTCTTGCTTTAAAAGAGCTAATTGGTGAACCGAAAAAAATTCAAGCGACAGGTGGTTTTGCAAGATCGGAACTTTGGAGACAGATGATGGCAGATATTTTCCATCAAGACGTATATGTTCCGGAAAGTTTTGAAAGCTCTTGCTTAGGAGCTGCAATACTCGGTTTATATAGTTTAGGTGAAGTAGATACGTTGCATGTAGTTTCTGAAATGGTAGGTGCGAATTTCCACCATGAACCAAACATGAAAAGTGTGGAAAAATATAAAGATTTAACACCAATCTATATTCGTCTGTCCCGTCAATTGGAAGAAGAATATGAAAGTATAGCAGCGTATCAAAAAAAGTGGGTTTAAAGGCTATTTTGCAAGAAAATATGGTAACGTATAAAGAGGTACTCCAATTCTTTTAGGATACTCTTTCAACATAAAATATGTTAAGAAGTATGATGAACGAAAAATATAGGGAGAGAGGGTTATGAAAATGAAGGATAACAAAGAGTTTATTGGATATGTTGGAACATACACGAAAGAAAATAGTGAAGGAATATATAAGTTTACGTTAGACACGGAAGCAAAGAAAATTAGTAATGTAACACTTGCGGCCAAGTTGGATAACCCTACATATGTAACGATTAATCGAAATAATGAATATCTCTATTCTGTTGTTAAGGAAGGCGAATCTGGTGGTGTAGCTGCTTATTCGATTAATAGTAAAACTGGAGAGCTAACAGAAGAAAACAGACAAGTAGTAGAAGGGGCTTCTCCTTGTCATGTGAGTGTTGATAGTAGAAATCGTGCGGTAGTTACAGCGAATTACCATAAAGGAACGATCGAGTCTTTTGTAGTTAATGAAGAAGATGGAACTGTAAATCCTGCCGCATCGATTATGGCACATGAAGGTTCAGGTCCGAATAAAGAAAGACAAGAAAAACCACATGCACATTATGCGGGATATACTCCTGATGAAAAATATGTAGTTGGTGTTGATTTAGGGATAGATAAAATAATTACGTATGAAATAAAAGATAGTACATTAACAGAAGTGAATCGTTTATCTGTAAATCCAGGGAGCGGTCCAAGACATATTACTTTTCATCCAAATGGAAAGTATGCGTATGTGATGACGGAGCTTAGTTCAGAAGTTATTGTGTTAACATATAATCCGGCAGAAGGATCATTTACAGAATTACAGTATATTTCTACTGTTCCAGAAGAGTTTGATAAAAATAATCAAGGAAGTGCGATTCATATTTCTTCTGATGGTCGCTTTGTATATGCAGGTAATCGTGGTCATAATAGTATTGCTGTTTTCAGTGTAGATGAAAACTCAGGCCAGCTTACATTTGTTGCACATACATCTACAGAAGGAAATTGGCCAAGAGACTTTGTATTAGATCCTACTGAAAAGTTTCTTGTTGCTACAAATGAAAAATCACATAATCTTGTGCTATTTTCAAGAAATGAAACGACAGGTGAGCTAACTCTTTTACAATCTGATGTTGTTGTGCCGGAGCCTGTTTGTGTTAAGTTTTTAAATGTTTAAGTTGTGTTGAAGCTGAATGAGGATAGTGATGCTGTTATTTATCGGTAAGTCGATATATTGAAAAAATCATTGATATAATTGAATTTGTGTTCGATATATTTGGAAAATCGTTGATATAATTTCATATGCCTAAAAAAAGCAAAGCGATATCGCTTTGCTTTTATTGTTTCTTTTTCGGTCTACGTACTAACTCGCCGCCGCAGTTTGGGCAAACGTTGTGTCTTTCTTCTGTACATGGTGCACAAAATGTACATTCATATACGCAAATGTATGCTTCAGAATCTTGTTCTAGCGATTGATCGCAAATTTGACAGTTTGTTTTCATTTGTAGTGCCATAGTAATTCTCCTTTTAGTTTGAAAATTTATAATTTAATTATAATTCATTGGTTAGAGTTAGTCCTTTTCAATTGAAAGGAAATCGAATGATAAAGTTGTGATTTGAAATGAAAGATGCTCGTTTATTTTTAAATTGATTATTTTGTGCAGTTAGAATATTATGAAATGGTCAAAAGACAACGGGGGGTATACATTTTGACTAATCATAACGATCATTTAAAAGCAAACTGCGAAAAATGCTTCGGTCTATGTTGCGTTGCATTACCGTTCGCAGCATCGGTAGATTTTGCAGTGAATAAAGATGGTGGTAAACCATGTTCCAACTTACAATCAGATTTTAAATGTAGTATACATAAAAATCTTCGTGGAAAAGGTTATAAAGGTTGTACAGTATTTGAATGTTTTGGCGCTGGGCAGAAAATTTCTCAAGTTACATTTAACGGGGTAGATTGGCGGAAAGATGCTAAGCACGCGAGGAAAATGTATGATGCTTTTCCAGTTATGCATCAGCTTCATGAAATGCTTTGGTATTTAAATGAGGCTATTTTATTGAAGGCGACACAGTCAATCCATAAAGAATTAAGTAAAGCAATTGAAGAGACGGAGCGACTTTCGAATTTACATGCGGACGAGTTAATGAAAGTAAATATCCCATTACATCGTGCAGAAGTGAATATTTTACTTTTAGAAACGAGTGAGCTAGTTTGGAAGGAAATGAATACTGCGTGTAAGAAACGAATCATTCACCGCGGAGCAGATCTTATGGGAGCAAATTTGAAGAAGAAAGATTTGCAAGGAGCGAATTTAAGAGGAGCGTATTTAATTGCGGCTAACTTAAATGGTGCTAACTTACGCGGTGCAGATCTCATCGGAGCAGATTTGCGAGATGCAGATATTCGTGGTGCTGATTTTACAAATAGTATTTTTCTGACGCAAGTTCAAGTGAATGCGGCAAGAGGGGACAAACATACGAAATTACCGAAATTATTGACTCGTCCATCGCATTGGAGTGCGTAAAGAGTGTATATGAACAGGCAGAGATTAAGTATCTCTGCCTATTTTTCATTTCTTTTCAAAAGTAGTAATAAAAACACTACATATAATAAGAATACCACCAATAAAAAAGTTACTATTTAATGTCTCATTTAATAAGAGCCAACCAAGCAATGACCCAATAATAGGTTGGAAGAAGAAAAATAACGAGCCGATGCTTGCATCTACTAATTCTAATCCTTTATTCCAAAGGAAAAAGGCAGCTGCAGTTGAGACGATTCCTAAATAAAGTACGCCTAATATTACATATAGGGTCATATGTTCAATTGGGTTTGATTGAAATTCCCATACCATAAAAGGTGTAATAAAAAAGAGTGAAAAGAATATAGCGTACGTTGTAATCACTAAAGATGAAAATCGAGCTGAAGCAATTTTTACATAAATAGATAGTAAAGCCCACGTAATAGCTGCCCCGACTAATATGATTGTACCGATAAAATAGGAGCCAATTTCAATATCCCATCCGATTACGATAATAACACCGATTGTCGCTATTATAGTAGATAACAGTCTACGAGCGGTTAGCTTTTCTTTTAAAATGATTGCTGCAAATATAACGATAAATGCAGGTGTAGCTGACGTTACTAAAGATCCTGTATGAGCGTCGGATAATTTTGTTCCGATAAATTGACAAGTGATCGAAATGAAGTATCCGATAAATCCAATCCAAGCGAATAGGAGCCAATCTTTTTTACGAATGGTTACTGTTTTCTTTTGCTTTTTCTCAGTAATTTTTAAAATCATATACAAAACAACAAAAGCAATGATAAAGCGTAGCCAAACGAGTGTTAGTGGTGGGATAAAGTCGAGTACATATTTGCTAACAACATACATACCGCCCCATATACTAGCTGCTAGTGATAAACATATAGCTCCTAAAATTGTTTGTTTCATGTAAAGTACCTCCGTCTATTTTTAGGGTATGATGAGTCCCTAAGACGAGGCATAGTGCACGTGTTATATGAATGCCCGTCTTAGTTTATAGACGGCCTACAGGTTGATCGTTTTCGAATGAAGTGTTGTAGTACATGTGTATTCCCCCTTCTTAAGTTATAATGATATTATAACTTAATTTTCTGATTATTGGAGGCTGTTATGAAATATATCGTGATAAAATCACATATTAGCAATTATCCTGATCCAATTCGCTTAGAAGAGGGGGATGTAGTGAAAATGATAGAGAGTTACGATGGTCCTGAAAATTGGGGAAACTGGATGTTTTGTCACGAAGAGAAATATGACCGGAAAGGATGGGTTCCGGAGCAACTTATAATGAAAAATACAACTGATGTAGGAATCATTACGAAACAATATACTGCCAAAGAATTAAATGTAAGTATTGGAGAAAGATTGATTGGATTAGAAGAATTGAATGGATGGGTTTGGTGTGAAAAAACAGGTGGTGAGGATGGCTGGGTACCGAAGGAAAACTTACAAAATATTAGTAATACTATTTGGTTATTAATATAGGAAACATATTTTTAGTTTATGAGTATATTGGTTGTAGGATGAAAAATAGATTAATAGAGAAAGAGGAGATTATTATAACTACAACCGTTATTTCTCATTTTTATAACGAAGAGTATTTATTACCGTGGTGGCTTGCTCATCATACGAAACTGTTTGATCATGGTATTTTAATTAATAAAGGCTCAACAGATCGTTCGGTGGAGATTTGTAAGAAATTCGCACCGCATTGGGAAGTGCGAGATTCTGTAAATCCAGAGTTTGATGCATATGCGACGGATCATGAAGTGATGAGGGTAGAACAAGAAATACAAGGATGGAAAATGATTTTAAATACGACTGAGTTTCTTTGTGTGCAAGATAAAAATCAGTTTTGGAAATTACTAAATGAATTGGGAGGGAGGATGTATTGGCTAGAAGGGCTTATTATGGTTGATGATCCTAACTACAGTTATCCGGACCTTAACTTTGGACTCCCTTTAATGAAACAGCGATTTCATGGTTATTTACCAGAAGATTGGCCGCTATGGAGAAGAGGTAGATTTATTCATAATCATGAACACGGAAGTTATACAGTTGGAAGACATTTATCCGCGCATGAATCTATGATTTATCCCCCTCTTGCTTGTATATTATGGTTTGGATTTAGTCCGTGGAACGATGCGATGAGAAAGAGAAAGTTACAAATTGGTCCGACTCTTTCTGAAGCTAGTAAGCATGGGGGGATGGGTACACACCATATTATTACGCCGGAAAGATTAGAAGAATGGTATAAGGAATTAGCAGGAGGGACGAAGGATTTACGTTTTAGTGATGCGTACCGTTATGCTTTTGTATAAATGATTCCCACCATGAAATTGTTTCTTCGATTCCTGTATTTAGATCGTATGTCGGTTTCCAGTTTACTTCAGTTTTTAAACGTTCTACATGAACCCCGACAAATAAAGGTTCATCTTTAGAGAAAGGGATTGCACCTAGTTTAATTAGGTGCTCTTTTCCTATCTTTTTCGCAATGATAGATGCTAATTCTTTAATTTGTACAGATTGACCAGAAGCGATATTGATTGTGCCTGTAACGTCGTGTTCTAATATCGTTACGAGAGCATGAGCGACGTCGCTCACATGGAGGAAATCTCTTGATTGTTTTCCATGTGTACATAGTGCCTCCTCATTTTTTAATAAAGAAGTGATAATGTTAGAAACGAGCCGGTTCCCTTGTTCGTGAGGGCCATACATATGAAAAATCCGGCCCCAACACATGCTGAGGCCTGATTGCTCAGCGTACGTTTGTAGCCAGGAGTGTAGTGCATTTTTACATAATGAATACGGGGTTTTATAAGAAAGAAGCGGTGAATCTTCAAACAATACACCGTTAAACCATTCATACTCTGCGCCAGTACCGGCAACGACGACTCGCTTTCCGCCGCATGTTGTGAAGTGTTGAATCAATGAGATACTAGACGTAAGCCAATAGTAATTATTGATAGATACATAACACGCTGGCGGCACTGCTTCCCAAGCTAAATGAATGAGATGACTAGGCTTCATGTCGTAAATGAGTTTTTTTACTTCTTCATCGCAAAGTAAGTTGACTTTATGCCAATGGCAAGAAAGATGGGAAGGCTTATTTGTATTGTAAGTGGCGTGCACTTCATAGCCCTTTTGAATAAGAGAATGTACAACATATTTACCAATCCATCCGCTACCGCCTGTTACAAGGATTTTTTTCATGGCTCAATTACCTCAACTTCTGGTATTGTTACTAAAAATTTGCCGCCCCACTCACGAATGAAAGAGCATTCTTTCATAATCTCGTCTTTTAAATTCCAAGGAAGTATAAGAATGTAATCAGGTTTTGTACGTTTTATTTCTTCTGGAGATTTTATTGGAATGCGGGTTCCTGGTAGAAGGAGATTTTGTTTATGAGGGTTTTTATCTACTGTATAAGCTAGAAATTCTTTTCCTATCCCGCAATAATTTAAAAGGGTGTTTCCTTTAGCTGGCGCACCGTAACCGATAATTTGTTTGTTTAAAGCTTTCGCTTCGATAAAAAACTGTAAAATATTTATTTTCAATTGTTCGATGCGTTTAGAAAAAAGGAGATAACAATCTAATGTATTTAGCCCGTGATCCACTTCTTTTTGGATTAATTTTGTAACACTAGAATGGATAGTTGATTCGTCACTATGATGTTTTACAAAAATACGTAAGGAACCACCGTGCGTTGCAAGTTCTTCTACATCGACAATTTGTAAATGATGGTGAGATAAAACTTTTTGCAGGCTTATAAGTGAGAAATAGGAGAAGTGCTCATGGTATATCGTATCAAACTGTTTAAAGGATATGAGATTTAATAAGTGCGGGAATTCAATTGTTATTGTTCCGTCTTGTTTTAATAACGTTTTTAAACCTGCCACAAAATCATGTAAGTTCGGAACGTGTGCTAATACGTTATTAGCAATGATTAAATCTGCTTGCGGTAATTTTTTTGCTAAGTCGTTGCTGAAAAAATTCACTTCGGTAGGAATTCCTTTTTGGATAGCGATTTCTGCTACATTTTTTGCTGGTTCAATTCCCAATGTTTCGATATTTTCTTTTTGAAAGTATTGTAATAAGTACCCGTCGTTACTCGCGATTTCAACCACCTTGGAGTCTTTCTTTAAATAGAAACGCTTAATCGCCATTTCTACATATTGTTTAGCATGCAGTAGCCAGCTTGATGAGTAAGAGCTAAAGTATAAATAGTCATGAAAAATATTGTGCGGAGATTCAAATTCATCTAATTGTACGAGTAAACAAGAGTGACAAACAAATGTGTGCAATGGATAAAATGGTTCCATTTTATATGAGTTTTCTGGAGAAACAAATGAGTTAGCGAGAGGAGAAACACCTAAATCTAAAAAAGTGTTGCTGAGTAATGAGTGGCAAAAACGGCATTTTTTCTGTTCCATTTTATAGCCCCCTTATAAATTTTTGAATGCATCAATTTGTTGTCGCGTGAAAGATTCGATATTTTCACCAGATGCATATTTTTTGTACCAATCAACAGTCCAAGTGATAGCCTTATCTGTTGATAACTTAGGAGTCCAGCCGAGTTTAGTTACTGCTTTTGTACTATCAAGTGTTAAAACAGGCGATTCATAAGGAGTGTTTGTAGGGGGGGAAGTGATTGTTAGTTGTTTATTCCATAATTTTATTACAGATTGAATGACATCATGAACGGTTCTGTTAGGTTCGTTCAACGGGCCGAAATTCCATGCTTCTGCATATGCAGCGTCTGTCCAAAGTTTTTCAGCTAAAAGGATATAGCCGTGTAAAGGATCTAATACGTGTTGCCACGGGCGAATAGCGTGTTTGTTTCTAATATTTAACGTACCATCTTGTAAATATGCACGAATGACATCTGGGAATAATCGGTCTTCTGCCCAATCCCCACCACCGATGACGTTACCTGCTCTTACTGAGGCGAGTTTCTGAGTATTAGTGTGGAAGAATGATTTTTGATAGGATGTTGCCACTATTTCAGCGCAAGCTTTACTAGCACTATAAGGGTCGAAACCTCCTAGCCGGTCAATTTCCACGAATGCCCGGTTACCGCTCCCGTCATTTTCATAACATTTATCACTTGTAACATTAATGATGCCACGTATACTTTCTATATGTTTTGCAGCTTCCAATACGTGAACAGTGCCTAAAACATTCGTTTTAAATGTTTCGATAGGATCTTTGTATGAAGTTGTGACGATTGGCTGGGCAGCTAAATGAAATAGTATGTCAGGGTTATGATGTTTTAGGGCGTGTAATAAAGAATCGTAATCTGTAATGTCGCCTTTAATTGTTATGCACTCTTTTGCTACGTTACATTGTTCAAAAAGATTAGGAATCGATGGGGGATGAGAAGAAAAGCCAACTACTTCTGCACCTAAAGAAGTTAAGAAAAGGGTGAGCCAAGAGCCTTTAAATCCAGTATGTCCCGTGATAAATACTTTTTTCTTATTCCAAAAAGATGAAGAAGCCATATTACCAAACCTTCCACGGAGCGTTATTACTTTCCCATAGCTCGACTAATTTATTTTTATCGCGCAATGTATCCATCGGATGCCAAAAACCAGTATGTTGATATGCTGATAGTTCGTTTTTGTTTACTAACTGAACTAAAGTGTCTGTTTCAAAAACAGACTTATCTCCACTAATGTAATTGAAAACTTCAGGGTTTAAAACGAAAAATCCACCGTTAACCCATCCGCCATCCCCGAGTGGCTTCTCTTGAAAAGATGTTACAGACTGTTTATCTAATATGAGAGAACCGAATCTACCAGGAGGTTGTACGGCGGTAACAGTTGCCATTTTTCCATGTTTTTTATGAAATGCAATAAGTTCTTTTATATTTACGTTACTTAATCCATCACCATAAGTGAGGCAGAAAGGTTCGTCTCCAACAAAATTTTGAATTCTTTTCACTCGTCCTCCCGTTTCGGTATTTACACCAGTATCGATTAATGTAACTTTCCACGGTTCTACACGATGAGAATGGCTAGTAATTGTATTATCTCTTAAATGTATCGTGAAATCTGACATGTGTAAGTTGTAGTTTAGAAAGAATTCTTTAATTGCATATCCTTTATAGCCTAAGCAAATAATAAATTCAGTAATACCGTAATGGCTATACAAACTCATAATGTGCCATAGAATAGGTTTTGTTCCAATTTCAATCATAGGTTTCGGTTTTAAATGTGTTTCTTCCCCAATCCTTGTCCCGTATCCACCAGCAAGAATAACAGCTTTCATTTTTTCCTCCTAAAATAAAAATTTATAATATATACAGTATTCATATTGTATACAAATGGTTTTGTTTTTGACTAAGTGCGTAAAAATGTGTGGAAAATGATGGTGTGAGAAATATTAAGGTTTAAATTTAGGGAATAATTGTTGATATTCAGGGTGGTTACGAAGATCTTGGGTTATGCTACTAAGCTCTAAAAATCGAGTTTCGAGTTGCTCAGGGGATTGACCATAATGTGTTTGAAGTCCCATTCGAACGCCCTTTTTTGAAAGGGTGGGTGTAATTTGTAATTTTCTTGCCTTTGTATGTTCGTTCCAAGGACTAAAGTAAAATTTAACAATGAATGAAGGGGAGTTATAAACGACATGTTGATGCCGCGTAAAATGTCTGCCTGGTAAATATGCGCCATCAAGATGGTTGTGTATAAATCTCCAGGCACAGCCGATTTCTGGGTTATAAGGAAAAAGCCCGTGATACCGTTGTTCTACTAAAGGAATGGAATATCTTAGTTTTGAATAATTGTAATCATGCTTATCAATCATGACAATCATTCTAATCGCATACATATTTTGACCTAACGTATGAAGTGATGAGAAAAATTCTTCTACATTGTTACAGCAAAGAAATTCTGTAGTATTTAATACCATCTTCCAACCTGAAACTTCTCTTTCAATTTCCATTACCTCAATATCAGTATTAGTGGGATCGAATTCAAGGAATCTTGAATCTCGTACTTCCCAGTGGGGAGCAAATAATTTACAAATTTCAACGGAACGATCTGTAGAACCTCTATTAATTAATATACCGTGATCAAATATTTTTGTATGATGCATAAGCCACCATGGTAATAAATACTCTTCATTATAAAAGTGAGAGATAATAGTTTTAGTAATTTCAATCTCCTCCAATAGCATGAATAATAATTTTAATTAAATATTATTATCATATGTTTTGTATTAAAAAAGGTTGAAAGGAATATGCGATTCTATGATGATATTTTCATAGTAATGTAGTATGGGGAAAATAATTCGATTATAAGAATTAAGTAATGTATTGTTAATTTACAAAATGATAAAATGGTAAGTGGAATTGTGTATAAATTATGAATAATAAACCGTCACGTTTGACTGTACAGTTTATGTATTGTATGATGTTAGTAATATAAACAAGGGGGGAAGATCGTTGGGAAGGTGTATCGAATCGGACAGTTGGCTCTCATGGCTCACGTGTCGAAACGAACGATTGATTATTATACGAATCTAGGTATCTTAAAAGCGGAGCGATCTCAATCTAATTATCGCTATTACGACGAAACAGCATTTGAGACATTACAATTTATTGAGAAGTGCAAAGAAATGCATATGCCGCTTTGTGAGATTAAAGAGAAAATCGAGGAGAAGAAGAAGCTGCTCGGTATCAATGAACACGTTTCGAAACAAGTGAATGAAGTGACAGACCATATTCATCGATTAGAAGTAGAGCTAACGGAATTAAAGCCGCTTTTAGATGGATTGACTGATTCACAACGTGAAAAAATATCGAAATCTTTATCTGGTCAAACGACAGCTTTAATACAGACACTTGCTCTATTATTATAGAAAAAGTGAAATCCGACCTCTTTAATTTTTGTATCGGGCTATGTTTTCTAAGAAAGAAATAAGAAAACATTATAGTATACAGGAGGTGGACACCTTAGTTTTTTAACTAAGGGGATTCATTGGAAATATTTAATTTAGTCATGGTTGCGATTTTAATCGCATTTACTGGATTTTTCGTAGCAGCTGAGTTTGCGATTGTAAAAGTACGTTCAAGTCGTATTGATCAGCTTGTTGCAGAAGGAAAACGCGGTGCTTTAGCAGCGAAAAAGGTAACAACAAATTTAGATGAATATTTATCTGCTTGTCAATTAGGTATTACAGTTACAGCTATGGGATTAGGTTGGTTAGGTGAACCGACAATTGAAAAGTTATTACACCCATTATTTGAGAAATGGAACTTAAACCCTTCTATTTCATCAGTATTAACATTTGGTCTTGCTTTTATGATTATGACGTATTTACACGTTGTAGTAGGAGAATTAGCTCCGAAAACGATGGCAATTCAAAAGGCTGAAAGGGTAACGTTATTATTGGCAGGTCCATTAATGATGTTCTACAAAGTAATGTATCCATTTATTTGGGTATTGAACGGTTCAGCGCGTGTTGTAACTGGCTTATTCGGTTTAAAACCAGCTTCAGAACATGAAGTAGCTCATACAGAGGAAGAATTACGCCTTATCCTTTCAGATAGCTATGAAAGTGGCGAAATTAATCAGGCTGAATACAAGTATGTAAATAACATTTTTGAATTTGATAATCGTATTGCAAAAGAGATTATGGTACCGCGAACAGAAATCGTTGGTTTCTACCTGGAAGATTCAGTAGAAGAACACATGAAAGTAATCCAAAATGAGCGATACACACGTTATCCGATTTTTGGAGAAGATAAAGATGATATTATCGGTATGGTCAACGTAAAAGATTTCTTTATTCGATATATGACCGAGGATCAAAAAGATTTATCATCAATTCGCTCGTATATGCGTCCGATTATTGAAGTGATGGAAACAACTCCAATTCACGATTTATTACTTCAAATGCAGAAGAAGCGAATTCCGATGGCTGTTTTATATGATGAGTACGGAGGAACAGCTGGAATTGTAACGCTTGAGGACATCTTGGAGGAAATCGTCGGCGAAATTCGTGACGAATATGATGAAGATGAAGCACCACCAATTCAACATGTGAACGAGCAGCATATCATTGTTGATGGAAAAGTGCTTATCTCAGAAGTGAAAGATTTATTTGGATTACACATTGAAGAAGATGATGTGGATACAATCGGTGGATGGATTATGATGCAAAATCATGAAATCGAAGAAGGGCAACACGTTGAGGCGGAAGGTTATGAATTTAAAGTGTTAGAAAAAGACGCTTACCAAATTAAACGTGTTGAAATTCGTAAGATGGAACAAGAACAAGAAGAAGAGAAAGCAGCAACTGTGTAAGTTGCTGCTTTTCTTCTAAAGTACAAAAAATGAGAACTTAGGAGCGGATATTTTGATTCAAGAAGCCTTACGCGTATATCGATTACAATTGTATGTGATCTTTAGTGGTTTACTACTTATGTGGACGATTACTCCGTTTGGAAAACAAGTAACAGGGTTTGGAATTGGATTAGCTGTAAGTGCATATTGTCTTTGGCTATTAGCTCGCAGAATAGAGAAAATAGGGAAAAGTATCGTAATGAAAGAAAAGGCTCCTGGATTAGGAGTTTTAAACCGATTTGCAGCTGCCATTTTAGGAGCTATCATCATGTATGAAATTGAGCATGAAATGGAAATGTGGGCATTTGGTACAGGCATTTTAGGTGGTCACTTTTTAATGATTGCGAATTTAGCTTATGCAAATATGCAGTTAGTGAAAGAAGAAGAGAAGAAAAGGGAACATACTTCGAAAAACATAGAGCTATGATGAGAGGGACCTAATACGGTTCCTTTTTTATTTTATTGAAATGATACAAGTAACCAAATTAACGACAAATATAATACGCTTCTTTTTTACGTTTTTCAATAGTATGAAAAATAATAAAAAAAATTTTAAAAACCCATCGATTTCTAAAGGTTATGTATGTTATCATGACAAAAGACTTTTTGAAAGAGGTGGATACCAATGTTACAAGCGCTACTTATTTTTGTGCTTCAAATTATTTACGTTCCCATTTTAACAATCCGTACGATTTTGCTTGTAAAGAATCAAACAAGATCCGCTGCTGGCGTAGGATTGTTAGAAGGAGCTATTTACATTGTCAGTTTAGGTATTGTGTTTCAAGATTTATCAAATTGGATGAACATCGTTGCCTATGTCATTGGCTTTAGTGCGGGACTGTTATTAGGCGGTTATATAGAGAATAAATTAGCAATTGGTTATATTACGTATCAAGTTAGTTTACTAGACCGTTGTAATGAATTAGTAGATGAATTACGTCACTCTGGATTTGGCGTTACTGTATTTGAAGGTGAAGGTATTAATTCGATACGTTATCGCTTAGATATCGTTGCAAAGCGCTCTAGAGAAAAAGAACTGTTAGAAATTATTAATGAAATTGCACCGAAAGCGTTTATGTCTTCTTATGAAATTCGCTCATTTAAAGGTGGATATTTAACGAAGGCGATGAAGAAAAGAGCGTTAATGAAGAAGAAAGATGAACATGCATCGTAAACAGAGGAGTAGTGCTGCATGAAAAGCGCAGTATAAGTCCAAATGTAAAAGAGAGGAATCTATTTTGATATAGATTCCTCTCTTTTTTACTGTTAATTGAAAAACTAAATCGTATAATTATTTTTTTTACTCATTCTCAAATTAATGATTAGCCAAATAATTTGAAAAAATACAGGTATGATAAACGCGATTAATATAACGATAAGTGATATGGATTTAATTTCGGGTGTTTGAATAACACCAGCACCATCAACATCTCGTAGCCAAATAATAGCGGCCCATATTCCAAAAACGATAATCCAAAATAGGTTACCAATCCACCAAGAAATCCATCGTTTTTTCATGTTAACACTCCTTATATGTATCCACTGTTAAAAGTATATTTTCGTTCGTTACATTTATAATGAAACAACTTTAAAATTAGTTTTTAACTGTATATCTAACTTGTTTGAAGGTGACTATTTCTCCATCATCATTATCATCTTTCGTTTGCAAAAGTTGAACTTTTGGTTTGTAGTCCGTCCTATGAGCGTGTTTGATATCTTTAATGTTAAGCTTGTAGGATTCATCATTCTTTATCTTTTGTTCCAACACTTTTTTATTCGCAACATAAATAAAAGTCACTTTATTTTCATCAATGCCCTCGGTCTTAATTTCTAATTCATTATCTTTTGTTGTAATCGTTGGTGTTAATAATTCTATACTGCCGTTTCCATTTTCTAAAGAATGTTCTGCAATAGCTGAACATCCGGATAATATGATTCCGGTGAATAGAAGAACAATTAATTTCTTTTTCATAACATCCCCCCGATTCTATGTGATTTTTGATTTTGGCATTGTTAGACTGCTAGTGTGGAGTGTAAATGTTTAGATCGTACTCTTATTAATTGTACCATAATATGTAAATTAAAACAGGTTATCTATCCAATTTAAGAGAGATTGAAAAGTTTACTTATTGTTGAGTATCAGTATTTTTCTAGTAGGTCTATATTTTCTCTAGAGCCCTTCTTTTTTATATTTAAAATATGAAGTGAAATAAAACCTATAAGCCCTATTCCGCCGAAAATAAGCCAGGTTGTATACATTCCGTTTAAGTTGGATGTAAACCATGTACCGGTATAATTACCGATGATAAAACCAAATGCGAGTGATAGTTGATAAAATCCGAAGAATGTAGCTGTATATGATTCATTACTGTAATTTGCAATAGCGATATCAGCGTTAGGTAACACGAGTGTTTCACCAATTGTAAAGAAAATTACACAAATAAATAGCCAATATGGGTGTTGAAATAAAGGTATGAGTAAAAAGGAAATACCCATTAATAAAATACCGTATTTAATAAATGAAAGCGTGTTGTATTTGTGGAATAGTTTTCGGAATAACACCATAAATATGACGCCTGTTATTGCATTTATCGTAATGACTAATGTAGCAAGTTGATTGCTATTACTAATGTTTTTCATATGAAGTGGAAGTGCGACAGTAAGCTGAGTAAACATAATATAGAAGAAAATCATGATAAAGGAAAACAGAAGAAAAGACTTGTTTTGTAAGATGGCCTGTATTCCTAATGTAATAGACGTGTTTTCAGTAGTGACTTGGAAGTGATTTTTAAGTAAGTAAAAGATTAAAGCGAATATCAGCATAAGAGATCCTGTTAGAGAGAAAGCATAGATTGGATCGAGTAAGAGTAAAAACCCTCCTGCAATTGGTCCGATTATTGCACCGCAATTAAAGCTAAGGTTTAAATATGTAAATAAATTTTTTCTCAAATGAGCTGGCTGTGAGCCAAATATAGCGCGAGCGGCAGGTTCGTAAAATGCTGTTCCGAAGCCAATAAGTGCAGAAGAAATAGAAATTGTATAGAAATCAGAGCATATTCCTAAAGCGATAAATCCGATTCCTCTCAAAAATAAACCGGCTACCATCATAATGATATAGCCTATTTTGTCAGCAATTAATCCTGAGAATAAAGGGATAACTCGTGATGTAATTATTATAACTGTCAACACTGTTCCGACTTGAAAAGTTGAAAAATGAAGAAAGGTTAATAGATAAATAGCTAAAAATGCGTATACTGCAAAATAACCAAAAGACATAAAAAATGAAGAAATAAGCATGAAACGTATCGGTGTTGAGAAACTTTTCATAGAAATCCTCCTAATTATGTAACCAGTAAAATTATTTGATGGTTAACTATTTTATATTATAATTATACATAAAGTCAGAAAAAAGTAAATTTTAAGAAGAAGGTGGATCGAATTGAATCAAAACGCTCCAAATGAACTAGAATATATTCGGGAATTTTTAAATACATGGAGAATACCAAACGATACGAGAGAGCCAATTGATTTGCTGCAAACAGAAGAGGATATAAAGAAATTTATGAAAGAAACTTTTCATGAAGAGCTTCTATTTCATACGATAGAAGAATTAAAAAGTTTTCGAGAAGATATTCGGGCGGCAATTGAAGGTGAGGGATCATTGCAAAAATGGTTAGAGGAATACCCATTTCATGTACATATAAAGGAAGATATGAAAGGTATTACATATGAACCAGTATACGAAGAGAATGTGTATACAAAAATATTAAGCATTGTGTTTATCTCGATTCAAGAAAATTTGTGGGGAAGGTTAAAAGCATGTCCAGATTGTCGCTGGGTATTTTATGATCATTCGCGAAACGGAAGCAAAAGATGGTGCGGTATGTATGCTGGTGAAGAAGGAGGCAGAGCATGCGGTACAATTGCAAAAGTGAAAAATTACCGAGCGAAGAGAAAAGGAAGAAGGGGTTATAATGTGTAATTAATAGTAGGGGAAGAAAATGGATGGGGGAATGTAGCATATGAAAGGTACACAAATGTTAGCTTTAAATAAAAAGTGTTGGGATACAGTTGCACCTTATTTCTTTCAAGTGGATTGTTTACCGAAATATGGCCCGTATACAGCGTCTGAAGATGAGATTCATTTGTTCGATTCAATTAAAGGTAAAAAGGTACTTGATATTGGATGCGGAAGTGGGCATTCGCTGCAATATATGGCGGAACATGGCGCAGAAGAATTGTGGGGACTCGATCTTTCGAGCACACAAATCGAAACGGCACATAAAACATTACAGTCGTGGAATCCAAAGTTAATATGTGGAGCAATGGAAGAGGAAGTGGATATTCCGAAAGGGTATTTTGATATTGTATATTCCATTTATGCATTAGGTTGGACTTCAGATTTAAGAAAAACGTTGGAATTGATTTATTCGTATGTAAAGCCAGGAGGAAGCTTTGTTTTTAGCTGGGAGCATCCCGTATATTCAAACTTAATGTATGGAACAGAGGAGATTGCTTTCAGCTCGTCTTATCATGAAGAAACTCCTATTACGTTTGAAACATTTAAAGGGGAAAATGTACAAGCAACGTTATATAAAAGAAAAATGAGTACATACATAAATGAGTTACATAGAGCTGGATTTACAATTGAGAGAATAGAAGAGCCTGAACCATCGAGCTTGTTTGATGAAGAACTAGCTGAGCCGTCTACGAAATATTATTCTTTACATAAAGCTAGGATGGTGCCGACTACTTTTATTATTAAGGCAAGAAAATGAAAAATACAGCGTACACTTTTTTCAGTGTACGCTGTATTTTATTACAGGTTAGTACTTATCTCTTCGGTTGAAAAATATGTTGAAAGAAGTATTTGTGATGTAAGTTATCTACAATTTTATTTGCTTGATATGTGCGATGTTGTTCGAGTCGAAGTCTTTGCTCCATCATTTTTATTGCGTGATCAGATAAACGTAACATTATACATTTCTCCTTTTCTATAAATATAGGTGACTTATTTGGTATCGATCCCATATTTATTATTAAGGAGGCAAAATGTGTAACATAGGCAAAAAGCACCTTCCTCTCCCATTACGCTTACGAGGTTAGCTGTCGGACTCGGGAAGTGAGAGTTTCCCTACTTAAATAAGATTCGCCCCAAGTAGCAAAGCTACAAAAATGGTTCCCCCGCTCCAAATTTTGGACTCAGCAAAAGGTTTTATAAAGTAAAAGATAACATAAATAAACTAATAAGTCAAACTATTTGTTGTTTTTTGATTTTTTAAGCGAAGTTAAAACCACTCCATCGGGTAATATGATCTCCTTTATTTCAATAAAGCCATGTTTTTTATATAAAGACAGAGCAGGGGTATTTTCTTTTCCTGTTTGTACAATATATGTTTTGGAAGGGGAGAACATGTCAAATACATAAAGTAGTAGTTTTGTTGCAATCCCTTTATGAAAATGATCGGGGGATACTACTAAACGATGAATATCTACTTCCTCTTCATCCATTTTAAAAGAAATAAACCCAGCAAGTGTATCTTCAAAAAAATAGCCGTAAAAAATTTCATCACAAGATTGAATATCGGCTACAGTATCATAAAGGCGAGGGATAGCTGTACTATTTATATATTTCGCCTCAATTTCATAAGCGGGTATTTGAATGCTTAAAATAGAAGTTGCAGTTTTGTGAGAAGTTGTTATTAATTTTTGAATCATAGAATAGAAACCTCCTTGTTGGCTGTATTTTCATAGATTTGACAAGATTTTTCTTTTTTGGATATAATAATTACATAGTTACACAATAAGTTAGTAGCTAAATTGAATTACACTATAATAGAAATGGAGGACTAAAGATGGGGTGGATTATCACATTAATAGTTGGTGCTATTATAGGTGCAATTGCAGGTTCTATTACAGGTAAAGACTTTCCTGCTGGCATGTTTGGAAATATAATTGCTGGTTTATTAGGAGCTTGGTTAGGCGGTAAATTATTTGGAGATTGGGGTCCATCACTAGGTGGTATTCATATTGTACCAGCTTTATTAGGATCAATTGTTCTCGTTCTTATTGTATCATTTGTAGTGAAAGCTGCAAGGAAATAAAGAGTTATATTATGATAAAAAGCCCTATATAAGGGCTTTTCATCATTCGAAGAGGTGGTTTTATTGGAGAAAGTAAGTTTAAGAAAACGAGATAAGTTGAAAAAATTTTTTAGAGAACACAATTATTTAGCAGTGTTACTTGGGTTTGCATTATTGTTCATTAATATTTTATTACTAACAAAAATATCATTTGTTTTTACACCGTTTATCGTCTTTTTAAAAACAATTTTCTTCCCAGTATTATTAGCGGGCGTACTATTTTACATTTTGCATCCATTCGTTTCGCTTTTAGAAAAGAAAGGTGTTTCAAGAATCGTATCAATAGCCTCGATATACTTAATCGTAATTGGATTATTTGTGTTTTTAGTTTTAACGGTTATTCCAATTATTAAAGATCAAATTGATGCATTAATAGATAACTTACCGTATTTCGGTCATGAAATTGAACGAGCAGCACGTAGATTTGGGGAAAGTAATTTACTAGGAAAAATTCAGGAGAATTTAAATATTGATGTAGCGAGTATGGTAAAAGACTATACAGTTGATTTTACGAAATCTTTATCATCAGTAACAGGAAATGTAACTGGATTTTTAAGTACTATTACAGAGGTCGTTTTAACGTTTGTAATGGTTCCGTTTATATTGTTCTATCTTTTAAAAGATGGTGAGCAATTACCAAATCACTTTTTAAAGTTTATTTCAGAACAAAGACGACCAGCAGCGATGAGAATACTAGACGATATGCATTATGCGATTAGCTCGTATATTAGAGGACAAATTATCGTTAGCTTATTTATCGGTATTATGCTATTAATTGGTTACCTTATTATCGGTATTAAATATGCAGTACTACTCGCTATTTTAGCGATGATTGTAAATATCGTTCCGTACGTAGGACCAATTATCGCAATTACACCAGCGTTAATTATTGCGTTTATTGATTCGCCGGGGATGGTTTTAAAGGTAATTATTGTAATGATGGTTGTACAATTAGCAGAAGGTAAATTTATTTCTCCGCAAGTCATGGGGAAAAAGCTAGATATTCACCCGATTACTATCATTTTTATTATTTTAACTGCCGGAAATTTATTTGGAATTATGGGGATTATTTTAGCAATTCCAGGATATGCGATACTAAAAGTGTTAGTTACGCACGGTTATCGATTTGTTAAGTTGAATACGTAGGAAAAAGAGCTAAAACAGTATTATCTGTTTTAGCTCTTTTTTATTAACAATTGATGTGCATATTGGCGTGCCCATTGATCCGCTTCTAATATAGCATCTAGTGAAGGATCTTTTACGTTATGATGGGCTTCAACTGTTTTGTAAATTGTTTTTTCAATATCGAAAAAGGCAATTTCATTTTTAAGAATAGTGCATTCGCAATTTCATTTGCTGCGTTTAATACAGCAGGAGTAGCACCACCAATTTTGCCACATTCATATGCGTATTGTAGACAAGGAAACTTCTCTAAATCTGGTTTTTCAAAATGTAAACTACCTATTTTTAATAAATTTAATTTTTCAATGGATATATATTTTACCATGAAAAAACCTCCAAAGTTGTTTCGAGTATTTCTGCAAACCTATATAATATTAGACAATTGAAGTGGAAATTCCTGCTATATAAAATAGAAAATTTTGGTTTGTTCAGAAGTGAAATGTGATAAACTGTAAAAAAATAACGAAAAGCGATGAAAGAGAAGAGTACATATTCGAAACTTTTCAGAGAGCTGATGTGTGGTGGGAATCAGCAAGGAATGAATATGGAATGGGCTCTGGAGCTTCTAACTGAAATGAGTAGGTAAAGACGGTTACTTCCCGTTATTGAAGTGTGAAGTGAGCTATAAAGATAGCTAATTAAGGTGGTACCGCGGGAGTCTCTCGTCCTTTTTTTAGGATGAGGGGCTCTTTTGTTTTGAGAAAGGAGGAGTTAGGATGAGTGACAAAATAATGTTAACAGGAATTAAGCCGACAGGTTATCCGCATTTAGGAAATTATATTGGTGCAATTAAACCTGCGTTGCAAATGTCAAAGAAGAATGAAGGAAAAGCATTGTATTTTATAGCAGATTATCACGCGTTAAATGCTGTGCATGATCCGAGCCAGTTTAGTAGTTATACGAAAGAGGTAGCAGCTACTTGGTTATCGCTTGGACTTGGGGAAGATGTTATTTTTTATCGGCAAACAGAAGTACCAGAGATTCTAGAATTAGCTTGGATATTAGCTTGTCTAACTCCGAAAGGGCTTATGAACCGTGCCCATGCATATAAAGCAAAGGTAGAGCAAAATAAAGAGGCGGGTTTAGAGGTCGATGCCGGAGTGAATATGGGGTTATATACGTATCCGATCTTAATGGCAGCTGACATATTGCTATTTCAGGCTACGCATGTGCCAGTCGGAAAAGACCAAATTCAGCATATTGAAATTGCGCGTGATATTGCGACGTATTTTAATCATACTTTTGGCACGACATTTACACTTCCGGAGTATGTCATACAAGAAGAGGGTGCAATATTACCAGGGCTTGATGGAAGAAAGATGAGTAAAAGTTACGGGAATGTGATCCCATTATTTGCAGAGAAAGAAAAACTACGCAAGTTAATATTTAAAATCAAAACAGATTCTTCACTTCCAAATGAACCGAAAGAACTAGAAACGTTATATACAATATATAAAGAATTTGCGACAGAAGATGAAATGCAGTCGTTACGTGAAAAATATGAGACTGGAATCGGATGGGTCGATGTGAAAAAAGAGTTATTCCGCGTTGTAGACCGTGAATTAGCTGGGCCACGTGAGAAATATGCTATGTATATGAATGAACAGAATTTATTATATGAAGCGTTGGAAAAAGGTGCTGAGCGGGCGCGGACTATTGCGAAGGTAAATTTAACAGAAATTAAGAAACGGATTGGATTTGAGAGGGAGCACTGAGCGTTCCCTCTTTTTTCTCTGTAACTTATTCGTCATATCGATGAGTAAAGCAAGGAGTTCGCATATTCTTTTGAAACTTATTAGTTGCATATATTAAAAAGTATGCTACTATAGGGTTGCTTATTAAACGTGTTTAATAAGTATAATGAAAGTCACTTAATAAAGATGTTTAATAAGTAGGGTTCATTTGATTACGAAGGAGATGATTCTATGAAAACAGAAAAAGAAAAGATGTTAGCGGGAGAAATGTATATTGCGGATGACGAAGAATTAGTAGCTGATAGGGTGAAGGCAAAACGTTTAACACGCCTTTATAACGAGGCGATGGAGACAGGAGATGAGAGGCGTTTTACATTATTAAATCAGCTTTTAGGTTCTTCAGCTGATGGGAAAGCGCAAATTAATCCTGATTTTCGTTGTGATTACGGCTACAATATCCATGTTGGAAAGAGCTTTTTCGCAAATTTCAATTGTGTGATTTTAGATGTTTGTGAAGTTCGAATCGGTGATAATTGTATGTTTGCACCTGGTGTCCACATTTACACTGCTACACATCCTTTACACCCAGTAGAGCGGAATTCTGGCAAAGAATATGGGAAGCCTGTAAAGATTGGTAACAATGTTTGGGTTGGCGGGGGCGCTATTATTAACCCTGGTGTTTCAATTGGAGACAACGCTCTAATTGCTTCAGGGGCGGTTGTGACAAAAGATGTACCTAATAATGTAGTAGTTGGAGGTAACCCAGCTAAAGTTATTAAAACGATAGACTTGTAGAAATCGTTTTTTATGAGTGCATGAATAAACAGATGTCGTATCGTATAGAAAAGGTGAAAGATGTTTCATATAAAGAAAAATAGTGCGGAAAATCGTACGAAGACATTACTTACTTCTTGAAACGCTCTTTTTCTTATTTGTTTTGCCGATTTTTTCGTTTGCTGTAAGTTTCTCTCATCGGTTATACAGCCTTTTTAGTCGGCTAGGTATACTAGGGGAATCATTCAGAATACGTAATACCTTGTTAGCTGTTTTATTATTTGTTCTCTTATCTGGAATTGTATGAATGCATCAAGCAAAACAGAGAGTGCGTGCAGCGGAAATATATCATCTCTATTGCTTTAGAAAATGATGTATGATATATTGTCAACGCAACTTATTAAAAGGGTTTAATAAGTATGTTGATTAAGGTGGTGAGCGATTTGAGTGAACAATTTGTTACTCAAAAATCGATTAAAGAGACGATCCTTCGCGGCATTCGTAAAGTTCTTCTAGAGCGAGGTAGTGCAACGAAAGTTGAGCTTAGTAATACATTAGAAATTAGTTTTCCAACGATAAGTAAATTTATAGAAAAAATGAAACAAGACGGTGAAGTCACTTTAGCTGGTTTAGATGATTCAAGTGGTGGAAGAAGAGCGAAACGATATGAATATAATCCAGAATATATGTTAGGTTTAGCGATATTTTTAGAAAAAAATGAAACAAACTATACAATTTTCAACTGTTTAGGGGAAGTAAAAGAACAAGGAAGTACTTCAAGTATGTTAATTGATACGGGCGTAAATCTATTATCTAAACATATTGAAGGTCTTATCGCTACCTTCCCGAAAATAAGCTCTATATCAATTGGTGTGCCTGGTTCGGTTGATAATGGTCGTATTTTTTATATTCCTGGATATGAAAAGTTCCAAAATTTTAATTTGAAAAGTCATTTGGAGGAACAGTTTTCTATACCAGTAGTAATAGAAAACGATATGAATGCTGCAGTGCTTGGTTATTATAAAAACACTGGAAACTATGATAATTCCTCTCTTGTATATTTGTATTCCGGTCAAAATGGTCCAGGTGCAGGTATTATAGTAAATGGAGATGTCGTACGCGGAAGCACATTTTTCTCAGGAGAGATATCTTTCGTCCCGCAGTATAATAATAAAAATTTCTTGCAAGCTTTGAGAAGTGAAGATTCGAATAATCCAGAGGAATATAATATAGATGCTATTACTCGTTTAATCGCTACATGTATAGCTATTATTAACCCTCATGCCTTTATCTTCTGTGATGATGAAGTGAATCAATTTGTAATAGATCAAATTGTAAAAAGTTGTCCGCAGTACATCCCGGCGGAACATATTCCGAAAATAACAGTGAGTAATTGGAAAGAAGATTATTTATATGGATTAAAAAGTCTAGGACTTGATCTTATGATTACGAGAACGAATAAAGAAAATTAAATGTCCTGGCAATGAAGCATCCAATTGTCAGTTGAATAACATAAAAGAAAAGGTGTCGATTATGAAAATTGAACATGTAGCAATTTGGGTGAATGATTTAGAAGGAATGCGTGATTTTTATAAACAGTATTTTAATGGTGAAGAAAATAGCTTATATGATAATCCGAAAAAGCAATTTAAATCTTATTTTATAACTTTTGAAGGTGGTGCGCGTCTAGAACTTATGAAGCAGGTAGGGTTAGATGATGCATTACAAACACAAACAATAGGATATGCACATATTGCTTTTTCTGTAGGTAGTGAAGAAAAAGTGAACGAATTAACGAATACATTAAAAGAAGCAGGATACCCTGTGTTAAACGGCCCACGAACTACAGGGGATGGTTACTATGAAAGTGTAGTAAGTGATCCTGAAGGAAATCAGATTGAGATAACGATCTAACATGAACAACCTCATTTCGCATTATCATGACGGGAGATGAGGCTGTTTTATTTTTATCTTTAATTGGAGTGATGAAAATCGCGAAGAATCCCCTCAATAACTGGATGAAGAGTACTAGGTAATTCATCAAGCGGAAAGAAACGTAATTCTTTTGATTCTGTTTGATCACATACAAGCTCACCGTGAAATTCTCGGCAAATATAAACAACGAGTACACCGTGTACTTGATCGCCGTTTGGATAGATTTGAAAGTAATCTGGTCCAGAGTATGTACGGAATAGTTCTGGATTTTTAATAATAAGTCCAGTTTCTTCATATACTTCTCGCTTTAAAGCATCTTCTAACGTTTCGTTATATTCTAAGGCGCCGCCAATGATGCCCCAGCGGTTGAAGTCTGTACGGAGCTGCAATAATATTTCATTTTTCTCATTTACTATAATAGCGTGTGAACCTATTAAAATCAGTGGATGATTTCCTACTAAATTTCTCATGTCTTCGATATACCCCATAGTTGTTCTCCTTATAGCTAATAATAATTAGGAAGTTCTTTTAACATTCTTTCTGTTTTCCGTGCTGTAAAGGCTAAGTTATGATCATCTTTCGTTCTGAAAAATAAAGTGCGTAAAAAGGTTTTAATGTTGGCACATAAAATACAATATTCATTTAACGAAAGGCGTTTTCTAATTTGGGGAAGCCTTTTTATTTTTTTATGAATAATAGAAATTAACTCGTCTTGCGGAAAGTCATGATACAACATCGCTAGTAAAGGAGTAACGATGCGTTCATCTTCGTTATTATGAAAAAGGTCAGATGGAATGAAGATTTTATTTAATAAACAATGAATTAACTCTTCGTACCATTCAAAAGTTGTATACGTATTATGAACAATTTCCGTAAAGGCATCAGATACGTGAGCAAGACAATGAGCCCATCCTTTATTTTCGATATAGCCCCGAAAATCCGTTTCTAAGTTTGTGTATGTAATGAGTTTGTTTTTTATTTCTTCGATATCCTCCTCCGTACAAAAGTAGTGCGAATTAGCGAATTGGAGTATTAACGCAATTAACGAAACAGTGTAAGAACGTGTGAAAACCCCATCTGAATGCGGGGAGTATATGTCACAATATAAATACTCATCACTTAAACAAGTTTGCAACAGTAATTTTAGTTGATCGTCCATAAGGAATTCATGATGAATAAAATGTGCAAAACATTTATATATAAGTTGGTAACGAACGTAACTATCAGTCGTTCCGATATACTGAAGCATGTTCAAAGTTAACTCATTAATATCTATATGTTGCAGTTGCGTATAGTCATTTTGTTGTATAAGCTCTAACTGTTGTTGCAATGCTGTAATATCCAATGGAGAACCTCCTCCGCACTTTAAAGATGCGATGTTTTCTAGTATTCTATATATTCAAGGACAATCCTGCTCATGCAAGGAGAACAAGTAGAAATTCAAGTATGACATAGATGAGGGAAGTATATGAAGACTATAGAACAGTTAGAAAAACATTTTAAAATAAGAAGAAATGATTCTTCAATCATGATAAAAGAAAATAATGCAGAAGTTTTTACAGAAGAGCAAATAAAGGAAATCATGCAGTATTGCGTTGCTGAGGCTGAAAAAGAGGAAATTGAAAACTTACATTTTGAGATTTCTTCAAAAAGCCCTAATTATGATGTGTATAAAAAATACCTCGAAACGTATTCATTTGAATATGTTACTGAAAACATGATTGTATGTAAGGATATGTATGAAGTGGAAGATGTAGAAAGTGAAATTGATTTTAAGCTCATTGAAGAAGTAGGAGAAGATGCTTTTTATTCTCTTTGGAAGGAAACGACTGGAGAACAAATCGCTCATGATCAATTTGTAAATATGATGTTACAAGAAATCGGGGAGCAGTGGAAAGAACATTGTTTAACCGCGAGTATTAATGAAGAGCCGATTGGAATTGTAATCCCGCATATTGAGAGAGGTACGTTAGAAGAAGGAAAACTCATGTATTTCGCAGTCGCTCCAAATATGCGAAATAAAGGGTATGAAGCAGCATTCTTTACAGGAGCAATGTTTGTCTTAAAAGAAATAGGAGCATCTTATTATATCGGTGAGACAAATGCACAAAATGAGTGGATGAAAGATGTTTTTGAAAAGAACGGATGTCAGCTGCTAAGTTGTACTGAGCGATATGTGAGGGTGTTTTAGGAGGATGAATGATGTACTTTCTTGAACTCATTTCGAGGCAATCCGTGTACAACTTATGAACAAGTAAAAGAACTTTTTGCCTGTTTGTAAGATAAAAAGAAAAATGAGAACGACAAAATAGATATTCCTATAATACAATAAGGAAAGATTCGATTATATGAGAAAGCGTTGGTGAAAGAATGGAGCAGCAAAGACATTGGTTACAAGCAACTGTAGAAAGAAATGAAGATAATACGTTACAAATAAAGTGGGAAAATAATATAGAGGAAGTTTGCATTTACTGGAGTACTTCGCCAGATCATATTGAAGAAAATGGAGAATTACTTGCAACGGTAAATGGAGAATCCTCATATACAATTGAAAACCCGAGCGAAAATGAGCGTCCATATTTTAGACTGGTAGGTAGTAATGGACAAGCAGTGACAGTAGCTGAGCGTAGATTGCCATTACAAGGAGCTTTTAACTTCCGTGATATGGGAGGATATGAAACGACAGAAGGCCGTAAAGTAAAATGGGGTAAATTATACCGTTCTGAAGAATTAGCAGGATTAACAGAGTGGGATATTGCGTATTTACAAAAGTCTGGCTTAAAGTTAATTTGCGATTACCGTACAGACTTTGAAGTGAAGCATAAGCCAAACCCTGAGATTACAGGAGCTCGTCAAGTGTGCTTACCAGTTATGCAAGACTTAGCGAAAGACTTGAACATAAATGAGTTTTTCCAAGTTGGTGACCTTTCTATGTTAGGGAAACCAGGTGAATACCTTGTGAAAATGAATCAAGATTTCGTAAGTGGTAATGAGGCATTCGTAAGCTTCTTAAACTTAGCGCAAAACCCGGAAAACTTACCGTTAGTAAACCATTGTACAGCTGGAAAAGACCGTACTGGATTTGGATCAGCATTATTATTACTTTTACTAGGTGTACCAGAGAAAACAGTAATGGAAGATTATTTACTAAGTAACGGTTTCCGTGAAAAGTTAAACGAGAAAATGATGGCCTTTTTAGGTGCAAAACTACAAAACGATGAGAGTAGAGCGATATTAGGTGCGATGTTCGAAGCTCGTGCTGAGTATTTACAAGCTGCGATTAATGAAATTAAGAAGCAATATGGTTCAGTTGAAGCGTATGCTGAAAAAGCACTTGGCTTTACGAAAGAGTCGTTAGAGGAAATGAAAGTGTTATTGTTAGAGGATAAATAAGAATTCGGGAGGCTGATTGGGTTAGCCTCCTGTTTCTATTATGAAATTTTTCGTTGCCTTATTATGCCTATAATAATTGGAATAGCTGTCCCGATTAATAATATCGGTAAAAATAATTTTCCAAAACCGCCGCTCCAATCTAGCGCTATTGAAATTGTTTCAAATTGGATGAAAGCAAAAATAAGTAAACAGACATTTTTTAAATGATTTAACACTTTTCTACTATTTAAATAAAATTCTTTAGCATTTGACTCATCCAGTCTTTGTGGATAGTTATGAACTTCTGGAAACTTTTCTAAAGTCTGCATGAGAAGGAGTATGAATGCTCCTATTCCTGGTAGAAGTAAAAGCTCCCACTTTGATCCCCAACGATCTACAGCCCCATATGCGTTATAATGTGCGGGTACTTCCTCAGGTAATCTTCCCCAAATGATAATCAAAAAAATGATGGATCCAAAGAACAATGAATATCCAATTATATCTCCAACCCATTCGCTTTTTGTTTTTCGGATTTTTATTTTAGGTCTTTCCCATGAATTTACTATATTTTCCCGCTCCCTTCCTATAAAAACTAGAGTAATGCAGTTCCTGGATTGCCAGTTTAAAAATTGAATCTATTATCCAAATTATCTCAAACTTATAGTGTTTTCACAATTAATTATTTTTGAATAACATGACTCGTGTGTTTTACACAACTGTAAGATCTCTGGATAGTAGCTGTTTGTAAAAGAAAAAATTCGACTTAAGAGTTGATTAATGAGAAAATACAAGTTGTAAATAACGTACTAGTTGAGGAGAAAGAAACAGTAAACAAAAACATAGACAAAATTAGGCATATATAGTGAAAAGTAATTATGAAACAATATAAACCAAAAGAATTTTCAAAAATGCTTAATGTCTCTGTTAAGACATTACAAAGGTGGGACAATCAAGGTGTTTTACCTGCTTAGCGAAACCAAAAAGGAAGAAGATACTATATAGAAGAACAGTATAAGGTATATATGAGTATTCAAGAAGAAAATAAAGTAGGCAAAGTAGTTATTTACACAAGAGTATCAAATCCAGGTCAGAAAGATGATTTAGAAAATCAGGTTGAGTTTCGCAAATGCACGAGGGATAATTGTAGATGAAGTTATCAAAGGTATTGGTAGCGGGTAGCGGATAGCGGATTAAACTACAAAAGAAAACAGTGGAATAAACTGATTGACAGTTGTATGGAAAGAAATATTTCGACGATCATCATTGCACACAAAGATAGATTTGTACGTTTTGGATATGATTGGTTTGAAAAGTTTTTTCGTAAAATGGGAGTGGAAATTATGATTGTTAACAATGAAAAACTATCTCCTCAAGAAGAACTTGTTCAGGATTTAATATCTATCATGCATGTATTTAGCTGTAGAATATATGGGTTGAGAAAATACAAAAAGAAAATGTCGGACGATGAAGACCTATGAAAAGAGCATATTTAATAGAAATCAAACCGACAACTGAACAAATTAGTAAAATCCGTCAAACTATTGGGGTGTGTCGATATGTATATAACCTGTATATCTCTAAAAATAAAGAGGCATATGAGTCGGAGGGGAAATTTCTTAGTGGCTATGACTTTTCCAAATGGCTGAACAATATTCATACAAAAGAGTGTGACCAGTGGATTAAAGGAGTGTCGAGCAAAGCGGTAAAACAAGCGATTATGAATGGAGATAAAGCTTTCAAGCGATTTTTTAAAGGTTTATCTCAGTTTCCAAGATATAAAAAAAAGAAGAAGCAAGATGTGAAGTGCTACTTTCCGAAAAACAACAAAACAGATTGGACAGTAGAAAGACATAGAGTAAAAGTCCCTACAATTGGTTGGATAAGGTTAAAAGAGTGTGGATATATCCCTAAAAATGCAACTGTAAAAAGTGGCACAGTATATCAAAGAGCAGGAAGATATTTTGTATCTGTACTTTGTGAAAGAGCAGAAATAAGGGTAAAACCAATGCTGAATAAAGTAGGTTTAGGGATTGATTTAGGACTGAAGGATTTCGCTGTACGTAGCGATGGAAAAACTCATAAAAATATAAATAAAACAGTACAAGTAAAAAAGATAGAAAAACGGTTAAAACGTGAACAACGCTCTTTATCACGTAAATTTGAAAATCTAAAAAAGAGAGGTGAAAAATCTGTTACTAATAAAAGAGCGAATATAGATAAAAATGTTCTTAGAGTGCAAAAGTTGCATGCTCGATTAGCGAATATTCGAATAGAGTATGTAAAGTCTATTGTAACGAATGTGGTGAAAACCAAGCCAACGTTTATTACAGTGGAAGATTTGAATGTGAAAGGTATGATGAAGAATAAACATCTATCTAAAGCTGTAGCACAACAATGTTTCTATGCTTTTAAAACATGGTTATCAACGAAATGTAGGGAATATGGAATTGAACTACGGCAAGCGGACAGATTCTATCCATCTTCTAAAATATGTTCATGTTGCGGTCAAAAAAAGACAGATTTAAAGCTGTCTGACCGAGTATATACATGTGATTGTGGCAATGTAATGGATAGAGATTTGAACGCAGCGATTAACCTTTTACAAGCAAAAGAATATACAATACTAACGTAAATAGATTGTATATATGTACGGTGGGCTACATCGGAATTTACGCCTGTGGAGTGTCACAGCAAACTGTAGTAGCAAGTGATTAGCGAGGCAGGGCACGTAGAAGCAGGAATACTCTAAGAATATACATTTGTCTATATTTTTAGTAGCAGAACATCATGAAATACAAAGTTATATTATTCGACGTAGACGATACATTATTAGATTTCCCTGAAACGGAAAAATACGCATTACATAATGCGTTTGTACAATTTGGTATGCCTACAGGCTATAATGATTATCTTGCAAGTTATAAAGAGATTAGTAATGGATTATGGAGAGATTTAGAAAATAAAATGATTACGCTAAGTGAATTAGCGGTAGATCGATTTAGACAATTGTTTGCACTGCATAATATAGAAGTAGATGCGCAGCAATTTAGTGATGTATATCTTGAAAATTTAGGGAAAGAAGTACATCTTATTGAAGGTGCAGTGCAATTATGTGAGAATCTACAAGATTGCAAGCTAGGCATCATTACGAATGGATATACGAAGGTACAACAATCTAGAATTGGAAATTCGCCTTTAAGTAACTTCTTTGATCATATTATTATTTCTGAAGAGGTTGGCCATCAAAAACCAGCACGTGAGATTTTTGATTATGCGTTTGAAAAGTTTGGGATTACGGATAAATCAAGTGTACTAATGGTTGGAGATTCGCTCACTTCTGATATGAAAGGCGGAGAAGATTACGGCATTGATACGTGTTGGTATAATCCGAGTTTGAAAGAGAATAAGGCAAGTGTTAAGCCGACTTATGAAGTGGAGAGTCTGCTGCAAATTTTAGAACTTGTAGAAGTGGCGGAAGAAAAGGTAGTTTCATTTTAATTGTGTCGATATTTGTTGATAAATCGATATTCTTTGTCGGATCGTCGATATATCGAAAAAATCGTTGATATATTTTGAATTGCTGCGGTCAATTTAGGAAAGAGCTGTGTAACAACTAGAGGTGAAAAAAGGATGTTAACGTTTTTATTTGAGTTAGACAAGAATATCCCACAGAAGGATGAGCCACGGTATGATGCTTATGCAAAGGGCTTTATCGAAGGGGATATAACGATTCGCGTGAGTGACAGCGTACTTTTTCAAAAGTCACGTATGAAGATTGCAGAGCTAGGCATTTATTTAGGACAGTGGATGGAGCAAGTGCAATACGGGCAGAACGTACATATGAATTATGAAACGCCTGACCGTGATGAGACAATTCTTAGTTTCTTCTATGAAGAGGACAATCAGTGGAGGGTTTCTTCCAGCTGGCAACAATTTGAGCTTCAGGAATGTATCTCTACTACAACAGTAGTGGAGAGTGTTCAACGCTATTTATATGAGTTAAATAAAGAACTGCGCGCAATAGAATATCCTGTGACGTTTGATCAGTACTTAAGAGGAGAGCGAGTGATGCAGCTTTCTTACAAACGACTGTGTGATAGTAAAGCGGATACGGTGCCTATTGAGGTTTACAATGAAAGCGAAGAAGTAGGCGTAGTACGGGGCTATTATAAAAATACGTTGATGAGAGTGCTAGACTTCATTCCGAAAGTCGGTAGTAATATCATTTATGAAATAAAGGATAGTAAGGACAATATTCGCGTCATTGCAAAGGATGTAAGTAGGCAGCGTCAAAGAAGAATTTTAGTAACATATAAAGATAATCATGATGCAGAGCATGAAATACTTGTATGTGACGGAAAGTTATTGGATGCAAATTTCTTATTTACCTTTACATATAAGAAAGAAGAATATGTTGTTCATAAAACTACTTTTGGGATGGGAAAGTTATTACGAAATGGCTATGTAATCGCAGATTGGAATATTCGTCTTGAGGAAGATATGTATGATATTGAGATGAATGTATATGATGAGGGTTATATAGAGGATCAATATTTACTATTGGGCGTATTTCATGCGGTTTTGTATGGGTGATAAATGAAAAATACCGGTATTCTTTGTGAAAAGAATGCCGGTATTTTTTATTCATCCTCAAAAATAAAAACTTCATCAATCGTACTATGAAGTGCCCTCGCAATATCGTGAGCAAGCTGCAAGGAAGGATTATATTTTCCTTTTTCGAGATGGTTAATTGTTTCACGACGTACACCAACTTGTTTCGCTAAATCTTCTTGCGTCATGTTCAATTTGGCGCGGTATTCTTTTATTTTCGTTACGAACGCCATGGTACATCATCCATTTCATCAACTGGTTTATCGTAAAAGAACATAGAGAATCCGAACGTAAGAATAAGTGTGCCGAAAATAAGAGCGATATCAATTTCTTGTAGCACCGGGTTTGGAAATAACATTTCAATGAACATAATGATAGCGGTAGTTAGTAACGTAACGATAAAGGCATTGCGGCACGATTTATTGACGATTTGTTCAAATAGTTCATCGTGTTGAACCGTTCTATACGTTGTGAAAAAAGAGAAGAAACAGAACATAGTAAACAATCCTTTGTCGTAAAAAAAGCCGAGGAAGCCAAAGAAACCGAGAAATCCTAAATATTTAATCCAAGTTGTTTTCACGATAGATTCTCCTTTCAATGTTAGAAATAATTCACGTTATGTTATAAATATATCACATATAAAAATGTATAGTAATAATAGTTTTCCAATTCTTTTCATAATAATAGTAAAAAGAGGAAATATACTGCGAAATAAAGAGGATAATATTGTAAAATGGTTGTAAGGAGGGGGAGGAAGGTATGCTAACTTGGATCATGATCGTTGTATTACTTGTAGTCATTACTGTAGTGGCGACGGTGTTAATTGGGCGAAAGGGTGATGCAAATTATAGTAAAGCGACAAAGGGGAATATTAGAAGGCTTACGATGATTTATATGATACTAGCTGTCGTTTTAATCGTTGGATTAGGTCTGTATATTTATTTCAAAGGTTAAAAACTGAAAAATACAAAAATAAAAAAATATAAGTATGCTATAATGTTAATATAGTTATTTGGTAATTAAGGAAGGGATTGGATGTAATGATTGAAATTACGAATGTGTCAAAAAGTTATAATGGGTCTACCTATGCAGTAAAAGATTTAAGTTTATCAGTGCCTAGCGGAGAAATCTTTGGATTTTTAGGACCGAATGGTGCGGGTAAATCAACGACAATTAAGATGATTACTGGTATTCATGGGGTGGACAAAGGGACGATTACGATTAACGGTATAGATATTATGAAAAATCCGATGGAAGCGAAAAAGACGTTTGGTTATGTCCCAGATAGTCCAGATATGTTTTTACGATTAAAGGGAATTGAATATTTAAACTTTATGGCAGATATGTATGAAGTGCCGAAAGAAGTACGCCAAGAACGAATTGAGTCTTTAGCGAAGAAATTTGATCTTTATAATGCATTATCGGATCAAATTCAAAGTTACTCGCACGGTATGAGACAAAAGATTGTTATTATTGGTGTGCTCGTGCATGAGCCAGATGTATGGATTTTAGATGAACCGTTAACGGGGCTTGATCCGAAATCTGCATATATTTTAAAAGAAATGATGAGAGAACATGCGGATAAAGGAAAGATTGTATTCTTCTCTACACACGTATTAGAAGTGGCAGAAAAATTATGTGACCGCGTCGCGATTATTAATAAGGGAAATCTGCAGTTTAAAGGGAATTTAGATGAAATGAGAGATCATTTTAAATCCAACGAATCACTTGAAAAAATGTTCTTGGAGATGACGGGCAATGAGTAAAATTTGGACGTTAACGAAAGTATTATTGAAATTAAATTATGCAGATTTTATAACAGATAAGAAGAAGCGATGGGCGTACGTATTTTCATTTGCAGCTATTTTATTTGTCGGCTTTTTACTGTTTGGTTCTATCACGCATGCAATGTATGAGGGAATGATACATTTAGGGCAAGATCCAGGAATGATTATCGCAATGGGACTTGCGATTGCGAGTATATGGGTATTTTTAATGAGTATTACGAACATTTTAACTGTATTTTACTACAGCAATGACATTGAAATGTTATTACCATTACCATTAAAACCAGCGCAAATTATTTCAGCCAAATTTTTAACGGTATTAATTACACAATACGTAATGAGTTCATTTATTTTATTACCAATCTTTATTACGTACGGTTTAAAAAGTGGCGCGTTTATTACATATTACATATATATGATTTTTATTTACTTACTCTTCCCGATTGTGCCGTTAGTACTAGCTTCGTTACTGATGACAGTTATTATGAGGTATACAAATATAGCGAAAAATAAAGACCGAGGAAATATATTTATTGGAATCGTAAGTATACTATTTATTGTAGGAATTAACGTATTTTTGCAGTGGAAAAATAAAAGTTCGTTTTCTGAAGATGCAATTGCGGATTACCTTGCAAACAACCAGTCTTCTCTTTTAGTACAAATGACAAACTATTTTCCAACTACATATTTTGGAGCAGTAGCATTAGTAGAAAATGCAAATTGGAAGGGTCCTTTATACGTAATCATCTTTGCAGTTATTTCATTTGTATTTTTTGTGTTGTTTTATTACATTGCAGAGCGTACATATTTAAAAGGGGTTATTGGACTTTCAACGAGTACAGCAAAAAAAGAAGTCATTTCAGCAGAAGGCTTACAGAAATCTACGGTACAAAGTTCACATTTGAAAGCATATGTGAAAAAAGAATTTAAAACGTTATTCCGTACACCACAATTTTTCTTAAATTGTATCGTACAAACTTTCGTTATGCCGATTATGTTGTTCTTCATTTTATTCGTGCAAGATGGGAATTTAAAATGGATCACGGGATATATTGATAATCCAAAATCAGCAGGTCTTGCAATTGGCGTTGGCCTTTGTGCCTCTCTATTCTTAATGGGAAGTAACGTCATCGCAACAACTTCATTCTCACGTGATGGAAGCTCTTGGTTTGTGAATCGATATTTACCTGTAAAAGCTTCGGATATCTTTTTTGCAAAAGCAATCACAGCTTGGTTAATTAATGTAATTATTTTAGCAGTGTTCGGTATTACGATGGCAGTTGTAGCGGGAATTTCTCCTGTTTTCATGTTACTGTGGTTTTTACTAAGTGCGAACGGCTTACTGTTAATTAATTTAATTGGTACACGCTGGGATGCACAAACTGCAGATATACATTGGGATACAGAGCAGAAATTATTTAAGAGCCGCTATACAACTTTGTGGAATTTTTTAGCTAATATTTTAATAGCTTTAGTTATTGTAGCGGGAGTAAGTTTATTATACTTCTTCCTTCATGTCGGACTGTGGGTTATGTTTATTGTTTTATTTGTAATGTTTGCGATTGTAAATTATATCTTTATTAAAATTTTAAAATTAGGTGCAGAACGTATATTGTCAAATATTGAATAAAAAGATAGATCCTCTGTATTCGTGCAGAGGATTTATCCATAGGTGGAGGAGAAAAGGTGAAGAAAATAGCAATTGTAACAGGGGCCACTCGTCTGAATGGAATTGGTGCAGTTGTATGCAAGGTGCTTGCTCAAAAAGGAATAGACATTTTTTTCACGTACTGGTCTCAGTATGATAAAGCGATGCCGTGGGGAATGCATGACAAAGAGCCCTTTTTGTTGAAAGAGGAGATTGAAAGTTACGGTGTTCGATGTGAAATGGCAGAAATCAACTTATCGCAGTCATATTCGCCAAATCGTTTGTTTTATATGGTATCAGAACGGTTAGGCGATCCATCTATTTTAATTAATAATGCAGCGTATGCTACTCATACGAGAATTGAGGAATTAAATGTAGAACAGTTAGATAAACATTATACGGTTAATGTTCGGGCTACTATGTTATTAAGTTCATTATTTATAAAACAGTATGCAAGCAAGGCGAGTGGAAGTATTATTAACCTTACTTCAGGACAGTCACTAGGGCCGATGCCTGATGAATTAGCATACGCAGCAACGAAAGGAGCAATTGAAGCATTTACAAAATCAGTAGCACCAGTTGCGATGGAGAAGGGGATTACAGTAAATGCTGTTGATCCAGGACCGACGAATACAGGATGGATTACAGAGGAGCTGAAGCATCATTTAGTATGGAAGTTCCCGCAAGGTAAAGTAGGAGAGCCGGTGGATGCTGCGCGCTTAATATCTTTTTTAGTAAGTGAAGAAGCGAAATGGATTACGGGGCAAGTTATTCATTCGAATGGTGGTTACTCATAAATATATTATGTTAACAATTGTTGAGAAACAAAAAAACGAAAGAAAATTTTATTTTTTTTGTATAAATAAAATGTCAAGAAAGATAAAAATTTGATAGAAGAGTATATCGTCATATGAAGATCGTAATTCTTCATGTGACAATATACTCTTTTTCTTTTACTACAGAGAAGAAAAATGAAGTAGAAGAAACTCGAATATTCAAATTGATTTATCAGTTTTTGTACGTATTATTATGAAGATTACTGTCGGAAAGATGGTAATTCGTATGAAAAGGGATTTTTTAAGGGGAAATCGAATCGTAAAGGGGAGGATAAAAACGTAAACATAGGGGGATTTATATGAAAATGAAAAAGGTCGCTATCGCATCGATAACAATTGGTACAATGCTTACTATGGCAGCTTGTAGTCCGTCAGCAGATAAAGAAACAGAAAAGAAAGAGCAAGTAACTGCGCAAAATGAAGGAGAAGTAAAAACGACAAGTGCAGATGAAGCGTCAAAAACAACGAAAGATACTGAAAAAGAAACAAATACTTCTTCCAACGAAAAAACAGATAAAGGTGCAAAAAATACGAAAGAATCATCAGGAACAGAAAGTAACGGTAAAACGTCAACTCAAAACGAGAATGTAAAAACAAAAGAAAAAGAGACGACAGGAAAAACAAATGATCAAACGACTAGTGGGAAAACAACAGATCAAAGTACAAGTGCAAACTCAGACGGAAAAACAACGAAAGATCCGAAGAAAAACGTAGCGGTGAAAACAAATGTAAAAGAAGTTGCGGCATTAATTGATAGCTTAGACAAGCAATTAGCTGCTAATCCGAAATTAGAAACAGTAAATAAACTTGGAAAACAAATTAATGCAAAGTGGGATGTAATTGAGAAAGAGTTAGAAACATCACACCCAGCTGAATCTAAAACAATTGGACAAAGTATGTATCCGTTAATTGTAGGAGCGGAGAAAGAAAAGATAGATATTAATAAAATGAAATCATTAACGACGAAAACGAAAAAAGATTTAAATCAATTATTAACAAAACTTTCGTAGTTTCAAAAGCCTACTTGTGGGAGTAGGCTTTTTTTATGTGGAGAGTGTAATGAAGGTTTATGGGAATCATAATGAAAAAGGATGGTGATAAAAATGACAATCGATCGAATTTGTACAATTGGGCCAGCAAGTAATAATAAAGAAACGTTAGCGCAGTTAATAAGCAATGGTATGAAAATTGTTCGGCTAAATTTATCACATGGGACGCATGAAAGTCATAAAGATATCATTCGTTTAGTGAAATCGTTAGATGATTCTATTAAAATTTTAGGCGATGTACAAGGTCCTAAAATAAGGTTAGGTGAAATAAAAGGAGAACAAATTACACTTCAGGCGGGAGATTCTTTTATTTTGCATACGCAACCAGTTACAGGGAGTAGTACGGAAGCAAGTGTTGATTATGAAGGAATCGCGAATGATGTGAAAGTTGGAAGTAGAATTTTAGTTAATGATGGTGAAGTTGAGTTAATCGTTGAGAAAGTAAGTACGGATAAAATAGAAACGAAGGTGAAAACAGGTGGTAATATCTCATCTCATAAAGGGGTGAACTTACCAGGCGCAATCGTTCGTTTACCAGCTATTACAGAGAAAGATAAAAAAGATATTCAGTTTCTTTTAGAAGAAGGTGTTGATTTTATCGCATGTTCTTTCGTAAGAAAACCTAGTCATATAAAAGAAATACGAGATTTCATACAACAGTATAAAGAAACGTCACCTAATTTAATTGCCAAAATAGAAACGATGGAAGCGATCGAGAATTTTCAAGATATATGTAAAGAAGTAGATGGAATCATGATTGCAAGGGGAGATTTAGGAGTTGAGTTACCGTTTCAAATCATTCCGCTCTTGCAAAAAATGATGATTCAAGAATGTAATCGAACGAATACATATGTTATTACAGCGACCCAAATGCTTCAATCCATGGTAGATCATTCGATTCCAACAAGGGCTGAGGTAACGGATGTGTTTCAAGCTGTACTGGACGGAACGAATGCCGTTATGCTTTCTGCTGAAAGTGCATCAGGCGAGCATCCGGTTGAGAGTGTAAAAACATTACGTCTCGTTTCTGAATTTGCTGAGCATGTGAAAAAAGACGGTTCTTTTATGATGAAAGATGTACTGGAATTACTACATAAGTCTTTGGATGCGTGATAAATAAAAAGAGGGCGGATATGCATCCGTCCTCTTGTGTTTCATTTCTATTCTTGCTCTTGCTCATCCAAAATCTTTTCAAACGCAGCAGATACTTTCTCAAATTCCTCGTCATTTTCAATGTATGAGAATTCACTATCTTCTTCTACTTTTAAAAAGAAAATATCAATGTCTTCCTCGGTTTCTGTTTGGATATCTTCAACAAAGGCAACGGCAATATATTCTGCGCCTTCGACATCCATCGCTCCGAGCACTTCTACTTCTTGCTCTTCGTTATTCTCATCACTAAGCGTAAACACTTCGCCAACTTCAATATCAGACATATTCATTCTCCTCCTGTCCAACTCTAATAAATAGAGTGTTTAAACTGCATACATACTAATATAGTTTTCCATGAAAAACCAATTTCATACATAGGAAAAATTAAATTCTACTTCTTTCGTATGGGTATGCAGCTATAAGGAGCGCATGTTATCTTATTAAATCCATTCAACAATTGCATCCATAGTCTGTCTTGTTTTATCACGCTTTGGCTCTTCTTTACGGTAACCAAAAGCAACCATAACTGATACTTCAACATTATCGTCTTTTATAATGCCTTCTTGACGAAGTAAAGAATCTACTTTCTCTTTATCAAATCCTTCTATTGGACAAGAATCAATACCGATTTGAGCTGCGCTCGTCATCATATTACCTAAAGCAATATAAGTTTGCTTAGATGCCCAATCAAATACAGCACGATCGGATTGTAATAAGTTAAAATCTGTCTCCTGGAACTTTTTGAAAAATTCATATCTAATTTTTTGAGTGTCTTCAGGTAATTCAATAATATCATTCATCATATGTTTAATATACTCTGCATCATAATGCATATCTTTAATGTTTCTTGAAAGAACAATGACAAAGTGACTAGCTGTTGCAAGTTGCCCACCAGCGCCCCATGAATACGGTTGTAGTTTTTCTCTTAATTCTTTATTTTGTACGACAATAAATTTCCAAGGTTCATATCCAAAAGAAGAGGGAGATAATCTGCCTGTTTCTAAAATGAAATGAAAATCTTCTTCTGAAATTTTGTGCATGGGATTGAACTCTTTACATGCGTGTCTGAAATGAAAGGCCTCCATAATTTTCTCTTTTGTAATTTCTTTTGTATTTGTCATAAAAGTTCCTCTTTTCATTAATTTATTTTGTAAGTAAATTATATTTTTAAAGTAACATAGATACAAGTACGCACATTTATGTGTTATAGTATCAAAAAAGATACTATTGGTGAGGAAGGGATTTATGATGGATTGTTCAAACGAAAATAATATAAATTACCCGTTTTTAAATAAATATTCTTGTCCAGTGGAAGCTATGGTTGAGGTTATTGGCGGAAAATGGAAAGGAGTTATTTTGTATCATTTATTAGATGGTACAAAGAGGTTTAATGAATTAAAAAGATTAAAACCTAATATCACACAAAGAATGTTAACATTGCAGCTAAGGGAACTCGAAGCGGATGGCATTATACATCGTGAAGTGTACCGTGAAGTACCTCCAAAAGTAGAATATTCGCTAACGGAGCTTGGTGAATCACTTCGTCCAATGATTCTATTAATGATGGAGTGGGCGACTCATAATATGGAGAAAGTTTTGGAGAGTAGGAATGCACAAAATAATAGTAAATAGTTGAATTTGGTATAGTAGAGAGAACGGATGAGAAGTGATGTTAAGAAATAATATTATTGCACTGCTGATTCCTCTTTTTATTGGCGTTTTCAGGTGGTTATTATCAAATTTCACAAATATATTAAATACGCGTAGTTTTGAGTAGAGTGTAATTATTTTATGTAAACTAATTATTGAGTTGCTCTCATCTATATAAAAACTTGTATACGTAATTCTATAATGGTAGGAAGGCGCTTTTAGTTTAATACATAATACATCCATTGCTTTTAGGGAACAGTAATTCAAAACTTAAAACAATGGAGGTTATACTAATGCAAAAAGTACTTTTTTCTTTCTTTTGTATATTTTGTTTCGTAATTGGAAGTTCTTTCACTGTTCATGCTTTTTCTCCAAAGCAGTTGCCGGTTTCTCAAACGTCAGATCGATGGAAAATAGAAATTAAGAAACCTGATAAAAAAACTAGTTTAGTTACATCTAAAAAGGATGTTTTTGATACGTATGGTTTCGAGGTTCAAGATATTGGGAAGGACGCTTATCATGTAACCGTTGAAGTATTTCGAAATGAACCACATTCTCGAACGAAGTATGAACTTTTCACTTCTAAAAAAGATCATGTGTTAAGTAAAGAAATTGCTTTTAATCATGCGAATTTTCCTATATCCGTTCAGTCTAATGAACTTGAAGTTATTATAACTTGGCAAGAAAAGCCTTCTAAAGTGTTGGAAAATGGACAAAAAGACTGTGAGGCGGAAAGAAAGTATAAACAGACATTTATATTTAAACAAAATTAAATTGTGCGAAAAAACTCCATTATTTTTAATGGAGTTTTTTATTTTAACATTTACATTTTGAAGACACTTCACAATCATAACGTAGTAGGCGTATTAAAATACTTATTTAGTGTATTGTCTTTTAAAGAAGAAAGCGGAACCTTTACCTCACTACCTTCCTTCATATTCCGCAGCACAACAGTTTCTGTACTAAGTTCTTCTTCCCCAATAATAAGCACATAAGGGATATTCTCTTTATTTGCATAATTAAGGGCGCGTTTTAATTTGCGTCCCGCTAGTTCGAGTTCGATTTTTAAGGAAGTGGTAGAACGTAATTGCTGAGCGATTTGTAAGCATTGTAATTCTGTTCCGAGCGGGATGATAAATATATCCGCTGTAGATGATACTGTTTCTTTCTGTGATAGTGCTGTATAAATAACGTCTAAACCGAATGAAATACCGACTGTTGGATAGTTCATGTTATCGCCACGGAATGCTCCAATAATATTATCGTAACGACCACCGCTACCGATGCTAGATGTAATCGAGCCATCTTTTAAAAAGATTTCATATACAGTACCTGTGTACATTGTGAGTCCTCGTGCTAAAAATGGATTAAATATCGTATTCTCATTTATTCCAAGAGCGATTAAATATTGCTGTAATTGTTGTAATTCGTTTACCCCATCTGCAACGAGTGGATTATTGAAAGCTTCTTTAAAGTCAGCAATTGAAAGCTGTAGACAAGATAATACGGTATTACATATCGTATCAGCCATTTCTTCAGAAATTCCGCGCTCAAGTACATCTTTCCGTACACCATCAATCCCAATCTTTTCGATTTTGTCTAATGATAAAATGACGTCACTCGTTCGTTCAGTAGGGATGTTAATAGACTGGAGAATACCGTTCAACAATTTTCGGTTATTATATTGGATCGTTACTTCTAAGTTTAACGTTCGGAACAGTTCAAACGCCATGCTCATAAGTTCCGCTTCTGCCATGACAGATTCAACACCGACAATATCAACGTCACATTGTATAAACTCACGAAATCTCCCTTGTTTAATAGGGCCATCTCGAAATACTTTCCCAATTTCATACCGTTTAAAAGGAAGGCGTATGTTTGGATTCATTGCCACAACTTTTGCGAATGGAATTGTCAAATCGTAACGTAAGGCAAGTGCGCGTTTTCCTTGATCCTGAAGTGTATATATTTCTTTTAATATTTCATCACCACCGCCGTACTTGTAAGACATAAGCTCATACATATTTAATGTCGGCGTTTCTAACGGTTTACATCCGTATCGTTCAAACGTGTCTTCGCACGCTCTTTTAATTTTATTTCGTAGTACTTGTTCCTCTGGTAAATAGTCTTTCGTTCCTTTTACATTTCTCATTTCCATTGTAATCACTCCTTTTTAAATTAAAAAAAGCTATGCAGGTATAAAAATACCCACATAGCTTTATGAACGCTTCGTGGGTCAACAGGAAAAGCCCTGTACCCACGAAGAAAAATTTTTCTTCGGATACACGGCGTTACGTATGATGATGAAGTTGGAAAGAAGTATTAAAATTTTGCATTACAAATCTCTCCTTAACATAAGTTTTTCCAAATTATATCAGATGATTTTTGAATTATCAATATTTTTAGTTTTGAAAAATACGTGAAGTTATGTAGGAGAAATGGAAAAGGGTGTATAATAAAACTTAATAATATGAAATAACTTTTTAAGGAGAACGTTATGAAAAAAGATAAAACAAATGCGATGCGAATATTAGATAAAGAAAAAATTGAATATTCGATGATGTCATATGATCCAGACGATGGAAAAATTGATGGCGTATCAGTAGCCGAGAAAATTGGACGAGAAGTGAGAGAAGTATATAAAACGTTAATCGCTCAAGGAAATAGTAAAAATTATCATGTGTTTATCATCCCGGTAGATGAGGAACTAAATTTAAAAGCTGCCGCAAAAGCAGTAAGTGAAAAGAAAATTGAAATGATTCCTGTAAAAGATATTACGAAAGTGTCAGGATATATTCGAGGCGGTTGTTCACCAGTCGGAATGAAAAAGTTATTTTCTACATGTATCGATGAAAGCGCCCAATCGCTTGAAACGATCATTGTAAGCGGCGGGAAAATCGGTATACAAATTGAGCTTAAAGTGGATGACTTGGCGAAAGTGACGAGAGCGCAGTTTGGTGAGATAACGAAATAATGATACATAGGGAAAGAAGTTCTAGTTTTATTTAATTTAGATAAAGATTTATAGGATAGTTAGTCCATTATGAGGGCGGATTATCCTTTTTTATTTACAAACTGGATAAACCAAATAAAGATTGAATGTTCAGTTTGATATAAACATATAATCTGAATCGTTTGTTTGGATTTTTGGGGACGACAAAGCCTCGGTGCGAGGACTTTAAATAAACAAGCAGAGTTACTCTTAAAGATAGACAAGTGACGGGAGAGTGTTTAATAGGGGTTCAAGAAATACCCAATCTTAGCTAGATGGCCATGTATCGGTACCCCACAATAAAAAGGCAGGGACATATCAAATATGTCCCTGCCTTTGATTTTAGAGACATGTTTCCTAACAGTTGATTTTGTTAACGAAAGTCGACTTTAAATCCATATTTTGTGTGAAATAAAAGCATATAATAAAAGTATGAGGTGATGATGTGAAGGAGATAAACATTCATAAAGTAATTGCGGATAAGAGAAAAGAAAAGGGAATTACACAGGAAGAGTTAGCGGCGTATATCGGTATTACGAAGGCGTCTGTTTCCAAATGGGAGACGGGGCAGAGTTATCCGGATATTACATTTTTACCACTGCTAGCATCGTACTTTAACCTAAGTATAGATGAACTAATCAGTTATAAACCGCAAATGGAACAGGAAGATATTAAAAATTTATATCATAGACTAGCGGAAGCTTTTAGTGAAAAACCATTTGATGAAGTAATGATGGAGTGCAGGAAAATCATAAAAAAATATTATTCTTGTTTTCCATTATTAATTCAAATAGGAATACTTTTTATTAATCATCACATGTTAACGGAGGACACGGATAGAAGAATTGAAATTTTAGAAGAAGCAATGAATCTCTTTAGCAGGGTTCAGGAAGAAAGTGATGATGTTTCTCTTGTGAAAGAGGCGGTATCGTTTCAAGCAACTTGCTATCTTATACTCAATAAACCGAATGAAGTATTGCAATTGCTTGGTGAAACGATACGTCCTAACGTTCCAGAGGAAGATTTAATCGCACAGGCGTATCAAATGCTTGGAAATACTAAAAAGGCGAATGAAATAATGCAAATTAGTATGTATCAACATTTAATACAACTCGTTGCGACAATACCGAATTATGTAGTAGTAAATGCCTCAAGCGTTGAAAAAGTAGAGGTGATTTTGAATAGAGCTTTTATGTTAATAGATATATATGAAATAGAAACATTACATCCTAATATGACTTTAAAAGTATACTATGCTGCTGCGCAAGTATATTGTATGCAAGGCAATTTTGAAAGAGCATTAGAAATGTTACGGAAATATGCAGCGGTTTGTGCGGCGAGCTTTACAGTAAATAGTCTACATTTACATGGGGATTCCTATTTTGATGCGATTGATGAATGGTTTGCAGAGTTTCCGCTCGGCGCTAAAACAGTTAGAAATGAAGAGATTATAAAGCGAAGTATGTTACAAAGTATTGCAGAGAATCCAGTTTTTGCTCCAATGAAAGATGTAAGAGAGTATAAAAATATAATAACGAGTTTGAAATTTAAATTGGATATAAAAGAATAGGAGGACAAAATGATGACTTTTGATGAATATGAAGTAGCGATCAATAGTGAGTTTACTTTGCAAGGTACACTCACTAAACCGAAAGCTGACGGGAAGTATGCGGCTGTTGTTATTATCGCGGGATCTGGAGAAATTGACCGTGATGGAACAATCGTACCGCTAAAGCTTGAGGCGAACATATATAAAGATTTAGCGCATGTAATAGCGGGACAGGGTGTAGTGACGCTCCGCTTTGATAAGCGCGGAGTAGGAAAGAGTGACGGAGAATTTCTGAAGACTGGAATGTGGGATTTAGTTAGTGATATAGAGTCTACGATTACGTATTTAAAAGAACAACCATTTGTTGATCCAGAAAATATCGTTTTAGCTGGTCATAGTGAAGGTTGTATGTTGGCAACTGTAGTAAATGCAAGAACACCAGTTAATGGACTCATCCTTCTTACAGGAGCTGCGGAATCATTAGAAGAAGCTACGAAAAGACAAAGAGAAATTGCTTATAAAGAGCTAAAAGAGCAGAAAGGAATAAAAGGAAAATTAATGCGTCTTCTCAATGTGGAGAAACGTGGAGAAAAGCAGATGGAAAAAATAAAAGAGAAAATGATGAATACAGAAAAAGATACGATTAAAGTTGGTTTTAAACCGATGAATGCAAAATGGTTTAGAGAGCATTTTCAGCATGATATTTATAAAGATTTACAACAAGTAACATGTCCAGTACTAGCTATCGCTGGTGATAAAGATATTCAGGCTGACCCTGGAAGAGCTAAGCGGATCAGTGATTATGTGAAAGGTGATTCTGAAGTATATGTAATAAAAAATATGGATCATAGTTTGAAAGTTTTTGAAGGTGAGTTTAAAGCATTAGATTTTAAAAAGAATTATGAAGAAGGGTCAAGAAAGCCACTTCATCCAGAGCTGGAAGAAATAATTATAAATTGGCTGGAATCATATTTTATCCCCGGTAGTAGGACTCTTACATCAAAATTAGGTGAATATGAGGAAGATGGAAGGGAGAGTAACTGCCTGTAAAAGACGGACTGGTGTGGGGGAATAGTAGGTGTAAGTACTTCTGTAGTTTCAAACATATTCCCCTGATTGTAGGTTCTATAAACACCCTATAAATAATCCAGGCTATTTAATATTAGGAGGAAGCCAACTATACACATAATCCATGATAGAGCCGATCCTGTACTATTAGCAATTTTCATTCGAAGCTTCTCGAGAGGTTTTTGCATCCACCGACCAAATAGGAGATAGAAGAGAAACAGTACGAGAGAGGGCAATACCATAATAAAGTTGTATCCCGCTAAAATAGAAGACCATTCTATCCATGATAGATTAGAAGTAGTAAGTATGCCAATTGCCGCAAAATAAGGAAATGCAGTACCCGCTTCAATTAATGTAGTAGTGAATCCTAGTGCAATCATTGAAAAAATACTTTTTGTTTTTGGTGAAGGGATCTCTGAATTTTTCTTAGGTGGAATATAGAAGCTTGCAATGAATAATATGACACCAATAATGAAGAACGACCAGCTTACGATTCGGTTTTGAAATAAGCTAGAAATAAACTTAAACAAAAAATCTAATCCTAACATGAGTGAAACGCCAACAGCAAAATAAAATCCTGCTACCGTCAATAAATAAACGAATAAACGTTTCGTGAGACGCTCTTTATCTGTTAAAAGTAGATATATTGTTACTCCTATTGTAGTAGGGCTTAGCGTGTCTAATATAGCTAATCCGCCTATTAGGAGAAGTTGCTCTGTACCCATTGTGCTTTCCCCCTTATTCCGGCTCAGGATTATTTTTTTTAGTCATAAAAATGGCATATGCCTCGTTCATAAACTGAAGCACATCTTGATCGATTGGATATAAACTAAGTTTCTCTGATTGTTCGGGAGCCATCCTTATCTCCCAAAGCTTATTTAGAAATTCATCCTCACCTTCAAATTCTTCTAAGCGTTTTTCCTCCATTCGTCTTATGATATTTTGAACTTTCGTTGCTTTTGGGCCATCCTTCATATAACGCTTTAACTGGCCGATGAGAGCAATCCATTCGAGTGAATCAGAACAGTCACTTGCCATTTTAGGAACCTTTTCCAATAGTTTTATTTCTTTTTCTTTAAATACAGATTCGCGATAATACTGTTGTATTTCTTTATCTTTGCTGGATAATTGCATGATTTTTTGAATCGCGATCCAGCTTTCTTCTCCCTCTAACGCAATTCCATTTATCATTTCTCGTAAGGATAATTCTATTTTCTTTAAATTTTTCTGCTCATTTATTACATAAGATAATTGGCTCTTTAAACTATCCGACCAATCCCACTCATTGAAGTCGAGCATATGTTTAATCTCTTGTAACGGAAATCCAACCTTTTTTAAAAATTGAACTTGCTGAAGTTTTTTTATTTCTTCATTTGTATATAAACGATGGCCACCCTCTGTTTTGGATGCTGGTTTTAATAATCCGATTTTATCGTAATAACGCAGTGTTCTTACTGTAACGCCTGTCAGTTCTGCAACTTTATTAATGTGTATCAACTGATAAACCTACCTTTCTGTACGTTAAGATTTTATCTTTAACGATTATTTTCTTATTTCGCTTCTAACCTTCTTTACTAAGAGGATTTTTAAGTAAGTAGCCTGCTCCTAATCCAATTAGTGCACCAGGAAATCCATGATCCAGTAGCAGTCCAATACCTGCACCTATAATGACACATCCATAAATAATAATATCGCCCTGTTTCATATGAAAACCTCCTATTTTTCTAATTTCTTTTATGAAATTGCTAAATAGTAGCTACTTAACAGTATATAAAATGACCCAACGTCAACTTCAAGTGTTTTTGATTATTATTAATACATTTATATAAACCTTTAAAGCGCCCTCTAACGGAAGATTTAATTTCAAAATATTTTGCGGGCTTATCGTTCCAAAATATTTATACTAAAATATATAATACGGGGGTGTGGTTAATGGGTAGAAAGATTAGTTTTAATAAAGTTATGTATTTATTTTGGGAGAAAGGTCATAAGCTGAGCTACTCTCTACGATAGTTTTTGAGGTAAGGATGCACTATTTAAACTAGCTGTGGAACATTATAAAAACTTTGGTGCCTTAGCATACAAAATTCACGTATTGTTCTTGCTATCCTGAGGTGAAATTGGAGGGAATGTCTTTTGAGAAGCATGCCTGTAAAGTTATTTTTTAAATCAATCCTATTTTTTTTCTTATGCGGTATTGTTGTTTATTCTATATTTCAGATTATGTTTGTCTGGAGTGCTTCGACAGGATTAGGAAGGGATGATATAGTCGGATTTTCTGATAATAAGTATGTAATTGGTCGTCCACCTGTTAGCTATAATTTATATAAAAAAGATAGTGGGGAAACTATATTAGATAATGTTATTGGTTATAAAAAAGGAAAAACGAAAAGCTATGTTCGGAATGAAATCGAATTTGTAGTGATAAATGAGATAAAGGGTAGCTATGAATTGTATAAAATAGAAAAGGCTTCAGAAAAGGATATAGAACGGCTGAAAGAAATGCAGAAATTAGAATAAAAGGGGCTATTTGAAGGATAAAAATGCTATTGGGTTGAAATAAAATTTAATAAAATACTAACTTCAGAATTTTTCATTTTTAACAAACTTAATTGGAATTTTACAAATGCACACATATTATTGTTAAATCTAAAAAATGGTTTAGACTGATAACTGAGTTTTATTTCATGAAAAAAGTCAGCATAAAAATAAAGCATTAGGAGTTCAGTCCCATGTCTATCAAACTAATTAAAGTTTCTTTTTCAGGGATAGAAAGGAAATGAAATCATGGAAAAATCAATAAATAGTGAATTGATTGGAATGTTTATCTTTAATGAAACTTTACATACATATGAACAAAACGAAGGAAAAGTACATTGGGAATTGGATGTTAGAAATGAGCGTGTACAAGTACATGAAATGCTGAAAAGAGCAGAAAAGCTTTATGTATGTTTAGAGGAATTTGATAAAAAAGCTAAGCTTGCTATAGCGGAAGAATTAATAGAGTATAAAAATGATTTTTGGCCTGAATATGATGAGAATGATGAACATTTAGATTGGGATGCTGTAGATGCAGGAGAATATGATATGACGAAAGAAACATTTGAGCAATCTATTACTCTTATGGACATTGTAATGAGAGAAAATGATATATATTGTGAATACAATGATGGAGATGTATTTGGTGGCCATAGAATCCATGCTTCTTTTGACAATGAGTACAATTTATTAGCTGCAGAGATTTAGCTTTGAGAGATGCAAGTGAAAAGGATTGATTACTATAATCAATCCTTTTTTTCATTATTATAAGATAACGGTGAAATAATAGGGAGAAAGTTTCATAGTTTTAATACGGTCCCCACTCAATATTCACGCCAACAATAAGAAAAATAAGTCCAATAATAAACCAAATGAATGCAAGTGGAGCCATAAATCGAATCCATTTTCCATAAGAAATACCGCTCGCTGCGAGAACGCCCATTAAAACACCGGAAGTTGGATTGAGGCAGTTCACTACACCTTCGCCGAGCATAACAGCTTGTACTGTAACTTGGCGTGTAATGTGCATGAAATCAGCTAACGGAGCTAATATCGGAATAAAAATAACAGATTCACCTGTACCGGATGAAATAAGGAAATGTAATGCGGCACTACTTACATACATACCGATTACGCCAAATACCGGGCTTTGTCCTTCGAGAGACTGTGCGAGTTGGTTAACGATTGTATCAAGTAATTTTCCTTGTTCTAAAATGACTGAAATACAACGAGCCATTCCGACGATCAAAGCACCGTATATGAGATTTTGGCAGCCTGCTAGAAAAGTAGAAGCGATATCGTTTGCTTTCATACCACCTATTATTCCAGCTGTAATTGCGATGAAAATAAAAGTAGCAGTCATTTCTGCGTCTGTCCAATGTAGACGAAAAGCGCCGATTAAAAATGCAATTAATGATAAAGCTGAAACGAGTAAAATTAATTTATGACGTATTGTCCAAGGAACTTCTGTTTTCTGCGCTTCTTTTTCACTTGAAAGAGCATTACTTGGAAACCAGTTATCTCCGAGTATGCTTCCTTTATTCGAATTTTTTAAGCGTTTTACGTACCAATTAATATATAGAATGGTAGCAAGTAAAAAAGAGATATAAATTGCTGTGCGTAAACCAATTCCTGAAAACATTGGGAGTTCCGCGATTTTTTGTGAAATGCCTAAAGGTGAAGGAGATAATATAGTAGCATTAAAACCAGCATAAGTACCTAAATAAATAATGGCTACGCCGACGATAGCGTCCCATTTTAATGTGCGGGCAACGATGATGCCGATAGGGATAAAGCCGATAACTGAGTTAACGATAATGCCAGTCGTTCCGAGAATGGAAAAGAGTGCGGCGACAATACATATGAAAAGTAATTGCTGATTACGAAATTTGTTAATAACATGATAGATTAAACCGTCAAGAGCACCTGTTTTTTCAAGAATAGCAATAGCGCCACCCGTAAATAAAATTAAGAAGATGATCGGAGCAGCAAGTGTCATTCCTTTTTCAATAGCGGTAAAAAAAGAAACAAATCCTACTGGCGATTGTGGAACAGAATGATAACTTCCTGGTATTGTCGTTGTGACAGTCCCGTTTGTAACTCTTTTAAATTCTCCAGCAGGAACGAAATAAGTAGCTATTGCACATAGTAAAGCAATAAAAAATAGTAGTACATACGCATCAGGCATTTTAAACTTTCGTTTACTAGGTTGTTTTTTTACTTCAGTTTGTAATTGCATAAAACCCCTCCTTTTTCACTTAATTAATTTTTAATATTCTGAAATTTATCTGTGAAATAGATTATAATAAAGGTGGCTTCGTAAGGCAATAGTTTTTCTGTCCTTTTCCCGCACATACAAATTCTTGCAACATTAGACAGGGAAACGAAAATAATCCAAGAATATGTTAAATAGAAAGAATAAGGAAAAGAGGGGGAAAAATGTGGAAAACTACGGATTTATGTGATGAGTTTGAAAAAGAATTGCAAATATGTCGTCAGTCTTTTCGATCTTTTGGGAAGAAAGAACAATTTCACGGGAAAATTGCAACGGTGAAAGTGAAGGATGATAATGTACTAGTGAAAGAAGGATTGCAAACACTACCAGAAGGAACGGTATTAGTTGTTGATGGCGGTGCGTCTACGAATTGTGCGTTACTTGGTGATAATTTGGCAGCTATTGCGGAGAAAAGAAAGCTGGCAGGGATTATTGTAAATGGATATGTTCGTGATTCTAGTGAACTAAAGAATATTAATATTGGTATTTTAGCGTTAGGAACGATGCCAAATAGAAGTGTAAAAGAAGGGAAAGGCGAGAAGAATATTTCATTGCAATTTGGACAAGTAGAATGGAAGCCGAATGAATATGTATATGCGGATGAAGATGGCGTCATTATTAGTGAAAAGAGTTTGCATCGTTAAAGGTTAGTAAGTTACTATTCTTAGAAAATAAATCCGATAAAGCATGGACAAAATTCTTTGTCAATAGTAAAATAATACAGAAATTTAAAATTAACAGAATGTATAGGTTTATCGTTTTACGATAACTTAAATGGAAGTAAGTTGTGCCTAGAAAAGTGAATGTTATCACAATGATACGTTCATGAACAAAATTATTTTTCCTATACAAATATAGCCGCGAATGATGCGGGTCGGAGGTGTTGCACAGTTTGTTCGACACTTACAAAAAAAGAGTGTCAATTGCACGCCCTTGAAGGGCCTTTTTTTGTGTGAATAGTAGTAAGGGAGGAAATTTTGGGATGGCAATGTTAAAAAAATGGCTGCTTACGTCGTTAATGGCAGTTACACTTGTATTTGTTTCTTTTGCGAATACAGTACATATTACGTTTGCTGAAGGAAATACAGCAAAACTTGCAATTATTGGTGAATCACAAAAGGGCATTATGTTATGTCCGAAAGAAGAGCAAATTAAAGATGGGGAAACAGCTTTAAGCTTGCTGCAAAAAGTCATGGGGGACAAAGTAGAAGCTGAAACGATGTCGTTTGGAACGTATGTAAAAGGCATTGACGGCTTAATGGCTGGGGCTACAAGCGGCTGGCTATATGATGTAAATGATCAATCTGCAGAAGTTGGAGCGGATAGTTATAAATTAAAATCTGGAGATGTTGTTGTTTTCCGATTTGTTTCAGATTGGAACAATATGAGTCAAGAAACATTACAACAAACATTAGATAAATTTGGTACTTGTAAAACTGTAGAAGAACCAAAAACAGATGATCCAAAACAAGAAAAACCAGAAGAACCAAAGACGGATGATCCAAAACAAGAAAAACCAGAACAACCAAAGCAAGAAAACATTCAAGTTCCAGCAGCACAAGTAAATGACGCGATCTCTAAGACATCTGAAAAGATGTTACAAGATGGAATTGAAAGTGATTGGGTAGCGTTAGGTCTTTCTCGTTCTGGAAAGGATATACCAATCGAAGCGAAATTAAATTATGTTAAGGCTGTAACTGAAAAGGTAGAAAAGCGCGTTAATCGTTTTTCAGCGACAGATTTAGCTAGAACGATTATTATGATGAATGCCATGAATGCAGACCCAACAAAGGTAGGCGAACATAATTTAGTTCAAAAATTGTACGAATCAGATAAAGTGAATTCTGTTACAGGTTATACATTTGCTTTACTTGCATTTGATACGAAGAAATATGAAGTGCCAGTGAATTCAAAATGGAATCGAGTTGCTTTAGTAGATGCACTTTTAAACGCACAACATACAGATGGCGGCTGGACTTATGATAGTGCAAGCAGTAAAGACAGTGCGAGTAGCGTTGATGTAACAGGTATGGTTTTATCAGCATTAGCTCCTTATCAAGACCGTGAAGATGTGAAACCAGCTATACAAAAAGCTGTTGCGTATTTATATAATGAACAGCTGCAAAATGGTGGTTTTTCAGCGGATGGACAAGAAAATTCAAATAGTACTGCGCAAGCAATTATTGGATTATCGCTTGTTAAAGATGTAGATCAAAATCGTCTTCATAAGGCAATGCAAAACCTATTATCATATCAACTTCCAAATGGTGAATTTAAATGGTTACCAGGCGATCAAAACGGTAGCGGAATGGCTACAGAGCAAGCATTATTAGCTTTACTTCAGTTTAAAGATCTTGGGAAATCGATTTATGACTGGTCAAATGTATCTGTTCCTGAAATCGATACGAAACCAAATGTGGATTCAGAAAATGTTGTAGTAGAAAAAGAAGTTACTGAACAACCACAAGAGCAAAAAGAACAAAAACAAGTACAACAAGAAACGAAAGATGACACTTTAAAAGTTGTTGTTGATAACGAACCGGTTAAAAGCAAAAAGTCAGGAAACGGTAGCACGTTACCAAAAACAGGAGCATCTTCTCATAGTGCAGCGACAGAAGTAGGTATGGGTGTATTATGTATTGCTTCTGCATATGTATTATGGAGACGTAAAGCAGCTTAACAAAAATTAGGAGCAATCATTTGCTCCTAATTTTTAATATGAAAGGTGAGAGACAACATGAGTAAGGTGAAATGGTTTATTTCTTTACTGCTTTCACTTGGGCTACTTGCCGGATGTGAAGAGGCAGCTGTAAAGCCTGAGAAGAAAGTAGAACCAAAGCAAGAAGAGGTAGCAAAACAAGAAGAGAAAAAAGATGAAGCGAAACCGGAAGAAAAACCGGAAGAAAAACAAGCTGAACAAGAGCAAAATAAGCAAGAAGAGCAAAAAGAGAAACAAGAACAAAAAGTAGAAGAGAAGCCGAAAGAAGAAAAGCCACAGGCACAACCGGAAGTAAAGAAAGAAGAGAAACCTGAGGAACAGCCTGCTGTTAATAAACAACCAGAACAACAAAAAGCACAAGAAGAAAAACCACAACAGCAGCAACAACCGAAAGCACCAGAAGTAAAAGAAGAAGCTAAGGTTGTGAATCAGCCGAAAGAAACACCGAAGCAGGAGCAAAAGAAAAATCCAGAAGAGAACAATAGTGTACCAACTCCGCCAACACCGGTACCACCACCAAAGCCAGTACCACCAGTACCACCAGAACCTAAAGCAAAACAAGTCACTATCTCAGTAAAAGGTAATGAAGGATACTTATTAGCTGCGAAAAAGGTTGATGTACAAGAAGGTGATACTGTTTATAAAGTATTGCAGCGTACAGGATTAGATGTGGATGCGAGTGGATCTAAAGGTGATATTTACGTAAAAGGTATTAATGATTTATATGAAAAAGATATTACAGATACTAGTGGATGGAAATATCGTGTGAACGGTGCGTTTCCAAACCATAGTGCAGGTGTAGTTACAGTGAAGCCAGGAGATACAATTGAGTGGGTGTATGTATTAAAATAAGAAAGGTATTCGGTAAAGGACTATGAAAATAAGTTTTTCTTCTTTACATCCTTTTGTGAATTTTTTCTATTATATCGGGGTGATGATACTATGTATGATGTGTCTTCATCCTCTTTTTTTAATTGGAGCAATACTATTAATTGTTATAATCAATGTGATGCAAGGGAATAGCGAAAAGATAAGAAAGATGTTACCGAGCACAATCGTTTTCTTTTTGATGGTCATTTTATTTAATTCGTTATTAACGCATAGAGGTCGAACTACATTATTTTGGTTAGGTGATAGCCGTATTAAGCTTGAGGCGATCATGTTTGGAGTAGTAATGGGGTTATTACTAGTTGCGATTATGTTTACGTTTGCTTCGTATAATGATATTATTTCAAGTCATAAATTTTTATATTTGTTTTCTAGAATTTCACCGAAAGTAGCATTGTTAACGATGATTACGGTGAGGTTTGTTCCTTTGTTTATGAGGCGATTACAGAAAATAACACTCGTCCAAAAGACAAAAGGTGTACAAGTAGATGCAGGTTCCATAGTGGAACGGGTTAAAAATGGTATGCAATTGTTGCAAGTACTATTAATTTGTTCGTTAGAAGATGCACTGCAAACAGCAGATTCTATGCAAGCGCGTGGATTTGGTGTAACGAAGCGTACGACATATATTCGGTATAGAATGGAAAAACGCGATTGGTACACTCTCAGTTATTTAAGTATTCTATTTATAGTTGCTATTATATGTAGTACGTATGGCGGAGGAAAGTTAATCATTTATCCGAGAGTTGAATCTATATTATTTCAGCAATACGATGGAATGATGTTCGGCGTATTTACGATGTTTATTAGTTTACCAATCATAATGGAAGGAAGGGAATGGTTATGGTGGCGCATGCAGAAATAAACAATTTATCATTTGTATATGCTGATGAAAACGAATATGCGTTACAGCATATTTCTCTTTCTATTCAAAAAGGAGAGTTTATTGTACTTGCCGGCGGATCAGGGTCCGGGAAGACGACTTTATTAAAACATTTTAAAAAGGAATTACTTCCAATTGGTAAGCGTACTGGGGATACATATTATGATGGTACTTTATTAGAAAATGTACCGGATTTGTTATCTGCCCAAGAAATTGGAATGGTATTTCAAAATCCAGAAAATCAGCTCGTAATGGATACGGTCATTCAAGAATTAGCATTTTCTTTAGAAAATATCGGGTTACCATCACATATTATTCAAAAACGAATAGCAGAGCTTATTAGCTTCTTAGGATTTCAAGATTTATTGCACCAATCTGTTCATACGTTATCTGGTGGACAAAAGCAACTTGTCAATTTAGCTGCGGTATTAGTTATGCAGCCAAAGTTATTATTATTAGATGAACCGACAGCACAATTAGATCCAATTGCTGCGAAAGAGTTTTTAGGATTGTTAAAACGTATTAACGAAGAACTTGGAATTACGATCGTTTTAAGTGAACATCGCTTAGATGAAGTGATACCACTTGCAACGCGCGTTATTTGTATGAGTAACGGCCAAATCGTGTATGACGGTAGTCCGAAAACGGTTGTAGCAAATATGTGGGAAGTAGAAAAGTTCCGTCCATTTATTCCGCAAATTCCAAGATTGTTTTTAGAGTGGAATGCGAAAGATATTCCGTTTACAGTGCGAGAAGCACAAATGAAAATGAATGATTTTTCAGCGATATCATATGTAAATGAGCCAATAGTACAAAGTGAAAAGCAAGAAGTCATTTTAAGTGCCGAGCATATTTCGTTCCAATATGAAAAGAATAGTCCGCTCATTTTACGAGATTTAACAGTATCGATTGAAAAAGGAAAATGGGTAGCTCTCGTTGGAAAAAATGGTACAGGGAAGTCTACACTGTTAACGATTTTAGCAGGGTTACAAAAAGTGAGAAGAGGGAAAGTAAAGTGGAATGGGAAAGTGATACATAAAATTGATTCGAAAGAACGATTTAAAAGTATTGGGTATGTATCACAGCATCCGTATTATCATTTTACATTTGATACAGTGTGGGGCGAGGTGTATGAACGAGCACGTGAATTATATGGAGAACAAGGAAAAGAAATAGCAGAACATCAGCTTAAAAAGTTTTGGCTATATGCACTTAAAGAACGCCATCCACATGATTGTAGCGGGGGAGAGCAACAACTACTTGCATTATGTACAACGTTATTATCAAAGCCGGCGTTATTATTACTAGATGAACCGACAAAGGGACTAGATCCGTGGAAGAAAGAAAGAGTAGGAGAGCTATTTAGAAAACTGCAAAAAGAAGGTACAACAATTGTAATGGCAACGCATGATATTGAGTTTGCAGCGAAATACGTTGATCAATGTATGATGTTATTTGACGGAGCAGTTATTATGAATGATGCACCGAAAGAATTTTTTAGTGGCAACTTCTTTTATACAACATCTATCAATCGATTCATTCGAAAACAATTGCCATATGCATTAACGTGGGAGGATGTGTACGAAGCGTGTCCAAACGATATGTTGCATTCATAATATGTATTTTTGCAGTAATAATAGGCACATTACTCTTTACTACACTTATCATGGATGGGTATTACATGTTAAGTAGTTTGTTTTTATTAGTCGTTATTATGTTACCGTTCTATATCCGCTTTGAAAGAAAGGCATTTGTTTCACGTGAAATTGTTCTCGTTGCTGTGTTAGCGGCAATTGCAGCAGTAAGCAGAGTACCATTTTCTATTTTACCAAGTGTACAACCAACTTCTTTTGTTATTATCGTTTCTGCAATCGTGTTCGGAAGTGAAACTGGATTTATGATCGGGGCAACAGCGGCGATTGTGTCTAATATCTTTTTAGGGCAAGGTCCGTGGACGCCGTGGCAAATGTTTTCATGGGGTATGATTGGTTTTATAGCTGGATTATTACGTAATACGTTTTTAATGAAAAAGCTATGGGGAAGACTACTATACGGATTGTTTGTTGGATTTTTATTTGGCTGGATTATGAATTTCTGGGGACTTCTCGGTTTTATACGAGAGGCAACGTGGGAAACAGTCATTTCGTATTATATCGCAAGTTTTTATTTCGATTTGAGCCATGCCATTTCGAATGTTGTTTTCTTACTATTATTTAGTACGTCTTGGATTACGATTCTTACAAGATTTAAAAAGAAATATGGCATATTAGATGAGCATAACATGGTATAGAAAAGCATACTCATATAAGGTAGGGTCGCGACTTACATATTCGTTTGCCTCTTTCATGCTTCTTACATATTGTAAGGAGCATTTTTTATTGTCAAAAAATAGTCCAATATATATCCGTTACTATATAAAATTATTTGTATAATAGTAGGTGAGAATTATTTTCAAAAGGGAGGTGTATAGTTAATGAAGTTAGTTATTCCGAAGCAACATGGTGCATGGGCGATGCTTGTTATACCATTTCTATTAAGTGTCATACTTGGGAAACCTACTATGTATCATATTCCATTGTTTTTAGCTTGGTTCTTTATCTATTTAGCTACGTATCCATTTCTTATGTACATAAAACAAAAACGGAAAAAAGAGTATTTACATGCTTCAATTGTATATTTTATTATTGCGTTCATATTTGGGATGATTTCTCTATTATATGAATGGCGCATTCTTTTATTCGTAATAGTCATGATTCCACTCTTTATAGTAAATATGTATTACGCTCGTCAAAAAAATGAAAGAGCATTATTAAATGACGTTAGTGCAATTATTGTTTTCTGTATAGGTGGTTTAGTTAGTTATTATTTTTCAATGAAACTGATAGATAAAACAGCATTATTTATTGCGCTTATTTCATTTTTATATTTTTTAGGAAGTACGTTTTATGTGAAAACGATGATACGTGAGAAAAATAATCCGAAGTATCGTTATATATCTTGGGGTTATCATATCATGTTAACGGTCATCGTATTTGCTATTAATCCGTGGTGCTCCCTTATTTTTATACCAAGTGTCATTCGAGCCATTATATTGTATGGCAAAAAAATTTCTATTATAAAAGTAGGGATTTTAGAAATTGTGAATTCTGTATATTTTTTAATCATAACGGCAATAATTATGAAGTATGCCATTTGAAAAAGCTTCCCACCTTATGATGGGAAGTTTTTTCAATCTTGTTCTAAAATGTGAACGGTGTAGTCACAGCGTTGAATAGCTTGTTCGATTGCATAAAGAGATTGTTCAATACGAGCGCGATTAAAATCTTTTTCAACAGTCTGTAGTGCTGCTTCTAAACATTGTTTTGCTTCTTGTAATGATTGAAAAGAGTCTTGGACATATCCGCGGGCATTTTCGTGCATTTCATAATCCTCCTTGCATATTCATATATGTATAGTATGAACAGTAAAGAAGAAAATATAATTTGTTATATTTGTTTGACAATTGATATGAAATTACGTATAGTAAGAATTAAGTGAATATTTTCTTATCCAGAGAGGTGGAGGGACTGGCCCGATGAAACCCAGCAACCGCGATGCAGGTGCTAATTCCAGCAGAACAAATTTGTTCTGGGAGATAAGACGAAGATATATACGTAACTTCTTCTTATCGGAGAGGTTTTTTTATTGCAAAAAAACCGATTACGAAAATTTACATTAAGAAGAAAGGGGTTGCGCATTACTGTGACACTCGAAAAATACGTAAAACTGCGTAGTACAGTTTATGAATATATGATAGAGCAAGATAAGCCAATATCATTGTTAGATATTCAAGAACATATCGTTTCGCATCATGAAGGAAAATTCACGAAAAAGATGTTACATCAATTTTATTTATCAAGACTATTAGATGAACTGAAACTGGATGGGAAAATTACATTAGCTGATGAATATCTCTATACGGAAAAAGGGGTATTTTATAAGGCGAGAAAAGGGAGCTAAGCTCTCTTTTTTTGAAGTATGTAGAGTAAAAGACTGCTTAAGCAGCCTGATACAGGGAATGGTGTTGAGTGTGTAGTGTCAAAGATTGAATGTGCCTGAAAGAGGCACTTCATATCGGCTGCAAATGAAAAGAGACACCTTCGCCGAATAGGTGTCAGTCGTTTTGTCATATAGACTTGCTATTTGACAGTTATTAGAATAACATGCAGTGGCTCTAGAAGTCAAAAGGGAATTAAAGGAAGAGGTGTTGTTATGTACGCTTATTTATTAAAAGAGTTATATAGGTATATTCCGAAACACATTATTGATAGAGGTTATGAATATTATGAAGAAGGACATGTAGAAGATGTTGAAATACATAATAATAGAGTATTTGCGTTTGTGACTGGTAATGCAGGGAATTATGAAGTAGTGATTGAACTGGAAGATTTTTCGGAAAGTAGCTGCGAATGCCCATATGAAAACTATTGTAAACATATGGCCGCAGTTGTTTATGATATTCAAGGCACTGGTGAGAGTACGGTGAAGGAGAAACTGAAAGATTTAGAAAAAGAAGAGTTACTCACAGTATTAAATCGTTTATTGCAAAGTTCAAAAAACGTACAAATTGTAGAGAAGATGTTAAAGAAGGGGAAACTTTAACTTATAGAGGGAGTTGTTTTGTAGTGAATGTACTAATTGTATACGCTCATCCTAGTCCTTCAAGTTTTAACGCGGCAATTTTAAATCATGTGCAAAAAGGACTACAGGAAACAAATCATTCAGTTACGGTACTTGATTTATATAAGGAGCAATTTGATCCAGTCCTTGTATTTAATGAAGAGAAGAAAAGACGTGATTTAGTAAATGAAGAAGAAACAGCCAGGTACAGAACGTTAGTGGAAGAAGCAGATACGCTTCTCTTTATATATCCAGTATGGTGGTGGGGGATGCCAGCTATTTTAAAAGGGTTTATTGATCGCATTTTCGTAGCTGGATTTGCTTATAAATATGAAGGGGCCCTGCCGAAAGGCTTATTGAAAGGTAAGAAGGCATGGGTAATTAATACGTTAGACTCACCGTTATGGTACGTCGCATTACTATATCGATCAGCAGATTGGATTATAATGAAGAGAGGTGTGTTACGTTTTTGCGGCATTCGAGATATAAAACGATCTGTTTTTCAATCTGTGAAAACGAGTAAACGAGAGAAGCGGGAAAAGTGGTTATTACAAATAGAAGAAAAGGCTCGTACATTATGAATGAAATCGATCGAATTATAAACTGTTGTGGGTATGATAATGAACTTTTTCGAACGTATATTACATGTTTACTTCAATTGAAGAAATGTAGCGAAACATTTCAGCAAATTCAAATACAATTAAGAAATGATTACTTAATAAGAGGAATTTGTGAAAGAGAAGTGGATGAAGTAGTAAGGGGAAGTAAGGAGTATGAAATGCATTTTCTTCCTAAAGCTTTACAGTGGAACTTCTTGAGGGAAAATCCACATCAGATTGAAAAAGTATGTGAAGATTTTTTTGCATTTGAGGCATTATATCTTACGGAGATAATAGAGTGGAAGACCGTGATAAATTGCATGGGAAATAAATGATTTATTATGTAAAAAAGCTAGTATAAAACTAGCTTTTTGTTTAAATAAATAAGAAACATAGACTTATGATAAATCCTGCATATAGTAAGTTCACAACGCAAAATCCCATAATATCACGAGCACCTAAACCAGCTATCGCTAATGCTGGTAATGCCCAGAAAGGTTGAATTAAATTTGTCCAAGCATCGCCCCACGCAATGGCCATTGCTGTTTTTGCAGCAGGTACACCAAGTTCAGCGCCAGCTGGAATCATAATGGGTGCTTGCACAGCCCATTGACCACCACCAGATGGAACGAAAATATTAACGATGCCAGCACTTAAAAAAGTAAAGAGGGGGAAAGTTGTTTCGTTTGAAATGCTAATAAAGAAATTCGAAATAGCTCCTCCAAGTGAAAGGCCTTCACTATTTGCTCCAATCATCATCCCCATAATTCCTGCGTAAAACGGAAATTGAAGTAGAATGCCAGAAGCGCTTTTCGTAGAGTCTGAAAAAGCGCGAATATATTGAATCGGAGTACGGTGGAAAACGAGTCCAGCAATTAATAACATAAAAATAACGATGTCTAGCGTAAGGTTAAAGCCTTTCGTATAAAAGTAGTTGAAAATATAAATGAGACCTAACAATCCAACGCAAAGTGTAATAATGATACTATTTTCCATTTTCTCAGCGAACGTATTTTTCCCTACCTCTTGAGCGGCAGCTTCTTCATGGAACACGCTAGGGTCTACTGTAATCGTATGTTTTTCATCTGGATGCATCGCCTTATTAATGAGAGGCATCGTAACTAAAAAGATAATAACTGGAACTAGGGCGTATGGTGAGAATAACGTTTCAGTGATTGGAATCGCTTCTTTAATACTTCCAGCTGTCGTTTTCATTAACGTTTCTCCGCCTGTTGCTAACGTAAGAGGGATAGAAGCAGAAAGCCCTGCATGCCAAATGAGAAATCCAGAGTAAGAAGAGGCAATTGCCAGTCTATAATCTAATCCTTCTAATTGTCTTGCTACTTCCTTTGCATATAAAACAGATACAACAATACCAAATCCCCAGTTTATGTATGCCCCTAGTAAACTTACGATTGAAATGGCAATAATACCTTGTCCATTCGTTTTTGGTAGTCTTGCCGCTTTTGTTAATCCTTTTTTTATAAGAGGAGCGTTTGCTAAAGCAGATCCTGTCACGAGTACAAGTGCCATTTGCATAGAAAAGGCGAGAAGTCCCCAAATGCCATTACCCCAGTGATTAATCATTTCCACAGGTGTTTGATGCGTTGCAAACATGCCAAAGAAAATAACAAAAACAGTTAATAAACATGATAAAATAAACGGTTCTGGCAAGAAGCGTTGCACTAAAGCGACGCAACCATTTGTAAAAGAACGAAACAAAATAGATCAACCTCCTTATGTATATGTATTACAATTATTCGAGGTGTTTCGTTCATAACCTTTTTAAAAATAGAAAATTCTGATATTTTTAGAGGGATTGAAATATGTTCAAGAAGAGTAATAGCATCATCACCCTGACAGAAAAAGTTGCTTTTTCCCTAATATGAAATATTGCATATAAAAATGAATTGATGCAAATGTAAAAGCTTATTATAATGAAAGCATAAATATACAATACATCTTAATACAGCAAAGAGGAGGAAGGAATATGGAAATCGCAATGGCAGTTTTAAAATTTTTAGGTGGAGTAATTCCTTTAGTTCAAGAACTTTTAAAAGCGTTTATGTAAGTTTATTCGTTAGCTATCATGTATCCATCATTATTATATCTTACTAAAAAAAGAATGGGGTGATTTTTCTGAATATTAAGAAAAATACCAAGAGAAGAAAGTTCCTTACATGTGTATTAGTTAGTCTATGCACTCTTAATTATTCATCTATTTCTTTCGCAGAAACACAAGCCGGTCATGCAACTGATATTACTAAAAATGCTAGTAGCATTGATACTGGTATAGGGAATCTTACATATAATAATCAAGAGGTTTTAGCTGTAAATGGTGATAAAGTAGAGAGTTTTGTTCCGAAAGAAAGTATCAATTCAAATGGTAAATTTGTAGTAGTGGAACGTGAGAAAAAATCACTTACAACGTCACCAGTCGATATTTCGATTATTGATTCTGTAGCGAATCGTACGTATCCAGGAGCTGTACAACTTGCCAATAAAGCTTTTGCAGACAATCAACCGAGTTTATTAGTGGCTAAGAGAAAGCCTTTGAATATTAGTATAGACTTACCTGGTATGAGAAAAGAAAATACAATCACTGTCCAAAATCCGACATATGGTAATGTAGCTGGAGCAGTAGATGATTTAGTATCTACTTGGAATGAAAAGTATTCCACAACACATACGTTACCTGCAAGAATGCAGTATACAGAATCTATGGTTTATAGTAAATCACAAATCGCAAGTGCTCTCAATGTTAATGCTAAATATCTTGATAACAGTCTAAATATTGACTTTAATGCAGTTGCAAATGGAGAAAAGAAAGTGATGGTGGCGGCATATAAACAAATATTTTATACTGTAAGTGCTGAACTACCTAATAATCCATCTGATCTCTTTGATAATAGTGTTACTTTTGATGAACTAACTCGTAAAGGAGTAAGTAATTCGGCTCCACCTGTTATGGTTTCAAATGTAGCTTATGGTAGAACGGTTTATGTAAAATTAGAAACAACATCTAAGAGTAAAGATGTACAAGCTGCTTTTAAAGCTTTACTTAAGAATAACAGCGTCGAAACGAGTGGACAGTACAAAGATATTTTTGAAGAAAGTACCTTTACTGCTGTCGTATTAGGTGGAGATGCGAAAGAGCATAACAAGGTTGTTACAAAAGATTTCAATGAAATCCGAAATATCATTAAAGATAATGCTGAATTAAGTTTTAAAAATCCAGCATACCCAATTTCATATACAAGCACGTTCTTAAAAGATAATGCAACTGCTGCTGTTCATAACAATACAGATTATATCGAGACGACAACTACAGAATATTCAAGTGCAAAAATGACACTTGATCATTACGGTGCTTACGTTGCGCAATTTGATGTATCTTGGGATGAATTCACATTTGATCAAAATGGGAAAGAAGTACTAACACATAAAACATGGGAAGGTAGTGGCAAAGACAAAACAGCCCATTACTCTACAGTAATCCCTCTTCCACCAAATTCAAAAAATATAAAAATCGTAGCAAGAGAATGTACAGGTCTTGCATGGGAATGGTGGAGAACCATTATTAATGAACAAAATGTTCCATTAACAAATGAAATAAAGGTTTCAATTGGAGGAACAACATTATACCCAACGGCTAATGTTAATCATTAGGTTGGAGCAAATTGCCCTGTTTATAGGGCAATTTTTTTACTTAAGTGAAAGTAGATCGGCGTTTCTTAAATATATCATAATCAATTCGCAAATCTTGTCACCATATTTTTAAATGTTATCAGTTTTCATTATTAATTTATTGCGCATCAGCATTTGGATATTTTTATTGGGAATAGTAAGGAGGAGGGGAGGTGCATTACATATGGGAAAAGGTAGAAGTAATAATGCTGGTAAAAAGCAACCAAATTTCGATGATTCATCTAATTTCGCTAAACAAAGTCAACCGACAGAAAAGAAGAAATAGGAAAAGGAGCTCTCTTTATGAAGAGAGCTCCTTGTTAGATATATTGATGTTTCAGCACAAGAGATTGCGTGTTCAATCAAATAGTCATACATGTAAGGTTTAAACTCCTGCTGCTACTAATGTGGAACCTTTTCTAAATGATGTGCAATATCAACATACATGTTTGAGTATGTTGAATGTATGTCATTACTTGGCGTAGCGTTAGAAGAGAAGTGGACAATTACCATATTTGCTTTCGGATCGATGTAAAGTGTTTGTCCGTAACTACCTAACACTTCGAAAGCACCTTGTTCATTGTGCGGAATCCACCATTGATTATGATAAGAAATGGAAGCGCCAGGGCCAACTGCAAGTTCACCTTCTTGGACATTTTTTATATCTTCAGTAATAGAAGAAGGGAGAATTTGTTTTCCGTTATATTCCCCGTTGTTTAATAGTAATTGCCCGAATCTAGCCATATCTCTAGCAGTTGCATTTAAACCAGCACTAGCTTGTTCAACTTTTGTTTCATCTGTTACGTAATACGCGTTTTCTTCCATACCAATTTGAGACCATATGCGCTCGCTAACATTTTCAGCTAATGATTTACCTGTGATCGTTCGAATCACCCAAGCGAGTGTTTCTGCTGATCCGTTATCGTAAGAAAAATCGAAACCAGGCGGTGCAGTTTCTTCTGCTTCTCGTAACATATCATAAATTTTCATCGGGCCATCGTAATTTTTACCTCGAGGTAAAATATTGCTCGCTAAATATAGTTGTGCATCTTGATTTTCTAACGCTGGGTGTTCATAGCCGTGAGTGGGGTATTCCACAGAAACTTGCATGTCCATTAATTGCTGTAGTGTTGCTTTTCCAAATGGTGTATTTTTTAATTCTTTTATATATGTGTCAGCTGTTTTTTCTAAATCAATACGGTTTTCTTCAGCGAGAGATTGTATTATTGCTCCGGTAAATACCTTTGCTAATGATGCCATGCCATGCGGTTCACTCTCGTTATATCCATTAAAATATCGTTCATAAACAAGTTTTCCATTGTGTACAACGACAAACGCATCTGTTTTGTTATCGTCTAAAAGTTTTTTTAGAGGAGTTGTATTTCCCAATCTACGCTCTACAGCAAAATCATCTAAGTTTTGCAAAGCGGTAGAGAAATGGGAAACTTGATCTGGGTTATGATTTACCTCGTTAATTAAAGTGAATTCTTTCATATGTGTATACGACCAACGTAAGTACGGATCATCTAACCAATTTTTTTTCGTCACATTATTTTTCGACGGAATTGTTTTATTATGTTTGAAGTATGTAAAACCGAGCCCTGTAATTACAAATATGAATGTGATTATGAGTAAGAGTAGGGGAGATTTTTTAAGTTTCATATCGGTCCCTCCTTTTTATTTCTATTATAAGTATACGCTCCAATTGAAAGAAATACAAAATAAGGAAAGTAAACGGATAAGTTTACTTTCCTTATTTACGTTAAGCGGATATTTGTCCGTCTGTACGCTGTTTCTTGAATTTTTGTTTTCGTCCGTGTAATCCATAGTATAAAAGTAAAGTGAACGCAACGATAATAGCCGCGATAAAATACATATTATGGTAACTTGATTTCGCTGCGACGATACCTAAAATGAAAGAACCAAAGCCAATACCACTATCAAAGAATGAGAAGTACGTAGCTGTCGCAGAACCACGTCGATGGTTTGGAGCGGCAGAAATCGCAATCGTTTGGAAGCTAGGAATTAATGTTCCGTAACCTAAACCGATTAGCATACCTGCACCAAGGAACCAAAATGAAGTTTGTGCTTGGCTTAAAATGAACATCCCAATTGTGAAAATAATAATAGCTGGATAAACAAGTACGTTTTCACCGAAGCGATCAAAAATCTTACCTGTAAATGGACGAGAAATGACAACAACAAGTGCGTATAAAATAAAGAAGTAACTTGCAATATCAGCTAAACCGAGCTCTTTTGCATAAATAGGAATAAAGGATAAAATACCACTATAAGAAAAGGCTAAAACAAATCCTGTAAGAGCGATTGGAATAGAAGATGGTTCAAGTAAGTCTTTCCATTTCATTTTTTCTCGTTTTTGTTTGCTTACAGGTGCTTCATGCGGAATATTGACAAGTAGTCCTAATAAAAATGCAAGTAATGAAAATACGGAACAAACGATAAATAATACAGTAAACGAAAAATGAGAAATAATTGTTAAACCTAAAAAAGGACCAATTACCATCGGCAGACTCATAAATACGCCGAAATAGGCAAGTGCTTCGCCTCGTCTATGAGCTGGCGCAACATCTGTGACAATCGTACCAGTTGCAGTTGTTGCCATACCGAACCCAATACCATGTAAGAAGCGAAGGGCTAGTAATAAAAATAAACTTTGTGCACCGAAATACATAACGGTAGCGGCTAAAAATAGTGAAAGTGAAATAAATAATATTTTCTTTCTTCCTAAATCATCGAGCCATTTTCCTGTGAATGGTCGACATAAAACAGATGAAATAAGAAAAACAGTTGCAACTAAACCAATTTCCTCAGGTTTTCCTTTTAGACCGTCTATTACATAGACAGGCAAAGTAGTCATAAGCATATAAAATGTTAAAAAGAGAAATAGACTACTAAAACAAGTTCCGAGGAAATCCTTCGTCCAAAGTTTCTCACTTTGCATCGTCATCCCTCCAATTTAATCTAAGTTTTTAATAATTTGTTGTAACACTTGAAATGCTTGATGTAAATCATCTTCGTTAATACCTTCTAGCGTCTTTTCTTCGAAAGTATCAACTTCTTCTTGCCATACCGGAATCATTTTTATCGCTGTTTCTGATAAAGAAATAAGCTTCTCACGGCGATCTTTTCCTTCTGTACGAATAATCCATCCCATCGTTTCCATACGTGTTAACGTACGAGTCATCGTTGGTGATTCAACATTTAAATACTGGCATAACTCTGTTTGTGTACAAGAACCAGTTTGATTGATGCGGAAAATAACAGCCCATTGCGCACTAAATAACCCAGTGGGAGATACGCGTTCATTAAATTTCTTCGTAAACTTGCGAGAAGTCTGGCTGACAATGTGAAAAAAATGTTGTTTTTCGTCCATGTATTTTGATCCTTTCAAATTAGTTACCTAGCTAACTATATACTTTTTTATTATAATTGTCTAGTAATAGACATGTTGATTTATGTAAAAATTTCGTATCGGTTTTTTGTTGAGAACATACATTCTGCATGTTATTCTTTAATTAAGTAAAGAATTTTCTTTCTATTAAAAAGAATGGGGGAACTTGTGATGATTAAGCCTGCAACAATGGAGTTTGTTTCACTATCGAACGGAGAAACGATTGCGTATCAGGAAGTTGGAAGGCAAAATGCAGAAATTCTTGTACTCATTCACGGAAACATGACATCGTCACAACACTTTGATTTAGTTATTGAAAAGCTGCAAGATCAATACCATATTTACGCTCTCGATTTAAGAGGATTTGGTCAATCAACATATAATAAAGCGATAGATTCAATACAAGATTTTGCAGAAGATGTAAAACTATTTATTGATCAATTAAAACTAGAGAAATTTTCATTAATGGGCTGGTCAATGGGCGGTGGTGTTGCGATGCAATTTACAGCGAATCATCCAACGTTTGTCGAAAAGTTAATTTTAGTAGAATCGGTGGGTATGAAGGGATATCCAATTTTTAAAAAGGATATAAACGGGCAACCAATCGTATCAAGCTTAGTAAAGACGAAAGAAGAAATTGCACAAGATCCCGTACAGATTGCACCAGTGTTAGATGCGATAAAAAATATGAATAAATTATATTACCGTACAGTATGGAATTTATTAATATATACACATAATCAACCTGAACCAGACCGTTATGAAAAGTATTTAGACGATATGTTAACGCAACGTAATTTCGTAGATGTGAATTATGCGCTCATTACATTTAATATTTCAGATGAACATAATGGGGTTGTAGAGGGAAGTAAGCAAATTCATCATATTAAAGCGCCAACACTCGTCATACAAGGTGACAGAGATTATGTCGTACCCCAAGTAGTCGGTGAGGAGTTAGCAAAACATTTGCCAAATGCAGAGTTGAAGGTATTAGAAGATTGCGGTCATTCGCCGTTTATTGATTGTTTAGATGTATTTATAAAGCATGTAGAGGATTGGTTAGAACAGAAATAATCCCCGAAATGAAAGGTATTGCATATACTATAACATTGTAAGTAAAAGGGGAGATTATCCATGCACCATCCGTTCTTAATTGCGCATTCTCCATATAATCATCATGTGTATACAAAAATGATGATAGCTCCGTTGTATATGCAAGTTTCACCAGCTGTAGTTCCTTTACAACTGCAATACCCGCAGCCACCAATCACTAGTACACAGCAATACGTGTATGAAACTGCTTTTTATAAACATCCGTATTTCAAGCAATTCCATAACAATGTGAAAGCACAAGTTTGGGAAGGATAAGAAGCTAAAAGATTCATTCTTTTAGCTTCTTTTTTATTGCGAATATTCGTACACGCATTTGCAGAAACAGTTTATAATGAAAAGTGGAAAGCGTGAGAAGGAGAGGGAAAGGGAATGTCAATGCGTTTTACTTTTTGGATTATGGTTGGGATTGTGGCAATCTCGGGTTTGTCACAAGGAATGCTTTTACCGGCCATTGCAATGATTTTTGAACAAGAAGGGGTTAGTTCAAGTATTAACGGTATTCATGCGACAGCACTATACATTGGGATATTAGTGATCTCACCGTTTCTTGAAAAACCGATGCAAAAGTTTGGAATGAAGCCAATTATCGTCATTGGTGGGTTTCTCGTTATTATTTCATTATTCTTTTTTACACAAACATTTTCATTTTGGGTATGGTTTATCCTTAGATTTCTAGTTGGCGTGGGAGATCATATGCTACATGTCGGAACACAAACATGGATTACGACAACATCGGATCCGAGTAAAATAGGTAGACAAGTATCGATATACGGTGTATTCTTCGGAATTGGTTTTGCCGTCGGTCCGTATTTAGCAAGCACTGTTCAGTACGGTCTTGCAACGCCATTTATTATATCTACTATACTTTGTTTAATAGGTTGGCTGTTATTATTACCAACAAAAAATGCATTCCCAGCGCAAGATGAAAGAGAAGTGAAGCGTGAATCATCATTTTCTCGTTATAAACAAGTTGTTGGATTAGGATGGATTGCACTGCTGGGACCACTTGCATATGGCGTACTGGAAGCAATGTTAAATAGTAACTTACCAGTATACGCGCTTCGCAAAGGATGGTCTGTTTCAGAAGTATCCTTCTTATTACCAGCATTTGCAGTTGGGGGCATTATTACACAAATTCCGCTCGGTATATTAAGTGACAAATACGGAAGGGATCGTATTTTAACGTGGACGTTTTGCATAAGTACGGGCATTTTCTTGCTTGCAGCCGTATTTGATCAATATTATTGGATCGTCTTTGCCTGCATGTTGTTAGCGGGTATGGTCATTGGATCGTGCTTCTCGTTAGGACTTGGATTTATGACAGATTTATTACCGAGACACTTATTGCCAGCAGGTAATATATTATCTGGAATCGCCTTTAGTTTAGGAAGTATACTGGGGCCTGTATTAGGAGGCGTATTTATAGAAAAAATACAGTATACAAGCTTTTTTATTGCGGTTATGATTATAATGGGAATTCTCGCAATGTTATATATGATTTACATGAAGAATCAATTCGCATCAAGAAAAATAGAAAGTAGGTTAGGGCATGACAAAACAACCTAATAAAAAGAAATTTGAAGTACTCGAAAACGAAACAATTACAGACTGCTTAGCGCGTATGGAACAAGAAGGCTACGCACCGTCACGCCGCATGGAAGAGCCAATCTTTCATGAAGTGAAGAAAGACGGTAAAACAGTAGTTGAACCGTGCGGTAGGAAGATTGTTTTTGAGGGGAAATTGAAGTAATCCGAATAGCAAATTCTTTTTGTGGTATAGAGCCACCCAATTCATTTGAGTTGGGTGGCTTGTTTTGTTGCTGAGTAATGAAGGAATAGGTAGATTAGGAATTGAATAGAATGAATGGATATTTTCTAGAGAGGATGAAGTTAGTTGTTCGGGTATGGATTATAGAGCTAAAACTATAAGAAGCTAAAATTTTGCAAAGGGAAATAGGTAAATACGCCGAGTGCTGGTTAATCCGTACGTCATCAATTTTGTCATTTGGAAGAAAATAATAATATCATAAAGCATACTATAAATAGTTATATTTTTTTGTATAGAAAATGCGTAATTGTAACGTTAAATCTTCCTGGAAGAGCAGTTACACTAGCTTTGGATTTTTGTTAATTCAAAATTCAGTGTGCAAACGAGGTGGAGTTCAAAAATGGAAGCAAATCAAAATGAGCGAATTCTCTATGCAGTTTTTGAGAATGAAATGAAAAATGAATCTGTTTTGTTCTCACAAAATAATTCACACATCTAGTCATATAAGAAAACGCTGTTGATTTCAATATTAATAGCGTTTTTATTTTTAGTAAATATATAGATCAAAATGAATTTCTGCTTGAATCGAACTAGCGAAATCAAGTATATCTTTTTGTAAATACATTGCGGGTGATTCGTTATTCTCAATTTGAATGACTACCATAAATAGAAATTCTAAATCATATTTTTTCTTAAGCTGTTTTAATGGTTCTGTTTTCTCTTCAAGTGATTTTAGAATAACATACAACTGATTATTTATATCGTATGATTCTTGATAGCCAGTGCTTAAATTCCAATCCGTCTTTTTTCTATATAGTTTTTTTGTGGATACAAGATTCGGATTATCACGTCTTGCGACAATATCACCTTTTTTATAAGTTCTTGTAGGTTCGATATTTAGGGCGTCGGTAATTGCTTCAACAGGGAATATATCACCCGTTATACTAAAATAAGCCATAACTTTAGTTTTATCCAGAACGGTTCCTCCTCTATTGTTAAGATGTTACTCTTATTACATTATAAAAATTTAAGAATGTATTTACTAGAATGTAAATGTGTTTTTGATTGAATTTTGGTGTTGGGATATAAATGATAATGCTAGATATATACCTTTGTAGTAAGGGGGAATTATACAAAAGTAGGATGATTTCAAATGTATTTATTTGTATGATAAAAACAAAATGTTTTTAAAAAATTGGAATGTAGGGGAGGGGGAATCATAATGATACAAAGCATATATGAAACGCATTTATATGTGAAAAATTTAGAAAAGGCGATAGATTTCTATCAAAATAAGTTAGGTTTAACATTAGCAAAAAAACTATCAAAAAGGCCGGTTGCTTTCTTTTGGATAGGAAAAAATAAAAAACAAATGTTTGGATTATGGGAAGTACATAGTAATGAAGATTTTGAGATGAAACACTTCGCTTTTCGTGTAGATGTAGAGTTTTTAAAGATTTCTAAATTATGGTTAGAGAATCGTGGAATAGAGGTAGTAGGGAGTCAGGGGAAAGGAAATGAAGAGCCAATTGTCCAAAGGTGGATGCCAGCTGCAAGCGTATATTTTCTAGATTGTGATGGAAATAAATTAGAGTTTATTTCTATGTTATATGATGATCCAGATGAATTAGAATATGCAACGTATTTAAGTGAATGGGAAGCGGAGCACCAAGAAGAATAAAGTGAAACTTTAATCAGTAGGGGTTTTATAGCTTTGTATTATGTTAAATAGATAGAGACAAAAAAATCCTTCAAGAAAAGACATGTTCTTGAAGGATTTTTTTATTGTTTGTAACGTATTAACGATCTTCACGTTTAGATATTTCAGCCCGTTGAATATAACCATCAGAGAAGCTGAAATAAAGAGAATAGCTTCCTCGATTATATATAAATCCTTCGCTAGTCATATCCTCTCCGATTAAATCGGGCTCACCAAACCACTCTTTTAATTCATCGATAGAAATATCCGTTTTAACCCATATATATCTAGCGTCCCAAGGGTACATGTCAATATTATAATCGCCGTATACCGCTATATTAGGTGCATCACATTCTGTACATGGTGCTTTTTTCAAAACATCAGGCACTCCATATTCTTTTTTTACTTCAGATATATCTTTACGCAATGAATTTAATGTAAATGGACCAAACGTCCCATTCTCTAAAGCTGTTGTTAACATTTGTTTCAGTTCTTCTTTTGAATTGATGTTGAAATTATAATTTCTGTTTTTTGCTATTGCATTATAGAAAAATTGTGCATATTGCTCACGCTTCACAAATGTATTTCCGTTAAAATTACCTGACTCGTCACCTTGTGCTATACGGTTACTACGCAGTGTATTTACAGCTTCATAAGCCCAATGACCTTTTGGTACGTCTTTAAATTTTCCTTGTTCTTTTGATTCTAAATGAAATGCTTTTTGTAATATTACTGCCATCTCATATCGAGTTAATACATCATCTGGACGAAATGTACCTGTTCCATCACCTGTCATAATTCCAGCTTGCGCAATGGCTTTAATATCTTTTTCAAACATATGATTTGTAATATCACTAAACATATTTCCTTGTTTATCGTCTACTTTTAAACCTAAATGTCGATTGACTAAAGAAGCTACCTGTCCTCTAGTAACATTGTCGCCAAAACCAAATTTCCCATTTCCATACCCCTTATAAATCCCTGCTGCCGCTAAGTAATCAATAGCATCTTTTGACCAGTGGTCCTTTGGTACATCTGTAAATACAGTGTTCGTATTGCTAGCTACCTTATAGCTATTCGTAGTTGTTTGTGCATTAGCTGTACCTACCATCGTTGTAGTTACTAGTGCTGCGGTGATTACGAATCCGAAAAAATTTTTAGCTTTGCTTGTTTTCTTCCCCATTTGCGCAAGCCTCCCCAGTTTCATTTAACTTTATTAAATATACTCATTACGATGCATGCATCGTAATTGTAACATGTAAGTTATAATTATTTGTCATTTATTTCCGTAATGTGGATGGAATTTTGATAATATAACCAAAAATGTGGATAATTGATATTCAGCGTTATTTAATGATGATACATACAGTAAAATGTTCTGTTTTCCATTCTACGATAGAAAACAGAACGTATATTTGGTATAATCGAAATATACTATATGAAACGATGTACATGAGTTTGACATGTATGTATTAAGGTACGTACTACATAACAATAACTACGCTTTATACAAATCAATCGTTAGAAAGGAAAAGAAGTAATGAATCAAATTTCATTTGAAGATTTATTTGAAGAAGAAAACGCGAAAGAAAAGGTGGAGGTAGCTGAAATACCAGTACCTTTATCACCATTGCAAAGAGATATATTGGAATTAATGGATTCTGAAGAAATAAGTGCACTTGAGCTGTGTGAACAATTAATACGAGCTGGAAAAATATCAGATGAAAGATTCACAACGAATAAGCCGAAAGCATATGGAGAAGTATGCTTACTATTAGAAGGATTTGTTAAAGAAGGAAAGCTTATTTTTGTCAAAAGTGATGAGAAAAGAGATAGGGTTTATAAATTGAATGAAGAAATGTTTAACGGATAAGGTGTGCAGGGGGAATTCATTCATTTTTCTCATTAAAAAAGGGTGTCAATCTTACTTAGATTGACACCCTTTTAATCATCTAACACCTTACATGTTTACGCTTGAAACCAAGTCTTCCTCTATCAAGTTCTTTCTGAATACTCTCTGCAGCATTTAGCAAACTACTTTTTTTATTATCACGTTTTATTTCAACTATACCAACTTCTTTTGCAATCTCGACTGCTTTTTCGTGTAGTGGTACATAGGAAATTGCTACAGTGTTTAGAAAATTATTCATAGCGGATTTAGTTCGTTCTGGCGAATCATGGATTGTCTTTTTCACCATTTCAAGCATATCGGAAAGTTTGCTTTCAGAAAACTCATCGTCTTTGCGATTTCCTAAAAGCCAGCAGTAGCAACTCCAGCCTGCAGACATTTTAAGCTCTTTACCACTTGCAATCCATTTATCAGCAACTTCTTGAGCGATATTTGATTCGGATAAAGTGACTGCCACCACATAATCAGACAACATATAAAAATACGCTCCGTCTATCCATCGATCAAAATCAGACTCCCTCATAGCTTTCGGGTCCGCAATAATGCCTGCAAAATACATAGCATCGTAGTTGCCTGTGGCATAAAGTTCTTCTGCTAACTCTTGGTTTATTTTTATTTTTTTTGCGATTGGTTTCATAGCACCTGTAGCTACGCCGAAAACTGGTTCCTGCGCACCGTTAGATATGTATATTTTTTTCGTTCGTTCCTTGCCTAGAGCTTCAAGCTCTTGCATAACTGTTTTAAAATCCAAAGCTGTGCACTTCCTTTCTTCATGTAAAAACCATTTTAATTGCGAACAACTAGCCTATATTTTTTATCATGTTTCCATACTTTCTAATTTTAAATCTTATGTGAGTAGGATGTCTACTTTCTATAATTTGTCGATAGTGCAGATAGTGATCTTGAAAGTCTAGATTTTTAGGATGAAAAACTACTGATTAAAGTTTCCCTGTATCTTTGGCTCTTTCTCGGTATTATTATGTTATTATTTGGTAAGAGGATAAATGTAAAGTGAAACATGTGAGGTTGGTTATAAATGATAAAGAAATTTACTAGAGTAGTATTAACTGTAGTTATGCCAATTAGTATGATTGTGGGGTGTGGAAATACTGAAAAAACTGAAGCAAAAGAACCGAAAGCGATACAATCAGAGAAAAAGGACTATACGGATTATTCGTATGGAAGCAAAGGTATAGTAGTAAGCGGAAAAGCGAAAGAACGTCAACAATACGAGGTTGGATATATGGATGATAATAAGTTAATTGGGATTGATGAAAATATTGAGGACTGTATTATTTTAGATAATAAAGATGAAGCAAGTCTCGTTTGGAAACAAATAGAGCGTGGATCGATTATTGAAGTACAATATGGTAAGGACCGTAATGATATCGTAGGCGTACAATTAGTAGGAGATCGTGAGCCATACGAAATTAGTGATAAGTTTGATCGAAATACGATAAACGAGATTGTCGAAAACGTTAAAGGGAATTTGTAATAGAAGCTAAAATGAAAAAATATTTAAATTTACTATTAATAAAGTCGATTCCTTATGGAGATAAGAAATCGACTTTATTAATTATCTTTTTTGTAAGTTGTCTTTCCAAAAATTATAGCTATTATCAATAACTTCTTTTAATTTGAAATAGTTTTCCCAAGTATCTTTCACGTGGTAGAGAGTTTCTTCGTCTATAAAAACGTCTGAGTAATCACTTATATACTTCCATTCCTCATCATTAAAGTAATACATCGCGAATTGATTACCTTCGTCATTTAACATGTCGTCTGCCAAAACGCCATCCCAGTTCATATAAATTTCTGTGCCAGTCATTTGTCTAAGTTTAAACTGTTTAATTTCGTCTAGGGACTCTTCTTCAAATTCTTCACTAAATAAATTATGTTCAAGTATCCATCCTAAAAACATACCAGTATGTACAAAAGCTTGATCAATTGGTAAGTCCTCAGGAAAATCACCTTGATAATGGTACTTCGCTTTATCGTAAACAATCGTATCTAACAATCAGTTCATCCCTTTTAACTAACGTATTATCTATTAAACTTGTACTTTTTGTTTTAATAGTTTAACTATGTTTTCAAGCCCTTCAAAATATATCCCATCTGCTGAATATCGTATGTACTCTCGTTTTTTTTATCATTTTTTGGTCTTCTTCATTTCAGGTATCAATATGAGGGGTTTTTGCCAAATAAAACTCTTTTCAATGTAAAAGGTTACATCTATATTATCGTAAGAATGTAAAAATGTTAATATTTTTAAAGAGAACAAGTACAAAGAAACAGGATTTATTTAATAGATACTTGATAGTTATGAAAAATTATAAAGATCCTTCTTGTTGAAGAAAATCAGTAAAAGGTATCCGAATCTATTTTTGAGAAGTAGTGGTGTGTAAGGGAAGAAGTACTTTTGACGGCGATTGCAATTGGTTATAAAATAATGTCTGTTAAGGGATTTTCTAGAAACTATTATTCGCCTGCTGGGGATAAAATGCAGTGTTTATAAAAAGGCGGAATAACCATATTTTTATACATAGTAGATTCATAGTCTTTCACGAATGAGAAAATAAAGGGAGGTTGAGATATTTACACGAACAGTGTAGGTATCGATTACAGCAATGAATATTAAAAAACGAGTAATCGCACTATCAACAAGTCTAGTAATGTTAGGGAGTGCACCTTTATCAATATCAGCAGAAGAGTTAAATAAATCTCATACTGACCAGCTTCGTATTGCACAAGGGGAACGTGGAACGAACGGATTACGTTATTCTAATTTCAATCTAGAAACTCCAGATTACATGCAAATTAATGAAGCAGAAGTGTCAGAGAATGAGAAAATTCTTCTAGAAGAATATAAGCATAAACATAATGAAACAGAAGAGTTACATAAAATGAAAGAAGCGAAAAAAGGTGAAGTAGCAGAAGATGAAGCTATTTCAAATATTGAAAAGGCATTTGAACATGTAGACGGTCGAAATGATGGCTCTACTCGTGAAATGAAGCCGGTTGAAAAGCGAAGAGCTATTCAGTATAGTACATCGATGACTACAAAGAAATATGGAACACTTGCAGGTGCACCGTTTGTAGAGTGGATTGTTCCAGCAGGAAATCCTGATATTCGCCCTGCAAATCCGATGAAAGCACGCTACATTACAATTCACGAGACTGCAAACACCGTCCCGTGGTGCAAATGCTGAAAATCATGCTAAATATTTGTATAAACAAGCAACGGAAGGTACGTTCCGAACAGCTTCATGGCATTTTACTGTAGACGATAAACAAATTTATCAACACTTACCAACAAATGAAAACGGTTGGCATGCAGGTGATGGCGATGGTTCCGGAAATAGAGAATCAATCGGTATCGAGATTGCGGTTAACCAAGATGGAGATTACAATAAAGCGCTAGAGAATGCAAAGAGACTTGCAGGTTATTTAATGAACAAAGAAGGTATTAGTGCGGACCACATTTATAGGCATCAACAATGGAGCGGGAAAAACTGTCCTGATATTTTAATTTCCCGTGGGAATTGGACTGGCTTCGTACAAGGGATTCAATGGTATGCAAATGTTAACGCACAAATTGATTCGCCTTTACAAGAAAGAAATGAGTTATTTGATTCCAATGAATATAATCCAGCTGAACCTAATATGGAGCTTGTAGTGAATGGTGATGGTATAAACGTACGTAGTGGTTCGGGACTTGAACATCATATCGTTCGTAAAGCTTCAAACGGAGATCGTTACAAAGTGTTAGCAGTTAAAAATGGTTGGTATAAAGTAGGTAACGATGAGTGGATTTTCTATAACCCAAGTTGGATTAAAATAAACTATAATATGCCACATAAAGAAGTGCAAAAACCAAAAGATGATATTACAGGTGGATGGTTTGAAGGGAACATTCGTAAGCTGAACAGCCTAGGAATTATGAACGGTGAAGGAAATGGTGTATTTGCGCCTTATCGTAATGTTACGAGAGCTGAGTTTGCAACATTAATCTCAAATGCTCTAAAGCTACCAGAAGGAGATAAGTCATTTGTAGACATTAACAAAGCGCATCCATCACTTCATAGTGGTATTAAACGTAGTGCAAGCGCAGGAATTATTAGCGGTCGTGGCGGCGGAATTTTTGATCCTAACGCATCTATCACACGTGAAGAAGCATCGATCATGATTGACAACGCATTACAGTATAAGGGTGTTACAGGTGAATTAGTTGCATTGCCATTTAGGGATAAACATTTGATCACATATAAACAGCCTGTTCAACGATTATATAGCTTAAAAGTAGTTACTGGTGTTGGAAATAATGAGTTTAATCCTAAAGGGACAGCAACTCGTGGTGAAGCAGCTGCCTTTTTAGTGAAGATGTTAGATGCAAGTCAAAAATAGAAAGAATGATAAAGGAGCTATCCAAAATGAGAATTTGGAACAGCTCCTTTTTATATAAGCCCTTATTAAGCCCCTTCCAAGCCCCTTATAAGCACCTACCAAGTAATAAATCACTAAGAAAAAACAAAACAAAAACAACTACAAGAACAAAAAAGCGCGAAAAAATAAAACCGTCGTTGTAGTAGTTAAAAAAATTTGGAATTCAACTGCAAAAACCAAGCCCTCACTCCTATATGTATATTGAAGGATTGAAATCTGCCTTTTTATAAGTGCGAGGGGGAGGTAAATATATGGCGGTGTACCGTAATGTGCAAGTGAATTTTTGGCAAGATGAATTCATATTAGATTTAACGCCAGAGGAGCGTTATTTTTACATATATTTGTTAACTGGTACGAAAACGAAGCAATGCGGAATTTACGTATTACCAAAGCGTGTGGCAGAGCTGGAAACAGGTTACAGTATGGAAACTGTTGAGAAATTGTTAAGTAGATTTGTGGAATACGGCAAGATTTTATATGATGCGGAAACGAAAGAGTTATACATCATAAATTGGCTACACTATAACCCTATTTTAAATACGAATGTAGAAAAATGTGTGTTACGTGAGTTGAAAACTGTAAAAAATAAAGAATTCATACATATGTTTTTACATAAATGTCTGGAAGAAGAATGGAAGATTCCGTTGTTGTTACAGCATTTTGGTATGCCCGAAGAAGAGGGGAATAGTAGTTTACAAGAAGTTGTTGAAGAAATAGAAGATGAGGAAGGTGAAGAGGATACTCAGCATAGTGAAGTTTACAAATTTTACGAACAAAATATAAGTAGTTTATCTCCATATATCGTGAAGGAATTGATGGGATGGATACGAAGACTTTCAGGAGAGAAAGTATTAGAGGCACTTAAAATTGCGTTTGAACATAATAAGCGAACGTTTGCTTATGTGAAGGGGATTTTGAGGAATTGGTGTAGCAAGTATGGTGGAGAGAAGTGTGTGATGGGTAGTTTAGAGAGAAGGAGAAGTGTTTTGAGTAGTGTGTTTTAATTTACATTAATTTAATATAGAATATATGTTCGTTTCGGTTGGTTTTATGCTATACTACAAGTAAATAAGGGTATTTTTATAAAGCATAAACAGATGCGGGGGAACAAAGTTTGACTACAAATACAGCTCAGTTGTTTCAATATGTCCATATGACAGAAGAGCAGGAACAATTATCATTGCGTTATTTAAAAACGAAAGATGAAGAGATTTTAAATCATATACAACTAACGACAATTAGAGATCAAAATAGAAGCGATTTTGCAAATCAGTTTATAAATGATTTTAGGAAAGTATATAAACAAGATCCAGCTGTCTTTCGGTTATTTTATTATTTGTTAGGAGAGCAATTGTTAAATGTTCTTATAATAAGGTTTAAGTATGTGGATTTTGCTAATATGAAGATTTATTTAGAGAAAAGTGCACTTCCATTGGATAAACTGGTAGTAATTGCGTGTAAATATTTAACTAATATCTCTAGTTATGTGAATGAGGCGTATAGTTTTCTTAAAGAGTTAACAAAAGAGAAACCGAACTATATAGAGGAACAATTACACACTTTACCAAATCAGCAGCAATTATCGTTACTTCTCGTAATGTTTGAAGTAGATTATGAGAGGTTCTATACATATAGCACTTTATTGGACGAGAGATTAGAAGAACATGCTGAATTTATATTGAATTTGAATGGAGAAAAGGTAAAGGTTGAAGCAGTTGAAAAATATATAAAAGGTGAGAGTGATAGGGAATTATTTTTAGGTGGAAATTTACCAGAATATATTTGGCGACTATTATTTAGCATTCATCAGTATTCAAATATTGCGAGGCGGTATGTTGAAATAGTAGCGAAGAAAAACGTTTGGGGTTTTATGAATCATGCTACGCGTTACGTGTGTCAAACTCTCGATCAGCCTCAAAACTATAAACGAACAGGTAGTGTAAATAAAAAAACATATGATGAAATTCAAAATTTTTGTAAACAGTTTTGGATTTCTAAGGAAAGATTTTTTGCACACCGTCTGAGGCAACATGATTTAAATAATGAAGAATTCTGTAAGACGTATGAATATGAAATGTTATGCTCCGTGGCGGAAGAAAACCCTGAATTTGTTCAACGTACTTTACAATATGTAAGTAAAAGTAATTACCTCATAATCGCCCGAACGTTAGCTGAAAAAGGACATGAGTTAAATAGAGGGAGAATGAGAGAGGAATTTTTTGTCGCTGCTTTGCAACTTAAGTTGTCTACGGTGCGGGATACGTATCGTGATTATTTGCTCGGGAAATTGTCATTTGATGAAATGAAGCAAATACTTAAAAATCCGAAGTATAGAAATATGTATTGGGATATGCCAGTTTTAGAAGTTGTACTTCTTTGGGATATAGATGATGTGGCAAAAAGAGAAGCGGCACTCACTCTGGAATTTGGAGATGTATATAGTGTTTATTTATATGAACTTCTGTATGAATGTTCGGCTAGAGGGATAGAACCAGAAAAAATAATAGAAGATCTCCTTTCTTACGGGCTAAGTAAAGAAAAGCTGATTGATTATTCAGTTGAGCAAGTCTCACATTATGTAGAAGAGAGAAATAAAGCGAAGGAAGCGCTCGTTACGATCATTGTAAAAGAACAGGCATACATAATGGAACGATTTGATATGTATTCTGCTGAGGCAAAAACGTATATTTTGAATGAATTAGCAAGAGATAACAGGGTTGAAACACGTCCGGTTTTAATTAAAAACTTAGGTGATTCATCTAAAAAATTACGTAAGTCTATAGTTGAACTGCTTTCAAAAGACATAGAAGCGGCAGAGGATGTAGCAGTTGAACTTCATAATAAAAAGAAAATTGTTCGTGAAAATGTGATGAAAATACTACTAGCGTATAGGATTGAAACATATACACAACTCGTACAGGAAGCATTGAAAGAAAAGAAGAATGCCTCTTTAGCTGAGAAGTTTGCTCCATTACTTGAAGTGGGGAGGAGCTCAGAAAATATAGAAGAACTTTGTAGCCGTATCGTAACGGGACAAAAAAGAAATTCACTTCTGCAATTGATTGGGGAGGAACCGCAAATCCGTCTTCGTCATTCAAATGAAATTGCGGATGCTACAATTCCATTAGCTTATATACAACAGTATATTTCAGATGCTGTCATTGAAAAGAAAGAGGCAGCTGAAGTAATTGGGAGTACTTTAAATGAACAAGACCTGAAAGAATATGTGCAAGCAATCTATCAAATATGGATTTTTCAAGATGCAGATGTGAAGAAACGCGGTATTCTTTCGTTATATGGAATATATAGTGATGACAAAATGGTCGGTATACTTAAAAAGCAAATCGATGAATGGGTACTAGATATGAGAGGAAAGATTGCAGCAGATGCTGTTCGTGCTCTAGGTTTGTCTTCATCTAAGCTTGCACTTATGTTTATTCATGCTATGGCATTTAAATATAAACATAAACAAGTGCGTAATGCGGCAAAAGAAGCATTAAGTCTTGCTGCGAAAACCCGTGGTATAACGGAAGAAGAACTGGAAGATCAACTAGTACCAGATCTTGGCTTTAATATACGTGGGGAGAAGAAGATTGATTTTGGGAATAGATGTTTTACTGCTATTTTAACTTCTGATTCAAAAATAGAATTAGAGACAGAAGAAGGAAAACGTATGAAGTCACTTCCAAAGCCGAATACAAAAGATGATATAGAAAAAGCTGAATTAGCTAAGAGAGAGTTAGCCACTTTAAAGAAAGAGCTTCGGAATGCTCTTTCCATGCAGAAACAACGTCTGGAAGCTGCTCTATCATTAAAACGCTATTGGTCATATGATACGTGGAAATCGATATTTTTGGAAAATCCAATTATGAAGCAATTTTCCACTTCACTTATTTGGGGTGAGTATGCGGAAGGCAAGTTACTGAAAATGTTCCGTTATACAGAAGATGGTACGTTTTACTCAATGATAGGAGAGAAACATGAGGTTTCATCTGGAACTGTAATCGGTTTAATTCATCCGTTAGAATTATCTAGAGCGGAAAAGGAAATGTGGGAAGAGCAACTGGAAAACTCGAAAATTGTCCAGCCATTTCTACAAATTGAACGTCCTGTGTTTGTAGTAGAGGAAGATGATAAGGTTACTGTTGAGAGATTTGGCGGTATTTTACTAAATGGTCGCTCGTTATTCGGTAAGATGACGAAACTTGGATGGATTCGCGGATCAGTTCAAGATGGCGGTGTGTATTATACGTTTTATAAAGAAGATACTCGCACTGGATTAGGGGCACAACTGTCATTTAGCGGAGCACCAATTGGCTATGAAGACGAAGAAGATATATGTGTGTATGACATTGAATTTTATAAAGCAGGTACAGTGAATCGTGGTTCATATGAATACGATGAAATTGATGATGAAAGACGCATTGTGCCAAAAGAAGTAGATAAGTATTTCTTTAGTGAAATATTATATGATGTACAAGTAGCGACCGATTCAAATCTTGGTCATAATGAAAGCTGGCGTAACAAACGATAAAAATTCCCCCTTCATTTGTAGGAAAATGAAGGGGTTTTTCAATTTTTCTAAAAGGTTCTTTCAAAATAGAAGCGAATAGTTTGAGAAAGGAGGGGTTATATGGAAGTTGTTATAAAGAAGAAACGAACTAGGGGTAAGAGAATTTTCATTTGGTCTAGTAGTATCGTTCTTTTGTTAATAATTTGTACAGCGATTTTTTTGAACATATATACACTTAGATCTATGCCAAAGATAGATGGAACGATAAAGCTAGAGGATTTACAACGTGCTGTTACGGTAAAGCGGGATAGTAAAGGTGTACCGCATATTAAAGCGGAAAATGCACATGATTTATATTTTTCGCAAGGGTATGTACAAGCGCAAGATCGATTATTTCAAATGGATTTAAGTAGAAGGCAAGCTTCTGGGATGTTAAGTGAAGTTGTAGGGGAAGCAGCTATTGATCGAGATAAGTTGTTTCGAACGCTCGGTTTACGGCGAGCAGCCGAAGCGTCTGTTAGCCAATATGATGGAGAAGCGAAATTTGCTCTGCAGTCATTTGCTGATGGGGTGAATGCCTTTATACGCGAGGCAAAAGTGGAAAAGAAATTGCCAGTTGAGTTTACTATATTAGGCTATGAACCTGCTGAATGGTCAATTGTGGATACGTTAACGATTGGAAAGTATATGGCGTTTGATTTAGGCGGACATTGGCACGGACAGGCGTTTCGATATTGGGCGCTGAAAAATTTGCCGAAAGAGCAAGCAAATGAGCTGTTTCCTACATATCCGAAAGATGCCCCTAGATTGCTAGCTGAACTGAAAAATACAAATGTAGACGTAGCACAAAGTTTTGCAAAAGCAATCATTCCACCAGAGTTTAATGGTAGTAATAACTGGGTTATAAGCGGTGAGAAGAGTGAGTCTGGTAAGCCAATTTTAGCGGATGATCCTCATTTATCACTTGCGACACCTTCTATTTGGTATCAATCGAAACTTGAGATGAAAGATTTACATGTGAGTGGCGTTATTTTCGCTGGCGTACCCGGGGTTATATTAGGACACAATGACAAAATAGCATGGGGCGTTACGAATACAGGTCCTGATGTGCAAGATTTATATATTGAGAAGAGAAATCCTAATAATGAAAATGAATTTCTATATAACGATAAGTGGGAAAAAGCGACTGTTGTGGATGAGTCTATTAAAGTAAAAGGCGGAAAGACAATACCGTATAACGTTACCGTTACGAGGCATGGTCCAGTTATTTCAGAGTTTGCGGATAAAGGGAAAGAGAAGACGAAAACAGTATTTGCTTTGAAATGGACTGCTTTGGAGCCTTCCGCTGAATTAAAGGCTGTATTAAATATGAATAAGGCGAAAGACTGGAATGAGTTTGAAACGGCACTGCAAGATTTTCATACACCAACTCAAAACTTTGTATTTGCATCAAACGACGGCACAATTGCTTATAAAGCAAATGGAAATATACCAGTGCGTAAAAAAGGTGATGGTAGTCTGCCAGTGCCAGGATGGACAGATGAATATGAATGGGAAGGGTATATTCCGTATGATCAGCTTCCAAAAGTAATCAATCCAAAACAAGGGTTTATTTCAACTGCGAATAATAAAATTGTAGATGATCATTATCCGTATCATATTAGTAATACGTGGGCGCAGCCATATAGGCAAATACGTATTCAAGAGTTTTTACAAGAGAAGGAAAAGTATACGGTGAAAGATTTAGAAGAATTACAGATGGATCAAAAAAATTTATATGGGAAAGAATTTGCTCCTATATTGTTAAAAGAGTTAAATAAAGCGTCTTTACATGAAGTAGAGAAAGAAGGCGTAAAACAATTAACGAAGTGGAATTTTTACGATAGTAAAGATGACGCGGCACCGTTAATATTCCATTTATTAATGAAGGAGATTTCAAATACGTTATTTTCAAAAGAAATTCCGAAAGATGTGATGGAGTTATTTGAAGGGAAGGCACAAGTTGTTGATGAATTAATTCGAAAAGAAGTAGCAGGAGAAAAGAGCGCTTGGTTTACGAAGTACGGAGGATTCACAAAAGTTGTGCATACATCGTACGAAAATGTAATGAAGAAATTACAGAAGGAATATGGACCAGATGTTACGGAGTGGAAGTGGGGCGATTATCACCAACTTGCTTTTACACATCCAATCTCAAAATCGTCTAGTATGTTAGCACTACTTGCATTTAATCGTGAGAAACCAGTTCCAATTGGCGGAAGTCAAGTTACTGTTCAAGCGGCGAGTTACGGAGATAACGGTATTGTCAATCACGGAGCGTCTTGGCGATTCGTGATTGATACGAAGGATATGTCAAACGGTTATCATATTGTAGGGCCAGGACAATCAGGACATTTTAGAAGTGATTGGTATCATGATCAAATAGATGATTGGGTAAATGGCACGTATCATACGACTACATTGAATACGGAGGGGATAGAAGGGAAGGTGTTAAATTTGGAGCCGAAGTAATAGGGTGTTTTTGTTTGTAGAGGGGACTAGTAATAATCTTTTTGATAATGAAAGCTTATCATTTAGAACATAACCCAGTTCTTAAATAATTTTAACAGCCAGCCTACTATCATTTAATTTGATAGTGGGCTGTTTCCATCTTCGAAATACGCTGTAGCAACCTCTTCAGGATTACGATTATTTCTACATGCTGCAAGTGCTGTAACTAATAAAACTATTAACATGATCATTCCAGTTTTGAGGGATTTAGTTAACAAAGGCCAGGTATTATTTGCAACAGAACCGTCTATCTGTACCCCTTGTTTCATCATTTTTCTAGGCCATCCAACTTGACAAATGTTTTTTTATCAAACTACAATGAAAATCATTATCAATAATATAGGGAGGATACTTTTGTCAATAAATGAAAAACAATATATTTATAGGTTAATAACTAGATGTTGTTAAGTCGTATGTACTATTTTTAGTTTAGCGTTGCCTAGAATGTACACCAATTAATCTCACGAATTACAAGAAAACTATTATTGAAATGAGGCTTGCATTGTGAAGTTGGACGTGAATGAGTTAGCAGAGTATCTTGCCAATACTCCTTTCCGAGTAGAAGGAGTATATCGTTATGCTAAAAATCCAGGTGTGCCTTGTGCTGAGTCTACAGATTCTTTCCCAGGATTTGTATTTCCACTTACAGGGAAGACGGAATTTCAATTTAATGGTACGCCGTATACCCTTTCCCCAGGAAAAGTTATACATGGGGGTGCAAAAATGACATTAGCCCATAAAATGCTTGGTGAAATAAACTGGGAATATATTCTTGTTTTATATCGGATAAGCAATTCAGAACGAGAAGATTCTGGCTTTACTCATCAGCATTTTGAATTATTAACAGGACAATCTCCTCGTCTTGTCGAATTACTTATGCGTCTTTGGGATGTGTATAATCAGCGAGGAGGCATTTCGATGTTTCAGACCGAAATGCTGTTTCGCGAAGCGTTGAATGAAGCTTTATTAAGTGTTGTCAATAGAGAGAATAGCTATGAATCGCATACTTTATTCGAACGAATATCTAGTTACGTTCATAAATACTATTATAATGATATTACAATACATACGCTTACAGAACAAAATAATGTTAATCGAAATCGTCTTTCTTACGTGTTTAGAAAGCATGCAGGTATGGGGCCAGCAGAATATTTATTGAACTATCGTATAAAGATGGCTCAAAAAATGTTATGTACAAGTGGTGTGCCTGTACAACAAATTGCGCAGGCTGTTGGAATCGCAGACCCTTTTTATTTTAGTAGAGTTTTCAAGAAGCGAGTTGGCATTTCGCCTACTAAATATCGCGAGAAGTTCATCAATAATCCATACTAATGTCAACAGGGGTCCATTCTTATTTGAAAATCACTGTTCTATACTTATGGAGAGTTAAAGGAAACATTGGATTGAAAGTACTTTCATTGAAATCACTCCTTTGTACTATCTGAATGAAAAGTTCTGGCCTGAGCATTTTCTTTTTACGCATAATAACGACTTTTTTACTTAGATTACTGTAATATAGTGGAAGTTGAAAATGAGGAGGGATCATTATCCATTACCAACCTATTAAACTAAATGACGAGTTATCTAAAATTAACGATTATTGGTATCCACAAGTGATTAGTGAAATGAATGACGATCAAATTCAGCTTTTTAAAGCTAATGGAGATTTTATATGGCATGAGCATCCTAATACGGATAAGCTATTTATTGTGCTTGAAGGGGAGATGTTCATCGATTTCCGTGATGGACAGGTGAAAATTTCTAAGGGCGAGATGTTTATTGTCCCGAGAGGCGTTGAGCATAAACCTTTCACTGAAAAGGAATCCCACATCATGTTGGTAGAGCCTAAAAGGGAAATGGATTGATAATCGTAAAAAGATAAAAAAGGAGCGGAAATCCGTTCCTTTTTTATTTATCTTACTATTTTTAGGAGCTTAGTATGAATAAGATGTGAATAAAGGATGAATAGCATTTTTATCAATAAAAATTTATTGGATTTTTTGTGGAATATATATGAAACATTGTATAAAATAATCAAGAAAGCCAAAAATTATAGGGGGAAAGTTGTGAAGAAAAATAAGAGTTTAATAAGTTTTTTAGGAGTGTTTATTATGCTGTTTTCTTTTTGTTTTCAAGGAAATGTACAGGCAGATGTAAATACTGTTCAATCTGGAAAAATCAAATCAGGAAATGTAACGGTATGGGAAGTTGGAAATGTAGCGAAAGTGTTAGCTGATGTAGAGCGCTTAAATTTAAATACAGTAAATGTACCAATTCAGGTAGATATTCCGAATGTGACTTCTACGAACATGGTAATTAATCAAGCGCAAAAGCAACAGGCTATTATTTTAATTCAAGAATTATTAAAGCGTAATATTCAAGTTATAGTGGAACCGTTCCCATATATTCAGCAAGGAAATGTTGGAGAAACGGAATGGAATCCAAGTAATATTAATGATTTCTTCTGGAATTGGAAAACGGTTATTTTGCAAGACATTTTTAACTCGATTACAAGTAAATACAATGTGTACGGGCTCAAGATTGCTTCTAATTTCGTGAATATGGAATATGCAGAAGGATATTGGAGCGATACGATTGATTTTGTTCGCCAGCAGTATAAAGGAAATGTTTTGTATCAAATGAATTGGTGGCTAACAGCAAGCTGGGATCCTTCATATGAAGCGAAGTTTGTTGAGAAAATAAACCGTCCGTATTTAAAGAAGGTAGACATTGTTAGTATCGATAGTTGGTTTGAAGTTTCAGGAAAAAGAAATCCATCATACGAAGAAGTGAAGCAAAGTTTGTTTGCGACGACAGTATATAATCGTGGACAGAATGTTGTTCAGCAACTAGAACAATTACATAAAGCAACAGGAAAGCCAGTTTACTTTGGTGGATTTAACGTTCCAGCGCGTGAACTAGGCTTGCAAAATCCGTGGAATCCAGATGTTACTAATGTGTTTTCAAAAGACGTACAATTAAACGGATGGCGCGCTTACCGTAATGTATTAGAACCGAAGCCATATTTTAAAGGCTTTTCAATTTGGTTTATTGGATCTAATAATAGTACGCATGCGTATCAAATACATAGTCAAGAAACGGCAGCAGTTATTAATGGCTGGTACCGAAAATAATTTTTATAAAATAGGTAAGTTTTAAAGTTTACCACATATATTTCTAGTGAAAGGCCTTTCACCATCTTATCACCTAGGGGGCAATCATCATGAAATTTTTGTCGTACCTTACAGTAATTTTGGTGATTCTTGGCGGTTTGAATTGGTTATTTGTAGCGTTAGATTACAATGTAGTTGAGAAATGGTTTGGTTCTATGCCGGCGCTTGTGGACACTATTTATTGGCTCATTGGTCTTTCTGCAATTTATCAAATTTTTGATCGGTTCTTCACGGACAATTAGCAATTATACTTTATTACTAGAGTGTTAAGTACGATTATGTACTTAACACTTTTTTGTGTGTTTATAAAAACATTGGCACTTGCAAGCGATTCCATTGCGTCTTACGCCGTAATACTAGAAAAGAAATTGACCGTGTCTTGTATTGTGGGTTATAATTCAGAAAGTTTAAAAAATATTAAAATGAGAAATAGGGAGGTCATCTGGGTGATGGAAAGAGTGTATAATTTTTCAGCAGGACCATCAATACTCCCTTTGCCAGTTTTAGAGAAAGTGCAAAAGGAGCTTGTAAATTATAACGGGACAGGCATGTCTATTATGGAAATGAGTCATCGATCTTCTTATTTTCAAAGTATTATAGATGAAGCGGGTAGCTTGCTTCGTGAATTAATGAACATTCCTGATGAGTATGAAGTATTGTTTTTACAAGGTGGTGCTTCATTACAATTCTCTATGATACCGTTAAATTTAATGAATAAGTATAAAAAAGCAGGGTACGTATTGACTGGTTCATGGTCTAAAAAGGCACTGCAAGAAGCTGAAAAAGTTGGAGAAGTACAAGTGATTGCTTCTTCTGAAAATGAGAAGTTTACTACAATTCCTAAACTGGATGGTTTATTAGACGATGAAAAACTAGATTATGTACATATTACAACGAACAATACAATTGAGGGAACGAAGTATGTGGACATTCCACATGTAGATAAAGTACCGCTCGTTGCGGATATGTCCTCAAATATTTTATCAGAACGATATGATGTTTCGAAGTTTGGTCTTATATATGCGGGAGCGCAAAAGAATTTAGGGCCAGCAGGCTTAACGATTGCAATTATAAAAAGAGATTTAATTGGGGGAGCAGATCGCTCTTGTCCTACTATGTTAAACTATGAAACTTACAGTAAAAATAACTCCTTATATAATACACCGCCGTCCTTTAGTATTTACGTAACGAAACTTGTACTAGAGTGGCTGAAAGAGCAAGGCGGAGTATCTGCGATTGAAGAACAAAATAGAATGAAATCTTCACTACTTTATAATTTCTTAGATGAATCAAAATTGTTTACTTCACCAGTTGATCCTACGTATCGATCACTTATGAACATTCCGTTTACAACACCGTCAGAAGAGCTGAACAGTGAGTTTTTACAAAAAGCGAAAGAACGAGGACTTGTTACACTAAAAGGACATCGCTCAGTCGGTGGTATGCGCGCAAGTATTTATAATGCGATGCCAGCACACGGCGTACAGCAATTAGTAAATTATATGAAGGAATTTGAGCTTGAGAATAGATAGGGAGATGGGGATATGTTTCGTGTTCAAACGTTAAATCAAATTGCAGAAAAAGGTTTGCAAGTGCTTAGCGGAGAGCGCTATGAAGTAGGGGAGAGAATGGACCACCCAGATGGCATTTTACTTCGCAGCTATTCTTTACATCAAGAAGAGTTTTCAAAAGATTTAAAGGCGATTGCGAGAGCTGGTGCAGGGGTAAATAATATTCCTGTCGAGCGATGTACAGAAAAAGGGATTGTAGTCTTTAATACGCCAGGGGCAAATGCTAATGCAGTAAAGGAACTCATTATCGCAAGTCTTATTATGTCTTCACGTAACATTATTAACGGAGTAAGCTGGACGAAAAATTTAGAAGGTGAAGAAGTACCGCAGCTTGTTGAATCAGGGAAAAAACAATTCGTTGGATCAGAGATTGCAGGGAAACGTCTAGGTGTTATCGGACTTGGCGCAATTGGTGCTTTAGTTGCGAACGATGCGTTAGCGTTAGGGATGGACGTCGTCGGATATGATCCTTACATTTCAGTTGAAACAGCTTGGCGCCTTTCTACACATGTGCAAAGAGCATTTAGTTTAGATGAAATTTTTGCAACATGTGATTATATTACACTGCATATTCCTCTTACGAATCAAACGAAGGGGATTATTGGTGAACACGCTATAGAGAAAATGAAAAAAGGAATGCGTTTATTCAATTTCTCTAGAGGAGAACTTGTAGATGAAAAGGTTCTTCAAAAAGCGTTAGAAGAAGACATTATTGCACATTACGTAACGGACTTCCCGAATGAAAATGTGATTAAAATGAAAAACGTAACAGCGACGCCTCACCTCGGTGCATCTACATCTGAATCAGAAGAAAATTGTGCAGTCATGGCAGCGCGTCAATTACGTGAATATTTAGAGACAGGAAATATTCGTAATTCAGTCAACTATCCAAACGTAGAATTGCCGTATATCGGAAAGAAACGTATTACAATCATGCATCAAAACGTTCCAAACATGGTAGGACAAATTACAGGATGTTTAGCAGAACATCATATTAATATTGCCGATATGATTAATCGTAGTAAACATTCTTGGGCGTACACAATGATTGATATCGATAACGGAATTGATGATATAATAAAAGAGAACATTGTGGAAAATATAAGCAAAATTACAGGTGTTGTAGCCGTTCGAATGATTGTGTAAAGGAGAGAGGGAATTGGCAAAAATCCGACCGTTTCGGGCCATTCGTCCAGTAGAAGAAAAAGCAGCACAAGTTGCGGCTTTACCGTATGATGTTTTAAATAGTGAAGAGGCAAGAGAAGTTGTAAAAGGAAATCCATTTTCTTTCTTACACGTTGATAAAGCAGAAATTGATTTAGACCCAGCGCTTTCACCGTACGATGATCGCGTATATGAAAAAGCGGGTGAAAATTTAAATCGTTTTATACGAGAAGAAGTGTTCATACAAGACGAAGAGCCAGCACTATACATTTATGAACTGACGATGCAAGGAAGAACGCAGTCAGGCCTTGTCGTTTGTACATCTATTGATGAGTATGAAGATGATACAATTAAAAAACATGAAAGAACGCGTCATGAAAAAGAACTAGATCGTATTCGTCACGTAGATGTGTGTGACGCAAATACAGGTCCTATCTTTTTAACGTATCGTACAAAAGAAGAAGTGAAACGTTTCATCGCAAGCTGGAAAGAAGAACATGCACCAATCTATACATTTACAGCAGAAGACGGCGTTAGGCATGTTGCTTGGAAAATAACTGATGAAGAAGTAATTGCAGGCCTAGTAAACGTATTTGAAGACATTCCTAATCTATACATTGCAGATGGACATCACCGCTCCGCATCAGCTGCGAAAGTAGGGCTTATGCGAAGAGAACAATATCCGAATTACACAGGAGAAGAAGAGTTTAATTTCTTCCTATCAGTTTTATTCCCTCACGATGAATTATCAATTTGGGACTATAACCGAGTTGTGAAAGATTTAAATGGCTTGTCAGAGGAACAGTTTTTAAATCAAATTACGCAGTACTTTTATGTAGAAGAAGCATCTGTTTCTCCGTATAAACCAAATGAACCAAAAACATTTGGCATGTATGTGAACGAGAAGTGGTATAAGCTCACAGTGAAAGAGGAAACGTTTGATGCGAATGATCTTGTGAAAGGTTTAGATGTATCTATTTTGCAAGATCATTTATTAAGCCAAGTGCTTGAAATACACGATCCGCGATCTGATTCACGCATCGACTTTGTCGGAGGAATCCGCGGATTAGAAGAACTAGAACGTCTTGTAAATAGCGGTGCATATAAAGCGGCGTTCTCACTATATCCGACATCAATAGAATCTTTATTAGCAATCGCAGACGCTGGAGAAGTTATGCCACCAAAATCAACGTGGTTTGAACCGAAACTGCGCAGCGGGTTGTTTGTACATTCTTTAAAATAAATATAGACTTCATTAGTTTGAAAAACCGAAATGATTTTTAGTTTCGGTTTTTCTTATTTATAAAGCGTTTTGGAGGAGGGGTATGGGATGAAATTACAAGTAGGCGAAAAAATCAACTTTGAACGAACTTTTACGAAAGAGGATGTGGTTTTATTTACGGAAGTATCGAAAGATGAAGGTGTTCATCATGTTACGCCAGATGAGCAAGGGAGATTCGTTGTACAAGGACTGTTAACATCAACTCTACCTACAAAAATTGGTGGTGACTATAACGTATTAGCTCGCAAGATGGACTTTGAATTTTTACGTCCTGTCTTTAGTGGTGATACAATTCGTTGTGACGTAACCATTGAACAATTTGAGCCCGATGAAAAAAATCGTACAAAGATTATGGCGATGTTTATATGTAGGAATCAGGGTGGAAAAGAAGTTATGAAGGGGAGTTTTTCGGGGATTATGTGATTTGAACCATAAATTTGCCGTTCCGGCAAGGTTATAATTCTTTTCCTTGTGGCAAAGTTATAGTTCCAAAAATAGACTATTTCTAATTATCTGTATGGAAGGGAAGTGAGATGATACAAGATCTATATAAAGAAAAACGAAGTTTGCGTCCAAACTTCGTTTTTCTGACATACATTAAATTGCAACAACCACATAAAACCTAGTAGATGTCATAAAAATAAAAAAGGATTTATTTTTTATGACATTTTTAGCTAAAAGATTGTAATTGCAGAATAGATAAGTAACAAGCACATGATTATATTGACTACCTTATCGTATTTTAAAAATACTCTTTTAAAAGCCGAACCGCAAATGGACCATAAAAGCAATCCTGCACAACCTATTAGTATTGTTAAGGATATAAATGAGAAAATAGCTACACTTGACTCATGATAGGGAAGTACGAAAGTTGACATTGCAGTTAAGAAATATAAGATACTTTTTAGATTAAGAATTTGGAAAATTAACCCTGAAACAAAAGAGGGTTGGCTATAACTGGTATCATTATTACTTTTTTTAGAAAAAGCAATCTTCCATGCGAGATACAACAAATAAATAGCCCCAGCTATTTTAAAATAAGATTCTAACATTGGAATCCAATAGTAGATCCTTGTTATTAACAATGATGTTATCAAACCAAGAATAACAAATCCTGAAATAATTCCAAATTGGAAATGTATAGATCCCTTGAACCCAAATTTTCTCGCTTCATTCATCATCAAAATATTACTTGGTCCTGGTGTAATGGATGTAATAATTAAATAAGAAAGGAATGCTATAAGATTCATCTAGTTGTTTCGTCCCTTCAATGAAAATATTTGAATAAATTCTCTGGTTCATTGTAATATAGGTCTATCTATCAGTAAAATTGAAATTATAAATAGTCATTATCATTTTTTTGAATAGATAAGAGGAGGATAGTATATATGGAAATAAGACATCTTATTACATTTCGAACAATTGTTGATGTTGGAAGTTATACAAATGCTGCCATAAAATTAGGATATACGCAATCAACCATTACTTCTCATATTCAAGCATTGGAAAAGGAGATTGGTGGGCAATTATTCTCTTACGTTAAACGAGAGTTAAAATTAACCGCTTTGGCAAAAGAATTAATTCCACTAGTTGATGAATTGCTTCATTCATACAACCGTATATTCGAACTGAAAAATTATAAGAATAAGGTAAGTGGAGAGTTACGAATCGCAGCACCCGAATCATTAACGATTTCTAGATTGGGGCCGATTTTGAGGGAGTATTCAATTAAATATCCCGATGTAAAAATTATATTAAGTAACGGAACATGTGGGAAAAATCAAAAAGACCTGACAAGTGGACAGGTCGATGTTGCTTTTATGATTTGGACAAAATTAGAGTTAGAAAAGTGTGATTGCTATCAATTACACAAAGAAGAGATTGTTTTAATCACAGGTCCAAACTCAAAAAAACATTTTGATGATTACAAGAACAAAAAATTTACTGATTACTTTATAACAAATGAAAAAGGATGCAGCTATCGTTCTATGTTTGAGAGGCACCTAGCTAATAATAGGATAATCAATTTTCAAACTATGGAGCTATGGAGTCTAGAAGCAATTAAACAAGCTGTAATGAGTGGTTTAGGATTCGCTGCACTTCCCTATATAACCGTCAAAAATGAGGTTGAGAATGGATCTTTAAGTGTTATGGAACACTATGAAGAATTTGAATTCATGTACTCATATCTCTTAGTCAAATCAAACAAGTGGCGGTCTCCTGCAGTCGAGAAATTTATTGAGTTAGTATTAGAATAAGCTTCCAAATGGAGATTAATTTAAACTCACTTTAGAGGTCTTAATAAAAAGGAGGTAAATATTATCCCTTTACTTTAATGTTGCAGTTGCTCTTATTTTTTCGGCAAGCTTTTGGGTTAATAACTAGCTCATGGCAAAGTTATGCTTCCATTTTCTTTGAACAATTAGATAAATATGTTCTAAAACAATCGATTTTCGGAAAGTTTATGATTTTAACTGCGGCAAAATTATGAGTAAAGTTACAGATTATTCTTTAATTAGTAGGGAAAGTAATGAATAGGTGGGGGCCATGTCTTTCGGGTTTAGATTTTTCATTCCACTATAACGAAAATTTTATGCATTGCTGAATACTGATAACAAGATGTTATGTAATATACTCTGTTCTTTCTTAACTAATAGAAGTATAGTTGTATAAGCCCGTCAACAAAAAGGACATTCCTAGTATTACAAGAAATGTCCTTTCCACTAAAGTATAGGGTATTTCGCTAAAATTCAAACTCTAAAATTAGTTTACTAGTTTGACCTGTAAACTGATAATGATAGGACCCTCTCAGATTTTCTAAGTTACCGGTAGCTTTCATAATTGTTCCTGGGGAATCTAAATTTCCTTTATCAAATATTCCTTGCTCTATAGCTGTGAATGTTCCTTGTTGTCCCTTATAAATTCCTTCAAAGTGTAAAAATCCAGAAATTTTAGCAGTAGCCAAGTGACCATCATTTATATTGGAGTCTAAATAATATAATAAGTATTCAACAAAAGCTTTTCCTTTTAATTCCCCATCAATATCATATTCAACATGGGCAATATTAATAGGGAAATCTTTTTTTGTATCATCGATTGGTTTTTCATCCCATTTACTTACTGTAAATGTTACTTCCATACACGTAATCTCCCTCCAATTATATACTTTTAAAAAGTATCCATTCACATTCATATCTCATAGGAGTGATTTTATTCACTCCACGCCACTTTCTAAAATAGAGAACGATCCATTTCCACAATCAATTTCTGCCATTGCGCCGTAAGGTAAAATAAACTTCGGTTCAGTATGGCCAAAATTTAAATTATAAAGAATCGGCAAATCTCCTAAGTTATATTCTTTCATTACATGTAGTATTTCGTGTTTATATTCTTCATAATACATTTCGTCTTTTGGTTTACCAAAAATGATACCTTTTACTTTTTGCAGAATGCCTTGCGCGGCATAATTTCGCAACCAATACTTTATATAACTTGGTTCTGGATGATCTTCAGAAGTTTCAAAGAAGAGAATGCTATCCTCCCAATGTTTTTTCTCAGGCCAAAGTTCCGTTCCTTTTGCGAATTCTAGTACTTCAATGCAACCGCCAATTAAGCGCCCTTGTACAGTAGTAGAGCCTTGAAGTAACTCATATCCGTTGTTTTGCTGCATCGTACGTCTTGTATCCTTATTTATTTCAATCCATTCTAAACGCTCACTTGTCCATTTATGAGCTGGTTGAATCTCGCCAATTGTTTCATTTGAAAAGAGAGTTCGATTTACCATTTCAACCGTATATGGATCCATCTCTACATTTTCAGCAAAGTCGGTCAAAATTGCTGGACCGTAAAAAGAGGAAAGACCTGCTTTATGACAAAATAAATGTGAAATGGTAACGTCAGAGTATCCCATGGAAATTTTTGGATTTGCACGGATTACATTAAAATCTATATAGGGAAGTAAGCGAATGCTATCTTCTCCGCCAATATTTGCGATAATTGCTTTCACGCGCGTATCTTGAAATGCTGTCATTAAATCTTCCGCACGAGCTTGTGGGTTGTTATAAGTGAATTCGCTACCTTTTAAACTATTTGGCATGGGAACAACGGTAAGACCGAAAACTTCTTCTAATCTCTTTACTCCTTGATCATATCGCCATCGTATCTCAGAATCACCTGCGCCTCCCCATGAAGGGCTTACTGTTGCCACGATATCACCTGGCTGTAATCTCTTTGGTTTTTTTAACATGTTAACTCCGCTCCTACATAATGTAATGGACTACGACTGTACAAACTGTAGCTTTGAAAAAATATGATGCATCACATTAGTTTCTTCATCATCGATCTGTTTACCTGCTGGGATTTAAGAATTCAGTCTTAGTGTTGAATTGCATTTGAGAATTACAGTATGCAACATTGTATGAGAAAGAGGGGTGCTATTTTTTGCAATCTGTAACTGTAATGATTATAAGTTGGTCGTATTCAATCCAAAAATAAAATCATCATGAATGGAGAGGTTACAGATTTTCCTAAACAAGAAAGCTAACGCCTTTAGGAACCGTAGTATCACTAAAGATCGCAACGTTCGTGGTGCTAAAGTGTCTGAAGTATAAGTAGTTTATTCGGTTTTTTTGTTGGGATTTTTAGCGGATTATTCTTTAATTATTAGATAGAGAGATAAAATAAAAATACACCTAACTAATAGGTGTATTTTTAGACTTGAAAACCACATAACATCGAATGGTTTTCTTATAAACATATAAGAACAGTAATCTAAATAGTTTTTAATTTTGGTGACTTATACACCTGTACCATGTTAAGAATTAGCAGGAGCGCCGCCAGTATTGCCATGAGATTCAACTTTCGGAGCAGGGAAATGTGTATGCCCTTCTTGTTTAGGAGCTCCACTAGTGTCGCCGATGTTTAATGCAGGAGCGCCGCCAGTATGGCCCTCAGAAAAAGAAGGAGCTGGTGGAGACGGGAAGTGAGCGTGTCCAGCTTGATTTGTGAAACCTGCATTTAATCCAAATGCAGCAATACCTGTAAATGCAATACCTACAGCGATTTTACCAATTGTTTTTTTCATTTCTTTAACCCTCTTTCATTTGATTTTTTTGCTACTGTACTATTAAAAAAGTATAAACTTGCTTTCTCATGTTGTTGTTTGTTATAAAACGCAAGAGCTAGTTTTTCAAGATATTCAGAAACGTAACTATATAAGGATTCTCTATTGAAGTATTCAATTCCTTTTAAAACAATCGGTTCAATTTGATCTAATTCATTTTGGTTCGTGAAAACTTCTAGTATAGCAAAGTGATGTTTATACTCTTCGTTACCAAGTTCAGAAATAAGTTGTTTCCCTATTTCAATGTAGTGGTTTGCTTTGTTTATAAGTCCTAATTTTTCATGTTCTTGTGCAAGTAAGAATATGGCTTTGTAGTGAGATGGGATTTTTTCGACGACTTGCGTCAAGTGACGGATTGCTTCTTCAGATAGATTTTGACTTGCGTATAATAGTCCTAAATTACCACGCACAAAAAGTTGTAATGATTCCTCATTTAATTTTTGAAGAATATCTAACGCTTTGTTATAGCTTTCCTCAGCTTGTTCAAAATGTCCTACATCTACATAAGAAGCACCAAGTACACTTAAACAGGAAGAAATATTTCTTTCACATCCGTGTTGCGATTCGAAAATTTCTAATGCTTTAGAAGCATTTACAATCGCAAAACTTGGTTGTTGTTGATGATAATGATAAGTTGCAAATCGGTAATAGAAATCAGCATGTTCAATTTGACTGTGTCCGGATAAAAGTGTTTGTGCTTTTAAGAAATATTCGTCTGCTTCCTGATATTTATTGATAGCTGTTAAGTGAATCGCTTTATAATAATGATATAGATAAGATAAATGTTTATCTTCTGGTTTTTCTTGGTCTTCTATGATTTGAAAACTATCTTTCGTGATTGATAGTCCATCTGTCAGAGCTGTATGTCGGAACTGGAGTAATGCGTAATATAAGTGATAAAGTGGAAATGTTTCTGTTTCTTTCAAAAGCATTTCTTTATGTTCTTTTTTAGCTTCTTGAAACTGAATTTGTGCTTCCTTAACGTTTTGCGTTAAGATTGCATGGTACCAAGCTTCTAAATGTTTTGTTGTATATGTATGCCCCTTTAATGAAATGTTCATATTAGCCCCCTTGTATATTTTTTTATATAATTGTAACTATAATGGTAACACAATGAAAAGTAATTATATGGAATTTATTATTGATAAAAAATATTCAGAATTATATAGGTCGGTAAAACCTGTCAGTCCATGTGTTTTTATGAAGAAAAGGACACAATTGACTATAGAATCTTAATAAAATGATGCCACATGTACAATGCTAAAATAAAAGTTGAGAAAGTATGCATGAGGTGTGAATAGGGTAAGAAGGTAAAAATCCTAGCTACAATAGCTAGGATTTTTGTGTTAAATAGTCTCACCGTGAGCTTCTTGTTTAGGAGCAGGGAAATCGCCATGCCCTTCAAGCTTCGGAGCAGGAGTATCGCCATGTCCTTCAAGCTTCGGAGCAGGGAAATCGCCATGCCCTTCAAGCTTCGGAGCAGGAGTATCGCCATGTCCTTCAAGCTTTGGAGCAGGAGTATCAGCATGGCTCTCAAGTTTAGGAGTCGGCGTATCACCAACATTTAAAGCAGGAGCGCCACCGTCGCCTTTATTATAAGAAGGAGCCCAAATGTCGCCATGTGAATCTAATTTCGAGCTTAAATCAGCATGTGTCTCTAGTTTCGGAGCAGCAAAATCAGCATGGCTTTCTAATTTCGGAGAAAAAGTTTCAACGTGCTCAGCTTTTACAACGCCGCCATCCCCAATATTTACACCAAAAAGACCAAAGCTAAACACTGATAACCCTACAACAGCTGTACTAATTTTTCTTTTCAATCTATATCTCTCCTTTTATTGTTTTATTTCATTTTGTCTAAACGTGGTAGATAAAATGAAACGAATCGTAAAAAAATTCCAAATATATTACGATATACGAATAATTCTGTGTAATATTTTGTAAAACCTCCTTGAAATTTGAATTTTATGAAAATAAAATTCGACATGGTTCATTATTCAACTAGTTGAATAAATTTTGATTGAGTTTTTATAAAGGTATTCGCTAACCTTAGGACCGAAAGTAGTTCTTAATTTCTTTATACCGTGGTCATAAGGTTATTTTAGCTTTGAATTAAATTAAAGCCCTCTTGCTGTATATTTAAAAAGTACAGTATGCAACATTGCATAAGAAAGAGGGTTGCTATTTCCTACAACCTGTAACTATAATAGTTACAGGTTGGTCGTATCCAATCAAAAATAAAATCATCATGAATGGAGATGTTTCATAATGGGTATGAAAAAATTAATTTTAGCAGGTGCTTTAGGAATCGCAGCATTATCAGGAACGAATTTACCAGGGTTAGAACTAACAAAAGCGAATGCAGCTTCTATAGAATCGAATTTTTCAACATTAGAAGGACGAGTAGTAGAAGTAGATAACGGTGTAATTGTCGTAAAATCTAAGCAATACGAAGAACCTGTTAGTGTATATATAGATTCATTTTCAAATGTGAAAGTAGGAGATGAAGTAAAAGCTACTGGATCTATGATGCGTAATTTTACAGAATATATGGTTGCAACTGCAATTGAAAATACAACAAACAAGTTAGGCATGCACATGAAAGAAGATGGCTCACCTGATTATGTAATTGGTGAAGTATCAAAAGTAGAAACGATGGAAGATGAGGGAGACGGTGCTACTAAATATGTCGTAGTGGAGTATCCATCGCTAAACGGGAAGAAAGTGATTATTGATGTTTTCTTAACAAAGGGACAAGTATTTCATACGGGTGAGAAAGTGAAAATTGATATGAAGTATGTGGGATGGGGTGGTATTTCTATTAACTGGAACACAGTTGATCATATCGAAAAAGTGTATGAAGTAAAAAACAACGTTGAAAATAGTGATGATGTTTGGATTTGGTCTTAATTAGATGCCTGTAAATAATAAATGTACCATGCAGTACCCATCAAGTAATCATTTGATGGGTACTTTTTTATTTATTCTGCTATTGAGACAAATGAAGCAATTCACGGTTCATATTCATTTTTTAGCATCAATTGTATGTGAAATCAAAACGTTATGTGTAGTACATAATAAATACAGTTGTTATCCTTTTTTAATTACATGTGGATATAGGATAAAGTTGATTTATCATCCTATATTAAAATAAAAATAAACCACTGTTCGATTTGAATATTCCACGATATAATGGTGAGAGTTTATGACAGAATAAATATTTACATAAGAAGTGAGGTACTGTATGAAAAAAAGAACGACAGACATTATTTTTATTACTATCGGTGCATTTCTTTTCGCGTTAGGTGTCAATTTGTTTGTTATCCCGAACGAGTTTGGTGAGGGTGGAGTAACAGGTATCACGATTATTACGTACTATTTATTTGAGTGGTCACCAGGCTTAGTCAATTTAATGTTAAATGCGATTTTGTTAATAGTCGGTTATAAATTTTTAAATAAAATCACAACGATTTATACGATTATCGCTGTAGTTACGAACTCGCTATTTCTTCATTTAACAGAAGGATGGACGATTGCTTCCGATGAAATGCTCGTAAATGCCATTTTTGGAGGAATATTTATCGGATGCGGGATTGGTCTTATTATTCGTGTTGGTGGAACAACTGCAGGTACTACCATCTTAGCAAGGATGACACATAAATATTTAGGATGGAGCATTAGCTACGGTCTACTGTTCTTTGATTTAATCGTTGCGTTTTCATCTTATTTCATCATTGGTGCAGAAAAGCTGATGCTGACAATTATTATGTTATATGTAGGAACGAAAGTAATGGAATTTGTAATTGAAGGTTTAAATCCGAAAAAGGCCATTACGATTATTTCCGATAAGCCGGATGAAATTGCCGGGAAGGTGACTAGCTTAATGGGTAGAGGAGTTACTGTGTACTCAGGTCATGGCTATTACACGAAAACGCCGAAGGACATTCTTTACGTTGTTATTAATAAGCAAGAAGTAGTGAAGCTAAAGAGGATTGTTCAAACTACGGATCCGGCTGCGTTCATCGCTATACACGATGTTCGTGATGTATTCGGAGAAGGATTTGTTGATATTTCGAAGGCTTAAAAATTGTTTTTGATTAAAATAATCTAAATACTAAAACGTGAGAATCTATTTTGAATCATCTTTTTCAAAATAGATTCTTTTTTAATTAAACACCATTCACTTTAAGTTCAATCTTTTACATTTTAAAGAAAATTGCTGATAGAACGCTCTAGTCTGTTCTTTAATTTGGAAATGTGAGAGTTGAATAACAATGGATTATATGTGTTTTTTTAATCTACTCCCCATGAGTTCCGCCATTTGTTTTGCATCTGGATTTCCTTCATCGTACAATTTATCAATAATGTTAATATAATTCTTCTCATTTCGATTTTGACCTAATTTATATGCAGCCTGGATGTTTTCCACTTTAATTTTAAATCCAACTATACCTTTCAGTTCATTTTCTAAGAGAGTAGGGGAAAGTTTATTCCATAATACTGGATTTTCACGATGCTCCTCATATTTTTTTAACATTTTTGTTAATTCATCTACTAATTCCTCTTTATCTAAAATACTCGCTTTACCATATATATGGACGGCTTGATAATTCCATGTTGGCACTTCTTCATTTTCATACCAAGAAGAAGAGATGTAAGAGTGAGGTCCCTGAAATATTACAAGGACATCTTCACAAGTTTCAAATGTTCTCCACTGGGGGTTCCCATAAGCCATATGTCCAGTAATAAAATAATCATCACCTTTTTAGTTAATCCAAAGGGCAAATGAGTTGCGATTGGTTTTTCTTTTTCTGTTGTGACAATTGTTCCAAAAGAGTTTTTTTGAACAAAATCCCAAATTTCATCAACATTTGTGACTTTAAAATACTTTGGAATATACATAATAGCCCACCTCTCAAAAAAGTTATATGAGTGTTTTGATCATGATAAGGTCAACTTGTTCGTCATCGCCCATATAAAAGGAGTGAGAGCCAGCTTGTACAAAACCTAATTTTTTATAAAAAGCAATAGCATTTTCATTTTTCTCCCATACGCCTAACCAAATGTTCTTTTTATTATGTTCTATTGCAATTTCAATAGCATTATTTAGTAGATATTTACCAAGACCATGTTTTTGAAAGGAGCTCTTTATATAAATTCTCTCTACTTCAAGTGATTCATTGCCCATTTCTTCAGACTGAGCATCATCAATATTGACCTTTAAATATCCAGCAATTTCATCGTTAAAGTAGACAAAAAAGAATTGAGAAGAGATATTGGATAGTTCTTTTTCTAATTGCTTTAAGTTAAATGCCTTTTCCAAATAATGATGCATATTTTCGGGTGAATTTTGATGTTTAAAAGTTTCATTAAATGTTTCATAACTAATTTCTTGAAGTTTGTGTATATCTTTAAGGGTGCACTTTTCTATATGTGTAGTCATATTAATAGTTCGCTCCTTTATATAATCAATAATCTCTCTTATTTCCCTTTTTTACAAATTCCCAATCTTTTTCTATATTTTTTCTGACTCTTTGAAGAAGGTTAGAAATAGTTTCCGCTTCTGTTTCCGAAAATCCCTCTAATGCAACAGTATTGGAATAATCATTTTCTCTCTTAATAAAAGGATAAACATTTTTTCCTTTTTCTGTCGGGAAAAGTTTTTTAATTTTTTTGTTAGATTCATCTTCTTTCTTTTTGATAAATCCATTAATTTCAAGCTTTTTGATAGCCCGGGCTGCAGTTGTACGATCTACTTTTATCATCTCAGATAGCTTTTCTTGAATGATTCCTGGGTTTTCACATATTCGCACAAGATACAAATACTGACCTTTTGTAAGCTCATATTCTTTAAATTCTATATTACTAATAGAATCTAATGCCCTTGCAATCATGCCAATTTCACGAAGAATTTCTTTCATAATGAACTCCTTATCTTTTATTTTTGTTGCAAATGCAACAATGTGAAGTTATTTTTAATATAAAATATTTTTATTGTAAATGCAACAAAAATAACGATGAAGAGGTTGATTAAAATGAAGTATATTTTTTATGTATTAGGAATTTTAATATTAACCCTTGGTATTTCTTTTACAATACAATCAGATCTTGGAACGTCACCTTTTGATGCGCTTTTAGTAGGACTTTCTTTAAATGTGGGACTTACTGTGGGAAGCTGGGAAATAATAATAGCTTTATTATTAATATGTTGTAACTCAATTTTAAAAAGACATAGACCAGAGATACTAGGGTTGTTAACAGCATTCATAACGGGCATTGGTATTGATGTGTGGCTATTTTTATTACGTAATTTAATTACACCAGAAATATGGTACAGTAAAATGATTTATTTTGGAATTGGCTTAGTTATTACAGGATTAGGAACTGCGATATATTTACAAACAAATTTTGCTCCCATTCCAATTGACCGATTAACTTTAATCATACAAGAATTAACGAGAACGAATATCTTTATATCAAGAACATTTATTTACCTTATGTTCTTGATAATGGCAACGATTTTACATGGACCAATTGGTATTGGAACTATATTAACCGTTTGTTTAGGTGGGCTATTACTGAATTTCTTTATGCCACTTACTAAAAAAGTATTAGATTACTTATTCGTACACCAGAGTACATCACCAAGTTATAAGAAAAATAAAGCAGCTGACCACAATGATAACAAGAGTATCTTCTAAGGAATCCTTTTCTTTTTCTTGCAAAAAATCCAATTGTTTCTTAATGTAGTGATGTAGAAGGATGAACAAGAGAGGGTTTAATGAAGATGATACATATTTTATTAGCTGATGATGATAAGCATATTAGAGAGTTGTTACATTACCATTTACAAAAAGAGGGGTTTACAGTTTTTGAAGCAGAAGATGGAAAGGTAGCGCAAGAAGTATTAGAGAAGGAAAATATTCATCTTGCGATCGTAGACATTATGATGCCGTTCGTTGATGGCTATACGTTATGTGAAGAAATTCGTAAGTATCATGATATTCCTGTTATTTTATTAACGGCGAAAGATCAGTTAGTCGATAAAGAAAGAGGATTTATTTCTGGTACAGACGATTATATCGTAAAACCATTTGAACCAGCTGAAGTCATTTTCCGTATGAAAGCTTTATTGCGCCGTTATCAAATGCTGAGTGCGGACATAATTACACTTCACGGGACGACAATTGATCGTAAAGGTGTTGAAGTAAAGTGTAACGGGCAGACGATTTTGCTTCCATTAAAGGAATTTGAATTATTATCACAATTAGCTAGTTATCCTGGGAGAACATTTTCAAGAGAAGAGTTAATTGAGCTAGTATGGGGAATGGATTTTGAAGGGGATGAACGAACGGTTGACGTTCATGTGAAAAGGCTCCGAGATCGTTTCTCAAAACGAACGGATGATTTTCAAATTACGACAGTGCGCGGACTCGGTTATAAGTTGGAGCTGAAATAAGATGAAATCACTATATTCTAGATTTGTATTTATGACAGTCGGTATTATGCTACTTAGTAGTATTATAGGCTTTTTATTAACGAACGTATATTATCAAGTGAAGTTAAAGCCATATAATAGTGAAAAGATTTTAAAGTATGCGGAAGAAGTTAAGTCATTATATGAAAAGCAAAGCGAAGAAAATCAAGAGGCGTACTTACATTCTATTGCGAAGCTAGGATATGAAATTTATATTGTCGATGATCAAAAGAATGGAAAGCGTATTGGTAATGCGTTTCGTAAGACGTCTATTAGCGACGATACAGTTCATAAAGTACTGCAAGGGGAAACGTTTAACGGTGTTTCTACATATCCGACTCGCCTCTTTATTACAGGATTTTTCGATAACGAATTAATTAATAGTGTCGGTGTACCGCTAAAGCACGGTGATAAACAGTACGCATTATTTATTCGTCCTGATATTCAAAACCAATTTGGCGAGATGCGAATTTTCTTAGCGGTATTACTTGGGTTTATCGTACTATTAAGCATTATCTTTATAGCGATTGCAGCAGGTTACATCGTTCGTCCGATTCGTAAATTTACGAAGGCTACGCAAAAAATTGCGAGTGGTGAATATGAAATCGAATTAGATGTAAAACGAAAAGATGAAATAGGAACGTTATCTACAAGCTTCCAAAAGATGACGAAAAGTATAAAAGAATTAGATGAAATGAGACAAGAATTTGTTTCGAACGTTTCACATGAATTCCAGTCGCCGCTTTCTTCTATACAAGGTTTTTCAAAAACATTGCAAACAGAAAAAATGAGTGAAGAAGAAAGAAATCATTACTTACAAATTATTGAGGGCGAAAGTAAGCGAATGTCTAGTTTATGTAAACAGTTACTTACACTAGCTTCATTAGATAAAGAAGAGAAAGTGTTACAAATAAAAGAATTCAATTTACAGAAGCAAATTAAAGACGTCATTTTTATGCTTGAATGGAAATGGCGTGAAAAAGATATCGCTGTTGAATTTGATGTGCCGGATATCGTCATAAAAGGCGATGAAAACTTACTTCATCAAGTATGGAGTAACATTTTCACGAATAGTATTAAGTTTTCAAATGATGGTGGGACTATTGAGTTTTTCGTCGAAGAGTTAGAGTCTAGCGTTATCATCTCTATATCCGATAACGGAATCGGCATGGAAAAAGAAGAAATGGAACGTATTTTTGATCGCTTCTACAAAGTAGATACAGCAAGAGCAAGAAATGTAGAAGGTAGCGGTTTAGGGTTATCGATTGTGCAGAAGATTGTTGAACTGCATAACGGAACTGTTTCGGTTTATAGCACGAAAGGGGAAGGGACGACTGTTCGGGTGGAGCTTCCGAAATAGAGGGAAGAGGCTGTTTGGAAACGGCCTCTTCTTTTTGTCGTTTTTTGTCGGTAAATCGATATAATCGAAAAATCGCTGATATAATTTGAGTTACGCCGATATATTGTGAAAATCGCCGATATAATTCGAGTTGCGCTGATATATTTGAAAAATCGCCGATATAAATTTCACGTACCCTAACTCCTATTATAAAGCCGCACCTTTCCCGCGCTCTTCCTTAAACCGAACCCCAAAGGTATCCGCTGTAATTTCATCAGCTTTCGGCAATGCTCGTAATTTCGGATGAAGTAGCCATACGAGAGAAATAAATAAAATCCCGATGCTAGCGAACGCAAAAATAAGTTGGCTACTAAATACATTTGCAGCATATCCGCCAATTAAAGAACCGAACGGCATAGCGATTGTGCCCATACTTCGCATAACTGAGTTGATGCGGCCAATATATTGATTTGGAATTAAAATTTGACTAATTGTCGCAAATAATATGTTGGTTGCACCAATCGGTACCCAAGCTAGGCCGAATAAGAAAATAGATAACCATTGAAACGGTACAACCGTAGAGAGAAACCAAAAGATAGCACCAGTCGCAAAGCTAATAATAGAAGCGCGGCCAACATTACGTTTGCCAACCCATGAACTGAATAAAGCACCAATCAGACTACCTGCTGATATAGCAGCTAAGAAGAAGCCATATGATTTCACGCCTCCTAAAGAATCAGCGAAAGAAGGGAGTATCGCCATCGTCATACCGATAGAAAAATTGGCAACAACTGAACCGATTAAGAAGACGCTCATTAATGAACGAAAGACGATTGAAAAGCCTTCTTTTAAATCAGAGAAATATTGTTTAGTTGAAAGTGATGTGCCCGTATCGGTTTGCTGTGGCATTTTCAATGAAAAGAACAAAAGAGCTGTAATCGCAAATGTTAAGGAGTCAACCAAATATAAAGTAATGGCGCCAAATAGTGCTACTAATATGCCGGAAAGCGTCGTGCAAATTAAATCAATGCCTTGATACGCAAATGAGAAGAGTGAGTTTCCTTTTAATAATTGTGTTTTATGCAGTAGAAGTGGTAAAGCTTTTGATTGTGCGGGATAGGCAAATTGTTCGATAAAAGCTACGATTGGCATAATGATGAGTAGTAATTGGACGGTTAGTAGGTCGAAGTAGTGTGTAATAGGAATGATTAATATAAGAATGCATTGCAGTACTTGTGTGATGACGAGGGTGTTTTTTATTGACCATCTATCAACGAATGGACCGGTAAGAAATTGTAATGCAGAAGGTAGTAACGTAAGGAAACCAGCCAATCCAGAATAAAAAGGATTACCACTTAGCTTATATACGAGCCACATTGCTGCTACGTAGTATAAGCTATCTCCTATGTTAGTAAAAATTCTTCCTAAAAATAATAAGAGGAAATTCCGGTTTTTCAATATGTCCATTTAATCTACTCCTTTATAATAAAGTGAAACTTTAATCAGTGGGAGGTTCATCCCCACTGATTATCAGCCCCCACCAATCGGACGTTTACGGGAAGTTAATCTCCCACTTAACTTCTTTTTTTAGTTGAATTTTGAGGTTGGAGTTTTACTGCCCGTTAATGTCGGATAAATTTATTCGGTAAAATAAAATTGACCGTTTATGTAAAAAAAAATCGTATTACGATTTTTCTTCTTCTTTAATAAATTGCTGCATTGTTCTCTCTGCGATTTGAAGTGCAGTGGTAGAAATGTAATAAGATTTACTATTTGGAGCTTTATCCGCGTCTTTTGCGATTTCATTTAATTCAGCCATCAATTGATGAAATTTTTTCACCCACACTTGAAATTGTTCTGGCGTAGCATCAAACTCCCAGCAAGATGAAACGTAATTCCAATCAGCAGGATCTTCGCTTTCTTTTCGTAATGTAAAAGCTTCTTCTGGTGCAGCGAGAATTTGGCTTTTCGTTCTTTCTATCATTTGTAAAAAGATTTGGCGACCTGATTCGCTTAATATTTCTAAATGAGGTAATAGATCTGCGGCAGGGGTGAAGCCTTTAGCGACAGATTGATAAAACTTTTGAACAATCCCATTCTTTTCTTCTGTATAAACGATCTCTATAAGCCCATTCTTTTCTAATTCTTTTAAATGATAATGAATTTTCGCCCTTGAAATGCCGAATTTCTCAGATAGTAATTGTCCAGTATAAGGACGTTCGCATAGACGTATCATCATTTCGACACGTAATGGATCGCTTAATGCTTTTAGTTGGCTATAAGTAGTTAGTGTTAATACGGGCTTCAACATGATCAACTCCTTGAATTAAATTACTCGGTCAATATTATTTGACTGAATTGTATCAAGGATTCTATTTATTTTCAATACTTTCTGAAAATTAAATCTTACTCTCTGTAATCTTCTGTTCATATTCCGTTCATATTTCTTTTTTATGATAAGTGCATAGAAAGAAAGAGGAAGGAGCGAGCGAAATGTTTTTAGCTCTGCGTGAATTGAAACAATCAAAATTAAGATACGGATTAATCGGACTGATTATGGTGTTATTATCATTTTTAGTTCTTGTTATTTCAGGATTAGCAAATGGACTATCATATGATAATGCTTCATCGATTCAAAATATGGAGGCGAATAAGTTCGTTTTAGCAGATGATGCGGAAAATAAATTACTTCGTTCACAAATTAAGAAAGATGATGTAGATAACGTAGTAAATCAAGTAGGCGAGAAAGAGGCCGTTCCGTTTCGTGTGAAAGTTTCAACGTATGAAAAGAAAGATAGTTCAAAAAAGGTTGATATCGCTATTTTCTCAAGTGAACGCGATACATTTTTAGAACCGAACATTGTAAAAGGTGAGAAATTAGGTACAGCAAATAACGAAATGGTTGCTGACGAATCAATTAAAGAAAAAGGAATCGATATTGGGGATACAATTATTGATCCTGTTTCAAAGAAAGAATTTACAATCGTTGGATTTACGAAAGATCAAATGTTTAGCCATACACCAGTCGTTTATGTAAATGAAGACGTATGGGGCGCTATTTCGCAACCAAATCAAAAAGATTATAGTGCAATTGCACTTAACACAGATAAAGAGATTAAAAATGCACACGTAATTGACAAAAAAGAAGTATTGCAAAGTATTCCAGGATTTAAAGAAGAGCAAGGAACATTAACGATGATTATTGCATTCTTACTAGTTATCGCTGCGTTACTAATCGGTGTATTCTTCTACGTTATTACACTGCAAAAAACACAGCAATTAGGTGTATTAAAAGCAATCGGTACGAAGAATTCGTATTTAGCAAATAGCTTAGTCGTGCAGGCGTTATTCTTATCAGTCGTTGCGATGGTAATCAGTATCGTTCTTGTACAAGGATTAGAACAAATTTTACCAGCAGGTATGCCGTTCTTATTAACAACACCGATGATTGCACAATATGCAGCAATCTTTATCTTAATTAGTATTTTAGGAACACTTATTTCGTTATACCAAGTATTAAAAGTTGATGCGCTAGAGGCAATTGGAGGCGGGATGTAATGACTTCATTATTAAAATTAGACAAAGTAAGTAAAGTGTACGGAGAAGGGAATACGGAAGTAACAGCCCTTCATCCGATATCACTTGATGTGAAAGCTGGAGAATTTATCGGAATCGTCGGTCCTTCTGGATCAGGAAAAAGTACGTTATTATCAATCGCGGGTGCACTATTATCACCGTCAAAAGGGGATATTTATATTCGTGAGCAAAATATTACACAGTTATCAGAAAAGGAAATGACAGATATTCGTTTGAAAAAAATCGGTTTCATCTTCCAGTTTGCAAACCTTGTTCCATATTTAAATGTGAAGGAACAGTTACTTTACATTGCTAAGCTGAAAAAAGAAAGCAAACAAGAATCAGAAAAGCGTGCGGATCATTTATTAGCGGCATTTGGATTAGGAGAAAGAAAAAATCATTATCCAAATCAACTATCTGGTGGGGAAAAACAAAGGGTAGCAATTGCTCGTGCGTTCATGAACAACCCAGATTTAATATTAGCGGATGAGCCAACGGCAAGTTTAGACTCAAAACGTGCACGTGAAGTTGTAGAAATGATGAAACGCGAAGTGAAAGAGAGCCAAAAAGCAGCCATTATGATTACACATGATGAGAGAATGCTTGATGTATGCGATCGTATATTGACGCTAAGAGATGGACAATTAATATAAAGATAAAGGGCCAACCGTACATACGGTTGGCCTTTGTATAATCGTTTCTAATAAGTATAATGGCTTTATTTTGAGAATAACGTTTTAATTTTATTACGAGTAAGTAATAAAGCGCCGCCTAATACAGATAGCATTCCTAGAGCCATATTGTTTGATTGCTCGCTACCAGCGTTAGGAAGTTCTTTAGCGTTATTGTTTGCATTTGTAGTACCAGTCTTTGTTTCTGTTTGTTTCGATTGAGATACTTCGTTGATCTTGTTATCTACATTTTGCTTCGTTGTGTGTAACTCAGCTAATTTGTCATCAATTTTTTTCTCAGTATGTTTAAAGTCGTTGATTTTAATATCTAAGTCTTGTTTTTTCTTTGATAAATCGTCTGAAACAGTTTGTTTCGATTGCTTAATCTCGTTAATTTTATTGATTAAATCTTGTCTAGCTTCTTGTAATGCAGCTAGTTTGTTTTTTACATCTTGTTTAGCTAGTTCTAAGTTAGCGGAAAGGCTATCTAAATTGCCTTTAATTTTCTTAAGTTCCTCTAACGTGTTACCAGTATTCGGTTTGTTTTCTTTTAGCTCAGCAAGTTTGTCCTCAGCAGTTTGTTTCGCTTTCTTTAATTCAGCTAATTTTTCATCTACTTGTTTTTTTACTTCCTTAAGTTCATTAACCTTCTGATCGATGTTCTCTTTATGTTGTTTCATTTCATTCACTTTTTCATCGACAGTTTGTTTATGTTCTTTAATCTCATTAACCTTATTATCGATATTTTGCTTATGTTCTTTCACTTCAGCAACTTTATCTTCTACTTGTTTTTTATGCTCTTTTATTTCAGCGATTTTATCTTCGGCGATTTGCTTGTCTTGCTGAAGTTTTGCATCGAACTCTTCTTTACGTTGCTTAATTTCGTTAATTTTTTCATCGGCAACTTGTTTACGCTCGTGTAGTTCATTCACCTTCGTATCAACATTTTCCTTAACTTTGTTAAGTTCATTCAATGTTTGATCCACGTTTTCTTTGTGTTGCTGCAATTTCGCATCTAACTCTTGTTTATGTTGCTTAATTTCAGCTAATCGATCTCCCGTACTTTGCTGAGGAGTAGCATCAGTTACTTCCGCATGAGCAGAGTTTGCGCCAGCAATCATTGCTAAAGCTAGTGTAGACGCAGCGATTGTTTGTTTTGTTTTCATATTTTTGTACCTCTTTTCTTTCATATGCATGAACTGTTTTGTGTAAAAATGAGCATATAGAAGTAGATTATCTTATCATTATATACTATGTTAGGCGCTTAGAGGAAGGATTTGCATAATAATCTATCATTATGTAATTCTTATAGTCTCTTATTTTGGAGTAGGGGATAAATCTTTAGCTAGATGAACAATTTCTTCAATAGTAAAGCTTACATCTTTACTATTGCGAATAACAAACAAATAATCAGCCTCGTTTTCTACAGGATCTACGACATCTTCGTGAAGTGATTCAGCTTGTTGTCGATCAAGTACTTCTTTGAAACTAGCATATCCACCTCTAAAAATATTCGTATTTCGCGTGCTTCGAGCCACTCTTTCGTAAAGTACATCATCTGGAATGTCAAAATGAACGAGTATGCGTACATATTCATTTTGTGGAAATAATTCGTTTAGTAAATATAACCTTCCGTTTTTACTGCGATTGGAGTTACTAATAATAAGGTGTAAATTTGTATGTCCTTTCGCATAATCAACAATGAATTTAGAAAGACCGTGCTTAAATGTATTAGGGCCTTCAGCCGGCTGTAATTTTTCGTAATGCGTGTTAATAAATTCAGCTTGGTTATCTTGATCCATAACGAAAGAGTGGGGTAACTCTTTTTCTAAAGCTTTTGCGAATGTAGTTTTACCGCTGTGTGTTTTTCCTACCGTAATAATGACGAATCGTTTCATATTGGCCTCCATGTGTGTTGTTATAGTCTGGAATATTCAATGTAGATTGAATATTTTCCTGCCAGAGAATATACAAAGTGCCGAAGTGATAGTAGGCTGGAAACTTGACAAAAAAACTTATTTATGCTATAATTTACCAATATAAAAATAAAGTGTATAATAGGGTTCTCCTGGCCGGGGGGACCCTATTTTTTTGTGAAAATGAAGGAGAAAGAAACAGTAAACAAAAACATAGACAAAAGTAGGCATATATAATAAAAAGTAATTATGAAACAATATAAACCAAAAGAATTTTCAGAAATGCTTAATGTCTCTGTTAAGAAATTGCAAAGGTGGGACAATCAAGGTTTTTTAACTGCTTACCGAAACCCAAAAGGAAGAAGATATTATACAGAAGAACAGTATAAGGAATATATGGGTATTCAATAAGAAAATAAAGTAGGCAAAGTAGTTATTTACACAAGAGTATCAAATCCAGGTCAGAAAGATGATTTAGAAAATCAGGTTGAGTTTTTAAAAACATTTGCAAATGCACGAGGAATGATTGTAGATGAAGTTATCAAAGATACTGGTAGCGGATTAAACTACAAAAGAAAACAGTGGAATAAACTGATTGACAGTTGTATGGAAAGAAATATTTCGGCAATCATCATTGCACACAAAGATAGATTTGTACATTTTGGATATGATTGGTTTGAAAAGTTTCTTCGTAAAATGGGTGTGGAAATTATGATTGTTAACAATGAAAAACTATCTCCTCAAGAAGAACTTGTTCAGGATTTAATATCTATCATGCATGTATTTAGCTGTAGAATATATGGATTGAGAAAATACAAAAAGAAAATGTCGGAGGATGGAGACTTATGAAAAGAGCATATTTAATAGAAATCAAACCGACAACTGAACAAATTAGTAAAATCCGTCAAACTATTGGGGTGTGTCGATATGTATATAACCTGTATATTTCTAAAAATAAAGAGGCATATGAGTCGGAGGGGAAATTTCTTAGTGGCTATGACTTTTCCAAATGGCTGAACAATATTCATACAAAAGAGTGTGACCAGTGGATTAAAGAAGTGTCGAGCAAAGCGGTAAAACAAGCGATTATGAATGGAGATAAAGCTTTCAAGCGATTTTTTAAAGGTTTATCTCAGTTTCCAAGATATAAAAAAAAGAAGAAGCAAGATGTGAAGTGCTACTTTCCGAAAAACAACGAAACAGATTGGACAGTAGAAAGGCATAGAGTAAAAATCCCCACAATTGGTTGGGTAAGGTTAAAAGAATATGGGTATATCCCTAAAAATGCAACTGTAAAGAGTGGCACAGTATATCAAAGAGCAGGAAGATATTTTGTATCTGTACTTTGCGAATTGGAAGAAATGGCAACAAAGTTAGCACTCAATAAAACAGGTCTAGGGATTGATTTAGGAGTGAAGGATTTTGCTACACGTAGCGATGGTATCGTTCATGAAAACATCAACAAAACAATAAAAGTAAAAAAGATAGAAAAACGGTTAAAACGTGAACAACGCTCTTTATCACGTAAATTTGAAAATCTAAAAAAGAGAGGTGAAAAATCTGTTACTAATAAAAGAGCGAATATAGATAAAAATGTTCTTAGAGTGCAAAAGTTGCATGCTCGATTAGCGAATATTCGAATAGAGTATGTAAAGTCTATTGTAACGAATGTGGTGAAAACCAAGCCAACGTTTATTACAGTAGAAGATTTGAATGTGAAAGGTATGATGAAGAACAAACATCTATCTAAAGTTGTAGCGCAACAATGTTTTTATGCTTTTAAAACATGGTTATCAACGAAATGTAGGGAATATGGAATTGAATTACGGCAAGCGGACAGATTCTATCCATCTTCTAAAATGTGTTCATGTTGCGGTCAAAAAAAGTCGGATTTAAAGCTGTCTGACCGAGTATATACATGTGAATGTGGCAATGTAATAGATAGAGATTTAAATGCGTCAATCAACCTTTTACAAGCAAAAAAATATACAATACTAACGTAAATAGATTGTATATATGTACGGTGGGCTACATCGGAATTTACGCCTGTGGAGTGTCACAGCAAACTGTAGTAGCAAGTGATTAGCGAGGCAGGGCACGTAGAAGCAGGAATACTCTAAGAATATACGTTTGTCTATATTTTTAGTAGCAGTGTATGTGCGTGAAAAAAGGTGGAGCAAGTGTAACGTCGTTAGTATCAGCTTTCGGAAGGGCGTATCACAGTGAATTTGATCGTCCTAAAATCTTTGATGATTATGTAGCTAAAGATTTTATTTCAAAAAAAGAACGTAACGAAATTGAAATGAACATGGTTCAAGGAATACATTTTTTTAATACAGACATTGCAGAGAAGTTTCAAGACAATCCACAAGAAATATTAAAATGGATTACACAAGTTCAATTATCACCAACACCTTTGGCACGCGCGGCATATTGTGAAAGAGTATTACTACATGAGATTACATTAGGAGCAAAACAATACGTCATACTCGGTGCAGGCTTAGATACGTTCAGTTTCAGACATCGAGAATTAGAGAATGAAATAGAAATATTTGAAGTGGATCATCCTTCTACACAAAAGTTTAAGAGGGAGAGAATAAAAGACGCAGAACTTGAAACTCCAAACAACCTTCATTTTATTTCGATGGATTTCACGAAAGGATTTTCCAGTGAACAGTTACGGAATGAAGGATTTGAAAATAAAAAGACTTTCTTTAGTCTATTAGGTGTTACGTACTATTTAACGAAAGAAGAACTTTCTAGTTTAATAGAATGTTTATTCGAGATGGTTCCAGAAGGGAGCTCTATCGTTTTCGATTATCCGGATGAAAACTTATTTACCGAAAAAGGGTTGTCCAATCGAGTTGAAAATATGGTAAAAATGGCTGCAGTAGGTGGAGAACCGATGAAATCATGTTTTTCTTACGCCGAAATGGAAGCACTGTTAGAGAAGGCGGGCTTACTCATTTATGAGCACTTATCGCCAAAAGACATAAATACATTCTATTTTGAAGGACGAAACGATTATTTAAAAGCTTTTGAGACGGTGCATTATGTGCATGCGGTGAAGAAGTAGAGGATTAGTAGGCATAGGGAGAAATCTCTGTGCTTTTTTTGTGGGACAACAAGGGGGAAATATTAACTAGGAAGGGAAATTCGATAATGTAAAGAATATGAAGTATGAATGTAATAAATTAAGTAGTAATGCTAAAGGAGAACGTAATGTACACAATTGGACAAGTTGCTAAATTTTTAGATGTATCTAGAGATACTTTAAAGTTTTATGAGGAAAAAGATTTGGTCAAGCCGAAGCAAGATATTGAGAATGGGTATAGAAAATATAATCATTTTGATATATATGATATAACAACGGTCAATTTCTATAGAGAAATGGATATCGAAATAAAAGAAATTCAGGAATTAAGAAAAAGTAAGAGTATAGAGGAAATAAAATCACTGTTGGAAGAGAAAGAACAAGAAGTTTTAGAGGAGATAGAATATAAAAAACTCCTTTTAAAAAAGCTTCAAATTGTAAAAGAAGATTGCGGAAAAATAGAGCAATTCCTAGGGAAATATGTAGTAAAAGAAATGGAGCCATTAGAAGTAAATGGAGAAATAGAGCATTTTACTGCGTATGATGAGTATGAATTTTTGAAAAAAAATACGGATCGTTTAAAAAAAGCAGTTACTTTAACATCTTTACGAAGAGTTATAAGTTTTAATGAGGAAGGTATTATAGAAGATAAATTTATAGTTGTAAGAAAAGTAGAGGAATTTGACATAGAGTTAGAAGGGGAAATTTTATCGCATCCAAAATGTATGTATACAGTTATTGAGGATGGAAGGTGGTCAACTGGTGGGAAGAGTATTGATCATATCGTGGAATCGAGTTTAAGAAAAGCAGCAATAGAACAAGGGTATGAGCTTTTGGGGCTAGTGTATATAAATATATTACTTACCACGTATGAAGATGAACTTGAGCGTATATTTTTAGAAATTTATGCACCTGTAAAATAATGCAGACATGTATTGACCTGTGAGTAACCCCCAGGTTTAAGCTGAAAGTATCTGTAAATATAAATACTATTATGTTTACGAAATACTTAGTTTGAAATGGGGATTGTGCATGAATAGAGAAAAGAAATTAAAAAAGCCAGTAGCTAGTTTTATCGTACTAACCAATATCATTTTTCTGCCACTTTTTTTGCTTGTAGGAGCTATAAGTATGCTAGGATTCCCAGCATGGGTTTTTGATGTAATGTTTTGTATATCGTCTTGGTCCTCAACTTTTGCTTTTGCCGTGTTATTTAAAAAAATCTATCCCGGTCAGAGCTTTATACAATTTGTAAAAGACAAGTTCAAGAACAAACTTAAAGTTTCTGTCCTTCTTATTATGAGTGCGATTCAAACTTTTATATTTCTAATGATTTTGTTTGTCGTGTCTAAAAATAGTGAAGTAGACTCTATTTTTACTGTCTCTTCATGGGGAATGCTAATCTATTTTTTTGTTAAAAACTTTCTTGCGGGGCCATTGGGAGAAGAACTAGGATGGAGAGGCTTTGCACAAATTGAACTTCAAAAGAAGTATTCACCATTAAAAGCTTCGCTAATTATTGGTTTTTGGTGGGGAATGTGGCACCTACCTATTTGGTTTACTACAGGATTTGTTGGCATGGACCTAATTAAATATATTCTATTTTTTATGATCTCTATCATATCTATAAAAATCGTCATGACTGCATTTTACAACTTGAATCAGAATTTAATTATTCCAATCATTATCCATCAATTCTTTAATTTTTTTATTGGTATTATAAACGGAAATTTAATAAATCTAATCATGTATAACGCGATATTTTATTTAGTGGTAGCAGTTGTAATGATTGTTATAAATCCAAAGAGAGTTTTGTATGGAGCGGAAGACATGAATAGTAGAAATGGAAAGTATTATAGGGCATAGTGATGTGTCTATAAAAGAAAAGGAAATTAAATTTAGTGATGGTAGGTATATATATCTTTGGCATTACTATCTAAAGCTCTGTCAATCCAATTATAGAAATCATTTTTTTGAAAACAAAAGAGAAAATAGAAGATGTTTAAATGAGATGTATATACGTTCCATATGTTTATATTTGCTGCTCAATAAACGATCCTCTCACGTAAGTTCATACCACATATTCACTTTTATTTACAAAAAATACTATTAATTATTTTCGGATAATTGTTATAATATAATTAAATTGATATAAAAGTGTTTTTCTAAAGTATGTATTTGAAGAATTCTCATGCAAAAAGAGCCAGTTCTCAAGTAGAGAACTGGCTCTTTTTTGAAGAGAAGTAGGATTAGATGTACACAATGGTATGGCAGAATTTTACAATAAAATCTGTATTTATCTACAACAGTAGTTATATATGACGGAATTTTAAAATTTATAAAAAGATTAAGAGGCGATAGAAAATGAAAAGATATATTAGTATAAAAGGAATTGGCACATATCTTCCAAAACGAAAAGTAGATTCTCTTGAAATAGATCGTATGTTAGACGTACCAGAAGGCTGGACATTAAAAAAAGCTGGAGTAAAAACACGATACTTTGTTGATGGGGAAACGTCTTCTTATATGGGGGCTGAGGCTGCAAAAAAAGCTGTAGAAGATGCGAAGTTAACATGGGATGATATCGATTGTATTATTTGCGGAAGCGGAACGATTCAACAGGCGATTCCTTCTACTGCATCACTTATTCAAGAACAGCTCGGGCTACAGCATTCTGGTATTCCATGTTTTGATATCAATTCAACATGTCTAAGTTTCATAACAGCACTTGATACAATTTCATACGCAATTGAATGCGGGAGATACAAAAATGTTGTTATTATTTCTTCTGAAATTTCTTCTGTTGGATTAAATTGGGGACAAAATGAAAGCAGTATTTTATTCGGTGACGGTGCGGCAGCTGTTGTCATAACAAAAGGCGATCATTCATCTTCTATTATTGCTTCTCATATGGAAACATATAGCTCTGGTGCGCATTTATCAGAAATTCGTGGCGGTGGAACGATGATTCATCCTAGGGAGTATAGTGAGGAACGAAAAGAAGACTTCTTGTTCGATATGAATGGAAGAGCCATTTTTAAACTATCTTCTAAGCATTTAATGAAGTTTATCGACAAGCTCCTTATGGATACCGGTTATTCTCTAGCCGATATTGATTTAATTGTTCCTCACCAAGCAAGTGGACCAGCTATGAGACTCATTCGTAAAAAATTAGGGGTAGATGAAGGACGCTTTATGACTATTTTTGAAGACTACGGCAATATGATTTCCGCATCTATTCCAGTCGCTCTTTTCGAAGCGATTAAGCAAAAGAAAGTGCAACGTGGAAATAAAATATTATTATTAGGTACTTCTGCGGGACTTTCTATCGGGGGCATCCTTCTTGAATACTAAGAAAACAGTATTACTTACAGGAGCACGTGCACCAGCAACTTTGCATTTATGCAGACTGTTTCATAACGCTGGACATACCGTTATTATTGCAGATAGTATTCCTTATCCGTTAAGTAAAGTTTCAAAGAGTACGGATTACTTTTATGAAATCCCATCTCCAAAGTGGAAAACAAATGAAAGTATCCGTGCGCTACTATCCATTATTCAACGTCACAATGTAGATTTGCTTATTCCGACGTGTGAAGAAGTATTTTATATATCTAAATATAAAGGGGAATTAAGTGCATTTTGTCATGTATTAGTAGATGATTTTCAAAAACTTTTATTACTGCATAATAAGTGGGAATTTATTCAGTTCGTAGAAAATTTAGGGTGGCAAGTACCTGCAACATATAGAATAAATAATGAAGAAGCGATAAGGTCAATGATGCACAAAACACCAGCTCATACTCCTTTTGTATTAAAGCCGATTTACTCCCGGTTTTCTGATAAAGTGGAATTTATGATAAAAGAGGCTGCTCTAAAAGAAAGCATGATACGTAAGCCGAATTATATTATGCAAGAGTTTATACAAGGAACGCAGCATTGTTCCTACAGTATTGCACAATCTGGGGAAGTGTTGGCTCACTCTACGTATAAAACGGAATTCACGGCAGGCTTAGGTGCTACCATTGCGTTTCAGCATATGAATCATTCTAAAATTGATCAGTTTGTTACGCATATTGTAAAAGAGTTAAATTTCTCAGGACAAATTGCCTTTGATTTTATCGTTACAGAGAATGGAGATGCGATTCCAATTGAATGTAATCCACGTAGTACAAGTGGATTACATTTATTCGATGAGGAAATATTGCCCGCGTTTTTTAATGAAAAAGTAAACAATTCATTCGTTCCAAAACAAAATTCGGAGTGTGCAATTCGGTTAGCGATGCTTCTATATGGATTTCCTTATTTAAAAAGTAAAGAAAAACGTAAACGATGGTTAAAAGTTCTATGCTCTTATCCAGATATCGTTTATCGTCACAATGATTGGAAACCATTTTTTTATCAGTTTTTTAGCATGTATAAATTATGGCGTGAAAGTTATAAACATGAACGGACTATTTTAGAGCAAACAACATATGACATATCGTGGGATGGTGAAGATTTATGAAAATGCTAGTAACTGGTGGAACGGGCTTTCTAGGACAAAAACTCGCCTTTCGACTGAAAAATATGGGCTATGAAGTAACGGCAACGGGAAGAAATAAAACAATCGGTAAGGTATTAGAACAAAATGGGATCGAGTTTGTTCATTGTCCTCTTGAAGACAGGGAGCGTGTGGTACAAGTTTGTAAAGATAAAGATTATATTTTTCATAGTGGCGCACTTTCTTCCCCTTGGGGCAAATATGAAGATTTTTATAATGCGAATGTGTTAGGAACGAAACATATTATCGAGGGAAGTCAAAAGTATGGTATAAAACGCCTTATCCACGTATCAACGCCAAGTATTTATTTTTATTATGATGAGCGACAAAATGTAGTAGAAAATGCGAAACTTCCTGATACGTTTGTAAATCATTATGCAACAACGAAGTACATAGCTGAACAAGCGATTGATCAAGCTTTCGTACATGGTTTACCAGTTATCACAATACGCCCGCGTGCTTTATTCGGACCAGGGGATAACGCAATTCTTCCGCGTCTTATTAAAGTATGTGAAAAAGGGGCTTTACCGAGAATTGGTACAGAAAATGTTCTTGTTGATATTACGTATGTTGAGAATGTTGTAGATGCTTTACTTCTTTGTATGCATTCCCCAAAACATACATTAGGGCAAAAGTACAATATAACAAATGATGAACGTATCAATTTATATGAGGTCATAGAAAATGTAATGAAGCGCCTTGATAAGGAAGTACGATATAAAAAAATTTCCTACAAAACTGCTTTTACACTAGCGGCTATATTAGAAGGAGTCTCAAAAACTATTTTATTCGGAAAAGAACCTATTCTTACAAAGTATACTGTTAGCGTCCTTTCAAAAAGCCAGACGTTAAGTATTGATAAAGCTAAAGAAGAACTAGGATATGCTCCAAAGGTCAGTATAGAAGAAGGAATTACAAAATTTGTAGACTGGTGGAAAATACAATGAAAATCAAATCTTTAAAGCTATATGATACAGGATATTGTACACATCCAGAAAAAATCGCATACTCCAAGGGCAGTTGGAAACAAATCTGTTTTCCAGCAACAGTAGGATTACTCCAGCATCCAGAATTAGGATATATTTTATTTGATACTGGATATGCAGGACACTTTAAAGAAGCGACAAAAAAATTCCCTTACTCTGTATATGCAAAACTGACGCCTGTTCATTTTACGGAAGAGCAATCTATTAAACAGCAACTTCTTCTTGATGGTATTCAGCCAGAAGAAATTAAATATATTATTCTTTCTCATTTTCATGGCGATCATACAGCGGGTTTACCCGATTTTCCAAAAGCGAAAATATTAACCTTCGCAAAAGCTTATGAGGATATTAAAAAGAGAAGTAAATTTGGTGCTCTATTAAAAGGGTGCCTAAAAGATACATTGCCAGTGGATTTAGAGCAGAGGATGACATTCATTGATCGAACTCCATCTCTTAACTTACCTTCTACATATGGAAAGTTTGAAGAGGGCTATGATGTATTTGATGATGGCTCATTATTTGCTGTTGACTTAACAGGACATGCAACTGGTCAATTTGGTATATTCGTCCATTTACAGAGTAATAAAATTGTTTTTCTTTGCGCAGACGCAGTGTGGCTAAGTAAAACGTATCAAAACCTTGTATTTCCTAGTAAGATTGCCAACCTTTTAACGAGCGACCCAAAGTCTTACCGGAAGAATATTGAGAAGTTACACCATTTATCACAAACATCATCTGAGATTGAAATTGTACCAACGCATTGTGAACATACATGGGATAAAATTAAAGCAGAGGTGTACTATGAATAAACTACGGATTCTCAAGCAATACTTGAAAACAAAATATGGCTTGAGATTTTCAAATCGCAAACAATTGGAACAGTTTCATAAACGACAAATAGAAAAACAACTTTTGTTCACGATAGAAGCGTCGCCTTTTTATCGCCAGTTATATAAGCCGTTTTTACATGAAATTCAAAAGGGAAATTTGTCTGCACTCCCCATTATTGATAAAGAAGTAATGATGGAACATTTTGATACATTAAATACAGTCCATATTTCAAAGGAAGAAGCGTTTCATATAGCATTTGAAGCAGAGAAGACCCGGAATTTCTCACCAACCATTCGTAATATAACTGTCGGTTTATCATCAGGCACTAGTGGAAATCGTGGGGTTTTTCTCGTTTCCGAGGAAGAACAAACGTTGTGGGCTGGCTCGATTATTGGAAAGGTGCTTCCTTCTAGCCTTCTACATAAACACACGATTGCTTTTTTCTTACGTGCAAATAGCAACTTATACGAAGCGACAAAAAATAAGCGAATCTCATTTCATTTTTTTGATTTACTAGATTCGTTTCAACAGCATATCACGCGATTAAATGAAGTAAAGCCATCTATTTTAATTGCACCTCCGTCTATGTTACGGAAAATTGCTTACTGGCAGCAAGAAGGACTGATTACAATTTGTCCTAAGAAAATTATCTCTGTAGCAGAAGTGCTTGAAGATATTGATAGAGACTTTATTTCTGCAACTTTCAAGCAGACAGTACACCAAGTTTACCAATGTACAGAAGGTTTTCTTGCTACCACCTGCAAGCATGGGACATTACACATGAATGAAGACCTCGTTCATATTGAAAAAGAATACTTAGATCAAGAGAAAGGGATATTTGTTCCCATAATTACTGATTTCATGAGGAAAACACAGCCGATTATACGATATCGTCTCAATGACATATTAATTGAGAAAAAGACGCCGTGCAGCTGTGGCTCACCTTTCTTAGCATTAGAACGTATTGATGGTCGATGTGACGATATATTTATTGGAATAAGTGAAGTGGATCATAGCGAAATATTTATTTTTCCAGATTTTATTAGAAGAGCAATTTTGTTTGCATCTAGTGACATCCAAGAATTTAAAGTAATACAACATAGCGTAGATAAAATTGAAATTAAACTTAAAGCACTACCTGAAAATCTCGAATTATGTCAATCAAAGGTAATGCAAGAATTACATACACTATGGTCTACGAAAAAGTGTGCGATACCGCATGTTTTCTTTTCGCATTACGATATTCAAGTATATGATAAAAAATTAAAAAGAATAGAAAGTTTTGTAAGGCGTGGTGAACATAAATGATTCAGTTACATGATGATCATTCCTTGCATAGCATTGATTGGGAATCCAAAAAAGATGGAGCGTATGTACGAGATAGTTTCTTGCCTCTTTTTCAACAGGGCGTTACAGCATTTATTGAAAATGTGAACACGCAACTCTTTCTATTAGAAATTGATGATCTCATCTTACCAGTCACTCTTAATAACGCAGAGTTCGAAAATTCATATGTATGTTCTCCTTATACACATTACATATCTTATGCGTTAGAAGAGCTATGGGAGTTGAAAAAACCATGGCTTGAGAAGCTACTAACCTATCCGATTCATTTTATGGGAAATTGGCTAAGACGAACGAATATTAATAAAGTCATTGTCGTAAATAATTGGATGCTTTCAACAAATCTGTATCACTCTATCAACGAACAACAAATCGAACAAATAACGAAAGTATTAGTTGAGAAATTTCCAGAGCATACCATTCTATTTCGCTCTTTAAATAACAAATTATATCCCGCAACGACAGAAGCATTATCTACAGTCGGTTACAATAAAATTATGTCTCGTTCTATATACTTATTTGATCCGAAACACTATAAAAAAATGAATCGAAAAAAACGAAAAGATTTACTAAATGATAAAAGTTTATTAGAGAAAAGCAATTATGAAATTATTACGAATGAGGAATTAACAAAAGATGATATTTTACAAATTTCTCAGCTATACAACCAACTATATATTGAAAAATATTCTGCCCATAACCCAATGTTTACACCCGCTTATTTATGGAATGCTCTTCAGCATCGTTTATTTGAGATAAAGGCCATAAAAAAAGGGGACACAATTGATGGTGTCATTGCTTATTTTATTAGGGATGGAGTTATGACAACGCCGATCCTTGGTTATCATACAAACACTGACCAGCAACAAGGTTTATACCGTATACTGTCCCTCCTTATTACAATGGATTCTATTGAAAAAGATTTAATTTGTCATTGTAGTGCTGGGGCTGGAGAGTTCAAACGAAATCGTGGTGCAACACAGCAAATTGAATACAGTTATGTATATAACGCTCATTTACCACCTAGCCAACAAAAGGTATGGAAAGTATTAATGTGGATATTAAATACATATATAGAACCGATGGCAAAAAAACATCGCTTTTAAGCAAAAAAGGATAAGATTCGTAAATTGTAGGAGTTATAAGTGTTTCATCTTGTTCTGTTAGTTGATTGAACAAAATGTTTTTTTAGTAGGCTACATAAAATAATCAATCTTTTTCATAAAAACTTAGGGAGGCCAGAAGAACCCCAAACATTTTACTCAAAATGTTTGGGGTTCTTCTTTTTATAAAATAAATATTTGTAGTGTGGAATATATCGAATTGCTTAACCGAACTAGTATTTTAGGGACATTAACTGAAACCATAAATATAACCTCATGTCTATCTTGTTGATGAATTTCATTGTCCTCGGATAAAAAATCAGTAAACCCTTAAATTAAAAGTAATAAAAAACAACGTATGAAACGAAAAGATTTAACATCAAAATTTACATGTATGTAATGTTAAAGGCTAGAAAGCTAGATTGGCGTGAATCACTAATTGTGGAGTGCAAAAAACAACAAAATCTTTTAAAAAACACTTAATTTTTTACTCCATCTATCTTTACAATCCCTCCTTATAATGTGAATTGGACAAGCACCTAAGAGAAAGCAGAATATGTCAGTTTGTACATTCTATTATTAGGGGGAGAATTTGTATGAAAAAGACAGTTGCTTCGTTAGTGGTTATGACGGTATTATTACCGACATTTTCAGCACATGCGGAAGGGAAAGAGCAAGTTCGAAAATCAGCTACAACTTTTAACGTTATTAGTGATATTCAAGGGGATTTAGGAGACTTTGATCACGTATTAAAAGATATGAACAAAGTGACGCCACTTTCTAGAGCGCTTATTATGAATGGGGATATAACGCCAACTGGACAACAGTCCCAATATGATGATGTGAAGCGAGTATTAAACAAAAATAAGCATCCAGAGAATGTATGGTCAACTGTTGGGAATCATGAGTTTTATGCTGGTAAATGGACAGCTGATGGGAAGCTATCTCAAAGTACATGGCCAAATGGTGTAACGGAGGAAACGCTATTTAACCGCTATTTACAATTTAGCGGACAAGAAAAGGTATATCATAAAAAAGAATTAGACGGTTATCCGCTTTTATTTTTAGGAACTGAAAAATATATGAAATACCACGATTCAAAAATGTGGGACGAAGTATATATGAGTGATGAGCAACTAGGTTGGTTAAAACAAAATTTAGAAGAGTACAGCCAAAAAGATAAAAACAAGCCGATTTTCATTTTTTCTCATCACGTTTTACCCGATACGGTGTCTGGATCAAGACAATCACCGTACTTACAAGATTATTTAAATGTCGATAAGTTGTATGATATATTAAAAGACTATCCACAAGTTGTTTTCTTTACGAGTCACACGCACTGGGATTTAAACTTGCCAGACTGGGCTGGTAAAAAGAAAATTGCAGGCGGAGATAAAAAAGGATTTACAGTTGTAAATACAGGTGGTATTGAAACGGGCTGGATGTCGGCTGGACCAAATGGAGGAGAGAAGACTGCTCCTGATGGTTATTCATTCAAACAAGGGTTGCAAGTGAAAGCATATGGTAGCGATGTAATGGTGACAGCTTACGATTACAAACGTGATAAGGAAATAAAGAAATTATTAATTAGTGATTCGAAAATTGCACAAATGGCACCAAATGTAACGGCAGATGATAGTAAAAACGTAATCGTCGGTGCAACGGAGTATATGGAGTATAATGTAGAAGGAACGGACGAGTGGCTGACGTATAATCCAGGAAATCCTCCAAAATTTGATGGGAACAAGATTGTATACGTACGACATAAAGGCGAAATGAATTTAGAACCAGGATTAACGCAGCTTCTTCGATTTTCGGAAAATAAGTGATTGGAGAGGACCCACTTTCTAATGAGTGGGTCTTTTTGTGTTGTCGATTTTTGTCGGTAAGTCGATATATTTGAAAAATCGCCGATATAAATTAAGAATCGCTGATATATTTTGAAAATCGTCGATATAAATTTCATGTACCGTAATATGGTTAAAATCATTATTATAATTTCATGTACCGTATTGAAGATAAAACCTTTAATACAATTCCATTCGCCAAAACCGAATTCCAACACATTTTTACCCCAGAAAGATGACTTCATCATTTTTACATGCAATAATAGTAACGTTACATACATTGTGAAAGAAGTATAAAAGGAGCGTTATTTATGAATTTAGCTAAATTCCCGAGAAAAAAATATACAGAGTCATATACACCAATTGAAAAATTAAACAATTTTTCTGAGGCACTTGGTGGACCGACTATTTACTTTAAACGAGATGATTTACTTGGTTTAACAGCTGGTGGTAATAAGACGAGAAAGTTAGAGTTTTTAGTTGCGGATGCGCAAGCAAAAGGTGCAGATACGTTAATTACAGCTGGTGGTATTCAGTCCAATCATTGCCGCCTGACACTGGCAGCTGCGGTGAAAGAGAAAATGAAATGTATTCTTGTATTAGAAGAAGGGCTTGAGCCAGAAGAGAAGCCAGACTTTAATGGAAACTATTTCTTATATCATTTACTAGGTGCTGAAAATGTCATTGTTGTACCGAACGGAGCAGATCTTATGGAAGAGATGCATAAAGTAGCAAAAGAAGTTAGTGAAAAAGGGAATACACCATATGTCATTCCGGTTGGTGGATCGAATCCTACTGGCGCAATGGGATACGTTGCTTGTGCGCAAGAAATTATCGCGCAATCATTTGACCAAGGAATTGATTTCAGTTCAGTCGTTTGCGTAAGTGGTAGCGGCGGTATGCACGCTGGTTTAATTACAGGTTTTGCTGGAATACAAAGTAATATCCCAGTAATCGGAATTAACGTAAGTAGAGGAAAAGCAGAGCAAGAAGAGAAAGTAGCAAAACTTGTAGATGAAACGTCAGCTCATGTTGGTATTCCAAACTTTATCCCGCGCGAAGCGGTTACATGCTTTGATGAATATGTAGGGCCAGGTTACGCGTTACCAACGCCAGAAATGGTGGAAGCAGTGCAGCTGTTAGCAAAAACAGAAGGTATTTTACTTGATCCAGTATATACAGGTAAAGCAGTAGCGGGATTAATCGACTTAATTAGAAAAGGTACATTTAATAAAGAGGACAACATTTTATTCGTACATTCAGGTGGTTCACCAGCCTTATATGCGAATACGTCTTTATTTGCGTAAGTGTGAAAAAGCATTGGGTATCCAATGCTTTTTGTTATATAATGGAATTATTTGGGGTGAGAAGGGGGAGTATATGAGTTCAAACTTAAAATGGATGATATACACGGTGCTCGGAATTTTTATTTTATTAATTTTATTTGTAGCTTATGGAGTTTATTTATATTTCACTTAAGTGAAATGGTAACCGAACCAAAGGAAGAATAAAATAATTGCTGTATTAAATAGAGTAAAACATAAACCGATAATCGCTAAAGTTTTCCTTTCATTTCGACTGCAAAAAGATATAACTGCTAATAGGATTGCTATAACAGTGGAAGCTAATATGAAGTAGGCGAAAGGCACGACATATTCTACTCCAACCCTGTCTAAAATAGGTGTGAAAAGAAAGAGATTAATAGTAACGAATATACTTGCAAAGAGAAATGTATAGCTTTTTCAAGTGTATGTTTTTAGCTGCATGGATCATACTCCTTTCCTTATATTATTTATATTTTTAACCATAAATCAATTACCTTTATTTTACAATGATCTGGATTGTTATGAAATGAGGTAGATGAATATGAAGGATAGAAATGTGTCTTTAGTTTTTATTATTATCTGTATATTAATAGTAACTGGCTGTTCAAATATACTAGGAAATGAAGATCAAAGAATCGAAGTGCAAAAAAATATTGGTGATAATAAATATGAAGATTTGAAGGTAGTTACAGATAATAAACAAGTTCAGCAAGTAAAGAAAATATTAAATGATGCTCATTTTGAAAATAAAAAAGTGCAAATTTCGCGTCCAGCTGATTATCATTTTGTTTTTCAATTTAAAAATCCGAAAATAGAGGCGAAAGCTGTGTTGTATCAAATTTGGATAAGCCCTAATAAGGATATAGTGGAAATCATCTTGGGTGGTAATCGGTACGCTCAATTAGAAGAAAAAAATGCAGCTACTTTGTTTCGGATTGTTACAGGGGAAAAGTTAGCTGAGTAAACTATATTGGATTATAGGGATTCAGTTCATATTTTTCATTTTGAGAGATAATTAGTTTTCAACAATAATAGCTATCTTTTTATGTTGGAATAAACATTGAGAATCGGATAAAATGGAAATTAGACATTGGATTCATGCTCCTTAAGGTGTGATTTAATCTGCCAACGGATAATAAAACTAGTAAATATATTGTTTTTACAAAGATTCGATGGTATGTTTAATTTTCTCAATATAATATTTTGCTTATATAGGAGTGGCTATTTGAATAAATTTATATTATTGGTTTTATTGGTTACATGCTGCCTTATTATTGCAGGATGTTCTAATAATAGGGTTATAACAAAGAATGAGTCAAAAACTTCAACACCTGTAAAGGTTGAACGTATCAATAAAGCGTGGTACAAACATATATAATAGTTTAAAGAAACTTAAAATTATTGCTGATAAAAGGTCATAAGGTGAAATGAGTTAGGCTGATAGTAGATGTTGTGAACCTTGGTGAAAAGCGGGAAGCATAGGGGAATTCTATATTTATAAAAATCCGATAAAATGTTAACAAATAGAAGACATGCTAAGGTGCTATCCTCTAACTTGAACCTACTAACATTTATTTCACTAAGTTAAAGTTCATGGAGAGTACTACTCTTCAAAATTCAGAGAATACTAGGGCCCATAATAGCTCGATTGATGTGGTTCCTTTTTCACTTTATCTACCATATTTATATATCTTTCTATAAAAAATCTAACTTTTAACGATTAAATGAGATAAAACCTAGTTAAAAACAATGAAATTTCAGGGAAAATAAGGTACACTATTCAATGGTTTTGGTTTAAAATCAATTGACGTTAATGTATACGGGGGAAAGATTGATGAACAACAATACAGTAAATGAATCTGTTGAAGAAGTTGAGAAAAAACGGGTAAGATCCAAAAAACGTTTTACAAATTGGAAGCTTATCGCAGCAGGTGGCGGTGTACTTGCACTTCTCCTTGGAGGAATGAGCTATTATCAGGCAACTCACTTCAATTCAAATGTTACGATTAATGATACAAAAGTCGGTGGTATGAGCGCTGATGAGGCAATACAGAAATTAAAAACATCTGGACTAGCAAACAAAGTTTATATTGATCAACAACAAATTTTAGATGAAAAAGAGACAAAGACGGAACTGACGGAAAAAGATTTGCCGCAAGTTAAGAAACTATTAAAAAGTCAGTGGACATTTTTCCCTTCTTCAAAGGAAAAAGAGTATTCATTGTTATCGAAAGAAGCGAATCAGTATCGTAGTGAAACGATGAAAAAACTTGTAGAAGAAAAGCTTGTTTCCATGAATGAAAAATTAAAAGCACCTCAAGATGCTATGGCAAAGCTTGAACAAGGAAAAATTGTTATTTCGAAGAGCGTTGATGGAAAACAGTACGACGTTACGAGTTTACTAAAAGATTACGATAAGCAGAAGCATAAAAGCGAAATTCATTTAAAGTCTGCATACATACAGCCTATTAAAGAAGACGATCCAATTATCAAAAAAGAAGAGAAAGCATTACAAAATCTTCTTACGCAGTCTGTTGATTATAAAGTGCAGGATGAAGTGTATTCATTAAAAGCGAAAGATTTAATTCAAAATGCCACTATGTCAAAGGATATGAAAGTGACAATCGATGCGAGCGAAATTAAGAATAAGGTTGCTGAAATTAATAAGGCTAAATCTACATTACATAAAGACTTTGCTTTTAAAACACATTCTGGTTCGGTTATATCAGTAAAAGGACAAGGATACGGCTGGGCACTAGATGTGGAAAAAGAGACAAAACAAGTTGGGCAAGCCTTTGAAAAAGGCGAAAAATCACTTTCTGCTTCTAACATTCACGGGAATGGTTGGGAGAAAGAAGGGATCGGTTATAAAACAACATCGAATAATGGCATAGGAGACACATATGCAGAAGTATCCATTGCAGACCAACAAATTTGGATTTATAAAGATGGCAAACTAGTCGTTACAACAAATGTAGTAACGGGTAAACATAGCACGGGTGAAGATACATCACCAGGTGTGTGGTACGTTCTATACAAACGTACACCATATACGCTAAGAGGCAGCGCAGTAGGGAAAGCTGATTATGCAGTTAAAGTAGATTACTGGGTTCCATTCACAAATAGCGGTCAAGGATTCCACGATGCCGGCTGGCGAAAAGATTGGGGAAGTAATGCTTATTTAACAGGAGGATCAGGCGGTTGTGTAAACCTTCTTCCTAACGTTGCAAAAACTGTGTATGATAGTTTGAATACGTATGATCCAGTTATCGTGTACTAGAAAATAGCTACGTATTAAGAACTTAAATGAATAAATAAAGCACCTGATGGTACATGAAAAAACACCTCTTGCATTCGCATACAAAGTGTGCAAATGCAATGGAGGTGTTTTTGTTTGAATACAAGAGTTTATTGCGTATAAGAAACAAAATAGAAAGAGAGTAAGATGAAGAAACAGGTTTTCAAATAGTCAATAAAATTGACACTGAATATCATTTTCATTTATGATGGAATCGTCGTATGTAATTGGACATGATTTTCGTGAAAAAGTCTATTTCTTATATTCATATAATAGATTTCTATTAAGGTATCACATTCAAGAACTATTACTAAATCTTTTAAGAACTTAAACGTAGGAAAGGGTAATATAAAATGAACTGGAAAAAAGGCGGATTATGGGTTATTATTTTTTTCATTGTAAAAGGCACAATTTCTACACTGTTAATCGTTACAGGTGCTAAATATTTTGATTTGTCATTTATGCAACTTTTCGTACTAATATTGATCTTATTACTGATTTCTCTCATAAGTCGAAAATTACTGTATAGACATAAACAAAACAAAAAGCAAAAAGAGCTAAATATATAAGGAAGCCCCAGAGATCTTTGGATTTCTGGGGCTTCCTTATATATTTTTTCATATGCATATTAACTTAACAGAACAGGTTGTCCAAAATGTTAAAATCGATGCTGTTTCAAATGCGTCGGTTACTTTGATATAAAGATTGAAGAATCTTTATTGTGGAGCTACAGACACTCATAAATTATGCTCATTTTTCAATTGGTAGTTTAAATGTAAAAGTACTGCCTTCTCTTAATTTACTTTCAACCGTAATTTTTCCTCCATGTAGTTCTACAATCCATTTTCTCGTTAACGGAAGTTAATTATATTTTTCTACGTACTAAATAAAAAGATAAGGCCCCCATAATAACAGGTGCAACGAAATCAAAGAAATGCGAAAAATTAAAAGGAAAAAGAAAAAGAAATGGTATAAGTGTATAGAGAGCTGCTAGTCCTATAAATATAGGAATTCCAAATTGAAATTCCCTGCATCGTTTGATTTTCCTGTATAACACTTCCCCAATTAGACAAGCTATAAGAGCTGGTATACTACCATAAGTAAAGATTGTTTTAATGAATCCTAATACAATGTTTGGATGAATAAAGCTAGGATGAAAAATATATGAAATCAAGAACCATCCAAAAATAAAAGTAAACAGAGTTACGGCATAACTAATTACAAATTTTATCAATGTAACCATCCTCACAGTTTTCTAATGTTATCTCCAGTGTATGACATAAAGTCCTATTATTGGTAGTGAGGAAAAAGCGGATCCCTAGTCTAACAAGGCATCCACTCATTCTTCTATACTTGCTTTCTTTGCTTTTCCAAACTTCCAAAAAGCTACAAGTAGTATGAGAAGCGGTATTCCCTGAATAAAGAGAAATCCTCCCAAAAAATAAAGTGTACGACTGACTAGAGGAGGAGCTGTTGCCGATTCACCCGCAAAATAAGCCCCATAATTAGCCACCGCACCTGCATAATCAGCTATCCCACCTATAAGAAAGGCCACTGGACTTATGATTAGATTTATCCCCAAACAGACCATTATTGAAGATAGGTTTTAGCCTTAATTTTTGGTGAAACAGACAAGGAAAATAAGAATATTGCAGTGCCGTTTATAAGAAGTAGTGTTATTACAAAATAAATTCCCATAATACCTCTCCATGACTTTAATTGTACCATTGGCAAGGGCGACTTTGTGCGAATTATGTGAGATTAACATAACGTCTCATTACAGTAGTCAATGATGCATATCGTTTTCGTTTTTGGGGGTGTTGCTTTTCTTAACTTGATAGCGATGGGATGAGTCATGAATTGTGGGGAAATTCTATACTTCTATTAACTCGTTAGTTGAAGAAAAATTTGTTCCACAACTCTTAAATTATTATAGTATGAAAAAATTAAATTCTCCGTCTGCGATTCATTCAAATTGGCCAATTTTTGCACTTTATGAATTCCCTGAAAGTACTAAAACTACGCAAAATAATTAACCATCCTATGCAAGAAAGTTCAGGTAGCTAATAGCATATATTTTACTGAAAGGATGTGAATGAATGATGGAGCGACCGAATTGGGGAATTGGAGGATTAGTATTCGTTGGCTGTATGTTTCTTGGCGGAGGAGTGGGAGCTATGTTAGGTAATGCCCAAACTGGATGGCTCATAGGAATGGGTGTTGGATTTCTTGGGATGGCTGTAACGAGACTGATCAGAAAGTAATATAACGGAGATTCTTCATACCATATGAGCTCCATACATTACAGTTAGAAGCTTCTCTTTTATATCGGTCTTTTCGAATTTTTTTCATACATAGATAGGATTCTCAAGTCGCAGGATGGCACCTTAGGGTGTATTTTTTATACTTTCTAAAAATGTCTTACTATATAATAGATTTCGTTAGGTTCTGATAATCTTTTTTGTAATAGAATAGATTCATTACCGTTTAAGGAACTGTTGAGCGGCAATAAAGTTACTCCACTAAAGGGCCATATTGTGGTACTGTTAAGGAAAAGCGAGTAATTGCGTTGTACAAGGGGGTGTTGGGGTGAATGTAATTGCATGGTTGATCGTTGCTTGTGAAATAGGGTTTTGGGTTGTTATAACTTTAGGTCTGCTCACACGATATATCCTTAAGAAAAATAAATTAGGATTGTTTTTCCTAGCTTTAACACCTGTTATTGATTTAATTTTATTAGTTGTTACGGGTGTCGACTTGTATCGTGGTGCGACTGCTACCCAAGTGCATGCAATAGCTGCTATTTATATTGGAATCTCAATCGCATTCGGTAGGAGTATGATTGAGTGGGCTGATATACGCTTTCAATATTATGTGATGAAACAAGGAGCGAAACCAGTTAAAAGATTTGGCATGGATTATGCGAAACACTACTTTAAAAGCTGGGGACAACATGTGCTTGCTTTTCTAATAGGTGCCGGAATTTTATTTGTCTTAATCTATTTAATTAACGATTCTTCTCGAACAGAAGTGTTGGCTGGCTTTCTAAAAGTATGGACACTTGTGTTAGGTATCGATCTTTTGATTGCCATAAGCAATTTTATTTGGCCGAAAAGGAAAAAAGGGTAACAATTTAATAATATCGCAATTGGGCGCGATTGTTGAGCAAACACAGGTAGAAAAATGATTAAACTTTTTTATGAAAAATTATTCACTAGCAACAAAAAAACCAAGCATTTTGACTGAGATTTTTCAAAATATTTGGTTTTTTTATATTGAAAAATCAATTTTGTAGCATGCTTTTGATCAAACTTTATTACAAATCAACAGCATTCATGGCAAGTTTATGGGTTAATAATTAATCCACTAAAAAAAGAACTTCCCCATACCCATTAGACTACTAAGCATTCCAATTCCATTCATAGTGCCTTTTCCTACTGTAAGTAAGTTTCCAAGCATTCCTGGCTGGCCGTAACCTCCGTTATTCCCCCATCCCATGGGACTTATCTGTCCTCCCCATCCTGGAGAGTTTCCGAAAATACCCCAGTTATTGTTACTGAATTTAAAAGCTTTAGCTGGCGGTGATAGTAAAGCGGCAAGATGTCCTTGTGCAAACATCCCTGTATGATTGAATGGTTGGGCCCAGGGGATGGGAGGTTTTTGATAATTAAAACCTGCATGGCTTGGTAATGGAGTCCAATTAGCAGGATGTCCTTGGGGCATCATCCCTGCATAATGGATTGGCTGACCAAAAGAGAAGGGAGGAGGCTCGGGAGTGAAAGTCGTATAATTGGCTGGTGAATCCGAACCAATTGGATAGAAGCGACAACTCCAATCCTCACAAATCTTCAAACCACTCATTTCGTCAGTTTTATTTATTTGGGGCTGTGAATATAATGATGACATTGAATTTTGGTTATTATATTGTTCCTCGTTTCCCTTTGAATTCACATACCAATATTGGTGCATAAGCTTATTCCCCTTACTTTAAAAATGTAATGTTAGACTTAGCCTATGTAATATTCCTTTTTATGGATGGTTACATAACTAGATTTCCAAGCCTGTATTTAAAGGAATGGGTGTGTGGTCTTCTTGATTTATCTCGCCATTTGTTGTGGGCTACCTGCAAAAGTCCGATTGGTTCAACTAATAATCAGTGGGGGTATAGTTTCACTTTATTTTAGAAGGGTATTTTCAGTCACTTCTTTTGTTTATTGTAGCCTAATGTAATTTCGGTTAACAAACGTGTTTACATATTCATTCAAAATTTTAAGCTGGGTAAGTAGAATTGCTAAAAAGAGAATATCCATTCGAAGAGTTTGGCAAAATACTGCAAGGGTAATAAATTCTCGTGCAAATATGCAAACGAGTTAAATTAATCAATGGAATTGATAATGAAGGGGCAAATCAATCTATGAGTGAAACGTTACATAAAAGAAAACCACCATATGTAATGCTTGTAATCCTTTTTATTGGGGCATTTGTTTCATTTCTAAATAACTCGCTTTTAAATGTAGCCTTGCCATCAATAATGAAGGATTTAGACATTGAAGATTATTCAACGATCCAGTGGCTTTCTACAGGATATATGCTTGTAAGTGGTATATTAATTCCCGCATCAGCATTTTTAATAACACGCTTCTCCAATAGGAGCTTATTTATTACATCTATGATGATTTTTACTCTTGGTACGGCCTTAGCGGCTGTAGCACCGAACTTCGGTTTATTACTGACTGGCCGAATGGTTCAAGCAGCAGGTTCTTCAGTCATGGGGCCTTTGTTAATGAATATTATGCTAGTAAGCTTTCCGAGAGAAAAAAGGGGAACAGCAATGGGGATTTTTGGACTAGTTATGATTACAGCCCCAGCTATTGGACCGACATTATCAGGTTATATTGTAGAGTATTATGACTGGCGTTTGCTTTTTGAAATGATTTTACCGTTAGCAATTATTAGCTTACTGTTAGGGGTTTGGAAATCGGAGAACGTCATGAGACAAAATAAAAATGCAAAACTTGATTATCTTTCATTACTATTATCTTCTGTCGGTTTTGGCGGTTTGTTATATGGATTCAGTTCTGCAAGCTCCGATGGTTGGACGAATAAAGTTGTCGTAACAACCTTAATCATAGGCGCTATTGCCCTTATTGCTTTCATTATCCGTCAATTAAAAATGAATGAACCGTTATTGGATTTACGTGTTTATAAGTATCCAATGTTTGCACTTGCGTCTGTAATTGCGATTGTCAACGCAGTGGCCATGTTTTCGGGTATGATTTTAACACCAGCTTATGTACAAAACGTTCGCGGTATTTCACCGCTGAGCTCTGGGCTGATGATGCTTCCAGGTGCCGTAATAATGGGGATTATGTCACCAATTACAGGTAAACTATTTGATAAATATGGCCCTCGTATTCTTGGTATAGTAGGACTTTCCATTACAGCCGTTTCAACTTATATGCTAGCAAACCTACAACTCGACTCTAGTCACACACATATTATTCTTATTTACACACTGCGGATGTTTGGGATGGCGATGGTGATGATGCCGCTTATGACAAATGGCCTTAATCAATTGCCAACTCGCTTAAATCCGCACGGTACAGCTGTTAATAATACAGCTCAACAAGTATCCGGTTCAATTGGTACTGCTATTCTTGTTACCATTATGAATTCTGTAACAAAAACAAAAGCTGAAAGTTTAATGGCTCATGTAGATCCAACAAACTTCACAGAAGCTACGAAGATAATGTTAACGCAGAAGGCTTTATTATCCGGAATTCAGCATTCATTCTATGTAGCACTTGGCATGAATGTCGTTGCGCTACTATTAGTTTTTTTCGTTAAACGTGTAGATACAAGCCCGGAAGCTGTTGAGAGGTTAAATCGATAGAGCAAAATAAAAATCAAGATGATGATTTCTACTAAAAGGGAAAAAGAGCTGAAAGAAAAAGTGAAATAATTACACAGAATGAAAAAGGATTTGATATGAATATCAAATCCTTTTTCATTAGCAACAGAGTATACTTGCTTATCGTATTTGTTTGAATTGACATGAGAAACCACTGGTTTTCCTAATACTACAACCTTTAGCTCTCAATTTCTAATAAACATTATAATAATACGCCTCATTGTAATATATTATTTTTTCTGCAAGGTATAGATCTAATGTCAATAGACGGTTTAGATTACCAACCTTATAAGTAATATCATAATCGTGAATAGTTAGGGAAAAGATAAAATAAGGTAATCAACTACATATCTTTATCCCAGGCGATTCATTGCTATGTTCTTATTATTGACTGGGATATTTTATCCCGCTATTTGCCGGGCAGTAAGACCCCCACCTCAAAATTCAGCGGAAGCAAAGAAGTTAGGTGGGGGAGCAACTGCTCGCCCAATTGGTGAGGGCTGATTAAAGTTTCACTTTATTTCATGCTTTTTTGAAAGGGTGTTTGTAATGGATAAAAAAGTATCTGCCATTCCTCAGCCGAAAACATATGGACCGCTGGGGAATCTCCCATTAATCGATAAAGATAAACCGACTCTATCGTTTATTAAGCTGGCAGAAGAGTATGGTCCTATTTTTCAAATTCAAACTTTAAGTGATACCATCATTGTCGTTTCTGGACATGAACTGGTAGCGGAAGTTTGTGATGAAACAAGATTTGATAAAAGTATAGAGGGTGCTTTAGCAAAGGTTCGTGCCTTTGCTGGAGACGGATTATTTACAAGCGAGACTCACGAGCCTAACTGGAAAAAAGCTCATAATATTTTGATGCCTACATTCAGCCAACGGGCAATGAAAGATTATCATGCTATGATGGTCGATATTGCCGTGCAACTCGTTCAAAAATGGGCAAGACTGAATCCGAATGAAAATGTAGATGTCCCAGGGGATATGACTCGCCTTACTTTAGATACAATTGGTCTATGTGGTTTTAATTACCGATTTAATAGCTTTTATCGTGAGACCTCTCATCCTTTTATCACTAGCATGAGCCGTGCTCTAGATGAGGCGATGCACCAATTGCAGCGGCTGGATATAGAAGATAAACTCATGTGGAGAACGAAACGTCAATTTCAGCATGATATTCAATCTATGTTTTCTTTAGTAGATAATATTATTGCTGAACGTAAAAGTAGTGGGAATCAGGAAGAAAATGATTTACTTTCCCGTATGTTAAATGTGCAGGATCCGGAAACTGGTGAAAAATTAGATGATGAAAATATTCGTTTCCAAATTATTACCTTTTTAATAGCTGGGCATGAGACAACAAGTGGATTGTTATCTTTTGCAATCTATTTTTTATTAAAGAATCCAGATAAATTGAAAAAAGCCTATGAAGAAGTAGACCGGGTTTTAACAGATCCCACTCCAACATACCAACAAGTTATGAAACTAAAGTATATCCGGATGATTTTAAATGAATCGCTACGTCTATGGCCTACTGCTCCAGCATTTAGTCTCTATGCAAAAGAAGATACAGTGATTGGTGGGAAATATCCAATTAAAAAAGGAGAAGATCGTATTTCTGTCCTTATTCCACAGCTACATAGGGATAAAGATGCGTGGGGAGACAATGTGGAAGAATTCCAACCTGAACGATTTGAAGAGCTGGATAATGTTCCTCACCATGCTTATAAGCCATTTGGAAATGGCCAGAGAGCATGTATCGGTATGCAGTTTGCACTTCATGAAGCCACACTCGTAATGGGAATGCTTCTTCAACATTTTGAATTCATCGATTATGAAGACTATCAGCTGGACGTAAAACAAACATTAACGCTAAAGCCTGGTGATTTTAAAATTAGGATTGTACCTCGAAATCAAACTATTAGCCATACTACTGTTCTTGCGCCTACAGAGGAGAAACTGAAAAACCATGAAACCAAGCAGCAAGTTCAGAAGACTCCTTCCATTATTGGAGCCGATAATCTTTCACTTCTTGTTCTGTATGGTTCGGATACAGGGGTAGCAGAAGGTATTGCAAGAGAACTAGCAGATACAGCTAGTTTAGAAGGTGTTCAAACGGAAGTGGCAGCTCTTAACGATCGAATTGGAAGTTTGCCGAAAGAAGGAGCGGTTCTTATTGTAACTTCTTCTTATAATGGAAAACCGCCAAGTAATGCAGGACAGTTTGTGCAATGGTTGGAGGAATTAAAACCAGATGAGCTAAAAGGTGTTCAATACGCAGTTTTTGGTTGTGGAGATCATAATTGGGCTAGTACTTATCAGCGAATTCCAAGATACATTGATGAGCAAATGGCTCAAAAAGGAGCAACAAGATTTTCTAAACGCGGAGAAGCAGATGCAAGTGGTGATTTCGAGGAACAGCTCGAGCAATGGAAACAAAGTATGTGGTCTGATGCGATGAAGGCATTTGGATTGGAACTTAACAAAAACATGGAGAAAGAACGCAGTACTTTGAGCCTGCAATTTGTCAGCCGTCTTGGAGGATCTCCTCTTGCGCGAACATATGAAGCAGTTTATGCATCTATATTAGAAAATCGTGAACTTCAATCATCTAGCAGTGAAAGAAGCACGCGACATATTGAAATATCATTGCCAGAAGGTGCTACATATAAAGAAGGAGACCACCTTGGGGTACTACCAATTAATAGTGAGAAAAATGTCAACCGAATTTTAAAACGCTTTGGATTAAACGGGAAGGATCAAGTCATATTAAGCGCAAGTGGGCGCAGTGTAAATCACATACCTTTAGACAGTCCTGTTCGTTTATTTGACCTTCTTAGTTATAGTGTCGAAGTGCAAGAAGCAGCCACTCGAGCACAAATACGAGAAATGGTGACATTCACAGTATGCCCTCCTCATAAAAAGGAATTGGAATCATTATTGGAAGAGGGAGTTTATCAAGAACAAATATTAAAGAAACGTATTTCAATGTTAGATCTTCTTGAAAAGTATGAGGCTTGTGAAATCCGATTTGAACGCTTTTTAGAACTTCTTCCGGCGCTCAAACCGCGTTACTATTCTATCTCAAGTTCTCCACTCGTTGCCCAGGATCGTCTAAGCATTACGGTTGGTGTCGTAAATGCGCCTGCATGGAGTGGGGAAGGGACATATGAAGGAGTCGCTTCTAATTATTTAGCTCAGCGTCATAATAAAGATGAGATTATCTGTTTCATTCGAACGCCACAATCAAACTTTCAATTACCTGAAAATCCAGAAACACCAATTATCATGGTTGGACCAGGCACTGGAATTGCACCATTCCGTGGATTCTTACAAGCGCGTCGCGTTCAAAAGCAAAAAGGTATGAACTTAGGAGAAGCGCATCTATACTTTGGTTGTCGTCATCCTGAAAAGGATTATCTCTATCGTACAGAACTAGAAAATGATGAAAGAGAGGGATTAATCTCTTTACACACAGCTTTCTCTCGCTTAGAGGGACATCCTAAAACATATGTACAGCATATAATAAAAGAAGATAGAATCCATTTAATTTCGTTATTAGATAATGGGGCTCATCTTTATATATGTGGTGATGGAAGTAAAATGGCTCCTGACGTAGAAGATACCCTTTGTGAAGCCTATCAAGAAATTCATGAAGTTAGTGAACAAGAAGCAAGGAATTGGTTAGATCGTTTGCAAGAGGAAGGACGATATGGAAAAGATGTTTGGGCTGGTATATGAATGTTTCTTAATTAAATAAGTAATATGTAACGAATGAACTTCTTTCGAATAAGTGAATAACTCATTTATAACAATCCCGTGTTTTCATTGAATGCGGGATTTTGTTATTTTTAGTAAGTTGGACTGATACTGTAGATAAATAGGTAATTCATTTGACAATTAAAATGACCTACTATAATTATATGCTATAGCATATAATTAATGAAATAAGCAAATTTACCGTGAATAATTGACTGGTATGCTATACTCTTTTATATATTAATTTATAGAGGTGATATATGAACTTACATGATTTAATAGGCTATCTTGTTCATCGTACTGATGTGAAAATGACGAATTATTTTACGAAGAAATTAAAGCCTTTTGGAGTTACGCCAGAGCAGTGGGGGATTATTAGTGTTCTTTGTAGCCAAAGAGCCACTACTCAAAAAGAGTTAGCAGAAGCGATTGATAAAGATCAAACTACTGTCGTAAGAATGATACAGTCAATGGAGAGAAAAGGGATTGTAAAGAAGGATTTGAATGAGCAAGATCGACGTTCACATAACCTGTTTTTAACTGAAAAAGGCGACGAGTTAAAGAAAATAATTTTGCCTGTCGTGACAGACGCTCACCATTTCGTTACGAGTAATTTGAGCGAAGAAGAGATTAAAGTATTACAATCATTATTAAACAAATTGTATGATACACGCTATTAATACTTGTTCCTTATTGATGCTATTCATAAGGAACAAACTTTGTTTTATGTATTATACATGCTATAGCATGTAATTTGTTTTAAGAAATGGTGGAGATAGCTTTATTTTGTAGAATATTTGATTCAGAATCACGTTTTTTCCTAGTATCAGTCAAATTTTCGTACTGTATATGCTATAGCATGTAAATGTATCAAATAAATAAGGAAGATGTGATTGCTATTTTAATATTAATCAATGTAGTAAAAGTTGTATTGTTTCTGTTTTTTTTAATGACAGGAACGAAAATTATATCTGGGAAAATGGCAGATGAGTTTAAGCGATTTGGTTTACCTTCGTTTTTTAATTTCTTAACCGGAGCTTTTGAGATTGTAGGAGCGATTGGAATGTTAATAGGAATTTGGATTCCAACAGTAGCTTTATTAGCAGGATTGTTGTTAGGTGGTACGATGCTTGCAGCTGCATTAACTCTTATTGTATTAGCGAGAGATCCTTTTAAGAAAGCAATGCCTGCGCTTGTTTTGTTTGTTCTTAGTTTAGGGATAAGTTTGTATCATATTTTTTAAACATAACCTAAAGCAGTTAAACTGTATGCGTTTAAGTTGCTATCATTTTGTAATTATTTTATAAAAGGGGTTTTGAAAATGTAGGTGAAATTTCAAATGAGTGCAGGAATAATAGCAGCACTCATTTAAGATATTATCTGCATTCGAATTGAAAAATATTGAAAATAGGAGTGAGCAAAGATGGCATATTTATTACAAGTTGATTTTCCGTTTGAAGGTCCTTTTGGTGAAGAAATGGAAAAAGGATTTTGGGATTTAGCAAAAAGTATTAACGAAGAAGAAGGATTCCACTGGAAAATATGGACAGAGAATGAAGAAACAAAAGAAGCTGGAGGCATTTATGTATTTGAAGAAAAACAAGATGCTGAAAAATATGCTGAAATGCACAAGGACAGACTTGAAGCAGCTGGTGTAAAAGATATTAGAGTGAAAATTTTTAACATCAATGAAAAGTTAACGGAACTGAATCGTGGGTATACGAAATAATTTTGAAAGTCGGAGCAAGCGTAAAAGGAGGGGGATAATCCCCTTCCTTTTTTATTTTTAAATTGATGGTGAGGGGACTCTTACAAAAAAATTCTTTGCAAAATTTGTGAAATAAAAGGAGAGATAAAGGTATTTTAACCTTATCTCTCTTTTTCTATATTCATTTATTTTCAGGTAAGGAGTGGATTAGTTATTACTAGTTATAAGAACGTGAAGAAGTGTTGATGCCGTCTGGAACTGTTGTAAAGATTGAGGGGAGAATCCAAGGAAATAGCAGAGATGTGTATGATGATTTGGCGCAGGGTTATGAATCCATCTTCTATGAAATCGTGGGATTATATAAGCATTTATTATCCTGGAGATTTTAAAATAAAACCTACCTAATTATAGAAGTGATTTGAACGTAAGGAAATTGTAAGAAATGCATAAGAAAAAAGAAATTTTTATTGTGTAGGATACAAATATAGAGAAGCACAAAAGAGGGAGGATAAATAGGATTTATTTATACGAAAACCAAACTAGTAATAAGCGCATTCTAAATAAAAAATCATTTATGGTACTAACGTACATGTGAAAAAGAGAGGTTTTACCGTTTGTTACGACAGTATGGATAAAACCAGAATAGTAGTTTATGTGATGTTTGTAATTGAACAAATAAAAGATGAAATTGATCATTTATCTAAGGAGGCATTTTTTATGGAAAATAAATTATCTGGGGTGTTAGCCGCTACTTTGGCTCTAACGATGAGCCTACCAACAGGAGCAATAGCGTCTTCTAGCAGTAAGACTCCGGTTGTATCTAGCCAAGAAGTTGCTAGCAAAGATTTGGAGAAGATTGCTGCAGAGAATGCTGCACTGCTCACGAAGTCCTATGAGACGACTAGCGTACAGTATGCGCTGATTGATAATGGTAAACTTATTTTGTCGGGGCAGACAGGTAAGAACGACATAGAAGGGAAAGAACCACTAACTAAAGATACTCTATACGGAATTGGTTCAACCAGTAAGGTATATACGGCTGCGGCTGTTATGAAACTAGTAGACGAAGGAAAAGTTGATTTGGATGCTCCTGTTGCCCGCTATATTCCTGATTTCAAAATGAAAGATAAACGATATAAGCATATTACACCGCGTATGCTGTTGAATCACTCCTCGGGTTTGCAAGGTTCGACGTTCAATAATTCATTTTTATTTAAAGATAATGATACTTATGCCCATGATATCTTGTTGCAACAATTGTCCAACCAAAACTTGAAGGCAGACCCTGGCGCGTTCTCAGTATACTGTAATGACGGTTTTACGCTGGCTGAGATCTTGGTAGAAAGAGTCAGCGGTATGAGTTTTACTGAATTTCTACATCAAAAGTTTACAGAGCCATTAAAACTGAATCATACGATAACATCGCAAGACAAATGGGAAGACAAAAAGCGGGCTGGACAGTATTCTCCGTCATACCAGGGACAGCTTCCAAGTGAAATGGTAAATCTGATTGGTACGGGAGGAATCTCCTCTACTGCAGAAGATGTGGTGCGATTCTCACAAATATTTATGGGACAGGGAAAAGAAATTCTCTCTAATAAAGCAGTCAAGGCGATGGAACAAGAAGAATATAAAAAAGGAATGTGGCCGGGAGATAGCGGAAATATGTTCAACTATGGTCTTGGCTGGGATAGTGTGAAACTATACCCATTCAGTGAATATGGGATAAAAGCGTTGACTAAGGGTGGGGATACGATACTGCAACATGCTACATTGGTCGTGCTTCCAGAACAGAAGATGGCAGCAGCTGTATTGTCCTCCGGCGGCAGCAGCATGACAAATCAACTGTTGGCAAACAAATTACTGCTAGCTAGGCTGAAAGAGAAAGGAACAATTAAGGATATAAAACCAGATAAATCCTTCGGCAAGCCCGTCAAGGCTACAGTGCCCCAAGACGTGGTAAAAAAAGCAGGATTTTATGGAAATAGCTTCAGCAATTTCAAAATAGAAATTACGAAGAAGGGAGAACTGTTTTTACCAACTAAACCGGAAGAAAAATATGTATATACGGCGGATGGAAGCTTTATAAATGAGAAGGGTACTTCCAAGCTTAACTTTGTCACTGAGAAGAATGGAAAAGTTTATTTGAGAGAGAGCACATATGAATTATCACCGGGATTGGGGCAAAATGTGCTGACTCACTATTTAGCCCAGAAATTAGAAAACAATGTGTTACCGAAGAAAACAGCTGCTACATGGGCGAAGCGTGAGGGTGGCAAGTTCTACCTCGTTAACGAAAAATTTAATTCTATGAATTATCTAGGACAACTAATACCTCTTAACACACAAATTACAACCAAGGATGGGTATTGGGACGGCAAAAAAATTACAGGTCCGAATACGGCGACGCATCAAATTCAGATTCCTGTGATGAATGGGCGGGATACGAAGGAAGCTCATTTTTATACAGAGGATGGTACTGAATATATGGAGATGGCCAGCTTTTTATACGTCAGTGAATCTAACGTAAAATCCCTTGATACAGGTCAATTATCGAAAGTTACGCTGCAAAAAAATGGGCATGCGAAATGGTTTACGATTCCGCAAGAGGCAGCAGGAAAAACGATGGCTGTGGAGTTGCCATCAGGAAGTTCATTCGCGGTGTATGATGAGAATGGAGTATGCGTCAATTTTACTGTTGTTAGTGACAATAACAAAGTGAAACTACCAGAGAACGGAACGGTTGTATTTGCTGGCGCACCGAACTCAGAATTTACAGTCGCATTGAACTAGTTACAACTCGGGGTAGACTTTAATAAAACAGTATCACTTGGAAAAGATATTTTATTTGTATCTTAAGTATTCCCTTAAATGCTATTACACTTAAATTCTTAGTTTAATAGCAATGGGATCCCGCCCACGTTTTAACGAAAATATACGCTAAGCAAATCCCAACATAAAGCGAGCTGAATTTTCTACTCTTAAGAAAAATTTCGGTTCGTTTTATGGTTTCATGACAAGTTGTTTACTGAACAATAAAGTTCTTTATTGGAACAGGCTACTTTCTTCAACAATCGGGCCAGATTGTTGAAGAAGAAATATAATAAAAATGCTTTTGATTGTTTTATTAAACGAATTAAACCGCAAAAAACAAGAAGAATTCCCCACCCTTTACTAGTACACTAAATCCTATAAAAGGAGGGAGATCATGAAAAATAAAGCCATTGGATTATTTCAAGGAATTGCGTTATACATTTCAGCTATTTTAGGATCAGGTGTCCTATTTTTATCAGGGGTAACGGCCTCAATAGCGGGCCCTGCATCTATTGTATCCTGGTTTATCGTTATTATAATTAGTTTTCCGCTTGCTTATTCCTTTGCTAGTTTGGCACGGATATTTCCTGATTCCGGTGGAGCAGCAACCTTTGTTAGAAATTCTTTTGGGCATCATCTTGGCAATATCGTTGGGTGGTTTTACTTTGTAACAGCAGCAGTTGGTCAAACGATTGTATCTTTAACTGGTGCTTTTTACGTCAGTCAGGCATTTGGATTTTCGCATTTTGAAACAATTTTAATTGCCGTCTTTATTTTGGTAATTGCAGGTGTTTCCAATTATTACGGCGTAAATGTTAGTGGTAAAGTTGCATTGATTTTAAGTTCTTTATTACTGATTCTTTTAGCGTCAGCTGTATTTGTGGCGTTTCCAAGAATACAATGGGGAAATTTTAATCCCTTTGTTCCAAATGGATGGTTTTCTGTCGGGAACGCTATAACGGTTATCTTTTGGTCATTTTTCGGTTGGGAGGCGATTTGTAATCTGGCTGAGCACTTTAAAAGGCCAGAAAAAGATATTGTCAAAGGAGCAGTTATTAGTGCAGTTGTCATTGGATTATTATTTTTAGCGCTAAGCCTTGTCACTATTGGAACGGCCACGTATGGCAGTCAAGAAAGCAACCTGTCTCCTATTGGTGTTATAATGGGAGATACAGTAGGCGGAGGTGCCAAAGTCGTTACAGCTGTTTTAGCTTTAATTATTTGTACAGGGACAGCGAATGCTTTTGTAGCCAGCCTAACGCAATTAGGATATTCATTAAGCAGAGATGGTGCTTTCCCCAAATTTTTCTCAAGGCTGCATGCAACTACTCAAATTCCAAGACAGATGGTATTGTTTGTTATCTGTTTTTCGGTAGCAGGTGTGTTAGTGACAAAAGCTTTGTCACTAACGTTTGATGATATTTTGTTTATACCGACTTCTCTTGGGATTCTAGTTTATGTTCTTTCAATGGCAGCAGGCGTTAAATTATTTAGGAAGAACACACCGGCATGGTGGGCATCGTTAATCTCTTTCATTTTATGTTTGCTGGTGATTCCATTTTTTCAATTGTATATATTTGTTCCGTTAATTGTCGTGGCTATATATACGATTTATATGATTTTGAGTAATAAGATTTTCGCCTACAAGGGAGGATTAAAATCTAATGAAGGATCAAAATAACCTTTCCAGAGATACCATGTGGAAAGCAACAGTAACATGTGATTCAGCGTATGACGGGATATTCTTTTACGCAGTCAAGACAACTAGAATTTTCTGTCGGCCTTCTTGCAAGTCTAAGGTTCCTAATTATGAAAATGTATCCTTTTTTTCAAATGCGCAAGAAGCTCAAAGGGCAGGCTATCGCCCATGCAAAAGATGCCGATCAGATCTAAATATAAAAATATACGATCCGTTCGAATGCGTTTTGGAAGATACTATGCGATTGATAAAAAATAATTATGTTCAAAACATGTCTTTAAATGAAATTGCATCAAGGGTAGGAGTTAGTCGTTTTCATTTAAATCGGATTTTCAAAGAAAGAACAGGGTATACTCCTCGAATATATTTAGAAAGGATCAGAGTTAAGAAAGCAAAGGAACTTCTCTTGACAACGGTCTTTAATAGTACAGAGATTGGTTATCAAACAGGCTATCAAAGTGTATCTAGCTTTTATAATGCATTTAAAAGAAATACAGGATTTTCACCGAGTCAATTCCGTGCTTTTCATAGTGGAAATACCGTAAACCAAGAACTTGACTGAATTCACGTTCTTTAACAAAAGATAGCATGAATTAACAAGAGTGATTTGTACTCATCGTATTTTTCGATAAATCATTACTGATTGATTAAAAGTAAACAATTTTGTATTGAACAATAATAAGCCATTTTTCTCTGTTATAGAATTGTAAGTTTTTTAATTCAATCCTCAACAAACGGGCAAGATTATTGAACAAGTTTTATGAACTTTAGTGGTAGCATCATTAGTGAAATGCTTTATAACAACTAATTAAGGAGGGGTAGAATATGAGGAATAACTTTCAAATCGTTGCGTTGCAAGAGAAGGAGTTTAATAACCTATTTCTAATGAATGAAGAAGTATTAAAAAGTATCGGAGCAGTCAAAATAATAGCAAATAAAAATCCTGGATATCCTTGCAGGATAAGTTTGAAGGATGCAGAGGTAGGAGAAGAGGTAATTTTACTGAATTACCAATATCATAGTGTTAATTCGCCTTATAAAGCAAGTGGTCCTATATTTATACGAAAGGGAGCAACTACTGCTAAGCTAGATATAAATGAAATTCCGCATATGTTACATCATAGGTATCTATCTGTACGCGGCTACAATGCTGACTCAATGATGGTAGAAGCAAGGGTTACAGAAGGTGTAAATGTAAGAGAAAATATAGATGGAATTTTTGATAATAAAGAAGTAGAATATATTCACATTCTTAACGCTAAACCAGGATGCTATAACTGCCTTGTTAATAGAGTGTGAAAAAATTAAAAATGCAAACTTCTATTATCCTATAAGGGGTACCACCAATCATTATCAAGCTAATTCAACAAAATCTCCTCTAAAATGAAAAAATACGCTATTCTTTTTGTAGAATCATAGGAAAGGATGGCGTTTTTGTATGTCTATTTCTGTATCTGATGAATTACAACTATTTGCTCAAGAGATTCAAAGTTTTTTATTTCCAAATACCTTACGGGATCTTGCTAGAGATGTTGGTTTCGTACAACGAACCAGTAAATACCAAACAAAAGATTTAGTCGCTTTATGTATATGGATGAGTCAAAATATCGCTACAACCTTACACCATTCCATTTATAAAATAGACAATACTTAATAGAATTCTTCCAACAAATAAGGCAGCTGTTTTTATATTCCAATCCTTTTTCTTGATTACATAAAGAATTGGAAATAGTATAGGTATCCCAAAAACAATAATAAAGACTGTATTTACCATTCTCTCCTCCTAACAAAATGATTATGTTTTTAAACTTGGTGAATTCTCAGGTTGGAGGTATGTTTCATTGTTACTAGTTAAAAACAAGGGCCGGAATTCCAGCTCCTTTTCTATCCCGCAAAATAAAGGTTTGCTTTATCTCTCCGTCTCAAAAAACTCAATCCATTCCCCATCAGGGCCGGCGAAGAATATGTAACGTGTTCCATCCGGTAATGTTTCGATTTCTTCTCCTAGTAAAAATGTTACGCCATGTTTCTTGAGTCTTTTGATTTCTTCTTTTAATGAATCCACTTTAAAGCAAATGTGATGTACTTTTCCTTCTGCCGGAAGGGAAGAGTTATAGCCCTCAATTAATTCGAGTATCGTCTCTTTTGATTCTTCCACACCTAAAAAAGCGAGTTTTAAGTCTGGATTCGGGTGTCCCATTCTCTTAATGAGCTGTAAGCCAACTACTTCTTCATAAAATGCGATTGATGTTTCTAAGTTTGTAACCATAAGTCCGACGTGTTCGATTCTTCTAACTGGCATGTAGATTCCTTCTTTCTGAAAATTATATACAATATATTATTGAAAATTAAGAAAATAAGCAAGATAAAAACCTTACAAATTTTAGCGTGTTATATGGTATAGTGAGAAAGTATGTTTGGGGAGAAGGAAGGAGATTATACGATGAATACACCTACTCAAACTCCTTCATTATCGGAAACGATGAAAGAGTGGCATTATGCATTAGCATATGAAATTAAACATTGGAAAACGATAGGTGGTAGTAAAATTTCTATCATGAACGGTCGTTTTTTATATACAGATTATGAAAGTACAGTATATGTATTTCAGCTTATTTCAGAAGTAAGCTTACCTGAAGGTTCACCGATTCGAATTGAGTTCGATGGTGAGGAAGCGACAGGGGAAGTATTATCTGTACATGGATTAGAAATAGAACTGAAGTTAAATGATTATATACAAGGTGAAATACGAGAAGCTGTTTTATACAGTGAACCGTGGCAACTTTTAGAGCAACTACAAGAGCGATTAAAAGATGCACGTAAAGATAAGCTAAAACGTAATCGTATAAAGCGTCTTGTTGATGGAACGAGCAGTCCGAAACATATGGAAAAGATGAAAAATCCGAAAAATGAATTGGCGTATCGCTCGTTTTATAATCCGACAACGTACGTATGGGGACCGCCTGGAACAGGGAAGTCTTACAATTTATCACGTATTATTTCGGCTCATTATCAAAAAGGAAAGTCGGTACTTGTGTTAGCTCATAGTAATGCAGCAGTGGACGTATTAATGAGTGAAGTAACAAAGCAAATTGAAAAGAAAAAGAAATGGACGCCTGGTGAAATTGTTCGTTACGGTTATAGTCAACACGAACATATACGAAATCATGAAACGTTACTTGCGTCGAAGTTAGTTGAAACGACGAACGGGTCTTGGGGTGAGGAGAGACTCTATTTAGAAGAGACACGACAAGATCTTCGTGAAAAGATTTTATCATATAAAGCGACATCTGCTGATAAGAAGCGTATACAAGAGATTGAAAGTGACCTTCGAAAGCAAAAGGCAAAAATTAAAGAAGTAGAAAAAGAATACATTGAAAATGCGAAAGTGATTGGTGCGACTTTATCGAAATGTGCTATTGATTCACTTATTTATGAGCGTACATTTGATTTAGTTGTCGTAGATGAAGTGAGTATGGCGTTTGTTCCGCAAATTGCATTAGCTGCTTCACTTGGAAAACGTATCGTCGTTTGTGGTGACTTTTTACAGTTACCTCCAATTGCGATGGCAAATCATGAACTCGTTCGAAAATGGCTTGGCGAAGATATGTTTTACCATGCTGGGATTGTTGAGTCTGTTAATAAATCAGAAGCACATCCGAACCTGTTTATGCTGCAGGAACAAAGACGTATGCATGCGGATATATCTAAGTTTACAAACTCATTTATTTATAAAAATAGAGTTTATGACCATCCGTCTGTTTCAGAACGTAAAGAACTTGCGCAATTGCAGCCGTTCGCAAATGAAGCAAGTGTTTTATTTGATACGAGCCAAATGGGAGCTTTTTCGTTAAAAGACGCTGCTTCAGGATCTCGTTTTAACATTATGTCTGGTTTAGTAGCAATGCAAATGATGTTAATCGGACTGTTAGATGGTGTGCAATCCATTGGTGTTGTGACGCCTTACAGAGCGCAGTCTCGCTTTTTATCAACGTGTATTAGAGAAATGTTGCAGAGAACGAAATATCAAAACATACCTGTTTTAGCAGCGACAGTTCATAAGTTCCAAGGATCTGAAAGAGATATGATGATTTTTGATACAGTAGATAGTTATCCGCAAGAACGACCTGGCGTTTTATTCTTTGACCATAAAAACCATCGTCTCGTCAACGTTGCTGTGACAAGGGCGAGAGGGAAGTTCATTCAATTATCAGATTGTCATTATATGCGAAAAAACCTTTCTAGAAAACAAGCGTTGTCACAATTAACGGCTCATATAGAACGCCACGGAGATGTGTATGATCGCACGACATCAAGACAATTGTGGGAACGGAAAATATCGAAACGATTACGCTGGTTTATGGAAATGAATCTTGAGGAAACGAAAGGGCTATTAAAAGATATTTTAGCAGCAAAACGAAAAATCATTATTTCGCTTCCAAGTACAAAACAAGTAGATAAACGAGTATGGCAAGCGTTAATGCGTACAAATGCGCAAATAACGGTGTATAGTGATGGACCAGTTCCACTGAAAAATGTAAAGTTACAAAGACAAAATAAAGCATTCCCGTTCCTAGTAATCGATGATGAAATCTTTTGGGCAGGCGCACCCCTTACATCTCAAATGATGTTTGAAGGTAGTACAGAATTTCCGTACGTATGTGCAAGACTGCAAGCACCAGAAACCATTGGTGTATTAAAAGGATTTTTAGATATTCGGTAAATTCGGATAGGAATTCCTTGACTTTTATTTGAAATGAACTTAGAATGAATGTAATTTGATATAATTTTATGAAAATTCTTATCACGAGAGGTGGAGGGACTGGCCCTATGATACCTCGGCAGCGGATTCGTTATGAATACTGTGCCAATTCCAGCAAGGTAACTTGAAAGATAAGAAAGAAGCTCATTTTGACTGTATATACAGAAGCCTCTTTCTATCTTTTAGAAAGAGGCTTTTTTACGTGAAAATAAAAGGAGGAAGAAAAATGGAAGCGACAGGAGTAGCGTCACAAAGAAAAACAATTGAAGAGAGTATCGAAAGAAATAAGGAAAAGTACATAGAAACAAGTCATGATATTCATGCGAATCCGGAGATTGGTAACCAAGAGTTTTATGCATCTAGAACGTTAAGTTTATTACTAGGTAGTGCAGGATTTCAGTTGCAGCACAATATAGCTGGACATGAAACGGGATTTATCGCGCGAAAAAGTTCAGGAAAACAAGGACCAGCAATCGCATTTTTAGCGGAGTACGACGCTTTACCAGGACTAGGCCATGCGTGTGGTCACAATTTAATCGGCACCATTAGCGTTGCGGCAGCGATCGCATTATCAGAAACGCTTGAAGAAATTGGCGGGGAAGTTGTCGTATTCGGAACACCAGCTGAAGAAGGAGGACCGAACGGTAGCGCAAAATCGAGTTATGTAAAGGCAGGCTTATTTAAAAATATTGATGCGGCGCTTATGATTCATCCGAGCGGAAAGACAGCAACAACGAGTCCTTCACTAGCAGTCGATCCACTTGATTTTCATTTTTACGGAAAAACAGCTCATGCTGCAGCTTCACCTGAAGAAGGAATTAACGCATTAGATGCGGTGATTCAGCTGTACAACAGTATTAACGCACTTCGTCAACAACTTCCGTCAGATGTGAAAATTCATGGCGTTATTACAGAAGGCGGAAAAGCACCTAACATTATTCCTGACTACGCCGCAGCAAGATTCTTCATCCGTGCAGCGACGCGAAAAAGATGTGCGAAAGTAACAGAAAAAGTAAAAAACATTGCACAGGGAGCAGCGTTAGCAACAGGAACAAAAGTAAAAATCCATCAATTCCAAAATGAAATCGATGAACTACTCGTAACAAAAACATTTAATGAAGTCGTAGCCGAAGAACTAGAATTACAAGGTGAAGACGTAAATCGTAAAGAAAGATTTGGTATTGGTTCAACCGATGCAGGAAACGTTAGCCAAGTCATACCGACAATCCACCCGTACATTAAAATCGGCCCAGATGATTTAATTGCACATACGAATGAATTTAGAGAAGCAGCACGTTCAGAATTAGGAGACAAAGCTCTAATTACATCAGCAAAAGCACTAGCAAATACCGCGTATCGATTAATTACGGAAGAAGGGTTGTTAGAGAAGGTGAAGGAGGAGTTTAGAGAGGCGCAGAGAAATCAGGGGTAGGTGGTTAAAGGGAGTGGATAAGCCACTCCTTTTTCTTTTTTGGAAAGCTGGTGCCGATCACTTTATTAGAACGACAATTTCTCCTCAAACTCACTCTTTAAAACAATTAAAGGAGATGATAATCCGAATTGCATTAAAGAGTCTAAAAATGCAGCGAGGGAATCCATCGAATCGCTCATGACCTTCATCATATAATTAAACTCCCCACTAATTCGATATAAATCTGTTACTTCAGGAACGGCATTACAATATTGGATAAAATCAGTGCATTGGCTCGTTTTAAACATGATGAATGCTTGAATGTTTTTATTAATTTTGGAAGGCTCAAATTTCGTTCGGTAAGCCGCTATAACGCCTTGATCCTCAAGTTTATTCATACGCTCCTTTACAGCCGGTTGCGTCATGGATATAATTCGTCCTATTTCTGAAACAGAAATTCTCGCATTTTCATACAACAAGTTCATTATTTTATGGTCGATTTCATCTAGTTTTACTGCATTTTGCATTGTACAGCCTCCTTATTTTATTTTTTAAAGTGAATCACAAACTATAACTATAATATCATAAGTGAACGAGTTGAATTACCTATAAATCTATATTTAAAAATATTGCTGTTTGAATAAAAATATAAGTATAGGTTTTATTAAACAGAAATTTAGGAAGGATGGAAAAAATGAAGAATCTTGATGGAAAAGTAGCGTTAGTAACAGGGGCGAGTCGCGGAATTGGTCGTGCGATTGCGATGAGATTGGCAAACGACGGTGCATTAGTGGCAATTCACTACAGTCGAAATAAAGCAGCTGCAGATGAAACGATTAGTGAGATTGAATCCAATGGAGGAAAAGCGTTCTTAATTGAAGCAGACTTCAATTCCATTGATGGTGTTAAAAAGCTAGTAGAACAATTAAAGAATGAATTACAAATAAGAGTTGGTACATTAGAGATTGATATTTTAGTAAACAATGCAGGGATAGGTACACAAGGGACGATTGAAAATACGACAGAAGAAATTTTTGATGAAATTATGTCCGTAAATATTAAGGCGCCGTTCTTCTTAATTCAGCAAACATTACCGTTACTACGAGCAGAAGGGCGCGTTATTAACATTTCATCAGCTGAAGTACGACTTGGTTTTACAGGGTCCATTGCATACGGCTTAAGTAAAGGTGCATTAAATACGATGACACTGCCTCTAGCTAAACATCTTGGAGAAAGAGGTATAACAGTGAATACAATTATGCCTGGATATACGAAGACAGATATCAATGCGAAATTGCTAGATAATCCAGAAATACGAAATTTTGCTACGAATTCATCTGTGTTCGGTCGAATCGGGCAAGTTGAAGATATTGCGGACGCAGTAGCATTTCTTGCTTCTGCTGATAGCCGCTGGGTAACGGGGCAAATTATAGATGTTTCTGGTGGGTTTTGTTTATAGAAGGAAAACAGCTTATGAACATCAAGCGACTGAATTGAGATATCCCCAAAAATAGATTCTTATAAATAACTAGGAAATTTATTGTAATCAAAGTTTAGATTCCTATATTAATTTGTAAAATAAATTCACTTTATGTTATTATTTTTTCTTTGGACTGATAGTTGCGGGAGTTTTGATTATGACAGCTTTTATGCAACTCGATCTTTACCTTGCACTATATGTAAAAGAATTTGTACCAACACAATCTCTTTTCTCATGGAATACTGGTTCATTCTCTTTGAGTAATACTCAAATTTTCGGATGGATGATGGGATTGAATGGAATCTTATTTGCTTTATGTTCTTTACCTATTGCAAAATACTTTGAGAATTGGAGCGATCGAAATGTTTTACTTGTCTCTAATGTTTTGGAACAGGTATGTTTTTAATAGAGCTAACGACGAATATATGGCTATTGTTTGGCTTTATGGCAATATTAACAATTGGCGAATTGATTCGTTCGCCAGTTGTACATAGTTTTGTCAGTAAATATGCACCTGAAAATGCTAGAGGACAATATATGGCAGCATCTAATTTACAATTCACCATCGGGCACTTTATTGCACCTATTATGATTGTATTTTCTACACGGTTATCTCCAAGCGTTGTGTTCGGAATTATACTACTTTGTGCCCTTGTTAGTGCAGTTTTCTATGTGAAAATATTTCGTATGATTTCAAACACAACTATGCATAATGAATGATGAATTAGTAAAGAAGCTTGTAAATCAATAATAAGCTAATAAAATACTATTTAAAAACGCTATTTTTTTCCGTTGAATCATAGGAGAGAATAGCGTTTTTCTATGTGTAATTTTGTAGAAGTGATAAAGTTCAGGATGGAATTATTTCAGGAAGGGGATTTAACGTACACATTGCTTTTAGAGTGTACCTTATATGTTTATTTGTAAATGAAATTTGAGCGAGTAGCGGTTACCCTCGCTTTTTATGAGAACAGAACGGGAGGAAGGTTAAGGAATTAATTGGGAATAAAATTACATTTTGGGTCAAACTAAAAAATTTTGATGATTGATAGTTTTAAACGATCTTATTATAAAATGAACATCGTTTTTATAATTTAACATATTATTTCAATTAACTACGTTAAAATAGGTTTTTTATATTATGAAAGTTTAGTATTATTAGTTTCTTACATACTTTTCCTATTTATAATGGTATAGTAAAATATAGTAAAAAGAGAGGGGATTAGTATGGCGATAATTGGAATTGATTTAGGGACAACTAATAGTTTAGTAGCAACATGGTCGGAAGATGGTGCAACACTTATTCCAAATGTTTTAGGTGAATTTCTCACACCATCGGTAGTTAGCGTTGATGAAACGGGGGAAATTTTAGTTGGGCGTATTGCGAAAGAGCGACTAATTACTCATCCACAACTAACAGCAGCAACTTTTAAACGTTTTATAGGAACAGAGAAAAAATATGAGCTGGGTACATATACTTTTTCATCTGAAGAGTTATCATCTTTTGTTATTAAATCTTTAAAACAAGACGCAGAAGCGTATTTAAATGAAGAGGTTACCGGTGCTGTAATTAGTGTCCCTGCTTATTTCAATGATACGCAGAGAAAGTCAACGAAACGTGCAGCGGAAATAGCAGGATTAACAGTAGAACGCCTCATTAGTGAACCGACAGCTGCGGCAATTGCTTATGGCTTATACCAAGAACAATCAGAAACAAAATTTCTCGTATTTGATTTAGGTGGAGGAACTTTTGATGTTTCCATTTTGGAATTGTTTGAAGGGATAATGGATGTAAAATCTATTGCGGGTGATAATTATCTTGGTGGTGAAGATTTCACGAAAAGTTTAATGACCTTCTTCTTAGAATCCCATCAACTGGATCCAGAGTCACTTGATTCAAAAACATTATCATTAATTTATACACAAGCAGAACGCTGTAAGCTTGCTTTGTGTAATGAGTCAACTGCAACTATGAATGTTGTGATTCATAATCAAACATATGAAACAAGTATAAATAGGGGTGAATTCGAAAAGATTGTAACGCCGCTACTGTTACGTCTTCGTTATCCGATTGAACGTGCTCTTCGTGATGCTTCGTTAAACCCGAATGATTTAGACGCTGTCATTTTAATTGGTGGAGCGACTCGAATGCCTCTTGTGAAATCTGTTATTTCTAAAATGTTTGGGCGTATGCCTTATGCAAATATAAATCCAGATGAAACAGTTGCTTTAGGTGCTGCAATTCAAGTTGCCTTAAAAGAACGAAATAAGGCTTTAGAAGAAGTGATTTTAACCGATGTCTGTCCATATTCTTTAGGAACAAGTGTTGTTCAAGAATTTGGAGATGGTAAGTCAGAGTCTGGGTACTTCTTCCCTATTATAGAGAGAAATACACCAATTCCTGTAAGTAAGGTGGAGCGACTCTATACAGTAAAGGATAAACAACAATTTATAACTATTGATGTATATCAAGGGGAAAACCGTAAGGTAGTAAATAATTTAAAACTGGGCGAGCTCAAAATTAAGATTCCTCCTGCTCCTGCTGGAAATGAGTCGGTTGATATTCGTTATACATACGACATTAATGGCATTCTTGAAGTTGAGGTAATAAGTACATCAACTGGAGAAAAGAAAAGAACGATCATCCAGCAAAACGCTGGAAATCTTACAGATGCAGAAATAGAAGAGAGACTTTTAGAGTTAAGACATATTAAAATTCATCCGAGAGATAGAGAAGAAAATCGACTTCTTCTTGCAAAGTGCGAAAGGCTTTATGAAGAGTCACTTGGTGATGAACGCAAAAAGATTTCTATATTACTGCAACAATTTGAGAGCGTGCTTACAACGCAAAATGATAAAAAGATTAAAGAAGCTTCCAGTATATTAAAAGAACATATTGAAAGTATGGAAAGGTGGGCAAATCGCTAATGAGTATTTGGAATACATTGGAGATTGAACCTACTGACAATATTTCAGTCATTAAAAAAGCTTATGCAAAACTCCTGAAAATACATCATCCAGAAGATGATCCAGAAGGATATCAAAAATTAAGAGAAGCGTTTGACGAGGCAGTGAAAAGTGCGAAAAATATGAAAGATAAGCCGTCGATTCAAATAGATGATATGAATGCCCTTGATAGGGAACATGTATTTTCTCCATGGACTGACAGTGATGCGGAAATTGCTACTACTACAATTACTGAGCATCCAGTCTATACATTCATGGAAAGTGTTGAGACGCTTTATGATAATTTCTTTGCACGGATAGAGCAGGGGAATTGGGAGGAAATATTGCGTTCAGATGTGATATGGGATGTTCAATATGCAGCAGCACTACAAGATCAGTTAATTGAATTTTTCTTATATCATTATCACTTCCCACATTCGATTTGGGAATTAATCGATCAAGTATTTCGATTCAGCGAGCAAAGAAATGATTTAGTAAATGAATATGGAGAAAATACAATTCAATTTTTATTAGAAAGAATTAGCGGCGAAAAAGAAATGCGTTATGATATCTTTGAAAAAACTGCTGATTTAGATTTTGAGTTGTATTTCTATATACGAGAAGAAATACAAAGGAAACTGATAGCGAATGAATTAGAAGATGTAAAAGAAGAACTGGATCGTGCGTTTGCAATGTATCAAAGGGACCCTGAATTATTACGTATGCAAGGTATTTATTATTTACGTATAGACAATAAGGAGAAAGCATTACAAGCATTTAGCAATATTCTGTTGATTGATAAAGACGACCCAGATGCATTATTATATCGTGCCCGTATTCAGCATAATCTTGGGCAATTTCACGATGCTATCAAAGATTGTGAACATCTTCTTTCTGTCTACCCAGAGCATATGGATGCGATGTTCATGATGACAAAATGCTTAGAAAAAGCGGGAGAAATAGAGAAAGCTGAAAAAATAGTGCAGGATGCTTTTCAAATAGATAGGAACCATGTTGAGTTTCTATCATATTTCAATTCGTTTTTGGCACAAAGCGGAAAGAAACCAAATAAACCAGGGGTTACAATGGCTTATGTATTTGGTTGGATATTGATGTATAGTGGCATGTTTTTAAGACGTACTTGGGTGTATATTTTATTTTTTATTCTTGCTATTATTACGCGATTACCTTTCAAATATATCCTTCTTCTTCCAGTTGTTTGGGAAGCGTGGAAGTTTTATAGACTGAAAATCAAAATGTAAGGAGGAGCTTAGGTGTTCGTTTCAAGAAAGAAAAAACAGGTAAAACAATATTTACGAAGCATGTCTACTATATGTATGGGTACTTATTTTCTTATTCATTATTTTACAAAATATGAATTTACATTTATAAGAGACCGTATACTTGGGAAAAAGTTTTTGAAGAAACAATTACAAAGATTTGATAGTAACGAACCAGCACAATTGAAAGAAATGATTGAGTGGTTATTAACAGAAGGATCACGCCAAGAATTTCAAACGATGTACAATCAATTAACCCCTCTTTCAGAAGCACAGCGAAAGCTATTACTTCCAAGACAATCAAACGATGAAAAAATGTACGTTGTGAATTACTCATTGCACATGTTACCTGATGCTGGGATTGCTGCATTTGATTATGCATGGTGTATTTGTTTAAGTCGAATTGGTAAAAGATTAGGTTATTTATCTAAAAAAGAAGCGGAACATTATATGATACAAGCGGCAAAACTTGCTCAAAACTCCTATTCAGATTGGCATGAGTACTTTCTTGCTTTTCATATCGGTAGTCACTTTAATAAATTGGACATAGAGTTCATAAGCAAAGATAAATACAATATTTTTTACACACTCGGTATGTTTAGAGTTAAAGATTCTTATGTGCATACAATTGCATGGAAAAATGACCTCCTTACAGATATGAGGGAAGGATAATGTTTGAGAGGAAAGCCTTACAATTGGACTGTATGATATTAAGATTGATGATAAATACTACTTCACCAGATGAAGAAGTAGTAATATGGTCGTTTGAAAATCTAAATGTAGTTCCATAACAGTGTTTTATGTTAAAGCAATAGAGAAATGACAAGGTGTTTCAAAGAGTCTTCGGTTAGAGTTGATACTTCTTATTTCGTATAAAAATAGTACGTTATCCTATTTACGAGAACCATAGTAAGGATAACGTACTATTTTTTCTGTTATGTAATTATATTAAAATGTAATGATGTGTTTGTAAGAGACTACAGATGTATTCTCTATAAGATGTGAAAGAAGAGGAGGTTATATTAATCGAAAAAAATTGATGTATTAGTTGCATAAAGAACTCAACAGCCTATATACTATAAATATCAAAAAAAATTGATGAAGGGAGAGTGAACTACAGTGGCGCAAAATTTCCATCTTTATGAGAAAAAATTCAAAGCATTAGCGGATCAAAAGCGTTTAGAAATCATGTATGAACTTTGTCAGCGAGGCCAAACGTGTGTATGTGATTTAACAGAGATTTTTGAAATGACACAATCTAAGTTGTCCTATCATTTAAAGATTTTATTAGATGCAGGTTTGATTGTAAAAGAAACAAAAGGTACGTGGAGTTATTATGATTTAAATGATGCGGAAGTGAATAATTTATTATCAGAAGAATTGTGCTGTATCTTTAGAAAAACAGGGAAAGGTAGTTGCTGTTAAAATTTTGAGTTATTAATCAAAAAAAATTGATTAATGATATGTAAAGAGGAGGAATAAGGTATGAGATATGTTCACGTCGGTATAAACGTTACGAATTTAGAGAAGTCTATTGAATTTTATGAAAAAGTATTTGGTGTATCACCAGTTAAAGTGAAAACGGATTATGCAAAATTTTTATTAGAGACGCCAGGACTTAATTTGACGCTGAACGTACGAGATGAAGTGAAGGGAAATCAGGTAAATCATTTCGGTTTCCAAGTGGATACAGCTGAAGAAATTACATTACATAAAGAAAGATTAGAAAAAGAAGGTTTCTTTGCGCGTGATGAAATGGATACGACTTGTTGCTATGCAGTACAAGATAAGTTTTGGATAACAGACCCTGATGGGAATGAGTGGGAATTCTTTTATACGAAAGCACATAGTGATGTTCACAAAATTGAAGAGTCATCATGTTGCACGACTGCAAATGAGGTAGCTAAAAATTCTTGTTGTTAATAGGAGATGGAAAATAAAATGAAACGCTTATCCTTTCTAGACCGATATTTAACACTATGGATTTTTCTAGCGATGGCTGTTGGGATTGGTTTAGGGTTTGTATTCCCTAGTGTAGTAGACAGACTGAATACATTACAAGTTGGAACGACGTCTATTCCACTTGCTGTTGGTTTAATTGTCATGATGTATCCACCATTAGCAAAAGTTCGCTATGAGGAAATGGGCCGAGTATTTAAAGATGTAAAAGTGTTAGTTCTATCTTTAGTACAAAACTGGATTATTGGTCCGGTACTTATGTTTGTGTTAGCAATTATTTTTCTTTCTGATAAACCAGAATACATGGTTGGTCTCATTATGATTGGATTAGCACGTTGCATTGCAATGGTAATTGTTTGGAACGATCTTGCTGATGGTGATAAAGAGTATGCGGCCGGTTTAGTCGCTTTTAATTCGGTATTCCAAATGCTCTTTTTCTCGGTTTATGCATACGTATTTGTAACAGTCATTCCAGAATGGTTAGGGATTGAAGGGGCTATTGTCGATATTACAATGATAGAAGTAGCGAAATCAGTATGTATCTATTTAGGAATTCCTTTTATAGCAGGTATGTTGACACGCTTTGTACTCGTTAAGTTAAAAGGAAGACAGTGGTATGAAAAGGTGTTTATACCGAAGATTAGTCCACTTACACTACTTGCATTGCTATTTACAATTATCGTTATGTTCTCTTTAAAAGGAGAGATGATTGTTAGCGTGCCATTAGATGTAGTAAGAATAGCGATTCCGTTATTAATCTATTTTATTGTAATGTTTTTTGTTTCTTTCTTTATGGGAAGAAAAATTGGTGCAAACTATCCGGTAACAACAACGTTAGCATTTACAGCAGGTAGTAATAACTTTGAATTAGCGATTGCTGTAGCAGTTGGTGTGTTTGGTATTCATTCAGGCGCAGCATTTGCAGCTGTGATCGGTCCTTTAGTTGAAGTCCCTGTCATGATTGCACTTGTAAACGTCGCTTTTTGGTTTAAGCGTAAATATTTTCATGACCAACCAGTATAATTTAAAAACAAAGGCGGAAAACAACATGGAAAATAAAAAGACAATCTATTTCTTATGTACAGGAAATTCATGCAGAAGCCAAATGGCAGAAGCATGGGGGAAACAATATTTAGGGGATAAGTGGAATGTGTATTCTGCGGGAATCGAAGCACATGGAGTGAATCCAAACGCAATTAAAGCAATGAACGAAGTAAATATCGACATAACAAATCAAACATCAGATATAATTGATGCAAATATTTTAAATCGTGCTGATTTAGTCGTTACGCTTTGTAGTCATGCGGATTCTGTTTGTCCTTCGACACCTCCGCATGTGAAGCGTGTTCACTGGGGATTTGATGATCCAGCAGGAAAAGAATGGTCTGAATTTCAACGTGTTCGTGATGAAATTGGTGAACGTATAAAACGATTTTCTGAAACAGGTGAGTAAATAAAGGAAAGGGTCAATCTTCTATTTTATAGGGATTGGCTCTTTTTTATTGATTTAAAACAACTATGAAAACGAATAGAGAATATTCTGTCATGATGGTAAAGTTAGAATAGAGCAGTTTCAGGGGGGGGATAACATATGATTTCTGAGTTAAACATGAATGATTTTTATAAATGTAACGGTTTAGTAAATGGAAAAGGGCAATTAGAAGTGAAGGCTGTAATTGCAGGGGTGAATCCTGGTCGTATATTTGTAGATAACATCTATTCTCCTAAATCAGGACTTATTTGGTTAGGGAATAACGATGGCTTCTTTTTTATAGGAAGTGCAGAAAATGAAAAGTTTAATAATGAAATGAATCGTTTTATTGATAATGTGATAGAACCTGAGGCGAGAAAGGCTGGACTAAATTGCTTTGAAGCAATTGGTAATCATTCAAAGTGGAATAAAACAATCGAAAAAATATTTCAATATCGTAAATTAAAGAGTTGGAATCAAAGAGTGTATACGCTAAAGGAAGAGGATTATGAGGGGAATCATGAACCTAAAATTGAACAAGGGTATACAGTGATAAAAATGAGTAAAGCTCTCTATGAAAATCAAGGGAATGTATTGAAGAATATTGAGTTTTTACAATCAAAAATTTTAGAGTTTTGGTCCTCACCTGATGAATTTTTTAACGAGGGAATAGGCTATTGCATAGTTTTTGAAAACATGATTGTAAGTGTTTGTTTTTCGGGGTTCGTCTTTGACAATATACATTGCATAGATATTGAAACGATAGAAAATCACCAAGGGAGAAAATTAGCTCAAACGATAGCTCATAGTTTCGTAAAAGGATGTTTGGAGAATAATATTATTCCATATTGGGACTGCATGGAAATAAATAAGCCTTCTGTGGCCGTTGTAGAAAATGTAGGTTTTACAAATTTGTTTAATTATGTAGGTTATTATTTTCCTTTTGAGTAAATGAAGTGTATGTTAAAAAACTATCATCGAGGGTTTTCACATGAAAGGAAAATAGTATGGAACAAATAATAAAAAACATATTAATAAACTACTTTAAAGAAATTCATTCACTAATAGTCGAAGAAGAATTACATAAGAACAGTTGGCATACAGATTTGCATTATAAAATCATCGTAAATGGAAATCGATATTCCGCACGGTTTATAAATAGCCATCGAACAAGCAATCCGGCCTTTGGGACGTTATCAAATGAACAATTGAAAGAGCAAGTACGGTTTACGTATTATGTACGCGAACGTGGAATTCCTTTTATGCAGATAAACAAGAATAGGGCAGGAGAGCCATTTACACTTGTCGCGTGGGATTATGAACAATACAGATTTGTATTGTCTAATTGGATTGAGGGAGAACATATTACACATTTTACAGAAAATATTGCAAAAGCCTTTGGAAAGGAAGCAAGAAAGATTCATGATATTTCTTGCGCATTTCAAAGCTCGATTTTTCAAAAGAAATCTCATTTAGATGGGTATACCCAGTTTATTCATATGCTAGAAACTAAGGCAAGCACATGTGGAGAATTACGAGAGTATATAGATCTCGCTACATATCATATAGAGTGCGCATATACGAGTGAATTAAAGTTTATCGTACAGACAGATTTAAATCCTTTGAATGTTTTATGGGACTCAAGTCAAAAGGTAAAAGGAATTGTAGATGTTGAATCGATTGGCTATGTTGATCGTATTGAAGGACTAGCCTTTTTACTAAAGTGGTATTCTCGCACAGAAGGAATACAATCACATGAAGTAAGTCCAAGTGTTGCTAGTGCATTTTTAGAAGGGTATAAGGCTCATAATATTGTAACATCAAATGATTACAAAAGACTTTCTTCGTTACTATGGCTATCCGGTAGTTTGAATTGGAATTTTGTGAAGAAAGCGCTAAGTGTATTAAGTGATGAGAGGGAATTAGAAGAACATTTGGAAGTTTATAGAGTAAGAGGAGAAAGGCTATCTTCATTGTTAATTTGTACATAACATGCATTCTCCTAATTTGCGATTCACATAAGAAGCGATATGAGGTGTTCTAAAAATGAAAATACAAATTGTATTGTTTGATGGATTTGGGGAGCTCGTCTCCTTTGCACCTTTTGAAGTACTGAAAAGAGCGATAGAAGAAGGGGCTCCGTTTACAGTTGAATTCGTTTCAAGTGAACCAAAACAAGAAGTTACTACTTCGTTTGGAGTGACGGTGAAACTACATGATTTTTTACGCATGGATAATCGTCCAGATTTGTTAATTGTACCTGGTGGTGGCTGGAATCATAAAGCTGAACATGGGGTACGAAAGCAAGCAGAGCTTGGTACTTTAACCAAAATGATTAGAGAGATGAACAATGAAGGAACGATTGTTGCTGGAGTTTGTACAGGAGGTATGCTACTAGCTGCATCCGGTATATTGAACGGTCAAAAGGCAACAATGCATCATTTGGCGCAGGGTGAAATGAGTGAATATGGAGCAGAACTTCTTCCTTATAGAATTGTAGATCAAGGGAATGTTATTACTGCAAGAGGAGTTACTTCAGGACTTGATTTAGCTCTTTGGATTACGGAAAAGTTCGCAAGTCCTAAAATTGCAGCTGCTGTTGAATATAGAATGGAATACGAGCGGCGGGGAGTTGTTTGGAAATAATTTGATCTTAACCATGTTTTTATACTCTATAGCGTATTAGATATTGTAAAAGAGAAAGAGCCAATTCATACGAGCAGGCTCTTTTTTTATGTATTCATTCTCTATGTTTAATAATTGGGCTGAATATAACCTAACTTTATTCCCTTTCGTGACAGCTTCTAAAATGAGGGGAGTTCAACATAATGGACATAAACGTTGCTTATACATGTAAAGGAAGATGTTATGAAAAATAAAGACTGCTAATTTTCGTGCGCTTTGATTATGTAGAAATAGGGGGAAATGACATGAAGGGCAATACTCCTAAGAAAATTTTATTTATTCAATCGGGAATTCCTTTTTATTATCCAATGATCGAAGCAGCAATTTTGAATAGTTTACAAAAGGTAAACAGCGATACTATTATGGTGAGTCCAGAAAAAGCTATAAAAACCGCGTTAAAAATGAAACCAGATTTTATTTTGGTACTAAGCGGTTTAAGTGAAGAATTTTATCATATTATACCATTCTTAAAAAAGGCAGGATTTACTACTGGGCTTTGGCTGACAGATGATCCTTATTATACGGATATAACACAAAATTTTGTCCCGTATTATGACTACATATTTACGCAAGATTTAAATTGTATCAAGTTTTATAGAGGATTAGGATGTAACAATGTATTTCATCTCCCGTTAGCAGCAAATCAAGAGGTATTTAAACCTTCTCTTAAAGAAGATACATATAAGTATGATCTTAGTTTTATAGGCACAGCATTTGAAAATAGAATTAACTTTGTTGATTCTATTTCAGAATATTTAGCAGAAAAAAACACAAAAATTGTGGGGTTCGGTTGGGAGAAGTTAAAGAATTATGAAAGGTTAAAGGATAAAATACAACTCTTGCCACTTGCGAAGTATGAAGATGCGTTACAATTTTATGTATCTACTAAAATCAATATAAATTTGCATCGTTCACTAATTGATCAGGAATTGAATTGTAATTCTGCAAATATTCAAGCGTATTCAGTAAATAATAGGACGTTTGAAATTAATGCTGTAGGTTCTTTTCAGTTAACTGATATACGCCCAGATGTAGCAAAACATTACATACCAGGTGTTGAAATAGAAACTTTTAATAGCGCATCGGAGTTTATAGAAAAAGCGGAGTATTATTTGGAACATGTACAAGAAAGAAAACGTATAGCAAAAAATGGGCTGGATAGGACCTTGAAACACCACACATATGATAAACGAATCATACAATTATTAAACTATATTAATTTGAGGGGCGTGAAGATGTAGTCTAGCCATCAACTTACATGAAATAGCATCGATTATACTTGAAGATAAGCGTTTAATGCATTGGGATAGACCAGAAGAGATTGCTGAAGATGTTTTAAATTGGTTGCTATAAAAAGGTCCGTTGTTCGAATGTGAGCAACGGACTTTTTTGAAAAACTGAATTCAAGAGTGATAAGAAGGACAAGCAAGAGCATTACAGTTCTATCACCAATTCATTTTTTGGTATAATGGATGCGTGGCAGAAAACAGATAGAAAGATACTGCTAGTAATTTATACTTAAATGTAGGGAGATTGAACAGAGTTATGGGGACAGAAAAAGAAATTAGTTCCGCTAAATTAATATGGAAGATGACGCGCCCGCATACGTTAACGGCGACGTTTTCTCCTGTAATTTTAGGAACAGTGGCATCACTTTATGTTGCCAAAATTGATTGGCTTTTATTTATTGCGATGATGGTTGCATGTTTAGCATTGCAAATAGCGACGAACTTATTTAATGAGTACTATGATTTCAAACGTGGATTAGATACAGCTGATTCTGTTGGAATTGGTGGCGGAATTGTCCGTCATGGATTGAAACCAAAAAACGTGTTAACAGTTGCACTTTTATTGTATGTAGTAGCAGCAATTATTGGAGTTTATATTTGTATGAATAGCAGCTGGTGGTTAGTCGTCATCGGTTTAATTGGAATGGCAGTTGGGTATTTATACACAGGTGGTCCATTACCAATTGCGTACACTCCATTTGGAGAATTAGTTTCTGGATTGTTAATGGGGACATGTTTTGTACTTATTGCTTTCTTTATTCAAACGAATACGATAACGACTGAAAGTGTATTGATTTCCATTCCAATTGGAATTTTAGTCGGTGCAATTAACATGTCAAATAACATCCGAGATATCGAAGAAGATATTAAAGGTGGAAGAAAGACATTAGTAATCCTCCTTGGGAGAGAAAAAGCAATAGTAACACTAGCTGTAGCCTTTTTCATTGCTTATTTATGGATCGCGGTAATTGTATTAATGGGTTATATAAGCCCTTGGGCATTAGTTATGTTCCTAGGTTTGAGAAAACCAATCTCTGCCGTTCAAAGTTTCCGAAGAGGGGCAAAAGATCCCGGGTATATGCGCATCGCCATGAAATCAACAGCGATGACAAATACGATTTTCGGCTTCTTATTATCAGCAGGATTACTAATAAGTTACTTGTTTTAAATAAAAACCCCCAGTTTCTCAATTTTAATTTAGAGAGATTGGGGGTTTTATTTTGACTTTGCTTCATGTTAAAAACAGTTTCATTTGAAATGAAAATACCAATACATTGCAACTTCATCATTTGTCATATCCAAACCTTTATAAATAAGAAAATCAAATCCACCAATTACAAATCCACATTTTTCATAAAATTTACATGCTGCGATATTATTATTTTGCGTCTCAAGCATAATACCGGACATATTGCCTTCTTTTGCCCACTGCTTTGCTTGATCAATTAACCGCTTGCCAACTCCGAGTGTACGATATTTTTTATCGACTGTTATATCTTCTATGTAAGCATAGTGATTCCAATTCTTTTTCAATACTATGAATCCAATGATTTGGTTATGTAACAGTGCTATGTAAATTACTTGATTCTGTTTATTTATATAGTCATTGTAAGCAAGTTCTTCATTATCATATTGATTTTGTAAATAACTTTTTTCATAACTTGGAACGTCTTCTACTGTATATTCTATGCGTCTATTTACTTTGGAAAGAGAAAGAATTAACCGAGCATTCACTATAAAACTATCATCAATTTCCGGGAAATTGCCTACATCGTTTTTTTCTAACTTTCTAATTAAAAGGTTCATCGTGATACCTCCAAATCATATTGTTTTTTCTGGTTCTTTATGTAATTCAAATTCATTCCAATTACAAAATTATAATAGAATTTCAATAGTAAGGCTATCATTACAAGCTCTTCCTGAAAGTATTAAATTTTATAAAGAGCAAGGGTATGGATTTGGAATATACAGTGATGAGGGTCATTTTCGTTAAACTTCCAGAAAAATCAATGTCTATAGTATAAGCCTATTTCTTTAAAAAAGTGTTTTTATTACTAAATCAATAACTAAGACAAAAGTCAATTTACTATTTTATAAAGAAATCGGCTTTTTTGTTTATATATTACATTACAAGAGTTTCCTTATTTTCTCCGGAATGTCCTTTTTAGAAATCTATGCAATAGAGTCCTTATAGTAAGAGTATCTTATTGGGAATAATCAAAAAAACGTATATCGCAATATAAAAACTTAGTTTAATCCTAAAGGATATCCTACAACGATTCCTATAAATTGTTCTCAATAATTGAAAATAAAATCAATCCAGATTATTATATTGTTATTGTAAATTTATTTTATTGAAGGAGGATACATAAATGAAAAACTCAAAAGGCTCTATTGAATCAGAGATAAGCAAAGCAATTACGCACTGGGAAAAGGACTACCTAGGACGCGGGTCTATATCCGTTAAGACAGATATATTACGAGATATGATTATCGTAAATTTACAAGGTATTTTAACACCGGCTGAGTATACTGTTTGCGAAACGAAAGACGGTATGCTAACGATAAAGAAAAATCGTTCGGAGCTAGTTGAATCTGGAATTGACGATTTGAAAGAGATTATACTAGAATTAACTGGAGAAGAAGTAAAAAGTTTTCATACGGATATAAGTTCTCGTACTGGTGAACGAGTAATGATTTTTAAATTGTTCCATAATCTTGAGGAGAAATTTTAAAAATTAAAATCACTGTAGGAGTAGTGGAAGATACACTAAAAATGCAGTGAGGTAATTAAGAAATCTACAAGTTGTGTACTTTATTTTATCTTATTAACAAGGTAATGATTAGAAAACAAGAAAACTTGAAATTATTTATGTATAATGAATTTTGATTCGTAAAACGGATAAATAAATTGACAAACTGCTTAATATGGTTTATCTTATAATTGTTTTAAAAATTAATAGATGCTTATTTTAACTGTTTGCTATAATTAAGGCTTTAGCATTTTTTTAATATGTAATATTGACTAAATGAAAAAGTTTCTTAATGAAAAGATAGCGCATAACATAAATTGATATATTGATTGCATAATCTAGGAGATCAGAAATATACTTTTCTTTTTAACAGGAGTAATACATACATTATCCTCTATAAAATGGGAGCTCTTCAAAAAACTTTATTGAAGTTAGTTGAAGGGAAACCGACAATCTCCATAATTCAATGATGATATAAAATCATTGAATTATGGAAGTTGTCGGTTTTTTTTATGGGAAAAAACGATGTACTAAAAAGAGTGAAAGAAAATTAAAAGGAATTTTTACAGGTTATTTTCGTTTAGAAGGGAGTATTGTACATGTTAATTTCGCTGAGTTCATCAACACTGTTAACATTATTTTTTATGGCGCTTAGTGCTTCTTGGCTAAGTGGATTATTGTTTTTACATGCAAGGATGCCTTTACGTTTTGTTCATATCCATATTGGTATCGCTGCATTGCCTTCATTGGTTTCTTTACTCGCACTTGTTAATCACAATGGAGATAGCGTTGTAGGGCCTTGGCATTTAGATACTTTAGCTTGGTTCATGGCTTTCTTTGTTCTTACAATTGGTTTAATCATTCAACGTTTTTCTATACGTTACTTACTGGGGGATCGCTCATATCGAAAATACTTTGCACTTTTTACATGTACTACAGGTGTATCTTCAGTCGCATGGTTAAGTAATGATCTTCGTTTCATGATTATTTGTTGGGGAGCAACTCTTATTGGATTGGTTTTACTCATAGGTCTAAATAAAGGATGGAAAGTAGTTAGCGAAGCAACAAAAATTTCTAGTTATTTATTTACAATAAGCTGGATCGCCTTGCTAGCAGCTATCATTTGGCTTTTTCAAATCACTGGACAGTGGCAGTTAACATCAGTTGTAACGAATGAAAATGTAGCTCAATTTGGAACGTTGGAGAAAACAGGAATTAACTTATTGATTATAGTAGCTGTGATGATTCCAGCAGCACAATGGCCTTTTCAAAGATGGTTAATTGAGTCAGCTGTTGCTCCAACTCCTGTTTCTGCTATTATGCATGCTGGTTTAGTAAATGCTGGCGGTATCATGTTAACTAGGTTTTCACCTCTTTTCCATGATGATATTGCACAAATCATTTTACTAATTTTCTCAAGTATTTCTGTCTTAATCGGAACAGGAATTAATCTAGTTCAAGTTGATTATAAACGTCAGCTAGTAGGATCAACTATTGCACAAATGGGGTTTATGCTTATTCAATGCGCATTAGGAGCCTATTTGGCGGCTATTATTCATTTAATTTTACATGGTTTGTTTAAAGCTACACTGTTTTTACAAGCTGGTTCTTCCGTACAACGTTTTGGGGTAGTGAAGCAATCTAATGAAAAGGTGTCTAATTTATGGACTATGGTTGGGCGCGTTTTCGGATTATTTATAGCGATTACTTTTTGGTTTATGACTTCTGGAGAGGGGTATCAATTCGTTAGTGCGTTCATTTTAGGATGGTCATTATACTTTTCATGGAAACAGCTTGTTGTTTTTGGAGAGGGAAGAATGGGACGAATTGTTGGCGTATTTATTTTAGCTGGATTTTCTCTCATTTACTTTGCCGTTCATAATTCTCTTTATAAATGGTTGCATACTGACATGTATCAAAATGTTCAACCTTCAGCTTCAGCCGTTATCTTTGTTATATGTATCTTACTATTTAGTAGTGTTATTTGTACTTTCGTTACTCGTAATCAATCTTCTACTTTATCCGCTGTACTTTATCTTTGGTCAGTTCGGGTAGGTGAGGCGAGACGAAAGTCAGTAGAAAGTCATCCAAGCTATCTGAAACATGATGTATCAAAGGGAGGTAATTCGTGATGAGCATACCGTCAATATTAAGGAAAGAGACTTTAAAAAAGAAAGATAAAAATATTGATCTACAAGAAAATAATATAAATGATTTAGTTGAATCTGCCAGCCGAGTGATTGCACCACTTTGGCCGATTGCTACATTTGCAGCTCATCACCCTTGGATGGGGCTTGAAAAACAATCATTTGAACAAGTTGCAGATTGCTTAAAAGAAATTCGTAATGTGGATATATATCCGAGTGCTTCTATGATTCATTCGGCAAAGGCAAAAGGGGAGATTGAGGAATCATTTTTACAAATTGGCTTGTCTCGTTGGCTTGATTCACAATCTTTTCATATCCCGCGAGCGAAGGCGGAGCGTTTTTGCCAAGAAGCTTTAAAGTTAGAAAGATTACCTTCTAGTTTGTTATCATCGCCAGAATTAAATAAATTAGCAGAAGAAATAAGTTATATAAATACAGGGAGTATGAAAGACTCTTCTTTGCAATTAATCAGTTCACTTATAGAGAATCAAAAGGGTGAAAACCTATCTGATATTCTTAATTATCACATCATTAAATGGTGTAAATTATATTTGGATGACTCCGGGTCAAGTTGGACGATGCCAAATCGAGAGAAAGGTTTGTATCGTGCGTGGCATCACCTTATTACATTTGATCCAGCGCTTAGTAAAAATGAACGTAGTGTTTTAAAAGATTGGCCACAGGATGCTCAGGTAGCTTTAACAAGAGCTTTATTTGAACTAGGAATTCCTGAATCTAACAAGCAAGCTTACCTTGAAGGGCACTTGCTTGCTTTGCCTGGGTGGGCAGGAATGATACGATGGCGCTCACAGCAATCAATTGAGGAACAGGAACTTCTCATAGAATATTTAGCAGTTCGACTTTCTATGGAGCTAGCCATTGTAAAACCGTATTTACCTTTAAAAAATCAAAAGGTTGAGAAAAAAGTTTCGATCGTCCCACTTATAGCTTCTTGGATCTATTGGGGGGATATTTCAATAGAGAAATGGTTACAAATGTCTGCAACTGAACAAAGTAAATTATTGGCATTCGCTTATCGCTTTGATGAAAATACTCGCAAGAAACTTTGGCTAGAAGCTTGGGAACAGACGCATGCAGAGCAATTAAGGGAGAAGATTGCTTCTAAGCAACGTGCAACTCATGATAAAAAGCGTGTAGTAGCTCAATTAGCATTTTGTATTGATGTACGTTCAGAACCGTTTCGTCGCCACCTTGAAAAATTAGGTCCGTTCGAAACGTTTGGAATAGCTGGTTTCTTTGGGTTACCAATTGCGACTAGTGAACTAGGTAGTAATGACAGCCATCCTTCTTTGCCAGTTATATTAAAACCGAAACATCAAATAAAAGAGCTCACAGATGAAAATGAATGTAAATCTTATGAACAACGTAAGATGGTAGGCAGTTCGGTACGTTATACATTTAAAACGATGAAACAGAACGTACTGACAAGTATGTTGCTACCTGAAGTAAGTGGTCCTTTACTTGGTTTACAAATGGTGACAAGGAGTTTTGTGCCAAGAAGAGTAGGTGGCTTCATTCGTAACCTTCGTAAAAATATGTTGCAAAAGCCTGATACAACTTTCTCGCTTAATCATGTTCATGATACAAACTGTGAGATACCGATCGGTTTTACGAAAGAAGAAAAAGTGAACTATGTGCGTCAAGCTTTAAAAATGGTGGGATTAACAGAAGGTTTCGCTCCTTTAGTTGTAATGTGCGGCCACAGTAGTCAAAGTACGAACAATCCTTATGCTGCAGCGCTTGAGTGTGGTGCGTGTGGCGGAGCAGCGGGAGGATTTAATGCAAGAGTTTTCGCTACTTTATGTAATCTTCCAGAAGTGAGAGAGGCGTTGTCTGCTGAAGGTATTAAAATTCCTGAGGATACCATTTTTGCAGCAGCTGAACATAAAACAACAGTGGATGAATTGGAATGGATTTACGTCCCAGAACTTTCGGAAACTGCGCAAGAAGCATTTGATCGTATTGAGTCGGTTATGCCAAATGTGAGCCAACATGCAAATAGAGAGCGTTTAACGCAATTACCTAATTTTAAAACGAAAATAAAAAATCCGAGTAAAGAGGCACATCGATTTGCAGAAGATTGGAGTGAAATACGTCCGGAATGGGGATTAGCCCGTAATGCATCTTTTATTATCGGGCAACGTCAATTAACTCAGGATTGCGACTTAGAAGGTAGGGCTTTCCTTCATAATTATGATTGGAAACAGGATGAAAATGGCGATATATTAGCTAGCATCATAGCGGGACCAGGAACAGTAGCGCAGTGGATCAATCTACAATATTACGCTTCAACTGTAGCTCCTCATTATTATGGTAGTGGAAACAAAACAACACAAACCGTTACGGCAGGTCTCGGTGTTATGCAGGGAAATGCAAGTGATTTGTTATCAGGCTTACCTTGGCAATCCGTTATGCAGTCAGATAGTGAGACGTATCACTCACCACTTCGTTTACTCATTGTAATTCAAGCGCCTATTGAATATATAGAACGCTTGCTAAATAAGGATTTCACATTTCGAGAAAAAGTTCAAAATGGATGGGTCAGACTTGCAAGTGTTGATCCAGAGGGACGCTGGAAAAACTGGTAAAAATCATGTAATGAATCATTGTTACTAGCTTAAAAGTTTCATAAATACAATCATGAAGAAGGAGTGCTATATATGAATGCAAAGCATAAAAAGGTTTTATTGTTAACAGACATTGAACAAGGAATAGAGCCTATTATCCAACAAGTAACTAACATTCAACGAGAAAATATGTTGACTATACACAGCTGTGATTCTGTAATTGTACATCCTTTTGGAGATATAATGAGGTCTATTATTATTGCTATTTATCAAGAAAATGTGGAAGAAATTTTTGTTGTCGGAATAGAGGATAAAGAAACTAATGTATTTAATCTGCAAATTCAACGTGATTCTATAAAAAATAACAAGGAACTAGACTATCTCTTTGAAAATTGTATGCCTGAATTTTCAAGTGGTAGCCTTGAGGAATGGCTAAGTGGAAAAGGAAATGTTAGTGAAAATATTGAGAAGAGTATAGATATGATTCGTCATCATCCGTTAGTGCCTTCTAATGTTAAAGTTCATGGTTTCAAGATTGATAGAACAGGTGGAAAAGAAACGGTTGTTGAAGTTTCTGCTAATCAAGTAGTAAAACAAATGCATTCTTATGTGTAAATTATCGATAGATAAGCAACTTTTATTTGGACTTATGTCTTTTACAAAGAGCAAAAGAAATCTTCTATAAATGGGGATCTTTTGCTCTTTTTGTTTGAATTTTTAATGTGTTTTATAGGAGATATCTAATATGTACATAATAAAAATATATAACCTTTTGGATGAAATGTTAAGGACGGATTAGCAGGCGGGAAATAAAAATTTATGTTGTGATTTATCCCGCTTTAATGGGCAGTAAGACCCCCACCTCAAAATTCAGCGAAAGCAAAGAAGTTAGGCGGGGGATCAACTGCCCATAAAAGTCCGATTGGTTCAACTAATAATCAGTGGGGGATGAAGAAAACCCCCACTGATTAAAGTTTCACTTTATTTTAAGATTATTATTAAAAATAATGGAGATTCTTTAATTATGACAATAAAACAGTTAAAACCTAAAATAATATGGAAAAAAAGAATGTTGCTAACTATTTGTATTGTTTTCGGATTGATTATTGCGGGAGTTGTTTTTTGGAATGTTTCACCTATTCCAAAAGCGTTTCTCATAAAAAAAGCATTTGAAGGTGGAATGTTTGTTCAATCTAACAATTATAAAAATGCTCTAAAAGAGACACGAATTGTTAAAGATATCAATTATAATTCTAAATTTCCTGATGGTACATTAGATATTATTTATCCCAAAAACCTTACGGGAAAAAAATCTGTTATTTTTTGGGTGCACGGGGGTGGGTTTGTAGGTGGAGATAAATCAGACATTACTGGTTATGCAGTAGAATTAGCTGCTCGTGGTTATACAGTAATAAATATAAATTATGCTCTTGCTCCTAAAAGAAAGTATCCTACACCAGTACTACAACTTGGTGAGGCTTACGAATATATAAAAGAAAATGCAAAGAAATATAATGTGAAACTAGATGACCTGTATTTTGCCGGAGATTCTGCTGGAGCGCAAATATCTGGACAATTCGTTACTATTCAAACATCTCCAGATTATGCGAAATTAACTGGAATCGACGCTATTGTTGCTCCTTCTACAATTAAAGGTATACTGCTATTTTGCGGTCCGTATAATATGCCTGCATTAGCTAAAATGGAAACATCCAAAGAAGTGCAAGACTTTATGCGTACTACTGGCTGGGCTTACTTTGGGAAAAAGAAGTTTGAAACATTACCTGAAATGGAAATCGCCTCTATTTATCAACACGTTACAAAAGATTATCCACCAACGTTCATTACAGATGGAAATACTGCATCATTTGAAGAGCAAGCTAAAGCATTAGCTTCTACTTTACAAAATAAAGGAGTACCTGTAGATACACTTTTCTTTGATAAAAATATCTCTGGCGAGTTAGCGCATGAATTTCAATTTAAAATGAACACTCCAGCAGGTCAAGAAGCTTTTAACCAAGTTCTTAAATTTCTAAATGAAAATAAATAATATATATACTATTAACTTTTTATAAGCTTAGTTTAATACCAAATATGAGTGGACAAACATATTGTACTAATAATTTAATGATAGCAAGAATAATTTTGATAAGAAGTATATAGTAAAAATGATTTGGAGATACAGATGGGGATATAACTATTTTATTTAGGACGGTGCACTTTAAATGGATTTACAGACAGGGAAATTATATTGGAACACAACTTTTTCTAATACACCTTCTTATCCTCGGTTGGAAGAAGATATAAAATGTGACGTACTAATAATAGGAGCAGGGAGCTCCGGTGCTCAATCCGCATACTATTTAAGTGAATCAGATTTAAAGATTGTTGTCGTTGATAAAAGAAAGGTAGGACATGGAAGTAACCTTACAAATACAGCACTTATTCAATATTTAGGTGACAAGATGTTTTTTGAACTTGTAAATACATTTGGAGAAGAGTATGCAGTTAAGCATATGAAATTATGTGAACAAGCTATTAATGATATTGAATATGCTGATCAAAATACACCTTATTGCTCTGACTTTAAACGACGTGACAGTTTATATTATGCAAGTTATGAAGAGGATATAAAGAAATTAGAGAAAGAACTGTATTATTTACATAAGCATGATTTTAAAGCGACTTGGCTATCAAAAGAACAAATTGGACAGAGATATCCATTTACAAAACGTGCAGCTATTTATACGTATAACGATGGTGAAATAAACCCGTATAAATTTACACATAGTTTATTAAAACAAGCTTCTAATAGAGGAGTCCACATTTATGAAGATACGGAGATTGTTGGCAAAAAGTTAGCGGAAGAATGTGCTGTTTTTTATACAAAAGGGGGCAATTCTATTACTGCCGATAAAGTAATTGTGGCTGCAGGATATGAAGGTTTGGAATTTAAAAAGGAAAAGAACGCTACACTAATTAGCTCATATGCAATTGTTACTAATCCTGTAGAAGATTTATCTTCTTGGTATAAACGTACTCTCATTTGGGAAACTGCGAGACCATATATTTATATGAGAACTACTGCAGATAACAGGATTATTATAGGTGGGTTAGATGAAGATACAAACATTGCACAAGAAAGAGATTCAAAATTAATCCATAAAAAAGAGAAATTAGTGAATGAATTTAATAAGCTCTTTCCAAATATTACGGTTGAACCTGAATTTTATTTAAGCGCTTTTTATGGTGGTACTCATGATGGTTTACCTATAATTGGAATGTATGAAGAGTTTCCAAATTGTCACTTTATCTATGCGTATGGAGATAATGGATTAGTATATAGTATGGCACTTTCTAAAATTGTTCGAGATGTAATTATTAGCGGTTCAAGTCCAGATTTGAATTTATATTTACAAACTAGACCAAAACTAAATGAATAAGCTACATGTATGCAAAATCAAAGTAGTATAAAGAAGTGATCGTTTTAACGGTTTTAATTATTTTATATAGGAAGTAATTCTACATTTGTAATCTCTCCAATATATTTTGGGGGGATTTATTTTTTTATTGAAAAATAGTCTAATTAAACTATAATGAGTATATAGTTTAATTAGACTATTTATTCTGTTGGGTGTGAAAAAAGGAGGAAAGAGGTATGGTTGCAAAAGAGACCAACTTACGCTTAGTAATAGCTGGTTTAATGCTAGGCATTTTAATGGCTGCAATGGATAATACAATTGTTGCTACTTCAATTGGTACAATTGTCTCAGATTTGGGTGGATTGGATAAATTCGTCTGGGTTACTTCTGCTTATATGGTTGCAGTTATGGCTGGTATGCCTATTTTTGGGAAATTATCTGATATGTATGGTAGAAAGAGGTTCTATATTTTTGGTTTATTAATCTTCTTAATTGGTTCTGCATTATGTGGTACTGCGCAAAGCATTGTTCAGCTAAGTATTTATCGTGCAATTCAAGGTATAGGTGGGGGCGCACTTATGCCAATCGCCTTTACCATTGTATTTGATATTTTTCCTATTGAAAAAAGAGGAAAAATGACTGGATTATTAGGGGCCGTATTTGGTTCTTCAAGTGTATTAGGACCTTTATTAGGCGCGTATATAACAGAAAATATTAGTTGGCATTGGATTTTTTACGTCAATATTCCAATTGGTTTAATGTCATTAATTTTTATTTTAAAAGCTTATAAAGAAAATAATCCACCTACTAAGCAAAATATTGATTGGTGGGGGGCGATAACGCTCGTAATAGCAGTAATTAGCTTAATGTTCGCTTTAGAATTAGGAGGAAAAGAGTTTAAGTGGGATTCGATACAAATCATTGGGTTATTTACATCGTTTATTGTATTTTTTATTGGCTTCCTATTGGTAGAAAGAAAAGTGAAAGATCCGATCATATCATTTTGGATGTTTAAGCGTAAGGAGTTTGCAATATCTCAAATTATTACATTTTTCTATGGAGCAACATTTGTTATTTTAACAGTATTCATTCCTATTTTTGTTCAGGCTGTATATGGTGGAACAGCAACTAATGCTGGATTAATTTTAACACCAATGATGTTAGGTTCTGTCGTAGGTAGTGCCATTGGCGGAATATTTCAAACGAAAATTAGTTACCGCAACTTAATGTTATTATCTGTAATATCCTTTGGGATAGGTATGTATTTATTAGGAACGATGGATCCGCAAACAAGCCGTGCACTTTTAACGATATACATGATTATAACGGGATTTGGGGTTGGATTTTCGTTTTCTTTACTTCCTACAGTTTCTATTCATAATATGGAACCGAGATTCCGTGGTTCAGCTACTTCAACAAATTCATTTTTTCGTTCACTAGGTATGACAATTGGGGTAACGATTTTTGGCTCCATTCAAAATAGTACCTTTACAGCTAATTTAAAGGATGCTTTTAAGGGAATAGAACACAGTTCCAGCATGTTAAATAATTTAGGTGATCCAAGTGCAATATTTCGCTCAGATATAAGGGCCAGTATCCCTACTTTTATTCTTGAAAAAATTATAGCCGCTATGTCATCTTCAATTACTACTGTATTTCTATTAGCTTTAATTCCCATTATCGTTTCATTTATGGCAATATTATTTATGGGGAATGTCAAAGCTGGTACAAAGGATAATAAAGTGAATTTGAAGTCATAAATTTTATAAAACAAAAAGATTCTTTGCTTATTTTTAGCTTATACTATTGGTATAGGTTATTAAGGAGTGGAGAGTTATGAATACAAAGCTTTTTATGCTGGGCCTTCTTATGGAGAAAAATAGGCATCCGTATGAAGTCCAGCAACTTTTAAAAAATAGTGAAATGAAATATTATATAAAAATTACAAAAGGCTCTTTATATTATACATTTGAGCAACTTGAAAAGAAGGGCTTTATAGAAGTTGTTGATATTATTCGTAATGAACAACGCCCTGAACGGACTATTTACGGTATTACTAAAAGTGGGAAACAAGAATTTGAGCATTTATTATTAGAGCAAATGATAAAGAAAGAGGATATGCATCGTCCTATATATGAAGCGTTACTTTTTGCACAATACGGGGAGGAACAATTAATTCTAGAACAGCTAAAAATTAAAATTTCTCAACTGACGTTATATCTTACTACCCTTCAAAAAGTATATGAAGAGAAGTGTGGAAAAGAGAGTGTGGCTAAGTTATATATATTATCTAGTGTCATTTTACATTTAAGAACAGAGTTAAAAGTTTTACAGAGTTTATATAATAACGTAAAAAATGAAAAGATAGATAATATAGGAAATGATGTACTTAGAGAGATAGAAAATCAATGTTTATAGTGAAGAAGATTATAAAATAAAAAAGATGATTCTCATAATTATTTAAAAATAACAGAAGTACTTGTTCTCATAAAGAATGAATTGTGCTTTAAGAATGAGAAAGGATAGCCATGCAAAATAAAATTATCGTTATGTTTCAAAAAGATTTTCGTTTATATGATAACCCAGCTTTATTTGAAGCTGCTCAGTCCGGTGAGGTTGTTCCGGTATATGTACATGATGAAACTTTTTCAATAGGAAGTGCGTCAAAGTGGTGGTTACATCATGCTATAATAGATGTTCAAAAGCAACTTGAGGCATTGGGCTCTACTTTAATAATTCGTAAAGGAAATACACAGGAAGAAATACTTTCTCTCATAGAACAGTTAGGTATAACGGCTGTATATTGGAATATTTGTTATGATCCGGAAAGATTACAATTTAATCAAAAAATGAAAATGATGTTAGAAGATAAAGGTATTACCTGTAAGGAATTTAATTCACATTTATTATTAGAACCGTGGGTTATTAAAAAGAAAGATAACACTGAATATAAGGTGTTTACGCCTTTTTACAATGCATTTCAAAAGCAGATAATACCTAAGCCTATTAGTAAAGTGCAGCGTATAAAAGGAGGAAACTCTTTACCAGCAAGTTTATCTGTTTCAGAATTACATTTGTTGCCGACTATACCGTGGACATCTCATATGGAAGCAATGTGGGAGCCTACAGAGGAAGGGGCATACAAAACATGTAAGAAATTTTTCTCTAGCAAATTAGCCTCTTATAGTGAAGGAAGAGACTTTCCAAATGAAAATGCTCATTCGATGTTGGCACCTTATCTTTCATTTGGCCAAATATCAGTGAAGTGGATGTATCATTACTTAATCGATAAAAGTACCGAAAGACAATGTAGTCTTTTTGAAAAACAAGTGAATAGTTTTATCCGTCAATTGATTTGGCGAGAGTTTTCTTATTATTTGCTATATCATTACCCATTTACAGTATATAAACCGCTTAATAAAAACTTTGAACATTTTCCATGGAATAAGGAAGAGGAGTTATTAACAGTATGGCAGAAGGGGGAAACTGGTTATCCGTTTATTGATGCGGGAATGAGGGAACTATGGCAAACAGGTTTTATGCATAATCGGGCAAGAATGGCTGTAGCCTCTTTTCTTGTAAAGCATTTGTTAATTCCGTGGCAAGAAGGTGCAAAATGGTTTATGGATACACTACTAGATGCTGATATTGCAAATAATACAATGGGATGGCAATGGGTTGCTGGAAGTGGAGCAGATGCATCACCGTACTTTCGTATTTTTAATCCTATCACACAAGGAGAAAAGTTTGATAAAAATGGAGAGTATATAAGAAAATGGGTACCAGAATTAAGAGATATACCGAATAAGTATATACATAAACCTTGGGAAGCACCTGAGCATATTTTACAAAAGACCAATATTAAGCTTGGTCATACATATCCTTTGCCAGTTGTTGACCATAAGGCAGCACGAGAGAGAGCGCTTTGTGCATATAAAAGTATGAAAGAGTTCGCATAAAATAGATTAAACAATATGTATTTGAAATTTAAATATTAGAATGTTACCCATTAAAGGGACTGAATAATCATATAGAGTTTCTAAAACCTTCTATTGAAAAAGGAGAATGTTTATGAAAAAATCTAGTATTCTAGTATTTTTACTAACATATGGTTTGTTTTATATTTCTAGTATTTTATTTCCTATTGATCGCACTTGGTACGATGCGCTAGAAAAGCCGTCTTGGACACCTTCTGGTATGACAATCGGATTGATTTGGGCTGTCTTATATGGACTTATTGCATTATCGGTTGCAATGATTTACAACAAATATGGATGTAAGCCAAAAACATTTTGGTTTATATTCCTTTTAAATTACATGTGTAATCAAGCGTTCAGCTACTTTCAATTTAGTCAAAAAAATTTATTTTTAGCAACAGTAGATTGTTTACTAGTCGCTATTACTACGTTACTTCTCATAGCGGTTTCTTCCAGTTTATCTAAAGTATCGACATGGTTGCTCATTCCATATTTTTTATGGGCTACATTTGCTACATATTTATCTTGGAGCATTTATAGTATAAATTAAAGACGTAAATGAAAACTTGAGCATAATAAAAATGCTCGAGTTTTTATGTGTGCTAATGAAAATCTGAAATATAGAATATATACATCTTAGGGAGGTCATCTTTGTGAAGAAATGGATAAAAATTACGCTGTACTCTTTACTCGGTATTTTACTTATAGGAAGTATTACGTTTTTGACTTGGTCTCAGTTTACTTACAAACCAACGAAAGAGGCTTTGTCGTTAGTAGATGATAAAAAAGATGGAGAGAATATAATTTTTGGAGAGAAAGATGCTAAAATAGGGGTTATTTTTTATCAAGGCGCTAAAGTAGAAGCGGAGGCTTATAGTTACTTGGGAGAAGCTCTTGCAAAAGATGGACACTTTGTAGTAATGCCTAAGTTACCATTAAATTTAGCGATACTTGGAATCAATGCAGTAGACAGTGTAATGGCACAGTATCCTGAAGTTCAAAAATGGTATGTTGCGGGCCATTCAATGGGGGGAGCTATGATTTCTAAGTATGCCTTTCAACATGAAGACAAGGTAGATGGGATCATTTTCTTAGGTTCTTATCCTGCAGATGACTTCTCTACGAAAGCGATTCCGATGTTATCAATTTATGGGGAAGTAGATGCTTTAGCAACTGTAGAAAAAATAGAGGACAATAAAAAGTTTATGTCAAAGAATACAACTATGCACATGATAAAAGGTGGAAACCATGCTCATTTTGGCATGTATGGTGAGCAAAAAGGTGATAATGCGAGCTTAATTACGCCAAAAGCACAACGAGATGAAACAGTGAAAGTAATTGAAGAATGGTTGTTGAAACAATGATAGACGGGAGAGCCAACTCATACGAGTCGGCTCTTTTATTTAACTTCTATCTTCAATTTCCCTCTTATTTTCTCTGGAATATCCTCTTCAGCGATAATATCGTAAGAATACACATACTTTCCTTTTACATGAATTTTCAAGTAAGTTTTTCTTATAAAATCATTAGGTGTGTTCGTTCCAACTGTATATTCTGTTTCATTGCTTAATTCATCAACACCTTTTAGTGAGTACACAGCTCGTCCTTTATGATGATAATCTGGAACACCATATCCCTTCGCAATGGCGTATACATTTTTTTCTTCAGCAATCGGATTAAATCTATCCAAATCCCCTCGTAATATGAAAGGTAGTATGTATATAGGTAGGCCTATTCCTAGTATGCAAAGTATAAATTTCTTCATAAGCATTTCTCCTCTTGTTCATTTACATGATTCAGTATAGAAAAAAATTCTTATAAATATAGAGGGAAATTCCTTAAGGTTTTCTTAATAAAGTTTAACAGTGTGAAAAAGATTAACTTGAGTATTAAGCTTACGGAATGAATAGCCAAATAACCTGTTTTTTTATTTTGATTTAATTAACGAAAAAGTATCTTGTATTCCTTTTGTGACTTTTTCTAAATAGAAATTTTCTATAAAACAATGGGCTTGCCTTCCAAACAAATCGTTATTTGTAACACTTTTATGAAAGCAAAGTTCTCATGACAGTGCTTGGATATTCAAAAACATTAATAACCTATTACATAAAATTTTTTGAAAATTTAGGTTTAACATCTTTAAAATAGGTGTATTACATATTACATAACAACTAAATAAAAAAATAAAAAATCTAAAGGAGGAAAAATCCAATGCATAAGAATGAAAGAAAACCGGTGGTTTATGAATATGAAAATGAACAGGAAGTAGTTATGAAAGTAAAAGAGCTAGAATTGCAAGGGATTCACCAAGATGACATTTACGTCTTAACACATGAAAAACATCTAACAAAAAAGATTGCGGATGATACAAACACAAATACGATTGGAGTAAAAGAACAAGGATTAGGCACAAGTATTATCAACTTTTTCTCCAAAAAAGGGGACGAGCTCCGAAATCAAATGGAAGAAATGGGGGTGTCGAAGGAGGAAGCTAACTTATATGAAGAAAAACTAGATCAAGGGAGAATTTTACTCCTAGTAACAGATGAAACACTAACAGCGAGTGATAGGCAGCCGCAAAACTATCATTCTCTCTAATAGATTGCAATAGGTAAGGTAATTATTTTAGGTTGTAGCATGGAAGAAATTAAAAGTAGAGAAGGGTGAGAAAAATGAAACATACAATATTTAAATATGCTGTGATTGGGATTACGACCGGAGTGATAGTCTCCCTATTAAAAAAAGAAAATCGGAAAGCTATACAAACAACAGGAAAAAACGTAAAAGACAAACTACAAGAAGGAAACATAAAGGAAACATTAGAGAAGGTAACTGAGACAAGTAAACAATTCTCTGTAACTGCAGCTAATGTTGCAAAACAAACATTACCACAACTGCTTACAGCCACACCAGTTGTTATTTCTACCATTAAAGATTTAACAGAAAACGAAAATAATAAAAAGAAAAAAGATGAAAAGGATTACGAAAAAAATGAAAATAGTAAGGAAATAGACGGGGAAAAAACGAAAAATGAAAAGAAATATGTGAAAGAAGGGAAAGAAGAGAGTGCTTAGATTTAATTCTAAAAATAGAAAGTGAGGAAAAAAGTATGAAATCTTTGTATGCAATTGATGTAGGAATCGGCTTTACTAAGCGAGCATATCGACAGGGTGAAGATTCTGAGGTGACGGTTAAGAGTGAAGCTTCCACACTAGCCCCTGTACCTAATCATGATGAAAGTGAAGATTTAACAAAGGTAAGTTTTATAGACTTAGACTTTGCATACTACATGGGAAATGAAGCGCATCAATCTGATGCTTCATTTCTTCCTCCATTTGAAGAAGAAATAGAAAATTATTATGAAAGCGAACAGTTTAAACAACAAATATTTGGTTGCATTGCAAAGGATTATAAAGAAAATGTCGTGTTACCTTTAGTTGTTACCGGGCTTCCTGTCACTTATTTTGGTAGTCAGCATGAGCAATTACAACGTGCACTAAAAAAAGAAACTTCCGTACAAATTGATGGCAAATTTATTCATATTACGGTGGAAAATGCTTTGATTCTTCAGCAACCGGTCGCTTTACATGCTTATTTCTTAAAAGAGGGAATCATTCAGGAACGAGATCGTATCTTAATTATTGATGGCGGATTTCGTACATTAGAAATGACAGATATGAAACAGAATGTCATTTTAAATCATTATGAGACGGAACTAGGATGTAGCAAGCCTTTGAAAAACATTAAGAATATCGTGCAGAATCATGCGGGGGAAAGTGGTCACTTGCATATTAACGACATGCCAAACATATTAGAAAAAGGATATGGAGGTCGAGAAGAAAATCCTCAGGCAAGTCAGGTTCATACTTTGATTCAAAAAGAGTTGGATACACACTTCCAAGACGTTATGTGTGTATTACAAGAACAATTTAAGTTAGACCAGTATGACACTATTATTTGGACAGGAGGAATAGTAGATCTCCACAAAAAACGAATTGAAAAAATGCAAGGTGAAATTTCTTCTTTCCGTATGGTAGACGCTTCGAAAGAGGCTGCACTTCATGGGTACTATATGATTGGAAGTCAAGTATTTGACGACATCACCAATCAATCTGTATATGAATCTAAATTATAATAACGACCGAAATGGAGTTCGTTGAATAGACGTGCCACATATAAATAAGAAAAGATAAAAAGTGCTTGTATAGAGGAACTGTTTAAAATTGAGAATACAAATAACTAATATATAGGGGGTCTTCCTTGTAACAGAAGAAGACCTCCTATGCCATTTAGTTTGTAATGTAGAGGATCTAAAAACTTTTCCTCCAAGACATGAATACCTACATATAAATTTCATATTACGGATACTATTCAATGAAACATAAAACTATTCAGAAAGGAAGAATAATATGGAATGCATAAAAATGCCGAAATGGGATTGGTATCATGTGAAAACCAGTGAACTTGAAAAACCTTCTTCTATCATCCCTCGTGATGTAACACCTTATTTCTCTCAATTTGTAAAAAAAATAAGTTCTCCTTGTGAAAATGGATTATATGTTTATACGTTATCACCAAATCAAACTTGTGTATATGGTTCGTTTTTATATGATCAAGATAAAAAGGACGCCAAAATTCAAAAATTTCTTCATTATTTCGTAGCTCATGGAATACTGATAACGGTCCAGGAAAAAGAGGAAGAGGATTTCCAAAAATTAATACATAATTCCTCTTTTAGTGTAAAAAATTGTAATAGTTCCGCTGAAGGATTATGTGCTATCTTATCAATCTTTATATCTCACTACTTGCGAAAGGTTGACTATTTCGAAAACAATTTTAGAAATGTATTATGGGATTTTTATCATCATAATAACATAGCAGTTTTAGAAAGAATTTATCATATTCGTCATGAATTATTTATGAATACACATGTGTTTCGCTTAATACAAGAAGTGTTACAAGGCTTGGAGGAAGCTTGGTTAGAAAACTTAACAAACACCCTTTGTTATAAACAAACACACGTAAAATTAGAGCGTGGATTACAACTTGTTAAAGAGTACCAAGAAGAATTGGACACGATGATTCATTTACAAGAAGTTGTTTCTTCACATCGTGGGAATGAGATTATGAAAGCTCTTACTGTATTAACTGCTGTAAGTACGCCTTTGACGGCCTTAGGAGCATTGTGGGGGATGAATTTTAAATATATGCCTGAACTAGAATGGAAATATAGTTATTTAATTGCTCTCTTATTTATTATTTTCACAACAGGAGGTATGTATATGTATATGCGATTCAAAGGGTGGACAGGTGATTTATTACGAGTAAAGAAAAAGAAATCTTTTTTTAAATCTAATTAATCTTGTATATAAAAAATATGACAGATATTAATCTAGATATATAGTTAGTAATATTTATTAATTGGGATAGTATCATTTCGATTTTACAATAGAGATATCGCTGCTTTCAGCAAAACAGACTTCAGAGGCGATTTAGCCAAGATTAATATACCTACCCTTGTTATTCATGGTGATTCAGATGCAACTGTACCATTTGAATATAGTGGGAAATTAACAAATGAAGCAATTCCTAATTCTAAAGTAGCGTGAATAAAGGGGGGGCCACATGGGCTAAATGCAACGCATGCTAAAGAATTTAATGAAGCACTCCTATTATTTTTAAAGTACTAATTACAACTATATCATTGTTAATTGATACATTATAAATAATTTGCAATTCTATCATATTTTTCCTAATAAATGGAAATACCTAAAGGTGAATAATTTTGAGGAGGTTTTCAATTATGGAAGAAAACCAGGACATGAATTCTCTAGATGAACAAGACGTGAAACGTGAGACATTGACAACGCGACAGGGGCACCCTGTGAAGGATAATCAAAATATCCGAACAATTGGGAATCGTGGTCCAGCAACACTTGAAAATTATCATTTCATCGAAAAAATTTCTCATTTTGATCGAGAAGAGGTTCCAGAACGTGTAGTACATGCGCGAGGAGCTGGAGCATTTGGGTATTTTGAAACGTATGGAAAAGTTGGAGATGAGCCGGTAGAAAAATATACTCGTGCGAAAGTGTTTTCGGGGGCTGGCAAAAAAACACCGTTAATGGTTCGTTTTTCTACAGTAGCTGGAGCTAAGGACTCACCAGAAACAGCAAGGGATCCACGAGGTTTTGCAGTGAAAATGTATACGGAAGATGGTAACTGGGATTTAGTAGGGAATAATTTAAAAATTTTCTTTATTCGTGATGCGATGAAGTTCCCAGATATGATTCATGCGTTTAAGGTTGATCCGGTTTCGAATGTGGCGAATCCTCAGAGAATGTTTGATTTTGTTTCTCGTACCCCGGAGGCAACGCATATGATTACATTTTTATTTTCTCCATGGGGTATTCCAGCAACATATCGCCATATGCAGGGATCTGGTGTAAACACTTATAAATGGGTAAATGAAAAAGGCGAAGCGGTATTGGTGAAATATCACTGGGAGCCGAAGCAGGGAATTCGAAATTTAACACAAGAAGATGCAAACAGTATTCAAGCAATGAATGTTAGTCATGCAACACAAGATTTATATGAAGCAATTGAGCGCAAAGATTATCCAGAGTGGGAGCTATTTGTACAAATTATGGAGGATGATTATCATCCAGAACTCGATTTTGATCCTCTTGATGATACGAAGCTTTGGCCAGAGGAGCAGTTCCCCTGGTTACCAGTAGGACGTATGGTCCTTGATCGTAATCCAGTTGATTACCATTCAGACATTGAACAAGCTGCTTTTGGTACAGGAGTACTTGTTGATGGCATGGACTTCTCAGACGATAAAATGCTACAAGGTCGTACTTTCTCTTATTCAGATACGCAACGTTATCGCGTTGGTGCAAACTATCTACAATTACCTGTTAATGCACCTAAAGCACCTGTCCGTACAAATCAACATCGTGGTCAAATGGATATGCGTAATCCGAAAGAGTCTGGAGAAAATCCGCATATTAACTATGAGCCATCTATGCTGGGTGGTTATAAAGATGCAAAACAAGAAAAGCACCATCCACACCAACCAACTTACAATGCGGCTGCTATGAGTGCACCAATCGATCGTCCTAACAATTATGGTCAAGCAGGTCACACGTATCGTAGTTTTGAGGAGTGGGAAAGAAATGAATTGGTTAAAAATCTATCTGAAGCACTTGCAGTATGTGACAAAAGAATTCAGAATGCGATGATTGAACACTTCACACAAGCTGATGAAGATTATGGCCGTCGTGTTAAAGAAGGTATTGAAAAGAAAATGAAAGAAGCTAAAACGGAAAACAAACTTCCGGGCCGCGAAGTAAGTAAATCAAAATATGGTCAAGGTTCATTAGCTGCAAACGAAGCAACAAAAGATGCAGTGAAGAAAAGCCATGAATCAGATCCTTATTAATTAGACATAAGCACAATAGTATACTTAGAGGTGCCGTACAAATGGTTAGGCAGCCTTTCATACGATTACTAAGTAGTTTTGTTTAAAAATATGAGGGGTATTAAATATCATAAGATAATTGATAAACAAGTAAAAAATAAAGCTTTATAAAAGATGCTCTTGGATAAATCCAGGAGCATCTTTTTAAATGCGGCGTAGTGGACCACTGTAATTAATTTAAAGAATCGAAATCTTCTATAACGAAATTTCTACTCATTTTTAAATATTGATATTGAAATGTTAGGTTGATAAATCTCTATTAGTTTCGAGTTGAATATTTTTCTTAACGGCTAAAAATTATGGATTAGAGTTTTTTTGTCTCTTAGGTGGATTGCTATATTACTATCAAGATAATATTTTGAATAATCCTCAAAACAAAGAAATATTTTGTCAGAAAACGATAAAATCTTATTAATTTTTGTAATTAGTAGAATTTTTATAGAAATAACCCTCTTAATATATTAAAATAACATTGTATTATGTAAGATTTTAATTAGGGGAGAGAAATTTTATGTTGAAAAAAATCATTCCAGTTGCTTTAGCATTAAGTACAGTTACTTTTACTAGTGTATTCGCTGTGCCTTCAGCCCAAGCAAATACAGAACCAAACCGCTACATAGATGTACAAATGCTCGGTATTAACGATTTTCATGGGCAATTAGACACAGTAAAAAAAATTAACAATAAAGATGCAGGGGGAATCGAATACTTAGGGGCTTATTTACGTGATCGTGAAAAACAAAATCCGAATACATTAAAAGTACATGCTGGCGATGTTGTTGGAGCAAGTACTCCTGTTTCAGCATTATTACAAGACGAACCTACCATTGAATTTCTAAATGATTTAAAATTCGATGTTGGAACTATAGGAAATCATGAATTTGATGAAGGTGTTGAAGAAATGAACCGCCTTATTTATGGTGGATACCATGAGAAAACAGGGAAATTTAAAGGTGCAAAATTCCCATATGTTGCCGCAAATTTCTATAATAAATCCACTGGTCGTTTATTTTTACCACCATTCACTATAAAAAAGGTACAAGGAGTTCCTGTTGGATTTATCGGAGTCGTAACAACGGATGTGCCTAACCTTGTTATGCCTACTATGCTAAAGAATGTAGAAATTACAGATGAAGTTGAAGCTATTAACAAATCCGTAAAGCAATTAAAAAAACTAGGCGTTAAATCTATCGTTGTTCTTGCACATAACGGGGGGACAACAGATGGGAACGGCGTAACAAATGGTGATATCGTCCGATTAGCAAATGAGACTGATCCAGAAGTCGATGTTATTTTTGGTGGGCATAGCCACACTTATGTAAATGGAACTGTTAATAATAAACTTGTCGTACAAGCAAATTCTTACGGTATGGCTTTTGCTGATGTTGATGTAAAGATTGATCGTAAAACACAAGATATTGTTGAGAAAAAAGCAGAAATTGTTACAACTTACCATGAAGGCATGGAACCTGATAAAAAAATAAAGAAAAAGATGGAGAAATATCAAGCAAAAATCGCACCTCTTGTTAATGAAGTTGTAGGTAAGTCTATTGCTCCACTAGATCGCAAACTAAATATGGCTGGTGAATCTACTCTTGGGAATTTAGTTGCTGATGCTCAGCGTGCAACAATGCAATCTCAAATTGCACTTATGAATCCTGGTGGTATTCGTAATGACTTAGATGCTGGTGATATTACATGGGGAGAGATATATGGTATTCAACCATTCGGAAATCAATTAATAAAAGTAAATTTAACAGGCCAAGACATTCGTGATATTTTAAATCAACAATGGCAAAAAGACATAACAAGAATGCTTCAAATTTCAGGGATCCAATACACTTGGGATGCAAACAAACCTAATGGAGAAAAAGTAACAAGTATTCGCTTAACAAATGGAGAAGAAATGATTCCTTCTAAAACTTACAGCGTCGTTGCTAACGCATTTCTAGCTTCAGGTGGAGATGGATTTGTATCCTTTAAAAACGGTAAAGATGCTGAAACAGGACCAACTGATTTTGAAGCATTAGTAGATTATATAAAAAAATCAAAAGAACCAATTCAGTCTATTATTGATGGAAGAATTCAAAAGATAAATTAGTTTTTTATTAATCTCAAAAACAAATAGATTACCTGTGCACTATACTTTTTCGTGTGCAGGTAATCTATTTGTTTGATTTGAAATAGAGTTTTACCGTGGCTAATAGGTATACCGCCTAGATGCAGAATGCCGAAAAAAATGAAGTAAGCAGAAAAGACCCATTAAATGTAATCTAAATGATCGAAATTTTAAATATTCCACAATCAACAGTTTCTTAACACTTATATAAAACGAGAGGGAGGGTTCTAAGAGGAAATCCTCAGGGATTAGAAATTTACTATAGTATGGAAAACTGAAAAGCTGAAGAAATTATGGGATGATTAGGACCAATATAATAAAATATTAGGTCTACCATTTAAAGAGTCATTTTGTTGTAGGAATGGGAATTAACCATCAAGGAAGGGTTATTCTAGCAGACGTAATTAAGTTTGTTTTTTGTAATAAGTGATGAAATTCGTATAGTTGCTAATTCGTTCGCAACTATCATTGTTTTGTTCGATAGCAATGGAGTACCGCCACACATCCATCATGGACTATTCTTGGGATTAAAAGCACGTTACCATTTTCTTAATTAATGAGAAAGGGTGACGTGCTTTTTATGAATATGCATAAAAAACAAGGGTTGTCATTATTTGCCGAAGATTTATCCCAATACACTTAAACAATTCACTAAATTAGAGTTGAGTTTTTGGTAAGAAGGGAGCGATATGTTTCGAAAGAAATGTAGAAATTTCTATAATAGTTTCCTTCGGTTTTTATCTAACTTGAGTGCATCTGGGAGTAGTATCGCCTATCAAATTAAGACCATAGACAAGATGAAATTTCGTCTATTAGAACTAAAATATTCTTAATATAGAGGCATACTAGATATGATGTTTTTCCGTAACAAATATAGTTAAAAATTTCAGGTTTAGAGAGAATTATAAAGGGTATACATACAATATAAAGAGTTGATTGGAGATGAATGTTATGGTTTCAAATTACAGCAAATTTTATGGTGAATGAGTCTATAAAACTTGTATTCTTACTTTAAATAAAAAGGGGGCTAGTATACATGAATAAATGGTTAATAAATAAAAAAATCCTATTTATTTTGTAAACGAGGGGCGTGTGAAAAATGAAAAATATGAAACGCAAGCTAGGAACCTTTGCACTCACAATGACTGGGATTGGTTCGATTTTAGGGTCTGGCTGGTTATTTGGTGCATGGAAGGCTGCTAAAATATCAGGAGGGGCCGCTATCTTTTCTTGGCTCTTAGGAATGATTGTAATATTATTTATTGCCTTACCATATAGCGAGTTAGGAGCCATGATTCCGGAGGCTGGCGGAATGGTAAAATATACCCAATACTCACATGGAGATTTCGTAGGATTTATTGCTGCATGGGCTAATTGGATAGCTATCGTCTCAGTTATTCCAGTTGAAGCTATAGCCTCAATACAATATATGAGTTCATGGCCTTGGGAGTGGGCAAGTTGGGCTAAGGATTTAGTAGACAATGGGATGTTGACTTCAAAAGGTCTTGCAGCTGCTTCTTTACTTATTATTATATATTTCTTTTTAAACTATTGGACTGTTAGTCTATTTGCAAAAGTAAATTCTCTAATTACTATATTTAAAATCATAATTCCTGGTCTTACAATTGGTGCATTGCTATTCGTTGGATTTCATGGAGAAAACTTTACTAGTCATCAGGACTTTCATGTATCTAATTGGTCAAATGTATTAACTGCTATGGCAACATCCGGTGTTATTTTTGCATTCAATGGTTTTCAGAGTCCAATTAATATGGCTGGTGAAGCAAAGAACCCAGGGAAATCCATTCCTCGGGCAGTTGTAGGATCCATTTTAATTTCAACTATAATATATGTATTATTACAAATTGCTTTTATCGGCGCTGTAAATCCCGATATGATAATTAATGGATGGTCGAATTTAAATTTCAATTCACCATTTGCTGATTTAGCAATAGCACTAAATATTAATTGGTTAGTTATTGTATTATATTTAGATGCTTTTGTATCCCCTTCTGGTACAGGTACTACTTATATGGCAACCACATCACGCATGCTGTACGGAATGGAGAAGAATGGATATTTCCCTAAAGTTTTTGGGAAATTACATCCTATATATGGTGTGCCTAGATTTGCCATGATGTTTAATTTAATGATTTGTTTTGTTTTTTTATTTTTATTTAAAGGATGGGGTGTTTTAGCTGAAGTGATTTCAGTAGCTACATTAATTTCATATGTTACTGGACCAATAACAGTAATGACCCTGAGAAAAACTGCACCTAATTTTCATCGTCCTTTCTATATAAGAGGATTAAACATTATCGCACCTTTAGGGTTCATTTTTGCATCATTAACATTATATTGGGCAAGGTGGCCGTTAACAGGAGAAGTAATGTTTATTATACTTATGGGCTTACCTATATATTTTTATTATCAATTAAAAACAAAATGGGTTGGATTTAAGAAGAATTTTTTAGCTGGATTATGGATTGTAGGGTATTTATTATTTATGATTTGTATATCGTACATTGGAAGTGAAAAATTTGGTGGGTTAAATATTATAACTTATGGATGGGATATGGTACTTATTTCAATTGTTTCATTTCTATTTTATAGATGGGCTATAAATAGTGGATTTAAAACAAAAGATCTACAGGTAGCACAGAAGATTAATGGTAGAATTAGTTGAATAATATACATAAATTAGAAAAATAGATTTATCATGTGCTGGAGGTCAATCCGAATGGCATGGACTACCGTCGCTAAATAGTATGGACATGGAGATTAACGAGTATATGTAATAATAGCAAACAATAATAGTGGAAGCCGTAACGAATTATTAATTCGTGATGCTGAAAGTGCAATCGATCAAATGAAATATAAAATCGCACAAAATTTCAATATACAACTTGATGGTCGATTCACTCGCTAATTATGTAGTGTATGGATTAGAAGGAGGGATTAGTATGGATTAGAAGGAGGGATTATAATCTCTCCTTTTTTAATGGGAAAAATCTATGCTCAAATAGTTTTCAAGGAATTTTAAGTAAAAGTACAAACTACTCTTCTGTATAGAAAGAACTGAGCTAATAGTTAGAAATTCATCATTTTGATGAGAACATATTTAATAATAAAAAGTAGTTAGCAAAAGCTAACTACTCGGTAACCAATTTGTTCTAAAACAGGTTAGTTATATTTTGGACAAGTCTTTAAAAAAATATACAACATAACTGAAAACAGTAATCTATGTTAGTTGCTCTAACAAACAAAGCAACAAGGGTCTAATATTAATTATTCACGATGTTAAAAACATAACAAAAGACATGTTTTATACCAATTTCGCTTCCTAATTGTTTATTACATTTAATAATATAAATAACTTTATTAAAATAAATGATGCAACGCAAATTAATTTAACTGCTGTAGATGTTGAAGAGTTAACTTAAAGAGGTAAGGAAGATGTTTACTATTGCTTAGAAGAAGTATCAGGATAGGTTTTATAAAGGTAAAGCTTCATTTCGTTTATAGCAAAATTTTGGGGGAAAGAGATAAATGGTAGAAAGAATGAATAGATAAACAAATTCTCAAAAATCATTATTACGTAGGGGGAAATCTATGGATAAGATAATAACGTTAATTTAAAAATTTTTTTTATTCTTAACGTATTATTCTCGGAATAACATAATTCCTCCAAATAAAAGGGGAAATCAAATGTGAAATCATCGATAGATAGTATTCAAAAAAGTGAAAAATTAAAAAATCAAGAAAAGGGAGAGAGAGCAATATGGAAATCAATGTCTATGTTTCTAGTTCCCTTGCTTTTAAGTAACATATTACAATCAGTTGGACAATTATTTGGTATGGTGGTAGTTGGACGATGGCTTGGTGTGAATGAATTAGCTGCCATTTCAGCATTTTTTCCATTATTCTTTTTACTTGTTTCATTTGTAATTGGGATTGGATCGGGTAGTTCGATTTTAATTGGTCAGGCATTTGGAGCCCGTAATGAAGATCGTTTAAAAGCCATTGTTGGTACGACATTAACATTTACCTTTATAATAGGCGTTATTTTGGCAATAGCGGGAAATGTATTTGCTCTGAAAATTATGCGTTTTATGGGTACGCCAGAGAATATAATTGATATGAGTGTGCAGTATGCGCGTATTTTATTTATTTCTATGCCAGTTTTATTTCTATATTTCTCCTATACAACGTTTATACGAGGTACAGGAGATTCTAAGACACCGTTTTATTTCTTAATTGTTAGTACAGTCTTAAATATAATTCTATTACCTATTCTAATTTTTGGTTGGCTAGGAATACCCAAACTTGGTGTGTACGGAGCTGCCTATGCTTCTGTTATCTCGACCGTTGTAACATTTATTGTTATGCTTATGTATTTAAAGAAGAAGAATCATCCACTGCAATTAGATGAGACCGTACGGAAATATCTTCGTATGGATTGGAATTTATTAAAACTATTATTACGCCTTGGAATTCCAGCGAGTATTAATATGATTCTTGTTTCGTTATCTGAGATTGCGGTAATCGCATTTGTGAATCGTTTCGGTTCTGATGCGACTGCTGCATATGGGGTTGTAAACCAGGTTGCAAGTTATGTTCAGATGCCTGCGGTTAGCCTTGGAATTACGGTATCTATTTTTGCTGCGCAATCTATTGGTGGGAAACAATTTAACCGATTACAGGAAGTTATTCGTGCTGGAATTATTATGAATTATATAATTGGTGGTATATTAATTGCTTTTATTTACTTGTTTTCAAGAGAAATCTTATCGTTATTCTTAACGAACACGAATACAGTTGAAATTGCGCATAGTTTGGTGATGATTACACTTTGGAGTTACTTAATTTTCGGTCATGCTCAAATTATTGGTGCGACAATGCGAGCAAGTGGAACTGTATTATGGCCCACTATTATCGGTGTCGTATCAATATGGCTTGTAGAAGTCCCTGTTGCTTATTACCTTTCTTATCATACAAATCTTGGTATAAAAGGAATATGGATTGGATATCCAGCAGCATTTATTGCAAGTTTACTTTTGCAATATGGATATTATAGAATTTCATGGAAGAAGAAACGAATTTCACGACTTGTTAGTTAGAATAGAAGGGGAAAAATGATATTCTCTTATAAGTTGTCAGTTTTAGGAGTATGACTATAACATCATCAAACGAATAAAACCGAGTTACCCTCAAACGGGAGTATGTTGGTTTTAATTGTAAATTCAATTTCATCCTTTCATAGTTATCTTTAGAAGTTCAACTCAATTTTTCATGTTGGGGAAGAATATATTTCTTAAATTGATAGGAATAGAACAGATTATATTTCGATTTGAGATTACAGACAATACGAGGTTAAAAAAGCCAAAACAGCTACATACTATGTAGCTGTTTTGGCTTACATAAATTTAATTAGTAACCAGAGTCTTCTGAAGTAAGGTTATCTATCATTTTATAATCGTATTTTTGTAATGGTTTCTCAGCAGGCCCTTCAAGTACTTCTCCTGTATATGAGAATCGCGAACCATGGCACGGACAATCCCAAGAACGTTCTCCATTGTTCCATTCAACTTCACATCCAATATGGGTACAAGTTGTATCTACAATATGAAGCTTACCTTCTGCATCTTTATAAGCTCCTTTTCTATGTCCATCAATATCAACGACAGCCCCTTCATCGTTAGATAAATCACGAATACATTTTTGTGGAATTTCTAACTTTCCTTTAATTAAGTGACCAACAACATTGGCATTTTCGACTAAGAAGTTCTTTAAACTTGGATTCATATGGAAACGGGAGGGAGTATATAATTCCCGAAATTTGTTCTTTTCTTTTAATATGATATCTCGGAATAAAAGAGCAGCTGCAGTTCCATTAGTCATACCCCATTTTCTGTATCCAGTGGCAATTAATATGTTTTTTTGATCAGATGTGATTTCACCGATATAAGGAATTTTGTCTAGTGTAATTAAATCTTGGGCTGACCAACGATATGCAATTCTTTCAAGTCCAAAAACTTGTTGGCCAAATATTTCCAAGGCCTCATAATGCTTTAGTGTTTCTCCACCCTGTCCTGTTTTATGACTTTCTCCAGAGATAAGAATAAATTCTTCTCCATTAATTGTTGTGGAACGGAGAGAACGTGTCGGTTCATCTACACTAATATACATACCACCTGGATAATCTGTTCTTGTCTTAGCGGCGATTATATAAGAGCGGTCTGCATGCATTCTTGTAGAGTAAAGTCCTGCACCTTCATAAAAAGGGAAATGGGAACAAGAGAGAATATACTTCCCTGTAATTTGAGCTCCTCCACGGGTAAGAACCACAGGTTGCTCGCCTGTTTTTATATTTACTGCTGTGGTATTTTCAAAGATGTATCCACCTTTTTCTGTAATTATATTTGAAAGATGGGCTAAATATTTAAGTGGATGGAATTGTGCCTGATTTCTCATAACAAGTGCATTATGTATTTTTAAATCAATAGGAAGTTTGTTTACAAGCTCACCTTCAATATGAAGCTCTTTATAAGCTTCTGCTTCTTTTTCTAACTTATATGCATATTCTTCTGTTGTGGCATACAGATAAGCATCTTGTTGAGTGAAATCGCAATCGATTTGATGTTTATTAATTGTGGTTTGAATGAATTTTAAAGCATCGATGTTTGCTTCGTAATACAATCTTGCGGTAGTTCTTCCGGTATATCTGATAAGCTCGTCATAAATCATATCATGTTGAGCAGTAATTTTAGCTGTCGTATGTCCAGTTGTTCCATTTAATAATTTGTCTGCCTCTATAACAGCGACTTTTAGACCTTCATTTACTAAAAGATAGGCAGAAGTAATGCCAGTAATTCCTCCTCCTACAATAATAACATCGACCTGCATGTCATTTTCTAAGGAAGGGTATTCAGGTAAATGAATACTGCTCGTCCAGTAAGATTCAGCATTATGTGGTAATTTTCCACCATAATTATCGTTATTCTTCACTATAAATCCTCCATCCAAAGTTTTATAGTTCTATTATTTCCACTTATTGAAGAGGTAAACTTTGAGCTTAGAAAATAGCAACTTGTGATTGGACGCGTATTCAATTTATCTGTACTTTTGTATAAATAGAAACAAGTGGTTTTAACAACATTAGGAATAGTTCGTGCAGTGCAATTTCATTTGTGTGATATAGCAAGAAGAATAATCACATTAGAAAAAACCAAGAATTTAACTTGTTAAAAGTAAAAAGAATATTCAATATTTAAAACGTAAAAAAAAACACCGAAACGACAAACATCGTTGTTTTTTTGCACTTTCGGGCATAGACGCTACTTCAATCCTATCATGATAGAAACAATTTCGAATGTAAGGAATTTGTAAGGGATAGGTAAGGAAAAAGAGATTTTCAATGTGTAGGATAAAAATATGAGGAGGCGTGAAGGGGGGGGATAAGTACGGCCTATATATAACAATCAGTAACAAGAGTGTTTTGTGAAAATAATGAGTACCATTGTTGCCTTTTCATCATTGGAAGAATGGATAGCTGTGTGGTTCGTATATGACACTGCTATCAACTATCTATACAATTTTAATAGAAGAGAGGAATTTTTATGAAAACAAGCAGTAAAATTACATGTGCAAGTCTAGCACTTTTAATAGGTGGAAGTTCCCTGTTATACATAACACCAACATCAGTTGTAAAAGCAGAATCTACGCAAAATGTATCTAGTTCGTTACAAACAAGTACGCAAAGCGATCGTACTTCCGTTAAGAAAGCAATGCGAGATGAACTGCAACTTGGATACCCGGGAATACTCGCTCAAATTTCTAAGGGGGGTAAAACTTGGAGTTATACCGCTGGGGTAGCGGATCTGAGAACGAAGAAACCAATGAAAGCAGATTTTCGCTTTCGTATTGGCAGTGTAACGAAAACGTTCATTGCAACAGTGCTACTGCAATTATCTGGAGAGAACCGTTTGAATCTAGATGACTCCATTGAAAAATGGTTGCCTGGTGTCATTCAAGGAAATGGATATGATGGTAACCAGATTACGATCCGGCAAATATTGAATCATACAAGTGGTATTGCTGACTATATAAATTCAAAAGATTTTGATATTACGGATATAAAAAAATCGTATACAGCTGAAGAATTTGTAAAGATGGGGATTTCTCTTCCCCCAGACTTTGCTCCAGGAAAGGCGTGGTCTTATTCAAACACAGGATACGTATTACTGGGGATCCTTATTGAAAAAGTAACTGGAAACAGCTATGCGGAAGAGGTTGAAAATCGCATTATTGAACCGCTTGATTTGTCAAATACATTCCTACCTGGCAATTCAAGCGTGATTCCAGGCACAAAGCATGCCCGTGGCTATTTGCAACTAGACGGAGCAAGTGAGCTAAAAGACGTTACTTATATTAACCCAGGTAGCTCGGATGGAGATATGATTTCTACTGCTGACGACTTAAACAAATTCTTCTCTTACTTACTAGGTGGCAAATTACTGAAGGAACAGCAATTAAAACAAATGCTTGCTACAGTTCCTACAGAAAGAGAGGGAACTGGATATGGTCTTGGAATACTTGAAATTAAGCTTCCAAATGGTGTCTCGGTATGGGGACACAGGGGGGCCGTTCCAGGGTTTTCCACTTTTGTTGGTGGAACACTTGGAGGTAAACATACACTCGCTATCAATTCGAACAGTTTAAACATTAATAATCCGGAATTTTTTAAAGATATTTTACTTGCTGAATTTAGCAAGTAGGCAAAAAGGAAAAACGAAAAAATTTTGTCATTTGTAATTTCAATCGGAATAGATTATCGGTTGAAATGAGTATAGAGGGGATTAAGTATATAGAAACGATCAAACCAATCATGAGAGATGGCTAAGGGGTTACATTGGCCAATTAAAAGGGCAACAGATATAATGAGTGATTAGTATGTATATAGTATTGCATTTGTGTTGGTATCGTCACGGATTGTAAATTTGTATAAGATGCGAAGTCTAATTTAAGACTTCGCACTTTTGCTGTTTAACAGCTTTTATTACGAAGATATTAACAATAGAAAAAAGGAGAATGTAACTAGTTATGTGGATACTACTGTATGATTGGTGCAACGAATTGTGACTCTAACGTATTGAAAGATCTGATAAATTCAACGTTTATCGTCCTGACATTGATATTAAAAAGGCATTTAGTGGTACTGCAAGGCATCTTGCTTTTGGATCAAGTATCTATAATTGTGTAGGAGCAGCATTTGCAAAATTAGAAATTGAACTAGATTCAACCATCAAAGATAATATTAGCGGAAAAAAATTGAGGGACATTAAGGATTTTGTGAAGAGGACTTCAAAAATGAAATAACATTGAAATAAGTTATATTTCTATTGTTAATTGAAAGTTATTACCCTATAAATTCAGTCATTTATTATATAACTGAGTACATAAAAAATAAGCTGAAATCTAATAAATAACGTAAAAGCTAAAAGATTTTCGCTTTGAGAACATCTCAAAATCTTAAATTGATGGTAACTTTGTTGTATCTCTTTAAACATACCTATATTAAAACCCAAATTTCTCAATTGAATGCTGAGATATTTGGGTTTTTCTAAAGTAATCAATTTTTTAAAAAATTTTTAGAAATTTAAACATAAAGTATTGTATACATGTAAGTATGATTAAAAATGAAAAGTTGTAAATGCTAAATTTAATTAAATAAGCTTTACTCTCTTTACCATTGGCTTGAGTGAATAGTTTATAGGAAATTACACTGGCTAAAGATGCTATAATTGTTCCAAGCCCTCCAATATTTACTCCTAGTAATAAAGCTTTCCAATCAGAAGTAAAGTTTGATAGAAGAATTGAAGTAGGAAAATTGCTAATCAATTGACTCAAAAATATGGAACTAAAGAAGAATGAAGAATCTCCTCTTAAATTAGCGCGAGCAAATGTCTCCAGTGCATCCGAATGTGAAATGTTTCCGATGAAAATAAAAAAACAGATAAAGGTTATTAGAAGAAAGTAATCGATCTTAAATAGTAACTTTCTATCTAACGTAAATGCCGCTATCAATGTGACTATTAGTGCAATGTAATAATTAATGACACCAAAAATAGATGCAATGATAGTGATAAGTATCAAAATCCAGACGGTAGCTTTTTTTCGATTTTTCACGGTAATAACAGGTAGTTCTATTTTCAAATCTGTTTTTTGAAGTTTTTGAGTAAATATAAATAATAAACTAATTCCAAGTACAGCTAAAAGCAGAATTGAACCTAAAAATGGGATGAGCTTAATTCCATAGTAAGAATATAGGTATAAATTTTGTGGGTTTCCCATGGGCATCAAGCTACTACCGATGTTTGCCGCAATTGTCTGCAGGATGATTGTATCCATCATGTTCATTTGTGTTTTTTTACTAATGACAAGTGTTATTGGTACAAAAGTGAGGAGAGCAACATCATTTGTTACAAACATGGAGCAAATAAAGCATAACAAAATTAGAATAATAGATATTGACCTGCTGTTATTGCATTTATTTAAAATCGCAACGGCAAGTTTGTCTAATATCTTTAGCTGTTCCAAGGCCTTAATGGCCACCATTAGATTAAATAAGCTAATTAACACTTCAAAGTTAATATATTCGATCTTTGGCGAATGTATTAAGCAGCTTACAATTGCTAGTATCAGTGAAATGGTAAGTACTAAATCCTTTTTTAAAAATTCGAATTTCATAAGGAGTCTTTTTTTATTTTGAACGAATACTATTTCTTTCACAATACACCACCTGTAATCTATGTTAGTAAATATACGTTTTTTGGGATAACTCGATATTGCTAGAAAAGAGGATGTCATAAGGTCCTAAATAAGAGTTTTGCAATGTTTCATCCCTTCAACAAAATCCTTTTTTTCTTAGTGTCTTTAATGTTGTAAATATGTGCAATATAGACGAACCCAACTAGGGGGATTAATTGAGAAAACAAATGTTTTTTGTATGATACCATAAATAAATTAAATGTTTTATTTTTTAAATATTCTTATAATATCCTGTTGATTCTTGATTTCAAATACTTTATATGAAGTTCTAAAAGAGAAAAAGTATGCATGTTTTTATGAAGAAAATTGAAGCTTGTCAAAGGTTAGGTAGAACGGAATCCGCGACGTTTGAATTCTGTATAAAATTCACAAAACCTCAGTGTTTTTTAGATGAAAAACCTTAAAATATTTTTTTGTTTTTATAAAAACCTGTACTTTTTCGTAACATTCTGTACTTTTGATTATAAATTAAAGACAAGCTTCTCTTAGTTGAAGATTGAAAGCGCTTCATAGTTTTTCTGTGAATTTTTTACCTAGCCTATTTTTGAGATTAGTAGTGAGAAAGGAGATATTTCCATGTTCTTGAGAAAATTAACAAAAAAACAGTTAATCACTATTGATGATTATGATTTAAATGTAAATCACCGGTAAACGAAACAAACATAATAGTACAACATTAGTGGATAAGAATATTAGTTTTACAGAAGGGGATAGAGCACCGGGTGTATAAACGTGAAATTCTTCAAAATTTCAGTTTTACAGTTGCATATTGTAATGTTTGCTTAAACAGACCAATCCTATTAGTATAGGAAATTTTTATCCTTGTTGTATTTGAATATGAATGAAGTATTTATGCCAGGGAATATAGGTGATTTTATATAGATTATAATAGATAAATTTTTGGTATGGAGTGATAATATGGAAAGGTTTTTTGTAGATTTAGTTGGATCAACGAATGATTTTTTATGGTCTAAATTGTTAATTATTATGCTTGTTATTTGCGGAATTTATTTTACATTTAAATTGAATTTTGTACAGTTTCGAATGTTAAAAGAGATGGTCCGTGTATTAATGGAGGGGAAAAGTGGTTCTAAAGATCAAATCTCTCCTTTTCAAGCGTTTTGTATTGGTATGGCAGCCCGCGTTGGAACAGGGAATATTACAGGAATTGCAATTGCGATTGCATTAGGGGGTCCTGGAGCTGTATTTTGGATGTGGATTATTTCTATTATTAGCTCAGCATCCAGTTTTGTTGAAAGCACATTAGCACAGATATATAAAGTAAAAGATAAAACTGGTTTCCGCGGTGGTCCATCCTATTATATGGAAAAAGGGTTGAATAAACGTTGGATGGGGGTATTATTCTCTATTCTAATTACAATTACTTTTGGTCTTGTATTCAATTCAGTACAATCAAATACAGTTACAATCGCTTTTCAAAACTCATTTGGTACAGATCGTCTAACAGTTGGGATAATCATGGCTATTGCTTTCGCTGCGATTATTTTTGGTGGTGTACAACGTATTGCAAAAATGGCTGAATACAAGGTGGTATTTTTAGCGGTATTATACATTGGAGTTGCATTATTTGTTGTAGTTACCAACATATCAAAAATGCCGGAAGTTTTTTCTCTTATTGTTCAAAACGCATTTGGTTTTAAACAAATAGCAGGTGGTTCAATTGGTGCAGCACTTATGAATGGAGTTAAACGCGGTTTATTCTCAAATGAAGCTGGTATGGGAAGTGCACCAAACGTTGCCGCAACAGCAACAACAAGCCATCCGGTGAAACAAGGACTGATTCAAGCATTTGGTGTATTAACGGATACATTAATCATTTGTACTAGCACTGCCTTTATTATTTTGCTGTCTGATGCATATAAACAACCGGGATTAAATGGTATTGCACTTACACAAGCAGCATTAAGTGAACACATCGGTCCTTGGGCATCGGGTTGTCTTGCTATCTTTGTTTTTTTATTTGGATTTGGTGCGTTAATTGGCAACTATTATTATGGTGAAACAAATATTCGTTTCTTACATACAAGTAAAGTGTGGTTAATGATATACAGAATAAGTGTGTTGGCTATGATTGTATTTGGTTCTGTTGCAAAGATCCAAATTGTATGGGATTTAGCGGATTTATTTATGGGCTTTATGGTTATTATTAATTTAATTGCTATTACCTTACTTTCAAAAGTAGCATTTGCGGCGTTACAAGATTATATAAACCAGAAAAAAGCTGGTAAAGATCCTATTTTTTATAAAGAAAACATTAAAGGACTTGAAAATATTGAATGTTGGGATAGTTATGAGAAAACTTCAAAAAAGAAAAGTGTGTAATAAGAAAAATATTCAGACTGCAATATGTCTGAATATTTTTCTTGGTTCTAGTGCAAATAGTATCGATGATATTAAAGAAAAAATTATTTTATATCAAGTTAATAGTACGGGGGAATATTTTTAAATGATAAAAGATTATAACGTTCAAATTGAAGGTCAAGAAAAAGTTTGCTTAGATCAATGGGTAGCTCATTATCGAACGTATGCAACTAAGGGACGAAGCGCCAGTTATATTCCCGCTCTGGGAGAAATAAATGTATCGCAGTTAGGTATTTGTATAGTAAAGCCAGATGGAACAATGATAAAATCAGGAGATTGGAAGGTACCTTTCACATTACAAAGTATATCAAAAGTAATCGGTTTTATAGCCGCTTGTTTAAGTCGCGGTATTTCTTATGTATTAGAACGAGTTGACGTAGAGCCAACTGGAGATGCCTTTAATTCAATTATTCGTTTAGAGATACATAAACCAGGAAAACCTTTTAATCCTATGATTAATGCTGGAGCGATTACGATAGCTTCACTTTTGCCAGGGACATCGGTGCAAGAAAAATTAGAATCTATATACGTATTAATTGAAAAAATGATAGAGAAGCGTCCCGCTATTAATGAAATAGTATTTCAATCAGAATGGGAAACGGCTCATCGTAATAGAGCATTAGCATACTATTTAAAGGAGAACGGTTTTCTAGAATCAGATGTGGAGGAGACACTAGAGGTTTACCTAAAACAATGTTCGATTGAAATAAATACAGAAGATATTGCCTTAATAGGGCTTATACTGGCACAGGATGGATATCATCCTATTCGCAAAGAACAAGTGCTCCCTAAAGAAGTAGCTAGGTTAACAAAAGCTTTAATGCTTACTTGTGGAATGTACAATGCTTCTGGAAAATTTGCTGCTTTCATTGGATTACCAGCTAAGAGTGGGGTATCCGGCGGAATCATGACACTTGTTCCCTCAAAATCTAGGAAGGATTTATCGTTCCAAGATGGATGTGGTATTGGTATTTACGGACCAGCCATTGATGAGTATGGGAATAGTTTACCAGGAATTATGTTGTTAGAACATATTGCAAAAGAATGGGATTTAAGTATATTTTAAAAAGGAGCACAGATATTTTGGTGTTAGAGCGAGTCCAAAAGTGTTCAGACCTTATATTGTGTCTGAACATTTTTGAGTTATAAAGTATCTTTCTAAAGTAGAAGAGTGTAATGAATACTCACAATCTATAATGCTTTCGTTTATATCTTATTTATCAGTTTTTCAAAAAAATAGAGTAAGTGTTGTATTAATGCAAATAGGTTTGTATACTGACTGTTAGGCGAAAGTGAGAAGTGATTATTTTGAATCTTAGTAATTTAGTAAAAAAAGACATCTATATTCTCGTTTTAATGATACTTACAGTACCCTTAGTAGGTGAAATAAAGTCATTTCCTTTAAATGAAACATTTAGAATGAGCTTTGGTGCACCAACATTTTTCTTTTTTTTGTTATTGTTTCGACGAATTCCAGCATTTTTACCGGGTTTTTTAACAGCGATAGTCGTGGTAGTATTTCGTATCTCAATGGATGTCATTATAAAGGGAAATATGGATTGGCTAGCCGCTTTTCATACTCACTATCCTAGTTTTTTCTTTTATTTTACGTATTCGTATCTCTTTCATTTAGCAAAAATCAAACGTTTTTATCATCAACCACTAATGATTGGTTTGATTGGTTGCATGATTGAAATACTGTCAGACTGTGTCGAATTAATGATTCAATATTTCGTATTAAAAACATCAATCACATCCGAGGCAATAAATGAGATCATTGTTATCGCATGTTCCCATAGTTTTATAGTTCTAAGTTTTTTCAATATGATGAAATTGTATGAAGCACAATCAAGGGAGAGACATATAAAGAAGCAAAATGAGCACATGCTCATGCTCATCTCTAATTTATATGAAGATGCTATTCATTTAAAAAAAACATTACAAGATGCTGAGAATATAACAAAAAAATCTTATGATTTATATAAAACTTTAGACTCCTTTGAGCACAAACAGATGGATTTTCAGTTTGGGGATTTAAGGCAACAGGCATTACAAATTGCTGGCGAGGTCCATGACGTTAAAAAGGATAACCAACGCATTTTTGCGGGACTTTCAAAACTAATTTCTGATGAAAGTTTTACAGATTATATGTCTGTACATGAACTGGTAAACATCATTATACGAGCAAATACGAAATACGCACGGTTGCTAGAGAAAGACATCCAATTTGTGTATAAAATTGATGGTGTGCATTCTCATTATCATATTTATACAATCTTATCTATTATAAATAATATCGTTACAAACGCTGTAGAAGCTATCCAAGGCATGGGAATCATCACAATTGACATTAATAAAGACCATCATTTTGTTGAATTTCGAGTAGGAGATAACGGTTCAGGTATTTCTTCAAAATATAAAGATTCAATTTTTGAGCCTGGTTTTACTTCTAAATATGATGATTTAGGCAATCCATCGACAGGCATCGGACTATCGTATGTTAAAGAAATGGTCGAACAACTAGAAGGTGATGTTACGCTTGAGGACAGAACCGAAGGAAAAGGATCAATTTTTATAATTAGATTAGGGATTGATCATATAATTTCGAAAGGGTGATTCTATGTATTTTTATATAGTAGATGATGAAAAAGCGGTTCGCTCAATGTTGGCTCAAATTATCGAGGATGAAGATCTTGGAGAGGTTATAGGAGAAGCTGAGGATGGTTTATCTTTAGAGCAACACATGCCAACCCTTAAAAAGATTGACATTTTATTTATCGATTTGTTAATGCCGATTCAAGATGGAATAAAAACAATTCGTCAAATAAAGCCTTCGTTTAAAGGGAAAATCATCATGGTTTCTCAAGTAGAATCAAAAGAGTTAATTGCTGAAGCTTATTCGCTTGGCGTTGAATACTATATTATTAAGCCAATTAACCGGATTGAAGTCTTAACAGTTGTTCGGAAAGTCATTGAACGAATTCGTTTGGAAAAATCGATAAAAAACATTCAAGAATCGCTTAATATGGTATTAAAATTGGATAGTAATTCAAGTGCGCAAGAAAAATACCGTAATGAAAAACATTTAAATACTTTTAATCACTTTCAAAATTCCATTCATTTTCTTTTGTCTGAATTAGGAATAGCCAGTGAAAGTGGAAGTAAAGATTTAATGGATATGCTAGATTATTTATATAAATATGAACAAGATAACACGTTGGAACAAGGTTTTCCTTCACTAAAAGAGATTTTTATGAATTTAGCTCAAAAAAAACTTGGGGATTCAGCTGAAGACGCCGAATTAAAAAGGTTTATAGAAGCTTCCAAACAACGAATTCGGAGAGCAATTTATCAATCATTAAACCATTTAGCTTCCCTTGGACTTACTGATTTTTTAAACCCGAAGTTCGAAAATTATGCTTCTAGATTTTTTGATTTTACTACCGTAAGGAGAAAGATGACAGAATTGAATAATGAACCAACAGTACCTGCTCGTATTGATACAAAAAAATTTATTCAAGTTCTTTATTTTGAAGCAAAACGAATACACTTGGAATTAAGATGATAAACTCTTGCTCATTAGTATTTTCAATTAATAGATTGATAGTTGTTTTCATGTTATTTGTTTTATATAGTCTTTCTAAGAGTGGATTTTCCTTTATTTCATATTGAATTTAAAATCAGAAAATTCCGTATTGATTCGGTAGAAGTGTATGAACTTGGAACAAAAGAATATGTATTTTTTACACATTAATATTCATTTAAAAAAACGAGTATTTCCAAAATAAAATATAACTACATAGTAAGTTGAATTAAAAAAAAGATGCTATCTTCTAGCATCTTTTTTCTTTAAGAGAAAATATCATTGATACTTATATTATTTGAAATTCAAATGTAGGCATATATATAAAGGAAGAGGAGATAATATTTAACAAATTATAATTGGAAATGGTATTTTAGGTCAGAAATGTTTTTATACTAATTAGGTTATTGGTACGAAATAAGCATAATGTCTTGCTTTTCTGCTCTTTAATCTTACAGTTATTTTTTATTAAGTACATACCGTTCTTTAGAAGTCTCAATCCTAGCAGAGTATAGAAATTGGGTGATAAACATGTGGAACATAATTACTTCTTATCTTCCAGATTGGAAAGTCTTTGTACAAGCTTTTATCTTGTTTTTAATTCCGTATACTATCTCAAGATTTTTTCATTGGGTTCGTATGTCAGAGAAAGAGTGGGAAGAATGAGTTGGTGGAAGCCAAGAGACAAACAAGTGAAGAAAAATAATATTCAAAGTAAAACGAAACAAGAGTATAAACCTTCTCAAAATGCAACCGTTCATTTCACAAATGATTTTGCCTCTAAATTAGAACTTATAAAGCAACAGATCGGACATAATTCTGATGTTCGTTTTCGGAAGTTTAATATTGGACGCACAGATATTCAAGCTGGGATCATTTTTGTTGATGGTCTATCAGATAAAGAGATCATTGACAAACACATTATGAAGTTACTAATGGATGATTTTTCTGACGAATATAAAAATGAATCTTCTTATGTGGAGGGGACTGTTTCAAAAGAATATATTAAAAATAAAGTACTTACAATTAGTGAAGTAGCAGAAGTCCATTACATAAAAGATTTGATATCCAAAGTATTGATAGGTTCAACAGCTCTCTTAATTGATGGTTTAGCAGATGTGTTTATTCTTGGTACAACAAAAGCAAATAAACGAAACATTGAAGAACCAGTATCAGAGGCATTAGTCAGAGGGCCACGGGTCGGTTTTACTGAAGTATTAAGTGATAATACCTCACTTTTACGACGGCATTGTGCGGATGAGAACTTATCATTAGTAAAGCTACCAGTAGGAGAACGTGCAAAGAAAGAGTTAGTTATCGCATTTATTAAAGATCTTGCTAGTACAGAATTAGTGGAAGAAATAAACAACAGAATTCAGAAAATTGATATAGACAGTGTACTCGAATCTGGTTATATAGAGCAACTCATTGAAGATAATTATCTCAGTCCTTTCCCGCAGATTCAAAATACAGAACGACCTGATCGTGTTATTAGTGCTTTGATGGAAGGTCGAGTAGCTATTTTGTTAGATGGAACACCATTTGTTTTAATTGCTCCAGTTACATTTAGCATGCTGCTGCAATCACCAGAAGATTATTATGAAAGGTGGATTCCTGGTACGCTTCTCCGCTTATTACGCTTTATGACAGCTTTTGTTTCATTATTTGCTCCAGCACTGTATATTTCCTTTATTTCATTTCATCCAGGATTAATTCCCACTAAGCTCGCTATTTCGATTATCGGATCGCGAGAAGGAGTTCCTTTTCCCGCTTTAATAGAAGCGTTAATTATGGAAGTAGCTATCGAAGTTCTACGAGAAGCAGGTTTACGTCTGCCTAAACCGATTGGACCTGCAATGGGAATTGTGGGCGGTTTAATAATTGGTCAGGCTGCCGTAGAAGCAGGAATTGTTAGTCCAATAATGGTTATCGTTGTTGCGGTAACAGCTATTTCTTCTTTTACTATTCCGCAATATAGTGTGGGAATTACGTTACGCATTCTTCGTTTTGTAGCTATGTTTTGTGCTGCGATATTTGGCTTGTATGGTGTTATTCTCTTCTTTCTTTTACTTTGCAGTCATTTAGTGAAACTGAAAAGTTTTGGCGTTCCTTATACTAGCCCTGCTGTTCCGTATCGATTTAGTGACTGGAAAGATTTTATGGTTCGCATGCCATTAAAAATAATGAGACGTCGACCGAAAATAATGCATACTAAAAAAACTATCCGCAAAAGGTAGCTGATGACGAAAGGAAGTGGCCTTCAGTGATTACTGAACCTAAAGACCGAATAACAACTGCGCAAGCAGTTGTTATTATTGTAAATTACATACTTGGAACAGGGATCCTCACTCTGCCCAGAGCATCTGTGGAAAAAGTGAAAACACCAGATGTATGGCTAAGCGTGATATTAGGTGGGATACTCGCAATGGTTTCAGGAGTAATTATGGTCAAATTAAGTCAGCAGTTTCCAGATAAAACATTTTATCAATACAGTCAAGATATTGTAGGGAAATGGATAGGCAGGTTTCTTAGTTTTCTTATTATAGGGTATTTTCTTACAACTTCAGCATTTCAAATTCGTTCAATGGCAGCAGTAATAAGCTTTTTTTTGCTCGAAGGAACTCCCACATGGGCCATTATTATGCCTTTTATGTGGATAGGTCTCTATTTGATTATGAGTGGTATTAACTCGATTGCACGGATGTTTGAAATAATATTTCCTATTACTTTTTTTGTTTTTTTACTCATTTCCTTTATGAGTATCGGAATATTCGAGATAGATAATCTCCGTCCCGTATTAGGTTTGGGGATTAAACCAGTGTTAGATGGGATAAAAACAACATCTCTCGCATATACAGGTCCTGAAATTATGTTAATTCTTTTGGTGTTTATGGAACAACGAAAGAAAGCAGTAAAAGCTATTTTAGTTGGAATTTCAATTCCGTTAATCTTTTATGTAATAACTGTTGTAATGGTCATTGGTGCATTATCAATTGATGGGGTTGTAACAAGAACATGGCCGACAATTGACCTTATGCGCAGTTTTGAAATTTCTGGATTGATATTTGAACGTTTTGAATCTTTACTGCTTGTAATATGGATTATGCAAATATTTGCTACCTATACGATTAGTTACTATGCAGCTGCATTAGGATTAGCGCAACTCTTTAAAAAGAGTATTCATCCGTTTATTTTTGCTTTGATTCCAATCATTTACATCATTGCTATGACTTCGAAAAATATAAATGACTTGCTTAAATTGGGAGATATGCTCGGTAATGTTGCATTATTTTTATTTGGTTTACTACCACTGCTTCTTCTTATTATTACGCGATTAAAAGGAGGAGTAGTGTGAAACATAAATTTAATTATATGCGGTTCTATTTGGCTTTGTTAGGGACGCTTTTGCTTCTATTTTTAACAGGATGTTGGAGCAGTAAAGAAGTAGAAGAGTTGAGCTTAACTGCAGGTATAGCACTAGATAAAGGGAAGGATTCAACAATTGAGAAAGAGGATGAGGAAGGAGGTTATCCTAAAAGAAATCTTATAACAGCTACTTATCAAATTGTTAGTTCGCAAGCACAAAGTAAAGGAAATGGACAACAAAAACGTTATATAAATGTTTCTGAGACCGGTGATTCCATTCATCAAGTTGTTCGTGAGTTTTCATTGAAAAGAGAGAGCACAATGTTCAGCCCACATTTAAAAAACATTGTTATTAGTGATAATCTTGTACGTACATACAGTTTAGAACAATTACTTGAGCAGTATCTCCGTGACAATGAAGTTCGGCTTAGCTGTATGCTCTTAATTAGCAAGGGTCTAGCGAAGGAGGTACTGGAATCAAACAAAAAAGGAGAAATCCCAGCATTTCGTTTGTCTGGAATTGCAGATAATAGAAATAGAACAACAAGGATTTTACCTCCTGTATCGCTCGCTAAATTGGAAGGAAAGATGCGGTCAGGGTCCAGTTTTCTTTTGCAAAATGTAATCTCGATAAAAGGAGAAACAAAATTTGCAGGAGCTGCTGTAATTAAAGGGAAGACAAAAAAGTTGATGGGCTTTTTAAATGAGCAGGAATTGGAAGGAGTAGTATGGATAAACGGAAAAAGGAATGGTGGTGTGGTAAAAACTTTTGATAAAGAATCAAAGAAACTCATTATATACGAAATAAAGTCAATAAAAAGCAAAATCATACCACATGTTAACGGAAATAATATTTCCTTTGATGTAAACATTGAATCAGAAGGGCGTTTGTCTGAAAATTGGATGCAATCAGGAAAAGATTTTGAAAATGAATTTTTAAAAAGAGAAGAAAAAGCTATTGAAAAAGAAGTAAAGTACTTAGTACATCATGTTACAAAAAAAATACAAAAAGAATATCAAGTCGATATTGCGGGTTTTGGAAACCAATTAAGAATTAAGCACCCGAGAACATGGGAGAAAGTCAAAAAAGATTGGGATCGAACATTTAGTAAATTACCGATTAAATATCATATAAATGTAACTATACAAGATTATGGAGCATCAAGTTTAAAACGGTGAGACGTCTAAATTGACCTTATATTTACACAAAAACAAAAAGTTACAAAAATTTTAATTTGAAAATTTTTGTAACTTTTTGTTTTTTTATGTCCTTCTTATTATAGATTAAAGAAATGATTTTACCCTATACATTTCTTTTGTGTTATAAAAGTAGATCACAATAGTTACTATTGGCGTTTTATTTAACGTTAGGAAAGAGGAATCGTTATATGTCTTGAATAGGAGGGAGTTTGAAGTGCAAGCGAAAGCAGTGCAAATAGAAGAAATCTATCAAGAAATATTAGACGGTAAAAGAAGTAGGTTTCCACCGAATGCATGGAAAGAAGATAGCAATAGAGAGCTATCTAAAAGGGTCACAAAATATTTAATTGAAACAATTTTAAAATAGAAATTAACAAAGTCTTAAAAGGAGCGAGTTTAAAAGTTGATTGTTCTTCAGGTAGTATTAGCAATTTTTATTGTAGTAGGGGGATTCATAAAAATTTTCCGTATATCTTTTCAGGTAGAACATTGGCAACAATATCAATATTCATTATGGTTTATGTCTATAATTGGTTTTGTTGAAATTGTTGGAGCAATAGGTATAATCGGTGGTATTTGGAATCAATACTTAGCGCTAGGAGCAAATACATTATTAGCAGTTCTTATGGTCGGAGCTATTCATGCTCATATGTTTCGAGCAAAACAATCTATTTTAATGATAATTCCTGCATTACTTTGTTTCATACTATCTATGGCGATAATTATTTGGAATTTAAATACATTCCCTTAAATTCAACTACGAATTGTTAAAATAAGTAATTATTAGAGGGATATGTAAGCTCTATTTAAAATGTTAAATAGTTAAAGATTATTAATTCATAAAAATTATCACCGTTTTACTCTCGTTTTTAATAGTTCTATGAATAGAAAGTCTCTTCATTTTTTTATGTATGCTTGTAAACGACATACGAAAACATAACTCATTATAGGAAGGAGAATTTTGAAATTCTATTGATAAACCCAGTAATTGTAGTAGCCCTTATTTAGACTAATAATTTCAAAATCAATAAAATTTAGAGTAGAAGGAGCAAGAGCAAATTATTATGAATAAACAAATAGGATTCATCGGATGTGGAAACATGGGTATTGCTATGATAGGTGGGATGATTAAAAAAAATATAGTTTCTCCAGATCAAATAATTTGTTCAGATTTAAATGTCATTAATTTAAAAAATGCTAGTAATGAATATGGCATAACTATAACTACTAACAACAATGAAGTCGCTAACAGTGCTGACATTTTAATCTTATCAATCAAACCAGATTTATACTCATCGGTAATTAACCAAATAAAAGATCAAATAAAAAATGATGTAATCGTTGTAACTATTGCTGCAGGAAAAAGTATTAAGAGCACTGAGAATGAATTTGGTAGAAAGTTAAAAGTTGTTAGAGTAATGCCTAATACACCGGCACTTGTTGGAGAAGGAATGTCTGCGTTATGTTTTAATGAAATGGTTACAGAAAAAGATATAAAAGAGGTACTGAACATATTTAATATTTTCGGTCAGACGGAGGTCGTAAATGAAAAACTAATGGATGTTGTTACATCTATTAGTGGTTCTTCTCCAGCATATGTGTATATGTTTATAGAAGCCATGGCAGATGCTGCTGTACTTGGCGGTATGCCGAGAAAACAAGCTTATAAATTTGCGGCTCAGGCTGTATTAGGTTCTGCAAAAATGGTATTGGAAACAGGAATACATCCAGGTGAATTAAAGGATATGGTTTGTTCTCCAGGTGGAACGACGATAGAAGCTGTAGTAACGCTAGAAGAAAAAGGTTTAAGAACAGCTATCGTTTCAGCTATGAAACGTTGTATGCAAAAATCTATGGAAATGTCTAGTTTAACTAGTAAGTGAGAAGCGAATTTATATAATATTTCAAATCTATTTAATGTAAAAGAAATATTATGAGGCTAGTTAATAACTAAGTAAATTTATATAAAACACTAACGAGACGAACAAACCTTATTTTAAAGGGGATACAGAAAATATGAGTAATTTACTAAAAAAGAAATCCGTTACACAATTGTTAGAGCATAATCAAAGCAAGACTTTAACGAAAACATTAGGAGCATTTGATTTAATTATGTTAGGAGTAGGCTCGATAGTTGGAACGGGTGTTCTTGTCTTAACTGGATTAGTAGCAGCAAGAGATGCTGGTCCAGCAGTTATTTTTTCATTTGTACTTGCAGCAATTATATGCGGATTTATAGCATTATGTTACGCAGAAATTGCTTCTACACTCCCGGCGTCTGGTAGTGTATATACGTACTCATATGCAACAATTGGTGAGTTTGTTGCTCATCTAGTAGGTTGGTCATTGCTGTTAATATATATCGTGGCAACAGCAGCTGTCGCTGCTGGATGGACAGGCTATTTCCACAATTTAATAAAGGGATTTGGATTAGAGATACCTAAAGCTTTAGTAACGATTCCTTCGCATGGTGGTATTGTGAATCTACCAGCAGTAATTATTACATTGATATTGGCATGGATGTTATCCCGTGGTACGAGGGAAAGTAAACGAATCAATAATATAATGGTATTGATTAAAATTGGTATGATTTTATTGTTTATTACAGTTGGTATATTCTATGTAAAACCAACGAACTGGATACCAATTGCACCATACGGTTTAAGTGGGATTTTTACGGGTGGAGCAGCTATTTTATTTGCTTTTACGGGTTTTGATATATTAGCAACTTCAGCAGAAGAAGTAAAAGATCCGAAACGTAATCTTCCCATCGGTATTATTGCATCATTAATCATATGTACAATTATTTATATTATGGTATGCCTTGTTATGACAGGAATGGTTTCCTATAAAGAATTAAATGTTCCTGAGGCAATGGCTTATGTAATGGAAGTTGTAGGACAAGGGAAAGTCGCTGGTGCAATTGCTGCAGGTGCTGTAATTGGCCTTATGGCTGTTATTTTTTCAAATATGTATGCGGCAACACGAGTATTCTTTGCAATGAGTCGTGATGGATTGTTACCGAAATCATTTGCGAAAGTTAATAAGAAAACTGGAGCACCCACTTTTATAACTGGATTGTCAGGAATAGGGAGTTCTATAATAGCTGGGTTTATTGATTTGAAAGAGTTGGTTAATTTAGTTAATATAGGTAGTTTGGTGACGTTTGCGTTAGTTTGTCTATCAGTTATTATTCTCCGTAAATCTCACCCAAATTTAAAACGTGGATTTATGGTACCTTTTGTACCTGTATTACCAAGCGTTTCAATTGTTTGTTGTGTGTTTTTAATGCTAAATTTACCGTTAAGAACATGGTTGTACTTTAGTATTTGGATTACTATTGGGGCGGTCATATATTTCTTTTATTCGATAAAACACAGTAATTTAAATGAGGAAACGATCTCGAAATTACATGATAAAATTGCGAGATAATAATGATAGAAAATTTTATTAATAATCATATTGATAGTTGAGTAACATAGAAACAGTTTTTTGACATTTAGCAAGAAATAAAATGAAAAATCCTAGGACAGCTGAGTGCCTTTTTTAGAAACCTTGCCTGTTTTTCATGATTTAAAACTAATAAGGAGAGGAAAGTATGAGTGAATTGCATTTTATGAGTCTAGAAGAACTGGATAATGAATTAGAAAAAGATGACAGTGGTATTTATTTTATTAAAGATTATAATGACAATATTATTTATATAGGCAAGGCTTTTAGTATAAAAAGTAGAGTATTAGCTCATTTTAATAGTTATTCCAATATTAAGGAATATGTACATTTATTTAATAAAGTAGCGTATCTCATTGAAGATAGTTTGTTAAAACGCTCATTGTTACAAGTTACTTATATGATTAAATATAAACCAGTATTAAACAAAGAAGTCCAAAAAGAATTCCCAGAGTTATATACTCAATACATTAAGCAAACAAATAAAAAATCCATGTTGTTAGAAATTGATGAAGCTAAAGAAAAAAGGGATGAGTTAAAGAATAGATTAGTAAAATTAGTGGGTGGAAAAACTATGTTTTATGACATAATTTCTCTGTTAAACAATGGATATAACTATCATGTCCTCGCAAAAGTATTGAGCATAGAACTTCAAACTTTAATTATAATGAAAGAACACCGAAAGAAATTCCCGATACCACATAATTATAAGAGGACAATAAAGCATCAAGATATAATGTATGCTTTATCTGGAAAAAAGAATTTAAGTACTTCAAGGTTAAACACTTAACTTTAAAGTAGTAAATTCGTTGCTTGTAGCAATTCAACTAGAATGTGTCCCCGAAAGTTAGAAAGGTCGGTTTATTAGGTAGCCTCTAGGGAATGAGCCTAGTACAATACTGGGTTCATTCCCTTTGATTTTTTCTTGATTCTTTCATGATTATAGTACTTTATATACTTTGCTAAGTCTTGTTTGAAATCTGTTATACTTCTAAATTCTTTCGATACAGAAATAGACATACAAAAACGCCATCCTTTCTTATAAATCTACAGAAAGAATAGCGTATTTTTTACAAATGAGTTCCTTTATTGAAAAGTTTTAGTTCTATATGACTGATAAAAGGGCAAGTAACGCTAAAATAGCGGGAAGTCCTTGTTTTTGGAAGGATATTTTGTATATAAAAATATTAAAATGTAATTTATAAATATAAAGTTAATAAAGTAGATTCGGATTAATAATATTCCTAAAGCTAATCCTATATATACCGTTTACAAATTAATTGTCTAAGTATTTCTAAGTTTAAAGAGTACAGTGTCTTCGTTTTTTATTGAATCAACTTTTACATGTTGGTTCAATATTTTCTATTCTCTTGGAACTTAGTTCTCGTCTACTTCTCACAAAAGCAATAAAATCTATTATCTCTTCTGTTGACAGTGCTTCTCCATCTATTAAAAGTGTTGGATCTGGATCGTTTAGGAGTCTTGTAATATCAATTACATCTTTGTTTTGATGTGAATATTCAATTCGACCTAATATATAATCTGCAGACGTATCAAATAAATCGGCTATTTTTGATAAAGATTGTAATGAAGGTAATCTATAACCATTTTCATACCCGGCATAGGTGCTTTTTGCAATCCCAAGTCGATCTGCTGTCTCTTGTAAGGACCACTTTTGATTTTTTCTTAATTCAGATAAACGTTCCAGCATTCGTCTCATACCCCATCTAATTTTATTAAATTAATTATAACATAGAAAAAGAATCGAGAATAGAAAAAAGTACGCGTATTGAATACAAAATCTTGATTAATTTAAATTAAGTTCTATAATGATAAATATAAATACGCATTACGCGAACGATATATCGTTGTTTATTTTATGGAGGGGTTGTGTATGAAGAAAATTTTATTACTTGCAACTGGTGGGACAATTGCATCTGTGGAGGGGAATGAAGGGCTTGCTCCAGGATTGTCCGCTAAGGAATTATTGAATTATTTTTCGAAGTCTTCTCGAAACTTAGAAATAGATTGCAAAATCTTAATGAATATTGATAGTACCAATATGCAACCTGAGCATTGGAAAGAAATAGCCAATGCTGTTTTTAATCACTATGATGACTATGACGGGTTTGTGATTACACATGGAACGGATACGTTAGCTTATACATCTTCTGCGTTATCTTATATGCTTCAAGGTTTAAGAAAACCAGTTGTTTTAACAGGCTCACAAGTACCTATTAGTTTTAAAAAGACAGACGCAAAGAAAAATGTAGCTGATGCTCTTAGGTTTGCCTGTGAGGATGTTGGTGGTGTGTTTATTGTTTTTGATAGTAGGGTGATTATTGGGACGAGAGCAGTTAAAATGCGAACAAAAAGTTATGATGCATTTGAAAGTGTGAATTCTCCATATGTTGCTGAGGTAAATGAAGATGAAGTGAAATATCATTGGAAGCCAACTTCCTCACATAATGAACTTTCAATAGATACTAATTTATGTACGGATGTTTTTCTTATGAAATTGTATCCAGGTACAAAGGCAGAGATATTTGATTGTTTAAAAGATTTGTATAAAGGGATTATTATTGAAAGTTTTGGAAACGGTGGATTACCTTTTGAAGGAAGGAACTTGCTTTCGAAAATTCAAGAGTTGACTGAAATGGGGATTGCTGTAGTGATTACTACTCAATGCCTAGAAGAAGGAGAAGACATACTTCTCTATGAAGTAGGACGGAAAGTGGCGCAACATCAAGTAATATTATCTGGAGATATGAATACGGAAGCCATTATAGCTAAATTGATGTGGACGCTTGGAAAAACTAATAAATTAGAAGAGATTAAAAAAATTATTGAAGAGCCTTTGGCCTATGATTTAACAATAAAATCTGATAAGGATTGGTAATGACGTCATATGATTTATTTAGATTTTATATTTAATATGGGGGAGAAATTAAAATGGCAATGAAAAACAAGAACATGCGAGTGGAGAAGGATTTTTTGGGAGCAAAGGAATTACCCATTAAGGCATATTACGGAATTCAAACTTTACGCGCTGTTGAAAATTTCCCGATTACAGGGTACAAAATTCATGAAAGTTTAATTAGAGCATTCGCAGTTGTAAAAAAAGCTGCAGCGCTTGCGAATACAGATGTAGGAAGATTGGAATTGAACAAGGGCGGCGCGATCGCAGAAGCTGCTCAAGAAATTCTTGATGGAAAATGGCATGATCATTTCATCGTAGATCCAATCCAAGGTGGAGCAGGTACTTCAATGAACATGAATGCCAATGAAGTCATTGCCAATCGTGCTCTTGAATTATTAGGAATGGAAAAGGGAGACTATCACTATATTAGTCCAAATAGTCATGTAAACATGGCGCAATCAACAAACGATGCATTCCCAACGGCGATTCATATCGCTACATTAAACGCATTAGAAGGTTTATTACAAACGATGGGTTATATGCACGATGTATTTGAATTAAAAGCAGAACAGTTCGATCATGTGATTAAAATGGGTCGTACACATTTACAAGACGCTGTGCCAATTCGCCTTGGACAAGAATTTAAAGCGTACTCTCGTGTACTTGAACGTGATATGAAACGAATTCAGCAATCACGTCAACACTTATATGAAGTGAACATGGGAGCAACTGCAGTTGGTACAGGCTTAAATGCAGATCCAGAATATATTGAAGCGGTTGTAAAACATTTAGCTGCAATTAGTGAACTACCACTTGTTGGTGCAGAAGACTTAGTAGATGCAACGCAAAATACGGATGCATACACAGAAGTATCTGCAGCACTTAAAGTATGTATGATGAATATGTCTAAAATTGCGAATGACCTTCGCTTAATGGCATCAGGTCCACGTGTTGGCTTAGCGGAAATTATGCTACCTGCTCGTCAACCAGGTTCATCTATTATGCCAGGGAAAGTAAACCCTGTTATGCCAGAGGTAATTAATCAAATTGCGTTCCAAGTAATTGGTAACGATCATACAATTTGCCTTGCTTCAGAAGCAGGTCAATTAGAATTAAACGTTATGGAACCAGTACTTGTTTTCAACTTACTTCAATCAATTAGTATTATGAATAACGGTTTCCGTGCCTTTACAGATAATTGCTTAAAAGGAATTGAAGCGAATGAAGATCGCTTAAAAGAGTATGTTGAGAAGAGTGTAGGAATTATTACAGCCGTGAACCCTCATATCGGTTATGAAGCAGCAGCTCGCGTTGCGAAAGAAGCAATCGCGACAGGGCAATCCGTTCGAGAACTTTGTGTGAAAAATGGTGTACTGTCACAAGAAGACTTAGAGTTAATTCTAGATCCATTCGAAATGACGCACCCAGGGATTGCAGGAGCAACTCTTTTAAAGAAAAATTAAAAGAAGAGGGGGACAAGCCCCCTCCTCTTTTTTACAATATAGGGATGTTATATGTGAATAGAAGTAGGAATGTTATAAGTATACAGTGGCGTCTAATGGTTCATTAGAAACAAAATTAAGAGGAGCAGAAATATGATCAACATCACATTTAAATAAAGAGGATATATTAAAACATCCTATCAGATTAATAACAAGCTTACATGAATTTTTATAAAGAACTATGACCAACCATGAATCAATAGTTGGCCATAATGATCTTAAAGACCCATATCTTTTAATCCAGGACTATGCTCATTTGGCATTTCAGGAAGTTCTGGTACAGGAAAACCTTTTGGCGGGTCAGTTACTGTTAATGTTCCTTTGTTTCTACTTGGTGATTCACCTTGGAATATTTCTCCTATTCTTGTTGGATCTAAGCTGAAATTAAATTGTGCGTTATGGAATCCCATGTCTACATATTTTCTACATTCTGGATATTTATTAATATCATAGTTCGGCACAGGGAAGAGTTTGCCCCATTCAACCCCAAGTGTCTCTAAAGCTTTTGCAAAAGCATTTTGATGTGCATTATCACGTACAATTAAAAATGCAAGTGTTTCTCTAAAGGTTTGATTGGAACTCATTTCATAAATTCTAGTTTTTTGAAGTACACCTGTAGATTCAAGTACTACGTTATCTAATAAATCGCTAATTAAATTCCCATGGCTATATACCCAAGATCCATTCCATGGGTTGCCAGCTGCATCAACGGGCAATGAACTTTGAGCACCTACAATAAAGTGATGAGGATTGGCATGTTTAACCGCTTCATCAAGTGGTGCTGTGTCAACACCTGCATTTCCTGGTGTAGGTTCACCAGATCCAGTTAATAGTTGATTAATTGTATGTTGTACAAGTTCTACATGGCTTATTTCCTCTAAAAAAACACCTCGAAGTAAATCACGATATTGCTTCTCTTTACCTCTAAAATTTGAGCTTTGGAAGAAGTATTGCATCATTGTACGCATTTCACCATAATGCCCACCTAATATTTCTTGTAAAACTTTTGCAGCAGCTGGATCTGGTTTATCTGGCTTAATCATATTAATTATTTCCTCTTTATAATAAAACATGAAGTACACCTCTTTTTAAGTTAGTTAACATTGTTATCGTTTCCGTTAATTGGTTACTTAATACTTGAATTCATTTTTTTACCAATAAAGTGTTGCATCAAAATGCAAAATCTTTTTGTAATAACTATTTTCGATGTGAGATGAAAATGGGGGAATAGATACTTAGAATTTAATAAAAAAGATAAGATTACGAAATGTAATCTTATCTTTTCATTAAGAATAATGAATTGTAGCTTCAAGGTTTCAGAATGACTTTTATACAGTCATTTTCACGATTATTAAAAATTTGATAACCGTAGCTCGCTTCTTCAAGGGGGATTTTGTGTGTAATAATCTCTTTTGGATCAAATTCTTTATTTGTTATTTTTTCAAATAGTTCCGGCATAAAATGAATGACAGGTGCTTGTCCCATTTTAAGGTTAATATTTCTAACCCAAAATGCCCCGAGTGGAAATGCATTATAATTGCCACCATAAACGCCGGTCATTTGAACTGTTCCATATTTTCTTACGGCTTTCGTAGCGATTTGAATAGGGCCGAGAGTTCCGCCTTGTAATTTTAATTTTTGTTCCAGAAATTCTAAAGGCGATTTTTTTCCATCCATCCCCACGCAATCAATGACTACATCGGCACCACCATGTGTAATTTCCTTTAAATGTTCTCCCATATCTGGGAATTTTGTAAACTCAAATACCTCAACATTGTTAATCTTTTTTGCATAATTCATCCGGTAATCTAAGTAATCCACTGCAATTACACGTTTAGCACCTTGCATCCAAGCAAATTTTTGTGTCATTAATCCAACAGGTCCACAACCAAGGACGATAACAGTATCACCTGGCTTAACGCCTGCGTTTATTACACTCCAATAGGCTGTTGGTAAAACATCTGATAAAAATAGTAGGGATTCATCTTCAAGTTCGCATGATTCCGGTATAACAAATGGAGTGAAATTTCCAAAAGGAACTTTCAAATATTCAGCTTGTCCACCTGGATGATTACCAAATTTCTCGGTATAACCAAAGTATCCACCAGAATCGTAATGAGGGTTCGAGTTATCACATTGACTTTCCATTTCATGTTGGCAATAAAAACAATGTCCACATGCAACATTAAAAGGGATAACAACACGATCGCCTTTCTTTACTTTAGTAACATCTGGACCAACTTCTTCAACAATTCCCATTGGTTCATGACCAATAATGTACCCTGGAGGTAAAGGCATGTTGCCTTGATATAAATGTAAATCAGAACCGCAAATAGCAGTTGAAGTAATTTTTACAATAATATCATCTTTTTTCTCTAACTTTGCATCATCCACTTGTTTAACTTGTACTTTGTTTGGTCCTTGATAGGTTACAGCTTTCATCTCATATCTCCTTAGGAATCATTTTTCATAATTTATATGTATCCTCTTGGCAACACAGAAATCTTTAGTAAAGAGGAATCTATAAATAGTGTTGTTATGACAGTATGTTATAGTAACTCTTCTTTCTTATGTCTTCTGCCCTATTTTAAGAAGAAACTCAATATTTATTCATAATCTAATTCCCATAAAAAGGATAATTATTATTTCATAACTTGAAGCATATTAAAAACATCGGAGGTGAAATAATATGGCAAACAATAATAGTGGAAGTCGTAATGAATTGTTAGTTCGAGGTGCTGAACAAGCTCTTGATCAAATGAAATATGAAATTGCACAAGAGTTTGGTGTACAACTTGGTGCGGATACAACAGCTCGTTCAAACGGATCTGTTGGTGGTGAAATTACAAAACGTTTAGTAGCAATGGCTGAACAACAACTTGGTGGTAGAGCGAACCGTTAAGTGAATTGACATAAAATATAGTAGATATGTAAATCAATTTCTTTTGTGTATGTATAAAAAAACTTATAGTAAATGAATTCTCACTCAAAGATTATTGATAATCTTCTTTCATAATCTTTGGGTATTTAATTTGTAAACGACTTTCCTAAACAATAAACACAAGGTGTTGGAAAGGTGTTTTCCATGCATAGTAGAAAATCCTTTGCAGGAAAAAGCATACTTAAAAATTTGATTTCAATATTGAAATCAATATTTATTATGATATTTTCGAAAGGTAGGAATTTAAAAATGGGTATATTAAGTGGAAATCCTCAAAATGAACCTTTACATTACGGAGAAGTATTTGACATTTGGAGTTATCTTCTTGCTGCACAGGGTGCAATTGCAAGCCATCAAGTATTTATGAATCACACAGGTGACGAAGATTTGAAGAAGTTTTTAGAAGGCTTAATTGAAAATGATATGAATTCGGAGATAGAAGAATTAAAGGCACTTTTAAAAGTTAATGGGGTCGCTTTACCGCCAGCGCCTCCAGAACGTCCAGTTGCATCTATTGAAGACATTCCTCCGGGAGCGCGTATTAATGATGTTGAAATTGCTGCAGCTGTTTCTACAGGATTAGCAGCTGGACTTGTGACATGTAGTCAAGTAATGGGAAAATGTCTTCGAGAAGATGTAGGTATGCTATTCGGACAATTTCATATGAAAAAAGCGCAGGCAGGTGTAACTCTGCTACGTTTAAGTAAGAAAAAGGGATGGGTAGTTCCACCTCCATTACATGTAAGAAATTCTGACCAAGCTTAATAAACAAAAATAAAAAAGTGGCGTTGGCCACTTTTTTATTTTTTAGATGTATCCTTAAGCTTGGATTTATTTATTGTGGAAGAATCCATATATTCATCTGACATTTCCATAGCGTATTTATCATGGTGAATATGATTGTGATTTCTTAATTCATCGTTGTTACGCAGTACTAACCTCTTCATATAAATGTGGAAGAAAATCTCTATTCCGCCAATAATTAATGTGGCTATAAATGAAGAAAATCCAATATTACGAGTAGCATCTAAATTAGTAAATAAAGATGTTAAAAGCCAAATTCCAAAGAAGGTTAAGCCGAAATCTGCCATTGTAGCAATCATATTTCCGTATTTAGGTAAAATGAAAAGATCGCCAATTAAATAGGCAACTCCTGTTAGGAAGAGAGAAATAAGCAATACTCTAGGAATGGAAATACCTTGAAAGATACCAAGTACGATAAGTAATACTGCAGTTATCGCTGTGTATTTAATTAATAAAGCAACAATATGTTTCATTATTTTCCTCCATTGTCTAAACGTATATGGAATAAAATATTTCATTAAAAACGGGTTATGCTGTTAAATAGCTTAACCCGTTTTATGTTGTAATGGAGGTCTATTTATGATATCCCATGGCACGTAAGATGTATTTCGTTCTCCTATACATGATTATTTTTAGTTTAAAGAAGATCAACTATACCTTTGAATTCACGGTCGTAATTACCAATTAATTAGCTATATATTTTAGCATGTAATTTAACATATTAAAGAAAGAAGGAGGTGAATGAACATGTCAAACAATAACAGTGGAAGCAGCAATCAATTATTAGTACGTGGCGCTGAACAAGCTCTTGATCAAATGAAATATGAAATTGCTCAAGAATTTGGCGTACAACTTGGTGCAGATGCAACAGCTCGTGCAAACGGATCTGTTGGTGGTGAAATTACGAAACGTCTTGTATCATTAGCTGAGCAACAACTTGGCGGTGGCGTTACTCGTTAATTTTATATATGAAATGGATATAGAGGAGAGGCATGCCGTCTCTCCTTTCTCATACATTTTTTTAATAAATAAGCTTAGTAGCGTTACAATCGTTTCGACTTTATTTGTTTAACTTTTAGACTCTCGAGGTTTTACATACATAATGAATTTTTGTGAAATAAAGGATAAAAGATAAGAGATTATATTTGATGCGAAAGGGGCAGAGAAAATGAAATATGAAGCGTTATTTACAGTTGAGATTTCTGTAGGAAGTGAACTAGTAGCAAACCATAAAATAAAGGCTCATAATGTCACTGATGTTGTTGAAAAGCTTGCTGAGAAGTACTTAAGTGATCATGAGGGGCATTCTCAAAATGAATAAAGGAGAATCGTGATATGACCTGTCATGATGCTAAGAACGAAACGAAAGAAAAAAAAGATTTAAAATGGTGGCAACTCTCACTTATTGGGATTGGTTGTACAATAGGGACCGGTTTCTTTTTAGGATCCAGTATAGGTATTAAAATAGGTGGATCTTCAATTATTCTCATTCTCATTTTAACTGGATTTACTACTTATATTGTATTTGAGGCATTGGCAAAAATGGCTGTAGAAGATCCACAAAAAGGATCTTTTCGCATTTATTCAAGAAAAGCTTTTGGAAATTGGGCGGGTTTTAGTCATGGATGGACATATTGGTGTTCTGAACTGCTTATTATGGGTAGTCAGTTAAGTGCGTTAGGAATCTTTTCACGCTACTGGTTTCCTAAAATACCCTTATGGATATTTGCTACTATATATGGAGTAGCGGCTATATTAATTATTTTTATAGGGGTAAAGATATTCGAACGTTTAGAGAAATGGATGGCTATTATAAAAATCGCTGCTATTATGGGGTTTATTGTAATTGCTATTTTGGTTATTTTAGGATTTATAAAGGGTGGTTTATATAAAGCACAAATTCCGCGGAATTTTAAAGACTGGTTCCCAAATGGATTAAAAGGCACTTGGTCCTCTCTAATTTATGCATTTTATGCATTTGGAGGAATCGAAATTATGGGGTTAATGACAATAAGACTGAAAGACCCTAAAGATGCACAAAAATCAGGAAGAGTAATGTTAATGATTTTAACGATTATTTACGTAGTCTCTTTAGGGTTGGCAATTATGATGGTTCCATTAAACCAGTTTAATACGAAAGAAAGCCCTTTTGTAATAGCGTTACAAGACTATAATTTGCCGTATGTGCCATTTATTTTAAATGTAGTATTAATTTTAGCGGGTTTTTCAACATTAGTTGGTTCATTATTTGCAGTGACAAGTGTACTAATGAACTTAGCTGAAGAAGGTGATGCACCTGCAATGTTTGCTAAAAAAAATAAGAAAAATATCTCGTTCCCAGCCCTAATTCTTATTATAATTGGACTTGGTTCCTCTATCCTTAGTGCTTTATTACTACCGAAAAATATATATGAATATGTAACAACTGCAGCTGGATTGATGTTGTTATATACATGGAGTCTCATTCTTCTTTCATTTTGGAGATTAATGAATCCAAAAGGTTGGATGCAGATAAAAAGCATTATTGGTCTTATAATGATTGCACTAGCTGTTAGTGGGACATTATTGCAAAAAACAACGCGTTTTGGTTTCCTAGTGAGCTTGTTGTTTTTAGGAATAGTTATTATTGTTACTATAATTGTTCATTTTGTCTCAAGGAAAAGGAATACAGCTATATGAAGAATCTATTTTTACGCAATATGAGTAGTATGTAACAACTAAATAATAGAAGCTATTGAAAAATGATTTGGTAAGTTTGAAAACCAAAATATACTCCATAAATAATAAGTGATATTCCAGATACTACTGTTATAAGAGACAATATACGAGCATTCAAAATTTTACGAAATATACTAGATGTACTCGCCATCGTAATATCCCAAATAAAAATACCTAAAATAATACCAAAGCTATATAACAAAAGCTGCTCTTTATTATAGGAAGAAGCGGCTTTTGCTAATATCGAGCCGAAAATTCCAAGCCAAAATAGAATTGTTAATGGATTCGATAAAGACATAAAAAAACCAGAAAAAAAGCTTTTAATAATTGAATCATCATTTCTAGTATTACTAATGCTAATTTGATTCGCATTTTTTAAACTTTCAATGCCTGTATAGATTAAAACAAAAGCGCCGAAAGACCATAAGAAAAGTTTTATAATATCTTTTTCGAGGAAATGAATTACCCCTAAATAAATAAGTGCCATGTAGATAACATCTGCAAGTAAGGCTCCTATGCCAAGGATCCAAGCATGAAAAAAACCACTCCTAATACCTTTTTCTAGCTGCGCAGCATTTATAGGTCCCATTGGAGCAGATAATGATAAACCTAAGAAAACATAGCTTAAAAATATGCCCACGTATAATATGCTCCTCCCACTAAATTTGATCTATATTAAATCTATTCAGTGGTTAAAGTTTGTACAACTAAATAATAAAAAGCAGAGTGAATTACTTATTTTTATGAAAGGATTTTATGATTCGAGAAAATGGACACTTGGATGGGATGGTTTCATCATCACGTAAAAAATATTGTTGCCATTCATAATTATCTTTTTCACCATAATCTTTCAGAGAAGGATGAATAGGAGCTTTGTCATAAGCGGCTAGACGTTGACGTATTAAGTTTTTTAGTTTTCTACTGCGTTTCTCAGAATTCATAATTTCTTGTAAAACCCATCTAGGGGTTAAAGCAAGCATCATACATGAAAAATGTCTACTTTGTCTATTGACATGGGCAGGTGTAGCACAGTAAACGAAATATGATTCATTATGAAAGCAAAATTCCCAAGTATTCTCCATAGGGTCATTTGGAATGTGCGTAGGCCATTCCATCTCGTCCAAACGACTAGTTGTATTAAGTAGAGACCAATACATATGTTCAAAATCTTCAACTGTAGTTTCTCGCAGTAAATCTATTGGTGTATGAATAAAAACAATAAGTGAGGCGTATTGACCTGTATCTCTAGAACATTCAGTATATTCTTTAAGTAATGCAGCAAAATCCTCACTAGTATTCGTATCTCTAGGATCACCAATGAACCCGTACCTGAGGTGATTGGCTGTAAAGCCGTGTTGAGCTGGTATACAAGGAAACAGTTTATCTTTATCTGTCATTTTTAATTTAAAAGAACGGAAAGCTTCTTGTTGCCAATTTGGAAGGTTAATAATATGTTTTTGTAAAGAGTCCTTATCATAAAGTATAGTCATCTTTTTATCCCTCCTAAGTCATAATATATAACCTATTAATTATTTAGGAATAGGTGACTAACACAGTTGAAATAACTTTTTTTCTGTTTATCCCGCTTTAATGGGCAGTAAGACCCCCACCTCAAAATGCAGCGAAAGCAAAGAAGGGATCAACTGCCCATAAAAGTCCGATTGGTTCAACTAATAATCAGTGGGGATAAAGAAAACCCCCGCTGATTAAAGTTTCACTTTATTTAAATTAAATAATTTTATGGATAATCCCTACAGTTTAGTTATTTTCATAGTTAAAATCTAATCATGTATAAATTTAAGTACCTATAAAATTTGAAAAAATATATAGGTACAATGTTCACATTTATATTTTCTAACTAGTATGGTTTATAACGAAACGAGAAAGGATGTATTATGGTGGGGATTTTTAAGGAAGAAAAAATTAAATTTATAGATTGTAAAGGCGAAGAAGTCATTTTGAAAATTAAAATTAAGGATATAAAAAAGTAGGGAAGAGGAATTAAGTTTATTTTATGGTGATTAACATAGAAAATGGAAGGTAATGATAAATTAGGTTGAAATGAATTTATGTAGTATAGGCCCCTTTTACATTTTTTTTGCATAATGTAGCATGAATGAATATTAAGGGGGAACATATATGTCTTATCCTAATCAGTTAGCTTGGCATGAAACATTGGATTTACATGAATTAGTAGCATTCCAAGCGAACGGTTTAATCAAATTAAAAAAATCAGTTAGAAATGTACCTGATCAAGCACTTCAATCGTTATATATTAAAGCTATAAATGCCATCCAAAACAATCTCCAAGAGTTAGTACAGTTTTATCCGTATGCTCCTGGATTTCAATCACAGCATCGTGATGACACTGGATTTTACGCTGGAGATTTGCTTGGATTAGCAAAGACATCCGTTCGAAATTATGCAATCGCAATTACTGAAACTGCAACACCCCGACTTAGAGAAGTTTTAACCCGCCAAATAAATGGCGCTATACAATTACATGCGCAGGTTTTTAACTTTATGTACGAACGTGGTTACTATCCAGCTTACGATTTAAAGCAACTATTAAAAAATGATGTTCAAAATGTGCAAAAGGCAATACAAATGCAATATTAAAATGAAGATATGGAAATTATCTTTAGAGGAAAACTATAGTTTATTTATAGAAAATCAAATAGTTAAGACTAAATGGTAATTTCCATTGTTAATAAATTGATTAAAGGATAAAAATATAGATTCATTCGAAAATACTAAAGAAATTATACTAACGCTATTGTAGAATGGTGAACTTCTTAAAGTTTTTTAGGGAGTTTTAAACAAATATTAAATATGCTAGAGAATAAGTATCTATACGATATTGCTAACTGAACATTAGTTTCCTTTGGCGCTAAGTATGTTTAGCACGTTTTTCTTTTGGGAAAAATAAGAATATACATTAGTGGAAAGGATAGGATTTAATGGTTACTAAAACCGATAATACAAGCTATTTAACCTCTTCTGTTTATTTGACCCGTAATCTATGGTCAGGCATCTTGTTTGGCCTAGGGTTAGTAGCTTTTATAGATGAAACTATTTTTCATCAACTGCTACATTGGCACCATTTTTATGATAAATCTACAACAGATATTGGACTCATTTCAGATGGTCTTTTTCATGCTTTTAGTTGGTTCGCAACGATTGGTTCCCTATTTATGGTTGCTGATCTTCGTCGTAGAAATGCATTTTGGTTGAAAAGATGGTGGAGCGGATTAATGCTTGGTAGTGGTGGATTTCAATTATATGACGGTATAATTCAACACAAACTAATGAAAATACATCAGATTCGATACGTAGATAATGTTCTTATCTACGACGTAATATGGAATATAATTGCGACTGTAATGCTCTTAATTGGCATTCTGCTAGTTTTTCAGACAAGAACTGATGAAAGATTATTGAGAGGTAAAAGCTTAAATGAACAATAACCATCTTCATTATGGAATATGGAATGCACTGGATATTTTACTATTCGTATTCATTTTAATTATGTTAATCATTTATATAGTAGCCACGATTTTATCAAATCGCCATTACAAACGATGGCCGTTATATCGAAGTGTCTTCTGGGTTTTAGGACTTATTTGTGCGGCAATAGCAGTTGTTGGGCCCTTAGCTCATCGTGCTCATAATGACTTCACAGTGCATATGCTCGTGCATTTACTCCTTGGGATGCTTGCTCCAATTTTTATAGCATTAGCAGCTCCGATGACTCTTTTTTTACGAACGCTCAATGTGAAAGCAGCGCGACGTCTTTCAAGTGTATTAAAGAGTAAGCCGCTACAAATCCTTGCTCATCCCATTATCGCAACCTTACTTAATCTAGGAGGGCTATGGATTCTCTATACTACTAATTTATACTCGATGATGCATAAAAGTATACTTCTTCATTTGTTCATACATTTCCACGTTTTTATTGCAGGATATTTGTTTACCACATCAATGATTTATATTGATCCAATATCCCATAGATATAGTTATATGTACCGGTCAATAATTTTAATAGTTGCATCAGCTGGTCATGGGATATTATCAAAATACATATATGCTCATCCGCCTGCTGGTGTAGTTACTGCACAAGCTGAAATTGGGGGCGTGCTGATGTATTATGGTGGGGATTTCATTGATATTGTTCTAATTTTTATACTTTGTTTGCAATGGTCTAGGGGCAGCAGATCGAGAACAAAAGGTAATAATGTATTAAGTTCATGGTAATTATTAGATTTTTTGAAATTAAAAACTTTGAAATGCAATTTGGTCATACTGTACTTAAAAGAAACTTTGATAAAAATCAGTATTTTATTTTCATTTTTAAAATTTATAAATAAAAAGCAGCTAGCAAAAGCTAACTGCAGCGAGAAAATTACATCCATGAATTTAAGGAGTATAACTATATCATGGTTAAATATAGTATGAACAAAAAATGTAAGCTTATACTATGAAATTAAAAAGAGCAGTTATTTATTATGACTGCTCTTTAATGGTAAGAATAAAGCCTGGGTAAGAAGCAGACTTTATTATAAAGAGTTTGTGCGAAAGCTCGATTTTTATTCCAAAAGAGTACTTCCATTTTTAGAATATAGATATTGCTTACATTCAGTTTTTAAACAAATTAAGTTTAAAAGCTGAATGATGATTTTGTATAATATCTTAATTCTTTAACGTAAAAAACTAAAGTTTTTGTGCTTAATGTATCTTTTTATCTACATATTTTCCGTAATCAGGTACAGCAATTTTATCAAATTCTTGAACGAGTGTTTTAAGGCTTGTTGATAGCAATTCACCTGACATTGGTATTCCGTGTCCAGTAACAGTGACTAGAGGCTTTAATTTTTCTAATTTAATAACGGATTCTTTAGCAGCGTTCCAGTCTGTTGTTAAATAACGAGGCGGACCGCTTATTTCCTGTTCTTGAGTAATTACCTTATATAGATATTCCTGTTTCACCGTAACAAAAGCGTCCCCTGCAATTAATGTTCGGTCTTTTTCTCGGAATAATGAAATATGACCTGGAGTGTGTCCTGGTGTATGCACCCATCTAAACTCTGGCATATGAGGAACAGTTCCATCTGCAGGTAGTACTTTTACGCTATTTCCTAAATCAATCGGTTCATTAGGGAACAGAGGCGACATTTTCGCTACCATACCACCTTCAACTGTTGGATCTGGTTCAGGATAGCTTTGTAGTCCAGTCAGGAAAGGTATTTCCATTTGATGGGCATAGACTGGAATATCCCAATACTTAATGAGTTCAATTATTCCCCCAACATGATCAAAATGCCCGTGAGTTAAAATAATTGCTTTTGGGCGACTATTTGTACCAAATCGCTTCTCAGTGACAGAGATAATTTCATTTGCACATTTAGGCATTCCAGCATCAACTAAAATAAAATCATTGGTATGCGGATGTCCAACAAAACAAATGTTGACGATTTGAATCGTGTAACAAAATAAATCAGGCAATACTTCGAGGCCATGACCACTTTCAATTGAAATTGCCGGAATAAACTTATAATCACTTCCATAATTCATTTCATTGTCCAATTTTTCTCCCCCTTACTATATGTTCATACGACATTATAGTTCCCTAATTTTGAAAATCCATTTTGGAGGATGACGTTTTATAAATACAATTTCATTCATTTCTTTTAGTATTTCACATTCCGTTTACTTACATAGAGTGCATATTCAAACTTATTTCTGTCGCAATTCAGAAAGTATACATTTGAAGTAGGCATCCACCTTTGGAGAATTTATAGTATATCAACTTTGTTTCTTACTCGTTTATTACATTTACTATCACAAGTACTCTTATTAAAATGAGGAGAGAAACGTACTTGATTATAGAAAGTTTTTAATTTGAGAGGAGGAACTATCATATGGCAAAGGTACTAATGTTTAATTTTCCAGGAGAAGGACATGTAAACCCAACTCTTGCTCTTATTGAAGAATTAGTAAAAAGAGGAGAAGAAGTCGTTTACTATTGTGTAGAGGAGTATAAGGGGAAGATTGAAAAAACAGGAGCTTCGTTTCGTCCATATGAAAATTTTTTAGAAAAAGTAGACATGTTGGAAAGAATGAATGGAAAAATAAATCCCTCTGAACTATTGTTACATATGGTAAAATCCATGGACAACATAATAAAGATTGTTATAGAAGAGCTGAAAGAAGAAAAGTATGATTACGTAATATATGATAACAATTTTGCAGTCGGATGGATTATAGCTGAAGCGTTAAATTTGCCTAAAATCTCTTCATGTACAACATTTGCAGTTACGAAAAAGTTATTTAATGCTTTGATGAACAATTATAATGAAGGAGACAAAAAGTCACCTCTTTATCAAGAAGTTACGCATATTCTAGAAAAGTGGCAAAAGGTATATGGTTTTTCTATGAATGAAAAGAAAAATGTAATGACGTGTGCTGGAAATATTACTATCGTATATACATCTGAATTTTTCCAACCTGATGTGGAGGAATTGGATGATTCTTATATCTTTGTTGGACCCTCTATTACATCACGGAAAGACGTACAAGAAGTTGTTTTTAAACAAAAGGAAGAAGAGAAACTCATTTATATCTCTATGGGAACTGTATTTAATCAACAAATGGATTTTTATTATACATGTTTTGAAACATTTAAAAATTTTCCTGCTACTATCATATTATCTGTAGGAAAACATATTGACATTAACCAATTGAAAAATGTTCCACATAATTTCAAGGTTTATAATTATGTGCCTCAGTTAGAGGTCTTGAAACAGGCTAATCTTTTTATTACACATGGGGGAATGAATAGTTCTAGTGAAAGTTTGTATTTTGGTGTTCCTATGATCGTTATACCGGTTATGGGAGATCAACCGATAGTGGCTCAAAGAATAGAAGATTTAAAAGCTGGCATACAATTAAATCTAAAAAACCTTACTCCAGCGATATTATATAATACAGTAATGGAGGTATTATATAATGATGTATATTTAGAAAAGAGTCATAAAATCAAATGTACTTTAAAAGATGCTGGTGGATATAGTAAAGCCGCTGACATAATAGAAATATTTAAGTTAAAGATGGGTATTAAATAAGATGCCCCAGTTGCAAAACAGAGCAACTGGGGCATCTTATTATTTTCTTCTTAACTTAATTATACCACGTAAATAACATTCGAAATAGACTGTTTCTTCTCATGTACTACTGCTACAATCAAGAACACATGCATAGTAAGGAGAGATGTTACATGAGTTCTTTCGTTTTCGATTTTCAGGAAATAGAAAAAACACAGCTTTCACTTGTTGGTGGGAAAGGTTTGAATTTAGGGACGTTATATAACATGCAAGGAATACAAGTACCAGAAGGGTTTTGTGTTACAACGGCAGGATATGAAAAAGCCATCGAGCAAAATGAAGGGCTTCAAGCTTTGTTGCAACAGCTAACAAAGTTGAAACGTGAAGAGCGAGTTCGAATTGGTGAAATCAGCAAGAAGATTAGAGAAGTCATTATGGCAGTACAAATCCCTTCTGATGTAGTGGAAGCAGTAGCTCATTATCTCTCACGCTTTGGAAATGAACATGCGTATGCCGTACGCTCTAGTGCGACGGCTGAAGATTTACCGTATGCCTCGTTTGCTGGTCAACAAGATACGTATTTAAATATTATCGGAGAAAACGCAATTTTACAGCATGTAAGAAAGTGCTGGGCGTCTTTATTTACTGAGCGAGCAGTTATGTACCGCATGCAAAATGGTTTTGAACATAATCAAGTTTCTATATGTGTTGTCGTTCAAAAAATGGTTTTCCCGCAGGCTTCAGGAATTTTATTTACCGCTGATCCGATTACTTCTAACCGGAAGGTGTTATCAATCGATGCCAGTTTTGGACTTGGCGAGGCATTAGTATCCGGACTCGTCTCTGCCGATAATTATAAAGTAAAAGAAGGCGAAATCATCGATAAGATGATTGCAACTAAAAAATTAGCTATTTATGCTTTAAAAGAGGGCGGAACTGAGACGAAACAGAATGATTCGGTTCAGCAAAAAATTCAAACACTATCTGACCAACAAATATTACAACTAGTACAGATTGGAAGGCAGATTGAAGCTTATTTTGGCTGTCCGCAAGATATTGAATGGTGTTTAGTTGATAATGCATTTTATATTGTCCAAAGTCGTCCGATAACGACTTTATATCCAATTCCGGAAGAAAATGATGAGGGAAATCATGTATATATATCAGTTGGTCACCAACAAATGATGACCGATGCGATGAAACCACTAGGGTTATCTTTTTTCTTGTTAACGACTAATGCTCCTATGCGTAAAGCGGGAGGCAGGCTGTTTGTAGATGCTACGCAACAATTAGCTTTACCTGCTAGCAGAGATTATTTAATAAACACTTTAGGGAAATCGGATCCACTTGTAAGAGATGCATTAACGACTATAATCGAGCGAGATGATTTTATTACATTATTACCGGATGAAGAAAAAGAAAAGAGTGCTAGTAAAAGTAAGCCACCAGTAAGTTCGCAACCAGAAATCGAAAATGATCCAGCAATCGTTATGGAATTAATAAGGAATAGTGAAGCATCACTTGAAGAGTTAAAACAAAATATGCAACTGAAATCAGGAGTGGATGTATTTGATTTTATTTTGGAAGATATTCAGCAATTAAAAAAAGTATTATTTAACCCGCAAAGTATCGCTGTCATTATGGCAGGTATGAATGCTTCAACATGGATAAATGAAAAAATGGAGCAATGGCTGGGCGAAAAGAATGCAGCGGACACGCTTTCTCAATCCGTACAAAATAATATTACATCTGAGATGGGTTTAGCATTAATGGATGTTGCTGATGCAATTCGTCCGTATCCAGAAGTTATTACGTATTTACAACATGTAGAAGATGATAGCTTTTTAGATGAACTTGTTCAATATAAAGGTGGAGAAAAAGCTCGAGATACAATCGTTGCTTTTCTAAATAAATACGGAATGAGATGTAGCGGCGAAATCGACATTACGAAAACGCGCTGGAGTGAGAAGCCAACAACCATTATCCCAATGATATTAAATAATATAAGAGACTTTGAAGCGGGTGCTAGTAAGCAGAAGTTTGAAAAAGGACTGCAGGAAGCTTTGAATAAAGAAGAAGAGTTATTAGACCGATTGCAGCACTTGCCGGTTGGAAAACAAAAGATAGAAGAAACGAAGCGAATGATTCGTAATATCCGTAATTTTATTGGCTATCGTGAATATCCAAAATACGGCATGATTAATCGTTATTTCATATATAAGCAGGCGTTATTGAAAGAGGCTGAGCAACTTGTACAAAACGGTGTCATTCGTGAGGTCGATGATATATACTATTTAACTTTTGAAGAACTTCACGAAGTTGTTCGCACGAATAAACTAGATTACGAGCTTATCCAAAAACAAAAAAATGATTATAAATTATATGAAAAATTAACACCTCCTCGTATAATGACGTCTGATGGAGAAATCATTACAGGTAAATATAAACGAGAAAACCTCCCAGCTGACGCGATTGTAGGTCTGCCTGTTTCTTCCGGAGTAGTTGAGGGGAGAGCCCGCGTTATTTTAAACATGGAAGAAGCGAATTTAGAAGAGGGAGATATATTGGTTACGGCATTTACGGACCCTGGCTGGACGCCGTTGTTTGTTTCTATAAAAGGGTTAGTTACCGAAGTTGGCGGGCTCATGACACACGGAGCAGTAATCGCACGTGAATATGGATTACCAGCAGTCGTCGGGGTGGAGAATGCTACGAAACGAATCAAAGATGGGCAACGAATTCGGGTACATGGAACAGAAGGGTATATTGAAATGTTGTAATGAAACAAAGGATTATCCGCTATTATAGTGGATGATCCTTTATTATGTAGTTGACTTATTTCTTTAACCCAGCCGCATAAAAAGGGCCATGAACTGCAATTGTTGATAAAATACGAGCAATTTCCTCAGGTGTTTCTTTTTGTCCATTATTTAACCATTGCTGAATAACACCAATATGAGCAGATGCCATATAAGAAGCTAAGTATTGGCTTGGGACGAGTAAGTTCTCTTTATCAATGAGAGCGCCATTCGTATCTTCAAATAGTGTTTTCCACATAAAGTCTTTCAGTTTTGTTTGGAAAGATAAATCTCCTTTTGGGCTAAGTACAGCTCTCATAAAATCACTATTTTCATTTAGAAATTCAAGAATAGAAGTGATAAGTAGAAATGGCATTGTTGGGGAAGGATTTGATCCAAGATCTGCAATCACTTCTGGGAATCTTTTTTTTGCAATGTTAGAAAACTCGTACATAATGTCTTCTTGGCATTTTGTCATTAAATCAAATTTATCTTGATAGTGCGCATAGAAAGTACCGCGATTTATGTTTGCTTTCGTTGTAATATCTTTCACAGTAATGGCGTCAAAACCTTTTTCTTCAATTAATTCCACCAATGCATTTCGTATGGCAGTTTTCGTACGAACAACACGTAAATCTAAATTACTATCTCGCAAAGAATGTCCCTCCTTCATTTCAGCCAACACATTTCAAGAATGTGTATGATAACCGACACATTCACGATTTTTGATTATTGTATAAGGTTCAACTCGAACATATAATTCAAAATATAAATAAACAACACGTTGTTGGTTATTATAAATCAAATAATAGGAGGAGAAAAGAAAATGTTTAAAAATAAACTTTTATGGTTATCACCAGTTATTGCCCTACTTGTAGTTTTTATTTTTTCATTAACATTATTTCCAACCGTTCAACCTCAGCCGAAAAACTTACCAATCGCAGTTGTAAATGAAGATCAAGGGGTAGAAATTCCGAATCAACCGAAGATAAACATGGGGAAAACAATTGTTGATAATATGAAAAAGACATCAAAATCAGAGAAAGAATCTGCGATAAAGTGGATAGAAGTAAAAAATAAGGAATCCGTACAAAAAGGTTTAAATAAACAAGAGTATTATGCAGCATTAGTCATTCCGAAAGACTTTAGCGCAAAACAAGCATCATTACGAACACCACAGCCATCTTCGCCAGAAGTAGAAATATTCATCAATCAAGGAATGAATACAGCAGCATCAACTATGGCAGGACAAATGTTAAATACTGTAGTTGATAATATGAACAACAATGTTCGTAAACAAATATTAGAAGGACTGAAAGCAAAAGGAGCTACATTAACAGCAGATCAAGTTTCAAATGTAGTAACACCGATTACAAAGAAAGTGACAAATGTAAATGAAACCGGAAAAAATAGTGCGAACGGTAATTCGCCAATTTCTTTATTTCAACCGTTATGGATTGCAAGTTTAGCGAGCGCGGCACTTATCTTTATTGCGATAAGTAAAATGCCAGTAGGCACAAGAAAAGAAAACTTCGTATTAAAACTAAAACAAATTATTACAGGGGCTGTCGCGGCACTTGTCATTGGATTTGGTCTTACATGGATTGCGGATGGTATGGTAGGGTTAAATATTTCGAATTTCACTGATACGGCTTTATTTTTAGCCATTACATCGTTTAGTTTCTTCTTAATGCTATCGGCGGTACTTTCATTAGTTGGACTAAAGGGAATCGGTGTATTCGCTCTCTTACTATTCTTCGGTGCACCGTTATTATCATTAGCACCGGAAATGTTATCGCCATTTTACCAAGACTGGGTGTACGCATGGTTGCCAATGCGATTTATGATTGAAGGACTTAGAGAAATCTTCTTCTTCGGAAAAGGGTTAAGCTGGAGTACACCTGTAACAGTGCTCGTTTGGATAGGCGTAGTAAGTATCGTTATTATTTTAGCGACTGCTTTCAAACGTAGTGTAGTAAAGGAACATAAAGCGGAAGTAACTGCATAAAAGATAAGAACGTTTCACTAGGAGTGAAGCGTTTTTATCTTTTATTAACTTATAGGTTAAAGGGAATAGAAGAGTTTGGATTTGCGGTTCCTTATTTAATACATGCTCCTGCTATTTCAAATTGCATAAAATGTTATGCGAAATAATGGAGGGGATACGATGTATAATTCGAATGATTATGATTGGTATAGGCAAAATGATAAGCTGATTCGTGATATTGAGAAAGCAATTAATGGAGAGTTTAGTGCTATAAATTGCTATGCAAAATTAGCTAACATGGCCCCAAATGCGGCGGAACGAAATCAAATTCTTGAAATTCGTAACGATGAAATAAAGCATTTTCATCAGTTTGTACAAATCTATACAAATGTAACTGGTCAGCAGCCGAAACCACAAATTACGGAAGAATGTCCAAATACGTACTTACAAGGATTAGAATTCGCTATACAAGATGAACAGAAGACAGTGGATTTTTATTTGGAAATTGCAGATGAGACATCAGATACACATTTGAAAGAGTTACTGCGTAGAATAGCTGCCGATGAACAAAATCATGCGGTGTGGTTTTTATATTATTTTGTGAAGACGAAGTGAATGCTTAAGGAATTAAAACCGTTTCACTAGTAGTGGGACGGTTTTTGTGATGAAATACAAGTTATATATAGTAGCTGAATTTCGTATATAATGTATGAAACAAAAATGGAAACAAATATGTTAGGAGTAAACATATGAAAAGAGGAATCTTTGTAGAAATTCCAAATGAATATAATAATTTACTTTGGAAAGTATTAAAGCCAATTCATATTCCTTCATATGATTGGTGGGTAGGGAGTGAGGAGTCATACTTAGTAGCACGTGGTGGATTGGATGAAGCGTTATTTCCAGAAGAACCAAGTGTAATGGAAGGATCGGATTTGAACAGGTTATTTAAAAACAACGTATATTATCTTATTTTTGCAGATTTAAAAGCATATCTCAAAGGAGAAATAGTACTAGATATTGAAACATATGAAGAGTTTATGGAAAGTAAGTGTGAGATAGTCGTATTAGTAGCAGATGGCGATTACATACAAATTTATGCGAAAGATCAAAAAGTGATTGAATTGATGTATGAAAATGCACTCAATCAAGGTTTTTATGTTGAATATGTTACAGACGAAAATGATGGTAGAACACGTTTGTCAGTATAGTAGTAAATTGAAAGGGGAACGGCAGTATGGAGAGAAACACCATAACGAAAGAATACACAATTCGAACCGCTACTGAAGAGGAAAGTGATAACATTATCACTCTATTAAAAGAGGTAGCGCAGTGGCTACAACATAAAGAAGTAGATCAGTGGCAGTATCTGTTAGGCGGAGAGGCTACGGCTGAAATACTAGAAGGTATAAGAGAGAAATATACATATGTGGTTACGAAAGAAGATGAAATTATCGGTACAGTTACAGTATCTCCTAAACAAAATGAATGGGATGAATATATTTTTGGTAAAGAGGAAGTTTCAAATTCATTATATATTCATAGATTTGCGGTGAACCGGAAGTATAAGGGGAACGAAATCGGAGAATGGATGTTACGGTGGATAGAAGAGAATATACAACATGACAAAGAGTTTTTAAAACTAGATTGTGTAGGGCATAATCGCATATTGAATGATTTTTATAAGAGCAATGGTTTTGAATATGTTGGCAGTACAGATGGATTTAGTAAGTTTCAAAAGAAAAGGGGAGAGTAAATGAATCAAATTGATACTGGTTTAGTTAAAAGATTAATAGGGGGAACAGTTTCCTGAATGGACACATTTAGAGGTGAAACCTGTAAAGTTTAGTGGGCATGATAACAGAACATTTCACTTAGGGGATGAGTGTAAGATTGCCAAGTGATGCAGCGATGTCATGGACGTTTTTTGATAAAAGTAGTAGAAAGATATGTAAAGAAGTACTACAAATAGATGAAGAAACGTGGAATAGAGCGAGAGGATGGGCACTTTGGAAGGCGTTAATTACATATGATGCGAATAAGAGTAGTAATAAGATAGTGGCAGAAGAATCGTATCGTGTCATTCAAGTAATTGTGGATGATTATGGACAGTAATAGAAAAAGCCTATTTTGAATCATACAATCAAAATAGGCTTTTTTATATGATTAATCGATACTTAAAGCTTTTTTACCCATTTGATTATAACTGTGCTCAAATCGGGATTTTACCATTGGCTGGTCTTTTTTACCGTCTAGTGGGTCATTATAATAAATGTTACGATCATCTACACCAGTTATGATAATAGTATGTGCATTTCTGTATCCATTTACGGTTTTTCCTTGAGGTGTTTTCCAAGTTTGTTCTAGTTGTGGAGCAGTTATTTTGTTTCCTACCCACGCTACAACTGGTTTACCATTACGTACATAGCTTTCTAATACAGAGAAATCCTGTCCTGTTAAATCTGTACCTCTTGCATGTTTATCGAGTAATTGTTTCAATGGTGCTGGGTTAATAGAGTAACCATACCTTATTCCTCTTACGTCACCAACGAATCCGATGTCTGGATCACCCCAAACTGTAATTTTTCCGCCTTCTTCCATCTGATATCTCGTTGTATCAAATGGCATTTGATTAGCAAAGTCTACTTTATTTAATGAACGTCCTGTATAGTATTCTAAAAGCATTTGTAGTGAAACAACTGCACTTCCTTTTTGTAGTTCGGGCAATTGATTAATGGCAGGAACATTTAAGAGGAGCTTTGGACGTAAGAGATAAGACATGTTTATCCATTTTGGTCCTTTATCTGTACGAATTTGTACCCATCCGTCATCTCCCATAGCTAATTCTTCGATGCCGCCTTGTGGAGCATACTTTCCAGATATTTTAGAAGAAAAATTAGGGCTATCGTAAGCGAAAAATGTTCGTGGTATGTATGTTAGTTCTTTTCCTTCACCCTCTTTTAAATATGGATTCATCCATTGAAGCCCTTCGCTGGTGCGAATTTTTAACCAGATGCTATTTTCTTCAACAACTGTTACAGTTTGAGGGGGATATTTACCAACCACGTATCCTGTTCTTGACGGTCTATCAAAGGTAACAAAGTTTTTATCAATGTATACTTGTTTCTCTTTTAATGGTGTCCACTTTAACCCATGATCCGTAGCAATTTTAATCCATCCATTTTCAGATTCATCGAATACAGTAACGGTTTGTGGTGCATATTCAGCAAGTATACCTGAATGAAGAGAGGTTTCAGGATAAATAAAATAATGTTGTTTCATAGTAACTTGCTTTAATTTAATTTCTTTATCTTTCGATTGGTCTGTGCGAGCAACTAAACTTGCAGCTTCTGCACGGGTAATCGTGTTATCTGGATACCAATGACTACCACCATAGCCCAGTGAAATACCAAGAGCAACAAGAAGATTAGCCGATTTTTCACTCCAATGTCCTTTTAAATCTCGGAATACAGTAGGTAGTTTTTCAGTGGCTTTTTTGTCTAAGTTATATGCATGAACAAGCATAGAGGCCATAGCAGCTCTCGTTAGCTTTCCAGAAGGTTCGAAATTTCCATTCCCGACGCCTTTAATAATCCCAGCTTTTTCAACTGCAGCAATATAAGGAGTAGCCCAATGTTTTTGGGAATCTTTAAATGATGGCTTTGCTGAAGCGTCTATTTGTAAGTTTAATATTTTTGCCATGATAATTGCGGCAGAAGCTCTATCAATTTCAAGATTAGGTCCAAATGTACCGTCTGGTAAGCCAGATAAGACTTTTTTCTTTACTAAATAATCAACGGACGGCTTTGCCCAGCCAATAACATCAGGAAATTGATAGTAGTAATCGTCTTCGTCTTCGTAATTCTCCAATTGCGCATTATTTTTTTGTGTTACAGTTTCACTCACAGCGAAAGAACTAGATGGAGCGATGATAGCACCAAATAGCAACGCACTTGCCATAGTTATTTTTATTGTTTTCAAATTTCCATTCTCCTTCTATTTTTATGTAGGTTAATTTAAAGAGTAAATTGAAAAAAGAAATAATTTAGTTACAAAATATATGTTTGAAATGAGTATATGTAACATATACGAAAGATATTATATGATAATTTTTGGAGACTGACAATAAAAATGTAAGATTATTGCTTGTGTCATTTTCAAATGAAAAGAAGGGATTTAATATAATTATACAGAATATTTAGATAAATGGGGGGGTGTCGAATTTTGAGTGAAATTGAATTAAAAAGGAATGTAATTAAGACAGGGAGTGAGAAGAGCATCATTCTTCGGTTTGTACTTGCTAGTCTCGTTGGGGTGTTTATGTTTTTCGTACCAGTTACGATAAATGGCGCTTCTTCCATAATGATTGATCATATCGTGTCGTGGACTAGAGCTTCGGTTCCGAGCGTCGTACCTTATTACGCACTACTCGTTATGGTAATGGGTGCAATTTATCCGTTTTATACGAAAAAATGGAATACATCTATCGTAGATATTTGCTTTTCGATTTTAAAAGTGGTTGGCGTCGTTTTCGGTGTATTATATTGTTTGAAAGTAGGGCCAGCTTGGTTCTTTGCGCCAGATGTTGGGCCGTTTTTGTATGAGAAACTAGTAATATCGGTAAGTTTACTCGTTCCGATTGGTTCGGCTTTTTTAGCATTATTAGTCGGGTATGGATTACTTGAATTTATCGGTACGTTTTGCCGTCCGATTATGAGGCCGTTATGGAAAACACCTGGACGATCAGCAATTGATGCGGTTGCGTCCTTTGTGGGAAGTTATTCACTGGCTTTATTAATTACGAATCGCGTATATAAAGAAGGAAAATATACGACAAAAGAAGCGGCCATTATCGCTACAGGATTTTCTACAGTATCCGCAACATTTATGATCATCATCGCAAAAACATTAGACATCATGCATTTATGGAATGTTTATTTTTGGACGACTCTCGTTGTAACATTCATCGTAACTGCTATCACCGTAAGACTTCCACCCCTTAGTAGAAAACCAGATACATATGTAACAGAAGAAGGGTTCCCAGAGCCCGTTTATAAGGAGAAAATGTTAGAGCGTGCTTGGGAAGATGCGCTAGAAGTATCGAAATCTGCACCGGGTATTATGAAAAATATCGCATTGAATTTAAAAGATGGTTTTATTATGACAATGGGAATTTTGCCATCTATTATGTCAGTAGGATTAATTGGTATCGTCTTAGCGAAATTCACGCCAATATTTGATTGGATCAGTTATATTTTCTATCCATTTACGTGGGCTTTACAATTACCAGAAGCAGAACTAGCTGCAAAAGCGGCATCCGTTGGTATCGCAGAAATGTTTTTACCTTCTCTTTTAGTTGTAAGTGCACCACTTGTGACAAAGTTTGTCATTGCGGTTGTTTCGGTATCATCTATATTGTTCTTCTCAGCTTCCATTCCTTGTATTTTATCTACAGATATTCCGTTAAAAGTATCGGAACTTATTATTCTCTATGTACAAAGAACGATATTAACGTTGCTTATCATTACACCGATTGCTTATTTGTTGCTTTAAAAAGGGGAAAGGTATAAAAAAGAATCCTTCTATAAAAGGAAGGATTCTTTTGTTTAGTGTTTTTATCAATTAAATACTTTAAAATGTATACTTTTTTGATGTTTTATTTGTTTTTCGAATATGACGTAATACTTCTTAAGAAAATTCCTAACCCTGCAAAAAAGAATCCTAAGCATAATAAGCTTCCTGGCGTTCCCCAAGTAATTTGATCTAGCATGTTTATATCCTCCCATTTACCCCATATGAATTAACTGTAAAATTTTCACTTTATTATTATATAGTATTTTTTGGGTTTAATCCAGAATTATCCATACTATTAAGCTGAAAAATTGATTCATAAATGAAAAAAAAGAATCTTTTTGTAGAAAGAATAGCGTTTTTGGTATGCAAATTTTTAAAGAACGTATATAGACCTTTAGAAAAAGAAAAACCTTACATGAAATGAAACCAATATAAATTCGGCTTGCTATAATGGGATGTACACGGTATTTGTTAGAGGTTTTTGCCGATTATTATGTAAGAAGGTATTAAAACTTTGATTTAAATATCTGTATAATAAAATGTATATTTCTATGATATAGTAAGAAAAAGGGGGCTTACAAATGGAAATGATTCACGAAAGAGCAAAGCTACGGTTAATGGATGGTAATGATGTCGAAACTTTGTTTTCGATTGTAGAAGGAAATCGAGATATTTGGGCGTATTTAATCTCTAAAATGGATAGTGTGCAAGATATGCAGCAATATGTGCAAAAAGCGATACAAGGTTATGGAAAGGGTACGCAAATCCCTTTCGTTGTAGTGGATCAACAGACGAATACGATTGTAGGAAGTACACGTCTATATAATATTTCAGTGGAAGATAAAACAGTCGAGTTAGGACAAACGTGGTATCATCCAAGTGTCCAGCGTACGAGTATCAATACAGAGTGTAAGTATATGCTTCTCCAGTATGCTTTTGAAAAACTGCATATGCTCAGGGTACAAATTAAGACGGATGCAAGAAATGAAAAAGCACAACGAGCAATTGAAAGGTTAGGCGCAGTAAAAGAGGGTGTGCTTAGAAATGAAAGAAAATTACCAAATGGTTATGTGAGAGATGCAGTTGTGTACAGTATTATCTCGAGTGAATGGCCAGATGTGAAAAAACAATTGTTAGAAAAATTAGAGTTGTATAAAGAAAAGCTATAATTCGTGTTTTGAAAGGTATATTGTTTGTGATACATGAAAAATATACCTTTTTTCTTACAAAATGCTACTTTATTTTAATTCCTTTTGTTTCATCGTTCCCTTCTGAGAAAAAATTCGTTACAATGTAGTTGTATGGTAATAAACTTATGAATTTAAAACATATAATGAAAACCGCAAATGAAAATGAATTGATAATCCTCAATTTTAAATGAAAACCCTTTTATACATAAATAACAAGTAAAGTTCCTTCTTTTAAATAAACTCAAACAAAACGATTTGATATAAATGTTTTTTTATAGAAGTATGGATGATGTACGGAGGCAATTACAAATGAAAGAAAATAAGAAGAGTAAGAAAAGACGAATCTTTCAAGTATTTTTACTAATGATTTGTTCTGCTATTTTATATGTAAGTTATGCAGCTTACGATATTTGGAGTTATCGTTTTAAAACAGATGATAGCGTGAAAACGGATGCTGGTATCGTACTAGGAGCAGCTTCTTGGAATGGAAAACCATCTCCTGTATTTAAAGAAAGAATTAATCATGCGATTTCTTTATATAAGAACGGAAATATTAAAAAGATTATTTTTACAGGTGGTACAAAGTTCGAGGCAGAGCTTGAGGAAGCGCGTACTGCAAGAGTATATGCAATGAAACAAGGTGTAAAAGAGGAAGATATTTTGATTGAAACAAAATCCCTTTTCACTGAAGAAAATTTAAAGAATGCGAAGGAAGTTGGAATAGAGAACGGAATACGCACATACACGATTGTAAGTGATCCACTTCATATGAAACGCGCAATGAGAATCGCAAAACATATTAATATTGAAGCGTATGCTTCACCAACGCCGACATCAGCATATAAAACGTTAGATACAGAAATCCCATTCTTCTTTAAAGAATTATTCTCATATATTGGATATGTAACCTCGTTGCCATTAAAGGCATTGAAGGGAGACTAATAAGGAAAGAATCTATTTTTCAATAGGAACTTTTCTTATTAGTCAAAAACATTGTATTTTTATCGGAATAGTGAAACAATAGAGAGGTAGCTTCATATAATCATAATGACAAAATGAACGGTTTAAGAATCGAGCATAAAGGAGATTATAGTATGGCACTCTCATTTGTTGAAACAGAAAAACAATCTTTCATTATTGAACAAATAAATAAATTGATTCCGAAGTTCATGGAAAGGGAGCATCAACTAAGTGAATTAGGATCATTTCCGTATGAAAATATAAATGATTTGAAAAATATCGGATATACGAAATTAACGTTACCGAAGGAATTTGGTGGTAGTGCGATTTCTTTATATGACTTCGTTCTATTTCAAGAGAAAATTGCGGAAGGCTGCGGGGCTACTGCCTTATCGATTGGCTGGCATCTTGGCATTGTGAAAGAACTAGCGGAAAATCGCTCTTGGAATGATGAGATGTTTAAATGGTTTTGCGAAGAAGTGCGAAATGGGGCGCTCTTTAATAGGGCAGCAACAGAACCGAAAACAGGGAGCCCGACGCGTGGCGGTAAACCAGAAACAATAGCGGTTCAACAAGGCGAGAAGTGGGTTATAAATGGAAGGAAAACTTTTACAACGATGGCGCCAGTACTTGATTATTTTATTATTTCAGCAAGTATGGAGGGCAAAGAAGAAGTTGGTGAGTTTGTCATTCCAAGAAATACAATCGGTGTATCCATTGAAGAAACGTGGGATAGCGTTGCAATGCGAGGGACTGCTAGCCACGACCTTGTCTTACAAAATGTAGAGATAGACAACCGTTTTTTTACGGATGTAAAAGGCGGGAAAGTGAAACAAAAGGGTATTGGCTGGTTGTTACATATACCAGCATGTTATTTAGGAATTGCACAATCAGCAAGAAATTATGCAGTTCAGTTTGCGGGATCATACAAACCAAATAGTTTAAACCATTCTATTAGTTTATTACCGAATGTTAGAAGATTAGTTGGAGAATTAGAACTCGAGCTTATGCAAGCTCGCGTCTTTTTATATCAAATTGCGAAAAAATACGATGAGGCAGAAGATAAACTGTCACTGCAAGCAGAATTAGCGGCAGTGAAATACGCCGTAACAAATGCGGCGATATCCATAGTGGATAAATCAATGCGCGTCGTAGGAGCAAAAAGTTTATCAGAAAAAAATCCGCTTCACCGTTACTATTTAAACGTTAGAGCAGGACTACACAATCCGCCGATGGATGATGCAACACTATCTATGCTTGCAGATGCGGTGTTTCGGTCGTAGTTTTTTAGCTTGAATTTTATTGTTTATGTACAATATAGTTGTTTTGAAAGCACGTGTTTGATTAGTAATCGAACGCGTGCTTTTATTCGATTGATATACTAGTTTAAAATGCAGCGTTTAAATATAAATAATCATCATGATTTTGTGAGTGTTCCTTGATGGAAAAACATTTGCCATCTTCCCTCTATCAGTTTCCAAATGGAGCTTCGCAAAGTATTCTGCATTCTAGTTTCATCTCTTACACGATATGTTGCCAACACTGTATCGTCCGATATAGGGTATATTTCAAAATTAGAAAGAGTCATTTCTCTTACACTAAGTCCATCTCCACCAACAGAGTCCTTCTTATACCAAACGTTTCCTGAACTTCCAAACTCAAAAAATTGTCTGCAAGTAACTTGTCCAGTTCAGCTGGATTTGTACGAGTTTTAGGTTCTAATAGTTTTTCCTCTAGTGCACATAAATGCTTTTTTAATTCAGAGTGCTTTTTCACGTGATCATCCCCATATATTAATTATTGTACAACAACTAAACTGCTCTTTTTTTAACTAACGAAAAGGATTTTGACTAGTTAGATAATTGGCTGCGTATTATTATAATGCCAGTATAGAAGCGTTGTAAACATTTGTCTTATCTAATCCCAAATTAAAGGTCTTTCCAAATCTACCATTCGTAAATATTGTAAAAATTGACCTGCATGGACCGCATCATGATAAGCAATTCGTAATAGCATATCGCCTAAATATCGTTGATAGCCAACATCGCTTCGATCAATAAGTCTTGAATCTAGATCTGCTATGCTTATTGATTGAACATATTCTATGAAATCGGCAAAACATGATTGCGCTAATTCAATTTCTTTTTTAACACAAGTAATCGGCTCGTCATCATACGGGATATGTACGTCGTTTATTGAGCCGTTGTTTTTTAAAATCATATGATAGTAAAAAGTTGAGCTCCATACGTGACGAATCATTTCACCAAAGGACATAGCCTCATGATCAGGCTTCCAATTAAGAAAAGTATCGGGAAGAGAATTCCATAATTTTTCTGAGCGCCTTCTCGTTTCTTTTAAATTTAGTATACTAAGATCAATTGCATTCATAATACATTCTCCTTTACTATTAAACTTAAAATAATTGTATCAATTAAATAGTTAGGGTATCATCGAAATATGAATGTATATCCGAATATCTCATATATAGCTAAACTCATTGCTGAACCTACAAGAGCAATCATCTTAGATTGTTTAATGAATAATCAGGCACTACCTGCTAGCGAATTGGCTTATAAGGCAAAAGTGTCACATCCAACGATTAGTTCTCATCTTTCTAAATTAGTAGAGGGGAATCTACTTACAGTTGAACAACATGGTAGACATCGTTATTATAGACTTGCTAATCAAGAGGTAGCAGAAGTTCTTGAAAAGTTAGGAACAATTGCACCAACAGTCCAAGTTCGTTCTTTAAAACAATCGGATCAACTAAAACGAATTCGTTATGCTCGAACTTGTTATGATCATCTTGCAGGCAGACTCGGTGTAGAGATAACTGAAAAATTACTACATAGGGAATTTATAATTTTAAAGGAAGGAGAATACATTGTAACGGAACAAGGTAAACAATGGTTTCTGAATTTTGGGATAAATATTGAAACGGCAAATATAAAGAGAAGGATATTTGCAAAACCTTGTCTTGATTGGAGTGAACGACGCTACCATATTTCTGGTTGGTTAGGATCTGCAATAGCAAAACTATTTTTTGAACAGGAATGGATTACAAAAACGGATAAGAATCGGGCTGTCCATCTTACAAAAAAAGGTATGAAGTTCTTGAAAGACCAATTAGGCATTAACATGGAAAATAAAGAAATGAAATAACCTGAGTCCATACAAATGTAGACTCAGGTTATTTCATTTCTTTTAAAATCTTTGGTGAAATTTGCGCACGGCAAATTAACCTCACTTGCTTTACGGAAAGAGATTAGCTGAAAAAATAGTAGTTGAGACGATTCTATTAAATTAGTAATCATATTCATTGAAAATTATGCGTAAGAATATAGTAAATGAAGGGAGATATAAAATGAATAAAGTGAAACTGAAAGTATTTAATATAAAGTATGTAATGATATGTATTTTATTCACAATTATATGTATTCTCACTTCATTCTTCATTTCTAGTAATTCAAACGTATTTAAATCTTATTATGTTAATCAATTATTAGGAACGAATTCTACGAAAGGCCTTATGTATATGATAGGCAGTGAAAATCGTTATTTTGCAGAAGAATTTCATAAAGAAAAAGGAAGAGCGTCTTTAGAATCTTTTTTACTATCACTTTCTACAAACATTAATGTAAATGATCTCCGTAGTTTATTAACGAGGGAACTCCCTAATATGAATCAATTTTATTCGGAAATATTAATTGCAGGGGAAGGGACAGATTATACGAACATTCCTGAAGAATCCAGCATTCCTTTAGAGAATATTCAAGATAAAGGTACTGCTGTTAAACACCCAAAGAGTGAGAAAGAAAACAATTCAAATACACAAAATAACGGTGAAAATAAAGTTTTTATTTATCATACACATAGTTGGGAGTCGTTTATTCCTCTCATTCCAGGTGCCACTAAACCTAATGATGCCTCTAGTACAAATAATGAAGTGAATATTACGTTTGTTGGAAACTATTTAAAACAAAAGTTAGAAGAGAAAGGAATAGGGGTTTCACATGATACGACAAATATGAGGGACTTTCTGCGAAATAAAAATTTAAACTGGGCCCAATCTTACAAAGGATCTCGTCAAATATTACAAGATAAATTAGCGCAAGATAAAAATATTATGTTTCCAATGGACCTTCATAGAGATGATGCACGAAAAAATATTACAACAAAAAATATTAACGGAAAGAATTATGCGAGGCTCTATTTTATTTTAGGACGAGAGAATCCTAGCTTTGAAAAAAATAAAAAAATAGTAACGGCAATAAATTCATATTTAGACGAGAAGTATTACGGTTTAAGCCGAGGAATTTTTATTAAAGATCGTAAAAGCGGGAACGGAGTATATAATCAAGACCTTTCTCCAAATGCATTACTTATTGAAATGGGAGGGGTAGATAATACACCAGAAGAACTGTATGCTTCCGTTGATGCATTAGTAGAGGCCTTTAGCCACTATTATAATGAAGTAGTTAAGAAAAATAACTAAATATATAGGAGAAACCTAGTATTTTTATAAAATAAAAAGGAGTGACATCTAGTATGAAGTTCTAGAGGTTACTCCTTTTTCCTATTATTCAGGCTGTACCAGAAGTCTCATACTACTTTCAAATCCATCTGCATTATAAGCGGATAAATAATACGGCCCCGGTTCTGGAGAGGAAACGAATGAGCGTAAAGTAAATGTTATCAAATGAAAAAATCTTTCTTTTCATTCTTCTTTTTATCGTTTTATAGGAGAATACTATGCTTCTTATTTCACCTACTGTATAATAAGAAAAAAGCACGAAAAGAGGTCATCTCATGCTAGAGGTTATTGCAACATGTTTAGAAGATGTGAAACGAATTGAACGAGCTGGCGGGAAGCGAATTGAATTAATTTCATCTTATACAGAAGGCGGTTTAACGCCGAGTTATGCATTTATAAAAAAAGCGGTAGAAGCAGTACAAATACCGATTCACGTTATGATTCGGCCGCATGCGAAGTCTTTTACATATACGGAAGAAGAAATTGAAATGATGAAAGAGGATATTGTAGTTGCTCAGAAATTAGGAGTAGCTGGTGTTGTATTAGGTGTATTAAATGAAAGAAATGAAGTGGATGAAGAGAAACTAGTGGATTTATTATCTGTGGTAGATGGGATAAATGTCACATATCACCGTGCAATAGATGACATAGAAAATCCAGTAGAAGCGATGAGAACGTTAAAGAAGTTTCATAAAGTGACTCACGTCTTAACTTCAGGTGGACAAGGGAATATAGTTGATAATATTCCGGTGCTTACAGATATGCAAAAGGTAAGCGGGGGTCAAATTCAACTTGTTGTTGGAGCTGGTGTAACGAAAGAAAATATAAAGCAATTGCTAAATGAAACTGGAATTTCGCAAGCTCATGTCGGTACAGCGGTAAGAGAAGGGAAATCATGTTTTGCTGAAATTGATCCTAATTTAGTACAAGAATTAGTTCAAATCATACAATAAACAATTAAGAAAGAGGAGAAACGATGAAGGAAAATACGAAGAAAGAATTATTCTCATGGGCGAAAACTATAGGATTTACCCTTGTATTAATCGCAATTATTCGCGGTGTTTTATTTACACCGTCATTAGTACAAGGCGAATCGATGATGCCGACTTTAGAAAATAACGAACGAGTTCTCGTCAATAAGATTGGTTATAGTATAAGTGGATTAGAACGCTTTGATATTATCGTTTTCCATGGAAAAGAAGGATATGATTTAGTAAAACGAGTAATTGGTTTACCAGGCGATACAGTTGAGTATAAAAATGATGTTTTATATGTAAACGGCAAAGCGATGGAAGAACCATATTTAAAAGAGTTTAAAGAAAAAGCAGCAGGCCGTGTATTAACTCCAGACTTTACGTTAGAACAAATTACAGGAAAAACGAAAGTGCCAGAAGGCCAAGTGTTTGTATTAGGTGATAATCGTGAAGTTTCTAAAGACGGTCGTATGTTTGGATTTATTTCAGAAGATGAAATTGTCGGAAAAGGACAAGCTGTTTTCTGGCCGTTGAAACAAGTAAGAGCGCTATAAAGAAAGAAGTATGGGAGAAATATTCTTCCATACTTTTTTTATGCCTATTTATTTAAACGTTTGGTTTTGCTATAACTTGAGCTTTTGAAAGAGAAGCATCATTATTTCTAAAATTTATTTTGTATTCACTTTACATAAAGATTAAGTAGCTGAAAAATATATTGATAGAATTGAAAGAATATTTTATAATTTAAAATTATATGTTTGTTTCGAAAAATGGAATTTAAGTTCCGTAATTCGGAACAAGAAGGAGATAGAATGAGTATAAATAAAACGGCAGTTAAGACAATGGATATTTTAAAGTTGTTTTATGAGCATGAAGAACTCAGTTTAACAGAGATGGTTCAGCTTACAAGTATGCCGAAAACATCTGTTTATCGTTTAATTGGCTCGTTAGAAGAAATGGAGTTTTTACAAAAAAACGAAAAGGGGAAATATCATTTAGGAGTCGTTTTTTTACGGTTTGGTCAACTTGTATCACAAAGATTATCAGTAAGAAATATTGCGTTTCCATATATGAAAGAGCTTAGAGATAGTTTAGGGCAGGCAGTTAATTTAATTATTCAAGATGGTAATGACGCGATTTATGTGGAAAAGATGGAAGGCGTTCAGCCTGTACGTGTATATACAGCGGTTGGAAGAAGAGCGCCACTTTATGCTGGTGCATGTCCGAGAATTTTACTATCGTATTTCTCAGAGGAAAAGAAACAGAAATACATAGAGGAAACGGATTTAAAACAGTTTGCAGATGGAACAATCGTAGATAAGGAACAATTGTTAGAAGTGTTACAAATGGCGAAAAAGGAAGGACATACGATTAGTTATTCGGAGTTAGAAAATCATACAGCAGCTATAGCAGCGCCTATTTTCGCAAGCGACGGAACGGTTGTAGCAGGCATTAGTATTTCAGGATTAGCAATTGAGTACAGCGAAAGTAACATTTCATATTTTATCGCTAAGGTGAAAGAGACAGCGAATCGCATTTCGAAAGAACTCGGCTTTTTGGCATAGAAAGAGGGAGTAGGATGAAATTTTCTGCGTTAGGGGATCAAGCAATTATTGTTACATTTGGTGAAGAAATCGGGATGGATGTATACGAAAAAGTACAACGACTATTTCAAGTGTTGCAGCAACATCCGTTTACAGGAATGATTGAATGCGTTCCGTCATTTACTTCATTGGCCGTTTACTATAATTTGTATGAAGTATGGAAGGGAAATGATAGAAAGATAAGACCGTATGATTACGTATGCCAATACATAGCTAGAATGTTAGATACGTATAAGGAAGAGCTGAAACGAGATGTGAAACATATTTCTATACCCGTTTGCTACGGGGGAGAATATGGACCTGATTTAGAAGAGGTGGCACATTATCACGGTTTACAAGTAGAAGATGTCATTCGCATACATAGTGAAACAACGTATTTTGTGTATATGTTAGGCTTTACACCAGGGTTCCCGTATTTAGGAGGACTATCAAAAGAACTAGAAACACCTAGAAAAGAAATACCGCGGTTACAAATCTCTCCTGGTTCGGTAGGGATTGGCGGAAATCAAACAGGTATTTATCCGCTTGAAACACCGGGTGGATGGAATATTATTGGCCGAACACCAATCTCCTTATTTAATCCGGAAGAAGAAACACCGACCTTTATTCAAAGCGGTATGTATTTACGATTTATCCCAATAACGAAGGAAGAGTACATATCACTTGAGGGGGCTAAAGAATGGATGTAGAAGTTTTGCATGCAGGTATGTTTACAACAGTCCAAGATTTAGGACGATCTCATTACCAACAATACGGCGTACCTGTTGGCGGGGCTATGGATCAAAGTGCACTTCGGATGATCAATATGTTAGTTGGTAATGAAGAAAATGAAGCGGGACTCGAAATGACGATTATGGGACCGAAATTGTTAATAAAGAAAACGACTTTACTTGCGATTGGTGGAGCGGATATGGAACCGTTATTGAATGGGGAACGTATTCCATTGTGGCGTCCCATTTTAGCAGAAGAAGGTAGTATGCTTTGCTTTGGAAAAGTGAAAAGTGGTTGCAGAACGTATGTGACTTTTGCAGGTGGTATCCATATTGATCGTACGATGGGAAGCAAAAGTACTTACACACGTGCTGCGATTGGTGGTATGGAAGGAAGAATGCTGAAAAAAGGAGACTATTTTCAACTTGGGGAAAGATCAGAAATGGCTCATCGTTTCATGCAAGGCTTACAAAAAGATGAGAGAATAAAAACGAAATGGGCAATTAGCAGTAGCGTACTACCAAAATATAAGAAGTATCCTAAACTTCGCGTCATAACTGGTTTTGAATATGATCAATTTACAGAAGAAAGCAAAAAGGCCTTTTTTACGAAAGAGTATAAAGTATCTAATTACGCTGACCGTATGGGTTATAGGGTTGAAGGAGAAATTTTAAATAGAGCCGTTGAAAAAGAGATTTTATCGAGTCCAGTTACATATGGGACCATTCAAATTCCAAATGGCGGACAGCCGATTATCTTAATGGCAGATAGGCAAACGACAGGTGGCTATCCGAGAATGGGAAATATCATTTCAGTAGATTTACCTCTTCTTGCCCAGTTAAAACCAGGGGACTATGTATGGTTTGAGAATATTACGCTTGAAGAAGCGGAACAATTGTACATAGAAAAAGAAGTAAATATGAATCTATTAAAAAAGTTCATCGCTTTACGAAGCTGAGTGCAGGAGGGAAGTATCATGACTACAATTGATTTAAATTGTGATTTAGGAGAAAGTTTTGGCGCTTATAAAATGGGGAATGATGATGAAATTCTTCCGTTCGTTTCCTCTATAAACGTTGCTTGCGGTTTTCATGCGGGTGATCCGTCCGTTATGCGGCAAACAGTCGAAAAGGCAATGCAACATAACGTTGCGATAGGGGCACATCCCGGATTTCCAGATTTAATTGGATTTGGTAGAAGGAACATGAACGTTTCAGCAAGTGAAGTATACGATTATGTTTTATATCAAATTGGTGCATTAGACGCTTTTGTAAAAGCAGCTGGCGGGAAGATGCAACATGTGAAACCACACGGTGCTCTATATAATATGGCGGCAACTAATCCGGAAATTGCAGATGCAATCGCAAAGGCAATACATCATATGAATCCAAGTCTATTACTTTACGGATTAGCAAATAGTGAGGTGTTTATACAGGCTGCGGAAAAATACAATATAACTCTCGTACAAGAAGCTTTTGCAGATCGTACGTATAAGCAAGATGGCACATTAACGAGTCGTACGGAAGAAAATGCGCTTATAAAAAATGAAGATAAAGCGATAAAGCAAGTGCTTCAAATGGTGAAAGAAGGTTATGTAAATTCGGTGAATGGTGAGAAAGTAGCAGTTCAGGCGCAGACGATCTGTTTACATGGTGATGGAGAGAAAGCTGTACAATTTGCGAACAAAATATACAGAACATTCGAAAATAATAAGATTTCTATATGCGCACCGAAATAAAATAATGAGGGGAAGTGTTGGAATTGGTGAAATTAATCGGGATATTACTTGTTGCAGTGGGCTTTTTATTTAGATTAAATACACTATTAGTCGTTATGGTTGCAGGTATTGTTACTGGTATGGTTTCAGGATTAAGCTTTTATGATGTCATTAGCATGTTCGGTAAATTTTTCATAGAAAATAGATATATGTCTATGCCAATTATATTAACTTTACCTGTAATCGGAATTTTAGAGCGTTACGGTTTAAAAGAAAGAGCAGAAGCGCTTATAACGAAATCAAAAGGTGCAACAACTGGAAGAGTATTAATGTCATATTTTACGATAAGAGAATCATCAGCAGCACTTGGACTGAACATTGGTGGTCATGCACAAACAGTAAGACCGCTCGTTGCACCTATGGCAGAAGGGGCTGCGCAAGGTAAATACGGTAAGCTTCCTGAGAAGTTAAGAGAAAAGATTAAAGCGAATGCAGCCGCTGCGGAAAATACTGCTTGGTTTTTCGGAGAAGACATTTTTATCGCAACTGGTGCCATTTTATTAATGAAAGGATTCTTCGATTCAGTAGGTATGCATGTCGGTGTATGGGATATGGCACTTTGGGGTATTCCAACTGCAATATCTGCACTTATCGTCAGCTGGATCAGATTTAGAAGATTTGATAAATATATAGCGAAAACGATGACAGCAAAAGAAAAAGAAGAGAAGGAGGCAATATAAGATGAATATTATTACAATGGATACAATCTATTACGTATTAGGTATAATCGTTGCCTTTATCGCTGTTCGTATTGCATTTGATCGTCAACATCCAAATCGATTTGGTTCTAGCTTGTTTTGGGCGTTATTTGCAGTTACGTTTTTATTCGGAAATGTAATCCCTTCGTTTTACGTTGGCTGTATCGTGCTCGCTATGGTCGTGTTAGCTTCACTAAACAAAGTAACAAAATCAGAGGAGAAAGAAGTACCGGTACAAGAACGTGTGAAACATGCTGAGAAATTAAAAAATAAAATTTTTATGCCTGCACTATTAATTCCTATTTTTACAATTATCGGTACGTTAACGTTAGGCAAAATCAAATGGGGAAATGTTTCCCTTGTTGATCCAGATAAAGTAACGCTAGTAGCATTAGCACTAGGGGCATTACTTGCATTCGTTGCAGCGATGCGTATTACAAAATCGAAAATAACAACGCCTGTACAAGAAGGAAGCAGACTATTACAAGCTGTCGGCTGGGCTGTTATATTACCACAAATGTTAGCGGCACTTGGCGGTATTTTCGCGAAGTCTGGCGTTGGACAAGTCGTTTCTGATCTAGTCGGACAAGTGTTACCGACAGAGTATCCGTTCGTTGCTGTTATGGCATATTGTTTAGGAATGATGCTGTTCACAGTCGTAATGGGAAATGCATTCGCAGCCTTTGCCGTAATTACTGGCGGAATTGGTTTACCTTTAATTGTTCAAATGCACGGAGGAAACCCGGCAATTATGGCAGCACTCGGTATGTTTGCTGGATATTGTGGAACATTGCTTACTCCAATGGCAGCAAACTTTAATATCGTTCCGGCAATGCTTTTAGAGCTAAAAGATAAAAATGCGGTTATTAAAGCACAAGTACCAATTGCTCTTTCCATCTTTATCATCAATATGTTTATTATGTACGGCCTTGTATATCGTTTCTAATGAGGAGGGGAAAACTATGAAAACAGTATTGCTAACAGGATTTGATCCGTTCGGAGGAGAAAGTATCAACCCAGCTTGGGAAGTCGCAAAAAGTTTGCATGAAAAAACAATCGGAGAGTACAAGATTATTAGTAAACAAGTCCCAACCGTATTTCATAAATCAATAAAAGCTTTAAAAGAATATATAGAAGAACTAAATCCAGAAATGATTATATGTATCGGACAAGCTGGAGGCAGACCAGATATTACGATAGAGCGTGTCGCAATTAACGTTGATGATGCAAGAATTGCTGACAATGAAGGGAATCAACCGGTAGATGTACCGGTTGTAGAAGAAGGACCGGCTGCCTATTGGTCTACACTTCCGATGAAAGCAATTGTAAAAAGACTTCAAGAAGAAGGCATACCAGCTTCCGTTTCACAAACAGCAGGTACATTCGTTTGTAATCATTTGTTTTATGGTCTTATGCATGAACTAGAGAAACATGATACAAAAATGAAAGGCGGATTTATTCATATTCCGTTTTTACCAGAGCAAGCGAGTAATTATCCAGGGCAACCGAGTATGTCACTTTCTACTATTCGTAAAGGGATAGAGTTGGCAGTTGAAGTAACGACGACAGTTGAGGTAGATATAGTGGAAATTGGAGGCACGACGCATTAAGTAGAATGAATTGTACGACACCTCCTGTAAACAACTGGTATAATAAGTATAGCAATATACATAGAGGTGATTTTTGTGCAACAATTTGAAGAAGTACGTTTGATTTTAGAAAAAGCGAAGAAAATTACAGTATTAACAGGAGCTGGTGCAAGTACGGAAAGTGGTATCCCAGATTTTCGTTCAGCAAATGGATTGTATGCTGATGCGAATGTGGAGATGTATTTATCAAGAGGGTACTATAACCGAAGCCCGAAAGAATTTTGGAAGCATTATAAAGAAATATTTCAAATCAATACGTTTCATCAATATAAGCCAAATCGTGGCCATCGCTTTTTAGCTGAATTAGAAGAACAAGGGAAAGATATTACGATTTTAACGCAAAATATTGACGGTTTACATCAATTAGGTGGTAGTAAACATGTTATTGATTTACATGGAACACTGCAAACTGCACATTGTCCGAAGTGTAAAACGGGGTATGATTTGCAGTATATGATAGATCATGAAGTGCCGCGCTGCGAGAAGTGTAATTTCATTTTAAATCCAGACGTTGTTTTATACGGAGATACATTGCCGCAATATCAAAATGCGATAAAACGTTTATATGAAACAGATGTGCTTATCGTTATGGGAACGTCATTAAAAGTACAACCTGTTGCTTCATTCCCGGAAATCGCAAAGAGGGAAGTAGGAGCAACAACCATTTTAGTAAATGAAGAATTAACAGGACAAGAGTATAACTTTGATTTTGTTTTTCAAAATAAGATTGGTGCGTTTGTTGAAGGGGTATCTTCAATAAAATAAGTTATCGAAAAAACTGAGGTATTCACCTCAGTTTTTTATTTGGGTAATCACTGTTTAAAACATTTTAATAATGTAGCAACCACATCTCTATAACCTATAAAAAATGTTTTGGTTGGCAAAATAGCAGAATAGGAAGAAATGTTTTCTTTAACGAATACACAGTCGTCATAAAGTAAACTAATATGTAGCTGTTGTAAAGGTTCTATTTCGTTTTGCTTTAAGTATAAAACTAAATCATTATAAAGTTGCGTACTATACCCACTTACAGAACATTCTAATGAATGCTGACCTGCTATGCTAGTCCACCATACTTTAAAACTACACAGTAATTCTTTAAAGGATTCCTCATTACATAATTGAGTGTCAAAAAGCTTCTCATAAAAGATATTATTTTCCTCATAAAAAATTTGTAAATCATATCGGTCGTTAGCAATTTGTTTACGAAGTATATGCCATAATTCCTTGAAATGATCTTCAAAGACAGTAGGGAAATTTACTTGTTTTGCTATGTAAGGAAATCTCAAATTTTCCTTTTTCTCTTTTTGGTTAAGATACATATTTTGAATATAAATCATAAAGTTTAAACAAAATGATGTATTAGTATGTATTGTAAATGAATCTGTCATTTCATTTTCTCCTTAGTAGTGTCTTTTAATGTTACTATACAGAGAAATGTAAATGAATGGTATGAAAAAACAATCTTATACACGCTTTCTTTCAGAAGAAAATTCATGTTATGACGATTTAAGGGAATGGTAATAAATAGGATATAAAATTAAAAAACTGAAAATTAAATCTTTTATTTCTTTTATAATTAATATAAAATTCTATATATATCATATAAATAAATTTGATACATAATGGTTCTACGTAGAAATGTTAATAGAATGAAGCGAGGGAGCGAAATGAGACAGAAAAAGGAGCAGAAGAAACAATCGAAAAAGAAAAAGACTCATATTCCTTTTCGGTTAAATGTACTATTTTTTATCGTCTTTCTTTTATTTTCAGCTATTATAATTCAATTAGGTAAAGTGCAAATCATTGATGGAGAAACGTATAGAAATGAAGTGAACAAAAAGGAAGACGTAACGGTAAGTACACCTGTTCCTAGAGGGAAAATGTTTGATCGACAAGGTCAGGTGATTGTAAATAACAAACCACTACGAACCGTTACATATACGAAAATGAAAGGAGTAGATTCGAAAGAAGTTTTACAAGTAGCAAGACAGTTAGCACAGTTAATTGAAATGTCGCCAGAGGATATAGACAAGTTAACAGAAACAGATAAAAAAGATTTTTGGATGCAGTTAAATGAAAAGCGGGCAGCAGAAAAAGTAACGAAAGAAGATGAGAGTAAATTTAGGAAGCAGGAGATAGAAGGGAAAGAATTAGATAAAAAAGTTGAAGAGTTACGTAGGGAAAGAATTACACAAGAAGAATTAAGCGAACTTTCAAAAGAAGACCTAGAAGTACTAGCTATTAAAAGCAAAATGAATGCGGGATATAAAATGACGCCGCAAATCGTTAAAAAAGATGTAAGTCAAAATGAATATGCAGTCGTAAGTGAAAGATTGGCAAGCTTGCCTGGAGTAGATACGACAGTAGACTGGGAACGTGAATACCCAAATGATAAAATACTTCGTTCTATCCTTGGTAGCGTTTCTACTGAAAATGAAGGATTACCAAGGGAACAATTAGATTATTATTTAGTGCGTGATTATAACCGAAATGACCGTATTGGTAAGAGCTACATCGAAAAGCAATATGAAGACGCATTACATGGAACGAAAGAACAGTCTAGAAGCATTACAGATAAAGCAGGAAATATTATCCGGACAGAAAAAGTAACCGAAGGAAAAAGTGGAAATAATTTAATGTTAACAGTGGATATGGAGTTACAGAAAAAAGTAGAGGGAAGTCTTGAAAAGAATTTACGAGCATTTCATTCTGCAGAGCCGATGATGGATCGTGCATTCGTTGTAATGATGAATCCGAAAAACGGTCAAATTTTATCGATGGCAGGAAAGAAAATTGTAAATAAAGATGGCGGCGGGATGCAAATAGAAGACTATGCTTTAGGAACGATGACAAGTTCTTATGAGTTAGGGTCAACTGTGAAAGGGGCTACATTATTAGCCGGTTATCAAGCTGACACAATTAAGCCGTATACGCATTTCTTTGATGCACCCATGTATTTTAAAGGAAGCTCTAAGCCGAAGAAATCGTGGAAAGACTTTGGTGATATTGATGATTTAAGAGCTTTACAAGTTTCATCAAACGTATATATGTTTAATACAGCATTAAAGATGGCAGGTATAAATTATGTGCCAAACAATCCATTAGACATTAAACAAGAGACATTTAATAAAATGCGCTACTATTTTAGACAATTTGGTTTAGGTGTACCGACTGGTATTGACTTGCCGAATGAATCGATTGGTCAAATGGGTAGAACGGATAACATACCGGGTTTTTTACTTGATTATGCGATTGGACAATACGATACATATACGCCGCTTCAACTTGCTCAATATATTTCAACCATTGCAAACGGTGGTTACCGAATGAAACCGCAAATTGTGCAAGAAGTGAGAGAGCAACCACATAGACCAGAGGATGTTGGAAAAGTTATTCGATCTATTGAACCAGTTATTTTAAATCGAGTAGATATGAACACTTCATATATTAATCATGTAAAAGAAGGATTTAGAAGAGTTTTTCAAGAGAATGACGGAACAGGTACTGCAACGTTTAAAGGATTACCATATAAACCAGCTGGAAAAACAGGGACAGCTGAAACTGTGTATGGTGGAGAAAGTGAAATTGGAAGAGATGAAAACAATAATCGAAAAAAATGTTATAATTTAACTCTTGCCGGTTATGCGCCGTATGATGCTGATCCGGAAGTAGCTTTTTCAGTTGTTGTACCATGGGTGAATGATGATAAATCAGGAATTAATTCCGCGATTGGTAAAGAGATTTTGGATGCGTATTTTGAATTGAAAGCGAAAAGAGTAGGTGGAAATCCAGTCCCAGTAGAGCAGCCGAACAAGGCCCAGTAAAAATAATATCACTGCATTGAGACATATGGTGCAGTGATATATTTTTGATTTAAAAAGCGTTTGAATAAGGTGGGAATGGATATGAAACAGGAGATTAAGAGAGGTTGGGGGAAATACATACTCTTCGTGTTTGTTTTGGTAATAGCTTATCATTCTTTTACTTTATGTAAAGTGGAAGGGAAATCGATGCAACCGACTTTATATGAAGAAGACTACGTATTTGTAAATAAAGCAGCAGTACGCTTTTCCGATTTAGAGCATGGAGAAATTGTCATTATAAAGGAAGAGGATGAATCGAAATATTATGTAAAACGAGTAATAGGACTTCCTGGTGACGTAATTAACATAACGAATGGATCTGTATATGTAAATGATAAAAAACAAGAAGAACCGTATACAAATAAAGATTTATTCAATAATACGCAAGTGTTTTATAACTTTCAAAAGACAAAAATCCCACCAAATAAATTATTTGTAATGGGAGATAATCGTGAACTTAGTAGAGATAGTCGAAACGGTTTAGGATATATTGAAGAAGATAATATAATAGGCAAAGTGGAATTTGTATATTATCCTTTTTCAAAAATGAAGATCATAGAATAAGTGGGGCTTCTCTATCCCCACTTATTAACGTTTCACTTTATCTTCTTTAAAAAACCTTTTGGGTTAAATGATATGAAAAACTTATGCTTAGATTCATCGATTATGAAATTGTTGTTTGTAGCTAAAAATTCTTCAACAGCTTCCATTGGGCCAGGTCCCCAATCAGGAGAAACAGGATTTCCATTAATAGATGTATCTTCTACTATAATATAACTGCCTTTAGTAACGATAGATTTATAAAGCAACAATTCTTTTGCTACATGCTCTTTACTATGATCTGAATCTAAAATAACTAAAATCACATCATCAGGTTTACGCATACTTAATATTGTTTGCACAGCGGTTACTGAAACAGAAGAAGCTGTTAAATACGTAATACGATCATGGGATGGACGATTTGGTTGTGGAAATATATCGATAGTAAGAACGTGACCTTTTCCAATTAAATCTAATATAGAAGCTAAATACAGTGCGCTACCACCATAACAAGTGCCACATTCAATAATTAAATCGGGTTTTAATTCGTAAATCATTTCTTGATACAAAAAAAGATCAGAGGGAAGTTTGAGAATGGGGATCCCAAGCCAATGTGTATCATATAACCAGACGCGACTATCGTAAAATTGTTTTAAAAATTCGCTGCTTATGTTATCGATTTTGAACACTCCTTTCTGAAACGAAAGTTGTACAATATATTATGTGAGATATGATTGTAAGGAGAATGTTTTTGAATAAAAATGAGCAAAATACCTCATTAAAAAACCAGTTGTTTGTATAATAAGAATTTTTTTATGCAGCAAGTCTAATCAAAATGCTGTTTAAATTTTTAGATGAGGGGAAAAAGAAAGGAAAGAAACGTATGTATAAGTACACAATTTGTTTCATTAGAAAAGGAAATAAAATACTCTTATTGAATAGAAATAAAAAGCCAAATATGGGAATGTGGAATGGTGTTGGTGGAAAAATTGAAGATAATGAAACGCCATATGAAGGAATAATTAGAGAAACGCTTGAGGAAACAGGCATAGATTTTCCAAGTGTAACGTATAAAGGGAATGTAGTTTTTAAAAGCAAGGACGAGCCTCAGGGGCGTGAAGGAATGTACGTATTCCTTGCTGACCTGCCAGATGGAGTACATATGGACACACCAGTAAGTACGGCGGAAGGATTATTAGAATGGAAAGAAATTGATTGGATATTAAATAAGGATAATAGAGGTGTAGTTAGCAATTTACCAAAATACTTACCGATAGTATTAACAGAAGAAACTAAGTTAGAGCATATATTTACGTATGATAACGGGAATATTATTCATTACACAACTTCATTTTTGACAGAAGATAATGCGAACAGGCGGTATGAAAAACAACTCATTTCTCAATAGAAAAAATACGAAAACAATCACTCTTATAATCTAGTAGAGAATATTTTAATAGAGCAATCGACATTTATATGTTGATTGCTCTCATTATTTAACTGAGAAAAAGACATGTTTAAAGTGCCCCTTATTATATGTCTATAACTTTATTGTGTAACATAATTTAAAATATAGTTTGTACATTGAATAATTTGCTATGGTTCTCTATTAATCTTTCACAATTGTCTAAGGAGTTATTAGATTGCTAGCATAGAATATATTGTCTTTTGCAATTTTAGGAAGATAATCCTATAAAATTTTAGGAGGAATATACTATGGAAATAGAAAACCAACAAGTAGATCCAGCATTTGAAAATCTATGTCAACGATTTTTTGATATTCTAGGTGGTACTGATCATTCAATTGATCCAGGACCTGTATGTACTGTAACTCGAACTAGAATATTTGATGAAACAGTATTAGGAAGAAAATCAAATTCGCCTTTGGTGAATTATCAATTTTTTTCGTTTGAATCTCTTGATGAATCAGGAAATGCACTTTGTTTAGGGGAAACTGTAGCTTTTGAAAATCAGGTTGAACAAGTCCTTTCTAATCTTCGTAATCGCGGTATTATCGTATCAGGTTTGCACAATCACTGGATAAATGAAAATCCCCGTTTATTTTATATTCACTGGGAATCGATAGATGATCCTATTGCATTTGCGAGAAAATCAAGAGAATCTATTGATTTCTTAGGTCCAGTATTACCACCAGATTTGCCACCACCTGTAGTATCTCCAGAATTTCAAGCATTATGTGATGAATTTACTGCTACGCTAGGTGGTGACGGTGAAATTGAACCAGGGCCTGTATGTTTTGTTATGCGGAATGTGAATTTTGGAGCGACTATCTTTGGAAGACCTGCAAATTCACCTCTTGTGGGACATCAACTTTTTTCGTTCGAATCCCTCGATCCATCCGAAGTTGCACTTTGTTTAGGTGAAACGGCAACGACTCAAGATCAGACTGATCAACTAATCTCACAACTTCTGAGATTTGGCTTTAAAGTATCGGCATTTCACAATCATTGGCTAGATGATAATCCTCATTTAATATATGTTCACTGGGAATCGGTAGAAGATCCTATTGCATTTGCGAGAAAAACGAAAAATGCGATTGCGTTTTTGGGCTAGTTTTAATAAGTTAATTTAATTGCAATTCACGTTGTGTATACGGAGAAGGGCTTTTGCTCTTCTTCTAACTATTTAATAAAGTATGTAATGAAGATAAATTTAACAATATTAGGTAGCTGAAAGAAGTATGAAACTTCATGTACCGTATTTGAATTACAATATAATTAGCAATTACATAGTACCCAGGGAGGGTGCTTTTTATTTTGGAGGAAAGTGAAAGTAGTAGGAAACAAGAATGTAGTATCAGCTAATTTTTTGGATAAGGGTGATACAGTAGAATTTAATGGTGAAGGGAAAGTTATGACTCAAGCTATTATCAAATGTATAAAAGAAATGGGCGAAATTAAAGCACCGTTTTTATTTTGATTAAAATAATATTAATGATGATTGTAGGCGCAACCTTTACATGGTTAGCGTCTGATTTGTTGTTAAGGGAAGATGGGTAGAAAAAATAGACTAGTAAACAAGCTGTTATTGACTTTTAAACATAGAATAAGATGAGTCTTATTAAAAAGAGGGGGGAATTATAGTTATGGGATGTAATAGTAATTTCAAACGCTTTCGAAATTGTAATAGATTTTGGGATGATTTAATGTTTTGCAGATGCGGACATAGAGACTGTGATGAATGTCGTTGTAAACGTAACCGTGATTGCGATTGTGATAAATGTCGTCGTAGACGTAACCATGATCGTGACTGTGATTGTGATGAACGTAAAGAGTGGTAAATTACTTTGGAAGAGTGCTTTGAAGAAAAGCACTCTTTTTTTATTTAGTATTCTATATAATATTTCTTAATAGTGTAGTGTTGCTTTACAGTAAAGTATGAAATTTGCATTTTTATATAAAAATTATTAAATTGATCGGTTTTCCTGACAATTCTTGAGAAAAAAACTAATAGTATATTTTTACCATTTTTTACTGTAATATGAAGGTGCGCTTAAAAATATAGGAGAAAGCGCTTATCACAAGGGATGGGAGTTGTTATGATGAAAGTCGCAAAGAAAAAAATAGTACCGTTGTTATTAGTAGGCGGAATACTAGCTGGGGGAGGCATTGTAGCTGAAACTGCGTATGGGGCTGAAACGGAAGTTATTCAGCCGAAGTCAGTAGAGTATGAGATTCAGATGATGAAAGATAGTGGCATGACGTTGGAACAGGTAAAACAATTTGTTGAAATTTCTAAAGAAGGAAAAGAGTTTTTCGAAAAAGATGCGAAAATTAAAGCGGAAAACGATTTGAAAGAGATTGATGAGTTAAAAACAACACATCCAGAAGAAGCGAAAGAACTGTATTCTAAAATTGATGATCCTGCATATAGTAAAAATGAATTAAATGGTCTTGTTGCGTTAGCAGGATCTGCTTTAGGTACAAAAGGGGATGTTTTAGTTAGTTATGAAATTAATTCTGGAAGTTCTTCTATCGGTGTAGGACACACAGCGATCGTATCAAAAGATAGTAGTCGTACAATAGAATCATTTGCAAAAAGTTGGAGCCCAACTGGTAAAGATGGAGTCCAATATTACCCTAATACATGGAAAGGCCGTTCTAAAGTTTATGGTCTATGGGTGAAGGGAGCTAACAATACAAAATATTTAAATGCAGCTTCATATGCTCAGGGGCAAATTGGAAAAGGGTATAATTGGTCATTCTTCGATAAAAATAGAACGGATAAGTTTTATTGTTCTCAATTGGCATGGCGTTCTTGGAAAAATCAGGGTATTGATATTGATAATGTTACTTGGGATACTGTTGTTACACCTATGGAATTAGTAAAATCATCAAATACTACTATTTTCTATTCTAATTGATAAACTATATTTTATAGAGCAATCGGCATTTATTTGTCGATTGCTTTCACTATATATGTGAGGTGATTACATGCTAAAGAAATATATTTCCTTAGTCAAAGTTATAATATGTACAATGTTTCTTTTTGTAGGTTGTTCTAAAAATGTTAATAGTGGTAAAGAACTTAAAAACATTCAACAAGCGGACTATCTAGTATCCTATTCAAATGCAATGAAAGATGGTGGTTACATATATGCATATGATAAGAAAGGAAATACGATTAGTAAGATGGAAGTAGATGGTCAAAGTATGATGAGCAATGCAAAAGATGAAAAGGGATACTACTTTTCATCAAATAGAAATAACAATCATTATGCAATAAATAAGACAGGCAAGGTACAAGGGATCAATAGACCTAAAGAATTACAAGATGTAAACGCAGGGGCATATTTCATCCATGCAGAACAAGGATATGTATATTATGATGTGAATATTGGATTGGTAGACGAAAAGAAGGGATATACAAGTGAACTTGTATATTGGAAAGATAGTGACAAAAGGCAAGAGAGTGTAGAACTAAAGGGAACGATTCAAGGTGCACATATTATTGAGAATCATATATACGCATTTTCACAAACGCTAGACAAAGTATATATTTCAGAAATAGATTTGGTCACAAATAAAAAAACAAACGAATTTGAAATTCCTAATGAAAATGTGTATTTTGCACCAACTGCCCAAAAAATAATTTTTCAAAAGTATAAAGATAAATTATTGTTCGTACTAAGTGATAATGTAAATCAAAAGTTACCACCTAAATTAATTATGGTAAATACAAAGACTAGAGTAGTAGAAAAAGAAACAATATTAGACGAAAAGCAATTCATACCTGTTCTAGTGCAGGTGATTGAAGATAAGGTGTATATTTTAAATAATGATGAAAAAGTGAAAGAGCTAGATGAGAACTTGAACATCATACGTACATATTCATTACAAAGTGACAAAAATACAAAAATTACTAGAGAGGACAAAGGGATTTCTGATATACAAGTACATGGTAATAAGTTATACATCTTATACAAAGATATGAATCCAAAGAGTAAAACGAAACAATTGGTAGCTGAGATTGAAGGATATGATTTGTTAACAGGGGCTAGCGTTGACAAGACTACTTTACAATTAGAGAGGAAATGGGATGATATAACTTTTCTTATGGTGAAAGAGTAGAGAATATATGTAAACGGAACAAAAAAGGAGGTGGCTTTGCCACCTCTTTTCCGTTAGTCACGAATCGCTTTAATGATAAATCGATGTTGCTTCACATCAAAATATCCTTTTTGCAAGATGATTTCATGTATACGATATAGTTCCTCATAATATCTTTCGACAGTAAAATCAGGAATTTGCCACGGAATCGCTTTTAAATAATAGACAATAGCGCCAATATCATAAAAGCGTTGGAAAGGGAATTCTTCTTTTGCATCTAAGATAGTAAATCCATTTTCCTCTAACTCACTACATGCCGCTTCAAGCGACCAACTTGCAAATTCGCTATTTAGTGGTGAGCCAAACTGCTCATTCAGTACCGCGCAATCAAGACCGCCAACTTGCTGTGTAAGAAAAACTCCATTTGGAGAAAGAATTCGTTTTACCTCAGAGGCAGCATAGGATTCATGTTGATTTATAATGAAATCAAACTGACCATCTTGAAATGGTAACGCAGTATCATCGCTCACCTCTACAACAGTAACCCCTAAAGGCTCTAATTTCTTTCGGGCAATTGGCACGTTTGGAGCGTAGCCCTCAGTAGCGAATATAGTTGGCGGGAACGGTTGTAACATAGATAAAAACTCTCCGCCGCCAGTACCCATATCGAGCATTGATTTAGTATGATGCATAAGCTGGAAAACAGTGCTGCCGTACGACCAAGATAAAGGCTCGCTCTTCATTCGACCCGTTTCTGAAATGAAAGAGAAATCCCAACCGCTAAAATTTGTATTAGCACTTTTTAATAAAGTTAAAAATAATGGATCATGTATCATAATTTTATCCTCCTGTGATATGATGAGAAAAGAAAAAGGGAGGACCTCTTATGAAAGAGAAGCGGTTTTACGTTTCGTGTTCGAATAGATTCATATAAATTCGCTCCTTGTTAGAATGGTTATTTATATATTCGGGATAAGTAAGTGAAAGTCCTTTGAATTTGTGAGGGAAGGTTATGCTAGTCAATAATCGGGCCATAAAATGGGATTGCGCAATACATATTGATTATATGCACTTTTATATTTTTGAATTTTCTTTAATTATCTCTTGAACCTCTAGTTACTTTAGGTTTTATAATGAATTTATAATTTTAATAGGGGGATTTAGATGAAAAAGGATCAAAAGTTTTCTATCGGAGAATTCTCAGAAAAAACGGGAATACCAATTCCTACTTTGCACTATTATGATGAAATCGGGTTATTACAACCTGAAAAGAATCCTTCCTCAGGGCACCGCATTTACAAGTATCAAGATATTATAACCTTACAAAAAATTCTAAGTTTAAAATTTCTAGGCTATAGTCTAGATAAAGTCGCTAATTTGTTACACGAATCAAGTTTTGGTGTTGATTTGAATGAAAGTTTGTCTCTCCATTTGCAATTGTTAGAAAGAGAAAAAGAACAAATTGAGAAATCAATGCAAGCAATTAAAAGAGTAATGAAGTTAGTCAAAGAGGAGTGTGAAATAGATAGTACAGTATTATTTAGTCTTATTTACGGTATGAATACAGAACATACACATAAAGAATGGATGGAACGCCATAAGTTAACGGATATCGTGGAAGAATTATCAAGAAAACGAGAAGAAGATAAAATTGCTTTAGATAAAACGTTTATTCAATTATCTAAAAAGGTTAAGCAATTATATGGTAAACCAGTCGAGGATTTGAAAGTACAAGAGATGGTAAAGGAATATATAGAAGAGTCTTTTTCATTTCTTAATGAGGATTTGATACAAAAGTTAGCTAATACTAGTGTGGAAGAACTGGATATGCAAGAACTTGAAAATATGATACCTTCGCCTTTCGCAGAAAATGAACAAAAATGGCTTAATGAAGCGATGGAATATTATATGAAGCAAGTAGAAGTGGAAGAGGGATAGATTTTATGAGTAATTGTAGGTGGTTTACCTTCATTGAAATAATGCTATAGACCTTTCATTGAAGAAGGGGAAAATTGAGGGAATTCGTTTGTTATTGCTTTATTTAAAAGAAAGAAACGCGTATGCTTCATTTTTGAAGCATACGCGTTTTTGTTTGAAATACTCAAAAAGAAAAATCTTTTGGTAAAGTATCGTTCTTTATCACCGTTCGTAACCCATGTTTTATAATCCAAGAATTAACCGGATGCTGTTTATCACGTAATTGCTGTAACCATTGAAAAACAAGTTCTTTATCTTCTTTCGTAATATCATTAATATGATTAGCTACTGATTTTTGAACATATTTAGAAGGGTCATTCATTAAAGGCTCAAGAAGCTGTAAATTGTACTGAAAGTCACCTTTCAGAGCTCCTATTTTTTTAGCCCAAGGAAGTCTAGGTCTCGTACCTTCAGAAACTAATCTTCTAATGTGACTGTTTTCATCATGAATCCACTTTTGTAATATGTTTAGTGTGTCTTCATGGTATGTTTGAAGAAAAGGCCGAATGGCATATTCAGCAGTATTCCTTTTCGTTATTTCATACATGGCGTTGAACGAGGTTTCAAAATCGTTAAGCCCATATTTTTCAACGTATTTTGCAATAGGCATGTACATATATCCGTTTGTAAACGTGCCTACTTCTGTTGTATTTTCTGGGCCTAACGTTTTTAGTAATATATGTATTGCTTCATTAAAATCTTTTTGTAAAGCATTATGTAATTCATCTGCCATTACTTCAATACGCTGCTTTAACTCTAAATTTTCAATTTTACATGTTACGGAAGACACAAAGTTTCTTTTAGAGAAAGTAGGATCGTGTTTACAAATAGAATCAGCCATTTTTTCTGCTAATTCTTCGTTAAACAAAAATTTTAGCGGAACATATTTACCCATTTTTTCACCTCAGTGGTCAGTTGAAAACAAGTTTTATTTTTTAATCGACAATCCATAAACTAAAGTCTCACTCGGAGTCGTAATACTAAAACCTGTCGTTTTATAATCAAGCTTCACCGTATCACCAGTGTAGTCTTTCGTAAATGAATCCATTTGTACGATAAGGTCTGCATCTTCATATACAACATCATCTGCAACATATGTATCCAAAATTAAATCGACATCAACGAAAATACTACAAGAGTTTGTCATTGTCCCTCTAATGCGAATGATTTTTTTATCTTCACGTTCTAATCTATGTATAGCTGCTATTGCTTCATCAGTAATGCGAATGTTCATTGTATCCCAACCTTTATTTATATTTCCTTTATTATTGCAAAAACAGAAGAAATAGGGAAGTAAAGAGGTTTGTAATAAAAAACGAGCAAACAAATTTGTTTGCTCGTTTCACTTTATTTTAGTTCACATTTATCAAGCGGAATCACTTTTGTTTTTTTCGTAAATTTGTATCCTAACCAAAGTACTAAGAAGAGTGGTAAACCGATGTAAGAAACGAGTACGCCGTTCCAATCGATTGATTCACCCATAAATGCGCCGTAGTTTTGACCTAAAATTACGATGACGCAAAGTGCAAATGCGAAGATTGGTCCGAATGGGAACCATTTTGCTCTATAAGGTAAGTCATTTAAATCTTTTCCTTGTGCGATATATGCTTTACGGAAACGGTAATGACTAATTGCGATTCCAACCCATGCGATAAAGCCAGACATTCCTGATGCATTTAATAACCAAATGTATACAACACCGTCACCGAATAAAGAAGCAATGAAAGCGATACTACCGACAATCGATGTTACGATTAATGCGTTAACAGGTACGCCGCGGCTATCTAATTTACCAAGAAACTTCGGTGCTTTCCCTTGGCGAGCTAAATCCCAAAGCATACGAGTTGATGCATACATACCAGAGTTACCAGCAGATAGTACTGCCGTTAAAATAACAGCGTTCATAACAGAAGCAGCGAAGGCAACGCCCGCTTTTTCAAAAATAAGTGTAAATGGACTTACTGTTACATCACTTGCGGCAAGACTTTCAGTTGTATAAGGAATTAATAAACCGATAACGAGAATGGCAAGGATATAGAATAAAAGGATACGCCAAAAGATCGAGCGAATTGCTTTCGGAATATTACGCTCTGGATCAGATGTTTCACCAGCAGCTACACCTAATAATTCAGTACCTTGGAATGAGAAACCAGCTGCCATAAATACACCGATAATTGCCATGATGCCGCCATTAAATGGTGCATCTGCAACAGTGAAGTTTTTAAATCCAACAGTTTCGCCGCCCATAATTCCGAAAATCATCATGAACCCGACAATTAAAAAGATAATAATCGTAGCTACTTTAATAAGTGCAAACCAATATTCAGATTCACCAAATCCTTTAACAGATAAGTAGTTTAAAAGGAAAATAATAGCTAAACATAATCCGCTCCAAATGAGGGAAGGAGTATCAGGAAACCAAAATTTCATAATTAATGTTACTGCAGCTAGTTCAGCAGCAATCGTAATGGCCCAGTTATACCAATAGTTCCATCCAAGTGCAAAGCCAAGTGATGGATCAACAAATTTTGTTGCGTACGTGCTAAAAGATCCAGTAACAGGCATGTAAGCTGCGAGTTCAGCTAAGCTTGTCATTAAAAAGTAAACCATAATTCCAATTGCGGCGTATGCAATTAATGCACCGCCAGGTCCAGCTGAATGGATGACACCACCGCTGGCAAGAAATAGTCCGGTACCAATTGTACCGCCGAGAGAAATCATTGTAAGGTGCCTTGATTTTAGACCGCGTCTTAATTCACCTTTTCCTTTTGTAGTTTCTGTTTTAGAGGTAGCTTGATTCGTTGCGCTATTCATGTTCAACACTCCTTTTCTTGTAAGATAGGAAGGAGCGGGGGAGAAAAATACAAAAAACCGCCAAAGGAATTTGGCGGAACGTTTCACAAATAACCACCCCATCATACCCTTCCGTTAAGATAGCACCCCACGTTTACACGGTAATTTTGTAAACGTGACAGTTCTGTTCCTTTCGGAGACAGCCCCAGCTCATATTTCCAGAGAAGAAATATAAACTTCGGCAACTTTTCCTTTCAAACGGAGTCGGTGACTTTCTCTGTGTCTCGTCCGTTTTACTCTTAAAAGTCGCAACCTCTACCTCATCGGATTGATGAGGATTTGATATATTGCTAAGATTTTTAATATATGGCAATTGTAATGAGTTTCTGAATATATTGCAAGATATTTTGTAGGAAAAAATCAAAAAATATCGGTTATTGTATAGGAAACGCTTGCAAAACTCCACCCGAACCTACTATTATGTAACAATAAGCAAAGAAAAAATTGTTATACAAATGTTTCGCAAAAAATATTGAAAAACCCTTCAAAAATTAAAAGAAAATTCAGAAAATATAATTCGACATTCATAATCAGGTCATATTTTTTGATATAATTAGAGTAACGTATAAGTAAAAAAGGGGAAATCAAAATGAAATTAGAAACAGAAAGGCTCTATATAGTGCCGTGTACAGAAGAGAGTATTCACGTTGCTAACGAGCAAGGATATAATAGTGGCCCACATATTGTAGGGCATGTAGAAAATGTAAAACAAAATAAGGATGTACTACCTTGGGGTGCGTGGTATGTCATTCGAAAAGAAGATGAAATCGTTCTAGGTGATATAGGTTTTAAAGGGAAACCAAATGAGGAACATACAGTAGAAGTTGGTTACGGATTTATTGAGAAATACTGGAATAAAGGGTATGCGACAGAAGCTGTACAAGAACTAATAGATTGGGCTTTTCAGACAGGAGAGGTAGAAACGATTATTGCAGAGACGCTCCTTGATAATTATGGTTCGATTCGTGTGTTAGAGAAGTTACATATGAAAAGAGTAGATTCGACAGAAACAATGATGAATTGGAAAATAGAAAAAAACCGCTCGAAGTAAGTTGAGCGGTTTTTAGTAATTAAGGTAGCATCTGTTTTTGATCATTCGGATATCCGGCTGTCGGTGTGTTAGAATGCTTGGAATGATTACGAACAGCAATGAAAATAGAAATAATAACGACAAGACCAATTGCCACGTAAGAAAGTGAAATAATCGTTGGATCCACTTTAAATGTAGTAAGCAGTGTACGAATGTTTGTAAAGATTATAAGGCCACCAACTAATACGCCAAGTAAATGAGAAGGAACGATGCGTACTAACCATGCAGCGATTGGTGCCGCAACGATACCACCGAGCATGAGAGAAAATACCCAAACCCAACTTACTTGTTCCCAGCCGAGTGAGATGAAGAAACCAATTGTTGCGGCAAGTGAAACAGGAAACTCACTCGTATCTACAGATCCGATAACTTTTCTAGCTTCATTTCCTCTTGCTAAAAGTACAGGTGTCGTAATCGGACCCCAGCCCCCACCACCAGTTGAATCAACGAATCCAGCGAATAAGCCAAGCGGAACAAGTTGTTTAGCCGACATACGTTTATTTGAAGTAACAACTTGTTTTTGAATAATGAATCGTAATAAAATATAAACCCCTAAAGTAAATAAAAATAAGGAAATGTACGGTTTAATGACATCGCCAGGTAAATTACTTAAAAAACATGCCCCAACAAATGCACCAATTGCTCCTGGTAATGTAAGCCTGGAAACGGTATATTTATCAACGTTTCCAAATTTGATGTGAGATGCACCAGAAGCGGCAGTTGTAACAACTTCAGCTAAATGAACAGATGCGGAAGCTACAGCCGGTGCGATACCAAACATTAGTAAAAGCGAGGTAGACGTTACCCCATACGCCATTCCAAGCGCTCCATCGATTAATTGAGCGAAAAATCCAATAATAGCAAAGACAATTAATTTCTGCATAAAAAATCCCCCTGTAATAGTAAATGAAAAAGGCACTTTTCCCGTGTGAGAAAAGTGCCTTTGGTTTTTCCAATCAGCAATATTGAAATTTGTTTCATTATAATACATATTAATCGTATAAATCAACTGGGTTTTAAAGTTTTTTGAATTGAATGAAAGAAAAATAAAATATACAATAAAAGGATGGAGAGAAAGGGGAGAAAGACATGTTACGATTTGATCATCTCGTTCACGCAGTTCATGGCACACCGGAGGAAGCGGCAAAACAAATGCAGGAACTTGGATTTCATACGGCACTAGGCGGAGAGCATACTACTTGGGGTACTTGGAATAGTTTAAGTTATTTTGATTTATCATACATAGAATTTTTAGCAGTTCAACATGAAGAAAAAGCGAAAGAAGCAGAAAATCCGTTAGTACAAGAAACGGTAGTGAAATTACAAGATGGCGAAGGGATGCTACAAATCGCAATTCGAACAGATGCCATTGAAGAATTAGCAGATAAGTTTAGTAAATACGGTTTACAAACAATAGGACCATTTGAAGGGAAACGTATGAGAAAAGATGGCCGCCTTTTAGAATGGAAAATGTTATTTGTAAAGCAAGATAAGAACGGACCGAAATTACCTTTCTTTATACAATGGAATGAAACGGACGAAGAAAGAAGAAATGATTTACGTAACATTGGCACGATCACTGAACATAAAAACAACGTACAACAAATTGAAACAATCCATTACGCAGTAAAAAATGTTCGAGAAACAGTACGGAAATGGAAAGCAGTCATGGAGCTAACTGCAACTCCAGTCATGAAAAATGAAGAATGGAATGCGGAGTGTCAAAGTGTATCGTTTGGTGACATTCAAGTACAGTTTTGTGAACCGATTGGAGAAGGTCTAGTACAAGAATACATAAAGAATTATGGTGAATATCCATTTGCAGTGGAATGTAAAGGAGAAAATAAACGAGAGTATGAAGTGTTAGGTAGTTTGTACATATATTAATAGAGGTGAACGCTTTGGAAGAAATACTTAGAGAGATAGAGAGAAAACTAGAATTGCCTCGAATTGTAAAGTGTACAGCTATTTCAAAAGGTTTTTCACATGAAGGGAAATATAAAATCGAGTAACATATTTTGTAAAAGTATGTGATGCTGTTTATTTTGAACGTAAACAAGAAGAATATACGTATATGAAACAATTAGAGTTATTACATATTCCAACGCCGAAGTTAATTCATTTCATAAAACTTGAGGAATTAAATAAATGTGTTCAAGTATTTGAATGGGTCCAAGGTGTAAATGGTCAAGAAGGTTTAAGGAAGCTATCGGCGGAAGAACAGTATCATGCAGGAAGAAAAGCAGGAGAAGTATTAAAGAGGATTCACTCGATAGAAAAAGAAAGTGCAAGTAATAAATGGAAAACATCTAGATGGAATAAATACGAAAGATACATAGAGGCATTAGCAAATTACGAAGTGAATTTTCTAGATTTGAAGCCAGTATTAACCTTTGTAGACAATCATAAAGACTTATTAAAAAATCGTCCAATTACATTTTTACACGATGACTTCCATCCAGCAAATAGTATGATTCATAATAAGGAATTTATCGTTATCGATTTTGGTGGATATGATTTTGGCGATCCGATACACGATTTTTATAACGTAGCGATTTTTACTACAAGAATAAGCAAACCATTTGCGGTTGGACAAGTCCATGGTTATTGCGGAGGGGAACCATCACTTCATTTTTGGAAACTGTACTCATTATATGCAGCAATGACATTCCCAGCGGATATCGTTTGGACAAACCGAAGCACACCGCATTTAGTAGATGATATGAAGGAAAGATTAAACGGAATTTTAGATGATCATAATCAATTTTTATCCTATATTCCAAAATGGTACCAATCAAGTGAATGTAATAAATAAAGGAGGAATACATATGGACAAAATTGCGGTAATTTCAGATATACATGGTAATATTCCAGCTTTAGAATCTGTACTGCAAGATATTAAATTGAGAGGAATCAAACGCATAATTTGCCTTGGAGATTTAGTCGGAAAAGGGCCTCATTCTAGTGAAGCAATTGAAATCATTCGTAAAGAATGTGAAGTAGTCGTAATGGGAAACTGGGATGATTTTATAACAAAACCGACTGAATTTGAAGCGTTAAAATGGCATCAAAAACAATTATCGGAAGAACAAAATGACTATTTAAGAAGCTTACCATTTTCAATCGAATTTTTTATGAGCGGCAAACTCATTCGTATGTTTCACGCCTCACCAAGAAGTTTATATGAAAGAATTCAACCACACGCTGCAAGAGAAGAACGTATTAGTATGTTCGAAAATAGTGAGCTCACAGAGAATATAGAAGGGGAAAGAAAACCGGATGTCGTTTGCTACGGTGATGTTCACCAGGCATTCGTTCAAAATTTCAGAGGCAAAACGTTATGTAACGCTGGTAGCGTAGGAAATCCGCTTGAAATTACACAAGCTTCTTATTTAATATTCGAAGGATCTTACAATAAAAAAGAAGCAGCAAGCTTTTCCATCCAACTCGTACGTGTACCGTATGATATTGAATTAGCTATCAGACTAGCAAAAGAACTCGATATGCCAGAAATTGAAGAATACAAGCAAGAATTACGGACTGCTTTATATCGAGGATTTAAGGGAAAGTAAGCTAATCAAAATATATCAACGATTTTTCAAATATATCTATCATAACTTAAAATATATCAACGATTTTTTCGATATATCGACGATTCGACAAGGGATATCGACTTACCGACAAATAGTGACATAAAATACCACCCATAATAATGTTATGTAAACTAATTGTAGGGAGGAATATCATGAATCGAAAACAACGAATCAAAGAAATTGCAGATCACATATTAAAGCTAAACTTAACGCATCCAACAAGAGTTGGAGTAAGTGGTATTACAGCATCAGGAAAAACAACATTTGCAAACGAATTAGCGGAAGAAATAAAAAAACGGGGGTTACCAGTAACACGCGCAAGCATTGATGATTTTCATAATCCAAGAATGATTCGCTATGCAAAAGGAAAAGAATCTGCAAGAGGGTATTATGAAGATGTACACGATTATACAGCTTTCAAGGAAAGATTATTAAAGCCTTTAGGACCAAACGGGAATTTACAGTATGAAACGATTTCTCATAACTTAATAACGGATATTCCTGTATATAGTACGCCTATATTCGCTCAACCCAATATGGTACTCATAGTAGATGGAACGTTTCTATTAAAAAAAGACTATGCGTATTTATTTGATTACAAAATCTTTGTAGATACAAATTTTGAGATTGCGAGAAAACGTGGTGCGAAGCGGGAGACAGAGGCTTTTGGAAGTTATAAAAAAGCTGAAAAAATGTTTTTAAACAGGTATCATGCGGCCTGTAAGATGTATATAGATGAGCATAATCCGAAAGAGTGTGCGGATGTTGTATTTCAGAATACTGATTTAGTAAATCCAGAACTTATATTTCAAGAGCGAATGTAATACACAATCAAAAGTATATGTATACCCTTTTATTAATAGTTATAATTCTCGTATAATTATATTAGCTTTAGAAAGTGAAAAACGGGGGATAAGGCAATAAGAAACGCAAAAAGGGGAGAAAAAATATAATGAATGAAGTAATAGAATTAAAAGAAGAACTACTACAAATTAAAAATAATAATTATGCTGTACCAGAAGACGTAGATGCTTATCCATATGCGCAGTGGATGCTAGATTATATCGGATCACCAGATGCTGAATTACGGGATGATTTAATTTATAGTACGCTTCACACATGGATTACAACTGATGTGTTTAGACAAAAAGAATTACGAGGATTAATGTTACAAGCAATTAGTCCTGATTATTTATTTTATAAAATTGGTGAAAAGGGAACAGATTCTGTATTTAAACGTGCGTTCTCCGTATTAATTCCACCACTTATTTTATCTGTTCATGAAAGAGAACCGTTGTTATCCGAAGAACAACTGTACAGTGTAGCAGAACAAGTGCTGGAATATGTATATTTAGAAGAAGATGTAAGAGGTTACGTAGAAGGAAAAGGCTGGGCACACTCTACTGCACACGCAGCGGATGCGCTCGATGCGTTAGCACGTACCATACAAAATCGTGAGTTTTCATATGCGATTCTTGCAGCTGTTCGTCAGAAAGTTCGCCTAAATGACTATGTTTACATACACTTTGAGGATGAGAGATTAGTAACGCCAATTATGTCGTTACGTAATCAAAATCTTTTAACAGAAGAAGAGTGGAGCAACTGGTTACATAGTATAGCAACGGTTGAAGACATCCGACATCCGCAGCATGATATTTTAGTACAAAATATTAGAAATTTCTTAAGAAGTTTTTATTTCAGAGTTTTAGAGACAGAAGGTAGTACAGCCTTTACAGATGATATATTGGAAACTTTGAAGGGTTTGCGTAGGTATTAAAAATACATTTTTCTAAGAATAAGGTACATAAAACCAACACCTCCCAACCATACTAAAAAAAGTGTTGGAGGTGAAGGTTATGGACAATAAAGACTTTGAAAAAGTTTATAATGATTACTTACATCAAGGAGAAGAGCAAGCTCAATTTGAAGTAGACAATGAAGTTAATTCAGGAGCAGAACAAATAGTTGCCGTTCGTAAAAATGATGATGGAGATTTAATAGCGTTTAAAACAAGTAGCGGGAGAGAGTTAGATTATATGACTGCTCTTAGTGAAGCAAAATCAGGGAAGTTAGCTCATGTGGACGTATTTCATAAGTATGGCAGAGATATTATACGTAGCGAACCTGATGGAATAAAAGAAAATAACTTAGATAATTTACCTTCATTTTAAACGGGTAAGCCTTAAGAAGAGAATGTTCATTTGGATATTCTCTTCTTTTCTTTCTCTACAAATAGACGGTTCATTTCTACAGTGCGATCAAACTTTTAAAGAGCGCTCTAAATTTTTCTTTATCTTCTGCTGTAAATGGTTTCGGTCCCTTTGTACGTTTACCACTTTTTCGAACCATTGCACTTAAATATCGTGTTTGTAATAGTTGTTCAATGTTTTCATTTGTGTACTTATACCCTTTATGGTGTAGCACGATACAGCCTTTTGCTAAAGCGAGCGAAGCAAGACCGTAATCTTGTGTTACGATTAAATCTTCTTTTTTAGCTAACTGCATAATCCGGTAATCTGCAGCATCTGCTCCAGAATCAACATAAATTGTTTCCACGCCTTTTGGCTGCTCTGCATTAGAATAATGAGAAAAGCTTGTAACGAGGGTTACAGGGATTTCTGCATTTGTAGCTTCAAAAATAATTACATCTTTTACAGGACAAGCATCTGCATCAACATAGATTTTCATTGGTATCACTCCTATAACTAGGTTCGTGTTGATGATAATGGTAGATTTAGGTTTTGTCAAACGAGGGTTTGTATCTAAAGTTACTTTTCACAAACCAAAATAGCCTTACGTAAACGAGAAATCCCTTCCTCAATTTGATCAATATCCACTTTTCCATAAGATAAACGTATATAACCATCTTTCGCGCCGAAAATACTCCCCGGCATAAAGGCTATTTCTTGTTTTAAGCTTTGTATAATGAGTTGTTTTTCGTTTATCGGTTCTTTTAATTTTCCCCATATGTAAATACCACCGGTCGGATTTGAAAAAGAGATTTTATCGTGAAGTTGCTCGTTTAGGGCGCGAACGATAACGTCTCTTTTTTCTGCTAGTTGTTTTTGTAACGGTACGATATGAGACTGAAATGGTACAGTTTCAAAAAACTGCTGCATAAGCCACTGCGGGAAAATGCTCATCCCTAATTCCATTTGGTGTCTTGCATCGGATAACCTTTCTACTACAGACTGCGGAGCGACAAGCCAACCAACTCGTAATCCTGGTGCAATCATCTTTGATAAAGAATGCACGTAAATGACAGTTCCATTTTCATCAATCGATTTCAAAGTAGGGCAAGGTTGTTTCTTTTCTAACGTAAGTAAACTAGACGGATCATCTTCCACAATCGCAATTCGTAAGTCTGCACAAAGCGATAATAGTTTTTTTCTACGGTTTGGATGCAGCATTGTGCCCGTAGGATTTTGGAAGTTTGGATTTAAAAAAATCATTTTAATACGATGCTTTCTATATAGCTCTTGCACATCATCCGGATTAATACCGTGTTCATCGACAGGTAATGGGAAAATACGAATACCTGCTGATTGGAATAACGGTAAGGAATAACAGTGTGATGGACTTTCGAAAGCGACAGCATCACCTGGATTTAATAAACATTGTACGATAAGGTGAAGTGCTTGCTGTGCGCCAGATGTAATCATAATAGACTGTTCAGTAGCTTCAACTTTTAAATATTCTTTCATATATTTTACGACCGCTTGTCTGAGCGGGAGGTAGCCTTGTGGATGATCATAACTTAATGAATGCGTTAACGGTTGTTCTCGTAAAATCGTTTGTAGTTGATCGTGAGGATAGAGATTACAACCGAGCTCTCCATTTGCAAAATCAATAATATTTTCATTTTGTTGTACTTCTGCCCGAATATGGCGAAGTAACGGCAAGTTTGGTAAGAACGTACCACCTTCTACGAAATTCCTCCAGTTCGGCGTTAATGTTGGAGAAACGCCCCACATATGTGTACTCACGCGTGTTCCTTTACCAGTCGTACTTTCTACAATTCCCATAGCACGTAATTCATTATAAGCAGTCGTTACCGTACTACGGTTTACATTTAACTGGGTAGCTAATTTCCGTTCGGAAGGTAGGAAGCTTCCTGGAGGAAGTTCCCCGTATGTAATGCGTTTCTCAATAAAGTCAACAACTTGCTGATAAATAGGGATTTTACTGTCACTATCTAGCTTCCATTCCATAAAAAAACGCCTCCGTCTCTCTTATATACATCCAGTATAGCAAATTGGCTGGGTAAAAAAACAGCCAATTGGACGGTGATATATCCAGCCAATTTTACTATGCTAAATATGGAAGGGGAGATTCGGATGAAACGATGGCAAATGGAATGGCTCCTAGTATCAGTAGCGTTGGTATGGGGAGCAAATTATACAATTGGAAAGTATGGCGTGGCATTTATGTCATCCATTCAATTTAATAGTTTACGATTTTTAGTAGCATCACCGGTATTATTACTTATTACTTTTATGATGGAACGCTCATTACGTATTGAAAGAAAAGATTGGCTACGATTAGTAGCAGTCGGTATCGTTGGTACGACAATGTATCAAACGATGTTTATGCTATCTGTGAAATATACTTCAGCAACGAACGCCTCATTATTAATTGCGATGTCACCTATATTTACAGGGATATTAGCAGTATTACACAAACAAGAACGTTTCTCGATGAAAGTACAAATAGGTTCAATAGTAGCCTTTATTGGTGCAGCATTCGTTTTATTAACCGGACATACAGGAGGAGCTACTTACGAGTATGCGTGGCTCGGAAATATAATCGGATTAGTCGCAGCAATTGCGTGGGGATGGTATCCAATATTAGCACAACCTCTTATTACAAAATATTCCGCAATGAGAGTCACATCTTGGTCTACTTTAATTGGAATTGTACCTCTCGTTATTTACTGTTTATTTAACGTAAATACATTAACGTGGCCGGTAGACATGCTAAGCTGGGGGTCTCTAGCATATTCAATCATTTTTGCGACTATCTTCGGACTTGCAATGTGGTATGTCGGTATTAGTCAAATAGGCTCAACGAAAGTAATGGTTTATATGTATCTCGTACCATTATTCGCAGTTATCTTTGCGGCAGTAACAATTGGAGAGCAAATTAATATGATGCAACTCGTTGGTGGGCTTATAATCTTTATCGGTTTATTTGTTGTAAAAAAAGGCGGAATGAAAAAGCCAGCTCTCAATTTAAAAAAAGTAAGTTAACAGTAAAAAGGATCTCTTTCATATAGAAGGAGATCCTTTTTCATTTCGTAATAAAAGCGCTTGTTCAATTGCCCATTTTTGATGATCATGAAGTAGAAGTTCCACAGCATGTAAAGGAGACAGCCACTTTAAAATATGATCCTCTTCACACTTATCGGTTTGTTTCCGTACCATGTTCACAATATAAAAGAACCCATCGTTTAAATAATATGTATCTTCCTTTTCAGCATAAAAATATCGCATTGCATTACCGATATACTGCTCAACTTCAATTATCCATCCTAATTCCTCTAGTGATTCACGATGTAAGCATTCATCTTTTGTTTCGGTACCTTCCATACCGCCTCCGGGTAAAAAGTAGCGTTCTTCTTTTTGGATAATAGCAATCTTTGAAGAGGTTGAGTTAAAAATAATTGCATAACAACTAGGTCGTAATACATATTGCTCAGTAGGCTTTTTACAGCCAAAAGTAAGTTTAGATATCATAAAACACGTCACCTCTCTATAAAATACATAAAAGGGATAATAAGGTAAAAATAAAATTGTATAAGTATAATCTTACGAGGTTGGAGTGATAACAAAATGATAAATCGAAAGTGTTCGCGCTGTAAAGAAATTACAGGTGCATTGCATGGTGGTAAAAAAATTAAGGAAGAATTTTTATGTGAAGACTGTTTGCAAAAAGGAATTGCGAGTGGAGAAATCGAATTATCACAAGTGGAGCAAGAACAAACTTCGTATCTTTCTATAAAAATATTAAAAATAATGAGTGTGATTTATTTAATAGCATCTATTTTTATGGCTTTTTCAACCGGTCCATTTATACATAATATAGGATTTGATGAAATGTCCATTTCAGGCCCAGAATTAGGTTTAATAAGTATTGTTATGCTAGGTTCTTTATTCCAGTCTGTTCTTGTATTTTGCGGAATATGGGTATTCATCCTATTAGTAGAAACAGTCATTAAAATTTATGAAAAAATGAAGTGAGTGAGAGGGAGAAACATATGCGAGTAAGAAACATCCAAGGGGAAGATTATGTAAAGATTCATTCTGTTTTAAATGATTGGTGGGGCGGGAGAGACATGGCTGCCATGTTGCCAAAATTGTTTTTCGTTCACTTTCAAGAAACGAGTTTTATCATTGAAGAAGATGGCGAAACGTTAGGTTTCTTATGCGGATTCTTTTCGCAAACGCATAAAGAGGAAGCGTACGTTCATTTTATCGGGGTAAATCCGAAGTATAGAAGAAGAGGAATCGCATCGACATTGTATTCTTATTTCTTTGATGTCGCTCGTGCAAATAACCGTAAAGTTGTGAAAGCAATCACATCACCAGTTAATAAAAAATCGATACAGTTTCATAAGGAGATTGGCTTTCAAATTGAGGCTGGGGATGATGAGATAGAGGGTGTATCGGTACATACAAATTATGACGGGAATGGCGGTAGTAGAGTTTTATTTTTGAAAAATGTGTAAAAGTAGGCTAGCACAAAGTTAGCCTTTTTGTTGTGAGGAGCTAGAAGTATGGAGAGTAAACAAAATAGAAATGAGTATTTACAGCGCATATACAAAGTACAAAATTATATAGAATCACACATAAATGATTCACTTTCAATTGAAGAGCTAGCCGATGTAGCAGGATTTTCAAAGTTTCATTTTCATCGGATTTTTAAAGGAACAGTAGACGAGCCGTTATCTCGGTATGTGAATCGCTTGAAGTTAGAAAGGGCAACAAATCTACTTACATATCGCCCGGATATGACGATTACGGATATCGCTTACCATTTTGGTTTCACAGATTCAGCAGTTTTCTCCCGAACATTCAAAAATTATTACGGAGTAAGTCCGTCTCAATATCGAAACGACAATAGCAAGAATTGCAAAGACGTAAGGGGAATTCCTCAATACAATGAATGTAAGAAGGTTCGAGGTAATGTTGAAATTGTAACAGCAGACAATATAAACGTCGCATACATAAGACATATCGGTACATATGAAGAGTTAACTATAGCTTTTCCGGAAATGATAGAGAAACTATTTCATTACGCAACTAAGCAAAACTATCATGTATTTGAGGATACGAAAGTATTAACCATTTACCACGATCATCATGAATTTACGGAGGACAATCATTTAAGAACAAGTTTATGTATAACAATTCCGGGTGAATCTGCAATAGAAACGAACGACATTGGAATAATGGTAATACCTTCAGGCAAGTATGCAATAGGACATTTTGAAATATTCCAAGATGAATATAAAAGAGCATGGGACTTTATATATGGTGAGTGGCTACCAAATAGCGGATATAAACCAAGAGACTCATATCCTTTTGAAGTATATAGAAATGATCCAAAGCAGCATCCAAAGCAGCATCCAAAGCATAAACATATAGTTGATATATATGTACCTATCGAACCTTTTTAATTATAGGTTAAAGGGGAAGGAATAATGAAAACTGCTGAAAAGTTAGATCAGATTATAAAAGAAGAATATGAAAATATGAATGGTATGTTAGTAGTGCAGAAAGGTAATATTATTTTTGAAAAATATTATAACGATTACGGACCAAATGATACATTTCATGTAGCGTCAGTTACAAAAACGATAATCTCTGCGCTAATTGGGATATGTATAGATAAAGGTTATATAAAAAGCGTTGATCAAAGAGTAATAGAATTTTTTCCGGAATATAACGTTCATTCATCTGAAATAACAGTAGGGCATCTTCTTACGATGACAGCTCCACATCCTTTCGTAGACTGGCAGGAATCGCTAGAAGAATTATGTACACAAAAGGATTGGATAGAATATACGTTAAATAGAATTGGACAAGGCGGAGAGATTGGATCTTTTAAATATTCATCTGCAGGAGCTCATTTACTATCAGCAATCATAATGAGCGTAACAGGAAAAAATACACGTGAATTTGCGAATGAATACTTATTCCAGCCACTCGGTATGAGAGAAATTCCAAACTACAATATGAAAGCGTTTGGATTTGATGACTTATTCGGAAAAGATGTAAAAGGATGGGTTCATGATCCAAATGGTATTTCGACAGGCGGCTGGGGACTAACGTTAACGGTTAAAGATATTGCTAAGTTTGGACAGCTGTATTTGAATGAAGGTACTCATAATGGAAAACAAATTCTATCAACACCATGGATAAAAGAATCGACAACAATGAACCAAAATCAATATGGTTACTTATGGTGGTTACGAGAAGAGGCTGGAATCTTTTCATACTGTGCAATGGGCGATGGTGGGAATGTGATTTGTTGTATTCCAGAGAAGGAACTGGTGGTGGTGATTGCTTCTGAAGTCATACCGAATGTAAGGGATAGATGGGAATTGATTGTGAAATATATTCTTCCTTATACAGAATCAAATAAATAACGGAAGCAAAAAGATGGTGTGAATGGGAGTTTCATACTATCTTTTTGTTTTATGAAGGAAAGTTCATGAGAAGGTAAGTTCTGTGTAAAATAATGTAAATATTAGGATTTTTAAATATCTTCTTGTTTTCTTTATGTATAATGAGGACAAGGCCTAAAAATACTTAAATATTTAAGTGAATATTTTAAAAAGGAGATTAAGGATATATGAAAAGCTTACTTCAAAAAACTTTAGCTACTACAGGGATTACTGCTTGTTTATTAGGTATGGTTTCTTCCGCTTCATTTGCTTCGATTAGTTGGGATTCTTATGGGGAATGGGACGGAAGTGGAGGAAAGGCTACAGGATACGCCTACACTGCGCAAACAAATGAACCTCATTTTTACAAGATGACTGTAAGGGCTAGCTTTGATGATGGGTCTTCTAAAGAGGTAGAAAAGAATAATGCTAAAATTACAGATCGTGTGAACGTTAAAGTTTCATCCAGAGGGCCAATTACCACTGGCTATTCGGGTCATGAATGGGTAATGAAAGGGGATAGTGCCTATACCTCTAAGGAAATGGTAATTAGATAACAATCAACAAAAACCGTGACAAAGGATAAATGCCTTTTTCACGGTTTTTAAAATGAGGAGGATATATGAATCTAGTATTAAAAGAAATAGTGGTAAACAAAACAATATTCATTATGTTATTTATTGCGTTTGTATTGACAATATGGCCGATACTTATAGCAATGTCGACGAAAGATTATTATGATGAGAAATTTTATGATAGAAAAAATGGTTATTTTAATTATTACTATTCCGTTCAACTTACTAATATGGGGGAAATCAATTTCAAACAGTTTCAGACGTTAGTAGAATCTGATTTTAAAAATGCTAGTGTTATTACAAATGATATTCGTACTACTATTCCAAATATCGGCCGAGTAACAATGAATGGTCTCCTTAATAAAAATTGGTCTCCACCTTTGCTAAAAGGTTCTCAGATGGGACAAGATGAAAAAAATAGTGTAATAGTGGGGAAGAAAATTTATAAGGATATGGAAACAATAAAATTATTTAATAAGGAATATATAGTTAAAGGCGTAGCTGGAGAAAATACTGGATATGAGTATAATATTAAAATTTACGTCTCTCTAAATGACATGCCAGATGAAGTGAAACAGATGATACAAAAAGATAATACATTCCAAATGATTGTTCGTTCTAACGAAAACCCTAAAGAAGAGATAGAAACTTTCATACAGCATATGAAACAGAACAATAAAGATATAAATGCCAAAGTGATTAGTGAAAAAGAGAACTATGAGAAAGAAAAAAACACAAGTAAAGCCGTGAAAGAGTTACTTAGTTTTCCATTTAGGCTTTTTTGTATAGCTTTCATTACCAGTATAATAGTAAGTTATTATTGGATTTATACGAAGAAAAAAAATCTGTCGTTAAGGAAAGCTTTGGGAGCAAGTAATGTAAATCTGTTTATTTTTATATTTAGTCAATTATTTTTATGTGCAATCGCTGCATCAACCTGTGCAATATGCATACAATGGATTTTTAGCACTTTGAGTGAAAATATTGTAGAGTTTACAAGTTATAGCATTAGTTTACAGTCTACTCATATTGTAATGTGTGTATTTTTTTCACTTACTATAGCTTTTATCCTCTCTGTAATACCATTTGTATATGTGCTTAAAAGTGAACCTGCTAAAGCGTTAAAGGAGTAAAAATGATGAGAATAAAAAGTGCGTTCCTAGCATTAAAAAAGAGATTTCTATTTTCCGTACTTCTTCTAATACAGATTACATTTGGATTAGCAACTATAACGAGTTCAATTAATGTATTTTATAATTTACACCATCTAAATGATAAAGCCAGCTCAGCATTAAATGTGGATAAAACATATTTAGTTACTTTTGAAAGGACGACAGATAGGTTACAAAGCGATCAATTTAATAAAGAGCAAATTCAAGCGGTTTATAATACAATTCATCAAAATAAAGATGTGATTTCGTATGGTACATACGAGGAGAGTTTAATTGAAATAGAATTAAGTAATAGGCCACTTCAAAATAGTATGATTGCTGATTTGAAACATAAAACGTTTCACGATGACAGACCTACTGTTCAAACAATTGTTGTTGATGAAAATTACTATAAATTGTTAGGTTTACCTTTAAAACCTGAAGAGGGTTTCTTGCATGAAGATTTTCCAAAAAATAGTGAAGAAAAAACAAAAGTATTAATGGGTTCTTACTTTAAGAAATATTTTCAAGTTGGGGATACAATTAATAATCAATATACAATTATAGGCTTTTTACCAGAGAATAAATTTATCGTAAATAATAATACAACGAACGTTTATTTGAAGTTGGATTATGCAATGATAATGCCTATGTCATCTGATAGATATGAAAATTATGAAGCGATGTTTTTAAGACTGCATCAAAGTACAGTTTTGCATTTACGAAAAGATGCAGATGTAAAGAAACTAGAAAAATCAATTCAACTTAAAGGAAACGGCGGTACGTTTTATTTGAAAAATTTAGGTGATGAAATAAATATAGATGTTACTCTTAATAGTTATTCTGAAATACCTCAACTTATAGTAGGAATCTTATTCATTCTATTCTCGATCGTCGGAATGGTAGTAACAACTATCGTTTCTATCTTGATGAGAAAGAGGGAATTTGGTATAAAAATAGTTTTTGGCGAAAGTAAATTTGGAATGTTTATTCAAATTGTTATAGAAAACATTATTGTAGCAATAGCTGGCTTAGGAATGTCAATAGCTTACTTTTCATGGAGATATGGTAATCTGCTGCAAATGTCAAAGGATTTTAAAGCAGTATCCGCATTAGACTTTAAATTGGACATGCCTATATTATTTTTAGTATTTCTTTTCTTATTATTGATTATCATTGTTTCGAATGTAATTGTCTTCTTATTTATTAGAAAAATTGAACCGAAAACATTAATAGGTGGGATGGAATAATGGGGTTAATTGAACTAAAAGATATTAAGAAGGTGTATAGTAATAAGAATCACAATACGTTCGCGTTAAACGGTATAAATTTAACGATAAATAAGGGCGAAATTATAGCGGTAATGGGGCGATCAGGCTCAGGGAAGAGTACATTACTAAATGTTATAGGGTTAATTGATATGCCAAATGAGGGTGAATATACGTTAAATGGAAAATCATTAACTGAAATTAGAGCAAATCAAGTTCATAAAACAAGAAATGAAATGATTGGATTTATTTTTCAATATTTTGCATTGTTAAAAGAACATACTGTACTGGATAATGTAGTGCTACCACTCACATATAGAAAGCTAAAGCAACGGGAAAGAAAAATTAAGGCGAAGTTGTATTTAGAAAAAGTAGGTTTAAAAGAACATATGTATAAAACACCGGACGAGCTATCAGGTGGACAACAGCAGCGCGTCGCAATTGCAAGAGCGTTAGTAGGTGAACCAGAATTAATATTGGCTGACGAACCGACCGGAAATTTAGATAGAAAAACAGGAGAAGAAATTATGAATTTGCTATTACAACTGAATGAAGAAGGACGAACAATTATTATTGTAACGCATGATATGGAAGTAGCGAATAAGTGTAATAGAATTATTGAGTTAGTTGATGGAGAGATTGTGTAAAGGTAAAGAATGACCGGTAATAATTATATATTATTTTAGAAACCATGATGATTAACTTTTCAAAATGGTTTCTTTTTATTTTACAGAACTAAAAATATAGTGAAAATCTGCATCCCACCCGTAACTTTCCGTAGCAAAAAATCGTTTAACAAAAGAAAGGGTTTTTAATGATGAATGGGGGAGAACCATGAAAATTCTAATACTAGGTGGTACACGATTTTTAGGAAGAGCATTTGTAGAAAAGGCTTTGAACAGAGGGCATGAAGTTACATTATTTAACCGTGGAACAAACAAAGAAATTTTTCCTGAAGTGGAGCAGCTTATCGGTGACAGAAATGGTGATGTATCAAGTTTAGAAAATCGAAAATGGGATGTTGTCGTAGATACATGTGGGTTTTCTCCACATCACATTAGAAATGTTGGAGAAGTGCTTAAAGATAATATTGAACACTATATATTCATCTCAAGCCTTTCCGTATATAAAGATTGGATTCCGCATCATATAAAAGAAGACTATATATTACAACCTGAACCGACGGCTGAGCAAATAAAGGCTGTAGAAAATGGTGAAGTATCTCCTTATGAGTATTACGGTGCGCTGAAAGTATTATGTGAAAAAGAAGCAGAGAAGTATTGGCCTCGGCGTGTTTTACACGTAAGAGCAGGACTTCTTTCAGGAATGTTTGATTATACAGATCGGCTTCCATATTGGATTCAGCGTATAGCAAAAGGAGGTAAGGTGTTAGTTCCAGGAAGAAAAGACCGTCCAGTGCAGATAGTTGATATAAAAGACGTCGCAAATTGGGGACTAAACATGGCAGAAAACAAAAATGCAGGTATATTCAATGTTACAGGTCCAAATTATGAATTGACGATGGAAGAGCTATTAAATACGTGTAAAAAGGTTACGAATAGTGATGCTGAATTCGTTTGGATAGAGGAATCGTTCATGAATGAACATAAAGTGCAGCCTTGGACAGAAATGCCTTTATGGATTCCAGAAACTTTTTCATTAGAAGGGGAAACGAAGCCGTGGAAAGGTGGATTTTCTATTAGTATCAATAGTGCTATTAAAGCAGGGCTTACTTTTAGAAGGTTAGAAGATACAGTTATGGATGTGTATGTGTGGATGAAGAGTATAGAGGAATGGGAATTAAAAGCAGGGATTTCAGGCGAAAGGGAGAAGGAATTGTTAGAAAAATGGTATCAATAAATTTAGAGGAGCTCTTTGAATATAGTTGATTGCACATAAGGAGGAGAAAAGGTTATGTGGAAAGAAACCATTCATAGTATTTCATCAAACTTAAGCTTAAAAAATCCCGCTACGAAGGAAGAGCTTATTGAAATACAAAAATGTTTACTTGTGGAATTACCGAATGACTTATCACAGCTATTACAAGAAACAAACGGTATAGCAGGTGAATATGGAGACTTTATTTGGTCTGTTTCAAAAATTAAAACTGAAAATATGAATATGAGAAATATAGTTGATTTTAAGGATTTATATATGCCTTTTGACTGTTTATTATTTTTTGCTGATGGCGGAAATGGTGACTTGTTTGGTTATTCCATTTTGAATGGAATAGTACAAAGAGATGATATATATGTATGGAATCATGAGAATGATAGTAGAACTTGGGTTGCTCCTTCGTTAGAAACGTTTATGAAGTGGTGGGAAAGTGGGAAGATAACTATTTAAACATAGTGTCATGAAAAAACGCCTTGTTACTAAAGAAACAAGGCACTTTTTTACGTATAATTAACCTACCACTCAATTGGTTCTTCCCCATACATGTCCCATAACTTAGGAAACATCTTCTTCAAACCTTCTTCATCGTTTTCATCCCAGTCAAATTCAAAATCTACATCATCAAACTCTTCACTAGATAAGACATGGTAAAGTGTAAAGTAAGTATCATCTTCGTCACCAGTTTTTTCTGCATATACAGTGAAACAGAAATATAAAGAAGGTTCTTCTATTTCTGGAACATCATACTCACTCAAATTTTCTAAAATAGGAATTAATCGTTCTGGCTCTTCAATACAAGATTCGTATGTCTCTTTCCCTTGATATAATAACCATCCGCGGAAGTAATCGAAAGTATCATCTGAACAGCCACCCATAATAATATAGGCTGCTGCCCATAAACGGGGGGTATAGGAATCTTTTAATATACGATGCATATGCGTATCAAAAGCTACAATTTCATGTACTGTACGTTTAGCAAGGTGGGAAGTAAGCCATTCTATTTGTTCTTCTTGGTCTTCACCTTTCGTTTTGGCACGATTAAATAGTTCCCCAAATTCTTCTTCTGTTATCGTTTTTTCTTTTATGTAATCTTCCCCAGGGCACGGGTCTGTATATCCCTTTTTACGTTTGGAAGCAATTAGTTTGTTAGCTTCTTTCATACATTCTTCTTCTGTTTCAAACTCTTTCGCTTTCACACTGCCAGCTGTGCCGATTTTTCCGTAAAACACAACATAGTCTTTTTCTTTCACAACGATTTTCCAAAACTTATTTGATTTCTCAGTTTGCTGGATTAATAACGTTTCCATTCGTACCCCCATCATGTTTTTCTAGTGTGCAATGTGATTGTAACATATGTATATACACTTGTAATGATGAAAATGAGGATTTGGAAAATTCGAAAATGATTGAATGAAGTGGGCAAATTTAGTAATCTTATTTGTACATATATAATAGTTTTTTAATAATTCGATATTTAATATATAAGGGGGCATTACAGATGGATCTTACGTTTAAAGTAGAGGAAACATGTTTTAACTACCGAGTCGGAGCAATTTGTAAACAGGATAATAAAATACTCATTTTACAAGGTGACGGTGAAGATTTTTGGTACGTACCAGGCGGAAGAGTGAAAATGCTAGAGAATAGTGAAGAAGCGTTAAAACGAGAACTTGCGGAAGAGTTAGCCGTTCCTATTGAGGTGAAGAGATTAATATGGTCGGTAGAAAATTTCTTTACACTTTCTGAACGAAAGTTTCATGAAATTAGTTTTTATTATGAAGTAGAGCTAAAACAATTACCTGCAAATGGGGCAGAGCAATATATTTTGGAAGAAGAAGGTAGAACGTATTTCTTTAAGTGGGTGCCGGTAGAAGAGTTAGATACATATAACTTACAGCCAGCGTTTATTAAAGAGAAAGTAAAGGATGTATTCGTACATACAGAGCATATCGTTTTACAAAAGTAAATGCATGCGGAGGAGAAAAAGGTGAAGGGGATTAAAAAAGAGATTCATGTAGACAGCAAAGTAATTCCATATACACATATCGAAAAAGGTTCTAATAGGATATGCTTTATGTTCTCAGGTTCAGGATACAATTACGATAAACCATTATTTTATTATGCGACGATGCTTATGCTCGAAAATAAAATAGATGTAGTACATATTCATTATTCTTATAACGATCAAGTAATGAATAAACCAATGGAAGAAATAACGAAAGTAATGATGGGTGATATTCATCCTATAATGAAGGAAGTATTAAAAGATAAGCAATATAATGATACGATGTTTTTAGGGAAATCACTCGGAACCATTCCGATTGCAAATGATTTAATGAAGAGAGAAGAATTCACGCAGTCAAAAATGATATTGCTTACACCTTTACTAACTTTTGAATCTATTTTTGATTCTATTTTACATAGTCATCACGAAGGGCTTTTAGTTATTGGGGATAAAGATCACCAATATAATGCAGATCAAATTGATCAGTTACATAAAACGAATTTACAGATCGAAGTTGTCAAAAACGCTAACCATTCTGTAAACGTTGGCGAATTTGAAACAGAGAATTCAATTAAAGCGATAGCGAAAATAATAGAAAAGCTTAAAGAAGTTATTAGGACAAACTAACCTATCAATACATGCAAAAGAGGTGCAATTTGCACCTCTTTTACTTTAATAAGCCTTAAGCACATGCAGCAAATAATCCTTCCGATTCAGCGGATTATTATCAACACGTTTTCGAGTAGGGAAGGGAGCCGTAATCTTTGTGAAACCAGCAGGCTTCGTTGTAAATAAACCTTCTCCTTCTGTAAATGAATGAAGCATTCGCTTAAAGTGTTCTGTTTTCGCAACAGGTAATGAGCCTGTTAACTGGTAGGAATCATTATTGAATATAGGTTCTGCAAAAGTCGCTGGAATAGCAGCGAGCTTATACATTGCGGTACTAATTGTATGCTCTGGTACAGTTAATTCAAACTCATTTACTGGTTCATATACACATGTTTCAGCCTGCTTTAAAGCATTCATTAAAACGAGTGGTGTTAAGTTTCTAAAGTCACTCGCTGTTGTAACAGGACTAGCATAACCAGTATGGGTTAACGTGACGATAATGTCCGTAACTTCCCATCCGTACAAACCTTGTTTTAATGTTTGAAATACTGTATCTTCAATTGCTTTATGAAATGCTAATGGAAGCGATCCAAGTTCAACACCTAACTTATATGTTATTCCAGAATTAAGTTCACCACGTTCAACTTTGAATCCGACTGTTGCGTAAAATGGATTCGCTTTTTCACCCATTACTTCAACGGAATTTCCAATGCCAATTGGCTTCTCAATACATACAACTCGCGTATTTGAAAAAGTAACCTGCAAATTATATTTCTCAAAAAGTGTCGTTTCAATTACTTCTTTTTGTACTTCACCGAATAGGCGAATGTATAGTTCGTTATGAACATCGTCTTTCCACACTTTAATGAGTGGATCTTCTTCACATAGTTCCATAAGTGCAGCGTATAAATCATGAATTCGTTTTTTTGGTAATGCTTCAATAGCAGCTTCCATTTGTGGTTCAGCGAAGTGAATATCTTTTATATAATCAGTCCGTTCACCGATAATATCACCAATTTTAATATTATTCAGTCCCCACACTTTACAAAATTCTCCGCTAGGAACGATAGAAGCTTGAACCGCATTTCCGTTATGAAACATGCATATTTTCTTAATCTTTTCTTTATGTGCCAGAGCGTCATCACGTTGTATATTAACATATTTTCTAACTTGTAAATGACCAGAAAAAACTCTTACATATGCAATCTTTTCCCCAGAAGGTTCACGTTCAATTTTAAAAACAATACCGGACAATTCTTCATCTTGAGACGGATTATTAGCTGGAAGTAAGGATGGAATATTTTCAAGTAGTTCAGTTACTCCTATACCCGTCAGTGCTGAACCGAAGAAGATCGGATACAGATTTGCTTGTTGTATTTGTTTTTCAAGTTCTTCTCGTAATAGTGTGTCCGTTACGATTTCGTTATTTACAAATGACTCAAGTAATGATTCATTAAATGGTGCTAATCGTTCTATACAATCGTCATATGATTTATATTCAATAATACGAGCTTCCTTTGTTCCTTCATTTTGGACAGAATAGAAGGGGAACGTTTCATTTGAAAGAATCGTTTTTATTTGCTTTACAACTTTTTCAGTATTTGCGCCACTACGATCAATTTTATTAACGAATAAAATAGTCGGGATGTTTAGTTTCCGCAATGTTCGCATTAAAATTTTTGTTTGTGCTTGCACACCTTCAACGGCAGAAATAACTAAAATTGCACCGTCTAAAACGCGGAATGATCGCTCCACTTCAGCTATAAAATCAGCGTGTCCAGGTGTATCAATGACATTTACTTTTACATCATCAATAAAGAAAGAAACGACAGATGCTTTAATCGTAATGCCGCGTTGTCTTTCTAATTCCATTGAGTCAGTTTGCGTACTTCCGCTATCAACTCGGCCAATTTCTTGAATCACATTCGTTTCATAAAGAATACGCTCAGTCAAACTCGTCTTGCCAGCGTCTACATGCGCGACAATCCCTATATTTATTGTTGTCATATATTAATATCCTCATTTCATTTTCCATTTTCATTTCCTCATTTCTATTTGTGTATTGCCGCATTACAATCACTCTCCAGTCATTTAAATTATTACTATTATAATGTAATTTACATTTTTTGTAACGCTACAAAGTGTCTTAATTTGGAAAAAATAAAATGAAAACAAAATGCTTGCATTCTAAATCGATATAGATTATATTAATTGACATATCAACTATTGATACATCAAATGTTTTTATTTTGATTGTAAAGGAGGGTTAATTTGACAAGTTCATGCTCAAAAGAAGCGATTATTTTATATAAATTACACTTTCTAAATAAAGAAGTAAGTTCGAAATTTGAAGGGTGTACGGGTATGAGCCAGTCTCGATTAGAGCTTATACTTCAATTATTTGAAGTAGGTGAAATTAGTCAAAAAGCACTTCAGCAAGAAGTGAATATTGATAATGCTGCGATAACGAGGCATTTAAAACAGCTAGAAGCAAACGGAATGATTGTAAGACGTAAAAATCCAGACGATAACAGAATTACGTTAGTTTCTCTCACTGAAGAGGGACGAAATAAAATTCAGGCGTTTCAAGAGGAAAAAGAACGTTTTGCAGCATCTGCATTTAAAGGATTAAGTGAGGAAGAACGCGATAATCTTTTAAATATGTTAAATCACATTCAAGAAAATATAAAAGAATTATAAAAAAGGGAGAATACAACTATGACTAACTCAGTAAAAACAAATGATTTTAACGAAATTTTAACAGGACGTCGTTCAATTCGTAAGTACGACCCTTCAGTGAAAGTTAGCAAAGAAGAAATGACAGAAATTCTTACAGAAGCAACACTTGCACCATCTTCAGTAAATATGCAACCATGGAGATTCGTAGTGATTGAAAGTGACGAAGCGAAAGCAACACTTGCGCCACTTGCGAAATTCAATCAATCTCAAGTAGAAACATCTTCAGCAATGATTGCTTTATTTGGTGATTTAAACAACTTCGATAACGCAGAAGAAATTTACGGAACAGCAGTAGAGCGCGGTTTCATGCCGGCAGAAGTAAAAGAAGACCAAATGAAAAAACTTTCAGCTTACTTCTCAATGGTTACACCAGAAGTAATGAAAGATACTGTACTTATTGACGGTGGTCTTGTAGCAATGCAATTTATGCTAGCAGCTCGTGCTCACGGTTACGATACTTGTCCAATTGGTGGATTTGAAAAAGACCAAATCGCAGAAGCATTTGGACTAGATAAAGAACGTTACGTACCAGTTATGTTAATTTCAATCGGAAAAGCTGCTGACAGTGGTTACCAATCAGTACGTCTTCCAGTTGAAAAAGTTGCTGAGTGGAAGTAATTTCAAAAGAAATAAGTGAAATATGAGAGGGGAAACACCATGATTATTATTCACGCAACATTTCAAGTAGATCCAGCGAAACAACAAACATTTTTAGAAGAAGTTCAACCATTACTTCATGGTTCAAGAGAAGAAAGTGGAAATGTATCTTATGATCTTTATAAAGATGTAGAAAAAGAAAATGTGTATACGATGGTAGAAGTATGGAAAGATGAAGAGGCAGTTGCGAGTCATAATACGAGTGAACACTTCACATCTTTCGTTAGCAAAGTAAAACAGTTGTTAACTGCTCCACTTGATATAAAAGCTTATAATGGAGAGTTAGTAAAATAATAAAATGAAAAAGATGACTTTAGCTTATAGTGCTAAGGTCATCTTTTTTATAATGACAGGAATATATTTACTTTTACTGTGATGTGTTATAATTTGGAAAATAATAATTCTTAATTTTCCGAATAAACAAAGGCGGGAGGTAAATATATGAGCACACTAAAGAAAATTACTAACAATATTTCGAAGGTGATTATAGGAAAAGATGAATCAATTGAACTGGCAGCCATTGCTCTTATAGCAAAAGGACATATTTTATTAGAAGATGTACCGGGGACAGGAAAAACAACACTAGCGAAAAGTTTGGCTAAAAGCGTGGACGCAAAATTTCAAAGAATCCAATTTACAGCGGATACTTTGCCCGGAGATGTTATTGGTCTTGAATATTTTAATGTGAAGGAATCGGATTTTAAAACGAGGCTAGGTCCTATTTTTGCAAATATAGTATTAGTGGATGAAATTAATCGAGCTGTACCGAGAACACAATCTTCGTTACTTGAGGTTATGGAAGAGCGTACTGTTACAATTGCGAAACAGACACATTCATTACCAGAACCTTTTTTAGTTATAGCAACGCAAAATCCACTCGAATCAGCGGGCACATTTCCGTTACCAGATGCTCAATTAGACCGGTTTTTACTTACGATTCGACAAGGTTATCCGACGAGAGAAGCTGAAAAGGAAATGATGAATCGGTTTCAAATGAATGATCCGTTAGAAAAGTTACACTCTATTATTTCAAGTGAAGAAATTATTATGATGCAAAAGCGTGCAAGAGAAGTATTAGTAGGAAATGATGTGCAAGATTATCTTCTTGAAATTATTGAGGCAACTCGTAAACATGAGTTAATTGAAATTGGTGTAAGCCCGCGGGGGACGTTGGCATTTATGAGAGCGATTCAAGCACGGGCTATATTATATGAAAGAGATTACTGTACACCAGATGATATAAAGATACTTGCTGCATCTATTTGCGCTCATCGTTTAACGTTAACGATTGAGGGGGAGATGAAAACAACAAAAGAACAAATCATGAAAGAAATTCTTCATACGATTAATGTGCCGGTGGAGAATGTACGATGAATCAACAACTTGTGTATACACCTTTAGCGGAGCCTTTCGTAATGGGAGTTATGTCAGTTGTAGCCGTTATTTTATGTGTATTTTCAAGTAATCTACTGCTTTTATCTCTCGTATTTTTGTATGTAATTTTAATGGGTGGTATGTATGTGTACATGCGTAAAGTTTCTCGTGTTGAATGGGAATACAGTCAAGGGAATTCGAACGTTTTTATAGGTGAAACGAATATGTGCAAAATTAAAATTTCAAACAAGTCGATATTTCCTATTCTTAATATCGTATTTCGATTTAAATGTGAAAATAAGCTAACTTGGAATCATGATGAAATAAACAAAAATCATAGTACAGGTTCAAATTATTATATGAACTTTAATGTAAAAGGAAGGGAGTCAGTTTCATTTGATTTGCAAGCTGTAGCGTTAAAAAGAGGAATTGTGAAATGGGAAGAAGTTGAAATTGTTATTACCGATTTCTTTGGATTTATAACGAACCATATAACATATAGTCAAGTTGATACGCCGTCTTATTTAGTTTTACCTGCTGTTCCGAAAATACAAGTTCCTGAATTACAAGAATGGTCACGAGGATTTCGAAAAGCGATGTCTTCACCCTTATATGATGAAACGAAAGTAATGGGGGTAAAGTCTTATGAAAATGAAGATTTTCGTTCCATCCACTGGAGTGCAACAGCGAAAACAGGGACGATAACCGCGAAAAAGTACGAGCGAACGCAATCAGATAAATACGCGATTTACCTCAACTTGCAAAATAAAAGTGGTATTTCTTTGCGAAATGATACAGAGGAACTAATTGAATTAACAGCAGGCATATGTAAACAACTTCTTATGCAAAACTGTTCATTTGAAGTATGGATCAATAGTGTAAAAGATAACGGGTTATTGCATATAAAAAATGGTGATAATCGGAAACATTTGCAAAATGTATTAAAGGTACTTGCCTCAATATCGGATCAAGATACACCTATAACTTCTTCTTATTTTTACACAGCTGGATTTCGGCGAAAGGAACTGGATGCGATTCCTTTAATCCTTGGTACTTCACCAAAGAAATACAGTAGAACGAATAAATGGATTGTAATGAAAGAATAAGAAGGGGCTTATGTCATGGTGAATAAAGCGCGGCATATGAAAGTGAAGTTGTGGAGTGTTAGAGTTTTAATGTTATTTTTCTTTACGGTTAGTGCGATAACGTTATCACAAGGTGTTGTGTATGTACAAAACATAGTGAAAGAACGTTTTTTTAGTGAAAAGAAATCTGAAAAAAATTATAAGGAAACTATAAACTACGGTGATACTGAAGATTATGGAACACCTTTAGAAGAGAAAAAAGTAGGAGATAATGGGGAGAGAACGACAACAGGTAAAAAATTTAAAGGTTTTGAAAAGGAAAGTTCATGGGGACACATATTTTCTATACTTTCAAATTCATGGATTAGTATAGTTTTTTATGTAGTTATTGCAGGGATAATTATATATTTTCTTTATAAATCCGTTAGAAAAAAGGTAACGAAATCAGAAATACAACAGGATAAACAATCGATAACAAAAGAAAATACGGATAGAACCGAAAAGAACGAGAAAGTGAAGCATCAGTTTGAACAGCCGTTACCTAAAGATACGATAAGGAAAACATTAGTTGAATGGGAAAGAACTTTACCATTTCACGAACAGAGAAGGTCCTATGAAACGATGCAACAATGGTTAAGCAGAATTTGTAGAACGAGGGATATTATTCCGATATATGAGTCTGTCCGATATGGAGAAAAGACGTATACGGAGTTAGATGTGGAAAAGACTGTGCAATGGATAGAGCGAGACGGGAAGGTTTGAAGTTAATATAAGTAAATAAAATTAACTGTAAATTAATTTTATTTACTTATATTTAATTACGTGGTAATGTATACTTACTTTTTTATATCGCTACCAATGGAAAAAGGTTACTTTAGTAGAGTATTGCTCGTTACATTTTTTGTGAGGCTATCTTCATTTCATCAATATAGAATGAAAAACAGATGAAATAATTACGAGTAGCATATAAATAAAAAATTATTATTTATGTTTAAATTTTTGTAAGGGTGTGAAAATAGAATGAAACCGGTATTGAAAAACATACTCCTTTCCTTTATTTTTTCTGCAGCAGGGATGTGTTGGTTTCTGTTTATATTAGTTAGAGGAGGCGGAGACTGGTTATTGTCTTGGGTAGGTGTATTAATGGCATTTTTATCTTTATATGTGTTAATAGATTTATATTGTAAGTATACATACGATAAAAAATTAAGTAAATTGTTTATTAAAGCAACAGTTACTACTTTTAGTTTTGCAGTATTGGGAATCACCTTTGGTATTGTACACGAGCTATTGCAGCCATGGAGTCTCAGTCTAATGGTGTGGTATTGGTTGTTAGTATTACTTTTATTTGTAATGACGATAATATTATTAGTGATTTTAGTATTTGTTAATCGTAAAAATCACCATATTCCTAGGAGATATAGAATACTTATACTGCTAAATTTATTTCTTACGTTAGGACCAGTATTATGGCCACTATTACTTTCTATTATCGGAAATGGTATGAACGCTAGTGCAGGATGGTAAAGGTAAGTATAGATTAATTGCTTAAATAAAAAAGAACGTGTTTTCATTTTTTATGTAAACACGTTCTTTTTTGATTCATTCTAATACGAACACAATGAATCATCTTAAAATAATTAAGTTAAGGTGAAATAAAAACGGGGGAAGTTAAGGAACTTTCCTTATTTTTTATGTCCTTTTTATTTTCATACATAATTCTTTCTTAGCAGATCGTATCAAACTTTGAACGTAAGTATTTTGTAAGGAATGGATAAGAAAAAAGAGAGTTTTATCATATAGGATAAAAGTATATTTCGAATCAAAATGATATGAATAGGGGAGAGAGAATCTTATGAAAAAATGTAATCCAATGAAGTTAGCAAGTTTGGCAGTTTTATTAGCGGGTACCACTGTATTCACACCAGGTTTTACTGTAAAAGCAGAGTCTACTCAAAATATTTCTAATTCGTCAGAAGCACATGATCAAAAGAATCGGAATGGTTGGAAAAGGGTCATGCAGGAAACAATCCAAATTGGAGCGCCAGGGGTATTAGCTAAGACGTTTAATAATGGACGAATTAGTAGTTATACTGCTGGTTTGGCGGATTTAAGTACAAAGAAATCGATGAAATCAGATTATCGCTTTCGGATTGCTAGTGTGACGAAGACTTTTACTGCTACGACTGTTCTTCAATTAGTAGGAGAAAATCGCGTGCAACTTGACGATCCAATTGAAAAATGGTTACCGGGTCTTGTACAAGGAAATGGATATGATGGCAATCAAATTACGATACGTCAACTTTTGAATCATACGAGTGGTATAGCTGAATATTTAAAGTCAAAAGATGCGGACTTTACGAACACAAGAAAATCGTATACAGCTGAAGAAATAGTGAAAATTGGACTTTCTTATCCACAAGATTTTTCACCAGGCAAAGGATGGTCATATTCAAACACAGGATACGTAATACTAGGAATGCTTATTGAAAAAATAACCGGAAATAGTTATGCGGAAGAAATTGAAAAGAGAATTATTGAACCTCTAAACTTATCAAATACATTTTTACCAGGGAATTCAACTGTTATTCCAGGAAATAATCATGCCCGAGGGTATTTGAAAATTGACGGAACGAGTGAGCTGAAAGACGTAACGTATTATAACCCGAGTATAGGTAGTTCAGCTGGAGATATGATTTCTAATGCAGACGATTTAAATAAGTTCTTTTCATCCTTACTCGGTGGTAAGTTACTGAAGGAACGTGAGCTAAAAGAAATGCTTACTACAGTTCCTACAGAAGGAGAAGGGGTTGGTGATGCATATGGCCTTGGAATCTATGAGACGAAACTTCCAAACGGTGTTTCAGTTTGGGGTCACGGAGGAGAAATTCCTGGGTATATGACTTTTGCTGGTGGAGTAATTGGAGGCAAGCATACATTTGCTGTCAATGTTAACTCTTTAGGTCCGGTTGATATTCTTACACAGTTTAATAAAATGATGCAAGTTGAATTTAATAAATAATAGATGAAAAGAGTTCTACTATAGAGGTTTATAAGGATTTGTATGTGATTTAATTGTTATTAAAATATACTCTTAAAAAATCCCGATTCATGAGCAATTTACTTCCCATGATTCGGTTTTTTTATGTGCTGTTACAAGAAAAGTAATGATGTATTTAAATTTTTTCATTTTACTATAAATCTATTATATTTATTTGATATTTCTTATTTATAGTGACTTTTACATTTTTAAAATATTGCAACATACAAAGGTAAGTAGTTTTAGATTTCGGAGTTAATAATAAGCAAATTCTGATTTTTGTTGAAAAATATTTAAATGTATTTCCGTAATTTACATAATAAGGTACTTTTATCGTATGAATTAATAACAAATAGAATTAAGTATACAAAAATAGATAATTATGATTTGTGTCAAAATAATTGACTATTATGAAAATAATGATTAATATAGGTTTTGTATTTTGGTTCCATTTATATAACAAATATGTATTTTATTTCAAAATTAATTGTGTCGTAAACTATAATTGAATATATTGTGAAAAAGAATAGGGAGCGGGAACAGCAATAGAAAAGGCTATCTTTTCAAATTTTGTAATGAAATCAAAGGAAGGATAAATATGTATAAACAAGTAGTAGAACTGTTAGAAGAAGCGGCTATATCGTATACACAATATATATATGAGCCAATATTAGATTATGAAACAGATAGAAAAATTAGAGAAAGGTTTAAATTAGAAGGTGTGCCCAGTAAAAGTTTATTTTTAAAAGATAAATCAAATAACTATTACATATTTGTAACTGTTGAAGGAGAAAAATTAGATTCAAAACTTATGAAAGATTTGGTTGGAAAAAGGATTTCTATTTGTTCAGCCGAGGAGTTAATAGAAAAAACTTCTTGTGTTCCAGGGTGTGTATCTCCATTTGGCTATTCAGATGAAATCACACTTATTATAGATCGAAAAATTTATAACTATAATAAATTTTTGTTATCTCCCGGTATACCTGAGGTAACAATTGAAATACCTACAAAAAGTATAAATAAAATCTTAAATATTGTTGAGAATAATATTTTAATATATGAGAAAAAATCATAAATATATTAGGGGGGATTTTAGTAATGCCAACTACAAAAATGTATTTATACGATCAAAAGAGAATAATTGAAGAACAAAATAAAGGGATTTTAGATGAGTGGAAAACTATATCTTACAATAATTTTCACGATAGCATTTTAGATCAATCTAAACCATTTCCGTGTTATTTTGCAGTAGATTCTGAGAAACATGGTTGGTCTAGATATATATTTTCTAAATCGGCTTATGATGAAAATGAATTGTTCAAACTAAGAGATGGGATTTATGAATATATTAAAACATATCAACAAATTGCAAAGAGAACTACTTTAGTAATATTTTTTAAACCATCTAATAAACAATTACTGGCTGAAGAATACAAAAAACAATTTTGGAATGTATTACAATTTTTAATGAGAAATGACCCGGAGCCATGGAATGCAGAAATACCAATAGATCCTTATAACGCTAAATGGGAATTTTGTTTTGGTGGTGAACCTATATTTGTCGTTTGTAGGGCTCCAATATATTCTGAGAGAAAAAGTAGATATACAGGAACAGGCCTTGAAATTACGTTACAACCTCGAGGTACTCTAGATGATATTACAGGTGATACAAAACAAGGGAAACAAGTAAGGAAAGTGATTAGAAAACGTTTGTTAGCATATGATGATATTCCAATGCATCCAGATATAGGGGATTACGGAATAAAAGAAACCTTTGAATGGAAACAATATATGTTACCAGAAACAAATGAAGAAAGTGTAATGAGATGTCCTATTACGGGGTTGAAGAAAAATGATTAGCATGATATTTAGTTATATATTATTAGGGATTTCGTTGTCTGCACCAGTCGGTCCGATTAATGTTGCTCAAATAAATAAAGGAATAAAAAATGGTTTTTTGAGTGCATGGTTAGTAGGAGTTGGAGCAATGTCAGCAGATGTTGTAATGATGTTTTTAATTTACTTTGGTATTTCGACTTATTTAACAACTCCAGTTGCTCAACTTTCTATTTGGATTTTTGGTTTTGTAACGATGATTTATTTAGGCTATGAAAGCATGAAAGAAGCTACTAAACAAGTTCAATATATTTCATCAGGTGAAAAAGAACATCCTTTAAAATCTTTTCTATCGGGGTTTGCTATCGCAATTTCTAATCCATTAAATATTATTTTTTGGATAGGGATATATGGATCAGTTCTAACTAGTGCTATGAATACTATTGGAAAAGAACAAGCTTTATGGTATAGTGCAGCCATTTTTGCTGGGATTATGCTTTGGGATATATTTATGGCTACATCTATTCATTTTGGTAGAAGATTTATTAATCATACAGTAATGAAATGGATTTCTATAGTAGCAGGAATTGTTTTAATTCTGTTTGGAATATATTTTGGCTACGAGGCAGTAAGAGGGATTAATAGACTATTATGAAATGATTGATAATTAGAGTGGGTAGTTATTTTTTAGAACTTTATTCATAGCGAACCTTTTGGTTTTTGAATTTGTTAATTGATAAGTATAGGTTAATTCCTTATAGTAAAAGACTTATAGAACCATTCTATAAGTCTTTTTATTGCGTTATAGAAAAATATATAGGTACATTCTCTTCTCACAAGAAGAAATAAAATTTTTAACAAGAGTGATAAAATAAATATATAAGCAGTAAACTTTGTTTTAAACCATTACAACCTAAATTAGAAGCAAACTTAAATATTATATGGAAAAAGAATCAAGTGTTTTCAAATGCAGCCTATGCCTTTATCAATCAGCTCCGAAATAGTATAAACTAATCATAATGTAAAATACAAAACGTGCCATCGTATTAAGGTGACACGTTTTTGCTCTTACGAAATATTCATTATTCTTTCAAATCCAGTAAAACAACTTCACAGAAATGTTCATGTTCAAATGAGGAAGAAGTGAACAATAAAACGAATGTTATTCTGAAAATTGTTATTTTTTTAATTATTAAATATAATAGGGGTACGTATTGAGTGGGCTTGAATGAAAAATGATTTATTTGATTAATTATTTCTCGACTTAACTAATATAGCATTGGAGTGAAATACATTGGGACAAAATCAGTTTAGATGGAGTAACAAGCAATTGCGAGAACATGTTGAAATAATAGACGGTACAAGAAGTCCACACAAATTATTAAAGAATGCAACATACTTAAATTCCTATATACGTGAATGGATGCAAGCGAATATTTGGATTTATGATGATCGTATTATATATGTAGGTGAAAAAATACCAGAGCAACTACATGAATGTGAAGTTATTGATTGTGATGGAAAGTATGTCGTTCCTAGTTACATAGAGCCGCATGCACATCCGTATCAATTATATAATCCAGAGACGTTAGCGAACCATGCGATGCAATTTGGGACAACAACTTTTATTAATGATAATTTGACTTTATTGTTCACATTAAAGCGTGAAGAATCATTTTATTTATTAGATGAATTTACAAAGATTCCAGCTAGTATGTATTGGTGGTGCCGTTTTGATGGACAAACTGAATTGCAAAATGGGGAATCTTTATTTAATAGTGAAGAAATAATAGAGTGGCTACAGCATGAAGCAGTTCTTCAAGGAGGAGAGTTAACAGCATGGCCAAAATTATTACATGGCGATGATGAAATGTTAACTTGGGTGCAGGAAACAAAGCGATTACGGAAAAAAGTAGAAGGACATTTCCCAGGAGCATCTGAAGCAACGTTAGTAAAATTAAAACTGTTAGGTACAGACTGTGATCATGAAGCGATGACGGGTCAAGAGGCGTTAACACGTTTTATGCAAGGTTACACTGTTCCTCTTAGAAACTCTTCGATCCGACCAGATTTAGAAGTTTTACTGAAGGAATTACTGGAATTAGGTGTGAAGCAATTTGATAGATTCATTTTCACAACAGATGGTTCTCATCCGTCCTTTTATGAAAACGGAATGACGAATGTAATGATTACTACTGCTATAAAGCAAGGTGTTCCAGTAATAGATGCATATCATATGGCAAGTTATAATATTGCTCGTTATTATAATATGGAGCATATACATGGTTCAATCGCGACAGGTAGAATTGCTAATATCAATATTTTAGAAAGTAAAGAAAATCCAGTACCAGCGAGCGTTATTGCAAAGGGGAAATGGGTGAAGCGTGACGGTGTAAATACGTATGAAGGATTACATATAGACTGGGGTAAATGTAAAGTAACTCCATTATCATTAGATTGGTCCATAGAAAAAGAGGATATGATTTTCTCTAATAAAACGGGTATACACTTATTAAATAACGTTATTACAAAACCATATATTAGTGAAATCAACATAGACTGTGATGAATTGTCCACAGATCATGATGAATGTTTCCTTATGATGATTGCTCGTAATGGCAGTTGGCGAGTAAATACAGTTGTGAAAGGTTTTGCGAAAGAACTAGGTGGGCTTGCTAGCTCTTATTCTGGTACAGGTGACATCATTCTTATCGGAAAAAGAAAAGAAGATATGCTTATAGCTTTTCATAGAGTAAAAGAGCTTGGCGGGGGAATGGTAATAGCTGAGAAGAATGAAGTATTACATGAAATCGCATTACCATTGCTCGGAATTATGTCTAATTTAAAAATGAGTGAATTAATACAGGAAGAGAAACAGATGGTGAAATTACTACAAGAGCGTGGCTACGCGTATGATGATCCAGCATTTACAATTTTATTCTTTTCTGCGACGCACTTGCCTTTTATACGGGTAACGCCTATAGGGCTATATGATGTGAAAAGTGGAAAGGTAGTTGCTTCGCCGGTGAATTTGATAAAGTGATATTAGAAAGAACTCCTCCGCTACAGTAGTTATGTAAAGTGGGGGAGTTTTATATTTTAGATGTATTGTTATAAATGGGGTTACATATAAATAATCTCAAAAATAACCTTAAACGAGAGCAAATAGATAAATTAGGAAAATATATATTTAAAACATACTTGACACATAGGAATTGATGGATTAATATGTGGATATTACTTATTTTACCACTCATTATTTTAATGCTAAAACAATTTGAATAGCTGATTGGATAACCAAAGGCACGTATACATTTCGAAATTTTGAAATGTGTTCGTGCCTTTTTGTATTATTCATTGAGCAAGGAGCGGAGGAGATATGAACAAAACGATGCCAACATTAATTGAAGAAACAGATTGGTTGTTTCGTAAAATGGTCCGTAAATTTGTGAAGGAACGCGACAAAATTAAGATTGAAGGTATTATGTTGCCGGGCTTCTTAATATTAAACAAAATTATTCAAGATGGAGAGCAACGTCTAACTGATTTGGCAGAAGAATTGGATTTGACATCAGGAGCGATTACGGCATTATGCGATAAGTTAGAAGAAAGAGGCCTGGCTATTCGGAAACGTCATCAGGAAGATAGACGAATCACTTTACTTGATATTACTGAAGATGGCCTGAAATTTATAAAGCGAAATCATAATATAAGAACAAGTTTTATGTCTGTTTTATTCGATGGATTTTCAACAGAAGAATTACAAGTGCAGGCCGAAGTTTTTAAACGCTTAGCCCATAATTTAGAACAACTTTCTCATACGATTATGAAACTAAGTAATGAGAATAGGGAGGAGTAACGAAGAATACAATTAGTCTAGTTATTTAGGACTGAAAATTCAAAAAATAATTGATAATATGAATAGGAGTGGAAAGAATGGGACATCCAACAATTTATCCAACAGGGGCAACAGTATATAATCCCGGGAAAGCTTGGAGTGGTTATACAATTTATCAAGCTGCAGATCATGGTGCTTTATTAATTGATATGAATGGGAAAGAAGTACACTTATGGAAAGGGTTACGGGGATTTCCAAACAAGGTGTTACCAGGCGGATATGTTTTTGGTCATACAGCACAAAGAGATCCTGAGTTTGGTTTTCAGGATGAAGTCGATTTAGTTCAAGTTGACTGGGAAGGAAACATCGTCTGGAAATTTAACCGTCTGGAACATATTGAAGACCCAGGACATGCCTCGCAGTGGATGGCTAGAGCTCATCATGATTACCAACGTGAAGGAAATCCTGTCGGGTACTATGCGCCAGGATTAGAGCCGAAAACAGAAAGTGGAAATACGCTAATTTTAGCGCATAAAAATGTACATAATCTGAATATCTCCGATAAGCCGTTATTAGATGATGTAATTATTGAAGTAGATTGGAAAGGGAATATTATTTGGGAATGGGCTGTCAGTGATCATTTTGAAGAACTTGGATTTGATGAAAGTGCTAAAAATGTACTATTCCGTAATCCTAATATTAGATCCTTTGGTGGTAATTCTGATGGAGATTGGATGCATATCAATTCTATGTCTACAATTGGTCCGAATAAGTTTTATGATCAAGGAGATGAACGTTTTCATCCTGAAAATATTATTTGGGATGCTAGGGAGTCAAATATAATTGCCATTATTGATAAAAAGACAGGAAATATAGTTTGGAAACTCGGTCCTGATTATTCTAGCCCAGATGTTAAGCATTTAGGATGGATCATTGGACAACATCATGCACATATCATTCCGAAAGGATTGCCTGGAGAAGGGAATTTACTCGTATTTGATAATGGTGGTTGGGCAGGATACGGTCTTCCAAATCCTGCATCTCCATACGGTTCCAAAAATGCTGTTCGTGATCACTCGAGGATTTTAGAAATTAATCCAGTAACTTTAGAAATTAAATGGCAATATACGCCAACTGAAGCTGGGTATCAAGCTCCTTTAGATTCATATCGATTTTACAGTCCATATATTAGTTCTGCTCAAAGGCTGCCAAACGGAAACACATTGATTACTGAAGGAGCAGATGGTCGGATTTTTGAAGTTACTCGTGAGCATGAGCTTGTATGGGAATATATTTCACCATATAAAAATAACAGAAACTCAAATATGGTTTACCGTGCGTATCGTGTACCGTATGAGTGGGTACCACAACTAGAAAAACCAGAGGAGAAAGAAATTATTCCCCTTGATATAGCAGCATTTAGAGTACCAAATGCTGCAGAAGCTGGTACGGAATCCGTTGTGACAGTCGAAGGGACAATATCTTACGGCACCGGAGATTTTTGTGTAGCGACATTGGAAGAAATAAATAAAAAACGAGATTAACGCTAGTAAATTAAAGTGTGGGGAGAGTAATTTCCCCCCCACTTATTAAAATGAACTTGATAGGTTCGTTATATGACAAAATGTTGCCATTTCTTTATTTGTAATAATTTAACGTAATATTGTGGTGAAATAAAATCCCGCTTCAAGTTTGAACAAATTGTTATGGAGGAGTGATAAATGGTGAAATTAAAGCCTTTATTTTTAAGTTTATCAATGATTACTAGTTTAGCTGTCGCAGGGTGCTCAAGCTTTTCAAAAGAAAGTGCGGGAACGACGAAAAGTAATGGGAAAGAAACGGCCACGGTGAAAATGGCTATAGATACAGCGGCGGGTGGTTCTTTTCAGTTTAGAGCTGCCGAGAAACAAGGTTATTTTGAGAAAAATAGTATTAAAGCACAACTATCAAATTTTGCTTATGGAATTGATACAGTAAATGCGGTATTAACCGAACAAGCTGATACAGGTCTTGCTGCTGATTATGCGCTTTTAAATTCGTTAGGAAAAGGGGATATGGTCGTAATTTCAACACTTACGCGAGGAAATGAAAAATCATCAAAAGACAATGAGCTTCTAGTTAGAGAGGGGATTAAAACAGAAAATGATTTAAAAGGTAAAAAGTTAGGCGTACCTAAAGGGACTGTAACGGAGTATGTTTGGGCGAAATATTTGGTAGCGAAACATATTAATGAAAAGGATATTATCTTCGTTCCATATAGTACACCAGACGAAGCTATTGTAGGGATGAAAAATGGTGATATAGATGCTGTTTGGAGTTCTGGTGCGTTAAAGGATAAATTTAAAAATATAAAAGGTGTAACAAAATTAGGTGATTTAGAAAGTGCGGGCGTTACAATTGACAGCTATTTACTAGCAAAAAGATCATTTGTCGAGAAGAATCCAAAAGCAGTTGAAAATGCACTTAAGGCTCTTTCTGAAGGCATAAAATACGTAGAAAACAATAAAAAAGAAACAGCAAAACTTGCTTTTGAACAATTGAAACTACCAGAGAAAGACGCATTAAAAGATATTGAAAGACAGAACTATGTTCTTGGATTTACAAAAGAAGATGCTAAGCATCTAGAAGATATGAAGAAATGGTTAGAAGAAAAAGGGAAGCTGAAAGATAAATATGAATTGAAAGATAAAATTAATCTTGAATCACTTCAGAAAGCTTTCCCTGAATCTGTTACTTATAAATAGAATAGGAGTGAAGTATGTTGAGTACAGTAAGTGAAAAAGAAGTATTGAAATCTCCTGTAGCCATTTCTATTTCTGGGTTATCTAAATCATTTAATAACGAACAATTTATTTTAGAAGATGTAAATTTAACAATTGGGAATGGTGAATTTTTTATATTACTTGGCCCAAGCGGATGCGGAAAATCTACGTTATTAAGTATGGTTGCTGGATTTGTTGAAAAGACATCAGGGAAACTAATAGTCAATAATGAAGAGGTAATTAAGCCTGATAGAAATCGTGGCGTCGTATTTCAACAAGCAGACGCAGCGCTTTTTCCGTGGCTAACAATTAAAGAAAATGTTGAATTTGGTTTAAAAATGAAAAAAATGATAAAGCAGACCCGAAATGATATATCCTCTCATTATATAAAACTAGTTGGGCTAGATGGGCATGAAGGAAAATATCCAAGAGAACTTTCTGGAGGAATGAAACAAAGAGTTCAATTAGCACGTGTTTTAGCCAATGATTCGGAATTTTTATTAATGGATGAACCATTTGGAGCACTCGATGCAATGACTCGAAGAACGATGCAAATAGAGTTAATTCGAATTTGGAAAGAAACAAACAAAACGATTATTTTTGTCACTCATGATATTCAGGAAGCTCTATTACTTGGGCAAAGAATAGGTGTAATGTCTAAAGGACCTTCTTCAAAAATTGAAAAGATTTACGATATTCCACTAACGTATCCGAGAACATTTACAGATAAAGAATTTAATTACTATTATCAAATGATCCAATCACACTTTGATTGAAAGGAGGTCCAAATATGAGCGCGTTGAAAGATGAGATTGTAAGAAAAGGGACTATTTATGAAACAAAGAATTTCAAGATTGGTTTACAAAAGAAGCTATTACAAAGTGGGATTATTGCTTGGATACTTATCCTTGCGATATGGAATGTTGTGGCGAGCTTTTCTGATCCGCAATTTTTGCCAAGTCCGATAGCAGTTTTGTATGGAGCAATTGAACTGAGTCAAAATGGTTCCTTATTTATATATATAGGAGTTAGTTTTTTAAGAGTAATAGCTGGATGGATTTTAGGAAATCTTGTAGCTATTCCAGTAGGGTTATTAATTGGTCGAATCCCATGGTTAAGAGCGTTATTTGATCCAGTTATCAATTTTATTCGCTTTATTCCACCTCTTGCCTTTATAACATTATTTATGCTTTGGTTTGGAATTGGAGAGCAATCTAAAGTTTTCCTCATTACGTATGCAACTTTCTTTATCGTGACGATTAACACAATTACCGGTGTGCAAGCTGTTGAAGAAGATAAAATTCGTTCAGCGAGAAGTATGGGAGCATCAGAATGGCAAATTATGTTCCATGTCATCATACCTGCTGCACTTCCTTATATTTATACGGGGGCAAAGCTTGCGATGGGATCCTCATTTATGGCCATTGTTGGAGCTGAAATGGTTGCAGCAAATGAAGGAATTGGCTATATGATTTGGAATGCAAGGTTATATTTCAAAACAGATTGGATTTTTGTCGGTCTTGTTATTCTTGGATTGATGGGCTTCTTGATGGATCGGATATTTAATAAATTCGGAAGTGTAGTTCTGAAAAGATATAATGTGGTAAAAAAATAGAAAAGAGCCATTTAGCTGACTAACAAGGTTAGATAAATGGCTCTTTTCTATGAATAAAAGTCGATGCGTGCTTACTTCTTATTATTTTTCTATTTCTGTTTCAATCTTCTTCACCAAATCAGCAGACACGTTATGAAAATATCCTAAAACGACTTTTCTAATATCATCGGATATAACTTTCAAGTCACTAGCTAAGTTTTCTGCAAGATGTTCTTTTTCTATCGGTTTTAACTTCGTATAAAATTCACCAGCCTGCGTAAAGTCATCTTGTTTCGTTATTGAAGTTCTTTCAATTTTACCTTCAACGTATCTTCCGTCACCGCTCGTTATTTGATTAGCAGGTGTCCAATTTTGTTGCTTGTTAATCGTTAATTTCCGAAATTCGGGACCAATTCTTCTTCTTTGAGAATCACTATAAATGTTAGCTCGCCCTTGCAACATTTTATCATCTGATAATTCAGCACCGTCTAGTAAATTAGAAGGGGAGAAGGCGGCTTTTTCTACTTGTTCCATATAATTTTCAGGGTTTTTATTTAATACCATTTTGCCTACTGGTATAAGAGGATACACCTTTTCATCCCATACTTTTGTATCATCTAGAGGGTCATAAGAAAGATGCGCTTCATCTTTCGGGTCCATGAGCTGGACATATAAACCATATTCCACTGGTTTACCATTTGCAATTGCATCATATAAATCTTTGCCGCTATAATCTGGGTTTTCAGCAGCCAGTTTATTTGCTTCCTCGCTAGTAATGAATTGTACACCTTCAAATGGGTACCAATGATACTTTACAAACTTTCGATTGCCTTCTGCATTTCTCCAAACATATGTATTTACACTATGTCCTGGGATGTGGCGAAGGCTTTTGGCAGTACCATTATCAGAGTACAAACGGACAACGAAATGTATGGATTCAGGTGCTCTAGCGACAAAGCTCCAAAATCTATTAGGGTCTATTAAGTTATTTTTAGGTGAAGGTGACAACGCTTGAATGGTTTCAGGGAAACGCATCGGATCGCGTACAGAAAAGACAGGAATGTGATTACATAATAGATCGAAAATACCTTCTTTAGTATAAAATTTTGTAGAAAAACCGCGTACATTTCTAGAAGTATCAGGTGTTCCTTTCGTGCTAACAGCTAATGAAAATCGCACCATAACGGGAACTTTCTCATTAGCATTTTGTAGGAAATTTAGTTTCGTATGTTCGGGCATTGGATAGATTGTTTGAAAATAACCGAACGCACCAAATCCTTTTACATGAACAGGTCTTTCTAAAATTTTTTCGTGAATAAATTCTTGTAACGCCTCGTGAAGCACACTATCTTGCTCTAGAACAGGTCCACGTGAACCAACTGTTTGAGAGTGAAGTATAGCTTGTTCATTACATTCTCCATTATCATTAAAGTCTTTCCTTAGTAAAGATTGTCTCTGTTTATCATAGTGTTCATTCATCAATATAGCCTCCAAATCTTTTTCGTCCATTGTTACTAAATATGATTTTATTGCCTTGATTATGTATAACACGCAAAGCTCAAAATAGTAACAGACCGCTAGATGAGAAAAACGCGTATGTAGTGGACCTGTTGAAATAGAAGAAATTATGGAAAAATGAATATCGGGAAGAACATTACTATTAAAATTTCAATCTTAAAAATGAATTTATACATGACTTTATAGAAAATGAACATAAATAAAACAGGGAAAATAACTAGGAGGAATGTAACATGTCAGATTGGTTTCAATTAGATAAAGAGTATATGATGTCAACGTACTGTCGTACAAAGCTTGCGATAGAAAGAGGAGAAGGGTGTAAGCTGTATGATGTGGATGGTAAAGAGTATATAGATTTATTTTCTGGTGTCGGAGTAAATGTATTAGGATACAATCACCCGAAAATCGTACAAACAACAATGGATCAAGTTACGAAATCGTTGCATCTACCGTTTCATTTTTTAAATCCAGTTGCGATTGAATATGCAAAGAAATTAGTTGATTGCTCTTTAAAAAATGGAAAGGTCTTTTTTACAAACTCAGGTACAGAAGCGACAGAAACAACGTTGAAATTAATTGATAAATATAGAGCTATTATGCATGAAGAACGTGAAGGAATTGTAGTGTTGAAGAATAGTTTCCACGGGCGTACGTTGGGGGCACTTCATTTTACAAGACAAGAAAGTGTATATCAAAATTTCCCGAAAACATCGATCCCAGTATATGAAGTTGAGCGCGAGAATATAGAGCAATTAGAAGAGACAATAATTCATGAAAATCCAATTGCAATTCTGTTAGAACCTGTATTAGGAAGCGGGGGAATTTATCCATTATCGGGTGAATATTTACATGGTGTTCAAAACTTATGTGAGAAATATAATGTACTACTTATCGTTGATGAAGTGCAAAGTGGTATGGGGAGAACAGGAAAACTATTCGCTTATCAAAATTTCAATATTACACCAGATATTATTCAAATTGGTAAAGGAGCAGGAGGCGGGATACCACTTGGCGGAATTATTGTAGGTGAAAGGTTATGTGATGTATTTGCGCCAGGAGATCACGGCACAACATTTGCTCATTCATCAATGGGGACGGCTTTAGGATTAACTGTATTAAATACATTACTTGATGATGGGTTAATGCAAGAAGCTTATGAAACGTCACTATATTTGAATGAGAAACTGCAAGACATTCAGAAAGAAAATTCGTATTATATTCAGGAAGTGCGTCATGCGGGGATGATGTTTGGGATAAGTGTGAATGACACGAATGAAAATGTGAAGAAATTACAGATTGAGTTAATGAATAAAGGAATGTTAGTCGATGTAACACAAGGGAATATTATTCGATTACTTCCGCCGTATATAATTACAAAAGAAGAAATTGATATATTTATTACTCAATTTATTTTTTGTATGGATAAAGTTGCTGCTGTAGTAAGTGCTTAAAAGTTATATTTTATATAAAGTGCACTCTAATTGTTAGAAATAGTTTTACAATTAGGGTGCATTTTTTATAGTAGAATTTTGTGAAATACAGTCGTTATTAAATGATAATGAAAAAATAGAAAAAATTTTATTAGATTTGATACATTATATATTGATATTTAGTTGGTGAGGAAACGAGAAAGTAAATGTGTAAAGATAGTAGATAAAACGAGTGGTACTAACAACTAATGATAGAACGTTTTAAAAATAATAGCATACGAATATATAAATAATAAGAATGAGGTGATATATTGGAAAATAATGATATTCAATTTACTTCTTTACAAATGAGAACGGATAAATATGGTTGGGCTAGTATTCAATATACAAATAAAAAGCAAGCCATCTTATATACTCGAAACGGAGGAGTAGAATGGGATGTTGTTAATCCTCTAAATTCAATTGTGTTATTTGCATATCCAATAAACGCTCGAAGCTCTTGGGTATATGGTTTAACAAAAACGAATGACGATTTATTGCCAGCTATATTTTATACAGTTAATAGAGGGGAAAGATGGAGTGAGTTTATTTTACCGGTTGAAGAAGAATGGGAGAAATCGACTGATGTTCAAGTACAATTGCATGCCACGAATATGGATCGTATATGGATTGTACTATCTAGAAAGCTTGCATCAAATAAATTTGAACATAATTTATACTATTTGAAAACGAAAGGGAAAGTATGGAAAGTAATAAAAAATATAAGTATTCGTGATAGTATTTCAGGGATAACATTTATAAATGATCTAATTGGGTTTATTTCATTACAAAAACAATATGAAACATCGGTGGTATTTAAAACAATAAATGGTGGGGAAAGTTGGCATCCTATAAAAGATATTCCAAGTCTTGAAGGAATTAATAATGGGATTGCTATGGCTTATAAAGCAATCTATAAAAATAACCTATTAGTAATACCAACAAAAACGAATGATGATAAATTTTTAATGAATTACTCATTTGATAAAGGGAATTCATGGCATATTTCAAATAAAACAATAAATACGAGTAAAGTGGCTGTTTCGTTTTTTAGTTCCTATTATGGCTGGGTGATAAATAGTGAAAATGGAAGTGTGTATCAAATAATAAAAAAAGGAGCAAAATGGATTAAAGTATCAAGTAATCCATTATTAAAAAATGTATTTTGTTTACATTTTTTTAATCGGCGTAAAGGTTGGGCGTGTAATAAAAAAGAAATATTTACTACAAAAGATCGCGGTATAACATGGAAAAAGGTAGTATATAAAATTAATAATATTAATAAATTTATTTAAAAGAGGGCTGTCCCAAAAGGTGCTTGTTATCCAAAAATAAATAGAAAGTAAAAGGAAGAAACGTTGATTTCATAACGTTTCTTCCTTTTTGATTTCATGTGATTTTACTTCTAAAGAGACTTATGAGACAGCCTCTTTTTTGTACTTTTTATGGTGAGATTTGTAAGAAACAATGATAAGAGGAAGGAGGTAAGTTCAGAACTTATATTTTCAAAAATAGACGATTGTTTTTACACAGTATAATTCACTTTTGAATATGTTAATAAAGTAGCAAATTCATAGGAAATGGTAATACTTAATATTTTATCCCGCTTTAATGGGCAGTAAGACCCCTACCTCAAAATTCAGCGAAAGCAAAGAATTTAGGGGGAGCGGGCTGCCCATTAAAGTCCGATTGGCGAGGGTTAATAATCAGTGGGGGACGAAGAAAACCCCACTGATTAAAGTTTCACTTTATGTCACATGATGTGTAAAGGGGGCGTGTAATGAAATCGTTAACGGTTATTATTTTGTATAGTGAAAGAGAGCAGATATTAGAAGAGTCAATTCAATCTATATGGAAGCTAAATCCTCTTGAAATTATAATTTTAGTTCCTAACGATAGAAGTAATTTGTATGAAATAGCAAAAAAAAATAAATGCCAGATTGTTTTGATAGATAAATATAGTACGTATTATGAGGGGTATGAAGCTTCTGTAAAGGAAGCAAAAGGAGATGTTTTGTTATTTGTAGATAGTAATTTTTCAATATCTACAAATGAGATGAAGAAATTTATTGAACCAGTTGTTACAAATCAGGCTGATGTAGTATTAAACAAAATAGATAAATTTGTAGAAGTTGGTAAATGTCCAAATATGGATATTGTATGGAGAAAAATGTTAAATGAAATTTTAAGTCGACCAGATTTAAAAAGTAATTCAATACTTTCATTACCATATGCACTTACGAAGGAAGTAGTAGTAAATATCGGCTTTGATTATATGAAAAATATCGTTCTAGCTCATATGAATATAGTGAATCAAGGCTGGCGGATTAACGATCGATATGCAATAAAAACGTTATCTAGAGATGAGACATTACAAGAAGAAGGGTATTTAGTTAAAAAAGAATTGTTAGAAAATGAAAAAGAGAAAGTGGAAAAATATTTAATCGGTATTTCTAAATGGATAGAGAAAAAGGGAAGAAGAGTAGGGTTTACTGATGCAGGAAAAAGAAGAGATATTATTCAAAGATTAGGTGAAAGCAAGCAATATCCTTTTTATCATCGAGGCTGGGGAATGCATTCTTCAATTTATGACGGGAAGCAACTTTCTGTCATTATACCAGTGCAAAATGAAGAAGAAACTATAGAACAAGTAATACTTGAGACAAGAAAAATAGAACCGCTAGAAATAATTGTCGTTGTAAATGGTTCGACAGATCAAACGGCCAGTATCGCTAAAAGACTTGGTGCTACTATTATTGAATATAACGAACGACTTGGTCATAATGTTGGACGTGCTATTGGAGCGCTTGAAGCTACAGGAGATATTCTTTTATTTATTGATGGTGATTTTAGTGTTTCAGGAAGTAATTTGCATCATTTTACAAAAGCAGTTTCAGCTGGTGTAGACATAGCATTAAATGATTTGAATCCGATGTTACATCCTCCGTTTTATGTTGTAGACGTCGTAAAGTATATGCTTAATTTAGCATATGCTCGTCCAGAATTAAGTAATGGCTCATTAGTAGCCATTCCACATGCTATGAGTAGATCATGCTTAGATGCAATAGGCTGGGAAAGTTTACTATGCCCTAGTCTTGCACAAGTAAAAGCTATATTACAAGGGTATAGAGTAGAATGTGTGCATTACGTTGATGTTGTAAAACCGAATAGAATTCGTTTAATGGAGAATGTAAGTCACAATGGACATCCTCCGGCAGTATTAAGAATAATTGGTGATCACGTTGAAGCTCTCTCTTACTTAATAAAACATCTTAAAATGGATGGAAAGGGTGATTAAACTGTTAGACCAGTACAAAAAAATTAACATTTCATATGAAGAATTATGGCAATTAGATTTTCAAACTACGGAACCATTTATACTCAAGGTTGATTGGGATAAAGTAACGTATGAATTTTTAATTCGTATTAAGCCTAATGCTTCCAACACTATTGTTTTTGGATCTGGAGCAGGTGGATTTCAAGAACAGCCAATTGGTCCGCCTATTTTTCATCGACATTCATGGATGGATGAATTTGAAGATACTGTTATATATTATAATGATCCTACATTATATCTCGGAAAATTATCTTTAGGTTGGGGACAGGGGGAGTTAGATAGATTTTACTTGCAAGATATAGCAAATATTTTAGAAATAGTATTTACAAAGTTAAAAATTGATTCGAAAAATGTGTTGTTTTATGGCAGTTCCGGGGGAGGGTTTATGTCTTTAATTTTAGCTGGATTCGTTAAGGGCTCCACAGCTTTCATTAATAATCCTCAAACAAATTTATTAAAATGGATACCTGTACCAATAAATCTAGTTTTCGATTTGTCTTATCCAGGTTTATCAAGAGAAGAAGTTGAGGAGAAATTTGGGGAAAGAATTAATGTTGTGAAATTTTTTAATCACATTAAATATGTACCGAATATTTATTTTTTGCAAAATTTCGCATGTGAATTTGATGTGCAAAATCATTTACTACCATTCATTTCTGAGTTAGAACAACTGGATAAAGATACGGAAATAAATCAAATTGTAATAGATTTATATTTCGATAAAAAAGCAGGGCATGCAGCTGTAGGAAAGTATGAAACAATTGAATATATAAAAAAAGTAAGGCCTAATCCGACTATGAAAGAAGAACAAGAAGAAGTGGATTTGTCAGTCGTTATAGTTTTAGGAGAAGAAAAATCGAAATTGAATCAAATTTTAAGCAAAGTGCAGCATATAAAACCACTAGAAATTATAATTGTAGCTGATGATAGAATGAGTGCAATACAAGCTATACCTACATTTGTTGAGAGTAATGTTGTTGTTATTGAAGAGAAAAATAAATGGAAAGCACCGGTTCATGGGGCGAAAATTGCCAGTGGAGATATAGTTTTATTTTTAGATGGAGAAGATATTATCTTTTCGGTAGAATTAGAACGATTTATAGAACCACTACTAAAAAAGGAACAGGATGTAATTTTGAATAACATAGACTCTGTCTGTTTTGAAAAGATGAGTGTAGAATGGCCAAGTATTGCTATGGTGTATAGAAAAATAGTAAACGATGTATTGGGGCGTATGGATTTAAAATATGATTCGATGTTATCTATGCCATATGCTATTACTAAAAAAGCAATTGAAGACATTGGATATGACACTTTGCAAAATCCCGTTCTATCTCAAATAACTCTTATTGAGAAAGGGTGGCGACTACATTCCTCATCAGCTATAACTAAAACCTCTTTAAATGATATACCCGCAAACAAAACCTCTTTCTATAAAAATGAATTAACTAAATTAGAAGTATGTGAAATTAAAGAGAATATAAAAGCTTTGGAACGTTGGTTACACCGAAAAGATGACAGAGGTAACTATACAGATGGAGGAAGAAAAAGAGAAATTATAGAGCAATTAAAAAAACAAAAAAATTATTCGCGTTTCTATAAAGGTTGGGGGATGAACTCATCAATTTATAATGGAAAGCAGTTATCAATTATTATACCAGCACAAAATGAAGAATCAACGATTAAAGAAGTTATTCTTGAGGCAAGAAAAGTTGAACCGAAAGAAATAATTGTTGTCATTAATGGGTCAACAGATCAGACAGAAGTAATCGCTAAGCAATTAGGGGCAACAGTAATTGTTTATCAAGAAAGATTAGGGCATGATGTAGGACGGGCAATTGGTGCACAAGAAGCCACAGGGGATATACTTCTCTTTATTGATGCTGATTTTGCTATTCCAGCAAAAGACCTTCATCCGTTAACGCAGGCTGTTGCGGATGGTGTTGATATGGTTTTAAATGATTTAAATTTAAATCTTAGATTTCCTCTATATATTGTAAGTTTATATAAATATATGTTGAATATTGCTTGTAACCGTAAAGATTTAGGTGTGGGATCCACAATTGCTGTTCCCCACGCTATTAGTAGAAAATGTTTAGAGGGAATCGGGTGGGACACTCTTCACACAGCATGTGTTGCGCAAGTAAAGGCAATATTAGAAGGATATAAAGTCGAATGTGTCCATTTTGTAGATGTAATGAAACCAAATCGTATTCGTCCAAATGAGCACTTTGCAACAGTAGGACATCCACCAGCTGTATTGAGAATTACCGGTGATCATGTAGAAGGGCTTTCTTACTTACTAAAAAATAGGAATTTTAACAATTTATTTTAATTTGGAAGATACTTTACTAATAAGCGTGAAATAGCAACGGATAGAGTATAAGTTGAGTATTGGAATGAAACAAAATTTTAAAAAAGTTACTCTTTTAGTTCAGGTATAAGTGAAAACTTCTTCAAATACATGAAGAGGTTTTTACTTTTTTTATATTTCAGTAAAAGATGACTTGAGTTTCTTAGTTGCTTTAGGTAGTTTAATCAAACGTTAATTTCCTATTAAAGGAATAGTAAAATAACATTTAATTTATAAAATTTAGTACGAGAGTCGTGTCCGAATTTAATTAATTGCATATATTGTTAAAGGAAAGGAGGGAGAGTTATGGCATGTATTACGAATAATGTTTGTTTAGATGTGTGTCTTAAAATTACAATTACCCCTGGTAGTGGAATTGATGCAGAAGTAGATTGTGGGGACACATGTGGGACAAGTCCTACAATTGTAATTAATCCTAGTGGATCCATTGTTATTACTTTACCATTAGTTGCATGTTTCTCAATTGCACTAAATGATGATTTAAGTGTTGAATCTTCATTAACAAGCCTCTCTTTTCAAACTTCTTAAGAAAGATACAGAAATGAAAAGCCTACTTGCTACTTTTCTTTTGATCTAATGTAAAAATAAAAAAGATGGTTACACCCCATCTTTTTTATTCTGTCATATATTAAAAATGAGATAATATATTATTTAGTAGACAGGATGTATAATTAAAAGCACTCTTTACCTCTTTTTTGTTCGATGAGATAAGAAATTGCTTCTATATGATCACCAATGATTTGTTGTGTTGCTAATGAAAGGGAACCTTTCTCAGTGAAGTGTTTTTCTGGTCGAACACGATTCAATTTATCAACGTCGACAGAATGGACATTTTGTACATGAAAGCCTGCTAAAATTGTTTTCACTTGACTTAAGGTTGGTGAAAGAAGTGAATCAAATCCAATTGTATGAATGCATTTTCGACTAAAAGCATGAGGGACAGCAATTGTGGATCCCATACCTAAATCTTTTCGATTACATGCTAAGTTGACAGCATATTTACATGCGGTGACGATAGAATAGGGGAGACGATACTTATAGTAGTACTCTAGTTTATTTAAAGCTAAGTCCGTGCCATTTTGAATAGATTGTACAAATGGTAATAATTCATAACTAGAAATTAAGAAATCTCCATCTATAAATAATAATATGTCACCTTTGGCAAAAAAGGCACCAACAGCACGTCCTGTATCATTTCCAAGTGCTTCTTCGTAACTAATAACTGTTGCACCGCAACCCTTAGCCAATTCCTCTGTTTTATCTGTTGATCCATTAACAATAACGATAATTTCAAAAGGTTTTAATTTCTGTACCTCAAAAATGACAGATTCTATCGTTTTTTCTTCATTTTGAACAGGGATGATAACTGATAATTGTTGCTCTCCATAAGTATTCGAATAAAACTCTTTACCTGTAATTATTTTTGGAATGGATTTTTGTTCCCCGTTTTGAAGCCCTAAAATAATATCACGCTTTCGATTATTATCGGTATAGTTTCCTCTTGGATTTTGCTCTATATTGAGCCAATTTGCAATGGCTTCAAGATGATAATGAATGAGTTGAGTTGAAGGAAAAGAGGGAACTTGAGGGATAGAAATGTTGAATTGATCGCAAATTCGAAATTTATGTTTAATAATTTTCATTTGGGCCAATATTGGATTTGATAAATTATCTGGATTAATTACCTCAAGTACTTCTTTTGTCATTGCATAGGGAGGGAATAATAAGGAGTTAATATTTAAATCCGGGTGATGAAAAAAATGATTTGTAACTTGTTGCCAAATCATTGCTAAATGGGGCTGTTGTTTTTGATAAAAAAATTCATCTAAATTATTTAATACGACGTCAGCCAATCCATTTCGTAATGGTTGAAGAAATTGTATAAGTGAGAAGGAGTCAATCATGTAATTTTCATCTAAAAATAAGAGGTACTGCCCCTTTGCTTTTTTTGCGCCAATTACATAAAGATTAGTAGATTCTATCGGTTCTTCTAGTGTAATAATTTCACAATTGTAGGAATCTGCACTCTCAATTGAATCCTGAGTATATCCGTTAATAGTAAGGATAATTTCTAAAGGCTGTAGTTGTTTACATGCTTCCAAAATTCTAGGTAAATTTTTTATTTTATGTTGTATGGGGATAATAATAGAAATTGAATTTTTACACATAAGCAGCCTCCTTTTTAATCAGAGGTAGTTGTTAATAAGATTAGATAAAATAGGAGATATATTTTCTTTTTGGTATAAGCATAACAATCATTTGTTTTTATCAGACTCACAATTTTCATTACTTGAATTAGAGTTTTTATTGATTCCAGAAGCGAGTAAATTATTGAGAACACTAAGGTCTAATTGCAAAGGGATGGAGTTTTCGGGGGAAGTTTTCTCATTTTCTTTTTTTGTAGTTAATATAGTCTTTATATTTTTAATTTCTTTATATTGTTTTAAGATAATGAAAAATCCAGACATAATTAAGAGAAAAGAAACAGTAGCAAATAAAAGTATTATTTCCAACATAAAATAGCCTCCTTTAAATCTATAATAATATTATAGTTGAATGTCATAAGACAAAATTCGAGCTAATGAGTTCACTTTTTAAATATATGCAAATCTTTAGTAAAAGTTACTGATTTCTAGGTTAAAGGAAGCAATTATAGAAACGTTATAAATATAAATAAATTAAAGTTTTATTTGTAGTGTAAAGGTATGTATTATATAAGCTAAACGTCATTTTATAACAAGTTAAATAGGGTGTAAATTTATATAAAAAGAGCATTTAATTGGACAAATAATTAATTATGTGAAATAATAATAACAGAAAAGGAGACGTTGCTTTTCCTTAAGTGCTTCGAATTAATTTTATTCAATAAGAGAAGGTGTGCTTAAAGAAGTTAAATTAAATAAGGAGCTGTTTTATTATATGCAACAAAATAATGATTTAAATTTTGAACCTCAAGACGTTAATATTGTTAATCCTAAACAAGCCAGGAAAGCAGTAGTTGCTACTGGTATTGGGAACGCAATGGAGTGGTTTGACTTCGGATTATACGCGTATTTAGCGGTAATTTTAAGTCAATTATTCTTCTCAGGTGTTGATAATAGTGGCTTGCAACTTGTACTTACATTTGGTACATTTGCAGCGGCCTTCCTCGTTCGACCAATCGGAGGTGTATTCTTTGGTAGAATAGGAGATAAGTACGGCCGAAAAATTGTGTTAAGTACTACTATTATTTTAATGGCACTTTCTACATTATTCATCGCATTACTACCAACCTATGAACAAATTGGTGTATGGGCACCAATACTACTTTTAGTTGCCCGAATGATTCAAGGCTTTTCTACAGGCGGCGAATATTCAGGTGCAATGGTTTATATCGCAGAATCTTCTCCAGATAAAAAGCGTGGTATACTCGGTAGTGGTCTTGAAATTGGAACACTCTCAGGTTACATTGCTGCATCGGTAATTGTTACCATTTTGACGTTATTGTTAACAGATGAACAAATGCTCAGCTGGGGCTGGCGTATTCCTTTCTTAATAGCTGCACCAATTGGTTTGGTCGGTTTATACTTACGCCGTCATTTAGATGAATCTCCCATCTTTGAAGAGATGGAAAAAGCACAAGAGGAATCTGAAGACAATGAACAATTTTCATTTATGGATATTATGAAATATCACAAAAAAGACTTCTTATTAAGCACAGTAATTGTCGCCTTCTTTAATATTACAAATTATATGATTCTTTCGTATATTCCTTCTTATCTAACTCAAGTACTTAAAGTCGAAGAAACAACAGGCTTACTAATTATTTCTATTACGATGGCACTTATGATTCCACTAGCACTATATTTCGGTAAATTAAGTGATAAAATTGGTAATAAACGCGTCGTGCAAATTGGTTTACTTGGTTTAACTGTATTTGCAATTCCAGCATTTTTACTAATAGGTAACGGGCATATTGCAGCTATATTTGCAGGTATTTTCGTATTAGGTTTCTTCCTAAGTGTATATGAAGGAACATTACCTTCATTATTACCATCACTCTTTTTCACTGATGTACGTTATCGAGCACTTTCGATCTCATTTAATATTTCTGTATCGATATTTGGTGGTACAACACCACTTGTATGTTCATACTTAGTTCATGCAACCGGTAACCCGCTTGCACCGGCATTTTATTTAACAGGTGTAAGTATTATTGGATTAGTTGTATTTAGTGTACTATTCGTTACAACATCAGGACGTGCGCTAAAAGGTTCATATCCTACAGTAGAAACGAAGAAAGAAGCACACCAAATCGCTAAAGAAGACCCTGAAGAAACACTTTGGTGGCATGAAGAGTCATTAGAGATTGAAGCAGGAAAAAACGCCTCAATTTAAAAAGTAACGTAGAAGTATAAAAAGACTCCTATGAAAATAGGAGTCTTTTTATTGTGTTACTTCTTCCTTTTCTTTAAACTCTTCTGATACATATAAAGCTTATGAATCTCTTCCTTAAATTCATACAAAAGTACGGTGTTTTCCTCATTAGAATAACGCACTGTATTATAAGCATTTATAATAATATGACTCTCAATATTTACATCTTCTTCACTATTTATTCTTCCTAACCATGCTTCAACAGTTTCTCCGCGATTTCTATTTAAAGGAGGAATTAACTTACTCTCAAGCTTAAAAATTTCTTTTCGAATTTCATTATGTGGCGGCTTGTTTCGTTTAAATCGGTTTTGGGTTATACCTTCTTTATCGGTAATAATAGTAGATTCGAAGACAGGCATATTTGGTAAACTGAATTGTTTTCGTTTTTTTAATATTTTCCATACGACGTAAATAGCAATGGCAGCACAGGCTATTATGGTCATGCTATTTATGAGAGTTGGATCAAAATCAGGAAGTTTCCCTCTATTTTCTTCAATTTGAGGCTTTAAGAGATGCCCTTTACTTGCCCAAACACCTTCCGTATCTTTCAATTCAGCTGCTACGAGAAATGGATTTATAATATAACCGACTCCTAATGCGACTACTTCTGTGATAAAACTAAAAATGACTCGAATAAAAGGAAACACTTGAACAATTAATATACTCATTACACCGATCGTAATGATAGAAGTGAAACGTAATACCTGTTGATTCCGATTTGCCCCGGTTAACCAAAATGTAATCATAATGTGTATAACTAATAGTAACAGTTTCCCGAGCGTTGGAAAGGGAGCATAAAATATAGCCGAAACACCAAACCAAACAATACCGCCTAACGATTTTTGAACTTGGTAGCCAGGTCCAACTACATGTACGATAAAGAAGAAAAGCGGTAACATAATTGTGCCAAATAGAGAGAAAGGGAGAAAGATAGAACAACCAATTATTTGAGTTATTAACAGTATGACAAATCCTGGCGTTCTTTTTTCCATGAACTTATGAATAAGAAATACTCCAATATAGCCAGTTGTTAAAAATATAGCAATAGCAACAAGTTCGTCCCTTTCTGTTAATAACGAAAGGAGGAGCAGCAGAATAAAGTCATTAACGTGATAGAGCCAAGTTTTCAAGCTTTTCCACCATCCCTTCGTTATTTATGAGAAACGTAGGTTGCGATAGAAGAGAGAGGTCATTCTTCTGCAAGCCAATGTAAATCATTGTAGACGATCGTTCTCCTTTTCTATTTGTATAATGGAGAAATCCTTGTTTCGGAATTAATGTGCTATCGTCTGAAATACGTGCCAATTCCTCTAAAGCTCTTGCGTAATGTGTTTGCCCTTCATTTAATGGTAAGTGCAGAGGACCACCTTCAGCTAATATACTAATAAATAATTCAAACGGTATTTGATGCTTCGTAGCGTATTGACAAATGTATGTTGCAAATGAAATAAGATCTTCTATATTATCTTTCCAACCAAACCCGCGATCAGCAGCTAAAGAAAGACAGATCGTCCAACTATAATTTTTTACAGGTTCATATTGCTTCGCCTGTAATTCCTGCATTTTAGCAGATGCTTTCCAATGAATAGAACGGAAAGACTCACGTTCGTACCGTTTCACACCGATAATAGATGTTTCATCATTGTAAAAAGAAAAATTCGTTCGATAAGATCCATTTAAAAGTTGCTGAAGTTCTTGCAAACCTGCTACTTCTTTAGGTGATGGATACACAATAATTTCAGTTCTTAATTTATCAAATACAGGTAAATGTACAGATAATAAATGAAAAGGATCTTTCAAAACACATTCGAACTGTTCAATTTGAAACACACCACGCTTCGTTGCGGTTAATGTTAAATCCCATTTTTGCGCTGAATGGGCAGGTTGTGAAAAAGGGAAAGAGAATAGTGTTTTTGATATTTGTTCAATTCCTTGATCTTTATGCGGTAGTAGAGACGGGTCTAAATGAAAATAACAAAAACCATTAACGAGTGGTATGTTTGCTCCGTTTTTTAAATGAATAAAAAATTGTCCAGATTCATTAGGAAATAAACGAGTTGTTTGTTTCTCGTTTATCACTTGAAATTTTTTCTCTATATATGCGACATATTTATAAATGAAAATCGCAAATAAATAGTAGAAGAAAAAGAAAAACATAATGATTCGTTGCGGCATAAAAAATGTAAATAGTATCGCGCCTGGAACAGATAATTGAATAATATGAAGTTGAAAAAATAAAGGTACAGTTACAACGCGCTGTCCATTCATGTTTGCTCAATCTCCACTGGTACGTCAACCTCTTTTAAAATCTTTTGCATCATTTCATTTTTTGTCGTACGTAATGCGCCTTCCATTGATAAGATGATACGGTGATTCCAAACAGAAGGAACTAAAAATTGTATATCTTCTGGTGTGCAATATTCTCTCCCGCGTAAAAAGGCTAAAGCTTGAACAGCACGTACTAAAGCTAGTGTGGCACGTGGACTTACACCGTTAGCGATATAATCATGATTTCTTGTAGCATGAGCAAGTTTAATAATGTAATGTTCTAACAGTTCTGATACGAAAATTTCTTTTACTTGTTTCTGTGCATCTAAAATATCATCTAAAGTAATAACAGATGTGACACTTTCTAGTGGTGCATCGTTACGAAAACGTCGCATCATTTGTAGTTCATCTTCAGGATTTGGATAACCTATAGAAATTGTCATTAAAAAGCGATCAAGCTGTGCATCTGGAAGAGGGAACGTTCCTTGTGATTCAATTGGATTTTGCGTCGCAATAACAAAGAACGGTTTTGGAAGAGGAGTTGACTGCTTTTCAAGCGTCACTTGTCGTTCTTCCATCGCTTCTAATAAACTAGACTGTGTTCTCGGCATTGCACGGTTAATTTCATCTGCCAGTAGAATGTTTGCCACGACTGGTCCGAGTCTTAACTCGAATTCGCTCGTTTTCGGATTGAAATATTCAATACCTGTCACATCACTCGGAAGTACATCCGGTGTAAATTGAACGCGAGAAAAATTACCACCAATACTTTTTGAAAGTGTTTTCGCAAGTAACGTTTTCCCAGTACCAGGTACATCCTCAAGAAGTACATGACCGTCAGCAAGCAAGGAAACAATTAATAGATCTATAACATTTTCTTTACCTATAAAAACTGATCCTATATTTTCCTTCAATTTATTTATCACATATATCATTCCTTTCAAAATATAAACGGATATTTCTATATTTTAACAAATTATTCAGAAAATTTATATGATTTTTCAATTCAAAGAAATAAATATTCAATTATTAAATTATACTCTTGCATATTTTGGAGTGTGAATATATAATATCGGTATACGATGTATCGTAAGTCGATATATCATGAAGCGATGTATCGGAGGTGGTTATAATGAATACGAAAGCGAGAAAATATATTCCGTTAACTGAGGCGACATATTACATATTGTTATCCCTAGTGAAACCAATGCACGGATATGGAATTATGCAAATGGTAGAAGAGATGACAAATGGAGAAGTAAAACTCGGTCCTGGAACTTTATACGGGAATACAACGAAGTTATTAAAAGAGAAATTAATTATTGAAGTTGCCTCAACAGATAGAAAGAAGTGCTATGAGTTAACGTCACTTGGTAAAGAAGTATTAGAGCTAGAGTATAACAGGTTGCAGAGATCTGTAAGGAATGGGAATAGTATATTAGGGGAGTGAATGGAAGATGGAGACAAAAAGGGTATTCAAGTTTTTTACGGCATGGAATTTAGAAAAAGAAGAAGCTTTTTTACGAAAGATGCATCAGCAAGGTTGGGCATTACAAAAATATAATTTAATGTATACGTTTCAGAAAACGGAGCCAAAAGATGTAATATACAAAGCTGATTTTAGATTGGTTTATAGAGATTCGAAAGAACAACAACAAGAGTATTTCGAAATATACGAAATGTCAGGTTGGAAACGCGTAACAAGTTTCACAAGATGGAATTATTTTTGTAAAGAAGTAGAAGAGGTAAATGAATTGCCTGATATTTACTCAGAAAAGGAGACGAGAATACAAAAATTAAATGAGTTATTAGTATTCTTTGTTATTATGTTAGCAACTATATTACCATCAATGTACAATCTATTTATAAGCCCGATGGAATCAAGAGTGCCAATGTGGGCGAAAGCTATGACGGGTCTTACAGGTTGTATGTGGATATACTTCTTTATAAGACTCACTTGGAAAATTAAGAAATTAAAAAGTGAAATATTATAATAAAAAGTGGAGTTTAAAAGAAGTTGATTTTGTAAAGAGGTAATTAATATGGGCATCAACTTCTTTTGTTTCTATATAATCGTATTTTTGCTCACTCTTTTTTATATAATAAAAATCTATATGAAGGCACAAAATTAACAATATCAAAGCCTAATAATTACCCTGAAAATAATAAATGAAGAAAAAAGATTCATATTGAGGATCAAAAAATAAAAGATGACTAAAAAGATGTGGGGTGTAACTTATAATAAGGAAGAAACACGTTTTTTATTAAAGTATAAAACGAAAAAATCCCCTATAGAAAAATCTATTTCTACAAGGGATAGTAATGAAATTATTAGAAAGACTGATTTTGAGCAGGTTTAATAAATTGTTCAGGATTTTCAACAAGTCCACATACAGCACATTGGACTCTGTATGTAGGTCCTTGATAAGCCATATGAAAAGCGTTCATCGTTTCATTTGTGTATTCTTCTTCTACTTGACCAGTTTGTGGATTTAATTTGACTGGTTTTACTTGTTGCTCAAGAATATTAAAGCGAGTGCGGTTCGTTTTACAACTTGGACATAGCATTGGTTCCATATGTATACACCTCCATTTGTAGCATTTCTTAAACTCATTAATTTTATGCAAGTAAAAAAACTTTCTCAATATAAATAGGTGTTTAATGTATTTAAAATTCAGAAAAAATAAAATATAATAAGAGTACGAACTGGTTATGTCCAAACCAAATCTCCTGTTTTATGCCAATAAGCTGGGAGGCCGAGAAATCGGCCTCATTTTTTTGTGCTCGTTATTATAGGAAACAAGGTTTTTATGAGGCTTTTGTCGAAATTTTAGGGATGGATATAAAGGGGGATTAATAATGGATTTGAAGATGAAGTACATCATTTTATATGTAGAAAAGTTTGAGGAATGTTTAAAATTCTATAAAGATATTTTACAGTTGCCTATAAAAGCAGAGCACGGTACATATATTGAATTTAATACGGGATCTACAATATTAGCAATGAATACGCGGCAAGACGTGAAAGAATTAACAGGATTACCACTTACAGAAGGCGAGTTACAATCTTCTCATTTTGAATTAGGATTCGTTGTTGAAAATGTAGAAAAAACAATTGAGCAATTTAGAGAACAAGGTATTACAATTTTAGTTGAACCAATTGTAAAGCCGTGGGGACAAACAATTGCATATATTGCTGATCCAGATGGGAATTATATCGAAATTTGCAGTTCATTAGAATAGAAGGAGAAAAAGAGATGGGGTTTCCGAAACTAGAAACAGAACGTTTACAATTAAGAGAATTAACGCTGTTAGATGCAGAAACGATGTTCCGTTATTTTTCAAAAGAGTCTGTTATACGTTATTTCGGAATGGATTCTTTCGAAAATATTGAGCAAGCGAAAACAACGATTCAAACGTTTAAAAATCGTTATGAAGAGGGAAATGTATTTCGCTGGGGAATAGAGAAAAAGGGGACGGGCCAATTAATCGGAACGTGCGGTTTTCATTTAATTAACCATCATCATAAGCGAGCTGAAATTGGTTATGAATTAGATGATACATATTGGGGACAAGGATACGCCTCGGAAGCATTACAGGCGATTTTAACTTACGGATTTGAAATGCTGCAACTTATAAGAATTGCTGCTGTTGTATATGTAGAGAATAAAGCTTCTCAAAAATTATTAAGTAAAGCAGGATTTCAAGAAGAAGGATTACTTCGAAAACATATGATTCAAAATGGAGTTGCGCATGATACCATTTTATATTCTTTATTAAAAGAAGAGTGGAAGAAGTAATGAGTACAAACGAACTTATAACTATTATGAAGAAGCATAGGGAAAATAAATTTATTTTAGGTATAGATGGTTTAAGTCGTTCGGGAAAAACAACATTCGTTGCAAATTTAAAGGAAAATATGAAACAGGAAAGCATTCCGTTTCATATTTTTCATATTGATGATCATATAGTGGAGCGTAATAAACGCTATGATACCGGATTTGAAGAATGGTATGAGTATTATTATTTGCAATGGGATATTGAGTGGCTTCGGCAGAAATTTTTTCGAAAGTTACAAAATGAAACAAAACTAAAATTACCGTTCTATAATGATAAGACAGACTCATGCGAAATGAAAAAAGTACAGATCCCCATAGTAGGTGTAATTGTAATTGAAGGCGTTTTTCTACAGCGAAAAGAATGGAGAGATTTCTTTCATTATATGGTGTACTTGGATTGTCCAAGAGAGACAAGATTTCTACGCGAGAGTAAGAAAACACAGAAAAACCTTTCAAAGTTTGAGAATAGGTATTGGAAAGCAGAGGATTATTACTTAGAAACGGAATTGCCGAAGGATCGGGCGGATTTAGTTATAAATTGATTTGAAGAAAACCTCAACTTTTTGTTTGAAAAGTTGAGGTTTCTCTATGTAATAGCAGATTAATTATTTCAATTAATGAGAAGGAGAATATTATTATAATTTGAATTATATATTTATAGATAAATCTATAGATGAAAAGATTTCAATAAAGCGAGTGATCACATGAGTATTTTTATTTTAGAAGATGATGTCATACAGGCGCAGCAAATGAAGCGGTTAGTTGAAGAGATTTGTGAGAAATATATGTTGCCTTTTGATTTTATTGAGGTGACTAGTAAAAGTGAAAATATTATTACTAATATTCCGAAGGCGAAGTATGTTCCAATCTATTTTTTAGATATAGAGATTAAAAGGGAAGAGCGTAAAGGGTTACAAGTAGCACAAGAGATACGAAAGTATGATACGCAAGGAATTATTGTGTTTGTAACGACACATTCTGAATTTGCACCTATTTCATATCAATATATGGTATCAGCATTAACTTTTATTGATAAAGGGTTGCCATATGAGGAGAGATATAAAGTTTTTGAACAATGTTTACTTCAATATGAAGCAAGAAATAAGCATATTATTCCGTCCGATGACTTTATCGTTGAAAATAGTAATGCCACTGTACGGGTTCCTTTTTATGAAGTTGAATATGTTATGACTGATGAACCGCACCGTTTAGCATTAGTGACATTAGATCGAATCGTTTATTTTTATGGAGCATTAAAGGAGATAGAAATAATCGATGAACGTTTATTTCGGTGTCATCAATCATATATCGTGAATACGAAGCAAATGTCTTCTTACGATGCGAAACAAAAAATGATAGTTTTAAAAAGCGGGAAACGCATTCCAGTGTCACGGCGTTTAGTGAGTAAAGTACGTAACATGTTAAAGGGTGAGATGTAATGTATATTTATGATTTATTTGCAATACTGCTTACTAGTATGTGTCACACGTTTTTATACATACAATTAATCCGATACAACAGATTGTCAGTTAGAATGTTAATAGCTTTAAGTACGGTATTCATTATTTTACTTGCTATTGTTGTAACAGTAACGAGATATCCAGAATTGAATAGTACGATTGTGTTATTTTTAATAAGTTTAGGATTAATGCAAAATGAATTGAAATTTAAGCATAATTTATATTTTGCACTGGTGAGTATGGTGATTATAACGTTAGTGAAAATGTTGCTATTAGATTTAGGGATGAAAATCTTTATGTTAACGCCATTCAATTTATATTTATGGACAGGTAGTATTATTCATCTTATCGTATCAATCCTTACTTTTATCGGTATTTTAGTAGCGCGTAAAAGAATTCAAAAAATCGCTCAATATATAGTAAGTAGTCCGTTATACTATGTAACTTATATATTATTAATGATCGGGTTTATTATTGAACTAATTTTAACTCAGCCGTCAACTGAGTTTTTAGCAAAAATAAATCAACAATACAGTGAAGTAAGTTATAATTCAGCAATTATTATTTTTTTATTATTACTAATCATAGTACTAATAAGCTCACATTTATCGAAAGAAAAGTTACGAGAAGAGCATGAAAAACGTTTAGATAAAGAGTTATTAGATTATGTGGAGAAATTAGAGAATATGCATGATGAGCTTGCTAGTTTCCGTCATGATTATATGAATGTATTACTATCGTTAGAAGAGGGAATACGTACAAAAAATGTGAAAGAAATTGAGCAAGTGTACTACGATGTTATTGCTCCCACATTAAAAACAATAAATGATCATGAACTTGATATCGCAAAATTATCTCGCATACAAATTCCTGAAGTAAGAAGCGTATTAAGAGCAAAAGTTAGCACTGCTCAGCAGCAACAAATAAAAGTAATGCTTGATATACCAGAGAACATTGAAAGTGTTTCGATGACGATTATTTCATTTATTCGTATCATTTCAGTTTTAGTAGATAATGCAATTGAGGAAGCAGTATGTAGTGAGGAAAAGATATTACAAATCGCATTCTTTGAAATGGATTCACGACAATATTTTATCGTGCGTAATAGTTCAAAGGGTGAAGCGATTGATTTACAAAAAATTTATGAGAAAAACCATTCAAGTAAAGAAGGTGCTAGAGGGTACGGGCTATTTTCGTTAAAACGAATCATAAATAAAACAAATAATGCGACGTTAGAAACAACTTATGTAAGTCCTTATTTCACACAAACATTTATATTAAATGAGATGAAATGACCATCTATGATGAAAAGGAAACCGAATAAGAAATAACTACATACTTTCTTCACTCAATTTTATACACTTCAAGTAAGAGGTGAAGCGAGATGAATGGTCTTATTTTTACAACAATGATTAGCTTTGGTTTACCGCTTATAGCACTTTTATATGCTTTTTGGAAGAAACGCTATATTCCATATATGTTAGGTATATTGGCTTTTGTTGTATCACAAATATTGATTCGCATACCAATGCTAAATTATTTAAATGGAACTAGCACAGATTTTCAAATGTTTTCTGTTATGCAGCCTATACTATTTGCAGTTTTGCTTAGTATATCAGCTGGGATTTTTGAAGAGATAGCTCGTTTTATCGCAATGCGTTATTTTATGAAGCAACGAGATTGGCAGTCTGGTTTTTTATTTGGAGCAGGGCATGGTGGTATTGAGGCGGTGTTGATAGTCGGTATCCCAGTAATATCCCTATTATTATCACAAACAGTCATTCAAAATGGTGACAGTTATTATCTCGGTGGTATTGAGCGCATCTTTGCGATGGTATTACATGTTGGGCTTTCTTTCATTGTATTGCAAGCTGTTGTCCAAAAGAAATTTCGTTATGTTGTATATGCAATTCTCATCCATGGGACTGTAAATGCATTAGCTGGCATTATATCGCTATATGTGCCAGGGAAAAGCGGGATTATTATGTCAGAAGTTTCAATAGCAATTTTTGCGTTACTCACTTTTAGTTATAGTTTTATTTTAAAAAGAAAGGGTGTATTAAAATGAGAAGAATGTTACTTATTATTATAAGTGCTATCGCGGCGTTCGCGCTCGCAGCATGTACCGGTAATAAAGTAGATGAAAGTACGTCTAAAAAATTTATTTCAAAAGCGGAAGAAATTGTATCATTATTAAATGAGGCAAAGTATAAAGACGTGCGTGAAAAATTTGATAGTAAAATGAAAGCTGCATTGTCAGAAGAAAAGATGAAAGATCTTACACCTATAATTGAGAAAGCTGGTACATTTGAAAAAATTGAAAAACAATCGATTGAAGAAAAAGATGGCTTATATACTGTTATTCTTGTAGCAAAATATAGTAAAGAACAACGGACATTCATTATAACTTATAATGATAAAGAAGAAATAGCAGGTTTAGTTATTAAATAAAAAACAGATACAGTGGAAGTTTCCGCTGTATCTGTTTTTTGATTTAACCAAATTATGGTTATTTGTGCTAATATGAACTTATAGCTATATAGAAGGGGTGAGTTAGTATGAAAACTGAACTAGTTCCTAAAAAGAAGTACAGTATAATAAGCTACATATGTTTACTCATCGGTATTTTATGTTTTCTGTTCGTTTTTATAACGCCAACAAGGATAGCGAATGCAGGTAATATAGTGGGAGATTATATTACAGTTGCCCTGACAGTTGCAGGTATCATACTTTCTATCATTACAATGACGAAAAAAACAGAGAAGAAGGGGATTGCTATTCTTTCATTCATACTGTCCTCATCATTCTTTATATTTTGGATCATCGCGATTATTTTAGTTTTGACTGGTCGAGTTAGTTTTGCTCCGTAATACCAAATAAAAAGAGCCCTTCTCGTGTGAAGGACTCTTTTTATTCGGTATCTTCAGGTTGATATTCTAAAATATCCCCAGGTTGGCATTCTAATGCTTTACAAATGGCTTCTAAAGTTGAAAACCGAACTGCTTTTGCTTTTCCGTTTTTCAAAATAGAAAGGTTAGCCATTGTAATTCCAACCTTCTCCGAAAGCTCTGTTACACTCATTTTTCTTTTCGCTAACATTACATCAATATTAATAATAATTGCCATATTATTCACCTCAGACCGTTAAATCATTTTCTGATTTTATATCTATCGCATCTTTTAATAGTCTTTGGAGAACGGCAGCAAAGACCGCGATTACCATTGAAGCAAAAATCATAATCATTCCAATAATAATAATGCCAGGGGCGTCATCTCTCTCTGCCACAAGATAGAAAAGTGGCATACCTAATACATATAATACACTAATGGCTAGTGCGCTGTACTTAATATTTTTTAAAGCTTTAACAGACAGCTCAGAGAATGCGTTGTTTTTATCAATATAGTTTAAAAGTTTGAATGTTTGATACAGCGCAAAATAATAAGGTATTGCTGTTGCGTATAAGTTGATAAATACAAGATATTTAATATATGCAATATCAGGATAAAGTTCTGCGGCGAAGTTTCCTATTTTAGGAACTAAAAAAATGCACATAGCAAGAACAGGGATACCCATTAGAATCACAGCTGTCTTTAGGAAGAGTGTTGATCCTTGTTTCATAAAAAGCACCTCATTTATTTAATATCTTATTAATTTACCACGAAATTTATTGTTAAACAATAAATTTTTATTTAATTCAATTGGGGATTTATTGTTTAACAAGTTAATAATGAAAAATCTTCTTTATAAGATAGATGAACTATACCGAGATGTAATGAATAAGAAAGTTACTATTGTTAGCTTTAGAAAAACTGGGAACTAATAAAACATATGTAGGCAGTCAGAATTTTGTATGTAAATGAATGTGAAACTAATGGAGGCGCAATCATGTTTGTATTGGGTTTAAAGATGAAGAAGTTACTGTTAGTAGGAACGATCACACTAAGTATGTTATGTACTGAAAGTATGATGAATGATTATACGGTGGAAGCGAAAGTGAAAAAAGTAGAACATCAACCGAAAAATGTAATCATAATGGTTATGGACGGAACGAGTTCTTCAGCAACTACATTAGCTCGCTTGTATAAAGGGAAACCACTTGCATTAGATGAAATTGTAACAGGAGGAGTTCGTACATATTCGGCGGAATCAGCTATAACAGACTCAGCTCCAGCAGCTACAGCTTTAGCGACGGGGAATAAATCGAATTCAGGATATGTAGGGGTATTACCTACTATTGTGAGTTCACCTGGCTTAAAATCAATAAAAGAAGAGGACAAGTTACGTCCAGTTGCCAACGTTTTAGAAGGTGCGAAACGTACTGGTCGCGCAACTGGAATTGTTGCTACAGCTGAAATTCAGCATGCTACTCCTGCTGGATTCTCCGCTCATCATGTGAATCGTAACAATTTTGAAGTGCTCGCGGAGCAACAAGTATATCAAAATATAGATGTCGTATTAGGTGGGGGAAAAGCAGCACTTCTACCTGAGACAGATAGTGGGATTCGAAAAGATGGTGAAGATTTAGTAAAAGTGATTCAAAACAAAGGATATGACTTTGTTGAAACGAAAGATGCATTATTGAAATCCAAAGCTAATAAAATTTGGGGCTCTTTCTCACATAATGCTTTAGCGTTCGATATGGATCGTGAAGCAACAACTCCAGAGCAACCAACACTCTCTCAAATGACAGAAAAAGCAATTCAAACGTTATCAAAAGATAAAGATGGCTTCTTTTTATTTGTGGAAGGAAGTAAACCAGACTGGGCAGCCCATGTGAATGATCCAATTGGGATGATTAGTGATGTGTTAGCATTTGATAATGCAGTTGCAGAAGCATTAAGATTTGCAAAAAAAGATGGTAATACGACGCTAATAGCCGTAGCGGACCATGGTAACAGCGGTATTTCTATTGGCAATATGAATACGACAAAAGGTTATAATACTACGCCGGTCTCTGCATATATTGATCCATTGAAAAAAGCGAAAATGACACTTGAAGGGACTATAAATAATTTGAAATCTGATTTATCAAATGTAGAAGATGTAGCTAAGTTATACGGCTTGGATCATTTAACTTATGGTGAAAAAGAGAGGTTACAAGCGGCTAAAAAGAAAATAGATGTAGGTCCAATTTTCACTACATTATTGGCTAACCGTGCGAACATAGGCTTTACAACAGGAGGTCATACTGGTGAGGATGTATTTTTATATTCATACGGTCCTCAAAAGCTAGTTGGTTTGATTCAAAACACGGACGTTGCAAAGACAATAGCGAAAGCGATGGGCTTTAATTTAGAAGAAGTAACAAACAAATTATTTGTAGAGAGTGAATTAGCCTTTAAGCAGAATGGTGCAACTGTAACAATAGATAAAACTGATGTAGCGAATCCTGTACTCATAGTAAAACATAATAATGTAACAGCTCAATTATTTGTTAACAAAAATATAATTCGTATTAAGAATAAAGATTATGAACTAGGAAGTGTTGTTGTAGAAAGCAATGGTAAGTTCTATGTACCAGAAGAAGCAAGGCGTTTATTCATAAAGCATTCTCGTTAAAAAAATGCCAATTCCTTAGCTACTACTTAGGAATTGGCATTTTTTGTATAGATGAGATTTCATTCGAAAAAACGAGGAAAGAGAACCACAAATTCTAGAGTGAACTTCCTGTAAATTTACCTATTTTATGTTTTTCATCTTAGAAACAATATTTCTCAACATTTTAGCACTTTAAAAAGATTGAATATTCGTATTATAACGAATATTATATTGCTATCGGCAAAAATCGATAATTTGCAGACACTGGGGAGGAAATGCATTGAGAAAGAAAAAGAAATTAAAATCTTTAGCGGTATTAACAACAGCAGCAGTGCTAAGTAGTACGTTTGCTTTTGGAAGTCATGCAGCGTATGCTGATACGCCACCATCTCTACCAATTGATGAGCATTTAATACCAGAGGAACGCTTGGCAGAAGCGTTGAAGCAACGGGGAGTAATCGATCAATCTGCATCACAAGCTGAGACATCAAAGGCTGTCGAAAAATATGTTGAGAAAAAGAAAGGGGAAAACCCTGGAAAAGAAATCTTGACAGGAGATAATCTTACGCAAGAAGCTTCAGATTTTATGAAAAAAGTAAAAGATGCAAAAATGAAGGAAAATGAACAGGCGCAGCAATCCGAAGTAGGACCAGTAGCTGGGCAAAGTGCAGGATTGAACCCAGGAAAATTAAATGGAAAAGTACCGACTACACCAGCGAAGCAAGCTGAGTACAATGGGGCTGTTCGAAAAGATAAAGTACTTGTATTACTCGTAGAATTTAGCGATTTTAAGCATAATAATATCGATCAAGAACCGGGGTATATGTATTCTAAGGACTTTAATCGTGAACATTATCAAAAAATGTTATTTGGTGATGAGCCATTTACGTTATTTGATGGATCGAAGATTAATACATTTAAACAATATTATGAAGAACAATCTGGCGGAAGCTACACAGTTGATGGAACTGTAACAGAATGGCTTACTGTTCCAGGAAAAGCGTCAGATTATGGTGCTGATGCGGGAACTGGTCATGACAACAAAGGTCCTTTAGGCCCAAAAGATTTTGTGAAAGAAGCATTGAAAGCAGCAGTAGCAAAAGGTATCAATTTAGCAGATTATGACCAATTTGATCAATACGATCAAGATGGTGATGGAAATAAAAATGAGCCAGATGGAATCATCGATCATTTAATGGTAGTACATGCAGGCGTGGGTCAAGAAGCTGGCGGTGGTAAATTGAAAGACGATGCGATTTGGTCTCATCGCTCAAAACTAGGATCGAAGCCATATGCGATTGATGGTACAAAATCTTCTGTTTCGAACTGGGGCGGAAAGATGGCTGCATACGATTATACAATCGAGCCTGAAGACGGAGCAGTTGGTGTATTTGCACATGAGTATGGTCATGATTTAGGCTTGCCAGATGAATACGATACAAAGTATTCAGGACAAGGTGAACCAGTTGAATCATGGTCTCTAATGAGTGGCGGTAGCTGGGCTGGAAAAATTGCAGGTACAGAGCCAACAAGTTTCTCACCGCAAAATAAAGAGTTTTTCCAAAAAAATATGAAGGGGAACTGGGCGAATATTGTTGAGGTAGATTATGATAAACTTCGCACGGGAATCGGTACTGCAACGTATTTAGATCAAAGTGTGACAAAATCAAAACGACCAGGAATCATTCGTGTTAACTTGCCAGACAAAGATATAAAAAATATTGAGTCAGCATTTGGTAAGAAGTTTTATTACAGCACGAAAGGAAATGACATTCATACAACACTTGAGACATCAGTATTTGACTTAACGACTGCAACGGATGCTAAGTTCGATTATAAGGCATTTTACGAACTGGAAGCGAAGTATGATTTCCTTGACGTATATGCGATTGCAGAAGATGGAACGAAGACACGCATTGATCGAATGGGCGAAAAAGATGTAAAAGGCGGTATAGATACAACGGATGGTAAGTGGATTGATAAATCATATGATTTAAATCAATTCAAAGGAAAGAAAATAAAACTGCAATTTGAGTATGTAACAGATATTGCAGTAGCATATAAAGGATTTGCGTTAGACAATGTAGCATTAACTGTAGATGGAAAAGTTGTTTTCTCTGATGACGCAGAAGGCCAGCCAGCAATGACATTAAAAGGATTTACTGTGTCTAACGGATTTGAACAGAAGAAACATAACTACTATATCGAGTGGCGTAATTACGCTGGGTCTGATACTGCATTACAATATGCACGTGGTCCAGTATTTAATACAGGAATGGTTGTATGGTATGCGGATCAAAGCTTTACAGATAACTGGGTAGGCGTTCATCCAGGTGAAGGGTTCCTTGGAGTAGTAGATTCTCATCCAGAGGCAATCGTAGGAACATTAAACGGACAACCTACTGTGAAGAGCAGTACACGTTATCAAATTGCCGATGCGGCATTCTCATTTGATCAAACGCCAGCATGGAAAGTAAATTCACCAACTCGCGGTATCTTTGACTATAAAGGATTACCAGGAGTTGCAAAATTTGATGATTCTAAGCAATACATCAACAGCGTTATTCCAGATGCGGGACGTAAGTTACCTAAACTAGGATTGAAGTTTGAAGTAGTAGGTCAAGCTGAAGACAAGTCTGCAGGTGCAGTTTGGATCCATCGATAAAATAAAATGAAGAGGAGCTGCCATAAGCCGGTGAAACTGACTTATGGCAGCTCTTTTCTGCTTGTGAAAAAGTTTGTAGAAGTTCATTTTATAAATAAAACGCTCCATTTGTCCAATTATAGCGCTATTTGGGGAGTAAGTAATTTGTAAGTATTGAGTAAGAAAAAAGAGATTTTTATAGTATATAATATTTATTACATCTACTTTTAACACCTGATACTAATAGTATGCTATAATATGAATTAGCAACAAAAAGGAAAGGAATTAGTAAAATGACATTAGAAAATACTAAAAATTTAAAAAAACAAGTTGCTCCATATGAAAAATCAACAATTAAAAAAAGTGTGTGGCAACTTATTAACACAGTCGTGCCATTTGTTGTTTTATGGTATCTCGCTTATAAAAGTTTGTCTGTTTCTTATCTGTTAGCATTAGTTCCATCTTTGTTAGCTGCTGGTTTTATGACGCGAATTTTCATAATTTTTCATGATTGTACCCATTATTCATTCTTTAAAAGTCGACGTGCAAATAGAATAGTAGGTACATGTATGGGTGTGTTAACGTTATTCCCATTTGATCAATGGGGGCATGAGCATGCGATTCATCACGCTACAAGTGGTAATTTAGATAAGCGAGGTACAGGAGATATTTGGACGCTTACAGTCGATGAATATGTAGCTGCACCATTTAGACTTCGTTTAGCATATCGTTTATATCGCAATCCATTCGTTATGTTTGGATTAGGTCCGATTTATGTTTTCTTGCTTAAAAATAGATTTAACCGAAAAGGTGCAAGACAGAAAGAACGTATGAATACGTATTTGACGAATATTATTATCGTTGCTGTAGTAGCTATCCTTTGCTGGGCAATAGGGTGGCAATCGTTTCTGTTCGTACACGGTACGATATTCTTAATAGCAGGTTCAGTAGGGATTTGGCTGTTTTATGTACAGCACACTTTTGAGGATTCTTATTTTGAAGAGGATAAAGATTGGGAATATGTAAAAGCGGCAGTAGAAGGAAGTTCATTTTATAAACTTCCAAAAATCTTGCAATTCTTAACTGGTAATATTGGATTCCATCATGTTCACCATTTAAGCCCAAGAGTACCTAATTATAAGCTAGAAGAGGCACACAATAATACGCTTCCGTTAAAAAATGTACCAACAATTACACTTGCTACAAGCTTACAATCACTACGTTTCCGTCTTTTGGATGAGAAAAGTAACAATTTTGTTAGCTTTAAAGATGTAAAAAATATAATTAAAAATAATGTTTCTGTTCGGGTGAAATCGGAATTATAATTTCATCGGCTATTAAACTCCCCTTAATCATTTTCGATTTAAGGGGAGTTTTTGTTATATATATAACGGATATTGAGGACGTGGAATACTCATATGTAGGTATAAATTCAAGGATACGATAATCATATTATGTAAATAAGGTAAAACATCATTATTTTTTATTATTGTGAAGGATATCATACATATATAATGGAAAGCAAAAGGTGGATGAGAGTAATGATGAGAACAGAAACAACGTAATAAAATAATTCTTTCAAAAGGAAGGGGAAATGAAAGATGTTGAAATTACAAGGAAAATACAATGAAGCGAAAGTATTTACGAATAACGTTGATGAGACTGCGACAGGGCAGATTATTGATCTTTGTAACCAAGAATTTGTAAAGGATAGTCAAATTCGTATTATGCCAGATACACATGCGGGAGCAGGGTGTACCATTGGGACAACAATGACAATACAAGATAAAATCGTTCCTAATCTTGTAGGGGTAGACATTGGTTGTGGTATGGAAGTTGTTGTAATTGATAAGAAAAAAGAAGAAATTAATTTCGATTATTTAGACGAAACAATTCGTAAATTCGTTCCAAGTGGTTTTCGTATCCGAGATAAAGAACATCGATTCTCAAAAATGATTGATTTTGATGGTGTGAGAGCACCATTTACATTACAACGCGCTCAAAAAAGTATAGGTACTCTTGGAGGAGGGAATCACTTCATCGAACTAAATGAAGACGATAAAGGGAATGTATATATTGTCATTCATAGTGGTTCTCGTAATTTAGGAAAGCAAATAGCAGAGTATTATCAGTACTTCGCATATGAACAACTCATTGATGTTACATCAATGAAAGATGAGATTATTAAGAGATTAATGAAAGAGGGGAGAGAAAAAGAAATACAAGAAACTTTACGTGGAATAAAGAAGCCTAACATTCGAAAAGAATTAGCTTATTTAGAAGGACAGGGATTCAAAGATTATATGAATGACATGAATATTGCTCAAAAGTATGCTGGGTTAAATCGTAAAGCAATGATTGATGAAATTGTTACGAAAATGGACTGGAAAGTAACCGACCAATTTACTACAATACATAACTATATAGACATAGAAAATATGATTCTACGAAAAGGTGCTATTTCAGCTCAGAAAGATGAACGAGTCATTATTCCAATTAACATGAGAGATGGTTCAATTATTGCATTTGGTAAAGGTAATCCAGACTGGAATTTTTCTGGTCCGCATGGGGCAGGACGTATCATGAGTCGTAAGAAGGCTAAAGAATTATTGAGTCTAGAGGACTTCCAAAATACGATGACAGAAGTTTGGACTACATCGGTAGCAGAGAGCACAATTGATGAGGCACCAATGGTATACAAGCCAATGAATGAAATTATCGAAAATACGAAAGAGACAATAGATATAAAGCATATTATTAAGCCATTATATAATTTTAAAGCGAATTAAAATGATAAAAGACCGCACATGAAGTGAAAGCCATGTGCGGTCTTTTATATAAGCAGGGTATTACATCGTCTCGCTAATTTTAGTTTCACTATTAGTGTTAGTAGAAATTCTTTTCTTAACTTTTAAGTGATAATAAGTGTAGCAAAAGATAATAAATGGTACAGTGCAATAGATTCCAAGTCGTTGTTCAGGGATAAAGATAAGACTAATTAATATAATGCCATACAATCCAAAGCCAAGAATTGGTACAAGTGGATAAAGTGGCGTTTTGAACTTTAAGTCTTCTAATTTTCCGCCGTCTGCTACATAATGTTTACGGAAAAAGAATTGAGAAACACAAATTGACATCCAAACAATGATTGTGATAACTCCAGAAATGGAAATGAGCCATAAGTAAACAGTTTCAGCAGCTACTACGCTTGTCAAAAGAGAAAAAGCAGAAATAGCAATTGTCATAATTAAAGCGTTTAGAGGTATTCCTCGTGATGATAATTTCTTTAAAAAGGCTGGAGCCATTTCATTTTTGGATAATGACCAAAGCATGCGAGTTGCCGCGTATAGTCCTGAGTTTGCGACAGAAAGAACAGCAGTAAGAATAACAAAGTTCATAATATCAGCGGCATATGGAATACCGATATTATCAAAAACAGCAACGAACGGGCTTTTTGTTAATCCTGCTTCTTCCCAAGGAATTAAAGCAACGAGAACAAAGATTGCTAAGACGAAGAAAAACATCGTACGCCATATAATATTTCTAATAGAACGAGGTAAAGTTTTTGCTGGATCTTCACTTTCACCTGCTGCGATTCCGACAAGTTCTGTACCTTGGAAGGAGTAATTGACTGTAACCATTGTTAAAAGAATAGCGGCAAGTCCATTTGGGAATAAACCACCATGATTTACGAAATTTGAAAATAGCGGAGCTGGTTCGTCGCCTTTTAAATCAATAAAACCGAACATAGCGGCGCCGCCAAGAATAATAAAAGCGATAATGGCAGATACTTTTATACTTGAAAACCAAAATTCTGTTTCTGCATAACTACGAGCAGATAGTGCGTTAATCGTGAAGATTGTAACGCCAAATATTAAACACCAAACCCAAACAGGAATATCAGGAAACCAGCGCTGCATTGTAATGCCGGCAGTTGTAAATTCAAGGCCGGTTGTATTTGCCCAGCTTAACCAATACAACCATCCGATTGTAAAGCCAGTTGCAGGATTAATAAACTTAGTGGCATATTCCTGGAAAGACCCCGAAACAGGCATGGCTACAGCGAGTTCACCAAGACATAGCATAACGAAATACATTAATAATCCACCGGCCATAAAGGCAAGTACGGATCCACCAGGTCCAGCCTGACTTATAATAAAACCAGATCCGTTAAATAATCCAGTTCCAATCACACCACCGAGTGCAATCATGAATAAGTGTCTACTTTTCATCGTACGTTTTAATTCATTGTTTGTATTATTTACTTGCACCATTGTTTTCCTCACTTTCGTAGTTGATAGCATAAAGTTTGATGTTTTTCCGTATTATGGAATGTATTCCGTGATGTGAAATCTTGTTATAATTTTCAGATAATTAAAAAGAAAAGTCAATATTTTTTTGTTTACGCTTTCAAATTATTGTTCGCGACATGTTTTTATTTTTAGAAAATTGAATAAATAGATTGATTTCATTTCGAATTTTTGTTAAATTGATAGGTAATTGAGCGTACTAACATATTACAAGTCAAGTAGAGGTGAGTTATGGTACAGTCCATTGATCGAGCGATAAGTATTATAAAGTTATTAAATTCTACTAATGAAAAAGAGTATTGGGCCATTTCTGATATAGCGGACAGAACACATCTCCCAGTTAGTACAGTACATAGATTACTTAACTCTCTAATCGAGCATGGGCTAGTTACACAAATTTCAGAGACGAAACAGTACAAAATTGGACCAATGTGGATGGAAATAGGATTACGACAATTGGAGAAAGTAGACTACAGATCTGTGGCAAGAGAAGTAATGAAGCGATTAGCCTCTGAAGTGGAAGAAAGTGTGTATTTGAACATTCCAAATGGAACACATTCTATTATTATTGAAAGAATGGATAGCCCTTTAAAAATTCGAGTTATTGATAACTTAGGGGAACAGATTCCTCTTTCAATTGGTGCTGCAAATAAAACAATGCTTGCCAATATGAAACAGAATGAAATGGAATATATTGTTGAGCAACTACTTTCTGCTTTACCAGAACAAAAGCAAATTCTTCTTGATCAAATAAAGCAAATAAGAGACGAAGGATATGCTGTCAGTTATGGAGAAAAAACAGAAGGGACAGCTTCAGTAGCTGCACCTATTATCGGATTTAATCATAAAGTAGTAGGAGCATTAAGTGTTGGGTTAATTAGTCATCGCATTAATGATGATCGACTTTCTTTTCTTATTAGTAAGGTAAAACAAGCAGCACATGAAATATCAATAAAAATCGGCAGTACATCAGAACTATAATTTTGATAACTGTCGTCATTTTTTATTCATATAATGGAATTCATTTTCATAATGCGGAAAAATAGGGGGATTTATATGTCAAAGTGGCAATCAAAAGAACAATTGATTCAATTATTAAGCAGTCTTGTTGAAATTCCTAGTATTACAGGTACAGAAGCTGAAGTGATATTGCCAGACTTCGTTGTGGAACAATTATCTGATTTACAGTACTTCAAAGAAAATCCGCACCATTTGCAAAAAAATCCGACGGGCGATGGACGACATTTTGTTACAGCACTAGTAAAGAAAAGCGATCGTACAAAAAATACCGTAATTTTAGTAAGTCACTTTGATGTTGTAGATGTACAAGATTATGGAGTGTGGAAAGAAGATGCATTCAATCCTAAAAAGTTAACGTCTATGTTTTATTCTCATAAAGATGAATTACCAGACCATGTACGTGAAGATATAGAACATGGAGATTGGCTGTTTGGTAGAGGAACAATGGATATGAAATGCGGCCTCGCATTACAAATGGCAATGATTGAGCAAGCTTGCGAAGGAAGGTTTGATGGGAATGTTCTTTTATTGGCTGTACCAGATGAAGAAGTAAACTCTGTAGGGATGAGAGCTGCTGTTCCAAGATTACTAGAGTTAGCAAGAGAACATGATTTAGAGTATAAAACGGTACTAAATTCAGAGCCTATGTTTTCAAGGCATCCTGGTGACCAAAAGAAATATATTTACACTGGTTCTATTGGTAAAGTGTTACCTGGTTTTCTTTGCTACGGAAAAGAGACACATGTAGGTGAACCTTTTGCGGGCCTAAATGGGAGTTATATGTCTTCATTAATAACAGCAGAATTAGAGTTGAATACAGACCTTTGTGATATTGTAGAAGGGGAAGCGAGTCCTCCGCCAACTAATTTACTTCAAAGGGACTTAAAGGAGGATTACTCTGTACAAATTCCGCATCGTGCAGTCACATTATTTAATTTGTTTTTACTAGAAAAATCAATGACAGATATCGTTTCATTGCTGCGTCAAAAAGTAACGAAAGTAGCAGGAAAAATAGAAGAATCATATGAGAAGCAAGCTTATCGTTTTTCTAAATATAATCCATTTATACCACCTAACCTCAAAGTAAATGTATTAACGTATGAAGAGCTTATCACATATGCAATTGAACAACATGGGCATGAGAAAATAAATGAAATTCAATTTAGCATTATAAAAGATAGAGAAGATAAAGATGATCGTGCGGTAACGATTGATTTAGTAGATAAACTAGCTATTTTATGTAAAGAAAAGGCGCCGATGATTGTACTTTTCTTCGCTCCGCCATATTATCCAGCTGTAAGTTCACGTAACAACCAGTTAATTAAAGAAGTAGTTGGAGAAATGGAAAGGTATGCACACTTCAATCATAATATTACATTTGAAAACCAAAACTATTTTGGAGGAATTTCAGATTTAAGCTATGTGGGCTTACAAAATCCATTACATTCAATGAGTTCACTTGTAGACAATATGCCATTATGGGATAAAGGTTACTCAATTCCACTTCAGGAACTAGAAGAATTTGACGTTCCAGTATTAAATATGGGGCCGGTAGGAAAAGATGCACATCAATGGACAGAACGTCTAGATGTAAATTACGCATTTGAAACGCTATTAGATATGTTACCGATTTGCATTGAAAAATTACTTGTTTCTAATAAAATTACACAAGTATAGTAGGGAAGGGGAAAACGAAATTATTTCAATATAATTAATAACTAAAACGGCCAAACTCAAGTAAATTCGAGTTTGGCCGTTTATCATGTAGTGCATTTCTAATTACATTCATGTGAATTTATAGTTTTACTTTTTCGTTTGACCAGATAGTTCGACAGACTTTTGTGTACAACGTTGCATAGCTGAAATGATGGCTGTTCGTAAGCCTTTTTCCTCTAAAGTTGCTACAGCTTCTATCGTTGTTCCGCCAGGGGAACAAACCATATCTTTCAATTCACCTGGATGTATTCCTGTTTCTAGTACCATCTTTGCAGATCCTAATACAGCTTGAGCTGCGAATTTATATGCTTGATTTCTTGGCATACCATCTAGTACAGCAGCATCTGCCATCGCTTCTATTATCATATATACGTATGCTGGTGAAGAGCCACTTACAGATGTTACAACATCCATTAACTTTTCACTTACAATCTCTGATTGACCAAAACTATTGAAAATGTTTAGCACATCTTCTAAATCTTTTTCTGTCACCATTTCATTCGGACATAATGCTGACATTCCTTCTCCAACAAGAGCAGGAGTATTAGGCATTACTCGTACAACTTTTAACTTTTTATTAAAGGCATTTTCAGTACTTTCAATACTTTTACCAGCAGCGATCGTAACGATGATAGCATCGTTTTTTATCACTTCTTTAATTTCGTTAATTACTAACGGGTATAAGTCTGGTTTAATTGATAAAATTAAAATATCAGCATTTTTAGCGACTTCATTGTTGTCAGTAGTTATAGATATTCCGTACTTTTCACTAGCATTTTCTAAATTCGTCGTGTTTAAATCTGAACACATGATTTTATTTGAAGACACTATCTTTTTGTTTAGCATCCCGCCAATTATAGCCATCCCCATATTTCCGCATCCGATGAATCCAATTTGTTTATCCATAATAATTCAATCTTGCTCCTTTTTAATAAATTATATCATTTCGAAAGTATTATCTTAATATAACAATAACATCTCTGTGCAATATAAAGAAACATTCTAAGAGAATATATTCCTTTTTGCAACATGAAAGGATAAAAATTAATTATATTCGACATTTTGTAAATGTATACACTATAATGTAAGGTTTATGTTTATAAATATGAGTTGAACTTATATTGATTTGTATTTTCATTCAGTAGGGCAATAACTTCATACAAGTAACTCGCAGCTCTATGTATTTTTAAAAATACCTCTTGACACTAAATCGAACTATATCGCATAATATAAAAAAATTAAACCGAAAATCGTTGAAGGGAAATAGTACATATGTCTTCTTGCGAAAGAGAGTGGAATTCACCGGCTGAAAGATTCCTCGTATAGAATATATCGAACCTATCCCTGAGTCTTAAATGAAAGTTTAGGCGTTCGCCTGCGTTATAGGCACCAAGTGGATATCTATGTATATCAATTAAGGTGGTACCGCGGAACAATGACCGTTTCGTCCTTTTTATTTTATTAAGGGCGAAGCGGTCATTTTTATTTTGCTCTTAAATAGGCTACGTGCAGCACTCATAAGAATAGAAATCGCTGCAAGCTGTATGAATAGAAATGTAATGTATAAAAAACTTTGATTTTAGACTTGGGGGATAAAAAAGTGAAGAAACAGCGAATAGTTGTAAAGATTGGGAGCAGTTCTTTGGCGGATAGTCATGGAGGCATTTCTAAAGAACAACTTTCAGATCATGTTGCCGCATTAGCTCGATTGAAAGAGGAAGGGCATGAAGTGTTGTTAATTACATCTGGGGCCGTTGCTGCAGGTTTTTCTGCTCTAGGATACCCTAGCAGACCTGTAACAATTAAAGGGAAACAGGCTGCAGCAGCTGTCGGACAAAGTTTATTAATGCAGGCGTACACGGAGGAATTTCGTAAATACGGTATCGTTACTGCGCAACTATTGCTGACGAGAAGTGATTTTTCTAGAAAAGAACAATATAGTAACGCTTACGCGACGTTAGGAGAGTTACTAAACCGTTCTGCTCTTCCAATTATTAATGAAAATGATTCCATCTCTTTAGAGGAGTTAACGTTCGGTGATAATGATATGCTGTCAGCTTTAGTAAGCGGACTTGTGTCGGCGGATATGCTGATGATTTTTACAGATGTGAACGGTTTATATGATAAAAATCCTCAGAAAAATGAGGATGCGAAAAAATATTATTTCCTTCCTGAAGTTACAGAAGAAATCGCTTCTCTTGCAGGAGATGCTAGCTCAAAACTTGGGACTGGCGGAATGAAATCAAAAATCGATGCTGCAAAGACAGCACTCTCTCTTGGTGTGAGTGTATTTATCGGAACAGGACGTGGACAAGAGAAATTTGTAGATGTTTTGAAGGGGAAAGGTGACGGAACGTATGTCGGAAATGCCCCTCAAAAAGAAATGAAGATGAATAAGCAATGGATCGCTTTGCATTCGGTTGTTAGCGGACAAATTGAAATAGACGCTGGAGCAGCTACAGCTATCATTCAGCATGGCAAGAGTCTTCTTCCTGCGGGTGTTACAAATGTGTCAGGATTTTTCAAAGTTGGCGATGTTGTAGAAGTCATGACGCAACAAGGGCGCGTCATTGGAAAAGGACAATGCACATATAGCGCAGAGGAATTAAGAGAGATAAAAGGTATGCAAAGCCAACATATTCAAGCAAGAGGCGAAAGGCATAATTATGAAGTCATCCATAGGGATCATTGGGTTTCACTTTAAGAATAGTGATGTTAAAAAGGAGGAAATAAAAATGAATGAAGTGTTGACAAAGGGGAAAAGAGCAAAAGAGGTTGCTAGGGAACTGGTACTAAAATCTACACATCAAAAAAACGAAGCACTTGATGCAATTGCAAATCAATTAATAAGTGAAACAGCTTATATTTTAGAGGAAAACAATCGAGATATAGAAGAAGGTAAGGCAAAAGGGTTTTCTGATTCTCTCCTTGATCGCCTTATGCTGAATGAACAGCGTATTGTTGATATGACAGAAGGGATTAAGCAGCTAATTGAATTACGTGATCCTGTAGGAGAATGTGTAAGTGCATGGGAAAGGCCAAATGGACTATCTATTCAGGAAATGCGTGTACCACTTGGTGTTGTTGGCATGATTTACGAGGCAAGACCGAATGTAACAGTGGATGCTGCTACTATTTGTTTGAAGACAGGAAACGCAGTCATATTACGTGGTAGTTCTTCTGCTATTCATTCTAATAAAGCCATTGTTGCCGTTATTCACAGAGCGCTCAAACAAACAAGCTTACCAGAAGAAAGTGTACAGCTTATAGAAGATACAACGCGAGATAGTGCGAAGCAGTTGTTTACAATGAATGATTATTTAGACGTTCTTATTCCAAGAGGTGGCAAACAATTAATCGATACTGTTGTGAGGGAAGCGTCTGTTCCAGTACTTGAAACAGGTGCGGGAAATTGTCATATTTTCATTGATGAAACAGCGGATAAACAAATGGCATTTGATATTATTATAAATGCAAAAACGCAGAGACCATCTGTATGTAATGCGATTGAAACGATTGTACTTCATGAGAAGTGGGCACAGCAATATGGTAGCGAGTTGTTTTCTTCTTTGAAGGAAAGAGGCGTGGAGCTACGTGGTGATCAAAAAGCATTAGCATTGGATTCTTTAATTGTACTTGCTTCAGAAGAAGACTGGGGGACAGAATTTTTATCTCTCACGCTAGCAGTTAAAGTAGTTTCTTCTATAGAAGAAGCGATTCATCACATAAATACGTATGGATCTATGCATTCTGAAGCGATTATATCAGAAAACGAGGAAAACGTTAGCAAATTTTTCGTATCTGTTGATGCTGCTGCGCTGTATCACAATGCATCAACCCGTTTTACTGATGGATCTGAATTCGGATTCGGAGCTGAGATTGGCATCAGTACACAAAAGCTACACGTAAGGGGACCAATGGGGCTTCCTGCATTAACTTCTACAAAATACGTCATTCGTGGAAATGGACAAATTCGAAAATAAAAATAAAAGACACTCCATTTGTTTGGGTGTCTTTTATTTTAAAAATTATTTACCATACAAAAAGCCCAACAAGCATAGCGCTTAATAAGGAAACAGCCATTCCGCTCACAAGAAGCTTCCAAACATTTTTCCCGATGACTGATGATTTTTCGCCGCCAAATAATGAATTGTAAGTTCCATAAATCATACCTACTGTACTAAAGTTAGCAAAAGAAGCTAGAAATGTTGTGGCAACCGCAACCGTATGCGGTTGTAAAGACTTTAAGTTTGATTTTAAATCCATCATTGCAACAAATTCATTCGTCGTTATTTTGATCCCCATTAATTCAGCTACATACATAGCATCACTGCCCGATAAACCGAGTAAAAAAGCGAAAGGACTAAAGATAATGGAGAAGATTTTTTGAATTGTTAACCCCGTTACAAAAAATCCTAAAATCCCATTTAAACATGCAGTTAAAGCTACATAACCAATTACCATAGCTAAAATAACGATAACCATATTCATCCCGACTAACATACTGTTTGAAATAGTAGAAAAGAAATCCTTTTTTTCATGTTTAGAAGGTGTGTAAACAACATCTTCTTCTTTCGAAACTTCCACAGGATTTAATACATTGGCTAAGATTAATGCGTTAATACAATTTAATGGGATTGCGCTGAAAATATATGTTGCTGGAACCATTGATAAATAAGCACCAAGAATGGATCCGCTGACGCTACTCATACTCATAATTCCAAAAGTCAGCAGACGATTTTCTTTTAAAACAGATAATTGATCACGAACAACAGCAAGTGCTTCAGTGTTTCCTAAAAACATCATTTGAATTGAAAAGAAACTTTCTAACTTTGGTAAACGAGAAATCTTTGAAATAATTGCACCTACTTTATCAATAATCCAAGTTAAGATTCCAAAGTAAGAAAGAATATCAAAGAACGTGATAACAAAAATGATAGGAAGTAATGCGCTAAAGAAGAAATCAATTGTTTGATTTTCCATAGCAGAAGGAAATGCAAATCGAATTCCTTCATTCGCACATGCCAGTAGCCAACTGAAAAATGAAGCAATTTTATTAATGATAATACTGCCTAGCTTTGTGCCTAACATAAACCACGTAATAAAAAGCTCCAATATGATGAGAATTACAATTGGTCTCCATTTTATATGTTTTTTATTAGGCGAACATAAGTAAACAATTAATATGACAACGAAAATCCCTAACATATTCAATATGAAATACATGTCAACAACTCCTTGAGGCTTATTATTTGTATATAAAAAAGCCTCTATTCTTCCAAATTTGGATTATGATCAGAAGTTATGGAGCATGTGAATGATGTTTAGGATTCATGTATTTTAATTTGAGCCATCGTAGTAATGACAAAACAAGTAGCTATTTTCAATTGTTTTGTTGCATGTTAAACATAAGCAAATGTAAACATCGCTTATAAATAAGAACGGTGAGTTGGCCATGAACCTTGGAGTTTTCGAAGTTGTATAATTTGTCCTGTATGATAAGCATCGTGCAAAAGGATATTCATATATTGTTGCCAAATTGGTAGAGAAGGCTTTGGTTGGTCTAGTTCTGCTTCTTGAAAGGATGTTAATGAAGATTGTAAGGCATCATGTACTTGAAGCGTTCGTTTCACTGTTTGCTGCCAAGCATCATCATCATTAGGTCCACCTTGGCTAAACGTATCATCATTATTTTGTGGAGCAACAAATGTGTCGTCTTCATGTAAGCGGGAAAGTAGGCGTTCTTTAAAGAGTAATAAATGGTTCACATTTTCCCAAATTGTATTACTGGCAGCACCTTCTGGTTGCCAACATGCTTGTTCAGCCGTAAGATTCTTTAACGCTTCTGATATTGGTGGGTACCATTCTTCTTCGTAAAAAACTTGTTGGACTCCATTTTGCAACATTTCTTTTCTTCCCATCCGTATAGCCTCCTGTTCATTTTCTTCATAAAATACATTCTCTTTTCGTTTCAATATACCTTCTCTATAGCTGAGCAAGAGAAGGAAATGCAACGTATAACAGGGCCGTTAATAATCAAGATTTTCATTGAGTCAGAATGAAAAAGAGTATAAACCTTTCTCTATTTGCTCATTGATTAGAGTTTTTTTGAAGTCGCAAAATAATTCTAAAAATATAGAAGGTTAAATTCGATAAAAATAGAATTTAATATATAGCAAACAAGGAGGGGATAAAATGGAGGTTTATCACATAACGAGTAGAAAGAGGGAAACTTATAACGTTCAAGTGAAATATTCGATACTTTTCGAATGTGCGCTTGGCATTGCAGCAATTACTCATAAGAGGTTAATTGATACACTTGAAAAGAGTCAAAATGAATGGGAAGAGATTAGACAATCATTAACAAAAGAGATGAGAGAGCAATTACAGTTTGTAGAAGAACATAATACGTGGAAAGCGTTGCTTCAGTTGTTGTATGAAGAGGACCTTCAGGATTTATCGCAGTTTCATGCTACAATTGATTCACTTTCAGAAGAAGATTTGAAGTATATATGTTTACCGTTTTTAGGAGAGAAGTACCAAGAAAAAAGAACTTTAGCGGCGAGTGGAAACGTAACTGCAATACATGAACTAATGGAACTGACACAAGAACATCAGTTTTTCTCTACTTATATTCGTTTTATATGTGATGTTGATGTACAAGTGCTGAAAGCCCATTTAATTGCTGTTATGACAGGTTGGTATGAGAGCGTTATTCAGAAAAAGGAAGAAGAAATACTTTCTATATTAAAACGAGATTATGAAGCAAAGGTTGAAATGAATAAAAAGATGAAACCAGAAGAGTTTGTCGAGTGGGCTACAGGTGGCGTTCATTATATGCCAGAACCAAGTGTTCATTACGTACTTCTTATCCCACAAATGACGTACAGGCCTTGGAATATTGAAGCGGATATTGAAGATACGAAAGTATTTCATTACCCAGTTGCAAACGAAAGTATCCATCCTGAAGATCCATATGAACCGAATTATTTTTTAGTTCAAAAACATAAAGCACTTGGGGATGAAGCGAGATTACGCATTGTAAAAATGTTGTTCGAAAAAGAACGAACATTGCAGGAAATTACAGAAAGACTGCAACTTGGTAAATCCACTGTACACCATCATTTGAAATTGTTACGTGCGGCGAAGTTAGTGGATATACATGACGGAAAATATGTATTAAGAAAGAAAGCAGTACAGTCTTTAGCGCAAGAATTAGATATGTTTTTGAATAGATAATTAACAACGAGAATGTACATAAAGGGAGGAATATAAAAGAAAAGTTGGTGTGTGAAATTGAAAAATATATTGAAAAATCGTTCCTTCTTTTTTATGTGGATTGGTAGTGCAATCTCTGAATTAGGAGGGGCTTTCGGAACGTTGTGTAATTCAATTCTAGTATATGAGTTAACAGGGTCAGAAATGGCTTTAAGTAGTATGTGGTTATTATATTTCATCCCATCACTCATATTGCACTTAATAAGTGGCCCATTTATTGATAAATGGAGCCGGAAGTGGATTATGATATTTTCACAATGGATACGAGCGTCTGTATTCTTATTACCTTTGGTGATGCTAGTTTTAGGTAGTATAGAAGCTTGGCACATTTATGTTGTTCAAATTGTAGTGGGACTTATTACACCACTTTATACACCTGCAAGTCAAGCAATTACACCGAGCATTGTAGGGAAAGAACAACTTCAAGATGCAAATGCGTACATTGATGGAATGACTCGCCTTATGATGTTTCTTGCGCCAGTATTAGGCGGAGTAGTCATTCATTTCATTGGAATAGAACTTACATTATCTTTCGTATGCATATGTTTATTTGTTAGTGGTACTGTCTTACTTTATATAAAAGAAAATAGAACGTCACAATCCATTCGGAAAACGTGGCTAGAACAATTTCTTCACGGTTTTACATATTTTTTCACAAAACCAATCATCGTTTGGCTCGGTATATTTCTAACTTTTGTTCAATTTGGAGTAGGAGTAACAATGGTCACAAACCTTCCTTATATCAAAGATGAGCTATCAGCGGGATATGCGGAATTTGGTTATTTTATGGCCGGATTTCCACTTGGCTATGTAGTTGGATCTATACTAGTCGGAAAACTAACATATAAAAGCCGGCGCATACTTATGCTTGGAGGATTGTTTATAGGGGGACTCACATACATTTCACTAGGTTTTAACCACAGTATTGTAATAGCGGTAATAATTGAAATAGTTGCAGGTGTTTGTATTGCCTTTTTCAATGTTTATAATACGACGATATGCCAACAATCAGTTCCGAACAATATGATAGGACAAGTATTTTCGGTGCGATTATTTTTCATACGATCCGCTATGCCATTAGGTGTGTTAGTAGGGGGAATATTGAGTGAAATGTGGGGAGTAAGAGCACTATACTTTATTATCGGTTCAATTATATGTGTCACTTCTTTAATCGGAATCTTACTCCCATATTTCAAATTTTTAGATGGGGCAGTTGAAAAGAAAACAGCATAATTCGAAAAATTTAAACTTTATAATTGAAAATAATTATCATAATCAACTATAATAGTAGTATTCGTATTACAATGAAGGAGTGGGATATATGTTTATCGAAACGAAAACATTTACAGTAAAAGAAGGTACATCAAATATAGTTGTAGAACGTTTTACTGGAGAAGGTATTATTGAAAAGTTTGAAGGTTTTATTGATTTAAGTGTTCTTGTGAAAAAAGTAAGACGCGGCGACGAAGAAGTAGTCGTTATGATTCGCTGGGAATCTGAAGAAGCATGGAAAAACTGGGAAACAAGTGAAGAGCATTTAGCAGGTCATAGAGCGAGCCGTGGTAAACCAAAACCAGATCATATTATTAATGTGGATCATGCAGTTTATTATGTAAAATCATCGAAATCGGCTTATCAGCAGTCGTAATATATATAACGGTAGAGGATATTTGTTTATTAAGAAACAAATATCCTCTTTTTTTTGATTTATAGTAAAATATGGATGTGATAAATGTTTATTTGTAAATGGAGGTAAATGAAGTGAAAAGAATATTACTAATGACATCTTTGGCAACGATATTATTATCAGCGTGTAGTAATAATAATGTGAAAAAAGAAGTATTTAAGAATGAGGAAGAAAAACGTGAAAGCAGTGCAAACATAGTAGAGCAGAAGGAGTATATCATTATTGATAAGAAACATAATGATATATTTCTAAAAGATGCTAGCTCAAATAAAGAAGACAGTGTGAAAGTAAGTTTAAATGATTTAAACTCAACAAAATGGAAGGCGCCTAAAAGAAACGGTATCCTAGATATAGGTGATCATATCTCTTTGGAAAAAGAAGAGGGTAAATATACACCTACATTAGTAAAAGATCTTGTTGGTGAAATAAAATATGATGGTACAATTAAATATAAAATTTTAGAAGCAACTAGTAAATCGGTAAAGTGGTTTCCGCTAAATAAAGAGAACAATGGAGGATATGTTCCGCCAGAGATGGTAAAAGTAGTGAACGCTTCGAAAATAAAAGCTGGAGACATTGTAACGATTCAAGATAAAACAAAAAGCAGTGAAGATGTAATTATATATGAACTGACAATTGTTGAATAAGTATGTAGAAGATGAAAGATATAAGAGAAGTAAAATATATAGGTAACGAATAACTCCTTAATAATGTGTGTGGAGGTTACAAATGTTAGAAGCACAAATATTTAAACATGAACAACATAAAAAATTAGTGCAAACAATAGTAGCGGAAACCTTGTGTACGGAAAAGGTAAATGGATTCATGCTCATCGGATCTGTCGCGAGAGGTGACGCATATCCTGACTCGGATTTAGATTTTTATATTCTTTTAGAAAACGGACAAAAGAAGAAATTTCATTCTGAAACGAGAGAAGGTATTTTTGTTGAATATAAGTATGCAGATGTTAATCAAATATTAGTAAACTTTAAAAACAATCCGATGGAACTATATTCATTTTTAGAAGGTGAAATTTTATTTGATAAAAGTGGTGACTTAAAAAAACTAAAGGAAATAGCTATATCTGAATTTGAAAACTATCGTGTTTCTAGCGACAAAGTGAAAGGCATTTTTCATTGGTTACAGAGTTCGTTCATTAAAATTCAATCTGCTTTAAAAGCAAATGATGAGTTAAAAGCTTCATACATAGTTCATACGTCAACTTGGACATTGGTAGAAGGAATATGGGCTATTAATAATAAGCCAGTACCGCCAGCGGGATCTGTTTTGAAGTATATTAAAACTTTATCTATAGTACCAGTTAATTTTGAGGATTATATAAATAGATTGTTTTTAGGTGATACGAAGGACCGTATTAAAGCAGCAATGGAGTTAATTGAGTGGGTGCTTCATAAATAATACTGTGTCGGTAAATCGATATGTTGTTTCGAATCGTCGATATATTGAGAAAATCGTTGATATAAATTTCATATACTGTATAAGTAGCAACTAAAAGAGTGTAATCTAGTCAATTTTTTAACTAGATTACGCTCTTTTTAGCCCAACTGTATTTCAAATTCAAGCATAGCTTGATCTTTCCTAAACGGCATATCGAGTTCTTTAAATCGTAAGCTTATTCCAAACAAATTATTAGGAAGGGCAGGAGATACAACGAAATGATGACTCATATGTCCATCAGTGCCGCCACCACCTTCTGACCAACAGTCGTATGTATCATCTATTGATAATTGGAAGAAACTATGAGGCTTAACTTCATTCGTGGAATCCCAATCGCTATATAAATAAATTACACTAGCGTTTGCATATTGCCGAATAAAAGTTACGGTATACATGATACCTTTATATTCATACGTTTTACAAACAGGTATATGTTTTTGGAATTTAGTTGGTTCGACGCGAGGTTTAAATTCACCTTCGTCCATCATGGAAGAGAATAGTGAATTTAGATAGTCTGGATAAAATTCGTATTGCTTTGCCCATTTATAAATCGCTTCATCATGAGGAAAACCTGGGTTACCATCTGAAAGTTCTTTTCGTTCTTTTAATAGGGCACAAATTTTTTCATCGATAGTATATAATCTTTCATCGTAATAATCAGTAGGGCGTTCAAAACCCATTCGTTTCATAATCATTCCTCCTTTTCTTTATTTTAACAAATAAGAAAGGACGATATATTTTTTAATGTGAAAATTAAGTGAAAACCTAAAATCATTTATAAATTAAATATTGTAGATTTAAAATGAAGTTTCATAACAAGGTCTATTTTGCAGAGAAATTAATTATGTATAAAATAACAATAATATATCTTAATGCAAGAAAATCTAGAGAATCAAGCAGGTTTCCCATATGGTACTGTACGAAACGATTATAAGTAGTACAGTGATATAAATAGGAGGTTATCGCTATGACATCTGTATTTAAAGATATGGCGTTCCAGCTAAGAACGGAACGACTCGACCTGAATATGTGGGAGGAATCCGATGCAGTCTGGCTTAGAGAACTAATTGGTGAACGTGGAGTGGAAATGCCAACCGTTGAATCTGTTCGTAACGATCTTATTGAGAAGCGCAAGATAGCAGTTGAAAATGGTATTTCTCTTCTCACGATTCGTAGACGAGACGAAGGCGATTTCATCGGTTACTGTGGCTTAATTATCGGTCGTTCCACGCTTGAAGAGCCGGAGATTGCATACGAGTTGTTCCGCAGTGCTCATCGCATGGGTTATGCGACAGAGGCAGCATCAGCGGTATTGGAGGCTGCGATTGCTACGGGGCGCAAAAGACTATGGTCTACTGTAGGCGCTTGGAATACTGCGTCTTTTCGGGTGTTAGAGAAGTTAGGATTTAAGCGGCATCATAGTACGTTTGGCGAACGCGGTGAGATTGTTTGGAATGTGCGCGATCTATAGATTAAATTCAAAACAATGAAAAACGTAAAAGAAAGCCCATATGCTAGATTACTCAGTAATCTAGCATATGGGCTTTTCCTTTAAATGCAATAGTTTGTTTTAATTTTTTACATCCTCATATAATTGGAGTGCCTCTTTCACATTCAATCCATTTTTCACAATACCATGTATCGCTTGAATCATCGCAGCTGGATGTTCGGATTGCCATATGTTGCGGCCCATATCTACGCCGATTGCACCTTCTTGCAGTGCGTTATACGTAATGTTTAATGCGTCTTCAATTGAATCTAGTTTTGGGCCGCCCGCGATGACGACTGGGGCAGGGCAAGTGCTTGTGATTTTTTCGAATCCTTCGCAGTAATACGTTTTAATAATGTCAGCACCCATTTCAACGCATACACGGGAAGCAAGTGCTAAAAAGCGAGCTTCACGTTTTTGCAGTTCTTTTGCAACTGCGGTAATGCCGAGTACTGGCAGACCATAATCGTGAGCTTCTGAAACTACATTTGCGAGATTTGTAACTGTTTGTGTTTCATAGTCTGATCCGACGAAAACAGATACACCGACGCCAATTGCATTTTGTTTTACTGCTTCTTTTACAGGGGTAACAATTGTTTCATTCGCTAAGTCTTTACCGACGACAGTAGCTCCGCCTGATACACGCATAACCATCGGTGTACTGCAATTTTCAGGAATGCATGAGCTAAGTACACCTCGCGTTAAAAAGAGAGAATCCGTATAAGGAAGTAAGTTTTTAACAGTTTCAAGTGGCTGTTCAAGCCCATGAATTGGCCCTAAAAAGTAGCCGTGATCTATCGCTAACATAACCGCTCTGCCATCAGGTAAAATTGTATTTAATCGATTTTTAAATCCCCAAGTCATTCAAAATCACTCCTTCGTTAATGTTGGATTTTCCGTTTGAACAGTATCTTTATTTGGTAAATGTGGTGACTTTATAAAAACCGCTTTAAAAGGTTTGTCAGAATGGTTAATAAGATAGTGAGATTCATGAGGACGAACTTGCAGGACATCACCTTGTTTCATTGGAACTCTTTCGTTATTTACATAGAAATCTATTTCACCTTCTAATGCATAAAAGACCTCTTCGCACGTCGTATGATAATGGTTTTGAAACTCCTGCCCAGGCTGAATGACAACAAGGCCAAGATCAATATTCGGACCTTGTATTAAATATTTCGGCCCGTTATCACCGAAGCGATAGGAGAAGTCATTTTCATTCGCTTTTAACATACATTCCACTCCTTTATGTAATGTGTTACAGTGCACCAGGCGCAATCCACATATGTGAAGTGAGCCCTTTATCAGCTAAAGCGAGCTGACTGTCATATACAGTTTTCCATGTTTCATAGAACTCTTTATATAGTTCGTGATTTTCAGTAACTGGTTCGAATGTTTGCTCCCACTGTACAAACTCTTCGGCAGTCTCTTCCATAGATGCATATATGCCAGCACCAACTCCTGCAGCAATCGCAGTTCCTAAAGCAGCTGCTTCTTTCACAACAGGTACTTTTACAGGAATACCAAGGACGTCTGATAGAATTTGTGGCCATAGTTTTCCTTTAGCGGCACCACCAGCAAAAATAACTTCAGAAGGGAATATACCAGTTAGATTTTCTATTAATTGTAAGTTTCCAAGTGTTACGAAGGCGGCATTTTCTTCAATAGCACGGAATAGCTCTTTTTTTCCACATTTGTCAGCGTCTAAACTTAAATTTAAAAAAGAAGGTGCGGCATGACGCCAAGAAATGTAGTTCATAACGTTTGAAAAAGTAGGGATAATGCCATGTGAGCCGACAGGTACGTCTTTCGCTTGTTCTTCTAATAATTCATAAGCATCTACACCGAGTTTGTCAGCAAGTTTCTTTTCCTCTTGGCAAAAAGCGTCTCGAAACCAGCGCATAACGAGGCCTGGGAAAAAGGCAATCGTTTCGTATTGCCATAGGTTACGTACGACGTGACAATTTATACGAATCGCAGCTTGTGGATCTGGTATTGGCTCAGTAACATTCACTTCTTGTTGCCAAAAACTACCTCCGCATATTAATGTTTGATTCGGTTTCACGACTCCAGTTCCGAGTGATGCCATTTGAGCATCTCCGCCCCCGGCTACGACAGGAATTCCTTCACGTAATCCAGTTAATGCTGCACATTCTTTTGTAACATTACCAATCACAGTGCCAGCTTCATTTACTTTTGGTGAAAATAGTAAAGTTATACCACACTCTTTAGCTACATCGTTATCCCAATTTCTATTTTGTAAATCAAAGATTCCAGACGTACAACCGTTTGAAGGATCAATTTGCAGCACGCCGCTTAGTTTATATAAAATCCAATCGTTTAACATTGTAAAAGAGTGAATAGAATTATAGACGTCGGGTTCATGTTTTTTTATCCAAAGTAGGCGAGGTAAAGCACCTAATGAAAAAGTTTGACCAGACTTTGTATATAAATCTTTTTCAAGATGTGACCGAATTTCTTTTAGTTCACTAACCTCCGCGGATGCACGCCCATCAACATTTGCACACGCCCATATTTCTTGCCCATTTTTATCATATAAAACAAAACCTTCTCGCATACTAGTAGCGCTAATAGCTTGAATGGAAGAGGGCGAGATATTACTTCTTTGTAAAACTTCTTTCGTGCATTGTTGTACAAGCTTCCAATTTTCTATTACATCAAAGTTCATAGAGCCTGAATAACGAGGGTCAGATTTATGAATCCATTCTTTTTGACTTACTGCAATTTGATTACCCTGTAAATCAAAAAGAACTGCTCGTATGCTTCCTGTACCAGCATCGAAAGCTAATAAATTGGACATTAACAATCACCATCCTTTCGTAATAAGGAGAGGGCAGTTTCCTCATCGGTAATTAATGTATGAATAAACTTTCCTTTTAAGGCACCATAAATTGCATCTATCTTTTCAGTACCTCCAGCAACACCGACGACATGCTTCATATTGCGCAAAACAGAGAGGGACGTGCCAATTAGACGATTGTGATGCGAGAGCTCTAATAAATCGCCATTTGTATCATAAAACTGTCCTAAAATATCGCCAGCACCGTTTTGACTACGAATATATGTCATCTCACGTAAAGTTAATTTTTCTTTTTTTACAATCGTAGCGTCTTGAGATAGTCCTCCAATACCGACAACAGCCGTATGAGCAAGTGAAGCGACATGAAGCATATCTTTTACACTCGGTTCTGATAGGATACTTTGTGCCATTTCGGTTGTAGACGCTAGAAACGGCGTAGGGATAATGTGAAGATCACCTTGCATGTAATGTAAATAGTTTTGTTTTCTCGGGAGATAGTGATTTACTCCGCCTGTTAACGTTACGATTGAGAGATTAATAGAACTTTCGAAATGAATGTTTTCTAGCATTTTGCTAATTGTTTCTCCCCAGCCAATACCGAGTAAATCTCCTTGCTGGAGCTGAGTTTCTAAATATTGTGCAGCAGCTTTTCCGAGAGAATCGTGATAATTGTTTACTGGGGTCGGGATAATAAAAGCATCTTTTAAGTGGAATTTTTTCATTAAGTCACGCTCAATACTTAAACAGTGCAAACCAGTCCCTTTTACGTGAAATGTAACGATACCTTCACTCCGCGCCTTCTCTAATAACCGAACAACTTTATTTCTTGAAATGTGAAGAAGTGAAGCAATCTCTTGTTGTGTTAATTGGTCTTTGTAATAGTACCAAGCTACTTTCGTTAATAAATTTTCTTCAAAGTTCAGCTGTGTCATACTCTTCATCCCTTTCAACAATTGACCACAGCTTAAACATATGTACCATATATTTTGTTTATTCCAGTTGAAGCGATTAATAGTACGTAGAAAAAAGTGTTCTAGATATAAAAAAAGGAATATACAATGCTACAAAACAAGTAGAACAAATAATCATTTTCTCAAAAAATGTTCTGTATAAAGGCAGGTGACATCATGTGGAGAACGCACCTTTATTACAAGTAAAAAAAATGAGTAAGGCATTTTTAAATCAACTTGTATTAAAAGAAGTGAACATTCAAGTAGAGCGCGGAGATATATACGCTTTAGTTGGAGGGAATGGTGCCGGGAAATCAACATTAATGAAAATATTAACGGGGTTATATTCGTATGATGATGGAGAAATGTATGTAAAAGGAACGAAGCAACAGTTTTCAAATCCGTCAGAAGCACATCGAAAAGGTATTTATTTAATACCGCAAGAACCACTCATTTTTCCGCATATGACTATTGAAGAAAATATATGTATCGGGTTAAAAGAAAAGAAAAAGAAATTAAGAGTACAGATTCAGCAATTGATTAGCAGCCTAGGATGGGATATTGACCTTAATGAACTAGGAGGATCATTATCGATTGCGCAACAACAGTTAGTAGAAATTGTGAGAGGATTAATACGAGAAGCTGAGATTCTTATTCTAGATGAGCCAACATCGACATTAACAACTCACGAAATTAAGAGTCTTTTTATGTTGATGAAAAGTTTACAAGAAAAAGGAATTGGGATGATTTATATTACGCATCGCTTTCCAGAAATCTTTGAAATTGCCAACAAAGTAGCAATACTACGTGATGGAATGATTGTAAGCCAAGGTGACGTATGTGACTATACATATGACATGCTGATGGAGGGGCTATTGCCAAAAGGGTATAAACAGAAAGAGAAAATAGAAGTAGTTCAAGAGACAGCAAGGACGAAAAAAATATTAGAAGTGATCGATATAATGAGCCACACATTCAAAAATATATCATTCACTGTACATGCAGGTGAGATTGTAGGTGTTGCTGGCATTATAGGATCTGGCAGGACTGAATTAGCAGAAGCGATATTTGGATTGAAAACTATAAAATCAGGATCTATCTTATTAGAGGGGAAATCAATTGATGCGTGTTCTTTGCATAAAAGGCTAGAAAAGGGACTGGTTTATGTCCCAGAGGATAGGGCGAGGAATGGAATTTTCTCAATGGCTTCTGTTAAAGAAAATATTGCAGCAGCAAGTTTACAGCAATATAATCGCTTTTTTATAAATCAAGAAAAAGAAAGCGCTTTAGTTAATTCGTTTATAGAACAGTTCCGAATTGTTGTACAGAATATGAATAAAGAACTGGCATCTTTATCAGGAGGTAATCAGCAGAAGGTCGTGCTTGCAAAGTATCTCGCATGTAATCCTAAAGTTATTATTCTTGATGAGCCGACTCGTGGAATTGATGCGAAAGCAAGGATTGAAGTGTATGAGACGATCGAAAAAATGAAAAGGGAAGGACTCGCAATTTTATTAATCTCTTCAGATGTTGAAGAAATTGTTCAATTAGTAAACCGTGTATATGTAATGAGAAATGGACGATTTGTTTCTCATATGGAAAAAGAACAACTAAGTGTGAATGAAGTTACACGCCTTGCATACGGAGGTGTAGCGGAATGAAACGCATGTTAAAAATGCATGAAACGTCTATGATACTGTTACTACTAATGTATATAGCTATTGTAGGAATAATAAACCCTAGTTTTATTCAATTTAACTCGTTATCTTTACTGATGAAATCAAGCGTTATTTTAGTCGTGCTAGCAATTGGCCAATCGTTCGTCTTATTTACGAAAAATATAGATGTATCAGTTGGTTCAATTATGGGATTAAGCGCAGCAGTTTGCGGAATGTTGTTAACTGATGGATATCATGCATCTCTGTCCATACTTGCTGCTATTATACTTGGCGCTATTCTCGGTTTTATAAATGGAATTGGTGTTGCAAAGTTTCGGGTACCGGCCATTATTATGACATTAGGTATGTTAGGAGTCATTAGAGGTACGATGTTAATCTTTACAGGTGGAAAGTGGATTGAAGATATACCAAACGATTTTAAGCAACTGTCATCGAGCGTCATACTTGGTTTGCCGATAATTGTATGGATTGTTCTTATTATTTTACTACTACTATACTTCTTTTTAAGGAAAGTGCCATACGGAAGGTACTTCTATGCGGTTGGTGATAATGAAGATGGCGCGAGACTTATTGGTATACCTGTTAATAAAGTGAAGATATGTGCGTTTATAATTTCAGGCATAAGCGCTGCGCTCGCTGGTTGCATATTTGTTATGAATATCGGATTCGTTCCTAATCAAACAGGAACTGGGATAGAACTACAGGTTATCGCAGCTGCTGTACTAGGGGGAGTTCATTTAAAAGGAGGAACAGGTTCTATAGTTGGAGCTGCATTAGGAGCGATATTTTTAGAGGCGATAAGCAGTTCACTCGTCTTTTTAAAAATACCAGCATTTTGGAATAATGCTATTTCAGGTTTCTTATTATTGCTAATCGTCATATTAGATAGCGTTATGAAAAAGTGGAAGGCAGAAAGGAGGATGAATCTATGAAGTATGTATACAGATGGGAAGGTGTTCTAATCGTATTACTTCTTTTAGAATTTATTCTCTTTAGTTTTATAAATAGTGATTTCTTTAATATTAGTAATCTCCTTTTTAGTACAAATGATTTCCTATTTATCGCAATTGCGGCGATACCAATGACTTTCGTTATAGTAACAGGAGGAATTGATGTATCAGTCGGCTCAATAATGGGTCTCACTTCGATCTTAATCGGTGTACTTTGGATGAACGGAATATCTATTTTGTTTGCTGTCATAATCGCCCTAATAATTAGTTGTTTAGCAGGCGCTATAAATGGACTCATTATAAAAATGACAGATGTAGAACCACTCGTCGTTACACTCGGCACGATGTTTTTATACGGAGGAATTGCACTCGTCATTTCAGGAGGAGCAGGTGCTTCTGGGTATGAAGGGATAAGTGGTTTACCTGACGCATTTGTACAACTGGCAAGCGGTAATTTTATAGGAATACCGAATTTATTATGGCTACTGATCGTATTAACAGTTTTATGTGCTGTATTATTTCACCGAACTATATACGGACGCCATATAAAATTAACAGGTGCGAACGAAAATGCAGCAAAATACACCGGGATTAAGACGAAGAAAGTAGTCATCATTGCTTACATGCTTTCCGGGTTAGGAGGTGGATTAGGGGGGGCTTTCTTAACTGCCTATTTCGGTTCGGCACGTGCTGATATGGGAAGTGAAACAATTTTACCAATCATTACGGCAGTCGTATTAGGCGGGACACTTATTACAGGGGGAAAAGGAAGCATTATCGGTACTGTACTGGCGAGTATTTTCATTGGACTCATGCAGTATGGCTTGCAAATGACGGGTTTAACAAATGAACAATCCAACGTAGTAATTGGTATTATCCTTATTCTTTCAGTTATTATGAGACATTTCAAATTACATCAATTCACACTGGGGAAAAGAAAGAATTTGCATAAGGGGGAAATGTCATGAAGAGAAAACTAGGGATTGTATTCATTGTATGTATTTGTTTAATCGGTTTAATCGCCTGTTCTAGTCAAACCGCAGATAAGAAAAAAGCGGATGATGTGAAATTTGCATTTATCCCGAAATTAACAGGAGTTGGATTCTTTACATCAGGTGGTGAAGGAGCAAAAGAGATGGGAGATAAACTAGGCGTACAAGTGAAATATGATGGCCCCTCTGAAGCAAGTGTTTCTGGGCAAGTAAAATATATAAACAATTTCATTAACCAAAACTATGATGCACTTATGGTTTCTTCAACGTCAGTTGATGGTTTATCGCAATCACTGCAACGTGCTAAGAAAAAAGGGATGACTGTTTTAACTTGGGATTCCGATGTGAATCCGAAAGATCGTTCCTTTTATATAAGCCAAGGAACACCAGACCAACTTGCTAACTTATTAATTGAAATGACTTCCAAGCAAATTGGAGATAAAGGGAAAGTAGCATTTTTTTATTCTAGCCCAACAGTAACAGATCAAAACCAATGGGTAACGAAAGCGAAAGAAATTATTAAAGAGAAATATCCGAACTGGGAAATTGTAACGACGCAGTACGGTGAAAATAATGCGCAAAAGTCTTTGTCAGTAGGGGAGAATATTTTAAAAACGTATCCGGATATTAACGCAGTTATTTGTCCAGATGCAACAGCACTCCCAGCCATGGCGCAAGCAGCTGAAAACTTAAAAATGGATAAAAAGGTTGTCGTAACTGGCTTCTCTACACCAAACGTTATGCGTGATTACGTAAAACGAGGAACAGTACAACAATTCGGATTATGGGACGTAAAACAACAAGGTGCACTCGCAACGTATGTAGCAAATGAAATTGTTGTAAAAGGGAAGAAGTTAAAAGTAGGGGATAGCTTCGAAGTAAAAGGGATTGGAAAAGTGAAAGTAGAGCCAAACTCCATTCAAGGATATGATTATGAGGCAGAAGGAAACGGAATTATCGTATTGCCAGAGCGAGTTGTATTTACAAAGGATAATATTGAAAAATATAATTTCTAGTAACGAAAAAACGTCCGAATGTATCGGACGTTTTTATTTCTTCATTAATTATGAACTGTTTCTTTTTCATTTAATCCAAGGGTACGACCTGTAGAAGTGTGAAGGTCTTGGAATAATCTTGGATTTTCTGTTAATGAAATGCCGTAAGAAGGAATCATTTCTTTTATTTTTCCTTCCCATTCTACCATTCGGCTTGGGAAACATTTTTCTAATACTTCAAGCATAACATGAACGGCAGTAGAAGCACCCGGTGAAGCACCTAGTAATGCTGCGATTGATCCATCAGCCGCACTAACAACTTCTGTACCGAATTGAAGTGTTCCTTTACCGCCAGCATCAGTATCTTTAATTACTTGTACACGCTGACCAGCAACTACAATATCCCAATCTTCACTTTTTGCGTTCGGAATGAATTCGCGTAATTCTTCCATACGTTTTTCATGTGATAACATAACTTGCTGAATTAAGTATTTTGTTAGTCCCATTTCTTTTACACCAGCAGCTAACATCGTTAAGACGTTATTTGGTTTTACAGAACCAATTAAGTCAAGGTTTGAACCAGTTTTTAAGAACTTAGGAGAGAACCCTGCGAATGGTCCGAATAATAAAGCTTTTTTATTGTCTATATATCTCGTATCAAGGTGAGGTACAGACATTGGCGGAGCGCCAACTTTAGCTTTACCGTATACTTTCGCATGATGTTGCTCTACAACTTTTTGGTTTTTACATACCATAAATAGTCCACTTACCGGGAATCCACCAATATGTTTTGATTCAGGGATACCAGTCTTTTGAAGTAGGGGTAGGCTACCGCCACCGCCGCCGATAAAGACGAATTTAGCAGTGTGATGCTCAATTTTACCACTATTCATATCGTGTACTTTCACTTCCCACAAACCATTTTTCGTGCGTTTAATGTTTTCGACACTATGTTTGTAGTTTAGCTCGACATTTTTCGTTTTTAAGTAATCAAACAACATTCGTGTTAATGCACCAAAGTTAACATCTGTTCCAGAGTCAATTTTCGTTGCCGCCATAGGCTCATTAGATGTACGACCTTCCATAATGAGTGGAAGCCATTTTTTTAATGTTTCAGGAGAATCGGAAAACTCCATTCCTTGAAACAGTGGATTTTTTGAAAGCGCTTCAAAACGGTTTTTTAGAAACTGCACATTTTTTTCACCTTGTACTAAACTCATATGAGGTAGAGGCATAATAAAATCTTGTGGATTACGAATTAATTTGCTTTTTACAAGATATGCCCAAAATTGTCTTGAAAGCTGGAATTGCTCATTCACTTTTACAGCCTTACTAATATCTATAGATCCGTCAGATTTTTCGGAAGTATAGTTCAGTTCGCATAGCGCAGAATGCCCTGTACCTGCATTATTCCATTCATTAGAGCTTTCTTCCCCGGCACTTGCGAGTTTTTCAAAAACTTTAATTTCCCATTCTGGTGCTAATTCTTTTAGTAATGAGCCTAACGTTGCACTCATAATTCCTGCACCAATTAAGATAACGTCTGTTTTTTGCTGCATGTTGCTCATGATAATCTCTCCATCCCCTATATTGGCAAAAAAGAGTAGGTGTTTACTGTGTCTAAGCCGTAAAAAGAAAACACCGCCTAGGCCCCACCTAGGTATTTACCTTTTTTGTCTCAATTGTATAACCATCTCATACTCTATTATAATAATTAATAGACTAAAATATCTAGTGTTATCTGATAATTTTAAAATATTTAACGCTTTATTTGCCAAAATTCTTATTTAACAAGCACTTTTCAGTTAATGAATAGAAAAAAATTACAGTTTGAAATTATCTCGAAAAAGCTTACGTATCCAAAAGTCGGTAGAAAGGATACCTTTTTATGGGACTTTTTTAAAAATTTATTGTATGATTATTCTGAATATTAAAAAGGGGGATACACATGCGTACACAAGAACAAATCGCAAACTTATTTCGAAATTTTTCAATAAAGGAATGTAAAGGGTCAAGTGACTTATATGAATATTTATCAATGAAAATTGCTGAAGATGAGGAAGTACTTACACTATCGTCCTATGCTCAGGTAGGTCAACCAGTCCCAAACTTATTATTAGGTGCAGTACATTATTTATTGTTAGCAGGGAAAGAACATCATGTAAAAACGTATTATAGTAGCTTAGTTGAACATGCTAATACGGATTTAGATCAAGCTTTTGATCATTTTAAAGATTTCTGTAAAATGTACAGAGAAGAAATGATTAATTTATTACAAACGAAACTCGTTCAAACGAATGAAGTAAGACGATGTGCGTACTTATATCCAAGTTTCAATTACATATTTAACAAAGTGAATAAACCGTTAGCTTTAATAGAGATTGGGACAAGTTCTGGATTACAACTATTTTGGGACCAATATAGCTATTCGTACGGTACAGGTGAAAGTTACGGAAATATAAATTCGAATGTACATGTAACTTCTGAAATAAGAGGGGAGAATGTGCCTCAGCTTTTAAAAGAAAGTCCACCTGTCTTAGAAAGAATCGGACTAGATTTACATGTAAATGATTTACATAGTGACGAAGATTATTTATGGCTACGTGCACTCATTTGGCCAGAACATAAAGAAAGGCTTGAACTATTTGACCAAGCTGCATCTTTAGTGAAAAATGAATCTGTTCAATTAGTAGAAGGAGACGGCGTGGAGCTATTACCATCTATTATTGAACGAATAAGTAGAGATGCTGTTATCTGTATTTTCCATACACACGTCGCAAATCAAATACCAGAACAAGTAAAACATAAGTTAGAAAAACAAATACAAGAAATTGGCGCAAAACGTGATGTATTCCACCTTTATAACAACATGTGGGACCGGGACCTTCATATTGATTATTATATTAACGGAAACGAATATCGTGAAACGGTTGGAGAAACGGAAGGGCATGGGAGATGGTTTAGCTGGAAGATTGGAAATGAGACGCTTATTTAGATTAATATGGGCACTCTCACATTTTTTGAATTACATTCAAATTCCATAATGAATCATGTACTTGTTTTCTGCTACAGCTTGTACAATTTTTGAAGCTAATTCATTCAGCTCATCAGATTTTTTGAAGAACTTTGAAGATGTAACTGTTTCATAGAAAATTGCTAATGATTCAGGAGGGATAATTGTAATACCCCAATAAGCTAAACCATATTCCTGATTTTTTACTGTATGAAAGTAGGTTTTCATAATTGATAAATTTTGACTTAAATTACTGATAATATCATCATCAACAGAAACACAATCATATTTCTCTGGTGTATAATCGTTGTAACTTTTTTGAGAATCAAATTCTTCAATTATTCCAAAATCATGGACACATGCCATCATTATCGTCCTTTCAAATTTAATAAAATGATTTCTATTAAAGTAAAATGGTCATTCGTTTAAGTGTAATAGAAATAGTTATGTAGTTCATAAAATATCGTCGGTTCTTCTTCGGGAAGACAGTTTATTTATCGATAAACTTATCGGGAGTCCAAGTGGCGATTTCATTCCCAGGTGCAGCAACTACAAGCCATTGCTCATATTGGACACCAGCTTGCCAACATTCATAATAATCATGAAAACCATTTACAAAAATAATTTGTCCACTCTCTAATGTAACAATTAAATAAGGGCTTTCTAAGCCGAGTTGTATATCGGTAACTTTTTGTCTTCTTATCTCAAATATTCTCCCATATTCTTCTTCCTCAGAATAATCTTCAAAGTCATCTTCATTTAATGGGTATTTTTTTGTAGATTTATTAAATAAAAACCATTTTGATTCGATATTGATATATAATTGTCCGTCATAATCAACGGAGTCGTGAAAGTTTGTGAAATGAATCTTTATAGCGCCTGGAGAAATACCAAATTGTAATCCATCAACTTGTGATCCGATGAATAGATTTTTCAACACTTTCTCAGCGTGAATTTTATCCTCTTTATTCATTCTTGAAATCCTCCTTTTAAAAAAATATATCTTATATTCTTATTGTAATAAATAAAATTTTATGTAAAATGAACTTTTTGCAAAAAACGAGCGAATGTAGTGTGAAAGATCATGAAGGGGCTATAGTCGCTACTCAATTTTTAGCAATCGTAAGTTTATTTTGGTGGGAATTGCGACAACTATTTAGTGTGAAGACGGACATGAAACGTTTATAGAAGATAAGGAGACTTATAATATATAGAATTAGAAATAAGAATTTGATAGTATTGGAGTAAGGAGTTTTAATAACAGTATATTAAGTCGTATTAATATATCTGTTGCGAATGCTTTCATTAAATCTCTTATTTTAATGGGAGTATTTGATAGAATTCAAAAAATATAATGGAGGTTAATATGAAAAAAGTAATTGGCGCAGCAACAGCAACTGTTTTCGGATTGGGAGCATTTACTACAACTGCTACTGCAGAAACAATCGTAACAGCAGATGTACTCAACGTACGTGAAAAACCGACTACGGAATCAAAAGTTATCGAAAAAGTAAAAAACGGGGAAGAATTAAAAGTCATAAATACTGAAGATGGCTGGTCAAAAATTGAGTTAAATGGTAAAGAAGTATTTGTAAGCTCGGAGTTTACAAAAGATATTTACCATGTAACAGCAGATTTGTTAAATGTACGTTCTGAATCAAACACAGAATCAAAAATTCTTGGCAGACTGAAAAAAGATGATGTAATTGAATCAACGAAGCAAGTAAAAGACGGATGGCTACAATTTGAGTATAAGGGAAAAACAGCTTATGTAAATGTTTCTTTCTTATCAAGTGAAGCACCAATTGAAAAAAAGGCTGACGAGAAAACGAAGCAAGTAGCGAAAGTACAAAAATCGGTTAAAGCTAAGGAAGAAGCTAAAACACAGAAGATAACAAAGGCAAAAGAAACAATAAAACCTAAGGAAGAAGTGAAAGTGCAAGAAGTAGCGAAACCTAAGGAAGAAGCGAAAGCGCAAGAAATAGCCAAAGCTAAGGAAGAAGCAAAAGCGCAGGAAATAGCCAAAGCTAAGGAAGAAGCAAAAGCGCAGGAGATAGCCAAAGCTAAGGAAGAAGCGAAAGCACGAGAAATAGCAAAGGCTAAGGAAGAGGAGAAAGCACGAGAAATAGCAAAGGCTAAGGAAGAAGCAAAAGCGCAAGAAATAGCTAAAGCTAAGGAAGAGGCGAAAGTACGAGAAGCACTAAAGGCAAAAGAAGAGTCTAAAAATAACGCGCAGTCTGCTAAACGTGAATTAACGGTCGTGGCGACAGCATATACTGCTGATCCGAGTGAGAATGGTACATATGGTGGACGCGTTTTAACTGCGATGGGGCATGATTTAACGGCTAATCCGAATATGAGAATTATCGCAGTAGATCCGAAAGTAATCCCATTAGGATCTAAAGTATGGGTAGAAGGTTATGGAGAAGCAATAGCTGGAGATACCGGAAGTGCAATTAAAGGTAATCGCATTGATGTATTAATGGGTTCAAAAAGTAAAGCGATAAATTGGGGAAGACAAACAGTTAAAGTGAAGATTTTATAATAAATCTAGAATATAACATAATGAAAATAAGACTGACATATTCTGTCGGTCTTATTTTCGTACCATCACATCATTAAGAATTGCATCAAATATATCTTTTTGCGTTAAGTTATCTGTAAAAATAGTTTCTCTAGTAACTTCAATTGTATCGTGCGGATTATACCATTTTTGTAGGGAATCCTCACCAAATTCATGCCGCTTTTCCCTTGTTTTATGTCGTCGAATCGTTTCTTTTAACGATAAATCAAAGTAATATGTATACGCGTTTCCTTCAAAAAAATGTATTAATTCTTTCAGCATATCACCGTATCTACGACTGTTTAAAATACCTTCTAAAATAACAAACTCACATTTCCCTTTTCCGTACTTTGTAATTTCAAATAGTAAATCATGCGATAAATTCCCTATCGTGTCGTGTACTCTAAGCATATCTCTACGTACAACATCCTGTGATACTAAAAGTGTGCCTTGTCCGAAATGTTCTTGTAGTTGCTTTGCGATTGTTGTTTTACCACTTGCGGAGTTTCCTCTAAGGATGATTAATGTTGATTTAAGTATAGGATTAGACATATTGAATTCCTCCAGCATGAATGAATATATAGAAAATTTTAACAAAAAGACTGTGAAAAGTGTATAATTAATAGGATGGAAATAAAAAGGTGGGAGTTAAATGGAACATGAATTATATAAGGCGCAGCCGATTTGGAAACGGACATGGTTTCGCTATCTAGGAGCATTTATAATTGTTCAATTACTATTTATTATTTGTGAGATTACAGGATGGGCACCAAATTTTAAGCCAAGTGGAGAGTTTTTAAATAGGATTTTATATTCTGAATTTTTCACGGAATGGTTCACTCCATATGAAATTCCTCATTTTAATGTATTTACAGCATTTTTTGCGATTACATTGTTACCATACGCATTAATAGGTGCAATGAAAGATTTCACAACAAGGAAAAATATAAATAATTAAAAAGAGGTATTATATGCTATTTCAAAAAGATCATGTATCGGTACGGTACGTAAAAGAAGAGGATGCACAGGTCATTTCAAAATGGTTAACAGACCCAGAAGTCTTGCAGTATTATGAAGGACGAGATAATCCGCAATCTGTAGAGATGGTACTGAATCATTTCATACATAATCCCAATAGTCATGAAAAAAGATGTGTAATAGAGTTTAATGATATGCCGATTGGTTATATTCAAATGTATCCAGTTGATTCTGAGTGGAAAGCATTATATGGCTATGAAGAATCTCAAAATGTATGGGGAATGGATCAATTTATCGGTGAACCAACTTATTGGGAAAAAGGAATTGGAACGAAACTCGTTCAGGCAGCAATTACATATATTATGGAGAACACGGGAGCAAAAGCAATTGCAATGGACCCGAAAGTAAATAATGAACGTGCAATAAAGTGTTATGAAAAATGCGGATTTAAAAAGGTGAAGATTTTAAAGGAACATGAACTGCATGAAGGGGTATTAGAAGATTGTTGGATGATGGAATATAAATAAAAGGGAGCTGCGCGATATGAAAAAAGCATTATTAGTAATTGATGTGCAAGCAGGTATGTATACAGCAGGAATGCCAGTACATAATGGGGAAAAGTTTTTAGAGACATTACAAGAGCTTATTGAGAAATGCCGTTCAAATGATATTCCGGTAATTTATGTGCAACACAATGGACCGAAAGACCATCCGTTAGAAAAAGGTACAGATGGGTGGAAAATCCATGCGGCAATTGCTCCACTAGAAGGGGAGTGTGTGGTTGAAAAAACGACTCCAGATTCATTCCACAAGACGAACCTAAAAGAAGTATTGCAAGACAAGGGAATCGATCATGTTATCATTTCAGGAATGCAAACGGAGTACTGTGTGGATACGACGACGCGAAGAGCGTTTAGTGAAGGGTATAAAGTAACGTTAGTGAGCGATGCACATAGTACGTTTGATACAGAGGTGTTACGTGCTGAAGACATTGTGAAGCATCATAACGTAGTGTTTGGAGCGTTTGCTAATGTTGTTACGTTAAAAGATTTGAAAGAAACTGTCTCTAAATAAGAGGCAGTTTTTTATTAGAGGAAATCGTGTCAAATAATGTCGGTAAGTCGATATCCTTTGTCGAAACGTCGATATATTGCAATAATCGTTGATATATTTGAAAAATCGTCGATATAATTTCACGTATCATAATGAAAACACAAAAAAGGAGCACCACATAATTAAAAAGGGCGCCCCTGCATCAAAATATTACTTCTTCTTATCCTTATCCAATATATTCTGTTCTTCCGCAAACTCCGTACCATATGCGAAACGTCGATTAATATGAATATTATCGTTATGGTGCCTTGTGTGAGAGTTAGAGAAGCGATGAACGATTACTTCTGATAATGTGAAGACAATTGCGGAAAGGATGCTTCCCCATGCAATTTGCATATAGTTGTCTAATAAAATATTACCGAAAATCCATACGCTTAAATACGTTAGTAAGAAATCCGACATAATGGCACCAGTATTGCCAATTCGATTTAAAATAATTTTATCAACGAACATATAAGATACGATTGTAACGAAGAGACTGAACGAAATAATTTGGACGAACGTTGCTGGGAAAAATAAAGCGAGTCCGATACTAAATGCGATAATGCACGATATAAACTTGATAAGCACTACTGTGAAATCATTCAAAATTTACACCTCCGTTTTATCCATAGTTTTGCAATAAATATAAGAGTTCATACATTGTAACGGATATATTTACATAAAACTTTTTCATGCTCATGTTTTGTCTAAATATTAAAAAAACAAAGAAAAAATGTTATAGTAAAATGAGAGTATATGACATTTTTAGGTAAGGGGGAATCCTCGGTGTGGATTACTTCAGAAGTAGAAATTCCAGACGAGTTAATTGATCATCTTGAAAAAGGAAAGTTAGTACTATTTGTTGGAGCGGGAGTTTCTATGAAAGGGAAATCAAACTTACCGAATTTTGATGATTTAGTTGATGAAATTGCAAAGACGTTATATGTCGAAAAACGTGAAATAACAGAACCGCATGATTATTATCTTGGTAAAATTGCGAAAACAAAAGATGTACATCAAGTTGCAAGAGATTTAGTTCATATTGAAAAGTCAAAGCCGAATCCGCTTCATTATGCGATTCCGAGGTTGTTTCCTTTAGATACAGAAGTCCGTATTGTAACAACAAATTTTGATCGACATTTTACAACTGCAATGAAAGAAATGAATAGAGAATTAAACGTATATTACGCACCTGCGTTACCTACAGGTAGAGCGTTTAAAGGACTCGCTTACATACATGGCAATATAGAACAAGAAAAAGAAGCGTTAATTTTAACAGATGGTGATTTTGGAAGGGCTTACTTGACAGAAGGATGGGCAAGAAGATTTTTAGTTGATTTATTCTCGAATTATACCGTTTTATTCGTTGGATATAGCCATAATGACCCAGTAATGAAATATTTAGCAACTGGTTTACCACCAAGTACAAGGCGTTATGCATTTGTCGCACAAGGGGAAAACACGTACCATTGGGAGCATTTAGGGATAAGACCGATTGTGTATCCGAATAAAGGGAATAATCATCAGTCTCTCGTTAAAGCAGTGAAACGATGGGCTGAGTTAATGGGTGATAATTATATTACGAAACGAATGCGAATTCGTGACATAGTAACAGTACCGCCGTCAGTAGAGCAGGAACAATTATCATACATAAAACAATCCATAAAAAAAATTGAAACAGTCCGCTACTTTGTTGAATTTGCTCACGATTATGAATGGGTGGAATGGCTTGAAGCGGAAGGGAAATTACAAAATTTATTTTTAATTACATCAAACTATAACGAGGTAGATGAATTACTGGCAAAATGGTTAGTGGAACAATTTCTTTTTAGTCATCAAAAAGAATTATTTCAATTAATTTTTAAAAATCATTCTAAACTATCTCCATTATTATGGAGAACAATTTGTAGCTACTTAAACGAAACGAAAATGAAAATGGACCCTTTGTTGTTTGCAAGGTGGACACTCCTTTTATTAGAAACAGCTGAAAAAGATAGTAAATCGATCGAAACAATTTCTTACTTACTGCAAAAATGTTCTTTTCCTGAGCATAAAGAAATTGCTTTATTGTTACTAACGTTTATTTTGGACGGCAAACTTAAGTTGAAGCGTGAAAGAAAGTGGGGAAATGATACCGGGGAATCAATAGAACTTGAGGAATCGAGTCGTTTACCCGTGTCTACATTTTCTTTTGTGGAGCAAATTTGGAATGAAAAGATGAAACCGCATATTTCTTATTACGCCGTTCCAATTATGATGATGGGAATAGAGAAGTTGCGGATGTTATCACTAAGGCAAACGGCATTGAAAAAAAGGGATAAGGAAAATGTGGAAAAAGAGTTTCAGCAAAATGATCTTGCATTTTTAATTCAAATTGTAAAAGAATGTTTAGCCTATCTATGTGAAAACGATGAGAAAAAAGCAAATTATTATATTACAGAAATGATAGAAGCAAACAGCATACTTCAAAACCGAATTGCAATTGATGCGATGAATAAAAATATATTTGTTAGCGCCGATGAGAAAATAAAATGGTTGTTACAGGAAGGGATTCTTTTAGATGTCACGTATAAACAAGAAGTTTTTCAACTTATAAAAAATCATTACGCACTCTCTTTAGAAAAAACAAAAGAAGAAGTCATTCAAATTGTACTGAAGGATCTTGCAGAGGAGAGGGCATTTGATGTTTGTTTCGTTTTAGATTTATTATTCAATTGTGATACAAATAGTCCATCTACAGCAAAAGGTTATGAGTTAATGAAGCAAAAACATCCTCACTTTCATTCTGATCGATACAGTGTACAAAAGAAAGAGGTCGCAGAACAAAGTATTACTTGTAATGTAACTGCCGATGGATTATTGCAGCTAAAAGATGAGGAAATTATGAAACAAGTTCAGCAATTTTCTCAAGATGGTGTTTTTGAACAACGTCATTTTTTAGAGATGTTATCGAAAGCATGTAAATTGAATACAGAATGGAGTATTTCATTTGCATATCAATTAGTTGGAATGCACGAAATAAGTAATGAAGTATGGTTTGTTTGTATTAGAGAGTGGCGAAATAACCGAGGACTGACAAATGAACAAATACAAAAAGTTATTCCTCTATTACAGAAATTTGTTAGAAATACAGCTTTTCATTGGTTAATTAGTAGCTTTCTATATGAAATTAGTAATCGATTAGAAGAGTTAGAGGAAAATAGTATACGCAATGTAAAGCGATTTGCTTTTTCGGTATTCCCTCAGGTCATGAAAAGTGACACGGATTTTAAGCTGGCAAAACAAGATTTTTACAATGAATCGATTCAGCATCCTGTTGGGAAAATGACAGCAGTATTATTAAAACTGTTATCATATGATCATTTATACGATCGTAATGTGTATGAATATTTATTTTTGTTTGAAGAACAAGTAAGAATTAGTACAGAACGGACAAATTTTATGATAGCTCGTTTAGTAGCAGACATTACATTTCTTTATCATATTGAGAAGCAATGGTGCCGAAAATATTTGTTACCGTACTTAGAGTTAAAGAAGGAAAATGAGATTACGAAATATGCATGGGCCGGCTTATGTTACACACAAATCAATTTACCTTTATTTACAGAAATGAAGCGATTTATTAAGTACGCGGTAGAACATTTGGAAATATTACATCCGCATACGAGGGAAGCTTTCTTAAAATGGCTCAGTTTTGTATTTATTAAATGTGTACTGTATTGGGAGCAAAAAACAGATTGGTTATACCCTTTACTTATACGAGAAAATGAAGAAAATAAAATTAAATTTATGCAGTTCTTATGCTATTACGTCAAAACGTTAAGTGCAAAAGAACAACAAAAATTTTGGGCAGCTTGGCTCAGTATATTTTTGCGAGAGCGACCGAAAATGGGGGGAATCACAGCTAGAGAATATGTAATGCTTTTACGTATTATATTATTTATGGATGAAATAGTAGAAAGAGGCTTATTGATAATTTGTAAATCATTTTCGGACGTGGGTGGAAAAGGGAATCAAACGGAGTTAAAACAGTTATTTCATGAAATACTTGAGAAGACAGAGAGTATAAAGATGTATAAAGAGTTGTATGCAAACGTATTTTTCACTTCACTGCAAACGCTTCAGGAAGCTAATTTACTTGAAACTGAAATCATTCAAATAAAAGAATTATTAATTGGATATAGAGTAGAAAAATGTGTAATAAATGCAATAGATAATGAGATAATTCGCATCGGAATTGTTCTGGAGAATTTACAAGAAGAAATGTAGAGCAAAAATGTAATTTGAAAAAATATATAAAAAGTTGTTGACAGTGTTTTGAAAAGCGTTCTATAATACGAATCATACTTATTCAATTTCAAAAAACATTTGAATAAACAAAGTGCAATGAAGAGATCACAGTAGTGGTTAGTCTTACTGTAACAGAGAGCTGGTGGTTGGTGTGAACCAGTACAGGGATAATCATGAATTACAGTCTTGGAGCATCTTTTTCGTAGTAAAGATAGTATTGTCTTTATGAAGAAAAAGCGGTCAATTGATCGTTAACAGTGAAGAGAGGTAGACAGAAGTGTAGTCTACAACTAGGGTGGTACCGCGATAAATATCGTCCCTACTGATTTATTCAGTAGGGACTTTTTGTATTTTAGTGGCCCAACTTGAAAATTAAATATGCATGCGTTGAAAGGAAAAGCAGTAGTTGTTGTTTCCCTGTAACAGAGAGCTGGTGGTCGGTGTGAACCAGTACAAAAACAAGAGCGAATTACAGTCCTAGAGCATCTTTTTCGTAGTAAAGATAGTATTTATCTTTATGAAGGGAAAGACGGTCAGATGATCGTTAACAATGAAGAGAGGTAGACGAAAGAAGTCTACAACTAGGGTGGTACCGCGATAAATATCGTCCCTACTGATTGCATCAGTAGGGATTTTTTGTACAAAAAAAGTGGGTTTTTAACTAGTAGATAGTGTCTTTGTACGAATTATTAGTTTAAAATAAGAAGAGGTATCGATTCCACTTTAAATTTGTATAATTGACCAGTTCAGAAAATAGAGAATTTTTCATTCTCTTACTATACTTTTAAAACATTAGAGGAGGATTTCCAAATGGCAAATCATGAATTAGATCAATTACGTAAACAGGTAGATGAAATTAACTTACAACTATTACACCTTTTAAACAAACGCGGTGAAATCGTTCAAAAAATTGGGGAACAAAAGCAAGTACAAGGTACGAAACGTTTTGATCCAGTACGTGAGCGTGAAGTGCTTGATATGATTGCAGAGAATAACGAAGGACCATTCGAAACGTCAACGGTTCAACATATTTTCAAAACAATCTTCAAAGCTAGCTTAGAATTACAAGAAGATGATAACCGTAAAGCATTACTAGTATCACGTAAAAAGAAACAAGAAAACACAATTGTTGATGTAAAAGGTGAATTGATTGGTAACGGAACACAAACGTTCATTATGGGACCTTGTGCGGTAGAAAGCTTAGAGCAAGTTCGCCAAGTAGGGCAAGCAATGAAAGACCAAGGCTTAAAATTAATGCGCGGTGGTGCTTTCAAACCGAGAACATCTCCATACGATTTCCAAGGTTTAGGAGTAGAAGGATTACAAATTTTACGTCAAGTAGCAGATGAGTTCGACTTAGCGATCATTAGTGAAATTTTAAATCCGAACGATGTTGAAATGGCATTAGACTACGTTGATGTAATTCAAGTTGGTGCACGAAACATGCAAAACTTCGATTTACTACGAGCTGTAGGTAAAGTTAACAAGCCAGTATTATTAAAACGTGGATTAGCAGCAACAATTGATGAGTTCATTAATGCAGCGGAATACATCATTGCACAAGGTAACGACCAAATTATTCTTTGTGAGCGCGGTATCCGCACATACGAAAGAGCGACACGTAACACATTAGACATTTCAGCAGTACCGATTTTAAAGAAAGAAACACATTTACCAGTTGTTGTTGACGTAACGCATTCAACTGGACGTAGAGATTTATTATTACCAACAGCAAAAGCAGCACTTGCAATTGGCGCAGATGCAGTAATGGCTGAAGTACATCCAGACCCTGCAGTTGCATTATCAGATTCTGCACAACAAATGGATATTCCGGAATTCCATAGATTCATGGAAGAGTTAAAAGGTTTCAAAAATAAATTATCTTAATTCCATATTATATATGCGCTGAAGAGGAAACAGTAGTGCTTATCTCACTGTTAAAGAGAGCTGATGGTCGGTGTGAATCAGTACAAAGATAAGCATGAATTACAGCCTTGGAGCATCTTTTTCGTCAAGTTTTGATGGGAAAGACGGTCTAATGATCGTTAAAGAAGAAGAGAGGTAGACGAAAGAAGTCTACAACTAGGGTGGTACCGCGATGAACATCGTCCCTACTGAGCGCTCAGTAGGGACTTTTTTGTACAAAAAAATAGTAAAGGGGCAAGAGAAATGAGATACATTACAGCTGGAGAATCACATGGACCGCAGTTAACAGTTATTTTAGAAGGTGTACCAGCAGGTTTAACGCTGGCGGCGGAACATATTAATAAAGAATTATTAAGAAGACAAAAAGGGCACGGACGCGGAAGACGTATGCAAATTGAAACGGATACAGTTGAAATTGTAAGTGGTGTTCGTCATGGGATGACACTTGGCTCACCCATTACGTTAATCGTAAAAAATGATGATTTCAAACATTGGACGAAAGTAATGGGTGCAGATCCAATTTCGGAAAAAGAAAGTAAAGAAATGAAACGTACAATTACGAAACCACGTCCAGGACATGCGGATTTAAACGGGGCAATTAAATACGGTCACCGTGATATAAGAAACGTACTAGAGCGCTCATCTGCAAGAGAAACGACAGTTCGTGTAGCTGCTGGTGCGGTTGCGAAACAAATTTTAAAAGAATTAGGCGTAGAAATTGCAGGGCATGTACTTGAAATTGGCGGAGTAAAATCAAAACATATTTCTAACTTGTCTATTGAAGAAATTCAAACAATTACTGAAAACTCACCAGTTCGATGTTTAGATAAAACAGTAGAGCAAGAGATGATGAATGCAATTGATAATGCAAAAAGTAGCGGAGATTCAATCGGAGGCATTGTAGAAGTCATTGCAGAAGGAATGCCGATTGGCGTTGGTAGTTACGTTCATTACGATCGTAAATTAGATGCAAAACTTGCTGGTGCGATTATGAGTATTAATGCATTTAAAGGTGCTGAAATTGGCATTGGTTTTGAAGCGGCAAGACAGCCAGGAAGTAAAGTGCACGATGAAATTTTATGGGATGAAGAACAAGGATACACGAGAAAAACGAATAATGCCGGCGGTTTAGAAGGCGGTATGACAACGGGAATGCCAATTGTCGTAAGAGGTGTAATGAAGCCAATACCTACATTATACAAACCGTTAGAAAGTGTTGATATTGATACGAAAGAAGCATTCCAAGCGAGTATTGAAAGATCTGATAGCTGTGCAGTACCAGCAGCAGGTGTAGTAGCTGAATCTGTTGTAGCATGGGAACTTGCACATGCACTAGTCGAACAATTCGGAAAAGATCGTATGGAGTTAATTCAGCAAAATATTACGCAACATAATAAATACGCAAAAGAATTTTAATAAAAAGGTGGTTTTAACATGCAAGTAAAAGATCAACTATCATCATTACAACCATATAAACCAGGTAAATCACCGGAACAAATGAAAGAAGTGTACGGAGATCATTCATTTGTGAAATTAGCATCGAATGAAAATCCATTCGGCTGTTCACCACGTGTTTTAGATGAGTTGCAAAAATCGTGGTTGGATCATGCTTTATATCCTGACGGAGGTGCTACAACACTCCGTCAAACAATTGCAAATAAGTTACATGTGCAAATGGAACAAGTACTTTGCGGTAGTGGTTTAGATGAAGTCATTCAAATCATAAGCCGTGCAGTACTTAAAGCAGGAGATAACATCGTAACGGCTGGGGCAACATTCCCGCAGTACCGTCATCATGCAATTATAGAAGGTTGCGAAGTGAAGGAAGTTGCGTTAAATAACGGTGTATACGACTTAGACGAAATTTCTTCAGTAGTAGATAACAATACAAAAATCGTATGGATTTGTAATCCGAATAATCCGACAGGCACATATGTGGATGACCGAAAATTGACTCAATTCATTGAAGGGATTAGTGAAAATACGTTAATTGTCATTGATGAAGCGTACTATGAATACGTAACAGCAAAAGATTTCCCAGAGACATTACCGCTTTTACAAAAACATAAAAACATTCTTGTACTTAGAACGTTTTCTAAAGCGTACGGATTAGCTTCTTTCCGCGTAGGATATGCAATTGGACAGGAAGAGTTAATCGAAAAATTAAATGTCGTACGTTTGCCATTTAACGTATCTTCATTAGCACAAAAAGCAGCTACGATTGCTTTTGGTGATGAGGAGTTTATTGAGGAAATAGTTCGTGTAAATACAGAGGGATTACAACAATACGAGAGCTTTTGTAAGGAACATGATATTCCATTTTATCCATCGCAAACAAATTTCATCTTCTTGCCAGTTGAGAATGCTGGAGAGATTTATGAAGCTTGTGCACACGCAGGATTTATTATTCGTCCGTTCCCAAATGGCGTCCGTATTACAGTCGGAACAAGGGAGCAAAATGAAGGAGTGATTTCAGTGTTACAACAACACTTTGAAAATAAAAAAAGAAAGTCTCGAGATGAGGCAAATGCGTAAGAAGGTAGTATTAATTGGAACTGGTTTAATCGGAGGCTCTCTCGCATTAGCAATTAAGAAAGAGCACGATGTAACGATAACAGGTTATGATATATTTCAAGAACAAGTAGAACGTGCAAAAGAATTACACGTAGTAGATGAAATAGCAGTTGATTTACAGCATGCATGTGAAGAGGCACATTTAATTGTTTTTGCTTCTCCAGTTGAAGAAACGAAGAAGTTATTACACAAATTAGCGTCATTTCGTTTACGAGAAGATGTTATTGTAACCGATGTTGGTAGTACGAAAGGGACGATTATGAATGAAGCGGAAGCTTTATTTTCAAAGGAAGTTTCTTTCATTGGTGGACATCCGATGGCGGGTTCTCATAAAACGGGAGTTGAAAGTGCAAAAGCGCATTTATTTGAAAATGCATTTTACATTTTAACACCGATGCATCATGTGCCAAATGAACATGTGGAAGAATTAAAAGATTGGTTAAAAGGAACAGGGTCACATTTTCTTGTTTTAAATACAGAAGAACATGATTATGTAACAGGAATCGTTAGTCATTTCCCGCACCTTATCGCAGCAGGTTTAGTGAAGCAAGTAGAGAAACATGCAGGAGATAATCCACTTATTCATCAGCTAGCTGCTGGAGGTTTCAAAGACATTACACGTATCGCATCTAGTAGTCCGAAAATGTGGAGTGATATTGTTAAGCAAAATCGAGAGCATTTAATGGTATTATTAAAAGAGTGGATCTCTGAAATGGAAGATTTATATGATACAGTTTCTGCCGGAGATGCAGGCGAGATTCAAAACTATTTTGCGGATGCGAAAGAATACCGTGACTCTTTACCGGTAAGAAAGAGAGGAGCGATTCCTGCCTATCACGACTTATACGTCGATGTTTTAGATAAAGTAGGGGCATTGGCTCACATTACAAGTATTTTAGCGCGCGAAGAAATTAGTATTACGAACTTGCAAATATTAGAAGCACGTGAAGGGTTGCTTGGGGTATTACGTATTAGCTTCCAAAGAGAAGAAGATCGTATGCAAGCGAAACTCGCGCTTGGAGAAGAAAAATACCAAACTTATGAAACAATTTAAATGAGAAGGTGAAAACGTGAAGGAAAGAACAATACAACCTGTTAATAACGGATTAAATGGCAACATTACAATTCCAGGAGATAAATCGATTTCTCACCGCGCTGTCATGTTCGGTGCGATTGCAGAAGGAAAAACAACAATTAAAGGTTTCCTGCCTGGTGCAGACTGTTTAAGTACGATTTCTTGTTTTAAAGAAATGGGAGTAGACATTGTGCAAAACGGTGATGAAGTCACTGTAGTTGGTAAAGGATTAGAAGGCCTGCAAGAACCGAAAGCTGTATTAGATGTTGGTAATTCTGGTACAACTATACGTTTAATGTCAGGAATTTTGGCAAATACACCATTTTTCTCTTGCGTACAAGGTGATGCGTCTATTGCAAAAAGACCGATGAAACGTGTAACAAATCCATTAAAACAAATGGGTGCGAACATTGATGGGCGCGAAGAAGGAACGTTTACACCGCTAACAATACGTGGTGGAGATTTAAAAGCAATTGAATACACTTCGCCGGTAGCAAGCGCACAAGTAAAGTCAGCTATTTTACTTGCAGGGCTTCGTGCAGAAGGTGTAACAGCTGTTACAGAACCACATATTTCACGTGATCATACGGAAAGAATGCTTGAAGCATTTGGCGTTAAAGTGACTCGCGAAGGAAAGACAGTGAAACTAGCAGGTGGACAAAAGTTAACAGCGACAGATGTTCAAGTACCAGGTGACGTATCATCAGCTGCCTTTTTCTTAGTAGCAGGTGCAATTATTCCAAATAGTAAACTAGTATTACAAAATGTAGGCATGAATCCAACACGTACAGGTATTATTGATGTTTTAGAGAAAATGGGTGCTACGTTCACTGTAGAGCCAATTAACGAAGGAGCATCAGAACCAGCTGCAAACATTACAATTGAAACATCTTCATTAAAAGGAATCGAAATCGGCGGAGATATTATCCCAAGATTAATCGATGAAATTCCTGTAATTGCATTAGCGGCAACGCAAGCAGAAGGAATTACAGTTATTAAAGATGCACACGAATTAAAAGTAAAAGAAACGAACCGTATTGATACAGTCGTAGCGGAATTAACGAAACTTGGTGCTCGTATAGAAGCAACTGAAGACGGGATGATTATTTACGGGAAATCAGTTTTAAAAGGAAATACAGTTAATAGTTATGGTGATCACCGCATCGGAATGATGCTTGCGATTGCTGGATGTATCGCAGAAGGTAAAACAACAATTGAAGACGCAGAAGCAGTAGGTGTATCATACCCTACATTCTTCGAAGAACTTCAAAAGTTGGCTAAATAAAGTAATGAGAAGCAGATACAGGATGTATCTGCTTTTTCAGGCTGTGGAGAAAGTCTTTTCCACAGCCTGTTTTTGTGCCACAGCCTGTTTTTGTGTCTGAACCTCTTTTTATGTGTCAACACTGATAAAAAAGAGGAAAAGGAGAGATTTCTTATGATGGGTGCTTTAAAAAATCATCGTGACGAGCGTGTATCTGTTTCTGTAGAAGAGTTGGTTCCACAAGATCATTTCCTTCGTGCAATTGAAGCGACAATTAGTTTTGATTTTATTGAAGAGAAGTTACGCCCTTATTACTGTGAAAACAATGGACGCCCGTCCATTCATCCTATTGTTTTATTTAAGATGATGTTTATTGGATATTTTTACGGTATTCGTTCTGAGCGTCAATTGGAAAAGGAGATTAAAACGAATATTGCCTACCGTTGGTTTTTAGGATTTTCTCTATCGGATACTATTCCTGATCATTCTACAATCAGTTGGAATCGTCGTACTCGTTTTATTCATACAAATATTTTCGAAGAAATTTTTGATGAGATTGTGAGACAAGCGACGGAGCACCGAATGGTAGGAGGACGTGCACTGATGACAGATTCTACCCATATTAAGGCCAATGCCAATAAAAATAAATTTGTACATAAATATAAAAAAGAAAAGGCAAAGTTTTATATAGATGAACTAGAAGCTGCGGTAATCGAAGATCGCGAGGTACATGGAAAAAAGAATTAAAACCTAGAAAGGAAAGTGATACCCCAACCAAAAAAACTCGTATAAGTACAACTGATCCAGATAGTGGGTTTTTAATGAGAGATGGAAAACCAAATGGTTTTCATTTCTTGGATCATCGTACGACTGATGCGAAATACAACATTATTACAGATACCTATGTAACGGCTGGAAATATGGCAGATTCCGAGCCGTATTTAGCACGCCTCCAAGCTCAGATTGATAAGTTCGGATTCAAAGTAGAAGCCGTCGCTCTTGATGCAGGCTATTTTACAGGCTATATCTGTAAGAAATTATCAGAACGGAATATATTTATGGTGATGGGGTATCGCCGATTTGGAAAACGAAATAAAGAAGTACCGAAAAACCAATTTAAATATGTAGAAGAAATGAACGTATTCGCTTGCCCAATGGGATGTATTTTAGAATATGTAACAACGGATCGTGAAGGGTATCGTCAATACAAATCAAATCCAGAAGACTGTGCTGTTTGTCCACTACGTGAAGTCTGCTTTTCGAAGAAACAAAAACAAAAAGTTATCACTCATCATATATGGGAGAAATATAAAGATATCGCTAGAAAAAACAAGCTCACATCTACAGGGAAAAAACTGTATAAAGTACGTTGTTCAACTATAGAGCGAAGCTTTGCGGACGCCAAAGAACTACATGGCTACCGCTATGCCCGGTTTCGAGGGCTGAAGTCTGTCCAAATACAAGCTTATCTCACCGCAGCTTGTCAAAACATGAAAAAAATAGCCCTCCATCTGACCAAAAAGGGTCAGGTGGAGGGCTATTTTTCTAAATTCTATTATTTTATGTTGTTTTTATTAGCTAAAATCAAAAAAGATTCCAGAGTGTTGGGAACCCTAAAGGGTTTCCCAACACTCTGGAGAAGCAGATACAGGATGTATCTGCTTTTTTATATTGAATTTGTGTCGTTAAGTCCATATAATTTCATTCGCCACACTTTAATATTTCGAATTATGGTACAATTCGAATAAGGAATGGAGGAGAAATATATGAACGTTATACGATTAAAGGAAGATAAATTTAAAGAAGCATTACGCTTATCAGAATACGCTTTTCAATATAAAGTAGAAGAGGAACGAATGCAGCAACAAATTATAAAAATGAAAGAAAGTCATGAAGTATACGGTATTATGGAAGGGGAGAACTTAGCAGCAAAACTACACCTTATTCCATTCCATATATACATAGGAAAAGAAAAATTTAAAATGGGTGGCGTTGCAGGGGTAGCAACGTATCCAGAATACAGAAGAAGCGGATATGTGAAAGAATTACTTCAACATTCACTTCAAACGATGAAAAAAGACGGATATACAGTATCGATGTTACATCCATTTGCTGTTGCATTTTACCGTAAATATGGCTGGGAACTTTGTGCGAATCTTCTCGTATGTCATATGACAAAGAGTGATTTAGTTATGAAAAAACAAGTGATTGGTACTGTGAAACGTTTCAATAAAGAAAATCACTCAGAAGAAGTCGAGAAGCTTTATGAAACATTTGCAGAACGTTTTTCTGGTATGCTAGTTCGAAATGAAAAATGGTGGTTACAAGCAGTTTATGATGATTTAACATTAGCAATTTACTATGATGAAAATAAAACTGCAGCTGGCTATATATTATATAAAATAGAAAACTATAAAATGACAATAGAAGAATTCGTTCCATTACATAATGAAGCGAGAAACGGGTTATGGAACTTTATTTGCCAACATGATTCTATGATTAAAGAACTTGAAATGACAGTAAGTGAAAACGAACAGTTGTTATATACATTGCAAGAACCACGTGTGAAAACAGAAATAAAACCATATTTTATGGGAAGAATTGTAGATGTAGAGCAGTTCTTAAAACAATATGAGTTGAACTGGAACAACGTACAGCAAGAAGTAATCTTACATATTACAGATTCATTTGCACCGTGGAATAATGTATCAGTGAGACTTGCAAATTATGAAATAACAATTATAGAAGAACCGATGGATAAAGGGATCAAGCTAGATATAAATGCACTATCTACAATATTGCTTGGATACAAACGCCCATTAGAACTAAATGAATTAGAATTAATTAGCGGAAGCGAAGAGGAAATACAAGCGTTTGAGAAAATAGTTCCGGTACGAGAAGCATTTATTTATGATTTCTTTTAAGTTTTCAATAGGAAATCCGGCTGCCCAAAATCAAATTTTGGGACAGCTTTCTCTTTGATTGTCAGTTTTTGTCGGTAAGTCGATATATTTTGAAAATCGCTGATATAATTGGAGATGCGCCGATATATTCTGAAAATCGCTGATAAAATTAGACTTGCGCTGATATATTCTAATAATCGCTGATATAAATTTATTCACAAACAAGGGATTAAGAACGCAATGATACTTGCCAAACACTTGACTTTTACTCCATGTAATTTATAATTAAAAACGGAATGAATTTTCATTCCTGAAAATAGAGGTGGAAAAAATGGCTAAAAACAAACAAGAGGATATTTTTGATGCTGCGATGCAACTTTTTGCAGAGCGTGGTTATGATGGTACGACAATTCCAATGATCGCTGAAAAGGCAAAAGTCGGTGCGGGTACTATTTATCGCTATTTTGAAAATAAAGAGGCGCTTGTTAACTCATTATTTTCAAAAAGTATGTTAGAGCTTTCTGAAATGATAAAAACGGATTTTCCTGTTGAAGCAAATATTCGTGAACAGTTTAGTCATACGTACAACCGTTTATTTGAATTTGCGAGAAATAATGTAGATGCTTTTTTATTTACAAATTCTCACTGCGATAGTTATTTTCTTGACGAACAGAGTAAGCAAATATTTGACGATTTTATAGGTTTCTTTATGAATATTATTGAAGATGGAATCGCAAAAGGTTTTCTTCGTCCATTGCCTCCAGTTGCTTTAATTATTATTGTATATCAACCACTTGAAAAATTAACGAAAGTAATTGCAACAGGGCAATTAGAGTACTCAAAAGAATTAGTAAAAGAATTGGAAGAAAGCTCTTGGAACGCTATTAGAATCATTTGATTCTATAGCTTTATAAGGACAGGAATGAATATTCATTCCTAAATATAGTTAAAAAATGAGAGTAGGAGAGGGTATTTGTGTAACTAAAGGAATGAACATTCATTCCGAAAAAGTAGTTTAATAGAGTTTATAAAACAATGTAATAGAGCAATAGGAATGAATGTTCATTCCGAAATGGTATTTTAAAAAGGTGGGAATGAATATTCATTCCGAAACTAACATGAAATTTTAATCGCGGGAGATGATGCAAATGAGCAAGCTGAGAAATTGGAGAAGTTTATCTTTTCTATTGTGGATAGTTATTACCATTACAATGATCGTTACGATGCCTAATATGGATAAATTAGTGAAAGAAAAAGGGCACATTACGATTCCTAATACAGAACAAAGTAGTATTGCTGACAAAATGATAAAAGAAATGAATAAAGACGGGACAGAAAAGTATGAGATTATAGCAGTTTTTAATAGTGGTAGTAAAACAGCTTTAACGACTGAACAAAAAGAGGAAATAACAAAAACAATCAATGCTTTGCAAAATGAAAAAGAACAATTAGGAATTAAAGAAGTTGTTTCACATTTAGATAATAAAGAATTAGAGAAACAATTAGTTTCTAAAGATAATACGACTATTTTAACGCAAATATCGATAGATAAAAAACATGGTGAAATATCGAAAGTTTCAAATAATCTTCATAATAAAGTGAAAACGAAAGGGGTAAAAACGTACTTAACAGGAAGTGACTTAATCGCGGGTGATTTTCTTACATCTTCTCAAGAGGGAGTGAAAAAGACTGAAGTTATTTCAATTATTTTCATTCTTGTAATATTAATCATTATATTCCGTTCACCTATTGTTCCCATTGTTTCTCTTCTTACTGTTGGGGTATCATATTTAGTTTCAATGGGGATTATTGCTCATCTTGTAGATCAATTTAATTTTCCGTTTTCTAACTTTACACAAGTGTTTGTCGTTGTTGTCCTGTTTGGGGTAGGAACGGACTATAACATTTTATTATTTACGAGATTTAAAGAAGAATTAAGTAAACAAGAAAACGCATTTTTGGCTACGAAAGAAACATTTAAATCGGCAGGGAAAACCGTTTTATATAGCGGGATAGCAGTACTAATTGGTTTTGCATCTCTTGCTTTAGCGAGTTTTAAATTATATCAATCTACTTCAGCGGTAGCAATTGGTGTCGCAGTTTTATTACTAGTATTAACTACGTTAAATCCGTTTTTCATGGTGCTTTTAGGAAAAGGGATGTTTTATCCCGTTAAAACATTTAAAGGTCATGAAGACAGTCGTCTATGGGGATTCTTTGCGAAAAACTCAGTAGTGAGACCATTTGTAGCTTTAATTATTGTATTCGTGATATCGATTCCTTTCATATTAAAGTATTCTAATACACTTAATTACAACGATTTATTTGAAGTAGACAATAAATATGAGTCGAAAATGGGGATTAACGTAATAGAAGAACATTTTCCACCTGGTTTTTCTTCACCAAGTACGTTAGTCATTCAATCGAATAACAAGTTAGATGAGGCGAGTTCGCTTCAAACTTTAGATGAACTAACTGATAAGATTTTGAAAGTGAAAGGTGTTTCAGAAGTATATTCACCGACACGTCCAACTGGTGATAGGATTAAAGAACTATATATAAATAAACAAGCGGGTGAACTAAATACAGGTTTAGGAGATGCCAATGGTGGTATAAAGGAAATTAATGATGGATTAACTACTGCGAAAGATAAGATGGGTAATAAGGACTCAAATAGTCTTGCAAACGTTCAAAAGTTAATTGATGGAACAAATGAAGCGAAAAATGGTGTATCGGCATTAGGAACAGCTTTAAATCAACTATCAAATGGCATAAATGACGGAGCAAAAGGTGCGCAGCAAATTGAGAGTGGGTTAACTTCAGTAAATGAAAATATAAGTGTATTATCTCATGCAACTTCACAACTTCATGCTGGCTATACGCAGTTAGAAAAAGGTTTAAGTTCTTACGATCAATACTTCGGAAGTATTTCTCAAGCGATTGACGGTGCGAAGAAAGGTTATGAACAAATTGAAATGTTAATGACCAATTTTATTCAAACGAAACCAGAATTAGCAAATGATCCTAACATTCTGCAGACGATAGGAATTGCTAAAGAGGCTCAAAAGCAATTAGGTGGGCTTTCAAATGAATTAAATCAATTAGCAACGCAGCATAAAGCTGCAATGGGCTCATTTAAAGAAGCGAATCAGTCGTTATTGAAAGTGGATAACGGCTTAAAAGAAATGAGCAATGGAGTTACTAAGTTACAAAAAGGAGCAGCTGATCTTAAAAATGGATTAAATGAAGGAGCAACAGGTTCAAAACAAATTGCAAACAAGTCATCTGAGTTACAAACCGGATTAACGAAAATAAACGATGGGCAAGGTCAGCTATTAACCGGACTGAAAGACTTGCAAGAACAGATGGGGCAATTACAATCAGGACTATCTAAAAGTACAGAAGGCCTTGAAAAGGTAAGTAACGGCCTAGGGGATGCTCAGAAATATTTAGGAGAACTAAATGAATCAAAAAGCTCTGAGAAATTCTATACTCCAAAAGAAGTTTTGGAGGGAGAAGATTTCCAAAAAGCTTTGAATACGTACATGTCACATGATAGAAAGACTGCTAAAATGACAATCATTTTAGACGTAAATCCGTATTCAAAAGAAGCGATGCCAGTTATTCAAGAAATCAATAAAACTATAGCTGGTACTTTGAAGGGGACGGAATTAAATCATGCGAAAACAGCAATTGGAGGAACGACAGCTAGAAACGTTGATTTAAAAGAAGTAACAGGGCAAGACTTCTTACGTACAGCTACAATTATGTTAATTGGAATTGCGATCGTACTAATCGTCATTACACGTTCAATATTAAACACCATCTTTATTATTGGATCGTTACTATTAGCGTACTTTGCATCATTAGGGATAAGTGAACAAATTAGTACGCATGTTTTACATGTAGATTCATTAAGCTGGAATGTTCCGTTCTTTAGTTTCATAATGATAGTCGCTTTAGGAGTGGATTATAGTATTTTTGTAATGATGAGATACAATGAGTTAGAAGGGGACCCAGCGACGAAAATTGTAACTGCTTCTCGTCATATTGGAGGAGTCGTATTATCAGCAGCACTAATTTTAGGTGGTACATTTGCTGCATTGATCCCTTCAGGTGTATTAACGCTTATACAAGTAGCATCCGTTGTTGGTGCTGCACTGTTACTATTAGCTATTATTGTAATGCCAATATTGTTACCTGCTTTAATAGGGGTAACGAGTAAAATGAAGGATTATGCAAAGAAATTAAGTGAAAGGAAATAAAAGAATCCACTTTTAAAAGTAACTGGTTCCGTTATAGGATAGAAAATATAAAATAACACACAAATTAGGGATGCAAAGTCACATATGATTTTGCATCCTTTTTTACTGTTATTATAGTGTTTAAGCACGTATATATAGTTAAATTGCACGGGAAGAGAAAAAGAAAACAGTAAAAAACACCAGCGCAACGATTGGGGATTCCTGACAAAGTATTTGATTTAAAAGATATAATTTACTTTAGATAGTTCACTCTGGTGGACTATCTTTTTTAAAAGGTAAATGGAAAGTTTATGTTAAAATAATGATAGAGATTGTGAAAAAATGTTCTTAAGTTAACGATCAGGCTAATTTAAGAAGGATTTTTTAAAGGAAATGTTGAATATCGTGTTTTGAAGGAGTGATTGCAGTGGAGTAAGTAATTTTTTTAATCTTGGTTAAATACTTTGAGGGAAGGGATTTATAGCTATGAATACAAAACTAATAATAGTAGAAGGTTTACCTGGATTCGGAAAATCGACCACTGCAAAGCTAATAAATGAAATTCTAAACCAAAATAAAATTGAAGTTGAACTATTTTTAGAGGGGAATTTGAACCACCCCGCCGACTATGATGGTGTATCTTGTTTTAATAAATTTGAATTCGATAGATTAGTATCTAACAGTGGAGATTTTAAAGAAGTTCTTCTTAAAAGAGTTTTAAAAAAAGGAAGCAATTATTTATTACCATACAGAAAGATAAAAAATGAGTTTGGTGACCAGCTTTCGGACGAATTATGTAACGATATTTCAAGAAACGATATATATGAATTGCCATTTGATAAAAATGTTGAATTAATTACTGACAAATGGCATGATTTTGCTGAAATTGCTCTAGAAGATGATAAGGTTTATATTTTTGAATGTTGTTTCATACAAAATCCATTAACGATTGGGATGATTAAATACGGTGAACAAAAAGAAAAAATAATAAATTATGTAATGAAAGTTGCAAAAATCATAGAGAATCTAAATCCAATGTTATTCTATGTAGAACAAGATGATCTTGAATTTTCATTTAGGAAGGCATTAAAAGAAAGAAATCCAGAATGGTCCACAGGAATTGTCGACTATTACACGAATCAGGGCTATGGGAAAGAACATAACCATTCAGGGGTAGAAGGAGCGATAAAAGTTCTTGAAGCTAGAAGGAATTTAGAGTTAGAAATATTCGATATGTTAAAAATGAAAAAAGAAAAAATCAATAATACAAAATATGAAATTGACTCATATAGATCAATGTTAAAAGATAAATTAACAATACAAATGGTGAAATAGCTTTTTACACTAACTGGTGCTTTAGTTGGAGAAAGAAATAAAAACGCTCAGAATATTTTCTGAGCGTTTTAGTTTGCTATTTATAATGCGAAATGCATACAAATTATTGTGTTATTTAAATTGATAAACATAATGCTCCAATTATAAATGTTTTTTCAAAATGAATCCTCTTTAAAACGTGTATGTAACTTTAATATAATTAAAAACAAAGGTTTTATTCGAGTTTGGAAAGAAAGGAATAGCAATCAACCGTTGCTATTCATCCAGCTTCTACTATATAATAGCTATAGTCTACAATAATTGAGTCGTAATATGCGATTTTTTAAGACAATCGGTGAGAAAACGCTGAAATAAGCGGTATTAGTAGGAGGACACAAATGATTACAGTAAGTAACGTTAGTTTGCGTTTCGCGGATCGCAAATTGTTTGAAGATGTTAACATAAAATTCACGCCAGGTAACTGCTACGGTTTAATCGGAGCAAACGGTGCTGGTAAATCAACGTTTCTAAAGATTTTATCTGGAGAAATCGAACCATCAACAGGTGACATACATATTACGCCAGGCGAGCGTCTAGCAGTATTAAAACAGAACCACTTTGAATATGAAGAGTTTCCGGTATTAGAAACTGTAATTATGGGTCATACTCGTCTTTACAAAGTAATGCAAGAGAAAAATGCCATTTACATGAAAGAAGACTTTAGTGATGAAGATGGTATGCGTGCTGCAGAACTTGAAGGTGAGTTTGCTGAGCTGAACGGTTGGGAAGCTGAGTCAGAAGCTGCAATCCTTCTTAAAGGTTTAGGTATTGGTGAAGACCTTCATGATAAGAAAATGTCTGAGTTAACTGGTGCAGAGAAAGTAAAAGTATTACTTGCTCAAGCTTTATTCGGTCAACCTGATATTCTATTACTAGATGAGCCTACCAACCACTTGGACTTAAAAGCGATTCAATGGTTAGAAAACTTCTTAATGAACTTTGAAAATACAGTTATCGTTGTATCCCATGACCGTCACTTCTTAAATAAAGTATGTACGCACATGGCTGATCTTGATTTCGGTAAAATTCAACTTTATGTTGGTAACTATGACTTCTGGTATGAGTCAAGCCAATTAGCTTTAAAATTAACACAAGATGCTAATAAGAAAAAAGAAGAGAAAGTAAAAGAGTTACAGAACTTCATTGCGCGCTTTAGCTCAAACGCATCTAAAGCGAAACAAGCAACTTCTCGTAAAAAATTATTAGATAAAATTACATTAGATGATATTAAGCCATCATCTCGTCGTTACCCGTTCGTTGGCTTCACACCAGAACGTGAAGTAGGAAATGACTTATTAACTGTTGAAGGTCTTTCTAAAACAATTGATGGTGAAAAAGTGTTAGATAATGTGTACTTCACTTTAAATAAAGGTGATAAAGTTGCATTTATCGGTCGTAATGATATTGCAATGACGACATTATTTAAAATCCTTATGGGTGAAATGGAGCCAGATAGTGGTTCATTTAAATGGGGCGTTACAACATCTCAATCGTACTTCCCAAGAGATAACTCTAAATACTTTGAGAACAGTGACTACAATTTAGTTGAATGGTTACGTCAATTCTCTCCACAAGATGAGTCAGAAAGCTTCTTACGTGGTTTCTTAGGCCGTATGTTATTCTCAGGCGAAGAAGTTAAGAAGAACGTTTCTGTACTATCTGGAGGCGAAAAAGTTCGTTGTATGTTATCTAAAATGATGTTAAGTGGTGCAAACGTTATTACACTTGACGACCCAACGAACCACTTAGACCTTGAGTCTATCACTGCATTAAACAATGGTTTAATTGCATTTAAAGGTACAATTTTATTCACATCACATGACCATCAGTTCGTACAAACAATTGCAAACCGCATTATTGAAGTAACGCCAAACGGTGTAATCGATAAAGAGGCTACTTACGATGAGTTCTTAGAAAATGAAGAACTTCAAAAACAAGTAGATGCAATGTACAAAGGTCAATAATAAATGATGAAAACCTCGCTCTCGTTTTGAGAACGAGGTTTTTTTTATGAATTGTATTTTATGGATTGTGAATAATTATTTAAAAATAAATTTATTGAAGGAAAGAGATTTGAATGTTGTACATAGAAGAATGGCTGAAGCATAAATAACTGAAGAAATATAATATACATTAAAAAATAAATGTTATCTATTGTGAATTTAATTATATTACATTAATGTTCCAGAACTGGAGACATATTTATTTGCGAAGTAGGGAATAAAGGTATATAGTATGTGATGTCATAATTAGTGGATGAATCTTGGGAGAAAACAGAAAATGTTACAAATTTATTTTGTTAAATAGAAACCAAGGTCAAAATGTATAGAAAGAAATAGTTGAATAAATACTAGCTTCAAATTATAATTACTAGTATTCTTCATATAGTTAAATAAATAGAATCTATTTGAAGATAAAAAATTGAATAGAGAGACAGACTTATAAAAAATAAGCCTTGGATGATCAAAAGAGGTGGAGAAATGAAACAATTCTTATTAAAGAGCAAAAGCGTGCTAAGCAATCATTTTGGATTCTTTCTGTTTGCCGTTATTTTATTTTGGCTCAAAACATATGCGGCTTATGTAACAGAATTTAATTTAGGTATTTCAAATACAATCCAAAAATTCTTGCTGTTTTTCAACCCGCTTAGTTCAGCAGTGCTATTTTTAGGACTTGCATTATTTGCAAAAGGGAAACGATCTTATATTTGGTTAATTGTTATCAACTTGTTATTGTCGATTCTTTTATATGCAAACGTCGTATACTATCGCTTTTTCAGTGACTTTATTACGTTCCCGACGTTGACACAAACGAATAACTTTGGAGATTTAGGTGGTAGTATTGTTGCGTTGCTACATCTTTATGATCCGCTATACTTCTTAGATACAATTATTTTAATTGTATTAGTTGCAACGAAATTTGCAAATCCAAAACCAATTCGTGTTGCGAAGCATAAAGTATCACTAGTATTTGTAGCAGGTATTTTATTATTCAGTGTTAACTTAGGACTTGCAGAATCTGACCGTCCTGAATTATTAACAAGAACGTTTGACCGGAATTATATTGTGAAATATTTAGGGGCGTATAACTACACAATTTATGATGGAATTCAAAGTGCGAAAGCATCAACGGAAAGAGCGTTAGCTGATGGAGATAATATGACAGAAGTAAGAAATTATTTAACATCAACTTATGCTAGTCCGAATCCTGAGTATTTCGGTAAAGGTAAGGGAATGAACGTAATTTATATTCATTTAGAGTCATTCCAAAACTTCTTAATTGATTATAAATTAAACGGTCAAGAAGTTACGCCGTTCTTAAACTCATTTACAAAAGATGCGAATACGCTTTATTTTGATAACTTCTTCCATCAAACAGGACAAGGGAAAACATCTGATGCGGAGTTTATGTTAGAGAATTCTATGTTTGGTTTACCACAAGGGTCTGTATTTACAACGAAATCTCATAATACGTATCAATCAGCACCAGCAATTTTAGGACAACAAGGATACACATCAGCTGTATTCCATGGTAACTATAAAACATTTTGGAACCGTGACGATATTTATAAATCATTTGGTTTTAATAAATTCTTTGATGCTTCATACTATGATATGAACGAAAAAGATGTAGTAAACTATGGATTAAAAGATAAACCATTCTTCAATGAATCCATTCCGTTATTAGAAACATTGAAACAACCGTTCTATACGAAGTTTATTACGTTATCGAATCACTTCCCGTATCCGATTGATAAAGAGGAAGCGACAATTGAACCAGCAAACACAGGTGACTCGTCTGTAGACACGTATTTCCAAACAGCACGTTATTTAGACGAATCTGTAAAAGGTTTCATCGATTACTTGAAACAATCTGGTTTATACGATAATTCTATTATCGTCATGTACGGAGACCATTACGGTATTTCAGATAATCATAATGCAGCAATGTCAAAAGTAATGGGTAAAGAAATTAACTCATTTGAAAATGCACAGTTACAACGTGTACCATTTATCGTTCGTGTACCAGGTGTGAAAGGTGGCGTACAACATCAATATGGTGGTGAAATTGATGTTCTTCCAACTCTTTTACACTTACTAGGAACAGATACAAAAAATTATGTTCAATTTGGTTCAGATTTATTATCACCAGATCATAAACAAGTTGTTGCGTTCCGTAACGGCAACTTCGTAAGCCCAACAGTTACTGCATTAAACGGCAAATACTATGATACAACGACTGGAAAACCAGTAGAATTTACAGATGAAATAAAACAAAATGAACAAATGGTTCAAAACTCGTTAAAATACTCTGACCAAGTCGTGAATGGTGACTTATTACGATTCTACACACCGGAAGGATTTACACCGGTTGATCGTTCGAAGTACAACTATAACCATCGTGATAAAAATAAAACGAAGGTAAAGACGACTCCGGAAGGGGAAGCTAAATAAATAACAAAAGGCACTATTCCTATGAATAGTGCCTTTTGTTTGTAAATAAAACATCATCATGAGATAGAACCATCTATTGCTTTCTGTTTTGCCTTTCCGAAGAAAACTACACCGGCAATGATGATAATGATGAATGCCCATTTTATGAAAGGATTACTTTCGAAAAATGCAGCGAACCATTTCTCGTCTACAATCATTTTCGCGGCAGTATAAGCTAAAACAGCTGCTCCAATTGTAATAATGATAGGATAACGGTCGACCCATTTTAAAATTAATGTACTGCCCCAAACTACTACTGGAATTGAAACTAATAGCCCGATGATTACTAAAGAAAAATTGCCATGCGCAGCTCCAGCAACAGCGAGGACATTATCAATGCCCATTAATGCATCAGCAATGATAATGGTTTTAATAGCAGACCAGAAACCTTCTTCTGCCTTAATATCGTGATCTTTGCCTTCAGCAATTAATTTGTAAGCGATCCATATAAGGAGTGCACCACCAATTAGAAGTAGCCCTGGTATTTTTAACAACCAAACGACAACTAAGGTAGCAAGGGCTCTAATCGCGATTGCCCCGATAGTGCCCCATATAATAACTTTCTTTTGCTGATCTTTCGGTAATCGCCTTGCTGCTAATCCAATTACAATGGCATTATCACCGGCTAACACTAAATCAATTACAATGATGGCAAGTAGGGCGGACAAATATTCGGCTGAAAGAAAATCCATATACACATCACTCCTTAAGAGTAATATGTGCTAAAGTATTGATAATATAAAAAATAGGATTGAATTTGTATATTCAATCCATAATTTCTTACTGTATTTTGATATATGTTTTAATTTCGTATAAGTCGCTTTTGTACTCTTTTTTGTTTATCGTTTCGCTTTCTTAATTTTCGATTCATCTTTTTAATGCGGTTTTCTTTTCTATTATCCCAGTTATCACTTCTGATTTTACTAATAGACTTATCTGTCTTAGCACGAAAACGTCTTACTTTTTTCACGAAGGAAAGGGGTATTTTGCCGATAACACCTTGTTTTTCTAACGAATCCTCTTTACCTAGACACCAATCAGGATGAGATAATAAATAGTCGAAATCAAATATTATCCCGTATTCTTTATCCATATAGGTATACCATTCATCTAAAGTACACTTGTTTTTTGTATGTAAATATATTGATCCATCAGTCATAGCGCAGCACCAATAGTCAAAGTAGCTCCATAGTACCCATTCTTTCGGTACATCTAGTGTTAAAATTACCATTTTTGAATTTTCTCTACCCCAAGCTTTATGATTTCGATTTGGGTAATTATTTGCTTCCCAGACCCAAATAGGGTAGTTACCATCGTAATGAGGCAACCTTGTTTTAGCAGCGCGCACCATCCAGTTATATGAATATAAATTGTCTAGATCGATGAATTCTTTATTACCTTCTAAATAACCAAGTTTCGTAAATTGTTTCCAAGCTTCTTCAGTTTGTACTGTATATACGATCATATGACACCTACTTATTTAAACTAGATTATAGTATAACATGTGATGTTTTCAAGTTAAATTCATGTGATTTGTAATTTTTATTGATATTAGAGAAAGTGGAGTTTGAGTCGAATATGAGAGGAGTAATTCCAAAAACGATAAAAAGACTTGATTCCTAGTTAAAGGAAATCAAGTCTTTTTATTACATACGATTATCGTGCCAGAAGTTTAATGGGAAGTGTTCGTTTTCACTATAGGCTTCTAATTCATATCCTTTTTCTTTCAGCCCTTTAATAATACCAGGTACTGCTTTTACGGACTGTGGATGAATGTCGTGCATAAGGATAACTTCTGTTGGCTTGTTTGCACCATTAATAACGTTTTCTACAATTTTAGCTGATGCAGCGTCAACCGGCATTTTGTTATATCTCCAGTCTAATGAATCAATTGTCCAATCCCAAACTTTTAGCCCATTCTCAACAACTTTGTTGCGAAGCGCTTCGTTTAATCCTGGCATTGAGCCGTAAGAAGGACGAGTTAATACTGGTGATTTACCTAGAACGCCAGCGATTAATCCTTGATCTTCTTTCATCTCATCTACGTAATGACCTTCTGTGTAAAGTTTCTTGTAGTTATGAGTCATACTGTGCATCCCAACGTAGTGGCCTTCAGCATCTTCACGCTTTACAAGATCAGGAAAAGCTTTTACATTTGAACCAATAAGGAAGAATGTTGCTTTTGCATTTTCTTTCTTTAACATATCTAAAAGCTCAGCTGTGTATTTTCCAGGACCATCATCAAATGTTAAATAAGCTACTTTTCTAACTTGCCCATTGTATTGTTTTGGAGCTTCTTTCGGTGCAAGAGACGATTGAATTTCACTTACAAGTTGAACAGATTTTGCTTCATCCTCTGTACTTGCTAGAGCAGTATGTGTTGATCCTAAAGCCGCTTCGTATGTAAATAATACCCCCGCGCAAATCAAAATAGCCCTTTTCACTAAAGTTGTCATTCGAATTCCATTGTGCATAATTTTCCTTCTCTCTATAAAAGTTCTACTCTACTATATTAGCAATTATAGGGAGGTAATTGCAAAAAAACTTTTTTACAAGTGCAAAAAAGTTTGTCCAAAAGTATGCAAGATTTCAATATTTTGCAGGTTTATTAAAATGAAACAAAAATTGAATGAAAATGCATGTGATTTGTTCATATATAGTAAATTCAATGAGTGAGTTAGTGGGGGGTATACATAATATGCTAGCGAAGAGGGTGCCTGTTGTATGAAAACGTGTCTTTAAAATTTCACATACCGCATTTAAAAAGTAAATATAGGAAAACCAAAAAGTAATGTGGAATATATCGTACATACATATATGAAGTCAACATAAAAAATAAAGAGGTGGGTATATGTTACTTGAAGAAGTAATGCAGCAACTAGAGGAATACGGAACAGAACAGAATCGTAAAACGTATAAAAATCATGGGGCGAAAGAGCCACTATTCGGAGTTAGTTTTGCCAATTTAAAATTGTTAAAAAAGAAGATAAAAAAAGATCATGATTTAGCAATTTTATTATGGGAAACAAAAAATATGGATGCAATGACATTAGCAACAATGATATTAGATCCAAAAAAAGTTACGACAGAACTACTAAATAAATGGGTACAGGAAGTTGATTATTATTGTTTAATGGATGTTTTAATGACGGCTATTTGTACGTCGCCAATCGCGATAGAAAGAATGGAAGACTGGACAAAGTCTGATGATGAATGGATTGGAAGAGCAGGCTGGTCTTTATTAGCAAATATAGCGATTAAAAATAAAACGTTACAGGATGATGTCTTCTCTCCTTATCTAGATGAGATTAAAGAAAATATACATAATGAAAAAAATAGAAAAAGAGAAGCAATGAATAGTGCTTTAATTGCGATAGGAATTCGTAATGAAGACTTAGAGCGAAAAGCGATTGAAATTGCACGTGAAATTGGAAAAGTACAGGTTGATCACGGGGCAACGTCATGCAAAACACCAGACGCAGAGTCGTATATAAAAAAAGCGAGAGAAAGAGCTGCAAAAAAGAAAGTGAAATAAGAAAAGGGGAACGGTTATGAAAGCAATGGAAGCGGCAAAAAGCATAATTACATCACACTTTCCGGATTGTGATGTAGCTTTACTTGGAGGAAGCGTTGCAAGAGGGGAAGCGACAAAAACATCTGATCTGGACATTGTAATAATAGATCCTAGTTTGTCATCTTGTTATAGAGAATCTTTCTATAGTAATGGATGGCCAGTTGAGGTATTTGTACATAATTTTGAAACGTTAAAAACCTTTTTTAAAATGGATTGTGATCGCGGAAGACCTTCGTTACCACAATTAGTTGCAGAAGGTGTTGTATTAAAAGGGGAAGATGAAATTGTTGAGAAATTAAAAAGCGAAGCGAATGAGTTACTAAATAAAGGACCAGCTAAATGGACTGAAGAAATGATGAAGCAGAAGCGTTATTTTATTACAGATACTTTGGATGATTTTATTGGTGCATCAAAAAGAGAAGAAGAGTTGTTTATCGCGAATTTATTAGCTGATTTATTACATGAATATGTATTAAGAGTAAATGGGAAATGGCTTGGAAGTTCAAAATGGTTTATAAGGGTACTTAGAAAATATGATGAACAATACGCAGATCAATTTGTAGTGGCGTTCGATCATTTTTATACAACGGGAGAGAAAATAAAATTAATTACTTTTGTAGAAAAAACGCTAGAACAGTATGGAGGAAGAATGTTCGAAGGTTTTTGTATAGGAAAGTAAAAAGGGGATAATACAATGAATATACCATTCGTTCAATTAAGAGAACTGACACTAGATGATGTAGAAGACCGATATCAATGGTCATTAGATACAAAAGTAACAAAACATTTAGTTGTACCAGATCAATATCCACCGTTCACTCGTGAAGATACAAAAAAATGGATTGAAGCATGTATAAATCGAAAAAATGGTTACGAACAAAGAGCTATCACTGCGGAGAACGGCATACATATTGGATGGGTAGATCTTAAAAACTTTGATAAAACAAATAAAAATGCAGAATTGGGAATCGCGATTGGTAATAAAGAATACTGGGGTAAAGGGTATGGAATAGCTGCCCTATATAGTATGTTACATGTAGCATTCTTTGAATTTGAATTAGAAAAAGTATGGCTACGTGTAGATGAAGATAATTTTCAAGCTAGAAAGAGCTATGAAAAGGCTGGTTTTGTATGCGAAGGGTTAATGAGAAATGATCGATTACGTAGAGGGCAGTTCATTCATCGCTATCGTTATAGTATGTTAAGAGAAGAATATCAATCTTTAATTAGTAGTTTATAAAAATGTTATGTTAACTAAAGGGAGATAGAGAAATATGATTCGATTACTTACGAAAGAAGATGCAAAAAAATATTGGGACTTACGTTTACAAGCATTACAAGTAAACCCTGAGGCATTTGTAACAACTTATGAAGAGGCGATTCACCAAGAAAATCCGATTAAGCGAGTGGAAAGTAATTTAACAGCTGCTACTAGTTATACATTTGGTGCTTTTAATGAAGATCATCAATTAGTTGGAGTTGTTACTTTACTAACAGAAGAGAAAGAGGCGTATAAACATAAAGGTCATATCGTTGCGATGTATGTAGATGCAAGCAATCGAAGAAGTGGCCTTGCACGTGAGTTAATACGTAAGGCAATTGAAAGAGCAAGAGAAATGAACTTGGAACAATTGACATTAGGTGTTGTATCCACTAACGAGCCAGCAAAAAGGTTGTATGAATCAATGGGCTTTAAAACGTATGGGATTGAAAAGAGAGCTATAAAGATGAATGGTGTGTATAGTGATGATGAACATATGGTGTTTTTCTTGTAAGGGGGGAGTTTCATATGAAAGATCTACGTTTGGAAAGAAATATGAACCCGCAAGTAGCGATTTTGTATGCGACGGTTACGGATACATTTAAACGACTGCAAAAGTTAGTAGAAGGAACTGATGAAAAAGAACTGTCATTTAAAGGGACAGAAAATAATGAAAATAGTATTGGACAACTTCTTCAACATTTAGCAGTTGTCGATTTACATTGGGTGTACCGATTAAAAGAACAAGCAATTCCGCTCGCACTTGAAAATATATATGGACCTATGTTAAATGAAGCAGGAGAGCTGCCAAGTTTAAGAAAACAGACGTTGCAACAATTAATGCAAGATTATGAAGCAGTGCAACATATGTTTTATGAGGAATGTGTGAAACTAACAGAAAATGATTTAACACGAGAGGTTTTTTATGAAAAGGGAGAAAATGCGACTATAAGGTGGGGAATATGGCATATAGCTGATCATAGTCGGTACCATCAAGCTCATATTAGTCAGTTAAGAAAACTATATAGAGCTAGAATGCATACGAGATAAAGATTTCGAATTTTAATTATATTTAATTTGTTGTATAGTATAAGAAGAAACTAAACAAGGGGTTTTATAATGAAAGCTATTGCAGTAGGGATATTGGCATCATTTTTCTTTGCCTTTACTTTCGTTTTAAATCGGGCAATGGACCTAGAAGGTGGAAGCTGGATTTGGAGTGCATCATTACGGTACTACTTTATGGTTCCAATGCTTTTACTTATTGTCATGTATAGAGGAAATTTAAAGCAACTCTTTCAATATATGAAAAACAATCCGAAAGAATGGTTAGTTTGGAGTATCGTTGGATTTGGTCTCTTCTATACACCACTTAGTTTTGCTGGAGCTTTCGGACCTGGTTGGCTCGTTGCATCAACATGGCAAATTACAATCGTCGCAGGGATTTTGTTAACACCATTTTTTGCGGTAGATCCGTTACATAAAAAACTCCCAATGAAGGAATTAGTTATGTCGGGTATTATTTTATGCGGTGTTGTACTTATGCAAGTAGAACATGCTTCTTCATTAGGAACTCGTGAAACCGTTTTATGTGTAGTTCCTGTACTTATTGCAGCGTTTGCATACCCTCTTGGAAATCGAAAAATGATGCAAGTTTGTAAAGGGGAATTAGATGTATTTCAGCGAGTTCTCGGTATGACATTAGCAAGCTTACCATTTTGGTTTTTACTATCTGGTTATGAAGTATCAACAGGTGGTCTACCGTCAAGTAGCCAAGTTTTCCAATGTTTTATAGTAGCAGTTAGTTCTGGTTTAATCGCTACAGTATTATTCTTCTTTGCGACAGATCTTGTAAAAGATGATCCGCAAAAACTAGCGACAGTAGAAGCAACACAATCCGGTGAAGTTTTATTTGCGCTAGTAGGAGAGCTCATCTTACTATCTGCTCCAATTCCGTCATCTTTATCTTGGATTGGTATGAGTCTTGTTATTGTCGGAATGATACTACATAGTTATGTAGCGGTCGTTGTGAAGAAAGAAGAAAAGATAACGGCGTAATGAGATTAGCTCTTTTTATAAAGAGCTAGTCTTTTTTTATAGAAAGGGATGGAAGAATGAAATTAAAACGCGTTGAACAAATTGAAAAAAATCCAATTTTACATGTATTACAGTATGCAATTGGTCCAAGTGAAACTAGCTTAAAGAAAGCAGTTTTATTTTATGAAAAGAATAAAGGTACTTTTTATAAATATGAAGAAAAAGCTTGTATAGGTATTGAAATAAAAGGAGCAAATAAAGCGAGAATATGCCACATAGCAGTCGTTCCACAATATCGTCATAATGGAATTGCGTGGCAAATGATAAAGGAAGTATTAAGAATACATCAATTGACTTATGTAGAAGCAGAGACAGACAAAGAGGCAGTAGAATTTTATAAGAAAATTGGTTTTCAGGTTAAAAGTTTAGTAGAAAAATATCCGGGAGTCGAAAGGTTTCAATGCTATCTGGAAGAATAGCATTGAAAATATGTAAATATACATGTTGAGTATAGTTTGAAAAAAATAATAATTATATTATATAATATGGGTAACTGGAAAAATATAGATAAAAGAAATTAGGTGTATAACACATGAGAATGGATAAAAGTAAATTTATAAAAATTGCTACTTCGATAGGTGTATCATCTTTTTTATTAACGGGCTGTGGCGATTATGAAGAAGATACTGCCCAGCAAGAAAGTACTGCTGTTAAAACAGATGGTGCAAAACAAGGAAATGAACAAGAAAGATTAAATTGTGATGATAAAGCTCCAACTAATGAAAATGTAGAAAAAGATGAGTTATGTAAGGAAAATAATCCGTCATTTTCTTCTTATCATGAAAATTCACATTTACCGATACTGCCGTTCGTTGCAGGATATTTATTAGCAAGCAGAACTTCAAATATGAATTATACAGTAAAACCGAATATAATGAAGAAACCGTATGCAAATAATATTATTCCGTATCGTGAAAAAGACCAAAGTAGAACTGGAGGCAGCGGTGGTGGAGGGTATTACGGCGGAACTAACAGCAACAATAATAAATCTTCCAATAAAGTAGATTTAAATAAACAGCAGCCAAATCCATCAAATAAAGTAACACCAGATACAAATGCGCCGAAAGTGAATTCTGGTTCTAGTGGAATTGGGAATGCAAAAGCGCCAGCCGGATCATAACACGAAAGGATAATAGAATCATGTATACAGAACAAGAGCAGAAAGAGTATATGAAAGTATGGTTTTCACTTGCAGAAGAGGCTGGTCGGAATGGGTTTACTTGGCCGAGTCTATTAGAAAATGAAGAATGGAATCAATATATGGCAACAGGTATGTATCGTATGCCAATAAAAACTTATACTGCTATTTCAAAAGCGACAGAAGAAATTATGTATGTGCTATATAGAACGTATCAATACATTCTCAATACGACAAAAGATTTTCAAAAATTAGGATTTCCAGCTGAAACGTGGGAAATTGCGAGAATGAAACATACAGGTTTGTTTTCATATTTTACAAGGTTTGACTTTATCGTAAATGGTGAAGATATAAAGTTAATAGAAGTAAATTGTGATACACCCACAGGCTATTTAGAGCCATCTGTCGCAAATGAAGTATTATGCCGTTATCACGATGTAAATCATCCAAATCATATAGAAGAGCATATTGTGCAGGCGTGGGAACAAATTAAACATGACTATAGTATAGATCCTAGAGAAACGATTTATTTTACGAGTTATGATTGGCATGATGAAGACCATCAAACGGTTCAATTTTTAAGAAGCTATTGTTTAGATCAATCAACAGATTATATAGGTATACAAGATATCGTCGTTGCAGATGATGGTATATATACGCCAAATGGTGAGAGAATTCATTATTTATATAGACTATATCCAATTGAATATTTAGTTTCAGATGCTGATAAAAGCGGGAAAAGAATTGGACTCCAGTTTTTAGATCATATAGCGCAAGGCAGAGTGAAAATCATTAATCCACCAGCTGCTTTTCTTATGCAAAATAAAAGTGTACTCGCATTAATTTGGCAACTTTACGAAGAAGAAGTTTTCTTTAAGGAAGAGGAGCGAGGAATCATTCAGAAATACTTCCTACCGACATATTTTACAAATAAACCATTTATAGAAAGAAATGAATCCTATGTTTCTAAACCTTTATACGGCCGTGAAGGCGGAGGAGTATCTATATACGAAAATAATGAACTATTAGCTGAAGATAAAACAGAGTATTACTTTGAACAGCGGAAAATATATCAGCAATACATAGAAATGCCAGACTATACAATTGACACGTGGGACGGTCCGTATACTGGTAAACTATTAATTGGTTCACACTGTATTAGCGGGAGAGCTGCTGGTTTATTTTTACGTGTAGGTGAGAAAATAACAGGAAATTTATCGATGTTTACTGGAGTTACAATTGAAGGATAAATGAAACAAAGAGCTTATCATTTTTGGTGAGCTCTTTGTTTGTATATAGTGTTTTTATGTTTTTGATGTAACGCCTTCATTTTTTGCATAGATAAAATGATTAAGTTAAAAATTAAGAAAAATATGATAATATATGTATGTAGTAGTTTAAAATAAATGGGGGAACAATCGTGAAAATGAATGACATAGTGGCAAGTACGCAATTGCCAAATACAATCAAAACAATTACAAATGATTTAAGAAAATTAGGATTAGAAAAAGGAATGACAGTTATTGTACATTCTTCGTTAAGTTCCATTGGCTGGGTATCAGGCGGAGCAGTTGCAGTAGTAGAGGCGTTAATGGAGGTTATTACAGAAGAGGGAACGATTATTATGCCAACTCAGTCTTCGGATTTATCTGATCCGAAACATTGGTCAAGACCACCTGTACCTGAAGAATGGTGGCAAATTATTCGGGATAACGTTCCAGCATTTGAGCCACATATAACACCAACAAGGGCAATGGGAAAAGTAGTTGAATGTTTTCGTACATATCCGAATGTAGTACGTAGTAACCATCCATTAGGAAGTTTTGCTGCATGGGGAAGACATGCAGCAGAAATAACGATGAATCAGTCACTATCAATGAGTTTAGGAGAAGAATCTCCATTAAGAAAAATATACGATTTAGACGGATACATATTATTAATTGGTGTTGGATATGATTCCAATACTTCTGTACATTTATCAGAAGTACGTTCTGGTGCATGTGAGTTAATAAAAGTAGGGGCACCCATTATAGAAAATGGTGAAAGAGTGTGGAAAGAATTTGTTGATATGGATTATGATTCTGACAAATTTGTAGAAATTGGTGTGGAATTTGAGCAAAAAGGAACTGTGAAAATAGGGAAAATAGGAAACGCAAAGTGCCGTCTTATGAAACAACGTGATATAGTTGACTTTGGAACAGAATGGTTTCGTAAGAAAAATTAGTAAGGGATGGTTACGATGAAGGGGAAAAAGGTATTAATTACAAGCGGTGGTTGTTTAGAAAAATGGGATCAAGTTCGTGGTCATACGAATATGGCAAAAGGAACAATTGGAAGAATAATTGCCGAAGAGCTTATAAGTAAAGGGGCCTATGTTATATATTTACATGGTTATTTTGCGGAGAAACCGAATGATATAAACAATCAATTAGAATTACACCCATTTGAAGGAATTGTTGATTTGCAAGATAAAATGAAAAGTATCATTACGCATGAAAAAGTCGATGCGGTTATTATGGCAGCGGCTGGATCTGATTGGATTGTGGACAAAATTTGTGATCAAGAGGGCAATGTTCTTAATATGAATGGAAAAATCTCAAGTGATATAGCGCCCATTATACATTTTCAAAAGGCACCGAAAGTATTAAAACAAATAAAACAGTGGGATTCAGAAACTGTACTCGTTGGCTTTAAACTTGAAAGCGACGTAAATGAAGAAGAACTGTTTGAAAGAGCGAAAAATAGAATGGAAGAAGCGAAGGCGAGTGTAATGATTGCAAATTCACCACATTCTTTATATTCGCGCGGAGCCGCACACTATGTAATTGGACAAGACGGTAAAGGGAAGTTATGTAATGGAAAAGATGAAACAGCGAAAGAAATTGTCAAAAGGTTAGAAGTACTATGTAATCACGTTACTGCTTTATAATTTCAAGTATTTGGATAAGAGTGAATCCGCATAGTATATATTGGTAAGCGAAACTTTTTGCTTTGATACAAACGTTAACCATTCAATATGGATACATAGAATAATTGGTGAGGAGTGAATTCTATGGAACATTTATTAAAGCAAGCTATTAAACTCCGGAAAGAAAAGAAATATGCGCAGTCTAAAGAGATACTCATTGGATTAACGAACTTTACGAGGGATGCAGAAGTACTTTATCAATGTGCCTGGATACATGATGTAATGGGGCTGGAAACAGAAGCTATGCCATATTATGAACAGGCAATTGCAAACGGTCTTGAAGGCGAGTCGCTTTGCGGGGCATATATCGGTCTTGGTAGTACATATCGTTGTATAGGTGAGTATGACAAAGCAATTACTGTTTTAGAAACAGGTTTGCAGCAGTTTCCAGATAATGATGTGATGAAAGTATTTTTGTCATTAGCGAAATATAACGTAAGTGATCATGAATCCGCAATGAAATTATTACTTGAAACAGTCGTAAAAGTAGAAGAAGTTAAAGAATTTGAACGTGCTATTTCATTTTATAAAGACCATTTAAATGAGGTTTTTAAATAGAGGAGTGAAAGTATGAATGTCACACTTTCGCGAAGGCGAAAAGGCATATGGATTGGACTCGTATCTTTAATCTTGTTATCAAATTATTTATTATATGCTCTTCCGATTGTACCAGCTGCTCCGAAAGAAGTTGTCCTTGGATCAATATTAGATTGTATGATTGTAATTCCAATCATTACGTATTTCTTTATTATTCGAAAAAGGTACTCGTTAACGTATATATTTCCTGTTGTAATAGCTGGTTATATATTTGCAAGATTTATTATTCCAAGCGACTATTTACAAGCTTTTTCATACGTTTCTTATATTATAGTTGTAGGAGAAATTGCTTTTGTATGTTTAGAGTTATTCCTTCTATATAAAATTGTTAGAAAGCTTCCTAACATAATACAAAAATATAAAGAATATAAAAGTGAGTATTCTTTATTTTCTTATGCAATTGATGCTGCGTTTGACGACACTATGAAAAGAAATAAATTAATAGATATCATTGTAACAGAGTGTAAGTTAATCTATTATGCATTTTTATCGTGGCGTGTAAAAGTACCAGAAGGTGAATGCGTATATTCATATCATAAAAAGACTGGTGCAATAGGTGTATATATCATGATCATCCATGCAACCTTAATAGAAAGTATCGGTTTTCATTATTTACTTCATCAATGGAACCCAGTAGTAGCATGGATTTTACTTATTTTAAACGTATACGCAATGATTTATTTTTTAGCTGAAATACAAGCAATGCGAAAAAATTCAATTATTGTTGCGGAAAAAGAAATAATCATTCAAATTGGATTAGGAAAGAAAATTATTATACCATTTACACAAATTGATAAAATTACGTTTTATAAAGGAGAGTTTTTAAAGAAAGAGAAAGAGTTTCTTGACGCAACAGTGATGGAATTTATAAAGGAACCTCCAGCATTTGAAATTACACTAAAAGAACCAGTGGAAGCGCAATTGTTATATGGATTTTCTAAAACAGTAAGTCGTGTTCACTTAAATGTTGATGAGGAATGGAAGTTTTATGATATGGTTACGGAGAAGTTGAAACATGAATAATGCTTCTAATTTTCATCGTGTGTTTGGTGTGTATGGCATTTGTATCGAAAACAATAACATATTAGTAATTGATAAAATAAAAGGTCCCTATAGAAATCGGTATGATTTACCTGGTGGTAGTTTAGAAGAAGGAGAATCATTACTAGCTGGACTTCATAGAGAGATGAAAGAAGAGACTGGGCTGAAAGTGAAGGTAGTAAACCAAATAGGTACAGTTGATTTTCAATTCCCATCAAAATTCAAGGAGTACACACATGTTCATCATATCGCAGTTTTTTACGTTGTTGAAAGGTGCGAAGGTGAATTTAAAGTACCGGAACAATTTGAAGGGCAAGATTCAATAGGAGCTAGATGGATTCCGCTAGAAAGTATTACTGAAGATAATTCATCTCCTCTTGTATGTAGTGCTGTAGAGTGGTTAACAGAATCTAAGTTTCGTTTAGAAGTAAAGGTGTATAAATCATGGGTTATAAAATAATGATACAACTGGAGTTCTTTCTAACTTAGAAGGAGCTTTTTTTGTGGGCAAGAAAATGAGAGTATATTAATAAAACAAGAAACGAATTCACTAAACAGCTTCTTAGTGGAAAAAGGGTTATAATGAAAGAACTACAACTAAAGGGGAATTTTGAAAATGAGTTGCTTACGTACGTCAGGAATTGAAATTATTGAAAGGAAAATTCGCTATGATGCTTCAACTGTAGATCATGCTTGTTTACTAATAGAAACGCAGCCAGATAAAATTGTTTTGTATCATGAAGTACAGTACTCTTTTACTATGACAGCAAACGATACGAAGTTAACGATCCCGAAAGGAAGTTATACAGTTGCATATTACTGGAGGAATCGTCCATATAATTTATATGTTTGGAGAGATCAGGATGGGAGTTATTTAGGTTCTTATTTTAATATTGTAAAGAATACATGTATAACGGATGAAGTGGTATCCTTTGAAGATTTAATCCTTGATATTATGGTACTTCCAAGTGGGGAATTTTGCATATTGGATGAGGATGAATTACCTGAACCGTTAGAACACTTTGAAGATGGATATGTACAAAAAGCTCTGCATACAGTGTTACATACAATTCAAGAATTACTTCCAAAAATCATTATAGAAACTGCAACAATTTATAAAAAATAAACATCGTTCATTAAAACCTAGTTGACTTATCGGAAATATTTGTATAGTATGTAGTTAATTCTATAATAGCTGATTGGAAAAACCAAAGGCATTTCATTACAAAATGAAATGCCTTTGGTTTTTTTATTATATAAATACTGAATCTGTTCATTTAGATGAATCATTTCAAGGAGGAGAAATAGTGACTGTTTCAATCGATGGAGTATCAAAATATTTTTCGAAACAAACTGGTACGGTTCAAGTGCTAGAAGATATTAATTTCCAATTAGAGAGAGGCGATTTTGTCACTGTAATCGGACCGAGTGGTTGTGGGAAAAGTACGCTTTTGAAAATTGTTGCGGGATTAGATAACGAATTTGAAGGTGAAATTATTATTGATGGGGAGAAAATCGTAAAACCAAGTAAGAAACAAGGTTTTATTTTTCAAGAACATCGCTTATTTCCGTGGTTAACAGTTGAAGAAAATATTGCTGCAGATTTGTCGTTAAAAGATAAGTATGTAAAAGATAAGGTAAAGGAATGGGTTGAAATTGTTCGGTTAGATGGTTTTGAAAAATCATATCCGAAAGAAATATCAGGTGGGATGTCACAACGCGTTGCGATTGCAAGAGCTTTATTAAGAGACCCAAGTGTATTATTACTCGATGAACCTTTTGGAGCACTGGATGCGTTTACGCGAAGTCATTTGCAAGAAGTATTGCTGAATATTTGGGAGCAAAAGAAAACGACAATGATATTTGTTACACACGATATAGATGAAGCGATATATCTTTCGAACCGAATTGTCATCATGAGTGCAAAGCCTGGAAAAATATATAAACTAATTGAAAATAATCTACCTTATCCACGTAGTAAAACTTCGGAGTCATTCCAAGAAATTCGAAAGAAAGTATTACAGCAGTTTGAGCATGGAGGATTGATTCAACCCAGTATATAGGGAAAGGGTGAGTATTTATGTATAAGAAATTTAAAGTTCTTTCTTTTACTTTAGCTATATCTTTATTTTTATTCGGATGCGAAAAAAGTACAGCAAGTAGTAAGAAAGAAGATGTAACAGTACAAATTGGTATACAGCAAGGGTTAAGCCCACTACTATTAGCACAGAAAAAAGGATGGTTTGAAGAAGAGTTTAAAAAAGAAGGAGTTAAAGTGAAATGGACAGAGTTTCAAAGCGGACCTCCCTATTTTGAAGCGATTGCATCAAACCGATTAGACTTTGGCGAAGTTGGAAACTCCCCAGTTATTTCCGCGCAAGCAGCAGGTATTGAATTTACCGAAATTGCTAATACAAGTTATGCGAGGAAAGGCACTGGAATTCTTGTACAAAAAGATAGCAAGATTACGAGTGTAAAAGATTTAAAAGGTAAAAAAATTGCCGTAGCAAAAGGAAGTAGCGCATTTAATTTATTGTATCGAGCGTTAGAAAAAGAAGGTATCAATGCGAAAGATGTAAATGTCATTCAACTGCAACCAGATGAAGCGCAGCCCGCATTTGAATCAGGATCAGTAGATGCATGGGCCATTTGGGATCCATTCATTTCACTACATACGTTAAATAAAGGAGCAAAGGTTATTACAGATGGTGAACGATTAAATGTTTCTTCACCAGAGTTTTTAATTGCAAGAACAAAGTTTGCAAAAGAACATCCAGAATTAGTTGAGAAGTTTCTCAAAGTTTATGAAAAAGCACGAGTATGGCAAGAGTCAAACTTAGATGAAGCAATAAAAATATATACTTCTGCAAAGAAAATAGATGCTGAAATTGTAAAAGAAGTGTTTGATCATGACAAACCAATTTTAGTTCCAGTAACGAAAGAAATAATAGAGGAACAGCAAAAGACAGCGGATTTTCAATATAAACTCGGTTCTATAAAGAAAGAAATTAAGACAGATAAAGTTGTAGATAATTCTTTCGTAGAAAAAGCAGTAAAGGCGAAATGAAAAGAGGTTTTGTAAATTGGAAAATACGAAAGCTTTTATGAAAAGGGCGAGTATAACGATTGGCAAAAACAATGTAAAGAAAGTACGAAAGACGAATGTAAAAGTGTTAGTAAGAGCGATTACGATACCGATTATCGTATTAATTATTTGGCAGTTAGCGGGCGTATTCGATCTAGTTTCTAAAACAGTATTACCAACGCCATTGGATATATTTTTAGCTTTTCAAGAACTTATAAAAACAGGAGAGTTATTCGGTCATTTAAGTATTAGTGTATTCAGGGCTGCGGCTGGTTTCTTTATTGGCGGGAGTTTAGGAATTATTTTAGGAACAATTGTTGGATTTTCAACGAGAAGTGAGCAATATTTAGATCCGTCAGTACAAATGTTAAGAACTGTGCCTCACTTAGCTGTTGCACCGCTTTTCGTATTATGGTTCGGTTTTGGAGAAACATCAAAAGTATTATTAATTGCAGACGGTGCATTTTTTCCTTTATACGTAAACGCATTTTTAGGAATACGAGGTGTAGATTCAAAATTATTTGATGTTGCGAGAGTGTTAGAGTTTAGTAAAAGAAAATTAATTACAAAATTAATTTTACCTGCCGCATTACCTAACCTTTTACTAGGAGCAAGATTATCATTAGGAGTTGCATGGGTGAGTTTAGTAGTCGCAGAACTTATGGGATCTACAGAAGGTATTGGCTATATGATAATGGATGCAAGGCAATTTTCAAATACAGATATCGTATTTGTTGGTATTATCATCTTTGCATTCGTTGGGAAGTTTTCGGATTCACTCGTACGTTTACTAGAAGTGAAGTTTTTAAGATGGCGAGATAATTATAAAGGTGAGATAGGAAATTAACATATAAATTATTAGGGGTAATTTATATAGAGTAGTTTAGTGTACGTTTCAAAATAAATAAGGGGTGTGTAAAGGTATGGAATTATTATGGTTTATTCCGGCGTATGGAGATGGACGATATTTAGGAACGACAAAACGAGGAAGAGCAGCTGAGTATGGTTATTATAAACAAGTTGCACAGGCAGCAGATTATTTAGGATATACAGGTGTGTTACTTCCAACTGGCCAAGGTTGTGAAGATCCATGGGTATTAGCGTCGGCACTTGCTGCTGAAACAGAGAAATTAAAATTTTTAGTAGCAGTTAGACCAGGACTAATGTCACCGACAGTAGCAGCAAGGATGGCATCTACATTTGATAGAATTTCAGACGGTAGGTTACTTATTAATGTAGTCGCTGGAGGAGATCCAGTTGAATTACAAGGAGATGGATTGTATCTTGAGCATGATGAAAGATATGAAGCAGCTGATGAGTTTTTAAAAGTTTGGAAATCGACATTGCAAGGTGAAACATTTTCTTTAGAAGGAAAACATATTAAAGTTACGGAAAGTAAAGTTGTGTTCCCGCCAGTGCAAACGCCATACCCTCCTATATATTTTGGAGGATCATCCGCTGCTGGAAAGGAAGTTGCAGCAGAACATAGTGATGTATATTTAACGTGGGGCGAGCCACCAGAGCAAGTGAAGGAGAAAATAGAGGAAGTAAGAAAGCTGGCAGAAGAGAAGGGACGTTCAGTGCGATTTGGCATTAGATTACACGTAATTGTAAGAGAAACAGAAGAAGAAGCGTGGGAAGAGGCAGAACGTTTAATTCAATATGTAGATAATGAGACAATTGAGCTTGCTCAAAAGACATTTGCAAGATATGATTCAGTTGGTCAAAAGCGAATGACCCATTTAAATAAAGGTACACGGGAGTCGTTAGAGATAAGTCCTAATTTATGGGCTGGCATCGGGCTTGTAAGAGGTGGTGCAGGTACTGCGCTTGTTGGAGATCCGCATACAGTAGCAAATAGAATAAAAGAATATGAAGCTTTAGGAATTGATACATTTGTTTTATCAGGATATCCTCATTTAGAAGAGGCATATGAAGTGGCAGAACTGTTATTTCCTTTATTGAAGGAAGATAAGAAGCAAGAAAATAAAATTGTTGGTGAAATGATAGCTGATGCATATGCATTAAAAAAATAGTGAGAAAAAACCCGCAAGTAAATCACTTGCGGGTTTTCATCGTAAACTATCAGAAAATATGGTAAAATTAAATAGTAACTTAAGGTACGGTTGGTTGTTCAATTATCACTTCTCTAAGTAGGAGGGGGGTGATAATAAGTGAGTGAAATAGCGTTGTTACTGCAAGGTGGACTGTTTCTCGTTGCATTGTTAACATTCGTCGTCGTTTTAATAGACAAGCTCAAAAAATAACAACCCACCTATGCCAATAGAATGTGGGTTGTTTTGTTTGTAAGAAACAAATAGGATAAATGAACAATCCAATCTGCTAAGTTACGTAGACTAGTGTGTAGCCGCACACTAGTCTTTTTTATTTATATACAATTTATAATTGGTTTATGTGATTGTATTGTTCTTTTCACACTTATTATAACACAGTGTCTTTTCATCAAGAAAGGAGACCGTATGTTCTGTTTTTAATTAAATAGAAGGTGACTTTTCTTTAAAGAGCCCGTCCATATACTGTTTTAAAGTTTGAACGTAAAATTTTTGCTTATTTACATCATTTACGCCGACAATTGGTGATGGAAGTTCATATCTCTTTTCTGATAAATGAACGACAACATCAAAAATATCAAATAGACGAATGAAACAGAACAGGCCATCTTTATCACTTAATAAAATAAAGTAGTGGTTTTCACTATTTGTATTTAATGTATTCCATAAAGAACTTTTGCTTAAATCGCGAACAATGCTCTTTTCTTTTAATTCCATGAAGTCGGCATTTGATAGGATGCTAGAAATATCAATCGCATCTGGATCTTCAAAATAGCCATCGACTGCTTGTACAGCGAAAGTATAAGCCATTTTTAATACACTCATTTTATACTTACGGTTATCTAAAAGTAATTCACGTTGAATAGAGCTAGCTACTTTCGTTACACGTTCTTCTTTCCAAATTTCATTATGTAGTGAAATATCGTGCTTTTTACATAGTTTCATAATTAATGCATTGGAATAAAGTATTTCGTCACTTACTTCAACAACATCTGTCTCAGCCGCTGCAAGTTCCTCACCATGCTCATTCGTATAGAGCGGGGAGTCAATCTGTTTTTTCATGTGTTCAATCTTAAACTGACTTAATTTATGCCGGATTAAGGGGCGATCAATATTTGTTGTCATTTGTTCATAACAAGTATCACAAATTGAGTTTGTGAAATAATATCCACATAATATTTCTGGGATGACATATTGTTCACTAAGTTCTTTCGTATCTTTTCTGCAAATGATGCATTGTGTCATTTTTATCACCTTTACCTGCAAATTTGTATGTAATCTTATTGTAGTGTATTTATTGGTATTTTGGAATATTGTAAAGGAAAATATTATGTGAAATTGTTACTTATTTTGGTACAATGAAGAGAAGTGCTAGTTTAAAGGAGGACGTTTTTTTGAAATCGAAAGTGCACTTTTGGACATTAGAAGTGCTAATGGTTGTAGCGATCATATTTATTTGCACAAAAATATCGTTTCTATTTCAACCGATTGGTATCTTCATATCAACGCTGTTTTTCCCAATCTTAATCGCGTTATTTTTATACTTCATATTTAATCCGGTGTTAGTTTTTTTAGAGGAGAAAAAAGTACCTAGAAATTTAGCGATTTTACTGTTATATCTTTTTATCATAACATTAACTGCGGTTGGCGTTGGGGTAGTTGTTCCAACGATCTCACAACAGCTAATGGATTTAGTGAAAAATATGCCAGGCTATATAAAAGAGGGAAAACTATACATACAAGATTTATCCCATCATAGATTGTTTGAATGGTTATCTACACAAAATTATGTTTCCATTGAAACAATTGAAAAAAATGCAATTGAATACTTAAAGGATATACCAAACACCATTACGTCGAGTGCAACGGCTTTATTTGGTATCATAACGAACGTCGCATTAGTTATTTTTACAGTACCGTTCATTTTATTTTATATGTTTAAAGATGGACATGCGTTTCCAGGAAAAGCAGTAAGTTTATTACCAGAGTCATACCGTGAAGAAGGGCTTCGTATCATTAAGGAAACGAACGAAACATTATCTGCATATATTCAAGGGCAAGCGCTCGTTTGTATATTTGTAGGTGCTTTTACTTTTATCGGTTATTTAATTATCGATTTACCGTACGCTTTTGTTTTAGGAATTATAGCTGCATTTACAAATATAATTCCTAACTTAGGTCCATTTATCGGTGCAGCACCAGCTGTTATTGTAGGTTTGTTCGTATCTCCGATGCAAGCGTTGTACGTAATTATTATCGTAACAATTGTACAACAATTTGAAAGTAACATCATTTCACCCCGTATTATGAGTTCAAAATTAAATATCCATCCGTTAACAATTATTATTTTAATTTTAGGGGTAGGTAACTTTGCGGGAATTATCGGAATGATCTTGGCGGTGCCAGTGTATGCAGTAACGAAAACAGTTGTATCGAACTTAGTGAGATTGTTTAAGACGAAACGAAGTAATCGAAAATAGTATATGTTTAGAAAGATACACCGCTTTTTAAGTGGTGTATCTTTTGTTTATTAACCAAAGTCAAAAAGTGTACAAATGCAATTTTATTGTATATTTATTACATATCAAATATAACGTTAAAGTTGTATGATATAGCTCCAATAAAACTATGTGGAATCCCTCTGAACTATCCAAATCATTTCCTTACAACGTGCTATCAACATCATAATCGACTCCTTTCAAGTTTTATATTTTTAAAGGATTATAGGTGAGTGTAGTATTTGCTTCTATGATCTCGGATTTCGTCCATAATCTTTTTGTATTGTTGCTCTTGTTTTAATTCATCTTCAGAAAAGATTTCTTTCTGGATTGTAATCGTTAAGAAGAAAAGATGAAACTTCATGATACATTCCTCCTTTCGAAAGGAATTATAGATGGCTACAGTAGTGACTTTGACGTTCTTTTACATCTTCCATAGCTTTATTAATTTGATGATCATGCAATATTTCACTGTTGGAGAACTTAGTTTTTTGAATCGTAATGGTTAAAAAGAATACTTTAAATTTCATAAGTGTATTACCCCTTTAAAAGTTATTTAGAAAAGACAGCTGTAATAAGAGGCTTGACGCTCTTTTACTTCGTCCATAATAGTTTGAATGTGTTGCTCACGTAAAATCTCTTTCTGTGAAAGTTTACGTTTTTGAATAGTGATCGTTAAAAAGAATGCTTTAAATTTCATGAAGGTATTGCTCTTTTATAATTAATTTAGAAAAGACGTGTGTAAGAAGAAGCTTGACGCTCTTTTACTTCGTCCATAATATATTGAATGTGTTGCTCACGTAAAATCTCACTTTGAGAAAGCTTATGTTTTTGAATGGTAATCGTTAAAAAGAATGCTTTAAATTTCATTAGGAAAGTGCTCCTTAAAAATATATTTTTAATACATATGTGTATAATATGAACTTTTAATGTCAGTCATTTTATCAGTCAGTTGTTTTATTTGTTGTTTACGATTGATTTCAGCTTCAGTTAAAGTATTCTTCTGAAGTACAGTCGTAAAAAAGAAAATATGAAAAGTCATAAATGAATTCCTCCTTTCGAAAAGGAATTACATGTGATCACAATAAAGTGCTTGGCGCTCCTTAACATCATTCATAGCTTTTTCTATTTGCTCATTATGAAACATTTCATCTTTAGAAATTTTATTTCTTTGAATCGTAATACTTAAAAACAATACGCTAATAGTCATCGAATGTTGCTCCTTTCTTAAAAAAATGATGTAAGAGGCTAAAAAATCGCACAAAAAAGCCACAGGAAGATATAGTTCTCCTATGGCAGGGCGTGAAAAAGCCACAGGAAAGTATACGACCTCCTGTGGCGAATTTATGAATTAATCGAAATAATGTACGATTTTCAATTCTCCATTAGGTTGGTCGAATTCATATTTAATTGTCCAGAAAACATAGGTGCAGTTAACGCTAAAGTTAAAGCATGCAATTGTAATTTCATCATTTCCTTCGACCTCCTTTTAGAATATTTTTCTTACGTTAGTAATTATATACAATTAATGGATAATTGTAAATAGGAAAAGTGAAAATTTTTAATTTTGATTAAAATGCGTATATTTTAAAGGGTTTTGAGAAGATGTATTGTAATTAACGAAATATCGATAAAAATGGGGGATGCTAAATGAAATATATGCATCGTATTGTAGTTGTTATGCTAACAATTTTTTTATTTATTACTGCTTGTTCTAGCGGAGAAAGAATAAAAGAAATATCTGATGTGAAACCTGGTGATTTTAAGAAATATGCGGGGACATATGTTGGGAATAACTCAGATGTAGTTGCAATTGTTAATCATTTACCCGGTGGTGATACATTTCAAAGTATTAGTTTAGAGAATGAAAGTATAAAGGTGTACTATGGTGCAAAAGAAAATGGAACTTTGACAGAAGACATGGTTGAGACGTATTGGTTTGATGGTAAGGATACGATGGAGAAGAATTTTCTCTTTAACGTTATTTATTTAGCGATTTTAGTACCAAATGCGAAAAGCTACGAGTTTCAAGTAGAAAATAAAAATTTCACGATAAAAAGAGAAGAAATACTATCAATCCTGTATGAAAAATTTGATAATTTCCCAAAAGAAAATGATATATGGGACAAAAAGGAAGTGGTAAAGTTTCTTAACGAAAATAACGAAGAAATTACAATGCTTATGAATGATAAAGAGTTTAGGAATGCTTTATTTGTAAAGTATCCAGTACAGCAGTTGAAATGATGGGAGGAAAATAGGTGGAGTTAGTATATAAAATTACTTATCATCGAATGCAAGATCATTATTTACCTAAGTTAATACAGGTAATTAGCTTCGTTAGTGAAGAAGATTTATGGAAACAAGGGGATTCTGTGAATTCAATTGGTGGAATCATACTACATATTTGTGAACATATACAGAGAAATACTAGTCGTTATAAAAATCCAAATATAGTCTTTGAAAAGGGAATTGAGGAGTATTTTCCAGTAAAGCGACAACGTACTGAGCTTTTGCTACAGTACGTTGAAGAAGTATTTGATGAATGGGGAACAGAATATATACAAGTATGGGAAGAAAAAAGACATATTGATCTTCATAGTTTATTACATTTAGTGGAGCATACAAGTTATCATTTAGGGCAAATAGTAGATCGTACAAAGTTGATAAAAGGAAAACAATTTAACTTTTGTCAAAATGGTATAAATGAAAAGAATTTGAGAACAAGAGTTGAAACTGCGAAATTTTAGAGAGAGAGTCATTCGTTTAAGAATGACTCTCTTTTTTTGTAAAAGAAATTTATGGAAATAAATATGTTTATGTGATATGGTTAATTACATAAGTAATGAACCTATGAACCTAAGGTGGTGAAATTATGAAACCTACTCTGGAGCAAAATAAATTAATATACTTGCAAATTGCAGAAACGATTGAATCAGATATTTTAAAAGACATATTACTTGAAGAAGAACAAGTTCCATCAACAAATCAATTTGCGAAGATGTTACAAATAAATCCAGCTACTGCAGCTAAAGGGGTAAACGTATTAGTGGATGAAGGGATTTTATATAAAAAGAGAGGGATCGGGATGTTTGTTGCAAAGGGAGCGAAAGAAGTCGTACTAAAAAAAAGACAAAACACTTTTATGACCGAATATTTACCGAAAGTGTGGGAAGAAGCAAAAGTGCTAGAAATATCAAAAGATGAATTGATGGATATGATTCAAAAAATTACGAAGGAGGGGAAAGAGGAATGATTGCACTTGAAACGAAAGAGATAACGAAAAAATATAAAAAGAAAGTAGCTGTAAATGAAGTTACGATTTCATTGGAAGAGCATAAAATATATGGTTTGCTTGGGAGAAATGGAGCAGGAAAAACGACACTATTAAATTTACTTGCAGGTCAAATTACTTCAAGTAGTGGAAGCGTATCAATATTTGGCGAACATGTTTTTGAGAATAGTAAAGCGATGCAAAATATTTGTTTTATTAGAGTAAAAGAAGAGGCACATTTAAGCTATAAAGTAAAAGAAATTTTTAAGATGTGTAGCATGTTTTATAAAAATTGGGATGGAGCTTATGCTGAAGAACTGGCAGATAAATTTAAGCTGAATATGACAGAGAAATACCATAAACTATCCCATGGTATGCAAACAGTCGTAGGAATTATTCAAGGATTAGCAAGTAGAGCACCAATTACTATTTTTGATGAACCAACTACAGGTTTAGACGCAGCACACCGTGAATTATTTTATAGTCTACTACTAGAAGATTACGGTGAGTATCCACGAACAATTATATTATCAACACATTTAGTAGAAGAAGTAACCCATGTGATTGAAGATGTGATAATCATAAAAGAAGGAAGATTAGTTGTTCAATCATTGGTAGAAGATTTATTACAACAAGTTCAGATTATTTCAGGGAAAAAGGATAAAGTGGACGAGTTCTTGATCAATAAAAAAGTATTAAATCGAGAAGTTTATGGAAATAAGGGTATTGCTGTTATATGGGAAGAACTTTCTAATGAAGATTATTACTCTCTTGAAAAAGAAGGTTTAGCAATTGATAGAATTACATTACAAAAATTATTTATTCACATAACTGGTGGTGAAGTGGAATGACGATATTAATGAAACAGTTAAAGTTACATATTAATTTTCATTATAAAGCAATTTTAATATTTTGGATTGTAGCCTTATTAATAAAAGGGGCTTTAAATGCTGCGCATTTAAATGGAGTGAACATTGGTTATTTACCCGAAATTATAAATAACCCGTCAATAGCAATTATGTTGTTTATAGTAGGGAGTGTTTTCATCATTCAAGATGAGCTATTTCGTTTAGCTGTTTCATTTGGTGTAACGAGAATTCAATATTTCATCGGAGCAATTTGTTATATCATCTTGCAATCCGCAATGTTTTCGTTTCTTCAAATAATGCTTTTACAAGATATAAAATATAATTTAGTAAATGTTAGTTTTGGGGAGCAATCGGTACAATAATTTATTTTGCACTTTTTATTTTATGTTACAACAGCATGTTTCTTTCAAGTGGTAGTAGTTTTTAAACAACGATTTCAGTGGATCGGTCTTATGATTGGTGGGACCCTTTTCTTATCAACAAATAGTGTACTTTATGGAGAAGCAGGGGTAACCAGTTTATTATTTACGAGTGATGGATCTTTAGTAAATATACCGTATTTTACTGTTATTTCAATTGGATTAACTGTCCTTTATATCATAACTAGTAGTATATTTATTCGTAAAGTATCATTCGAAAAAACGATTTGAAATATTATTAGATTACTATAGAGAGAAGGATAGCAAATGGGAGACACATCTTCACTCATTACAGTCTTTTTAGGCATTGCACTATTAATATTCTGGCGTCGTTATCGCTCCATGCATAAGCCAATAAAGGGATCAGGAAAAGGTATTTTATGGCCGTTATTATTTTTAACACCAGGTGTTGTATGGTTTTTTGGTCCAGTACATCCAGCTATATTACAAGTAGTTATAGCGGTATTCATTGGGGTACTTTTTGCTGTGCCGCTTATAGTATTAACAAATTATGAACGAAGGGACGATGGGAATATTTATACGAAAAAAAGTGCAGCTTTTTTAATTACTTTTATTGCACTTGTCGTTTTAAGGTATGGTTCAAGACAATTTATTGTAGATTTAGATCAACAAACGGTTGGTTTATTATTTTACGTAGTTGCTGTCTCGTATATTATTCCTTGGAGAATTGCTTGTTATATAAGGTTTAGGAAAGTTTTGCGGGGGAATAGTAATCATACTATATGAAAACTTCTCATTTGAGAAGTTTTTTATTTTTATAGGTAAGTAAAATAATTTGTTGAAGTGCAAGATTGTTATAGAATATGATACATATTAAAATAAGGGAAAGTAGAGGGGATAAAAATGCGTACAATTTTAGTTTTTCTCAATAATATGTCCATCGATAAAATAGAGAACATTAGACAAAAACATGATCCTTTATTTGAATTAATTCCACCGCATATAACAATTGTATTTCCATTTAAGAGTGATATTTCAAATGATGAATTAAAATCTCATATTTTGAATTTATCAAGAGGGGTAGGCAAAATTGAAATTGAATTTGCAAATTGTATCACTCATGTAAGAAACTATTTGTTTTTAGAAGTGGAGCGGGGGAAAGAACAAATAACTAAACTACATGATATCCTGTATACAGGACCTTTATTACAATTTTTGAAAGAAGATATTCCGTACATACCGCATGTAACAGTCGGGAGAAAAGAAAGTGCGGAGTTAGCTGCTGAAGTAGCCAAGGATATTCATAGTTTCCCTGAAAAGTTACAATGTGTAATTGATAGAATTAGTGTAGAGCGAATTGGAGAAAAGGGGGAATCAATTATTGAATTTGAAGTACCGTTGCAAAAAAGCTGACAAAAGTCAGCTTTTTTTATTCGTAGCATAAAGTAAAGCACCAATCGCACCGCTATTACCACCATCTCGTAAAAAGATGGGTGTTTTATTTTGGTATTTTGTGTAGCTACTAATAATATTTTGAAGATGTATGTTATTACATAGAGTCGAACCAATATAAATAATATGGTCAATGTTTTTTGTTTCGGCGAATTGAAGGCTTAATGCAGTAACGACTTCACCGACAAGTCCTTGTATAGTAGCAAGTATATCTGAGTTTTTATAATTGGATTCTGTCATAGCGGCTTTACCAAAATTGCTTGCAGTTAAACTATTATCAATAGGGGAGAGAATACCACCATAAATATCTCCAACCGTAATATCTAGTTTTTTTCTAGTTCCTACTTTTGTTAAAGGGATCACATCTTCAAAATGATCTAGATTTGTTAATAATTTTGAAAGTCCCATGATAGTACCACCGCCAACACCAGTTCCGCCAGCTCGAATATATTGGTCATTATAAACGTAATGAATAGAAGTACCTGTACCGATATTTGTTAAAATAAAGTTGTTTATATCATACTTCTCTTCTTTTAAAATGTATCGGACGCCTATAAGAGTAGCTTCAAATTCATTTAGTTCTACTATTTTATATGAGTTTGAAAGTAGTTGCTGTAATTGTTTTGCTTTACCACCTGTAATACATATTTGTTTTATACCAGTTTGGTTCTTAAGCCAATCTATTATGTTATCTTGTTCATTTGAATAAAATTTTTCAAAAGCTAGTTGCCTTTGTTCGTTTAAATAAGCAATTTTCGTTAATGTTCCTCCAGCATCGATACCAATCGTACTTTCCATTTACCTGCTCCTAACTACGTAATATGCTTTCGTGTTAAATCATACTCTCAACTAATGTAAGGAACACTCTAATCAGCTTGATATATTAATAGCTTTTCTATTGTTACAATCGGCTGATTATTAACGGTTGCGGTACCTTTACCGAGAACAAAACCTCGGCGATTGCGAGTTAACTCATAATACAAATTAAGTTTATCACCGGGATATGCTTTTTCATGGAACGTAACCCCATCTAACGAGGAAAGGAAGCCTAGTCCGTTAGAATCACTTGTATGTACAAATGCACTAAGCTGAGCAAGTGCTTCTACAATTAACATATGAGGCATATGTTTTTGACTATCATTTATAAACCATTCTTTATTTGTAATGAGTTTATATCCTGTAACGGATTCACCTTGTTTTACATTTGTTACTTTATCAATCATTAAAAATGGATAACGATGGGGAAGCGTGTCTTTAATATGCATATGAAAGTACCTCCAATGAATAATACCCCTGCTACAGTTAAGCAGGGGAGTTATCATTAATTTTTAACTAATTCTTCTGCTTTTTCAAGAGAAAAAATACCACTATTTCTAATGTTTTCAACAACTTGTTGTAACACTACTTTATCTTGAACGAGTGCAATGCGTACAAACCCTTCTCCGTGAGGTCCGAATGCATGACCTGGTGTGACAACGACATTCGCACGATCCATTAATGCATAAGCGAAGTCTATAGAAGTCCAGCCTTTCGGAATTTCGGCCCAGACGAACATACTGCCAGCTGGTTTTTCAACATGCCAGCCAAATGTTCGGAACCCATCGACTAAAGTATCTCTACGTACTTGATAAATACTACGGTTTTTCTCACAAAAAGCAGCACCATTTTTTAGTGCAGCACATGCCGCTTTTTGAATTGGTAAAAATACTCCGTAATCTGTATTAGATTTAAATTGTGTAAGTGCCCCGACAATTTCTTCATTACCAATCATATAACCAATACGGCTACCTGCTAAACTATAACTTTTTGACAAAGAGTTAATTTCTACGCCAACTTCTTTAGCACCAGGCACAGAGAGGAAGCTAATTGGTTTATTACCATCAAAATAAAATTCAGCATAAGCAAAATCATGGACAACAATAATGTTATGCTTTTTCGCAAATGCGATTACCTCTTTAAAGAAATCTTCATGAGCCATTGCTGGAACGGGATTCCCTGGGAAGTTTAAAATCATCATCTTCGCTTGATCCGCAATTTCTTCAGGAATTAGCTCTAAGTTAGGTAAGAAATCATTTTCTTTTTTTAAAGGCATATAGTAAGATGTTGCACCGGCCATTTGAATTCCTGTTTCATAAGCTGTATATCCTGGGTCAGGAACTAATATAATATCTCCCGGATTCGCATAAACCATAGGTAAATGAACGAGTCCATCTTGTGACCCCATTAATAATAAAACTTCTTTATCGGCATTTAATATAACATTATGAGTGTTGTTGTAATATTCAGTTACAGCTTCGTGAAATTCTTGAATACCACTTAATGTGTATCCATAGCTTTCTTTTTGATTTGCTGTATGTACCATTTCTTCTCTTACGAAATCAGCAGGTGGCATATCAGGATTCCCGATACTTAAATCGATCATTTTGTGGCCTGCTGCAATCTTTTCTTTTTTGTAGGCCCCTAATTCACTAAATATAGAAGATTGGAATGCTTTCATTCTAGTTGCTAACGTGTAAGTCATCAAAACCCCTCCTAAAAACAGTGTTTTCTTTCTGCGTTTTTAATTATTCTGAAAACACATGGTTACATTTTATCACTTTTTTGTGAAAATTAAAATGATTGACAAATTTAGAGGGAGGTTAAAGAGATGGAATACAAAATAACGCAGAAAACATTTTCTGCGTTTGATATGAAGTGTAATTATTTCTTTTTATATGTACATAATTTTTCCACTGCATAAAAGTATACGTTTAATTTGCCATCGACAACTTTTAAAGTTTGATCTGATGTAAATGAGTTACCATAATCAATGTGATATACATTAGAATCCTTAACAAATGAGCCTTTGTATAAATCTTCTTTTTTCTTCGTTGTTTGCATCTCTACTAAATATTGAATGATTTTTTCTTTCTTTTCTTCTTTTACAACTGTTTCAAATTTATACGATATAGGACAAAGACCGTTTTTGTTGTCAGCGACTTCCCAAGTGCCGTATATGTCATTATTGCTACATCCACTGAGTAGTATAATGAATAATGGAATAAGTAATAGAACCTTTTTCATTTTGTACTCCTTTCTTTTCATTTTCGATAAACGTGCGAATGCGATAGGAATATTGTAATAAAAAAAGTTTAAATTTTTATAAAGAATTATTTAATTTCATATAAAAATTCAGGGGGAATTGAAAAAGCATGAATCTAGTGCAAAGTTAGATTCATGCTGAGTACTGTAGCTTATGTTATGTTTCTTTTGAGGAAAAATAAAGAGGAAAGTAGGACCATTATTCCATTTAAAATATATACAATTGCAACAATAAAGGCTAATGTACCTGCGCCAAATCCAGCTTTATCAAATATAGAATCGAATGCTGTGGTAGTCAAAAAGACAAGGGGAGTCAGTAGTGAAAATATAAAACCTGCGAAAATTCTTCTTTTAAAGTTATGCTGAGAAAGGGAAATGGCTAAAAAGTTTAGGATGCTAAACATAACTATTACAAAAATAAAGATAATAAATAATTGCATACCATCAGACATTCCTACACCGCCTTGTTGTAGATAATAGTTTATATAATGTATTCGAAGGTAAGAGTGTTTACTTTTTTTAATAATTTTAATAAACGTAATAAATAAGATTATATAAAACAAAGAAGCATGGATTAGTTTAATACTAGTAAATCCATGCTTCTTTAATTATGTTATAAATTCGCAGATTGCGAAGGTTGTTTTTCATACTGTTTCTGTTTAGATAGCGATATGAAGATAATGAATAATGAAATAACACCGAAAATAAGAACCATATATTGCAATCCAATCGTATCTAAGAAGAAGCCTGTGCCAAGTAAGACAATTTGGAACATCACTCTCTCAAACATATTACGGAATGAGAAGAGTCGGCCGTGATAGTTCTTTTCCACTTTCGTTTGGAAAATTGTTGACATAATAGGGAAGAAACAACCAACACTAAAACCAAACAACCCAAATGATGTAAGAGACATCCATTTTATATCGCTAAAGAACAATGATAGATGTGCAAAAGCGGTACAAACAGCGAAGAAATATAGTAACTTTTCAGGTTTGAAATGATCAGATAAACGTTTAATAACGAAGGCACCTAACATAAATGCGATACCTTCGATCGTATATATAAAGCCTTTAATCGTTGGATCATGTTGCATTTCGCTAATATTAATTACCATTAAATTAAATCCAGCTATAAATAATAGAGGGATAATACTTAATATAAGTGCTGTGAAAGCAATCGGAATTCCTTTTAAAATACGAAATACTTCCATAAAGCTATTATCTTTTGCCGCTTGTTTACTTGGTGTTGTTGACTTCTTATCTTCGAATTGTAGGAAGAAAGTTGAGAGGAATAATAAAGCATATGCTGCCATTGAGAAGGCGTACATATATTGTAAACTCATTACAACTAAAAGAATTCCACCTAGTGAAGTACCTGCAATACGAGCGATTGTACCTACATTCATATGTACACCGTTCATTTGTAATAACTCATGCTCACGTACGATGAGTGGAATTACAGATTGTAATGCAGGGAAATAAAATGCTGCTGAAATTTGAAGCGCAACCATAAATGCAATCATAAAAGCGATACTTTCAAATTGGATAGCGAAAAACATAAAAATAACACTAATAACGCGACCAAAACCAGCATAAAGAAGAACTTTTTTCTTTTCATATTGATCGATGATACGACCAGCCATAGGTCCCACTAGAACACCTGCTAATAGGCCGATAAATAATATAACTGATTTCATGAAATCAGAAGGGACATATTTTTGCATAAATTCAAGGTTGCCAAGAATTCCAAGCCATAACCCTAAACCAGCAATAAACTCCCCAATTAAAACAATCCAAACATTTTTATTACGCCACATAATATAAAACCTCGCCGTCTTTTAAAATGAAAAACTCGTATATAAAACCTCCTTATTTTATGTATTATTTTTAACGGAATTTTTTAGAGTCAGAGTCTATATTACGTGTTTCATGAATGGATTTCAATTTTTTTGATTTGTCAAAAAATCGATTCGTTAATTGATAAAATAAGCAAATCAAAATGTAAATACTAAATGATTAAAACATAATGAATAGTAGGGATAAATATTAAAAAAATAAAAAAGCAAGAACATATAACTATGTCTCGCTTTTCTCAATTGCAAAATTAAACATTAGATTCACTTAGCAGCATTTACGCTCTTGTCCAATAGCTAAAGCGCTAAAAGATAGAGGACCAACAACTTCTGCGCTTGCACCACTAGTAAGGTTTTCTACAGTTAATGAATATTGGTGTGTTCCACTGCTAACATTTTGATCTATAGCTTGAAATGTTTGAGTGTAGAATTGCTCAGAATCTGTAGATTCAATACCTGCTTGTGCATTGAAAATTTCAAAGTTATCACGGAAAATTCGGAATAAAACTTGTGAAGTCCCAGATATACCTTCTATACCAATTGTAGCGATTAACTCTACACGATTATTACGTGAATTTCTACTTGAAATTCTTACTTTCAAATTTGCTAGAATTGCTTTATTTGGAGAAGCTGGAATTGCAAAAGTGGTTTCACCCGTTTTACTTATAGGTTGAGTAGCTTGGTAATCAATGATATGAGTCATATTCGTCACCTCCTCTTATACTAAAATATGAAAATAGCAATGAAATAGCTTGGACAAATAATAGAGTCGTCATTAATTGTTGAAAAGGAGTAATTCACAAAAAAGCATCAAGAAAATATCACAATACAGTGATGGTTTTCTTGGTGCTTTTGTACTTAGGCCGAATATTCTTCTTTGCGTACTTCGAAAAATTCATTACGACGTAAGTAATTATAAACTTTCTCGGAAACCTCTTCTTCTTCAGACATTAAGAAACGATGATTAAAAGCATAGAAGGATTGACCTTTAATTAATTTTACGTAGTAAATTTTACACGCCTCCTCTAGCAAAATTAGTATTCACTTAATATTATGATGACCTATATGCTTGTGAATCATACTTGAAGTTTCAAAGTATAGAAGCGAAACAAATTAAAAAGCTTACAAAACTGTAATGTTGTTGTCACGTTTTCCGATAGTTAAAAATAACCAATCTCTTCTATACTACAAATAAGTTACATAAAATAAGGGGGTAAACATGATGGATGAAGTGATTGGAGAAGTTGTAGCAGGAATTTGTGAATTTGTGGTGGAAGTAACAGCAGATGCTATTGGGAATTTAGTTTCTGGAAAGGATGAGGAAAAAGAAACATTATAATAGTTTGTAAAAGTATACAGATGATTAAACTATAAAGGCTGATTTCTAAAGGGAAGTCAGCTTTTTTATTTTTTACATTATATTAATATTATTTGAATATTCATTTGTTATTATGTTTATGAAACTCATAAAGGAGGTGAATAAATAAAGATGTCGAATTTAGAGGCTGATTTATCTGATTCTTGTTTAATTGTGGCGAATGTGGAGGAAAAGGAATATCACTTTATTGTTCGTGAACACCCGATTGTAGGAAAAATTATATCGCTATTGGAAAATGGAAAAGAATATGGTTTAATAGATAAACAAATTGCTAATAAAGATAAATTTATTAAATCGGAGCTTACTAAATTAGAGTATTTTAACATAGATGTTCTCTATCATACACCTGGATGGATATGGATTGGTATGGATCAATTTGGTTTACATGCTCGTGAGGCTACTTATAACGAAGTAGACGTTATTATGAAGTTGAAAGAGGATTTATATTATATAGATGTATATGAAAAAGTAAAAATGTAATTGATATTTGGTCAGGTTAGGGGACAAGTTCCCGTAGCCTTTTTTGTTTTATATGTAAACGGAAAATCGATTTTATGTTGATGATAGGACAGCATGATAAGAAGTGAGCTGAAAAGAGGATTTGAAAATACATAAAGAGAACTTTAATTATTATATGAATTCTATATGTAAATAACAATAGAAAGAAGATGATAAAATGAGTAAAGAAGAGCTTGTGAAACAACAGTTTGGTAATAATGCGGAGAAGTATGTAAAAAGTAAAATTCATGCTAAAGGACCGGATTTACAATATGTAGTTCAACAAGTTGAGTCTCGTCATAATAATCGTCTTCTTGATATTGCTACTGGCGGAGGACATGTTGCAAATGTATTAGCGCCATTGTTTAACGAAGTAGTTGCTTTAGACTTAACAGAAAAAATGTTAGAGAATGCAAAAAAATTTATTATAAGTAACGGCCATGAAAATGTGTCTTTTGTTGTTGGAAACGCTGAGAGTTTACCGTTTTCTGATAGTTCTTTTGATACAATTACGTGCCGAATTGCAGCACATCACTTTACGAATCCAGCTCAGTTTATTTATGAAGTAAATCGTACGTTAGAAGATAATGGATTGTTTATTTTAATAGATAATGTTTCACCGGAAAATAATGAATACGATACCTTTTATAATTTTATAGAAAAAAAGCGGGATCCGAGTCATGAACGGGCTTTGAAAAAAACAGAATGGATTACCTTATTAGAGAAAAATGGTTTGCAAATGCAGTCATGTCTTACTTTTGACAAGAAATTTGATTTTGACTGGTGGTGCGATATGATGAATGTACCTTTGCAGAAGCGGGTGAAGTTAACAGAATGTATGATGAAAACATCAGTTGAAATGCAAGAATTCTTTAACATTCAATATGAAAATAATAAAATTATATCGTTTTATACTGAAATGGCATTGTTTGTATGTAAAAAAAGTTTAACATTAAAAAGATAAATTTCTTGCAGTCTTTCTAAAGTACGTTATACTTAGTAACAGAGAAAATGAGAATTGAGGAAATGTAATAATGATTCGCGTACGTATTGAAGGAACTGAAGAAGAAATGCTTGAATTTATGGAGAAAATGCCGGATATTCCTGGATTTGAAAAAACACATACGAGAGAACCAAGAAAAGGAAATAATCCAAAGTATGATTCAAGTAAAAATGTGCTAGCATATTTATCTTATAAAAAGATTGAAGTCGCCAATAAATAGGCGGCTTTTTTAGTTTGCACCGTTTCACAGCCTTGTCTTTTTTACATACTAATAATAGTAGATAATGCTGAAGAGGGATGAGTATAGTTAATAAGAAAATCATCTTTTTTGGAGACTTTGGTATTGATGATGCTGTGGCGTTAATTTATGCAAATAAAACATGTAAATTAGATATTTTAGGTATTGTTGCTGAATATGGGAATGTATCGCGAGAAATCGTAACAGAAAATGTGTATTTTTTAGAAAGATACTATGCTACAGAAGTAAAAATCATTGAGGGTGCAGCAAGACCGATGACAGCTGAAGAACCTTTGTTTTTTCCTGAAATTCATGGAGAGCACGGCCTAGGTCCCATTATTCCACCTGAAATGAGGATTTGTAAACGGGAAAATTTTTGTGAATTAATTAAATTAATTGAGCCTTGTCCAGAAGATATTATTATCGTAGCGACAGGACGATTAACAACATTGGCAACATTATTTTTATTATATCCAAATGTAATGGATAAAATATGTTCGTATTATATTATGGGTGGTGCGTTTTTATTTCCTGGTAACGTTACTCCTGTATCGGAGGCAAATTTTTATGGAGATCCAATTGCTGCAAATATTGTAATGAAGTACGCAAAGAATGCGACTATTTATCCATTAAATGTAACGCAACAGGCCCTAATTACGCCTGAAATGGTGGATATTATTAATAAAGAAGGAACAGGGCAGGCAAAGCTTATTAAACCAATGATTGATTTTTATTATGAGAACTTTTATAAAAAAGAATACCCGGGTATTGCTGGAAGTCCGATTCACGATTTGCTTCCGTTCATTTCATTTATAAATGATGATATTTTTGAATATAAAAAATCTGCAGTTTGGATTAGTACGACAAATGACGTAACAAGAGGACAAAGTGTGGCTGACTTTAGAAAAATAGCTGAGCCGACGAGGTTTGATGATCGGCCGATACAAAGAATTGCGGTTGGTTTTAATTATCCTGCATTTAAAGAAGAGTTTATGCGGACAATATTGAAGCCCGATTGTCCATAATAAGTGTAATATCTCAAGCTGCATAAATCGTTAGTCTAAAAAGTTAATTAACATGTATTGTTTTTACAAAAAAATACAGTTGTGCTCCATGAATAACTTATGAAAAATGTAACATAACTAATGGTAAGCAATTGTTTCTAATTATATTTTGATTGGTGAAATATAAAGGAGGTTATCATATGATTTGGTCTTTAATCGTTGGTGGTATATTAGGGTGGCTTGCTAGCTTAATTACTGGTAGGGATGTACCAGGCGGTGTAATTGGTAATATTATTGCTGGTATTATTGGTTCTTGGATTGGTGGGAAATTACTTGGTAGTTTCGGCCCAGTAATCGGCGGATATGCAATTATTCCAGCTTTAATTGGTGCGATTATTTTAATCTTCATCGTAAGTTTCTTATTGCGAGCAATGCGAAAATGAATGTAAGGACTGTTTACATTTGTAAGCAGTCCTTTTTATATGTTATGCTAGTATTATACAATCAGGAGGTGTCAGCATTGAAAACATTTACAGTAAATTTTCATCAAGAAGATAATGCTAAAGCGACAACAGTACATAAATTAAGTGAAGAGGACTTCAATAAAGCGACAGAAAAAGGCACTCGTCATCTATTTGATTTAGATACAAATGTTGGATTCTTCGTATTCTTTGATGCAGAAGATGCAGAAGGAAATGATCAATACTTAATGTTACAATATGAAGGAGATCATGAAGAGCCAACTGCTTGCTACGGATTTGATTTAAAACTATACTATCAATTTTTAGCACTATACTTAAATGATCTTGAATTCCAAGGTGAAACAGATGAAGAAGAGGAAGAGTATGGTCCAATTCATCATTTAGCTCACTTACTTTATCATATTGTTGAAGATGGTAAGTCAATCGAAGTGTAAAAATACATATGTAAAGCTGTCCTTTTTGGGGCAGCTTTTTTATATGACATAAATCTGTGTACTAAATAAATTAATAATAGCTAAGTAGCATTATTTATAACTCTCATGTTTCATTTGTAAAACATCTGTTATAATGACTGTAATTAAAAAATTTGTGGGGGCTAATTCTATGCTTGTAGATGTAAAAGCTTTTATTAAAGCTGCAGGTTTAACATGCATTTCATCATTAAGTGGAGATAATACAATTGCTCATAATTTTGAAACGGTAAAAAGTATTGTTGTTACATCCCTTAAAAAGTTAAGATTCATCATTTAATTTCAATTAAACCAGTAGGAGTAGAATAAACACTTCCTGCTGGTTTTTTCTGTTTTAAGGAGCTGATGTGACAACATATTTAAGCTAAAGATAAAGGATATAATCACTGAGAAGAGAAAGTGTATATAAGGAGATGAATACAATGATTAACAATATAATTCCAAGCTTTTTGAGACTTTGGGAAAGCAGTAATATAAGACTACATAACTTGAATAAATATTATGATAGGCATCCAGAAGTATTTAAAGAATATTTTACATTTCACTGTCCTAAGACGAAAGAACGTCTTTATAGTGCAATTGAAAAGTATCCAGAAAAACTAGGAGATATACATAGTGTATCGGAAAATTTACCACGAATTATTCAAGAGATTAATAAGGATTATTACATTCAGTTTGGCTTCGACTTAGAAGTAACATTTCATTTATTTGTTGGAGCTTTTGGCTCTAATGCATTTGTAGAAAGGGAGATTATTGGAGATATGTTTTTTGCCGCAGAAAAATTATCTCCAGATTTAAATCACCTTCGTGTTATTGTCGCTCACGAAATAGGACATATATATCATAATGTTATGTTACAAAATGATGGAATGGACTGGGAGAAAGCCGAGTGGGCCGATGCGACAGTTAATTTGTATCGTGAAGGCGTTGCAACATACTTATCAAAGCAAATTATAAAAGGTTTAAATGAATCAGTATATTACTCATATGACAATGATGGTGAACGTTGGTTACAATGCTATATAGAAAATGAAGAACATATAAAGAAACGTTTTTTGGAAGATTATATAGAAGGATGGACGTTTGAAAAAGAGAAAGAGTGGTTTCGGTTATCTGGTGGACAGTATTTTGGATACAACCGACTCGGTTATTTTTTAGGAACTGCTTTTGTAGAATATATTGTACAAGCATTGGGAGAGAGTGAAGTATTTACTTTTTGGAACAAACACAAATTGAAAAGAGGTGTAATGGATTGGTTATCAAAATGAATCAGATTATGATAGGGGGCTGAAATGTATGAGAGTGTATGTAAAGATAGGTATGTTATTTCTCGCTTTTACATGCATTTTTGCATTAGTAGCATGTAAAGGAACGGACGAAAAAAAGGAAACAGATCCAACAACGGAAAATAGTAAAAATGAACAGAATAATACTTCTGAAGAAAAGAAAGAGCCTGATGAAAAATCAAATAAGGAAGGGTCAACAAAACCAAAGATAGATCCAAGCACGAAAGATACAGTAATCAATCAAAAATCAATTAACCACGTTAAGGAATTATTTGAACTAGCGAAAGAAGGAAAAGTACCTAATGTTCCGTTCGCAGCTCATACAGGAGATATTGAAGAAATAGAAAAAGCGTGGGGGAAAGCAGATAAAACAGAACAAGCAGGAAACGGAATGTACGCAACTTTTACAAATAAAAATGTTTCCTTCGGTTTTAATAAAGGATCACAAGTTTTTGATGTACGCTCCTATCATGCAGAACTAAAATCAATTACATTACAAGAAATTGAAAAAGCATTAGGAAAACCAAACTCAGTTAAAGGAAATGGTGATGATAAAATATATGTATATAAAGTAAATAATCAGTTTGAATTGAAATTTATCATTCCAAAATCGACTGGTAAAGTAAATCACATTTCGGTATTTTCGCCAGAGGATAGTATAAATAAAATGGCAGGATAGGATAATAAAAAAAGGATGTCACAAAAGTCGAAATCGATGACTAGGTGACATCTTTTTTTGTGTAAATAAGAAACTTCCTTTTATAAAATATGATGGGGATGCTCTAAAACATCTTTTTGAATATCTTTACTTCTTTTCTTACGCTCTAAATTTCGAACAAAAAAAGCTTGGATAATGCCTCCAATTGTTAAGAAACAAGCACAAATATAAAATAGCATACTACCGTTTAGTTTACTTAATAAAACCGCACCGATAACAGGACCGCACGTTCGAGATACATCCCAGTGTAAGCCGTAAATTGAAAAATACAATCCACGTTTATCTGAAGGAGCGATTTCTGAAACGAATCGAAGCAAATGGTTGAAAGCAACACTTTCTCCAATGACTAAAAAGAGTAATGTGAAAAATAGTGACAAGATTGTTGCTGAAAATCCATAGCCAATTGCAGCTATCGTAAAGCAGGTGTAAGCAATAAGTATGATTTTCGCCATAGAAAATTGTTCAGACCATTTCACAAGGAAAACTTGTAGAGTGATTTCCATAAGAGCTTTGCATGTTGTAATAAAAACGAGTATGCGATCGAAATCCGGAAGTGTATGTTTCACGAAAATAAGATAATTTGTTTCAGTTTGTGCATAAAAAAAGCTAATAGGAATTGTAGTGATCATTAGTCCAAATACGGCGTAATGTTTTTGTACAAATTGTTTTGGAGATGATACTTCAAGCTTTTGCGTTGGTGTTGTCATTGCCGGAGCGGTTTCTGGAAGCTGTATCCAAACAACGACTGCATATGCTATAAGTGCAATGCTTTGCACGATAAATACATATTCAGGGTGAGTCTTATAAAAAATAGTACCAATTAAAGGGCCGATTAGGGTACCTATTGCTCCCATCGTTTGCAGAAGAGAGAAAACTTCTGCTTGCTGCCCATGTTTTGTTAAATCAGCAATTTGTGCCCGTTGAGCGGGAATATATAAGGAACGGCCAACCCCATTTATGACATATAACAAAGCAAATATAAAAACGGATTGAGCAAAGATGAAGCTACCAATTGCAACGCCTTGTAGTAATAAGCCGAGTAACATAATTTTCTTTCGCCCATATTCATCAGTCACTCTTCCAGCAATAAGTGTAAATATAATGTCCGAAAGCGGTTGTAACCCGAAAATAAGCATAGTCATCATAATATTGCCGTTTAGCACCTTATTAACGTAAATAATCATAATGATAGCTAACATTGATTCAGTTGTTCGAGTTAATAATTCACCGCACAGTCGAATGATGATTGGTTTATTGTAACGTAATAAGAGATGATTCAATGTTATTTCCTCCTTTCTATATTGAAATGATAAGATGAAAGGAGAATTGGAAAAAGGGTAGAAAGAATAGGGAGTATTTTTCACCTTTTAGGGGGAATATGATGTTTATTTTAGATCAATACATTGAACTATGGATTGCCTATGGGAAAGGGAAAAAAGAAGGAGAACAATTAGAAATAACAGTGCAAAATATATCCGAAACATTATTTTGTACAGAGCGTAATAGTAAATTAATAATAAAAAAGTTAGAAGAACTACGTTGGATTGTTTGGTTTCCAGGGCGCGGAAGAGGGAATCGTTCTAAACTAATATTTCAAAAGCAACCAATGACATTAATTTTAAACAGAGGAAAAGAGTTAACGAAAAAAGGGGATGTAAAAAGTGGAATCTCATTTGTAGAGCGCTACAGCGCACAATTTCCGTCAGTAAAGAAAGAGTATGAAGTTTGGGTAGATTCCATATTTGGTCATCAAATAGAACGGACACCTGAAGGAAGAAAAGACGTACTTCGTTTGCAAGTACAAATGAACCTGGACATCGCTTTAGATCCGGTTTACGCTACGATGCGCTCAGAATGTCATATGGTTAAACATATTTTTGATACACTCGTATATATAAATGAGGAAACAAATTGTATAGAACCAAGGCTTTCTTTTCAATGGGAATATAATGATGCAGAAAAGATATGGACGTTTTATTTACGAAAAGGAGTTCACTTTCATAATAGGAAACAACTTACTGCACATGATGTTATACATTCATTGAATCGATTTATGAAAACTGAAAACAACCCACACGCATGGATGTTACAACATGTTGAAAGTTTCCGTGCAGTGGATGAATTTGTTGTTGAAATTCAATTGCATACGGAAAATAGGATGTTTTTACATATGCTAAGTGCAGAACAGTGTTCTATCGTAAAGGAAGATGAAGCGGGAAACTTCATTGGTACAGGGCCTTTTTCATTACGAGAGAAGAATGCAAATCTGTTTGTACTAGAAGCACATGATTTATATTATCGCGAAAGACCTTTCCTTGACCGAATTGAACTATTGAATGTGAAGCGAAGTGTAAATACATATGACGTGTTAGTAAAGGCGCAGTATAAAGATAAAGAAAAACATAATAAAGAACTATCTCGGCTTGAGTCGAACGTGACATATATAACATGCAATCTTGCAAAAGAAGGACCAATGCAAGATTATATGTTCCGAAAAGCGTTATATAAAATCATTCATGGCCATGCAATCGTTAAAGAACTCGGCGGAGAACGTGGAGAAGTGGCAAAGGAAATACTATTAGCTAGTGACAGTATAGTAGAGATTGAGGAAGATATAGAAAGTTTAATTAAAGAAAGTATGTATCAAAATGAAGTGCTACAACTTTACACATTTACAGGACAAGATCATGTAGAAGATGCGCAATGGATACAAAAAGAGTGTGCGAAGTACGGTATTCGTGTAGAAACTAATTTTCTTGAAATAGAAGACCTTTTAGAGATTAGTACGATACAAAAGGCTGATATGATGCATGATAGCGCAACAATTAGCGAACGAATAGAAGATAGTTTGCTATATATGTTTCTTACAAAAAACAGTTTTATTCATGGGCAAAGCAGCGTAGATTTTCATAAATCATTGTCCCCTTATTTTAAACAAGAACAAGTAGAGAAAAGAGTTACACTGTTACGCGATATTGAGGAGACATTGTTACGTCAAATTCAAGTTATTCCTTTATACCGTAACAAACAACAAGTAACTTCTCATGAAAAAGTACAAAATATAATGATTAATTCACAAGGGTGGATTGATTTTTATAGAATATGGTTTAAACCTTGATAGATAAAGGTTCTTATGCATTTTTCATGAGATGTGTAAGGGCCTTTTTGTATGTAAAATAGGATTGTTTTACACATTGTTATGCTACTTGTGATAAAAGTCTATTTACAGCGTAACAGTGTTATGTTACATTGTTATCAGGAAGGAGTGTTATACAGTTGAGTACAGATTTAATTTCAAAAAAAGATTTATTAGAACTTACTGGTATTTCATACGGACAATTATATAGGTGGAAAAGAAAAAATTTAATACCGGAAGATTGGTTTGTACGAAAGTCTACATTCACGGGTCAGGAAACATTTTTTCCGAAAGAAAAGATATTAGAGCGAATTGATAAAATTCAAACGATGAAAGAGGATCTATCACTTGATGAACTAGCAAATATGTTTTCGCCGAGTGTGAGAGAAATTCTTTTAACAAAGGAAGACCTCCTACGTAAAGGGATTGCATCAGAACCAGTTTTACAATTTTTTATAGAACAAACGAATAAAACAGCAGAGTTACAATTTGTAGATATTCTTTATGTGTACATGTTAGAAGAATTACTACAATCGGGAGAGATTAGTTTAGAAGAAGGAAAAATGGTCTTGCAAGTTTTAAGTGAAAATTATGAAGCAATGAAACATAAAACGTGTGACTTAATCATTATCCGAAAGTTAGGGATTTCTACATGTTTCTTAGTTTCAAACGTGGACGACTTAATTTTTGAAAAAGGCACCAAAATCGTTTTGCGCGAAGCGATTATGAAATATACCGAAGCATTAAAAACTAAATTGTTGTAGTGGAGGAGAAAGTATGCGTACAGATAATTTGATTATAAATGGTTACGGTTCATCGAATGGCGGCGAGTTTCATAAAGTGCAATTAAACGGAAAAGGAACTGTGAATGGAAATGTTGAATGTGAGCAATTTGAATGTAACGGTTACGGTGCAGTTACTGGCGACTTGAAAAGTAGCAGAGCACGAATTAGCGGATCTGGTAAAGTTGATGGCACAGTTCATGCTGAAACGATGCGAATTGATGGAAAAGCTACAATTACGCAAAATGTAAAGGCAAACAGTTTGAAAATTGCAGGAAAAGGTACGATAGGTGGAAATGTCACAGGTGAAGAATTTAAAGTTAATGGTCAAGCAACAATCGACGGTAATTGTGAAGTGGATACTTTTTCTTCAGAAGGACAATTTACAATTGGCGGATTATTAAGCGCTGATGAAATAAATATTAATATTCACGGTACATGTCGCGCGAAAGAAATTGGTGGTCAAACGATTAAAGTAAGACATAGATCAGGTACATTAAGTAGGCTATTTAAAACAGTATTTGGCTTGCAGTTAGAAGCTGAACTATTAGAAGGTGACAATATTGATATTGATTATGCTCACATAAGAACGGTAAGAGGAAATAATATTACAGTAGGACCGAACTGTGAGATTGAACTCATTGAATATACAGGTGTTCTTACTGTTGATAAAAGCGCAAATGTAAAAGAAATTAAGCAGGTTTAATGGGAGGGAGAAAGTAATATGGAACATCCACATAGTCTCACAGTAAATGGTTCCGGTAATTCAGCAGGCGGAGATTATAATAAAGTGAAGATTCGCGGTGAAGGAACGATTTCTAATGATATGAGCTGTAATGAATTTAAAACGTACGGCACGAGTGATGTACGGGGTAATATGAAAGTAAAAAATTATGTTGTGTATGGAGATAGTGAAGTACAAGGAAATGTAGATGCAGAATATGTAAAAGTATATGGTAATACACAAATGTATGGTGATGCACATATTGAAAAAACAAAAGTTAGAGGTATGATAGATATTGCTGGGAAGTTTTCAGGTGATTTTGTCGATGTAAAAGGTGCTTTAAATGTGAGGGGAAATATTGAAGTAGAAGATTTATCATTAACTGGTGGTCTTGAAAGTGATGGATTACTTAATGCTGAAAATATTCAAATCTCACTTCGTTATGAAGGAAGTAAGGTAAGAGAAATTGGTGGTAAAAAAATTACGATTCGTAAAAAAGCGAGATTTCTTCCTTTTATTAGTCATGCTGGTAACCTACAAACTACAATTATTGAAGGAGATGATATTTATTTAGAACATACGATTGCTGACGTAGTGAGAGGAAACAACGTTACAATTGGCCCTGGGTGTGAAATTAGTGTTGTAGAATATCATACTAGTTTTAATCAAAAAGGTAATGCAGTCGTAAAAGAACATAAACAAATATAAGTAATACGAGGGAGAGCAAGAGATATGGTTGAGAAGAATAATAAGCTTGGCTTTGTTGTGGCGGGCTTATTGCTAGGTATACTAATGGCATCAATGGATAATACCATTGTCGTAACGGCGATGGGAACGATCGTTGGTGACTTAGGAGGCCTTGAAAACTTTGTATGGGTTGTTTCTGCCTATATGGTCGCAGAAATGGCAGGTATGCCGATTTTCGGTAAACTATCAGATATGTATGGTAGAAAGAGATTCTTTATTTTCGGTTTAATTGTCTTTATGATTGGTTCGGCACTTTGTGGTACTGCTGAAAATATTACACAGTTAGGTATTTATCGTGCCATTCAAGGTATTGGCGGCGGGGCATTAGTGCCGATCGCGTTTACAATCGTTTTTGATATTTTCCCTCCTGAAAAGCGCGGGAAAATGGGTGGTTTATTCGGAGCGGTATTTGGTTTATCAAGTATTTTTGGTCCGTTACTCGGCGCATATATTACAGATTACATTAGCTGGCACTGGGTATTTTACATTAACTTACCGCTTGGCATTTTAGCACTTATTTTTATTACATTCTTTTATAAAGAATCACGAGTTCATAGAAAACAAAAAATTGATTGGTTCGGCGCAATTACTTTAGTTGGTGCAGTAGTTTCTTTAATGTTTGCACTTGAACTTGGCGGACAAAAATATGATTGGGATTCTAGCTTTATTTTAAGTTTATTTGGTGGATTCGCTATTTTAATTATTGCATTTATTATTATTGAAGGAAAAGTAGAAGAGCCAATCATATCATTTGAGATGTTTAAGCAGCGCTTATTCGGAATGAGTACCATTATTGCTTTATGTTATGGTGCTGCGTTTATGTCAGCAACTGTATACATTCCGTTATTCATTCAAGGTGTATACGGAGGTACCGCAACAAACTCAGGATTACTACTATTACCGATGATGTTAGGATCAGTTGTAACAGCGCAATTAGGTGGATTTTTAACGACGAAGCTTAGCTACAGAAACATTATGATTATTTCTGCTGTTATTATGCTAATTGGACTATTCTTATTAAGCACATTAACGCCAGAAACAAGTCGTGTATTATTAACAGTGTATATGATTATTATTGGATTTGGAGTTGGTTTCTCATTCTCTGTACTAAGTATGGCGGCTATCCACAACTTTGGTATGGAACAGCGAGGGTCTGCGACTTCAACGAGTAACTTCATTCGTTCATTAGGCATGACGCTTGGTATTACAATCTTCGGAATGATCCAAAGAACAGGTTTCCAAGATCAATTAGAAGAAGCATTTAAAGGTATGAACGGGGGAATGAATACAAACGCTTTAGGAGATTCAAGAGCTATTCTATCAGAATCGGCAAGATCTCAAATTCCACCGCAAATATTAGATAAAATTATTGATGCTCTTTCTAGCTCAATTGTCCAAACATTTATGTGGGCATTGGTACCAGCTGGTTTAGCATTCATATTTATTTTCTTTATGGGAAATGAGCGCATGGTAATTAAAAAACAACAAAAGAATAAAAAGAGTGAAACATCAAAAGCGTGATGAAAAAGCTCCCTTCCAATTGGAAAGGAGCTTTTTCGTATGTACGGATTTAGATTAGCCTTCGATGATTTCGTATTCTTCGTCTGCTAATAATAAAATTTGTGTTTTCTTACCTTTGTTTTGAACTTCGATTACATCGTAAGCACCTAAGTCTCTTATTTTGCTTTGAGAAGCGTTAACCATAACTTCAATAGAATCAATTAAGATATCTTCTTCAATGTATGATTCAGGCAATGCCATATCTTCAGTATCTAATACACATGCGTATAGATTTTGTAAGTTTTCAGCAGTTGGATTTTGTTCTTCAACATCAATGATGTTTTTTACTGCTTCGATATTTTCTTCTTTTGCTTGGTATACTTTAATTTTAGCCATTGTTTTAATCTCCTTTATAACGTAATCGTAGAGGCTACACTTCATTATAACGTTTTTTTCATGAAAGATGAAATTGTTATATGTATTTATAGGGGAATTTATGTGTTAGTACTCATTTTTAATGCGATAAGTAGGCAAATATATTCCTACGTTAAAGTTATATTGTCCAAGCTTTTCTCATATCCCGCTCATATTATGTGTATGAGATAAAACATATAGAGAAGGGATGGAGTGTAAGTGGGTTGTGAGCCGAAACGAAATGATCGATGTTGCCAAAATAGTATTTGTGAATTTTTGCGAAGTCTAGAGCCTTTTACAAAAGTTGAGAGTATTGTAATTGCCGGAAATGAAATTGTTGTATCTTATTTTCTTTCATTTAATAAGAAGAATGGTGTCGTATCCTTCGTACAAGAGGTCGATGAGGTTATTTTTGTAGATTGCTCTAAGATTGATGCAATTCGAATAGGAAAAGTTTGTAGTTGTAAAACGAAAGTCAAATTTATTGAAGAGGATTTCAGTCTACTTGGAAACGTTTGTCCGCAATGTTTAACAGAGGGAAGCACACTCTTTTTTGACTTTCACAATTCAGAATTGAATTTATCACTTCAAGCAAAAACAATTGATGCGCCTAGTTGTACTGAGTTTATAGATGAGATGGGAAATGTAGTAAAACAAATTACTATAATAGGTGAAGCAATTGTTTCTAAAGATTTTGTTCAAGTGCCTGAATTATTAAGTTTCCGACTAGTATTATCTGATACGGCTACGAATCCTTTAAAGTTTGGAATACTGTTCATTAATTTCCCTGATCTTACGTTTATTATTCTTTTCGCATCGAGTGGATACCTCAACATTTCGAGTTGTTTGAGGATAGAGAGTGGAACTGGTAATGCTGAAATAGAAGAGATGAAAAAGATAATATCGAATGACGATAATACGTACACATCAGTTGTTAAAGTAACTAAAGTATATAAAAACGGAGGAACAGAACCATTTGTTTATAAGAATGAGTTATAACATATATATTTAAATGAACCCTTAAACTAATGTTGAGGGTTTTTACATAATAAAAGATTATAGATTGTGAATTTTTATTAAGTATATTATCTGTAAACCTATACACTAGAAAGTCATTTACTTTTTGATTAAATGTTATAATAATTTTATATTTATGAATAATTTATAATTATATGGAATGTAGTAGACGTTTGCTTATATGTAGGAAAGAGTAGAAGTACATTAATTCTAAAGAAAGCAGGAATGTAAATGATATATGAAGCGAATATACATACAAGAGAAAAATTAGTTACTATGTTCGAAGATTTCAATAACGTTGTTTTACTTTCTTATTTACAAGGACATATGGGTACCGCTTGGGTAAATGATCTTGAAAATCCGACAGTAGCGCAAATTACGGTAGGGATCTTTACATTTTACGCTGGGGATTCAAAGGTGAAAGAAACAGAAGAATTGCTTCGAAACATTCCTGATAGAATGTTAGTCATCGTAAATAGTGTAGAATGGAAAAAGCGTTTAGAAACATTTTACGAAAGAAAAATAGATAAGTTTTTACGATATAAATTTAAACGTAATGCAGAAGTTTTTGATCGTTCAAAATTACAATCTCTTATATCAGCGCTTCCAAAAGGATACGAGTTAAGAAGAATAGATGAAAATATCGTAAATAACCCTACATTACATAAAGTCTCTAAAGATTTTACAAGTCAATTTCAATCTGTAGAAGATTATATAAACCGAGGTATAGGGTATTGTATTTTGTATAAAGGAGAAGTTGTATGCGGTGCATCATCATATAGCATTTATGATAATGGCATTGAAATTGAAGTTGCGACTGATCACAATTATAGAAGAAAAGGATTGGCGACTATAGTTAGTGCAGCACTCATCTTGGACTGTTTAGAAAAAGGGATATATCCAAACTGGGATGCAGCGAATACTACATCTGCAAAACTAGCTGAAAAACTAGGATATGTTTTTGATAAGGCGTATGATACTTATTTTGTGGATAATAGTTCAAATAAAAGAGCAGTTAGCCAAAGCTAACTGCTCCTCTCCAAAGGGGGAATGGAGAGATACAATCATGTTATTTACATTATTGACGGGAGATTGATTTTTAATCAATCTTCTATAAAAGTTGAGATAAAATATTTTTAATTAACCCTGAGGATCCAATTAAGAGTACTGATAAAAATACAATTGAGAATATACTTTTTTTAGGTTTTTTTAATTCTATGTATATGTTAGTAATGGCACCAATTGCAACTACAGTAAAGATAACGAGTCTTATTACATCTATCATAAATAACGCTCCTTTTAATTACTTAATTGTATTATATAGGAATTGGCCTTTCGATTAGTTTATTTGAATACGATTTAAGGTAATTTTAAACAAACTAATCTTTTATACAAAAGTAAGGTTAAGAAAAAAGACAGCGTAAGAAGTAATAGTATATCTTGTAGAAGCTGATGTTGACCAAATAAATTAGGGTTATTATCTATGCGGAAAAGTATAATTAATATTTATATATACTCACTTTAGGTACCTTTACAACTTAAATAATAAAACATGCTTTTCATAATGATCCAAACACCAATTATATTTTTCTAGAATAATTGGATGAACAACTTCTTTTGTAGTATCGACCTCAGTATAGCCATATTTCTTATAAAAGTTTTCTAATTCCTCAAAAGGAAGACAATATACATTTGGAACTTGTAATTTCTTCGCAGTTTCTACTAAAAATGAAACAAGATCCCCAGCTAATTGTAGCCCTCTAAATTGAGGAAGAATATAAATTCCACCCATTTCTAAAGTATCTTCATCTATTTGGACTAATCGTCCAACACCTGCATACTCATTGTTGTATGTAATAATTGCAACTTTATCTCTTTTTAAATCACTTCGTACAAATCCTATTGAGTCGTATTGATTATTAATCCATTCTAAATCATTAGATGTAGCCATTTGGATACTCATAGACATCCTCCTTCGGAATACTAGCACTATTTTTATTATATAAAACATAAGATGCCTATATCAAAAGAACCTTGATATAGCACATTTGCAAAATTTATTAGTTGAAGTTGTAGATTTGCTGGTATTGAAATGATAATTTCAACTAAAAGAGGATAAGAACCTTGTGAATTTAGTGTAAAACTAGTTCTTGTGTTTGGTAACGCATTATTATTTAAGCGTATAGAGTTTATAGGCTTATTTTAATTGGTGTAGCTACTATATTATTGGAACTAGTAAGGAAATATAATAATCCCCAGCCTGAGTGATAAAAATCGTATTAGGATTTAGCAAAAAAAAACCTCCTGAAAAAGAAAAGGGATTTAAAAATAAGAGCACTTCGAAAAGTGCCCTTCAGTAACGACTACTCATTCTAAAAAGAAAGGATGCAATATATCATATGAAGTTAAGTGTATTTAATTATGGGCCTTTTATATAAAAGTTTTATTTTGTTCCGAATAAAAAGGCGGTTGTTTCCGCAACCACCTTTCAGTAAAATAAAGCACTTTTTATGAAATAAATTATGGATGATCCCTAAAAAAGGTTATAGGATATACTCACATTTTTATAACTAAAGTGACGAGTTCAGGTTATAAGAAAGGAAGAATTATATTGTATGAAATCTATTCTAGAGTAGTCGCAAAGAAAGCTGTCTTCTTATTTGAAGGCAGCTTTCTTTTATTAGAAAAAGAAGTAGAAGTAAAATAAAAGATTAAGTTACTTGTCCAAACAAATTTTAAAAAAATACATAAAATGCTAATAGTTAGTCAATATTTTAATATTGCTAATTTTTAAGACTAAAAGGGGTGATTTTATGTGTGAATGTGAAGTTTGTAGAAGAAAGAAAAACCGGGATCCATTAAATCGGGATTGTGAGCCGAAAAAACGAGCTCCTAAGCTAAAAAAAGAGGATTGTGAACCAAAAAAAGAGGATTGTGAACCAAAAAAAGAAGATTGTGAGCCGAAAAAAGAAGATTGCGAATCATTAAATTATTATTCGTTTAGTAAAAATACAAATTTTTTAGAGGAAGCTATACAAACAGATAAAATCGATCAAATTTCTGAGGAATATATTGAAATAGTTGATTCAGCAGATGTACAAGTTACTACTACAGATACAAAAGCTGCGCTATCTATCCAAGCGGCATTACAAGCAGCTATTGTGGTTGTAGTAAGTATTTCTATAGCAGATAGTGAAAAGGCAGATAAAATAACACAAGAATTATTTCAAAAATCAGCTATTAAACAAATTAATAGACAAAAAACATTTATTAAAAATTCCAGAAACGTAACCGTAACAACTACTGATACAGATATTGCAGTGAATATTCAAATTCTCCTTCAAATTTTATTAGCTTTATTAGTTAAACTAAACATTTTATAAAGTGTCTATCCTATTGATATTTAGCTATAAGTTTTCACTCTAAGTAAACGTTTTTTGTTGTAACATATGGTACAAGCTTGGACTTCTTATTATGACTGAATTAATATTCAAGATAAATGAAAAAGCAAGTGTGGAAAACTACAAATAAAGTTTAATTACATTATTTAACAGTAAATGAAACTTATATTTATGTGAAGTGAAGGAAAGAAAGCTGACTTCTTATTAGAAGCCAGCTTTTTGAAGTTATTAGTAAAAAGAAGTGGAAAATAGAAGATTAAGTTACTTGTCCAAGCAATTTTTATTAAATTACATATAATGCTCTTAGTTATTTGAAATTTTTATAGAAAATTGATTGGAGTGAATATTGTAAATGGATGATTTAAACAAATTTTCTTCCTTTAAGTTTGATAAGGATCAAAAGAATATAATTATAGACCTTTTACTCTCAGATATTTTTAATAGGCATGGGATAAATGAAGAAAAACTAAAAAATTTATCGCCAGAAAAAAAGCAGCAAATTAAAAGTATTGTTTCTGAAATACAATCACAAGTTAATAATTATTTAGATTGAAAGGGGGTGAACGTATGGACAAAACATGTCATTCAGATGAAAATAAAAAATGGAGTGCATTAGATTACTCAAATCCTCATCCATCTTTTAAAAATGCTAGTGTTTCAGAAGCAGCTGCGCAAGAAAGTAAAACTTACCAAATTTCTGAAGAATCAATTACAATTGTCGATTCAGCAGATGTAGAAGTTACTACTACAGATACAAAAGCTGCGTTATCTATTCAAGCGGCATTACAAGCAGCTATCGTGGTTATAATAAGTATTTCTATAGCAGATAGTGAAAAAGCTGATCGTGTTGCACAAGAATTGTTTCAAAAATCATCTATTAAACAAATTAATAAACAAGAAACTGTTATTAGAAATTCTAGAAATGTTACAGTTACGACTACTGATACAGACATAGCAGTAAATGTTCAAATTCTTCTCCAAATTTTATTAGCGTTACTAGTTAAATTGAATATTTTATAAAGTATTTAATTTGTTTTTTATCTAGTGATTCTTTTACTGTTTTAATTATAGTACAGGCTATAAATATTAATCATAACTGGACTAATATTTAACATCGCTAAAATAATAATGAGAGCAATGTGATGGAAAATGAAGTTTGGTTATTTTATGAAAATTTAAAAGCCATTTCCTTTATTGGATTTGGCTTTTAAATTTTAAACAGTATGAATTTGAAAAGATTATATTAAGATAAAGAATTAAAATATAATGATACAAAATACTTATAAAATTATTCGTGTTTTAGAAAAATAATAAGAAAAAGGTGTTTAAAATAGAATCATTTGTATTAACAGTTCAAGTTTTGAAGAATAGTGCATACAATATAAAGTGTTTTCCTTTCTTCATTTAAGTTTTACGTATATAATTTAAAGGTACTATTTTTATTTTATTATTTTATATTTATAACAGAATAGAGGTTTAAAAATGGGTGTTAAAATCATTACGGATAGTGCGGCGGATTTACCAGTAGAATTGCTGCAAGCATATGATATTGATTTAATTCCACTCCGTGTTTATGATGAAGCAGAAACAGAGTATTTAGATGGAGTTACATTAGAGTCAGTTACGTTATTGCAAAACATGAGAGAAGGCGCTGTTTATAGAACGTCATTGCCTTCCCTTGAAACTTTCCAAGAGAAATTTGTTTCTTATGCAAAAGAAGGTAATCCTTGTATATATTTAGCTTTTTCATCTGAACTGTCTGGTACATATCAATCATCAGTTCTCATTAAAGAGGAAGTAAAAGAAACATATGCTAACTTAGACTTAGAAATTATTGATACGAAATGTGCTTCGCTTGGTCAAGGACTTGTTGTTTTAGAAGCTGCTAAAATGGCGAAAGACGGTGCATCAAAAGAAGATATTTTAAAACGTGTTGATTTGCTAATGAACCATATGGAACATATCTTCACTGTAGCTGACTTACAGTATTTAGTGAGGGGTGGGCGTTTAAGTAAAGTAGCAGGCTTTATCGGTGGTTTACTAAACATTAAGCCAATCTTAAACGTGGAAGAAGGAAAACTTGTACCACTTGAAAAAGTACGAGGAAAAAAGAAAGTATTAAGCCGTATTGTAGATATTATGGAAGAGCGCGGAAAAGACCTTCAAGGTCAAACAATCGCTATGACTCACGGTGATGACTTAGAAACAGCTGATGCATTAAAAGCATTAATTACAGAAAGATTTGGCTGTGAAGTATTTATCGTAAATACAATTGGTGCAGCAATCGGAGCACATACAGGACCTGGCGTTATAACGTTATTTTTCTTAAATGAAGTAGAGTAAAGGATTGATCTTTTGATCAATCCTTTTTTCTTATTAATCTGTAATAATCGGTCGATATGGTATTGGTGAAGATAAAATCATCGAAGTTTTGACTGTTCCAAATGGTATCACGATATCAATTAACTCCTCTAATTCCTTCATAGAGTGAACTGCTACCTTTAAATAATAGCTACTTTCACCTGTTACTCGATGACATTCGAGTATTCTATATTCTTCGTAGATTTTCTCCTCAAATTTTTTACAAGGAATCTTTAAGTTTTCAATTCTTAAAAATGCTTGAATTGATTTTCCAACTGCATCTAATGATATCCGAGCGGTATATTTTTCAATTATTCCAGTATCTTGTAATCTCTTTAGTCTTTCTGTAACACTAGGGCGGCTGAGGTGTAAGTGCTCAGTCATTTCTGTAATTGTCATTCTGGCATCTTCTTGTAGTAATAACGTAATTTTCTTGTCAATTTCATCCATGAATTATGCTCCTTTGCAAAATTGAAAGTAAATTTCTGAAATGAATACATAATATAAAATCCAATGTTAAATTACATACACTTTTGTATATTGAATAGAATGATAACTTTCTATAATTAAAATATAAATGGAGGTGCATGTAATGTCTAATCATTTTGATGAAACAATTTCTATTAAAAAGGGAACAGCCTTATACGTCGGAGCGGTTCTAGGATCAGGAATTCTTATATTACCTGGTATGACAGCGAGTGTAGCAGAGGGGAATGCAATTGTTTCTTGGCTTATTATGATATCACTTAGTATTCCACTTGCATTCACATTCGCATTTTTATCGATTGAGCATCCAAGTGCTGGTGGAATAGCTACTTTTGCAGAAAAAGCTTTCGGTAAAAATATAGGTGCTATTATAGGATGGTGTTTTTTTATTGCAGGTAGTGTTGGGCAAATTGTTGTCTCAATGACTGGTGGAATGTATATAGTGAGAGTGTTTGATTTATCATCATATTTTTCTTATGTTATAGCACTTATTATTTTAAGTATTTCAATTGGTTTCAATTTATATGGGTTAAAAATGACTGGGTGGTTTCAAGTATGTATTGGTGTATTAACTTTCTTTATTTTAATTGTAACAATTATTAGTTCACTACCTTATATTGAAATGAAAAATACAAACGTACATATTTCTATGCAAGAAATAGACCCAATCATAAAAGCATCATTATTAATTTTTTGGTCTTTTTTCGGCTGGGAAGCTATTGCAAGTTTAGCTCCTGAATTTAAATCACCTAGAAAAAGAAATATTATTTTATCTACGGGATTTGCGATTGTTATTATTGGAGTTTTATATATAGGTATTGCATTATCAGTAATTGGAACGAAATCCTATCATATCAACGCTGATAATACTACAGCTCTTGTGCTTGTGATGAAGCAAGCATTAGGCGACCAATTTACATGGATAATTGGATTTGTAGCTTTTATCATTTGTTTAGGGACGACAAATGCATTTATCGCAAGTATGGGGCGCTTAGGTTATTCACTAGGAAAAGAAGAAGTTGCACCGTGTTATTTAGCGCATATTAATAAAAAAAGAGAAACACCAACAAATGCAGTAAAAGTTGTAAGTTTTATTGCAATAATAGGTTTGTTAATAAGTTTCGTTTTCCATATTAGCATAGATAAAATTGTTTTAATACCGAATTCGTTAGGAATTGTTACATATATAGTCGGTACTGCGGCTGGGATGAAATTAATAAAGAATAAGTTAGGTAAAATTCTTTCTATAGTGGCTTTTACATGTTGCGTAGTAGTTTATCCTTTTATTGGAGGAGTAATATTGATTCCAGTAGCCGTAGCATTCATATGTTTATGGTATGTGCGTTTCAGTAGTAGAAGAAAAGAGTATAAATAAGAATACGCTTATAGAAATCCAAATGTTTAAATATGTTAAAATTTTCTCATTTCATATATAATTGTGTAGGGAGAAATATCTGTAACTATTTGTAAAAATAGGAGGCGGCTATAAAAATGCATGAAATTGCTAGGTGGAATTTAGATCGATTGTATCCGGTTGAGGATATTCTAACTCCAATAGTGGAATTGAAAGAACAATATTATGAGACAAAAGATGTAGAGGTCCTTTCAAAACTTATACAAGCTATTGAAAAAGCAGAATACTATTTGTACTGTCGATCGGCTGAAGAAAGTGTTGCATCGGATAATACTAGATTGACTGCGAAAGTAAAGGAATTAAAAAGTGAAGTGCAGCAAGTAATACAGCAAAGTGAAATTTCCAATAATATTAATAATAGTTTAATAAAAGATGAACTTAAAGCATGGGAAAATATGTACATACAATTAAGAAATAAATTAGAAATAGAGCACAATAATAAGCAATTATCATTCGGCCAAGCAAATAATATTGCAATGAATAGTAATAATGAAAAGGAAAGAGTAGAAGTATTCGAGTCATTAACATGTGCTTTACATAAGGAAAAAGAAATTTTTGCTACTGTATTGAATCAAATAGGGAGATTACGTAATACAAAGAGTAATGAATTAGAAGACATAGATATTTTAACTCAATCTTTACATGCGAATGGCATTTCTGAAAATGGATTATTACAAATGTGGAATGTGGCAGAAGAAAACCTTAATAAATTAGCAAGTATTGTAAACGTGTATAAGAAAGAAGAAGCTACGATTACATGGCATGAACTTATGACCGTAAAGGAAAATAATGAGGTTCATATCTCTTTTTCAGAAGCGGTTCAAAACATATACGATGCGTTTGAAAATATAGATAAAGAATTAGCAGAATTTGCACGGAATGCAATAGAGAATGGATGGGTAGATGCGGAGCTGAGAGATAATAAAGCACCAGGTGGGTTTTGCGCTCCTTTCTTCAGTGAGAAAGAATCGCGAATTTCAATGCGTTATGATGGAAGTATTGATAGTGTAAGAGTACTTGCACATGAACTAGGACATGCTTGGCATTTTTATAATATGAGCTTTGAACAATCTACTTCTTTTTTAGATGATTATTTGCCAATGAGTACAGCTGAATCAGCGTCTATTTTCTTTGAAACGGTACTCTTAAACTATCTAATTCAAACAACAGATTGTATAGATATGAAAAAGTCAGTGCTTAGTTGGAAAATAAGGAACTGTTTTAATTATGTAATGGCAATACGATCATCATTTGAATTTGAGAAGAACTTTTATGAAAAATGTAAAGAGAGCCCTTTAAGTGCTGATGAAATCGAGAAATTATGTATTGCATCGCAAGAACAAGCATACGGGAATGCATTATTAGAATATCAGCCATTTGTTTGGATGAAATATGTTCAGTTTTACATAGCAGATGTTCCTTTTTATAATTATCCATACACATTTGGGTATTTAGCTAGTTTTAGTTTATTAGAAATAGCTCAAGAAAGTAAAAGTACTTTTCATTCGAAATATAAAGAGTTTTTACGAGAAACAGGAAAAGCTCCAGTGGAAGAGCTTATGAAAAAACATTTTGAAATAGATATAACAAGCTATGCATTTTGGGATAAAGCTTTTAGACAAATTTCTAAAGATATTGATGAATACTTGAGGCTTATGTAAGGAGAGAGTATAGTGGATCACCAACTTATAAAGGGAATACCTTTTTCAACTTTAGAATATGAAAAAGCTATAAGTTTGCTAAAAGGTTGGTTACATGAACAACAAGAGAAACCAAGATTTGTAGTAACTGCAAATCCTGAGATTGTGATGTCTGCAAAGGAAAGCACGGCTAAATCTAAACAATTTAAAAAGATGTTACTATCTGCGGATCTAATAACAGCGGATGGGATTGGCGTCATAATAGGATCGAAAATATTAAAAGGAACTTTGAAAGAACGTGTTACTGGGGCAGATATTACTCATGAGTTAATAAAGCATTGTAATGACAATGAATATCGTGTCTTTCTTTTTGGAGCTGCGCCAGAAAGTAATAAAAAGGCACTAAAAAAATTAAGTGAGCAGTTCCCAGGGGCACAGTTTAAAGGACAACATGGTTTTATAAATGGTGAAGAAATAGAAGAAGTAAAAATAAAAATTAAGCAATTTAAGCCGCACTTACTACTAGTAGGACTAGGTTCACCCAAACAAGAAGAATTCATCTATGAAAACATGCAAACATTAAACGTTCCGCTATCTATTGGTATCGGAGGCATGATTGATATAATATCTGGTACTGTAAAAAGAGCACCTAAAATTATGAGGGATACTGGAACTGAATGGCTGTATAGGTTACTTTCACAGCCGAAAAGATTAAAGAGACAACTTGTACTTCCGAAATTTTTAATTTCAGTTATGGTAGAGAGGATGAAAGGAACACCAAGTTAAGAAAGGATAAACAAGATGATAGTGCCGTTATCTAATGAAAAAGCTAAAAAAATTTTTCAAGAGCTGAAAGTGGAGTGCGAATCTTTATTTGAGTTTGAAATTCGAAATGCAATACCTATTCATCGTGGTTGGCTAAATTTGAAGTGGAAACTCGAAACAGATGCAGGATCTTTTGTATTAAAGCAATATAATAAAGAACGATACAAAATGTATAACCCAGAACTTTTAATACAAGCGTTACATCAACAACAAAGATTACATGATAATGGTGTAAGTTGTCCGAAGCTCCTAACTTATAAAAATAATGTAATGCATTTATCAAAAAATAATGAAAGATTTATAGTTTTAGAACATAAAGAAGGTAATCTAATTTCACCTGGAAAATTGAATGAAAAGGAAATCTACTCTCTTGGTAAAACAATAGGTCAAATGCATAATTTGTTAAATGATGGCTCTTTAATAAAAGGAGAAAAACCTAAATTTGTTCTGCCAACTAAAGAGGAAAGGTTAAAACATTGGGAAAATAAAAGGAGAGAAGCAGAACAGTTAGGAAAAGAACATATTCTCTCCCATATAAAATTACAGCAAGAAGCAACACAATTAGTAAATATAGATCAATTTTATAGTAGTAAAAAAGGATGGGTGCACCGTGATCTATGGGTAGATAATTTCTTATTCCATAATGATGAAGTCTCAGCAATTCTAGATTTTGATCGTATGGATTATGATTATGTAGAATTGGACATTGGGCGTGCGGTTATATCTTGTGCCTTACATGATGGAGTATTAAATAAGAGTCTTATTGCATCATTTTTAGCGGGATACCGTAATAAATTAGACTTTCCAGTAGGGGGTATTGTTCGGGCAATTCAAATGCTTTGGTATATGGAGAGTACATGGTGGATTCATACCAATATGGATCAGAATAGTGTACCACCTTCACGTTTTGCAGATGAAATGAATTGGATAGCTGAAAATTACAGTGCATTACATAATATATTAGTAGATTTATAAGAAAAAAGGGGACAACATACATGAACAGAATCGGCATTATCGGAGCAATGCAAATTGAAATAGACTTACTTTTAGAAAAACTAGCTATACAAGAGGAACAGACGATTGCGGGAATGCCATTTTACGTTGGAGAATTCATGGGAACTGAAGTAATTGTTACAAAATGTGGTGTAGGGAAAGTAAATGCAGCCGCATGTACGCAAACTTTAATTCATAAATTTGATGTAGACGCTATCATCAATACGGGTGTTGCTGGAGGGTTACACCGAGATGTAAAAGTTGGTGATATTGTTATTTCAACGAATGTTACCCACCATGATGTAAGTCAAACACAAATGAAAAACTTATTCCCGTTCCAAGAAGAATTTGTCGCAAGTAAGAAATTAGTAGAGTTAGCACGTACAGCATGCAACAGTAGTAATTTACATATAGGAGTTCATGAAGGAAGAATTGTAAGCGGTGAATGTTTTGTTGAAGACTCAAAACTAAAAGCGAAATTAATAGCTGAATATGCACCGCATTGTACAGAGATGGAAGGTGCAGCAATAGGACATGTTGCTCATATAAATGACGTACCATTTCTAGTTATAAGATGTATTTCTGACAGTGCAGACGATGACGCTCAAATTTCCTATGATGATTTCGCAAAAACAGCCGCAAATTATTGTTCAGAAATTATCGTTGAGATGCTGAAAAATATACCGAGTAAAACATATAGAGCAAAAGGAGAAAATGACATGTTAGAAGCACTAATTTTTGATATGGACGGAACGTTATTTCAAACAGATAAAATTTTAGAATTATCATTAGATGATACATTTGATCATTTAAGATCACTAAAGTTATGGGATACGGTAACACCTATTGAAAAATACCGTGAAATTATGGGGGTTCCATTACCGAAAGTCTGGGAAGCTTTATTACCGAACCATTCTCTTGAAGTAAGAGAACAAACAGATGCATATTTTTTAGAAAGATTAATTGAAAACATTAAAAGTGGAAAAGGCGCTTTATACCCGAACGTAAAAGAAGTGTTTGCATATATAAAAGAAAATAATTGTTCAATTTATATTGCTAGTAATGGTTTAATTGAATATTTACGAGCAATCGTATCTTATTATGATTTAGACCGATGGGTTACTGAAACGTTTAGTATTGAACAAATAAATTCACTTAATAAAAGCGATTTAGTGGAAAGTATTTTGAACAAATATGATATAAAAAAGGTAGCGGTAGTTGGGGACCGGTTATCTGATATAAACGCAGCGAAAGAAAATGGTTTGATTGCGATTGGATGTAATTTTGATTTTGCACAAGAAGATGAGCTTGCTCAGGCGGATATAGTAATAGATGATTTATTGGAGTTGAAGGGGATGTTGTCAGCTGTGCAGAGATAGTAAAGGTGTTTAATTTATAATAGAGCTATTTAAAAAATAATATAATTGTTAAAAATTATTCTTCCACTAACGAAGTAGATTAGCTGAATAAGGAATTAAAATAAGAGTTTATAGCTCCTGAAGAAGTGGAAAAAGTAAAGTTTTCTAATTCAAAATAGATGCTGTTATGCAGAGGTAGAATAAGATTTTAATTGATTTACGATGAATTTGTAATAGTTTAATTTCTTAAAAATCGAGTGGTGCATTTTACAGTTTCTGTAGTTTTTGCTAATTCTTATATGTCTTGTTTTACGGAGGAAATATGATTAAAGATTACTTTAAAATTGGTAATATTCCAGTGGTTTTATGGGGAGGTAAGAGTGAAAAAATTTTTATTGCGGTACATGGAAATATGTCAAATAAGGAAGATGCAGTTATTCAAATATTAGCTGAAGAAGCTAATCAAAAAGGCTATCAAGTATTAAGCTTTGATTTACCTGAGCATGGAGAAAGAACAAATGATAATACACTTTGCAAAGTACAGGTTTGTGTTAGTGAATTATCTATAATTATGAATTACGCAAAAGAACATTGGAAAGAAGTAAGCGTGTTTGCATGTAGTATCGGAGCTTATTTTAGCCTTGTAGCCTATCAAAATGATGTGATAGAAAAGGCATTATTTTTATCACCAGTAGTTAATATGGAACGAATTATCGAAAATATGATGAGATGGTTTAATGTAACACCAGAACTTTTGCAAAAAGAAATGACTATAGAGATACCGATTGGTCAAAAATTATATTGGGATTATTTATGTTATGTAAAAGAACATCCTATTAATACATGGGATACGGATACATATATTATGTACGGAGCCAAGGATGAACTGTGCGAATTTGAAACTATTAATGATTTTAGAAAAAAACATCGTTGTGAATTAGAAATCATGGAGACAGGTGAACATTATTTTCATACTGAAGAACAGTTAAAGATATTTGAACTGTGGTTACACAAGCGTATAGATTAACAAATTATAACTTAACTTGAACATGTTAGAGTAGAATGATGAATTTATAAATTGATATTATATTTGAGAGACATTATAAATGTAAATCTATTCATTTAAGCAAACAGTTACTTTAGTTCAATGAGACTTAAACAACTATATTATCGATTTAAAATTGAAGTGAAGAATACACATACTACGAATTGAATAAGATAACGATCATAAAAATGCTCAGAATCAATAATTCTAGAGCATTTTTATGTGTTTCCATATTAAGGGGGGATTTACTTGAAAGATATACATATTCAACAAATTGAAGAGTTAATAAAATACGAGCACGATTATCTTGTTCAAGAAAGCAAAAAAGAAGGATTTAATTTTCTAATTAGACTTATAAGTGAATACGAAAATAAAATAAACACCTTTAATAAAACTGGTGAATGTTTATATGGCATTTTTCAAGGAGAAAAGTTAATTGGAATAGGAGGGCTAAATGAGGATCCGTATACAGAAAATTATAAGATTGGTAGGGTGAGGAGATTTTATATTTCAAAGGATTACCGTCGTATAGGGCTAGGGAACTTGTTATTAAACCAGCTATTATCTCATGCGGAAAAGTATTTTAAAGTGGTTGTTTTATATACAGATACGAAACAAGGTGATGCGTTTTATATTGCAAATGGATTTGTGAAAGGAGAATTTTATAAAGGATTGAGTCACTTTAAAGTATTATATGAGTAAAACAAGAGACTTTATAAGCTTATAAAGTCTCTTGTTTCTATTTAATTATGTTTCACATTCATTTCTTTCAATAATCCCTTCGGATCACCTTTCACATAATAAAAATGCGGATTATTTTCATCATCGTAAAGCATAATATAAGGCTTTTGATTAAGCGGGAGAAGAATAAGTACTTCATCAATTGTTGTATGTAACCATTGATTTGTAATAGAAACTGGTTTAGATAAAGGGATTTTTATCATGTGACCATCTTTTGGAACGACGTTTAAGTTTTTGAACGGGCCAGTAATGGATTTAGCGTATTGAATAGCTTCTTTTTGAATAACTGGATCTAAAGATTGCTTTTGAACGACCATTTCTTTTTGACAATCAAATACTTCAATTTGTTGATTACTATTTGCGAACACATTTGTCGATAATAAAAAACAAAGTAGAGTAATGACCCCGATTTTTTTCATCATAGTACAACACCTCGTCTTTACTATACCCTTAAAAGGTTCAAATATTTTTCTGTCACATTGATGTAACAAAGAAGTTGTATAATACAATTGGTTTTTGTTTAAAAGTAATGGAGGATCATGTATGAGAGTATTAATCGCAGATGATGAACAAGATATGTTAAGGATTTTAAAGGCTTATTTTGAGAAAGAAGGCTTCGAAGTTTTATTAGCGAAAGATGGAGCGGAAGCACTTCAAATATTTTATGAAGAGAAAATTGATTTAGCTATTTTAGATTGGATGATGCCGAAACATAGTGGTATTACTGTTTGTCAGGAAATAAAAAAGAACTCAAGCGTTAAAGTATTAATGCTTACGGCGAAAAGTGAGAGCGAAGATGAATTAGCAGCGCTTCAAAGCGGGGCAGATGAATACGTAAAAAAACCATTTCATCCAGGCGTATTAATAACTAGAGCGAAAAAGCTAATACAGCATGATGATGTCATTCAAGTTCAAGATTTGAAAATAGATTTCGCTAAAAATAAAGTTTATAAAAATGACAAAGAGTTAGATATTACAAAAACAGAGCTAGAATTAATAAAGTGTTTTTTAAATCATAAAGGCATGATTTTAACTCGTAAAAAATTGTTAGATATCGTATGGGGATTTGATTATTTTGGTGAAGAGAGAACTGTTGATACACATGTAAGAAGATTACGTAAAAAAGTTGGAGAAAATATTATAAAAACGCACCGCGGGCTAGGATATAGTTTGGAGGAACAGAGTGAATAAGCTTGGAAAAAAGCTATTTTTCAGCATTTCCTTAACTGTTATTCTTATTTTTACGATATCTTTATTATTAATTAACTATCTTTTACCGAAATATAATATTTACAAAACGCGAGAAAGTTTAGAAGGTATTACAGCGCAAATACAGTCCACATCGAGCAAACAACTGGATGAATCAATTACTAGCATTGAAAATGAGGGGAATGTTACGATTGCGTATACATCAATTAGCCATTCGGAAGATCATATTAATGATGAGTTACGTATGCAACTTACAAAAAAGAGAGTTGCCCTTAATAAACTCTGGATTACAAAAGAAGAAATAATGAAAGTAAAGAACGTCGGACAATCGAATAAAATATATGATCAAGAGAAGATGAAATCTAGCTTTTTTGTGAAATACATTGCGAAAGATGATAAGTTGATTTTAGTAGGAGTTTCGATTGCACATTCTAATGAAGTAATAAAAACGTTAAATTCATTTTATTTGTACATGTTAGGCATTACGATTTTTCTTATTATCGTACTTGTATGGATACTTTCAACAACAATCACCAAACCATTAAAGGAATTAAGTGATGTTGCAGAAGATATTTCAAATTTGAAATTTGAACGAGCGAAAGTGAAAACAAATGATGAAATCGGAGACTTAGCTATTAGTATTAATATCATGAGTGATAAACTAAATGAGGCACATGAAGATTTAACAGATCGAAATGAACATTTAAAACGATTTATGGGTGATGTGACACATGAATTAAAAACGCCAATCGCATTAGTGAAAGCATATTCTATGGGAATAAAAGATGGTTTAGATGATGGTACATACATAGATACTATTATTAAACAAACTGATCACATTTCGAACTTAATTGAAGAATTATTACGATTTTCTAAACTAGAAAGAGATGTTTTACAAAAAGAAGAATTCTCTATTAAATCACTAGTTCAAAGTATATTACATAAGCATAAGATTGAGTTAGAGTCGAAAGAAATTGATTTGCATGTGAACTATAATGCTGGCGATGCAGTTGTTTATGCAGATGTAAATAAAATGAGAATGGTGTTTCAAAATTTAATTTCAAATGCGATAAAATATACAGCAAATCAACATATAAAAATTACTTTAGAAGAACGAAATGAAAGTGTATATTTTCAAATTCAAAATGGTATGAATGCGGAACAAATGAAAGATATTGATAAAATTTGGGAACCCTTTTACGTCTTAGAATCTTCTCGCAGTAAAGACTATTCAGGCACAGGACTAGGTTTAGCAATTGTGAAAAGCATCTTAGAAAGACATGGTTTTGACTATGGAGTTTCTACTTTAGAGGGAGAGATACGATTTTATATAAATATGAAGAACGATTAATTTAATACTAGTAGAAGCATCGTCTATTAATAGGCGATGTTTTTTATTGATTATATGTAAGTAGTAATTCAAAATATATAAACTTGAAAGCCTGTTGAAAGAGTGATCTACAAATTTCTCAAGTGGTTGTATGAAATATAAACTGAATTTTCAGTAATTTTACTGTATAGTAAAAGGAGAAATATATAGGGAGGAAAGAGTATGGGGAAAAAGAAAATAGCAATTACATTATCAACAATCTTATCTTTATCAGTTACATCGGGAGTTTCTAGTATGACTGCGTATGCAGACAATAAAGAAACAAACTACATAAATGAGAATGATGTGAAGTTAAATGGGAAAGTTTCAGAAGGGGTACAATCAAATACGAAGGTCGAATTAGAAAATGGGATGACAAAACCGATTTATTCGCTTGACGAAGCAATCATTGAAAATCTATTTGTAGAGACGGAAGTTGATAGTGATCGAGATGGAAAAAAAGACAGAGTGTCAGTAAAAGTTATGCGCCCAAAAACAGATCCTAATGTGAAAGTGCCCGTTATATATGAAATGAGCCCATATCGAGCGGGTTTAAAAGATGTTCCTGTATATAATGTAGATGAAGAATTGTATGCGTATGAAGGCAAACCGTATGGAGCTGTTAATCTTGGTTCGTACGGCAATTATTATGTGCCAAGAGGCTATGCAGTCATTTTAGGTGAAAGTATTGGAACTGGAAAATCAGATGGATGTCCGACTACTGGAGACGAACAAGAAATATTAGGGACGAAATCTGTCATTGATTGGGTGAATGGACGTGCGAAAGCATATACAGAAAATGGTGAGGAAGTTAAGGCTGATTGGTCTACAGGAAATGTAGGTATGACAGGTGTTTCTTATAATGGTACCTTACCGAATGCTGTTGCGACGACTGGTGTGGAAGGATTAAAAACAATTATTCCAATCGCGGCGATTAGTAGTTGGTATGATTATTATCGTGCAAATGGTGCAGTCATTGCGCCAGGTGGATATCAAGGAGAAGATACAGATAATATGGCAGAAGCAGTACTAACAAGAGAAAATCCAGAAGTTTGTGGACAAGTAATAAAAGAGCTAACAGCAGGACAGGACCGGAAAACTGGTAATTATAATGATTTTTGGGATAAACGTAATTATGTAAAAGATGCTAAAAATGTAAAAGCAAGCGTATTTGTTGTTCATGGTTTAAATGATTGGAATGTAAAGACGAAGCAGTTCGCGCAATGGTGGGATGCACTTGGAGAAAATAATGTTCCTCGTAAAATGTGGTTACATCAAGGTGGACATGGTGGAACATCAACGAATGACTGGCAAAGAACACAAAATAAATGGCTCGATTATTGGTTGTATGGAATTGAAAATGGAATCATGAATGAACCGATGGTTGATGTACAACGTGAAAATAAAACGTGGGAAAAATTAAAAAATTGGCCAGATCCATCAGCGGTGCCGTCCAAAGTTCGTATGTATTTAAGTAACAAAGCAGTTAATTTGCCATTAAGTATGGGCTCTGCAAATAAAGTTTTCTCATTCGCAGATGATGCAAAAATGAAATCAAATCAATTAATAGCAAACCCAGAACTCGAAGTAGCCAATCGTTTAGTGTATACAATGCCTGTATTGCAAAAAGATACACGTATAAGCGGTACACCAAAGATTTCAATTACAGGAAATATTGATCAATCTGTATCAAATTTAACTGCTTTACTTGTTGATTACGGAGGAACGAAGCCGGAAATCGTAACGAGAGGCTGGATGGATCTACAAAACTTAAAGAGTATAGAAAATTCAACAGCGATTCAACCAGGTAAAGATTATACATTTACATGGGACATGCAGCCAGATGATTATATATTTAAAGCGGGGCATCAAATTGGGGTCGTTTTAATTGCTAGTGATTATGATTATACAATTAGGCCGAAAGCGGGCACGAAGCTTACAGTGAAATTAAGTGAAGTGACATTGCCAATTGTGAAATAAATAGTTATGGATAAAGAGCTTACCGCCTAGTAAGCTCTTTACATTTTGAAAAGGGGGAGTTTAATGTGAATGTTTATTGGTAGATACAAAAAAGCTTACAATAAATAAAAAAATGACATTTATGATCAATAGGCCACTAAAGATAAGCCCAGCAAAACCTCCAGCGAATCCATCTCCTCTACTTTTTCACCAATAACGTGCAAAGTGGCAAAGAAAACAACGGGAGAAGAAAGTATGAAAATGCCACTAGCTATTTTCCATATTCGTTTATACTTCTTTGCTATAAAGAAAGTTAGTGCATTTAAAGCAAAAAGAAGTAAAAGAAATATAATTAATGAATTCATCACATCCTCCTTTTCAAAAAAGCCTGAATTTTCATTTTGATGAGAATATAATATGATTATATTATATGGAAAGCGAGTGATATATTATGACAGTCAGCTCTTTCGAATTTTTATTAAAAATAAAGGTACAGGAAGATTAATTGAAAGAAAATCTTCCGTACGTAAAAACGGAGGAGAAAATAAATGTTTAGTTTTTATAGTACACTTTGCACGGAACTTTATGATTTCACTAAGCCTGTCGGTTATTCTTTAAATGGTGATATTGAGTATTACAAAGAACGTTTAAAAAATTGCACCGGAAGAATTCTCGAAGCAGCGGTTGGGTCAGGGCGTGTCATTATCCCACTTCTAGAGGCTGGATTTAAAGTAGATGGGATAGACTATTCACCTGAAATGCTAGAATCGTGCCGCGTGCGATGTAAAGAGAGAAACTTACATCCTAATTTATATGAAGGAAGCTTACAACAATTTTCACTGCCACATAAATACGAGGCAATTATCATTCCTACTGGATCTTTTTGTTTAATTGAAAATCGTACGGATTCGATAAACGCATTGAAATGTTTTTATGAACATCTTAATCTAGGCGGGCGATTAATCGTAGATATTATGCTTCCGCATGACTGGAAAACTGGGGAAATTCATACATCGACTTTTTCTTTGCCGAGTGGAGACGGAATTACATTAGAAAATAAATCAATTGAAATAGATTGGCTGAACCAAGTTACTCTATCATATTTAAAATATGAAAAATGGAGTAAAGGGCAGTTAGTACAAACGGAATTGCAACGCTTTGCGGTGCGCTGGTATGGAATAGAAGAGTTTAAACTTCTGCTAGAAAGTATAGGTTTCTCTAACATTACGTGCTCCGCTGACTATGTTTATGAAAAAGAACCGTCAAATGCAAATCAAATGTTTACTTTTGAAGCGGTGCGAAACGAAAAATAAAGAATTATTTATGAAAATAAGGCAATCGATACAGTATCGATTGCCTTATTTCAATTGTATATCACTTACATGGTATTACGTTCCAGTTGTCCAAGCATCCTTCTACTAAATACATATACTACTTATATTAAAGGGAGTTACTATTTTAAAAAGAACCGTTATTTTTTGTAAATGATATTTTAGAGAAGTAGGGGGGATAAATTTTGGAAAACGAAGCACAAGATAGAGTTGAAAATCAAGTGTATTCCAATCGTGTAGTAAGATCAGAATTTGATGCAAATTGGGAAACATGTATATCAAAAAGTGGCTATGTAATTTATGTAGCAACAAGTAACAATGCCGAAGTAATAGTACTTCTTGCAGATGGTTCAAGTAAATTATTAATTTTTGAAAAAGGCGGTAAAGTAGTAGTAGGCGGTGGTGGAACAAGTCATTATAGTAAGCCGCATATTGCAAGAAATATTTAAGGTAGAACATATTAATTGAGAAGAAACCAATAAGTAACTTAAAAAAGCATTTCCTATTTCGGGGAATGCTTTTTCTATGTTATAGTATAATAGTGTTTTGGAACGATGTTATTTTAATATACCTCAAGTTTTGTTGTGTATTATTTTTATATTAAATTAGTTGCGTAAGTATTTTTTTATATAAGGAGTAATAATTAGAGAAATGAAAAATATAGACTTTATACTAGAAAGTGACGAAGCATTAAAACCGTCTGAACGATTAGTACTATTATTATTGGAGAAGCATAGAATGCTATATACGAACGATCTATTAGCATTATCTAATTTATCATATAAAACATTAACGGATTCATTAACGTCGCTCGTATTAAAATCGTATGTGTTAAAGGAAACAGGTAAGGGAAGAAGACAGAATTGTTATAGATTGGTATGATAAGACTGCTGATTTTAGAGGGTTTATATTCATGTTTTTCAAATGTAAGGATAAGTGAAAAAATAGCTTTCAAATGAAAAAACGTACTGCAATTCGCATTTAAATATTCGCATTTCATTTTTATTAATGGGAATGAAATCATTATTGGAAATAGAAAAATAAAATAAACCGCACAAAAAAGAAATAAAAAAAACAATCCATTTTAAAAATGGATTGTTTTTTATTGGAATAATATTATTTGATATATTGAAATTAAATCATAGTTCTCACTATTTTAAAACGAAAAATAGATAATATTATTATGTAAACTACTGTGTTGACAGGAAAATATAATAATCAATAGAACATATAGAAGAGTATACTTAAATATTTTGAGAGATGGGAGATTATTATGGCGATTTTACAATCAATAGTACAAGCTATTATAAGTGGTAATAAGGAAGAAGTGGTGGAGTTTATAAAGACGAATCCAAGTGCTATTAACGAATTTAGTGACGATGGTTGGACTCTAGTTCATTTATCGGCTTATTTTGGACAAAAAGAGATAGCAAGTTTTCTTTTAGAAAGTGGTGCAGATATACATATTAGAGCAAAAAACGAAAATGAAAATACACCTTTGCAAGCGGCAATCGCGAATAAACAAAGTGAGCTTGTTGCTTTCTTAATTGAAAAAGGATCAGATGTAAAAGCTATACAAAGTGGTGGTTGGACAGGGTTACATGAAGCAGCATTATTAGGAAGTGAAGAAATAGTTATGTTACTTCTTGAAAATGGAGCTAAAAAAGCGATTAAGAAAAATGATGGAAAAACAGCTTATGATATTGCGTTAGAAAAAGGGTATGATCACCTTTTACATCATTTAAAACAGGAAGTGAACGTATGATAAATAAATGGAGCGTAGGCATATTTTTATTTAATGATGTAGAAGTGTTAGATTTTGCAGGACCATTTGAAGTTTTTTCTGTAACCGAAGTGGAGGAAGAAAAACCATTTACTGTTTATACAGTTAGCCAAAATGGAGAAATGATTACAGCAAGAAACGGATTAAAGGTAAAGCCTGATTATAGTATTGAAGATTTACCACCAGTTGATATATTAATCATTCCAGGTGGTAAAGGCGCACGGGAAAATGAAGTGAAAAATGATATTATAATCAATTGGATTCGTCAGCAAATGAAAGAAGTAAAACTAATAACTTCAGTTTGTACTGGAGCGTTATTACTTGCAAAAGCCGGTTTACTGGATGGCTTAAAAGCCACAACGCATTGGTCTAGTATTCAAACTTTTAAAAAAGATTTTCCGAATGTAGAAGTAATGGAGAATGTGAAATTTGTAGATGAAGGGCACATCATTACATCAGCCGGAATTTCAGCTGGTATTAACATGTCATTTCATATTGTGAAAAATTTGTTAGGTGTGGAGGTTGCTGAGGATACGGCAAAAAGTATGGAATATGATATTGATTTACAAAATTAAAAAAGCCCAAATTGGGCTTTTTTCTTATTTTGAGTGTATATAGGTATGATCTATGCTCTAAACTTAAGCTCTTAAACAGTCATTCTAGTTTTATTGAATGTACGAAAATGCATCTCTTTTCTCCTTGTAATCATGTTAAAACAAGGAGAAATTTGTATGTAAAAAAACTCTTCTACAATAGTAGAAAAAGAATAACAGAAACTACTATTTTATGCCAGCATACATAAAAAAATGCAATGTAAATATGGAAATGTCGTCGAATGCTATCTTTAATTGGTTAATTAGTGAGATATTTTTGTGAAGGAGCTTATTTTATAAGAATAGAATTAAAGTTAATAAGAAATCATGCCGATGGTAGTGAAAATATATGTGTTAGGGGGATTTCATAATGAGGAAACTCAAGCGAATAAATGTTCCTAATATACAAGAACAACTATCACAGTCTAATGAAAATAGAGCAATTAATAAGAAAAAACTAAGGCGATTTATATTCATGTTTATATTTATTGCGGCGGCTACTTTGTACGTTCAATTTATTTTAACGAAACAACAAGAAATAATTGTAGAAAAAAAAGATACAATAACGAACCAAAAAAAACAATTGGTTTCTTTAAAGAAAGATAAGGCTTCTTTAAAGACTAACATAGAAAATTTAACAGACGATGAAGAAGAAATTTTAAAGTTTGCGAGAAGAGAATATCAATTTTCTAAATCAAATGAAACTATATTTGTGTTGCCGAAGTAGTGTAATAGAACAGTTAGCAATAGCTAGCTGTTTTTTCATGTATGAATGTCATGGTACAAGAAACAATTACATATTGTAAAAATGAAGAGCTCGAGCTGTTTTTGTACTTATGGAATATATACGAAAATAAATGTTGTTAAAATTCTGTCAATTGTATTATAATACAAGGTAAGCGGATACATTTTTTAATCCATGTTGAGTTTATCACTCATACGACTATTAAGAAAACCGTTATCCCGTATTAGAAAGGAAGAGAGCTGTGTACGCTTCAAATACAATTTATGTCGTAGGGGATGCGAAAGCACCTCAAAATAATCCCATTACCGAAAAGTTTAAAAGCTATTTTGTAGCGTTTGTACTTGTTAAGGAGACTGGGGAAATTGTAGATGCAGATTGCTCAGCGACAATTGCATTAACATCTCAATTCGTTAAATATTTATTTCTACATAAAAATATTAATGACCCAGAATTAGTAATGGAAATAAAAGATCGTTATTTCGGTTCGTCTCAAAAAGCACTACTTGTAGCATTAAAAGATGCACAGAAAAAATATAATCAAATCGCTGCTTTGTCTACACATTCATAGACAAAATCCAGCCGTAAGAATCTTCTTATGGCTGGATTTTTTTATTTCCCATTAACCTTCCACATGAAAAGTAGGCAAAAGAGGAGATGTATTGCTCCAAAATCATTGTGAATTAAGGTTCTATTTTGCGAGAAAACGAAAGGATGAACAAAATGAAAATTACTGATGTAAAAGTAAATCGTAGACGTGTAAATCTGCATACACCGTTTAAAACGGCGCTTCGTACTGTAACCGAAATAGAAAGTATAGACGTATATATTCATACAGATGAAGGAATTGTTGGCAAGGGTGCTGCAGCTGCAACACCAGTTATTACGGGGGATTTCGCTAGTGGGATTGAAGAAGCAATTTTAGGGCCGATGCGTTCAAGTTTAATTGGTCAAGATATTATTCAGTTTCAGCAGTTACTACAGCACATTCAAATGAGTTGTATTGGAAATCCTAGTGCAAAAGCGGCGGTAGATATCACTTTATATGATGTGTATTGTCAGTATCATAACGTTCCACTTTACGCATTATTAGGTGGAAAAAAAGAAATTCACACAGATATTACTGTAAGTGTAGATGAACCGTTCATTATGGCGAAAGAGGCAAAGCAACATGTAGAAAAAGGATTTCAAACTTTAAAAATTAAAGTGGGGAAATCTGCACACTTAGACTTAGAACGTATTGAAGCAATTCGAAATAGCGTACCAAAAAATACGACGTTACGATTAGATGCAAATCAAGGGTGGAATCCAAAAGAGGCAGTTTCTATCATTAAAGAGATGGAAAATCGCAATTTAAATATTGAATTTATTGAACAACCTGTTCATGCGAAAGATTGGAATGGATTAAAGTACGTCAAAGATCATGTACAAACACCTATTATGGCAGATGAAAGCATATTTTCAGCGAGTGATGCATTAAAAATTGTGCAAGGAAGATATGCAGACTTAATCAATATTAAATTAATGAAATGTGGTGGCATTCGCGAAGCGTGGCGTATTGCCGATATCGCCGAAACAGCTGGTGTAAAATGTATGGTCGGTAGTATGATGGAATCTTCACTTTCTGTTAGTGCTGTAGCTCATTTAGCAGCTGCACATCCTAATATTCATTACTTTGATCTAGATGCACCTCTTTGGTTAATGGAAGAACCGGAAGGAATGACTTATTCAGGATCAAAGGTAAACCTTCAATCGACAGTGAATAGTAAATCTTAAGAGAAGAAACTAGAAAACTATCTTTTAAGGGGGATATTTATGAAAAAAGTAGGAACTGCATTTTTAACAACTTTATTTATATTTTCATCGTTTACATCAGCAAATGCTGAAGAAAAGAAAGATAGTAAGGCGTTTATCGATGTATCTGCTGCAACACTTTGGACCACGCCTGATTCATTACGGCCAATTGATGCACCAAGTGCTACAAATCCAGTTGATTTGTGGAAGTGGACGAAATCGATGACGCTTGATGAGAAACTTTGGTTAACAAGTGCAAATAAATTAGAAACGCAAGCGTTATTAGGCCAAGAAGTAACAGTTGTAGATAAAAAAGGGGATTGGGTGAAAGTGTTAGTTCATGGCCAGCCAACACCTCGAAATGAAGAAGGCTACCCAGGATGGATGCCTGAAAAACAGTTAACATATAATCAAGAATTTGCAGATAAAACAAATGAACCTTTCGTATTAGTAACAAAACCGACAGCCATTTTATATATAAATCCTTCTGAAAAACATAAATCGCTTGAAGTGAGCTATAATACGCGACTGCCGCTACTTAGTGAAGATACGATTTCATACCGCGTGTTGCTACCAAATGGGCAGAAAGCTTGGCTACGAAAAAATGATGGAACGGTTTACCGTTCTCAAAATGATATTCCAACCCCGACGGCCGATGATTTAATAAACACAGGGAAAATGTTTTTAGGATTACCGTACATTTGGGCTGGTACAAGTGGTTTCGGATTTGATTGCTCTGGATTTACACATACGATTTATAAATCGCACGGTATTACAATTCCACGAGATTCTGGTCCGCAATCGAGAAATGGAGTTGCAGTGGATAAAGAAAATTTACAAAAAGGAGATTTAATCTTCTTTGCATATGATCAAGGGAAAGGTAGTGTCCATCATGTGGGAATGTATATTGGTGACGGAAATATGATTCACTCACCAAGAGCTGAAAGATCAGTAGAGATTATCCCGTTAAATACACCTGGATATATAGAAGAATACGCTGGTGCTCGTCGTTACTTACCTTAAAAAATAGAGGGGGTTTTCAAATGAAAAAATTTGTTCGCTACTCATTAGTTAGTACTCTATTCGTTTCTTCGATTTTAGTTGGCTGCGCAAAAGAAAAAACAACGACAAAGCCGAAAGATGAGAAGAAAGTATTACAGTTACTAGAAACGGGTGAAATTCCATCGTTAAATTCAGGGAAAGTAACAGATGCAGTATCATTTAACGTTTTAAATAACGTAATGGAAGGACTATTCCGTTTATCGAAAAATGATGAAGTGATTGAGGCTGGAGCACAAAAATATGAAGTGAGTAAAGATGGGAAAACATATACATTCCACTTGCGTGATGCGAAGTGGTCTAACGGAGATCCAGTAACAGCGCAAGATTACGTATATGCTTGGAAGCAGCTTATTAATCCGGATACTGCTTCTCAATATGCATACATTGCGTACGATGTGAAAAATGCGGAGAAAATAAATAAGAAACAACTAGGATTAGAGGAATTAGGAGTAAAAGCGAAGGATGATAAAACGTTCGTTGTGGAGTTGGAACATCCTGTACCGTATTTTACGAAACTACTTATTTTACCGTCCTTCTATCCAATTAACGAGAAATATGCGAAAGAGCAAGGCGATAAATATGGATTAGAAGCAAATAAAACGGTATATAATGGGCCATTTACATTATCTGATTGGAAGCATGAAGCTAGTTTTACGATGAAGAAAAACGATAAGTATTGGGATAAAAAAGAAGTGAAGCTAGATGAAGTAAACTATCAAATTGTTAAAGAAATTTCAACTGCGGTAAATTTATATGAAACAGATAAAGTTGATAGAGCTGTCATTTCTACAGAATTCGTAGATAAATATAAAAATAATAAAGAGCTAAAACAATATACAGATCCAGTTATGTACTTCTTCCGATTCAATGAAAATGTACCGATTCTTAAAAATAAAAATGCACGTCTTGCGCTAAGTACAGTGTTTGATAAGAAAGGACTTGCGACTTCGTTTTTAAATGATGGTTCGGTAGCAGCGAACTATTACGTACCTAAAGGGTTCTTAAAAGGCCCTGATAAAAAAGACTTTAGAAGTACGGCAGGTGAGTTTAATAAGACGGATGTAAAACAGGCGAAAGAATATTGGGAAAAGGCGAAGCAAGAAACAGGTACAAATGAAGTGACGCTTGAGTTATTAAACTATGACTTAGAAAACTTCAAAAAAGTAGGAGAATACATTAAAGAAGAGCTAGAGAAAAACTTACCAGGCTTAAAGGTAAATGTAAAATTACAACCGCATACGCAAAAACTAGCGTTAGAGAAGAAGAAAGAATATGAAATGTCACTATCACGCTGGTTACCGGATTATCCAGATCCAATGACTTACTTAGAAGTATTCCTTTCTGGAAGCAGTGTGAACAATACAGAATATGCAAATCCGGAATATGACGCTTTAATTAAGAAGATTAAAACAGAATTAGGTAATGATGAAAAAACTCGTTGGAAAGCAATGCAAGATGCGGAAAAAATGCTGCTAGATGATGCAGTAATAGCACCGGTATTCCAGCGCGGGTTATCATACTTACAAAAGCCATATGTGAAAGATTTATATGTACATCAATTCGGCCCGGCAACTAGTTTAAAATGGGCAGATGTACAAAAATAAAAGTATGGAGAAACAGACTTCACCTGTGTGATAGTCTGTTTTTCTTATTTAAAGTTAGAGAAATAGTCCGTGGTATAATTTACTGGTCTGTATAAAACGTTTGGATGGGAATGATGTTTATGTTTGAAGAAAAGGAAGTAATATGTACAAAAAGATTGTTCATGAGGAAACCAAGTATAGAATATGTTGATCAATTTTATAACATATTAAAGCAAGAAGCTGTTGGCAAATGGCTTGCTAAATCACGAGGAATGTCAAAAGAAGAAGCAAATGATTATATCAGGAATCTTATATTACATTGGGAACAGTATAATTTTGGTGTATGGTTGTTATTTAATAGTGAAACAGGAAAGCTTTTAGGACATTGTGGTTTAAGGAAAGTGGATGAAACTGATGAAATAGAGATTATGTATCTACTTGATCCAGACTATTGGGGAAATGGATATGCATCAGAAGCGGCAGGGGCTTCTATTCAATATGCAAAAGAGACGATGGGGGTAAAAAGAGTAATTGCTAGGGTGAAAATAGCAAATGACAATTCGAAAAATCTTTTACGAAAGTTAGGTTTTACATATACTCATAATGTTGATTATAGTGGACGTACCTTATCTTATTTTGAATTTAATATAGCTTCTGATGAATTATAGACATTTTATATGTTTTTTCATGTCTTAATAATAAAATTATTACTAAATTTCCAGTGTGAAATTTATGTAGAATCTTGTATAATTAACGTGTTTCTATGGAAACATTTTCTTGCGCTATTTGTATAGGACTTAATAGAACAAGGAAAGAAATACATACATGTATATAATAGATAAATAGAATGGAACATGTATAGAGAAAAAGGAGAGAAATGATGGCGTGTCAAAAACAAGGGTTACAATTTAATAGCAATAGGAAGAGGAAGAGACGATGAAAATGAAGCATGCTTTTGGTCCGATAATTTTAGCATGTTTGCTTTTTTTCATTATCATATTAATCCCATCGAAAAGTTTCGTATCATTTATTAGTGATAAGAAGGTAGAAGATGCTGCAACTTCCTTACAAAAAGAAAAACTACAAAGTGTTTTCTTACAGCAAAAAATGTTAGAGAATTCACAGTATTTACCGATGTATGGTTCATCTGAATTTTTACGAATGGATGCATATCACCCATCTAATTACTTTAAAGTAAATCCGGCAGGTTTTACGCCATATTTAATGGGGGTTGGCGGTACGCAAAGTTTAGCTCATATATTAAATATGACGTCTACTATGGATGGATTAGAAGGTAAAAAGGTAGTCTTTGTTTTATCGCCACAATGGTTTACAAAGACTGGGGTATCACAAGGGGATTTTACGAACAACTTCTCGAAGCAACAAGCATATCATTTTATTTTTAATGATAAAATAAATGTTGAAATGAAGAAGCAAATTGCGAAACGACTATTAGATTATACAGTTGTTCAAGAAGATGATATATTAAAAAATTCATTAGAAGGTATTGTATATAATGATACGAAACATAACGTAAAAGCGGGCTTAGTTAAACCACTTGCTTATATGCATCGAAATATTTTAGATCATAGAGATTTATTTAACTCCATATTTAAGATTGAGCCGATGAAAGAGAAAACAAATATCAGACTTCGTTCAATTTCTTGGGAAGACGCACGTAAACACGCAGAACAAGAAGGGAAGGCTGAGTCTACTACAAATACATTCGGAATTGAAAATCCCTATTATCATAAGAATAATCTGAAGAAAAAACTAAAAGGTTTAAAAAACTTTAGAGCAAATGAAACATATGATGAATCACCAGAATATGGTGATTTGCAAATTATTTTAGATTTATTTAAAGAGAAAAATGTCAAACCACTCTTTATTTCTGTACCTGTAAACGGGCCTTGGTATGATTATACTGGCTTCCCGAAAGAACGCCGTGAAGTGTATTATAAAAAAGTTCGAGAACAAGTTGAGAAAGCAGGATACCCAGTAGTTGATTTCTCTGGCCATGAATATGATAAGTATTTCTTAAAAGATACAATTCATTTAGGCTGGAAAGGCTGGATTTACTTTGATGAAGCAGTGCAAAACTTTTATAGTGAAAAATAAGCGTGAAGAAGGAACGGCTATAAGCTGTTCCTTTTTTAGTATAGAGTATTTTGATGTGGGCAATTCGGGAAGGCATGTATATCTTGAATTTGTCTAAAATCATAATGCTTCATTGCGAATTGCGCTTGGTAAAGGTATTCATACACATATAATTGACCATCATGTGCTGAACATAATACACCAGAAGTTCCTTGGCCATTAATGAAGGAAATGCCGATAGGGCGTCCGATTAAGTATTGTATTTTTTGTTGCCAATGCATAGGGGAATCACTCCTTTTTGAGATAATATACGAAATGAATGAGTGAATTGTAGCTTATCCACATAAGTATGAAGGCTTTTTATACAATTTCTAGAAGATATTAATATGAATGAATTATAAGTGCGAGAAAGGATTGAATAATGAAGAAAGAGAATATTTTGGAAGAAAAATTAAATATAATAGAATGGTGTCAAACATTGAAGGGATTAAGTGATGATATGTGGCTTCGATCATTTAAAAATGGTTCGTGGGGAATTGCAGATGTGATTTCACATTTTATCGTTTGGGATACGTTTTTAATAAAGCATAGAATTCCATACTTTATAAGTGGACAATCTGTACCAAATGTTCCAATAGATGTTGAGGAAATGAATAAGGGAGCAATAAAATATGCGAGATCTGGAATTTTAAGAGAAGAGCTTATCAACCAGTTTAGCTATACCCGTAAACAATTAGTAGACGAAATTGAGCGGATTCCTACCGATAATTTTTATAATGACTTTCAAATTGGTATTAAAAAAGTAAGGCTGAATCATTATTTTTCATCACTCATTCATCATGACTTAAAACACAAAGAAGAAATAATCCAATTTTTAATACATAATCCAGTCTATAATAAAAACCGCTAACATTCGTAATGAATTTTTAGCGGTTTTTATTATTTTAAGCAAGCTTTTTACGTTTTTTTGTCCATTTTTTAATGACGAAGTATAAGAGAATAAGTATGATGCCACCTATTGCGAACGATTTCACATACGATCCTGCAACATCGTTAATATTCTCCCAATTCTCACCTAGTTTTTCACCTAAATAAATGAAAATGATAGACCAAGGAATGATTGCAAGTGCTGTTAATGTAGTGAAACGTAATAATGGCATTTTTGTAATGCCAGCAGGAATTGAAATCGCATGACGCACTACTGGAATAAAGCGGGCAGTGAAAATTACACCAGTCCCGTAACGGTTAAACCAATCTTCAGCTGCATCTATATGCTTTTTATGAATGAAAATATATTTTCCGTATCGTTCTAATATAGGTCGTCCACCGTATCGTCCAAGCCAATAAATAAAGATTTGAGCAATAACACCACCAATTGTACCAAACACAACTGCACCTAAAAATGAGATACTACCATTGAATACTAAGTATCCCGCATAAGCAAGGACAATCTCACTTGGAATAATTTCAATCATAAGTCCAAGCATAATGCCCCAATAACCTAGCCCTTCAAAAAATGTTAATACTGAGTGAATAAAACTACTTACCATTGTTGCACCTTCTAGTTTATGTATTTTTGAATATATGCCCCTTTATTTAACAATGTAAAAGGTTCACTATATGTAGATTATACCTTATTTATATAGGGGATTGCTATTTCAATTCATTTATGTCTCTTATAAGTATTATAGTGAAGCATATAGGGTCAGTTTTTATAAAGAGATAATGAAAAGATTATTAAAAATTTCTCATATATTAATGAAAATAAACTGAAAATTAAGTATAATTATATAGGTTTTTTATTTATAAAAACAGGAGGAGAATACATGCAATTTAATGATCCGATTTATGGAACAATTACTATTTGTGATAGACATATCCTTCGATTGATAGATACAAAAGCATTTCAAAGGTTGGCTTATATTAAAGAGCAGGGACATACATATTTTTTACACGAAAACGCAATACATACGAGGAAAGAACATTCAATAGGTGTATATGTACTTGTAAATAAAGTAATAGAACATCTTACGAATATTGGTGATATTCATTTATCAGAATATGAGAGGGAATTATTATCTGTTGTAGCACTCCTACACGATGTCGGTCATGGCCCATATTCGCATTGTTTTCAACAAATATCAGGTGAAGATCATGGTGAGTGGACTATACGAATCATTCAAGAGGACGAAGAAATACGAACGATTTTAAATCAGACCGCCGGATTATTAGATGATGTAACGAAAGCTTTAACAGAAGATGGTGTTTTTCCAATTATAGATGAGCTCTTGTTTAATTCATTAGGAATGGATCAATTAGATTTTTGGAATAGGGATTTATATTATTCATCGCTTGAGATAGGTGGATTACAGATAGAAGAACTGATAGCTAGTATGCGTTTTATAAACGGTAAACTTGTCATTGAAGAATCGGGAATCCCTTTGATCGAACAACTAATGAAAATGAAAGAAGGACTTTATAATAATGGCTTTGGTCATCCGTTTGTAATAGGAAAAGATTTATTGTTGCAATCCATTTTTCGAAAGGTAATGGAAAAAAATCTTAAGTTCTATACTCCTGAATTACAAAATTTCTTTTATAAAGAAGATTTATTAGTAGAAGACTTTCTTCCATTACAAGATGAAATGATTTTACATGAAATTCAGTGCTTTGCAAAATCAGAGGACAAACAATTAGTGGCGTTAATTCAACTTTATTTTTCAGGTGCTAAAAGTTTATCATTTCAAAAAGGAGTAGAGGGTGATTTTAAAAAGGAAAACAACAATTTAGCGATAATAACTGAGAAAAAGGCGTACAGTTCATATGTAGGTGGTATTTACGTCTATAGTGAGGAGCAGTTAGAGGACATTGTAGAAAAATCCCTTTTTATTCGAGAGATAGTAAGGTTACCTAAAAAAGAATATGCATATTCAATTTAAAATGGATGAGGTGGAAATATGGTTTGGAAAGAACGTCTTTTAGAAATGGATGATTTACCAGTTATATTAGAATGGTATAACGATGAAGAATTACATAACATAGCGGATATAAAACCATTTAAGCGATATACAATCGAAGAGCTTCGTGAGTACTGGACTGAAAAATTGTCGCGTTCTTATGCAAGTTATCATGTAATAGTAGTGAAGGATGAAGTAATAGGGAGGGTCGGATTAAAAAAGACGAAATATGATGATACATATGTGATGGAATACTCTATTCTCATTGGCGTTTCGAAGTTATATTCAAAAGGGCTTGGGACGGAGATTACAAAGTATTTTATTAATAAATCATTTTTAGACCCTGATATAGAAGCAGTTCTATTGCAAGTTAGGGAAGATAACAAGAGGGCGATTCGTTGTTATGAGAAAGCTGGATTTGAAAAAGTAAAATTGTATGTGGAGAATGAAGTGAAAGTGTACGAAATGCGTAGAGTTAAGAAAGAGGAAACAGTATAGAAAGAAAAAAGCGTGTGCATTTAATTCTGAATATAGCGTGAATTAGGGAGAGTGAATAAAATAAATGAAACATAAAAAATGAAACTTATATGTAAACGATTTTTGCATCTTATATTGATATAAAAAACAAGCATCTCCCAGTTCTACATATAAGATAGGGGGATGCTTGTTTTTTTTACGGTTTCACATCTAAATTTTGTAAAAATAACGTTGCTGTTACGTAACGTTTCGCTAACATTTGTACATAAGCGGTATGTACAGAAAGTGTGGCGATAATAATGGCGTTACGAATTGCTTCACGTTGTTCGTTATTAACCTGATCGAACTTGCTTGCAATTTTATCAGCTCTTTCTTTTACGATGTTTTCAATTGTATGGATTGTATCTGTTGCATTTAATTGTAAGCAATTCCCTTGATTGAGTTCTTCAAATAGAGAAGAGTATGCTCCATATAAATGAACAGGATTGATTAAGTCATCACTTCGATCGGCTGGGTCATTTACGATAAGGCGTAATAGCTTACGAATGGATTCAAAATCAAGTGCTGTTTTTAAATCTTCAACAATGAATAGTAAGGCTGCTTGTTCAATTGAATATTTTTTTCCTTTTTGAGGAGAGCCAATCATTTCTTTTATATCTCGTTTCACCCAGTTTTGCATGGCAGTTACAGAGAAACTTGTGTTTTCGATCTGATTGCCAAGCGCGACTATTTCATTTAAAGAGAAACCGACGTCGGTATCGTCAATTTTTATCAGTTTTTCAAAAATAGGTGAAAGTGCGGTAGTAATAAAAGCAGTTACGCTTTGTCCGCTTTCAATATCTTTTTTATGTGACTTTGCCCAAGCTTCTTGTAAAATACCGAGAGGCTTTTTCGTATTCCATCCCCTTAATGATAGAAGAAGGGTAGCCATTTCGTTTCGTGTGAGATGAAATGTTTCCATCTTTTCACCTCCATAAATAATAAAAAGTTCTTATGAACCTATAATATGTTTTGTTTCATTTAAAGTCAATTCTGTTTTGCTTAATTTTTCCTTTGTCACTAAACTGTCGGAAGTAAATAACACTTGCATATTTCGACAAAAGTTCATATAATAAGTTCATAAGAACCTTTAAAATGTTTTTAAAAATAAATCTATCATTCTGAATTTACTAGAAAGGTAGATTTCACATATATCTATATAAAAGGAGAATGGATATAATATGTTGAAAAAACTTGTAGCAGTCATGACAGCATTCATGGTTATCTTTGGAGCTAGTAGCTTCATGTTTGTAGATCACGCAGCAGCGAAGAGTTACAAATCTGGTAAAAAGTCATTTACACCAAGTTCAGGTCAAAAGTCAAAAGTTGATTTAAACAAAAAAGACTCAAATGTAAATTCTCAAAAAACGACTCCTGATTCAAAAACAAAAGCAACAAATACAGCACCAAAAAGTAATAAAGGAAGCTTTATGAAAGGTTTATTACTAGGTGGTCTTGGTGGTTTACTAATGGGTAGCTTATTTGCAAATATGGGAGCTCTTGGTTCTGTATTAGCGTTTATGGTAAATATGTTAGTAATGGCTGGTATCGTAATGTTAGCAGTTCGTGCATTTAAATACTTCAAAGATCAACGTAAGAAAAAGGAAGATGAAGTAGCATGGAAACGATAAAAATTTCTGAACAAGAACTGATCAATGCACTTTGCGTTTATATCGCTGAAAAAAGACAAGTTGGTCCAGAAGAAGTTTTAGTTGAACTCATGTACGACGATGACTACGGTTTCTCTGCTGAAGTAGAGGTAAATGGTCGCCAACAAATTTTAATTCAAGCGAACTTAATCGAAGCACTACGCTTATTGCTTGACAGAGAATATAATGTCAATTCATTTGCGGCAAGATTACAACTTGAATTAGATGATGAAGAAGGCATTTACGCATTAGCGAAATTTAATAACTCAGATGAGTAGGAAAAAGAGCTGTTGAGAGTAATCTCAGCAGCTCTTTTTAGTATATGCATATGCAAGGGAATAATCACGCCAAATTTCATTCATTTTTCGTCTACCGACATCAATGTTCGGGTTAAATTGTATAGCAGCTTGTTGACGTACCGCATGTACATGTTGGATTGCTTGTTGCAATTGTTGTTCCACCAAATGGGATTTTTTATTTGCTTGTTTTACAATTGAATATCCAGCAACAGTTCCTTGTGCCATGGCGATTTTCCCGCTTTCAATGCCAGTTATATTCCCGGCTACAAATAAACCAGCAAGAGGGGTTTCCATTGTTTCGGAATGGAGAGGAACATGCCCGCCTAATTCCGGAATGTAACGGAACGGACAGCCAGCTACAGCGGCTAGTTCAGCGAGAGGATATAAGCCGCCGGCAATACAAACGAAGTCTGCTTCATATATTTGTTCCGATCCGGTTACGATATTTCCTTTCGTATCAATATTAGCAATGCGTACACCTTCAACTTGATCTGTTCCGATAATTTCAAGAGCTGCTTTTCGAAGGTGAAGAGGTGTACCGTTTATTTTCATTCCGCTGTTTGGATAGAAGGTTAATCCGGCTTTTCGAATCCAGTCATATTTCATAAAATGGCTACCTATGCGTAGAAAAGCAGAAGGAGCGAGATGAGCCGCATTTAAAAGAGAATTTAAAACTTCTTCTGGTTCACCAGCCTGTTGACTTAATTCATTTTTTTCAGGAAGGACCATATGTTCCACTTTAATTCCTGCCAATTGTAATTCATTCAAAATAGCAAATGACAATATGTTAGCACCAATAATGATTCCTTTTTTCCCAACTTGAACACGATGTACATTCGTCATAACTTGAGCAGCGCCAATTGACATCACCCCAGGGAGTGTCCAACCAGGAAGAGGGATAGAGTACTCAGCAGCGCCAGTAGCAAGTAAAACGAACGGTGCTTCTAACGTACCGATATTCGTATGTACGAACCAACAACTTTCATCTTTATCTAAATTATAGACGGAAATGCCACATCGAATATGAACTGAAAGAGATTTTGCTTCATCGTGAAGTCGCTTCGATTCTTCTATTCCGTTCCACCATTCTCCAGAAGGCTCTTGATGTAATTGTCCTAACAATCTCCCTCCAGGCTTCATAAATTCATCAATAACAAGTACTTTTAGTCCAAAACGGGCACAAGAGATAGAGGCTGATAAACCCGCTGGTCCAGCTCCGATAATTATGACATCATTCATCGCTTTTTCACCATCTCTCTAACGATATTTGGATGCTGTTTACCACTATCAACAACCATACCGTTTTCTACAACAGTTAAGCATGCTCGTACGTTTGCTTGATTGTTTACTGTGACGCGGCATTCAGAACAATGTCCAATATTACAGTAAATACCTCGTGGTGTCCCGCTATCTTCATGCACTCTTAATGTTCTTATTCCGTTCGCAAGTAAAGCAGCTGCAATCGTTTCATGTTCATATGCTTCATATTGTTGACCGTTAAATTGAAAAGGGATGCGATTACTATTATGTAAACTCCCTAAAATAGGGTGATGTGTAATTCTACTCATTTACTTTCACCTACCGATCCAAAAGTAACTGCTCGTACCGGTGGTTGATATTTCAATGGAATGTCATTTGTAGTTACGCCTGGATTTGCATGTTCAATCATTCGATCTATCATCATTCTACATGTGCGGCCACCGCAAAATCCCATGCCGGCACGTGTTCTTAGTTTTAATTCTCTTGCCGAGCATTTATAATTAGCAATTGTCGATTGAAGTTGACCGTATGTAACTTCTTCACATCGACAAACAATTAAGTGGTCTTTATTCGTCATATGTATTCCTCCTCTAGTTCGGTTTGCACAAATTATATAATGCAAAAACTATGCCAATATAGAGGAGGGAAGGTTTATTGTAATCCAAGTTTTTTTAAACGGTTATATAAAGTGGCTCTCGTAACACCAAGCTGTTTCGCACATTCTAATTTATTTCCATTCAAAATGCGTAAAGCCCTCTCAATGACTTTTTTCTCATGTTCCTCCATCTCTTCTTGTAAAGAGAGGATTGTATTATTGTTGCTGAGTAATAGGGAATGAGCCGAATGTTCCTCTAAAGTTTCAGATGTATGAAATGGTAAATATTCTTGTTTTATAATACCGTCAGTCGCAAATACGACAAGTCTTTCAACAACGTTACGGAGCTCGCGAATATTACCTGGCCAATTGTAATGAAGCAGTTCATGCATAATGCTGGACGGTAAGTCGCGAATGGGTCTGTTATAGTTGATTGAAAAATCGTTTAAGAAAGAGTAGGTTAATTCAATGATATCTTCGCGTCTTTCCCGCAGCGGTGGAATATGCAAGCTAACGACATTTAGACGATAGTACAAATCTTCTCGGAACGTGCCTTTTTTCATTTCTTCTTGTAAATCACGATTTGTAGCAGCGATAATACGGAAATCAATATGAATCTCTTTTTCTCCACCAACTCGATAATATTTTCTTTCTTGTAGTACACGTAAAAGTTTTACTTGCATATCGAGCGGCATTTCTCCTATTTCATCAAGAAATAATGTGCCGCCTTGCGCGAGCTCTATTTTACCCTTTTTCCCTTTACTATTTGCACCAGAAAATGCCCCGCGCTCATAGCCGAATAATTCACTTTCAAATAATGCTTCTGGAATTGCGCCGCAGTTAATTGAAATGAATGGAGCTTTAGCTGCTTCACTTGCATCATGAATTGCTTTCGCAAATACTTCTTTTCCAACACCACTTTCGCCGAGTATTAAAACAGTTGATTTCACCGAACAAACCTTTCTAGCTAATTGTATCGTTCTTTGTATAACGGCGCTCTTTCCATTCATCGCAAGAAAAGGATCTGATTCATCTTTATACTTTGCTACTTCTTGTTCTAAACGGTGCATTTCATGTGACATATTGAATAGTTTTTCATTTAATGCGACTTGATTTGTAACGTCAGTTTCTGAAACGACTGCTCCTATAATTTTACCGTTACAATAAACTGGATTTGAGTTAATTAATACGAACAAATCTGGACGAGGTTGATGGAACTGAGCGATTATACTTTTTCCGTCATGTAATGATTGCAAAATTTCCAAATCTTTATAGTCAAAAAAACGAGTGATAGGTTGCCCAATAATCTCATTATGCTTGACTGAAAAGATCTTCTCGGCGCCATCTGTCCAGGTGCAAACGCGTTCTTTATCATCGATGACTGTAACGGAAGAATCAGTAGTTTGTATTACGGTGTTATAAAAAGATTGGAGTTCATTGTAAGACTTAACAAGAAACGGAATGATTTGCTGTGCCGTTATACAGCATATAAGCTCTTTATTTCGGTTCATTATGATAACGGCTAGTTCATTGGAAACCCCGTCAATTAAAGTGGTGAACGAATCATCTTCATATATAACTGCACAATTATATTCTTCTGTAGTAGAAGGTCGGTAATAAAATTTTTCGTCAACTTGTTCAATGTGTTGAGTGCTATATGTATGATCAATAGATAATGTTTTTAGAAATTCTTTTATTGTGGGAAATGAGAATGCCATATTGTCCTCCTGTTATGTATAAAAATTTTGACAGTGATAAAAAAATAATACACTTATTTACGATAAATTTAAAATATTTTTACAAATAAAAATATTGTTTGTAAAAATTGTATATATGTACAGTTGGCACGTCAATTGCATAAAAGAAAGTGAGAGCTTTAGGGGAAGGAGGAGTATTTTGTGAGGCACTGCGACGTTTTAATAATTGGCGGTGGTATTATTGGCTGCTCGATCGCTTATTACACTTCAAAATACGGAAGAGACGTAACAATCATTGAAAAAGGAGAATTTGTCAGCGGGACGTCTTCACGCTGTGATGGAAATATTTTGGCTATTGATAAAGACCCGGGGTTTGATAGTCAAATGTCGTTAGTAAGTCAAAAATTAGTAACGGATTTAAGTGAAGAGTTAGAGCACTCATTTGAATATAGGGCGCCAGGAAGTATTCTCGTATGTGAGTCAGACGAAGAAATGGAAGCAGCGCAGCAATGGGTGAACCGTCAAAAAGAAGCGGGTCTACCGTTTCGAATGCTTGATAGGCAAGATATAAGAGCGGAATCGCCATTCTTTGCAGATGATTTATTAGGCGGGTTAGAATGCGCAACAGATTCGACTGTAAATCCATATCTTCTTGCTTTTTCACTTCTTGCAGAATCGAAGAAATATGGTACGAAGGCTTTTAATCATACGGAAGTAAAAGAAATGAAAAGAGATAAAGACGGTTCCTTTATTGTAGAAACGACAAATGGGACGTTTACTGCGAAGCAAGTGGTGAACGCAGCGGGTGTGTGGGCTCCGAAAATCGGACAAATGTTGGATGTAAATATCCCCATTGAACCGAGAAAAGGGCATATTATTGTAGCTTCAAGGCAAAGGCACGTTGGTTGTCGTAAAGTTATGGAATTTGGTTATTTAATTTCTAAATTTGGTGGAAAACGAAAAGTGGATGCTTTAACTGAAAAATATGGAGTAGCTCTCGTATTTGAGCCGACAGAAAGCCAAAATTTTTTAATTGGTAGTAGTAGAGAATTTGTAGGGTTTCATACGAGGGTAAATAACGAGGTTATTAAATGTATTGCGAACAGAGTAATTCGCTTTTATCCAAAAATGGTGGATATGATGGTGATTCGTTCCTATGCTGGGTTACGTCCGTGGACAGAAGATCATTTGCCGATTATTTCACGTGTGGAACATATCCCGAATTACTTTATTGCAGCAGGGCATGAAGGGGATGGCATTAGTCTTGCCGCAGTTACAGGGAAAGTGATTGAAGAGTTATTAAATGAAAAAGAAACAATCATTCCTATTGAACCACTTCGTTTGAGTCGTTTTACAGAAAGGGTGTTAAATGGATGAGGTCACAAAGAGTCTTTACGACGATTGATACACATACGGGTGGGAATCCAACGAGAACATTGATTAGCGGACTACCTAAGTTACTTGGAGAGACGATGGCAGAGAAAATGTTACATATGAAAAAGGAGTATGACTGGATTCGCAAATTGTTAATGAATGAACCGCGTGGTCATGATGTAATGTCAGGAGCACTATTAACAGATCCGTGTCATCCTGAAGCAGATATTGGTGTTATATACATAGAGACAGGCGGATATTTACCGATGTGTGGCCACGATACAATTGGAGTATGTACAGCTTTAATTGAATCAGGTTTAATTCCGGTAGTTGAACCGATTACTTCGCTAAAGTTAGATACGCCCGCCGGCTTAGTTGAAGTAAATATTTCTGTTCAAGATGGAAAAGCGAAAGAAGTCTCCTTTTGTAACATTCCAGCTTTTTTACTGAAAAATATTACAGTAGACGTCGAAGACATTGGAACTGTAGAGGCTGATATTGCGTATGGAGGGAATTTTTATGCCATTATCGATGCGAAATCAGTAGGGTTAGAGTTAGTACCAGAAAACGCATCTACAATCATAGATAAGGCAATTCATATAAGAAATATCATTAATGAGAAATTTGAAATCATTCATCCAGAGCATTCGTTTATTAGAGGATTAACCCATGTGGAGTTTTATACAGATCCTACACATGAAAGTGCGCATGTGAAAAATACAGTTGTCGTTCCGCCTGGAGGAATTGATCGTTCTCCATGTGGTACAGGAACATCAGCGAAGTTAGCGGTATTATATGCGAACCAAAAAATTGAGATTGATGAAGAGTTTGTTCATGAGAGTATCGTTGGTTCTTTATTTAAAGGGTGTGTCATAAATACGACAAATGTTGAAAATATTGAAGCGGTCGTAACGAAAATTACAGGTTCAGCTTGGCTTATGGGGATGCATAGATTTTTTTACAATGAAAAGGATCCACTGAAAGAAGGCTTTTTGCTAATTCCGCCGATGGAACATGAAACGGAGGATGTAAAATGAACATTCAAAAAATGTATACAGCAGTAGACGTACACGTAAATGGCGAGGCATTCCGTGTAATAAAAGATGTACCATGCAAGTACTACTACAATTTAGAACAATTAAACGAACAATTTTCAGGTGAATTAGCAGAAGAAATGCAGCTTTTATTAAATGAACCGCGTGGTTTTATCGGTTTAAATGGATGTATCGTCGTTCCTTCTATTCATCCTGAAATCGATGCAGCTGTATTATTTTTTAATCATGAAGGGTCAATACCTCTTCATTACGGAGGTATTGTCGCAGTCATAACGATGTTACTAGAAAGCGGATATTTAAAAAAGAGAGAGACGAATCAATACAAAATCGAAACGTTATCTGGCATATTTTTAGTCCATGCGCATGTAGAGAATGATGAAGTTGTATCTGTTTCGTTTGAAAGTAAAGTATGTTATATGATTGAGAAAAATTTACAAGTTGAACATATAAGTTACTCTCTCATACAGGCAGATAAAGTATACGCAGTTGTAGAAAAAGGTGCATATTCACCAGAAATTCATATTGAAAACATTTCTGAATTGAAAAAATGGGGAGAAAGTACACTACAAGCTATACAAAAACAGTCGTTAATAAAAAGGCTTATTTTAGTAGATTCTTCGCAAAAAGAAAAGAACCATATAAAGTCGATTACCTTTCATGAAGATAACTTTATCGTACGATCGCCAGGTTTTGTTTCTACTATTGTGTCTTATGTTCACGCGTTATTTAAAAATAATTATATAGTGGATAAACCTTTTATAAATGAAAGTATATGTAATAGCTTTATAACTGTTGAAAAAGTGAAGAAGGAGGAAACGGGTTACATTTTCCGTTTTGAAAGTAGAGGATTTATTACAGGGATGCAGACGTTTCTATTAGATCCTACAGATCCGTTTCCGACAGGATTTTTATTAAAATAAAATAGTAAAGGGAGAGGTAAATATGAAAAATATTAAAGGGGCATTTCCAGTATTAATCACACCGATGGATGAGTTTCAAGAAGTTAATTGGAACGGTGTAAAGCAAAACATAAATTATTTTATTAATCAAAAAGTAGCTGGCATTATTATTAATGGAAGTACAGGAGAGTTTGTGAGTTTATCAAAAGAAGAACGATTTAAAATGGTAGAAACAGTATTAAAAGAAGTTAATGGCCGTATACCAGTTATTGTTGGAACTGCAGCAGAAACGACGAAAGAAACGATTGAATTTACAAAACATGCAGAAACGCACGGAGCGGACTGCGCATTAATTATTAACTCATACTATTGTAAGCCAAAAGAAGAGGAAATTTATTTTCACTTTAAAGAAATCTCAAACGCTGTAAATATACCAATTATGTTATATAATAACCCGTTTACATCTGGTGTTGATATGAGTACAGAACTCATGCTACGTATCGGGAAAGACTGTGAAAATGTTACACATATTAAAGAATCTAGCGGAGATATTCGAAAAGCGAGAGATTTAGTAAGACAAGGCGAAGGTGCTTTTCAAGTATTCTGTGGATCTGAAGATTTAGTTATGGAATCTTATTTAGTTGGTGCGACGGGATGGGTTTCAGTAGCAGGGAATATCGTACCGGGGCTTGTTACGAAAATGTATGAGCATTTTCAAAATGGTGAATTAGAAAAAGCTTGGGAAATAAACGATGCGATTTTACCTCTTTGCGAGTTTCTTGAAGGATCAGGAAAGTATGTACAAATCGTGAAACGCTCAATGGAATTACACGGGCAAGCTGGGGGGCCTTCTCGCTATCCGAGACTCAGATTAACTGAAGAAGAGGATCAAAAGCTTCAAATGATTATTTCAAAAATTGCAGCTCATGCAGCTGTTTAAATAAGGAGGAGAGCATAAATGTTAACGAAAAACATTGAACTAAAACCAAAAGTGAAAGCGTTTTTAAATGAAGAAATTAAAATGTTTATTAATGGTGAATTTGTTCCTTCCATTAGTGGAAAGACATTTGAGACATACAATCCAGCAACTGAAGATGTTTTAGCTGTCGTATGCGAAGCACAAGAAGAGGATATTGATGTGGCAGTAAAAGCGGCACGATCTGCATTTGAATCAGGACCTTGGGTAGAAATGACTACTGCTGAAAGAGCACATCTTATTTATAAATTAGCAGACTTAATTGAAGAGCATGGAGAAGAATTAGCACAGCTAGAAGCTTTAGATAATGGAAAACCATATCAAGTAGCACTTGATGATGATATTGCAGCGACTGTAGAAAATTATCGCTATTATGCAGGATGGGCTACAAAAATTATCGGGCAAACCATTCCGATTTCAAAAGATTACTTAAATTACACACGCCATGAACCTGTTGGCGTTGTAGGTCAAATTATTCCTTGGAATTTTCCGCTCGTTATGTCTTCTTGGAAAATGGGAGCTGCACTAGCAACAGGTTGTACGATCGTATTAAAACCAGCAGAGCAAACTCCTTTATCCTTATTATATGCAGCGAAACTTTTTAAAGAAGCAGGTTTTCCAGATGGTGTTGTAAACTTTGTTCCAGGTTTCGGCCCTGAAGCGGGAGCTGCAATTGTAAACCATCATGATATTGATAAGGTAGCCTTCACAGGTTCAACAGTTACAGGAAAATATATTATGCGTCAATCTGCAGAAACAATTAAACATGTAACGTTAGAACTTGGTGGTAAATCACCAAATATCATTTTAGAAGATGCTGATTTAGAAGAAGCGATTAACGGTGCATTCCAAGGTATTATGTATAATCACGGTCAAAATTGTAGTGCTGGATCTCGCGTGTTCGTTCACCGAAAACATTACGAAACAGTCGTAAATGAACTTGTGAAAATGGCGGATAACGTGAAACTTGGAGCAGGTATGGAGAAGGACACGGAAATGGGTCCACTCGTATCTAAAAAGCAACAAGAGCGTGTGCTACATTATATTGAACAAGGAAAAGCTGAAGGCGCTACTGTTGCTGCTGGTGGTGAACGTGCATTTGAAAAAGGTTATTTTGTACAGCCAACAGTATTCATAGATGTTACTGACGATATGACGATAGTTAAGGAAGAAATCTTCGGTCCAGTTGTCGTTGTACTTCCATTTGATTCAACGGAAGAAGTAATCGAAAGAGCAAATCGCTCTTCTTACGGACTCGCTGCAGGCGTATGGACACAAAATATTAAAACAGGACATCAAGTTGCCAATAAATTAAAGGCAGGAACGGTATGGATTAATGATTATAACTTAGAAAATGCAGCGGCACCATTTGGTGGATTTAAACAATCTGGTATCGGCCGTGAGTTAGGTTCATATGCGCTTGATAATTACACAGAAGTGAAAAGTGTTTGGGTAAATATAAAGTAATAGAGAGATGAAATAATGAGATAGACGGACAACTGGAAGTTTTAATAATAGTTGTCCGTTTTCTTATATATAAAATAGTGTTCTAAAGAATGATAAGGGGGATTTGGATGGAGCAATTAGTAGAGTGGTTAGTAGGGCAAGTGTGGAGTATTGGTTTAGTTGTTTTCGCGTTAGGAGCAGGTGTGTATTTTACAATTGCAACTCGTTTTCTTCAAATTCGTTATTTTAAAGAGATGATTAAACTATTATTTGAAGGGAAGAGCTCAGAAACGGGAATATCATCCTTTCAAGCATTTTGTTTAGCTTTATCAGGTAGGGTTGGAATAGGTAATATTGCAGGGGTCGCGACAGCTATCGCTTTTGGCGGGCCGGGAGCTGTATTTTGGATGTGGGTAATGGCTCTTTTAGGAGCAGCTAGTGCCTTTGTCGAATCAACATTATCTCAAATATATAAAAGTAAAGTTGGAAATGAATATCGCGGTGGTACACCGTATTTCATTGAAAAAGGCTTAAACATGAAATGGTTTGCAATCATTGTAGCAGTCGTTGTAACACTTTCATATGGTGTTTTATTACCAGGTATTCAATCTAGTAGTATCGCAGTTGGATTCGAAAACTCTAATGGTATTAGCAAATATATAACTGGTATATTGTTAGTCATATTATTAGCAGCAATCATTTTTGGTGGCGTAAAGAGAATTGCTGGTGTTTCGCAAATGCTTGTTCCATTTATGGCAATTGGTTATGTAATTGTTACATGTATCGTATTAATTGCGAACGTAACAGAAATTCCAAGTATGTTTGCATTAATTTTCTCTAGTGCTTTTGGTGTAAATGAAATGTTTGGCGGAATTGTCGGTGCAGCAATCGCATGGGGCGTAAAGCGTGCTGTATTTTCGAATGTTGCTGGTGTTGGAGAAGCGACGTATAGCTCCGCTGCTGCTGAAGTATCCCATCCTGCAAAACAAGGATTAGTTCAAGCGTTTTCTGTATATATCGATACAATTGTTGTTTGTACAGCAACAGCTCTTATGATTTTAATAACAGGTATGTATAATGTTATACCGGAAGGGAAAAGCGCTATTGTAAAAAATATAGGGAGTGTCGATGCTGGTCCAATCTATACACAACAAGCAGTTGAAACTGTTATGACTGGGTTTGGTCCATTATTCATTTCAATCGCAATCTTCTTCTTTGCATTTACAACTTTACTCGCATACTACTATATCGCTGAAACGACACTTACTTATTTAGATCGTGAGCTTAAATATAGCTGGTTAAAACCAGTTTTGAAAATTGGATTTTTAATTATGGTTTACATCGGTAGCATAGAATCAGCGTCGCTTTTATGGAATCTTGGGGATTTAGGAATTGGTAGTATGGCATGGTTAAACTTAATTGCGATTCTACTATTAAGTAAAATCGCATTAAAAGTGTTAAAAGATTATGAAGCGCAGAAAAAAGAAGGGAAAGATCCAGTATTTGATCCTAAAAATGTAGGAATTGAAGGTTTAACATTTTGGGAAGAAAGAAGTAAAGAGGTTGCAAGAAAAAACTCTAAAGAACAAGCGGTAGTGGATGATAGTCTGAAACTGTAGTTTAAATAAACTGAATATTCATTCTATTAAATGAGGTATATTGCCTTCTTTTCATCACATACTACAGTAGGTACAGATAATTTGAATGGGGGTAATAATAAGATGGAACACGAACAACATCATAGTTCAGTAAATGACGTTCTACATCATTATAAAGAAGGAATCGGTAGTTTTACAAACCAAATTCCTGAAATTGCTGAAACATATAATGCATTCACGCAAGCTTGTTTTCAAGAGGGTTCTTTAACAAAAAGGGAAAAACAACTTATTGCATTAGGAATTAGTCTAGCAACGCAAGATGAATATTGTACCGTTTATCATACAAAAGGTTGTCTGGATCAAGGGTGTTCAGATAAAGAAATTCTGGAAGCGTGCGGTGTATCAGCAGCATTTGCTGGTGGAGCTGCAATGAGTCAAGCGGTAACTTTAGTACAAGAGTGTTTAAGTGAACTGAAAAATCATAAGCATTGAATAGAAAAAAACGTTTTAAACTTTATGTTTAAAACGTTTTTTATGTGAAATTACATTTGTATTCATTTTAATATTTTATATCTTCATAAATCGAATTCTCTACATCAGGAAGAACTGTGTATATGCTTTTACCGATTAAAGCTTCTAATTCTTTCTTAATTGCATAAAACCCTTTCCAATGTAATGATGTATGAGACGTTGTACCGTGACGTAAACCAACGGAAATCAATCTTCTTTCCAGCGTAGTAAAACCATCCGCGTCAGCAAGAGCATCACAAAGAGTAATTACTTTATTGTATAAATCGTAGTTACAATGTTCAATCAATATTTCAACTAACTGGATTCTCATATAATCAGGAACGAGACTCCACTCCGCTGCGATATCTATATGTTCATTTTTGCATGGGAATGAGTGTGTAACACAAATAACAGCGTTTCCTGTATACCCTAAATCATTCATATACATATAACCATCATAGGAATGAATGACCGATTTGGTAAAACCTTTGTATCTTCCGATATCATGCAAAAGGGCAGCATTATATGCTATATCAGCATCTAGATTATACCCATTTTTAATAAGTTCTATAATTATGTTTTCAGTTGCCTGAGCAACATTTATTGAATGTTCAAACCAAGGACCGGGGTTTTGTTCATATGCCCATTCGAGTAATTCTTTTGCATATGTTCTATCTACTATATATTTCATATCGTTATCCTTTCCCTAAAAAATCATGTTTTAAAGAATTTCATCTTAGTATATCATTATTCCTGCTTTAAAAATTGGTACAATGAAACAAAAGGGGGATTAGTAATGCAAAATTTAGTAATTGAAGAGATTAAGAAAATAAATGATGATATGGAAGAGCTTTCTGAACTTTTGAAAACGGTTGTAAATGATGGGGCGTCAATTGGTTTTTTACCTCCACTGAATCAAAAAGAATCAGCGAAATATTGGGAAACTGTTTTAGCACCAGAAGTGATCTTATATGTTGCTAAAATAAATAATGAAGTGGCAGGGAGTATTCAATTACATTTAGTTACAAAGCCTAATGGGATTCATAGAGCTGAAATTTGTAAGTTAATGACTCATCCAAACTTTAGACGTAATGGCATTGGACGTTCACTTATGCGCAAAGCAGAGGAACGAGCGAAGCAAGAAAACAGGAATCTTTTAGTGCTAGATACGAGAGAAGGAGATCCTTCGAATAAATTGTATAAATCATTAGATTATCAAGAAGCTGGAAAAATACCAGAATACGCAATTTCTCCAAATGGTAATTTAGATGCCACAGTTATTTATTATAAATTTTTATAAGTGATGATTAAAATGCTGTCATGCTTAAAATAATAAAGTTTGATTTTTAACACCGTCTATATTTCTCTAGCGGTGTTATTTGAATTTAATTAATGTGCTAATTGAATTTGAGAAAGTTTTTAGAGGGTTCTTTTCGTAATGTTCCTCGACTTATAATGGATGTAGAGAAGATGACTAGGCAACTATAGTTATTTTCGCTTTATTATGGGAAAGGGGATGACGAGATGAAAACGAAAGGTTTACAGAAGGTGAAGAAAGTTATATTAAGTGGTGGGATATTACTTACAGGATTGTTAACTTTCGGTTTTTCAGAAAAAGCTTCAGCTCATGGATACGTAGAATCACCAGCCAGCCGTTCTTATTTATGTAAGCAAGGGGTAAATGTAAATTGTGGTCCGATTCAATATGAGCCGCAAAGTGTAGAAGGCATAGGTGGATTCCCGCAATTAGGACCTTCTGATGGACAAATCGCAGGAGCTGGCCATTTCCCTGCTTTAGACGTTCAAACAGTTGATAGGTGGAAAAAAGTTACGTTAAACGGCGGGACGAATACATTTAAGTGGAAACTAACCGCACCTCATAGTACGAAAGAGTGGAAATATTATATTACGAAAAAAGATTGGAATCCAAACAAGCCTTTAACGAGGTCTGATTTAGATTTAGTGCCTTTCTATGTGAAAAATGATGGAGGAGCTAGACCTGGAACTTCCGTAACACATGAAGCAAATGTGCCAACTGATAGAAATGGATATCACCTTATTTTAGCTGTGTGGGAAATCGCAGATACTGGAAATGCATTTTATCAAGTTATAGATGTTAACCTTGTAAATAACGGTTTAGCATCAAATAACGTGCTAAATCATGTAGCGCAAGTTCCTACTTTATTTTAAATAAAGTATACATTTCGATCATCTAATTCATTTTAGATGATCTTTTTTACGAAAAACGATGAAAAATATAGAAGAAAGTGCAATTATTTATAAAAAATTATGCTTTAAATATTGTCATATTTGCTTCTTTAAGATATCCTTTTCATGAAGAGGTGGAAAACATGGAAAAAGTACTAGTTTTCGGGCATAAAAACCCAGATACAGATGCAATTTGTTCTGCAATTGCTTATGCAGAATTGAAAAAAGAATTAGGAATGAATGCTGAGCCTGTACGTTTAGGCGAAATCAGCGGTGAAACTCAATTTGCGTTAGACTATTTTAAAGTAGAAGGACCGCGTTTTGTTGAGACAGTTGCAAACGAAGTGGACAACGTTATTTTAGTAGACCATAACGAGCGTCAACAAAGTGCTAACGATATCGAATCTGTTCGTGTGTTAGAAGTTATTGATCATCACCGTATTGCTAACTTTGAAACAAGCGATCCTATTTACTACCGTTGTGAGCCAGTTGGTTGTACAGCTACAATCTTAAACAAAATGTACAAAGAAAACGGCGTTACAATTCGTAAAGAAGTTGCAGGTTTAATGTTATCTGCAATCATTTCAGATTCTTTACTATTCAAATCTCCAACTTGTACAGAGCAAGACGTAGCAGCAGCTCGTGAATTAGCGGAAATCGCTGGTGTAGATGCTGACAAATACGGCTTAGAAATGTTAAAAGCTGGTGCTGACTTAAGCGGAAAAACAATGGAGCAATTAATCTCTCTTGACGCTAAAGAATTCCAAATGGGTAATGCGAAAGTTGAAATCGCACAAGTAAACGCTGTTGATACAAATGACGTTCTTGTACACCAAGCTGAACTTGAAAAAGTTATCTCTGCAGTAGTAGAAGAAAAAGGTTTAGACCTATTCTTATTCGTTGTAACTGATATCTTAACTAACGATTCTGTCGGTCTTGCGATCGGTAAAGCAGCAAACGTTGTTGAGAAAGCATACAATGTATCTCTAGAAAACAATACTGCTACATTAAAAGGTGTAGTATCTCGTAAAAAACAAATCGTACCAGTATTAACAGAAGCATTCCAAGCTTAATATTATTGAGTATGATTTAACAAAAAGACAAGTAGTCAGATTGGCTACTTGTCTTTTTCTTTCTCTAAAAAACAGAAAATTAGAATTTTAAAAGGAGAGTTGTGTATGTTTAATGATTTGGAGAGTAAATTACAATCACTTTTAGAGCGAAATATTACTTCTGTTTTAGAATTAGAAAATTGGCTTTTCGATGAATTGCGTGTAAACGCTGAAATAGAAGAGAAGATAACAAGTAGTTTAATCGCCATGTATAGATATACAGGTAACAGAAATATGCGTGATTTACATATGTATAATCAAAATACAATTCAACCACTTTTAAAAAGATACAATGCAAAGTTTGACCAAAAATTTATAGAGTGTCCGTTTTCTAACTTATTAGACGAGCGAAAATACGGATTTATGAAAAAAGCAAGATTTGTAAAGAGTAAAATGTTTAATGAAAAAAACATTGCTCTTTCTATTAAAGAGCAAGAGTGCATTAAGAAGTATAGAGAAATAATGTCTAACATAACAATTAATTGGGAAGGCGAGCAAAAGACGTATGCACACGTTAAAGCAAAGCTAGATAACCCAAATAGAGCTATTCGCGAAAAAGCTTGGTACGCTTTATGTGAAGCAAGGAGTGCAGTGAAACCAGAAGTGGATCGTATTATGAATGAACTTATACAATTGCGGAATGAGATAGCTTTAAATGCAGGGTTTAATAATTATAGTGAATATGCTTTTAAACAAAAAAACAGAGATTACAGTATTGATGATTGCTATAAGCTCCATGAATCTATAGAAAAGTATGTTGTACCAATTTGGAAACAGTTAGGAAGTATTTCTAAAAAGAATCTCGGTGTAAAAACGTATCGCCCTTGGGATCTTTCTCCATGTAATTTACCAAAAGTCCCATTCCAAAATGTGATTGATTTATTAAATGGTGTGGAAGAAATATTTCGAAAGACAGATTTATATTTTTATGAGAAATTTATTCATATAAGGAAAGCTGGATGCATTGACGTAGAAGAACGTGAAAATAAAGCACCAGGAGCTATTTGTTTTACCTTGCCCCATAGTAAAGAGGTTTTTGTGTATTCTAATTTTAGTCCTTCATTTTATGCAATTAATGCACTTATACATGAAGTGGGGCATGCATTTCATTTTTATAAACAATTTAAAAACGATAGTAGTATGCAGGAAAGATATCTGCGCGAAGAGGTGGCTGAACTTTATTCCCTCAGTCTTGAGTTATTAGTAATGGATAAGCTGAATGTTTTTTATAAGCAAGAGGATGAATATAAAGAAGTGCAACGCGTACAAATATATCGTGCTTTGTCTTTATTAATGTCGTCAATTGCAGGAGATGTATTCCAGCACTGGATCTATGCGAATCCAAACCATACACCAGAAGAACGTGATAAGAAATACGCCGAACTATGCAAAAGATATCAATATTCAACAGTCGACCTTGCAGGATTAGAGGATGAAATCGGTGCAAGTTGGATAGAGTCCTTTCACTATGTTCAGTTTCCTTTTTACAAAATTGAATATGCAATTGCACAAATAGGAGCAATGCAATTGTTTCAAATTTACTGGGAAGACCCAGAAAAAGCGATTGCTTTCTTTAAAGAAGGTGCGAGTGCAGATTGGAATTTATCTATACAAGAAATATATGAAAAAACAGGTGTCACGTTTGATTTTTCGGAAGAAAGGATAGAAAGTACTGCAAGTGTTATTTTGGATGTGATCAATGAATTAAAATAAGGATAGCATTCGCTATCCTTATAACTGTTTATTCGTAGATTTTTTCTTGTTTATATAAAATGTAATAATAGCTGTAATTAGGAAAATAGGTAGGGCATACGCTTGCCCAACAAACAATTTCCAGCCAATATGATTATAGCCTTGGGATGATGGAGGGATCATAGCGATTATGCAAATTATAATATAGAGTACTAGTGCAGGGAGTATATTTTTCATTTGTTCACCTCCTTCTAAAGATATCCTATTTGATTATTTATATACTTTAATTATTATTAAGGGCTTTGAAAAGTAAATATACTATTGTTTATAGTATTATAATATTTACAAGAAGGTACTATGTTTAAATAGGGTAATGGGGGTTCAAATCTTAAAAAAGTGAATTATTAGTAAAGAAGATGGTCATATGGTAAAATATGTAATTTTTATATTTAATATCATTATATAGCATGTTGAGGTCAAAATGTATAAAATAATTAACTTTACTTATGCAGGAGAAGAGGTAAGAAATATATGGGAAGGTTATGCATAATTCCATGCGGAAAGAAGAAAATTTGGGATAAGTATCCTGATTACGGACCGATGGAGGCAAAAGATGTATATATTAGCCCGTTCGGAAAAGCATGTCAGGCATATGCAACAATGTTTTTTGAGAGTTGGGTTATATTATCGGCGAAGCATGGATTTTTAAGGCCAAATGATATTGTACTAGAAAACTATGATCTTGCGTTTGATTCAAAGAGCGATAAGGTAATAAGTATAGAGCAATTACAAAAACAGATGGTAGATAAAAGTTTACTACAGTTTGACGAAATCGTCTTACTTGCAGGGAAAAAGCATAAAAAAGTAGTAACAAAGCTATATCCAGAAGAAATGATTACATATCCGTTAGAAGGATGTAAAGGAATTGGATATATGTTGCAGAGGTTGAAAGAGGCAGTGAAGGAAGAGGAGGAAATATAAGTATAGTTTCGGTCACCATGAGCTTAAACTGTTTTTAGGGAATTAAAACGTAAAATAGAGTTTTTAAGCATCGCCAAAAAGGTGATGCTTTTTGTTCGTGTCACCACTTTTTATATCGAAAACGATTTGCCTTCACCTTTAGAAAATGTAGGATGTATGGGGACAGTTAAGATTGTAAGAGGGAATAGCAATAAGACAAGTTTTGAATATGATATTAAGAAAGGAGATGTTGATAAATAATGGCCAGATATAGTTTGCATGGAGGACACAATAGTATTGTTCAAGGGGCTAATTTTGGGAATCGGAAAGAACACGTTCTAGATAGGCAAGTTAAAGATGCTGTGGCGGCTAAGTTAAGATCCCTAGGACACACGGTTTATGACGATACGGACGAGGTAGGGACAACTCAATCACAAAATTTAAATAATATCATTCGGAATAGCAATTCCCATGCTGTGGATTTAGTTATTTCTTTTCATCTTAATGCAAGTGATGGAAATGGACAGGGTGTTGAGGTTTTGTATTATGATCAGAAAGATTTGGCGGCTAAAATATCAGCTCAACTAGCAAAAGATATTGGATGGCGTGATCGAGGTGCGAAACAACGTACAGATTTAGCGGTATTAAATGGAACGAAGGCACCGGCTATTCTTATTGAATTAGGATTTATTGATAATGAATCCGACATGGCAAAATGGAATGTTGATAAAATCGCTAATTCTATTGTATTTGCTCTTACAGGACAAACTGGAGGAGGTGCAACGGACTTGCTCAAAGTAAAAACTGGTGGTGTAGCATTTAGCAATTTACAAGCTTTGGCTCAGGCGATGGTTGATGCGGGTATTGATGGACAAATTGTCGTTCAGAAAGATGGCATTGGTTATGCTATAACGAATGGCTATCCGTCTGGAAATATCGATAAATTTACAGCTTGGTTAGATGCACGTAAATGGTACTATGAGTACTTGAGATAAAACGAAAATTAGTTTGATTAAAAACTAAAAATTGTCTTATTTTTAGCTAACAAGTATATTAAGTAATTAATAATTATGTAACTATAAATATGGATAATGTATATGTAAAGTAGTACACAAAACCACCTGTCAGAAAGGTGGTTTTGTGTATCCCGCTTTAATGGGCAGTAAAATTCATACCTCAAAATTCGGATGAAGCTAAGAAATTAGCTGGGAATTGTACTGCTTGTGGCCTCCTACTGATTATAGTTTAGAGCTTTGTAAGTCTTTACTTATTAAACCCGTAATAATATTTTATTTTCTCAATACATAAGCCGAATTTTAAATTATTACTAAATAATACAATACTTCTCATACTATTTATTAGATGATAATAGCAAAAAAACAAGCTTTGAATATAATAATGAAAAAGGAGATGTTAAATAATGGGTTATATTGTAGATATTTCGAAATGGAATGGCGACATTAACTGGGATATTGCAGCACCACAATTAGATTTTGTAATTGCACGTGTGCAAGATGGTTCAAATTATATAGATCCTTTATATAAAAATTATGTACAAGCAATGAAAGCAAAAAATATTCCGTTTGGTAATTATGCGTTCTGTCGTTTCGTTTCAGTAGAGGATGCACGGATAGAGGCGAGAGACTTTTGGAACCGTGGTGATAAAAATGCCACAGTTTGGGTAGCTGACGTAGAAGTAAAAACAATGAACGATATGAGAGCGGGTGCACAAGCTTTTATTGATGAATTACGCAGATTAGGAGCTAAGAAGGTTGGTTTATATATTGCTCATCATATGTATGATCCATTTGGAATGGCAAATGTCAATTGTGATTTTGTATGGATTCCTCGTTATGGTGGTAACAAACCAGCCTACCCATGTGATATTTGGCAATACACAGAAACAGGGAATGTAGCCGGTATAGGAAAATGTGATTTAAATAAGTTAATGGGAAATAAACCGTTAGTTTGGTTTACTAATCAAACTATTGAACAATCGACAAAACAAGAAGGAGTTGGAATTATAGTGAATAAATTTAGTAAAGTTGTTACGTATGAATTTGGTACAGCATTAGTAGTAGAAATGTTAGGAATGATGGATGCTCTTGGGTATGAATCTCGTATTATCTCATATGGAGATAAACAAGGATTAGTTAGATTTGAAACAGCATATCGCCAAGGGAATGAATTAGATCGAGCGACAGCGTGGTTAGATGCTAAAGGACTTAAATATTTTTATACAAAAGAATAGTTTGCTAAATAAAAAGCCGTCATGTGACGGTTTTTTATTTTTATGTAATCTTTTAACTCTACTTATAATATGGAGAAAATAGATTAACAAACAAGCCATTGTATACTTTCAAACATAGAATATGATGCATTCTATCAAGGAGGAAGCATATTTATGAGAAATACTTGTCATTGTGGACATTTTCAAGATTGTAAAAAATTTTGGGATGATTTGATGTTTGGGAGATATAGATGTAAACGCAATGATTTTCACGAGTGTTGTTGCAAAGAGAAACCGAAGTGTGAGTGTGAAAAATGTCATTGTAAAACAAAAGCGAAATGCCATTGTAGGCATGAAGAGGAAGGGTATTAATAATAAAAAGGAGTACGATACGTACTCTTTTTTGGGGTGATTATATTCCATGTTGAACAGATTTCTTTACAATTAACCATGTGTCTTTCTTTTTAATCGTTATAGCTACATTAGTTCCATTAGATTCCTTATAAAAGATATATCCATTGTTTGAGTTTACATATGTGACTGGTTCGCCTATGCAATCTCGCGAGCAGGATTTGTTGACTAGTTCAATTAGGGATAGTTCGCTTGGATCTGTTTTACTTGCTTCTATAACAGCATCAAGGTTCGTTTTTCGATAGCCTTGTAAGTTGATATGAAAAAGCTGCTCTATTTCTCCTGTAATGCTAGTATTCATTACTTCTACTGAATTCTTTTTTTCTTGAAGAAATCCGTTTTCATAAAGTAATTTTGTATATCCAATCCATGCTATTAATACTAGCATGAAAAATATACCCGTCATTTTAAGCGTTCGTAGTCGTTTACTTACAATAGTTTCTGAGTATTTCATTCAGTCTAATCCTCCAATGTTTTTAATTTAAAATATGCTTGGATACATACTTTTAGAAGAGGATGAAATTTGATGAGTTTTCAATAAAAAAGAAAACATCCAGAGTTAGATGCTTTCTTTTTTGTATTTTTTGCTATCTGTTCGTTACTTGTTTCATAAGTGGTCTAATTTCTTTAACCGGTGGTTTTTTATCGTATACATCAACGTAAGAAAAATAATAATTTAAGTTTCTGAGAATTCCTTTTCCTATTTTAGCACTTAAGAAAGGAAAGACTTGTCCAGTATAATCATCAAGAGATTTACAGTAGTATTTTTCATCTAAATATATACTGTATTTACATGTTAGTTCTACTAGTGAGTTTCCTTCATCATCAATTACTTCTTTAGAATCAATAATGTCTATTAATGCGAATTTTTCATTTAGATAAACTTTCTTCTTTTTCTCATGTTTATTTGTAAGTATAAATACGAGACCAATGGCGTTAATCAAACTATTTCCTCCTATAAAAAACGGATATTAATAAAATATATCGATATACGTTAAATGTAAAGAGGACAGGTGAAATATCATTGCTAGAAAGTTCGATAAGCCGATTTGTTTTTCAAATCGGCTTATTGTTATTGAAATACTTGCGGGAATTGCTGTACGATTGCGTTTGTTATCATGTCGGACATTTCTAAAGCTTCTTTTTCAATTTTATCGTACAATTTTACTCCTGCTTCATAATCTTTATTTAGAAATGCCAGTGCTTCTGCTTTTGTTAATGCTAGATGTTCATAAAACATTTGTGTAAATTCTTCTTTTTGTATATATGGGTTGATGCTAGTAAGAAACGCTACAATTTCATCACCGTTAGCGTACCATTTTTTCTCTATAGCGACAGCTGCGTTTTGGTCACCAGCTTTTGCGGCTTTAACAAGATCTGCTGCAATTACTAAGTGGTCTTTAATTAATGCACTATATTTTTTTACTGCATCTTCACCATAGAATGGTTCAAGAGATAGTCCCATATGTGTTGCATTTTGAAGAAGCCGTTTAACTGTAACGTTTACGTCTGGTAAATGAAAGACAATACTTATAATAGCTAATCTCGTCCAAGCGACATGTTGTTCCCATAAGGAACGCATATAACCTTTTAAAAAGTTCTCATTTTTACTAATTCTGTAATTACGTACAGATGTATCAAAGTGTAGATAATGGTTATGATAGGGGGAGTAATACGATTGCCAATAAGAATACATAAACGGTAACACTCCTTTGAACATGTATAACTCAAAGTATGATGGGAATTTATAATTAGTTACGTGTCCTCGTTTATTTTCAGAAATTGATATGGAAAAAGATGAGGAATTTTATTGCGTTATATATAAATAAATTGAATATAAAGTAAAAGAGGCTCTGCAAGGGAAGTTGCAGAGCCTCAAAAGGGTATTGCCGAGATGTCGGACTCGACTACGTAATATTATCATAAAATTCTATTAAAAAAACCTGGTAAATGCGTCCAATTGAAAGTGAGTCTTTAATAAAGTGAAAGGGACCTGCTTCCCGCGGCAGATCCCTTTCACTAGATAATGTCGATGAGCAAAAACTCATCTGGAGTACCTTTATAGTAACAAGTGAAATTCGTTTTGTGTATTGAGAAAAAAGAATTAGATAATTAAATGTTAAGCATTTATATTTTACCTTTTGTGATTATCACCATTTGTAGTGAGTGGATTAAGATTATAAAATGGCGATAAGATTTATAATTACATCTAATAGTGTTATGAAATATATAATAATAATAAAAGACCCGCTTATATAAGCAGGTCAACTTAAGGGGGTTATCAAACAGAATATTTCATATGTTAACAACTGTATTGTATTAAGTCTATAAGGTTCATATTGAGAAAATGATTATGAACGATCTATTTCGCACGTGTATTAACGTTTAAAAAGTTGAGAAAGAAAATGAAAAAGCTTTCTATAAGAAAATAATGGTTGGTACTTATAGTATGATTCATATTTCCACGCTTCATTATTTGAGAATTGGGGTTGGTTCGATACGCCTTTCTGTTTGATGAAACTAATATTATGGTGCTTCATATAGTAACCTCCTGAATTCATATGTATAAGATTAGTAGTATTCAAGGAGAATTAATAAAATGTGTATTTATTTAGAAATTCGTTATAGTTGTTAATCAATCTCTAAAACGTAAAGAAGCATAAAATAATGAAAAAGCAAGACGTTAGTCATGTATTCATCACTTTCATGACGCATAAGAGATGATATAATAGGAGTAGATGAAAGATAAAGAAAAGCAGGTGACTCTTTTTTGTTTACAAAAGCACAAGAACTTTTAGCGTCTTATTTCGGTTATTCGTCATTCCGAAGAGGACAAGATGAAACAATTAAAAATGTATTAGATGGGAAAGATACAGTTTGTATTATGCCTACAGGTGGTGGTAAGTCAATTTGTTATCAAATTCCCGCATTAGTATTTGAAGGAACAACGTTAGTTATATCGCCTTTAATATCACTTATGAAAGACCAAGTAGATACATTAGTACAAAATGGTATTTCAGCTACATATATTAATAGTTCTATTTCGATTACAGAAGCGAATCAACGAATTCAATTAGCGAAACAGGGACATTATAAGTTACTTTATGTAGCGCCAGAGCGACTTGATTCAATGGAGTTTGTTGACCAACTGATCGATATGAAAATCCCGATGATTGCCATTGATGAGGCGCACTGTATTTCACAGTGGGGACATGATTTCCGTCCGAGCTATTTACATATACACCGTATATTAGATTATCTTCCAGAAAAGCCGCTCGTATTAGCATTAACTGCTACGGCAACACCACAAGTTCGTGATGATATTTGCAACACGCTTGGGATTAATCAAGAAAACACGATTATGACAACGTTTGAGCGCGAGAACTTATCATTTTCTGTTATTAAAGGACAAGATCGTAATGCATATTTAGCGGATTATATTCGTCAAAATCAAAAGGAATCTGGGATTATATATGCAGCTACTAGAAAAGTAGTTGATCAGTTGTATGAGGATTTAATGAAAGCGGGAGTTTCTGTATCAAAATATCATGCCGGTATGAGTGATAACGATCGAAATGAGCAACAAGAACTCTTTTTACGTGATGAAGTGAGTGTAATGGTAGCCACATCTGCGTTTGGGATGGGTATTGATAAATCGAATATTCGTTACGTTATCCATTATCAACTTCCAAAAAATATGGAAAGTTATTACCAAGAAGCAGGACGTGCTGGCCGTGACGGATTAGATAGTGCATGTATATTGCTTTATTCTTCTCAAGATGTACAAGTACAACGCTTTTTAATTGATCAATCGACAGGAGAGTCTCGTTTTTCAAATGAACTTGAAAAACTGCAAAATATGACTGACTACTGTCATACAGAACAATGTTTACAATCATTTATTTTGCAATACTTTGGAGAAGAACCAAAAGAAGATTGTGGCCGCTGCGGTAATTGTACAGACGACCGAGAAAGTATCGATGTGACGAGAGAATCGCAAATGGTTTTATCTTGTATGATTAGGACGAACCAACGATTTGGTAAACAAATGATTGCACAAGTACTAACTGGATCTAAAAATAAGAAAGTCATTGAATTTAATTTTCATACTTTGCCAACTTACGGACTTTTATCAAATCGTAGTGTAAAAGAAGTGAGTGAATTTATTGAGTTTTTAATTTCAGACGAGCTAATTGCAGTTGAACATGGTACTTACCCGACACTAAAAGTAACGGAAAAAGGGAAAGAAGTGTTACTTGGTAAAGAGAATGTTTTACGTAAAGAACGAGTAGAGACAAGACAAATCGTTCAAGATCATCCTTTATTTGAAGTACTTCGCGAAGTACGTAAAGAAATTGCGCAAGGAGAAGGGGTACCTCCATTCGTTATTTTCTCTGACCAAACGTTGAAAGATATGTGCGCAAAAATGCCGCAAAGCGATTCTGAACTTTTAACTGTGAAAGGGATTGGTGAACACAAACTTGTGAAGTATGGTTCGCACTTCTTACAAGCAGTTCAGCACTTTATTGATGAAAACCCAAACTATGCTGAAACTATTAAAACAGAAGTGGTGACAGAACGGAAGAAATCAGGGAAAGCTTCAGCAAATTCTCATTTGGAAACGTATGAAATGTATAAACAAGGTATTAATCTAGATGAAATTGCGAAAGAACGTGGATTATCAAGACAAACGATTGAAAATCATTTAATTCGTTGTTTTGAAGATGGAATGGAAGTAGACTGGAACAGTTTTGTTCCTGCAGAATACGAACAACTGATTGAAACTGCTGTGCAGAATGCTGATGGTGGTCTGAAATCGATCAAGGAACAACTTCCGAATGAAGTGAGTTACTTTATGATTCGTGCTTATTTACAAATTAGAAAGTAGTGACATGTAAAGGGGATAGGGATTTATGCATCACGTTTTTGTATATGGCACGCTAAGAAAAGAGCAAACGAATGCTCATTATATGCAAGGTGCAATATGCATTGCAGACGAAGTATGGACGTATGGGGAATTATTTGATACAAACGAAGGGTATCCGGCGATGACTTATTCGAATGAAGAAAAGGTGTATGGAGAAGTTTATGAAGTAAATGATGACATATTGCGTAAGTTAGACGAACTAGAAGAATATACAGGTAATGCAGAGACGGATTTATATGAACGAATCACACAAATAGTATTTGATGGTGATAGGGAAATAGAGGCATATGTGTATATCGCTCAAGATAAAAATATGCTAAAGAAAGTTATCATTTCTGGTGATTGGTTGAAGTATCAACAAGGGAAATAATAGCAGCCATAGAGCAGATATTGGAATTGTCCATTATCTGCTCTTTTATTTTTGGGACTTTAAAAATTCTTATTATTTAGATAAAATGTAAATATAGGGAAATCAAAAGGAGGATTTTTCATGGGTATCAGAAATTTAATTTCTCACCTGTAGTAGAAAAATAACGTACAGGAGGAGAATAATAATGAACGAATTAAATGTAAAAGAATTTTATAAAAAACAATTTGAATTACTAAGCTATGATATAAAAAATGAAAATTGCTTGCAGGAAGTTGGGAAAGAAGTACAAGAACAAATTGGATATCCATTTCAAACGATGTTAGAACTAGGAGCTGGAAATGGTGGTTTTGCAAGAGCGATGTCTAATTTGGATGTAAAAATGACTACTGTTGAGCTTGTACCAGAGTTAGTTATGTTTGCTAAAGAACATTCTACTAGTGATATTGAGATTCATTGCGCTGATTTTTATAAAATTAACTTTGAAGAAAAGTTTGATGTTGTTAGTTATTTAGATGGATTTGGTGTAGGGACAGATGAAGAACAATTGGTTTTATTAAAACGAATCCATAATTGGTTGAAAGATGATGGGTGTGCACTTATTGATATTTATCAACCATTATATTGGGAAAAAGCAAATGGACAAGAAATGCCGATTTATTCTGCAATGCGAAAATATGAATATGATAGTGAAAATGCTAGGATGCTGGACCACTGGTGGGAAAAGGATTCTTCAAATGATATCGTGACACAATCTTTACGTTGCTATACGATAGATGAGATTAGTAATTTATGTGCAGAGGCTGGTTTCAGTATAGTTGGGATTTTCCCAGGAGGAGCGTATGACTTTGAAGAGAGGAAATATAAAGAGCAAGCGTCTTTAAATGAATGTTTATCATATCGAATAAAAATAAAAAAAGAGTAGGGATTAATTCCTTACTCTTTTGTGCTTTTATAGTGTGAATCATTGACTGTTTTTCGTATATAATTGTCGTTCTTTTTTAATTCTTATAGATCTTAGTACGATCCCAATTCCAAGAAATATAATAGTAGCAACGACTCCGCTAATAGGGTTTAACCAAAAATCACTGCTGTTAGTAAGTGTAATGATCCCTGTTATTGTAACTAAAACAGTAGGAACGGCATCTTCAATTGCATGCATGATAACGCATGGCCATACTGACTTTGTAAGTCTATATATTTCAACATACATAATAGACCAAGAAACCATAAGTAGACAGCCTGATAAAAGCATATTTAACCTTGAAATAGATTCGAAATATTCATTTGGTAAAAAAACTAAATAATAAGCGGCATGCCAAAGAGCCCAAACTAAACCAGAAATAATATAAATAAACCAATCGTTTAACTTTAGTTCAATGAGCTTAGGAGTTAAATAACCGCGCCATGAAAACTCTTCAAAAATATTTTTAATAAAGTTACCAATAGTAGACATGAATATGAGTGACAATAACGAATATATTTCAAAACTAGTTTTGTTAGCTACTCCAAAAATAAGTGCTAAACTTATCGTTATTACTGTAACGAACGGATAAATTAGTATCGCAACGAAGTACCATTTAAAGTTTGCCTTCAAATTTAGTTTTATACTAAAATCATTCCAATCTCGGCTAATAACTCTAAGGAAAATACATGAGAGGAAAGGTAATATTAGCCACAGTCCCATGCCTAAAGAGTTTCCTTCAGGCTGATCTGTTAGAAAAGAATCTAGAATTACGCCAATCCAGCCACTTGCCAATACAATGAACACAAAAATAAGTAAATGTAACTTAAGGGTTTTTCTTTTGGTAGCAGTCATTTTCAATAGACTCCTTTACTCTTATTTTTGACTTTTGTGACCTTGGGTGTTTTATCAATGAAATAATAGATAACTAGAAAAGAAGCTGGAGAGTATGTAAGGGAAACTTAGTTAGATAGTATAAAGTCCTTTTAATCAATAGAAAATAGCGGCTTTTGTATAAACCACTTTATTATATGTGTAGTTGTATGATTTAGATGTTATATATTCTTATCATGTAAAAATCTCATTGGAATTTCAATATTAGAAAGGTGAAAAGTAAGTTTTTTCAGAAAAAACAAATTAAGTCCTTGACTTTATAATTGGATTTTTAATACAATTATATTTCGACTGAAAAATTAGAACGGACAGGAGGGAATCATCAAATGAACAACATTTTTGAAGAAGAGTTACAAAAAATGAAAGATACATTACGTACGATGGATGATCAATTAGAACAGCTTGAAAAAATTCCAGTTTATTACGGCGATGATTTTAAAGAGCAAATTCTTGAAAGTATGAGGGAGTCTAATAGACAAAACTTACGTATTGGGGTACAAGAACCGTACTTTGGTAGATTAGATTTTCAAGAGGATGGCAAGGAAGAAGTTATGCCGATTTACATCGGTAAAGTTGGTGTTTCACATAAAGATACGATGAAGCCAATTGTAATTGATTGGCGGGCACCTGTCGCAAGTATGTTTTATTCATTTACCGGCGGTGATGAACTAGCATTTTATCAATCGCCAGATGGATTAGTAGAAGGTGATGTTTATTTAAAGCGAAATATCTCTATTCGAAAAAGAGAATTAGAACGTGTTGTTGATACATATGTAAAAGGAAATGAAGATGTCTCGCATGCCGATGATTTTCTTCTATATCGATTAGGTGAGAATAAAGATAATAAACTAAAGGATATTGTTTCGACGATACAATCGGAGCAAAATGATATTATTCGTGCGGAAAGAAACTTGCCATTATTAATTCAAGGGGTTGCAGGGAGCGGTAAAACAACGATCGCTTTACATCGCCTTGCTTTTTTAATTTATGAATATCGTGAGCAGCTAGAAGCTGAAAGAATGATTGTATTCGCTCCGAATAGTTTGTTTTTAGACTATATTTCGAGTGTGCTTCCTGAATTAGGTGTCGGGAATATTAGTCAAACAACATTTCCGGACTGGGCATTACGTACGTTAGATGATTCGGTGAAACTGAAGCAGACAGAAGAAAAGTTGAAAGAAGCATTTTCTATTAATCGTGATGAAAGAAAGGTTATGCTTGGTAAATTGAAAGGTACGCTAGAATTTAAGTCCTTTATTGAAGAGCAAATGGTTCAATTTGAAAAAGAACTAGTGCCAACAAGTAATTTTGAGGCATGGGATAAAGCTGTTATTCCAGTGGAAGATATAAAAAAATGGATGCAAGTTGAGTATAAACATTATCCATTAAAGAAAAGAAGAGAACGTTTAGTTGGCCGAATGAAGCGCTGGATTGAAATTGAACTAAAAAAGTATGGCGAAACAAACGAGAAGAAATTATTAAAAAAAGAAGCGACAAAGAGATTGAACAGTTATATGAAGTTTTGGCCGAAAATGAGCTCGCTTTCAATATATAGTTCAATATTGAAAAGCAAAGAAATACTCGAAGTATTACCCGAGGAACTTGTGAAAGAAACTGAGAAGAGTTGTCGTAAAAAAGAAGTGTATGTAGAAGATTTACCCGCTTTAATTTACATACATCATCGCATAACAGGTATTGAAATCGGGCAGAAATTTCATCACGTCGTTATTGATGAAGCGCAAGATTTCTCACCATTCCAAGTTTATGTATTAAAAGAAATTACATTAGGTAATTCTTTCACTATATTAGGTGATTTATCTCAAGCGATTTATGATTACCAAGGGATTGAAGATTGGAGTGCTTTTAAGGAAGTATTCCAAGAAACAGGCTATTATGAACTGACGAGGAGCTATCGTTCTACAAAAGAAATTATTGAATTTGCGAACGAAATAATTAAAAACGCCGAGATTCCAGTAGGGCTTGCGACACCAGTTTTTCGTAGTGGTGAAGAGGTCAAAGTAATTCAAGCAGAAGATCAATTTAATGAGATTATGAAGACGTTAAAACATTTACAAAATGATGATGTGAAAACAATTGCGGTAATAGGAAGAACAGACGATGAATGTCGCGATATATATGAGAAATTAAAAAAGGCAGGAGTAGCTGTAAACGTCATTGAAGCAGATCAAAGTAAATATGAAGGTGGTATTTCAGTAGTACCTGTATACTTGGCAAAAGGGCTAGAATTTGACGCTGTTCTACTCATTGATGTTGATGAAGAACATTACGAAAATACAAAACACGATGCAAAGTTACTATATGTCGGATGTACGAGATCACTTCATGATTTATGGATTTTCCATAGTGGGGAAGCATCGCCTTTAATTAACGGATTAAAATAAAAATGAAACGCAAGAGGCTTTTCTAGTAACCAAAAGAAGGACCTCTTGTTTTTCCATATAAAGGTTCGGGGAGAGAATAACAATGATTACAAAAGTAATAACGAAAAGAAATTGGGGAATCGCAAAGATAAATGGAGAAATTAATGAAGCCTCATTAATAGAAGAGGGATTTATTCATTGTTCGTTTTTTGAACAAGCTTTAAAAGTCGCAGAAAAACATTTTAGTCATGAAGAAGAAGTTTTATTACTAACAATTGATCTAACTCTGTTAAAAGCAGAAATAAAATATGAACTTGCTTCTAACGGCCAAGAATATCCGCATGTTTACGGAGCAATTAATATAGATGCAATTATAGATGTTGTTCCATTGCTTAAGGAAAAAGGGGAATTTATATTACCAGAGTTACAAAGTTAAGCGTGTTATAAGTAAGCTAGAAAAGCACAAATTACAAATTTGTGCTTTTTATTATCCGTTTTTTGGTAAAATATTGTTGTTTTTGTCACACTAATACTGTACGACACATAGTATAAAACATATACTGTATGACATATAGTAATGAAAATGAGGTGAATACATGGATGCTTTATTAAATTCGTTAATTACTGAGCTAAGAAGAGGTACATTAACATTAGCAGTTTTAAGCCAATTAAGAACGCCGCAGTATGGATATTCACTTGTCCAATTATTAGAGAAATCAGGAATCGTAATCGATCAAAGTACTTTATATCCACTACTTCGCCGGTTAGAAAAGCAAGAGCTAGTGACGAGTAGTTGGGATAAAACAGAGAGTAGACCTCGTAAATATTATGTTTTAACTGAATACGGATTAGAGATATTCCAGCAGTTGAGAAAGGAATGGATAAAGGATTCGAAAGAACTTTATAACTTATTAAAGGAGGAGGACAAGAATGAATTTGATTAATATTTATGTCGAGGAAGTAGCGAAGAGATTACCTGAAAAAAATCGTGAAGATATTATTCTTGAGCTACGGTCAACAATTGAGGATATGTTGCCTGATGATTATAATGAAGATGATGAAAAAAGAGTTCTTGAAAAATTGGGGAGTCCGGTTTCATTAGCTAATGGATATTTGGATAGACCGATGCATTTAATTGGACCGCGTTATTTTGATGTATATACGACATTATTAAAAATGATCATTCCAATTGCAGCCGTTATCGCCCTCATTGCAATGGTTGCAGAAAATTTTTTAAGTTATACTGGTGATCAAGCAGTATTAAATGTTATTTTACAAGTAATAGGTAAAGGCATTGGAGAAATTTTTGAAGTAGCCCTCCATGTATTTTTCTGGTTAACACTCGTATTTGCTATTTTAGAAAGAACGGATAAAAACAAAGATACCGAGCCGTTGACGACAAGTTTAAAAAAGTGGACGCCAGATGATTTGAAAAACATTTCGCATATTCCGAAGAAAAAAGCAATCTCCAAGTTTGAAGTTTTTGGAGGTTTAATGTGGACGGCAATATGGGCTACACTTTATTTTTATGCGAATCATCTCGTTGGCGTATACAGTGGTACGGGAAGTGGATTGAAGTTTGTCGCGCCAACGTTTAATCAAGATGTGTTACTTCAGTATTGGCCAATCGTTGTGATGATAATTGTTTTTGAAATAGCGATATCTCTTTATAAGTTAGTACAGGGACAATGGACGAAAAGATTGGCAATCGGGAATACTATTCTCCAAATAGCTGGAACGATAGTATTCATTATAATTGTAGTAAATCCGCACATATTTACCGATGGATTTATTACGTTTGTGGCAAATGTGTTCACTATTTCTCCGGAAGAACTTAAAAAGTGGCTAATTAGTGGGGGTATTCTCATTTACGTTTTATCTGCTGCATTAAACATTTATGATGGCTTTCGAAAAGCTAGTGTTCGTGTAACAAATAGGTAGTTAAAAAGAGAACGTATATGAAAGGAAGAAAAGGATGATAAGGGAAGCAACGGAAAAAGATGTAATATACATTTTAGATATTTATAATGATGCGATACTGAATACAACTGCTGTATATACGTATAAACCCGTAACCCTTGAAAATAGAATAGATTGGTATGAACAAAAAAAGGCTGATGGTTATCCGATTTTTGTATACGAAATAGATAATAAAGTAGTAGGATTTGCGACATTCGGTCTGTTTAGAGCTTGGCCTGCCTACAAATATTCAATTGAGCATTCTGTGTATGTTGATAAGGAATATAGAAAATGTGGGATTGGAACTTCTTTGATGAGAGCATTAATCACAATTGCCAAAGAAAGAGAATATATGACTTTAATTGCTGGAATTGACGCAGAAAATGAGAAAAGTATTGCCTTACATGAAAACTATGGATTTGTTCATGCAGGGACAATAAAAAAAGCTGGTTATAAGTTTAATAAGTGGCTAGATTTAGCTTTTTATCAATTGGAGCTTTGTGGTCCTAAAAATCCTTTAGAAGAATAGAAATTTAGTATCTTAGGTAGCATGGAGTTATTCATACTACCTTTTTCTTATTGTAAAAGCCTATTTAATCTGCAAAAAAGGGGTTTTTACATTCTATATTGAATGATTAAAGGTGATAAAACGATATGAAATGAGGAATGAAAATGGAAACTGTCATTCAAAAAATGAAAGAGATACAATCTGATCATGTTGGGATAGCTATTTATTCTACAAAAAGTAATCGTATAGTTGCTTCATATAATAGTGAATTAAATATTCCGTTAGCATCGGCAGCAAAAGTAGTAATCGGATTTGTAGTAGCGCAAATGGTGAAGGAAAATAAACGTAATTGGCATGATATACTTCATCATGTTAAATTTAATCCAAATGAAGATAGTGCGCAGTTGTATCCACATTTACAAGGAAGAAGGACTTTAACACTTAGTAAAGCAGTAGAAGTGATGATAGCATGTCATGATAGTTACGTTGCACAGTCAGTTGTAATGTACTGTGGTGGATGGGATGCTGTGAAAATGTATGTCCAAACGTATTTTTCAAAAATTCATATACAAGAGGACGCTAGAGATGAGAAAAATGTTGGAGAATTAAATGAAGTTCTTTCACTTTTAGTACATATTTTTCAAGGTTATAAATCAGAAGCAGAATTATGGGAACCAATTATTAGCGGCATGGTAAGACAGCAAGGTGAATATGAAGGAATACATTCATATCACTTAGCTCATATGACAGGTGGACTATCTTCAGCTGCAATAAATATTGGTATAATAGGAATATTTAACAAATTCCCGTTTCTTTATGTTATTGGGGGAAAAGATTTACCTAATCGACGTGAAAATAAAGAGGTAGATGAAGCTTTTGCAGTAGCTTTGAAGTACATATACAAAGAATATAGTGAAAGCATGCTAGGAATGAGTAATTGAAAAGAAACTTAAAGACATCAACAATCATTATGTTAATTGTAACGATTATTGCTCTTGAAGTGGGTATCGCACTATACGATCACAATTTGTCATTAGATACTATTTATTTTGCAGCGATCCTCATTTGTATTGTATTACTTTTTGGTACACGTGTTTCTGAGAAGAAAGAGAGACGAAGAAAAACAGCTCTTTTATTTTGGCCATCTATTTTACTGTCTATCGCTTGTTTTGCAGTTATAAGTTACATAAGAATAGGCTATGTTTCTGTACCAGGTATAATTGGCTTTTCATGCTTTGTTATTTATGGTGGTTTCGTATTTATTAGTATGTTAAAAAGGAAAAGTAAAAATGAGAGGTAGCTTACTAAGTTGAAAGGAAGAGATATATGAAACGCATAGAGAATGGTACTCGCATAGAAGGAGAATATATAAAGAATAAAGTCATTCAATATAACATGTCTATTTTAACAGATGAAGCAAAACAGCCGATGGAACAAGTAAGTTTTGTTCTGAAAGATGAGGCTGGGAAAATCTTTGGCGGGGTAACAGGAACGATGTATTTTTATCATCTTCATATAGATTTTTTATGGGTTGATGATTCAGTTCGTCATGATGGTTATGGTAGTCAACTATTACATAAAATTGAAGATATTGCGAAGGAAAAAGGTTGTAGATTAATATTATTAGATTCATTTAGTTTTCAAGCGCCAGAGTTTTATAAAAAGCATGGCTACCGAGAATATGGTGTTGTTGAAGATCATCCGAAAGGACATAGCCAACATTTTTTAGAGAAGAGGTTATAGTATTCGTGTTTTGCGAGAAAAGTGTTTTTTAAAAGCATCGCCAATAAGGCGATGCTTTTTTTAGTTTATAGAAACTAATCAATCTGATGCAATTATGCGAAGAAATAGTTCGATTCGTATTACAAGGATTTTCTTTTTTTACTATTCAAATAGCTTATTCATTAAATCTTGTATTTCACGTCTTCTTTTATCTGTTTCATCCTTATCAATTGTATACGTATCATCCTCTATTATAAGAACATCACCCTCTTTTGCAGTGGAAGGGAGTTTGGATTTAGGTACATCAATTGTTACGTTATTCACTTCAATAACTGCTAATTCGCCTTCAAAACGGTCAATAATACCTCTCTTCATAATTATCTCTCCGTTCTTACAGAAATGTTAGAACCATCACTATTAATAATTACAGTTCCATTTAAATCAGTTCTATATACCTTAACAGACATTGCATTTAACTTTGCTAAAGTTTCTTGAGTAGGATGGCCATATCGGTTACCTGCACCTGCACTGATTACAGCGATACTTGGTTTCACTGCATCTAAAAATGGCTGAGAAGAAGATGTCTTACTTCCGTGATGGCCAGGTTTTAATACATCGGATTTTAGGCCGGAACCATACGTTGCAACCATATCTTTTTCACTTTTAGATTCAGCATCACCAGTAAATAAGAAAGATTTGCTGCCATGTGTTACTTTTAATACAGCACTCCACTCATTTAGATCGTTACCGTATTCTTTAACAGGAGCTAAAAATTGTGAGTTTAAACCATTGATTGGTAAAGTTACTCCAGACTTCGCTTCTTTAATAGTTAACCCTTTGTTAGCTACTGCAGTTAAAAAGTCTTTAAACGTTTGTGTCGTATGACTTACTTTAGGTGCGTAAACGTTTTTTACGTTCATAGCATAAAGTACTTCATCTAATCCACCTACATGATCAGCATCAGGATGAGTGGCAATCATATAATCGATAGTTTGGAATCCTAATCCTTTTAAATAGTTTGCTACTACTTTACCTTTCCCGTTATTTCCGCCATCAATAAGAATCGTTTCTCCACTTGGAGATTTAATAAACGTCGCATCACCTTGTCCGACATTTATATAATGAACTTCTAACTCTCCTTTAGGCTTAGGAAGAGCCGGACGGAAACTAGGTTCTAATACACGAGCTAAAAATGCAGCGAACTGTTCACGAGTTACTTTTACGTCTGGACCAAATGTACCATCAGGAAACCCAGCTGTAATATTATTTTGAGCTAAAATTTTGACAAAATTGTAACCCCAATGAGTAGATGGAACATCAGGGAAATTGACGTCTGCACCTGTAGGTTGCAAATTAAAAGTTTTAACTAAAACTACTGCCATTTCTGCACGAGTTAATGAACGGTCAGGGAAATAGTTTGTTTCACGTTGTACAATGTTATTATGTGCTAACTTATGTACAGAATCATAGTAATAGATACCTTTGGCTACATCGGAAAAAATATGATTATAGCTAGATGGTTTTTCTAATTTTAATGATAAATCTAGCATTAAGGCCATTTGTCCACGAGTTACATCATCACCCGGTTTAAAAGTTCCTTCTGGCGTACCATTAATGATACCTTTATCCGATAAATAGTTAATTTCCTTAATTGCCCAATGATTAGATTGGACATCTGGGAAAGCTTTAGCACTTGTAAGATTTGGAATGAACAATGTTAAAATCATGACAAATGCTGTTAGTAATAAACTAAACTTTTTCAAAAAACCGCCTCACTTAATGTATTTTTTACCTTATTAACTTTACCATTTCTTACAAGTAATTCAAAGTTTAATAGGTAAATATTTTATTAGTTGTTTTGTATTTCCATAAATTCGTTAATTTGAAATAATCTAACTTAATAGAGGAGATAGGAAAGGTATTAGAAAATTGTTTATATTGCAATTGTAAAATCCATATTATAAATTTATAAAATCATTTATAATAATTTATATCATGTTAAATGGGAGAAAGAAAATGTATACATATAAATTACAAGATGAGAAACCAATCTGTTCAGAAAAATTAAAGAGGCTTTACGATTCTGTCGGTTGGTGGCCAGAAAGAAAAGAAATCGATATTCAAAAAATGTTAAAAAACAGTATAGCAATTGGGGTATGGAAAGAAAATGAGTTAATTGGTTTTGCTAGAGTTGTTTCAGATGGTGTTTTTCGAGCGTACTTAGAAGATGTTGTTGTCCATGAGAGTGTAAGAAATAAAAGTATTGGTGAGAAGATGCTTACAATGTTGCTTGAAGAGATATCTCATATCAATATTGTGAGCCTATTTTGTGGAGAGAAACTTATAAAGTTTTATGGTCAACAGCAATTTCAAGTGACGCAACAAATTGTGATGCACCGTAATCAAATAGTGAAAGAATAAGAGGTGACAATTAGAATGATTGCGACAAGAGCGTATTGTTTATCGAAAAGAAAAGCGACAGAAGATTCTCCTGATGGTTGGAATGCAACATGTATGAGGCTTAATAATAAAATATTTGCGATATTGAACCATGAAGAAGGCGAAAAAGCGGCAATAACATTAAAATGTGATCCAGAACTTGCGCTAAGATTAAGAGAAGAGTATCCAGAAACAATCATTCCGGGTTATCATATGAATAAAAAACATTGGAATACGGTGTATATACATAAAGATGTGGAACAGGTGCAAATTAATAAGATGATTGATTGGTCGTATGATTTAGTTCTGCAGTCATTTTCAAAGAAAAAGCAGCAAGAGTTATTAGATTAATATGTATAAGGGGTGGATGTATTGAAAGACACGATCAAAGATACATATGATAAATTAGCGAGTACATATAAAGAAAATCTAGATGTGGCAAATCCATATAACAGCTATTATGAAAGACCAGCGATGATGGAGATGGTTCCAAAGAAATTAGAAGGGAAGAGTATACTAGATGCCGGATGTGCAGCTGGATGGTATACTTCTCAATTTGTAGAAAGAGGAGCAAATGTTACTGCAATTGACGTAAGTTATGAAATGGTAAAAGCTGCAAAGGAAAGTATGGGGGATAAAGCAACGTTTCTTTGTCATGACTTGCAAGAAGTATTACCGTTTGAAGATCATACTTTTGATGTAATTGTAAGTTCGTTAACTCTTCATTATTTACAAAATTGGAATCAAGTATTTAAGGAGTTTCGTCGAGTACTGAAGCCAGGTGGAGAATTTATATACTCCATTCATCATCCTTTTATGGACTTTACAAAGTTTACTTGTAAAAATTATTTCGAAAAACAATTATTAGTAGATACTTGGGTTAAACCAAACATTACAATTGAAGTTAAATTTTTTAGAAGGTCACTTCAAGATATTATTAATGAAACAACAAATTATTTTGTGTTAGAAAAAATGGTTGAACCGAGGCCAGTTGAAAAGATGAAAGAAGTAAATGAAAAATCTTATTACTATTTAAATACAAATCCACATTTTCTTATTGTTAAAGCAGTTAATAAATAGCTAGTAAAATGATTATATTTTACTAGCTATTTTGCAATTATAAATGATGAATTAGGAGTTTTGAAATGAATACGAAACGAAATAGATTACTATACGCAATGTTTACAATCCTTGTTATTATTTTAGGGCTTAGTTCAAGAAAATTTGCTTTTGCGCTGCCGGCTCTATTAAATGATTATTTAGGTGATGCTTTATGGGCGTTAATGATTTTCATTGGATTTGGATTTTTATTTCCTAAAATAGCGACGAAGAAATTGGCTTTTATTAGTTTAATGTTTTGCTACGGGATTGAAGTGAGCCAATTGTATCATGCTGAATGGATAGATAGTATTCGTGCAACGACTTTAGGTGGACTTGTATTAGGTTATGGATTTTTGCGGAGTGATTTGGTGGCTTATACAATTGGTGTTGGGGTAGGATTTCTTTTTGAGTTTATATTAAGGACGAATAAGCGATTTTAAATGGAGGTATTTATTATGGAGGATATATTAGAAATTGTGAATTTTTGGTTTGAAGATAAAGATGTCACAGCTACTGAAATAAAAGCAAACGTAACAAAGATTCATTGTAATAATAAATCCTATATTTTGAAGGAAAAGGGATCGATAAAACAACTATTAGTTGAAATACATGTATTAGAACAGCTTGAGGAAAAAGGGGTTAAAGTACAAAAATTAGTGAAAACGAGTAATAGTAAAAAGTATGTATTTTATAAAGAGAAGTATTATTGTTTGTACAAATATATTGCTGGAAGTGGACTTGAAATAAAAGATACAGAAAATCTGAAGGAGCTAGGAAGTACAATTGGAGAAGAAATAGCTAATTTACATCAAGCACTTAATTCGCTGAATAATAATGAGTTAGTAAAAAGAGATTTGTATAAAGTAGTATACGGATGGGCTTTACCTATTTTAGAAAAGAATGAGTATGTTCATCAGGATGTAATTCGAAAAATGAATCAAATACATACAGCTTTCAAAGAAATAGTTCACCCATTACGAGAGCAAATTATTCATCGTGATATGCACTTATCCAATGTAATCTTTAAAGATAATGAATTTCAAGGTTTTATAGATTTTGAACTATTAGAAAGTAATGTAAGAGTATTCGATTTATGCTATTGCTGTACGAGTATTTTGAGTGAGTTATATAGTGATGAAGTATTAAGAGGGAAGTGGCAACATATTATCAGCACAATCTTTGAAGGATATAATAAACAAAACATTTTAACGAGAGAAGAACTACAATCCATTTGGTATGTTATGCTTTCTATTCAAGTTATATTTATTACTTATTTTGTTCAGTTAAAAGATTTATTAAAGTTAAATGAAGAGATGTTTTTCTGGATTTTTGCTAATAAAGAGGCTATTGAAGAGTCAATAGAAAGGATCGCACGAAAATGAAAAAAATTATATTAATAGGTTCTGGTGGTTCAGGAAAATCTACATTAGCAAGGCAGTTAGGAAATAAATTAAATATTAAAGTACATCATCTTGATGCGTTATTTTGGAAACCGAATTGGGAAGGGGTACCGAAAGAGGAGCAAAGAACGGTTCAAAATGAATTAGTTAAAGAAGATGAGTGGATTATTGATGGGAATTATGGTGGGACAATGGATATAAGAATGAACGCAGCTGATACAATTATTTTTCTTGATATTCATAGAACGATATGTGCTTATCGTGCTTTTAAAAGAGTTATACAATATCGGAATAAAACAAGACCGGATATGGGCGCGGGATGTAAGGAAAGATTTGATTTGCAATTTTTCAAATGGATATGGGAATATCCTAAGACGAAGCGACCTACAATTTTAAAGAAGTTAAATCAACTGAGTAAGGATAAAGATGTTATTATTTTAAAATCTACAAATGAAGTAAGACTATTTTTAGAGAAGTACAATGCTATAAATGGTTAGATTATAAAAAGAAATAACCTGGGGGTATAGAATTGGATAGATTTATTAGGCTAGTTGATTCTAATATGGTGAAAATTCCAGCAGGAAAAGTAGAATTAAGAGATGATCGAATAAAGAAAGAATGGAAAGTCCAAGTTAATTCGTTTCTTCTTGCAAAGTATGTTGTAACGATGGAATTATATGATGCGATTACGAATCATACATCAAATTTATCCAAAGATAAAAACAAACCAGTTGTAATTTACATAGATGACCTTGGATTTAGGCTCGCTAAGTCCATTTAGAAAAATTATAAGAGCAAAATAATATAGATAAGATTTAAAGTAAGGAGTGTTTTAAGTGGCACGTGTTTTATTCATTAATGCTGGATCAGAAGGACATATAAATCCAACGTTGCAAGTTGTAGAAGAATTAGTTTCGCGTGGAGAAGAGGTAGTTTATTTTTCAATAGAAGCTTTCAGAGAACGTATTGAAAAAACAGGGGCTATTGTAAGAACAATTGACGACCAAAGGTTTATAAAAGCATTTCTTTCCGGTGGCCGAAATTATTTGCAGGAAAGAATAAATGGCCTTCTACATACAGCAGATGTTATTATACCAAGTGTTCTTGAACAAATTGAAGGAGAACATTTTGATTATATGATTCATGATTCGATGTTTGGCTGTGGCCGTATAATTGCTCAAATTTTAAAGCTTCCAGCAATAAATTCCTGTACATCTTTTGCACAAGATGAAAAATCATTTCAACAAATGTTAGATCACTTGTCTAAAAGTATCCCAGTGAAAGTTCAGGAGAGGATACATAATGATTTTGAAAGATTAACTAAGGAGGTTGCGGAAAAGTATAGTGTTGAAATAAACTCACCATATGAAGTTTTCTGTAATCCAGCGTCACTTACTATTGTATATACAATAAAAGAGTTCCAGCCTTTTGGAGATATGTTTAATGAAACATTTAAATTTGTAGGTCCATCCATCCCTGCACAAGTAAAAAATGAAGACTTTGATTTTACTTCAATTGAAGAAAAAAGCCCAATTTACATTTCGCTAGGCACTGTTTTTAATGAAGCGCTTGATTTTTATAAACTTTGTATGAAGGCGTTCGAGAATAGCGAGCATACTATTGTGATGTCTATTGGTAATAAAACGAACATAAGTGATTTAGGTGCTATTCCTAAAAACTTCATTGTAAAAAACTATGTACCACAAATGAAACTACTTGCATATACAAAGTTGTTTATTACACATGGTGGAATGAACAGTACACATGAAGGGCTATATAACGGGATTCCACTCATTGTAATTCCGCAAAGTGCAGATCAGCCAGTAATCGCAAAGCAAGTGGAGAATCTAGGAGCTGGGATTAAGTTATCTATGAAAGAATTAACTGTAGAACAACTACGTGAAAGTGTAGAACTTGTATTAAATAGTCCATCATATAAAGAAGTTGCATGGAATTTGAAGGAATCTTTCCGGAAATCTGGTGGCTATCAGGAAGCTGCTGATGAGATTTTTACATTTATAGGTCAATAATAAATAGAAAATTATACATGAGAAGAGTGTCTATATGAAATGATATAGACACTCTTTTTTTATATGAAGCGGAGAATTCGTTGTTTTGAAATGTTAAATATTCTGTTTTGCAAATTCGGACCATAGTTTTACGTGTTACTAATGCTTTCATCATTTCTGCACAACTTCTGCACATACTTTGATGATTTCTATGTCATGATATATTCATCAAGTGAAATATTTCACAAGAAATGAAATATATTTTCACTGCGGTGTATGCATAACACACACATACATCGTTACAAGATTGTCTCTTGTTATTCTTTTACATCGAAGCCCACATTACACTACGAATTATAACAAGAAGGGGACAGGAACATGAAGAATCAATTTTTAAAACAACTACAAAACATGAAAATGAACAAAAAAAGTCTAGGAGCTGTTGCATTAACAGCTGGAATTATTGGCACGACACTTATTCCTCAAAACGCATACGCGCACGGTTTTGTTGAAAAGCCGAGCAGCCGATCTGCTTTATGTAGTCCAACTTATGGTGCACTAAATGTAAACTGCGGAAGTGTTATGTATGAACCACAAAGTTTGGAAGCTCCAAAAGGGTTCCCGCAAACTGGCCCAGTTGATGGTCAAATCGCTTCTGCAGGTGGTAAGTTTGGTGGTATTTTAGATCAACAAACTGCCGATCGTTGGTTTAAAAATACAATTACAGGCGGGGAAAATACATTTACGTGGAAATATACAGCGCCTCACTTAACGAGCAAATGGCATTACTATATTACAAAAAAAGGATGGAATCCAAATAAAGCGCTCACAAGAGCAGATTTTGAACCAATTGGAACTGTGCAACATGATGGTTCTGCAGCCTCAAATCATTTAACTCACAAAATCAATGTACCTACTGATAGAAGTGGGTATCATGTAATTTTAGCAGTATGGGATGTAGCTGATACTGCAAATGCATTTTATAATGTAATTGATGTTAATCTCATCAATGATGTGAAACCAGATACAGAAGCTCCAAGTATTCCAAATGGAATTCAGGCACAAAAAATAACAGCGAATAGTATAGAACTAGCTTGGAACGCTTCTACGGATAATATAGGGGTAAAAGGATATCAAATTTTCCGTAACGGAGAGATGGTTGATACAGCAACAGGAACTCATTTTATTGATAAAAAATTACAACCAAGTACAGAATACTCTTATACTGTAAAAGCAATTGACACAGCTGGAAATGTATCGAAAGAAAGTGCAACGCTTACAGTGAAAACAACAGTTGAGGCTCCTGATACAGAAGCACCAACACAACCAAAAGGATTACATAGTATGGGAACGACAGCGTCAAGTGTGGATTTAATGTGGAGTCCTTCTGACGATAATATTGGTGTAGACCATTACGATATTTATAGAGAAACAAAAGGATCAATGGAAAAAATTGCAACATCCAATACGACTTCTTATATGGATAAATATTTACTCTCTAATACTACTTATAAATATGTAGTGAAAGCTGTTGATGTAGCTGGAAATGAATCTGTACAGAGTGATATATTCATAATTACTACAAAAACTGAAAGCGTTTCATATGAAGAATGGGATGCAAAGAAAGCATATGAAAAGGGAGATAAAGTTCTACACGAGGGAAAAGTATATGAAGCAGTCCAAAGTTATAAAGGAAATGGGGATCCAAACTGGATTTATGCCTTATCATTATGGAAAACAGTGTAAGATTTACCTTGGTATGAACTAAGAGATAATGGGCTTTGATGCAAAAGGACATCTTGAGAATTCATTTTTCTATAAATAAAAAAGGGCAGTATATGAATACATAAAGTAGTTTCATATACTGCCTTTTTTATTATGATAACATTTTCGTCATAAGTATATGCGGAATGCCATCTTCCATAAATACATCAGAAGAGGTTTGATAACCTAGTTTTTTATAAAATCCTTCAGCCTGTGTTTGACCGTGTAGTTTTACTTTTGTAGATTCTTTTTCACGAGCAATTTCTTCTAACGTTTGAATAATTACTTTTCCTAAACCGTATTTACGATAGTCTTTTAAAATACAAATACGTTCTAATTTTCCAGTTCCATCAACAAATCGTATGCGACCTGTACCAACAGGAAGATTGTTATAATAAACTAAAATATGTTTACATTTCTCCCCGATTTCATCAAACATATCGAATTCATCTTCAAGTGGAACATTTTGTTCTTTTACAAATACTTCTTTTCGAATATGAAAGGCAGTTTCTAAATCTGTAAGTTCTGTTATGAGTTTGGAGTGCAAATTGTTCAATCCTTTCTAGTGTGATGTGCTTTTGTTTTCATAGTATATCATAATGTTACGTAATAACGAGAAAATATAAAAAAGCTGACTGTAAGAGTCAGCGTTCATTATAATTCCTGTATCCCGTTTTTTGTTCCAATAATCGCCTTACTAGTCATATTAACAAACAATCCGGTTTCAACTACACCAGTAATCATTTTTAATCTTTTGTGTAAATCGGAAGGAGTAGGTATATGATTAGGGAATATACAATCGATAATCATGTTATTATTATCGGTTATAAACGTTTCATTATTTTTTAAGCGTAACGTTGTTTGACATCCTAAAGATTGAATTTTACTTTCGGTTTGTTTCCATGCAAAAGGTATGATTTCAATAGGTAATGGAAAAGTCCCTAAACGTGTCACAACTTTTGATTCATCAACGATAATGATAAGTTCTTTCGAGGAGGAGGCTACAATTTTCTCGCGAAGTAATGCACCACCGCCTCCTTTAATAAGCTGTAAATTAGAATCAATTTCATCAGCTCCATCAATTGTAAGATCAAGACTTTGTACGTCGTTTAACGAAATCAACGGAATATTTAGCTGCTGTGCCAACGCTTCCGTTTCCTTTGATGTCGGGACAGCTTGAATTGATAATCCCTTTTTTACACGTTGACCTAATTTTTGTATCGTCCAGTATGCGGTTGATCCTGTACCAAGTCCAACTTTCATGCCATCTTTTACAAAGTTAGCAGCATATTCACCAGCTATCTGTTTTAAATCCATCGCTTTACTCCGCCGGACGTGGTCCAGCATCAAGACCTGAACTTTCAGCTGTAAGTACTGGACGAACTACTATATCCTTATGTACACGCATTTGACAAGATAATCGTAAATGATCTTCAATTCCTTTTTCTGTCATCGCATTTTTTTCATTCGCACTCGCTTCACAAAAATCACCGGCTATAATTTCTACTCTACAAGTTGTGCAACGTGCTTTTCCGCCGCAACGATGGAGTATGTTTACACCGTTATCTTCAATTGCTAATACTAATTTTGTGCCTTCTTTTACATCAAAAGTTCCCGCACCTTCAATTGTTAATTTTGGCAAATTTGTTCCTCCTCACGTAAAATTGTACATAACATATTTATGACCGCGAATTATTGAACATAAACATAATTTTTTTATATGCCCCGTAACTTTTTTATTTGTTGAATCGTTAATTAAGTAAGCGCTGAAAAGGAGTGGTTATTTTGTGCACAAAAGTAACTCATATTTTGAAAAATCATATCGATATGAATCATTCAAATATAACTTTTTTAATTGAGCAATACGGAGAGTTGAAAAGATACTGTACATTTTTAACGAAAAATAAATGGGATGGCGAAGATCTTGCCCAAGAAACAGTTTGTAAAGTACTTCAAAAATATAGTAATAAAGATATTTGTATGACGCTCGTATATAAAATAGCTAGAAATCGTTGGTTAGATCAAATAAAGTCAAAATCAGTTCATGAAAAAATAAGAGACCAAATTACTTTTGAAGAACCCCATGAAAAAATTGCAGATTTGCATGAAATGGTAGGGAAAGTATTATCTTCATTAACTGTACAGCAATCCGCAATTTTATTATTAAAAGATGTTTTTCAATATAGTATCGCTGATATTGCTAAAGTATGTTCCGTATCGGAAGGGGCAGTAAAAGCTTCTTTGTTTCGGAGTAGAAATAGGTTGAAAACTGTAAGTGAAGAAGGGGTAGAGATAGTTGAATTCACAGACGATATGGAAGTTGTAGTAACGTCTATTCGAGAAGAGAGACCGGAATTATTAACGAAACTGCTTCCAACAATAGATTTTACTAAGTTACCATCTAAACAGCCAGTCTTATTATTTAATGTGAAACAACCTTCTTCCTACAGTTGTATGCTTTTAGCAGCATAACAATTATTGGAGGGATTTAAAATGAATGCAATTCCATATGTTGTAGAACAAACGAAATTAGGAGAACGTTCCTATGATATATACTCAAGGTTATTAAAAGACCGTATTGTTATTATCGGTTCAGAAATAAATGATCAAGTAGCGAGTAGTGTCGTAGCTCAATTATTATTTTTAGAAGCAGAAGATGCAGAGAAAGATATATTTTTATACATTAATAGCCCAGGCGGATCAACGACAGCAGGTTTTGCCATATTGGATACGATGAATTTAATCAAACCAGACGTGCAAACGCTATGCATGGGCTTTGCAGCATCATTTGGTGCATTGCTATTATTATCAGGTGCAAAAGGAAAACGGTTTGCACTCCCGAATAGTGAAATTATGATTCATCAGCCGCTTGGTGGTGCACAAGGGCAAGCAACGGAAATTGAAATCACAGCAAAAAGAATTTTAAAGTTAAAACATGATATTAATAAAATGATTGCAGAAAAAACAGGGCAACCGATTGAAAGAGTAGCACATGATACAGAAAGAGATTATTTTATGACTGCAGAAGAAGCGAAGGCATATGGGATTGTAGATGATGTTGTTACGAAAAAATAGCAGAAAGCAGGCTAGAGAATAAAGTATATTCTCTAGCCTGTTTTATTAATCTTTTATCCATTCATCGACTAACGCTTGATTCTTTTTAATCCATTTTCGCGCCGCTTCTTCGGGATCTTTCGTTTTATTTAACTCGACCATTAATGTACCAAGCTGTTCATCGTTCATTTTCCATTTATCAAAGTATTTTATGATATCCGGATGATCTTTTTCGAAACCTTTACGAACGGAGTAATAAATGTCATCTTTTTCACCATATACTTTCTTAGGGTCTTTTAAATATTTTAAGTTAAATTCTGAAAAACCCCAATGTGGATTCCAAAGCGTAACAGCGATTGGTTTCTTTTTCGTATATGCTTTTTTTAGTTCACTCATCAAAGCAGCTTCAGAAGACTGGACAAGTTTTAGCTTTATATCATATTCCTTCATCGCTTTATTCGTTAAATTCATAAGACTGCTGCCAGGTTCAATTCCGACAATTTTATTATCTAGTTCATCTTTATGTGCATTTAGATCTTCAATGCTGTTTATGTTTTTCACATAAGAAGGGACAACTAAACCTAGTCCGGTTCCTTCATACCATTTTGATTTTAAGACAATATCATCTTTATAACGATCATTTAGTGGTTTATCCGTAACGGGTAGCCATACTTCTAAATTAGCATCAACATCACCGCGAGCAACACCAGTCCAAATTGCCGCTTTTTCTAAATACATGAGTTCAACTTTGTAGCCTTTTTGTTCTAGTAGTACCTTCCACATATTTGCAGTTGCAATGTTTTCTTTCCAACTTGTTACACCTAGTTTAATTTTTCCTTTCGAATTTGCATTTGTTGCATTACATGAAGAGAAAATCATAGTAATAAATAATGCAAGGCATATGAGCCATATTTTCTTTCTCATTAAAAACCTCCTAAGAAACGTTTGCTTTTTAAATAAATGTATAAGTAAGCATTCTTATTATGAACGGAAAAAAGAATTTTAAAGAAATCTTATAAATGTTATTTTTATGTAATATTTCTTTGCAAAATCGCAACACTATGTGAATAGATGGGTAGAAAAGGAGTAGTGACATGGATAATACAAAGGTACGTGTTGAAAACGTAACAAAAGTATTTGGGAAACACCCGCAAAGAGCGCTTACCTTATTAAAAGAAGGAAAAAGTAAATCGGAAATTTTGAAAGAGACAGGAATGAACGTTGGCGTAAAAAAGGCGACGTTCGAAGTATATACGGGAGAAATTTTCGTTATTATGGGATTGTCTGGTAGCGGGAAATCAACATTAGTTCGTATGTTAAACCAACTGATTAGACCAACAGCGGGGCATATATACATAGATGGAGAGGATATCGCAACGATGGGAAAAGAAGAGTTGCGAAGAGTGAGAAGAACGAAGATGAGCATGGTGTTTCAGAAATTCGCTCTATTCCCTCATCGTACCGTTTTGCAAAATGTTGCATATGGGTTGGAAATACAAGGAGTTCCAGTAGAGGAACGAGAGAGAAAAGCGTTAGAGTCCTTGAAGTTAGTTGGATTAGACCATCATAAAGATAATTATCCAAGTCAACTGAGTGGTGGTATGCAACAGCGTGTCGGCATTGCGAGAGCGCTTACAAATAATCCGGATGTTTTACTTATGGATGAGTCATTTAGTGCATTAGATCCACTGATTCGAAAAGAAATGCAAGATGAACTGTTAGAATTACAAGATAAAATGGAAAAAACAATTATTTTTATTACGCATGATTTAGATGAAGCCCTTCGAATTGGTGATCGAATTGCGTTAATGAAAGATGGAGAAGTTGTCCAAATTGGAACGCCAGAAGAAATTATGATGAGTCCTGCGAATGAATTTGTAGAGAAATTCGTGGCGGATGTGAATTTAGGAAAAGTAATAACGGCGGAATCTATATTAAAACGACCAGAGACGTTATTAATTGACCGTGGACCACGTGTAGCACTTCAAATTATGAGAAATGCCGGCGTTTCTACAGTGTATGTTGTTAACAAAAAATATGAGTTTTTAGGAATATTAACGGCAGATGATGCGAGTAAAGCAGTACAAAAGCAATGGCCGATTGCTGATTTATTACTTACCGATATTCCGCACGTGTATTTAGATACTTTACTGGAAGAAACTTATGCGAAAATGGCGGAGATGAAATATCCGTTACCAGTAATTGATGAGAAGAAAAGGCTAAGAGGAATTATTAAACGTGAAAGTGTCATTCAAGCTCTTGCAGGTAATATTGAAGAAGAGGTGAAAGACGATGAATAGTATACCACGTATTCCTTTAGGGGAATGGGTCGACTCATTTGTTGCAAGTTTATATGAGCACTTTGAAGGCTTATTCCGAGGATTCTCTTATATTATCGGCGGATTCGTTGATTTACTCACTAATTTTTTAACAATAATACCGGCCATATTGATGATTATTATTTTGTGTTTCCTCATTTGGTACACAACGAGAAAAGTATCTTTAGTTATTTTTACACTCATCGGATTATTATTTATTTTGAATATTAACTACTGGGCACAGACGATGCAGACATTAGCTCTTGTACTTACATCTGTTATTATTTCAATTATTGTAGGTATCCCAATTGGCATTTTAGCTTCGCAAAATGAACGGTTTTCAAAATTTTTAAAACCAACGTTAGATTTTATGCAAACAATGCCGGCTTTCGTATATCTTATTCCCGCGATTACATTTTTCGGAGTAGGAGTAGTACCTGGGATTATTGCATCGGTAATCTTTGCAATGCCACCGACAATTCGTTTTACTGACTTAGGAATTAGACAAGTTCCAGAAGATTTAATAGAAGCAGCGAATGCGTTTGGCTCTACCGCATCACAAAAATTATTTAAAGTACAATTACCACTCGCAACTGGAACGATCATGGCTGGTGTGAACCAAAGTATTATGCTCTCTTTATCAATGGTAGTAACAGCATCGCTTGTAGGAGCTCCAGGTCTTGGAGTTGATGTATACCGCTCTGTGACACAAGTTAATATCGGGATGGGATTTGAAGCGGGACTAGCCATTGTTGTCATTGCGATTATATTAGATCGTATTACACAAGGATTTCACCAAAAAAGAAGATAACAAGAAAACACACTTTATTATACAAAGTGTGTTTTTTGTTTGAATAGATTATATTCGAACGATAACAGAACCGTCAGCTGACGCAAAAACTTGTTTTTTTATTTCATTGATTTAATTCTTCGATGAATAACGATATGTTTGTTTAATAGCGACTTGAAAATCTCTTCTTAAGAAGAGGATTATGTGGTGGAAAAGTATAAGTAATAAAGTACATTTTTTGGAAATTATTAAGTGGAATAGCGAATATATTAGGAGACAGTGACTTCATGTAAATAGATATTATTTTGGAAGAAATTATGAGAGGAGATGCTATTTTGTCTAAAAAGAAAAAAAGCAATGATGCCTTGGCAATAGGCGTCGGTATAGGGGTTGTAATCGGTGTAGTACAAGGTTATTTTACAAATAATTTAGTAATCGGAATTGTGATTGGGATTGTAATTGGAGTTGTGGTTTTGAAGAAAAAATGAGGTGTAAATTCAATTCAAAATTGTTGCATTAAAAGAATGAATTTTCGGAATATAAATCCTGTTTTTCCTTTTTTTATGATATTATATATATAAAGGTTGATGGTGCAGATATTAATAAACAATCGTTTGCGAAAAACATTCAGAAAAAGTGTATTGGTTACAAAATGCTTGCTATCATCGGCCAAATTGCATATTGGACTGGTGTACGATATGAAGATTCAGTAGAAATAAAAAAATATGCGAAAGTATATGGTGAGTGAATATGCATACAACAAATAATAGACAATATTCATGGGTTGGAAGTAGAGAAATGTGCTTAGACGAAATTTCGATAAAGCAATATGGTGAAATCGTAATTGGTAAATACGGCGGGAATATAAGTGCCGGAGCAAAAAAGAATGAAGATGGTGCGTTAGTTTGGTCAAATGGTGATTGGGAATTTGCAGCTATATTAGATGGACATAATAGTGCAGAAAGTGTTGATTTAGTAGTAAATACAATTCAAAAAGAATATGAAAATATAAAAGAAATGATGAATGAATCAATTGATATAGTATTTCGATCTATTGAAAATCATATTCTTACTATCTTTCAATCTTCTTCATTTAAGGAAAAGTGTCAAAGAATTAAAGGTGAAACAGCTTGCTTACTATGTGTAAGAAAAGAAAATTATATATGGTGGCTATCTATTGGAGACTGTTTAGTGTATGTATTTCATGATGAATTACACAAATTAGGACAATACGCACTAAATCAACGTCATTTTTACGAATGGATTGGTAACGTAAATACTTTTGATTTACCTGTTCCGTGCTATTCATCAGGGATTCGTGAATTACGTAATGGAAAGAATCGAATTGTAATGGTGACAGATGGAGTATTAGAATGCGGGGAACGTCGGTATGAAACTCCTGTAAATCTGTATAGTGATATGAATAGAAATAATATAAAACTTGAAGAAAGTGTTCATCATGTATTAGAGCACGTTCATCATCAATTCGGACGCGACAGTGCGACAATTATTAGTTGGGACATTGATAATAAAGGAAAGGCTACTTATCCGAGTGATCAGCCAGATAAAAAGTAAAGGAGGAGACATCACTGTTTTTAGTTAAAGGAATTTTATTAATAGTATGGATCATATTCTTAGTTGTTTTGGAAAAAGTAGTGAGAAAAAAATTAAATATACCGAAACAAACAGACTGGAATAGTAAATATGTAAACAACGCTCATAAATGGGGCACTAGGGCTCTTATCGTTTCTTATATAATTGTTACGCTGATATGTGCTACTTTAAATCCTATTTATATTAGTAATTTACCCATTTTATTTTTAATAACCTTATACTGCTTTCAATCATATATGGAATGGAAATTTGATAAAGAATCGAGGGAATATGTCATTTCTTTCGGAACGGTTCCGTTATTAATAATAACAGGAATTATGCTTAATCTTTTCTTTTATAGATATTGGATTTAATTATATATGGAATGAATGGGGAGACAAAATGAAAATGCCTAGATTACGTGCTGAAGCAATGATTGTAAATAAAGATCATTCTAAAGTACTAGTACAATGTGATTTAAGTGAAACATTTTATCGTTTTCCAGGAGGCTCTATTGAATTTGGTGAACCAGCAAAAGAAGCGATAATACGAGAATTAATGGAAGAATACGATTTGAAAATTGATGTCCAAGAGCTAGCTGTTGTAAATGAGCATATTTTCGAGTGGAACAACGAAAAAGGACATCATTGTACATTGATACATTGGGGAACTGTTCAAGAGATGGTTACAAATGAAATAAGGCATAAAGAACATGAGAATATTATATTAATATGGAAGAGCATAGAGGAATTAAAGGAGAAGCCAACATATCCTGAAGGAATTGTAAGTTATTTAGAAGAGAATAACCATAATATAGTCCACTTTGTTTCTAAAAATATATAAAGTAATTGGAGGGATAACAATGGATACCTCTACAATTTTAATTATTATTATTGGACTGGGTATAGGTGGTTACTTTTTAGAACAGTTTTTAAGAAGAAAATTAAATATGGAGAAAAGAGGCTTCTTTGGTTATAAGCATGTGAATAGTTTACATGTAAAATTAGAAATAGGTCTTATTATTATTTATGTAATAAGTAGTTGTTATTATATGTTTAAATTTGAAAACGCTAAAATGGCTTATGTCATGTTCACTTATTTAGGGATATCATGGACTTTAAGAGCATGGATGGAATGGAAATATGATAGAAAATCAAAAGAATATATACTTTCGATAACGGGAATGGTTTCTTTTATATTGATGCTCTCGATACTATTTTATTTCGTTCCACCTGCTGTATAATTAAAAATTTGATTATAAATAATGAGATAACTAATAAATAAGAAACCATTTACTGCTAAATGGTTTCTTATTCAATTTAAACATTTAATTTCGCTAATACAGATTTAATGAAATTTGTTTTATCCTCTGCATATTGATGTTTATCATTAGGATTAGCTTGTGAAAGTTGAATCTTTAATTGTTCATACTGTATACGAGCAGTTTTATTGTCTATTAAGTAATCTCGAAATTGTAATTGTTCTATTAAATGTTTATTCCTTTGTTCATACATATGAATTTGATGAGTTCTTGGTTCACCTTTATTAAAATAATATCTTTCGGGTAATATATCCTTTCTATATTTATAATTTAATAGTTCTAACTTTTGAATACATTTTAAACCGTCTTTATAATCTTCTAGTTCGATTGCAATATCAATAATTGGCTTTGCACTTAAATGTGGAATAGAAGTACTACCAATATGGTGTATCGCTAAAATATGTTCGCCAATTTGTTCCTCAATGAATTGTTTCTCCTTTATAAATTCAATTGCCCACTCTTCAGTCCACGGAACTAAAAACACTTTACCATAGGGTAAACCTAACATTTAATTTGCACCTCTTTCAAAATGATTTTCAAAAAGTCTATTACATTTTCTTAAAGGTTCTCAATACAAGGTACTCCCACAATCTCCAAGGAAGGATCTTCTTCGCAAAGATCATAAATTTTACACCTTTTCCAATTGGGTATCGTAATGTTGTGCGCTTAGCTTCAGCAATATCAACGATTTTTTTAGCAACATCTATCGGATTACCAAATGTATCACTGCCGCTATTAATATGTTTTTGTATTTTATCCATATATTCTTTGTAAGGAGAAGATGTATCAGATTGGTTTGTAGCTAGTTGTTTACCAACTTCCCAAATATTTGTGTTATAAGAACCTGGTTCTATTAAAGCAACATCTATTCCAAAAGGTTTCACTTCTAAACGAAGGGATTCACTCCATCCTTCTAATGCATATTTGGAAGAAACGTAAGGAGATAGACCAGGGAATCCAACTTGACCACTAATGCTGCTTATATTAATAATTTTTCCGCTTTGTTGTTCTCTCATATAAGGTAAAACAAGCTGAGTAATTGATATAGCTCCAAAAAAGTTCGTTTCAAATTGTTTACGGTATTCCTCTACTGGAATTTCTTCTACAAAGCCACCATTTGCATATCCTGCATTATTAATGAGGAGGTCCACTTTGTTTATTTCTTTTAAAAATAATTGAAAGTTATGTAAAGAGTTTTGATCGGTTACATCTAATTGTTGAACTTTTATGTTTTGCTGTAAGTTGAGTTGAGTAACTTGAGATAATAAGTTTCCTTGTTTTTCAAGGTTTCTCATTGTTGCGATAACTAAATAATCTTTTTTTGCGAGTTCGAGTGTAGTTAATAGTCCGAATCCACTTGAAGCTCCTGTAATAACCGCGATTTGTTTATTCATTTTCTGCCAGCTTTCTTTTTCTTTTATCATAACGAGTTATGATAAGAAAATCTATTATTCTTACAATTTCTTTGAAAGCTATTCATGTTAATTCTATATTCTATGGTTTTTAAAGAGGGAATTATACGGACTTATCGTATATAGAGAAGTGAGTATGAATACGTTTATGAAATGAGGGAAGAGAGATGGCCCATGTGAAAGATGTATTAGCAGATCAGTTATTAGCGAATGCAAACGATCCTAGTTGGTATATTCCGTTTTCAGAAGCAGTTAAGGGTTTATCTGAGAGGGAAGCTTTCTGGAAACCGAATGACGAGAGTAACAGTATAGCTGAAATTGTACAACACTTACTGTATTGGAACTCAACGTGGCAAACTAGATACAAAGAATCAAATGTGAATGCTGTGCCTGCTATCGGAGATAATAACAAAAGTTTTATGCTTTCAAATAATCAAACTTTCGATGAATTACGAGAAAAACTACTAGAGAAACTGTTACTATGGCAAAATCTCATAAATGAAGAAAAGGTTGAAAGCGATGTAGTGGGATTTCCTGTTTCTGCAAAGTGGTGGGAAGTGCTAGCCAATGTAACTACTCATAATGCATATCATATCGGTCAAATTATTTACATCCGAAAATTACAGAAGAGTTTTGATGGTGAATAAGATAATAATTTTCAAATTAGGTGAACAAAAGTGGACAAAACGAGACTAATGTCTCATTTTGTCCACTTTTTTATTTTCAACATAGAGAGAAAACCTATTAAATCAAGGATTGGAAATTGGCACGGTACTTGCTATATAAAAGATGAACAAGAAAATAGGAGGGCTGAACATGTTAAAAACAACTGAAAGTAAAGGGAATGGAATTACGAAAGAACAAGCTCGTTGGATGTATGAAAAAATGTTAGAGATTCGTAAGTTTGAAGATAAGGTACATGAATTATTCGCGCAAGGCGTTCTGCCAGGTTTCGTTCATTTATACGCAGGTGAAGAAGCGGTAGCAGTTGGTGTATGTGCTCACTTAACGGATAGTGACAGTATTACAAGTACGCATAGAGGCCATGGGCATTGTATCGCAAAAGGTTGTGATTTAAACGGTATGATGGCTGAACTTTTCGGGAAAGCGACAGGATTATGTAAAGGTAAAGGCGGATCCATGCATATTGCTGATTTAGATAAAGGAATGCTTGGTGCAAATGGTATTGTAGGCGGTGGTTTCCCGCTTGCTTGCGGCTCGGCATTAACAGCTAAATATAAAGGAACAAAAGATGTAAGTGTTTGTTTCTTCGGTGATGGAGCAAATAATGAAGGTACGTTTCATGAAGGGGTTAACTTAGCGGCGATTTGGAAGTTACCAGTTATTTTTATCGCTGAAAATAACGGTTACGGTGAAGCAACGACATTTGAATATGCTTCAAGTTGTGATTCTATTGCGGATCGTGCAAAAGCTTATAACATTCCAGGTGTTCAAGTGGATGGAAAAGATCTGCTAGCTGTATATAAAGTTGCTGAAGAAGCAGTAGAACGTGCGCGTAATGGCGGTGGTCCAACAATAATTGAATGTATGACATATCGTAATTACGGTCATTTCGAAGGTGAAGCACAAACGTATAAAACTTCAGAAGAAAAAGAAGAACATTTAAATGAAAAAGATGCGATTGTGAATTTCCGTAAGCATTTAATTCATGAAGCTTTATTAACTGAATCTGAGCTTGTAGATATGGAAAAGGCAGTAGATGAAGCGGTTCAAAAATCAATTGAATTTAGTGAAAATAGTCCATATCCAGAGGATGAAGAGTTATTAAAAGATGTATACGTTTCTTACAAATAAGAGGAGGGTGAAAAATAATGACTAGAACAGTAAGTATGTCAACTGCAATTAATGAAGCGATGAAAATCTCAATGCGTCGTGATGAAAACGTAATTTTAATAGGAGAAGACGTTGCAGGTGGTGCACAAGTTGATCACTTGCAAGATGATGAAGCGTGGGGCGGTGTTCTTGGTGTTACGAAAGGCCTTGTACAAGAATTTGGCCGAAATCGTATTTTAGATACACCAATTTCAGAAGCGGGTTACATGGGAGCAGCAATGGCAGCTGCGGCAACAGGACTACGTCCGATTGCTGAATTAATGTTTAATGATTTTATCGGTAGTTGTCTTGATCAAGTATTAAACCAAGGTGCAAAGTTCCGCTATATGTTCGGTGGTAAAGCGAAAGTGCCAGTTACAGTACGTACGATGCATGGTGCAGGTTTTAGCGCAGCTGCACAACATTCACAAAGTTTGTATGCGTTATTTACGAGCATTCCAGGTATAAAAGTTGTCGTTCCTTCTACTCCATATGACGCAAAAGGCTTATTATTAGCGGCAATTGAAGATGATGACCCAGTAATCTTCTTTGAAGATAAAACGCTTTACAATATGAAAGGTGAAGTGCCGGAAGGGTATTATACAATTCCATTAGGTAAAGCTGATATAAAACGTGAAGGTTCTGATGTAACAATCGTCGCCATTGGAAAACAAGTTCATACAGCACTTGTAGCTGCTGAGCAATTATCGAAAAAAGGACTTGAAGTAGAAGTAATTGATCCACGTTCTTTATCACCACTGGATGAAGATACGATTTTAGCATCAGTTGAAAAAACAAATCGCCTTATTGTTATTGATGAAGCAAATCCAAGATGTAGTATCGCAACGGATATTGCGGCAATTGTAGCGGATAAAGGATTCGATTTGTTAGATGCACCAATTAAACGAATTACAGCACCACATACACCAGTTCCGTTCTCGCCACCACTTGAAAAGTTATATTTGCCAACGCCGGAAAAAGTAATTGAAACTGTATCAGAAATGATCGGAGACCAATCTTTATTACATGTGTAATAAAACGATGAGAAGGGAGAGAGAAGCATGGCTGTAGAAGTTGTAATGCCGAAGTTAGGTATGGCGATGAAAGAAGGTATTATTACGAGCTGGAATATTAAAGCAGGCGATCATGTATCAAAAGGTGAACTAATTGCTAGTATTAATTCGGAAAAAATCGAAACTGAAATAGAAGCACCAGCGGATGGAACTGTTCTTGATATAGCTGTAAGTGAAGATGAGGGAGTTCCACCTGGCACTGTCATTTGCTATATCGGTAAGCTGAACGAAAAAGTAGAAATCAATGAAAGTATAAATGTTGTAGAAGAAAAAGCACCTAATCTAGAGCCTAAAAAGGTCCAACATCCAGAACCATATGCGAAAGAAGTGGCGAAGAAAAGAATCAAAATTTCACCTGTAGCGAAGAAAATTGCAAAGTCTGAAAATCTAGATATCAAAGCATTAGTTGGTACAGGCCCTGGCGGAAGGATTACAAAAGTAGACGTATTAAAAGCGATTGAAGAAAGAGTAACAATTCCAGAAGTACTTGAACAAGAAGAAAGTAAAGTAATTCCTGTTACTGGTATGCGGAAAGCAATCGCAAACCGTATGCATGCAAGTTTACAAAATAGTGCGCAATTAACATTAACGATGAAAGTAGATGTTACAGATTTAGTTGCTTTACATAAAGAAATAGCGTCAGTTGTACAAAAACGATACGATAACAAACTAACTATTACGGATTTCGTTTCTCGTGCTGTTGTATTAGCGCTTGGAGAGCATAAAGAAATGAACAGTGCTTATATGGATGATACAATTCATCAATTTGAACATGTTCATTTAGGCATGGCAGTCGCATTAGAAAAAGGATTAGTCGTTCCAGCTATTCGCTTTGCTAATAATCTATCTTTAGTAGAGTTATCTAAACAAATTAAAAACGTTGCACAAAAAGCAAGAGAAGGTAGTTTAAGTAGTGATGATATGCAAGGGACAACCTTTACAATTAGTAATTTAGGTAGCTTTGGAATTGAATATTTTACGCCAGTATTAAATACACCTGAAACTGGTATTTTAGGTGTAGGTGCAATTGAACATGTTCCAGTATATAAAGGGAAGAAAATAAAAAAAGGCAGTATGTTACCTTTAAGTTTAACATTCGATCATCGTGTATTAGATGGTGCACCAGCAGCTGCATTTTTACGCACAATTAAACGTTATTTAGAAGAACCTGTAACAATTCTTTTATAAAGAGAAGGTGAGAGAATGAGTAAACTAGTCGTTATTGGTGGCGGACCTGCTGGCTATGTAGCGGCAATTACCGCAGCTCAAAATGGAAAAGATGTCACTCTTATTGATGAAGCTGATCTTGGCGGGACTTGTTTAAATGTTGGGTGCATGCCTACAAAATCATTGTTAGAAAGTGCAGAAGTGCATGACATTGTGAGAAAAGCGAATCATTATGGAGTTACACTCAATAATGGAAGTATATCAATTGATTGGAAGCAAATGCAGGCGAGGAAATCACAAATCGTAACGCAGCTCGTTCAAGGAATCCAATATTTAATGAAGAAAAATAAAATAAAAGTTATACAAGGTAAAGCAAACTTTGAAACGGATCATCGTGTTCGAGTTACAAACGGTAATAAAGAAGATGTAGTAGATGGAGATCAGTTCATTATAGCGACAGGCTCAGAACCGACTGCATTACCCTTTGCTCCATTTGACGGAAAGTGGATTTTAAATAGCAGCCATGCAATGTCCATAGATTATATACCAAAATCATTATTAATCGTTGGCGGTGGTGTAATAGGGTGCGAGTTTGCAAGTATTTATAGTCGCCTTGGAACAAAAGTTACGATTGTTGAAATGGCACCGCAATTATTACCAGGTGAAGATGAAGATATCTCACACATTTTAAGAGGGAAACTAGAAAATGATGGTGTAGAAATATTTACAGGAGCAGCTTTAAAAGGATTAAATAATTATAAGAAGCAGGCTTCATTTGAATATGAAGGAAGTATCCAAGAAGTTAATCCAGAATTTGTTCTCGTTTCTGTCGGCCGAAAACCACGTGTACAACAATTAAATTTAGAAAAAGCAGGCATTCAATATTCAAATAAAGGAATTTCTGTGAATGAACATATGCAAACCAATGTATCACATATTTATGCAGCAGGCGATGTGATTGGTGGAATCCAGCTTGCTCACGTTGCCTTCCATGAAGGAACGACGGCAGCATTACACGCGAGTGGAGAAGATGTAAAAGTAAACTACCATGCTGTACCTCGCTGTATTTATACCGCTCCAGAAATTGCTAGTGTCGGTTTAACAGAAAAAGATGCAAGAGAGCAGTACGGTGACATACAAATTGGAGAATTTCCTTTTACAGCAAATGGAAAAGCGCTTATTATTGGAGAACAAACGGGGAAAGTAAAAGTTATTGTGGAACCTAAATATCAAGAAATTGTTGGAATTTCTATTATTGGTCCTCGTGCAACAGAACTAATTGGTCAAGGAACTGTAATGATTCATACGGAAGTTACTGCCGATATTATGAGAGATTATATTGCAGCGCATCCAACTTTATCTGAAGCGATTCATGAAGCTTTATTGCAAGCGGTAGGACATGCTGTACATGCTTAGATGGAAATATAATAAACCACTATTCTCTAAATGAATAAGAGAATAGTGGTTTGAATTTTTACAGAAAAAAATTGAATATCCTATTATTTTTTTACGTCAATCGCTGAAGTAATATCGTTCCAATCAGCAGCTAAATTAGCAGTTTTGCCGTACCAATCCGCATGTTTGAATACAACACCTTTTCCATAGCCTTGTGTTGAAGTATGCTCCCAAAGTGTCGTTGAATAACTTGCTGAAGGTGATGCTGTACTTACAGAGGAAATTCTGTCGTTCCAGCTAGATGGTAAGTTTTTAAAGCCGCTGCTCCAGTAAATATATTGGCCACCTTTATCTTTATGTTCATAAAAATCAGTACTACCAGCACCGCTACCTAAAGGATTAATTTTATTTTTAAGTACTTTTTTATCCTTTTCAATATAAGCATCTAATGTTTCGCGGCTAGTAAAACCATAAGCTAGCCAATCTCCATTTTCATTTTGCTCTGGTAATACCATAGTAATTTGGATGTCTTTCTTATCTTGATCACTTAATTTTGTAAGAGAATTAACATTCTGTTCATCCACTTTTAAATAATCAAAAGACTTAATTGTGTTACCTTTTTCTTCAGCACTTGCTACTCCTAGTCCTCCAGTTAATGCAAATCCCGCTACTAATGTACCTGCTACTAATTTCTTCAACATATAACCATCCCTTTTTGTTTAGATTTTTGTACAGGTGAATCTTTGTACTAGTAAAATGTATTCTAATTATCAACTATTGTAAATATTCTGAAGTTTTAGAAATAAAAGGCGGAATATTTACAGTTTTGCATTTTTTCTTTAGAAAAAATAGTTATTGGAATGATATAATAAATAGATATATCGCTTTTGTTGGATGTTGAAATGTTTTAGGAGGGAAGCTGAAGAAGTAACGATTTGTGCAAAAGATGTATTGCTGGAGATAGATTACTAGTAAACTTGATTACTTTACAAACAAAAAAACAGTCGTATTTGACTGTTTTTTATTTAATTGCTAAATTATCAAGTTTCCAATATGTATCTGTTAACGGCGCGGCTTTGCTATCTATGAATAAATACATATTATTTAAATCTTTTGGTGAAGTTTTCATATTAAATACAATGTCGGTAGTTAAAGAAAACTCAGATGGAACCTTTTTAGCATTTTCATTTTGTATAACTTCACCTTCGTATTTTTTACCCGTTTTTTCATCTTTTATGAAATATTTTATTTCTGAAAGATCTATCGTTTGTCCGTTAGCACGAGCGTTATTTATAGTAACACGAGCTGTGAGACGCCACTCTTTGTCTATTTTTTCGAATTTAGCATTTTCAACAGTTGCTCTATAGTATTCATTTTTAACTATTTCACCATAGTGCATTGCATTCTTTTCAAGAGCGCTCTTTTCTTGTTTCGGTGCAGTATTCCCACTACATCCTGCCATAAGTCCTGTAAATAATAATGCTGTACAAGTTACTTTCATTATAGATTTCATAATAATTCCTTTCTGTGTTAAAAAGTAAAACATAGGAATAATTTTACATGAATAGGAAAGGAAAAGAAAGCATATTTGCAGAATATGCAAATATGCATTTATTTTGTTGCCAAGTTAATGGAATAGAAAGAGGGAGAAAGCTGAATAAAACAGAGTAAACAAGAATTAAAAATATTGTAACACGGAAGAGACATGCATATAATTAAAATAAAGATAAAGTTTCAGAATCTTCAATGACGGCGGTGGATACATGTTTACTGAAGAGCGCAGAGAGAAAATTTTAGAATTACTTAAGAAAAACGGAAGGGTAATTGCTAAAGATCTTGCGGAAAGTTTCGATATGTCTATTGATTCTATAAGAAGAGATTTGTCTATTATGGAGAAGGATGGCTTGTTAAAAAGAACACATGGAGGTGCAATCGAACTTACTAGAGTAAGAAATTTAACTGCTGAACCATCGAAATGTTATCGTGATAGTTCACTAGGTGAAGAAGCGATTGCGAAAGTTGCTGCATCCTACATACAAGAAGGAGATTCCGTTTTTATTGGCGGAGCTTCTATCTATTATGCCATGTTAAAATATTTACCTGAAACATCATTTACAGTGATTACGAATGCTTTAGAAATTGCTAGTAAGTTAAGGGAGTATAAGAATGTAGAAACATATTTAATTGGTGGAAAGGTGAAATCATCAGGAAATATGACAGATACACTTGCCTCTGAAATGATCAATAGATTGTCTATTGATTTGTATTTCTCTACAGGTGGCGGCATTTCATTGGATGGTATAAGTACTGCCACGCCGGAAGTTGCTTATTTTGGAAAAACAGTAAGTAAAATTGCCAGAAGAAATATTTGTTTAGCTCCGCATACTAAACTTGGAAGAGATTGCTTTATAAAAGGAGAGTCACTGAGAGAAATTGAACTTATAATAACAGATGAAGGAGCTCCTAAAGAAATAATTCAACAATTTGAGAAACAAGGCAAAGAAATTTTGATAGCATCAATAGATTGCATTTAAAAGGAGTTTAAAATGATTATAAAAGAACAAGAGTTTCATATAAATGGATTAACTTACACAATTCGTTCAGCAGCTGAAACGGATGCGGAGCAATTATCGAAGATTAGAGTTCAGATTGATGGCGAAACTGAAAATATGGATAGAGAAGCTGGAGAGGGATTTATAGATAAAATAGGTTTTCAAAAAATAATAAAAGCAGATAGTGAAGAGGTGAAGAATCTCTTTTTAGTTGCAGAAGTGCACAACCAAATCGTAGGGTTTTCAAGATGTGAAGGGTCAAATTTGAAAAGATTATCCCATAAAGTAGAGTTTGGCGTTTGTATTTTAAAAGAGTTTTGGGGATATGGAATCGGGAAGAGTCTCATGCAACAATCTATTCATTGGGCTGATGAAAATGAGATTAAAAAGATATCATTACAAGTATTAGAGACAAACGAAAAAGCCATTCAGCTATATAAAAAATTAGGTTTTGAAGTAGAAGGTATTTTAAAAAATGATAAAAGGCTGTCGGATGGGAAGTATTATAATACGGTTGTAATGGGAAGGTGTATTTGAGTCTGTTCATTAAAGAGGTGGAAATGTATGTTTTATAGAAGAAAGTACTATATAGTAAAAAATGAATTTATTAAAATTTTTAATGATCATTTCAATCATACGAACTTACCTAATCAGTTAAAGCATGGCTCTAGGCTAATAGGACGCTGGATGAAAGATAATAAGAATGGTACGACCGAAGTGTTTGCCATATGGGAATATGATAGTTATGAACAGTATAAAGAAATAGAATCAAAGATTAGAAATGACGAGAAGCATATTAGAAAAATACATGAATGGTATGAAAAACATGGCGGAAGAGAATATGTTTTACAGGAGTACATAGTAGAGATGAAAAATGAAGAGTTAGTATGTACTGTAAAGTGATAGAGAGGTGAGGGATAATGGGAATGAAAACAAAATTATATTTTAGTGTAGCATCCACAATTTTATTTGCAATAGCCGTGATTGTTTTCTTTATAAATGGCAATCCACAAAAGTGGTTTTGGTTATGTATTTTCTTTGCTTCCATTATACAAAATATAGTGCTACTAAAAAAGAATAAAGAAGTGCATTAAGATATTCAAATTATTAACATATTTGTGTCGTCTTTCTAGTTTTGTTGAAAACGCTTTTATTCAGTTTTATAATAAAAGTATGTTTTTTACAGATCTCCAAAACAATGAATAGGGAGATGATACAATGCTAGCTTCACCGTTTTACTTACATACATGGAAAAAGTTTGTTGATGAAGGTGTCCTTGATTCGAACCGTATAAATGAAAGAATTTCAGAGTCATGGTATCGATGTAAACAAGCAAATGTGAATCCTCATATGAATAAAGGTCAGAAAATTTTGTCTTCTAATGTTTTTCAAGACCAAAAGAAAAAGAGTGAAATCTTCCTAGATATAGCAATACCTCAAATACAAAATATGAGAAAAACCATTGATGAACTGCAAATGATGGCATTATTAATTGATCCAGATGGTTACGTTCTATCGTTAAGTGGAAATGAACAAACGTTAAAACGAGCGAAACATATTAACTTCATTGAAGGTGTGAAATGGACGGAAGCAGCTGTTGGTACAAATGCGATAGGAACAGCGCTTGAGATTGAAGAGGCTATTATGATAAGTGGTACAGAGCATTATTCTGTCGCATCTCATAGCTGGAGCTGTGCGGCTGCTCCCATTCATAATGATGACGGGAAATTAATTGGAATTCTAGATTTCTCTTGTCCCATTGAATTTTCCCATCCGTATATGCTCGGGATGGTAACTTCGATTGCACATGCGATTGAACGTGAATGTAGTATTCGAGTGCATCAAAATGAACTGCAGTTAATCCATCGTTTTTTAGATGTAATTGATAGTGATGAACAAGTTGTAATTTGTAATCATCGTGATGTTATCGTTTCTGCAAGCAAGAAGGTTCGAGAACGAGTTTCTAATTGGTCACGAATGAAACTTGAAGATCTAATGCAAAATGGATTGAAATCTAAATTAGAGGTACCAGTATATAGTAATGATAGAATGATCGGGAAATGTATTTATGTAAAGGAAAATAAACAAGGAAATTTATTTTCAACTGTCCCACTTATAAACGGAATTACTTTCCCTGGAGTTATTGGGACGAGCAGTGCATTTCAACATACTTTAGAAGAAATTAAGCTTGTATCTCCTACTGACGCTAGTGTATATGTTTGTGGTGAAACAGGTGTAGGGAAAGAATATGTAGCGAGAGCGATTCATGAAAATAGTCCAAGAAAAAATGGTCCTTTTATAGCTGTTAACTGCGGTTCATTACCGAAAGAATTAATGGAAAGTGAATTGTTCGGTTATGCTGAAGGAGCGTTTACAGGTGCACGGCGCCAAGGATATAAAGGGAAATTCGAACAAGCAGACGGAGGAACAATATTTTTAGATGAAATTGGTGAAGTGCCACCAGAGATGCAAGTAGCATTATTGCGTGTTTTACAAGAACGAACAGTAACCCCAATTGGCAGTTCAAAAGAGGTGCCAGTAAATATCCGTATTATCACTGCGACGCATAAAGATTTATTGCGATTAGTAGAAGAAGGGAAATTTCGTCAAGATTTATATTATCGCTTACATGTTTATCCGCTATATGTTCCATCATTAATAGAAAGAAAAGAGGATATTCCGTACTTCATACAACATTTTTGTGAACGAAAGAATTGGAATATTGTATTACCGAAGAGTATTTGTAATCAGTTTTCACAGCATACATGGCCCGGAAATATTCGAGAATTATTAAATGTATTAGAACGCATCTACATTTTGTCGCAAGGACGAGAAATATGCGAAAAACAAATCTCTTTTTTATTACAAACAGTGATGGGAAATCAACCTCATTTTGAATTGCAAGCAGAAAATAAAACAGAGAAAACATTAAATTTCCGTGAAAAAATACAGCGTGATAGCATGATTGAAGCGTTAGAAAAGACAAATGGAAATGTTTCATTAGCTGCAAAACTTTTAGATGTACCTCGAAGTACATTTTATAAACGAATGCAAAAATATAAGTTATAAAGTAGATTTTTGTAATCTACTTTTTCTTTGTGGGCTCATGTTCTGTCGGAATGTGCGCTTACCGGGGAAATAATAGAATAGTTAGAAAGTATTTTCCGGAAGGGGGCTTACTATGAAGTATATTGAAATCGGCTTCGGAAATAAGTGGTTTGTTCGAACAGAAACCGAAAATAAAGATGGAACTGAATTTGAGGAAAGAGGAATTATAAAACCTATTTATTTTGAGTCACTGTATGTACGAATGTGGTTTCGGAAAACGTGTTTAATTTTTGATACGAAAGAAGGGTTTAAAAAGGTTAAAAAGAGTAGATTTGAATATAAATTTATTTTTGGGATTGTAAGTAGGCTAAATAAAGAAAAAGTGTGCTAACATAAGTCGTTATATTGGCTAGGAAATTCTTTGGACCTATATCAAATTCATAAAAAGCAATTTTGTAAATATAAATTGTTAAGAAAGTCGCTAAGGAAACTTAGTGGCTTCTTTTATAGGAGGGATTTACGTATGAATAGAATCTTAACGATTTTACTTGCAATTATTGTAATGGGGTATGTCATTTATAGCTGGAATGATGCTTCAAAACAGAGTGTGCTAATGTTACAAACGCTTTTAGGATGTATGTTAGTTAGTATGGGGGTGCAAAATTTTAAAAATAAAGAAAAAGAAAATAGGAGTGTAGGAGTTGCTGTACTACTTGTTTCTTTATTTTTAATTGTTGTATCGTTTATAAAATATTTTAAATGATTTTTTTATTACAATAAGCACTCTCACATTAAAAATAAAAATTCTACTTGTATTTCACTATATAAAATATGGCATAATGATTGAGTTAATATAGAATTGGATAGGGTATTTGAGAGGGGCAGTTTAATGAGTTTCGCACTAGAAATAGTAATAAAAGCACCAATTGATGTAGTTTGTGACTATATTGTAGAAGATGAAAAAATAAAAGAATGGAATACGTTTATAATAGAAAATCGTTATCCTTCAAATATGGATAAAGAGAATCCATGTGTAGGAGATACATATATCTCTGTTCAAAAAGTCGGTAAGAAAATAATTGAAGCAGAAGTAGAAATTCTTGAATACGATGCACCCTATATTATTTCACTTGGCAGTGAAATGAAGCAAGGTTATTCGGCAATGACTTATATGTTAGAAGAAGATGAAGAGGGTACAGCACTTACATTAATTTCAGAATATGAACCTAGTAATCTTTACTATAAAATTATGTATAAGTTAACAGGCTGGATTTCACGAGGTTTAACTATGGAACAAATTGAGCGTCTAGCAGAATGTGTAGAAGCTGCTTATCATAAAGAAGATTAATATTAAAGACATGTATTAAGGTAAAAGCGTTACTCAATCTCATGAGTAACGCTTTTACTGTTTATAGATTTTTTATTGAAAACCTCAATAGCTTTTTCATACATTTCTTTATCAATACAAAATCTTTCTGTTATCCAATAATTAAGTTCAGAAGATGTAAGGCTTTGTTCTCTTTTCTTACCTTTTTCCCAGTCAATTATTTTAGTAGGAGTTTCCCACTTTATTTTTTCTTGATGAGATTTAATAAGCTCATTTAAAAACTTTAAGCTAGTAGGTTGATTTGTAGTACCTAAAAATGATAGAAATTTATTTACTAGTTTTTCTTGAGACATTTTCTAATCCTTTCTATATAGAAATCGTTTTTGGTATTATTATACAATAGATATCAGAAAATACAGGTATTTATTAATGGAGTGGGAGAGAATTATATGTCTATATCGCTATATTATAAAAAAATCCGGGAGAAATTAGGTCATGAACTAATTTTTATACCGAGTGTAGCTGCTGTTATTAAAAATGAGCAAGGGGAAATCTTATTTCAATATCCTGGCGGAGAATACTGGAGCTTGCCAGCTGGAGCAATTGAACCTGGAGAAACTCCAGAAGAAGCAGTAGTTCGGGAGGTTTGGGAAGAAACGGGGCTGAAAGTACGAGTGAAAAAGCAAAAAGGGATATTTGGAGGGAAAGAGTTCCGTCATACATATTCGAATGGAGATCAAGTAGAATATATTGTTGTTGTGTTTGAATGTGAAACTACTAGTGGAAAACTGAAGTCAATAGATGGTGAATCTTTAAAACTACAATATTTCTCATTATCTGAAAAGCCTCCTTTGGCACTACCATACCCAGATAAAATATTTTTATAGATGTAAAATAGCACACCTTACTTATTGAAGGTGTGCTATTTATATAACCCTGTCGTATACATTTCAGTTAACGTATGCACAATCTCTTCTAAGTCGATCTTTTTATCATTTTGCACAATCGTCCAAAGAAACATCTCATTCATTGCGAACCAAGCACGTGCTACAATTTCTTTATTTAATTCAGGATGTGCTAACCCATTTTCTTGAGAGTATGTAATATCTTGCGTAATGCTGTTTATAAAGCGTTCTCGGATCTCATCCCATTTTTGACGTATCTCTTTTGATAAACCAATTGCTTCCTGCACAATTTGTAAAATAGCTCGTTCTTTCTTTGCTAGTTGTAGAAATGCTCTAACTTGATTTTGAATCATAATACTTGCTTCTTCTTTTGTTTGGGGCGAAAAGGAATGCTCAGCAATATCATAAAATTGATTCATGACATCTTCCATTAAAACGATGAGGAGATCATCTTTGTTTTTAAAGTATACATATGCCGTTCCATAACCAGTTTCTGCATGTTTAATAATTTGTGTAATGGTTGTTTTCTGAAATCCATTATTAATAAAAACAATGTAGCCGGAATGTAAAAGTTTCTTTTTAGTTTCTAAGGAGCGGTGTTTTCTTGATGAAAGAGTAGTGTTTTTCAAAGAATCACCTCTTTATACTGAAATATCTGAAAATATAACTGTATTGTAAAAGAAATTCATATATAAAGTCAACTGACATAATATCATTGACGTTATATCAACTAAGGTGATATATTTCAATTAGTTAGAATAAAAAGAAAATTAAGAGAAGGTGACACCATGTATAAAGAACCATTTCAACCAACTTATGAGTATGCGCTTGAATGTGATAAACATGATGAACTGAAAGATTTTCAAACTGAATTTTATAAAAAAGAAGGAACAATATATTTAGATGGAAACTCATTAGGGCTACTTTCAAAAAGAGCAGAGAAATCGTTACTTACTTTGCTAGATTCATGGAAAGAGTATGGCATTGACGGCTGGACCGAGGGTGAGCATCCGTGGTTTTTCCTTTCGGAGAAATTAGGTGAATTGACTGCACCTCTTATTGGAGCTTTACCAGAAGAAACTATTGTAACCGGTTCCACGACAACGAATATTCATCAAGTAATCGCAACTTTCTATGAGCCGAAAGGAATACGCACAAAAATTCTTGCAGATGAATTAACATTTCCGTCAGATATATATGCACTTCAAAGTCAAATTCGTTTAAAGGGCCTAGATTCAGATGAGCATTTAGTACGAGTGAAGAGCCGAGATGGTAGAACACTTTCTGAAGATGATATTATTCATGCGATGACAGATGATATCGCGTTAATTTTATTACCTTCTGTACTATATAGAAGCGGCCAAATTCTTGATATGAAACGTTTAACAGCGGAAGCGCATAAGCGTGGTATTCATATCGGGTTCGATTTATGTCACTCAATCGGTTCTATTCCGCATCATTTCAAAGAATGGGATGTTGATTTCGCTATTTGGTGTAATTATAAATACTTAAACGCAGGACCTGGTGGTGTTGCTGGCCTTTATGTAAATAAAAAACATTGTAATAGACTTCCAGGCTTGTCTGGCTGGTTTAGTTCTAGAAAAGATAAGCAGTTTGATATGGAACATACATTAACTGCAGCAGACCATGCCGGTGCATATCAAATTGGTACCCCTCACGTATTAAGTACAGCGCCGTTAATCGGTTCTCTTGAAATGTTTAAAGAGGCTGGTATAGAACGTTTACGTGAAAAATCTTTACATATTACAAGATACATGCTTAATTTAATTGCTCATGAATTAAGTGATTTTGGATTTACAATTGGAAATCCATTAGAGGATGAAAAACGAGGCGGGCATATTTATTTAGAGCATGCAGAAGCAGCACGTATATGTAAAGCGTTAAAAGCAAATGGAGTAATTCCAGATTTTAGAGCGCCAAATGGAGTGAGACTTGCGCCAGTTGCTTTATATAATACGTACGAAGAAGTATGGCAGTCTGTTATGATTTTAAAGAAAATTATGAAAGATGAAGAGTATAAGCAATTTGAAAATAAGCGAGAGGTTGTGGCATAAGTATGAAAACATCAGAGTGGATTGATATTTCACAACCGCTAAATAATGATATTGCTACTTGGCCAGGGGATACACCGTTCTCGTATGAAGTATCATGGTCAAAAGAAGAGAGTGGCTCAGTAAATGTCGGAAAGTTAACGATGAGTATTCATACAGGCACTCATATTGATGCACCGTTTCATTTTGATAATGATGGAAAGAAAGTGTTAGATTTAGATATCCAAGTTTATGTCGGACCTACGCGAATCATTGACGTTTCTAATCTTGAAAGCATTGGGAAAAAGGAATTAGAGAAATTTCATTTAGAAGGCGTAGAACGCTTGTTGTTACGTACATCTTCACATGGTAAAGCGAATGAATTCCCAGATATAATCCCGCATTTACGTGCGGATATAGCACCGTTTCTTTCAGAAAAAGGTATACGTTTAATCGGGGTGGATGTACCATCAGTTGATCCATTAGATGATAAAGAATTAGCAGCGCATCATCAATTGTTTAAACATGGCATACACATCTTAGAAAATGTCGTACTAGATCACGTAGCAGATGGCGATTATGAATTGATCGCATTACCACTTGCCTTATCAGATGCAGATGGAAGTCCAGTTCGAGCAGTTATTAGACCAATATAAGTAGAAATATATATAAAGGGGCGTTTTGCTAATATGAAAGAAAATGAAAAGGTAATTATGGAAAAAGGGATTCATACGGACTTTAAAGAGAATATGACGTACGGGGAATATTTACAATTAGATAGTTTACTATCTTCTCAAAAGAGATTATCAGACCACCATGATGAAATGTTGTTCATCGTTATTCACCAAGCAAGCGAACTTTGGATGAAGCTTATTTTACATGAGTTAAACGCAGCAATTGAATCTATTAAACAAGACAAATTACAACCAGCTTTTAAAATGTTAGCACGTGTATCAAAAATCCAATCACAAATCATTCAATCTTGGGATATTCTTGCGACATTAACGCCGTCAGAGTACATTGAGTTCCGTGACTCGCTCGGTCAAGCTTCAGGTTTTCAATCGTATCAATATCGTATGATTGAGTATGCGCTTGGTTATAAAACGCCGCATGCCTTAAAAATTTATGAAAAAGATCCAGAATTACACGCTCGACTTCATACGGCGCTACATGCACCAAGTTTGTATGATGTGGCAATTCAAGCTCTTGTAAAAGAAGGATTCCCAATTCATAAAGACGTGTTAAATCGTGATATTACGCAGCCATACGAAGAAGATGCAACAGTAGAAGCAGCATGGCTTGAAGTGTATGCGGATGTGAAAAAATATTGGAATTTATATCAGCTTGCTGAAAAACTTATCGATATTGAAGATTGGCTACAACAATGGCGTTTCCGTCATATGAAAACAGTAGAACGCATTATCGGACATAAAATGGGAACAGGTGGCTCTTCTGGTGTATCTTATTTAAAACGAGTACTTGATCAACGTTTCTTCCCAGAGCTTTGGAATGTTCGCACGAAATTATAAAAACAAACCTGTCAGTTCATTACTGGCAGGTTTGTTTTTTATTTGAACCCAAGTATGTTTTAATTAAAGCTACAAGATATAATAAATTAGGTAATGATTTAATTGGAGGTAAAGTATTGGATTTCAAGCAGCTAGAAAATAAATTTGAAAAGAAAAAAGTAAATACATTTCTTGTTTATCAAAAAGGGGAATTAACAACTGAGTATTATAAAACACCCGAATGTGCAAATAACTTATATAAAATAAATTCGATTACAAAAAGCATTGTATCTATATTAATAGGTATTGCAATTGATAAAGGCTATATAAATGATATACATACACCTATTACAGAGTGGATTGAAAATGTACCTGAGGGAAAACATGATTTGACGCTTTATCACTTATTAACAATGACTACTGGTGAGGAGTGGAAAGAGTTTGGAAATGGAGTAGTATTCCCGAATGACTTTGTAGAATCAGCGAACTGGGTGCAATATATATTAGAAAAACCAATAATTGAAGAACCCGCTACAAAAATGAATTATAACTCAGGTTCTTCGCATTTGCTTAGCTACATTATCCAAAAAGCTACTGGAATGTCGACAGAGCAGTTTGCGAAAAGGTACTTATTTAATCCGTTAGAGATTACAGAATATGAGTGGCAACAAGATTCCCAGGGAATATATGTCGGTGGTTTCGGTATGAAAATGAAATCTAAAGATTTATTAAAACTCGGAATATTATGTTTGCAGAATGGAATTTGGCAGGGGAATGAAATTGTATCATCGAAATGGTTAGAAGAATCAAGTACACCTCTATTTGAAACGTATGAACATGTCGGGGCATATGGATATCACTGGTGGGTATTGAATAACGAAAGATTTCACATACCGTACTGTATGTACTTTGCTATGGGATATGGCGGACAATATATCGTTATCATTCCGCAGTTAGAGGTGGTTGCTGTAATAAGTAGTCATATGCCTAAACGTGGGCTCGTTCCATTAAAGTTATTTATCGAGCATGTACAGGAGAATTATAAGTTTGTATGAGAAGAGGAGGGACTGTATGGGGGATGTAAAAACATTATCTCTATTTAGACTATGTTTAAGCCTTCTAGCATTTAGTGCAATCATTACGCAATTTATAATACGGGCACAAGTGAAACCGTTCAATCCAGTTAACTTTTTTAGTTTCTTCACTATCGAAAGTAACATTTTAGTTGCATGTATTCTCCTTTTAAGTAGTATCGGAACAGCTACATTTGGTCGATCAGAACAGTTTGGTATACTTCGTGGTGCAGCAACTGTATACATACTTACGACTGGACTCATTTATTTTTTATTATTAAGAGGGTTAGAAGAGTCACTTCAAACCGCAATACCATGGGTAAATACGGTGTTACATTATATCATGCCAATAGCAATGCTTTTAGATTGGATTTTAAATCCGCCTAGTAAGAAAATCACTTGGAAACAAGCCGCAAGTTGGCTCTTATTCCCGTTTTTTTATGTTTTATATAGCTTAATACGTGGCCCAATCGCGAATTGGTATCCTTATCCGTTTTTAGATCCGAGAATAGGTGGATATGGTAGAGTACTTTTATACAGTATAGGGATAGCAGTTGTAATTGGCGCTATTTGTATATTGGTAAAATTTTTAGGGAATCGAAATTTTAGAAATGAAAGAAACCCGGCTGTTTAAATTCATAACAGCCGGGTTTCTTTCATTTTATCTACTCGTTTTCTGAAACGACATTTTAATAAATTTCTCCGTCTTCGTTTCAAACTCTACATCAACAAAAACACCATATTCTTTTCCATCCTCGCGTAGCCATAATTTAAATTTTTCAACTGTTATTTGAACGGTTTTTGGTTTTCTACCTATATGAAGGTAATCAATAATCTCTGCTTTTGGGTATTGTTCTTTCGTTTTTTCTACAGCAAGCTTACCCCATTTTGCATATGGCGGCTGTGCATGAACAATTGATGAGCCTGTATATACATTTGAACATGTTGTCAGGAACAGAAGGACGAGTGCGACACGCTTTAACAAATTCTTCATAATGAACTCCTTTTATCCTTTTTTATCCCACTTTAATGGGCAGTAAGCCCCCCATCTCAAAATTCAGCGAAAGTAAAGAAGTTAGGTGGGGGATCAACTGCCCATTAAAGTCCGATTGGTGAGGGCTGATAATCAGTGGGGGATGAAGAAAACCCCCACTGATTAAAGTTTCACTTTATATTGTTTACATATTCTTTCTACGATATTAGTTTGGATTTTTTTGTCTTCTTTACATAAAAGCGAGGCTTTTACAAAACATAACCAAGAAATCATTTCCGTAATTAAGGAGGGAAAATTATGCGCCAAAAAGCTGTTTTTAAAATAGCAGTTTTGCTTGCGTTCATAGGACTGTCTTTCATGGTCAGTAGTATACAACTAAAAAATGTAGAAGCCTTTTCTAATCAAGTCATTCAAAGGGGAGCATCTGGCGAAGATGTCATTGAACTGCAATCTCGTTTGAAATATAACGGATTTTATACAGGAAAAGTGGATGGAGTTTTCGGCTGGGGTACATACTGGGCACTTCGAAATTTTCAAGAGAAATTCGGTTTACCTGTTGATGGTTTAGCCGGAGCTAAAACGAAGCAAATGCTCGTGAAGGCAACGAAGTATGATAAGTCAACTGCTAATAAAGGAAATAGTGGTGGTACAGCACAAGAAAATAAACCACCTCAAAATAAAGGGACAAATGTTCCAAATGGTTATTCCCAAAACGACATTCAGCTTATGGCAAACGCAGTATATGGAGAATCTCGTGGTGAGCCGTACTTAGGACAAGTTGCAGTCGCTGCAGTTATTTTAAATCGTGTTACAAGTGCATCATTTCCAAATACTGTTTCGGGTGTGATTTTTGAGCCAAGAGCATTTACAGCGGTAGCAGACGGACAAATATATTTAACACCAAATGAAACAGCAAAAAAAGCTGTATTAGATGCAATTAATGGATGGGATCCAACAGGAAACGCATTGTATTATTTCAATCCAGATACTGCAACAAGTAAATGGATTTGGACTCGTCCACAAATTAAAAAGATCGGGAAACATATTTTCTGTAAATAGAGCGGAGGTGGAACTATGTTACGAGGTATTATAATCGTATTATTAACAGTTGGTGTAGTTGGAACTGGATACTGGGGCTATAAAGAGCACCAAGAAAAGAATGCAGTATTAATTCGAGCAGAAAATAGCTATCAACGTGCGTTTCATGATTTAGCGTATGAGGTTGATTTATTGCACGATAAAATTGGAACAACGCTTGCGATGAATTCGCGCGCATCTTTATCGCCTGCATTAGCAGATGTATGGAGATTAACATCGGAAGCTCGTTCGGATGTAGGACAACTTCCTTTAACATTAATGCCTTTTAATAAAACGGAAGAATTTTTAGCGAATATCGGTGATTTTAGTTACCGTGCAGCCATTCGTGATTTAGAAAAAGAACCATTAAATGATCAAGAATACAAAACGTTGCAAACTTTATATTCCAATGCAGGGAATATACAAGATGAACTAAGAAAAGTGCAACATCTTGTTTTGAAAAACAATTTACGCTGGATGGATGTTGAGATGGCACTCGCATCCAATCGTGATCCTGCAGACAATACAATTATTGACGGGTTAAAGACAGTAGAAAAAAATGTAACATCGTATTCATCTACAAACTTCGGACCGACCTTTACAAGTGCACAAAAAAATAAAAAAGGTGGATTTGCAGCAGAAGGAAAAGCAATTTCAAAAGATGAAGCGGCGAAAATTGCAAAATCGTTTTTAAATTTAAAAGGAAATGAAAAAGTAGAAGTCGAGAAAAGTGGAAAAGGTGCGAAAGAATCTTTCTATAGTGTGAAAATTAAAGACGAGGCAACGAATAATGAGTTTTATATGGATATTACCGGAAAAGGCGGATATCCAATTTGGGTTATGAATAATCGAGAAATTAAAGAACAGAAAATTAGTTTAAACGATGCAGGAAGTAAAGGTTTGAAATTCTTAAAGGACCATAAGTTTCATAATATGGAGCTTTATGATAGCTCACAATATGATAATGTTGGAGTATTTACGTATGTAGTAAATGAGAATGGCGTACGAATTTATCCAGAGGCAATTCAAATGAAAATTGCTTTAGATGACGGTTCTATCGTCGGATTTTCGGCGAAAGAATATTTAGCATCACATCAAAAACGAACAATCCCTTCGGCAAAGCTAACTGCAGCAGAAGCAAGAAAGAAAATAAACCCTGATGTAAAGGTAATGGAAGAGCGAAAAGCAATGGTAGTAAATGATTTGCATAACGAAGTACTTTGTTATGAATTTGTAGGTACTTTAGGGAAAGATACGTACCAAATTTTCATTAATGCAAATAGCGGAGCAGAAGAAAAAGTGAAGAAAATGCAAGCTGTTGAAAAAATTTATGATTAAACTTGAATGGTAAAGTGGTGAGAATAATGAAAATCTTAATATATATATTGATGGTTTGTTTTTTAATAACTGGATGTAGTATTGGAAAAAGGGATAATCCAAACGAAAAGCCCGAGCAAAAAAAGGTTTCAATGAAAAATGTTAATTATACAAATAAGTCAAATAAGCCAAATGAAAAAGCAGCGGACCATTTAGCATCTTTAGCAGCAAGTGTGCCAGGTGTAAATGATGCGACAGCGGTAGTAGTTGGGAAATATGCAATTGTAGGAATTGATGTAAAAGCGAAACTAGATCGAACACGTGTTGAATCCATAAAATACTCTGTTGCAGAAAGCTTAAAAAACGATCCTGATGGTGCTAATGCAGTCGTTGTAGCAGATGTTGATACGTATGAAAGACTGAAACAAATTGGAAAGCAAATTAAAAAAGGAAAAACAGGTGAAGGTATACTGGATGAGTTAGCAGCAATTGTTGGCCGAGTAATGCCACAAGTTCCAAATGACATGATTGAAAATCGAGAAACGAATCCAATAAAAGATAATGATAAACAATTACCAAAAGATGAAGAGCAAGAACTGAGAAAAGAACAGAATGACCAATCAAATAATCATTTAAATAAATAAATTTAACAGTAACCCTGTACTAAATTGTACAGGGTTTTTCAATATAATATTAAATATTCAGTTTATTTTTAAGGGAATATATGGTTTAATTATTATGGGAGGGACAACTGTTATGATGAAAAAAAGCACATTAATATTATGTAGTTTATGCTTAGGTTTCAGTATGACAGCGTGTGAACAGAAGAAAGAAGTAAAAAAGCACACAGCGACTTCTTCTACTGTAATGGAAAATCAGAAGAAAGAATCTATCAATATAAATCATTTTTTAAATGTAAATGAAGGAATGACTTATAAAGAAGTAAAAGATTTAATTGGTTTTGAAGGGGATTTACTCATAGAAGAAGGTGTAGAACATTCTACACAAATTAAGCAAATTTTTGCTTGGAAGGGAAGCAATCCAACTGCATTAGTTGAAATTACATTTTTAGATGGAAAAGTACATTCTAAAGTGCAGCAAGGTTTAAGTTAATAAGTAAAAAATGGGAGAGTTTATCATGAACATACATACAGGGGAAATTCAATTAGTTCCGTATAAAGAGGAATTTAAGGAAGTTATACAAACATTTACTTTACCAAGTGAACAAGTTCAATTTACATCGGACCCAGTTGAATTATTGAAAAAAGCAAAAAATGATTGTACAAAAAATGTGATTGTTATTTTAGATTACAATGGGGTACCTGTTGGTCTTTTTGCATTGCAAACAGGAGACAGAGTGCAGGAGTTCACAGAAAATGAGAACGCTTTACTTTTAACTTCATTTTCTATAAATCACAATAGACAAAGGAAAGGATACGCTAAAAAATCACTGGCACTATTACAAGAGTTTGTACAACGTTATTTTCCGATGAAAAATGAAGTTGTACTTGCTGTGAATGAAAAAAATATTCCTGCACAAAATTTATATGAAAAAGTTGGCTTCCAAGATAAAGGTTTTAGAAGAATGGGACCAATTGGTCAACAAATCATAATGCATTTACCTATCATAAAATAACGAGAAAAAACTTACTCTTATACAAAAGTAGTAAGTTTTTTATTTAGAAAGATATATAATATAGAATATATAAATAAACGAAATAGAAATGAAGGAAATACAAAATGAATCAAGTTAGAAAATGGAATATTATTGGTGGAAGGGTGATAAAAACAGGAATTGCGGTTTTTCTTACAGTTCTAGTTTGTGAATTTTTCAATATTCCAACTATATTTGCTGTTATCACCGCAATTGTAACGATTGAGCCAACTGCAACAGATTCTATAAAAAAAGGACTGGTTCGCTTTCCAGCTTCAACAATTGGATCAGCGTATGCAATGACTTTCACATTTTTCCTAGGTCATCAGGCGCTTTCTTATGCGTTAGCAGCGATGTTTACAATCGTTACATGTCAAAAACTAAAGTTACATGCGGGAACGTTAGTTGCAACATTAACTGCTGTTGCAATGATCCCAATTACGGTAGATCACTATTTTACTGCATTTTTAATTCGATTAGCTACTACATTTACTGGTATTATAGTGTCTACTTTAGTGAATTTTTTCATCTTACCACCACATTATGTTAAAACAATTTCGGGATGCACAGAGGAGCTATTTGTTAAAACGGCAAATGTTATGGAGGAATGGCTTACTGTGTTAATGGATGGGAAAGTTATAAAAAAGGAGACAACCTATACTCTTTCTAATTTAACTGTATTATTAAATAAAGCAGTACAATTTGTTCAATATGAGCAAAAAGATTGGAAATATCATCGACATACAAAAAAAGAAATGAGAAGTTTTTTACTTGTACAAAAGCAACTTCATTTATTACAGCAAATTATTTATCATATAGATAATCTAGCTCGAGCACCAATTGAAACATGTGACTGGTCGCAAAATGAAAAAGAGATTTTACGACGAACAATTCATTCTATAATTTCTATATTAAGAAATCATTGTGAAAAAATAGATGAGGAACATTTTAAACTGATTGATGAATTAGATAAGCAATTTTGGACTAATAAAAATGATTTAGCACATTGTAAACCGAATCAATATCATCATCATTTTTCAAGCAAATCTATCATTTTGTTTGAGGTATTATCTATACATGATATGTTAGAGGAATTAAAACAAATATTCGAGAAATATGAGAGTGAAAATCAATTTAATTGCTCAGTTCATTAAAATGTGGAGGATTGATATGACAATTTATATTGCATTACTAAGAGGTATCAATGTAGGCGGTCATAAGATAATCAAAATGGCTGATTTAAAACAAGCGTTTGAATCAATAGGGTTGAAACAAGTGAAAACATATATTCAAAGTGGGAATATCGTATTCAAATCTGAGGAAGATATAACATTTCTAAAGGAACGAATACAGTCTGAAATTAAAAACGTTTTTGGTTTTGATGTTCCGGTTATGTTAAGAACACATGAGGAATTTATAAACATTACAAAAAGATGCCCCTATGAAGTCAATTCATTGCGAGAAGGCGAAAGTATACATATTGCCTTCTTAGCACATGAACTTTCTAAAACAGAAAAAGATCAGCTACTTATGCAAAAAAATGAGATTGAAGATTGTTGTATTCATGAAAAAGTTGTATATTTATTTTTCAAAAATAGCATTCGAAATTCAAAATTAATGAATCAGTTCCAGAAGTTACATACACCAGCTACAGTAAGAAATTGGCGGACTGTGAATAATTTAAAAGCGATAGTTGAGGGGATGTAAATATAAAAAGATGAGATTTTCTTTATACAGAAAATCTCATCTTTTTATTTATATTGTTTTGTGACAATAAATTCGACAATAGGATAAATAAAGAATGAAGAGCACAGTGCAATAAAAAGAGGGAAGTTTTTAACCCCATTTAAATTAGCTCCCATAGAAAACCCTTCAGAGAAGAGTAATATAAGGAACATTACAACTACGAGCGTAAAATATGCAATTTTAGAGCTTTTATATGTAATTTGTTGTCCCATTTCATCTTGACTTTCTTCTGATACACCGTGAGGATCTCCCCATGTAATATGATTGATAAGGTAGCTAATTATTATAGCGCTAGTGAAAATTGTGCCACCTAAAATTTCACCTTCAGCGATGTATTTATAAACTCCATGTATAAGCACTCCAAGTAATGATAAAACGATAATTATGAAAATAAATTTTTTATGGTTCAATTTAAAAATGGCACCTCCATTGTTGTAAAAAACTCTTTACAACTATAGTATAAAATTGGGGAAGTTTAATGTCAAATACTTTTTACACATAGGGCCGCGAAAATGATATTTTGTATTTACGGTTAATAAAAAATTACATTACATTTGAATGTAAAAGAACGGGCTCGCATATATTTGGAAGGGATGTCAGATTAATTTAGGGGGTAGTTATGTCTATTCTTTTAAAAGCTGGTGCTGATGCAGGAAATAATGGTTTGAAGTTAATGGTGAAAGGGCAAGATCCTATTTTTATTCCGAGTATATATGCTTTATATATAGGAGAGCCTACAGGACTCTTAGATGAGGAAGATGTTTCATTATCTGAATTAGAAAATCACATTGACGTGACCATTAGTTCTCCATCGTTAATGTTAAATAATGTGCGGTATATCGTTGGAGAAAAAGTCATTCAAGATCAATTAAAAGGTACTGAAGTTGAGAAGAAATCGAATAAGTCAACTGATGAGTTAATGGTTATTACAATTCTATCTGGTTTAGCCGTAAGTGCTATGCGTCAAAGCCCAACTTCTAGCCATATTAATATTCGATATGATTTATCTGTTGCTCTTCCTATGCAACTTATTACGCAAGAAATAGCTGCGGAAAATGCGAAACGTTATATGGGGAATCATAAGGTTGTGTTCCATTATCCAAACGGACGTGATGTTACAATTAATATTTCAATTGAATATTGCAAATGTCTACCTGAGGGTGCTTCTGGGACGTGGGGCATTGTATATGATGAAGAAGGAAATGTTGTGAAACATAAAATAGAATGTGAACAAAATAAAGTTTCAGAAATTGATTTTGTTGATAAAACATTATTATCTTTTGATATTGGTGCAGGAACGACAGAAGAAGTCGTTTCACTAGGTGTAAACTTTCGACCACAACTAAGTAAGGGCTTATCTTATGGCGTGAAAGAAACGTTACTACAAATTATTACGAGATGGAACCGGAAGTACCCAACGAAGACGATTGATAGCATTACAGAATTCAATCAAATTTATTTAAATGATAAACATCCTAGAAATGCATTATTAGTTGAGGAATCACAACCAGCACTATTAGGTTTAGCAGCGCGCGTTGCAACGGATATTATAAACAAAATTGATGATATGAAAGACGATCCGTACGTATTTATTTACGGCGGGGGCGCAGTTATCATTAAAAATAGCTTGAAAATGATTTTAAAACAAAAAGGGCGTTTAACAAATGTAATCTTTGTAGATAATCCACTATTTACAAATGCACGTGGATTATTAGTATACACTTGTTCACCAAAATATAGAGAGCATAAGCAAAAAGAGTTAGGATTTACAAACTTAACGATAAGTTAGTTGGTGGAAACATGCGATCTAGGCGATATAAACGTGGTGATCGAGTGAAAATTAATATTCATAAATCAGTATCACCTGAAATGCTTGCGTGGCTGAATAAACAATCAAACCCAACCAATTTCTTTTTCTTTGCTGCACAGCAACTCTTTAAACAAGTGGGAGATATTGATGTGGCAAAAGCTATACCAAGTAGCCATGTTTTCTCATTATACGTAGAACCATCATCCTTATTAAAAGTCGAAGTTAATCCTTTTAAAAACGTACCACTAGAAGCAAATAAATCTACCGATAATATAAAAAAAAAATCATGGGAAGCTGTTGATCAATTAGATTGTCCGTTTTTTTAAACATAGAAAAATATAAGTATTGCCCATCACTATACATACGGATACAGTGATGGGCTTTTTTATATGTAAAGATAGGGGGGACACAAATTGCGGCGTGCTCCTCCTATTCATTATTTTTCTATTATTTTAGCTGTATGTTCAGTAACAGTATGAATGATGTCTTCCCAGTCATCAGGATGAATCTCATGTCCGGCGCCTTCAAGAGTTAATAGAGCTGAGTTAGGAATCTCATCAATAAGTGCAAGGCCATGTTCAAAAGGGAGTGCGGTATCGTCTGTTCCGTGAATGACTAATGTAGGTGCTTGTATGGAGTGAAGCACCCCTTCATATGCATCATCGCCTTGAAGTAAAGCGTGATTAAACATGCTTAATAAATTGTTAGCTCGTTCAATTTCTTGTTTTACTTGATTATAGACTCTTTTTTCATCAAATGTGCGTTTGGACCCGCATAATAGACGGGACCCTGAAACTAAATATTCTGCTACAATATTTTCATTTGTCCAATCTAAATGCGTGCTATTTGCGTGATGTGTTAAAATTCTTTCATCCATCGGGGGTAAGTCACGTGTGTTATTGTCAGAGCCTATCACACTTGTAGCTAGTAATGTTAATGTTAATATTCTTTCGGGATGTTTTACAGCAGCAATTTGAGCGATCATACCGCCTAAAGACATACCAAATAGATGCGCTTTGTCAATATGATAAGCATCTATTACCCCAATTGCATCTTCAGCCATATCCGTAACGGAATAATTAGAAGTTCCAGGTTCATATGCGACAGAGCGTCCCACATCACGGTTATCAAAACGAATAACAAATTTCCCCGTGTTAGCCAACTGTTCACAAAATTCTTCATCCCAATAAACCATTGAACACGTAGCACCCATAATTAATAAAATAGCTGGATTTTTAGGGTTTCCAAAGCTTTCTGTACATATATCAATCCCGTTTATTTTAAATATCTTTTCAGTCATAGAGTTCTCTCCATTTCTTTTGAATGTAATTAAACATAAAATTTTGAATGACTCTAAGTTGTGTGTTAGATTTGCTTTGTTTTTTGCGTAATTACCCCCAAAAATAAGTTTATGATAATTCAAGGCAAAAAAAATTGAGAAATATTTGTATGTTATTACAATAAACAGCAAGGAGGTGAGGAATTGAAAGCAATTGTTATAGATCAATATGATAGTGTTGAAGAATGAAAAGAAAAACAAGTTTTAAAACCTGGTGGTGTTTCAGTTTCAATTGTTCATGAACCAATTCAAAAAGTAAAAGGGATAAAATCAGGTTTTTTATAGCATAAACTTTCGCATTGTATCATGTAATCTCTCTAATCCACTTATCATATCTTTTTCATTTAACATTGAATAGCTAATTCTTAAATGATTATTATTTGTTTCGGGATTTAATAGACAAGCTGTACCTGGTAAAAAAGACACATCTACTTCATTTGCTTTTTGTAATAAGGTAAAGGGATCTATCGAATTAGGAAGAGTAATCCATAAATTAAAGCCGCCATTTGGTATTTCAAAGTGCATTTCTTTAAGTGGTGATAACATATCAATCGTTATATCACGTCTAATTTGTAAAGCTGTACGTAATTTTTCTAAATGATGTTTCATACGTTCTGCACGTAAAAACGGTAGAAGTGCTTTTTGTGTTAATAAAGGACTACCGATATCCATTGAACCTTTTACAGCATATAGCCATTCGAAAATAGGGCCATCGGCAATAAGCGATGCGATACGTAGTCCTGGTGCTAATGTTTTACTAAATCCTTTTATATATATTACATGACCATTCGTATCCCAATTTTTGATAGGAGGGGGAACAGTCGCGCCCTCAAAATATATTTCTCCGAAAGAATCATCTTCAATTATAAAAAACTTATATAGCTCTGCTAGTTCTATAAGTTCCATTCTCCGTTCTTTACTCATTACGGTACCTGTTGGGTTCTGGAACGTTGGATTCGTATACAATAAAACGGGATTTTTACTTTGACAAATATCATCGATTAAGTCGGAGCGAACACCATGATGATCAAGAGAAATAGGTATAATTTGAGCCCCTTTATTGATGAAAATATCAAGCGCAGCACTGTAACACGGACTTTCCACTAATACAATATCACCAGGTTTTAATAGTGTTTGAGCAATTAAATCAATTCCTTGTTGTGCTCCGCTTGTAATTAATAATTGAGATGGGTCTGTAACTAATTTCTGGTGTTCATGTAAGTATTTTGTTATTTCAACCCGTAGTTCATAATCACCTTGAACTGGCCCATAGGTTGCTAGGATCATCTGGTCTTTATTAAGTATTTTATGCATTTCGTCTGCCAAGAATGGATTTGGCAATAGACGTGGATATAAAATCGCTTGTGAAAAATCGTAATATTTCCGGTGCTGATTCATTGCATATTGAGATCGCATAACATTAATCGTTTTCGTTTGTTGCCATTTATACGGAATTGGTTTGGAATCTTTCTTTACATGTTTATGTATATAAGCACCTTTACCTTGCTGGATGCGTATATATTCTTTCTTTTCTAGCTGTTTATACGCCTTACGAACAGTTAATAGGCTAATCTGTAAATCTTCGGCCATAGAGCGTAAAGATGGAAGTGAGTCACCATGCGAAAGCATGCCACTTTGTACTCTTTCAACGATTTGCATATATATTTGCTTGTAATACGGTATGTTGGATTCTTTACGCAGTACAATCTTCATGGTTTCACCTTTTTCGTTTTTATTAAATTTAAGCGAAAAATATAAAGAGAATCAACTACAATTTTAGGCAACTGTTATATACATAGATACACTGTTATACACTATACCTTCTATACTCATGTTAAGAGTAAAAAGGAGGAAGAGTAATGGTCATTTTTAATTATATTTTAGTATGTATTATTTTTGGAACAACATTTTTAACGATAAAAATCGGAATTGAAGCAGGAGCGCCCCCATTATTTTCAGCGGGAATTCGTTTCTTTTTAGCAGGAGTAATCTTAATGATTATATTTAAGCTAAAACGAAAAGAAATTATGCCACACATATTTTCAAGACGAATTATATATGCTGGTTTTTGCTTAACATTTATGACATTCGCAACATTATATTGGGCAGAACAATATATTTCTTCAGGGTTAGCTGCTGTGTTATCTGCTACGGGACCGATGATGATTTTGTTATTACAAGCGAAGAGAAATAAGTCAAAACTACAAAAGGAGCAACTGCTAGCTTTAATTATTGCACTAATAGGCGTTGTTTTTGTTTCTTTACCAGGAATGCACCAAGAAGTAAGTTTCATATGGAGTATCGCTTGTTTTGTATTAATAATAGGAGAATTTTTTTACGGAATAGGCTCTATTCGCTCAAAAGAAATACTTTCGGATTTACAAAGTGTATCACCATTTCTTATTAACGGTATTCAAATGTTTTATGGAGGGATTTTACTACTAATTGTATCAATAATTGTAGAACAGCCAAATGTAACTATATTAACTTCATGGAGTGTACAATGGCCTATTTTATATCTTATCTTTATCGGATCAATTGGTGGACACGGATTATATTATTGGCTCTTATCAAAAACAAATCCTGTATTCCCGTCAACTTGGTTATATGTCTCTCCATTAATTGCTATTATTGTAGGATACATCATATTAAGAGAACCTTTAAACCCTACAATGGGAATAGGTGCTTGTTTCATTTTTGTTGGTGTATTTTTAGCTAATCGATCCACACTCCGGTCTTATTTCAAACAAGGAAGATTATTTGAGAAAGAAATGTAGTTGTATAAAGTAGCAGCCCTGCATATAACAGGGCTGCTTTCATTTTATTCATGATACGGATTGACTTTATTTATTGGAAAGGCGTAATATTATTAAGCTATATGAAAGAGATCTGTAAGAAGAGGGGAGTTATTATGAAAATAAATTGGACTGAAGTAAAGGAAAAAATTCGACCGCAAATTTCAAAACCATCATATGAAACTTGGTTTACTAATACTACTGTTTATTTAGAGGATGATATATTAACAATTTATTGTCCAAATGAATTTGCACGTGACTGGTTAGAATCTCATTATAAAGAATTAGTATTTAATACATTAAGAGAAATGTTTAATACGACGTTTGAAATTCAGTTTGATCTATGTAATGGCGAACCATCTAACTTGAAAGATGTCCAAAAAGAAAAGCTTAGTAGCTGGGATGAAGTAAAGAAAGCATTAAGACCTAAAATAGCAGAGAAAACATTTATGACATGGATTAGAAATACAAATGCTACGATAAAAGATAATAAAGTAATAATCTTTTGTGAAGATGCGTTTCATCGTGATTTGCTTGAAGGGGAGTATAAAAATATAATTTCAAGTACCATACAGAAAATTACTGATGAAGAATATCAAATTTGGTTCGAAATAGGATCAAGCGCTACTTCTAAAGCACAGGTTCATCACGTGCAAAATAATCAACGTACTTCCGGACAAGATGAATCAAAAACAATTTGGAATAAAATAAAAGATAAAATGCAATTGAAAATTTCGAGACCGTCATATGAAACTTGGGTCAAAGAAACGACAGCTAGAATAAATGAAGATTCATTAATCATTTATTTTGAAAACGAATTCCAACAAGAGTGGGTTAAAAAGTCTTATAAAGATTTAATTTCGCAAATAGCAAAAGAGTTAACTGGAAATACATATGAGCTTCAATTTGAATTAAAATCAAATACAAATGCACTAGGTAATGCTGAAAAATCAACTATTAAAGATATCACTTCCGAATTAGGGGAGCAGTTCAAAGTATCCAATAACAGTTTAAAATATAATGATGTAGACGAGAGCAATAAACGCATTCGAGCCCTAGAAGAAAAAATAATGAACTTGGAAAAGATCATTGGTACATTAGTAGAAAAATTAGATGCAGTAGAATTAAAAACACAGTTGGAAAAATAACCAACTGTGTTTTTTTACTTAATTCGCTTTTTTTATAAACCCTTTATAATGACGTTTTACAAGCTGACTTTCTAACGTTTTCATTGTTTCAAGTGCCACACCGACAATGATCAGTAAGCTTGTACCACCAATTTGTGCAGAAGGTGGTAATGTAGCAATCTTTGTGAATACAAGCGGTAAAATTGAAATTGCACCTAAGAAAATTGCACCGATAAATGTTAAACGGTATAAAATTTTCGTTACATATTGTTCTGTTGATTTACCAGGACGAATACCAGGTACATATCCATTTTGCTTTTTCAAATTCTCTGCCATTTGCTCAGGATTTACTTGAATAAATGCATAGAAGTATGTGAAAGCAACGATAAGACCGACATAAAGTGTCATTCCAATTGGATGTGCGAAATCAAGGTTTGCAACTAACCATTTTGATACGCTTGAATCAGGGAAGAGCTGCGCAATTGTACGCGGCGTCATTAAAAATGCGGAAGCAAAGATGACTGGAATTACACCAGCACTATTTACTTTTAGAGGTAAATGAGTGTTTTTTGCTCCTTGATATTGATTGTTTCCTGAAACAGCTTTTGCATATTGAATTGGAATTTTACGTACGGCTTGTTGTATGTAGATAACGCCAACAACAATCGCTAAAATTACGAGACCAATTAAAACCATTTTTATGATGTGCATAAATAATTGATCGCCTGCATTTTGAAATTGTTGTAAATAGATTTGATTCGCAACATTTGGAATCGCTGCTACAAGTCCTGCAAAGATAATCATTGAAATACCATTACCTACTCCATTAGCGGTAATTTGTTCGCCTAACCAAAGTAAAAATGCAGTACCTGCAGTTAAAACTGTCGCAATAAATAAGTATGTAGTCCAGCTTTGATCTGTTATTAATTGTCCACTTGCTATATTATTAAAGCCATAAGACATCCCAATGGCTTGTATGAATGCGAGAATGATTGTAAAGTATCGAGTGAATTGAGCTGATTTCTTACGGCCCATTTCTCCTTGCTTTGCCCATTCCGAAAATTTAGGTATAACGTCCATTTGTAGTAATTGTACTATGATGGAAGCTGTAATATATGGTGTAATACCTACAGCAAAGATTGAGAAGTGTTGTAGTGCTCCTCCGCCAAAGACGTTTAGCATACCTAAAACGTTAGCTTGATCTTGTACTTTTAATACCTCTGCGTTAGTATGAGGAACTGGAATAAACGTGCCAATTCGAAAAATAATTAACATCGCTAATGTAAAAAGGATTTTCCTTCTTATCTCAGCTACTCTCATGAAATTTGAAATCGTACGAAACATAATGTCGCCTCCTATATTTTTATCAGTTTAAAACTGATTATTATATCCCGATGAAGTAACCACAAACCTCCTTCCGCATTAAATTCATTTGACAAATGGAATTTTATACATTTTGTAGTTTTCATGGATATAAAAATATAAGGTGTTTTTTAGCGACCTATAAGCTTTTCGTAATCATTCAATACACATAATATATCGAATAAATTAACAAATGTACATACATACGCATGAAAAATGAATAAATAGGGTCATTTTTTACATTTATTTAATGATAAATTGATAGGACATTATTATTAGGGATTGTTATACATGTTATAAAAATAAAGGTGAGACATTATGATTTATAGCTAATATTCATTCGAATGTGTCAGCTAATAGTTTCTCCCAATCTTTAAAGGATAATTTATTAGTTATATGTTTTAGTGCATTAGGTACAATAATATGACAAATAAGTTCTAAGCTATTACCATCTGAATCAATAAAATAAACAGATGCATTACCTTGATGTGGACGGACAAAAGGTGCAATAGATTCATTACTATAGCTGTTAAAAAAGAATATAGAATCGAGTAAAAGTATGAAAGTACATACAACTTTAGTAGTAAATAATCTTATTTCAATTAAGATTTATGCAATTAAGAAATTTGTTTATTTAAAAGGGATTTATCAAATTGAAAGATAAATAAATTGAATAGATACTTAATAAGGGGATGATATAAATGAAAGTAGTTGTAAAAGAATTACGACCATTAGAAGTGGCATTCATAAGAAGAACTGGTAGTTACTTTGAACCACAAGATCATTGGGGGAAGTTATTGAACTGGTCTATTGAAAATAAACTTTATCCACCGGAGCAATCATTTATCGGAATCTCATTAGATAATCCTGAACTTGTTGCAAGTCATATGTGCCGACATGATGCTTGCGTTACCATACCTAAAAACTTTGAAAAAGAACAACATGAGGATGTGCAATTTAAAAGTGTAGATGGAGGTCTATACGCTCTATACCAATTCTATGATGAACCCCATAAATTAAGTGAAGTGTATCGATATATGTACGCAGTGTGGTTACCAAATAGTGAATATAGTGCAGATTATGATAGGGATAATTTAGAGTTTTGTATGAACAATGTTGCAGAAGACCTAGAAGGAAAATTAAAGATTGATTTATTTGTGCCAATAAAAAAGAACAAATAATAAGTAGTATAAATTATAAGCGGTATTAAAAATTTGTTTTTTAATAGTATTAAACCCACTCTTAAAAATAGTTGAGAGTGGGTTTTATGTTGTTATTGAGAAAAAAGTTTACTTTAATTAATATGAATATTTGTTTATTTGATGAATGTACGTAATAGTACATAATAAAAATATTATTTTTTTGTCACAAAAATGAGCATTCTGGTTTCTCTATAATGCAGGCATCAAACGAGAGAGAGGTTTTATTTACATGCAAACAATAAAAAGTGAAGAGAGGAATGTTTCACATATAACATTTGAAGCGTTGTTTAAACAAAACTATGCGTATGTTGTTAAACAAATAATATGGATCATTAAAGAACAGACAGTTGCTGAGGAATTAGCGCAAGAGGTGTTTTTGCAACTGTATCATTCAGATTGGAAATCAATAGAAAATTTACGCGCTTGGCTTATAAAGTCTTCTACTTATGTCGCCTATAACTACATTCGCTCTGAAAAGAGACATCGGGCAAGAATCGATAAAGAAACCCAGTATCAAGAAGTTCAAATTGATTCGTCACTAGATGATGAATGGATTAGAAAAGAAGAAATTACAAAAGTACAAAGGGTTTTGCGAAAAATGAAAGAACAAGATCGAACAATATTATTAATGAAATTTTCAGGGTTTCGATATAAAGAAATCGCGCAAGTACTTCAAATTGAAGATTCGTCTGTTGGAACATTGTTGGCACGAGCTAAACTTAAGTTCCGAAAAACTTTTGAACAAATGGAGGGGAAATAAATGACTTGTTATGAAATGGGATCCATTCAATCATATATTGATGGCGAACTTTCGCGTGAGGAAAGAAAACAATTTATAAAGCATTTAGACAAATGTAAGAAGTGTCAAAATTTATTAATTGAGCTAACAGAATTAAATCAATGGGAACATTCAACACTAGCCGAGGAGAAGCTTCATGAGACTCCAGAAATAAATATTGATGTCGAAAAAGCATGGCAAACATTTAATGGTTATAACCAGACTAATAATGTACTTAGTACAAATCAAACGATAGAAAGAAAGCAGGGAGTATTTTCAAATATGAATAAAAAATCAAAACGGTTCATGTATACGTCGGTTGCTGCGGTAGGCATTTTTACTATAGCTATGATCCCGCAAGTTCAAGTTGCAGCAACTAATATTGCTTCTTACTTTGCTAATGAAGTATTAAATGATACGGTTGTGAATGAAGGAAGTAAAGATGAAAACGGTGTACAACAAGAAGGTAGGTTGAACGGGCAGTTTATACCTATTGATGAAAAGATAACAGATCAAGGGATAACTGTACATTTTAAAGAATTATATGTGGCAGATGCACGTATATCTGTTCATTATAGAGTGGAGAAAGCCGATGGAACTCTAATGCCATTTGAATTTGATACAAATGGATTAGATATAAAAAGCGATGGAAAAGTAAATGGACAACAAGAAGAAAATCCTGAATATAACACAGGAAATGGTATGTTTTCACAATTATCATTTATTCAAGGTGAAGACAATTCACCATTTGAATTATTGTCAGAAGGAAAACAGTTAGAGCATGTAGGCATTCGTGATAAAGACAGACCAGAAGGCGTCATTACATTTGTTGAAGGTTCTGAAGGAAAAGGTTCCTTTAAACAGCCTTTAACATTAGATGTAAACATAAATAAAATAGGAAAAATAGCTGGATCTTGGAAAGGTCAATTTCAAATTAATCCTGAAAAAGTAAATAAGTAAAACAAATTTATATGAAAAAAAGAATAACACAATACATGTCGAGTGATATCTTTATCTATTGGTTTGCTTTTATAATGCTTATTTCTTACATTATTTTAACTATCTCTTTTATTTACTAATCAAATAGTAACGAAGAATTTCAATGTATGAGATAACTAATTTTTATAAGTTATTGTGCAGCGAAATCACCAAATAAACAATTGAATGAGACGAGCATATACTAATAAATGACACAATGCATAATTTATAATCGTATTTGAAGAGCACCTTAAAGTGCTCTTTTTTTATTGAAATTCATGCACTTATATAAGTTGTTCTTAATTTGAATCATCGTCCTTATATTATGTAATTTTGCATAATGTTACATAAATTGTGTATTTTCCCTTTTTTTCGACAAGAACAGCAAGTATACTTTGTACAAGCTTTCTATTTCAAAATTATACGAGGTGAAAAAATGAAAAACAAAAAGACGTTAACTAAGGTAGCATTAACAACAGGTTTAGCTTTAACAGCAGTAGCACCATACGGAGTAGGTCATGCAGAGGAAACAGATCAACTACAAGTTCAAATTCAGGAGGAATCATTCCGTTCTGGTGAACTTACACAACCGTCACAAAAGGCACCAGAGAATGTAGTAAAAGATGCTCTTAAGGAGAAAACAGAACAAGCCCTTTCTTCAAAGCAAGTCAATGGAGAAACTGGAGTAGATTATAAAGTTCTTCAAAAACGTGATTCATATGATGGGACTACACTTGTACGTATACAACAAACATATGAAGGAAAAGAAGTATATGGCCATCAATTAACTGCACACGTAGATCATAACGGTGTTATTAAAAGTGTTTCAGGCGATAGCGCGCAAAATTTAAAACAAGAAGAATTGAAAAAGCCTATCAATCTATCAAAAGATGAAGCGAAACAATATATTTATACGAAGTACGGGAACGATATCAATTTTATTTCGGAGCCAGAAGTTAAGGAAGTTATTTTTGTTGATGAAAATAATGGACAGGCTAGCAATGCATACCAGGTTACATTTGAAGCGGCAACACCAAAATATGTTTCCGGAACATATTTAGTAAATGCACAAAATGGTGATATGTTAAAAAATATGGTACAAGAGTCTAACTTGAAAGCAAGCGAAAAACTAGTTGGAGCCTTAAAGAAAAGTAAAAAAAGCAGTCTTACATCATTAACGGGCACTGGAAAAGATGATTTAGGGATCTCTCGTTCATTTGGTATTTCTAAACAAAGTAATGGCAAATATGCTCTTGCTGATTATACAAGAGGGCAAGGAATTGAAACATATGATGTGAATTACAGAGATATTACGAAAGAAGAAAGCTATTATCCTGGTACATTAGCAACTAGTACTTCGACAACCTTTAACGATCCAAAAGCAGTAAGTGCCCATTACTTAGCAACAAAAGTGTTTGATTTTTATAAAGATAAATACAATCGTAATAGCTTTGATAATAAGGGACAAAAGGTAGTTTCAGTTGTACACGCTTGGGATTCTGGAGATACGAATGATCCGAAAAATTGGCAGAATGCGTTAAGTGCTAATAATGGTAGTATGCTTGTATATGGAGATCCTATCGTCAAAGCATATGACGTAGCTGGGCATGAATTTACACATGCTGTTACTTCTAGTGAATCTAATCTTGAATATTACGGTGAATCTGGTGCGATTAATGAGGCACTATCTGATATTATGGGAACATCTATTGAGAAATATGTAAATAATGGAAGCTTTAACTGGACGATGGGAGAACAAACTGGATCTGTCTTCCGTGATATGGAAAACCCAGCTTCTGTTCCATCTTCACTTGGAGTACCTTATCCAGATGATTACAGTGAATTTAATGATTTTAATGGATGGGATCAAGGTGGCGTTCATTTTAATTCAAGCATTATTAATAAAGTTGCGTATCTCATCGCAAAAGGCGGAACTCATAACGGTGTAACTGTTAAAGGAATTGGTGAAGATAAAATGTTTGATATCTTCTATTACGCCAATACAGATGAGTTAAACATGACTTCTAATTTCAAAGAATTGAGATCAGCATGTATTCGAGTGGCGACTAATAAATATGGTGCGAATTCAGCTGAAGTTCAAGCGGTACAAAAGGCATTTGATGCAGCAAAAATTAAGTAAGTTAGAAATATAGTTCTTATTCATATATTATTACATTATGAAAAAACAGCTAATATCCTTAAAAGGACATTAGCTGTTTTTTTACGTAATTATGCATTAGTGAAAATATACTTACTTAGCAATAATTAGGGATGATATCTTTAAAAGTTACGTCAAATATGTAAGGTTTATAGTATGTAAAAACAGAAAATTAATAATATATTGACCTCTTAACGGAAAGTGCTATAAAATGAAAGCGATAACAAACGGTTGCTTTAAAATAATTTCCCTGATTTTTTTGTATTTACAAATATATGAAGACACAAATAAACTATTTTTTTAACAATTAATGCAAACGTTTTCGCATTGGAAAGATCATTGAAATACATATGTGAAAATAACCAATACAGGGGGGGGAGCAAAAGAGATTTCTAGATTAATTTAAATTGTGTAATGTAGTACAGGCATAATAAATCGTTCGTACTATTTAAAGAAAGGGTGTATGTGGTGCAAATTACAAAAAGATTAATTAACAAAACAGTTTTATTACTTACTTTAATCGTTATGTTATCATCTGTTTTCTCCTTTCAGAATGTGAAGGCAGTTTCAAATTCGAAAACAACTGAAGTTATCATTCATTACAAAGAGCAGTCTGGAAATACAAAAGACTGGAACCTTTGGATATGGGGAGAAAATTCAAATGGAAAATCATATGAATTTACTGGTGAAGATGAATTTGGAAAGTACGCAAAGATTAATATAGATGGTGATTATAACCGTTTAGGATTTATCATTCGTACAAATGAGTGGGAAAAAGATGGTGGCGATCGTTGGATTGAAAATATAAAGGACGGTCGTGCTGAAGTATGGGTTCTTTCTGGTGATGAAAAAGTATATAACGCTAAGCCTTCATCGGATCTCTCAATTCAAAAAGCAACTATTGATAGTTTCCATAAAATTACTGTAACGACGAATGTCCCGTTTCATATTAAGGAAAAGAAAATTGAAATGGAAGGCATTAAAATTAAGAGTATTAGTCCTTATGATATAAACAGTGGAGATATTACGAATAAGGTGAAAATAATTACGGAAAAGAAAATTGATTTAAAACAAACATACAAAGTTAAAATAGAAAACTTAGCTGATACGAATACTGAAATCGGTAAAGTAATTCGTACTGAGGAGTTTGACCATTTATTTTATTATGGTGGCAACGATTTAGGTAATATATATACACCACAACATACAAAGTTCCGTGTATGGGCTCCTACTGCGAGTGAAGCGAAGTTAGTTACATATAAAAAATGGAACGATAAAATAGGTACTGAAATAAACATGCAACAAGGTGAAAAGGGCACCTGGAAAGCAGAACTTAAAGGGAATCAAAAAGGTCTCTATTATACGTATAAGGTGAAAATTGGTGATAAATGGACAGAGGCCGTTGATCCTTATGCACGTGCTGCTTCTGTAAATGGAGATAAAGGTGCGGTTATTGATTTAGAAGAAACAAATCCGAAAAAATGGAACACTAACAAAAAGCCTAAATTAAAAAATCCGGAAGATGCTATTATTTATGAATTGCATGTACGTGATCTTTCTATTCAGCCCGAAAGTGGCATTAAACAGAAAGGAAAATATTTAGGTGTAACAGAAAAAGGAACAAGAGGGCCTGAAGATGTGAAAACAGGACTTGATCATATAAAAGATCTTGGTGTTACACACGTTCAGCTTTTGCCGATATTTGATTATGCTTCAGTAAATGAAGAGAATGTAAACGAACCACAATATAACTGGGGATATGATCCAAAAAACTTTAACGTACCAGAGGGGTCCTATTCTACAAATCCATACGAGCCAACTGTTCGAATCACTGAATTAAAACAAATGATTCAAACACTACATGATAATAATCTTCGTGTTGTTATGGATGTAGTTTATAACCATATGTATAATGCTGCTGAATCTAATTTCCATAAGTTGGTTCCAGGTTATTATTATCGTTACAATGAAGATGGAACATTTGCAAATGGAACAGGAGTAGGAAATGATACAGCTTCAGAACGAAAAATGATGCGAAAATTTATGGTGGATTCGGTCACATATTGGGCAAAAGAATATAACTTAGACGGATTCCGTTTTGATTTAATGGGTATTCATGATTATGAAACGATGAATGAAATACGTAAAGCTGTTAATCAAATCGATCCTTCTATTATATTGCATGGAGAGGGCTGGGATTTAAATACACCTCTTGCAGCAGAGTTGAAAGCAAATCAAAAAAATGCGGAGAAAATGAAAGGAATTGCTCATTTTAACGATAATATACGTGATGGATTAAAAGGTAGTGTATTTGAGGAGAAAGAAAATGGCTTTGTAAATGGAAAGGAAAACATGGAAGACCGTATTAAAAAAGGCATTACCGCAGGCATTGACTACGATATAAATTCGTCGACTTACCAAGATCCAGAGCAGGTGCTAACTTATGTGGAAGCGCATGATAATCATACATTATGGGATAAACTTGAGTTGACTAATTCAAGTGACAGTGAAGAAGTGCGAAAGCAAATGCATAAATTATCTTCTTCGATTTTATTAACATCACAAGGTATTCCGTTCTTACATGCGGGACAAGAGTTTATGCGCACGAAATATGGTGATCATAACAGTTACAAATCTCCAGATTCAATTAACCAGATGGACTGGTTGCGCCGTGCAGCGTTTAATAATGAAGTAGATTATATGAAGGGATTAATAGAATTACGAAAAAAGTATCCATCCTTTAGAATGACATCTGCAGAACAAATAAAAAAACAAGTATCTTTTATTGATACTCCCAAAAATGTAGTAGCTTATTCAATAGATGGAAAGGGCAAAGGAAATAAAAATGAATACTTTATAGTGGCTCATAATGCAAATAGGGAATCCGTTGAAATCTCGCTTCCATCGAAAGGTCCTTGGAAAGTACTAGTAGACGGGAAGCAGGCGGGAAGTAAACCACTTTATGTTATTCATGATAATAAAATTAAAGTTCCTGCGTTAAGTTCTTTAGTTTTAAAAACAGAGAAACCGATTAAATAAATGCCAAAAGCGGAGTGAAGGGTATTTTTACTTCGCTTTTTAAATCAAAATGATATAATTTCACATACTGTAATTATATTACAAATTAATAAATAAAAAAGAGAAGAACTCACCAAGGTTCTTCTCTTTTTTATGTGTAATTATTCTTTCTGTGGTTGTGAATATAGCAAAAGGCTAGACGATGAATCTATTTTCAAAGTGACGAGAAAATGACAAAACTGTAAGAATGCATGAATGATTGTAAGAAAGTTCGATGTTTTCCTTTTTCTTTTTTTATTAAAGTGAAAAAGAAGAAAGCGGTGTCATAAGAGGTTGGTATTTTTAGATGGTGGACAATAACCAACACTATCCATGTAATAAAAGTATATGGCAATCAGTAAGACACCTTACTAATAAGGAGGGATTTGAAATGTCTTTTTCTCAATTCAATATCGATATTTTTCGAGCCATTAATGATTTAGGTAAACAATATTCATTCCTAAACCCGGCCATAGTATTTTTGGCAGAATATATGGTATATATGTTTGCTTTAATTATTTTAGCTTATTGGTTTACTAGGTCCAGAAAAAGTAGAATGATGGTTATTCAAGCGATGGTTGCTTTTGTAATTGCTGAGGTAATCGGGAAAATAGCAGGGAAATTCCATCTAAATTATCAACCGTTTGCAGTATTGCCTGATGTTAATAAACTTGTCGACCATGCTGTAGATAATTCATTTCCTAGTGACCATACGATTCTCTTTTTTTCAATTTGTTTTTCGTTTTGGCTTGTTCGTAAAAAAACTGGATGGCTATGGCTTATACTTGCACTTTGTGTAGCGATCTCTCGTATTTGGGTAGGGGTTCATTATCCTTTTGATGTTGCAGTAGGGGCTTTAATAGGATGTATTTCAGCGGTATTTTCGCATTGGTTAGTACCGAAATTATCTTTAATTAGGCAATTACTTACTCAATATGAAAGAGTAGAGAAACATGTTTTACCATCCAAAAACAAATCAAAAGGATTGTGAGTATAGAGCTTTATCACCCTCATTACTATTCTCCACAAGTTGAATGTTAAATGCACTTATTTACATCCATGAAGATGAAAAGGAATAGGTAGTACGTCTAGGTAATAAAACAGTTTATTACCTACTATTTAGATAACAATGAAGGCCATATCGCAAAACATTTAGTTAGCACCGAAGTGTATTTTTATCGTTTTTGAGGTAACTTATTTTCTTCAGTGGATAGACAGGTGGCGTGATCCCAATATATAAATTTGGAACGATGTTAATTTTTCATATAGGATACCGTCATATTGATATAAAGGCGTTATCCTTTCCTATGATTTCTCAGAAAGAATAACGCCTTTTTCTTTTTAGGGAAGATTTTGTCTTATTACCTTGATAGTGATGTGGTTCTACCCCTTTTAATGGTTACAAAAATCTTTCGAATAGATCTAACTTGCGCAATGCTTCCCGTTAATATAATACGCTGACTCTGTGAAAACCGTAAAAACAACCTCTACTTCTGGAAGTCCAAAATCCATTACATATGTAGTAATGGCCTTGGCAAATCGATCACGAATTTCCTGTCCACGCTCGAACCATTTCACTTCAATAAGAGGAAACGCTTCTATTTCTTCTCCATTAAATACAAACGTAGAACTTGGTAGTTCCAACGTAAAATTATCCGTACCACACTCACAAATCTCTGCGAGCTCTTCTACTAATGGCTTGCTTATGTGTTTTAATTGTTCAGTAGTAATTCCACGAAACACAACATGCGGCATGTGAACCCCTCCGTTAGATAGCTTTATATTTGATCACATCATAGCACAATTTATTTGGCTGCACTAGAATCTATTGGTACATTTCAATGACATTCTTCAGAATGGGGCCCCGTCCCGAAAAGGCGGATTGAATTTTGAAATGAGTCATATGAGACATTCAAAAGCCTTATTCCACGTTATATTAGCCTTGTCTCAATAGGCTTTCCTCTATTGGAACGAACTAAAAAACATTGATACAAAAGACTTTTTATCTTTAACTTTGTAAAAGCGCAAAATCCTGACGCTATCCGATCACTATCAAGCTAAATTTTTTAGTACCTTCAGAATGAAATTTTGTGTTAACTTGTAACAAAAAGTGCATTTTTTTGTTTTGGGGTAATTCTGAATTCTTAAGTTAATGGATATGCGACGGTACCCTTATAAGGGCTAGTTTGTATCTTATGTGGTGAATTTTACAAATAGCGAAAAAGAGTCCTATATAAATGGGACTCTTTTTCTTCAAGTATTAACTTACTGGATATGCATTAGAACCTAGATAACGTTCTTTTATAATTTGTAGATGATGAAGCTCATGTCCAGCTATGATGTATGCTAATGCACGAACTGTAACTTCAGATTTGTTCGCATATCCTTTTTGTAACCAAGTGTCTTTATCTAAGCTTTTCAGTAAATGCAAGGTAGATTGGCGAACAACTATTAAATTCTCAAGAAGATCTTGCATAGATTGCTTATCAAAAGCTGCTTTAAGAACGTACATATCATCGTTATAGCCTGGAAGTTCTGCTGTCTCGCCTCGAGCAATAGATAACAAGCGATACGCCATAACACGTTCTGTATCCGCAATATGGCCGATTACTTCTTTTATACTCCATTTAGTAGGAGCATATCGGAAAAGTCCCTCACTATCAGAAATTTCTTTTAATAAAAGACTCGTTTCCTCTATTTGTTGTGCTAAAATTTGTATGATATTTCCGTCTGATACTAAGTTAACATACGTTGCATAATAAGAGTTATATTCACTTGCCTTTGGTCTAATTTGCATACGAATCATCCTTTATATTTAATCTTTAAGTACAGTTTATCACAAAAGACTTTCAAATTAATCTGAAAGTTCGAAATTACAATTAAAAAATTCACCTACTAACTTAGTTAAAATTGTGTACTTTTACATCAATTAACAAATAGAAAAAGGGTTTTTGATTTAACTCTTAGAATATCGTTCTATTAGAAGTTCTTTGAGATGAATTGTTTTTTTGATTACTTTTGATTATAACTAGGAAATATAGGAAGGTTGTGAATTTATTTGATGAGTTATAAAGCTATGCTGTTTGATTTAGATGATACGTTACTTAATAGGGATAAGGCAGTAGATAATCTGTTTTTATTACTTTTGGAAAAGTGTTATGAGGATGTTAGTGATACAATCAAAAACAATATGCTACAGAAATTCAAAGAATTTGATAAAAGAGAATATGGCATGAGTGATAAAACGATAGTATTAGAATCATTGTTTGATGAATTCCCGCCGAAGTATAGATTGCCACGCAATTATATCCAAGATTTTTGGAATGAAAACTTCCCAAAATGTTTTTCACTTGATCAAAATACTATTCATTTCTTAAATCATATAAAGAAGTACTTTGAAGTTGGAATTATAACAAATGGCTCAACGCAGAGGCAAAAGGCTAAAATAATTAACACAAATTTAAACAATTACTTTGATACGATCATTATTTCTGAAGAAGTGGGATTTAGTAAACCGGATAAACGTATATTCGAACTAGCATTAAATAAGCTAAATTTACAACCGGAAAATACTTTATTTGTTGGGGATGACTTAGAAAAGGATATTGCTGGTCCTCAAAATGTAAATATAAAAGGTGTGTGGTTTAACCCTCAGAAAATCAAGAATACTACCAAAATACAACCATATGCCGAGATTAACACTTTGGATAGCTTGTTAAGTTATATTACGCCACAATATTTTTTTAACAAGTAAAATTAATTTCATTGACCGTATTAGTAATAAAAAATAGATGCGATTTTAATAGCTGCGGCTAATTTAATCTATGATTCATACGAAGTTTTGTAAAACAATTTTACTTATACTGTGTAAATTATAAAGGGGTGAGACTATGGAAATAAAGAAAGTAGTAATCGATGGAATCAATATTGCGGTCATTAGAAATGATAAGGTATTAATATCCGATGTTCAATCTGCATTAGATACTATGGCAACTGTTCAATATGAGGTAGATGCGAAGCATATTATTATCCATAAATCTTTAATAAGTGAAGATTTCTTTGATCTAAAAACACGTCTTGCGGGCGATATTCTTCAAAAGTTTATAAACTACAAGGTGAAATTTGCTATTGTTGGAGATTTCTCTATGTATACTAGTAAAAGCTTAAAGGATTTTATTTATGAATGTAATAAAGGTAAAGATATTTTTTACTTAGCAACTGAACAACAAGCAATTGAAAAACTAAGTACATTAAAGTAATAAGTATATCCTGCTAAATCCCCCGATTTCACTTAGTTCATGATTATATACGATATAGAAGAACTGACGTTTGTGGTAAACTAAGAACTGAATAAAGGGGGAGTTTTTTTTGAACAATTTTAATGATGCGATACAAAACTTAAACAACATAATTTACAAACCTAACAATTTACTGATTGCGAATGTAAAAGAAGAAAAGCAAAACACAGAATATGCAGGATATTTATTTCACTTAAATAACAAAACCATTCGTTTTAGAAAATCCAAAATTACTCCTAATAAAATTGGTCAATTTGTTTCTTTTTGGGAGAAAGATGACAATATGCAGAATCGAGCGTTTTCTTATGACGCTGCTCCTGACTTATTAGTTATCACTTGTATAGATGATAATAAACTAGGACAATTTATCTTCCCTAAAGAGATTCTTCTTAAGGAAAAAATCTTGAGAACACAAAATCAAAAAGGCAAGATGGCTATGAGGATTTATCCGATCTGGAATACCCCTGTTAGCAACCAAGCTAAAAAGAGCCAAATGTGGCAGCTTCAGTATTTTGTTGATTTAAGCGATCATAATAATTTACCTATAGACAAACTATTACATTTGTATTCGTAGCTTCTTATCTTAAGTAATCTTGTTAGTTAGACTTTTTGTACCGGTACAGTTAAACGAAATGTACATTGTTTCAGTACCCCATCAAAATTACAATCAGCATATACTAGTTTAACTTATACATTTTAAGGGGTGCTGACTATGACAAGTCTACAACATAAGCTTTTTACAAGATTGAATCTTGCAAAGCGTACTGAAGTGAAGTTTGAAGAATTAAATACAATTCTTTTTGCATTTGCACACACTATACCATTTGAGAATTTAGATGTTATAGCAAGTAACACGAATACAATTACTATGGAAAATTTACAGAATAAAATTTTAAGTACATCCCGCGGCGGACTTTGTTATGAATTAAATACTCTTTTGTACTACTTTTTAAAAGATTGTGGTTATGATGTACAACTCGCATTAGGTACCGTATATAAAAATGATATAAACGCATGGGCACTTGAGAATGGACATATAACGATTATTCTAAATTATGATAACGTACGATACGTAATTGATGTAGGTATTGCTTCATTAGTACCTCTAGTCCCTGTACCTTTTAATGGTGAGGCTGTTTCTTCTAAAAATGGTACGTATCGAGTGAGACGAAAAGATACGAGTAAAGGGAATTACGTTCTAGAAAGAAAAGATACGAACGGTGAGTGGAAAGTATGTCATGCTTTTTATAATCGTATCATTGATGAGGCAGTAGTGAATGATGTTCAAAAAAGAGTAGTAGAAGATGAGAAATCTATTTTTAATAAAGGACCAATTGCAGCCAAATTAACGGAATCTGGTCATGTCTCTTTAACCAATACTAGTTTCACTGAAATAGTTCATGGTGAAAAAACGAAACGTGAAATTACAGAAGAGCAATATAGAGAGCTTTTATATACTTTATTTGCTATTGAGTTATGATAACGCGAATAGCTAGCCGGTTCTGAATAAGAACCGGCTATTTTATTAATTTAATTTAAAACAACTATTAAAGTTTGATTTTCTTAATAGATATAATACACTAGAACAGTATGAAAAAGTATAAACAATGAATTTTGAATGTAAAGGAAGATCTTCATGTCAATTATCGATAAATTGAAACTTAATAAGTATACGAATATGGTTGTTATTAATGAACCAAGTGATTACGAAGTTTTTACAGGAAAAGAAACTGTATTTTCAAAAGAACACGATGCCATTTTTATTTTTGTAGAAACACTGGATGAAATGGTGAAACAAACGAATTATATTATTAGTAATAAAGAATTATTAATTGAAAAAGGATACATATTCTTCGCATATCCGAAAAAGGGTAATTCTCGCTACAGTACGTTTATTCACCGTGATGAGATGTTTCCAGCATTAAACGTTGGAGAAGATGGATATGTGGGAGAAAGCGATATTAAATTTGCGCGAATGGTAAGTATGGATGACATCTTTACTGTTGTAGGTTTAAAGCGTGAGAAGAAAAAAGCGACAAAAACGCCTGCAATGAGCCAATGTGTAGCTGATTATGCAGATCGAATTCAAGATGTTGAAGCTTTATTAGCTAATCACCCAAATGAACTTAAGTTTTATCAAAGTTTAACACCTGGATACAAAAAAGATTGGGCACGTAATCTGTTTTCTGTCAAACAAGAAAAAACACGTGAAAAACGTTTTGAAAAGATGATTGAGGTTCTATCACAAGGCTATAAAACAATTGATTTATTCCGCAAAAAGAAAAAATAAGATTGGGAAAGTCACAATGATGCAACAATTAATTGCGATGAGTACATTGAAAAAAGTATTTCTTCCATTATACTAAGGGATGTTCTTATATTTATATAATTAGTAAAAGAGAAAAGGTGTTTGAAATGAAATCGTATATTGTAGTTGGAGCTGGAATTTTAGGAGCGTCTACTGCTTATCATCTTGCTAAGGCTGGCGTGAACGTTACTATCGTGGATCGTCAACAAGTAGGTCAAGCAACAGATGCAGCAGCAGGTATTGTCTGTCCATGGCTTTCACAACGTCGTAATAAAGCATGGTATAAAATTGTTAAAGGCGGTGCACGTTACTATTCTTCGTTAATTCAGCAATTAGAAGAAGACGGTGAAACGGATACAGGTTATAACCGTGTAGGTGCAATTAGTTTACATACTGATGAGAAAAAACTAAATCAAATGGAAGAGCGAGCTTATAAGCGCCGTGAAGATGCACCAGAGATTGGTGAAATTACTCGTTTATCAGCTGAAGAAACGAAAAAATTATTCCCAGCATTATCAGAAGAATATAGTTCTGTTCATGTTAGTGGTGCTGCACGAGTAAATGGAAGGTTATTACGTAATGCATTAATAAGTGCTGCGAAAAAACATGGTGCAACTTTTATAAAAGGCAATGCAGTATTAGTCCGTGAAGGTAGTCAAATTACGGGAGTTAAAGTAAAAGATGAAACAATTTTAGCAGAGAAGGTTATTGTAACGGCAGGTGCATGGGCGAACGAAATCTTAAGCCCTTTAGGAATTAATTTCTTAGTTACGTTCCAAAAAGGACAAATTGTTCACTTGCAAATGGAAAATACAGCAACAGAAAATATGCCAGTTGTTATGCCGCCAAATGATCAATACATTTTAACATTTGACAATGGCCATGTCGTAATTGGTGCAACACATGAGAATGATACTGGTTTCGATCACCGTGTAACGGCTGGTGGTTTACATGAAGTATTCCATAAAGCATTAACAGTTGCACCTGGCTTAGAAGATGCTACTATGCTTGAGACGAGAGTTGGATTTAGACCGTTTACTCCAGGATTCTTACCTGTTATCGGACCACTTCCTAACTTCGACGGTATTCTCGTTGCGAACGGATTAGGAGCTTCAGGTTTAACTGCTGGTCCATATTTAGGATCAGAACTTGCTAAGTTAGCGCTGGGACAACCAATTGATTTAGATTTAAATGATTATGACGTTGCTGGCGCAATTGAATAACATCGGGTATGAAAAAATACACTAAGCAAATTCGATAGGAAATAAGTAGTTTTTTCTCCGTTAAGAGTAAGACTGTTTATGAAAAATGAAATTCTTTAAAAATAAAGAGCCGACACCATAAACTTGCATTATTAATGTAGAATTATGATGTCGGCTCTTTATTCATATGTGTTTAAAGCTTATTTTCGAGAGGAGGTTAAGCAATGAGAGCACCATATCAAGTATTAATATTTCCTTATATAAAAATTGATAACTCTATTCAATATGCGATTTTCAACCGAAGTGATTATGGTTATTGGCAAGGAATAGCTGGTGGTGGGGAAGATGGTGAAATTCCTATTGAATCAGCAAAACGGGAAGCGTTTGAAGAGGCTGGTATTTCAAGAGAATGTCCATATATACAATTAGATTCTGTGTCTTCACTACCAGTAGAGGATGTAGTTGGAGGATTCCTTTGGGGAGATGAGGTTTATGTAATAAAAGAATTTTCTTTTGGAGTTAAAGTACCTACCAAAAACATCTCATTATCTGAAGAACACTTACATTATAAATGGTTATGCTTTGAGGAGGCAGTAAAGTTTTTGAAATGGGATAGCAACAAAACAGCATTGTGGGAATTAAACAAAAGACTATTAAAATAGTAAAAGCATTAGCAAAGACGTTAGTGGAACAAGAATTGAACAATTAAAAAAACTTGCTATTCTTCATATGTAGCAAGTTTTTTCTATACAGTTGCCTCTGGAAAAATGAAAATAGTTAGAAATATTTTTATGTTGCACGGTTGTTGACTATGAATAACGGAATACATATTAAGTATTCAACAGTTCAAATAGAACGAGTCATTTTTTATTTTAAGAAGAAAGATGACTCGTTTTATGCTAAAATTCGCTTAGTGTATATTTTCGCTAAAATGTGGGCAGGCCCACTTTTAGCAAAACCGGAGTGGAAATGATGAGTATAAATAGTTTTGTGGGATTGATAAAGGACGAATTATTAAAAGAGGTAATCATAAGAAGTGAGGATGAATTCGAGCCTGTAGTAGTTAAAGATATTCCTAGACTTTGGAAGTGTTTAGGGAAAGGTAATTATGCCGCAGTATTCATGCACAGAGAATTCAAAGATTGGGTAGTAAAAGTTTACGCGCGCGAAGGAGAAGGAATTGAAAAAGAGTCAGAAGTATACCGAAGAATCGGAAATCATCCTTCTTATTCAAAGCTTATTTATAAAGGAGAAAATTTCATAGTATTGAAACGTTTAAAAGAAATTACCTTATACGATGCGATCCATAAGGGGATTAAAATTCCTAAGCAGGTGATTCTTGATATAAATAAAGCTTTAGAGTATGCAAGGAAACAAGGATTAACTCCTTGTGATGTTCACGGAAAAAATGTGATGATGGAAAAAGGAAGAGGTTATGTAGTCGATGTATCTGATTTCTTAAAAGCAAAAGAAGATAGTAAATGGAGAGACTTAGAAAAGGCATATTTTACATTTTATTTGCCTTTCATTTATAAACTACCTTTCCCTGTTAAAATACCGTATTTTATGTTAAACATTGTTAGACGTTCGTATAGAAAATATAAGAAACTTAAAAAGAAATTCGAATTGTAATACTTATAAGTGGACCACTAGTAAACAAAAGGACCGTACATTTTAGATATGTCTAATATGTACGGTCCTAATCTTTTTTATGTATACATATTTTTGCTAGTTATATCACTATCAATTCCAAAACGAGATATTTTGAATAAATGAAACTGTTAAAATAAATGTTGATGCGCAACCAGCAGTTAATAACATTATTATTTTTCGTCCATTCTGTTCTTTTGAAGGTTTTATCAGTTCTGTAATCAACACAATCCAAATTATTATAGATACTATCGAGATAATATTTATGGACATATGTAACACCTTCCTTTTTGTTTTCACATAAACATTTCTTATTTTGTAAAATGAAAGCAATTTAACTAGAAAATATGTACAGTATTACAAATCAGGTTTCTCCTGTTAAACCACCTTTTTTAAATAGAAATACGACTGATAAAACGATAATAACTGCCTTTAAACTGCCCCAATATGGATAAATAACATGATCTGTTAGATGAGCATGTTGAAAAATGTTCTCTAATCCATAAATTCCAATAATGACTGCTAAAAGAAAAGCGGCTTTTCCAATAGCTGTATTACAATAGAGGGTAAATAAATATAGTGCAACTATAAGTGGTAAGATGATTTGTAGCAATAGTGTCATAAGGTAGCCCCCTAATTTATCTATAATTATATTATATACAAAATTGTAATAAAAAGGAATGCGACTTATTTGATACTAATAAGATTACTCTAAACATATTCTTCTATTAAAAAGAATATAAAGGGGTGTAAAGTTAATTGACAAAAGTTAAAGTTCGTTTACGACCCATTGTTCATAACATAAATTTACCCACTGTAATAAAAACAGCAATTCTTCCAGGTGAATCGGCTGAAAAGCTATTTATCGCAACGCAATTAGGAGAGGTTTTTCACATAGGAGATGGCGTCATAAAAACATTTTTAAATATTCGTCAACGAATTATAAATTTAGGTACATCTGAAGAAGGCGTTTCTAGTAGTGGTTATGATGAACGAGGATTGCTTGGACTAGCATTTCATCCACAATTTTATCAAAACGGTTTATTTTATCTTCATTATTCTGTCGCTGGAACCCAAGGGCCAGGTGCACTTTCTGAACAATTTAAACCGAATCCTTGTGACCCAAAAACGTTAAACTTAAAGTGGACAAATAGAGATACGCAATATGATCATATCGATACAATCGAAGAATGGATTTTACAATCAAACGGTCAACCTCAAAAACGTAGAACATTACTTAATATAAAACGCCCATTTTTTAATCATAATGGGGTAAATACTTTAAACTTTTCTCCAGAGACGGGGAAACTTGTTTTTACAAATGGAGATGGTGGCTCGGGTTATGATCCGTTCAATTTAAGCCAAGATGATTTAGAAATAGCAGGTAAAATTATTGAAATCGATGTAAGTAAAAATACATTCATAAATAATCCTCCAGTCGTTACACGCTTTAATGAACTTCCTCTATCTATACAAGAAACACTTACAGTAATTGCGAAAGGTATTCGTAATATAACCGGTATTTCATTCCAAAGGTTTTATAATCAGTATATTAAATATGTAGGTAATGTCGGACAGGATATTGTAGAGTCTATTTTTTCATTTGTTCAATATAAACCAATACCGGTTACCGAACTTGTTCAAATACATGTAATGAGACTCACTTCAAATCAAGATGGATTTATTAATTTTGGTTGGAGAGGATGGGAAGGAGAATTGCCTACTTCTTTTATAAAACACTGTTCTGAAAATCCTACTTTGGATGAGAGAACAATGGTTTATTATAATGAAACAATAGAAACATCAACGAAGCGAATTCAGCCACTCATTAGTTATTTTCATAAAGACCCGAGACCAGATAAGTTTGGCGGGACTTCTCTAACAGGAGTTCAGCCATATATGGGAACTGCAATCCCGAATTTAAATGGTAGCGTTGTGTTTACCGACCTTGCTAGAAAAGAAGAGTCTCGGCCGCCAGTTAAAGGTGTATTAGCATATACTAAAGCAGGTACAGATGGTAAACATACTGGTTTTCATGTTATTGAAACTGATTATGATTTTGGTACGCAAGCAGCTTATTATATGAGTTTAGGAACAAATTTGGATCAAACTAGGTTATATTTAGGAGTTTACGGTTCTATGAAAGTAACTGATTTTAACAAAGGTACCATTTTTGAAATTATCCCTTAATACGATATACACTCGTAGTTTAATCATACAAGGAATTCCCTTTGTTTTAAAACGTACAAGTTCTCCCCCTAAAAGCCTTTTATTGTATAGTAACTCATAACAAGTAGAAAGCAGCTCATAAACCACTAGTGTATGAATAAGATAGAAAGTGATGAATGAGATATCTTTAGGGGGTATTTTGATGAATCGATTTGTACGTTATTGGTGTCAACTTATGATAGAGAATAATGGGGACTTTGTTCATAAAAGAAAATTATCCCTAGCAAATAAAGTAGTCATTACCGCTTTAATGAGTGCTTTGGCCACCATGTTTCAAGCAGCAGGTAACTTAATTCCTGGTATAGGGTTATTTATTAGCCCTTTTGCGACGTTACCAATTTTTTTGGCTATTTGCTACTCTATTCGTGAGGGAGTACTTTCTTATCTCCTTACTATCCTCCTATTATTTATTATTGAGCCAAGTGAACTAATTGTTTTTCCATTTACTACAGGCTTATTAGGTATAGCCTTAGGGCTTTCCTTTATACAATTCAAGAGGAGAATTTGGGTAATTTCCTTTTCTGCGATTTGTCTACTTATAGGAATTACGATTGTTCTAGATATTTTTCGCTTTCCCGTGCTTGGTCCTACTATTCATACAACTATGGATATAAAAATTATTTTATCAATATTTATACTGAGCTTTCTATACTGCTGGATCTATGCAGGGCTTTGTAGAATATTGTTGAATAGGTTATATAAAGTATTGTTTTAACAATTGCATAGAATGGAGATTTAAAACATGTATAACGTTGAAATTAGGAGACCGAATTCGGATGATTTAGAGGAACTTCACTCATTTTTTCGTATAGTTATTACGAATACCTTTAAAGACGAAGGTTTATCACAATTATCGGATGACATAGAAAATGAAATTAACACGAAAAAGCAATATTTAAAAACAGATTTTGATAGTAATGGAGAAAAACGTTACTTTTTATTAGCAATAGATACAAATAACGATAAAATCATTGGTACAATCGAAGTTGGTCCAGCAAGTACATTAATTAATAGTTGTACAGGCGGTGTACTTAAGGATTTGTATGAAATAGGAACTGTTTTTATACTGCCGGAGTATCAAAAAAAGGGTATCGGGAGTTTACTACTAAATGCAATATTTCTTACGTTACTTAGCAAAGGTATAACAGAGTACTGTTTAGATAGTGGATACAAAAAAGCGCAAAGTATATGGACGAAGAAGTTTGGAGAGCCTAGTTATGTACTGAAGGATTATTGGGGAGAATCAAGTGATCATATGATTTGGAAGAAGAGTTTACATGATGCCCCTATAATATTTAAATTATAAAATGAAAAATGCCTCTGAACGTAGCTTTTCTTACATATGTATGCTATTATTTACCTTTATAATAAAAGAGGACGTGAATGAACTTGATTAAAATTAGTATCCCTGAAGTTGATGTTACAATTACTGAACGTAAACAAGTTATTAGAGGAGACGAGCCAAGAATTACGCCAATCAATGGTTTTATCGATTTCCACTTGTTCCCACGAGATAAAGGCGGCATTTTTATGTTTTACAATATTAATGACGAACTTCTTTTCGTAGGTAAAGCTCGTAAAATTAGACAACGTATTAAGAAGCATTTCGAAGATAACGTTTCGCCAATTAAAAATCACCGTGACGAAGTATACCGCATTGATGCATGTATCGTAGAAGATCCAACAGAAAGAGAAATTTACGAAACATATATCATTAATGAATACAAAGCAAAATATAACGTTGATAAAGTATTCTATAAATAAGTAATAAAAAACAATCCTAGTACATATACTGGGATTGTTCTTTATTTAGAATTATTCCTCATATTTGCCTCCTTTTTTTAAATGATTAGCAGCAATAAAACAAACTACACCTATACATATAAGTACAATTCCAATTGTTTTATGTTTTCCAAAAAAGAAAGGAATATCAGAAATAACATTTGTCATACATAACCCTACAAACACGAGGATAGGTCCTACCCACAGTAATACATTGCCGAATTTTGTATGTTTCCGCATAGTAAGCCTCCTTACCTCTTTTTACATATATATCCATGAATTAAAAGTAAATTCATAGAGAAATATAGTTTTTTTCATATCGAAAATTTAACCTTCATATATTGGTACAAGCAAACAAGAAAGGGGACCATCATGAATTGGTTAGAAGCTTTTATATTAGGGATCATACAAGGTTTAACAGAGTTTTTACCGATAAGTAGTACAGGTCATCTTTATTTAGGAAGGCATTTGTTTCAATTAGATGAAGCAGGATTGTTTTTAGATACGATGCTGCACATTGGGACTTTACTTGCTGTGTTTATTTATTACAAAAAAGAATTTATATATTTAATTAAAAATCCATTTTCAAAACTAATGCTACTACTTATTGTCGGGACGATACCCGCAGTTGTAATCGGATTGTTATTTAAAGACTTTTTTGAGGATATTTCAAAAACAGGTATTACGATTGGTTGGGAGTTTTTAGTGACAGGATTCTTTCTCTACATGGCGGATAAACAAAAGAATGGCCGTAAAAAAATGGTCAACATTACATATAAAGATGCATTTATCATTGGTTCATTTCAAGCGGCTGCTATTTTTCCGGCAATTTCTCGTTCTGGAATGACAATCGTCGCTGCATTATGGAGAAAGTTAGACCGCGAAACTGCTGCTTACTTTTCTTTTTTATTATCAACACCAGCCATTGTCGGAGCTATTATTTTGCAATTTGCAGATGTTTTTCAAGGGAAAGCAGAATCTATTTCTAGTACATCTTTAATTGTCGGAACTTTATCAGCAGCATTTTTTGGTTACATAGCTGTTTCATGGATGATTCAATACTTAAAACGTCACTCTTTAAAAGTATTTGCGTATTACGTATGGGGATTAGGTATTTTAATTATAACGTTGCAATATACTCATGTGTTTTAATTATAATAGTAAAGAAATTAATTAGTTTAAGATCCTGTTTCATTCATAAAAGACAGGATCTCTTTTTATTAAGGAGGAAAATATGTTTAATAAAGCTATCGTTATTGGCGGAAGTATTGCAGGAAAGCTCGCAGCAAAAGCATTATCAACTGCTTTTAAAGAAGTAATCATTATAGAAGCCGGTGAAAGATGGGATGGAAAGTCTTCGAGAAAAAGAGTCCCACAAAGTAATCATCCTCATGTGTTATTAAAAGGTGGAGAAAACGCCATTGAGGAATTGTTTCCTAATATTACGAATGAATTAATAGAAGCAGGTAGTGTCGTACATAACTTTACTCGTGATTTAAAATGGCATCAATTTGGTTTATGGAAACAGCCGTTCATAGGGGAAGTACATATGATTCAACAAAGTCGTCCTTTGCTAGAATGGCATATTCAAAAACGAATACATCAAATTTCAAATATCACTAGTAAATTTAAAACACTAGTGGAAGGGTTAATAGTAGACAGAAAAGCTAACAAAGTATGTGGTGTAAAAGTGAAATGTTTAGAGACAGACACACAAGAAGAAATACATGCAGATATTGTTGTTGATGCAAGTGGATTCGGTTCAAAAAGTATAGCATGGTTACGCGAATGTAATATCGAAGTGCAGGAAGAGAAAGCACGTATTGATTTATTTTACACAACTAGAATGTTTAAACTTAAAGAAAATGAGAAATTAGATTACTGTAATACGCTAATGTCTCCAAGTTTCCCTGACAATCCGTATGGCGTTCTTATTCAAACGATTGAGGATAATCGTTATTTTGTTACTTTCAGTGGATATGCAAATAAAAAAGCACCACAAACAGATGAAGAATTTTATAATTTTGCTGAAAACCTATCAATCTCTAATGTTACTGATTTTCTAAATAAAGCTGAAGCCATTTCACATACCAAAACGTACAAAATTCCATATCAAGTACGTAGGCGATTTGATTTAGTGGATAATCTACCCGAAAGATTGTTAGTAGTTGGAGATGCACACTGTCGTTTTGATCCTGTTTTCGGTCAAGGTGTTTCCGTTGCTGCTATGGAAGCTCACCAGTTGCAATTACTTCTGCAAGGTAGAAAACAACTTGATAAAACATTTACACAACAATTTTATAAAAAGGCAGCTACTATAATAGAAACCCCTTGGGATATGACAACAACGGAAATATCGCGTCACCCGGAGCTACAGACAGCATTAACTACAAAACAAAAATTTCAGCTATGGTATACAAAACAAATATATCGACTATCCGCAAGTAATTCTGATGTTTATATTCGGTTAGTACGAGTGATGAATTTAATTCGTAGTCCATTTCACCTATTTCATCCAAAAGTACTACTTGCTGTGTTACTAAAACAAAAGAAATAGCAGGAAAGTAGTTGATTAAAAACGAATATATAGCAGTTAGTAGATATAGGAGGGGTAATCGAGATGAAAATATACATAGAACAATTAAAGAAACACGATGCTAAGGATTTATTTACGTTTGAACTTACGAATAAGTCTTTTTTTGAAACAATGGTACCTAATCGTGGCTCGCAATATTTTGATTTTGAATATTTCCAAAAACTACTAGATAATTTATTAATAGAACAGGCGGATGGAGAATCTTATTTTTATTTAATTCGTAACGAAGAAAATGAAATTGTAGGGAGAATAAATTTAGTAGATATAGATTCGGAGACTCGAATCAGTTCGTTAGGTTATCGGGTCGGAGAAAAATTTACTAAAAAAGGAGTTGCAACTGCAGCCGTAAAATTAATTTTAGACGTAGCAAAAAATAATGAAATTAATGAGGTTCATGCTAAAACAACTTCTAATAATCTTGCATCACAAATTGTACTAGAAAAAAGCGGGTTTTCTTCTTATCAAAACGAAGCAGATACAACATCTGTACAATTGAATGGGGAACAGGTGAATTTTGTACATTATATTTGGAGAAATACTTCGCGCTTATAAGAAGGGGGATTTATTCATGAATGATTTACGTTATCCAATTGGACAATTTACATACAAACGTCCTATAACGGAAGAAATGATAGATACATGGATTCAAGAAATTGAAGATTTACCTAATGAACTAACGAAGGCTATCAAAGATTTAGATCAGAAGCAGTTAGACACACCGTACCGCGTTGGTGGATGGACAGTTCGTCAAGTAGTCCATCACGTTGTTGACAGCCATATGAATAGCTACATACGTTTTAAATTAGCACTAACAGAAAAGAATCCAACGATTAAACCATATAAAGAAGAGAAGTGGGCAGAATTACCTGATTCTAAATTACCAGTAGATGTTTCACTAGTAATGTTAGAGTCATTACATAAAAGATGGGTTAACCTTTTATATTCCTTAGAACTTGAAGATCTAGAAAAGACATTTAACCATCCAGATACTGGTGAAACAAAACTTGCTGCTGCAATAGGACTATACGCATGGCACGGACGTCATCATACAGCTCATATAACTTCATTAAGAAAGCGACTAAATTGGTAACATGGAGATGCATTTAGAGAAAGCGAAAGAAACCGACGCAGAAGTTATATTCCAGATGCAAATAGACTCATTTAGCCCTTTATTACATAAATATAAAGACTACGAAACAAACCCAGCAAATGAATCTATTGAAAAAACGATTTTGAGGATAAATAATCCCAGCAGTAACTATTATAAAATGATAATAGATTCTAACCTTGTTGGAGCGATATGTATATCCAAAAAAGAACTACCTTATAAATTTTGGATTAGTCCAATGTTTATTCATCCAGTCTATCAAGGGAAAGGAATTGCTCAGCAGGTACTTATTTTAATTGAAGAGATGTTTCCAGAAGCACGAAGCTTTGAACTTGCTACGATTTTAGAAGAAGAAAGAAATTGTTTTCTATACGAAAAGATGGGGTATAAAAGAACAGAAGTAATAAAGAAATTAAATGATAAAACTACACTTATTTATTACAAAAAAGAAAGGTAAAGCATTTAAAATACGCTTTACCTTTTTCTGTTATTTTAGATTAAATATACAAAATCGATGAATATTATTCCAAAATAATCGGGTTAGTAATTTCAGAAATGAATAAATATACGGAAAGGCGTTATTTTGTCGTATATGTTACTAACGCTTTTTGAATGCTTAAAACACTATCGTCACCTTTAAATTCTTTCGTAATTGGGGCGCTCAAACTAGATACCCAAATTTTAAGTTCAGCATCCAAATCAAAATGCCCAGCTGTTTCAATGCTGAATTGTGTAATGCTTTTATAAGGGATAGAATGGTATTCTGTTTTTTTACCTGATATTCCTTGTTTATCTACTAAAATAAGACGACGATTTGTAAATACGATTAAATCACGAATTAATTTATAAGCATGTTCAACTTTCTCATCGTCTAACATAATCTTCTCTAAATCACGTTCTACACTTTCTGTACTCGCATTTGATGCATTTCCTAAAATACCGCTAAATAAACCCATAGGAAATTCCTCCTCCATTATTTGTGGAATGTGTTACTTATATTGTACCATGCAACTCGGTGTGAAGTTATGATATTACATTAGTAGTTTCTGGCTATTGTTGTAATCCTTTTATATAACCTCGTCTTAATATCTTATGCTAATATAAAAGTAAGAAAAAAAGAAGCAGAGGGATATAGCATGAAAAATATCGGTTTAGTATTAGAAGGCGGAGGAATGAAAGGTTTATATACGGCAGGCGTACTCGAATATTTTATGGAAAAGAACTTATTCTTTCCTTATGTAGTTGGCGTATCCGCTGGAGCTTGTATGGGAGCAACGTATTTGTCACGTCAAAAAGGGAGAAATAAAAAAGTAAATACAGAGTTAGTTGCAGATCACCGTTATATATCTTATCGAAATTTAATTCGAAAACGTGAATTATTCGGAATGGACTTTTTATTTGATGAAGTACCTAATAAAATTGTCCCATTTGATTTTCAAACTTTCTTAAACTCAAATGAACAGTTTGTTATAGGGACGACTGATTGCGAATCGGGACAAGCTATTTATTATAATAAAGCAGAACACGGAAATGATATTTTAAAAATCATTCGTGCATCTAGCTCAGTACCGTTTATAGCGCCTGCTGTAGAATATGATAATCGCAAATTACTAGATGGAGGGATTATAGATCCTATACCGGTGTTAAAAGCGCAAACTGATGGTTATGAAAAGAACGTTGTAATTATGACAAAACCAGAAGGATATGAGAAGCAACGTAATAAATTTTCAGGCCTAGCTAAAATTTTATATAGGAAATATCCGAATATCGCACAATCTTTAGTAGAACATTATCGTTTTTATAATGAGACGATATCTTATATGCATCAAATAAAACAAAAAGACAACTTTTATATTATTCAGCCTAGCGTACAGCTTCCAATAAGCGGAATAGAAAGAAGTAAAGAAAAGCTCGTTAATTTATATAATCTTGGTTATACAGATGCTCAATATCATTATGAAAAATTATTAAGTTGGATAGAGAAGTAAAGGGGTAGAAAGTTGAAGTTAGGAAAACAAATTATTTTTAAGGAATTGCAGAAAATGCATAGTCCACTTTATAAACCGTTTCCGAATTGTGACATTCGAAAAATACGAAAAGATTTTAATACTATGTTTACAGAAAATGATTGTATAAGCGCTGATTTAAATTATTATTGGATGCATACAGCAGGTACTTTAAGTTACGTGCTTAATAATAATGAACAGGAGATTGTGTTTAATCAAATAAAGTGGCTAAGGAAATCTTTTTTTGGATGGTTTCCACAATATCGTTTTCTAGAAACAGAAATTGTTAAGTATCCCATTTTGTATAGAGGTTTCATGAATTATGAAAAGACCCGAAAGCTATTACTTTATTATCTTACTGAATAAAAATTAAAACGTACAAGTGACGCTGCTTGTACGTTTTTTGTTCATAAAATATACAATATTTACAACTTATCCATGTAGGTATTTTAACGAGAAAAAAGAAGTACATATAGAGAATGTGTGAGGGAGGAGATAGAAGTTTGTTAGTTGTTTCCCTTTAAATTCATGTCCAACTCAAATATTTCGAGTAAAATTCGCTTCTAAATGGTATTATCAAATATCAAGAAAACTAATTTAGAAACGAAGAAGGGACAGATTTAATATGGAAAACGTATCAAATGTAGATAAAGTAGAATCAATTAAATCTTTACAGTCAACAATCCGTAAACTAGAAAATGCCTTATCACAGATGACTCAAAAAGGCTCAAACACTACTTTAGTGAAAAAAAGACTCAAAGCAGCTAGTATCGGCTTAGCTATGTTAGAAAGTATTTGGAATCAAGAAACCCATCATTACACGCAAGAGGATTTAGCAGACGCTCGAAATGTTCTAATTGGTTTGTTTCCATCAATTGAAAAGATTTATGTTAAGTCAAAGCTTGGGAGTCCTCAAAGAACACTTTTAGAAAGAAGAATAAAATCATTAGAACTGTCTATTCAGGCAATTGATTATTTTTCTAATAAATAACTTCGCTAAACAAATAACTTACGACTACTTTTATATAGGGATTCTAATGAAAAAAACTACATATAGAATACTACAAAGGAGAAAGAGAGGTGACTACAATAATCAGTCCTAAGTTAGAGAAGCTTAAAAATCAATTAAAGAATGGAAATGAAAAAGCTCTTTATACTTTTTTGCATGAAATAAAGTCAAATCACACGCCACTAATAGAACAATGCCCTGCAGATAATCAGTATAAGCTTATAACGTATATATGGTTAGGGGATCAAAACACTGAAAACGTTTATGTATTCGGTAGTTTTCCTGGTTGGGATCTGTCTGTAAATCAATTACAACGATTGTTACAGACAGATATTTGGTATGTTACGTTTAGGACGAATAAGAGTTTTATTTCAACTTATTATTTTACAGTAAATGATTTTTTTGAAAACGATTGGATAAAGCGTAGTGAACAGTACCAACTAGACCAATTTAATGAAAATGTATTTGGAGAAGGTGCCAATAAAGCGTCTATGTTAAAAATAGGTATGGACGTGCAGTATAGCAGTCGTTTTCCTTCAAATGATTATCCATCCGGAAAGATTGAAACATATTCTTTTTATAGTTCGATTTTAAATAACACACGCAAAATTCATATTTATACGCCTCATGATTATTCTCACACTTCATATCTTCAAGAACTTCTCATTGTATTTGATGGGAATTCATTCATTAATGACCTTTCAATCACAAAAACACTTAATTATTTAATTTACGAAAAAGAAATTCCATCTTGTATCGCTGTTGCTATAGATCCAGTTAATCGGCTAGAAGAGCTAACTTATAACGATAAAATGAATGCATTTTTAACAGAGGAATTACTTCCGTGGATTCAGGCGAAGTATCGTGTGCATCAAGAAGTAAAACATATAACAATTGCCGGTTTCAGTCTTGGTGGCCTAGCAGCTTGTTATGCAGCGCTTCAAAATCCACACATTTTCGGGAACGTGTTGTCTATGTCTGGATCTGTACATTGGAAAAAGGATGGATATGAAAATCAAATTCCTTGGATTGAAAATCAAATTTCATCTATAGATTCAAATGCGACACAGCCTCAATTTTATTTAGCAGCAGGCGAACTTGAAAACAAACCTCTTTTAACGGCTAATAGACGCCTATATAAAGCTTTAAAAGAAAAAGAATACCAAATTACTTGTGAAGAGTTTCAAGGCGGCCATGACAGTATTTGGTGGCGAGAAAAGTTATTTGATGGGTTGAAAGCATTGAAACGTACAAAAACGCTACTATAAAATATAAAGAGGAGAGATTCTATGAATCAAGAAGAACTAGATAAAAAACTAAAAAAGCAAGAGATTTTAGTAAAAGATGAGAAAGTTTGGTCCTATACGTATGAGGATCATATTAGTTCTATCGTGAAGGAAGCAGAAAAGAAAGGGTCTTTTGATAATATGCCTGGTAAAGGCAAGCCTCTTAATTTAGATAACGACCTTTCGTACAATCCTGAAAAGCAACTTTATAGAACGTTAAAGAATAATCATGTTTTACCTAGGTGGATTGAGCTTTCAAAGGAAATTGATAATTTAAAAGAAAAGCTAAAAGAAAATACAAATACTGCAGAAGCAGCGGATTTAATTCGAACTATTAATAAAAAGGTTTTAGAACATAACCTACTTTGTCCACCAAGTGCGCAAAAAACGAGGGTGAAAACGGACTTTTAACAATTTTTAATAAAGCTATCTCTTGCTATATAATTAAGTAAGGCATTTTCAATTCATTATTAAAGGGAGGCAAACGTAATGAAAAATACGTATCAACTTCAAATTCCGAAAGAACTAGAACAGTATCGTACTATTTTAGAAGAAAGTGTGAAACCGTATATTAAAGTGTCTGGAACATTAGCAGAGACAACGCTTTTTGAGAGTAAGTTTGGTGGTTATCCGTATGTACCTATAGATCAAGAGCATCCTAAAGATTCAAATGGACAACCTATGATGTTACTTGCACAGCTAAACTTTGAAGAAATGCCACATGTTGAATATATGCCTCAAGAGGGAATGTTACAGTTTTTTGTAAGTGCTGATGATGAACTTTACGGAGCAGATTTTGACCATCCAACAACCCAAAAAGACTTTCGGATTATTTATCATTCTACAATTACAGAAGATTTGAATAAGGTTATTACTGATTTTAGTTATTTAAATACTTTAGAATTAGAGGACTTTATCATACCTGAAGCAGCTAAACTACGGTTTGAATTAAGTTATCAACCCATAACATCAAGTGATTATCGATTTGAAAAGATGTTTAGTGAGGAAATTGATTGGGAAGAAATTGTTGATGAAGAAAATAATACAGAATTAGGAGAACTGTATGACGATATATATGTTTGTCAAGGGCATAAAATAGGCGGTTATCCATTTTTCACACAGACAGATCCAAGAGAATGGGAAGAAAAATACCAGCAACATGACATGTTATTGCTGCAAATCGATACAGATGATTCATTAAATATTATGTGGGGAGATTCTGGTGTTGCTAATTTCTTTATTAAAAAAGAAGATTTGTTAAATCTAGATTTTTCCAATGTTATTTACAACTGGGATTGCTACTAAAAAGATATAAATGAAATACTAGCAAGCTAAAAAATCTTCCTGAAGATGAGGGAGATTTTTTTATGTTAAAAATAAACGTTATGTTAACTAGAGTGTAAAATAATAGGAATAATAAAAGTCAAGCGTAAATAACAGAAATAACAAGAAATAATGTAAAGTTGTAAAACGTGTGTAAATAGCAATAAATTTATAAAGTGCAACATAAAATTATTAATTTATATTTTGTAAAAAGATTTTTCCGCATAAAAAAATTGTTACTGATCAAAAATGTTTTTGATTCGTTAAATCTTAATCAATAATCGATTAAGATTTGCTGTGATGAATTTATAACTAAAAAAAGATAAAAAACTGTATAAATGCGTTTAAAGAAGATTTTATGTGAATCTCACTAAAAATCTCTGTTTCGTCTCATTAAGTATAGTTTACTTGGTTTTTGATACCTGTTATTGCTTTGTTTTTATAACTGCCTATAATATATATTATGTTAACTTACTAAAAATAATAAACTTATTAAACGTTAGTACTGGGTGTTATGCTCCCCTTTTTCACCGAATTAGTAATGTGTGACTGATTGTGTAGTTATTCGCTCTATCCGCTATATAAATTAGAATTTAAATAATAAAAAATACAATTCGTTTAATGTGTTCATTTTAAACGAATTGTATTGATATGATTGCAAATACGTTTTTAAAATTAGTTTGCTACAGCAATTGCTTCGATTTCAATTAATAAGTTGTCGTTAATTAACTTTCTAACTTCTACAGCTGAACTTGCTGGTGGATTATTAGTGTCAATGTATTGATCTCGAATATCTCTAACAATGGTCATTTGAGAAATGTCTGTTAAGAAAAATGTTAATTTTACTACATCATTGAAATTTAAGTCTGACGTTTCTAATGCGATTTTAATATTTTCAAATACTTGTCGTGTTTGTGTAGCTAAATCATTAATTCCAACAATTTGACCGTCTGTATTAATTGCTACTTGTCCAGATATGTAAATTGTTCGTTTAGCGTTACTAACTTCCACTACATGTGAGTATCCGAAAGTTGGTGGCATCGTTTCCGGACTGATAAATTTCTTTTGCATGGCTCTTCTCCTCTTTGAATATCTTATTTTCTTTATATTAGATTTCAACTTCAGATTATCCCTTATTTACTAATAATTATTTATCCATTCAGCTGCTACATTTGTAAAAGTATATTATCACTTTAATTTAAAGTTATTAATGGATTATGTACGTTTGATTTTTTTGTGTGCTTGTTATAATTACACCTTGTTTTATTAATTCTTCAGTTACTTTTGTATAGAAAAAGTGATACCACCAGATAAAAAACTCTTCATAAGTAATTTCTTTTGAGTATCTGCTGCTGGCAAAGTATTGTTTTAAAGGTTTATCGTTTTCGTTGAATAATAAGACTAAATCTTCACTGATTGTGTTTGCAATTTCGTTAAGTATAAATAAGTCTGTTGATTTAAATACAGGGATAATAGGTTGTGAATTTTGATATAAGCCTAATTTTTCGTAAACTACGTTTAAATGTAAGTCTTTTTGTCTATCTGCTGCTACGAAACCTTTTACTAATTGTTTTTTCTTATAATTAATATCAGTATTAGTGTTTTGGAAATATTCTTCAAATGTTTCGTTATCTACTGTAATTAAATTTAATGTTGAATATCGAGAATTTCCATAAAGACCAATTTGAACTTCTCCTAAATCTAAATACGTATTACCATACATCCCGAAAGCCTCTATATCTGTTAATTCTTGTTCTTGAATTGCATAATAATATCGTTTCTTATTTCTTAAAGGTCGTTTCTTTTTTAAATAGTTTTCTTCAATGTGATTTATTTGTCCAAAATCTAATAACACACCACTATACAATAAAAGACTATAAGATTCTCTAGATAAATGATTAAACGTGTCGATTCTTTTTGAAGTATCTTCAATATGACTTGAATAGTTTTCAAAGATCTTAAGTGTTGGTTTAATTAGAGGTTCACAAAGGTTATAAAGCTTTTCTCCTTCACAAGCTGTTATAATCATACACGTTGGATAGTACCTCCTTCCTATTTGTTTCAATAGCCCCTCTGCTTCTAATAAATTAACGCGCTTTTCAAATTCATCATTCGTCCAATTTAACATCATTTTTATAGCATTTGACTCAAAACCAAGATGAACCAATACAAGTAAATATTGAAGTTTCGTTCCTTTTATTTTTATAGATGGCGAATTATCTCCAGATGAAATCATTTTAGTTTCATAAGCTGTATGTAATATATTCTCCGGACTATTATTAGTGGGCATTTCATATTCCCTCCCTTACGAGTAAATTCATTGTAAAATCTATGTATTTACTAAGTTCTATAAACGAAAATAAGTATCCTCTAATAATCTCAAATTAAAAACCTTAGCATAGAGATACTAAGGTTTCTTGCATTTTTATAATGAATGAATTCTTTCATAGTCTTTTTTAAATTGATTATCATTTTTTAACCAACGTTTAAAAGTGGATTCGCTTATTTTTAAATTAGAGCAAGCTGTAGCACTACATTTATTTTTCATATATTCTTTAAGGAAATTTTGTTTTCTTTGTTTAACAACAGTTTGAGTTTGTTTTAATTTTCGATCTTGTAATTGGTCTAAACTCAGATTCTCTTTCTGAAACACTTCATATTTTCTATGCAAATAAATATCTTTGTCTTTATAAATCCAATTGGAAAATAGTTGTATTGATTTTCTTCCAGATAAAATAACGCGATAATGTTTGTTTTGATTTAGTAAATCGGCTCGTAAATTGCGATTTTGAAGAATTTGATGTAAAGAATTCATAAAATTATATGATCCACCTACGAAACTAACTGTATAAGTTTCATAATTGACGTAACCATCCCCATCAAAATACCCACGAACAAAGTGATGTAAATATTCTTCAGGCACGAAAGGAAATTCAATGTTAAAAGATTTACATGGCTTAATTCCGTGAATGTTCATAAGATCGTCTTTTATTGTTTTGCTATTAATATTTAGCATATATACACCTGTTTTTTTGTTTTGGTAGAGCGGCTGATTTGTTTTTAGTTCTTTTTTTATATCTTCTAAAATATAACTTTCTTTTTGTGATACACTAACACATTGATTTTCTTTTTGTATGACACCATCCGCTGCTATAAATCCTAAAATATAAGCCATATTATTCTTGGAGTTTTGATAATATTTGTTGTCCACATATCGAATCTCCTATCTGAAATTTTCATTTTCTCTTAGTTTGTTATTTATAAGCGAATAGTATTATATAAAGAAGTAAGTAACCTATCCTGCTTAACCAATTTCTGATTCCTATAATTTATTAATTTATGATTAGATAAAATAAAATTATGCTCTAATATGAATTCATTGTGGAGCACTTCAACTAAAAATTTAGGTATCATCTCTCCTACGCCGTAATTATAATCACTAAGAATCCAAGAAATCTCTTTCCAATCTAGAATTCCTTCTGAGACTTTTTTTGGAGTGTGATATATAAATTCATGAAGTAACTCTACTAGATAAACATACATTCCGCCAGAATATGAAGAATCCTCCCATTTAATGATGCCTTTAAATTGAATTTGATCATGCGTAACTTTTATATTAGTCTCTTCTTTTATTTCACGAATTGCATTTTCTAGAGGTGTTTCTCCCTTTTCTATCTTTCCTCCTACCCCATTCCATAACCCTTTTACAGGGTCATATTCTCTATTTAACATAAGTATCTCTTCATTTCTTTTTATAAAACATAAAGTGTGCTTGTACATAATGTAATTCCTTCCCTTGTTATGAATAAGTTCTTACTGGAGATATAAGATGTACTGCTGCAGATTGTGTCCCTGCTTCAATTAATATCGGTCTCATAGAACCGCTGAAGCTTAAAGTAACCGTTTCTTCTTTTATTGCCCTTAAAGCATCCAACATAAATCGTCCATCGAAAGATATATTTAATTGTTTTTTACCTTGAATTACATCTATCTGTTGAGTCTCAGATATTTTTCCAATCTGAGAAGCGTTAGAAGAAATTTGAATTGTAGATTCGTTTACAATTTCTAAGTTAACATTGTTATTTGCCCATTCACTTGCTAATAAGCTTGATCGATCTACCCCTTGTAACATTCTTTGTCTATCTATGTTAATGACGGTTTGAAATTCATTTGGAATGAGAGTAGAAATATTAGGATATTTCCCTTCAATTAGTCGTGAATATAACGTAGTTGTGCCGAATGTAAAAATAATGTGACTTTCTGATAGATAAATAGAAACGAATTCTAAATTGCTGTTCATTAATTTTAAAAGCTCATTAATGGTTGCACTTGGTACAATACAATTCGCTTTCATATTAGTAGAAATTAGTGTTTCACGTATAGCTAGTCTATGAGAGTCAGTTGCAGCGCATATTAATTTGTTATAGTCTAACTCGATATGTACGCCAGTAAGAACGGGTCTAGATTCATTTTTCGCTACCGCAAAGACTGTTTGTTTAAACGCATCAATCAATTGTTTTGTTTCTATTTGTATTTCTGCATGATCGTCTATTTGTGGTACGTTAGGAAATTCATTCGCTGGAAAGCCATTTAAGTTTAATGTGATTTCTCCTGATTGTATGGTAATTGTTTGCTCATTCTTACTTTTTATTACTATATCGCTTGGCATTTTCTTTATAATTTCAATGAAGTATTTTGCAGGTACAACAATTGTTCCTACTTTTAAAATAGTCGTAATTTGTTCGTCATCTATGGAACTAGGGGTAAATTTTTTGATGAAAATATTTGAATTACTTGCGATTAAAGTAATTCCAGATTGATCTGCAGTTATTTTTATACCGGATAGTATAGGAATTACAGCTTTCGTAGATATTGCTTTACTTACTTCTGAAAGTGCTTGAGTGAAATGTTTATGATTAACGATAAACTCCATTTTTTCCCCGCCTTACATGAAATGATAGTTTTATGAAGATTGATGAATGATTGTTCCGTTAAAAAAGTAAGGTACCGTTTCTTTCTTTTTTAACATATTTACTAAATGTTCTGGTATACGTAAATGCGGTGATGCTATATGTAATTCCATCCAAGTAATCTCTTCAATTTCTTTTGGCCTTGTTATATTTGTTTCCCCGCCAATTATTTCACCTAAAAAATTAAAGAATATTGCATGGTGTCCTCTCTCCTCGAAAAAAGCTTCGCTAATGTAACAAATACCCTTTACAGTTGTATGTAGACCGGTTTCTTCTTTCACTTCCCGAATGACTGCCTCTTCTAACGTTTCTCCCAATTTAACCGCGCCACCTGGTAGTGTGTAATAAGAACCATTCTTCCCTTTATTTTTAACCATTAAGATCTTTTCGTTTGTTTTATCGTATAAAATTGCATATGTAACATTTACTTTCTTCATCTAAGTCCACCTCTAATAATGGGAATTTTCTATCTTTGTTACATTCTACCATTTAATCGTTTTAAAATATAAAAAAATTAATAGAGTATTTCATTTATCTATCCTTAGTAAAGGTAATAATTGATCCCCCTTCATTTCTAAATAAAAAGAACGTATTTTGAAAGTAATTATTCAACGTATGCTCTTTATGGTTTGATTGATTTTGGGATTCTATATATTTTCTAACCTTTTTTCCAAATAGTATCGATTATGCCCTTTAGGGTGATTTTCACTTACTCCAATTACTTTATATCCATGTTTTTTATAAAAAGCAGGTGCCTGAAAGCTAAAAGTATCTAAATTGATTAGGCTACACTCTTTTTCAATTGCAAATTCTTCAATAAGTTTTATTAACTTGGTTCCATAACCTTCGTGTCTATATTCTTCAGAAACCCACAGGAAATCAACATGTACGTGATGCCAAAATGTAATTGCAGTTATTCCACCTACTATTTCTTCATCTTCATTTTTCACTATAAAACTAATTTTTTCTGAAGGCTTTTTCTCTTCATCTGAAATATGTTTTTGATTATATTCAATTACTTTTTCTCTTATGTAATCACTATCTTCTTGGATCCATTGTTTTACTATTTTCATTGTAATCATCACGCTCCTTTTAAAGTATCTATTCAATTTAATAATCGTAATATCCTGTCTAACTTAATAGTCGTAGTGCACTGTTTCATTTCACTAAAATTGTAAAAAGCCGTACTACATTTTATTTGTAGTACGGCTTTTTACCGCGTTTGATTCTTTTTACTTAAAACTTCCGTTAGTTTGAACGTATTAGTAAAATAATTCTATTGTATTACTGCGAAAAAGAATGAACATTCCTAAACCAATTAGAACGATTGTAACGATATTATGAGGACTCTTTTTAAAATTAAGCTACTTTCCGATATAAATGTTGTGTTTCTTTTTTCTTTTCTGTTTTTGGTGGACGAATTAAAATAGATATAACGAAAGAGATAACAGAAAGAACGCCGATTATAATAAAGGTTGGTTCAAATCCTCCAAGAAGCGCCCCGATGAATGCTCCTGCAAGTGCACCGAATCCGAACCCTTGGTATATAATCCCGTAATTTGTACTATGGTTTTTTAATCCGAAGAAATCCCCGACAATTGCTGGGAATATAGTGATATTACCACCGAAACAAAAGGCGACACTTGCTACACAAGTAAAATAAATTCCATAATTTAGAGGAATGTAACTTAAAGTAAAGACTGACAATCCAATAATAATAAACGTTGCAGAAACGATTTTCATTCGACCTATTTTATCTGATAACGTTCCAAGAACGATTCTACCTACTGTATTAAAAATTGCAATCATTGCAACGGCGTTAGCGGCAGTTGCTGCGCTAAGTCCAACGAGCTGCACTCCGATATCTTTGACCATACCGATTAAATATAGACCGCCCATACACGATGTGAATAGCATAAAAAACAAAAGATATACTTGTTTCGTTCGCATCATTTCACGAGGTGTATAATCATTGTGTAAAGTCTCAGCTACAGTGTTACTTACTATTGCTTCACGTAAGAAGAACGATCCGATTAATACTAAAAGTAAGACGATAATCCCCCAATATAAAAAGGCTTGTGATACCCCAAGGCTATCGATAAGACTTCCGTTTATATATCTAAAGATTAAGCTGCCCATTCCATATGCAGAAACAGATATACCAGAAATAAGTCCTTTTCGATTTGGAAACCATTTAATTAAATTAGATAATGATGTAATATAAGCAGTTCCATCGGCATAACCAACTACTACACCAGCTAATAAATATAGTAATGGTAAGGAGGAAACTTGTGAACTAAGTATTAAACCGAGTCCCAGCACAATCCCTGCAGTAGCGATGAGTTTTCGAAGCCCTAATTTTTGCTGTAACTTTCCTGCAAATAATGTTGAAAATGATAAAGAGAAGCTTGTAATGGAGAAAGTTATAGCAACTGAATTAAGGTTCCATCCAAACTTACTTACAAGGGGCTGATTAAATAAACTCCATGTATAAATTGTTCCAAGGCCAATTTGAACAATGATTGTACCTAGAACAATTAGTAACGGATTTATAGAAGTTTGTTTCATACTAACTGTCCCCTTCTTTTATCGTGACATGAATTTTCACAGTTAGTATAACCATCATAAAAAGCAAGATACTGCATGAAAAATGGAAATTGAATTCATGTACACAAAAAGACACTCCATTATGAAGTGTCTTTCTGCAGGTTATATTAGATTTACTTAAAGAAAGCTTTGTTAAGATAAGACATTTTCAAATGCTTATGTATATAGAGTACCAAAAGTTTTCAATCATGTGATGGGACTTAAGATGTATTTTTGATTCATCATATGGTCGGATAAACGGAAAATTAATATTCAATTTCATCAAAATCTTTCGGCTGCGGTACCGTTTGCATATTAGCTGCATCTTTTGGATCGCTATAGATCGCATTTTGCTCTGTATTTACATCTTTTATATTTTGCTTTTTATTTTTGTTCACTTTATCTTTCACTTTCAATCACTCCTTTTTGTTATAGGAGTAATTATGCCCTATTACTGTTACGAAATGTATCAACGACTAAATTACTAAATTCACGTAAATAATATAAATAATTATCACCGCCGTAGTTGTATCTTTTATTATACATTTTCGCAACAACTACATTATATTCAGGTATTACTAATATAGTTGGTCCCGTAATTCCTAATATTTGATACGAGCCTTTTGGTACACGTTCGCCTAGTTCACTTAATTGTGCAGGTTCATTTTGAACGAACCAAAACAAGCCATTTTGTGGTAGCTCTTTATTTGCATATGTTGGACTCTGCAAACTCGTAGCGATTTTTATAACTTCTTTTGGAACAATTTGTTTATCATCTATCATACCTTGATTTAAATGAAGGTTGCCCCACTGTGCAAATTCTCTAGCGGAGACAAACAGATTTTTTTCAGTACCGTCATCTACTGTACCAATTTCACTAATTGCGTCTTTATTTGGATCATCAACAACTGCAACTAAATTATCATCTTGCTGTATTCTCCATCCTGTTTCTTGGAAATTAGCAGGTTTAAACACACGCTCTTTTAACAATTCAGGAAAACTTTTGTTATATAGCTGATAAATAAGACGTGTCATCATTCTTACATTAATATCTCTATACGCCCATCCTTGCCCCGGTTCAAATTCACGAAAAATTATCCCGTCATTCGTTTCTTCTAATCCGTGCGAATGTGTTACTAAATGTCTTATCGTCGTTTTACTAAGCAATACAGGATCAAAGTCTTTAAAATATTTTATCGCTTCATCATCAATAGAGTTTATTTTCCCCTCGTAAAGCGCATACGCTATCATTAATCCTAAATAACTTTTTCTAGCAGAAGCAACGTTAAATTGTGAAGATGCTGTTACTTTCTTGCTTGTAGATGTATTTGAGTGATAGCCACTATAATGCTCCAGTACAATTTTGTTATCTTTCATTATGCAAAGCGCTGTTGCAGAGCTATGGTTTTGTTCTTTTATATTTTCTACCCAAGCAATCAACTTATCATATGTATACAAATAAATCCCCCTTAATACACATAAAAATTACAGCTTGAAAGAAAAGTGCAAAATAGTTTTCACACCTTTCTTTCAAGTAAATTAGCTTTGATGTTCTATACTTAAATGATCCACCAGTTCCAGCAATTAAAGCAACCGAAACATCCAGCGCATCCTATGCATCCGCCGCAACGACCTGCACAACCACCACATCTGCCGCCACATCCGCCACAACCTCCGCATCCGCCGCAACGACGTGCATCGTCTTGAATGTAGTAGTATGGATATTGACTTTGTTGTTGATCCCAATACACAACATTACCAGTTTGATAATCATTAAGGTTTAATGATTGTAGTTCTTGTTGAAACTGATTCATTATGAAACCCCTCCATTTATAAATATAAATTCCGTCCACATATTGAAGTTAATAAATTTTAATAAACAAAGTAGAAACAAATGGCTATATACTTGAATACGTACATCAACAAAATATGAACTTACACTAGGTGATGTACCTTGTTTTTCAGCCTATTTTTTTAATCTCTTTTTGCTGGACGAATTTATTATTAATAGAGGTTTTTAAAAATTACTAATCCAACAGTTTAGTAGTTCATCACTTAATTTTCTTTCTAGTAACTCTTTAACTGAAGGTTCTGGCATGATTTTATAAGTATGTAAAGCTTCTTGATTATAATCTATCCAGTGAAACGCCAAATGAGATTCTTTAGATTTTGGTATGAAATCAATATGTAACTCTTGTGAATCTATCTCAAAAATATGATTGATTTCATGGTGAAGAACTTCTCGATCTTGCCATTGGTTTTCTATGACTCCTAAAAATTGTTTTATACTACAATTTACTCCGAGTTCTTCTCTTATCTCTCTTGTTAATGCATTCTCAGCTGATTCGCCAATTTCAACATGACCACCTGGTAAAAAATAATGATGGCCAATATATTCAGCCACTAACAATTTTTTATCCTTTACCATAACAGCTCGAACAATATGATGAAATTTATTTTCCAATTGTTATTCCTCCCATTCATTTACTTTATATTTGATTAAAATAGTCATTTAATATCGGGATAATATAAATCATAGGTGTTTCATACGGATGAATTTTATTGATAACTTCAAGAGCATTTTTTACAAGTTCTCGTTTACACTTTATTTCAATTTTACATTCTTGCCCTTCACAAATATGACCAATTTCCCCATTAAAAGGTGATGCGCCTTTTAATGGTCTCCAGTATCCTTTCACAGAACTATAGGACAGACAATAATCATATTCTCCCGTTTTACAAGCACCAAGTTTATTTAACTCATTCCTCAACATTTCAATGTATTCTTCAGGGGTGAATACTTCAATTTTCACTTCAGTAAATTGCATAATTCATTTCACACCTTTGCTACATAATAATTAAACGAATAAGCGATATACTTGCTCGCCATCATAATCATGTCCCAGTGACTGAAAACCGTAACTTTCATATAGTTTCTTTGCAGAGATATTATCTTTATGTACTGTTAATCTAATTTCTTTACACGCCTTAAACGTATTTTTTATTAAATATATACTTTCCTGTAAGGCCGCTTTTCCATAACCGTTACCTTGCTGCGATTGGTCAATAATAAATCCGTTAATCCAATACATATCCGATGTCTCTTTTACAACAGCATGCATAATAAAACCAACCATATGGTCGCCATCATATATCGCAAATGGCACGTACTCTACATTGTCACCATCTGGTTTTATATATACTTTAGCAAGTGAAACTGCTACGGATGGAACAAATTTCAACTGATTTTCTTTAACTTGTAGCTTTAATGCTTCTTCCCAATTTTCTCTCGTAACAACCTTTAACTGGACATTCAATATTGTAAGCTCCCTTATATAGAGGATGTATGTTTATATTCAACGTAGTGAAACAATTCCCTTTGTCCACACCAACTTATAACATGGTTTTTATAAAATCTTGAATGAATTTTTGTTCATCTATTTCTAATGCTATATGGGCTCCTTCAGATATAGAGCTAGGGCGAAAATCAGCAAATGTTTGTCCTTTCGTATCTCCGTATGTATCTACATTTACTGTACGATGCACAAATCCAAAAAAACTTGGATTTACTAATCCACTTATTGCAACCACATCATGTAGCAAAGGTCCTTCGATAGATGGATTAAGTTTTTTGTATGCGGATAGATAGTAATCATACATTGGTTTCATTATCATATGAAATGGATTCTTTGTATTAGCTTGAATATAGTTAAATACATTTGGTGTTAACACAGCTTTGTTTGTTACATTTAAAGGGAATATTAATAAATTCTTTGCTTGATGGAAAACAATTTTACTTGCTATAGGATCGCCATACACGTTTGCCTCAGCTAATGGCGTAACGTTTCCTACTTCTAAAAAAACACCACCCATGAAATAGATTCCTTTTACATTTAGCATTAAATCATTCCATAAATTAAAAGCAATTGCTAACGAGGTAGATCTTCCTACATCAACAATCGTTAAATCTTTTCCGTACTTTATAAGAATCGCAGCAATACTGCCAAAATTGTATATTGGAATAGATAATACTTTTTCTGGAACATGGATGGGACCTAATCCTTCTGCTCCGTGAATTTCAGGGTAGTACGTAGTGATTTCTTCTGTAAGTGGTTTTGTTGCACCACTAATGACAGGAATGTCTTGTCTATTTGCTAACTGTAAAATATACGCTGCATTATGTGCAGCATGTATATGCTCAACATTTCCGTATCCGGTTACAATACCGACAATTTCAATTTCGGGATGCAGTAAACCATACATAATGGCAAATGAGTCATCAATACCTGGGTCCCCGAAAAATAATACTTTTTCCAAGAAATACCCTCCCTTCACAAAAACATAGAATCATCAATAACTATGTATATGAAAAAAACAAGTATATCTATGCGAATTTTAGAATGGATAATGTTTTACAAGATATTAAAAAGGAACTAGCTTATGCTAATTCCTTTTTAATTAACCATTCTCAAATTTAATTAATTATCGTATCCATCATAAATTGCATCATTTATTTGATTTTGTATCTTTTTATTATCAGGTACAGGTTTCCACCAATTTCCTGTAATAAATAACATAGTTAATAAATTATAACTATCACTAAAATAGCTTTCTCTCTTATTCTTCATCCAATCCCAACCGCTATTTACCCACTTTTGATTATTACTATCTGTTATACTTGCAGCAATAAACGGTGACACAAATACAGCAGTTGGATAACTACCAATATTGGATCCGTTTAATTGATAACCATCCACAATTTTAGAAGGAGTTCCATTCGTCTTATTTTGAATCCATGAAGATACTTTATCAGAAATGACTTTACTTCGCTTCTCACCGTACATCGCATAGTCCATTACAATTCTTAAAGGTACTCGACTAGCATTGTAATAATATGCATTTGTATATTCTGACTCATCTAAAAAGTCTTTAGGTGCGGGTTGTGGTGGGTTTTTTACAACAAAATCTGAAATAAGTCCTGTATTTGGAGAGTACTTATTACTAAATTGCGTATAAACATCGTACAAATTATTAATAACAGTGACCCAAGTTTTATCACCTGTAAATTCATAAAATGCTCTAAGGTGTGACATCATCCAATCAGATGGTCTCGTATCAAGTGAACTTTTAGAATCCCAATCTCCTAAATTTAGTCGGCTATTATTTGTAACATTACTAGCTTTAATACCTTTTGTAATCATGTCTTGTGCTTCTTTTAAATAATTAACTGCTCCATTTGATCCCCACTGCTTGTGAGCAAGAAGAAGAGAATACGCAATATCTAAATCCCCATCAGTAGCAGAATCAAAATGACCTTGTGCTTTTTTACTATCTGCGACAACCCATCCCATTAAATTAGAATTTTGAGAGCTTTTAAAAGTTCTTGCTGTTTTAAATAAACCGTCATAGATTTTTTGAGCATTCGAATCATAACCAGCCATTAATACTGTAATTATCATCCCATACCCTTGACCTTCTGAAGTTCCAAGTGGCTTAAACCCATCCGCATCACCCGTAATCTCTCCTTTTACGTAATAACCACCAGGTAAAGAAGATAAATCATTTTTCAAATATTTCTTTTTCCAATTATCGTAGTAACTTCTTACAGAAGCATTTAAACTTTGCTGTGTCACATGATTCGGTTTTATAACACCTGCATAATTAACTTGCTGGGGAAATGGTTTCATTTCCTTTGCAGCAGCTACTTGTTGATTAACTACAGGAATAGAATTTTGTATTGAATTGTCTGTTACACTTGCTGCGAAACTAGAATTAGAAAAACTAGCTAGTCCGATTCCTACAATAGAAATACATGTGAAAATATTTCTTTTTCCATTCATTATGTTGTCAGCTCCTTTTAAAATGATTACTACATAAAATGTAACATACAATATTTAACTGAAATACAAAATATTATATTTATCAACATAAGAAAGAAACTATATAAAAAAGTATCATAAAATCATTATTTAATTACATTATACGGATTGATTATTTGCTAGATTCCTATGTTTTTCTTTTCTTAATACTGGTATATGAGCAATCACAATTCCAAGTATAGTAATCCCTCCGCCAATTATCGAAATTAAAGTTGGCACTTCTCCTAACCATATCCAAGCGACAAAACATGCAGTTATTGGCGTTAAATATAGAGAACTTGTTGCTTCAGAAGCACCAGCACGAGATATAATATAGGCCAATGCAATATATGGGAGTACTGTTGGAAAGACACCTAAATATATAACGCTCAAGTTAACTTCAAGAGGAGCTGCTAGTATTTCTTGATAAACACCGGGTAAGAAAATAAGCATACATACCGTACTAGACAATATTGTATATATGGTAAATGGTAAGAAGCCGTATTTTTTTAAGTAAGATGTTTGGAAAACAAAATATAAGCTTTCTGAAATTGCTGCTAATAGTATAAAAAATCCCCCACTATTTAATTGAATAGCATCTCCTTGGCTAAATGATATGAGAGCAATTCCTATAAAACTAATTACGCCACCAATCCAACCATTTAATTTCATTTTTTCATTCAAAAAAACAGAAGCAAGAATTGCCGTTACTATAGGTGTGACGGAAACAATTAAACTTGCAGACCCAGCATTTACTGTTTTTCCGCCGTAATTTAATGCGATGTGATAAATAGTAAACCCTAAAGCACCAAATATAAAAATTGCTGGGATATCTTTTAAATCCGGTAGTCGTAGTTTGTATATAAATGAAAATAACAAAAGTATAAATGAGGCGATTAATAAGCGTAGTAAAGTAAGGTGTTCAGGCGTATAAGATTCAAGCCCCAAACGAATTGCTGGAAAAGCAGATCCCCATATAAGAATCGTAAAAGCGTGAGCACATATAATGCGTAAATCCCATTTTTTATTATGCATGTTGTCTCTCCCTCCCTAATAAACCAACCATTTTCAAATTACCAATTATTTCTTTTCATCATATGTAATAGTTGATACAATGTCTTCAACCAGTTTATTATCGTAAAAACCAACCACTTGGTATTTTTCAAGTGAACGAAGGAGTTTTTTGATGACAACTAGTAAAAAACTGCCTAAGTATCGGCAAATAGTAGATTATATGAAAGAAAAAATTGAAAATGGAGAATGGCCAATTGGAAGTAAGACCCCTAGTCAAAGGCAGTTAGCGAAATTATTTCAAGTAAATCGTAGTACTGTAATAACTGCACTAGATGAACTTATGGCTGATGGATTGATTCAAGGGAAAATTGGAGCAGGAACAATTGTAACGAATAATACATGGTCACTATTAGCGACGAATCCCCCGCCCGATTGGAGTGAATATGTAAAAGCCGGTATTCATAAACCAAGCAAGTTAATGGTACGAGAAATAAATGAAGCAGAAGCAAATAACAAACTTATCCATCTTAGTAAAGGCGAACTTGCTCCTCATCTTTTTCCGCTAGAAACGATGCAGTCCATTATGAAAAAAGTAAGTGAGGAATTAGATTATTTTGGATATGAGGAACAAAAAGGATTTTATCCGTTACGTGAAGCAATAAGCAAATACGTAAAATCATTCGGAATACATGTATCACCGGGTTCTATATTAATTGTCTCTGGTGCATTACAAGCATTGCAATTAATATCAATTGGTCTTTTGCATCGAGAATCAACTGTTTTACTTGAACAACCTTCTTACTTATATTCACTTCATGTATTTCAATCAGCAAATATTAATCTATCTGGTATATCTATGGATCCTCACGGTATATTACCTAACGAATTATTAAAACGCATTAAATATAGTCAAAAGAAAAATATTTTATATTCTATCCCTAGTTTTCAAAACCCAACAGGGATATTAATGTCTAAAGAGCGAAGAAAAGAAATAATAAAAATATGTGAAAAGGACCAGCTACCTATTATTGAAGATGATATTTACCGCGAGTTATGGATTGATGAACCACCTCCAGCTCCTTTAAAGTCGATAGATAAACATGGACATGTATTATATATTGGGAGCCTATCTAAAACACTTAGCCCAGGACTTAGAATTGGGTGGATTATTGGACCTGAACCAGTTATTGAAAGATTGTCAGATATAAAAATGCAAACAGACTATGGATCGAGCTCTTTATCTCAAAGAGTTGCTGCTGAATGGATAAAAAAAGGTTTTTATGAAGAACATGTAGCAAATGTAAGAATTCAATTAAAAGAACGAAGACAAATCATGATACAAGCTTTACATAAGTATTGTGCAGATATTGCCACCTGGGATATACCTAGTGGTGGATTTTTTATATGGCTAAAGGTAATACCTAGCATTCCGATGAAGAAATTATTTTCAGAGGCGCTATCAAAAGGAGTTCTTTTAAACCCGGGACGTATCTATGAAGAAGAATCAGATCGATACATTCGTTTATCATACGGATATGCTTCTCCAGAGCAAATGACTAACGGGATTAAATTGTTGAGTGAATTAATTTGTAAGCTAACGGCATAACAAAAACTCCTCTTTTTCTATAGAGGAGTTTTTGTGTATTTTATTTACCACAACCGCATTTCCTGCCCCAACACAATAAGTCCTTCATAAGGATCCCCGTCAATGTTTAATACTTGAGCAAAAGCAGGTTCTGTTTTTAAACCGTTCTCTTTTAAGAGAAGAATTTCTTCCCTTATATGAGGATACTGCATTAATAACATGTGCTCTACTATCATATGTCTATATGCATTTTGGTTACGAACTGGCTTAGGCTGAGCAAATAATTCAAATTCAAAACCTTCAAATTCAAAATTTACTTTTATCGATTCGGTATTTTTAATTTTTTTCTTTTTTATTTTGAATCCTTCATAAGAGCCATATAAAGATCTCATTTCTTGTTCAAAAACATCAAAGTTATGTACTTCCATTACTATATCTAAGTCAGATTGAAGCGTATCAATTCTTATAGGAATTGTCCCGCAAAGAACGGGGCTATACAAAGCTAAATCCTCCATTATGTTTAGTTTATTTAAAACATCATATACTTTTTGTTGCTTGTCATTCCCAGATTGTAAATATGTAATAGATGTAAACATGGAAGTCTCTCCTTCATTTCAACATATTAACGTGAATAAACAATACGTTTCAACTTTTCTCCTATACTGCAATACTATAAAAATAAAAAAGGAGGAATTATTATGAGCATTTTTAACATTCTTTTAACCATCCACATATTATTTGGAACAATATGCTTAATTACCGGTATTGTAGCGATGGTTGCTCAAAAGAAGAAAGGAAAACATACGGAATGGGGTGAAATATATCATGCATCCTATGTTGTGATCACCCTTACTGCAATTATACTATCCATTATAAACTGGGATAAAATCGCATATTTATTTTATGTAGCAATTTTCTCTTATTCATTTGCGATTTATGGCTACCTTGCACGAAAAAAACGTTGGAAAAATTGGCTTCACCACCATATTAGAGGTATGTTAGGTTCTTATATTGGTGCCGTTACCGCGTTATTAGTAAACATCGGTATTCATATTCCTATTATTAATTTATTGCCGCCTATATGGTTTTGGTTTTTACCTACATTAATCGGTATTCCTCTCGTAGCCAGTGTATCAAAAAAATATAAAAAGCGTAGTTAAAATTCATTACATTTTCGTTACTTTCTGATGATTATTATAAAAAATTATACTCAATGTAATATTTTATTAATAAGTTCAAAATTGTACTGCTTTAAGTTAGTCACTTAGCGCTAAATAAAAAGAATCCAATACTTTTATTGGATTCTTTTTCGGATTTCATTTCAATGTCGGCTCTATGTATTCAATGATATTACCATCTGGATGACGAACTATCATTTTTATACCTGTGGGTACTTGTATTGGTTCAGTAATCATTACGCCGTTATAGTTTAAGATTAGTTTTCTTACTTCATTGAGATCATCAATTACGATCGTTGCAGCAACATGATTCTTAATTGTTTCATTTAATTCTTCAATTAAAAGTAAATTTGTAAATCTAATCACATGCGTTCCATTCATTTGAAATTCCTGTGGTTTTTCTTGCTTTAATAGTACTTTGTAAAATTCTAGATGAGTTTGTAAGTCTGAAACATAGAGGCGTGGAACAACAGCTAATATATTCATCCTACTTACACTCCTTTTTAGTTTAAATAGATTAATTTAATTATATATTACTCGAAAACCTCTATAAACTATTACGTTAAAAATAATATCTTTTAATTAAGACTTTAATAATGAATGTAAACGATCCGGATAATTCGTAAACATCCCGTCCACTCCCCATAAAATTAGCTTTTTCATGTCTGTTTCATTATCTACAGTAAATGGATGAATTTCTAATCCATGTTTCTTTATTTTCTTTACATAAGCTGCATCAATATATTTGTAGTTCATACCAAGACCGATGCAGTATGTTTTATACTTTTTTATCTCTGATTCAGTTAATTGAACTGCCTTTTTGTAAGATAGTAATTGGACTAGAGGTATATTAACATATAAACTATGTAGCTTTTGCAAACTTTCTTCACTAAATGATTGAATAATAAGTTTATCCTGTATTCCATAGTGATTGATAATTTCTAATAACCTTTCTTCCATTCCTGGATATTCATCAGGTGATTTGGTTTCAATATAATAGTTCGCGTCATGCCCAAACACTTCAATTACTTCTTCTAGTGTTGGAACTTTAGCATTTTCATATTCTTTCTTTGCTAAAGTTGGATGTTTTTCATTAAAAAAAGAACCTGCATTTAATCTCTTTAATTCTTCTAATGTATGTTCCTTAACTAGCCCTGTACCGTTTGTAGTACGATTTACTGTTTCATCATGCATAGCTACTAAATGTCCATCTTTTGTCATTTGAAGATCTATTTCTATATAATCGCCTTTTAATTGTTGTCCCAATTTATACGCAGCAATTGTATGTTCCGGTGCATACGCCGAAGCCCCTCTATGTGCAATGTTTTTTATATAATTCGATTGATTAATAGCTTTTGTGTACTTAAGTTCATTTACTTTATGAAAAACAAAAGTACCTATTACTATAAAGATGCAAAGTATTGTAACGATATATATCTTTTTCATAATGATGTATTAACTCCTACATGAAAGCAATTTGGCTTGGGTAATTTATTCAAATAAATGTCGATTTTCAAATACAGTCATTTGTCCAACAGATTGAAAACCAGACTTTTTATAAATATTAATCCCATCAGGTGAAGCTTGCAATACGCATTGAGCAACGTTTAATTCCTTTGCTTCTTGCAGCAGGTAATTAAACATAGTAGAGCCAAATCCTTTTCCCCTCATTCTTTCTTTCGTTGCTATATCATAAATACCAATACTATCTTGTGTACACACTAATGAACCAACCGATACGACTTCATCTTTATAAAACCCTAAGTACAGTTTCATATTTTCACTATTCCATAAATGGAAAGAAGCAGTTTGATTGTAGAATGCTTGTACATGTATAACTTCCTCGGATGTACCAAATAGACTAGCTAACGCTTCTCCAAACTTTTTAATTTGTCCTGACGAAGATGCTTTTTGTATCGTAAAACCTTCTGGCAAGTTTGTTGTTGGATGTATTGTATGTAAGTTTGCTACCATCGCGATATTTTGTTCTGCTTCTTTTAATCCAAGCTTTATTAATTCATTCTTTATATTACCCTCTAGCTTCTCATCCCAAAACCAAACACTCATTGGATATTTCTTTTGATTAAAGTATGCTACCTCCTTATATAATTTCTCGATACCTTCTGTTACATTATTGTTTAGTAAAGTAATGATATTAAATGTATCTGCAGGCAAACCACAGTCGACAGCAATGTAATCCTTCGTTTCTTTCACATTCATTCCCTGTGCCTGCCGCGCAATATATGAAGTTTTATATGTAAAATTATCTATTAGTAACTTTTTAAAATTCATTCATTTTTCCCCTTTCATAAAAATTCAAATTCGAATCTTTCAGTATTAAATATAACATATAAGAAATATACCTATTTCTATAAAAATATCTCTATAAATCACACTTTGTCTTCTAAAAGAATTAAATATGATATAACGTTGTCGGAATGAAAAAAGTGGTATATAATAAATATTAACATTACTAGTAATTATTTTAGGTATTCCTAGAATAAAGGAGCGATACATATGAAAATTACTATTTATTTCGGAAGTCATGAAGATCAAGATGTTCGTACTATGGACTGTCATTTAGATGTAGAAGATACAGAAGAGATTGTTTCTGTATCATAATATAAATTGTATGGATGAACCCTCTTCCCTACAGCGTTTAAGACACCTTTTACAGGTGTCTTTTTTGTTGTTTTTTTCGTCAAAAACCCTTTACTTTATAGCGTTTTAATAGTAAAATATAAATATACGAACAAACGTTCTTTTTATTTTAATTGTACATGAAGGGATGATTTTTACAATGGCTCAAGCAAAGCGCAGAGGAAGAAAAAAGCAAACACCTATCATTTCAAATACAGGCTTTATCGGCTCTGTCTTTATTGATACATTGGAGTTACAAAAGAAATCCTATTATTTCGCTCGTAAAAAACTTCAAATTGTTCATCACGTACTTGATGGTCTTTCTGGGGCAACAAGTTCTCTATTTAAAGAACATAACATTTCAGCATACATGTCATGTGTATATTTACATAAACAAAAGAAAATCGGCTTTGTTCTTTCAACGAAGCCTTTTGAACAAAGTGACGGTGTTGCTTACTTTATAAATTATTTAATCGAAAAGAATTTTTACGGTAACGAGGAAGTAGAATATCAAGAAGTATATAATACAGGTTTTATTGGTGTAGTATTCGCTGATTTATGTAGTATAGATCGATTTAATTTCGAGTTTGAAATGGGTATGTTAACAAAATTAATGAAAGATATGATTATTCCGGTTAAAGAACTCTTTTTACGCCACAATGTACCGGCATACATTTCCACTTCTCATTTAGAGGAACAAAACAAATTAGGTTTCGTTCTATCTGTAAAACCATATGATGAACGTGCAGAAGCAGATTTATATTTTGAGGCGTATTTAAAAGAACGTGGGTTATTTATTGGTGATGAAGAAGATGATATTGATAAGATTGTGATAAGAAAAACAGCTGAATTACGATAGAAAAGCGCAGGATGATGATCCTGCGCTTTTTATAATTTATGAAACCGATTTACCAAATAAATTTTCGTTTTATAGTATTTGTTTTTCTTAGCTTGAAAGAAGTAGCAGTATCCATTCTAAAAATAATCTAAGAATCTATTAAGCACTATAATCTTTCGAATGAACCTCTAATATGAAACGATTTGATGAAACTTTAATTACTATTAAATATAAGAATCCCCCTACAATTGGAATGGTGTACGCTGGGATATAATTTAATAATAGACCGGATAGTGCCATTGCTATAGGGAGCATCATTTTACCTATACTTATTCCAATACTGAGAACCCTTCCCCTGTATTCATCGGGAATCTCATTTTGCATGAAATAAATTAAAGGAATATCAATTAGCGCTATAATAAACCCTAAAAAGATCATAACAAAACAATACGTAATAACGAATACTAAATCATTCACTTCAAAACTTTTGAATAAAACTGGAATTCCTAAAATAATCATAAAAACTGACAACATAGAACTTAGTTTTTTCAAAAGATAAGAGTAAGAAAAACGATCAGTTATCTTTTTTACTACAATTGCACCGATTATCATCCCTACTGGAAAAGTCCCTTGAATGATACCAAATTGCTTAGAACCAAGATTGAGTACTGTGTTAATAATATATGGCAATGGAACAGTTACAGCAAAGCCTAAGAAGAAATTAAACGAAATTAAAATATGAAACGTATTCTTTAAGCTTTCCTTTTCAAGTAAGTAAGAAAACCCCTCTTTTATATCTTTAATAAAATTAACTTCTCTTTTTGAATTTCGCTCATTTATGTTGTACTCGAACAGTCTAAAATGAATAAATAGTAATGCTATCCCTGAAAGAATAAAAGAAATACCGTTTATAATTATAAAAGTTTTAATATTAAATATTGAAAAAACGATACCACCTAACATAGGGCCAAGAATTAAAGATACAGAATCGATAATTTTACTTATAGAATTAATACTCATAAGCCTCTCTTTAGAGACGATATTCGGTTTCGCAGCTTCTAACCCTATTCCAAAAAAGGTTGTAAATACCGTCATAAGAAAGGTTGTAGTATAAATGATGAATAAGTTTAATCCATAGTGGCTGCTTACTACATAAACAGTTATTAATGAGCAGCCACTAAGTAGATCCATACAAACGACGAGTTTCTTTTTATCAACTTTATCAGCAATGACACCAGCAAATGGATTCAAAACAATCATAGGAATTGTTCCTAAAATGAGCGTAATCGCGAAATTCAACGCAGATCCGGTGATTTGTAAAACATATAATCCTAATGCGAAACTATAAATAGAGCTACCGAGTATTGATACTGTTTTCCCAATGGAATAGAGACAAATATTTTTTAGTTCTTGGTTGCTTTTTTTATTTTCTATATGTAATCGTAAACTTCTCATCACTTTTCCCCCTGCCTAACTATATGTTACGTACATTGTAAGTTCTTGGGTCAACCCAATAGCAATATGTACAATTTGAAAAGTTTTAAGGGAAAATAAATAAAAGATAGGGTTAACCCCATCTTTATCAACTAAAGATTTTTGTCGTTCTCTATGTTGGTAAAAATAAATAATAGGATTACGTGTACAAATACAAAATTTTTTATTGAAATATAGAATTTAATATGGTATCTTCTATTACATTGATTAATTACATATGAGAATCATGTATAACTCCAAGAATATGGCTTGGGGGTCTCTACCAGGAACCAATAACTCCTGACTACAAAATGCGTATTATAGCGTTTGTAGTCAGGAGTTTTTTTGTTCTACGGTAAATAATGACGAGAAGGGAATACATAAAATGAATTTCAAAGTATTTATATTAGCTCTAGCAACAATAGCAGTAGGACTTGTAGAGCTTATTGTTGGAGGAATATTGCCAGACATCGCTAAAGATTTTAATGTTTCATTAAGTTCCGCTGGGCAATTAATTACAATTTTCGCCTTTACTTATGCAATAGCAGGTCCTGCATTATTAATTTTCACAAGTAAAGTGGAAAGAAAAAAATTGTATGTTATTTCACTTTATATTTTTCTAATTGGTAATATACTTACGTATTTCAGTCCAAACTTTACTTTTATGATGATAGCAAGAATTTTAACTGCTATGAGTACAGCTTTAGTTGTAGTACTTTCCCTTACAATTGCAGCAAAGATTGTTCATCCCTCTTACCGAGCAAAAGCATTAGGATTAATTTATATGGGTATTAGCTCTTCACTTGTTCTAGGAGTACCCCTAGGGATTTTAATTTCAAACACATTTGGCTGGAGAGTTATTTTTTTATGTATTGCTATTTTATCATTGGGATCCATCATCTTAATCTCAGTATTTTTAGAGAAAATACCTGGAGAGGAAAACCGAACTCCTCTATCTATTCAATTAAAGGCCGTGTGTAGTCCAAAACTAGGCGCTGCTCATCTAGCTACCATGTTTATGTTAGCGGGACACTATACTTTATATGCTTATTTTACTCCTTTTTTAGAAGATAAGTTTCACCTAAGCCCTTATTGGATTAGCATATTTTATTTAGTGTTTGGTATAGCTGCAGTAAGTGGCGGAGCGTTCGGTGGTGTTTTATCAGATAAAATAGGCGCTCCAAAAAGTATTGTGATAGTTATTACTTTATTTGCTCTAATCTTATTTATATTACCATTCACGGCAGTTTCTATTATCCTGTTTATTCCTGTTATGATAGTTTGGGCTGCTTTGAGTTGGGGGCTTGCACCACCTCAACAAAGTTATTTAATCCAAACTGCCCCAGATACGTCAGATATACAGCAAAGTTTTAATAATTCAGCCCTACAAATAGGAATTTCACTCGGCTCTGCAGTTGGAGGTATAGCTTTAAAACAAGTACATAATGTTGCCAACATGGCCTGGGTTGGTGGATCTCTGGTTCTATTGTCTTTAGCTTTGGCTATCTTTTCTCTTACTAGACATATACCGACAAGAGACTGTCATGTAAGTGCTAAATATGTAGATTAACATTCTCCTTTTCTTTTAATCAAAAAAAGTATAAATCAACATAAAAAGTCCGGTTTTATAGCCAGACTTTTTATGTTGAGGTTAATCTTATCTTTTTCCGAAAAATGAATATGTATAAATCTCTTCTCCTTGAACAAAGAAATCCTCGTACTTTCCACCTCGTTTCAAATAATTTGAAGTACTTTCATCTATGAATTGAAACTGTAGATTTTGGATTTCTTTTGTTACTTTTGAACGTGTAAAATTTGCTCGAAAGTTATTTGTAATTTGGCTATTTAAGCTGAAATTTTTAAATAAAATAAATAAACTTAATAAATAACAATCCGTTTTAAAAAGTGGATTTAATTCGTGAAGTAAAAAATTCTCATGCTCAAAACTATAATTGCTCGTACCAGAGTGATCAATTACAATATCTACTGACCGATTTTGAATAGGGATGTTCAAAAAATCCGCACAGATAAAGAGAATATTTCTTCTCGGATTTTTTCTCGCTAATACGTCTTTTAAAAATAAAAGTTTATTGAAATCTCGATCCACTGCGATGTATAGGCAATCTTCGGGTAGTTCTTCATAAATGCTCCTCAAAAAGAACCCAAGTCCTGATCCTATATCTAGTATTAATTTGTTATTTAAATCTAAATGTAATAGTTTCTTTTTCGCCCATTCCCCTTCTCTATGCATATTTTCCAAATATGCATTATCAGTTTCATGAATATAATCCGAAATAATATTTTCAAGTGACGTTTTCTCATTTGCTTTAAATAATTTACCAGCAGATATAATTCCTGAAGTAATAATGTATTCTTCTCCACAATTACAAATTAACATTCCTTCAATAATTTGATTGTTATTAATAATTCCATCTTGAAGAATTAATTTTTTGCTACACTTAGAACATGTCAGTAAATGTAGTATACTTAAATCTATCCCTATAATTGAATTAGAAGTTTCATTTGTTAATAATAAATCATGTAACACTCTCTTTAATTTATCCCGTTTCTTCTCCAAAAGTTCTATTTCCTGTTCCATCTTGTCATATTTCAGTTTAAATAAAGATTGGTAAAAAGTATCTTTTTCGTAATTCATAGATTTCGCTAAATTTTTATAAAAAAATAGCTCTTTAATTTCATTCAAGCTAAACCCTAGGTCTTTGTAATGTAAAATAAGTTCTAAATCTGTTTGACAATACTCATCAAAAAAATAGTGTCCCCCCTTTTTTTCAGGAATAATGAGACTGAGATCCATATAATGTCTAATTGTATCAATACTTAAGTTATTTACTTCTCCAAACTTACCGATTTTCATATTATCCCTACCATTTAAATATTTTTTTATATAGATTTCTATTTTTATCTTTAAAAATCCTTTCCCCTTTTTTATCAACAGTATTTACGGAATGAACAAATGGTATTATTTATATTGTTGTGCCTAATAATATAACATGCAACTTTTGGTTTTATGTATGTCAAATTATGAGTATCAAAAATATTAAACCTCAATAGATTTATTATTTTCTACTTAATGAAATGTACCTATAAACGGACATTATAGCATTACTTTATTGAACTACTGGAGTAGGATTACTGTAGAAGATTACATATGGGTAAAGTGAAAAGTGATATGTTCTGTATTTTAGGTTGTATAATGCTCACATAACGTCTCATTATCGGTAGCAAGGAAAAAGGCGGAATCTTCAATTAGGATGATGATATAATTAAGTGGGAATTTACTTTATTTTATAATTTATGAGGTGGGAAATGGACTCTTTAGAATTAAATAAATCTAAATATATTATCTCGAACATCAAAGATATTCTGTATAAAAAGCTTATTCTTAATAAACCACTAACCAAAGGATACTTACTGGTTCGTTATACAAAACCAACATCTCTAGCAAGATCCCGTAAGGCATTTGGAGATAAAAAACTTTGAATCTCCTGTGCAAATAATTGTAATTCATCAGATACAGGAATAAACATACAAAAACGCCATCCTTTCCTATGATTCTACAAATAGAATAGCGTAATTTTTAATTTAAGGAAATTTTGTTCTGCTATCTTAATAGCAATGGGGAGCTACTCCTATAAGAGTTGAATAGTAAACATTTCTTTACCTTTTGGTAAAGAAATAATCGATTTCAAATAGCTCTCATTTAATTGCGTACTTAAATAAGAGTTCTCCATTATTTAGGTCTCTCATTTTTATCGTTATCGATAAGGGAATTCCAAATTAAAAAGCCCAACTTCTCTGCAAATCAAAATAGAGAAATTGAGCTTTTTAGTTATTTCATTTTTTTATTGAATTCATTAACTGGAAGAAGTATTCAGGTTTATGAGTCTTATTTAGGTTATACCATGAATGTAATGTATCTGGTGTAAATACATCTATTTTTTTCAGTACCTCCATTGCAAATTCCAGAGGAGCTATTCCTGATGCAGTAACTAAATTCGCATCAGATACCGCAGATCCCAACTCATAGAACTTTTCTCCTTTATAGTTAGGACATACCATTTTAGTATATTCTAAGTTATTACTTGTATGCTTTCTAGTATCCAAGTATCCCATATTCGCGAGGGCATCAGTTGCACCACAAATTGCAGCAACAATAGTGCCAAGCTTTAAAGCTTGGCCAATTCTTTCTAAGATAGGTTGATGAATTTCTTCACCCCAAGTAGTCCCTCCTGGTAAAATTAAAAGATCTTTACTCTCAAGAGTACATTCATCAAGAGAAATATCTGGTTTTATGCTCAGCCCTCCCATAGTAGTAATCCTTTCTTTATTAGCTCCTACTGTAATTACTTTTAAAGGTGCTAAATCTTTTTTGAAATATCTTCCTGAGTTTAGTTCAGCAATTAAATATCCATATTCCCAGTCTGACATTGTATTAAATACATATAAAAAAACTTTTTTTGTTTGCATCTAATAACACTCCAATCACAATTTATATAGCTATTATAATATAACTTCCCTGACAGTTAACGTCAGGGAAGTTATCATACTTGATGAAATTTTATTAATTCAGACAGAACTTCAATAATTCTCTTCTTAAGACTTATTGGCTCAATAACTTTAATAGATTTATTGTACGGTAAAAGTAAATAAGGTACATATTTATGTATCATATCTTTTTCAAGAAGAAAAACTGCTTGATTTGAAGTCCGTTCTTGTAAATAATGTCCTAAAAACCAATGTTGGCAAATATCAGCCAATACATTTTTATCCCCATTAATAACCAAAGAAATAATACTTTCCTTATCTTCTATAGTTGGAAGAAGACTTTTTATAAAAAAGTCACTTGCTGAAAAATTGTCTGGCCGGTTAAACTTATTTTCGGTTTGTATTAAACTTTCAATTCGATCTACTCTAAAACTACGGATATCATTCCTAAGATGACAAAATCCAATTACATACCATTTATTATTCCAATAGATAATTCTGTATGGATCGACCAATCTATAATTCAATTGCTTTTCGCCACTTTTATGGTAAAGAATTTTTACTGAGTACCCGCCAGCTACGGCCTGTTCCAACTCCTTCAAAAAAGTTTCTATAGAGAGTGAACTTAATCGACTTATTACTTCAAGACTAGTTAAATGTTGGTTTATCTTTGTTTCTTGCTCTTGATTTGAGTATTTACTTAGTTTTGAAATGGCCCTATTTAATGCTTCACCTCCATAATATCCGGCTTCTTCTGCAAAAACAGCAGCGTGAAATAGTGAAGTTTGCTCCTCAAAATCAAAAAATAGAGGAGCCTCAATAAAATTGTTCAATAAAGTGTATCCGCCGTTATGTCCTGGTTCTGAAATTATAGGTACGCCACTAGTTGAAATTGTATCAATATAACGATACACAGTCCTTATATTTATCTCTAACTTTTCTGAAATTTGTTTCGCAGTAATTTTTTCACCTGAACGAAGCATCCATAGAATTGCTAGCATATTGTCAATTTTAGGCATATAATTCCACCTCTATATGAAACTTATTTTCTATTATATATTTCTGATTTTTGGTATAACTCATTAACTGTTCCTTTCCGATAGCTTTCTATATAATGAGGACCTAGACACATTTGTAATTTCACAAATGTAATTTACAGTCCCATCTCCCTCTTTATAGAGCTTTACTACATAAAGTGAAACTTTAATCAGTGGTGGTTTTCTTCATCCCCCACTGATTATTAGTTGAACCAATCGGACTTTAATGGGCAGTAAGAACCCCACTTCAAAATTCAGAGAAAGCAAAGAAGTTAGGCGGGGGGGGGATCAACTGCCCATTAAAGTGGGATAAATGGTACTGCAAGCGTAAATAGTTTCTTTACTTTCATATTAACCTTTCCCCTTAAAACTAAAAAGATATTTCTTTTGTATAATATTAGTTAAATTGGGATGGATGAATATTATTCTATATTGAAAAAAATAAATACGTCAAAATTATTTTACGGAAATTATAAAAATCATATTATATATAGATTAGTAAGAATGCCCCCTAAAAACGTGTTTCTATCTGTGGATTTATAAGAAAAGATGACGTTTTTATTTCTATTGGTATGTGTGATAAATTACACCAATTTCCTTGAGAATATTAAAAATCCTCATCTACAATACCTTACAAGTTATTGCTACAGATTTTGGTTTTGTGCAAAAAATTTGATAGAAACCAAGAAAAAATTTTATATCTTTTTATGTTTAGAGAAGTTAAAAAATCACTACACCTCCTCCATATACGTGTAATATACAGGGATTTATAACTTGATATAGAACATAAAAAGGAGAAGTTTATATTGTAAACAAAGGGACGTATATATGGAGTTAGAATGAGTTGTTAAAACATTTTTTTATTAGAAGATTAAATTGGCACTGTTAATAACAGTAATGGAGGGTTAGAAAATGAAAATTGCAATAGTCTGTTTCGATAACTTTACTGATATTGATGTTTTCCTACCATGGGATTTATTAAATCGTGTACGTTTAGTTGGCGGTATTTCTGATTGGAACGTTCAACTATTGGGAACGGAAAAAACTCATATATCCATGTCTGGCTTACGTATTCCTATGACAGGAAGTATATCTGATATCCCTTTTGCCGATGCTGTAATATTTGCAAGCGGTAAAGGTGTAAAGGATTTATATAAAAATCAACAATATATTAATAGCATTCATGTAGATCCTCAAAGACAATTAATAGGATCTATGTGTTCTGGTTCACTACTATTAGGAGCTAAAAAATTACTAACTGGTAAAAAAGCTACTACATATCCCTCAGCAGTAGAACAGCTAAAAGAATTTGGTGTAGACGTTATTGAGAAAAGTTTCGTAAACGAAGGAAATATATCGACTGCTGCGGGTTGTTTTGCTGCTCAAGAACTATCGGCTTGGATTATAAGGACCCTACTTAATGAAGAAATGGTTGATATTGTACTAGAAACTGTTCAGCCAGTAGGAAAAGGTTTATATTTTTAATCTCAAATCAAGTCAAGAAATTGTGGTTCCTCCCCAAAAATGATAAAATAAGATTTTTGTTTCGAGTTAACACAAATTTCGTTCTAGAGTGCTATAAAACTTCAACTTGATGGTGGCGTGGTATGCACCATTTATAAATAAAAAAACCCGCGAATCATTCACGGGTTTTCTTCTTAATAACTAATTGCTATTGTACCTTCACCTGCATGTACCGCAAATGAAATTGGTAATGGATATAATTTGAAATCCATTTCAGGGAATGCTTGTCTAATATCTGAAATCCATTCTTCAGCTCCATCTTTATCGTTAGCATGGAACATGTGAAGTACTTTTGGCAATTCTTTTTCAAGTTCATTTTTAATGTATTCTCGGCATTTTTGGATTTTACGTACTTTCTTTTCAAGTAAAAGCTCTCCACCTTTTACTTCTAATATTAAGTTGACACTTAATAAACTTCCAAGTAAAAATTGAACTCCCTTTACACGTCCACTTGCATAAAGGCCTTTTAAACTTTTCGGGAATACGTGGAAAGGTCTTCTTTTTTCATCTACTAATGTTTTGTGTATATCTTGTAAAGTCATACCATCATTGTATAACGATTTCGCTTTTCTAATTAGTTCGTCCATTGGATAACTTGTTGTTTCACTATCTAATACCGTTAATGGGAAACCTGCCATTTCTGCAGCTAACTTCATGTTTTGATAGGTTCCACTTACTTTTCCGCTAATAGCAACTGCAAATCCTTCTTCATATTCTTCTTTGCATTTCGAAAATAACTCTACCATTTCCCCTATGTTAGGTTGTGATGTAGTGACAGTTTTACCTTCGTTTAAAGCATTATAAACGCGCTCACGCACACCTTCTTCACAATCTTTGTACGACACACCATCAATAATAACTTCAATTGGGATAACAAAGTTATCTCCTTCTGTTGTAAAACTCGCAGTTGTACTATCAGTAATCCAAGCAACACGCTTCATGTTGTTCCTCCCTTAATTCAATTCCTCTTTTCTAATTTTTCTATATATTTATGTTATGAAAAGAGAATATCCCTGTAATAGTAACAGGACTTTATTGTTTTGGCTATAGTAGATAGATGATAAATGTGAATATTTCTTGTCTTTTTCACAAATTAAAAAGAAAATCAAGAAATTTGCTTGATTTTCCTTTTATCTTACGTTATTTAAAAGTTTCATTATCTAAAATCACAACATAATCATTTGTTAATCGTCCGGCTTCTTTCGTATAACTAACAAGTCTTTGTACATTATCACAGCTAAGTTTTGCACCCCATACGAGTAATGGTACACCAATAAAGTCGATGTGAAACCTTCTAGAAAACAGACCGCCAAAAGTCATTGGTAAAGGTACTGTTGGTGATGTATTAGAAAAAATAATCTTTTCATGACTTTGATAATGTTTTTGCAGAATCTCTCCTAAATGCTTCATCGCAGGTACAACGATTTTTGATGCGCCGCATCCAATCGTATAAACCGGGTTACCATTTTCATCTACTCCATGAAAAATAATTTTCCCCATATCTTCAGTTTTCAATTTATTAAAGTAATCCACATTTAATATTTCTTCTTTTGTTAGCTTACGATCCATTGGTAATTTATTTAAATGATAAGCTGCTGCAAGTGCAGTTGAATGCGTTCCGCCGAAATCCGTGTAAATGAATATCATATTATCATCCCTTGTTATAAAAGTTCAATGTTATTTAGTATTACCGTTCACAGCATTGATAAACAAGGGATGAATGTATATATACTTTTTTATTAATGTATTATTCATTTCCGATTATACTATTGTCTATTTATTATGTTACACCATGTAATAGCCATAAGCTTATTTATAAAAGTAAAAAGACGTACTTTTGACTCGTACGTCTTTTATCATCTTTATTCAAAATAAATGTATACTTTAACACGTATGAATTGTTAGTTAAAATACTTTTCAAAACAAAAACAATCATGCACTCGTTTAAATTGTTTTCTTATGTCTTCTTTATTTTCACCTGTATAATGAGCAAATGTTTGAATTGGATATAACTGATCTATATTACTTTTCATTACACCTTTTATCTCATCTGTATGATTGGAATATACATGTAAATATGAATCTACGTTTACAAATCCGTTCTTTTCATACCATCCATGTACCCATAGATTGTCCCTAGTCCATGCTTCTAGGCGATTTAGGTTACGTTCTTTTGCTAACTTTTCTGCTTCATTTAATAGTTGATTACCAATCTTCATTCTACGGAAATCCGGATGAACTGCAATATGCCAAATCATGCCGCCAAGACCAGTTCCTCTTGAACAAACTGTACGTTCTTCTAATTCATATTCAATATCTATTAAACCCACAATTTGATTTTCATATACAGCTACTAATTCAATAGTAGGATTTTCATATTTTTCTTTCTCTCTAAGTACATTATCATAATATGCTGTATCTAGAAAAGATAACACACGGCAACGTACCCAACCGGTTTCATCCTCTTTTCTATACGATCTAATTTCTATATCCATATAATTAAAAAGCTCCTTCTATTTCTATCATTAATTTTTCGGGTCCTGCTCCTTTATTTGACGGAATAACTAATGTAATCTCTAAGTCTGGATATACGGCCGAGCGAAAACTGACGCCTGGATCATATCCCATTACATGATATTTGAATATCTTGTTTTCTCTTATTTCAATCCATATTCCATAGCCGTAAGATTGATAACTATTTACTTGGATGTGAGGAGTTAAAAGTATTTTTGTATATTCTTGGCTTATAATTTCATAGTTAAATAACGCTTCCCAAAACTTCATCATGTCTGGCGCAGTAATAAAAGCTCCACCATCAGAACCACCTTTTATCGGAATAGAGTAAGCATTTGTTCTCCATGTCTGGCTAATTTCATCTTTTATATATCCGAGAGCTGTCTGCTTTGGTAATCTATCTAAAGAAAAATAGCCAGAATCATTCATACCAATTAGTTTAAATATGTTTGTTTCTATATACTCCGTAAATTTAAGTCCTGTCTGTTCTTCGATTATTAACCCCAGTATGATAAAACCAGCATTGTTGTAGTGAAACTTACTTCCAGGCGCAAACATCATATCTCTGTTTTGAAATAATGGTAAAAAGTCTTTTAAATTTTTTAATAGATACATAGGAGTTTCTTTCCAAAGATCCTCAAAGTTATCCAAAATACTTTCATCAAAATAATCCGGAATACCCGAACTATGTGTCAGAAGGTGATGTATTGTAATATCTTCATTGAAATTTGAAAATTTAATACTTAAACAATCTTTTAACTTTGTATGAAAAGTAACTACACCTCTTTCAACAAGTTGACAAATGCCAATTGCTGTGAATATTTTACAGCCGGAGGCAATTCCAAACCTAGTTTGTAGCGTATTGTTTATACACTCATTTCGATTTGCATAACCAAACGCTTCTTCATAAACTATGCCCTTTTTTTCTTTCACTAAAATTACCCCAGAGAAATCTATATGACGATATGTTTCTTTTACAATGTTATCTATTTGATTTTTTGTTTTCATTACAAAAATCACCCTCGTTTATCAATATTGTTCTCCTTTTTTATATTTCCATATATAGGAGGGATAACCCTCCTATTGAACATCGTAAGATTCAAATCAAAACTAAGAGAATTATTTCGAATGTATTGACTCAGAAGAATGCACTTTAGAATGTGATGGCAATAAAGTAAACACACACAAGATGATAGTAATAAATAACATTACTAAAGAACCTACAATAACCACAAGTTGTATAGAAATAAATTGAGTGGCAACTCCAAACAAAATCGTAATTAAAATGGTGATACCTGCAATAAATAATCCATATATACTCCCAATCCGTCCCATTATATGGACAGGGACATTATTTTGGTAAAAGGTATTAAAACCTGTATTTGCATATGCCATAGAGAAAGATAAAATAAAGAATCCGATAGCAGCTATTAAAAACTCATTTGAAAAAGCATAAATTATATAACCGATTGCGATGAAAAATGATCCTATTCCAATTAAAAATGAAGTTGTTAATTTTTTTGATAAAATTGTATTTGTTATTGCTCCTAAAATAAATCCGGCTCCAGCAATACTAACTAAAAAACCATATTCACTATCTGTTAACAATAAAACTTCTTTCGCAAATGACAATTCAAGTGAATCATTTGCGGCAGCTAACACCATCATCCCTTGAAATAAGAAGTACACGAAAACGATATACAAAGATTTTTTACTGAAATTTAAAACGATGGTCCAATCTTTTTTTAGTACAGCTAAAGATAACCTGTCATTTGATGTATGAATATCAGGTTTTTTATCAAGATTAGGTAGTAGCAAGGTAATTACTCCTGATAAAAGAAATGCTATAGCATTCATATATATAGCAAACTCTGGTGTACTTGCTATTAACAATGCTCCCGCTATCGATGGACCAATTACAGAGGCACCAGACCCTATTAAACTACGCAATGAGTTGAAACGTTGTCTTTGTTCAACTGGTATTAATTTCGTCATATACGTCATCGCAGTTGGCTCATAAATTGCATTGGCCATACTAATAAAGAATACGAATACATAAACGATCCAAAGTGATGGAAGTAATGGTAAAATAGCGATAAATACCGCGCGATATATATCGAGGTGAATCATTAATTTCCGTTTATTTAAACGATCAATCATACTTCCTGACCAAGCGTTTTTAAATAGAGTAGCTAATGGTTTAATTACATATAAAGTAGCAACAGCTAAGGCTGAGCCACCCATATGATAGACAAGTACATTCAGTGCTATTAAGTAAATCCATGCCCCTAAATTTGCAATACCAACTCCGGACAGTAGTAATAAAGGATATTTCCAATCGTTAAGTAAGTTTTTCATTTTAGGCTCCCGCTTTCCAAAATGTTTTAAACCAATAAAAAAATCCCACCCCCAAGACTTTTAGTCTTAGGGACGAGATTTATCATCGCGGTGCCACCCTAGTTTGTTAATATGTCACCATATTAACCTTATCTGGTACTGCATTCTAATTCATGCTTATACCATAGCTCTATAACGGGAGCTCCCGTCACACCACCCCCTAATAATAGGTTCCGATGCGCTGCTCAGAGGCTTGGTTCAATAAAGAATTTTTACTCCTTTTCAGCTAAATGGAGCTCTCTGTGAAAAATTCATTTTATTTACTCTTCTCTTCACTGCATTTGATTTTTCCATATTATCACATTTTCATTTAACTGTAAATAAAAAATAATCAGATATTTATAGTTGGGTCATTTTTGCTTTTCGACCAATTCGGCATATGAGACGCATTAGCTTTTTATGAAGATAAGGAAATAAGGTAAAGAATACGTCCATTGTTTTTTTAAACGGCATTGGACATATAACTAATTTATTTTTATGAATAGCTTTCAGTGCAATTTCAGCAAACTTGTCTGCTGAAATCGGCTTATTTGTTTTTAGTTGTTTTATAATTTGGCCCTTATTCATATTAATTGCAATTGATTTTTCAAATATGGGTGTATCTACAAAAGTTGGACAAAGCACACTTACATTTACACCATATTCTTCTGCCTCATAATGTAATGAAGTGGTTAAACCGACGATAGCATGTTTTGTTGTTGCGTACGCGGTACAAAGTGGAGCAGGTCCTAAACCTGTTGCAGACGCAGTATTAATGATATGACCAAATCCTTGTTTTTTCATGAATTGGTAAGCCAATTGTGTCCCGTAAATTACTCCTAATAAATTTATTTCAATAATATGTTTCCAATTATCTAAAGACATATCGAATACTTCTCCATACATAGCAATTCCAGCATTATTAAACATATAATCAATTCTACCAAACTCATTGACTATTTTTATAATAAGTTCCTCTACGGATTCAGCGTTAGTAACATCTAAATATTCAAACCTAGCTAGTTGATTATTATTTTTTATATTATTCACAAGCTCTTGACCACTTGTTTCATTAATATCTGCGATAATTACAAATATATCTTTATTTGCTAATTGAATAGATAAAGCTTTACCGATACCAGAAGCTCCGCCAGTTATAATTGCGACTCTTTGTTCATCCATATAAAAAACCTCCTGTTGTTACTACATATATTGAAAACGGACGAGTGTAAAGATTTGAACAATCGTTCTAATTCGCTTGTAATGCTACGCATGTTTGTTTGAAATAGAGAGTAAAAAAATCGTAATGGCTTCATTAAATAAAACTTCTAATTTCTCTGTTTCAAATGAATGAATGAATTGACATAATCCACCTAGCCATGAACCTAATAAAAGACTTGAATCCTCAACATTTTCTATATAAAATTCACCACTTTGTATACCTTCATCCAAAATTTTTTGATATGTTTTTAAAGGGATAACAGCTAAACCATAGAGTTGTTGAATTGTAGAAGGGTTCGCGCTCGGATCAGAGGCAAGTTCTTGTCCTGCTCTTAATAATGGCGTTTTGTAATTATAAAGTACAAATTTAGCTATCCCATATAATTTCCCAGTAGCGTTTGTATACTGTTTTTCTGCTATTTCCCATTTATCGTGCCAATTTCTCATACTGTCTTTAGCTAAATAAACAAATAATTCTTCTTTATTTTTATAATGGTAATATATATGTCCTTTACTATAACCAGAGGCTTTTGCAATGTTATCAATTGAAGTTCTTGTATATCCTTTTAAGGAAAATAACTCTATCGCTTTCTCTGCTATTATTTCTTTGGCTAAATCGCTATCGTATCGTCTTTTATTCAATGTAGACTCCTTCCGTCGTTTCATACAAAAATTTGAACAATCGTTCTAATTTCAATATATGTAGGTTTTTCTGTTTTAGTAACTGTTAAAAATCTTATTTATTATTTTTTATAAAAATTACGGTGCGTGAAATTACTTGAATCATTAAAAAAAAGAGTCTATTATATATAGACCCTTCATATTTCCTGAATTAATTTGTATTTGCCTCTGCTAACGGTTGTAACGGTGGTTCTAATTTTAGTTCTAATGCATCGCCTTCTTGTATAGCTTGTCCTTTTTCAATACTTTGATTTGTTACATATCCCGTACCTGAAGTTTTTAAATCTAATTTTAATAGTTTAGAAAAATACATAACATCACGCATTGACCAACCTTGTAAATTGGGCATTGTTCCGTTGTTTCCTAATAAAAATATACGATCACCTTCACTCATTACTTCACCAGACTGCGGATATTGTTTTTTTATTTTTCCTTCTCCTAAAATTATCGGCTGGAGTTTCTCTTTTTTCACCTTATTCTCTACCGTATCTATTGATTGATTCACATAGTTTTGCACTTTTAATTGGGATTTTTTCGTTGCATCGGCCATTTGTTGTTCTGTATATGGTTTCACCTTTAAATATTCAAGGCTATTTTTCACAACTGGTTTAAATATTTCAGCGAGTGGCTGAGCTCCATATTCATCTCCCTTTAACTTCGGCTGCTTAATAGCTAAGTATACAATTAACTCTGGGTCATCAATTGGAGCCATACCTAAAAATGAAAAAATATAATTTTCTTTCCCTTCCATATATCTTCCATTTTCAGGGTTCGGAATTTGGGCTGTTCCTGTCTTGCCTCCTATTGGGTAACCATCGACTTTATACATTGTACCTGTACCTTTTGAAGACGTAATAACACGCTCCATTAAGTCTCTTACCTTGTCCGCAGTCTCTTTTTTTATCGGATTGCCAACTTCTTTCGGTTGATTTTCCATAATAACTTGCTTATTTGTTGGATTTACAACTTTGTCAACGATATATGGTTGCATCATTTTCCCGTCATTTGCTATAGCGGTTGCAGCTTGGATTAATTGAATTGGAGTTACTGTAGAACCTTGTCCGAAAGAAGTTGTTACTTGTTGAATTTGTGTATTTAATAATAAAGTATTTTTACTTTCACCAGGTAAATCTATTCCCGTTTTTTGGTTAAAACCAAATTTATTCATATATTGCTTAAATTTATTTGGTTTTAATAACTGATCTTCTAAAATTGAAAAAGCTACGTTTGATGACCTTTCAAAACCTTCATCAAATGTAATAGATCCCCATCCAAATCCACCATTATGATCTTTTATATCCGCTGAACCTACTGAATACTTGCCGGATTGAAAATATTCTTTCCCGTTATATACACCTTCATTGATTGCAGCAGCTAACGTAAATACTTTCATCGTTGAACCTGGTTCATATGCATTTGCGATTGGATCATTTAAAAAGTATTCAATATCCCCTTTATTAGGATTAAAACTAGGTTTACTAGACATAGCTAAAACTTTCCCCGTCTTGGGATCCGCTATAATACCTACTAGCATAGAAGGGTCATAATGCTCTTGCGCCTTATTCATCGCTTCTTCTAAAAAACTATTAATTTGTTTATCGAGCGTAAGATATACGTTATTTCCATGTTTAGCGGGTTCTATTTTTCCTATATCATTTGTAAGCGGGATACCCCCTCGCGCTCCCACATATTCTATATTCCCATTTGTCGAGCGCAAATATTTATCTAAACTTTTTTCAAGTCCAAACTTCCCTTCTGTATTTCCTTTATCGTCTGGTCTAGCAAAACCAAGTATATAAGATGCAAAATCTTCATTTGGATACACTCTTGCTTTCTCAGGCATAAAAGAAACACCTGGGATTTTCAATTTTTTAATTTGTTCTTTCTTTTCCCGAGACAAATTCCGGCCAACTTTTCCGATTTCAACTTGCGTACGCCCTTCATGGAAATTCTTTAACACATCTTCTTTATTAATTTCAAGCGCATCAGCTAATTGCGCTGCGGTTTCATCTTTATTTTTCAATTTGCCATTACCTTTCAAATTCACAACAACACGATACGTTGTTGAATCTTGAACGAGCACTTTTCCAGTTTGATCATAAATCGTGCCACGATTCGCTTCCAAAACACCATTTTTATTATGTTGTTCATTTGCTAAATCCTTTACATTCACATTATGCACGACTCCTACTGCTTGAATATAGAAAAAACGCAAAAGCATAATTAGAAACAAAACAATAAAAGCAATCATAAAATACCGCGCGCCTTTATTCGTTTGAAGTTTATGCATATTTCGCTCCTTTCTTTTTTAATTGATACATGCAAGGATGTGCTTTAAAATATGTAATTTTTACTTTCAATACTATATGTTTCGAAGTTTTCGTATGAATTCCTTTAAAACAGTGTGAAACTAGTTATAGTCATTGTCAGTTATTTAAATACTTAAAATACAGTACGTGAAATTTAAGAATATTCATTCTTTTTGCATAACACTCAAATTGTTATTGCAAGTAATCTATTCACTTGTATACAACAAAAAATCCTCCTCTGAATTTCCAAAGGGGGATTTTTTCCTAAGCTATAAAAGGCTAGTTATGAAATTTAAGCTACATGGTTATATTTCTCTAAAAAACGAATTCGTTTCGCTACGAATGCATACATTTTGAAAACAAGTTTTGCTATTGGTTCAAATATACGTTTTTTCTGCAATAATAAACAGCTTGTTAAAATCGTTATGACAGCCGCACCCATTACATCTAAAGGAAAATGAACACCTACATACAAACGTGATATACAAACTAATACTGCCCACAAAAGTGCGATATATCTTAACTTTTCTCCTCTAAGAATAAACATGAATGCAATCGATAATACAAGTACAGAATGATCACTAACAAAGGATGAGTTTTCTGCGTGGGGTACTAATTGATTCACATCATATGATACAAAAGGACGTGGATGATAGTATACTAAATGAATAAAAACATTTACTAGCAATGCAATTATTACTGAAAGTGTCGTATACAACACTGTATATTGTTTTCTTATCGCATTCTCTTTCTTTCCGTTATGAAACCATAAGATAAGCATGAATAGAATAGCCACATATGCAGCACTATTTGTAATAGCAATCATTACCTTATCTAAGAGTACAGATGTACCTGCTAAATTGTTTATCCATTGAAATACTGCGTAATTCACATTACTCTCTCCTTATAATTTCTTATTTCACTTGAAATTAAGATACAAGTTTACTTGATTTACACAGTATACAACATTTACACACATTTAGATTTTCACTTTATTCATGTTACTATTTTTCATTTGACAATTATGTAACTATTTACACGCATTAAAAATATATATGATGGAAAAACCTTTAAAATCATATAACCCACTAACTAAAAGTGTATATATTACATAACATATACATATAAAAACATAGGTTATTAAATCATATTTTTATTCCATACGTAGAGCGATATTACCGAACTGTTCTCCCTGCTCCATACGTCTTAACGCTTGAATCGCTTCTTCCAACGAATAAACTTTATCCATAATTGGTTTAATCTTATATTTCTCTATAAACTTAATCATTTCATTAAATTCTTCACTGCTACCCATAGATGTCCCCATAATATCGATTTGATTATAAAATAACGCTCGTAAAGGTAATTCAATTTTATCTCCGGAGCTTGCACCAAAATTAACAATTCTCCCATTTGGTTTTAATACATCAAAGTATTTTAAGAATGTTGCTGGACCTATACTATCGATTATTAGATCTACTTTTCTTTCGCATAAACTCTCTTCCCAATTTCCGGAACTATTAAAAGAAAAATCTACGCCATATGTTTCGGCAAACTTTCTTTTGTTCTCTACCCTTGAAGTAACACTTACTTTTGCGCCAATTGCTTTCGCAAATAACATGGCAAATGTCGCTACACCGCCGCCTATCCCCGGAATTAAAACATGTTCTCCACACTTCAATCTACCCTTTGTAAAAAGCGCTCTATATGCAGTCAGTGCCGATAAAGCCAAAACGCCAGACTCTTCCCAAGTAAGATATGACGGTTTTCCTACTACATTTTCAGCGGGCACTATTACATATTCAGCAAACGTTCCATCTTTTGGTCCCCCTAACACCTCTGGTAATTCTGGTACTTCGGCAATATTCTCCCATCCAATACTAGGATTAATAATAACCTCGGCTTGTAATAAATCAGCTGAAACACCTTCTCCTATTTCTGTAACAATACCTGCACCATCTGACCCTATTACTAACGGTAGATCCATTTCTTTTCTATTGTTTATAATAAATAAATCCCTATGATTTAATCCTGCTGCTTTTAACTTTACTTTTACTTCCCCGGCATTAGGATTTGTTTCAGATAAAAATTTATATTCTAACCCCTCTACCCCTTTTTTATATTGATGTAAAATTGCTTTCATTGCTTCATTCCCCCTTAATATTTTCAATGTACTAGAAATATCGAAATAAATAAACTAATCTGTCTCCAATAATTAGATGTATATCGTTATGACAAAAGAAAAAATCCCTCCCTATAAATAACGTAGGAAGGGATTTTTTAAATTTTTTCAGATAAAAATCTGTAATGTTAATTCTTTTGAGTTTTAGCTAATTCTAATATCTTTTGAATAAATGGTGCTTTTGCATTTGTATAAGAAACACGATCAAAAGGATATGTAGCTGCAAGTCTCTCTTTTAGTTCTCTATATTCTTTACGTGCCCATTCATGCTTTATTAGAAAGTCTCGAAATAAAAGATTGTTTTTCCATTCTTCACTATTATAAATATAGACATGTAAATGATGAGTACCCGCTCTCCATTTTCCCTTTCTAAAAAAACGCCAATTAGGTGTTTCTTTTGGAACATACTCATATCCAATTTTTAACAAATCTTCAATCCACTTTTTGATAATTTGCAAATCTGTTACGCCAATCATCATATCAATTAAAGGTTTCGCTCCTAACCCTTGTACAGATGTGCTCCCTATATGTTCAATAGCAATACAATCTCCTCCAAATAAAGAAATAAATTTCTCTTTTTCTATTAAATACTCTTCGTGCCACTCTTTTTCATATGGTTTAATAACGATTTGTTGTTCCATTTTATCCACCTTTTTATAACTATTTATTATTATATTTATATAAATTTCATGTGATTCACATAGGATTTTTACAAAATGTGTCGAATACTGAAATATATAACTTAATTATAATAAATGCGAGGTATAATATGAAAGATATTCCAGTTGAAATTCAGTTAAATCAAGTTACATTCCAGTTAAAAGAACATCATAATTTTGATTGGCTATTGAAATTAGGAACCGTATTTGCAGTTTTTGACCAGCAAGATTCAGGTAATATAAGTTTTGGTGTTGAAAAAAATGGCCATAAAAAATTCATTAAATACGCAGGGGCACAAACAATTGCATACGAAGGAACAATAAACGACGCTATTGAACGTTTGAAAAATTCAGTTTTCCTATACGAGGAATTAAAACACAACTCGCTTATAAAACTAATTGAACACTTTCCAGTTCAATCTGGATATGTATTAATTTTCGATTGGTTTGATGGTGAATGTCTTCATTCGCACTGGAGTTTTCCGCCTCCTGAAAAATATAAAAATCCAAACTCTCCATTTTATAAATTTAAGCATTTACCTGTTAGAAAACGAGTTCAATCCTTAAATTCCATTTTTTCTTTCCATACATATGTCGAAAAGAAAAAATATGTAGCGATAGATTTTTATGATGGTAGTATTATGTATAATTTTAATACAAATGAAACAAAAATTTGTGATATTGATTTATATTCTAAAAAACCATACGTAAATAAAATGGGAAGATTATGGGGTTCCTCACGTTTTATGTCTCCTGAAGAATTTGAGCTAAACGCTATAATTGATTCGAGAACAAATGTATTTAATATGGGGGCAATGGCTTTCGCGATTTTAGGTGGTGGAAAAGATCGCTCCTTTACAAAATGGGAAGCAAGTAGGGATTTATATGAAATAGCGTATCGCGCTGTAAATGAAAACCGAACCGAACGATATGCATCAGTTGAAGAATTTTATGAAGAGTGGGTAAACGTGTCGAATACTAAAAAGATATAAATCTATATTATTCAAACAAATATATAGTTTATACTATTATCATGATAATATATATGAAAAGGAAATTAAAAATAACGAGGCAAATATTATGAACTTTGTGTATATCAATCAACACGTGTTAAATAACCTTCTATACATTTTAAGTAGCATATTTATTTTTTATTTTATATATGATAGCGGGCGCAATTTGAAGAAATATAAAAAACTACTTATTATACTTTGTACGAGTATCCCTCTTATTTTATGTATGCGCTATCCTATCTATATGGATGAAAATTGTATTCATGATTTAAGACAAATACCGGTTATAGTAGGTACGCTTTATGGTGGCTTCCCTGTCGGTATAACATTGTTTGCTATTTTATTAATTACAAGATTTTCATTTTATGGATTTAGTATGTTAACAATACTAGTTTATGGCATAATGTTTATCATTACAGCATTCGCATCCGCAAAATTTAATACGTATAATAGAAAAATTAAAGTAGCTTATGCAATGTTTTTAACATTTTTCTTAGCAATATTTACAACTGTAATTGTATTAACTTTATCAGATTTTGAAGTGAATAATTTGTACATCATTTATTTCATAATATTACCAACTGTTTTAATGTTGTTTGTAGTTTATTTTAATGAAGTTTTAAAAGATGCAGTATGCATGCGATCGAAGTTAATTAAAATGGAAAAAATGGAGATTGTTAGCCAACTCGCTGCTAGTATATCGCACGAAGTAAGAAATCCCTTAACTGTTGTAAAAGGATTTACACAACTTTTAAAAACACCAAATTTAACTCCAGAATCAAGAGACGAGTATATTAAGCATATACTGGAAGAATTACATCACGCCCAAGGAATTATTGATGATTATTTAACGTTTGCCAAACCTGCTTCAGAAAAATTAGATGAGATTTCAGTAGAACAAGAATTAAATCGAGTTATTAATATGATCTTACCTTTATGTAATATGAATACGATCCATATTACAAAAGATTTCTCTACGGCAACAATAGTTGGTAATAAACAGCACTTTCAGCAATGTTTTTTAAACTTATTAAAAAATGGTATTGAAGCAATGCCTAATGGCGGTACTTTAAATATCTCCTCTTCTATTAGTAATAATAAAGTTATCATACGAATTGAAGATAGCGGAATTGGTATGTCACAAGAGCAAATAAATCGATTTGGCGAACCGTATTTTAGTACAAAAACGAAAGGTACAGGTTTAGGTACAATGGTTGCTGTGAAAATCATTGAAACGATGCAAGGTAATTTGAAAATCCGAAGCGTTATAAATAAAGGTACTACTTTGACAATTACATTTCCGAAATGTAATACAAACGCATCTAACAATAAATAAAAAAGGAGCAATTATGCTCCTTTTTTATTTGTTTCGATACATAAGTATCTTCTATGTTTTTTAGTTTTACATTTGTGGAGACTAATTAAAAATTAGTAACCTCCGCCCCAGCAGCTGCATCCAACGATAATTAATAAAATAAATAACACAACTAATAAAGCGAAACCTCCACCAAAACCACAAGAACCACCGTAACTCATATTTTCTCCTCCTTTTGGTTTGAAAACTAATAGGTAGTTGATCATTTTAACTGGTTCGTATTATACATTATGTAAATATCCCTTTTTTGAGCATGTCTATATAAAAATAAGTAAAAGCACTCATTTGAGAGTGCTTTAAAATGGATACCAAAAATTTTGAAATACATGTAACTTTACATATACTGCAGCAATTAAAATAAAAATACCTACAAATAAAGCAATGAAATCCTGGCTTTTCGCTTTATTTGTATAGAACCACGTACGTGTATCCTTCTTTCCAAACCCTCTTAAATCCATTGCGTTTGAAACTGTATCGATTCTCTCTAAAGAATGAATAATTAAAGGCCAGAAAATTAAGACACGGTTTTGCATGCGAATCCATAAACTTGCTTCTCCTTTTTCAAAAGCTACTCCTCTCGCCTCTTGGGCATGTTTAATAACTTTATATTCGGACTGAATATCAGGTATATAACGTAATGCAATATTTATCGCATAAGTAATTTTATAATGAATTCGAAATTTACTTAAGCTACTCACAAATTTGCTTGGATCAGTCGTATAAATAAAAATAAGTGTAAATGGTAATAACGTAAAATACTTTAACGAAAGTGTAGCTGCATAAAATAATGTTTCGTATGTAATTGTTGCATATCCAATATACATAAATGAAGTATACGATCCAATTAATTCAGATCCATGGGTTGGTGTAATAAATAAGATCATGACAGAATTTAATAAACTAAATGTAAATATAACAGTAAAAACAATAAAAATTTTACGAAATGGAATTTTAGCAACTACAAGTCCGATACACCCAATGAAAAATAAAAATAACAATACGCGAAAATCAAAAAATAAAAAAGTAAGTGTCATACAAAAAATAAATAACAATAATTTCACTGCTCCGTCCATGCGATGAAAATATGTACTATACACCTTCCTCCCTCCTAATAACATCAAAATAAAGTTTCATAAATCTTTCAGGATTTGCAATACCACTAAATTTAACGAGTTTAAATAAAGAACTCTCCTTTAAGTTCGCTCTTTTTAATGTTTCTGGATGCCCTAATACAGTAGACGCGGTATTATTCGCAATAATTTCCCCTTCATGTAGAACTATTGCTCTGTCCGCATATTCTAATGCGAGATTCATATCGTGTGTGATGAAAATAAAAGACATTCCCTTTGCAGCTAGTTTTCTAATAAACGTCATAAATTGTTTATAATGATAATGATCTTGTCCGGCTGTCGGCTCATCTAAAATAATAAGTTTTGGATTTGTTGTTAGTACAGATGCAATCGTTAATCTCTTTTTTTGCCCATAACTTAATGCCTGAATTGGCCAATTTCGAAATGGAAACAAGCCACAAATTTTTAATGTTTCCTCTGCTCTAAGCTTAATTTCTTCCTTCGAAAATTTTTTTAATTGTAATGAAAATGAAATCTCTTCCATTACAGTGGCTTGTGTAATCATATGATTTGGATTTTGCATCACATAAGATATAACTTCACCGCGTTTACGAATAGACCAAGAATTGATATTTACTCCATCAATTAAAATCCTATCATTTTTTGTTTTATTTATCCCTATAAGACTATGAGCTAATGTTGATTTTCCAGCTCCATTATGGCCTAGAAGTGCTACTATTTCCCCTTTATATAGAGAGAAATTTATATTGTCTAATACTTTTTGTTTATTAGGATATGAGAATGACAAATCCTCTACTTTCAATAATTCTTTTTTTGTAGAAGTATCTTTACAAAAAGTTTGCTTCTCCATCCACTCATTTATTACTCCACTAACATTTTCCCTTTGAAGATTTTCAAGTGGGTATATTACGTCATTATTACTATCAAATTGCAATCTCTTTAATCCTTCTATGTACATAGGTTCTCTTAATCCGATTGAGGGTAATATATTTGACGCTAAAATCTCATCTGGTGTCCCTATCGCAACAATTTCCCCTTCATCAATTAAAATGATCTTATCTAAATCCAGATTTAACATTTCTTCTATTCGATGTTCAATAATTACAATTGTTTTATTATATTGCTTATGTATATTTTTAATAAGTTCAATTGTATGTAAGCTGCTAGCGGGATCTAAATTTGCTAACGGTTCATCGAACAATAATATAGGAGCATTTGTTGTTAGCAGACCTGCTAAAGAAACAGTTTGTTTTTGTCCTCCTGATAATTCATGTGGACTTTGTTTATGAAAAGTATGCATCTTTACCTTTTTTAATGATTCCGAAACAATCTTTTTCATATCATTTTCATTTACGCATTCATTTTCTAAATAAAAAGCTACATCTTCCTCTACTGTAAGACCAATAAATTGTGCATCTTGATCTTGCAAAATTGTTCCAACCTGTTTACTCTGTTCAAAAATACTTCCTTTCCTCGGGTCTTTTCCGTCAATTAAAATAGTACCAGTACTAGTCCCTTCATAAGAAAATGGGATTAGCCCATTCATACAATGAGCTAATGTTGATTTCCCTGAACCACTTCGCCCAGCAATTAGCACTTTTTCCCCGGGATATATATGAAATGTAACGTTTTTAACAGTAGGCTGCGCTGCATGCTTATATTGAAAGTTGAATTGTTCAAAAGAAATAATTGGTTGCATGTTAACATCCCTACTTTTCAATTTTTAAATGTGTATGTTTTTTATTAGATTTAGCTAACCCTATTGTAATTGGCAATCCAAGAACTAAAAATACAATAACATCAGCAATTGTTGCACCTAACACTTGTATAACAATTTTATCAAACGGTTCTCCCATCACGATAATATCGAATGCCCCAGCAAATATAATAGCAATGACAATACCAATTAACCCAGTAATAGCTAAATAGGAAATATCCCCTTTATTATATGTCCCGTTTTTCACACTAAAGCCAATTCTTTTTTGAATGAGCCCCATTGCAAAGCCGATAATGCCGGAACTAAAAACCCAGCCCCACCAAATACCCCAGCCAGCAATTGTATCTGTTACGGTATGACCGATAAGTCCTATTAACAGTCCTGCCACTGGGCCAAATAACGCTCCAAAAATGGTTAAAATAGCTAACGCAGGTTTAATAAATGTATTTGGTGCAATAGAAAATCCCCAAAGTCCTAATATCCCGTATAATGCTGCTCCAATTCCGATTGCCACTACTAATTTTGTTGATAATTTGTTCATTACAATTCTCCTCTCTTAATAGTCAACTTTTATTACTCTATATTTATTTTGAAAATGAATTATGCATCGATACTCCCTTTCTATACAACAAAAAATGACCTCTTACATAAGAGGTCATTTTCTTTCACGTTCAAGAATCCTCTTATCTTTCAAAAAACACATCGTGTTCTCTGCGGAATTAGCACCTTCCTATAAATATATATAGGGGTTGCTGAGGTTTCATAGGGCCGTTCCCTCCACCTCTCTGGATAAGTATTAATTTGTAATTCGTATTATGGCATTAAACAATATAAATTTCAATACTTTTCTAATTATTTTTATTTTTTGTTTAATAGTGCATTTAAATCATTGTATTCTTATCGGAATTATGAAATAATGAATTCAAAATAGTTACGGGAGGAATATACGATGAAAGTAATTGGTTTAATTGGTGGACTAAGTTGGGAATCTACATCATTATACTATAAACATATTAATACACTTACCCTCTCTCAATACAATCAAAATGCAAAGCTTGTTTTATATAGCATGGACTTTGGTGAAGTAACTACTTTATTACAAAATCATCAATATGAAGAAGTGAAGAACGAATTAGTTACTGTTGCAAAGAAGGTTGAAAAATCCGGAGCTGAATGTTTATTAATGTGTTCCAATACGGTCCATTTATTTGCTGAAGAAGTAGAAAGTGCAATATCCATTCCACTTCTTCACATAGGTGATGTAAGTGCTAAAGAAATGGTAGAACAGAATATAAAGCGTATCGGATTATTGGGTACGAAACAAACGATGGAACAAGACTTCTATAAATCACGTCTAGCAAACTATAACATTGAGACAATCATCCCAAATGAAGAGGAAAGAAATTTTATTCATCATGTTATTTTAAATGAATTAAGTAAAGGAATTATTTCAGAAACATCCAAAGAAAAGCTATTACAAATTACAAAATCATTAATTCAAAATGGCGCAGAAGGTATACTACTAGGTTGCACCGAAATACCGTTGCTTATTTCCCAAAACGACCTTACTGTTCCTGTTTTTGATACTGCTTTTTTACATGCAAATACTGCTGTGCAGTTTGCGGGATAATCATATAAAAGCATAAAGGTTGAGCCTCTATGCTTTTATATGATTTACACTATTTATTTAATAGAGATTTAATAACTGAGATTACTTCTTTTGCACCACCACATTCTAAAAAACTATCATTCAGTTTTCGTATACCATGCCTATACTTTTCATTTGAAAGAACGTCTGTTACCGCTTCTTTTAAAGTTTGTACATTAACATGCTCTTTCAATAACCTATGTGCGGCTTCAAGCTCAGTTAATCTTTGTGCTATCATAGGTTGATCTTTATCATGTGGAATGATGACAAATGGGACATTAAAATAAATAGCGTCGTGTACACTGTTCATGCCGCCATGTGTAATAAAAACATCTGCTTCATTTAATATTTCTGATTGAGGTACGTATGAAGTAATTATAAAATTGTCTGGCGCTTTCTTAATTTTAGAACAATCATTTCTATCACCAATTGCCATTACAACTATCCCTTTAAAATCTGAGAAAGTATCAATACAAGTATTAAAGAATGGTTCAAGTCCTTCAAGCAGTGTCCCCATTGAAATATAAATAACTTTCTTACCTTTAAGCAATTCAAGTGGAAACTCTACATTTGTTTTACGCTTTGAAATACTTGGTCCAATAAAAATGTTATTTTCTCCAAACAAATCGCTATTAGGTTGGAAGTAACGACTTGTGTACACAAGAGTAATATCTCCCTTGTTATGCATAAATTGAAGATTGTTTTTAGGCTTTACTCCAAATTCATGTTCCATTCGATATAGTAACTGTTCAGAAATTTCATCAGGTTGGAATGGTATTTCTGCATTAGGATGAAAAGGTAAAGTCTCCAAAAATTCAGTAGGAATTAAAAATATAGGAGAAGAAACTATGCCTGGAATTTGTAAATACTCCTTTACTAACTCTCCAGCACCAAATATATCATAAATTACGAAATCAAAATTAATGCTTTCACATAATTGTTTCGTAATTTCTAATATATATAAAGAAGTTTGAACATGTACATGAAAAAAAGAGTTCAATCCATATGAAGTTTCAGTATCAATAGAAATATCCTTTAATAAATCTGGATGGGTATATACAGTAGCTCCCAAATCTTCAATTCTGCCTTTAAAGTGTTCTGTTGTAATATAGTGTACGTGATCCCCCCGTTCAGTAAAGGCTTTGACTAAACTTAATGTCGGGTTTACATGTCCCTCTGCTGGAAAATTAATCATTAAAATATTTAGCACTTCTTTCTCACTCCTTACATTCCAACGCTCTTAATAATCATACTGTAATGATTACCGTCAATCTTCCCCTAATAGTCCTAATATACTTGCTACTTTAGATTGATAAATAATTGTCAGTTATTTAATTAAAAAAGGCATCTACATAAGTAGATGCCTAACCGTGATAAGGAGTGTTCTGTGAGGTTAGAATAAGCTTTTCAGCTTGTCCTATGCTATCAATATATGATTTATTTTATAAAACGTGAACAATTGATAGAATGATTTTACCTTTCTATCACCCATTTTGAATCTATCCCTAAATTAAATGACTCTAGTTTCTATATTATTTCATATGTTTTAACCTTCTTGAGAGCTATCTATTTGTAAATTTTCTCCAGTCGATCTCTTATTTTTCAATTCAAAATAAGCATCTAAAACTTCTTTTCCAATATCAGAGTTAATACCAGATTTATCATTCATAACCCACGGCACAACTACAGAGAATGCTACTTCTGGATTATCATATGGCGCATACCCTGCTAACGTTAAGTTATAACATTCTCTTCTCTCGCCCTTTTCATTTCTTCCAATATCGCTTTCTCCACCGTAAACTGTCTGTGCTGTTCCTGTTTTACCTGCTGGTTTATAAGATGCTTTTTGGAACGCCCTTACTCCTGTTCCATCACCCTCTTGGAATACCTTTCTAAATCCTTCTTTTACTTGATTTATATATTCCTCTTTCATATCAATTTTATTTAAAACAATTGGTTCTACTGCATGCACCACTTTACCAATCTCATCTTTTTGCGACGTTTGCTCTCTTACCTCTTGTACAATTTGTGGCTTCATTCGATATCCACCGTTTGCAATTGTTGAAATATACTGTACGAGCTGAAGTGGTGTATACGTGTCATACTGACCAATTGAGTAATCTAATAAAAAACCCGGCTGATTATCTTTTTTACCAATTTGTCCAGCTGTTTCATTCGGTAAATCAATACCCGTTGGAACACCTAATCCGAATTGTCTGAAATAGTACCTCATTTTATCAAAGTATTCCTGTTTAATATTTAATGAACTATTTTTCACATAATCCACACCTGCAATTTTTAATGCTGTATGAAACATATAAACGTTTGAAGAGACTTGTAACGCTCTTAAATCATCAATGTTTCCAAACTCTTTCCAAGATTTCTTCTCCCTAGTACCTTTAAACTTCATAGGTGCATCATAAAAATAAGTACCTGGTGTTATAGCTTTCGTTTCAAATCCAGTTAAAACTGTGGCACCTTTAACTGTTGATCCCAGCTCATATGAACTAGTCATTGTACCTAATGCATAGTCTTCAATTTCTGTTTTCCCGTCTTTTTCTACAAGTCTTTTCCCAGCCATTGATAATACTTGTCCGTTTTTCGGATTCATCATTACAACGAAAGCACGGTCCAACATGGATTCTGATCCTTTATATGCTTTTAATATTTTTTCTATACTTTCTTCTACTTTTTTCTGTAATTCCATATCTATTGTTAAAGTTAAGTTCTTACCGCTCTTTCCCTCCGAAATTGTTTCCGTTCTAATTGTAGTACCTTGTTTATCTGCAACGCTTCTTACTTCTTTTTTTGTACCATGAAGTACATCTTCATATTGCTGCTCGATATAACTTTTTCCAACCCTATCATTTCGGCTATAATCACGTACTAAGTAATAATCTAATCGTTCACTTGGTAATCCTTCATCAGAATTAGAAACATTTCCAAGAACGGATCGGAATAATCCATCATTCACATACACTCTCTCCCAATCAACCGACACGTCTACACCTGGGAGATTTGCTAAACCTTCACTAATTATAGTAAATTCCTTTTCACTAACGTCTTTTTTAATAATTTGTGGAGCCATTTGATAACCAGAAGTCATTTTACTTTTAATAGCTAACACTTTTATATCTTTATCTGTTAAATCCTGAAGATTTTTATCTGTAACTCGTTTTCTTTTTAACTCTTCAATTTTTTTATCTAAATTTTTTCCGGTAATATCTTTATCTCTGAACTTATTTATTTCTTTTTTAGATACTAATTTTTCAGTTAGTTTCGGATTTAATTGCATCCAAAAATCTTTCTTATCCGTCTCAGTTAGCTTGTCTATATCTTCTTGTGGTATTTCAATTATGTCTGCAAGTTGTCTTGCTGTTTTTAATATTTCTTCTGATTTTACACCTTTCATCTTTGTATATGTAATTGTACGTAAAGACTTATTATCAACTACTGGATTCCCTTCTCGGTCAAATATTTTTCCCCGCGGCACAGAAAGGCTTACGGTTGCATTTTCTCTCTTCTCCACTTCATTTTTATACGTCTCACCATCGATAATTTGTACTTTACCTAATTGTATAATCATGGCAGAAAACAATATAAATACACATAAGAATAAAATGTTTAACCGCATCGGTACTGCTCTACCACTTTTTTTCTCTTGTTTTTTCACCTTGTCATAATCTCCTCCTTACCGTATTTCTATTAATAATTGAATCTATATATTAAAAGTAATGCACATTTTCTATACATTACTTTGCACAAATACTAATATATTGATAAAAACTTAATAGAAATTAAAGCAAATCTAAAGAAAAGGTAAAGTTTTCTAAATTAAATACAAAAATACCCAATAACCAAAAGCTTAGCTTTTGGTTATTGGGTATTTAATAATTTAAGAGTTAATAATTGGACGTATCGATTCAAATCTATCATCATAATTTAATAAAGGCTTTTTACTCTGAAATTTTGGCAAATAAATCGTTACTGTTGTTCCGACGCCAACCTCACTCATAATACTTATATTCCCTTGATGACTTTCAATAATTTTATAACTTAACATCAATCCAATACCGGTACCTTTTTCTTTCGTACTATAAAAAGGTTCACCTAATCTTTTAATTCGTTCTTCAGGTATTCCTATTCCTTTATCAATTACACTAATAATGATACCATCTTTGCCTATTTCTTTTATGTGAATTGAAATTCTCCCACCATCTGGCATAGCTTCGATTGAATTTTGCAAAATGTTAATAAATACTTGTTTCAGTTGATTTTCTGAGCATTCAATGATTATATCTTTAGAATCTGTATATAATTCAACTTGAATATTTGTCATAATTGCTTTTGTATTTATTAACGAAACGACATTTTTAAATATTTGATAAAGATTTTTCTTTTCCGTGCTTAGTTCATCTGTTTTAGCAATTGACAAAAATTCTTGAAGAATCGCTTCTATTCTTTCAATTTCAGAAAGCATTAGATCAAAATATTTTTCTTGATCTTCTTTATTAATTTGAAATAGCTGTATAAAGCCTTTAATGACTGTTAATGGATTCCTAACTTCATGAGCAACACCAGCTGCTAATTGACCAATTGCTGCAAGTGTATCTGATTTATTTAGCAATTCTTCTGTCTTTTTCCGCTCTGTAATATCACGTACAATAATCATAATTTTATCATGCAATAACGGTAAACATCTAGCTTCGAAGAAATCGATACTTTCATTAATTGTAAGTGGATATTCCACAATTACATTTGTCCCTTTTTCTTTCACTTGACAAATTGCTTCTTGAAATTTTTTTGCTACTGTAGATGGTAATACTTCGTAAAACTTTTTTCCCATAAAAGCTTCTGCGGGTACGTAAAATTTTGTAGGGGATCCTGCTTTATAATCAATAATTGTTCCATCATCTTCCGTTAAGAAACATAAATCTGGTAAAGCCTGAAAAATTAATTCTAATTCAGACGTTTGTTGTTTTAATTTCTCTTCTATTGCTTTTAAATGTGTAATATCCACACCAACAGCCCAATAACTAAATCCACTTACAGGAAACTGTTCTGATATATTGGACCACATTATCGTTTTAATTTCACCATTTTTACAAGTTAAACGCATTTCCCAGTCTCTAAAGTTCTTTCCACGAGTCAAAAATTTCTTTTGTATCTCGTGACGATAATCATGATCCGGATACAGTAATCGAAGTGCGTTTGGATTTCCAATTACCTCTTCCGCAGTATAGCCTGTCACAATTTCACATTCGCGATTCCACAAAACAAAATCTCCATTATAATCAAGTGCATCAACCATAACAGGCATGTTTTGTAAGATTGTATGTAGTTCCTCCTCTTTTCGAGTAAGTAACGTTGTATTTTTATTTTGAAATCCTTTCATTACTCCATCTATAATTAAATTTGAAAGCATTTCAAAGTATTTTTGGCAATTGAAAATTTCGCTTTTCTGAGACCATACAACAAAAGATCCTAAATATTGATTGTATAAAAAAATGGGGATTTCAATTTTGGGAAGTTTACATATTTTCTTTTCATTTATTCCAAATGAAAATATACATTCTTTTTCAGCATCAAGAAGTTGATGTGATATGTTGGTTAATTGATAAAATTGTTCTGCCATGGTTTCTATTGTACTCACATCAATAAGTTCCATTAGCCGCGCATTCATTCCTTTTTCACCTCAATATGTAAAATTCATACAAATTTAAAATTCATACTTCTCCATTATACGAAGAATGTGCCTGTAGGTATATAGCTGAAGAATAATTATTCGAACAAATTTTATTTTTCAATTAAAAACAAAAAATATATCCGTGCAAAATTGAAACTCTAATTAGTAAGTTTTTTCATCTCCGATTAATTATTAGCTGTGCCAATCATGATCTTTTATGTTGCACAAACTCTCCTTAGCTCCTTACATTTGTTAAGTTTTGTCATGAATTCATACGTATTAGTTGTATTATAAAAATGGATTAAATGTAAAGTTCATAAAATTTTCACAATTACTATGAAAAATATAAACATTTATTCCAATATATTCTATATAATAAAATGTAATAAGGCTTCTATGAATCTCATAGAATACCTTACCCCTAATAAAAAGAAAAAAAGAATCTATTTAGATTCTTTTTTTCTTTTTATATTACATTACATATTTATATAAAGCATGTGCAACACCATGTTCTTCATTAGTCAAAGTTTCATATTGACACATCGCTTTTATTTCTTCGACTGCGTTCCCCATTGCAATTGATAGGTTTGCTTTTTCCATCATGGATACATCGTTTAGCCCATCACCTATCGCTACAGTATTTTCAACTGGAATATTTAAATGTTCCGCTAAAGTATATAGTCCATTTCCTTTTTGAGCGTCTCGATGATTAATCTCTAAATTATGCCAATATGAAGATGTAATTGCTAAATCCGTATTATGCAGAAACGTTTCTTTTAACTTTTTTAATTTTTCCATGTCATAAGAAAATGGTAAAAGCTTATGCACATGTATATCTGTTTCTACAATTGGTTTACAACTTTCTGCACTAAGAAATGCTGTATGTTCAAGGTATAATGCTGCGATCGTTTCCAACTCTTTCAAATCGATATTTTCATTTGAATTTTTCACATAATCGATTTCATTACGTACACTCTCTACTCCATATTCCGGTACGTACACACCTTTATTAGTATAAAGCTGATAATACAATCCATTTTCTTCAAGATAATTCACAATCTCGAGTGCCTGCATATTTTGAATTGGATATCTCTTCATCATTTTTTTATCATTATATATAAGCGCACCATTTTCGGCAATAATTGGACAATCCAAATTAACTTCTAACAACAATCGTTCAATATCGACAATAGAACGTCCTGTACAAATTGCTACAACATGGCCAGCTTCCTGACATTTTCGAATTGCTTCTGCATTCTCGTTACTAATCATTTTGTTCCCCGAAAGAAGAGTTCCATCTAAATCAATTGCGATTAATTTCATTATTTCTTCACCACTTTCTATATATACACGAGCTCAAATTAAATGAAAGGTATCGTTTTCATACTGATCTCGTAAAGCACTCCTTATTTATAATTTATGAAAAGCGTTTCAGGTCAAGAAATAATTATAAATAAAATCCAAAGCAAGAGCTTTGGATTTTAAACTATGAATTATAACAAATATATTTTGTCTCACACGTGTATACATTCTTTTCTTTAGTTGGGATATATACTTTAAACTTTTCTAAACGTTTTCCGTAAACGTGAATAGTTACAACGCTTTCATTTTTGGCTATTTCAAGGATATGACAATCAGCTGGTGGAATGACTTTATCTGTTTCTCCTTCTCCCAAATAAAGACTTCCTGTATGAGTTAAATAAACAAGTGAATTTTCAAGTTGCTTCGTTTTTATAAAGTTCTGCACCATTATTCTTCCTGTAAATACGCCTTCTACTCCCCATGTGCCATCATGATCATGCAAAGGAGTCGATTGTCCATCTTTCCATACAAGAGCTAATACTTCAAAACGATTTAAAGGATCTTCATATAATAAGTGTCGTGCATATTGAGCCGAATTCGCCTTCTGCTTTTCTAACGGAAGCCATGTTTTCTTTTCTAAAAGTTCTTCTAATAATTTTTCAATCCCACAAACCATTTGATCTTCTAACAAATTACTATTTATTAAATCCGTTACAGCTTTAATAAATGTTTGGAACGTCTTACTTCCATTACATGTTAACATAAGCATCCTCCTCTACTCTTATTCACACACTTCCATACTAAATAACCAACTAAAATTTCACAATTGAGAAATAAAAAAACAAGGTACAGTAAATTTGTACCTTGCTGAACAGTTTATTGAGTTTTTAAGCAGATAAGTAAGAATTTCAAAGTTTGTTCATTTTCCAATATACATTGTTCTAAATTGAACGATGGAGATAATGCTATCTTTTCAAAAGTATTTATAAAGGTAGTTAATGCAATCTCAGCTTCTAAACGTGCAAGTGGTGCCCCTAAGCAAAAGTGAGGACCTTTACCAAATGTTAAATGCTTTTCATTTCCTATTCGGTGTATATTAAATTTAGAGGCTTGCGAGAACTTTTTCTCATCTAAATTTGCTGCACTTACCCACGCAACCACCATTTGATCCTTTTTCATTAAAGGGCCAAATATATTTGTATCCTCTGTAATTCTCCTAGCTAATGTAATGGGAAAGCGATAGCGTAATACTTCCTCAATTGCTTTTGAAATTAATGTAGGTTCTTCTCTTAATTCTCTATATGTTCCTGGTGAATCCACTAAGAAACAGTAAAAACTATTAATAATTAAATTTGTAGTTGTTTCATTGCCAGCCGCTAATAAACCCAATGAAAAAGTAACAATTTCTTCATCAGTTAATCTTTCGCCTTCATATTCAGCTCGTATTAAATCTGAGATAATATCATCCGTTAAATGGTATCTCTTTTCCTGAACGATTGGTAGAAGATATGCTTTAAATTCATTTAGTGCTATCCCCTTTTCTACATCCAGATCATTAAACTTTTCTTTACTATACGGCATAAATAAAATATCAGACCATGCTTTAATTTTTTTGCGGTCAGTTGTTGGCACTCCTAACAAATCGGATATAACAGTAACAGGTAAAGGAGCAGCAAACTCTTCAATGATATTAACTTCACTATATTTTCCAATATGTTGTACAAGTTCATTTGCGATAGCCTGTATTCGAGGTTTCCATTGTTCTAAACTCCTTGGAGTAAATGCTTTAGAAACGATAGAACGTACATTGCGATGTTCTGGTGGATCAGTAGAATTAATATTGATTCGAGTTTCTAAAGGAGGGATTGAGAATTGTCTTCGCTCCCTTCTACTTGAAAACAGGCGATAGTCTGATAAAACACGATTTACGTCCTCATACAAAAATACATTCCAAACATCTTGCTCTTCATCATAATGTACGGGGTGATTATCCCTCATAAATTGATACCACTCATACGGATTCCACAATTCCTCTTTCGTTTTCAGCTTTGAAATTTCATGAACTAAAATCACATTTTCAGGCGAAGCCATAGTCCTTTCCTCCCTTTTCTTTTACAATAAAAGTGATAGGTCGGTAATTCAAAGTTGTATAATCTAACATATGTTATTTTAACATATACTAAAGGGGGTTTTTTCTAGGAGAACTTGAGAAATAAATAAGGGGGATTTTTATGTATGTTGATATTTTATTGCTCGCAGAATTAACGTCAGGGCCAAAATATGGGTATGAAATAAAGAAAAATATCCAAAATCGGTTAGGAGAGAATTTTGAATTAAATCATAATATGCTTTATCCTTCTCTTCGACGTTTTGAGAATATGGGGGCTATAACGAAAAAGGTACATACACAAGTCGGAAAACCAAACCGAAATATGTATGACATTACTGAAACAGGAGAAGAAATTTTTTCTGAAATGTTACGCGAGTTTCCCGAAAAACTCGCGACAAACAACGCAGAATTTCTTGTTCGTATCGCGCTATTTGAAAAACTTGATTATGAAGCTAGAAAAGAAATTTTAACAATACGCCAAAACGTACTACATAAACAGCTTACTGCTATTCAATCTCTAGATGCTAGCTCATCTTTTATTACAGAAGTCATTGAATTTAGTAAATCACGTATTGAACATGAATTGCTTTGGATTACATCACTGATGAAGAAAATATGAAAAAATAAAAGAAAAGTTAAAAACAGTGAATGAAAATGAGATTTATTATCAATACTATAATTAATAAAAGGGCAACCACGATTTGGCTACCCTTCAAAAATTTATACTTCCGGATCGAAAGTTTTGCAATCTGTTTCTTCTGTAGTCGATGCTTGTTTTCCTTTATGACTTACTACATAAATTGCGTCTGCGCTACATTTATTACCGTTAGCCCAAAATTTACAATTGTTTACTTCACATAAAACGTCTTGTGCCATAGTATCACACCTCCTCGTTCTATTATCATTAACAAAATTCGGAGGTATGATACTCTTTGTTATGCATTTTTTATTCCCTTTTTAGCTTTCTTAATAGCTCTATATTCCCTTGTACAATGGCATCTATATTTTCAGTTATTTTTTCAATATCAAAATGCCACCATTGAATTTGCAGTAATTCCTCTATTATTGTATTTGTAAATCGTTCCTTTATTTTATTCGCGGGGTTTCCACCAACAATTGTATATGGTGCAACGTCTCTAGTCACAACAGATTTAGCTGCAATGATTGCACCATCTCCTATTTTGATTCCAGGCATAATTGTTGCATCCATACCAATCCAAACATCATTTCCTATAACTGTATCCCCTTTGTAAGGTAGATCAGACAAACTAGGTGTATGCTTCTCCCACCCATTTCCAAATATATTAAATGGATATGCCGAAAATCCATCCATCCGATGATTCGCTCCGTTCATAATAAAGGTAACTCCATTTGCAATACAACAAAACTTTCCAATGATAAGGTGATCACCAAGAAATTCATAATGATGTAATACTCGATCTTCAAATGTTTCTCCATCTTTCGCATCATAATATGAATAGTCTCCGGCTAGTATATTAGCTTTCGTTATTGTATTTTTTATAAAGTGAACATTTTTATTTCCTTCTATAGGGTATTTAACATTTGGATTAGGATTCATGTTGCACAGCACTTCCTTTACTATTCATTTCACTTTCTACCGCTATAACTGGCTTTAAATTGTATATAGGTAAAATAAATAATAATCCAATTATAAATAGTAAAGCTGTGCCCTCATACATCATACTGAGTGAAAACATTTCTTTTAATGAACCAGCTATACTCATTGTTACTACCATTGAACCGGTAAATAGTGGACTTAAAATGCCATTTACACGACCAATAAAATCTGTATCGCTATTTTGAATAATAAGCGTATTAATACCTATTTGTATACATGGAAGAGCTAACCCACTAAAAAGTTGTGCTGTGAGTGTTACCCATAGATTTGTGGAATAACCTATAATACCGATGCCGATTGCCTGACCGAGCATACCGATAATTAACATTTTTTGCGGCGCAACGTTTTTTGCAAATACCATCGCTAAAGCCCCCCCAACAATCATTCCTGCACCATTTACTGTTAGTAACCATTGTAAACTCTCTTTTGATAATCCTAACTGCTCAGTCACAATAAATATACCTAATGGCTGAATTAATCCTATTCCTAGTCCTGCAGCCATAAAACAAAGCCCTAGCAAAGTTAATGCCTTTTTCTTTTTCACATATTTAATTCCATCGAGCATTTCCTGTAATAGAGTGATTTCTTTCTTCTCATTATCATTCTCAAGATCTTTCGGAAGAAATAACAACACAGCTGCTGCAAGTAAAAAAGCGATACCTGTAATAATGATTGAAATATAAATTCCAAAACTATGAAAAATAAATGTTCCAAGAATCGGTCCTAACACCATAAATATCGCAAATATTGTTTGATAAATAGACATTGCTAATTGAATTTGTTCTGCCGATAAATGCTGTTTAAACAATTTCATGCCAGATGGCTGAGAAAATTGCGAAAGGATTGCAGAAATAAGTGTGACAAAAAACACGATTTTCCACGTTCCAAACATTAGAGTAATTAATACTGCAAATACTGATAAAGAACTTAAAGTCTCACACCATATCATAGTCCTCTTCGGCTTCCACCTATCAGCAAACGTTCCACCAATAAAGGAAAAGATGAAAATTGGAGCAAACTCCGCCACTGAAATCATCGAAATAGCAAAAGCATCACCCTTTGTCATTTCCATTACATATAGTAATACCGCAAAGTTCCGAACCCATATTCCAATTTGTAAAAATAATGCTGATGCTAAAATCCCTTGAACAAACCGGTTTTTTAATACTTGTGATACCCCATTATTTTGTTTCGTTTCTACATTTGTCGACATAAAAAAGCCCCCTATTTCATGTTCTGAACAGGAGGCAGCACAAATCATATGAAAAGACTATATTTTTCGCAAAGCGAAATACATCCCTTTTCTATAAATGTACAGACTAATCCTATTCAGAAGAATATTTCGTTTTTTAACGAAGATCTCTTATAAATAGAATTAGTTGATCATTGGGATGTTTTCACCCTTCCGTTTCGAATTTAAATAACACATACATACTCTATGTAAATCATTTTCTATGTATGCATGTCTTATAATAAATATTCTAGAATGTTAATGGTAATTCCTCTAAAGAACGCATTAAATAATTACCTTGCCATTTGATTTCTTCTCGATTCCCTTTTATTTGTAGTTTAGGCATCCGATTGAATAACGTAGTAATAGCAATTTTTGCTTCCAACCTAGCAAGTGGAGCGCCTAGGCAGAAATGGCTACCATGTCCAAAGGCAATATGGCGATTGTTCTCGCGAGTAATATCGTAAACTTCCGGATTCTCAAATACTGTTTCATCACGGTTTGCAGAAGCTAAGGCAATGACAATCATATCTCCTTTTTCAATTGTTTGGTCATGAATTTGAAAAGGTTCATCTACCCATCTTGAAGTTGTAACCTCAACCGGGGAATAATATCGTAATCCTTCCTCAATAGCAGCATCAATTAATTTTGGATTTTCTTTTAATAACTGTAATTGGTTCGGATTTTCGAGAAGCGCTAATACCGTATTTGTTATTAAATTTACCGTTGTTTCGTGTCCCGCCACAATTAGTAACATGATCATCGAATATAGTTCTCGGGCGCTAAGCTTATACCCTTCACTCTCTGCAAGTATTAAAGCACTAACCAAGTCTTCTTTCGGCTCTTTTCGTTTCATATCAACTAAATATTGAAGGTATGTAATAAACTCAGATAGGTGCTTTTCAGTTTCTTTTATTTCTTCTGGTGTTTCTGGATAAGCAATGACAGCATGAGACCAAATTCTGAATTTCGCTTGATCCTCTTTTGGAATGCCAAGCATTTCACTTATCACAATGATCGGTAAAGGAAATGAATAATCATCCACAAGGTTTAATGAACCTTTTCGCTCAACTTCGTTCAATAAATCATCTGCGATATACTGAATTCTTCCTTCCAATTGCGCGATCATCTTCGGTGTAAAAGCTTTTTGTACGAGTGATCGTAAACGATTGTGATTAGGTGGATCCGAATTTAACATGTGCGTCGTTAAATAATCACTATTGTCAACAGTAAGAAACACATTCAATGTATCTTGAGAAAACACATTGGCCGGATCTTTTTTTAAGCGATTATCTTTTAATAGTGGTAAAGCATCTTCATATCTTGTAATAAGCCACTCTGCACCTAATTCAGTTTTATTCACAAATAAGATAGGTTGCATTTTACGAGATTCTTTATAAATTTCATATGCATCTTCTTTAAACTGAGCTGAAGCTAAATTGATGCCATCCTCTATTCTTAGCCCAACTTTATTTTTCATTGACATTGTATTCCCTCACTCTCATTTGTTTTAAAAAAACAACCAACATATGCATTATACGCTAATAAAAACGTGAAAATTGTAACTTTTTAATCAAAACCTTACTTCGTATATTGAAAAATAAAAAAGTGAGGGAGTAAAATCTTTCTACTCTCTCACTTTTCTTTATGCGAAGCACATAAAATTACTAATTTGTTGATAGCGATAACTTACTTTACGACGACGACCACCTTGCCACGTGTAACCTGATACTCCATTTCTTCTCACTTCAGTCGGGAAGAACCATAAATCCCTTCCAAAAGGACCAGGACGATGTAAGCGTAAATAGCCCCATCTTCCTAGACAGTTACACATCCATGATTTCATATTACCTGGTTGTGCAGGAGAAGCAAATGTAGACGGTAACGACGGCGCTTGTGACGGAGGTGGTGACGTTGGAGCATCTTCCGCATCATCTGGTCTGTAATCTTCTTGTTCAATATCTCTCACTTCATTTGTAGGTTCATACCCGTAGTTTTGTGGATTATAATACATCGCTTGATCATATGGATAATTTTGCTGGTTATACATATTAATAAATCACCTTCTTTTCATTCATTGCCTTTACCATTCATATGTGATATGCCCTCTCTGGGAAGCTTATGTATAGCCTAAATTCAACAAAAAATAAAGCTCGTATTTAAAAATACGAGCTTCTTCATAAACAGAATAGATGTATTATTTTCTTAATTTCACACTATAGAAACGCATTTCATCTAATGAACCTTCAAATTCAAATACTTCTTGTTTAATTAATTCCTTTAAGCGATATTCTAAAAACGTATCGCCAACTGATTGCTCTACAAGACCAAGTGCTTCACCAATTACTCTAGGAGCTTTTAGGAATTCTTGATCAGCACCTATACTTTTCGCACATTCAATAATAAATTGATCAAAATAATTTTCTTGTACAGAACGCACTTCATTGTCTGTCCAAACTCTTAAAAATCCCGTACTTTTCGAGAGACTATCCCACTCATGTTCAAACTGCATCCGATTCTCTACAGTTAAATACGGCAATTTTACAAAACTTTTTTGAATTAGAGCTAAACTTTCAGGTGGTAACTCTCCTGTTCCACGAATAACATACTCTAGTTTTAATATTTCTTTACTTGCTTCAGATGTATTCATAACGCGAATATTTTTCTTATCTTTTAATTGCGCCATTACAAAACATAGACCTACATGTTCATGTGCGTTATCGGCTTTCCAAATTGTAATAGGCGTTTCACTAGGAATAGCGTATAGTTCTTCCATAGTTTCTAAAAACCTTGGTAAATACTCTTCTTCAAAATAATTTTCATAAGCATTTAAGTTGTTTACTAACCATTCCTGTCTTGCTAGTTGCCCTTCATTCATATGTAACTTATTTATCGGCCCAATTGAAAAGAATTCAGAAAAAGCAACAACCATCTCTTCCAATCGTTCTTCTTGACCAAGCATATGCTTTAAACATCCAGCTGTTGAATCATCAAATGCAATATGTACGTGTGAGACTTCTTTTACATTTCTTTTATAAGATGTATTACTCGTTAGTTGCTTAGGAATATCCATCAAATTTTTAATAGTATCTTCACTATAGTTTTCTTTTAATAAATTTAATTGGATTAGAATACTTTGAAGTAAAGGTTTTGCGTCATCTTCGTGCATATCCTCTACAGCATTTTTAATTTTATCTATCATGTAAACCCCTCAATTCATTTCAAAAATAACGTGGATTATAGTGTATCATTTAAGTGTTACTCTTTAAAAGTTTTTTAGTCAAATCATGTATTAGAAAGATTGCTAAATAACCTTTTGCAAATCCTTTTATTTAAATGTATAATTATATAGAAAATAAAAAATATAGGAGCTATGTTTATGGAGAAAGTATTTCCTAATTATAAACATTATCTAAAAAATTGGAGATTTATATTTATTTGTATATTACCTACTATCGCCTTTTTATTTGCTTTTGATGTCATCTTTGAATTAATATTTCATCAAGATTTCTATTTATCTAACTTAATTTTTGCTATTATTTTATTTTTAATATTTATGAGCATCAAAGATATGTTTAAAATTAAAAGTTAAAGATCCGGATAAAGTGGGATAAAAAAAGAGCACCCTGCAATTAGATGCTCTCATGTGATAGAGGTTTTTCTGAGTATTAAGTAGGACACGAAGGTCTTGTCCCACTATCTAATATATGCTTGTACTTATTTTTTGTGCATGTACGAAGTATCACTATAAATTCTCCTCATAAATTCCTTGTACAATTAACATATTTATACATAAAAAAACATCCCCCGTGGATGTTTTTTTATGTACCGATTTTTAAGCTTCCATAAACTTTGCCGGTACACCAATTTTTTCAACTACAGAAGATATATTAGTAGGGTTAATCATTACATTTTCAATACTAACTAATTTATTTTCTAATAGTCCATTCTCTGTTGTAATAAGTTCTTCAAACCGTTCTAAAGTCATCGAGAATTTATGTTCACTTCCGCCATTCATACTGACTTTTACATACTTCATCGTGCACCCGCCTTTCATAATAATCTATAATTCGATAAAAAGGCGCTTACATCCTTTTTATTTAATACTAGATTTTACACTTTTACACTTGCCAATTTACGTTTATATTTAATATGAAAAAAGCTGATACTATTTTTTATTCACATTATAATTGCGAGTAAAAATGATAAAGATAGAAATGCACAAAGTGGTATAAATAAAACAGTATCCATTCTAGCAAAACGCGTATCTTTTTTTCGTTTGAAGATACCAAAATAATGAAATTCACCTATTACTCTTAAAAAAAAACAACCATACAAACCCAGGATCCCATTTGAACAATAATATTAGGAAATGCGAAATGAATAATATTTGTTTGTTGTAATAAAATTATTGCGGCCATACTTAGTAATAACGCAATGAACAAAGTCATCCCTGTACCTGGTGTAAATGCCTTTTCTCCAGCTTTTGTTGGAATGACACTATTTGTCGCCCACTTACCTCCAAAAGCCCAATAAACATGTAAAAAGCTAACTAAAAATAATATACAGACAGAAATATATGTAATAATAAACATTTTGTCCTCCTATTATTTTATTTAAGCCCTCAACTTTAGAGTATGCTATAAATTTCACCTTAGCAATCTATTTTTTATAACATAAAACCCCTTAATGATTTTTCTTAAAATTGATTAATCATTAAGGGGCTTTTAACTTTATTATGCATTATACCGATTTCTACGACGTTCCATCCTCGTTTGTCCTTGAGCAGTCTCTTCTTTATATTGAGGTATTTGCTCTGCCATTTCATATGTTGCAACTGCAGTTGGTTCTTCGTAATTATGCTCACGTATTTCTTCAGGCGTTTTTTGTTTCGATACTTTGCCACCAAACTTAAATAATTTTAACTTAAATTTCGGTAATCTTGGGATCGGAATCTGAAATGATTGCTTTTTACGTTTCTTTTTTTGTTGAAATAAAGTTATATTTTCTTTATGATCCTCTTCTTTACGGTGTAATAACATAGCAATTAATCCACCTAATATAAGTCCACCAACTAAAAGCATAAGATATTTGAAATTACTTGTCATTAAACTCGACATACGTTCAAGTATGACTAACGATTGCACTTCTTTAATATCCCATAGTAAAGCGGCCCATAATGCGAATAAACCGAAAGTAAGCCCATATGTACGAAAACGGAATAAACATGGGATTAAAGCGATACAAGCAGCGATTTTCGCATTCGCTATGATTGAACTTGTTGAAATATCTTGATGCCAAATAACTAACAATAGTGTAATAAATGGCGCATATGCTATCCAGCTACATATACGTGAATATATTTTTTTCGCAAAATAACTACCGAAACTGGTGAAAAATAAAAGGCCTCCAATATATAAAGATTGTTCTAGTGGGATTTGCTTTAAAATTCCTGCAACTGGAAAGAGGCCGCTCAATAGCATGAATAGCACATCTAATTTCTTCACAATTCCTCATTCCTTTCAAATTTCTTTTGAGTTAATTCATATTACTTTTCCACATGGTGTAGTTTTTCATTTCTAAAAAACATCTTAATCCTGTATGGAAATAAAGTAAATATATAAAAGAGAAGATACATGACAAAAGATATCCTTATTTACATGAAAAAATGACAAATCCTGATCGATATAATGAGCAGGATTTGTCTATTATTATTTAAATCCGAATAACCGATTCTTTCTTTTCTATCTTTATAATATCTACATCCAATTCATCATCAAACTCTTTAAACTCTCTTGCATCTATATCCGTCATATAACTTTTTATTACTTTCGCCATATGCATAGAATATGGCATGTGTATATTCTTTTCCAAAAGCATACTTGAATTACAGCACATGTAATGTACCATTTTGGCAATATAGTTCCTTTCAACAGCTTTTACACCTAGAGGTAATATTTCAAGTATATATCGATGCAATGTTTCACTATCATTACACAGATACTCACCAGTGCTATAATACATTCCCTTTTGATCTATATATAAACTCGTACTATCTAATACGTCATCACATTCTATCACACCGTATTTGGGTACATCAAAAGATGTATTTATTCTTACAGCATTTAAGTTTGGAACCTTTAGCACATCTGGAACAATGTCAGGGAAAGTATCTATATCAATTTTTTCATTTTGTAACTCTTTTATCCAATGTTTTCTTACATTCGCATCTATAATGAAGTATACTTGCTCATTTTGCTCTTTTGCAGGTTGTAAAATTTCCGCTAATGTTTCAGAAACAAATTGTTTAAATTGAATACCCATATCATTTCTTTTTGAAGGCTGCGGCAAAAAGGTGTTATGTTTATCTACATTTAATAATAAACGATCAATCGTTTGCCACTCTATATTCCCATATAATTTATATGAAATTTCTTTTCCTTTTATTTTTGAAAAAATGGGTAAGAAATCAAATTTCGAGATTCGTTCAATTGATAAATTAACATATGTACAAGGTAAATTTATCTTATTCCAACTACGTTTTAAAAATCCTTTTTGTTCTAATAAACTCAAAATACCATTTATAATCGTTTTACGAGACACACTTTGGCCTATAAATAAATTAATAAATGCTGAAATACGGTTTGTTCGTGCAAATCCTTCTCTAACAATTTGCTTTGGATCAATTTTTTCACGTCCATCACAATTTTTCATTGCAATTAACGCCAATGTCGCATCATTACGCTCACCTGCAGTAGCATAAACCGCTTTCATAACATCCTCTACTAAATTCGTTTTATACTTCTGGCAATATTGCATTTTATATGGATTTTGCAATACCTTTTCAATATTACATCTTACTATTTTTAACAACACTGGAGAATCTGCATTTAATATATATGATGACTCACTGATTTGAGCTAACACCATTTCACTTTCAAATAACGCTTGTTCTACTCCCAGAGATATTTTTTCAGACCATATTTCTAGCGTTATAGTCTCTAATCCTTTTGGTGCAATTAAAGGGAATACTTCTTTCTCATTGCCTATTTCCATCTTTTTACATTCTGGTAGTAATGTGAAATAAGAAAATTTTTGCTGAAACCCTTTAAATAGATACTCTCTTTCTTTTGCTTTTATACCAGATCTTATTTTAGTACCTTGAACTTTATATATTCTCTCATTGTATGGAAGAAGTACCCTAAGATTTGCTCCTAGCATATAATCTTTCGGATATTGAAGAATATGATCTAATTCAACTTCTCCACCTATACGAAAGTCATCTTTTAAATTTCTAAATATCTTAATCCATTTGATGCCGTTTGTAGCCTGCTGAACTTTTAGTTTTACAAATCGTAATTTCTTATTATTCGATGCAAATTCTGGAGTAGAAATTAATATCATGCCCCGTTTTCGTCTTATTAGCAAAGGAATGTCTGGATGATTATATTCTTGATAAAACCTCCGAATTCCTATTGAAACATTTAATAATGGAATGTTCTCTCCTCCTCGCGTTATATATTCGAACCGAAATACATAGGCGAAATAGTCTTGTGTTTTTTCGTCTTTAATAGGCTCTGACATCGCCTCACAAATATTTTGTGATCTAAGAGGAGAAAAATATATATCTTCTTCATTTATATTTTCTAATTGTACAGGACGTTCACAAAAAATATGTGAAATTAAAGCGGGCACCCATTTAGAATATACTTCCTTATCATGTAGTACTGTTAAATTAGAAATTGAATCATAATGCCATTCATATTTTGGCGATTCTATTAATTTATTAGGTTTCCAATCATGAATAATCTCATACCAACTTTGAAAAATATAATCAAGTTGTTCTTTTCTAATAGGTTCTTTACATACAATCCATGGTGTATTTTCATTTAGTACATATGGATTATGCTGAATAAATAATATATCAGAAAACATATCATATAATCTTTCATTCAATCGTTTCAACTTACTCGTTAATAAAAATGTCTTATAATGTATCTCTACAATATCGAGCCATTCAATAGGAAAATATATAAATGATACGCTTTCGTTTAAAAGAGGTTCTATTATATTTTCAAATGTTAACAGTCTTAGTTTGTTCATAAAATCATTACTTCCTTTCTTTATTTGTCTTGATTGTCAAAAAACTAGCACTTGCTCTAATCCATTTAAATCAAGTATTTAAAAGAAAAGTAAAAAACATTTCTCCGAATCATATATTATTGAAACAGCTCATTTTAAAATAAAAAGTAATTATCATATACAGCCCCCTTAAAATAATATTTCAATACATGCAAATTATACAATATAAATAACTTAATGTATTTATCATTTACAATAACTTTACAATAAAACTAAAAAAGAACACCTTAAGTCGGTGCTCTTCTTAAAAATATGAACCATTATGTAATTGAACATAAGGATAATATGAATCCTCCAAATGAAATTGCTCCTAGTAAACCTAATACAAATCCTGTTAAACAAATACAATCAGCAAGACAAATGGAAGACTGCGATAACGGAACAAATGACCTACTTGTATTCGATCCATATTGTTTTATTTTCTCATAATTCATATCTAACATGTAATGTAGACAGTTTACACCATCCTCAATAGTATGTAGAGATTCTTTTTCTAATCGTTCCAATAATTTACTATTACAAGCAACTGGAAGAGGATACAGCTTATCTAATTTCATATTTTGATAAATTAATTCTAAACGAGATAATATATTATCTTTCTTCTTTTCAGATGTTACAGTACTTTTCATGTAATTAAGTTCATTTAATAACATTGTCAATTCATCTCTTTTTCCGTATAAATCCTTAGCTATTTTTCTCTTTAGTTTGTAAGAATGGATAATAGATTTAAATTCAATCATTTTAATACACTTCCTAATTAAATATTATTTACCCATTATTCTATAGATAAACAGTACTTTTTAATCCTATTTAAAATACACTAAAGTATCTTAATTTACTATCGATAAACATTACATTAATCTTACACAATTGTAATCATTTCATGACCTACACACTAACTAAAAGAAATCACTCCTTAAATTAGACAGATATTTGATGGTAAAATCATAAGAAAAAAAACAATAATTAGATTTAAAATCTAGTCATTGCTTTATCTATCTCATCTTGATTTACACCTATATATCCATTAGCGATAGCTATATTCTTTGTCGGCATGTACATGTATAAAGCTAATGTTTTTTATTAATAAATGTAGTCAATATTCATATATTACAATAGCATCAGAAGTACCATTAAAACAATTAGAGCAACTACCACAGCTGCCACAACCTCCACAACTAAAACAACCAAAACAACCGAAGCAACCAAAACAACGGAATCCACCACAGCGACCTGCACAACCGCCACAACGACCACAACCTCCACAGCGACCACAACCTCCACAGCGACGAGCAGCATCTTCAATATAGTAATATGGATATTGGTTTTGCTGATCCCAATACACAATATCTCCAGACCGGTAATCATTAAGGCTTAACGCTTGTAGTTCTTGTTGAAACTGATTCATTTTCATAACCTCCGTTTATAAAATAAAACCTCATCGATGCTTTCCTATATCTCTGTTCGTTAAATCTAAGTAGAAATAGCGCTATAAACTAAGTTCAATTCATACACCAACAAAGTATGACTTATCACTAGATGATGCACCTTGTTTATGTACCTATTTTTACTATGGGCTCATTTTTATAAATAGAAATTATAAAATTTGAATTCTAGTGTTATATCTTCATGCTTACTAAGTTCAATTCATTTCTCAATAACCATGATGCCGTACCCTTTATGTTCAAGGTAGAATTTCATTCCATTACGCTGTTCATCTGAAGTTGGAGCAGTAACGAAATATGTTAATCTGTTTGTTTGTAATATAAAGTGAAACTTTAATCAGTGGGGGGTTTCTTCATCCCCACTGATTATCAGCCCTCACCAATCGGACTTTTATGGGCAGTTGATCCCCGCCTAACTTCTTTGCTTTCGCTGAATTTTGCGGTGGGGGTCTTACTGCCCATTAAAGCGGGATAAATGTGGCAGAAGTTTAACCAGTTAATGCGCAAAAAATTAACTTAACTAACTTATCGATATGACATTTTGCCGTATCCGTAACACTATCAACTTTACGCAAATCTAGCAAGAAAAAATATATAGATAGGCATTATCCATACCTATCTATAATGTTACTTTCATTTTTATCCAATTACATCTTTTACGTCTGTATCCACTGGCCACTTTTCTAAAGTATAAGCCATTTCCCAAAATGAATATTCATATTGACTACTAATAATAAAATGTTGTTTCATTCGCTTACGGTCTGATTCAGTTACTTTTTCAGCGATAGTATCTAACCTTGTAATTTGCTCTTCGACTAATGTTCGGAACCAATCAGATCCATAAGCAGAAATCCATTCGTTATAAATCGGCTCTTCTGGCTGGCACTCTTTTAAACGCTCACCAATTTCATAATACAACCAATAGCAAGGTAAAATGGCTGCAATAATATCGCCTAAATGTCCTTCATACGCAGCACGGTACATATGTGAAGTATATGCATATGCAGTTGGAGCAGGGATAAAAGTATCTTTTTCTTCTTGTGTTATCCCTAATTTCTTCGCAAAATTCTCATGTAAAGATAATTCCGCCTCATATGTATTTTGGGCATGGTGTGCCATACGAGCTGTCGTTTCTAATTCCAGTGCTTTTGCAGCTCCTAAAGTTTGTACTCTAGCAAAGTGACTTAAATAATATGAATCTTGAAGCACGTAATAGCGAAAATTAGCTAAATCTAACGTTCCTTCACCGAGTTTTTTTACAAAAGGATGATGAAAACTAGCTTCCCAAATTGAATCTACTTCTTTACGTAATGATTGTGAAAAAGTCATTTAAATCCCTCCAAGTAATTTATTTAATATAAGTATTTATCCACAGCAATTAACGCTTTATAATAAAAAAACTTTCTTTACAGGCGTAAAGAAAGTGAAATTGACAGTATTTATACATGAAACAGCAATGTCTTTCCCACTTCCCTACGCTGGCATTAACCAGATCAGGTACTAAGAGTCTCAAATTCCAATTTGATCTCAGCCTATAAAAGGCCCCCCTAGTGGATAAATATTTTATTTTCGTATCGTATTCATCATAACATACTTCTTGTTACTGTCAAAAGTATTCATGATACCATTGCTTAAAACCCTTCTTCTTTTCTTACTCTCAATGAAGTTTCAATAATCATATCTAATAGTTTACTATAATCAATTCCCTCTGCTTCTGCACTTTTTGGTAGTAAACTTGCTTGTGTCATCCCTGGTAATGTATTAACCTCCATTACATATGGAATACCGTCCTTCACCATCATATCAACCCTTGCATAAACACTACATTTTAATGCTTTATAGCACGCCAATGATGCTTTATTTACACGTTCCTTAAGTTCAGCTGGAAGTTCGATAACTTCTTCAATTGTACTAGCATCATCATATTTCGCATTGTAATCAAAGAACTCAGCCGCATGCCGAATTGAAATGATAGGTAACTGTTTCCCATCAAAAATGGAACATGTAATCTCTTCACCTTTTATATATTTCTCTATTACTACTTCAGAATCCCATTCGAACACAGTTTCCAGCATTGAAATTAATTCGTCTTTATTGTAGACAATCTTTACTCCAACACTTGAACCACCAGAGTTTGGTTTTACTACTAACGGAAATCCTAACTTATCTAATTCATCAACATTAAGATCCTCCATTTTTGTAAGTTCAATCCAATCTGGTGTTTCTATTCCTTCATAACGTAAAATCTTTTTCGAAATATTTTTATCCATACATATACCGCTAGATAACATATTACTCCCGCTATAAGGAATACCTAAACTTTCAAGCGTTCCTTGAACAGTCCCATCTTCTCCGTATTTTCCGTGTAATGCGAGCAGCGCAAAATCAATGTCTTTCGCTTTTTCAATTAAATCCATTTTTTCATTTAACGTAATTGGTACTATCTCATATTTATTTTTATCTAAATTTGCAATCATTTCATTTCCAGTCATAATTGATACTTGTTTTTCAGAGGATACTCCTCCCATAATAACGCCGATTCTCATTTCCTCAACTCCAAATTTCGTTTTTTATCCCGCATTAACGGGCAGTAAGACCCCCACCTCAAAATTCAGCGGAAGCAATGCAGTTAGGTGGGGGATCAACTGCCCGTAAAAGCCCGATTGGTTCAACTAATAATCAGTGGGGGATGAACCCCCCCCACTGATTAAAGTTTCACTTTATTGTATCACCGATTATTTTGATTCCCCGAACTATTTCGTCTTCTTTCAAACGTGAAAATCCTAATCGAAACGTGTTCGCTCCTCTTCCATCAGAATAAAACACATCTCCAGGAGAAAAAGTAACCCCTTGCTCATAACATTTTTGTAAAAGTGTACGAGCATGAATTTTTTCTTCTAACTCTATAAATAAATGAAGTCCACCATCACCAGTCATTCTTTGAAACGGAATGTACTCGTTACACGCCCCAACAGCTAACTCATATTTTTTCTTATAAACAGACCTTGCCTTTTTTAAATATTTTTCAAAATATCCTTCATGTAAATATTGAAAAAGAACAGCTTGATCTAAAGTAGATGTATGAATTGTTCTTGCTCTTTTTACACTTTCTAAATGATGGATCAATTCTTTATCTGCAATGATCCATCCGACACGTAAACCAGGGAAAAGTACCTTCGAAAAGCTACTAATATAAATCACATTATTACCAGCGCCAGCAAAAGTTAATAATGGGGCTAAATGTGAACCTGAATAACGTAGTTCCTCATTAAATCCATCTTCTATAATAGGAACCTTATATTTTGAAAATAATCTCATCAGTTCTGTTCTTTTCTCTGAACTCGTCACAATGCCGGTTGGATTATGATAGGAAGGAATTAAATATGCAAAATCAAACTCTTTTTCACGCAAGCTTTTTTCAACTTGATTCGTATCAATACCATCTTCATTCATATCAATACCATGAACTTCAAGGCCATGTAAGCGGAATAGCTTCAGCGCAGCATGGTGAGTTGGATTCTCACAAATAACTCTACCTGATTTCTTTGATAACGAGGATAGAACAATGTCTAACCCTTCAGTGAATCCATTTGTAATTAAAATATCTTTGTTCGAAATATCTACACCTTTCATTTCCATATAATGAAGTAGATATTTCATTAACGGTCTATAGCCTTTTGCGTATCCGTAATTTAATACGACATCACCTTCAATGGACATACGAGTAAGAAAAGCTCTTTTGAAATTTTCCACATCAAATAGCTTTTCGTCCGGAGCAATACTGTTAAAAACAATCATTCCTTTTTCCCAACGAACACCATGTTTCATTAAATCTAATTCATCCGCTAATAAAGTAACTGTATTAAGTTTATTTTTCCAATCTATTTCAACAGACGAAGTGTTCGATATATCAACCTTCGCAACAAAATTTCCTTTTCCTTTAACTGCATAAATGAGCCCTTCTTGCTCTAAATCTGCATAAGCAGCGAGTACAGTGTTTCTGCTTACACTAAGTAATTCACTTAGTTCCCTTGTTGAAGGAATTTTTTGATCCCCGAGCAAATGCCCTTTCATAATCATCTTCTTTAAATAATCTTTTAATTGAATATAAACGGGACGATCTTTCACAACTTTAAAATCTTTAAACAATTCCTTACCCCCTGCAATCATTTTTGCATAATTATTTCATTCTCAAAAGGTCCACTACATATGTATTTTTTATAAAGGGCGGTACGGTTTTATAAAATACAACTTTAATCAATTAGTAACTTTACTCCCCGTTAATACGTGACAAATCTTTACGATATAAATTAATTATATCTTTTAAAGCTGCTGCTGCGGCTCCGCGTGGATTTGATGCACCACCAATTGTAGTAACTTGGCCCATCGTATCTGTAAAGAACGTAATCCCTTTTTCTGTCCCATTTACATTTGCTAGCGCATGATCTTTATCTATTTCGCACGGTTCAACATTTAAATTCACATTGCCATCCTCATCTTTATATGCTGATGCAATTAATTTAATAAATTTATTTTGTTCCTTAGCATTTCGAATTTGTTGTTTTGTAACATGTTCGATTCCTTTTATATTTATATCGGTAAGCGTATGCTCTGTTCCCATTAAACTGTTTGTCAAAAGTAACAATTTACACGCACTATCAGAACCACTTACATCTAATATTGGGTTCGTTTCAGCAATTCCTTTACGTTGCGCTTCTTTCAGTGCTTCCTCAAACGTAATATCTTCCTCATTCATTTTCGTAAGAATATAATTTGTTGTCCCGTTTAATATTCCTTCTATTTTTTCAACATGGCAACCAGCTAAACTAAATTGACCAATATCAAGTGTCGGTAATGCGGCCGCAGTTGCACCACTATATCGAATTCGTACATTCGCAATTTTTGCTGCTTCATTTATTTCTCTCCAGTTTGTAACAAGCGCACCTTTTGAAATTGCGACTATATCCATTTGTTTTTCAATGGCTTGTTTTATATATTGTTTCCCTGGATTTCCATCTTTAAGGTTTGTAACTGTTGATTCTACCAGCACTGTACCACTTATGTTATCTGTTGCACGTTCCTCCGGATGATATTCTATATACTTCTCAATTGCTGCGCTACTGCTACCATACGTTAATAAGTCCTGAATAGATAACCCATCCTCATTATGTATTGCAACATTTCTACCTAATACGCCACTTACAACTAACTCTATACCATATTTTTCATATATATATGAACATTTTTCATGTAGTAATTTTATAAACTCTCTTCCTACTGTTCCATATCCTGATAATACAACTTTAATTTTCATAATATCCCCCCATATTTTTCTACCAAATCCCTCTTTCAATATAATATAAAGCGCCCCCGAATTCCATCGAGAGCGCTTTATTATTACCTATTTCGGTAAACGTGATAGCTTTTTAGCAATTGTTCTATAAAACTCTTGAATGTTAGAAAAACCTAACGTGTCTGAAATACTTAATCCCACCATGTCGAGATGGTCCCAATTTGCTTTCATTTCGATATGATTCCATTTTCCAATCTGTAATGACTCATTATTATTTACAGTTGCATTAGATGATGGTGCAATCATAGAATTTGTATTTACTACACCATCATTTTGCCACCAAGAAGTATTAATTAATGGGCGGTTTTCTTCATATCTCGCATAAGAGCCTAAGAAAAATGCATTCCCCATTAACACTTTATTCATCGTTATATGAGGCAAATGTAAACCTGTTATAGGTGCCGCTTGTGATGCATGTCCACTATAGGATAAGTAATACACATTCGGTTGCGTCTTTACCCAAGTATTTAACTCCTTTGCACCATCAGTACTTAAATCCCATTGACTTATATCTTTTGTATTTTTCCAAATTGAACTATTTAAAATACGATCAGTATATTGTAAAGAGGACTCTCCAGCATTCTTCTTTAACCCCCATTGATCCAATTTGAAATCATATAATGATAAATTGCTGTTTCCTCCTAAACTTGCAGCTGTAATGAGTAAATCTTTAACGAACGGTAGTAGAAGACTACCATCCGCAAGTGTTGTACCGTTGTGAGGGGTTGCTAATGTTGTAACACTATGAACATATGATTTCTCGCCCTCAAATAGTGGTGATATTTTGTTGTTTGGGTGATTTTTCACATAATTTTTTTCTTCAAAACTGCCTTCTTTTAATAGCTGTACCAATGTTCTAATCGTTTGTCCACCCATGCTATGTCCGACTAAATGTACTTTATTTGTTTCACTCCAACTCGGCATGAAACCACTATAAGTTCTTCCAAAACGATTATGTCCATGTTTCTCAGCATGTGCGGCACCGTAGTCTACTGTTCCACCGTTAATTTGGGCATATAATTCACATGCACGATCCCAATTACTAGAAACTGGCCCAACGGCTGCGGTATGAACTGTATAACCATTGCGTTTCAAATCTTCCTGTATATCATGAACACCCCCCCAATATTTAACCCCTAGCATTTCTTCTCTACCCCATCCGGCAAATCCGTTTACTAAAATGATCGGATAATTATTTTGTTGACTCTCTTCAGCGTATATTACTTTCGTGGCGAATGAACATACAGTCATCAATGCAAAAAAACATATTTTTAAAAATAACTTCCCCATACTTCCTCCCCCTAATAAAACGTTTACATTTTTTAAATTTACAGCATGCTTTAATAACTTAAACATAATGTAAAGTATTTTATATACGTTGTATATATAGAAAACATATACAAATGTTGATAAATATTTACTTTTTACAATACAACTTGTAAATCTGTTTATTTGAATTTATAATTAGATATAGTTTCCTCATGTTAAAAAGATTTAATAACCATAAGAAAACTAATCTCATTGCTTGAAAAGGAGGAAAAATCATGCAAATCGGATCAAATATTCATACATTGTCTCAACCTACTAAAATAACTCCATCTAATCTTGAGCATAATACTATCTCTTCTACTAAACTTGAAAGTAAGAAAGTAAATGATCCTATCAAGTTCGATATTCGTTCATCCGAAAAAGAAATGAAACAGCCTGAGCATAAATTTAATGAATTAGATTTATGGAAGATGCTAAAAGATAAAGGTGTTCCTTTATGGATTATACTTGAAATGCTACAAAAGGCTCGTAAAGAAAAAGAAGCACAAAATAATTCAGTTCAAAATTCAAATGCGATTGAAGAAACAAGTGAGACTCGATTAAATGAAGTAATGTAATCTATGTTTTATGAATGCTCTAAAGTAAAAAGAGTTCGAGATTGATAAAATTTCTATCAACCTCGAACTCTTTTTTAAGATTTTTCTCCAATCGTTACAAACTGAAATGATACTTCCCCTTGATGATCTTTAATTAACTTTTCTACTTTTACTTTTTCATTTATTAATGTATTATCTGTTGACATTTTAGGTTTTTCATCACCTAAAGACTTGTTCAGGTGGAGAAGATGCATTTTCGTTTCATTTGCTTTTAATTCTTTATACACACTATCTTTTGCTACAATTACATACGCTTGTGTTGGATATTTACGAGTGTTACCTATCCAAGCATCACTACCGTATTTAACAGCAAACTCCTTTCCTTCTAATTGAATACTTTTTAAATTTTTTTCATCTTCTTGTGCCAACAAAATCGAGCCTTCTTTTGGTAACTTAGGTAACGTATCTATAGGTCTAAATTTGGATCCGTTCTCTCTTTCACGAAAAATCTTTGTTTTAATCAACGCTTGTGCTGTAGATTCATTTAAAATTAAAACTTGTCCATTTCCAAATGTACCCGTTTTCACAGAAAACACTTCATTTTCTTTCGTAATTTCCTGATAACGATTCATAATTGATAAAGTATTATTTTCATCTCCAATGATTAATACACCGTTAGCTGGAAATCTGTTTTCATTTTTAAAGCATGCGCTTAAACTTATTAACATTAATATACTTAATATAAAAATAGATAATGTTTTTTTCATTACAGTTCCTTTCATAACTCAAATTGGTCTACACATGCTTTTCTGCAAGCTTACTTGCTTAAATTCTCTATTGTTCCATCGTTTTATAAAGCTTTTGTAAATAACGCCAACGAGTTATATAGAAATATAAAACTTGTATACAGATAAATGAAATTAAAATTACAATAGAACTATTTAAAATAGAAAAATCGACTAATTGTTGCAATGCCATATAAGCAACCACTGTGTGTATTACTGCAATGGTAATCGGTAAAAAGAACATTAATAATAACTGTCTCGTTACGACTTTCTTTAGCTCCCGTTTACTTAACCCCATTTTCGAAATCATTTTATACTGCTGTTGATCGCGGTCCAAATCAGTATATAATCGAAAATAAATAAAACTAGCAGCAAATGTGAAGAAAACAATTCCGACTAAAACACTAGCCATAAGTAATAATCCATTCGTTTGTTTTGCACTTAGTAACTCTATTGTTAGTGCTCTAAATTCAAAATGTATATCTCTAGGATCTTGATTAAATATATTATTTAATTGGTTTGAAACCTCTTTCGTTTTTATCCAATCTTCTACAACAAATCCGTATGTACGATATTGAATAATATCTTCATTATCTGGACCACTATTAAGTGGAATTCCATCATATACATGATCTTGAATAGCAATATATATTCCTTCCGTATCATGAGGTAAAACTAAATTATCGACAGTTTTTTTCACATGAAATGTCTTTGTCCAATCGCCTTGAATGACTTCAATATCCTTCTTATAATCACCATTTTTAAATTCTTGTTTTTGTGATACCATTCCAGGAATTAATAACATTTCATCTTCTTTTTCAATCGTTTCTTGTTGATACCCTAGCGCTCTCGCAAGTTCGTTATATTCACTTAATTTCATTACATATACATTACTTTCCGTATATATATATGAAGATGAAGCCATTCGATACGGAATATTAGCATCAGCCAGATGTTTTTTTATAATAGAGAGATGTTTATCCGCTATTTTGTTGTTTTCAGGAGCCATGTATAGTAATGTATACGGATTCGTCATTCTTACTAAATCTTTATTTCCAAGAGCAGCTGTCGTGCCAATTGCTGTAAAAGCTACTGCTGAAATAATAGATACTATAAAAAACATCGTTGCATTATCTTTCATACGATAAATTAATTCTGAAAATGTTAGTATATTTGTTCTCTTTAAAAAGAAAGTTTCTCTCCTTTTAGCAAGATGCAATATATAAACGCTACACTGTGTATATAAAAAGTACGTTCCAATAATCACCAGGAATACTCCTATTCCTAGCAGAATAAAACTATGATTTGGGATAAAGCGAAATACTAACATATAGCCATACCCTATACTAAATAAAGAAAAAATTGATAATAAAATTGACGATTTTGGTTCAGGTTTTGGCTTTTCTCCTGCTTGAATCAGTTCCACTAGCTCTGTAACTTTTATCATTTTAAATGTTACTAGCGAAACAATTAAAAATAAGAACAGAAATGTAATGATTGTTAATAATACAGCCTGTACTGGTATATAAAAAGGCAAGCCGTTACTAATCATTAATACACTTGCGCTTATTAACAAAACTAGTTTAGAAAATATGAGTCCAATAAGAATACCTATACAAATGGAACCAAGTCCAATTAACATATTTTCAATTAACAATAACTTCTTAAGCTGTCTCATTGACATACCTTGCATCATTAAAATGCCAAATTCTTTCTTACGTGTTTTTAAAAACGAACTAACTGAATATAAAATAAAGAAAAATGAAAATACAAATATCAACCCTTGTGAAACTTTAAATCCTAATGTACCAAATGCACTGATTGTTGTACTTGTCGATTTCAACTCCCCTTGTAGATCAGGATGAAATAATAAAAGTGCATACGTAAAGAAAATCATAATTGAAAATGCACTACTTAAAAAATGACCTGCATATGTACGCTTATTACGAAAAATATTATTAAATGCGAACTGACGAAAAGTCATGCCTTTTCCCTCCTAACAAAGAAAGGACATCCATAATCTTTTGATAAAACGCTTGCCTGCTTTCACCGCAATAAATTTCGTTATATAGTTGACCATCTTTAATAAAGATTACTCGGCTGCAAAAACTCGCTGCATACGGATCATGAGTAACTAACATCATCGTAGCTTTTTCTTGTTTATTTAGAGTATCAAGCATCTCCATTACATCATTTGAAGATTTAGAGTCTAAATTCCCTGTAGGTTCATCTGCGAGTAATAATTGCGGCTTATGAACGATTGCGCGAGCGATTGCTGTTCTTTGAGCTTGTCCCCCTGATATTTCAAACGTTCTTTTACTTAATATTTCTGTAATGTTTAATTTCTCTGCAATTTCTTCCACTCGTTTGTTCATTTCTTTCACAGAAACACCATCTAAAGTCATTGGCAATACGATGTTTTCTTTTACAGTAAGTGTGCTAAGAAGATTAAATGATTGAAAAACAAATCCTAATTGTTTTCTGCGGAATAACGCTAAATCTTCTGATGATAATTGGAAAGGATTTGTGCCATTTATTAAAATTTCTCCCGATGATGGAGAATCAATAGTAGATACCATATTTAATAACGTTGTTTTCCCACTACCAGATGGCCCCATAATCCCTACAAATTCACCTTCTTGAATTGATAAATCAATATCAACTAATGCCTTATAAGGTACTTTCCCTTTATATACTTTACTAATACTTTTTGCATGTAAAATTTCCATGTATATTCTCCCTTCATTTGCACGTCTCATAACAGAGTGTAAATGAATTGTCTTACAGTTCATATTGATTCGTCTTTCATTTATCTTACACGCTTGTAAGATTTCTAAAAAACTGATAATAAAACTAGTTTTATACTATAATCGATGTATAACTATTTTATAATATTTGCATAGTGGTTTGAAATACAATACTATTTTCTAATCTTTATAATAATAATAAAAGACCGATTGCTTTATCGGCCTTTTTACTTGCAAATATTATATCTTTAGCTATTGTATTTAGTTGAAGCATATTTTAGGTACAAATAAAATACTATTTCACTTGATAATAGCCATTGCAAAAAACAGCGTTCTTCGGTTTAATTGCAATTAATATTGAATTGTAAATATCTGAAGCCGAAATGAATGTGTTTAACCAACATATAAATAACATGATTGATTTGATATTTCCTGATACAAAGAACGACATCACGGCAGGAACTACTGATAATACAACAATGGGTAGGCTCATAAAGATCCAAAATCTCATTTTAGATAAGATTGCATTTGTATTTAACCAAAAGAATATTCCACTAAATGTTAAGCTAACATCACCTTTTTTACTTATGACAAAAATATGTAGACATTCGTGAATGATGAAGACAAAGATACCTATTATGATAAGATAAAATATATTAATATGAGTGAAACCTGTTTCAAAAAAATAAGGTATCATAAAAATGATTATCTGAAGTAAATATACAAACTGCATATAATGTTTTCGGTACCAATTACTCTGTATAAAAGGCGTCCATTCTGAAAAATCCATACTTATCTGTGGTAAGTGGCGAAACCAAATAATGATATGCATCTCCTCCTTCATTTAGACTATTTCATAGATTAAACATTTTATCCCACTAGCACTCAACCGTAAGTTTTATATGCCCCTTTCTCACTAGACTTACCACAATATATTTTTTTGACTAAGATAGAATTCTTCCTTATACCATCCCACTCTCCCCTTGCATTCTTCTACTTGTGCTTAAAGAAATTCACTTGCAGGATAATCAAAGTAAAAAATTGGTATTTCTATAGTTTTATGCATTCGACAAAACATTCCAATCCCCTTTTCGTAAATGATTTTTTTATGGTTATCACATTTACAGCTTGATGCCACTGTTTTGGCGAAAAGCAATTCCATCGATAAGTCATCTCAATTGTAGCTTTCATATGTTAACAGCTATAATATGAATGTAAAAAAGCTTAGAGTTTTAACTCTAAGCTTTTTTATAATTTTGTTTCAATTCCTTTTACAGAGCACTATTTTTTATCCATTCGGATTTACTCAATATATAGTTATAAATTTGATTTTCTATCGTCTGTTGACCCAAATAAATCCACATTTTTCAATAACTTTATTTGATGGTACGTTGTTAATTAAAGCAATTACGTTTAGAACTTCAACGTTTGTATTTTCAAACAAATAATCGATCAAGCCTTTTGTTGCTTTCGTTGCATATCCATTATTATGATATTCACTTGAAACAGCATACATAATTTCTCTATTCGGTGCAGGAAGCTCATCTTTTATACCAGTACAGCACCATCCAATAAATTCATTTGTGGTTTTCTTAAATATTCCTAGTCTTAATGTGTGATTATCTATGTTAGTCGTAGTTCTCACTGCATGAAGAAACGCTTTATTTTCTGGTATTTCATAATTTGTAACCCAATTAACTCGTTGTTCTTTTGTTGATTTCCAGTCTGGCAAAAACTTTTCTATTTCCGGTTGATTGGATATGTTATAAATACTCTCTGCATCTGTAATCGTAAACTCTTACAGGTAAATATCTCCACAATCTATTCTAAATAACTTAGGCAAACTCTCTTTTCCCATGTTAATCACCCTTACTTACATTAAAGCTCCTTAATCTGCTTCGTAAGTTCCATAAACCGTTCATCCAGTTCTTTATATTCTTTGTCTTTAGAAGTTAAAAAGCTTAATTTACCTAATACTTCTTGTCTCTCTGTTTCTAATGTTAAACGTAGCTCTTCAATTTCATCTCTTGTTTTCGTAGGTTCTTCAAGCTGCTTTTGTATTGTATTGTTTACAAACACAAGTTTTGTATTAGTTGTTTTCTCCAGGAAATATCGATCGTGAGAAACGATAACAAGCGTTCCATTATACTCAGCTAAAGTATTTTCAAGCTGTTCACGTGAAGGAAGATCAAGGTGATTCGTCGGTTCATCTAAAATAAGTACATCTTTTTCATCTAAAATATAAGCCATTAGCTTACATTTCACTCGTTCACCCATACTCATATATCGAATCGGCTCTTTCCATTGGGAAGATTCAAACCCTAAATGTTTCATTAAATTTTGGACTTTTCCTCTTTCTTCAAATGTTTCTTTATAAAATAAATCTTCTGGTGTTTTATCAAGTGGTAAATCAAATACTTCTTGTGTTAAATAACCGATGTTTACTGATGGTGAAATCCATACTTCTCCTTCAGCAGTTTCCGCTCCCATAATCATCTTTAGTAATGTTGTTTTCCCGCTACCGTTTGGGCCAACAATCGCAATCTTCTCACCGTGCTGAATTGTAAAATTAACGTTTTCAAATAATATCCGATTATTAAATTCTTTCCGTAATTGTTTTACTTCTAAAAAACGTTTCCCTACTTTTTTATTCGCTTGAATAGAAAATTCAACCGAATAATCTTCTTTCACACGTTCAACTTTCGTTTTCTCAAGCTCTTTTTCAAGACGTTTTCGTTTCGATTTTACTTGCGCATCCATTCGCTTCGCCTTTACACGATAAAACTCTTTCACACCTTCTTGTTTTGTGGACTGCGCATGTGCCTTTTGTGACCATGAGCTTAATTCTTTTATATGAGTTTCTACTTGTTCTATCTTCTTTTGTTGTTTTTCATATTCACGCTGCTGCGTCATTCTTTTATGCTCACGTGCTTTCATATAACTCGTATAATTCCCGCTATGATCAATTAATTTCTTATCCTCAATTGACCATATTCTAGTCGCGACAACATCTAAAAAATATCGATCATGCGATACGACGATAACTGTACCTTTCATATTTTTTATTTGTTTAATAAGAAATTCCGTACTCATCTCATCTAGATGATTTGTCGGTTCGTCTAATATTAAGACATTAGGATTTTTAGCAAATCCTTTTGCTAATCGAACTTTTAGCTTTTCACCACCACTTAAAGTAAGAAAATCATTCGTTGGCACGCCCCATTTCGCAAGAAGTTCTGCTTCTTTTGCAATTATATCCTTACTAACAAAAAATTCTTTTTCTTGTTCAACATATGCTGTTGTCATGTTCATTTGCATCCATTCAACAGTACCTTTTGAAGGCTCAATCTTCCCATTTATTAATTGAAGTAACGTTGATTTACCGGCACCATTTTTACCAATTAATCCGATAACATCCCCTTGTTTTACTGTCACATTCATTTTCTCTAACAACATATTTTCCTTTATTTCAACATAAACATCATTTAATTTTAATAGTTCTTTCATAATACCGATCCCTTTCATTAAGGGAGAATAAAAAAATCCTCCCAAATAAATTTGGCAGGATTAGTCGTTAAAATATTTATACCCAAATAAGCTATTGCGCAACATAAATAGCAATACCGTTGTATGGAAATTGGGCAGACTAATCCTATTTTTTAGAAATTGAAATGTATTGAATTTCAACATTTAAAAATAAGATTAGTTAATCATCGTCCACCCATCATTCCTTTCCGTCGTTAATAACCATATTGTACCATACTAGTACTGTATGAGTAAATGTAATTATATGTGCTGTTAAAAAGATTGCTTTCTTTTAGATTTATTTATCATTCCTTAACTTCATGTTGAATAAGCACAAATTACATTGATTGTAATACGTCCTTTAGGTTTCCCCAGTAATAAATTTTATATAAAAACAAAATCTTATTCGTTATCCAATAATCACTTATTGTTTTCCGATAAATTTTTATTGATTATTCCCTTGTGATAAGCTATTATATCTTTACAGAAAATATTAATGTAAGGATTGAATTTATGGACAGGACATTAGAAATCACAAAGTTAAATATGTTTGTAAGGATTTTTATCCTCCCGATTATAGTAGGGATACTTGTTGGTATACTAACAAAATTGGGGCAAGGTATACTTCCAGGAAATTGGCATTCATTAGCTAACTTAGGAAGCGTTTGGTTAGTTCCATCCTTTTTTCTGGCTAGCTTCAGTTATTCTAAGCGTACAGCTATGCTTTCTGGTATCCTTGCACTACTCGGTATGGTATTAGGCTATTATGGTTATGCAATAGTTATTAAAAATGTAGCTCACTCTATTTATTTTATATCTGTATGGATTGTATGTGCATGTATAGGAGGAACTATCTTTGGAATTGCAGGTTTTCTATGGAAAGATACTACAAATCCACTTCATAAATTCGGAAGCGCACTTTTAAGTGGAGTTTTTGTAACGGACGGAATTCACATTCTATTAAACTTTGAAGATTACAGTCACATGTTACCTGTTGGATATACGGAAGTGATAGTCGGAATTATCTTGATTCTTATATTAGAACGCTCTAATGCTTATCGTGTGTCTTCTTTCTTAATGATGATTCCTATCACTATTTTAGGATTAATTGGGTATAAATTATTAAGTTTGTTTGCTTAATTACAATACTGTATCATGAAAAAACAAAAGACTAATTGTATTATAGTCCACAAAACATATCACGTATTCGAACATTATACTTATACATAGGATAGGATCCATGAAGCTATCTCTTTCAAAGGGGTGGCTTTTTTCTTACAAAAATATTTATCAGCTTTTTATTAAATCCTTCAAATTTAACAATCGTATTTAATAGTGTGTCATTATACATACTAATATGACGTTTTACCATTTCATATAACCGCTAAAAAAAAAAGACTAAAAAACTTATTTCCAAAGCTCTTTAGCCTAGATCACTTATTTATACATTATAAAATTTAATTCGTACAACCGTACCTTTACCAACTTCTGAATGGATTTCTACACTATGTCCTAATTGCTTCGTAATTTCATATACGAGATATAGCCCCATTCCAGTTGATTCTTTAAAATCTCTACCATTTTCTCCTGTAAAGAAAGGTTTAAACACTCTTGGCAAATCTTGCTTCGGTATGCCTACACCGTTATCAGCAATTTCAAGTATAACATTATTACCTTCCTTACAAGCTTTCACTTTAATCTTCTCTCGACTACCAGATGAATATTTAATCGCATTTGATAGTATTTGTCCAATTAAAAATTGTAACCATTTCGCATCACTTTCTACTGTAATGTCCTTATCAATTTTAAGCTCTGGATATACAAAATTCCGGATAAAGAAGCGTTTATGTTCATGCACAGAATCATTCACTATTTTATGTAGCTGTACTTTTTCCACGTAAAAATCTTGTGTAAATGCTTCTAAACGTGCGACATACAGTGCCATCTCTAACCCCTTTTTCAGCCTATCTGTTTCCTCATTTATACTTTCAAAACGCGGATCGACTTCATCCTGTGTAATTAATTCTATTACAGATAAAGGTGTTTTCATTTGATGAATCCACTGATTCATAAAAGTTAAATGATCATTATTTTTTCTTTCTTGTATGTGGAGCTGATTTTGATAATGGCGATATTGTACCTCAAGTAAGTCTTGAAGCGCAGCAGATATAGCTGCAAAATCAGATTTTTGAACCGATTCATCTAAAGATTGCATCGGGTTTGCTAATCGTTCATAGAAAGTACGATGAGTAAAGTAACGAAATACTAAATAGCCTACCATAAAAAAGGCACCTAAAAACATTGCATACAATGCCGTCGCGATATGCTTATGTCCATCAAACCAATATACGAGGAATATGGCTAGTAGTTGGATTGCTGTAAAGCAAATAAGTGGTATATGATCACGTATAAACAGCTTTATCATTTTTCCATACCAGTATCCCAAGTAATATGCAATCTATATCCAACACTACGAATTGTTTCAATCGCATTCTCAATATGTAACGTTTTTAACTTTTTTCGAACACGTGTCGTATTTACACTTAATGTATTATCATCAACATAGGATTCGCTATCCCATAATTTATTTAATAACACTTCTCTACTCACAACACGCGGATAATTTTTCATTAACATTTCTAATAAAATAGCTTCATTTCTCGTTACATCAATTTCTTGATTCTTAAGCTTCAATACAAGCCTTTCAGGATATAAACAAAGACCCTGTTGCTCAACCATCCGTTCTTCTACTTTCGGTGCATAATCTCCGTAAGCACGCCTTAAATGACTTCGAATTTTAGCCATTACAACTTCGTAATGGAATGGCTTTGAAATGAAATCATCGCCGCCGTTTTCTAGCGCCATGACTTGATCCATCGTACCTTCACGAGCTGAAATAAATAATATCGGACATGTAGAAGCTCCGCGAATTTGACGACACCAATAGTACCCATCAAAACTCGGTAAATTAATATCTAATAAAACTAACTCTGGTTGTTCTTCTAAAAAAATATTTAATACATTATGAAAATCCGATACAATAATTCCTTCATACCCATATTTCGCAACATGTGTTGATAATAATTCTGCTATTTTCATATCATCTTCTACAATCATAATTTTAACCATTATTTACTCCTTTTTCGATTCGCAATCGTATATGCAATTATATAAATAATACCTTTTTTTATTTAATCCGTAAATTTAAAAAGGATACTTTTATACAAAAGCATCCTTTTTCTATTTTTCTTACTTAATATGAAATTTACTCAAATTAAAACCTAGCTTCTCCACATAGCCCATACTTAGTTCCATTCGTGCCGTTTTAAGCGGGTCCACAACTTGACAAACTTTTAAATCGCCGGCAGCTGATAATATAAGAGTGGCATCAGCTTTAGACATTTCTAATTCTTCATGTAAAAATGTCACCATATTACGTACAGCGCGATTCGCTGCATCATCTAGCAATTTCTCTGAAGCAATCGTCATTACTTTTTCTTTTTGGATAGCCATTGGTAGTGGCCATTTCTTTCCTTTTATAATCTGAACTGTTACCGTCACCTCACCAGCAACCTCTACTCCACTAACACCAATTTCACCATCACCCATCGCTGCGTGTAAATCACCTAATGCTAATAAAGCACCAGGAACATTTACAGGTAATAATAATGTTGTCCCTTCTTTTATCTCTTTACAGTCCATATTCCCGCCGTGATCAAGCGGTGTGCCACATGAAATACTCTCTTCTTTTGGAGCAGTACCAATTACACCGATCATTGGATTAATTGGGATTTGTATTTCACTCGAAAACAAAACATGCTTATTATGTATTGGGACAATTTTCACTGTATTTTCATGTAGCTCTTCACCCATTACACCGAGATTCGTACCTGTAGTTAAAACACCTTGCTCTTCAATTTTTATCTTTTCAATCGTTACAACTAATATGTCACCAGGTTCTGCACCATTAATATATACCGGACCAGTCGCTGGATTAATCCGGTTCCAATCTAATTCTTGGAACACAACATCTTCAGAATCAATTTGATTTTCAAAGCAATCATATGTTTCAAATATAAGGCGACTCCCAATTTCCACTTCCATACATGGTTTATTTTCGGGTGACATTGCGTAAATGATATGTTCTTTCTGAATTCGAAACATTTTATTTCTCCCCTTTTATATTGACCTACAATTACTAATTAGCTTTCTTCGTAAAAGCTCCTGTTAAAAATTAATAAATTTACATATAGAAAAGCACCTAGCTTATTTTCATACATACACTCTTTACTATAACAGGTAAAGAAAGGTGGTATCACTATGCCCCTTATTCCATATAACGAAAGCGATGTTGATTTACTAGCTCGTTTAATGCGTGCTGAAGCTGAAGGCGAAGGTCGACAAGGTGAACAACTTGTTGGCTGCGTAGTAGTAAATCGTGTATTTTGTGATTGTTTAGACTTTAAACAACTCCGTACCGTACGTGATGCAGTGTATCAAAGCCCAGGTGGATTTGAAGCTGTACAATACGGATATTTTTATCAACGTGCTCGTGAATCAGAAAAAGAAATCGCACGAAAAGTTTTACAAGGTGAGTGGCGCTGGCCAGCAAGATGGGCGCTTTGGTATTTCCGTCCAGTTGGAGCTTGTCCGCCCGAATGGTATAATCAGCCGTTTGTAGGACAGTTTAAAAGTCATTGTTTTTATGAACCTAGTGGTGATGAATGTCCGAAATTGTATTCACGGTAGTAAAATGTGAAACGCAAGTACTTAGCTGAGTACTTGCGTTCCCTTTATTTTTTAGAAATCTAATAATGTGATAAACTTTTCGATGCCTACTACATGTATTAATAACGGTATTCGAGGGCCACTGGACTGACTCATAATGAGCTTATATATAATAATAAATAATTGTTTTTGATTTTCTTTCATTATTTTTTTATTTTCATGATGACAAATCGAATAAAATTGCTCCATTATGTTTGAATAATCTTTATTTGAACGCAGTATTTTACAAACTTCTACTAGCCATTTTTTTTGCCTTTCCTCTAATGTGTTATAAAACTCTGTATTTTTCTCCTGATTTACCGCCATTAATTTTTCAGGTTGAAAGTTTCTTATCCAATGCTCTGCACGATTACTTATCGCTCTCATTTCATCTAACGCATAGCTCCTATCTATTTTCTCTAATATCTCCTGTAAAATAAGTGAGTCAAAATTTAATAACGGCAACGTTCCTGCTACTTGATTAAATTTCGGATATTCTTTAAATCCGCTATCTACTCTAGAAAGCTTAATTGCATCAAATAAATCTTCATTTTTGAGCGTTTTATTCTCATAACTATCTTTCAATCGTTCATATTCTGTATAATTGCGAATTACATCTTCATCAAGACCGATATGAAACGCTGCGTCTGGCCTATATTTTGCAAACATAAATAGAATCACTTCGGGCAAATACACTTTTAGCAACTCGCTAGGTGTAATACTATTCCCTGAGGAACTAGACATTTTTTCATGATGCCCTTTAATTCCAATAAAATCGTAAGCAATGTAATGAGGCGCTTCACGATTGAATATTTTTCTCGCAATTTCTTTTGATACATTATAACTACCCGTTTCTGATGAATGATCTCTTCCGCCCGGCTCAAAAACAACATCCTCTATCATCCATCTCATCGGCCAATCGATTTTCCAATTCAGTTTCATTTCATTTGTATTTAATACCGATAATTCAGTTTGATTTCCGCATTCACATTCATACCGAACTGTTTTTAATACTTCATCAAAATGTGTAATCGTTGTCGCATCTTTCCCGCATTTCTCACAATATAATGTAACCGGATAAAAGCCCTCTCGCTCTTCTTCACTACACTCTCCCGTTTTAAAACTCATTAAAATATCATATATTTCTTTTCTTTTATATAAAGCCTCCAATATGTTTTTGTTATATCTTCCACTTCTATATTCAGCATGTTGATATATGAATTCCACTTCAATCCCAAATACTTGAAGCGATTCCTCAAACTCTTTTTCAAAATGCTCGGCATATGAATTATGACATCCATACGGATCTGGTATATCACAGTATGGCATTCCGATATACTTTACAAAAGATGAATCAACATTTTTAGGGACTTTTCTAAATCTGTCGTAATCATCCCATGAAAATATAAAACGAGTCTTTTTCCCTAAATCTTGAAGCGCCCTTACAACAAAATAAGTCGTTACGATTTCACGAAAGTTCCCAATATGAACAGAACCAGATGGACTAATTCCAGATGCGCAAACAAAAGTTTCTTTGTTTGGATGTTTTCTAATTAATTCATGTGCTACTTCATACGCCCAATGCATATACTACTCACCTCAATTATATTTTTGTTCTCACATTTTCATTTTTTTGCACTAAAAAAACTCCCACCCCCAAGATTATTCATCTTGAGGACGAGAGTTATTAGCTTCGTGGTACCACCTCAGTTTGTTAATATGTCGCCATATTAACCTCTTCAGGTACGGCAAAATATGCTTATACCCTATCTCTATAACGGGAGATCCCGTCGCACCATCCCTAAATAAATTAGTTCCTTGCGCAGCTCCAAGTCTTTTTTCATTAAGATGTATACTGCTCTTTCTCAGCTACCAGAGCTCTCTGTACGTATTCTTTCTTAACTACTCTTCTCTTCCATGCCATTTTACATATTAGTTTTTTCATATGATAATTTATAACGCTATTATTGTCAAACTTTTCCGAAACAAAATTATATAATTATCTAAAAAAATTCTTTATCGCTTCTAATTGAATTTTGTGACTACACTCATCACAGCAATATACCCCTTTTGGTTTCTCTTTAAATCGCTTATATTTTTCACTACCTTCATAAACACGAAATATATTTTTACAAGAAAAGCAAACAATCTCATAAAACATCATATGCATTTTCCTCTCCTTGTTTATATATTTTTTTATCAACCTAGAAAATCAGTTTTTCCGTAGTACAAATCTTAATATCTTCTGATTAAAAGGTTTACCTCTATTCTTATCGAATTATATAAATATCTTATAAAGCGAGGTGAACATCTTGCACAGTAATATAGAATTAGTTTTAGATGCGAAAGCAAGTTTAGCTGAAGGACCATCTTGGAATGAAAAAAAGCAACTTTTATACTGGGTTGATATTGTGGAGAAACAATTATGCATATTTAGTCCTACCGCTAATACAAACCGAGTAATTGCTCTCAATCAACAAATTGGCTGTGTTGTTCCATATTTAGATGACATACTACTCCTAGCTATGGAAAATGGCTTTTATTCTATTAATGTAGAAACAGAAAAACTGACACATATTTTTGACCCTGAACCACATTTATTTAAAAATCGTTTTAATGATGGAAAATGCGATCCTGCAGGACGTTTTTGGGCAGGTACTACAGATACATACGGTATTAATGCTGCTGGCTCCTTGTATTGTTTAAATAATAATTTAAAGGTAGAGAAAAAAGTTTCACATGTAAATACATCAAATGGCATAGCTTGGTCACCTGACCATACATACCTTTACTATATCGATACACCTACTAAAAAAGTAGTTCGTTTTCATTATGATATATGCTCTGGAGTAATTCTTAATCCAATTGATGTAATTATTTTCCCCGAAAATGACGGTCTACCTGATGGTATGACAATTGACGAGGAAGGTTGCTTATGGATTGCTCATTGGGGAGGTTCAAAGATTACTAGATGGAACCTTTCAACTGGTGAACAAATATTAAGTATCCCGATTCCAGCACTATATGTAACATCTTGTACATTTGGAGGGCCTAATTTAACCGACCTATATGTTACAACAGCCAGAACAAGAATGACGGATGACGAATTAAAGCAATATCCACATGCTGGTGGTATTTTTCGAATTCAAACAAATGTAAAAGGTTGTCCTACCCATTCATTTTGCAATAATAATATTGGAGCTGAAACACTATGAATCGTATCGATTACATTAGACAAGAAGAAAAGAAATATCATGACCTTTGCTATGAACAATATAAACTATTTGAAACTGGTTCTTGGCTGTACAAGCCGGTTAAAACAGTTATGGATTTAATGGATTATTTTGAAGGAAACAACAACTTGCAAGTACTTGATCTCGGCTCTGGCGTTGGAAGAAATAGTATTCCCATTGCCCAAAAGATTCAAAATGCGAGTGGTACTGTTACATGTGTGGATTTACTTCATTCTGCTTTAACAAAATTACAAACTTATAGTAAAGAATATGGTGTAATTAATAATATTAAAATAGAACAAGCAGCAATCGAAAACTACTATATCCAACCTAATACTTATGATTATATCGTTGCAGTATCCAGTTTAGAGCATGTTCAATCAGAAGAAGATTTAAAAAACGTGCTCCATTCTATGAAAGAAGGTACAAAAAGCGGCGGTATTAATTGTTTAATTATTAATTCGAACATACAAGAAATTGACTTACATACAAATGAAGAATTAGATGCTTTAATTGAAATTAACTTTCCTACTGAAGATATGATACATCTATTAAAAACTATTTATAAGGAATGGAAAGAAATTAAAGTTGAAATAAAAGAATTAGTTTATAATATTGTTCGCGATGAAAGGATTATTCAATTAAAAACAAATGCTATTACGTTTGTTGTTCAGAAATAAAACTATAAAAGGTAGGGTTTTTCCCTCATATATTCAGAGAAACACCCTTACCTTTCAATTATAAATTCTTCAAAAAATTGCTTCGTTATTACTTCATCTAAAACATTATTTTTATTAGAAATACTATTCAGCTAGTAATTGAATTCATTCATTTATTAATAATTGCTTGTCGAGCTTTTTCTTTATCATCAAAATGAATCGTTGAATCTTTTAAAATTTGATACGTTTCATGCCCTTTCCCTGCAATCAAAACCATATCATTAGAAGATGCCATGTTTATTGCGTGATTTATTGCAAGTTCACGATCTACTTCCACTTTATAATTCAAATTATTATTTTGCGAAAATCCTTTTTCAATATCTTTCATTATTGCCTGCGGATCTTCCGAACGTGGATTATCAGAAGTAATAAAAACAAAATCACTATAACTTCCAGCAATTCCACCCATTATAGATCGTTTTTTTGCGTCTCTATCTCCACCACAACCGAAAACAGTAATAATTTTACCTTTTGCAAACTCGCTAATTGTAGAGAGAACATTTTCTAACGCATCCGGTGTGTGGGCATAGTCCACTATTACAAGGAAATCTTGATTTTCATCTATGATTTCCATTCTACCTTCAATACTCTTTAAGTTAGATAAGCTATCACTAATGTTTGTAAGCGGAATACCTTCAACCAATGCAACTGTTATTGCTGCTAATGCATTATAAACATTAAAACGACCTACAAGATTAAGGCTAACCTCTATTTCGCCATTAAAGGACGAAACTAAAAAACGAATTCCTTTTGGACTTAAAGTTATGTTCTTCGCTTGAACATCTGCTCCATTATGTATTCCATATGTGATAACCTCAGCTGAAGTAATTTTTTTAAAGTATTCTACCGATGGATCGTCTGCATTCAAAACAGCTATTTTTTTATCCGTAGTAGATAAATCATTTCCTAATCTTGAAAAAAGAAGACCTTTTACATGCTTATATTCATGAAATGTTCCATGATAATCCAAATGATCTTGCGTTAAATTTGTAAAAACAGCTATTTTAAAGTTACATCCTTTCACTCTTTCCATATGTAAACCTTGTGACGTAACTTCCATAACACAATAATCTGCATTTTGATTTTTCATCATTTGCAAATTCCGTTGAAGTGTTGGAGGTTCTTGCGTATTAATATCAGTAGGATACCATTTTGAATCAACTTTCACTCCGTTATTCCCCATGAGCCCCGTATGATATCCATAATCACTTAAAATTTTTTCAAGTAAATAGGAAGTAGTTGTTTTTCCATTTGTACCTGTAATTCCAATTAGCTTCATTTTATTAGATGGATAACCATAGAAGTGTGACGCAATAACTGCCATAGCATACCTAGCATCTTTAACAATTATTTTAGGTATCTCAATATTTACATCCCTTTCTACAATTAACGCTACAGCACCATTCTTCACTGCATCTTCAACAAATTGATGTCGATCTTCAAGAAAACCATCGATACCTGATACACATATAAATAGATCTCCATCAGTTATCTTTCTAGAATCCATTTCTAACCCTGTAATTTCTACATCCATATCGCCAATAGTTTCTTTAATCAATAACAAATTCGCCAGCTCTTTTAGTTTCAAATGTCCCGCCCCCTTAAACATTTCCCTTATTTATTTTACCACTTTATATAAAATAATGGCTTAAAATACCATATTGATTTAACGAAATTTATTCATCTTCAATAAACAAAAAATAAAAGAGCACTTGTTTCCGCAAGTGCTCTTTTGGGGATTTTGAGATACCCTATTAACGAAAGTTAAGGTTACTTAAAGTTAAAAGGTATTTATATTATATGCTTGTCCTTTTTATTTGTGCACAATCAATATCTAAGAATTTATATTAACACTAAATAATTTTATTAATTACTATTTTAGAATAAAGGTTATTCAACTCATTGCAAATAGCCTAAAAAAGATAAGCCAAAACTATTTTTAAAATATAAAATTATATGCAAACAATCAAAATTAACCTAAAATATATAAAGGGTATACCATTCTAACAGTTAAATGCTTAGATTTGTCCTTTTCCATAATTAACAAGGATAGAGTAACATGAAAATAGAGAACTAGTACCGTTACTAATCACATGCAGGTTCTATGAAAATTACATTTTCATACTATAAACATAAATAAAAGGGGTACATATGAAATGAATGGTTTAATGGAAAATAATTTAAGAACTTTGTTCCTTCTCTTTGTAAGTATAATTGTCCTAGTATTTCAAATTATTGTTTTTGTAAGAATAGTAAGAAACTGGTTCAAAACCAAAAATATAGATAAATTAAAAGAAGATACACAGTATATTAAGAAGCTAACTATAATATACATAGGAATTATGGTAATAGGCGCTATTACAAACTTACCTTTATTCGGATTTATATTGTTAGGTTTTATGTCTAATACTATTATATTAATGTCTTTAAAGATAGAATTGTCTAATACAAAATCAAATCAGTTGAAAACTGTGAAGAACTCAAAGCTCATGTTATGGTTTGTAATGAACACTGTACACTTAGTACTTTTCTTTGTTGAGGGGATAAAACTCATTAAAAGTATTTAAAGCGATACTTTGAGATAACGATACATCACTTAATTGCATTACATTGACAAATTTATAGAAGCGATCGTATCTTTTAAAAGAAACAGTCGCTTCTATAAACATATATGTATTAAGATTTATATTTTTTTACTGTACAAGGAATAGTTACGATATACAAATCTATAGCATAGATTGTAACCCAAATCCCTTTCCCTTCAGCTTTTAACTTTTTATTTAGTTGAGATAAATGCTCTGAAACTTTTCTTTTCCCCCACCTTCTAGGAAACCATTGAAAAACTTTAGGGACATTATGTTTCTTATTATACTAAGCATTCAATCTCCAGAAAGCGAAAAAAAACAAGACAATACTTATAATACAAAAAATATCAAAATATGAAATCCCTAAAATCATATTTTCTCCTCTTCTTCTTTTTCTGACATTAAAACTCCCCAAAAATATTAAACACATTTTGTTTCTAATTTTATCACTGTATTTCCCCGTATTTTAAGCGCTATCTAATCTTGTTTCTCTAGATTTATCTTTATTCAGACTTCTAGTTCATTTATAATTCCTAGTATGTTTGCCTTTATTATTTATGCAGAATATACAATTAATATATACTAATTTTTCACAGGTCTTTTCTACATTTTATCATTAAGAAATTAATTGCAGGTTTATTTGCCATGTTTTTATTTGGTTCATCAATTTCCGAAACTTGTACTAATCCATATTTTTCAAAACCTTGTTTTATAGATTCAGAATCATAGAAGAACATTTTTACACCTTCCATTATCTCATAATAATCTTTATCCAACTGTTTTCCTTTGCCATACATTGGAGCCTTTTTAGAAACAGTTGTAAAAACCATATATCCACCAGGTTTTAACTGATTATAACAATCTTTAATAAATTTCTCTCTTTCCTGTTCATTCAACAAATGAAGAAGTGCATGACTAAATATCCCATCGTAAAGGTTAGTATCGAAAGGCATTTCGTTTACCGAGCCGTGATATATACCAATATCCCCCAATCCGTTTTGTGTTGCTAAATCAATAGCTGTTTTTGAAATTTCAATCCCTATTACATTTATACCATTATCGATAAACACCTTTGCGTTTCTTCCATATCCAATACCCGGAACTAATATATCCTTAACATTCTTTTCTAGAAAAAAATCTTTTGTCAAAATTGCAGATTCTGTAGGTTCAAACCCCCACATCGTTTGTTTCTCAATAAAACTTGATTCCCAAAATTCCATTATATTTCTATCTCCTTATTTTTATCTCATGTTTAATATCACATGAAAGACCTATTCATTTTAACGCTGCTTTTTTCACCACATGCACTATAGGTCCATTGAATATATCATATTAATAAGCCTATATCTAATTTAAAGATTGGCTGAATATCTATTCTAAATATTAACTTTTACATTTAGAAAAATAAAAAATGCCAATACTTCAATTGTATATTGGCATTTCACATAAGAAATTATCTTTTTATATTGTACTGATCTATTACTTTTTCTAACACTTCTAAAGTGATTGGCTGAGCTTTCTCTATTAATTGGTAACCAATCCGCCCATTTGGTTCAGCTGTAACTTGTTGTAAAATTTTTAAATCATGAATCCCTTTTTCTCTTAATTGCATATATAGTTGTTGTTCCGACATTTTCGCCTTCATCAAATTCTCTTTTACAATCTCTCCATTTTCTACTACTATAATGCTACTGCCATTTAGGAATTGTTCCATCTTCTTTGATTTCAATTCAAAGAAATGAATGATAAGAAGTACGCACGCAAATATTGCAGCTGCAAATATAGATGGGACTACTTTCCTACTTAATACCGGTTCTACAATGATACGTGCAATTGATACTACTATAATGATTTCAGCTCTTGTCATTTGGCTAACAGATTTACTACCTGTCATTTTTAATGCAATAATTCCAGTTAAAATTAAAATAATGCTTTCAAAAATCATATTCATAATAGCCCAACCCTTTAATGGTGAATGTTACTAGCATTCCCATTTCATATAGCATTCTAAATGTATTTTAATTAAACTTTTTTGTAAAAATCAAACTTACATATACTGAAAAAGAACCTATTTTAATCAACCTTTTTTCAATAAGGATTTGATAATCCATCTTCCATTGTCAAAAAAATAAAAAGCACCCGAATGGATGCATATAGATTAAACTTATTCATTATTACTTTCTACACTTTCATCATCAACTGATTTGGAGTCTAACATGCTGCCTATATCAGGCAGTAAAGCTAACTCTATTCCAGCTACTGGTTGATTATCTTCATTAAACCATTGTTTCTTAAATTTAATCAATTCTTCATTTTCCTTTTTTTCATCCATATTACCCCGCCTTTTATGTACATGATATGAAACATTTTACTTAATATGTACATTTAGAAAGATAATATACTATATATACTATTTGTACATATTGGAAAAGCAAAACCTCTTCTTTGTTTACACAACTCGTTGTACCTGGCCATTTTATTCATATGAGACAAATACTTTTAAAGGGGTAATTCCCCCTTGACTCAATTCCTCAAAACATTGTTCAAGTTTGGTCCTTCTAAAACTAATTTATTTTGTTCCATTTATAACCCTCACATTTTATAAAAATATATTCTCACTACATTTCAAACAATGTATAATAAATTCATCTAAAATTTAAGCTATAACGTTGGCTAGCACCCAACAGTGATAATTGAATTTGATGGATATGGAATTAATGAGTATGTTTTTGGCCTTAATTGTTCTCTTAAAGAGTTAATGATAATGTATTTAAATGTTAAAAATGAAGAAATATCTAATAAAGAGCTTCTAATTTTATTTTGTATGCGGTACCACTATGAACGAATCCCAAAGTTATTACAAGAAGACCTCTTGAGCGATGTTGTTATTGATTTAGATACAGACTATATTTATATCCCTAATAGATAACAGTAAACTAGATTGAGTGAATAGAAATTACGATTCAGCTAAGTGTTTAATAAAATAAGTCATTGCCCAAATTAATGTCGCAAATTGAGTGACAAAATACATTGTCCATTCAAAACGAGTCAATTTTCTCTCTCGTTTAACCTTCTTTAAATATCTGTAAAATATAAATGTACTTAAAAACATAAGTAACAACGATAATTGTTGTAAATCATCAATTATACGTACTGCCATAGACTCTATCAGCCTCCTATTTAAAATAAAGTGAAACTTTAATTAGTGGAGGTTTTCTTCATCCCCACTGATTATCAGCCCTCACCAATCGGACTTTTATGGGCGGCCCGACCCCTACCTACCTAACTTCCTTGCTTTCGCTGCATTTTGAGATGGGGGTCTTACTGCCCATTAAAGTGGGGTAAATGCTATACTTTAAGCTTAACATTTATTTGTAGTTTATTTCCATTTAAATTACTTATGTCCAAAATAAAAAGAGCATTCAACTATTGAGTGCTCTAAAAAATATTAATTTAACACATTCTTCCCGTAATAATTTTATGACAGTTCTCTTACTTTTTATAACTCAGTTCTATCACTGCCGGTATATGATTACTATCATATTTCCTTGTATAGATCTCTCCATTTGGAGTAACTAATTGTAATACAATCTCGCCACAAACACCATGTGGTATTTCAAATTCACCTTCTATATTTGAAACACTGCGTTCCTTACTTTCAATTGAATCTTCATAAATTTTCACATTAGATATAGGTTCGTTATTTTGATCTACGATAATGCCTCTTGAATACTTACCAATCGCGATACATTGATCATCTTTTTTATAATAATTAATTAGAACGACAGCTCCAATTATAATAGCGCTACACACAAACAAGAGAATCATGTTGTGCCTCACAACAAACCTCCTTATTCACTTTATTCTTTTTTAAATTGAAAATTTAGACGTTCCACTTGATTGATTTCCTCCATTACTTTACGAATTCCTTCCTCAATCCTATCTTCCTTTACATTCGATACGTTCAACTTTAATAGTCTTTGTTTCGGAAAACCTTTCAAATAATTTTTATCAATCGTATCAACACTAATTTGCATTTCACTTAGTCTTTGTATCAACATTTCCGAAATACTTGTTTTATGTACTTCTAAACAAGTATGGATTCCAATTGTATTTTGCTTTTTATATGTGAATAAAAGCGGGGTTTCACTCTGCATTCTTTCTAATGCTTCTGCTAGTTTTTTTGATCTATTATTATAGGAAGATTGAATTTTATTTTTATGGCGTTCGAACATGCCACTCTTTATATAAATTTCTAAAGCAGCTTGGGATATCATTGGGCTATCTATATCTAAAATTTTTTTATATGTATGGAAAGCACTCGAAATAATCGGTGGAATAACTGCTACACCAACTCGTAAACCCGGAAAAATAATTTTAGAATAACTTTTCAAATATATGACATGATTACTATGATCCAAGCTATATAACGGATCGGCTTTTGAATCTGTTTCTAGATCTGCTAAATAATCATCTTCTACTATAAATACATTGTATTTCTTAGCCAATAGTACAATTTTTTCTTTCTCATCTTTAGAATAAGAGGTTCCAAGTGGATGATGATATCTCGGTATTGTATAAAAGAATTTTATTTTACCAGTTCGAAAAATACGCTCCAATTCATTTAAATCAATACCTTCATTCGTACGTTTAATACCGATTACAGGAACTTTATTTATTTCTAGATATTCTATATATAAATGATACGTTGGCTGTTCAACTAATATTGTTTCATTTTCATTTGAAAATGGTATAGAAGTTAATATTGCAAGTGCCTGCTGCACACCTGACGTTATAAAAATATTGTCTTCTTTCGTGAACACTTGATAATTTGCCAACTGTTTTTGAATGACTGGAATTAAAGATGGTAACCCTTTCGGTGTTCCGTATACGAACAAATCATTTTTATAAGTATCGATTGCCTTATTAATGCAATGCTGAAAATCTAAATACGGGAAAACATCAGAATCTGGTGCTGAAGAAGCGAAATCAATTATCTCTTTATTTTCTATAGTACTCCCAGATTTCTTAGCAACGTAGTATCCACTTTGAGGGACAGAATATATAATGTGACGCTTTTCTAATTCATGAAGCGCACGTATAACTGTTGCCTTATTACATTCATATTGTGTAACAAGCGATCGTATAGACGGTAATTTCTTTCCTTCTTTTATTTCTCCATGTTGAATCATGTTTTCTATATCATTAAAAATACGTAAATACTTATACATTTTACACCTCCTTCAGCAATTTTATATTTAATTACATCGATTTTTCATCCATATAGCATTCATTCCTCAATTAGTTAATTTTTCGATTATCTATATCGTAAATCCCAATAGCATATGAATCATTTTCAATCCATTTCTTTACTGCTTCTGTTTTAAGTACACCTTCAATCTCTTTTTCTATTTTCTGCCCAAGTTCCCTCGTTCTTACTTCATCATCGCTAATCTTAGTTTTTATATCAATAGCAACAGGTTGATTCTTATTATAATTTATTTGCTGAATCCCAAACCCTTCATATCCATTCTTTCTGAATACGTCATCAAATATCTGTTCAAAAACTAACTCCCATCTATGTTCTGCATTTACAATCTCCTTGTTTCTTTGAGATATATTTACTTTATAGGACATAATGCCTTGAATTTGCAATCTTTTATTAATTTCTTTTTTTATTTCATTAGCATTTTCGCTATCAGCAATCTCTAAATCTACTATTCTTTCCTTTTCATCCCATATAGCAGCACTAAAAAAAGTTTCCTTCTTGACTGTCGCTGTAGCAATATCCATAACTTTAGAATCTTCACTTTTGGATTCTTCCATTTCAGACTCACAAGCACACAATAAAGCAATTGAAAATAAAAATACAATCAACTTCTTTCCTCTTTTCATTGCACTTCCCTCCGTAAATTTTCATTTACGATAAACTTTTACTTTCACATATAAATACCTTCTATAAATTTAAAATTTAACATTATTTCACATTTTCTCCTCTTAAACAGGAAATTACAATTAATAAATAGAATATCTTCATGAATAAATAAAAAGTGAGGGATATATAATGCAACGTGTAAATACGATTGATATTAGTAATGTACTACAATTGGAAAAAACACTTTCGACTTTATTAAATAAAATGATTTCTTCAAAACTAGACCTTGAAAACTGGTTAAAAGAGCAGTCAAAAGTGATTTGGGAAGTCGAAGAACAATTAAGATCACATTATATCGCCTTTCAATGTAATACGGATGATGAAAAAATAAAGGATACTTTTGAACATGATCAACAATTTGTAAAGCCACTTTTAAAACGGTACCAAAATTTATTGGATAATAAATATTTAGAGTCACCTTTTCGAATGGAATTAGATTCTAACGTATATGGTTTATTAGATACAAAAATAAAAAATGCTCAAAAGTTATTTTGTGAGGAAAATATCGAATTAGAAATAAAGGAAGACAAATTAATCACAGAGTATTTTGAAATCACTGGAGGATTAAGTGGAATTTGGGACGGAGAAGAAAAAACGATAACAGAATTACAATCCTATTTACAAGATTCGAATCGTGACATCCGTAAAAAGGCAAAAACCATTATTTCCGAACAATTTTTATCTGTTGAAAAAGAACTCCAAAACATATTAAATCAATTAATTGAAATTCGCCATCAAAAAGCAAAAAATATTCAACTAGAGAATTATCGTGATTATATGTTCAAGAAATACGAACGTTTTGATTATTCAGCGAAGGATTGCTATGAACTAGCTGAATCCATACGTAAGTATGTTGTGCCTCTTAAAGATAAAATATTACTAGAGAAAAAAGAGAAACTACAAGTCAATACGCTTCGCCCGTGGGATGTATCAGCTGTAACTCCAGATCAAAAGATCCTTAAACCCATTGCAAATGAAAATGATTTAATTGAAAAGAGCACTCATATCCTTAATAAACTAGATGTTGAATTTTCAGCACTTTTAAACCGAATGTATAAACATAATTGTCTTGATTTAACAAGCCGCAAAGGAAAAGCATCTGGAGGCTTTTGTGAGTACTTACCAGCTTCACAATTATCATTTATTTTTATGAACTTAAATTATACACAAGATGATATTATCACTTTTATACATGAAATGGGTCATAGTATTCATAACGAACTCATAAAATCATTAAAATTACGACAGTATATAGAAATTCCAGCTGAAACAGCTGAACTAGCCAGTATGACAATGGAGTTATTCTCGCTTAATTATTGGGATACCTTCTATACAGACAAAAAAGATTTAAAACAAGCAAAAATTAACTTCTTTAAAGATGTTATTTCATATTTACCTATTATGCTTATTGTCGATCAATTTCAACACTGGCTGTATGAAAATCCAAGTCATACTTCTGAAGAAAGAAATGAAAAATACTTACAACTTCAAAAACATTATCAGTCTAGCGTCATACATATTGATGGCTACGAAAACTGGATAGCAACGAGTTGGTTACCTGTACTCCATATCTTTGAAGTACCATTTTATTATATTGAATATGCGATCGCCCAACTTGGTGCATTACAAATGTATAAACAATATAAAGAGGATCCAAAGCAAGCACTTGAAAATTATAAAAAGGCCTTATCATTAGGTAGCTCTAAATCTTTAACGGAAGTATATGAAGCTGCTGGAATTCGTTTTGATTTTTCTGGCGAAATAATTAAAGAACTAATGTTATTTGTAGAGGGAGAATTAGAGTTACTTGAGCAATTATAGGAAGAAAGCTGCACCTATATTTTGGGTGTAGCTTTCTTCTCTATTTTATTAATCAGTTCTATATACTGAGAATCACCATATCCGATTGTTGGAAATAGTTGAAACAACTTTGTTAATAATTCTTGAGTTGATAAATCTTTATTTTTAGAGATAAATTTCATTACAGTATTATCTTCTTTTAGCATTTTTAAATATAGATCTATAGCCTGATACATTACAGGTGGTACCTTATAGAAAGTCTTTTTATGATTTACTAATACTTCATTGTATACCGAAGAATAATTTCCTAATTCAAGTTCAATTTGATTTACTTTAAATTCATCTTCTCTGAAGCTATTTAAGTATACCTTCCCCTCATAACGAGACTGTTCAAGGTATGAAAGTATTGTAAGTAAGTTCATTTGACAAAACATATCTTCACCAAACCATAAAACAATACATTTATACTCTTTCGTAAAAAGTTTCTTTAATGGATCTATAACCTTTTTTGTGTAACTTTCTACTGAACTGTTATGTCCTGCCGCCCTTGTCTTAATAAATTCTTCATCAAAAACTAGTGTAGTAACTCGGTTTACACACATCGCTTCATTAAATGGTGCGTAATCAGAATCACCCATTAGCTTTTCATTTTTTAATTCTTCATACATCATTTGACCATTCAATATGTTTAATACATCTTTATCAAACAGCTCGCTCTTCGCATTTCGTAATTGCTCCACCTTTATTTTTCTAGAAATATTCATATTAAACTCTCCTTCCTTATTTATATTGAGTTTAACAAATGATTGAATAGGCAATTGGTTAAGTTGAAATTCTCTTGGATTCATTCCAAAAACATTCTTGAAAGCTCTACTATAGGCCTCTTGCGAAGAATAATTGTAATCCAATGCGATATCTATTATCTTCCTACCATTCTTTAAATCTTCTATAGATAAATATAACCTTCTAAGAAGAATATAGCGTCTAATACTGAAACCCGTTACTTGGTGAAATTTAAAAGAACAATAATAAGGAGAATACCCCATATAACGGGACAATTCATCTAATGAAAATTCCTTTTTTAAATTGACCTCAATCCAGTCAATCATCTGCTGTATATGTTCATTCATTTCCTTCACTCCTTATTTAAAAGTATAAGAGAAGTGCATTTCTTTCTTTTGATATTTCTTGTGTTTGATAACATAAGACTTTCTGTAATATCTTTAAAATTTATATATAAGTATTGATTTTATTTTTTCATCTATCTTATTTTGAAATACCTTCTATTCATTTTTCAATTTAGCCTTAATTAATATGCTGGCAACACTTAACTAATTATTAAAAGACAATTTATATCATATTTCATTTTAAAGGATTTCGAAAATTAAACTCGAATTTTGTAAAATAAGATTCTTTTAATTCTCTAGTTAAAAAATAAAAGTTTTAAAAGGAAGTTATAATGAAAGAGCTAGAAAAAGAAATACTTCAATTCATAAATGAACAATATCCGCTGAATTTTATTAACATTAAACCAATAACAAATGAGATGTATGAATGTCTCACAGATCAAGGAACATACTTCATTAGAATTACAAACTACAAAACATATGAAGAACAATTAGAAGAAGTTACATATACGAATTTTTTATACGAAAACGGTTTAGATGTTCCACCAATACTCCCTTCTTTACAAGGGAATCTTGTAGAAAAATTAACATTAGACAAGGAGCTTTTTACAGTATTATATAAAGCTGCTCCTGGTATACATTTACCAAGGTGCGAATGGAATTCTACTATATTTAAAAAACTTGGTCAACAAATCGGAAAATTGCATCGTATATCTAAAATCTTTGAAAAAGCTAAACTGGTTAAATATATTAACGACTGGTATGAGAATGAGGAATATAATTTCCTTAAGTATATTCCTCAAGAAGAAACTACTATTAGGGAAATTGCATCTGAAGTTTTAAATTCTATAAAAGAGCTACAAAAATCCACTTCAAATTACGGCTTAATTCACGGAGATTTATGGCTAGAAAATATTTTAGTTGAAAACAATTCAACCATAACAATGATTGATTTTCAAGATTGCGAAAAACATTTTTACCTATTCGATTTAGCTGTTCCTATTTATAGTACTTTAGAATATTCATTTGCTGGAAATGGGAATATCATTGACTATGAGCATTCTATTACAAAAGCTCTATTTGAAGGGTATCAAGAGGAAAATGAACTACCTAAAGAGATGATTGAGAAGTTTCCATTGTTTATTAAATTAAAGGAGATTTTTGAATATAGCTTAATGCACATGTATTGGGATAAGGAAGAATTAACTGAGGAACAAGTACGGATAATGAATCTTTATAGGATGAAGATTGAAACTAAATATACCTATTGTTTAAAAACGCTGTTGTTTAACTAAAGTTCCCTTGTAGTTAAACAACAGTATTTATTAATTAGCTACTAGACAACTTTTGTTGTATTACTTATAAATACTGATTCAATAATGTGTTTAAATCCACTTCATTTTGCGGAGATACCTTCTCAGAAAATCTAGCTGCAGTTATAATAGGAGCCCATTGAAAGATCTCCCCTCTTGTTAGGTCGGTATTACGGCAATATATTTGTAAATACATTTCTGCTAATTCTATATGAGACTGCGCATATAATAAATATGTACGAAACACATCTGCACGAATATCACCTGAACAAGCATCTACCCAGTCTATAATACTTACATTCTTTTCACTTAAAATTAGATTAAATGGATGGAAATCGCCATGGCATAATCTAGAATCAAATTTGATTGAATGTAACTTATTCAATATATTTTCCTTTTGTTTTTCATCCAATTTATGTACAGATTTAATTTGACGCTCTAACCTTTCCTCCATTGCTTCCATTTCACCCGTATTCACACGTATAGCGTGAATCTTTTTTTGTTCATTCACACAAATATTTATATAATACTCTGCCTCATTTAGATTATTAAGCAGGAGATCACCTATACTGTCCCCTTTTACGTATTCCATAATAATTGCCTGTCTATTTTGTATCTTAGTCACTTCAAATACGTTTGGAACTGATAGCCCGCATGAATACGCATATTTTTGTTTTTTTGCTTCATTCATAGACTCTGTATTTGGGAGGTAATCTTTAAATAATTTCATAATCTTATTATCATATAGATAAATTTCCGCTGTGTTCCCTTTTGCTATCGGATTTTCTAAATTCAATTCATTTCTCTCCTTACAGTAAAATAAGCTAGCACCTTATACTCCTTTATAAATTCAGTGTAATAAAGCTAAAACCCTTCTCCATGAAAATACAAAAAACTTACCACTTTCCATCCTTAAATAGAAAGTGGTAAGTTTAATTTACTAGGAATATTCGAAGGAAAATGTGGTGTATGCACTATTGAAAATGCATATCCTTGCTCAATAAATGATACTTCATTATGTTTACATTGAAATGGTACACAATTTCTCTTAAAGTTAATTTGGATTTGCTGTAAAAATGCAGGATCTGATGTTCCGAAAGAAACATGCACTTTCGGTGGTAAAGCTTTCATCTCAATCGGGATCCAAGGTCGCTGCCACCAAGTTGCAACAATATATGCTGTGCCACCTATAACAAAGTTGAAAATATCCCCATCTTCCATCGTTTTCATATTTAGATTTGATTTCAACCATTCCGTAAATACAGGTACACTTTTAACGGGAAGTCCGATTTCCCTAACATATAAAATGTTTAAAGGGGAATACGGTACTAATACATCTTCTTTAACATAACTATGTGCGATGATTTCGAGTAGGTTTCCATCACCGTCTTTAAAGTATACATTGAATAAACCATTCTCTTCACCAATTACATTTCCATTTTTCCATTTCACAATGAGTAATCCAGAATCCTTTAACCACCTTGCTGTTTCATGAAATTTTGAATATGGAATCTCAAAAGCGAAATGCGCAGGTGCGATTGGTTCGTATACTTCTTGAAAACTAATTGTTGTGTATGGTGTTACTTCAAATTGAATAAAAGATGCCGTTTCTTTTTTTATTGGAAAAGATAATATGTCCTTATATACTTGTTTTACCCCTTCTATGGAAACCGTTTGTAATTTTATATCTGATATATGTGTAATCACGTTACATTCCCCCTTGTTTCTTATTATCTATTCGTATTGTATTACAATTATAAATAGATAAAATCAAACGGAAGGATTGATTTTTCAAATAAACCCTACAACTTTAGTATGAATATGTTACCTTCTTTCATTGTTAATATAGTATTGTTTCCATACAAAAAGCTGCCTTTCCTTATATGAAAAGCAACTTTTACATTAAAACACATTATAATTTAACAGCAATAATCATAAACCTTTTTGAATTCGTACGAATCCCTTTTTTAGAACTATTTGCATCGATAAAGTTTTGTAAAATAGTAAAATCCTCTTCTTCTTCTCCAAATCTAGGAATAATAGGTGTATGTTTTAATAAGAAAATGAGATCTTCAGGAGTGCTATAATAATCAGTAACATCATATTCACGTACTTGCACGAGTTCAAATCCTGCATTTATAAGTTCACCCATATACTTTTCTTTTAGAGTTCCATCTCTTTCGTCTAAGCATTGTCCTCTTCCAAAAGCCTCTTTCAGGTTCAATTTATCATGTTCGCTAACTTGTTGCGTTAAAAACAAAGCACCTTTTTTCATTACTGTTGCTAATTCGGATGCTATAAATGGCGCGTGACAACTAGAAACAATATCAAAATGCGCATGTGGAAACGTTAAAGCTTCAGAATCCATTTGAAGAAACTCAATATTTTGTACATCTGATTTTCTCAAATTGGAATGTGCTTTTTCAATCATACCGTTAGAATTATCTATCCCAACTAAAAATTTAGCCGAAGATGCTATATGAAGTACATTTTCTCCTCCGCCTGTACCAACATCTAGTAAAACATGTGATGGCTTGCATCTTTCTTTTACCTCTCTATAAAAGTCCCATGAATCTCCTACAGTTTCACATTTTATTTTACTAAAATCCCATCCATTTAATCTTCCTACTTTATCATAAAAGTTTTTGTATTCTAATTCGTTCATTTTATGTGTTCCCCTTTGTTGATACATATAAATTAAAATGAACATTGATTATTTATTCTATATTTGTAAGCCAAGCTTCATAAAACGCTTGAACAGTGCGATATCTTTTACTTTTTTCTTTATACAGCGCTTTTTTACATATATTATATAATTCTTGTGTGCTTTCCCATTTTTCATAGCTTTTATCATTTTTTCCGCCGATAAAAGCAAAAGCAATTCCGGCTAACACATACACATTCGTTTCGCTTGTAATTTGTGCATGCAGTTCATATTCCTCCGGTGCTTTAAAGCGAGTTGTTCCCCAAAAATCCTCCCCAATTTCATTGAATACAGGTGTTTTTTGAAAGAAATCAATATCACAAATCGTCAGTTTTGATTGTTCAAAATTATATAAAATACTACCGTCATAAAAATCAACCATGACATATTCTAATGACTCCACGTAAGTTGCAAACTCTAAAATTTGTGTCAATATGTTAAGTCTCTCCGTCACGGATAATTGTCTTAACTTTACAAAAGGTGAATTTGGTGAATGGTGCTTTTCAAACGGCGTAAAGTCCCAATGGTTGTGCATGCACTCCCCATCAATCCAATGAAACTTTAAACAAAATCCATTTTGCATTGGAATGGAATTAATATATGGAATTAGTAAAGGATGTTGAATTTGTTCATACACTTCTTTTGCTTTCATTAATCGCTGGATTGCATCCTCTATATTACCTTTGTACTCTAAATTGCGTGCACCAGCATACTTCAAAAAATAACGTTTTCCATTTTCAATAATACCAAAACTAATATTCCCTGAATCTTGCTGATCAAAAACAGTAAACACTTCTACATCCTTTAGCCAATCAAAATTATGATCCTCAGCCAATGTTATAGGGTATTGATTTTTTCCAATTTTAATATTTATCATGAATTGCTCCTAGCTTTGAGCAAACGTAGTTTATAGAGGTATACTACGCATACTCAAATTATTTTTACCTCATTTTTTATTGTCTTTTGTTTGTTCATAAAACATCACTCCTTTCAACTAAATTCCCTTTATTCAACAACTACCAAAATCTTCTTAATTTCTATTATATATTATAAAATACAAATTATAAGGAAAATATATTTCATACACATAATCAGTTTACATAATATTTTTATAGTTTATTTATATGTATAATCTACATCTCCCCCCAACCACACATACTATCTAAAACAGTACAAACTGTTTTTACATTCTTCATTTTCTCGTTAAAATATATCTGAAAAGTAGGATTCACCGAAAAATTACAGAATTCTATATATAACAAGTATAGGACGGATGATTTTCAAATTCCTCTATAATAAAGGTGGTATAAATAGTGTGAAACTTAAACAAGAACAAAGACTTACCGTAAAGACAACTTTCTCTAAAGAATACAAGATTTTTATTTTCGGTTTACTCATTTCAAGAATTGGGGATTCACTATACACATTTGCGTTGCCTTGGATTGCCTATCAATTAACCGGTTCAGCTGTAATTATGAGTTCTTTATTTGCTATTAACGTATTGCCAATCGTTTTATTTGGCCCTTTAGTTGGTGTAATAATTGATCGTTATGATCGAAAAAAGTTACTTTTGGTAGCGGATATTACTAATATTATTTTAGTAAGTCTTGTTCCAATACTACATTCATTACATCTATTAGAAATCTGGCATTTATACATAATTACTTTTATGTTAGCAGTTATGTCCATGCTTTTTGATGTAACAACTGTTACAGTCATTCCGCAAATTGCCGGAGCATCCTTAACGAAAGCCAATTCTTTCTATCAAATGGTCAATCAATTAGCTAGTTTATTTGGTCCAATGATAGCTGGAGTTTTCATTTCTTTTATTGGCGGCTTTCAGTTGCTTTGGATTAATGTTCTTTCATTTATTGCAACATTAGTTGCTGTGATGTTATTACCGTCTATGAAAACCACAAATAAAAAATGTGAAGATAAAAATACACTTCAAAATGTACTATCTGATTTGGTTAATGGATTTACATGGCTCAAAAATGATCGCTTAAATTTAGCTTTATCTTTTCAAGCTATGATAGGAAACTTTGGAGCAAGTGCGGTTTTAGGTGTATTCATGTATTATTTATTATCCACATTACAACTTACCCCAGAACAAAGTGGGGTGAATTATTCATTAATTGGAATAGGTGGTCTTTTAGGAAGCTTGATTGCAGTTCCTTTAGAAAAGAGGTTACAGCGCGGCATACTAATTCCCTTACTCTTATTTGTTGGGACAATTGGCTTAACTTTTGCGCTTTGGAGCACATATTGGCTCGCTCCCGGAATTGCTTTCGGTGTTGCAATGACTTGTAATATTGCATGGAATACAATTGTAGCCACAATTCGTCAGGAAACAGTTCCATCAAATATGCAAGGAAGAGTTATAGGATTTTCACGTGTACTTACACGATTAGCTATGCCACTCGGGGCATTAGTAGGAGGTATTATTTCAGCTTATAATCCTGTCTTTGTATTTGCTTTAGCTGCTTTTACTAAATTAATTGAAGTCTTTATTGCTTTATATAGTCCGATACGAAAATTATAATAGTAGGAAAGATAATTATGATTGGTTAATTGCAATTACGGATAAGTTTATAAAGGAAAAAGGCATATTATAATGCCTTTTTTCTTTATCATCATTTAACTGGATAACAAACTTCTGTAACCCACTTATTAGGATCTGATTCCATTGCTGGGCTCACATGATAAATATTAAACATCGGGCCTGCTAATTCGTAACCTTCTGTCTCAATCCATTTTGCCGCAGCTTCATTTACAGCTGTCATCTGTTCATAACTTCCATTAACTGTTATAGAAGCTACATTAGCTGATTCCACATTTTTAAATGTAACGTCTTTTGTATTTTCGTGCTTTCCTAGAATACTTAGCTGTATTTCTATATCTACATCATTTTCTTTGTATTCACGATCATGGAAAACCGCAATACTATAACTCGGATGGTCAATACTAATATTCTCCATTTGAATTTCTTACATTAATATACTCCATAAATCACCTTCGCAATTATACGATGGAATAATCTTTCTAACACTAGCTACAGTTCTTTCTGGAATTTCTTTTATTGAAACATGATAATTCATCTCAACAACATCCTCTCTCATCGTTTTCATTGAGTCTTCGAGGAGACGTAATTGTTTTTTGAGGTTAATCATGTCTTTTTTAATTTGAGCACTACGATTTAAAAACTGCTCCTTAATACCATCTATATTATCGCATTCTATTATTTCTTTAATGGTAGCGATATTAAATCCCATATTTTTTAACGTTTGAATTTGATTTACTTTCTTTAATTGGGCTGCTGAATAGTATCGGTATCCACTCTGCTCATCAACTTTTATTGGTTGTAATAATTCAACTTTATCGTAGTGTCTCAACATACGTATACTAATGGAAGATAGTTTCGAAAAATCCCCTATTTTAAACATGATTTCCTCCTATAAGTTACATCTACTTTGAAGCTCAACTTTATCTTAAACAATGACATTGTGTGAGAGTCAACTGTTTATAACACTTGAATTATATTTCTTTAATTATTTATCCTTATACCGTCTTATGCCTATAAAGATTGATAATAATCCGTTCACAGCTAATAAAATTACTATAATACTTGTAAATAAACCTACATCTGCCGCAAATATTTTAATCGTACGCCATGGTGAACTCGTACTATAAGTAAGCAGTGGGATAAAAATAATAGATAATAGTAGGAATAGACTCCCTATGAATAACCAAATTACCTTTTTTACAGTTTTCACATGTTTATACTTTTTAATTAACATAATTGATATTACGAAAAGTATAAGTGTAACTATCAACAAAATAATTTGTGTTAATGGTATGTTTTTAGAGATATCAATCAGTTCTTCTCCATTCAAAATACTAATAATCCCCTTTTTCAATTCTGATAGTGCGGTTTCTTCTAATACATGATTTTTATTTGTTAAAATCACACCACTCCAGCCACTTTTATTTAAAGTAAATATTTCTGCACGAGCATCGGGCGTTGATCCTGAATGCCAAATCATCGTTTCGCTTTCATTTATATTTGTTGTTCTTAATCCAAAACCATAACTTTTTTCTGAATTTATTTGATAAAGTGGTGAAAGATAAAGATCCATGTTTTCTTGCTTTAAAAATTGAGGATTTTCTTGGCGATTCAAAAACATAATGAATTGAATCATATCTTCCAAATTCGCGGTAATATAACCATATGGTGCCCCGGCATTATCATAGAACACTACACTTTTTCTTGGTATGCCAAACCACGACTGATAACCTGTTAAATAGCCTTTTTCATATGCAGTTTCTTTACTTGCTGCCGCGCCATTCATATTTAACGGCTGAAAAATATACTTTTCCATATATGATGAATATGTTTCATTTGTGACTTCTTCAATAAGTGCGCCTAAAACAATATAATTTGCATTACTATATTGATATTTTTCACCTGGTGAAGCAGTTACTTTTACATTTGAAAGTTTCATTACATTTTCTTTTAATGCTGTAGAACTTTTAGATTGCTTATCTGATAATGCTAAGCCTTCATATGTGTTGATTCCGCTTGTATGAGTTAGTAGATGTTGGATTGTTATAGTTGAGGATATTTGAGCATCTTTTAGTTTAAACCAGGGGAGATATCGTTGAACTGGATCCTCTAATTTTATTTTTTTATCTTCTATTAATTTCACTATAGCTAAAGCTGTTAAAGATTTACTTATTGAGCCGATTGCAAATGGTGTTTTACTAGTTACCTTTTTTTCAGATTCTCCAGTAACCCCCATCGTTTTTGTGAAGAATACTTCTTTATTATGTACAATTGCAACAGCAACTCCTGGAATATTCTGTTCATTTATAAATTCTTCAATATACTTATCTAAAGTAGCTTTAATATTGTGCTGAGCATACACTTTTGGATGAACGATACATAATACTAATACATTACAAAGAATACATATTTGGAATAATTTATAGATAGTTTTCTTCATTATACTTTAGATAGCTTTCTTTTTTTATAATTTACTAAACTAATAAATACTACTACAGAGATTGTAAAACTACTCATTATTAATAATGAGTTCCACCATTGATTCTCTGATATACGATATAAAATATTATAATCAAATATATCTTTACTATTAGGTTGGTTAAATGATTCAGTTAAAAATATTGAAAATGTAGTTTGCGAGATGAGGTAAGTAATAAATGCGATGAATATGCCACGTAAGACAAATGTGTTGTATTTTCCTTTTTCATTTTGAAATTGTTTCATTTTAACTTGTAAATCAATTTCATTTATTTCTATAAAATCTTAAACAAATAATTGAGGGGTACCTAAATCATCTATACTGTCTTCACCATGTTCACGACATTCTTGAATATGTTCTAATATTTGTCGCTTAATATTTTCCCTTTCTTCTAAACTAATATCGTATTGCTTTAATTCCTTTAGTACGTCTGTTAAAAATTGCTTTTCTTTACCTATCAATCTATTCCTCATTTCAGAAGGTCTCCTTTCAAACCGCTTTTTAATAATGTTTGAATATCCGATTGCAATTCTAACCACTCATTAATTTTCTTCTCAAGACGTATTTTACCGTTTTCATTAATTTCATAATAAATTCTAACTTTACCACTGTCTGTTACTTCTTGATAAGTATTAACCCACTCTTGATTTTTCAGCTTAGTTAAAATGGGGTAAATACTTCCTACTCCTTTCAATTTTAAATTGTATACTTCAAGTTCTTTCATAATCTCATAACCATAACTTTTCTTTTTCGACAAAATAGATAATACACACATTTCTAAATGCCCTTTAATTAAACTCGTTCTATCCATAGGATAAATTTAACAGAAATATATACTTCATTCAAGTATATATTTCTGTTAAATGCAAAAAAACAGACAATAAAACAAAAAATTAACAAAAACAACAAATACCACTTACCAACCATTTTTAATCTTAATAATCACTTTTATAATATAATAATTACATAATTAATATAACCTTTAACGTTATTATCCTCTTAATTCAAGAACCTTATCTTTATATATTTCAAACCATTGTTGCCATTCATCTTTAGAAAATTCTTTTTCTTCTCCTTCTAGAACGGCAGAAAAAAGATCTAAACAAATATGCCAACCTGCTATATCTTTCGGTGTATGATCAGTTAATTCATGAATGTATTCTTTAAGAAGTAAAAGAGAACCATTTTCCTCTTTATGTATTTCAAATCGGACACGATCTTTACCCCAAGTAAATTCAAGTACTGAGTTTAATTGACATTCTAAAATATCAATATTTATGAATGAACCATCCATCATATCAAACTTTATGACTCCACCTGTTTTAAGGCTTTCAACCTGTAAATTAGACATCCATTTTTTCAGCTTACTGGTCTCTGTTAAAGCAGACCAAACTTCCTCTATTGTATATGGAAATTCGCGTTCAAATTTTACAATATATCCATTAGTTAGTTTTCCAATTTCAGCTATCATATTGATTGCCCCCTTTTATAGAATGTATGTTCTTATTTCATTTTACACGAATATAAATATAAAATAAATCTTTATGTCAATGAAGTATTAATTTAAAGTTAATGGTGATGAGAAAAACTTAAATATTTTCTAAATCGAGTTATATAATCGTGAGAATTAATTATCATGTATGTACGTTTCTCTATTAAATATAGACTTACGCACAAATAAAAAGAGCCGCATTTGCGACTCATGAAATTATAAAATTAACTCCTGCTTTTGTTGAATGATTTACCTCTTAATCGCATCAACAATTAAAGACGGAAAACCAAGTTTATCGCCTTTATTTCTAGAATCATATCTTTTCGAGCGAAAAATCACACCGTCGTTTGCATCCCATTCATTGTAATAAAACTGACCATTTTCATCACAATATTCAAGTAAAACCACCTCAAATCCAGCAGTTTCAAACATTTTCGTTAATGTTTTATAATTATGAACAATTTTATGACTTGCTGCAGGATGATCTTTCGGGCCAGGTCCGCCTATTTGAACTATATTTTGGTACGCTTCATCTCGGAAAAATGCATCAGGAACACCGCACCGAATGTGCCCTGCTGGCTTTAAAAATTCATAACAAATTTCAGCTGCTTTTACACCTTCTTCAAAAGTAAGATGTTCCCATATATGCTCTGCTAAAATAGCTGAAATAGAGTTGTATTCAAATCTTTCTTCCCACGTAGCTTTATCTAGTAGGTTAAGTTCATCTTCTTGCGTTTGAATCCAGCCTGGATTATTATTAAACTCTCCAGCTCCGACTACTACTTTAATTTCGTCTTGTTTTATTGCCAACACTTTCACCTCATAAACATATTAATTTATTAATATATTATATGTTTAGTATTATCTTTCCTTCTTCAACCAATTTAATAGCATGAGTACAGTACAATACCGAACTCATGCCTGAAATTCGTCTAACAAAACGATTTTCTAACTTTATAGAATCAGTTCATGAAATACAACTATTTTTATACAATTTATATACGATTTTTCTTACATAAACATAAAACAACAAACATTAACATAAAACCAATCACGTAAAAACTTGTTGTTCCACTGCCACCAGTGTTAGGGATTACCCAATTATTTTTCACATTTTTCACTGTTAGTTTTTGTGTCCTTACCTCTTCTATAATTTCTATTTCTATTGGATCTCTAAGTAACATATATCCGTTTGGTGCTTTTATTTCTTGAATCGTATACTTTCCAAGTGCTAATTGGTCGGAAATCACCTTTCCTTTTTCATCCGTTGTTAATCTACTAACTTCTTTACCTTCTTTATCTAAGACTTGAAATACAGCACCTTTTAGTTTTAAATTAATGTCCTTATCATCGACTTTCTCAATTTCAATTTGCCCAGTCGGATCTGGTAATTTCTTATTTGCTATTTTAATTTCTACTACTACATCTTTTTCTATTTTTACAGCTATTTTATCTTTTAATAATTCGTAACCTCTTGGTGCTTCTACTTCCACTAAGGTATAGTTACCTATTGGCAAATCTTTTGATATCGCTTCTCCTTTTTCATCTGTTACTAACTCCCCAACTACTTTTTTATTTGAATCTTCAATATGAAATTTTGCTCCTGCTAGCTGTTTATTTTTATCGCTCGTATCTACTTTCACTAACTTCATTTTCCCCATCGGATCTGGTAATTTCTTATTTGCTATTTTAATTTCTACTACTACATCTTTTTCTATTTTTACAGCTATTTTATCTTTTAATAATTCGTAACCTTTTGGTGCTTCTACTTCCACTAAGGTATAGTTACCTATTGGTAATTCTTTTGATATCGCTTCTCCTTTTTCATCTGTTACTAACTCCCCAACTACTTTTTTATTTAAATCTGTAATATGAAACTTTGCTCCGAGCAATTTTTCATTATCATTATTACTATCAACTTTTTTTATTTTTACTTTTCCTGTACTAGGCTTGTTCCATTGTTGCCAGTTAAATTTGAAATTGTGAAATTCAAATCCACCAGTTTGTAGTACCGTACTGACAAATGCTTGTCCATTAATTGAGCCGCCTTTTGTTTCTAATACAGCATTTGGAGCAAACACACTCCCAACAACACCATATCCCTCTGTTGTGATTTTTTTCGCATTAGGAAAAACCCAAATCACTTTCCCGTATAGCTCAGTAAACGGTGAATTAGGAGAATAGGGTTGAGATGTAGGAACTATATCCGTAGCCCTTCCAATATTGTTCGTGTCATATAGAATGGATCCATTTTTAAATGTAACTTCTATTGCATCCGAATACATAACAATAAAATCTTTACCCTTAGCATTGGGTAAAAATACATCTCTTATATCTAAATTGATTTTCCCGGTCAATTCTGATGAAACATAAATATTAGGATTGTTTATATCTTTTCCAATACCATAACTCATATTTGGAATGGGGATATTCGTTTTATATTGACCTGCATTTTTACCGACTTGCTTGACTATGTTGCGAAATTTATTAAATTTCGCGTCAATTTCTAGTTTTTCTTTATAAGCGATACGATCATAAGAAGATTGTATAATACTATCTGGATCACTCTCTTTTGTCATTACGACTATTCCGTTTTGAATGATAAAAGATTCCTCTCTTGATTTTTTGAATTTTCCAGACAATAACAAGGATGGATATCCCTCATCACTCCATTTTTCACCTACTATATTAGATGTTCCTGCTGCAGCACCTACAATCGTATAACCTGATGCATCCATATCACCTTGAACTGCGATTGCTCCTTCAATATCGCCACCTACTGCTTTATGGTTACCAAAGACAACAGCATTATAACGCGATATATCACCTAGACCTTCTAAATTTATCGTGGATCCATATGCTTCTTTTGGTACATAGACGACAAAACTTACACATAACATTAACAAAACCATAAAATGAATACTTACCAGTTTTAATAGTAGCCTCAATTCCTTTGTTCCCACCTTTACCGTATTTTTTCTACAGTCGAATAAAGTGCACTTTTATTAGTGATTCTTCCCTATATACCTTTTTTGCTTTTCCCTAAATTTTTGGATACACTATTCATTAATGCGGGATAAATACATTCTATCTAATTATTTTTTTCTTATAAATTACGACCAGAAGCATACATAACAATAGGATTGGAACTATTACCGTCCACTTATTAAACATAGATACCTCTGTACTCATTCCTTGTTTTTCTTCCTGGTCGAACTCTACACGCTCACCCCGAACTAGCAATCTATTGGTGTTTACTCCATAAGGCGTGCATGTAATTAATGTTGTATAATCTTTATTTTCTACAATTTGTAGATCGTCCGTTTCGTGTGGTAAAACTATTTTAATTTGATCTACTTTATAGGCAAGAACTTTGTCTAAAGAGTGAATATAAAAACGGTCTCCTTCACTCAACTTATCTAAATCTGTAAATAATTTTGCTGATGGTAAACCACGATGCCCTGTTAAAATAGTGTGCGTATTTTCTCCACCTACCGGGAGCGAAGAATAATCTAAATGACCTACCCCGCGACTTAATACTTCCTCAGAGGTCCCTTGATAGATTGGTAGTTTTATATTAATTTTCGATATTTCAATATACCCCATTACATCACCTAAATTTAAGGCATCGGCATACGCTTGATGATTACTTTTTTCTTCAGAAAATGGATCTGCAAATGTTTTCACGGAAGTTTGAACTTGTTTATTATATTCGGCTGCTTCTTTTTCTCTTCGTTCGAGTTCTTTCTTTTGTAGTGCTTTAATCTTCTTATCGTAAGAGCTAACCTCAGAATAATGTGCACGAGTCGCCAACCAATTACTAATAGTAGGATATAAAAAAATACCTAATCCAAATAAAAAAATACCACCTAAAACAAGATTTCGTTTCATATTTCCACCTCTGCATATACTAAAATATCGAAAAGAGGGAAGCATTTTGCTTCTCCCCTTTTCAAATCACATGGTTACATGTTCCTAAAACCTTAATTATTAGCAAACTTTTTTCTAAAGAAAACAAATGCTGCTGTAACCATTAACACAAGACCTATTACAGTAAAAAGAGTCGTTCCTATACCACCCGTTACTGGAAGCATCCATCCACTTTTATTATTTTCTATCGTTAATTTAACCGTTTGATTATTTTCGCTAATTTTTACATCAATCGGGTCTTTTAATAATTGATAAGAAGCTGTTGTACCATCTTCTTTTGTATATGTTGGTGCTTTCGTTTCAAAAATTTGATAGTCTCCATACGGAATGTTAGTCCATTTAATAACACCATTTTCATCTGATACACCAGTGACTTCTTTTCCTGCTACAACAACTATTTTCCCATTTTTATCTTTAAGTACAAACTCTGCACCTTTTAATTTCTTTTTATTAGCACCATCAATTTTTGTTAACTCAATTATTCCAGTTGTCGGAACAACAACTACAGGTTTAGATTCCTTTTCTCCAATTACATCATTTTTATTTATAAAATCAATTTTTGCTATATTTAAAATTTCCGAACCAGATGGTACGCCTTCTTTTACTTGTGATTTAATTTGCAAATGGAATTCTTTTTTACCATCTAATTGTGTGAAATCTTTTACTGTAGCTGTAATTTTTTGCCCTTCTACAGCTACCTCAACAATGCTTGCATTTACTTCCGCTCCATCAATTTTAACGATTGGTTTTCCTTGAATCACTAAACGATTGTCCAAAGTATCTGTTACTACATATTTTCTGTATTCTTTAATGTCTTCTGGGATTATTATTTTAATATCATAATTGTAATTAGTTAAAGGATTAATTGGCAGCGCTTCCAAATTTCCGTTAATCTTTTTACCAATAGTGGGTTCTTCATAGTTTTTCACTTCTACTTTAACTACTGTACCAGAAGTAATTGTTCCATCTTCGTTAATAGTTCCGGAGTTCTTTATAAAAAACTCGCGTTTAGTCGGATCTATTACATACCCTTTCGGTGCTTTTGTCTCTTGGAAATAGTATTCCCCATACTCTAATCCTTGCACGCGAATATGCCCATTACCATCTGTTACTAACTCTTTTTTCACTTCCGTACCATCTTTTTTAAATAAAGAGAATACTGCACCTGCTAACGCTTTTTCATTTGCACCAGTTTTTATTAAATCAACTGCACCACGTTTAATCTCATTTTTCGGATACATATGAACATCATAGTTTAGCACCTTACCCTCTTTATTCGTTAATGGAATATCCACTGTATACGTATTTGGATTTAGGTTAACATGTGAAGGTCCTGCCACTTCCTTCACTTCATAACGCCCTAGCGGAAGTTCTTTTAATACAGCTTGTCCATTATCATCTGTTACTACTTGAGTTGGAGTTGCTCCCATTACAGGTTTCACATCTTCTTTTACGATTTTCCCATCGTTTGAAATTTTTTCAAACGATGCAACCCTTTTCACTTCAAACGTTACACCTTTTAACGGTTTCGCATTTGTTGGCACCTCTTGATTTGCAAAGCCGTCACCTTCTAGTCCTGGTGCTCCATCTTTTTCTTGTTCATATTTATGAATGGTTAAAGTACCTTTGGATGGTGACGCTGCCTTTACCAATACACTAGACCATGTAGAAAATGTTAAGAAAAACATTAAAAGCACACTAAATATTTTTTTCATTTCTCTTATCCCCCTTTACTACTTCTATCATTTTAAAAATCTCTTAATTACTATTACCTTCTTGAAAGCAATAGTGTGCCAAGTATCAGATCTAAACAAATAACATAAAACATAGCCGACCAACAATCCATTGTTTACAATCACTTATTTACTCTTCTTCTTTTCTATTATTACGTTGTCTCTCCGTATGATAAATGTAGTTCTCTCCCATAAATTACACTTATATCCCTACTTCAAAAATCGTTACATATTAACTTTCATCGCTAAATTTCATTAAATACTTTGCGTCAATCCATTAATCTCTCCCTTCCTATCCCTATTTAAAATTCAATCTAAATCATTTTTTGATACATATAAGCAATAACAAGCAAATAAGTGTGACGAGTCATATTTTACGTTACTCTTTAAAACTATTACCTGTATATTCAAATAATATGTGCTATTCATGTTAAATTATGGTATTATTCTTAGAAGTTTATAATTTTTATAGATAAAGTTTTTCCGTTTCTACTTTTGAAAAAAGGAATATGTAATCATTCAACTATTACGCACAACTGTAAGGAGGAAGAATATGACTAAAAAGCTCAGTCTAGTCGAGATAGAGTATATTTGCAATATGTTTTTCCAATCTTTTGAAATTCCAGTTTGTTTTTTAGATTGTAACAAAAATATTCTTATAGAGTTTACATCAAAAAATGATTCACATTCGTGGTATGCACCAAACATAGAGCAGTTACATGTGCTTTTACAGAAAAATGATTCATATAATTTCCCAATCTTCAGAACTCACCATCATTTAGGGCACTTTATTTTAATTCACATAAAAAGTGATTACATGGTGAACGGTACTGTTATTATTGGGCCCTTAACACATGTAAATTTTTCTACAAGTAAAACGGATAGTGACCTTAATTTTATTGCTAATTATAAAAAAACAATTAACCATTATTTTTCATTTTCAATCAAAGATCAAAATTTCTTTGTAAATATAGCAATATTATTCTATAACATTCTCTATAAAAAAAATTCAGATGTAAGTACCTTTTCAAATAACAGTGACTCATTTCATATAAGTCATAGCAGAATCTTAAGCGAAGATATATATTTTTCAATGCAAAAAGACGAATCTATTTGTCATAACTTGTATATAGAGCAACAACTACTTGGAGCTATAGAAAACGGGGATAAAGAAACCGTACTCAAATATTATTACGAGTTCCAACAAGAGACTCTTTCATCTTTATCTTCATTTCATCAATTAAGACGTCATAAAAACATTTGTATTTCATCCATCACACTTGCTACTAGATATGCTATAAAAGGAGGGCTTCCTTCCGGGATTGCTTACAAGATTTACGATCTATACATTCAAAAGACAGAAGATTTAAAAGACACAGAATCTATTTGGGATTTATTAAGAAATGTTTTCTGTGCTTTTGCAGACCGTGTAAAAGTACAAAAAGTACAGCAACATTCAAAGACTATTTCTATTTGTAAAAACTACATTTTCAAAAATATTTACAATCAAATATCTGTTAAACAAATTGCTAAATTTGCAAATGTGAATTCAGATTATTTATCTATATTATTCAAAAAAGAAGTCGGTATATCATTAATTGAGTACATTCAACGTGAACGAATTGAAGAAGCGAAGAAATTATTAACTTTTACAACCTATCCCTTATCAGACATATGTGCTTCGCTTAATTTTAGTGATCAAAGCTATTTCACTAAAATTTTTAAAAAATTCACCAATGAAACACCTGGTAAATACCGACAATCTCATGTTGTCATTTAGAGTGAATCTTCCATTAAAACAAAGTGTTTTCAGTAACTTATCAATGAAAGATTTGAATTACTCCCACATTCATGACCTTTTGAGTTTAGGCTATTTATAAATCAAAAAACACGTTACTATTCTTTTATTTGATTGAGAATAGTAACGTGTTTTTATAGGTCATGTAATTTCGCAAACAGAAAAGCAGCCAAATACACCACTTAACTACTAAAATCTTATTAAGTAAAAAATCCATCAAATAATTATTGTGCGAGAATAAACCTAAACTTTTTTCGGTTAGTGACATTCATTCATCGGTACCCATCACATAATTTACGCCTAAGGCAGACTTCCTTATTGTGTTTTAATTATTTTCTACTTTATTTCTTTTGGATAATGAACTCTTTTCATCCAACAAATAATCCCTACTATTATTTTTGTATCTTTCTAAATTTGCGAACGAAGGTGAGTACTGTACCAGCAATAACCAGCCATATGCCCATTGCTGCACTGTTAGTTGTACTTGCACCCGTATGAGGAAGCTCTCTATCTGTAGATTCTTTTTTATCGGAGTTACTGTTGTTCTGCATATTACTGTTATTAGTGTTATTAACAAGACCATTATCTTTGCTAGTGTCTTTATCTTTCACAAATATTTTTTGTATTGTTTTTACCTCATTACCTGCAGAATCTCTGACACTATATATTATTTCGAGTGTACCAGGTTTAGAGGTATCTATAGTTCCTTCATACGCTACTTTAGAGGTAAGGTCACCATCCTCTTTATCAGTAGCTGATACTCCTACCATTGGGTCAAATTTTTCTCCCTTAGTGATTGTAGTTGTAGCAGGTACTTTTAGTATTGGTAATTCATTTTCAACTTCTTCTCTAACTTTGACCGTTACAGTTTGTTTCGCAGTTACTTCATGGCCTTGAGAATCTGTCACTGTGTACGTTACTACGTAAGTACCGGCTTTAGAGGTATCTACTTCACCCTCAACTTTTACTTTAGAAGTAAGATCGCCGTCTTCTTTATCAATAGCTTTTACTTTTACCATTGGATCGAATGAATCTCCTACAGTAATTGTCGCTGCAACAGGAACTGTTAATGTAGGGTTTAAATCTGATGTTTCTCCATTTCCCTCTACAATTACAGTCTGTGTTGCCGTTGCTTTCCCACCTTGAGAATCAACAACAGAGTAATCCACAATGTATTTGCCTGGTTTAGAAGTATTTACATCACCTTTATGTTCTACTCGATTTGTTAAATCACCATCTTCTTTATCAATAGCTTTTATATTGCTCATTGGATCAAATTTATCACCGACACGTAGTGTAATTGTTGGTGGTACTGTTAACTCTGGGACTTGATTTGCCTCAGTTTTTTCATTTTCTTTCACTGTTCCTTTAATTTTCGCTGCATCAAATGCTTTTTGAACCGCTTCAACCTCAATTGAATTCGCACCATATTTGTTCGTTGCAACTTTAAGACACGCTAATCTTAATTCAGAGAAATTAGAAGTCATATTCAATTCATCAGTATTTGCATAATAGAAAATATCAAACATTTTATCTTCACCAATACCATTTACAGTTACATCGTTTTGAGTGCCACCTTGTGCAATTAAATACGCGACTTTATTTATAATACTTGAGTTAAAATGAACGCCCTTATTATCTTCTCCGTTTAAATCACTAAATTTACTATAATCATCTGGATATGGTACTCCATCAAAAAATTTGACTGAAGATGGATTTTTCATATTACGGAGAACGGATCCACTTTGTTCTCCTATTGTCCAATTAAATTCCCCATTATTTATATATTTTTCAATAGCCGTTCCCATAATATCAGATAATGCTTCATTAATTGCCCCCGATTCCCCAAAGAATTCAAGATTAGATTCGCTAGATGTAACCGCATGTGTAAATTCATGCCCCGCTATGTCAAACGCTCTAACCATTGGATCACCATATATAAGCATACTAACATTGTTAATATTAGCACTAAATGCATTTGCCCAATTTTTAGGATCATTTGTTTCTCCAGAATCCCATGCATGTACAACTGAAACTACTTTTTTCCCTTTATTATCAAAACTATTACGCTTATATTTGTCTTTATAAAAATCATATACGTTTGTTGCTAAGAAATGAGCACTTACCGCTTTTGGATCATTAAATGTTGTTGATGTGCTAATTGCTAATATACCAGGATAATATTTATCTTCAAAAGTAATATCCCTATAATTTACATCGTACGTTTCAATTCCTTGCCCCCTTGTGTAATCAGCAAGCGCATATTTCCCGTTACTTTGTTCAGAAATACCGAATGTACGAGTTATACCTAAATCATCTTTTCCAGTTCCGGTTAATGATTTAAAATTGCTTTTTTTACTCTCCTGAATAGCTTCAACATGCTCTTCACTTACTTTTAAATCTGACTCTTGCACCATATTTTTCAACATATCACCATTATTAGCATTCACTAAATAAGTTCCAGATACATAGTTTGGTGTTGCAGCAGCAAATGTAACTTGATATGCATTGCTAGCCTGGCCATTATCTTCATTTACAAAAATAACTTCCTTGACTTCTGGATCAGAAATAAATTTAATATCGTTCCCGTACTTCGTATAAATAACTTGTTTTGCATCTTCTTTTGATAAATTAATTGGATTCTTTAAATTTTCTTGTGTTAAATTTTGTGCACTTTCTCCTGAAACACTTTTAATAATACCCTTTTTATCTACATGAGCAGTCAATTGGTGTCCGTATACTTCTTTACCTTCATATATTTGTTGCATACGCACGAGTGTAGTCCCATCATAAGAACCACGTTTTTGAACAACTTCGTAATTTACCCCTTCGTCTCCACTCACTTGTTTTGGAGACAAAGCATGCTCCGTCTTTTCCTTAAGTGCATCTTTCACTACATTCTCAGGCGTCTTTTGTGATGGTTGTGTAAGTTCACCTGTACGGAACGAATCCTCTTGAATTTCAACTTGCATTTGACCCTTTTCCTCTGCATAACCTACTCCATATGGTGTCACAGTTGTTAAGGCCAATCCTGTTGTTAAAGCAACTATAGCTATTTCTTTTTTATTATTCATGTTATTTTCCTCGTATTATTTTCTAAAATATGAAACTACTTAAATGTATTTCTATCAAAAATAGAAAAATAAAATTACAACACTTTACGCAAAACCGTATTATAAAAAGATGACTTCTGTAACCAACAAAAGTCATCCATTCAATATGTAATATCCCTAATATATTTTTAATGCATAGTTTCTATATAAAAAGAAAAAACATTCTTTAACGAGCATTTTGCATTACTTTTATTAGGTCATTTATATTTTCAACTTTCTGCTGAAACTGATCAAAACTACTATGTAGTAATAAAGGATTTTTATCTTCAGTTGAAATAACTAGTTTTAATTCCTGTTCTAATTTATCATATGTATGAAAGAAATTATCAAATTCTACACTTATGAGTTCTTCATTTTCACGATAAAATCTTTTTGCTTCTAAATAAGTCATATATGATTTATTTAGAAATCCTAATGAAATTAAATATTTAGAAGTGTTTTCTTGATAAATAGCAATATCACATGCTATTTTAATATCAGAATAAGTCTTTTGAACGAAACAATGCAATTCAAAAATCTTAACTTTTAATCCATTATTCATTCCATCCCCTCCCATCCTATCTATTCTACAAAAAAATAGAATATTATACAAAGTAAAATATCAATATAGTACAAAAATAAAAAGCGAAAGAATAACTCCTTCCACTTTTTACAGCAATACATACATTTCATATTGTGCTAACGAATTCTTTTCAAATCCAGTTTTCTTTAAAAATCCTTCTAGTAAATTGTTGTTTGGAAACCCAATTGATAAACTTGATACATTTAAGTTTTCTCTTGCCAGTTGTAATAATCTTGATCCAATACCATGATTTCTATAGTCTTTGTCTACAAAAAGAAAACTAATTTTACCTTGCTCATTTACACATATAGAACCCTTTAAATCATTATCGACATATGCCCCGTAAAATGTATTATTTGTTTTTTCGATATAATCCATATCATTTTGCCAATTTATATGGAAGTGCAACCATTTCTGAATTTCAAGTTTAAACGATGAAAAATCTAATTGTTTCACTTCAATTCCCTTACACTCTTTATTTATTATTTTAGTCATATCTTTTAAATTATAATAAGATAGATCGTACACTTTTTCATAGCCTAGTTTCTTATAAAAATGAATCGCTCGATCGTTTCCTACAATGACTTCAAGGAAAAGTTGCTTACACTCATTTTGAAGTGCCTCTTCTTTATGCAGTTCAAATAACTTTTGACTCACACCCATACCACGGTAATTAGGATGAACAGCTAATGTTCCACAGCGCATTGTTTTTATGTTTTCGTAATCCTTTATCCCGCCAAGTATTACACCAACAGATTTGTTATCGTCTAAAACAACAAAGGAATGTTTTAGTGAATTCCCTTCAGCTCCAAAAAATCTTTTTATAAAATCTTCTTTTGAAACTTCCATTTTAATAATGTAATCTGAAAAACCATCTCTAAAAGCTTCATATACTACATCTATACTTACTTCACTGCATCTTTTGTATTGAATCATATAAAATTATCCCCCACTTACTCGTGTTAAACTTAACATTCAAATACATAAAATGTACTAGTTCCACTCTACCCATCATTCTTTAATTTTTAATTCTACCATTTAATTTGAAATAAACGGGCACTTCCTTACATATCTGTCACTATTAATTTGTTTTATAACAAATGGTGCTATATCCCCATTTTGTATTTTGATTCCTGGCATATCAACTAAACTCTCTTTTATATTTCCATTACCATTTCCCTCTATAACAAATGGTAATCTAACAATTGTCCAATCTACTTCACTACTTTGGATAATTTGTAATTCTCTATATTTATTTTGCATCATTTTTGATAAAAAAACTTTAAATAAGGTAGCCCCTATCTTATTTACAATTCCCTTTTGATCTCCTGTAACATTTAAAGAACCTCCAGAAATTACAATATATCTTTTTATTTCAAATTCTTTCATTGCTTCTAAAATATGCTTCGTTACTGTGCTAAAAATATAAGATTCATTTTTGGGTTGACCTACTGCATTAATTACAGCTCGACACCCTTTAAGTAATTTGCGTATTGAAGCAAAATCACGTGCATCTCCATTAATAATCTCTAAATTTTCATTTGTTATTTTGATATTATTAGAATTTCTTGTTAATATTTTTACTTGATACCCCTTATCTAGTGCTTCTTTTACAAGGAATTTCCCGGCTTTTCCGTTTGCACCCAAAATAGCTATTTTATTTGTACTTTCCAATATTAACCCCTCTTACTATCTATTATTTACTACAGTAATCTCATATACACGTAAAAAAGCAATTAAATGCTCACACGCTCGTTCACACGCTAACATTTTAAAAATTTTTTGTTCCTCTTTCGTTTTATCATTTGCTTGATCTGAAGCAGCTTTTAAACATAAAAAAGGCTTCTTATTGATTTGACATACATAAGCAAAAGCTGCGACCTCTTGATCAACCGCCAATGCTCCATATACAGTATGGAGTAAATATCTCATTTCTGAACTACGGATACGTTGATCTCCAGATAAAAATGTACCGAAATGAATCGGATCATAAGATCGTATTTTTTTTATTCTTCTTACAAGCGATTTTGTTGTTTCGATAGGTGCTGTTCTACCATTATATAAGTTAAAAACATCTTCACCCGAACCAGCAGCAGTGACATCGTGTTGTATTGCGCTCAGTGCCACTACAATATGACCATTTTTCACCTTATGTGATAAACTCCCGCATATCCCTGTCATAAACAACTCATCCGGCTGAAACTCACTAATTAATAATTGTACACAACTAGCACAGCTTACTTTGCCAACTCCAGTTACAACGGAGATAACTTCCAAATTGTTCATATAATGAAAATGAAATTCCCAAGCTGCTCGTTTTTCAATACGTTCACTTGGATAATATTGATGTAAATACGTGAGTTCTGGTTCCCATGCAGATACGATTGCAATACGTTTCATAACACGCTTCACTTCCCCTATTGTTATCATGTAAATACTTTATCTATACTTTCTCGTTCATAATCTGGAATCCAATCTTTATATTTCTCATATAAATTTCGTATTGTTTCTTTATTCTTCGCAATTACTTCACATCCTCTATCATCATAAATAAACATGATAATATCTTTTGTTGCATTAATAAGAAATACATCTGGGTCAACTACCCCCACTGAAATGAATCGTTTCAGTGGGGGCTTGAGTTCGAACGCTAGGTCTTTTCGTCTATCGCTAGACAGTTTGACGCTCTAGCATTCATGCCACCTTACGGTAACACCCCAAGTATGTTTTTGGTTGGTACTGGCAACGAAAGATTGTTTTCCCACTTGCACCACCCTTTCGAAAAAGAGCAGTTCTTCCTTATGAAAGAAGCCACCACTCAGATGACTCCGGCGTGTACTACAAGCCCCGACAAGTCGAGTACACATGGATGGTTGACGCACCCACTAAGCTATGCGCGTGGCAACAGCCTTACGTTTTTGCACTTCTAATAGAATCGGCGTTTTCACTTTCAGACTTTCCTCCAATTCTACAACTTTTGATTTTTTCAAGGTATTCAGCGCACCATTAATATCAGCATGGATACATGTTCCTGCTTTACTTTGGTACAGACCACGAGTCATTCGTTTGCCACTAAAGCGATAATACGTCTTATCATCCTTCGTCCAAACTGGAACCAAATCTTTATCAAGAAAACTAGCTTTAGAGGTATAGCTTTCTTCTTGTTTCAAAAATCGGATGCCTTCTTTTTTGCATTTATTCTCAATTGCTGCAATCAGTTTATGAAATGGGATTTGAACAAATTTTTGATTATTCTTTTTTCCCATATCAGATTTTTGTTTCCAACCAGCGTTATATCCTACTACAACCGTGTCTATGCCAAATGCTTTCACTTTTTTGAACACCAGACCTACCGTTTGTGAAATGTAACCATTTATTTGTCGTTCTCGGTTATGCCAAAGTGCAGCCATTCTATTCGTTACAACTCGTTTTGAAATTCCGTTTTCAATATTTTTCTGCTGGAGATTACGTATCATTTTGTTGAAGTACTGATTAATAGATTTTAGTTTTTTTCCATCAATTAAGAAAGTATCACCTGTATTCGTTACGCAACTTACTAATCTATCTACACCTAAATCGCAACTCAAAGCGTTACTCGTAGTCGTGGGTGATTTCTTCATTTGAGAAACGTGCATCTCATATGTGTAATGCACCTCAAAGAACCGACCTTTTTGCTTCGGTACAATCTCAATGTAGGAGATTTTTTTATGTCGTAAGTTTTTCGGCATACGTATTTTAATGGAACCGAATTTTTGCCTGAATGCAACACTCATCGGAATCATCCAAAACCCGTTCTCATCCACTTTTGGAACTTGATAGATTTCAATGATTCGTTTGTCAGTGGAACGAGAATAATTCGGAAACTTAGGGCGACCTGTAAACTTCTCAGGATGTTTCTTCCACTGTTCCAAGGCTTTAAAAAAGCTCTTTACTTCTGCATACAAGGCTCTACGAATGGCTTGAACAGAGTTTGATTGCATGCCCCAGTAGTTCATATCGGCTTGCATGGCAGTGTCCACTTCTTTTACAGTAGCCATCCTGTTATTATTCAGGTAACTTTGTTTCATCGTATACAATCCAACATTTCGCAACGCTTTTGAACTATGTGACATGCGTTGCAGTAAGCGAAATTCTTTTGCGGTAAGACAAGCTCGTCCGATATTTTGTTTCTGCGTGAATCGTTGCATGTTTTCTCTTTTCTTTTGTTTCCGTAATACTTTCACTGCTTTCTTTTTAACCATTGTTTTCACCACCTTTCTCAGAGAGTTCATTAAAATTATTTCTTTCCTAAGATAATATTTGAAACGAAACGGAACAAAATGTGAATATAGTCTTCATCGTAATTCCTTTTGGCTCAAGTAACCGAATGATTATGATTATGATTATTCAATTTCGTTTTCTTACGATCTATTCCCTTCTTATTTAAGGGTAGATTGTATCGTAAGACAAAAAGAAACAAAAAAGTTCAGCCTTATTGACTCACGGCAATTCATCTCCACCTGAATTGTTGGGTTTCACCCGTAACACAAATCAGATGGAGTCTTCTTGCCGAAAAGGATAAAAAATTTCTTTTATTCCGTCCAAAACGAGGATAAAGGCCCGGAAAATCTTCATGATTTGCAGCTTGAATAAGCTGTTTATACTTTATATCGCTAGCAAAACATTTTAACGAAAATTGGTATGTACAATATAAATCAGCTTCTTCATCTTCAAATAAAAAAGGTATTGTTTCTTGCCTTATATGATACTTTAATTCTCTATTATGAATAAAACGTCTATATAGATTAATTTTCTGCGGATTTTTCACATTTTCCTTTTTAAATCGATAAACATTTGTTACTAAAAAGACTTCATCTTCTTTTGAAAATATATCTTCAAATAAGTATTTATTATATGTATAAAGTTGAGTGAAGTATCCCCTATTTATAGCGTCGGTTCTTTCTACATATAGGTCTTTCCCTTTCCCAAAATGAAAATGCAAATGATTTTCCCATTGAAAGTATATATGTGGTACTAATGTAACCCCAGGAAATGTTTGATTCATATATTCTTTTAATTGCATTCTTATACCCTTTCTACTCTACAATTTCTTTTAACTGCCAATATGATTCTTCTAGCCAAGGATGTAAAACTTTCAACTTATCTTTTCTATCCCACAAATATGAAATATATGCAAAAGCAGCATGTTCTAAAGATTTTTCTAATCCTTTTTTAACTTCTGCTAAATATGGTGGCGCTCCATTTTGATCCCATTCTATTTTATCAGCAACAAATAACACTAAATCCATCTTCGTTGCATGTTTACGCAGTGTGGTATGGCAACAAATTGCATTTAAAGTCTCTTCATCATGCACTTTAAATATCTCTTTTGCGATTACTCTCGAAAGTTTTTGATGAATAATCATTGGGAATTTTCGTTCTTCTTCTAATATCTCTATTCCAAATTCTTCAGCAACTACAATCCGTACTTCATTTGGAAAAATTGCACTAATATCATGTAAATATCCCGCAATCGCTGCTTTTTCTTCATCTTCATAAAACATTTTTGCAATTTTCCTCGCCTCATTTGCTACACGAATTGAATGTTTATATGTAGGCTTCTGATTGTATTTTAATAAAAAATCTTTAATATCATTTTCTATTTTTCCAGTTGGAGAAAATGAATATATCTCCTTATATAACATAGTAAATCCTCCTTAAAACTAACTTTCAATATAATATATAATCTTAATATCCTTGTGTTTTGTATTCGTTATAAATGTTGTAATCCCTTTTTTAATACGTTACATGAAATTTTATACAGAATCATCGCTACAAGTACATAAATGTTTGATATTATAGTAATGTTAATGATTTGTAAGGAAAGGAACTACATAATGAATAAAAATATATTAATTATTGATGATGATAAAGAAATTGTTGAATTACTTGCTGTTTATTTGCGAAATGAAGGCTATAACATTTATAAAGCATATGATGGCGATGAAGCATTACAAATGATTTCTACATATGAAGTTGACCTTATGATTTTGGATATTATGATGCCAAAACGAAATGGATTAGAAGTTTGCCAAGAAGTTCGTGAAAATAATACTGTACCTATTCTTATGCTGAGTGCAAAAGCAGAAGATATGGATAAAATATTAGGACTTATGACAGGCGCTGATGATTATATGATTAAACCATTTAATCCATTAGAATTAGTAGCTAGAGTGAAAGCTTTGCTACGACGATCATCTTTCCAAAATGCCACTTCCCAAAAGAATGAAGATGGTATGATTCGCATTCGTTCTGCTGAAATACACAAACATAATCATACCGTTAAAGTAAATGGCGAATATATTAAGCTTACATCTATTGAATTTGATATTTTATATTTACTTGCGAGTAATACAGGAAGAGTATTTAGTTCTGAAGAAATATTTGAACGTGTTTGGAATGAAGATGGTTATGGTTCAAATAAAACTGTAATGGTCCACATTAGTAATTTACGGGATAAGCTTGAAACAGGAATGAATGGAGAAAAATTTATTCATACTGTTTGGGGAGTAGGCTATAAAATTGAGAAATGAAGCATTTGATATATTAAAAGATATCCCGAAATGGAAACTTATTTTTTGGCTCTTATTAGCTATTACACTCACTCCTATTACTGAATTAATTATATATCGCCTCGTTACGAGTGTAATTGAGAGTTCGCTTACGTTAAGCGAACTTGGCAAAGAATTCATTAGAATTTTTGGTTATGAAAAATATAAAGGAATAAAAGAATCTCTATGGATGATGATTGTCTCTTATTTATTTTTATTTTCTATTTTCTCATCCTACCTATACATTTTTTATCGTCATGAAAGAAAGCTTTACTATGAAACTTGTATAAAAAAAATGATAGAAGAGATTCGCTATATTGCAAATGGAAACTTCAATCATAAAGTTTCTATCGTAAACCATAATTATCTAGAAGAGTTAGCAAGCGGGGTTAATCAAATTGTTGAACAATTGAAAGTCTCGATTGATGAAGAAAGACAGGCAGAACAAGCAAAAAGTGAGCTTATTACAAATGTATCGCACGATTTACGCACTCCTCTTACCTCTATAGTTGGATACGTGAATTTAATCCACCATGATAATTATAGAGATGAAGTAGAATTACGTCATTATATACAAGTCATTTACGATAAAGTAACTCGTCTTAACGCATTAATGAATGATTTGTTTGAATATACACGTGTTCAAAATAAAGAATTAAGTTTATATTCTGTCCCTATTGATATTGTGGAGCTTCTTGGACAATTAACTGTTCAATTTCGAATACAATTTCAAGAAGCAAATATAGAATGTCGCCCTTCTTTCCCATCTCAAAAACTCATGGTATTAGCTGATGGAGACAAATTAGTTCGCGTATTTGAAAATCTAATTATTAATGCTATCGCTTACGGTAACGATGGTGATTATATTGATATTACTGCTTATGAAAGTAATAATATGATCGCAATCGATATAACCAATTACGGCCAACCTATTCCAAGTACCGATTTACCTCATATTTTTGAACGTTTTTATCGCGTTGAGAAATCGCGTTCTACAAACACTGGTGGATCTGGACTCGGATTGGCAATTGCAAAAAGTATTGTAGAGTTGCATAAAGGAACAATTGAAGTGTATAGTGATGACAAAAAAACAACATTCACTGTAAAACTACAACCATATAAATGTTAATACAGCTTAATTTTAGGTCCAATTTCTTACGATATAAGAAATTGGACCTTTTATTTTCCAGTAACATCCAAAATTTAATAATCCTTTATAATTCTTTAGAAATTCTTTACCTTTTCTTTCTTCCTAATTAAGCATTCCTTTTTACAATATTATTATCGATGTCATAATAGGAGGATCGCTTATGCAATTCTTAAAAAAATTCACAATTTTATTATTATCTTTTGTTATTACTGCACTTATCGTTTTATATTTTTATCTTTATGTAAATGGCCCAATTATTCAAGCTAAATCAGCTATTTTAATAGATGCTCATTCAGGTGAAGTTGTTTATACAAAAAATGAAGAAACTCCTATACAATCGGCTACTTTATCTAAATTAATGACTGAATATATCACACTGGAACAACTAAATGAAGGAACTATACAGTTAGATGAAGTAGTAAAAATAAGTAACGAAGTTTTCCGAGCAGAAACGAGTCCTATACAAGTAACTTCGAAAGATAAAACGACGGTTCGTGATTTACTTCATACACTGTTATTGACAGGAAATAATCGTTCCGCACTTGCTCTTGCAGAACATATCGCTGGAAACGAAGATAATTTCACACAGTTAATGAATGAAAAAGCAAAACAACTAAAGTTATCACAACCATCTCCGTTTCTAAACGCTACTGGAATGAATAACGATACAAATAAACTTTCAACTACAACAGCAATTGAAGTTGCTAAACTAGCAACACAATTAGTAACAGACTTTCCAGATGTACTGAACGTTACAAAACTAACCTCTTACCAGTTCACCTTCAAAGATACGAAAGTTTTCAACACCAATAAAATGATATATTCCCTTAATAAAAACATTAAACACCAAGGTGTTGATGGCTTACAAACTAGTTTTTCAACTAATGGTAATTATAGTTTTGTCAGTACAGCAAAACGAGGAGATACTAGACTTATTTCAGTAATATTAGACGCCGAAAATGAAAACAGTACTTTTATTGAAACAAAAAAGTTACTTCAGTACGGCTTTGATCCTTCTTCATACTCTGCACTCCAAGCATTTAAAGATGCTGTTACATCTTGGACAGTTTTGCTTCAGTTTAAAAATTTAATCATACAAACATTATTGATTTTCTTCATTATTACAATTTTAATGTTTTTACATATACGTCAGAAAAAATCCGAGGATTTCAACTAGGAAATCTTCTTATATATAAAAAACGGCTTACATTTACAGTGCAAGCCGTTTTCTAAATCTATAGTCCTCTCCCAATTAAATTCGCTGAAACTGGCTGCAACTTCTTTCCTTGAAATACTTTTGAATACATTTTAAAATCATCAACTTGTACATATCCCTCTATACATTTAACCATGGACGATCACTTCTCTCCGATAAAGTTCCTCTTCAATTTGATTAATTATTTCATCTACAGATAAAGATCCATCCAAAACAATATCTGAATTTGGCTTTACAGTATGAAGCGCCTCCAAATAGGCTTTTCTAGCATATGTTATATAATGCTTTAAATCATTATGTATTTCACTCATTGTATCTTCCTTAAAATCTCGTAAAATTCTTCTAGCCATTGCAATATCTAAAGGCGTATCGATAAATATAGTTACATCAATAAATTCTCGCATTTCACTATTTAAGTATGCAAAAGGATAATCTACAATAATATAATCTACATTACCCTCTCGTATAAGATGCTGAATATCCTTAATTAATGGTGTAAGTACCCATTCATCATAATTTGCTCCCTCATCAATCCATTTACAAATATCAGCAGGACAGTTATCAAAGTGATAACTATCAAAATATAGCGCTTTTGAATTTATTAACTTATGAGTTAATCTTTCTGTAACAGTAGTTTTGCCTCCTCCTGAAACAGCTGCAATTGTAATGATTTTCGTCTTTTTATTCATCATTTTCCCCCAATCCCCTTTTAATTAACATAACATAATTATAGAAAACAATTATATTTTAGCTCTCCATTCATATTCTAACATACTCATTTCCCATAAATTCCAATATGTTTCCCCTACTTTTTTCGACTCTCTTAGTAAACCTTCTTTTACAAATCCTATTTTTTCATAACATGAAATAGCCAATGTATTAAAATCATAAACACCAAGCGTTACTCTATGTAGTTTTAATTCATCAAATGCAATATGAAGTACTGCTTTCATCATATGCTTTCCAATAGAACGTCCTCTCATTTTCGTATCACCAACTAGTACTTTACCAATCCTTGTAGATTTATTTATATTGTCTATTTGCCCAAGTGAAACATGACCAACTACTTCTTGAGTCTCTTCATCTATTACTTTGAATGCAAGTGTATTTTCACTTTCTATATATTTTTCTAATTGTTCTTCATTTAGGGGATATGTAAATGCATTTCCTGACCACTGTATTAAAAATTCTTCGGAATCAATCCAGTTTATTAATTGTTTGAAATCGGATCGTTTAAAAGGTTCTAATTTAATCAACTTCATTCTCCTTTCATACACCATTCTATATATCCTCAAACTTATTTCTATATATAGAATATATTCTCCTTTTATACGAAATGAAAATAAAGCCATTCATAAGAATGGCTTTACAAAAAACATAGCCTAATTATGCTACGTTTCCTATGTTAACAATGGTTCAATTGCTTCAATTTTACAAACTGAAATAATTACTGTAACTACGCCAGCACTATTAGCAAGCTTTACAACATCACAAGTGACGGAAGAAACAGTTCCTGCATAATTATTAGTTCCTGTTGTAATGCGCACTGATCTGTTTACTAACTTTCTCAGCTCATCTCTAATTCCTTGTACACAGCAACAGTCACATGCCTTATTTTGCTCTTCATGTTCTTTTTTACACTCTTCAAAAACGTCCCAACAGTCATCCTGTTTACATGAACATTTCTTTCTAGAATTACTATAACGATATCCCATAATCTCACCCCCTAATCATTTCTATTAATATAGTATGTCCACTAACTTTAAAGTGTACGAGGCAAAAACATAGAAAGGAAAAAACAAACACATGTACTAAATTATCCTATATATATAAAAACTGACCTCTAACAATTTAGAGGTCAGTTCACATTATACATGCTTTAATTTTATAATTTACTAGACTGCAACCCCTGAATAAACGGAACTACCTCAGGATTTACAAGTGACGATAAATCGCCTAATTCTTTTCCTAAATAAGCGGCTTTAATGACGCGTCGCATTACTTTAGAATTACGTGTTTTCGGTAAATCCTCTACAACGTGAATATCTTTTGGACATAATGCTTTTCCAATATGAGAGTTTACTAAACTCATTAATTCTTTCTTTAATTCACCTGAGAATGTTACATTGTCTCTTAATACTACAAAACAATGACAAACTTCACCTTTTACATCATCTGGTACACCAATCGCAGCAGCTTCTATGACATCATTATGCTTCACAAGAATAGATTCATATTCAGCAGGTCCAATGCGTTTTCCAGCAATGTTTAGCGTATCATCTGAGCGTCCTGTAATAATATATTGTTCACCATCATAAACAACCCAGTCACCATGAACCCATTTATTTTCAAAACGTGACCAATATGTGTTCACATAACGCTCATCATCTTCCCAGAAACTTTTCGTCATACCAACCCAAGGTTTCTCTAAACATAATTCTCCAACTTCATCACGAATCGGATTGCCCTGATCATCGAGCACAACCGCTGCCATTCCTGGTAAAGAAGCGTTAAAGCTAATCGGTGCAATTGGTTTAATAAGGACGTTTCCGAAAATTCCACCAGAAATTTCAGTCCCGCCTGAATAGTTACAAATTGGTACATTACTTTTTCCAACCGTTTCAAATAGCCACATCCAAGGATCTGGATTCCAAGGCTCGCCTGTTGAGGCGAATACTTCTAAACTCTTAAGCGAATGTTTATTTACATACTCATCACCTTTTGCCATTAACGCACGAATTAATGTTGGTGATATACCGAGATGTGTAATTTTATATTTATCAACTGTCTCCCATAAACGATCTGCCTCTGGGAAGTCCGGAACACCTTCATACATAACCATCGTTGCTCCATTAATGAGAGAGCCAAATAGTAAAAATGGTCCCATCATCCATCCCATATCAGTTACCCATAATACACGGTCGCCTTGTTTTATATTCATCCCAAACCCTGCATCAAATGCAGCTTTCAAAGGGAAACCAGCATGAGTGTGTACTGTCCCTTTCGGTTTTCCAGTAGTACCTGATGTATAAATGAGCATTAATGGATCATCACTATGCATTTCTTCAGCATGTACAAATGGCTTTTCTTTTTCTAACGTACTCCATGAGAAATCATAATTATGTGGTGTAAAATCATTTCCTGCATGGCGAACAATAACAACTTTTTCAACAGTTGGGCAATGTTCACAAGCTTTATCTACTTCATCTTTTAATGAAACAACTTTACCTCGGCGTGAAAAACCATCTGCAGTAATAATCATTTTAGATCCTGCCGCTTGCACACGTGTCATGACTGCATCAGAGGCAAATCCTGAGAATATTGGTGAAATAATTGCTCCGATCTTCATAACTGCTAGCATCGCAACAACTGTTTCTGGAATCATCGGCATATAAATTGTGACACGGTCACCTTTTTCAATACCTGCATGTTTCAAACCGTTTGCAACGCGACTTACCCAGCTATCAAGCTCTTCATATGTAAATGATTTTGAAGTTCCATTTTCCCCTTCATACTGAAGTGCTGGTTGTGTTCTTGTTTCATCGTCTGCAAGCCAGCGTGATAAAACCGATTCTACAACATTACATGTTCCGCCATTATACCACTGTGCAAACGGCGTACCATTTTCTAAATCTAGCACTTCTGTATAAGGTTTCATCCATTGATAGCCAACTGCTTTCTCAGCTTCTCCCCAAAACCAAGCTGTTTCTTCGATTGACTTTTTATAAAACGTTTCATAATCTTCATAGCCCAATGATTTCATCCAACCATATAAACGCGTTTTTTCTTTATACTCTTCTGTTGGAAACCAAACTGCTTGTTTCAATGTTTTCCCCTCCTTGACTTTTTGAGCAAGAAAGCCCTAAATAGGGCTTTTAAACTGGATAAACCGGATGTTTACGATCCGTAAATACTTGATATTTACTCATATACATTTCGAATCGTCCTTTTAACTCTTCTCTTAAATTGTTTGGATGAACAATACCATCAATGACCATCTCTGATGCTAAATGGTAAATATCAATATCCTTCTTATACTCTTCGCGTTTTTCAGCAATGAAGCTATCACGCTCTTCTTCTGGTAAAGCTGCAATCTTATTTGCATATACAGCATTGACCGCGGCTTCTGGACCCATTACCGCAATAGAAGCTGTCGGTAATGCTAGGCAGCAATCTGGTTCAAAGGCTGGACCCGCCATCGCATATAAACCAGCACCATATGCTTTACGAACAACGATAGAAATTTTCGGTACAGTTGCTTCACTCATTGCGGAAATCATTTTTGCACCGTGACGAATAATACCAGCACGTTCTACTTTTGTACCAATCATAAATCCAGGTACATCTGCAAGGAATAATAATGGAATATGATATGCATCGCATAAATTAATAAACTTCGCTGCTTTATCAGCTGAATCGTGGAATAATACGCCGCCTTTCATTCGCGGTTGATTTGCAATAATACCAACTGGCTTACCATCAATACGTGCTAAACCTGTTATTAGTTCTTGAGCAAATAATTTTTTTACTTCATAGAAAGAACCTTCATCAATAACTCTATTAATAAGATCTTTCATATTGAAAGGAGCATTTTGATTTTCTGGAATGATTTCTTCTAACGTTTTATCGAATTGTTTCGGTTCTTGAGGTGTAACCAATGGAGTCTTTTCTAAGTAGTTATTTGGAAAATATGAAATGTATTGTCTTGCTTGTGTAATCGCATCTTCTTCTGTCTTACATAAAACATCTCCGCATCCTGATACAGAGCAATGCATACGAGCTCCGCCCATCTCTTCTAAAGTTACCTTCTCACCGATAACCATCTCAGCCATACGAGGAGATCCTAAATACATAGATGCATTTCCCTCTACCATCATTACAACGTCACAAAATGCTGGAATATAAGCACCACCAGCTGCAGAAGGTCCAAATAATAAACATACTTGAGGAACTTTACCTGATAATTTCACTTGATTATAGAAGATTCTTCCTGCACCGCGGCGCCCTGGGAACATTTCAACTTGATCAGTAATACGCGCTCCAGCAGAGTCAACTAAATAAAATAATGGAACACGTAATTTTTCTGCCGTTTCTTGAATACGTAAAATCTTTTCAACTGTACGTGCGCCCCATGATCCAGCCTTTACTGTTGAATCATTTGCCATTACGCATGCCGTACGACCATGTATTTTACCTGTTGCTGTTACAACACCATCAGCAGGTAATCCTGTTTGTTCACAATTTGCAAATAATGCATCTTCTACATATTCACCATTATCAAATAAAAGAGCTAAGCGATCTCGCACGAATAGTTTACCTTTCGCTTTGTTTTGTTCATGATATTTTGGTGCGCCACCTTGTTTAATCGTTTCAACTCGTTCTTCAAATGTATTTGATTGTTCTTTTTGATCTATCATATTTACTCCCCCTTATACATTGGTGTGCGTTTTTCCTTGAATGCCTGTAATCCTTCTAATCTATCTTTCGTATGGATTACACCTTCATACGCTTGTTTTTCCATTTGTAATCCGGTATGTAAATCAACTTGAATACCGTTTGAAATTGCTTTTTTTGCTAATCGAACGGCAATAGGACCGTTACTCGCAATTTTCTCTGCTATTTCAACGGCTTTCTCCTCAAGTAAATGCGCTGGTACAACAAATTCTACTAGACCATATTCTTTTGCTTCTTGTGCTGAAATACGTCTGCCTGTATAAATTAATTCTTTCGCTCTGCCAACACCAATTAATCTTGGTAAACGCTGCGTACCACCTGCTCCTGGTATAATTGCAAGAGTCGTTTCAGTAAGACCAAGACTTGCAGTGTCTGAAGCAATTCTAAAATCACAAGCTAAACTTAATTCCGTACCACCACCAAGTGCGATTCCATTTATAGCAGCAATAACTGGCTGTGGTAATTGTTCAACCATTTCCATAGTAGTGCGAATCATACTAACAGCATGACGAACTTGTTCTTCATTCATGCCAGCACGTTCTTTTAAATCAGCACCAGCACAAAACGCTTTTTCACCAGCACCTGTTAGAATAACTACACGAGTATTTGACTCTTCATTTATTTGAGTTAAAATGTTTTGTAACTCTTCTAATAAAGCTAAAGATAATGAGTTGGCTTGTCTTTCACGATCTAAGGAAATCTTTACAACGTGAGGTGTTACATAATCAACTGAAATGTTTTGTAATTGTAGCATCTTCTCACCTACTTATCGTTTTATGTTGAAGCGCTCTATACACATGACTCGGTAATTGGATATTTAATTTACTCTGAATAAATTGACTCGCTCTCAATAACTTCTCTTCATCAATATTCGTTTGGACACCTAACTTATGGAGCATATGAACTAAGTCATCAGTTGCAACATTACCTGATGCTCCTGGTGCATATGGACATCCCCCAAGGCCACCACAAGAACTATCAAATGTTGTAATACCATATTCTAAAGACTTTACTACATTCGCAAGAGCCATTCCGTACGTATTATGGAAGTGCATTGCAAACTGCGAAGCATCATATTTCTTTAATAAATGCTCTAAAACTTGCTCTACTTGTAGTGGATTTGCTACTCCGATTGTGTCGCCAAGAGATACTTCATAAATGCCGTATGAAAATAGTTGATTACATAATTCTTCAACTGCTATGGCACTTATATCCCCTTCATAAGGACATCCAAATACAGTAGAAACATAGCCTCTTACTTTTTTCCCTTCGAATAATGCCTGTTTTGTTATATCTTCAATTACAACTAATGCTTCTTTAATTGATTTATTAATATTACTTTTATTATGAGATTCACTTGCTGATAAAAAAACATTCACCTCATCTACATTTTGCAAAAAAGCTCGTTCCAAACCATTTTGATTTGGAACAAGCGCTGCATATGTAACATTGGGATCCCTTTTCAGCTCAGAAAACACATCATTTGCATCTGCTAATGCAGGGACCCATTTAGGGTGAACGAATGAGGAAACTTCAACGTACGATAATCCAGCCTCTGTAAGTAGTTGAATCCATTTTACTTTATCTTTTGTGCCAACAATCTTTTTTTCATTTTGTAAGCCATCACGTGGCCCGACTTCTTTAATGACAGCAAAATTAGGTAGTTTCAATTCGCTTCCCCCTATATCTCCCTATTCAATTTCTAGTAATACATCTCCTTCATTTACAAAATCGCCTTCTTGCACATTAATTTTCATAACTGTGCCAGCTTCTTCTGAAACGATTGGAATTTCCATTTTCATAGATTCCAAAATGACGACATCTTGCTCTTCCTCTACTGTATCTCCTACTCCTACAACAATCTTCCATACATTTCCTGCCATCGATGCATATACTTTCGTCATCATTTTTTCCCCCTTAGTATTGTTAAATCTTATTTTTTAACAAGTTGTTTCGTTACAAAACCCGTTGTATAAATACCACTTTTGAACACATCATCTTCCAATACTTGAAGCAGCATTGGCGTGTTCGTTTTAATACCTTCTACTTTTAATTCTTCTAGAGCATCATGTAATTTCGAAATTGCTTCTTCACGCGTTTCACCATGAGCAATGACTTTCGCAATCATTGGATCATAGAAAGGTGTAATCGTTACTTGATTCTCCAAAAAGTGATCGATACGTACATTTGTTGGAAGCGTTAAATTTGTAATTTTCCCAGGTGATGGGAAGAAAGTTTTCGGATCTTCTGCATAAATACGTGCCTCAATGGCATGACCACTACGTTTTACATCATCTTGTGTAAACGATAATTTTTCACCACATGCAATTAGAAGTTGTTGTTCTACAAGATCTAAGCCTGTAATTTCTTCTGTAACTGGATGCTCTACTTGTAATCTCGTATTCATCTCTAAGAAATAGAAGTTCTTCTGATCATCTACTAGAAACTCAACTGTACCAGCATTTGTATACCCTAGAGCTTTGGCAGCTTGTACAGCAACTTCACCCATCGCTTTTCGTGTACCTTCATCTAAAAATGGTGAAGGTGCTTCTTCAATTACTTTCTGATTTCGGCGCTGTACTGAACATTCACGCTCCCATAAATACACTGTGTTACCATGTGTATCTGCTAAAAGCTGAATTTCAATATGATGTGCATCTGCAATATAGCGCTCTAAATACATTTCTCCGTTACCGAAGAAGTTTTGTGCTCTCGTTTTGTTGCTTTCAAATGCTTTGGTGAGCGTTTGCTCAGTTTCCATCAACTGCATTCCAATGCCTCCGCCGCCTGCGGATGCCTTCAACATTAATGGATAACCAATCTGTTTTGCAATTTCAATTGCTTCTTCAGCAGTTTCAATATTTGTAGTAATACCCGGAACTACTGGCACATCTGCAGCTTGCATTGCAATACGTGATTCGATTTTACTTCCCATCTTCGTAATGATTTCTTCTGATGGACCGATAAATACGATTCCTTCTTCTTTACAACGAACCGGAAAAAATGGATTCTCAGATAATAATCCATACCCCGGGTGGATTGCTTCAGCATTTGTCTTCTTAGCTATTTCAATAATTTTTTCAAGGTTTAAATAGCTTTCTTGGACACGTGGCCCACCTACTAAGTAAGCTTCATTTGCCATTTTTACATGCAAGGCATTTTCATCTGCCTCAGAATAAATAGCAACAGTGCGAATGCCAAGTTTTTGGCAAGTTTTCATAATACGAACTGCGATTTCCCCACGATTCGCAATTAATATTTTTTGAAACATAGTGATTCCTCCTTTTTATCTACATCCTAAATGTCTAGCAATTACGAGACGTTGAATTTCAGAAGTTCCTTCACCAATTTCTAATAGTTTTGCATCACGAATATGTCGTTCTACTTCATATTCACGCATATAGCCATATCCACCGTGAATTTGCACTGCTTGATTTGCAATACGGCTTGCTGCTTCAGATGCGAAAAGTTTTGCCATAGCCGCTTCTTTACCGAAAGGTTTATCGTTATCTTTTAACCAAGCTGCTTTATGTACTAAATTACGCGCTAGCTCTACTTCAGTTGCCATATCAGCTAATTTAAATTGAATCGCTTGGAAATTAGAAATTGATTTTCCAAATTGTTGACGTTCTTTCGCATATTGCAGTGCACGTTCAAATGCAGATTGTGCAATACCAACAGCTAATGCTGCGATTGAAATACGTCCTCCATCAAGTGTATATAAGAATTGTTTAAACCCTTTATTTACATCACCAAGTATATTTTCTTTCGGCACACGTACACCATCAAGTACGATTTCACATGTATTAGAAGCACGTACGCCCATCTTATCGTAAGGGCTTGAAATCGTTAACCCTTCACTAGTAGTCGGTACGATAAATGCAGAAATACGTTTTCTACCATTCTCTTCAACACCGTTGACAGCGGTTACAATAATTGTATTTGCATACTCTGCATTTGTAATCCAACACTTCTCACCACTAATAACATACTCGTCTCCGTCTAATATAGCTTTCGTTTGTGTGCCACCTGCATCAGATCCAGCATTCGGCTCAGTTAATCCGAAAGCACCTAAAGTTTTGCCTGATGCCATTGGAACTAAATATTTCTGTTTTTGTTCTTCTGTACCGAAATAATAAATTGGAGAAGCACCTAATGAAATTGTTGCAGCGTAACTTAATCCTGTCCCACCACAAGCACGACCAATTTCTTCAACTGCTAACGCGTACGATACTGTATCGCCACCTGAACCTCCATACTCTTCTGGGAATGGGATGCCTAATAATCCTAGTTCGCCCATTTTTTGAAATGTTTCATATGGAAACTCTGCAGTTTTGTCATAATACACAGCTTTCGGTGCGATTTCCTTTTCAGCAAAGTCACGTACCATTTCTTTAATCATTTGTTTTTCGCGAGTTAGAGTAAATTCCATTCCGCTACACACCCCTTATCGAATATTGAGTTTCGACAGCGTGCGAGTTTCTACTACAAACATTACGAATGAAAAGACAAGAACATTAGTTAGATAATTGTTATAATTCTGTCATAATTCAATTTTAAAACAGATTCTGTACTAATGCACAAAAAAATTCCTACATTGTTCTACAACAACATAGGAGTTTTCTTGTCGAATTATGTAATTTTATGTTTAATAATCTCTACCTTTACCTGAATCTGAAATCTCTACTAAAGCTTCAGGATATGGTTCGAAATATGTTTGTCTTAATAAATACTTTTCATCAAATCGAAGAGCCCATGATTTTAAAATTGCAAGTAAGCTACTAAGCGGAATTTTCTTTTCTATATACTTTTGTATTAAATTTAAAAAATGATCTTTTTCTTGTTTTTTCAGCTTTGTTTTAAAGTATCCAAAAATATGCTCACATACATTTACATTTGATGTATAGCGGGGCGTGCGCATAAATAATTCATATAAAGTCTTCTCATAATTTTCAAATACAACTTCAATCTTTTCATTTTTGTGATTTGCAATTATACGCCCTAATTCCTTTTGTTTCACCTGATTATATGCCATAAATAAATATTTATTATCCGACTGAAACGATACAAGATCTTTCATATTTTTATTATGTTTAATCATCTTGTAATATGCGATTGTAAATAGCCTTGTAAAGAAATGCTCTCTAATAATAAAATTCGACAATCTGCCTTCCTCTTCAATAGGAAGATGCGAAAATTTTTTTATTACTGCTCCGCCAAATAAGCCTGGTCCCTTTCCTTTTGCTGGCGCTTTTTCAAAACTAGAATAAATTTTCACATCACGCGTACCACAACTTGGTGAACGATTCTTTAAAATAAAACCATCCACATCCGATATCATTTGTAAAAAGTCATTTGAAAACTGCTCCATTTTTTCAGTTACATCTTCTCGTGTTGACGGTTGCACAAGTCTATTCTCACCATTTTCTTCTACAATTCGTATCGTTTCACGAGGAGTCCCTAATCCAATCTCGACTTCTGGACAAACAGGTATAAATGTAACAAATGGCTGCAAATTTCGTATTGTTACATCCGGAATCATCTCTCCATTATAACGACAAGCATCAAACTCTAAACATTTACTTACAACAATTTTCGGTTTAGCAAATTGCCGCATTTCATTACCTCCTTTGTGCTAGTCCGTATAATATAAATTGTACTAAGATTAACATTTTAAGCAAAGTTTGGTTCATTTAATTTTATGACAAATATATATCAAATAATATATTAGCAATCATTTAACTCTATTTTCTATAAATGTGCGCTCTATAATGATGGTTTAGATACTGCAAAACGAATAATATACACATACTCTGGAGAATTTAATACGTAAGAAAGGAGGGAGCTTTATGAAGAAGAAATTATCATCTATTTTAAGTGTTTTAGCACTATCTATTATGTTTTTAGGTACATCTGCACAAGCTGAATACGATGGAACTAATATGAATAGAGTTAATAACACTGACATTTCAACTCGAGTTAATGACAATAACTTAGACAGAGTTAATAATGATGTAAGAACTCGAAATGTAAATACAACAAATGATTTAAATGATAATCGTGATAGAAATAATAATTGGGCTTGGCTCGGTTTATTAGGACTAGCAGGATTATTAGGTCTTAGAAGAAGAGACAAAGAAACACGCTGATTTAGAATGTTTTTAGTAAACAAGTACTTATTTATCAAAAATATAACAAATATAAATCGCCTTTTTAAAGGCGATTTATTATTTTACTTAAATGTAACATATGTAATTCATACTTCGACGATTAATTTCGTGGCGTTAATCCGTACAATATAAACTGAATCGTATTTTCAATTTCAGTTTTATCATCCCATTTTTCTTCAGGCAATAATAAAAACCGTGTTAATAATAAACCTAATACAGCTGATAAAGTAAGTCGTAAAACAGTAGCTGGGGGCATTTCAATAATTTCCCCTTTTTCTTGAAACTTTGCAATCAACTTTTTAAAATGTGTAAGTAACTCTGTTTCTACTAATTGTTGTATTTCATTTTTCAGTTCTGGCTGAAATGGCACTTCTTGAATTAATATTTTTATCATTGGAAAATGCTTTTTTGCAAATTCAAATCTATTATGAATCACAACTCTTAGAAGCCCTTCATATGATTCATACTCCGATTTAAATATTTCCTTTGCGAATGTTTGTACGAAAAATGGTGCAGCAAACTTCGTTAATGTCGGCATGACTACTGCTAACAATAAATCTTTTTTCGTTTTATAGTAGCGGAAGATTGTTCCTTCTGCTACACCAGCCCGTTTTGCAATTTCACTTGTTGAAGTTGAAGCATAACCTTTTTCTCCAAACATATCAACAGCCGCCTCTAATATACGCATTTGACGTTCATTTCGTTTGTCTGTATTTGTTGCGGCAATTAATTCTTCCAGCCAATCCTTCTTCATCTATAATACCCCTTTGTATCATCATTATATTTTTCGATGTTTCTTTAATGCAAATACATTCCCTACTGCAAATAATACTGAGAAAAATAGTAAAACAGTTAAATCTAATGCAATCTCTGTAAATCCTTGATTTCGAATCATCACCTGTCTCATTGCGTCAGCGCCGTATGTGAGCGGAAATAATTTCCCTAACATTTGGAGCCACTTATTCATCGATTCAATTGGAAACAAACCAGAAAAGAATATTTGTGGCACAATGACAAGCGGTATAAACTGAATCATTTGAAATTCATTATTTGCGTATGCTGATAAAAATGTCCCTAAAGTTAATGCCGTTAAAGAAAGCATACATGTAATAAGTAGCGTTAGCCATATAGAGCCAGCTACATACAAGTCTAAAATGTAAACTGAAAAACTTACGATAATAATGGATTGTATAAATGCAAAGATCCCAAAACCAATAATATATCCTACAACTATTTCCCATCTTTTAATTGGAGTTGATAATAACCTTTCTAACGTACCGCTTAAACGTTCTCTTACGAAAGACACCCCTGATAAAATAAATACAAAGAAAAATGTAAAGAAACCGATCAATACAGGGCCAAGCCCATCAAACATTGTAAAGTCTTTAGAGCCATGTAAATAATTCACTTCAGGTTTCATTATTGATATATCGTTCTTCTCTGTATTTTTTTGTAATATTTGAAGTACAGCACGATTTTTTGACGAATCACTACCTTCTAATACAATATTCATTTTTCCATTTTCTAAACGAATGACTGCATCTACCTTTTGATTTTCTAGCTCAGACATTGCCTTTTCTGTATTATATTCATAAATTGACGCTTCCTGACTTTTCATCACTTTTACTAACTGAGCGGGCATATCAACAACAGCAATATGCGGTACATAGTCCTTTTGTGTAAACACTAGCGACAATAACCAAAGTAATAACATAGGTGCCCCAAACATCATCGCTAACGAACGTTTATCTCGAAAAAATTGGCGAATAATACGAATGATTACACCGGTAACTCTCATAATTCAGCCACCTCTTCCAACAAAAAGACATCTTCAATCCTTCCTGATGATACCCGCTTTTTCAATTCTTCAGTTGTACCAGTCGCAACTAGCTTTCCTTCTCTAATTAACCCTAGGCGTTCACAAAATTCAGCTTCGTCCATAATGTGTGTTGTTACAATAATGGTAGTGCCTTTCTTTTTCAAATCATAAAATTTTTCCCAAATCGTTTTTCTAAGAAGCGGATCTATCCCCACTGTTGGCTCATCTAAAATTAATATTTCTGGTTCATGAAGGAGTGCTATTGCTAATGATAAACGCTTCTTCATCCCGCCTGAAAAATGCTGCACTTGCTTTTTCATATGTTGTGATAATTGAACAAGATCAAAAACCTTTTCAATTCTTTCTTTTTTATGCTTTCCCTTTAATCCGTACATCGTTGCCATAAAATCTGCATTTTCATATGCTGATAGTTCTTCGTATAATGCATCAGCTTGAGCCATATAACCAATTCTTTTCATTTCATTTAAATTAGGCATGTTCGTGTTGTAAACAAGCACTTCACCTTCCGTTGCTTCGTTAATACCTGCAATCAATTTAATAAGAGTCGTCTTTCCAGAACCTGAAGGCCCAACTAAACCAAATATCTCTGCTTTTTCAACTTGTAATGAAAGATTGTGTAAAACTTCTTTTTTCCCAAAACTTTTTGATACAGTCCGTAAAATAATGGCAGGTTGCTTCACATATTCTTCCCCCTTCTCTAAAATGAGTGAGTACTCACTTTTATTTTACTCTTGCGTAATTATATGTCAAACTTCATTGATTAGTATGTATTTTCACTCGACGATATTAAACAATGAAACAGAGTCGACATTAGAATTTTATTTCCTAAAGTTGACTCTGTTTCATTTAAACTATAAATTTTACTTTACGTTTTTAAATTCATATACTTCCTAATTCTAGCAACATCTAAAGAATATTCGATAACTAATTGCTGTAACGGTAATATAACTGTGTCGGGATATAAATGTGCATATTGTAATGTTTCTGCATATTTTTCTAATCTTTTTTCTAAATACTTTATAATTTGATCAGGATGAGTTACTAATAAACATTTACAATAATAATGTATTTGTTCCTCAATCGCCGTATACTCTTCAATTTCGTATTCTTTATGCATGTGTACACCCCTTTAAGTTTTTTACATGAATTACTTATCACAATTTTCACTCGACAAATTTTAAGTTTTTTGATTATTTACACTATAACAAACAATCAGGGTCAAATTTTGTTACTTTATGTAACGTAGAAAATTTTTAACAAAATTGTAATGTTAACTCCTGCAAAATACATAAAATCTCTTTACTCACTTTTGCATAAAAAAATCGTACAGCTTAATTTAACTGCACGACTACAATCTCTGGCCTATTAAAAATTCTTTGCGGAATGATACTATTTCCTAATCCTCTACTCACTACCATTGACGTATTTTGTTTTTCATATAACCTGGCTGTATATGTAGGTAAAACGCCTTGATTTGGAGCCACTAATTTGCTGATAACTAGTAACCTAAATTGCCCACCATGAGCGTGTTCTGATAAAACTATATCTATTTGCTCATCAGCACAATTCTGAATGAATTTAGGTCTATAGAATAAATCATCTATTTCTCCTATTTTAATGTGGTGCTCCTATATATAGATATACTCCTATTCCTATGTAATCCGCAATTTTCCTTATCGGATAAATTAATAAAAAACATTTCCCTACACATTGAAACTACAAGTTATATAAGGAAGCTCTTCTTTTTTCCATGCAAGGAATCCTCCCTTTAGATTCACCACTTCCTTTATACCAGCTCTTTGTAAAATACTAGCTGCTATCGCGGAACGCAATCCGGTTCGACATTGTAAAACGATTGGGCAATCTTTTGGTATACAATCTAGCTGCTTCAATAGATTTCCTAAAGGGATATGTATTGCATCATGAAGATGTCCTTCGTCCCACTCTTTTTTACTACGTACATCAATTACCTTAACCCTACCATCCTTTATATGCGGATATAATTCAATTGATGTTTTTTCTTTATAACTTTCAAATCTATCGAGTCTTTGTATTACTTGTAAGGATGCAAAAGCAATAATATTATCTAGACCAATAGATTCAAAGTCTCTAATAACCTCCTCCACTCTAACCTTTTCCTCATCTAGAATGATTAAAGTTTCTGTTTTATAATCTAGTAACCATCCACACCAGGTTGTGAAGGAATTGTTATACGGTATGTTAATTGATTTCTCGATGTGACCAGAAGCAAAACTCTCTACATCCCTTATATCAACTATTTGCTGAACACTCCTCATAATTTCTTGAAGTTCCTCTACTGTTTTAATAGCAAAAACTTCTCTCTTCTTACGAATTGGTGGACCGTACTTATTTAAATCCTTCATTAATGAAAAATATTTTGGCGGCTCTGGCTGTCCCGTCAATAAAGTCGATACAAAATCACTTTCTTCATTACACTGAAATGCCCAATTGAACATCTTTTCATAGCCTAAGGTAGAAGTTGGAATTGCTCCTAATGCTTTTCCACATGCGCTTCCTGCACCATGTGATGGCCATATCTGCAAATAATCAGGGAGTATTTTTATTTTTTGTATAGAATTAAATAATTGTTTCGCTCCTATTTTTGCAGTATCTTTCATACCTATAGCGGTTTCTAATAAGTCCGGCCTTCCTATATCTCCTACAAAAATAAAATCACCTGTGAATATTCCTATCGGCTTATCATTCGTATAATTATTTTGACTTGTATCAGTTACTAAAAAAGAAATACTTTCAGGCGTATGCCCTGGTGTGTGCATTACATTAAATTTTATATGACCTACTTTAAACTCTGAGCCCTCTCTAACTAATTTGTATCGACTTTCGTTAAGATATTGATATTTCCAATCACAATCCCCTTCATCAGATACATATAAATTGGCATGATAAAGAGTAGAAAGTTCTCTAGACCCAGAAAGAAAATCTGCATGAATGTGAGTTTCAGCCACAGCTATTACTTCCATCCCCTCTTTCTTAGCAAATTCTATATATTGTTCTATATAGCGACCTGGATCAATTACAATTGCTACACCTTCCTTCTGACAACCGACTAAATAGGAAGCATGTGCTAATTTTTCATCATAAAAATATTTTAAAAGCATAGCTATTCCCTCCAATTAGTTATTTCAAATTGCTTTTCAATTTTAATTTTTATAACCACTTTCTCTTTTCTCTTATAGGATCCCTTTCAACATAAAATTCCAATACATATAGGGCAACATATATCTTTTAAGTAAAAACATACTATACCGTTCTTTCGCTTGATTAAATGGAAACGTTTCTTGAGGCTCATGTTCATAGTTAAATTCAGCGAGTATAAGACTTTTATAACCTGTAACAATGGGGCACGATGTATATCCATCATATTTAGCATGCAAGTCTCTTCCGTTAAGTACGTCCATAATATTTTGTTTTAAGATAGGTATTTGTTTTCGAATTGCCGCTCCAGTTTTAGAGGTGGGTAAATTGGTACAATCTCCAAGTCCGAAAATATTCTTATACTGCACATGTTGTAAAGTATAAGGGTTTATATCTACCCACCCCTGAGAATCACTTATTTCACTCTCTTTAATAAAATTAGGTGGCCCCATTGGTGGAACAACATGGATCATACTGTATGGTACAGTTTCTCTTTTCGGTGTTTGCGTATCTTCAAAAATTGCTTCTCTCTTTTCGGCAATAATTTCTACTAAGTTTTTATTATAATTCGTTATAATTTGCTTTCTTTCTAGTACTTGTTCCAATGTATTAGCATAACGTGGAACCTGAAATATGTTAGTGTTCGCAGTATAAAACATTACTTCACTTTTGTTTCTTATACCGCTATTAGAAAAATACTCTTCTGCTAAATACATAATCTTTTGTGGGGCACCACCGCATTTAATAGGAGTATTGGGGTGGGTAAAAACCGCATTTCCTCCTTTAAATTTTTTAATTTCTTTCCAAGTAGAATCAACATATCTATAAGAGTAATTGCTACAAACCCCATTAGTCCCAATAGACTCTTTTAAACCTTTAATACCGTCCCAATTTATTTGTATACCGGCTGCTACAATAAGAATTTCATACTCAAGCAGCAGTCCATCATCTAAAAGTAACTTATTTTCATCCGGAAACAACTTAATAACACTTTTAGGGATCCATGTTGCCCCTTTTGGAATAAGCAATTCTTGATCACGCATCGTAATTTCCTTTGAAACAATTCCTCCCCCCACTAAACTCCATAGTGGTTGAAAGTAATGTTTTTTTGACGGATCAATAATTGCAATACTTTCTTTCAATAGGGGTACATTTCGTAACAAATGTGCAGTAGAAGATATTCCAGCAGTCCCAGCACCAATTACAACAATTTTATAACTATCTCTGGTCTTCATTATCCTCTTCCTATCTGAAATTGATTTTTAAAATAACTAATTAGTAGCCGTATTTTCATCGTAGTAACATTATTATAAGTTAAAAACACCATGTATTTATTTGATTAAAAAGAAAATTTTGTTAATTCAATCGTCAATCTTACTTTATGCGTAATTCCCCTATGTTACTTCCATCTTTTATATTTCTCAATGCTAGTCTTTGTCCTATCTTACTTTAATGACAATTTCTCTCTACGCTCAAATCTATCTTTATCTCCTTTTTCCAAGAAAGTACTTCTTCTAAGCCGTCTTCACCATTCACTTCATAGTTTACTTTCCAAGCTCTAATCGTTCCAGAATTAATAGAAAACTTTGCCGTAATATCAGCTATCGCATGATAACCATCTTATAAAATCAGTTCCATTCATCCAAAAAACACCCCTGATTTCTATTATTCATAGGAAATCAGGGGTGTTTATCAGTATATAAACCTTTTAAATTATTAATAAGTCTTCTTTTAAAATATAAATGGTTAAACAGATAAAAAAAGCTTCGATTGTTATATTATCCCTTATTTCTTAAATACAGGTGCTATTTTATCAATGCGATTTGTCCAAATTCCACCTGTATAATCATCAGGAAGGCGTTTTATATCTTCAGGTGAGTCAAATCCACTTGAAAACCCAAACCCATTTCCTCCTACAATGATAACTCGAGTATCTGCTTTATCCATTCGATTAAGAAAACGATTTGGCCATCCCCAAAGCCAAGGAGCTACTTTGTCTGGTATATGTAATTCTCCATGCTTCAGGCTTGAAGGTATGTAGCCAGTCCACCCTAATGCCATATAAGTAATAAGATCTTTTTTCATGGTCGCTTTTGACATTATTCGTAAACCAGGGATGCGCTCTTTTATCGCAGCAATTGGTTTATCGCCACCATATACAGTCAGTTGATTAAGGCGCTTCGCTGGTAATTTCTTGAGGTAAGTAGCCAATTGGATTCCTTCATTTTCATCATCACTTTTAATATGAATAAGAAAAGAACGGTCTGGAAAATAGGTAAGTACTTCATCAAGTGTTGGCATAAGATTCATCCCTTTGCCACGAAACGGGAATGTTTTACCCCCATCAGCTGTATAACCGTAACCAATATCAAGTGCTTGTAATTCTTGTGTTGTAAAATCTCTTGTAACACCTTTACCATTAGTACGGCAATCAAGAGTCCAGTCATGAAAAATAACAAAATTATTATCTTTAGTTAGTTGAACATCAAACTCTACTAGATCAGCTCCAGCTTTAAATGCAGCTTCCATAGATGGAATTGTATTTTCTAAATAAGAATGTTCAGGTTTATTTATACGTTCTGCTGTACATGTATCACTCTCAATCTCTTCCATGCTAAATGTTTGCGAAAGTCCTCGGTGAGCAAGAAGAAGAGGAGTTCCATCGTCCCTCTTAGCAAAAAAAGAACTGTTATTTACATAAACAAATACGAATAGGATAAGAATTATCCAAGTCGCTTTACGTTTCAATAACCTTTTTAATTTGTTCATTGTATGCTCCTCTTAAATTTGGTTAAAAAATGCCTTAAGCAATTTTCGGCATTTAAATACTGGTAAATGTTAAAGCCTATCTTATTTTTTCGCAATGGATATAATTGTTAATTAAAGGCTGGTACTTTGATATAAAACGGGAGCAATAGAAATCAATTCAATAACCACTCAACCTTCAGTAAGAATAGTTTTGAAAGATTTCTATGAGAATTTAATATAAATGGGTATATGTAATATCATATTATTTAAGAATCAATTCGCTATATTCACATTATCTGACAGCATCATAACCACCTTATTGAAGGATTAGAGGCCGTCTAAATAAAACTGGATAATAAATTAACATCATACCTACAAATGAGCAAACTAAATAAAAAATAGCCTCGTATTTTATTACTAGAGAAATATTATTATCAACCTTTTTTTCATCTCTTTTATATATCATTTTGAATAATACTCTATATAATAAATACCCAATAATTGCTCCCAGGGTGTTCATAGATAAATCATCAATATCTGTAATTCTATTATCTAGTAATTGACCTAACTCAATAGCCAATGAAAAACCGAATCCAGCATAGGCAGTACTTTTCATTCTTCTAAACTGCGGCCAAATAGTCGGCAATAAAAAACCTAATGGCATAAACAGTAAAATGTTTAAGACATAAGTAGTCATACCTTCAGAAGCAAATGGAATCAAGTTAATTTGATTTGCACGAATTAATGTTTCGTATCTGCCTATGTCCCATATAGTCCCTATCTGCGTCACTTTATATACTAGTGAAAGGTAGAATAGAAAAACATACACCCATAGAAAATGCTGAATAGATATATTTTTTTTCGTTTTAAAATAAAATCCAATTTGAAACATTATACAAAAAATAATAGTAAAAAAATAAGTATATAAATAATTAATCAAAACTCCTGAATGCATTTAAAATCTCCTAACTTTACATTGTAATCTATAACTTTGTCATTTTAGAATATAATTCAAGAACGGGTGGTCACAATCACCACATCCATATCTTCCCAGATATTTCATAAAAATTCGTTCACTGGCATTTCAACGTCAATTGTCTTGTTTTGAAAAAAGAGATAATATAAAATCGTATATTTTTCCCCTGAATACTTGCTGAAATGCTCTCGTCTTCTTTTAAATAATCCAGATATTCTTCCAAGGATAAATTCATTTTGGCATAATCGTACTGTAAGGCAAACCGACATAGCGAATTTGACAAGGTTCATATTGAATACCTGTAACATCCGTTTTATCCGAGGGATAGCGTAAGATAAAGCATTATTTCCAAGCATTTTTTTCTATCCACTTCCCTTCAGGTGCTCGGTCCGTTTTCGTTAAGCCGATTCCTACATCAAGTGATAAACCTGAATTATGTTCACTATAACCTGCTGGTAAGGCATAATCAGCCCTCATCCCATGGTAAAGTCCACTTTGCTCATCAAAGTCACGATAACCACTATTAATTAAAAATTGATTAACGCCTTCCTTTACAACATTATTAATCATCTCTGAAAATTTTTTTGCTACTTCTTTTGATAAATAAACATTTGTATTAAGCAACCCGTATCCATTTATCAATTCATTATGTTTAGATAAATTTACGATATCTGATTTCACACTCTCTTGGCGAATAGGGTATGTACTGTTAATTAAGAGCAGATTCCCTTGATAGATGTGTTCTTTTACAATCTCTTTCTTTTGAATAATTGAGGTAGTCCCTGTATTATCTATGTTATCTTTGTGATTTTGATCATATTTTTGAACCTCTACTTTACTCTGAAAAAACAGAGCTTTATTCATGTAAGCTATTTTAATCCACGCATAAGTTATCATCTCTTTCTTTGACGAAATAAAAAAAGCTCGTTCTTATGGTTTAAATCTACCGCATAAGAACGAGCCATCTATTAATATTAAATTGTTAATTCCCTAAGAAAAAGTAGAGATAACCTTAAGAATTTCTTAAGAAACAATGATTATTTTCTAAGAAATCCCTTTATTACCCAAGTCTTAGAAGACTGGAAGTTCTACCGTAAAAATCGTAGAGTTATCATTACTTTCCGCGTAAATCTGTCCGCCATGTTGAACAATGATTTCTTTTGCAATCGCCAATCCAAGTCCCGCGCCGCCCGTATCAGAAGAACGGGCATCATCCAATCTGTAAAACTGTTCAAATATGGTAGCAAGTTTATCTTTCGGGATGTTTCCGTCGTTCTCGAAAACGATGGATACCACATCTTCGGATAGGTTCGCCGTAATGTCAATAACGCTGTCGTCCTTGCTGTATGCAGTGGCGTTTTTTAAAATATTGTTAAAGACCCTCGCTAGCTTATCAGCGTCACCAAATACGGTCAAATCTTCAGAAGCATGGAGTACCACCTGTTTTCCCTTCGCAGCAAGCTGGGGATAAAATTCATCAGTCATTTGCACCAGCATATAGTATAGGTCTATGTGCTTTTTCGTGAGCGTAATCGTTTGAAGGTTATATCGCGTAATCTCAAAAAACTCGTCGATTAGCTGTTCCAGACGATACGCTTTGTCTAACGTGATATGCACGTACTTTGCCTTTTGCTCTCTTGGCATGTCTGGTGCCTCGTCAAGCAGGATTAGATAACCGATAACTGATGTAAGAGGCGTTTTAATATCGTGTGCCAAGTACATAACAACTTCATTTTTTCTTTGTTCGGCCAGCTTTGCATCATGCTCTCGCTTTTCAAGGGTTCGCTTTAATGTGTTGAGCTTCTGTTCCATGAACTCCAATTCCGCAGAAAGCTCAATTTGTTTATCTTCGTTCTGAATAAGTATATCAATACCGGTATTTATCTCTTCAAAGTATTTTACAAATTTTAAAAGCATAACTCGGCATAGAATAAGAATACTAATGGCAACCGCCACATAAATAAAAATTTCTATATTGTTCCGTATAGTATACTGATATATTATCATTGCGTCCCAACGCTCTAAATGATAACTGTTTTCCAAAAAACGTACAATCCACTCCCCAAGTGTCCCCTGGATAAATAGACGCAAAAACAGCACAAATACAACTGCTGCCATGACAATTGTAAGGATATATTGGTAGAGTTTCCGTTTTAATTTTGAATAGTCAATTTTTTTATTCTTATTTTTATTTTTCAATTTTATAGCCGATCCCCCATACCGTTTTTATATACTTCGGATTATCAACCGTATCGTTCATCTTTTCTCGCAGATGTCGGATATGCACGGTGATAGTGTTATTACTCTTGCTGAAATATTCGTCACCCCATATCTCATGAAACAGCTGCTCAGAGCTAACCACATTCCCCTTGTTCTCACAGAGGATACGCAGGATTGAAAACTCGGTGGGAGTAAGAGATAACGGCTTCTCGTTCAGAGAACACTCATGCGTGCTTATATTAATGACAAGACCAGAGTGTACGATAACATTCTCGTTCTGTGCCGTTACTCCATTGTATTTTTTATATCGGCGTAACTGCGCCTTGACTCGCGCAATTAACTCTAGTGGGCGAAAGGGTTTTGTAATATAATCGTCCGCACCAATTGTTAGCCCTGTAATTTTATCTATTTCTGTATCTTTCGCCGTCAACATGATAATTGGATAGTTGTACTTGTCCCTTATTTTTTGACAGATAGTGAGACCACTTACGTCGGGAAGCATGATATCCAATATTGCAAGATCAAGCACATTCTTATCTATACATTCCAATGCTTCTTTGGCGGTATAGTATTTGAAAACCGTATAATTCTCATTTTTTAAGTAAAGCTCAACCAAATCGGCAATTTCGTGTTCATCTTCCACAATAAGTACTTTATCACTCATGGTTACCAATCCTCCTCTATAGATGTACTTTTTTCAATTGGAATCTTTTCCGAATAACGAGCCTATCATACCTATTACTCCAAGTAAAGTCCATTGTTGTATATAGACAGAGTCGGTTACACCAAATAGATTTTTAAATTTACCCATTTATTAAGATTTAATTTTATGTCAAGAATAAAAGATTTATCTGACTCAAAATTATTTACAATAGATAAAGCAATATACTCTCCCTTTAGAAAAAGGAAACAATTCCGCCTTAAATTGACTTTGTATAATCTTAACTTGATAGCAATGTCCACATTAGCCAAAATACAAAAATCTCCTTCAAAAAAAGAAAACCAGTAACTAATGTATTACTGTGAACTAGTTTTACCCAACTTGAATTGAATCCGCTTGTTGTAGATTTTTATTTTATTATTAATAATTACGGTACATGAAATTATTAATAATAAAATAAAAAAGCTCCCCTGAAAGGAGCTCCTTACATTACAAAACACTTAAGAAATTCTTCTAATAACAGCTCTACTTAAGATTTGGAGTATGGTTATAACTCATCCCTCCCTGTTTGTTACGATAAATCATTGGCCGAAGACTATTCTTTTTCTGTATATTATTTCAAACTCTTTAGATTTTTTCTTTTTGTGAAATTCACCTCAAAACAAATTAACTAGATAACAAAACGTAAAATAACAATGCTGCTGCCTCTTGTCGTTTCATACTTTGTTTTGATAGATAATCTGCTGATCCATCTTCATTATATATAACTTCAGGCCCTACTAAACGATGACCTACAATGTTTTTCACGGATTCTATTGCCCAATCATCAGTTTCTCCCTTTAGTGTTGCATCTGCAGATGGCGCTCCTAACATTTTTAAATACTGCCAGGTAATCCATGCTGCTTCTTGTCTAGTAATTGCACGGTCTGGATGGAATTGTTCTCCTTCTTTTTCATATAAAATACCAATTTCATATAACTTTTGAATATGTGGTGCATACGGATGATTTTTCACATCAGAAAACATAGGTTCTTTTTTTGAAGGTGGCGTAAAGTAGGCAATTTGAGATAACCAATATGCAAATTCTGCTCGTGTAAGAGAAGATTCTGGAGTAAAATTCCCCTCCTTATTTGCTTGTAATACCTCGTATTGATGTAAAGGATTTATAAACTTAGCATATGGATGATTTTCATCTACGTCTTTAAATCTCTCAGGCTCACTTAACTTCATTGCTGAACTGCCCGAGTTCCAATGTATCATTTCTTTCACGGTACCATCTTTGTGAAGTTTAAACGCCATATAATTCCCTTTTTCATCCTCAAATAGTAAAGGGTCTATTTGTTTTAGCTCCTGTTTACCATATGCTTTATCACTTACATATAACTTTCCTTCACTTATGTTTACATGTGACATTAGGTTTTTTAATCTCAAATCACGGTAAACCCCTTCAAATTTCTTTAATTCTTCTTCATTAGGTTTTAAATATTCAGGCTTTGTCTTATCTGGGAAATATTGATCCATAAAATCATCAAATACTTCAACAGGTAGTGCTGAACTATCTTTATTTGTAACAACAAAAACTCCAATTTTATGTTCTGGAATTAACCACATTAAAGATGAAAAACCTGGTATATTTCCACCTTTACCAAACACATATTGTCCATTATGACTTTGCGGTGAAAAGAACTCAAATCCGTATGTCATATTAGGGTATTTGGGATGTAAAGCAAATTTTGTTTTTTGCATATCTTCTACAGTTTCTTTTTGTAGTATTTGGTTATTTTTAAATTTACCATCATTCAATTGAGCAATCATGAAATTGGCTACATCACTCCCTGTAGAAAACATACTCCCTTGTGGCATATCTGTTGGTCTAGTTTGATAAAATGGGATAACATTACCTTTAGCATCATATCCTGTTGCAAGCTTTTCTTTAATAAAATTAGTCATAACAAAACTACTATTATGCATTTCTAGAGGGTAAAAAATATTTTTGGCCATATATTTGTAAAAAGGTGTTTTTGTCAGATTTTGAACAATATACCCTTGAAGCATAGAGGCAAAATTATCATATGTATATGTATCTCCGGGCTTTCTCACTACAGTGGGCATATTATCTTCTACATAATCTTTAAGCATTGTATAATCATTTTCTTGATAATGGATGTCCTCGGGTCTAGGATCTACGTAATCAAACCCTGTTGTATGGGTAAGTAAATGCTCCATTGTAACTGGTTCACCCATGTTATTTTGGTACTTTAATCCCCCCATATAATTTACTATATCTTTATTTAAATCAATTTTTCCTTGTTCTACTAACTGCATGACAGCACTAGCAGTAAAAACTTTTGATATTGACGCTAATCGAAAAACTGTTTTTTTAGGATCGATGGGAGTATTCTTTTCTTTATCGGAAAATCCGAATCCCTTTTGAAATAGAATTTGATTATCCTTTACAACGACAAGAGCTACACCCGCTGCGTTTTCTTTTTTCATTTTCTCTGGAATTACTTTATTGGTGAATGCTTCTACATCTTTAGGATTTAATGTTATAGGTGCAACCGTTTCGGCTTTTGAATAATTGCTCCCCAGAAAAAATAACAAAAAACAAACACTTACAGCTATTAACCTTTCAAAATAAATTTTCATTCTTTTATTCCTATTACCCAAATTAATTCCCCCTTTAATACTAGATTTATTGATTAATCAGCTATAGGTTAATCAACCATATTCTACCATTACATGGTTATTTTTTCTAATTTTTCTTCTATTCTGTCATTTGTTAACTGTTTGTCTGAGGAATTAGTCTATATATAATTAGTTCTTAGTTATAGAAAATGATTTAGCATACAAAAATCCTAGACAGTCTTTAATATAGATTTTTGTTGGGAAGTTTCCCCTAATATGCTATATACTGAAAACACCCATCCTTTATCATTAATAAAATTGGATGGGTGTTTTGTAACGCTTTAATTATTCTATTCTTACTGAGTATTAGGATATCTAAATAGGTCAGTTATTACAGTTGAAAAATCGTTCAAAAGCTTACTCTAATTGATTAGGCTATCCCCGCATCCCTTGCGGTTTGAAGCCTTATCGCTTCATTCTTTAAAATAAAAAATGTGAAATTTTATATCCTTATGTAAGACATTTAATATCAAATATATTACATTCACTATGAAATTAGTTTATTTATAGGATTTCTATAGATAAACAAGGTACTAAATTGACTCTTAAGAAGTCATAACATTATATTTATCTGAAAATTCAAAAATATGTGTAGATATATATCATCTTAAATACATATATAATTAATTTCGCAAATTCCATCCGAACCTAGTCCTTTATCTGGACAAAAAAATCGTTCTATTCAAAACTTTAAATTTGATTTACTCCCATCTTACTTTTGTTAAACTCATATATGTAATAATACATATTTTCTTGATTGGATATTATGATATACTCTCATAGTGAGCTGATACATAATTTCTTTAGATTGGAAAACTAAAACCTCGTTTACCCAATTTGGGGGCGCCTTATGGCGTCTTTTTTTTGCTGTTGAAGTAACAAAACAGGACCGGGATATCATTGTTTAAAAAAATTGCATACTTTACCAAGAATTCCACCTACTAACCCTTATTTTTTTCCGGCTATTTATTTGTTTCAGCATAATAATTTTTCATCTCGTATATACAATAGACAATGATAGCTAAACTCCAACTGACACCATAGTAATCATGTGTGTAGAAGTCATAACCTACCTTAAGACCTTTTTCCATTACAACTAACGTAAATCCTAACGCCACCCACTTGTTAATTTTCATCTTAATATACGTTATCGCTATAATTATTAAAAATAAAATATTTGTAAGGTAGTTTATCATTAGCTCATATTTTTGAATGTATACTGCCATTATACAAGCAACGATATTAGTCGCAATGCCCAATGCAACCACGGCTCCCCAAATCCTGTCCGAAATTCCCACTCCTGATTCAGTCCTTTCCTTAATCACATTCTTTTCCTTAATTCATTCCTACACCCTATTTAAGGTATGCTGTATTATCCTTGTCTGATGAATATCCCATTATCTTTTCATATAGAGCAAACAAAATTTCCACTCATAATTTTTTCTTTCTTAGGCAAACTAGGTTTAAGCCGTTTGAACTAGCGGCTTCACTCTTCTGGTAATGGGGTAGTAAATTTATAGTAATTGACTAACTCATTCAGTCCATTGGCACTGGCAGGCGACAAAATTGTTGTCTGCCATTTTCATGTACACTTTTTCTGATTCCATTCCAAACCATATGTTTGCTGTACTGCTTTTGAAAACAACTGTATTTGATTTTTGAATAAGTAAAAAAGGTACAGCTCAGCCCACTTTTGGAATAGGACTTTTTCTTTATACATATACTATTTTTGAGCCTTTTTACCAATACGTGTCCTATTGGTGTCTTGAATTCCTCCTAAAGGGGCGGCAGATACAACTGCATGCCCTTTTTATTTATATTGCTGTTCTATATCCGATATAGTAATTGAAGACTAAAAATGCACTATTACATATTTTTTTCAATCCAGATTATGCTAAAATTTCTTAAGTTGTTTATTTCACAGTTGAATTATGGTTTCATATCTAATTCAGCAATATGTGAGCTGTACCCCAAAAGAAAAGACACTCAAAAGGTGTCTTTTCTTCTTTTAATTTAAAAACATTTTTCTTTTTCAGGAAGATTCAACTATTTCACTAACCTAAACCTCTTATTTAAAGACAATTTGATCATGGTGCTCGAGATTTTCCGTCTATATCAACATGTAAATTGTTCATTTCCGAATCATATTTCCACCACTATATTTGCTTTCTCAAAGATCTTCTGTTTTGTTCTTAATTTTGTCAAAATCCTCATATAGCTATACAAAAAATATATGCTATTATGTTTTTAAGAAACTATGCGTTCCCTTAACCCTGTATCCGACCCTGTATTTTGTTACAGGGTCTTTGTTTATTTTATTAACTTTCATTAGCTTATAAAAGTTAATACACCCCATTTCAATTAAAATCGTTTAAATGTATACTACGCTAAACATCAGTTGACACTATAAACATAGTGTTAACTATCTTAATTGAATATTAGTAATAGTAAGTATAAAGATTATCAATTTACTATATCTTACATTTATGTAAAAATAGATATATGTTAAGCTTTTTCAAAATCTTTCCCCTAATAAAGATTTGAAGTAGCATTTCATGATTCTCCTTACTGTTAATATGCCTTGAAAAAGAACCCAATAGGGTTCTTTTTCTTCTGATTACATCCTCAGTAATTACTTATTTAACATACAAAAAGGACTGACAATTACTTGCAGTCCTTTTTGCACCTTAATATACACTTGTATTAAGTACTTAACTCTTTATTTAGCATACATTTAAACTAAATCATACATTATTATTTATATATAAAACACTTCAAAATTTAGAAATACACAATAACAAATCTTTCCCAGCTTCCAGCTACATAACTATTAGCTGTTAATTCTCTACCGCCATTTGCTGATATGAATCTACCATTGCTTAGCGCTTGTAATACATATATCCTATTGTCTCCACCATTATATAAGATAAATTTTTCCCATGCCCCAATTGATGTACGATCTGCTACTACTCTACCATTTGGCTCAAACGAAACGTACTTTCCATTACTTTTCGCTTTTAAAGCAAACGTATATAATTCCCCAGTCGGAATTAATTCAAATTTCTCCCATTCATTAACTGCATTACGATTTGCTACTACATTGCCCGATGGCTCAGCAGACACATATTGTAAATTTGCAGCTTGTATAGCAACAGTCCAGCTTCCATTAAATAGGCTCACACCTTTTAGTGAACCGGTATTTGATTGGTCGGCTGCCAATGCACCATTCGATGAGGTTATCATCATTATCATTAGAACCATTGGCAACACCATTAAAACTAACTTTTTAAAGATCTTATCACCATTTGCATGAGTTATGAACCTCTTCATTCCCATTCCTCCCTTAATACATAGCACTTATATACATCATACCAAATATGTAAATTTTTGTAATAAAAGAGAGTCTTTATCAACAAATACCTTATTATTCTGTTTCTTTTTTATCAAATTTATCATTTTCTAAAAAAAAAGAATCCTTTGCGGATTCCTTTTTGCCTTGCACTCTTTTTCAAATAGTGCGTTTTTGCACCTACTTTTAGTATAACTTATAATTCCTATAAAATAAATAAGATTAAATAAAATTTACTTTTATATTTTCATAAAACATCATATTCCCTTATAATTTTACAAATAAAATAGCGTATTATTAAAACTCATCTCTTGAACATTCCTTTAGTTGTTCCATAGCAATCTTTCGCGCATGCTCCTCACTATCTATCAAAGTCAATCCTTGTGATATATAGCTCCAAAATTCATATCCACAATCCTCCATCCATCTATAAGCGTCTGTTGTATATAGCCCATCTTTTCTTTTAATGATTTGAACCTTATAGTTTTTACTTGGAGAAAAAAACTCTTGTATAACCTGCTCCATTTATGAAATATCCTCCTAAAATCTATTTGAAATTATATTTTCACATAAACTCGTAATCGCAACCTCTTTTACGATAAATTACTGTAACTTTTTGAAAAGATAATATACCTTACATACTCCCATCATTTTCTTCCTGTACTACCCAAAATAAATAATACAGTTTACATCCTAGCAATTTCAATAACATTAAGCTGTTACTTCTCTCTGTCGTTCTACTTATTTCTACTACATATAATTAAATATTTTTTCAAAAACCACTTCATTAAAAAACATAAGTTCGTGTATAATAAGAACAAATGTTCTTTTTTGCTATTAGGAGCAGTTATAGTGTATGACTATTCAATTTTACCGAATAGAATCATTTTATGTGTTGATCTTCGTAGCTTTTATGCTTCGGTTAGTTGCATCAAAATGGGATTAGACCCACTTCATACAAAATTAGCTGTAGTCGGTGATGTGAATAGGAATGGGTCCATTGTTTTAGCCGCAACTCCACCTTTAAAAGCAATGGGAGTAAAGAAGTTGGCAAGGCTATACGAGATTCCTCAGGAAAAAGATATCCTTATTGTGAATCCAATTATGGGAACCTATATTAAGTGCTCCAATTACATAACGAAGTTAGCTCTACAGTATGTTCCTATTGAAGACTTTCATCAATACAGCATCGATGAATTTTTTATGGATATTACCGATAGCATCCATCTATTTGCCCGAAATTCAAATGAATTTGCATTACAGTTTAAACGTGAAATATATGAACACACACGAATTGAATGCACAATCGGGATTGCACCTAACCTATTGATGAGTAAGGTAGTTTTAGATATTGAAGCCAAGAAAAATAAAGATGGAGTCGCTTATTGGACATACGAAGATATACCTACAAAATTATGGAGCATACGGCCGCTTAGTAAGTTTTGGAGGATTTCGCATAAAACAGAAACAAAATTAAATCAAAAAGGAGTACATTCAATTGGTGAAGGAGAAGAACAAATTTCCCTTTTTGATAACATCATACAACGAGAAAAAGAAATAAAGCTAATGAAAGTAATGGATGAAATACGCACAAAGTTTGGAAAAAATAGCATATTAAGAGGAATTTCCTATACAAATAATGCAACAGCAAGATACAGAAACACATTGTTAGGGGGACACAAAGCATGAACAACGCTAATATGCCAAAAGGAAGAGGAATGGTAAAATGGACGCCATTTGCAGCAATGCCAGAACACTTCGTCGGAATACGTGAAATGGTCAAAGAGAAAAATAAAGTAGCACGTCCCATTTTAACCTCTGAAGAGAAAGAACTGATTGAGAACATGTTATTATGTTCGTTGCTATCTGAAGAAGAGATATTAATTACATATTATGAAGATGGTTATTTACTCACCAACTATATGACCGTTATCGATATAAATCCATTACATAGCTCTATCATATGTACTGATGCTTTCTATAATAAGATGACAATACAATTTTCAAATATAATAGACGTAAAATAGATTTAGGTGATTATCTTTGGAGTAGTATAAAGGAGAATATAAAATGCAAGGGAATCAGATAAGAAAGAATACAGCGAGAACAATTACTCATAATGATATAAATAACTACCCCTATTTAAATATACCTATGATTATCAATGAGAAAGATGGAATAACTTACGAGGTTTTAAGCGCTGGTTTTCATAATAATGATGCAGTAGCGATGATAACAACAGATGGTTTCGCTACAACTAGGATAAATACACCGATCGTAGCAGTAAAAAACAATGATGGTAGTATCCAAGCATTCCGCTTACCTTTAGAATTGGAATATTGGGTACTTTCATGTATGTGTGCTGCTTCAACAGGGAGAAATCCGTTCCCATGTAAAGTTGCTTTTGGAATCATTGATACTAAATTCCATGTAGAATTCAAATAAAAAAGGAGCAAATTAATTTGCTCCTTTTATCGTAATAAGATTTTTAACTTCTATCCTTAAACACACTATCTAGGATTCTATCTTAGGATCTGAACTTATATGTTAAATCCACCAATTAATTCTTGAAGTTCTTCGGCCATCTGTGCTAATTGTACTGCTGAAGAATTTATCTCTTCCATAGAAGCATGTTGCTCCTCAGATGAGCCGGCTATCGTTTGCATACTTGAAGAATTCTCCTTCACAGCCATAGATATTTGATTAATTGATGTATCGACTTTCATTGCATCACTTGACATTTTATTTGATAATTCTACCATACCATGTACTTTTGACACGATATCATTTGCAGATTTTGAAATTTCATAAAAACTTTGTTTTGTATCATTTGCAACCTGAATTCCCGACTGCACTTCAACTCCTACTTCATTCATAGCTTTTACAGTCTCATGTACATCTGCTTGAATTTCATTAATTAAGCTTCCAATTTCCATTGAAGATTGGGATGATTGCTCCGCTAACTTCCTGACTTCATCGGCAACAATGGCAAATCCACGCCCCTGTTCTCCTGCCCTTGCCGCTTCAATCGCTGCATTCAATGCTAATAAATTTGTTTGTTCTGCAATAGTTTGAATTGCTTCTAATATACTTCCAATTTGCTGCGATTTCTTATCTAATAATTTAATTACATTATCGGATTGAGAAACAGAATGATGTATAGACTGCATTTGCGTTACCGTTTGTTCTACTAATTGTTCGCCCTCATTAGCTTTTTGTTTTGTATATAAGGATGAGGCCGATACTTCAGAAGCATTATCTGCCACGCATTGAATGTTTCGTGTTACCTCACCAATTAATTTCGCTCCCGACGCAACTTCATTATTTTGAACTTCTGCACCATTTGATATTTCTTCCATTTCTTTTGTGATTTGTTCTGTCGCAACACTTGCTTGCTCTACGCTAGCGGTTAGTTCCTCGGATGAAGCTGCCACATGTCCTGCAGATGTATTAATTCGAGAAATTATATTACGTAACGACTCTGCCATTGTGTTGAAACTACCACCTAATTGACCCAGTTCATCCTTTGAACGAATATCTATTTTCTCAGTTAAATCTCCCTGACTAATTCTTTGAGCTGAAATAACTAATTGTCTTAATGGATTAATAATAGATTTAAGAATGAAGAAAATTACAATTCCACCTAACAACAATGAAGCCCCTATTATAGTGAGCGTTTTATAAAAAATAGGATTGGTAGCCTCTTCAATTTCTTTCGTAGGCATTACGCCAGCTATTTTCCAACCTGTTTTTTTGTTTGTCTTAAAGCTTATGTTTCGATCCTCGCCATTAAGAGTATAAGTAATTACTCCATCTTCTTTCTTGTATAGTTCATCTGCTAATGATTTCTCTAATTTCTCCCCTGGCTTAAGTGTAGGATGAACAACTATAGTCTTGTCTTGACTTACTATAGATACAAAGCCTTGTTTTCCTATTTTTATCATTTTAGATGTTTTTACGATATCATTAATATTCAAGTCAACACCAATGACACCACTTTTATCAGCATTTTGCTTTGCAATTGCTATTACCATATTTCCTGTAGCTTTTGATTTATAGGGAGACGAAACAATAATCTCTCCATTAGCTTTTACTGCATCTTTATACCAACTGCTTTCTAACGGGTTAAATCCTTCAGGTATTTTTCCAACGGGCGCATGAATAAATTGATTATTACTGGATGTAGTATAAATCGTTTCTATTTCTGGATGTAACTGTATATATTGATCAAATTTACCTTGCACATTTTGCAATTGGTCAGCGTTATAATCACCTTGTGTAAGTATCTTTGCAAAATGAGTTACATCTACATGTTTATTTTCTAATTCATCATCAACTATCTTATTTAAAATACTCACATTATCTTTCGCAGTTTGTAGAATTGTTTCATTAAGATCTGTTTTTGCTTTATCATAAGACGATACTCCTACGATAAGACTTGGTATAATTAATATTGCAATAAATGCCATAGACAACTTCGTTTTAAGCTTCATTTGTTCCAATCTTTCTTTTATTTTAAACACTCTCTACTTCTCCCTTTCATTCTTATAACTGATATAGTTTATTTAATTGTTTGCTCCTTTATTTTTTCTACATTCATTTATGGTATTATTCGAAATGAAATTACCGTTACATCTCTTTACCCGTATCTTCTCATATAGTGATTCGTTTTTTTACAAGTGAAGTTGTATCTATCCCCCTTTCAAATATGTATTTTATTATCGTATTCCCCGAAAGAATTCTCCTTCCTCAAGCGTGTGAAGAGCGTAGCCCAACGATAGGTGGGAGATGAATTTCGGTTTGGCATAGCCAAAAACTTTTGATGAACTAGCTATATGAAGTTCTTTGATAACTTAATATAGAAGGTTGCAGGAAGAAAATAGAGTGCGAAAACCAAGCCGTTCGATTCCTGCGTAAAATATCAACCGTACCAAAAGAGCATCCATGCGTTGGACATCTAGGGGTGGAACACCCCGAAGTAACGCTCAGGGAGACGAAAGGTTACTTTCGTCGTGGAACTGAGAAGTTCCCACTTCAAGCTTTGCTAAGTGGCGAGTAGTTCACAGTAAGTAATGTTAGGACTACGAATTCTTCTAAATTAACTGGAGGAAACATAGACTTCATTTAAAAGATAATTTTTAGCTTTAATTGAATCAAAAGTTTAATTTAGAACGATTCACATTGAATGAAACCCTTACCATACTAAATTTTCTTCAACTTAACTAAGTAAATTTATTTTTTGAATAACTACGCTTAACAGCCTTTAAACCACTTTGACCGTTTCACTTCATTCATTTATCTATTTACTACAGTCACTTTTGTTTTATCAGATATTAAACCATAAATTCTAAATAGAAGAATAAAATAAATTGGAGAATTTCATTGTAACACGTATACATGAGTTTTAAATATTAAAATTAAGAAATATTTTTTTATTATTCTCATCTTCATGAATTACTAATAATAGATTGCGGACTTTTTTGCGCTAACGTCTACATCAGATTATTACAAAGATTGGAATGGATAACAGCATCAATCCATATGTATTTTGCGGAATAAACTGTTTTGAAATACCGCACTGCTTTATATCTTTTAATTCACTCTTGGATGAACCTTTATAGATTTTACAAATCTCTTCACTCCATCATGTTTATCTAACCTTCTTACTATCTTTACTTTTTCCTCTCGTGTAAATTTAACCATAAAAAAGTACACTCCAATTGTTGTTCGTGTCTAACATTTGGGGTGTACATCAATTAAGGACGACTTAAATGTCATTTATATGGACAATTAATTAGCACCTTTTTTTATTCCTCCACCATGTTTCAAAATGCACCAATTACTCTTCAGCAAAAAGAAACGAAAATTAAGCGAATATAAAGCGATTTATATCATAAAAGAATATTTTTCACTTCTTTATCAATCTTTACAAAAGAAACCCAAGAATTAACAAAGATATTGTTTCATCTGTTTAATCTCTTACAGAAAAACGGACGAAAATCCGATAGGTATAAGAAGAAAACAGTCATTGATATCTTAGGCATCGTATATAATTTTTCTATGTCCCACAATCAGGTAGCGTAATCAAAAAAATTGAAGCCCGATAGGATTTATTTAGTATGCAAATTTTTAAAGAACTTACACTGGATCTTTAGAAAAAAGAAAAAATCTTACATGAAATTAAACTTGTATAATGTTAGCTTGATAGGCATAGAGCACCACCCACATTTTAATTATTTTATAGACCAAGCAATTCTCAAAAAATGATAGCACAATTTTAATTATGATTTTAATAATACGTTCTGAGACACTACTCTTCTTCTAAAATGGCGTAATAATATTCATCCCACCATTCATTTCCATGGGGTATACACTTCTTGAAATAGCCTTCTCTCTTCATTCCAATTTTCTCCATCACTCGATATGATGGGGTATTTTCTGGCTGACATGTAGCTATAATTCTATGTAATTTCATTTCCTTAAACCCATATTTCAATGTAGCTTGTGCTGCTTCAGAAGCATATCCTTTATTGAAATATTTAGGATTGAATACCCACCCAATCTCATAAGTATGTTCACCAAAATATTTATGAAAAACAATATGACCAATCAGGATATTTTCACCTATTAGTATCACAGGAAAGCTCTTAGCATTTTCCCCCATATTTTTATTTACAAAATTTCTTGTATCTTCTTCAGTAAAAACCCCTTCAGGTATGTATTTCATAACATCGCTATCTGATGTATACTCATGAACAGCTTCCCAATCCTTGAATTCAAATTTTCGTATTAGTAATCTTTCTGCTTTTATAAACATTTACTTTTCTCCCCTCAAAAACTCGTTACTTTATTTCAGATTCACATTTAATCCTTAAAAAAAGAACTTGCAGGAATCTCTACAAGTTTTTTTATATCACGTGAATATATGGGACAAACAAACTATCTTACCAATTCATCATAGAAACTACAGGGGTAGTACTTTGACAACTATATTATATAACAAATCTTAACATCCGCAGATTTTATTTTTGAAAATTATGTTAATTGAGAACAAAATTATCCTTTTCCTTAACTATTCTAACTTTTATTCACTTAAATAAGCGTGTAGTTCAAAACAAATCTAATAATGAGAATATGGATACTAAATTTACTCTCAAAAACAGAAACTTAACTGCATACCTTCTGAAAGTAAACATAAGAAAAACGTTCTACTCCATATGAGTAGAACGTCTTCTCACTTTAATTCATATATTTTTTGGGACTTATATATTTTGTGTCGTATTTAAAAAATTAATAAATTCATCTTCATTTACAGGCTTACTGTAGTAATAACCTTGAATTAGATAACATGCATTTTGTTGTAACACTGTTAATTGCTCCTTTGTTTCTACCCCTTCTGCTATTACTTTCATATTTAAAGTATGGGCTAACGAAATAATTGTTTGAATAATTTCATCTCCATCATTTGAAGTTCCAATTCTATTCACAAATTCTCTTGGAATTTTCAAAGTATCAATTGGATACAAAGGTAGATACGCTAATGAAGAATATCCTGTACCAAAATCATCAATTGATAAATGTACACCATATGATTTTAAGGCTTTTAACTTCGATAAAGTTTCTTTCTCATCTACCATGGCAATTCGCTCTGTTAATTCCAAATCAATCAAGTTAGCTGGTACTCCTATTTCTTCTATAGTAGAAATAATCGTTTGAACAAAATCTTTCTGTTCAAACTCTATAGCTGATAAATTTATCCCCATCTTTAGATTTGAAAAGCCCGTAGAATGCCATTCTTTCAGTTGTTGACACGCTTTCTGTAACGTCCACTTCCCAATTGAAATAATCTGCGACGTTTCTTCTGCTATAGGTATAAACTCAAAAGGAGAAATCAGCCCAAGCTCTGGATGTTGCCAACGTATTAAAGCCTCTGCACCAATAACCTTTCCTTCCTTACTATCAATTTGTGGTTGATACAATAAAAACAATTCATTATTTTCAATTGCATTTGGTAAATCCTGTTCTAATCGTAATCGACGAGTTACTTTTTGAGATAATGTCTCGTCATACATACAAACAGCATTATTACCTTTTTCCTTTGCACTATACATAGCGATATCAGCGTGTTGTAAAAGTGTAGTAGTATTTATTCCTCCAAACGGATACACTGCTATTCCTATACTAAGAGATAAGTAAAAACTATGATAATTTACTACAAATGGTTCATCAGTTATACGAAATAGATTTTTACACAAATCCAATAGCTGTTGTTCCGTGTGGTTATGGACAATGATTGCAAACTCATCTCCACCTATTCTTGCTAGAGGAATAGGCGGTGACAGACATGTCCTAAAACGTTTAGCAACTTCTTTTAAAACCCTGTCACCAATCGAATGACCCATTGTATCATTAATAGTCTTAAAACGATTTAAATCTATATACAAGAGGCCAAACTTATCCTTTGTTTTTTGTGCACGCTTAATGGATCTATCTAATTCTTGTTGAAAGAATATACGATTTCCAATCTCCGTCACCGTATCATGGAATGCAAGATAATTTATCTCTTCCTGTTGTTGTTTCATCCTCGTTATGTCTTTTACCATTACATAGCTCCCAAAGGGTTGTCCTTCTATCATAATAGGAACTATAGTGACATACCAAAAAAGTATATCCTTCTCATTGTTATTTTTCACACGTAACTGTAACGAAGATGAACTACATCGTTTCCCTTTCTTTATAGCCGATTCCAATTCAGATTTATCTTCATCAAAAAAAATAGAGAAGCACTCTTTTCCTATTAATGCAGCACTGTCTTTCCCTAATAATATACTTCCAGACTGGTTTATATTTAAAATGGTACCATTTGAATCAATCGTTAAAATAGGATCTGGGTGGTACTCATATAAGGACTTAAACCTCTCTTGATTTTTCACCAAATCATTAGATTTTTTTATTAAATCCGCTGTTCTTTGAGATACTTTTTTCTCTAATTGATTATTAAACACTTTTAATGTTTCGGTTAAATCTTTGTTTTGCATTCGTACAATTGTATGACGAATCAGTACAAATACAAAGGCAATACAATTTCCCGTAATCAGTGTAGAGGAAGCAGTTTGCTCTTTTAAAGTAAAACCAATTAAAATTGCAACTGCAAGATAAGGAAATATGACAAGAAGTTTCTTTCCAAATGTCGGATTAATAATAAAATAGTTTCTTCTAGAATATGTACTCCTTGGGATAGTAGCGGCAATGGCAATAAATAATAGAAAAATTCTATATAAACACCTTAATAATATGAGTGAACGATGTGATAAATCATCTTGTAAATAGAAATATAAATAGTCCGTAATAGACAAGCCAGTTAATACTAAGATAAAAATAAATAATTTACTTTTCGTATTAAAAATTGCTGGTCGAAAAACAAGGCTAACTCCTAGTAATAGAAGCAATAGATCTATAATCGGGAAAATAAATGAAAGAAAAACATCTCCAATTGATAAGAATAAAATATTTGCAGAAGGTTTATTAAATAGGTACCACTCTAAGGTAAAAATAGCAGTAACAACAATACATAAATCACAAATCAAATACGCCTTTTCCCATTTGTTACATTCCATCATGATTTTATAAAAGAACGCAAAGAGAAAGAAGAATAAGAAAAACAACAAAAACACATCAGAGATATTAAAATTTTGTATTGGTAATTCTATATTAAGTACTTGAAAAGCAGATAAAAAATTCCCTATCAAGAAACAACCTATTGCAATAGTAATACAAGTCCAAAATACTCCTAACTTAACTTTTCTGGATACTATAGAATAGAGTAATGAAATAAGTACAATAGTTTCAACAACTAAAGATGAGAGTCGTATATTAAAATCTGATACAAAATAAAGATTCGGAAAAACAAATAAAAATATAAAGCAAAAGCTTAAATAAGCTAATAGAGCCAATATTAATACATAAAATTGCACATGTGAATGTTTACGCAATATATTCACCTTCTTAAGTCTTTCATCATTTTTTATTAAATTTGTTTCTAATTATTATTTCTATTATGTCCATTTCAAAAGATTTCTTTCAAAATAACTTATTGTTAGTCGAACTATTCATCTTTTTTTGTCCATAACTTTTTATAGACTCATGAAGGACTCTAACTAAAACACCGACTTATTTATAATTCTTAATAAGTCGGCGCCAGTATACACTATAAAACTAAAAATCATTACAAATAACAAAACTATACTTTAGCAATTTATAAATTACTTATTACTAGAATTGCTAAATCTTCTTTTGCTTATCATAATCTATATTCAGATACATTATTTCCTTTCCATTCGTAATAATCTAAAACCCCTTCATAAATAGCTTCTGCTGCAATCTGTCTGCCGTTTGCTGTAGATAGTTTACTGTAATCGATACCATTATCTATAAAAGCCAATTCCGTTAACACAGCTGGCATATCGTTTTCTCTTATAACATGAAGATCTCCATGTTTAACGCCTCTATCACGCGTTTGAAGAGCCTCTACTAAACGTGTTTGAATTTTTTCCGCTAAAACACGGCTTTCTTCTACATGAGGATTTGTTTTTTCGGATTCAGAAGAATTATAGTAGTATGTTTCTGTCCCCTTTGCATTACCATTAAAAGCATTTGCATGAATGCTTATAAAGATATCACCCTCATTTTGCTTAGCAAATTTAACACGTTCCTGTAAAGAGCTTTTTTGGTCATGTCCAGGCCTAGTATCAGATTCACGTGTTAGTAAAACTGTAAATGGTGTATGCTTTTCAAGCAATTGTTGTAGGCGTAAAGAAGTATCTAATACGATTTTACTTTCTGACAATCCTTTTGTGGGCTTTCCAGGATCTGCACCACCATGTCCAGGATCAATAATGATCGTTTTACTTTCTAAAGGGTTTTTCGGACTGGATTGAAGGGTATCTGTTTTGGCAGTAAGTTGTGCAGCTTCTGCACGTGTTATGAATTTATTTGGTTGCCAACCATTATCAATACCAACAGAAATCTTTAAATCAATTAAAATATTGGCGAATTTTTCACCCCAATGTCCTTTTAAATCATCAAATTTACTTTGCCCATTACTATTTGTTCTATCTTGTAGCTTATATGCATTTACTAACATTGTTGCCATTGCAGCACGAGTAACTTTTCCAGAAGGATTAAATAATCCATTCCCTTCACCTTTTATGATTCCTGCTTTTTCAGCAGCCGCAATATAAGGGCTTGCCCAATGATTTTGAGAATCTGTAAAAGAAGGTTTTGCATTTGTATCAACTTGTATACCTAGAACTTTTGTCATAATGGTTGCTGCAGAAGCTCTATCTAATGTATCGCTAGAACCAAAAGTCCCATCTGGATAACCATTCAATACCTGTTTATCAACTAAATAATTAACGGATTTGTCAGCCCATGCAGGAACATCTGGGAATTTATGAGTATCTGCAAAAATACTAGAAGAATAAGATAGTAGACTTCCAGCAAGAATTCCTGTAGCAATTAATTTTTTCTTCAAAATTTAGCACCTCTAAAAAATTATTACAATTTGGTAAATATATCATTTATAGTTAAGTTTTAAGAAATACAACCTAGATTAAAGAACAATCGTTTAAGTTTATATTATCAATACATTGCACATATTCAATATTCAACTAAATTAAACTATTATTTCGAAAAGAATCCATGGAAATACTCTTATAGTAAAAGAACGTTTGATATTTTCACCAACATCGTGTAACCAGTATAGTTACTTGTGTGTACGAGTGTCAAACAAAAAAACCTTACATTTTTGTAAGGTAACTATATTAATAATGCAGTGATTAATTATTACATAAGATGAATAATTAGCAACAAAAAAGTTTTTATATCTCTATAAAAAAAATTTCCGAAATTAAGTGTATGTATAGACTTTCCAGTCAAAAGAATATAAACAGGAAAATCATTATATAAATATGTATCTCTGAGAAATTATATAAATGTAACATATACCCAATTGATGTAGCTATTATAGTTACTTATATGAATGGGTGTTCACGACAGAAATATAACATTTTTGCAAGCAGCTAATAAAAATGAACCAGAAGATAATGTTTTAAAGTAACTAATTCAAAAAAGCCTTGTAACATATTACAAGACTTTTTGAATTGGTATATACATTATAGATAGATAATTTTATTTTATTAAAATCAAGACCAAACCCATTGCTCTTTATTTGTATTCTGTTTAATTTTATCGTTAATTTTCTGGATATGGTCATACGTTGTTTTATCCATTCCATGGAAATTAGATCCATCATGAAAATCTACTCGAACCATATCACCTATATTAAATTGTTGACCTTGTGTTAAATCCACATAAACAACATCATTTTTCCCATTTTTAGAAGGGTACTTGACAGCTACATAATCGGTATAATCTTTGTCTATTTTTGTAATTTCTCCGATTACAAAATTAGGTTGACCATCTTCTTTTTCATACATTCCTGGTTTCAATGTTGTACCTTCTTTTTCTAAAGACTTAGTACTAGTACTATAATCATTAATTTGCGTTTTAACTTTTTCTACTTTTGCATTTACAGCTATAGGTGGTATGGATCTCGCCCAAAAATCACTTTCTACTTTCACTAAGTCATTAACTTTAAAGTTATGAGTATTTTTTAGAGGCACACGAAGATCCTCTGGATTTCCGTTATTATCTATATATGTAACTAATAACTCATTAGAAGAAACTTCACTTACATGCCCTACTGTATATTTCTCATAGTTTCCAGGAGCTAATTCAAAATGCTCAACAGAATTAGCCGTTAAGCTTGTAGTAAATGCGTTTTGAAGTAATGGACCATTACTATTTACTTTTACATATTCACCTAGTTTTGCATTTGCTTGAAAATCAGTATAAATAGTTACACTTTCATTTAATTCTTTACTTTCAATGATAAAATACTTTGACTGTACTTCTATTACTTTCCCCTCAACTGTAGTGTTGAACTCTTGTACAGCTGCACTTGCTGTTAGTGAATCTACTCCTGGTATATTACTTCCCGTTAATGCTGCAAATCCTAATGCACCAGCTAAGATGACTTTTTTCATATTCTAAAACATCTCCAATCATATCTATTCACTAACTGATTTCCATTATCAATTAGCGTGTAATCATTATAGTTACAACTTTTAAAGAACGTCAACAAAAAGATCATTACACTTTTGTAAGGTAATAAGGTTAATAATATATCAAGTAACTTTTTCACGAAGTAAGTTTTTTTATCTAGAGAGCCCTCTCACTACATAGGATTAAAAATAAATTTATTCATCCTTATAGCTATTATAATGAGTAATTATTCACCTTATATAATAATTACTTACTACATTATTAACATGGTTATCTTACAAAAATGTAATTCTTTTTTAATTGACACTCGTACATATAAGTAACTATACTGGTTACAAGATCTTGGTAAATATATCAAATAGTCCTTATTATAAGTGTATGTCTATAGATTTTTTTCGAAATAATAGTTTAAATTAACTAATTATTATTTACCTGTATTATAGTGAATTTGCCAACCTACTCTATTCTTTAAACTAAGTCATATTACTTATAAGATTCACTATAAATGATAGATTTACCCAGCTGTAATATTATTTTAGGAGTGTTACATTTTGAAATACAAATTAATTGCTACAGGAATTCTTGCTGGAAGTCTACTATCCTACTCATCTAGTGCATTTGCAAATACTCATAAATTTCCAGATGTCCCAAATTGGGCAAGCCCTTCTGTAAATTACCTAGTTGAAAAAGGCGCATTACATGGAAAACCCGATGGTACTTTTGCCCCCGCTGAAACAATTGACCGCGGTTCAGCTGCCAAAATAATGGCTATAATGCTTGAATTAGAAATTAATAAGAATGCTAAACCATCTTTCCAAGATGCTCAAAACCACTGGGCAGCACCATACATTGCAGCTGTTGAAAAAGCAGGTGTTATTAAAGGAGATGGAAATGGTAACTTCCTTCCAACAGGTTTGATTAATCGTGCATCCATGGCTTCAATGGTGGCAAATGCTTATAAATTAGAAAATAAAGTTACTAAAAATAGCGTAACTACATTTGAGGATTTAAAAGGGCATTGGGGAGAAAGATATGCCAATATTTTAATACAAACAGAAATTTCTAAGGGCACTGAAGATGGAGAAAACTGGTCCCCTAATAGACCAATTACCCGTGCAGAGGCTGCACAATTTATTGCAAAGTCTGATCAAATCGACCACCAAACAAAGAAAGAAGAAAATGCTGTAGTTGGTGTAATAAATGATGCAGATTCTTATTATGTGACTGTTGCATATAAAAATGCTAATGGAAATAATCAAGAAGTTACTATAGACTTCCCGAATGGTAGTAACTCTAATTTTAAAAACGGAGACAAAGTTAAAGTTGCTAACAAAGATCAATGGAAACATCAAAAAATCTATGGACAAACTGTATTTTACACTGATGTAAGTTCTATTTCTAAAATAAACGAAGAATCTAACAAACAACAAGAAAACCATGTAATGAGTAAAGATAAAGAACAAAAACTCTTAGCACAACTAAAAAAACGTTCTGGTACAGTGACAAAAAAATCCGAAGATAGCTTAGAAATTTCAAGTGAAAATCAAGCCATTCTTGCCCATGTTAATCCAAAAGTATTACCAAACATTCAGATAGGCGATACAGTAAATGTTTATGCTCAAGCATTTGAAATGGCCCCTATTCTTCTAATGGACTTACCTTTCGATGCAAGAAACGCGATTATTCAAAAAGGAAATGAACAAAATATTTTAGAGAATCAATACAAAAAAATCAAAGGAAATGTTACAGGGAAATCTGATAATTCAATCTTAGTTTCAAGTAACAACATAACTTATGAAGTTGAAACTTCAACCGAAGTATTACAAAATATTATAATCGGTGATACGGTGAACGTTTATGCTGCATCTTTTGAGTTTAGCCCTATTTTACTTGCTGGTGTTCCTGCGAAGGCTATTTCTCCTATTGTTGAAAAAACAAACTAATGTTCAACATTCTATAAATTTGTTGACTTCATCCGAAAAGAACTCCTAAGTAACATAGGAGTTCTTTTTATGAAGTTATATATTTTTTATCGTACTCGTAATACCTAGTATATTAATCGTGATTTACTATCTGTCCAACAGTAACTATCTTATTTTTATTTCTATAAGTTTTTATCAAGAGACAGGGCTTTATTTCCCCATCTTTCTTTGAACTCCCCCACTCTCACTTCTAAATAAAGTGAACGTGTGTAATTCAACTGTTTTAAAAAAATCAAATTTTATTGCTCAAGGCACCTTCGAACTTTAGAAGGAACAAAAAAAGAAGAGAGATTTCCTCCCTCTTCACCAATAAAATCAAACATATTTACAATTAAGGAAGGGTATACATTCATCAGGGGATGAATGTAATAATAATATTTCACTTAGTGAATTATAACACAAATCCACTTCCATTAATAGATAATTTTAACATTTATGGATTATATGTGACAGAACTGTTAAACATCTTAATATTAAAAGGTTTTATATGATAGAACTAGAAAATTGCTAGTGTAGGGATAAAATATAAGGGGGATATGTATTATGTTTACAAAAAAACAAAAATTAGTAACAACCGTAACAGCTTTAACATTAGGATGTGGATTTACTTTCGGATTAACACCGGCATTTGCAGATTCTAATAAGGCGTCTGTAAGCACTGCACCTATTTATTCTATTCATAAACAAGAACAAGATCCTTTTACTGGATATGTCATTTCAGTAGAAAACAATTATTTAGTGGTTGCTTCAACATCTACAAAAGATGAAGCTCTCGCTTACCAAAATGATTGGTGGGAGTTAGTAAATCAAAATAAGATTTTAAGGGTTCCTATTTCAGATGGTGAAAATTACACTATAGGTGAACATTTAAATGTTTATGCTGCTGCATGGACCAAATCTTTACCACCAATTGCTGTAATGCCTAAAATTGAAAAAGTAATTCAATAGATTATGCAAAAATAACAGGGCATCATTCTAATTAAAATGATGCCCTATTATTTAGTAAAAAACCTAATACGTAATATTTATATTCTGTTACGTTGCTCTCTGATTCCATCATATATTAACCTAATACCTATCATTCTGCACCTGACGCAAGATCCTACATCTCACATTACTGTAAAGATATTACTCGCCATCTTTCATCTCTAAAATAGTAGTATCGTTTACAATCCCATGACATACCCTTTAAGAGCATTAAGAAATACCTTATTTCATAACCCTATCTTTTACAACCTTACTGCTATCGCAAACCAATTTAATTCTTCAATTCTATTTTCACAGATTCATATATTCTTCTAAAGTCAATTTTTCCTTATATATACTTTCAGCAATATCCCCTACATAGCGAATATGCCACGGTTCATAAGCGTATCCAGTAATACTCTCTTTACCTTTTGGGTAACGAATGATAAATCCTGCACGATGTGCATTTTCTTTCAGCCATTTTCCTTCTTTCGTATTCGCAAAGACTAGCTCTAGCTCATTATTTGCACTTTTAGAAGAAACATCCATCGTTAATCCTGTTTGATGTTCACTATGTCCAGGCTTTGCCGAGAAGCGATCTGTATGCTCTTGTCCTTTTCTTTTCACGTTGTTTGCATACAGTTTTTTTTGATAATCATAGGAGCGAAACCCTGAAACAGCATTCAACTGGATTCCTTCTTTCTTTGCTAAATCAAATAACCTTTCTAGTGCTTCTGCTGCCTCTTTACGAAGGTAACTCTTTTCTAGCGTTCCACTGAATGAGAATGGTACATTTGGTACAACTAAATCTTCCGGTTTATAGTCTTCAGGCAATCCAGATTCTTTATTAACTACAGCTTGTACACTAGCAAAAGAACTCGCTATGTTATTTGAAGTACCTTTTTTCTCTTTATTTATGGAGTTTTCATGGGTTTCATAGTTTGTTGTTTTTTGTTCTTTACCAATAGATTGATTGGTATAAACGATAAAGATACCAAGTATCACAATCATACAAGTAAAAATCCATACTAATTTAATTCTCATTATTCATTTCCTTCCTGCCACTCTTAATGTTTCTCGTTCATAATACTACAACCATATCAAATTCATATTAATTTGAAGTGAACTTTTGTTCTTAACATATTTCTTAACAAAAAGACAGTATATCCTCCTTTTCGTTCGATACGCTAAAGATGCTAACACGCAGAAAACAATTCTATTCCTACATATAGAAAAAAATCTAAAAATTTGTATAATAAGATTAGAAGTGTAGCATTCTATTATAGAAAGGTCTTGGTATAATGCTAGGTATTAATGTAAAAAAAACAAAAGAAGAGTTAATAATTTCATGGCAATTGGCGAAGATTACGATTCCATTACGTGATGTAATTGAAGTTACTGAAGATGCTACCTATGCGGGTGTTGAAGATACTAGTGCAATCCGTATTGGAACTGCATATGGAACAACGGACCGTATTTTAATAAAAACGGTAAAACAAAATTATGTATTATTTACGACAAATAAAGTTTCAATTTTAAATGCAATAAACGCTTAAAAATGAACATATTAACGGGCTCAAACAAAATCCAAATAAAAAATCCTGATTCTGTGTATGATCCCACTAGTAAATGTATAACGGATTTTTTTGTCTTATATAATGATTTGGAAAGTTAAAAGATTCAAATCTACTTCGTCCTGATGGGTCCTTAAACTATCTAAAAGTAGCATCTTTCTTTCCCCTTCATCCTTTACAAGGATATTGTATCAAAGGTTACTTGTAGTTTAAGCTAGAATAATGTTATTTCTAATTGGAATGCTCTTATTGTATTGTAAAAGTATTTCAGTAACATTAACGCAAAGGAAGTGTACAGCATGAAATGGATACGAATCCCTGTAGGACCAATCAAAGCAAATGCATATATTTTATCTAATGTCGACAAAACTTGCGTCATCTTTGATCCTGGTGGTGAACCAGACAAAATTAATCAATACATACAAACAAATGATTTAATTCCCAAAGCTATTCTTTTAACTCATGCTCATTTTGATCATATTGGGGCAGTAGATGAGGTAAGAACAAAGTGGGATATCCCCGTGTATCTTCATCAGGCAGAACGGGATTGGCTTTCAGACGCCGAATTAAATCGTTCCGCTCTACCTGGTAGAAAGAAAACAACGGCAAATCCTGCAGATTATCTAATTGAAACGGAAGAGGAAATTCATATTGGTTCCTTTTCTTTCAAAGTATTGTTTACCCCTGGGCACTCACCTGGGAGCGTATCTTACTATATCAAAAATGAAAATATTCTTATCTCAGGAGATGTACTTTTTAAAGGTGGTATTGGCAGAACGGATATAAGCGGAGCAGATCACAATCTATTAATGAAAACAATCCAACAAAAACTATTTAGTCTCCCTGAAAAAACTCTGGTTTTAAGTGGGCATGGTGATGTCACATATATTCAGAATGAACGAAAACAAAACCCATTTCTAAGAAATTTGAGATAGTATTTATTTTATTAACGAGACCGGAATTTGTAATTTAAATGGATAATTCTAATATCCATTTAAACCCAACATCTAATACCAATTTAAGCCGAGTAGGCTTACTTTCAGTTGATTATGATAGATATTTGCAGTAAAGATAAAAGCTATATTGTACAAGTTAATTTGAAGTACAGTTCAATTCTAATCATGCCTTAGTTGCTATATCTGCATGTGCATTTAATAAAGACACAGATGATACAGCAATAATAGCAACAACTCCAAATGCAGACCAACGATAAGAGTTCTTTTTTAATTTTTTAATCATAAGAATTCTCCTTTTTAATGTTCTTTTATTTCTACTTAAGTTCGCTAAGCTTGGTACTTGATAATAACTTGAGTAGTGTTCTAAAAGGGTAATAATGGTATGACCATATGCAAGTTTTTCCTCTGAATCTATATATGTAAGAGCAAATGCATCACACGCCAGTTCCTGATCTTCCCGCATGGATGAGTAGGCATACCAAAGAATTGGGTTAAACCAATTTAGAATCAGTAAACCATGCATAAGCCAATTCACACCAACATCTCTTCGTTTGATATGAGCTAATTCATGATGAAAGATGTATCGTAACTGTTGCTCATCTAATACTTTCATATGTGCACTTGACAATAACACCCTTGGTCTAAGGAATCCGAAAACAGTTGGACTTGCAATTTTCCCAGCTAAGAGGAGTGGGATATCTCGCTTAACGGACATAGATTTCTTACAACTCTCAAATACAAGAAGCAGACAGAAGTCGAACTTAAGTTCATTGGAATTTAGTTTTCTATTTCTGTTAGGTTGATGGCGATGGGGTAGCACCACATTGCCATCAACCTAACAGAAGTAAGTACACAAAAACATAAAAATAATGAAAAAAATACTAAAAAAGCTTATCATTAAGTGCTAAAGGATAAGCTTTTTTTCTATATTTATTAAATTTTATTGGATTTCTTCCATGCTAATACTGTAATAAGATATTGTATACCAAATAGGAAAGCGAAAAGTATAATAAATCTTGCTATTACTGCTAACCATCCAACGAAATCTTCAGGTAAATTATATTTGTATGTGGTAGCACCTATTGCTACAAAACACAAAATAAAGGTATCACTCATTTTTTCTTTTAATTTTTCTTTTAATTGCTCTTTATTATTAATATCTGTTTCATAAACACCAGTTAGAATAGATTTAATAAAGAAGAAAATCATATAACAAGTTATAATGGCTAATGAAGCAATCCATTCTAGGAATGGGCGGTGTAGATATGCTCCCCTTATAATAACATCTATAAAAGCTAATAATAGGACAACAATTCCAGATTGAGCCCAAATTTTCATTTCAATTTGTTGAATTCTTTCATCTGAATGTGTACTGAGTGAAAACATTTTTTTTAGTTTTTCCATTTTAAAGCTCCTCCCAAAATAATTTATCTAAACTTTTATCTAATGTTTTAGCTATATGAATGCAAATTTTAATAAAAGGGGTAAACTTATTACTTTCAATAAGACTAGTGGTTTGTCGCGTAACGTTTACAACATCGGCCAACTCCAATTGAGCTAGCCTTTTTTAACCCTTGCAATTTTCACTTTACTTACAAACACTACATACACCCCATTTGTAAAGTTAACTTCATATCCAAATCCTATATTCTATATATTAAATTATTATTAACATAAATGCAATCTATATATTACATTAAGTCACATATAGATTGCAAACATATATTTTTTCATCTAAAACCATCCTACAAATCTAAAAATAGGCAATAATTTCTGTAGAATTATAGGAACGGATGGCTTTTTCATGTCTGTTTCTCTGTATGATGAATTAGAACTAATTGCTCACGAAATTCGAATTTTTTTATCTACATATACCTTACAGTATCTTGCTAGAGATGTTCGTTTTGTGCAACAAAACAGTAAGTACCAAGCAAAAGGTTTAGTAAATTTATGTGTATGAGTCGGCCAAAATATAGCTATAACTTCTTTAGCCCAGTTATCCAGCTGTTTAGAAACATCAACAAAAGTACTCATCAGCCCGGAGTGACTGAATCAACTGTTTTTTAATGAGGGGACCGCACCACTGTTACAACACCTACTTTTTGACAAAGACCGACTTATTGATATTTGCTTTTGTTAGCTTGATAGTGATTGGATACCTTCAGCATTTTGAAGAAAACTCACGCTAAGAAAAAATAAAATAAACCGTCCATATGGACAGCTCATTTACATGATTTTCGCTATTGGGAGCTATCGCAAACTAATTCTATTTTGAGTAAGGTCAATCTTTGTTTTGTTTTTCTAATAGTTGAATAACTTTATCTAACTTTTGCTCAACTGAATCTTGCTTTTTGCGATTGCTAGAATATCGAATTATACGTATAATCCCCCCGAGCAATGCACCGATGATCATTAATATAATAGCAACTCCAATATAATAAATAGAGTTTTCTAAAGGCATTATACAGGACTTCCTTTTCCCTATTTTACCATTTGAAAGAAATGATTTGTTGTTTGATTTTGGTTGTATACTCTATACATGTCAAGTTAGTATAACGTATCATTATCGGTACCAAGAACAAAGAGATCCCCTACTCTTAGAAAGAAACCTCCTTTTTCTTTTTGTTATTTGTGTATCCCGACTGTGACCACAAGGGAGTTATGTATCCGCGTTTTGGTATGCTTTATAATAAATATGCATAATTTCATATTTATTCTTTATATAACAATATTGAAATTTACATTTTCACCCTGTAAAATACAGGATGTTAAATAAATACCTAAGGGGTTGTTAATATGAAAAAATTCATGAGCATGTTAGCTATGTGTTTTGCACTAACACTAGCATTTTTACCATCTATTTCAAAAGCGGATTCTTCTCCACTACGAAGTGTAAGCATTAGTGCTATAGGTGATAATAACAAAATGTATAGTGCAAGCTCTTACTTATCTATTCCTGTTCTTAAGGGCGATTACCTTTATGTGAAAGTGAGTGAAGTAGGCACACCGGATTCATATTCAGAAGCTTTAACTGTTAATGGTATTAGATATGCAGGAAGTTCTTTAGACGAAGTCAGTTCTTATACTGGTCCATTCGGATTTGAAAAAACATTTAGATTACGTATCAAAGATTCGTACATCTTCTCAAACACATCAAATTCAACAAACACTATAGCTTTTGAAGCTAGAGTTCCTTTCTCAATGCAAGTATTATCTAAAAGTATATCGGTTCATGTAGAATAATTTATAACATTATTATTAAATAAAAAATACATCCCTATAAGGATGTATTTTTTATTTAATAGAAACATAATTTGAACTTACCGTTATAGAAAAAGGGGCACCATAAAAATGGTGAACTTAATATTGTTCAAAGTTACTTGTACTTATCTCCCAATTAATTGTGCAATGTCTCCTTTTCATCTACTAAGTTCCTTTACAAAAGAATAGAAACTAAAAAAGAAATAGAAATGAACCTTTTTTATTATTTTGTTCATCTTTTTTCGTTTTAGGAGGAATTTTATCTTTTGGCTGGGTAACAATGTGGAGGGATGCTAAATTTAAAAATCCCTGTAGTTACTGCATACTAGCAACACCCTTTTTGAAATTTAGGTTACTGCGATGTATAATTATCAAAAAACATAAGGAATTATATATATGAATAATATAAAAACAACAGCTGAAGTTCTGAGTATAGGGCTACAAATTGGTTTATTTTCAAAAACTGAAGTAATTGATTGGGCTGATCATACAATCGAAACATTAGATAGTCCTTCAATTGAAATTATAGAAGTTTCTCTATCTAGTAATGATAAGTTGATTGACATCGTACCTAAATTAAAAAATATAAAAGGAACGTATGATAAAAAATTACCCATAAAAATAATATTGGGACTGTTATGGGATAAATTTATTCTAAATGAAGAAAATGTATTGAAAATAAAACCATTTATATTTAATTTGATACATAATAATTGCTGTGAGGAATTCAGTTATGTAGATGAACAGCTATATAACTTTAATGAGGAAATTAATTTAGCCGCAGATAATATATATGGGAATCTAGAAGATATTAGTCAAGAATTAAAAAGCTTTTTATCTCCTTATAAAGACTTTAGTAAATACTTTAGTTTTTGGGGATAAAGGGCCAGGAAAGCTGCAAAGCTAGCGTAAAGCGCTAAATTCCCTCAAGGCATCTCAAAAGCTGAACAATTATTTAATATTCCTATACTATTCAACTTACAACAAAATACATCGTAAAATATATTTTACGATGTATTATAAAAGCGAAATCGTCATCAGTTTTCTAATCTATATATTTATGAGGAGCTTTACCATTCACGATAAACTCTTCAATTTTAGTACCGTTCTTTTAATCGAATACTATACGTCTTAAACATACAGTATACAAATCATTACACTTACTTTTCTTCACCGCTTGCTTGCATGGAATTAAACGTCCAATTTAATTTCAATGCATCTCCCTGAAATACATTTTGGTCTTCACCACTATCTACAAATGTGAACATTACATAAAAGGTATCATCATCACCAGGAGCAAGTCCATTTCCTTCTCGATCTACAATACCTTTCTTTACAAGGTCAGGAATACTTCCATTTTCCGTAGCTACCTTTAATTCAGATAATGTAGTAGACCAAATTGGAACCTCATTTTTATCCAAATTCCACAAGAAGTCCACACGGATATGATCACCAAAATCAGCATTTCCATTATCCCCCTTCGCATCGATTACACTGTAATCTGTCAGGAGTTTCACATCTCCTATTGCTAAGGTTCCTTTGTTAACTAATTGAAAACCACGCTCCATTTCATCACCCGGTTTCAGATTGTCGACATTGATAACCACTTCAGGATTTACACTCAAATCTAAAGTACCCGCTGCAAACGTGTTTTGTGATACTTCCTTATCACTAAAATACGCATATGTTCCCCCACCAATTAAAGATAAGCCCAGCGCTGCAGTTATAACACCCATACCAAGTTTTTTCTTTATGCTCATTTCACAAGTCCCCCTATTTTTAAAGTTCAAACTACAATCCTTATTTTCATCCCACAAACAATAATCATTAAGCAACCACCTTGTTCCATAACGAAAGTAAATACTCTTTAAACTAGTTACTTCACGTACCCCAACGACTATTACTTTTAAAATAACCGGTAATGTTACCGTATATCATTACCGGTTATTTGTTAGCCAATCTCATTTCATTTACTATTCATTGTCTGATTGCATTATTTACTCTAGAAGTTTGTCCACTTATTTTTTTGGTTCTAAGCCAATAGAACGTAAGATTTTATCTAATGTCACTGGCCCTACATTTTCTTTCGGTTTCTGATTTTCTTTAGCATCTGGACCCTTTTTCAAGAAGTTTTTCTCGATAAAACGAATATCTGTTTCATCTACAACACCATCTTGATTTATATCTCCATCTTTTACAGATACTGTTCCTTTTCCATACGATAAAGCTGCTATTCTAGCATCTTGAATATCAACCATTTTATCGCCATTTACATCACCTGCAGGGTTATCATCTATGTCAGCTCTAAAGTTTTGTCCTACTAATTCTCCATCCTGCATTTTCCCTATTTTTGTTGTTAATTTACTATTTAAATGACCTGGCATTTCTACGAAAATATCATATTCTTTATCGCTTACTGGAACACTATGAATCTCAAAATGCCCGTTATCATCAATCGTTCCTGTATATTTCTTTCCATCCTTGCCAACTGCGTACACTTTTGCTCCTAGTTTTGTATAGTCTTTCTTACCTAAATAGCCCTCTTCATTCAAGAAAGCTTCCGGACCAATATATCCTGTAACCGTTGAATGTTTCGAAACAATCGCAAAAGATTTATCTTTAAACACAGGAATCTCATTGCTTTCTGTTGCACCAACTTTTGTATAAGAGAACTTATCTACTCCAAATGCAGTTAAATCATTAAAGTATTCATCACTCGTCATCTCGAATGTAACATCTAAAAATGGTGTATCTCCATCTAATCCTTTAAATTCTTTTCCTTCCAATGACGCGCCAACTTTTACCTTGTTTTCCCAAGCTCCTTCTTCACTTACCTTCGGATCTTCTAATTTAAGGTTCAGTCCATGTTGTTTTACATATTCCGTAAGTGCTGGATTTGGTTTCACATCTGTAAATTTAAAGAGCTGCTTGTAATAAGGAATTTCAAATGTACCTGACATAAGCTGTTTTACATTATTGAGATTCAAAGTTAACGTAATTTTTTCACCTAATTTTATTTTATCTTTGTCATAACTTGGAACAGCGTATTCTGTCCCTTCTTTTACAAAGACATAATCTTTATATCCAGTTGCCATATTCCCCGCAGTGGCAAGGTCATATCCAAATAATCTTAAATTTAACGGCTCATTTATTTCCTCTGGAAGTACTCCAAATTTAAAATCACCATTTGCTTGAATTGTATTCAACCAACCTGATGGGAAGGCTGAGTTTTGATAATATACAATTTGATTCGCTTTTTGATCATACTGCAAGCCTTTTGCTTTTAATGCATCTACTGTAGAATCATAAATATTACCATGCACCCATAATGCATGTTGGCCGTCTTCTTCTTTAAACATAGAATCATTTACTTCGTGTATACCAGGTTGTACATCCTTAAATTTCATTTCCGGTATAACATTATCAATGATAATGCTATCGCCTTTTGTATACGATTTTCCTTCCTTATCATATCCAACGAAGTTTAATTCGTAATCTCCATCAGGCAACATAACAGGTTTATCCCCAATTGGATGAGCTGGATCCCCTGTAAATGGAAGTACATACCCTCCCATACCAGAAAACATCATATATTCAACATTCGGTGTTAGACTACTTGCATCAAGTGTACCAACGACTCCTAATGCCTTCCCTGTCTTACGGTCCTTCACAACTGCATCAATAGTTTCAAGAGGACTATTTACTTTAAATGTCAAAGGCGAACTTGGTCTCTCCATAAATGGATGGAATTTCGATGCATCTGTTGCCATTGCATCTCTCAGTAAATCTACAGACGCAATCCCTTTTTCTTTGAATTTAACTGCAAATGGTACTTGATATACTTCTTTTTCATTGCTTTTATTTGAAATATGAATATACCCCTCATATCTACCAAATTCAGCGTTATCTGGAATGATAATTTCAGGGCTAATTTCTTCTGATGTACCAGGAGCTACTTTAATAGAATCTTTTACGTTTAGCTTCACACCATTCTTCGCTGCATCTTGCACACCTACACTTGTAGGTGAAAACTCCACTTCTAATTTAAACTCTTTCCCCTCTGTTTTACTGCTGTTCTTTATTAAGACTTTTCGGCTATCTTTAATAGGTCCATTTTCGAGTTGGTTTTTATACCCAAATGCAATAGAACCTGTTTTTTCTTCAATTTCTACTTCTTCATCATCTACAACGTTGGATGTTTTATCGACAACCTCGATAGATGTATCCGCATGAACTGCACGATATGCATCAATTCGTCCTGAGCCCACTTCAAATACAGAACGCTCTTCTTTTAGGTCAACCGCGGTATTCATAAGTGCTTCTTTTACTTCAAATGGACTATAGTTTGGATGTTCTTGTAAAATGAGTGCTGCAACTCCTGCAGTATGAGGAGTTGCCATAGATGTACCTGACATACGTCCATACGCTACCGGATAATTTTCTCCATCCTTTGGATCATTAATATATTCAGGGACAGTTGAGAAAATAGACACACCTGGTGCTACAATATCTGGCTTAATATCATCTGTTTTAGTTGCAGGACCACGGGAGCTAAAATCAGCTAAGTGATCTCCCTCTGTTTTTATATTACTAAGTTCCCCAAACGCTAACGACACATCTCCTTGTACAGCTTTTGCTTGTAATTTCTCACCATCTACTTTTGTTAAGCGGAACGAAGGAATAGATGAAGTACTTTCCCCAAGATAACTTGTAATTTCCCCATCTACATTGTTATATACAATTACTGCCTTTGCACCTGCTTCCTTAGCATTTTTAATTTTTTCATCAAATGTAATCTCACCGCGTTGGATAAGAGCTAACTTCCCTTTCACATCTTTCCCTGTAAAATCACCTGATTTCCCAAGCCCTGTATATACAACCGATAAGGATTGTCCTTTCAAATCTTCAATCTTATCAGTAAAGCTTTTTCCAAGTAGCATCATCTTATCTACATGTACATCACCTGCATCGGCGGAAAACGTTGGGATATTCATTGCAGCGTCACTGGCTCCAACTGTAATTGGAAGTGCCGCTGCACTAGGTGATCCAATGGTACCTTCTCCCGGACCACTATTACCGGCTGCTACTACTGTAACAACACCAGCTAACATCGCATTGTTCACTGCGACAGAGGTAGGATATAACGGATCATTAATAGATGCTCCTAGTGATAAATTAATAACATCCATATCGTCTTTCACTGCTTTATCAATCGCAGCAAGAATACCGCTTGTTTGTCCACTTCCATATGGACCTAATACGCGATATGAATATAAATCTACATCTGGAGCAATGCCCTTCACTGCATAATCCACACTATTCTGTTTGTCTGCAGCAATTGTCCCAGCTACATGCGTACCATGGGATGTATAATATGCACTTCCCTCATAAATCTCAGGATATCCTCCAGAATTTTGCCAATCCTTATACGTTGTCTCCATTGGATCAGCATCATTATTAACAAAGTCCCATCCTTTTATTGAGTTCGGATCTATTTTACTCGGATCTTCACCTTGTTTTGCACGATACCCTTTATATGCATCTTTCAAATCCGGGTGGTTGTAATCAATTCCTGTGTCCAGTACACCTACCTTAATTCCTTTACCTGTTATTTTTTCATCATGCAGCTTGTCCACACCAATTTGCGGTACACTATCTGCCATTTTCGGTTCAACAGCAGTCTTAGCTGTGTCTTTCGGCAAATCAATTTTAACCTCATGATCTTCCCATACGCGCTTAACAATACCGGTACGAACTAAGTCTTCGATCATATTTGCTGGTAAAGAAATCGCTACACCATTAAAAGCATTTTTATATTCTCTTGTTATCTTTGCAGATTTTACAGTTGTCCCTTTCTCTTTATTCTTTTGAAGCTGTTCAAGCTCTGCTTTAAATCCTTTATGTGATGCTTCTACCTTTTGTTCCGCATTTGAAAGAGCTACCTTTTTCCCTTTAGCCGCTTGTTTTAGTACTTCAATTTTGCTAGGTGCTTGCTTAAATTCTATAATCACATTCACATTATCAGGACTTGCTGTATTGATACCTGGCGAAATAACAAAACCTGGTTTTGTATCTAACGTTTTTAAGGCATTACGTTGTTCCTTTGTAAGGCTTTTTAAGATAGCATTTGCATCATCAATTCCGGTTAAAGTAGATGTATTTACCTCTTCCGCTAATACGTTATATGGAATTCCTTGAGACAATAACATTCCAACTGTTAACGTTCCAATAAGAATCTTTCCAAATTTCCCTCGTTTCATATTGCATCTCCCCATTATTCATATTTTTTTGAAACCAATAGATTCTTCCATTCCTACTTAGTATTGGAAACTCTATCAATCTTAATCTTTTGTATCATGAAAGATTTCCAATACTACTATCATCCCCATACCTCATATAGCTAATTACTCACTTTACTCTTTCTATAAGAGCCTCCCATCATTTATTTTCAATAAAAAATTTTCACAAAATGAATTATTAATAAAGTTAAAATGTAATTCTATTTTCATTATTTCACATTTTGATTATTCTGAAAATTAAACAAAAGGAGTATCTTTTCTGTAAGAATTCTATGCCTACATAGTACAAAAGAACTATCTTGTCCTTTATTCTTTGTGATACAGAATAAAGCAATATGATAGTTCTTTGAAAGATTTCTTATTTAGTCTAGCGGAACCAATTGATTTCGAACTGCATAAATCACCGCTTGCGATCGACTTTTTACATTTAGTTTTTTAAAAATTTTATTGATGTGTATTTTAACTGTTTTATCACTAATATATAAAACTTCAGCAATTTCTTTATTACTAAGTCCTTTTACTAGTTCAAAGAGAATTTCCTTTTCACGTTCCGTCAGTTCATTTTCATTTGATTCTACTTTCATTTTTTGCTGATGATATGTAATTAATTTTTTAGTCATACGCGGATGAATAACTGAATCACCTCGGTATAACATTCGAATTGCTGCTACTACCTGCTCTGATGAGGAATCCTTCAATAAATAACCATCAGCACCGGCCTGAAGTGCATCCATTAAATACTCATCATGTTCATACATTGTAAACACAAGTACTCGGCAACTCGGATAATTTTTCTTCACTAACTCTGTAACTTCAATCCCATTTTTCCCTGGAAGATTAATATCCATCAAAATACAATCTGGTCGACATTTTTCTACTTTTCCCAATACTGCATCCCCAGAGCTAGCTTCTCCAACGACTTTCATATCAGATTCGTCCTCTAGTATGCTCCGAATTGCATCTCGTAAAAAAGCATGATCATCTACTACTAATATTTTAATCATTTTACGCACCCCTTGTTTGTGAATCTGGAATTAACAGTGTAATTTCTGTCCCTTTCCCTACAGAACTATCAATCTGTAAAGTAGCTCCTAATTGGTCAGCTTGTTCATTCATATGTAATATACCATAATGTGGCTCATTCTTTGTTTTAACCATAGACTCAAATAGTGAAAAGCCAACTCCATTATCCTTAACCCTTAAAAGCACGTGCTCACTTTGATAACTGAGTAAAACATCTGCCTTATTTGCTTGTGCATGTTTTACAATGTTTTGCAAACTCTCTTGCAACGTATCAAAAATAACTCTTTCTTTTGAAAAACTAAGCGCCCGTGCATGACCTCTTTCATGATAGGTAATGTCTAGTTCATATTCCTGTTTTAAAGATTTTATTTTACTTGCTATTGCCTGCTTAAAGCCTAATTGTTGTGTCGGATATGGTTTTAAAGCATAAATAGAATAGCGAACTTCTCCTAGGCTTCCTCTTAAATCTTTTATGCTTTTCTCAACTACTTGCTGCATATCTTTTGGTTTATCACGGTATTTTTTCTGCGCAGATTCTAGTTGGAATATCACCCCGGCTAATGTTTGCGCAATACCATCGTGAATTTCACGGGCGATTCTATTTCTTTCTTCTAAGATTATTCTTTTTTCCTGTTCAGAAATCAATATCCTTGTTTTAACAACGTTAGCTAATTGGTTAGAAAATGTAGCTAACGACTGTACATCCTCCGGAAAGAAACCTGCATTTCTACTTTTCCCTGCAACAAACATTCCGACTAATTCATCATTTACTATAAGAGGAAAATATACAAGTGAGCGTATAACACTATCAAATATTTCATCTCCAGGAGCCGTACCAATTTTCCAATCATTAAATACAAGATTTTTAGAAAGTTCCTCAAACCCCCTAAACTTTTCTGAATCATCAGATATATCAGAGCGGACTTTCCCATCTTTTAACAGAATATTCCAGTCCCCATCATCTTTTGTCCATATTACATATGCTTGTATGCCAAAAAAACCTTTAAGTGCTTGTTTAATATGTTTCAAGTTTCCTCCGGTTAATCCTCGACTAATTTCGGTCGTAATAAGAAATAACTCATATAATCGTTCCTTCTCCATCCTTATTCGTACAGAAAAAGAACTAATAACGGAAGTTGCTACAAGTGGAAAAAAGAAAAACAGTACTGTAATCTCGTTTACTTCCACACTATATGTACTAATTAATACGTGCATCAATGCCGCATAAGAGAAACCAAAAGTTTCGCACAGAAATACCGTTACAGTTTTTTTATACCACTGATGGATTGAATATGGCTGCGGAAGGAGTATCATTAACAAATCGTAAAAACGATTGTTGAAAAAACAAAAAAACACACTAAATAATAACAAAGATATTAAATTTTCATATAGAACTGACATAACTATCTTATTAATTAATAAGGACATACATTTGTTTGAAAACCATTCGGCCAAGATCAAACTAAGTGCATGCTGAGTACTATTAAATAACATTCTTTGTATCGGTGAACGACGATACAGGTGAATAATTAGTGTTACGAGTACAATAGCAATAATAGTTATATGGATTCCAAACTGCCAACTCATAGTGTAAATGATCGGAAAGGTAAGCGAGCTAGTTCCTCTCCAAAATCTTACAGGAAAATACTCTGCAATCCCCATAAATAGTAACAACAATATGAGTATTGTTGGATGAGAAGGGATTTTAATTTCAAGTAAAGATATAGTTATAGTAACCAAACCAAGAAAAGAAATAAAATAAAGATAAGAACTAGCAATCTTTTCTCTCATAAAGATAGAATTTAAATCTTTCAAAACAACCCCTTCTTTCTTTATAAAAACTTCATTTTCTCTATTATCCAATAAAAAACCGGCACTGGCAAAATGGAAGGACATCCACTAGCCAATCACCGGCTGTGTACTGCATCTAAAAATGCAAGACACAATACTAGTATATATCAGTTTAGAAAGTTTACCCATTAGTCAAATGGTGTAATTGTACATACTTTTAGACTTAGGACTACTAGTACAAAAGATGTATACAGGATTTAAATTAAATACATTTTTATTTCTTCCCACTCAAAATCATTGCATTTCCTAATACTTTTTTGTTCAATAAAATCCTTGGTATCTTCATTTCTTCAGCAAGCTTGTAGCCATTAACTTCAGATACATCATATTCTTTTAAAATGTTTAAGAGTTCTTTTTTCTCCCCAAACATTTTTTCATCCATAAACAAATCTAAGAAGACAAATTCACCGCCAGGCTTTAATACTCTTAATGCTTCCTTAATTACTTCCATTTTATTTTCTGCGTCTTTTACTTCATGAAATGTTAAACAACTTACAATTACATCAAATTCCTCATCATTAAAAGGAATTTTGGAAGCACTAGCTTTTATAAAATTAATCCTATTATAGCCCCCCTCTATTTCCGCATTTTGTTGGCATTGGGCTTTCGAATATTCCCCATTTCCTCCCCAATAATCGATTCCAGTTAAAAAGGATTTAGGAAAAGTCTTTGCTAATTTAATAATCAGCGAACCACTGCCTGTTCCGATGTCCAGTATTTTTCCCTTTCCATCCCAATTCACCTTAGAAACAATTAAATCATGTATTTTTGACTGATAATCCCCCCCCGAATGCTGTAAATTGGTAAACAGAATAAGAAAGTATAATTGCTATATAAATAAAAGGTAATGCTAAAAACCCCGATAGAATTCGTAGATATAAATTAACAGATAATAATGTCACTAAAAAAAGCATAAGTGAAATAACCAAAAAGATCAGTAGTTTGTACATTCGTATCCAAGTTTGATATTTAGCTTTTGTTTTCAAGATATCCACCACCTTTAATTAATCTATCTTTTGTTTCCACTGCCTAAAGACATCAATAATCCTATCCAATAGTTTTAATTCGTGCTTCATAAGACTAATCTATTTTAACATTACTATCTCATTATTCCAGAAAAAATCTCCTGCAATCACGATGATTATAGAATACAATAATTATTATTAAATCAACTTTGATAATTTCACATTCAATATATTGCATACAAAAATGTATTGTTATAAATATAAGCGCTTACTATAATGTGGTTATAAAGATTCACACATCTTAATACAAAAACAGAGGAGAGAATAATATGGAAATCGTAATGGCAGTTTTAAAATTTATTGGTGGAGCAATCCCATTAATTCAAGAACTTCTAAAAGCATTTATGTAATTTCATTCTTTAGCAATTCTTTATAAATATTATTTGCGTGAGCAAGGTCTCTTTAACATTATTAAGGGGATTTTTTCAATTTTAAGAACTTCTTAGTCTCATCGTACCCTGTAACAAACCCTAGAATAGATTGATAAGTTTGCAATGTTACTACCAAACAATTTGTTCTTTCACCTTTAGGCATCTAGGTGCAGCCCTTTTCGATTCCAACCATGCTTTTTTTCTCAGCCAGTTCCTTGCACTTCATACCTTTCATGTAATCTTCTTGAGCTAACACGTGTTTTTGCTTCACTTCATATCACCCACCACTTTCTATACAACTAGGAAGAAATTCGTTTATTTTCCTCTTCGAATAACTTTTTTACAAAGAAAAAAGACCTGCATTTATGCAGGTCAAATATAAATTAGGGACTTTACTTAGATAAAATTACTGACAAAATTTCATACTACTTATACTTGTGGAGACGGGAATCTTGCAGCTTCAAAATGCGTACTATTTTCTACATTTGAAATAACTCCAGCTACGCTACTTTGTGCAAAAACCTCAACTATATCCCCTGCATTTAATTGAATTATCGATGAAACAGCTACAACATTAGCAAAGTTTATTGGACCAAAAAAATCATTATCTATTGCAATTGCCGGATTTCCATTTACTCGAATCTCTACCCGTGCTCTATAGTTTGCGTTTAGATTATTGGGAATGAACGCAATTGTTCCAATAACAGAGTAAACACCTCTAGTCTTTGGTATAAAAATGGATGTTGTAGGGTTATATTCATTTGCTAAATCAAATTGTTCATTTTGGAATAAAACTTTAACAAATGTATTTGCTGGCAAATTCTGATTAACTGTACTCACAGCTCTAAAAGCAGATGCTCTTACAATATTATATCCGTTATCATCAGAACAACAATTCACTTTTACATTAACCCAAGGCTTTTCCTCATGTTTTTTATCACATTTGTCATAGCTCTTACTGCTTTTATGACAGTCATGATATTTCTTTTTGGAATCCTTACAATAATCATCGTAGTAATAAGACATACTAGATTCCTCCTTTCAATTTATTACTACATACTATGTAAGATAGATTAGATAAGTTTGGACGAGCTGTTACTATTTTTAATAGAATTACAAATCTCAGCATAATGGCAGAATACAACTAAAGTAAGCAACTGGAAAGCGATGCTTAGGAGTATAATAACAGTCTTTCTAACATTTTCATTATCTGTATTTTTAGCCATTATTTTGTTTGTGGTATATGGATTAAGTTAAAAAGAAAACCTTTAGGTATCCCTGAATAAACCTCAATATTCCGTCAATAATATAGACAACCCATTTCGAACCATATTCCATGATTGGAGCAGTTAGCTTTTACTAACTGCTCTTTTTTGTAAAAAACGAACTCAATTAACTGCACGCACATATAATATTCAGTGTTCCTTTCTTTATAAAATCGTCTTTACAAAATGAATCTCGTCACGAGAGCACTTTATTACGTGCTCGTTTTTATTTTTAAACTAACACAAAATGAAATTTTTACCACATAGCTAATTGTTAAATATTTTACGCTTATACATTATAATGGAATAGTTATTGTATATTGGCATTAAGAGGAGCGTCCGGATTAAGCGCTTCTCTTTTTTTATACAGTAGGGTTTTGGTTAACATTCACTTATCTACCGTAAAATATATACAGATTTGAAACTTTATAGTAAAAACTTTCACACCCTTCATTTTAATTATATTAATATATTAAATAAAGAGTGTGATAAATTAATGGAACAACTTGACTTTAGTGTTTTAGAACAACCACTATTTTTGTTAGCACTTCAATTAGTTGCATTTGTATTGATCATTTATATCGTATACGGAATCTTACACAACACCATATTAAAATTAAATAGCCTAAATGGACTGCCCATGCGATAGCTACGGTATTTTCCCTCGGTAGTGCCTATCAATCCTTTATGAATTTCATTTAAAAACATTTTTCTTTATTTCTCCCTTTTGTAGAGGAATCTATCCTTTACCGTGCAAAAACGTCAGGCAACTTAATTGGTTGCCTGACGTTTTTGCCGTTAGTTATTTTCAAATAACTATTTTGTTAAGTTTTGCTCCATCCATTTTTTATACGTCTTTCCGCTAAACATATTTGTCCAGAAAATCCTATATTATTGAACAGAATTATCGACTCTCAATTTATTATTTTCACTTTCAATATTGTAACCATCTATAATGGAACTATACTTTTTCAAGGGAGGAATCTAATGTATATATCAAATAGGATTGGCTTATTTAGCTGGATTGCAACTTGCCTATACTTTTTAATTGAACCTTTCTTTATTTTCACTTCTACAGCACCTTATAACTATTTGCATCATGCAATGAGTGACCTAGGTGTAACAACCTGTGGAGAATTCACCTACAAAATAGCGCCTTATGAAATATGCTCCCCTAATCACTTTTGGATGAATTTACTCTTTATTCTTAATGGAATAACATTTTGTATTGGAGTACTATATATTTCACAACATCTAGAAAAAACAAAAATTAATAAAATAGCAACATTTTTTATACTTATAATAGGAGTCTCTACTATAGTTTCAGGATTAATTCCTGCAGATATAAACCTAATTGGACATTCTATTCTAGTTTGGATAGGTATGCTTACTGTATTTCCAGGATTATTTATTTTTGCTAAGAATCTTAAAAAAGCAGGAAAATGGACATATTTCTGTTTACTAAGCTTAATAGTAATAACAATCCTTATCTCACTTGTTTTTCTTTTCCCCTTACCTGCAGGCCTACTACAAAGACTTTTTTACTTGGTTCTTTTCGTTTGGGGAACTGTATCAACCTACAAATTGATAAAATAAAGTTTTTATACAAAAGTGCACATTTATCAAGAACATACGTAAAGTAATCATGATCAACTCAGTGGTAGTTATTGAGCACCTTTTATGGTGCTTTTTATTTGCAACTAAATAGGGATTTTATTTAAATTTCATAAAAGTTCTCTTTACACATATAAGTTCAAAATTATCTATTTAGCATATATAATACTTTTAAGCAGTTTAAATTCTATACATAGGTAATGGAGGCATTAAAATGGGGACTATCCCAAATTCACTACCACAACAATCCATCTCAAAAACACAAATTAATCCTAACAAGAATCTACAAACGAATAAAAAGCTAAGACGTCGTCTTTTATTAGCACTTGCTTTTATGCTACCTATGGTTATTTCCATTCAAATCTGCATTTATAAGCAAGAACAAATGATTCAAGAAAAACAAATTACACTAAATAAAGAAAAGAAAAGATTGTCTGAATTAGAAATCATAGGACGTTATTATGAAAACGATATTAAAACTTTAACAGAGAGCGAAGAAGGTATTTTAAAGTTCGCAAGGAAATTGTATGGATTCTCTAGACCTGATGAAACTATATTTCAAATAAATGAATAGTTTTTCAAGACATAAGCGATTGTCATTAATCATAAAGTGATTTAATGATAAAAAATACATACAATAAGTACCCTATACATCATATTAGATTAAATCTTATTAAAACAAAAAGGGATGTCCTAGTAACATATCTAGGGCATCCCTTTATTTTTACTCACCTTAAAACATAACTTGTCTAAATTTCAAGATTCTAGATATCTCTAACAATTAAACATTTATTAGATATATCTTCTACCTAAAACATCGTATTATTATTAGCTGCCTCATTGGGAATCTCTTGAATTACATCCCAATGTTCAACAATCTTCCCATCCTCTATACGAAAAATATCCACTATAGCAACTCCCTTATCTTGAGAATTAGTACGAGAGTGTACATGAAGAGCAACTGTATCTCCTTCAGCTACTACACGTTTAATCTCTGCAGAGGAATTTGGATTTTTTACAAAGTCCTCCTTAAAGAAATCCATGAAGGCTTTTCGTCCATCAGCAACAAAAGGATTATGTTGCTTATAATCTTCACTTACATATTTAGGGATAATATCGATATTATGTTTGTTAAAAACCTCATTATAGAAATCAACTACCATCTTTTTATTCTTTTCTTTTTCTGTCACATTATCTTTCGATACTGGTGCAACATTCTCGCTCTTTATTGAGTGACCTTTGGTATTACCAGTTGAAGCTTGAAATATCAAAGTCGACACAATTCCTAAAATAAACACAGAAATAATTATTACTATTAAATTTTTCTCTACTTTCATATATACCTACCTCTTCTAATTTTATAATTCATCTTCAATAACACGCTTAATAAAGGAAAAATCATTCCCAGAATGTGATGTAAGAAATATTGTTAGGAAAATTCATCTATCCTAACAATACTTCTTATACGAGATATATTAGAAACTAGTAACTCTAACTTAATACCTCATTAACAGTTGCACTATCCACAATTTGAATAAACTTTTTAACCTTATCGTTCTCATCAAACTCATAAAGATGACAAAAATCTGCTATGAATGATTTCCCTGTTACTTTATATGTTCCACTATATTTTCCATACACGATAACAGTATTGTTATTAAAAGCATAAATTTCATCTTTAGCGCTGTAGTTATCCCATTCAGTTCCAAGACGTTCATGTACATTTTTCACTACTTCATCAGGACCTACATAAGTGCCCGCATATGGAAACCCAGCAGCTTCTGTCCAAGATACCTTTTCACTTAAATACGTTTTGAAAGCATCCATTTTTCCCTCGCCAGTTAACACATACGTTTCATGTAATAATTTTTGATATTTATTCATTGCATTAACCCCAAGGCATTTCTTTCGTTACAACTTTTGCACTTAACTCTAATACACCCTTATTAGCATAGCCTGGATATGCTGTTTCAAGTTTTGCTACAAAATCTTTTGAAGTTTTACTTTCCTCAGAAGCTTGAATTGCAGTTCTTAAATAATCCATAGTTGCAGTAATCGCTTGACTATCTAATGATTTTTCAATTGATCCATGGCTCGGTATAATTACGTCAGCATTTAAAGCCTGTAACACTTTCAAGTTCTCAATCCATGCCTCCATTGCTGCTTTTGAACTAGTATCTGCTAAGAATAGATGGATTTCGTTAAATACATCTATTCCCCCAATTAACAATCTCAGTTCTCTGTTAAATAAGCTAGTTCTGTAATCGTCTAAGCCTACTAGTTCAAATGTTAGCCCCTGAAAATCAATAGATTTTCCCTTAAACACTTGAGGTAATACCACATTATTTGGCGCATTCTCTCCAAGCGCATCTTTCCAAACTTTCAATTTCCCTAATACAGAATGAACAATATGTTCAACCGTAGACTCCGTAGCATACGCTATAGCTTCTGGGTATGCAGCTTTAATACTTTCTAACCCGAAATAGTAATCAGGATCCCCATGGATAATAAAGATTTTATCTAGAGATAAGTTATTGTTTTTCAAATAATCCACAATTTCTTTCGAATCAGACTGAGTAAATTTTGAGTTTATTAAAAATGCATGTCCTGCTTTCTCAACTAAGGTTGCAGTGACCATAAAACTTTTTTCATCCGAACGAAAAACCGTTAATTTCGCATCTTTTTGATTTGTATCGATTGTTTTAAACATAGAATGTTTCTCTCCTTTTGTTAAAGTTATTAAATAAATCACACATTTTTTCTTGTTCAAATAGAAACTCCCTATTCAATTCACCTGAAAGTGTGACAGCACAAACATTTATTCGGGAGATAAATGTCAGTTGGCGTAAGATAATATGTTTATTACTATGGCCTATAATAAAATTGGACTATTTAAATACAAATTGAAACCAACTATTATAAAAAAGGTTTAGTCCATTTACTTATAGTAGTTTTTCTTAAAACGTTACATGCAATATACTGTAGCTTAAGATTTTTTAATATAAACTTTTAAAACGTGCTTCGATTTTATCTGGCGTCATTACCCCGCCACCAATAGGAATAATTTGATTATCCTTTTGTAAAAGTAATGAAGGATAACTATTAACACCAAGCTGTCGAACTTTATTGAAATCATTTTGGACGTCTATTACTGTTTCTTGAGCGTTTAAGCGTTCTAATACTTGTTCAGGGTCCAAACCATGCTCGATTGCAATCTTACGATATGTCTCAGGATCACTTAGACTTTGTCCCTCATAATAAAACGCTTTTTGCATAGCCGAAGTGAATTCTAACAAACGGCCTGGAGCTAATGAGCGTAATGCCGAAAAACCAATTGCAGCATCTTTCGAATTCATTTTAAAAGTACCTTCTTCCACCAATTTTTGATATGAAGGACCAAATTCTGCACCTGTGAGTTGATTAATTCTTTTATTTCCCTCTTCTATATATGAGAAATTTTTCATTGGTAAATTATCTAAAAATAAACCTCCACATAAAACGGTTAACGGTATTTCAGTGTGGTTTTTGTAAAACCCTTTAATACTTTCTGAAAAGCCATAGCACCATCCACAATAAGCGTCCCATACATAAATAAGGTTATCTTGTTTCGTCTCCATTTAAATCTCCTACCTTTATTTTTATTATCCAGCTCAGCTAAATTTCGGGTTTATATAAGTACATCTTTTTATATCTTGTTCTTTTTTGAGTTACCTTAATATATTTTTCAAAACTAACCCTTTCAAAAAAGATTAAATTTGATTTTTAACAAAAGATAACTGTGCACATAAAAAAAAACAGACACCTGATGTAACTCACTTGATTACACATGTACGTAACCATTCTAGTTACAACTAGTATATAAGTCAATTCTTTTTTTACAAAAACATTTAATTTCTATCCTAGCGCTTCCAGAATTCTAGTATCAAATACTTTTCTTCTTGTTCTTAAATTTGTCATAGTCCTTAGTAAATTAATCCCAAAATTTATCAGAAAGAAACGCTCACTTTTCAATCTTTTTTAATTTAAACATAATATTCATCTTTTGTGATGATATTAATATCACATCCAACTAGTAGACTTGCAAATACAACTAAAAGACTAAAAAGTGACATATATTTTTTCATATTGTTCACCTCATTGATTTTTTATAATACTGTAATCTTAATCTGTTTTCGTTTGAAGAAAAATTCAAAAACATGACTTCAACATTACATTTTCGAAAGATAATAAAATTACATACATCAATATTAACAAATGAAATATTTAATTAATCATAGAAAATCATTTAAAAGATTACTAACTGAACTAATACATTATCTTGTAAGAAAAATATAAGTAGCCCGTTAAAGAGCCCTACAGAACAGGATTATTAACATATAAAGTGACAACCATTTTGTTAAAACCACAGAAATTCAACATTTTTGTTATGCCATATGTATAGTAAAAGGTATCGACACCATTCATGTCCCGTACAAAAAAGCGAAGTCTTCAACCAAACTTCGCTTGTCATTGTATTATGAATTACAGGGATTATTGCTAAATGCCAAAAGTTTATTTCTTCAAACATAGATTTTTTTTATTTCAGCTAACTGTGCAAAAGAATTTGATCAAATATAATTAATTATTGATTAACCGCTTTAGCCACAAGGACTGCGTATGCTTCTGCACCTACATTGGTTAAATGCACACCATCAGGTGCAAAGTAGTCTTTCTTTCCAGCACTTGCCGCATACCAATCAACTAGAGTTACATTAGGATATTTAGTTACTGTTACTTTCAGTCTCTCGTTCACAATTGATTCCCACGGACGTGGCACTCTCGTATTAATAAATATTATTTTACGTTCGTTTCCAATTAATTTTATTAATGAAACAAGTTGTTCAGTAGTAAAGGCTCCATTTGTACCTAATCCGACAATGACATAGTTTCCTAAATTCCCTTCATTTTTTAACTGTTCAACTACTGGAATCGCTTTTGACAGCTGACGGCCAATTTGCGCATCAATCCTAATATCAGGAAAAGTATTTTTTAAATATGGAGTAATATCAATCATAACGGAATCGCCTATCGCAGTAACTGTGATTGGATTTTTAGGGTGTGCAGAATTTGCTTCTTTTGATTCCCCTTGATTTAGAGGCGTTTCTTGATTTGGTTTTTCCCAAACAGCAACTGGATGTGGCACGGGTTGTGTTTGTACTGCTTCCACCTTATCTTGTTGATTATTCCCCTTAGCCTTACTAGCATTTAATAAGCCTAAAATTGCTATTGACATAAAGAATAATGAACAAACTAAAGCTAACTTAACACCTAAAGTGACATTTTGAAGTCTTAAGTTCTTAAACTGAATGTTCCGGAGCGCACCTTGTCGGATTGGTTTTTCGATAAACTTCCATGAAATTTGCGCAATCAATATTATTAGAAGAAATTGAAGGATTGCTCTTATTATTGAAAAATCCCCTACAGTTACTTTTGGAGTCGTTAATGTGAGAATTGGATAATGCCAGAGGTATATGCCATACGATCTTACCCCTACCCAACGTAAAGGTCTAAATCGTAAAAATTGAGCAATGCGACTAGCTGGATGAGCTAGATTTGCCACTAACAATGCTGTTGCAATTGATAAAAGAACCATTCCTCCCTTGTATAGAAATGGATCATATTGATTGGTCTTCCAAAACATAACCAAAATAATAATAAGAGCAATGCCACCCACTACATCAAGAATGAAACGCGCCTTCGGGATAATTTTATTAGCAAGCCTATTGCTTGGCCAAACTAAGGCAAGTACCGCTCCGATAAGTAATGAAAAGGCCCTCGTATCTGTACCATAATATATTCTGCTCGGATCAACTCCAGGTTCATACAAAATTGTCATTGCTAAAGCTGAAGCAAATATTCCTAGACAAATCAATAAAATCATACGGGATTGTTTTTTTATGTAGTAAAGTCCTAAACTAATAATAAACGGCCAGACAACATAGAATTGTTCTTCGACTGCTAACGACCAAAAATGATTTAATGGCGAAATCTGGTTAAAATTATCAAAGTACGATAATTTATGATAAATATACCACCAGTTACTAACATAAAATAATGCCGCTAATGAATCTCCACGCATTTTTTCAAGTAAAGAGCTATGAAAAATCGTAATCCATGCCAATGTTATAACGAGCATGACAATCATTCCTGGAAGTAATCTTCTTGCCCTACTAAGCCAGAACTTTTTCAAATCAATTCTCTTATTTCTCTTCCACTCCATGGCTAGAATATCTGTAATTAAATAACCTGAAAGTACAAAAAATACTGTAACTCCTAAAAACCCTCCAGGCATCCAATTAAAATTAATATGATACAAAATAACACCTAGTATAGCTAGACCCCTTAGACTGTCCAACCCTACCATATAACGACTATTTTTTTTAAAAGGTTTAGTCATCCTACATTCACCTCTATTTCTTGAAAACTAGGTTAATAATAACGTCATAAAATGCTATTGATTTCCTAAAATTGTAAAAAATAAACCAATACAAACATCATTTTGTAAGGCTTTTTTTGATATTTACATGCACAGCAATAAATACTTTATCACGTTATCTGGCTCTGTTGTGAAAATTTTTATAGTAGGTGTTTTTACTCTTCCTAAAAAAGAGGAATTTGCCCAATCAAAAATTTATATACCGTGTGTCTTAAAGTAAAATTTTGATACGTTTTTACAGACATATCAAGGCCTGTGACATTTTGAATATAATCGATAATGCATACGTAAAGGATTTTGCATATAAAAACATTATAAAAAAGAAATATGTATAATTACATATTTCTCTTACTGAATAAAGCGCCTCCATAGGAATCTTAAACAGTATAGCTATTGGTAATACTACATATAATATATTTAATTCTTTTGTTAGCTGGATTATAAATGTATTAGAAATACAAAAAAACGATTCTTTTCACATTAAAAAGAATCGCTTTCCAAGTTCATATTTTCAATTACATTACATAAAGAATTGAGAGATTATCAACTAAAAGCATTAACTATAACTTCAGCCGCCTCTGCAATAAGTTGATTATCATAGGTAGCCTCTTTCTCATCTTTACTAGATAAAATTGCGATGATAATTGGTGCTCTATTTGGCGGCCAAACGATAGCGATATCATTTCGTGTCCCATAACTTCCAGCCCCTGATTTATCTGCAACTATCCAGTCGGTTGGTACACCTGCACGAATAAGTTTGTCTCCTGTAGCATTTCCTTTCATCCACTCTGTAAGAATGTTACGCTTATGATTTGGAAGTGCATTTCCGGCCGTAAAAGCTTTAAGATTCGTAGCAATTGCTTTCGCTGTACTAGTGTCACGAATGTCTCCTGGAATAGCCTCGTTTAATTCTGTTTCAAAGCGATCAGACATAGTAACACGATCACCCATCTGTCTAAGCGCTTTTTCATATCCTTTTGGTCCGCCTATTTTGTTAAATAAAATGTTCCCTGCAGTATTATCACTGTAACGAACAGCAGCCTCCGCAATTTCTCCTAGTGTCATTCCAGTATCTACATGTTTCTCTGTAACAGGTGAATAATCCACTAAGTCTTCTTTCGTATAAGTAATAACTTCATCTAATTTCATAGTAGAGTTTTGCTGCAGTAATACTCCTGCCGCTAAAGCCTTGTAAGTTGATGCAAAAGCAAACCTTTCGTTAGGTCGATAAGCGATTGTTTGTTTTGTACCAGTATTAATCGCATATACACCTAATCGAGCATCAAATTTTTTCTCAAGTTGAGAGAACTCTTTATGCGTCGCCTGATTTTTATGTTTTATTTGCCCTTTCTTTTCTTTCGCTTCAACTTGCAATGGCCCTCCTGTAAAAGCTTCGAGGCTTGTAAAACTTAAACCTAATATACTAACGCATATTCCTATTTTTAGCATCCTCTTGTTTTTCAAAATCATCATTCCTTTCAAGTTCTTAACCATTTTTTACGTACACATAATAGACAATCACCAAAACAAATTTGTTCCATAAACTTTTAAAAATTTTTAGCTAGTATGAGAGTCATTAGCAAAATAAGAGATAGCCACAATGATCGTCGCTATCTCTTATTTCCAATCTCATTTTTCTTTTATACAGACCTTTATATAAACAGTATGTCTTTCCATAAGAAAAGCGTATACGTTTTTCTAATTTTGATTCGGAACATCTGTATGAGTAGTTTCACCATTTATACGTTGCTGTTTTAAATCAAAATATACATCTAAAACTTCTTTTCCAATTATAGAATTAATTCCACTTTTATCGTTACGAAGCCACGGAACTACTACTGAGAATGCTACTTCTGGATTATCATATGGAGCATATCCAACTAACGTTAAGTTGTAGCATTCCATACGTTCTCCTTTTGCATTTCTACCAATTGGATCATCTCCACCATATACAGTTTGAGCTGTTCCTGTCTTTCCTGCTGGTTTATATGAAGCATTTTTGAAATACTTCACGCCAGTTCCATCACCTTCTTGGAATACCCATCTAAAGCCTTCTTTTATTCGATTAATATGTTCTGTCTTCATATCAATTCGATTTAATACGACAGGCTCTATTGAGCGAATAACTTTGCCAACCTCTTCTTTTATTGATTGCTCTCGTATTTCTTTTACAATTTGAGGTTGCATTCTATAACCGCCATTAGCAATTGTTGAAATATATTGCGCTAATTGCAATGGCGTATACGTATCATACTGACCGATAGAAAAATCTAGTAAAAAACCAGGCTGGCTATCTACTTTTCTAGTTTGTCCAATTATTTCATTCGGTAAATCAATACCCGTAGGAACTCCTAAGCCAAATTGCTTAAAATAATAGCGCATCGTATTAAATGCTTCTTGTTTTATATCCAATGAACCATTTGGTACGTAATTAACGCCCGCAATTTTTAAAGCTGTTTGGAACATGTATACATTCGAAGATACTTGTAGAGCTCGTAAATCATTAATATTACCAAATCCGGATACATTCCACGATTTCTTAGCTTGTGTACCTTTAAATTTCATCGGTGCATCATAAAATTGATCTCCTGGTTGTATTGCCCCTGTCTCATATCCAGTTAATAAAGTTGCACCTTTTACAGCTGACCCTAGTTCATACGAAGTTGTCATATTACCTAATGCCAAATCCTCGATTTCCATTTTCCCTTCTTTTTCTACAATCCTTTTGCCTGCCATAGATAAAATCTGTCCGTTATTCGGATTTGTCATAACAACAAAAGCTCGGTCCAATAGTGGCTCTGAACTCTTAAAAGCTCTCAAATTTTTCTCTAAACTTTCTTCCACTTTCTTTTGTAATTCCATATCAATCGTTAATGTTAAACTATTACCACTTTTTCCTTTAGAAATTATTTCTGTATTTATAATATTTCCTGATTTATCTGTAATATTTTTCACTTCTTCTTTTGTACCATGTAACACATCTTCATATCGTTGTTCAATATAACTTTTCCCTACACGATCATTACGGTTATATCCGCGTACTAAATAAAAATCTAAATTTTCTTTTGGCAGACCTTCTTCGCTACTCGTAATATTACCTAACACGGAACGAAATAAATCACCATTTACATAATTGCGCTCCCAATCAACTGTTGCATCTACCCCAGGAAACTCCGCAAGATTTTCACTGATTTGCGCATACTCTTGATTTGTTACATCTTTTTTTATAATTTGTGGTGTCAGTTGATAACCTGAATTCATTTTACTTTTAATAGCTAACACCTTTAAATCTTGTGCTGTTAATTCTGCCAATTCTACTTCTGTAACTCGACTTCGTCTTAATTCTTCTATTTTTTTATCTAACTCTTTTCCCTCTATTCCCTTTTCTTTAAACTTTTCTATATCTTTTTTCGTAATCATTGCTTCCGCACGTTTCGTATTCAACTGCATCCAAAAATCTTTTTTATCGATATCTGTTAATTTGTTTATATCTTGTTCAGGCATTTCAAGTACTTTTGCCAAGTCTTTTGCTGTTTTTAAAATAGCTTCACTCGTAATTCCCTTTACCCTTGTATACGTAATTGTGCGAAGAGATTTATTATTAACAACTGTTTTTCCTTCTCGATCTAGTATTTGTCCACGTGGAACTGGGATACTAGTTGTTGTATTTTGATTGTTTTCCACTTGGTTCTTATAAGCCTCTCCCTCTACAATTTGCACTTTTCCTAGTTGAACAATAATAGCTGAGAATAGTAAAAATATGCAAAGGAACATTATATTTAATCGAATAGATATATATGTCTTCTTATTTCCTTTTTGCTTTTCCATAAATCCTCCATATATTTGCTTATATATTACGTAACGATGGCCGATTATAAATATCGTTTCGACTTTTTCAATAAACCATTGTAAGCATCCATTTCTTTTCGTTTTGCTGCGTAATTCAAAACTCTCCTTTCTTGTTTTCTCTCTATTTTTTGTCGTTTGCATTAGAAATGCTACACTGTATAACGACTCATCTTAAAAGTGAAATTTCATACTATTTATTCCTTTCTTCATGCTGTAATACTTAATAGACAACCTAAATAATTAAGTTGTTCCACATTTACAAAAAAAATAATTAACTATAATATGGAATAAGCTAAAAAGGGAGGGCTTTATGTTACATACAAAAATAAAAAGATGGAGATTTATAGCGATTCTTTCTATTGTAGGTTTTATATTAATAATTTTGTTTAAAAGTCATTTCTTTTCAATTACTATCGAAACTTCTTCAGCCGAAAGAGGACAAATACTTGATAAAAATGGTGTAATACTAGCTACAAATAAGAAAGTTAAGTCTCTATATTGCACTTTTAATGATGAAAAGATATCAAAACTAGATACATCAAACACATTAGCTTTTTTCCATCAATTTTCAAGCGAGTTTCAACATGACATTTCTGCAAAAGACATAAAATTACACTTACAACAATCTTGTAAACAGCAAACTATGAATGATATACCGTTATACTCTGACATAAATGAGAGTGAACTTACATTCGTAAATAAGAACAAACCCAATAATGTAATAATTAAAAATGAAGTGATCCGATATTATCCCAAGCATGAAATTGGTTCACAAGTAATTGGTTATGTAGAAAATGACCTTAATTCAGAGTATATGCCTGTTGGAAAAAGTGGGGTTGAGCTGCAATATGAAAATGATTTAAAAGGAAAACCGGGTAAAACTCTTATTTTTAAAATAAATAACAAAAAGTTCTTATGGAATATTCAAAAAGTACAAAAAGGAAAAGATGTCCAATTAGCTTTAGACTCTAAGTTACAGCAAAAAACCGAGGAAGCATTAAGATCTCAAATTAAGAAAATAACTGATATTAATGCTGGTTATGTTGTGGTAACCGATGTGAAAACTGGCGCAATCTTAACTATGGCCAACTCAGCAGTGTTTAATCCAAATATATTACATACATCACCTGAAAAAGAAAACATTAAATCACTTTCGCAAAATAAAGCAATTCAAAAATTAAAGTACGGTGAATCTTATGTAAATATGGCCTCTACTATAAAGCCACTTTCTATTTTAATTGGATTAAACGAAAAGCTCTTTCAACCTGAAGATACTTATTTAGATAAGGGTAGTTTTCAGTATGATAATCAAAATAACATTGTGAATGCACCTGGAACGCCAACTGGTGAGATTACACCGCGGCAGGCTATCATCAATTCATCTAACACATTTATGACAGCAAAAGTAGCACTACCTTTATTCAACGAAAATAATGGTAATATAGAAAAAGTAGCAAACATATGGACCGATTATTTAATGCAATTCGGTCTTCGTTCTAAAACAGGGATTGATTTACCATTTGAAGAAGACGGACAATATGAGCTTCATCCATCTAATAAATTTGAAAATGGAATCTCAGCTTTATTAAATGCCTCTTGGGGAGGAAATGAAGTACACACTCCTCTTCAACTTGCTCAATATGCAGCGACTTTAGCTAGTAAAGGTGACAAATATAAACCTCACATCGCAAGTGCTATTACTGGTCCAAATGGTAAGGAAACAAAAAAGTTTAAACCCATTTTAGAAAGTTCAAATCATTATCCGATGAACTTTTGGAATGTCGTGCAAGGTGGAATGAGTCAAAATATAGAGGAGATTAAAAAGCTGCCCTTTGACGTCGCAGGTAAAACAGGAATTACAGGTTTTCCGAATGAGCAAGCAAGAATGATTAATCATTCTCTTTTCATTGCATATGCTCCTACCAAAGATCCACAAATTGCCGTTTCTGTCGTTATTCCTGGTAGTAATTCAGAGAAAAACATCGCTGCTCTCGTTACATCAGAAATTTTAGAGTCTTGGAATACACTTCAAAAAGAGAATAAAAACAAGAGGAAGGTTCATTAAAGTGAACCTTCCTCTTTTACCATATAGAATCAATATTCGTTATTTTCCATTTACCTTCTCGATCCTTTTCGAACATGAAAGAATATTTAATATCAGTTAAAACATACTCTTTTTGTACATATCCAGTATTACCGCCAATTGTCGATACTTTTATATATCCATCATTCTGCACTTTTTCCGGAATCCAAGCTTTTACCATTTCATTAGATACTTCATATAAAACTCGTGATTCTCGTTTTGGTTCAGCTAAAATTTTTGTTTTATTTCCAGTAATAGTTGCATATATAAAATGTGCTTGCTTTGGTTCATTACTTTCTGTCAATCCACTTGGTACTTTGTATGCTTGTTTTGTATCATTTGTAAATTCTCCCCCCATTGTAAGGGCAACTTGCAACTCATGAAAAATATCTTCATCAAACTTCAATTCATCCTTCTTATAACTCTTCCCTTTAAATAAAACTTCATCATTTAACGCTCTATTCAAGTCATTTTCGTTTTTTGCATTTGTACTTTGATATAAATCATTCATAAATTGTTTTAATGTTGGATCTTGAGCAGACTCATCTTTCGTTTTAGGCTTAATTTGAGTGCTGCTTTGGACTGGTGATTTATTATCATCAAGCCAAGGTTGTTGAACAATAACAAATAACATTGTACAAACGAAAACAACTACAATAGGCAGCGCTTTTTTACGAAACGGTCTTTTATGTTTTACAAAATCCGCTTCATTATTTTCATATATAGACTGCTTTATTTTAAAAATAAACTCTTCTTCATCTTTACGCTTCTCCATGGGACCTTTTTTTAATTTACTATACCAGTCGGGATTTTGTTTATTGTTCATCACTACTACCCTCCCCAATTAATTTTGAAACCTTACTTCTCGCTCGGCTTAATCTAGATTTTACAGTTCCAATAGATACTCCTAGTGTTTCAGCCATTTCTTCATAAGATAATTCATATTTCGCGTCTAAAATTATTATTTCACGGTGTTTTTTAGGTAGTTTTAATACAACATCCCACACTTCATTCATTTCCTCTTGATTAAAAAATTCTTTTTCTGCCGATGGGGATTGTTTATCATCACTAAAAAATCCTACTAAAGATATCCTTTTAAAATAGGAGGATTTCAAATAGTTTATTGCCGTATTTCTTGTAATTTTTAATATCCACGTTTTAATAGATGACTCCTTTCGAAATGAATTCCAATTTTTAAATACCTTTATAAATACATCCTGCGTGATATCATCTGATAAGTGTGGATCTTTCGTAATAATAAATGAATAATTCCATACATCTTGCCAATAATCGTTTATAACATATTCAAGCTCCTCATGATTACATTCTTCAATAAACTTCTGTTCCATTTCCACACCTCGAACTTATTTGAATAAACATAAAACTACCCTCGCTTTTATTATGGTTTCAATATATAGACAAGATACAAGTTGTATTTGTTCCATTAACGATGGTAACCTTTCAAAAATGAAAATAAAGACGAGGTATCAATGTTCTACAGACACAACAAAAAGCATTCTCGAGTAAGAAGAATGCTTTTTCGAAGCTTAATTATACTTTGTTTTGCATGATTTATACCTTTGTGTTAAGCAAAAAATAAATGTTGTAAAAGATTTTACTTTATAATTAATTATTATTTCCGGAAAATATGGTTTATTTTTTCACCGGGTACGTTACTCCCCCCTCTTCCTTTTACATCTTCGATCATCATGGTAACAAGCATGTCCGGCTCATTTGCATCAAAAGCTGCAAACCATCCCAGTTCTTTTCCATCTGCTTCTTTGGACTCTTTCAGTTCTGCTGTACCGGTTTTACCAGCAAGAGTTATACCATCAACCTTAGCAATTCTCCCCGCGCCATCAGGGTCATTAATGACTTTTATTAATGCACTCTTTAATATCTCTTGATTCTTTTTAGAAACCACATTTTCTTTCCAGTTCCCTTCTACTTTTGCTTCTTTTAAAAGATGAGGCGACGGAATATTCCCTTCATTTACAATCGGTGCATATGTTAATGCTAAATGAAGTGGGGTCATTAATACTTGTCCTTGTCCGTATCCCGTGTCTGCTAGTTGAATATCATTTTTTATCCCATCTCTTGCAATGATTGAAATAGGAAATTCGTATTCGATTGGTAATTTTTCATGGAATCCGTATTTCTTAAATTCATTTACATACTTATCTTTTCCCATCTTCAAGGCTTGTTGAGCAAAATAAATATTATCTGAGTACTTCATTGCCTTGTCAAAATCAATTGGACTTGCATCCTTCACACGTGTTATATAATAATTTCCCCAAGAGGAATCTTTTGTCCACTTTAGTCCTTGAATATTAAATTCTTCCTTAGGTTTTATTGTGTTTGTTTCCAAACCAATTGCACCTGTAATCGTTTTAAATAGGGAACCTGGCACAAATGCTTGTGTGAAACGATTCATCATTGGTAGTTTCAAGTCGTTATTCCATGCTTCTCGTTGGGCCTTTGATGCTCCTCTAACTATTGTATTTGGGTTATAAGCAGGGCTACTTACTAGTGCGATTGTTTCACCTGTTTTAGGATTGATCGCTGCACTAGAGCCTGCTTCATTTTTCATCTCATTATAGATTTTTTCTTGAATTGCAGCATCAATTGTTAACGTAACATTTTCCCCTGCTTTCGCTTCTTTTTTTGCTACGTTTTTAATCTCTTTCCCACTCTCATCTTCTATAAATACGCGTCCACCCTTTTCACCACGCAATTTATTTTCCAGTACTTTCTCTAAACCTGTCTTACCTATTAAATCATCAGCTTGATAACCTCTTTTTTGAAGCGATTTTAACTCCTCTGCATTCACATTTCCTATATAGCCAGTTAAGTGTGCCGCTGCTTCCCCTAATGAATACATACGAATATTTACTGGACGAGATGATACTCCTTCTAATTCAATATAATCATTCTGTCTAGTTCCCTCTTTTAAAATACCAATTGGTACAAAGGAGTCTGGTTTTATCCATTTCGCTGTAAGCTTCTGATCGACCTCTTCTATAGACATATCCAGTAACTGTGCCACTATTTCTTTTGTTTCAGCTGCCATTTCGCCTAGTTTCTCTGGAATAATTCCAACCTCAGTCGCTTTACCATTCATTGCAAGACCTTTCCCATTTCGATCGTATATTTCCCCGCGTTTTCCATCTTCTGTTTGCATACGTACTTTGTAATCTTTTTTCATACCTGGAAAAATGAAATCTGGTGTCCAATCTACTTTCCAAGCATCTTTATCTTTCACAAGTTTTGCTTCATGGATAAATGAAGCTGTTCCTCCATCCGTATCCATCTTAACTTCAAAAAGAAAAAGTTCTTTATCTTTAGCATTCTCTCCCTTCGTTTTAACGTTTAAATTCTTAACGCCAATCCCTTCATAAATTTTTTGATATTTCTCTGTGAATTCCTTTTTAGAAATCGTTTTTTGGGCATGTTCAGATAAACGATCATACATATTTGCAAATTCTCTATCATTCCATAAATTTATATATTCTTCAAATGCTTGTTTTGGCGATTCGTTTTTATTACATCCTACCAATATAACTGCAAAACAAAAGAAAAGCAGCATCCATAATTTTTTCAATTCAATCTTCTCCCTTAGTTAAAAATGTTTATTCCTTTCTTAATAAATTAAATAAAAAATGTTGTAACGCTTAATAGACAGTATAAGTAATGAAATTGTTCCACATTTACAAAAAAATTTAATTTATGATCAAGTTACATTCGAAGGAGAAGATTTTAAGATTCTTACAAACAATAGAAGCGGATCTATTTAACACGAAAAAGGGCCCTTATTCTAAGGGTCCTTCAACAAAAAATAACTAAGTGTATACAATAAAAAAGAATTACTTAAAATTTAATTTATAGACGCCGTATATCTTCTATTCCGCATCAAAACCCATATGCTGTATGCGACTGGGGATTCGTTCACTCTAAAGCTTATTTAGAAGAGTCATGTACAGGTAAACTACTATGAATTAATTCAGCAACTTTCACATATCCTTTTGAGTTTGGATGAATTAAATCCTTAGACCAAACCGTATCATCATTAACTAAATGATGATCCCAAAAGTCAACATGATGAAGCTTATACTCTTTACTCAGTGAACGTATAACTTCGTTTGCCTCTAATAATTGTTCTTTTACTACTTGCTTTTTTTTAGATGATAAAGGAAGCCTAACTGTAAAATCTGGAAGGTTTCCTATAATAATATCAGCATCTGCTTTACTTAATGTATCTATCATAAATTCCATATCGTTCTTATATTCTTGATGATTCCAACGTCCTTTTAATACATCGTTTGCACCTGCGATTAGACTTACCAAATCTGGATTAAACGTTAATGCTTTTTCCAATTGCTGCGAGCGAATTTCTTTAGTTACTAAACCACGCTTTGCAAAATTGGCATATTCCATATCAAATGCACATATTTGAACAAAATGATCTACCCAGCTTTTTAATGCAATCCTCTCAACTTCATCCCCTATGCCCTCGGTAAAACTATCACCAATCGCTACAAATCGCTTCCACATATGTATTCCCCCTTTTTGTTGTTTATATCTACACTATATAATAGTTCACAATGTATATCTATTTTCATTGTAATTTAATTGAATAATGAATCTTCTTCCATCCTGTGTAACTTTATTAAACTATCCTTGTACCAGGGTGCTTTAAATTCAAAATCAAAATAAACTCCATCCTTTTTTATATTTCTACAAAAAAGATAGCGTTTTAGGGATTATATAGATACAAATTTATTTTAGCTTAATAGCAATACAAAAAGTTCCGACGGACAAATATGAAAAAATAATGCCTTCTTCAATTCCAAGCCATCAACATAAAAATCTATAATACTTTGAAAGCTTTTATTTCAGACTATAAAATTAGCTTTTTACTATATCAAACGCACTGTCCCACATACCGCTAAAAAAAGATCCGATGTTACGCATAAAACGTGTGAACCAATTTGCTTGTTCTATATCAGATTTTGTTACAAGGTCTACTTGTAATGATTTACCTAATAAAAAACCAGGATCTGTACTATCTTTAGGCGAGATAATCATTTTACTAATTGTTACACCTTTTTTAATAGGTGCTTCTTGTTCTTCATTCAATACTTTAAATTCTTTTTTATATACGTCTTTGTTGCTCTTTGGTATTGGAAGTGAAACAGCTTGCTTCGTTTGAACAACTACATCTTTGTCTTTTGCATTTGCTACTCGCACTGTTTCATGCCCGTTTACTACTGAATCTTTTCCATAAACTTTCTTCATTTCAAAATTCGCAAATCCATAATCATATAATTTCTTCGTTTCAACAAAACGTGCTGCATGAGAGTTTGCTTTTATCACGACAGAGATTAAACGCATACCGTTTCTTTCTGCTGTACCAGTGAAACAATCCCCAGCTTCAGGGGTAGTTCCTGTTTTCAACCCATCTACACCTTCGTATTGCTTAATTAAACCTGTTAACATCCAGTTAAAGTTCGTCATATCAATTGGATACTTACCACCTTGTTGAAATGTTTTTTTAGGGATTTTTGCAGTATCTAATATTTTCGGAAAATCTTGAATAAGACGTTGTGCTAAAATCGCACAATCTCTTGCGGACATTTTATTTTTCTCGTCTGGAGTTGTCCCTTCTGGGTGATGTCCTTTTAAATCATAGTTTGTTAAACCTGTTGAGTTTACAAATTTATAATTTTTCATTCCAAACTCTTTTGACTTATCGTTCATCATTTTTACGAAATTAACTTCTTTCCCAGCAATCTCTTCAGCTAAAGCAATTGTTGCACCGTTTGCAGAATAAATTACCATTGCCTCATATAACTCTTTGACCGTATAAGAGCCTCCATTTTCTAATGGAACGTTTGATAAGGAACGATCTTGCGAAATCTTATATGCATATTCAGAGATTTTAACTTTTTGATTCCATTTAAGTTTTCCGTTCTCCACCGCTTCATGAACTAAATATTCACTCATCATTTTTGTCATACTAGCAATTGCTAATAATTCATCTGCATTTTTTTCATATAAAATTTTCCCGGAATTTGCTTCTACTAAAATTGCTGATCCTGCTTCTACTTCTATAGCAGAAACTGTTTCCGCTGATGCACTTCCAGATATAACAGTTATGCTACAAAATAGTGTAAGCACTGTTATTATTGCAATAAATCTCTTGCAAAACATACCTTTCACTTCTGTTACCTCCAATATCTTTGTACTCAAAAAAGCGTTATTCTGACATAATCCTTCAAAAATAGACAACGTTATCAAATTCTAAATATAAGACATTAGGACCACTTTCATATAGAATATTTCATCCCGCTCTTTTAGACAAACTGACACTTATTACCCACACTTTTAACACCTTTGTATTTTTCAAAATGATTCGTACTTTCATATTTTTTAGGATTACACTTAATCGACAATCTAAGTAATCCATTTGTTCCATATTTACAAAAAATAAAACCAGTGTGTCCTGATTAATTATCGAGGCAAACTGGCAGTTAAGCATTTGTTTATTAGCTATTAAGGATTTTTATTATTTAATTCAGCTATTTACTATACTTATACTAGAGATGAATTTCCCTTAGTCTAGACTATTAATTTTTATAATAAAAAACTACATCCTATACAGAATGTAGTTTTTTCACAGACTTATCTATTTTTTACTTCCTTTTTATAAAAATCATATAATAGTTTAATAGATGAGCTAGATAATATAGGCATTGCCTTCTCAACTAATTCTCTATTCCAATCAAACCAACGCATTTCCATCAGCATATTCATTTCTGTATCATTAAACCGCTTCTTTATTTCCTTAGCAGGATTTCCACCAACTATTGTATACGGCGGAACATCTTTACTTACGACAGTTCCTGCTGCAACGATTGCACCTTCACCAATTGTAACGCCAGGCATTATTATAGCATTCATTCCAATCCAAGCGTCACTTTTAATGACTGTATCACCCTTCGGTTCATATGAATGTTCAATTTGCTCAGCGAATGGATATACTGTAATCCATTCTGAGTGATGATTATGATTACCACCCATTAAAATGACTACTCCACTGGCAATACAAACATAATTCCCAATAATGAGTTTATCAAGATGCCATCCCATCTGTTCAATTGGATTGAAAAGTGCTCGGGACTTAGCATCCCCCCACAAATACCTTACACAGCCATCTTCAAAATTTTGATGACCATAATAACCTGAATAATAGGAGTACTCTCCTACCTCAATGAGTGGATTTGTAACTATATCTTTTAAATACTTCGTTTCTGACCAATGATTATATAATGGATACTTCATACCTTTATTCCTCGCTTCTAAGTATTGTAGATCTTTGTAATTCACTTAGAAGCTTAATACGACTGCTACATTTTTTAGCTTTCTCAAACGACGAATCATTATATTCAAGCCTTTCTGTTATAATAAAAAAATCATAACGTGTTAAATTACATAAGTCAAATTGTAAAATGATGTATTGAAACTTAAAGTATGAATTGAAATTTAAACATTAAAACAATCGAATTTTCAAATAACAAATCCCAATTACATATGATAAAGATTTCTTAACTATACCTCTAACTTCTTTCCTGTAATAGCCGTAACTTCCTCGATATAGTCTTATTACATTTTAATTTGTCTGATAAATCAATAAATGTTAATATGATTATAGAAGATATTATCATCCATTAGATTTCACAGCCAGTTTTTCACAAAACGATTTCTGAATCCTTAAGTAAATAGGAGGTTTAGAACATGAAACTTTTAAGGCAATCCACAATTATTGGCGCATTGACTGTTGGAGGATTTTTATTTTCGAATACAATTGGTACGCTCCCACCTGTTTCTGCTGAATCGCAACTTATACAAAAGGAATCGCAATTTTTAGATAATTGTCGTTGGCAAAGCTATTTTTTATTACATCATAATGCAGATTTTATAGAAGAGTTAGCAGTTGGTGACTTAAAACATGGAGATACATTCGATGTTACTATATATACTGGTGGTAAAGATACTGGTATTGTAAAAATATATCAATTGAGCGGGAATGAAAATGATGAAATAAACTTACATAGATATAAAACCATTTATGACTCGGGTTTGAATCATAATTATGGTAGATTTGTAACACCTATTACTAAGGCTTATAATCCTGGAACATATGTAGCTGTTATGAAACTTGGAGAAAATTATTATTATGGAGGCAGCTTTAAAATCTCAAAATAATTAAACCTCATCAAAAAATATTAAATACTATTTTTATTAGACAAAAACCATTTTAAAAGGTCCTCTACCTTATATAAGATAGAGGACCTTTTGATTATTTTCCCTTTTTAAAGTTAAAAAAACCCTTACTTTCTTTATAAATTATATTTTTTATTCAACAACTGTTTTCACCTCATTAAGTTCTATAATCTAATATGCAATATTGCATATTCTATATGTTCACTTTTTAAAAATGCGATAATTTATCTATAAAAATATTTAAAATTAATATTGAAAGGAGAATATTACATGTCTTTCTATTCTTGGTCTCCACTTATTTTCTTAATAGTTATTGCAATTATCATTTCTATTCAAAAGACTAAGAAACAATAATTGATTATTTGGAGGTGTAAAAATGTCATTTGCAACATGGAGTGCAATTTTTATTACTTTAATCGGAGCAATTTCTGGAGCAGTCTTTGGTTCGATCTCCTCTAGAAATAAAACCAAAAATTAAATAATGACGTAAAAATGAATTTCTAATAAAACTCTATACAAAAAAGTAGCCTATAAAATTTTATAGGCTACTTTTCATTTCATCATTATTACTTAGCTAATTCTTTCGTACCCTTCATTACATCAACGAAGAATCCCCAGTTATTCACAACAGAAGAAATACTAATATGTTCATCTGGAGTGTGAACATTGAATATATCTGGACCGAATGAAATTGCATCTAATTCAGGCATCTTTTGAACGAATACACTGCATTCAATCCCTGCATGTACAGCGAAGATTTCAACATCTTTATTGTATTTTTCTTGATGCACTTTTTCAAACAAATTACGAATTTGTGAATTCGGATTGTATGGCCATTCTGGATACTCTGACTCGATTTCAAATGTTGCACCAACTAACTCGGCGATACATTTAATCTCATCTGCAACATGTTGTTTTAAACTACTTACAGAACTTCTCACTTCGTTACGTAATTTAATTTCATTTTGTAACGTTTCAATAACGCCTAAATTTGTTGAACTTTCTACAAGACCTTTAATATCCATACTCATACTTTGAATGCCGTTTGGAATTAAGAATAATGATGAAATAAGTTGCTTTTGTGTCTCTTTAGCAAATACTTTTTCTACTTTCTCATCCAATTTTGTAAGTGTAACGTGAACATCTGGATCAACAGCACGCATTTCTTCTTGTAATACTCTCGTCCAAGATTCTAGTTTTTCTTCTACTTTCTCTACATCTTCTGTACGTAATACAACTGTAGCTACACTTTCACGCGGAATTGCATTTGTTTTTAATCCGCCGTGAACTTCACTTATATCAAATTGAATATTTGCTGATAAATCGCGTAATACTCGTCCTAATACTTTGTTCGCATTACCACGTTGTTTATCAATTTCCATACCAGAATGTCCGCCTTTTAAACCACCAACATATAGACGGTATGCATCCGTATTCGCTGGCGCTTCATCCCAAATCACTGGAATTGTTTCAACAGCTTTCGCACCACCTGCGCTACTTACAAGTAATTTATGATCTTCTTCAGAATCAATATTTATAAAAATCTTACCATCAAAGTGATTTGCATCAACAGCAAAAGCCCCGCCCATTGTTGTTTCTTCTTCAGTAGTAATAACTACTTCAAGTGCTGGATGCGGAAGGTCTTGCGAATCTAATAAAGCCATCGCATACGCCACTGCAATACCATTATCAGCGCCTAAAGTCGTTTGATTTGCATATAACATGTCCCCAATGATTCGTAATTCAATTGGATCTTTTTCAAAATCATGTACTGTTGCTTGATTTTTTTCACACACCATATCCATATGACCTTGAATGATAATAGCTGGTACATTTTCATAACCAGCAGTTGCTTCTTTTTTAATAATGACATTTAATGCTTCATCTTGAATCACTTCTAAGTTACGCTCTTTTGCAAAGCCAACTAAATAATCACTAATTTCCTTTTCATTACCTGATCCTCTAGGAATCTTTGAAATTTCTGCAAAATGATAAAATACAGGGTGCTTTGTTAATTGTTCTAAAGTAGAATACATTTTTAAGCTCCTCTCAAAATAACAAAATAATATGTAAGTCTTTTATCATTATACCATGATTCATAATTTTACTTTTCTTTTAACTTTTAATATGATGTTCATTTTATGTACAACACTATTACAACATTGTAAGGATGTTGTAATTTATATCGATTTTTCTCATTTCACAATAATCATATACTGTGTAAAGAAACAAATTGAAGGAGATAAAGAAAATGAAACAGTTTGTAGCAATTATTACACTATGTTTATTATTTTCTAGTTTTACTATTGGCTGTGAGAGAGCATCACTAAATCGAATTGGTAAAGATGTATATTACGTACAGATACAAGACGAGGGAACTATCGAAAAGTTGAAGGTAAAAACTTAAGAAACTACACACTGCCTGCTTATGACGAAGACGGAGTAAAAAAACAAATTACATTTAGAAGTAAGAAAGCATCAAACGAACAGAAATTAAATGAAAATGCATTTTTATGTCTTTATGTAAATCAAGATGATAAGAGCAAAAATGAAATCTCATCAATTGAAGTGAAGTCATATGAAGAGGTTCAGGAAGCTGAGTTACCTGCAAAAGTAAAAGAAAAATTAAATGCTAAATAAAAAACAAAAGAAAATGCTCTATGCATTTTCTTTTGTTTTTGTGACTCGTATATATTTTGAACTGCTATTATTCATCAGTTTCTCTAATCGATTTATATTTTCCGTTAATGCACCTTTCACAAGAGAGAAATCTGTATTCGGTTCTTCTTTTTTTTCTTTAAAAAACGAAGACTTTTGTACATTTACTTCAGCCATCTCTTCTCCCCCTCTTCAAAAATATACAATCTTCTATTTATATTATATCGTAAATGTAAACAGCATGTACAAGTATCATTTTCTTTTTAATTCATCTTCTAATTCTTCTACTTGCTGTAATGTATCTCCTTTTATTAACGAGAAATCCGTTGTATCTTCAACTCCTACCTGGCATTCTCTCTTTTTCATTTTTGTTAATTATCATAAAATTACCAATATTAATCTACTATTTAATAATAATATTTGATATTATAAAAAAGTAGATTTTATTGGAATTATAATCTAATATATTTATGATTAAAATAATTTTTCACACATAATAGATTTAAAAACAACACACTCTATTTACACTATTATACGTCTAGATACAACAGAAAAGAATGAGGTTATTTCTAACAATGGATTCTTTGTTATTGAATTACCAAACACTCAATGGCTATTAACTCGAAATATAATAAATGATTCCTTTGATATAACGTATTTAACCAAAAATCTTTTCGAAAATGAAATAGCAAAACTAATAAAACATTAATCCTTTAAGATGGGAGTATATTTATATTGAATAAACAACAGCATTCTAGCAAAAAAAAGGAAGGCTTTTTCGAAAATAGGATATTACCCATCATCACTGTTCTTTCAGGTGTCATTCTACTAGTGTACAAAGGGTTAGAATTTATTTCAAAGTATGTATTAATTTTAATCTTATTTACACTAATTATTGCTTCGTTATACTTATTGTTTATGAAAGAAATAGTTGGTGCTGTTATTGGATTCCTTTTTGCGGCCCTTGGGTATTATATGTATAAAATCATTTTTAAACAAAAAAGAAATAGCAGATAAGCAAATCATAAAGAGTGTATATAAAAGAGAATGCTTTTACGCATTCTCTTTTATATACTTATATGGAATTGCCTCTACAAATTTTTCTAATCGATCTACATTTTGAGTCAATGCACCTTTCACAAGAGAGAAATCTGTATTTGGTTCTTCTTTTTTTTCTTTAAAAAACGAAGACTTTTGTACATTTACTTCAGCCATCTCTTCTCCCCCTTTTCAAAAAGATACAACCTTCTATTTATATTATATCGTAAATGTAAATAGCATGTACAAGTATCATTTTCTTTTTAATTCTTCTTCTAACTCTTCTACTTGCTGCAACGTATCTCCTTTTATTAAAGAGAAATCAGTTGTATCTTCATTATCTTCTTTGAAAAAATCATTGTCATAATCTTTTATCACTACAATCACCTCTACGTGCTAGTGTAGGAATGATTGTCCGATTTTATACAAGTTTGTCTAAATTCGCTTTACCTTTATGTATAAGTGAAAAGGACAGAAAAAATTTCTGTCCTTATTTACTAAAATAACTATGATGTATTGTTAAATTATATACATTTTCAAAATCCCGATCTTGCAGGTTATTTTTCTTCCCATCAATAACAATGAAAACATCACTCACTATTTTTGCTGGTATAATTCCGACATTTTCTACTTGTACTGCTTTCTGCTCATTCAATTGCTCAATGTACTCTAATGGAATAATCGTACTAAATTGAGAACGGATACCGCGAAAGTTTGCATTTAATTCCTTTGCCGCTTCAAATACAACAATTTTTGCTCCAATCTTTTCCCCATACGAATCTAAAAATGCGTTTAAGCTTTTTGTGTATTCTTCCTCCGTATGCCATTCCATCGTACCGAACACTGCTGGATTGACATTTTGAATGATTGTTGTGTATATTTCTCCCCTTGCTTTAGAAGCAATTAATGACCGTTTTATCGATTGAACCGTCTTGCCGATATCGCTAAATTTCGCTCCCCATATTTCTGAAATATTAGGTGTTAAAATAAATGCAATATCAACGAAAATAACCATTGCAGTGAACATTAAAAGATTTTTCCAGAGGGTTAAATCAATTCCTTTTATCATGAAATACACGGTGACTGATATTATAAACAACCCATACCAAGTCTTTCTAATACGTTGCTTCTTCTCCTCGTACAACTCTTCGTTTTTCCAATAAAAGAAAACAAGTACTAGAAAAACGATTGCTAAAATAAATAAGCCGATTCGAATGTTAGAGATCACCAATGACATCACCCTCCATTCAAAAACTACTCACGATATCATTACATGCACAAGCAACTCTCTTTATGACAAAAGACGTGGACAAGCTTCTAAATTTAGTTACATCGCATATACATTAGAAGGTACCACGTCTTTTACCTTGAATCTACATTGTATATGTAGACAAGCATGTGTTTCAAATTTTCATGTCAAAAAGAAATATGTTTCGGAATTTCCCCTTCAGGTACTTCTCCATCCATACTTAAGTAATAATGACGAATTGGACGTAAATCATCGTCTAATTCATACACGAGTGGTATGCTCGTTGGAATGTTTAATGAAACGACACCATCGCTTGAAAGGTTATCTAAATATTTTACTAGCGAGCGAATTGTGTTACCATGTGATGAAATGATTACTTTGTTACCATTCTTTAATTTCGGCGCAATTTCTGAATGCCAATAAGCAAGTACTCTTTTCTCCGTATCCACTAAACATTCTGTCAATGGAAACTCACCTTTTTTCAGTGCTTTATATCTTGGATCATTCATTTCATACCTGCGATCATCCTCAGTAAGAGCCGGTGGTCTTACATCAATACTTCTTCTCCAAATATGAACTTGCTCCTCACCATATTTTTGCGCGGTTTCATCTTTATTCAAACCTTGCAATGCACCATAATGTCTTTCATTTAGCTTCCAAGATTTATGTACTGGCACCCAGGCAAGATTCATCTCATGAAGTACAATCCATAACGTCCGAATTGCTCGTTTTAATACAGATGTATAAGCTACATCAAAAGTATATCCGTTTTTCTTTAATATCGCTCCTGCTTCTCTCGCTTCACTTAATCCATTCTCTGATAAATCTACATCTGTCCATCCAGTAAAGCGATTTTCAAGATTCCATAAACTCTGTCCGTGACGAATAAGTACAAGTTTTATCATAATAATTCCCCTTTCGGAAATGTGAATTTTATTGTTCCATTGCGTACACGTATAAAGTATCTAGTAATGTATCTTTTTATCCATTCACTCTATGACCAAATCATAGTTGCCAAATGTATGGATAAAATTTGTTCTTTTTCAAACGATAAAAACAGAAGTTTTTTCATTATTTTTGATCGACTGGTATTTCCCGTTTCGATATCCAAGCGTCAAAACCTGATCGGCTATTTGCCATTTCATTCATAACTTGATGCCAATTTTCTTCACACGATTCACCAAATTTTGAAAAAATAGCACCCATTTGTTGCCTTTGTACATCGCTCAGTTTTTTCTCTAAATCGGTACCTTTTTCTGTTAAAGATAACTGTTTCACACGGCGATCATGTGTAGCTTCATTACTCTCAATTAAGCCCTTTTCCACAAGTTGTCGTAATGGTCCGTGAAGAGCTTGTTTACTTATTTCTAGTAGTGATAATAACTCATTTACACTTATCCCTGGAAAGCGTGCGATAAAAAATAAAATTCGATGATGTACTCTTTGAATACCATACTCTTTTATAATTTCATCTGGCTTTTCAGTAAATGTTTTATATGCAAAGTAAAATAAGGCTAATGCTTCATTCATCTGTTCTTCTTTATGTTGTGTCATCTACTTTCCCCCTGTATGTAAATTATACCACATTCTCGTAATGAATTTTTAAATCCATACTCTAGAGCTACTTTCGTTTATTACAAGACAGCAAAACAACGAGGAGATGATTCACTTGAAAACGCAATATACTGTTAGTACTTATTTATTAGACCGACTAAGCGAATTAGGAATTGAACATATTTTTGGTGTCCCTGGTGATTATAATTTGGCTTTTTTAGATGATGTAATAGCACATGAAAATGTAGAGTGGATTGGCAATTGTAATGAATTAAATGCGGCATATGCTGCAGATGGATATGCTCGTATAAAAGGAATCGGTGCTCTTATTACCACCTTTGGCGTTGGGGAATTAAGTGCCATTAACGGAATTGCTGGTTCATATGCTGAAAATGTACCCGTTATAAAAATAACAGGTACGCCAACAACAACTGTAATGGAAAATGGAGAGCTCGTTCATCATACGTTAGGCGACGGAAAGTTTAATCACTTTTCCAATATGTATCGAGAAATTACCGTTGCACAAACTAATTTAACCCCAGAACATGCTGCTGAGGAAATTGACCGTGTGTTACGTGCATGTTGGAATGAAAAACGCCCTGTTCATATTAATTTGCCGATTGATGTGTATAATAAACCAATTAATAAACCTACAGAACCAATTTTACATAAACCGATTTTAAGTAATAAAGAAACACTGGATAAAATGCTTCTACATGCCATTTCAAAAATAAATAGTGCAAAGAAACCTATTATTTTAGCTGATTTTGAAGTGGATCGTTTTCATGCTAAAGAATATTTATATCAATTTGTAGAAAAAACAGGGTTTCCTATTGCAACGTTAAGTATGGGAAAAGGAATATTTCCAGAAAAACACCCTCAATTTATAGGGATTTATACTGGTGATGTAAGTTCTCCATACTTGCGTAAAAGAATTGATGAATCTGACTGTATTATTAGTATTGGTGCGAAGTTAACTGATACTATTACAGGTGGCTTCACACAAGGTTTTACGAAAGAACAAGTTATTGAAATTCATCCCTACACTGTGAAAATTACAGATAAAAAATACGGGCCAGTTGTAATGAAAGATGTTTTACAACAGTTAAGTGATGTAATTAAGCATCGAAATGAAGAAACGCTTAATATTAAGCCATTTATTTCAGAATCACTACCTATAACAGAAGAGTTCAATCCAAAAGCACAAATGGTTACACAAAAACGTTTTTGGCAACAAATATACCATTTCTTACAAGAAAACGACGTCTTACTTGCAGAGCAAGGAACACCTTTCTTTGGTAGTGCCGCTATCCCTTTACCAAACAATACTACATATGTAGTGCAACCATTATGGGGATCGATCGGCTATACGTTACCTGCTCTACTTGGTACACAGCTCGCTAATTTATCGCGGCGCAACATTTTAATTATTGGTGATGGTTCTTTCCAATTAACTGTCCAAGAGTTATCGACCATGCTTCGTCAAAATTTAAAACCGATTATATTTTTAATTAATAACAATGGTTATACTGTTGAACGTGCAATTCATGGTCAAAACGAACCGTATAATGACATACAAATGTGGGAGTACACAAAACTAGCGAAAGTATTCGGAACAGAAGAAAAAAGCCTAACATGTAAAGTAGAAAATGAAACAGAGTTACAAGAAGTCTTAACTAAAATAAGTATTGATAAGGATCAGCTTACCTTTGTTGAAGTTGTAATGAGCCAAGGGGATCAACCTGAACTGCTAGCTAAACTTGGGAAGAGATTCGGCCAGCAAAATTCTTAATATAAAAAGCATAACCTAATTATATAAAAGGAAAAGGATGGAAAGTGCCACCCTTTTCCTTTTATATATACTATTTTAAGAACCTTCTTCGACTAACGTCTCGTGTGACAAGTCAAAATTTTTAATCAACCTTTAACTTTATAGCTTTTGTAGCAATAAATGTTTTAATATGCTTATCTAATATCCTTGTTCCACCAAAATCATCCTCATAAAAACCTGTTATAATAAAACCCGCTTCAATTTGGCCTTGGATTTGATCTTCCAGTGTATGCGCATATTCTATTGTTTGATTTGAATCGATGTAATCTTGAACTTCATCCTCTGGTAAATAATCCAATGTCGATGAAGGGATTGAATGTTTTACATCAAGAATACCTTTTTGTTCTTGATTATCATCAAAAATCCATAGTAACGGATTTGTAAATCCAGAAATGAGAATACCTTTATTCTTTAAAACCCTTGAAACTTCATTCCATACAAGATGTACATCTTTTACAAATAAATTAGAAACAGGATTTACAACAATATCAAAATATTCATCCTCAAAATCACTGAGGTCTGACATATCTCCTTGAACTGTTTTTAAATTTAACCCATCCCGTTCTGCTACCTTTTTATCTTGTTCCAACTGCTTTCTTGATATATCAGTAACTGTTACATCCGCCCCAGCAGCAGCTAGAACAGGTGCTTGTTGCCCTCCACCTGACGCTAAGCAAAGTATCTTTAATCCATCTAATGATTTTGGAAACCAATCTCTAGGAACTGATTTTTCTGTGGTAACTGTGATTTCCCATTCACCTGATTTACTTCTTTCAATAACCTCGCTACTTACAGGTTGTGTATATCTAGAACCTTCTTCAACCTTTTTATCCCATGCATTACTGTTTTGTTGAGTTGTATCCATTATAACTATTCCCCCTAGCTATCTTGTTACATTTTAAGTGTAAGATCATTTACTATTTATGTTTTTTTCTATTAACCTAACCAATAATTAATACATATTTTTCTATATTTATATTAACAGATAAAAAGTAGTAAGAAAAATAAAATATTCTAAATAGAAAAAATACAAATTCATTTAAACAAATAAAAAGGCATTCCAAACTTGTTGACGGTTGGAACACCTTTTTATTTGTTATTTAAATTTTCAACCTCTTAACTACACCCATTAAACAAATCAATTACAATTTATTCCGCAAGCGTTAACTGCCAAGACACACCATACTTATCATTTAACCAACCAAATCTTTTGCTAAACGGATAGGCACCTAAAGGCATAAGTACTGCTCCATCCTCCGCTAGTTTATTAAAAGCTGTTTCAATTTCTTCTTCCGTATCACAAGTTACATAAAGAGACATAGCTGGAGTGAACGTAAAGTTATGATTTACATAACTATCAATACACATAAACTCTTGGCCATTTAGCGTAAACGTTGCATGAATGACAGTACCCTCTTTACCAGGTCCGTTTTCATCGTAACGAGAGATATTTACAATTTCTGATTGATCGAATAGCGACGTGTAAAAATTCATTGCTTCCTCAGCTTTTCCTTCAAACATTAAAAACGTAGTAATTTTTTGATTTGTGTTACTCATTTAGAGACAACCCCTTGTTATGTATTTATGCAAAATATACATCGGTTAACAAAAAAACGAACATACATTCTCATAAGTATATTGTCTATAAAAACGATGAGTTTGTCAATTATCTACTTTCTTATTTCTTCTTAAATAATGCTGTCCAAAGAAATGATTCTCCAAACATAGTACTTGGTTGTTCAATCTGTTCCATCTTTCTAATTTCAATCACTTCAAATCCTTTAAATATCTCTCTTAGTTTTTCTTCCGAATAAGCAAGACCTCCTTGTAGACTCCATCCTCTATATACGTCCCAATCTGTTATTTCTGAGCCATTTCGCTCATCTAAATCGCCTGCCGCAAAACATGTTAATCCGAAATAACCACCTGATTTCAATGCGTTTTTAATTAAATCCACATAATTTATTCTTCTATGTGGTGGAATATGATGTAAACAGCCCGAATCGTATACAAAATCAAATTCATTTTGAACCTCTAAATTAAAAATTGAATCACAAATAAATTCAATTTCTACTCCTTTTGCTAACGCCCTCTCTTTCGCCCAGCTAATGCCTTCTATAGATAAATCTACTGCTGTTACATCAAACCCTTCATGTGCTAGATAAATTGCGTTTCTACCCGGACCACATCCAAGTTCCAGTAATTTCCCTTTTGAAACCCGTTTTTTTTGTATATACGAAACTAGATTCTCATCTGGAACATTTTCAAAAAACGGAACATCTTTTTCTCTATTCGCATAAAATTCATTCCAAAATGGTTCTGCTGGTCTTAATAATGAATCCAGCATTTTAATAATATCTTCTTGCGTGTGCAACGTTTCATTTTTCATTTGCACCCCTCCAGTTTCAATATTCAGAAAATTATTATATACCTTTTAGAACTTTAAGACAAAGAAAAAACTCCTACATTCAATAGGAGTTTTTCTCTTTAAAATCCAAGTACAGCTAACCAGTTTAACAACTTCTCTTCTCGCGCTTTTAAATCATCGTTCCTAAGCTTACCTAACTGTATTTCACTAACAATTTCTCCGTCCGCCATAAAAAGAATTCTTTCTGTTTTTGCTGCTACTTTCACATCATGAGTGACTAACATAATGGTCGTTCCATCACGATTAATATTTAATAATATTTGCATTACTTCTTCTGTTGCTTTTAAATTTAAAGCACCAGTCGGCTCATCTGCAAAAATAATATTTGGATTATTAATGAGCGCTCTACAAATAGAGACTCTTTGTAATTGTCCCCCAGATGCTTCGGTTATATAATGAGACGCTATATCACTTATCCCCATATTCTCCATTAGCTCTAGAGCACGTTTATTTACTATTTTCTTACTCTCACATTTCGCTAAATATGCTGACAAGATGATATTATCAAATAGGTTCAAGTTTCTAAGAAGGTTGCTCTGCTGAAAAATAAATCCTATTTCAGTAAGGCGTAATTTTGCTAACGCTTCTTCTTTCATACATGATAATTCTGTACTATCAATTTTTACACTTCCTGATGACATTTGATCCATTCCACTAATATTATATAGTAGCGTCGATTTCCCAGAACCAGAAGGCCCCATGACTGATACAAATTCTCCCTCATAAATCTCTAAATCTATATTTTTTAACACGTGATAATTTGTATTTCCATCCATTGAATATGTTTTGTTTACTTGCTTTACTTCTAAAATTTTTTTCAAGTGATACACCCCTACTCCCCATTTGGCTTTACATCGTTTGTTTGCTTCATAGTAAAACTACTGAAAAGCGTTGTTGCAGTCACACATATACATAATATAGCTGGACATATTACATAAGAAACGATAGGATTCACGACAAACTTTATATGAGCAGCTCCCATAAAAGACCCTAACCAACTTACTAACATTTCACCAAACGTAGCAGCTATACATGTCCCTATCACAATGCCTAATAATACAATGACGATAGAACGTGTTATATACTGTATACGAATATCTTTACTAGAAAAACCGATATTTTTCATAATTAAAATTTGCGAAGAATCTTTTGCTAATAACATTTTGAAAAACATTGCAGTAATTAAAACTGATATCAATATCGCAATCAAAATAGCCACTTGAGTCACGAGTCTTAATTGTTTAATTGTTTCTCCTAAAGTTTGCGTTAAATAATCATCCGTATCTGTTATTTTTGCAGAACTAAATTTTTGTTTATACTCCTTCACTTTTTCTTGCAAATCAACATTAGACTTTAAATCTACATTTACTACATACCATAATATGTTTTGGTTATTATAAGAAAAGCTCGCTTTAGCTGTTTTCCCGCCATTTGTTACATCTTGATACATACCACTAATCGTTAGTGTTTTCTCTTTCCCATCAACAAATAAAACGATACGATCCCCTACATTCTTTTTTAATTCATTTGCGTTCATATAAGAAAGAGCAATTTCATTTTCATTTTTTGGTGCCCTACCTTTGATATAGTCTAATGGAAATTTAGTGAAGTCTCCCATTTCTACATTTAAGTTTTCATGTGTACCATCAGCGTTTACCATTTTAAATGTACTCGTAACAAATGTTGCATATTTTTCTACTTCTTTATCATTTTTTACATATGAAATAACACCCTTAAAACGTTTCTCTATATTTTCAGTTTGCTGTAAATCTATTCGAATATCACTTTTTCCTGTCCCCATATAATTTACAAACTTCGGTGACTGAATCGTATACAAAAAGTTAACAGGTACAACAATCATAAACACAGCTATTATTAATACGATACTTAATACGCGATATAACTTAAATCTTTTTATAACATCTTGTATACCAATAAATATATTCACATTTGTAATTTTAGTTTGAGAAAGAGAAAAAGAACTTTTCACCTTCCTCTTTCCTAGATTATCTCTTGATCGTAAAGCATCTATTGCCGTAATTCCCCTAAATTTCCGTAAAATGATACGACAGAACAAGATAACGACTAAAAATAATAGTGTTGTAATTATGAATGGCACAACATTGTGTAAAATACTTTTATCTGCCGCTCCCATATAAAGAGTGATATTCGAAGTGAATATCTTTGTAACAAATAGTGAAAGTATATATCCACATATACACCCACCAGCTGAAATAACAACATATTTTGTTACATATAGTTTTTGAATATCTTTACTTGTAATGCCGATAGCTTTCATAACACCAATTTCCCGATAATCTTCTTCCATCGAAGTAATAATCGTAAATCTAATACATAACATTGCAATTAACATTAATAATGCACTTATTATGATAAGTACTGCAGCTATTATTCCATCTGTTAATGAATTGAGTGTTTTAAATAGTGAATACGTAATAGAGGGACCTTTTTGTGGTAAGTTCGATGACTTATATAGATTTTCAAATTCATTTATTTTATTTTCGTCTGTTAGCTGGAATTCAATAAGATATTCGCTTTCTCCAAAATTTCTTTTTATTCTTTCAAAATCTTTATTGCTTATTACAAATCGTTTTGAACTAACGATTGATGGGTTCATTTGAACATCACGAACAAATGCTGAAATCGTAAATTCTAGTTCATTATTATCTTTAATAACCCATATTTTATCTCCCATACGCAAATTATATTTTTGCATATAATAAATGGGTACACCTATTTCCCCTTTCGTAACATCGACCACTTCATTATTTAAATTTAATAAAAAATCAAACTTACTATTTTGTTTCACGAAACTAATGTCCATTACACTATTATGTTCTGCTTGATTTTTCTTTTTAATAAAAATGTTAGATCCATTTATTTGAACCATCTCAGCCGTTTGCTGTTTTTTTACAAACGGATTTTTTTCTACAAAGGAATCAATTGACTTTTGATTTACTTCTCCGGCATGCATTTGTACGAAGTGCGGTGCGTTTGATACTTTAACCAATTGATCCATTGAGTTCAATAGATTTATAACATTACTTAAAGCACTAGCCATTAAAAGACTTGATAACATGATAAACATAAATAAAATAGTAATTATCATTTTATTTTGAGAGAAATCTCTTTTTAACATTCTCCTAATCATATAAAGCTAGTTCCCTTCATTGGATAGTATTTTCTTCGTCACAACTGCTATTAATAACATTATGAAACTAATAACTAATATAGGTAAATAAATTTTCATACTGAATTCTTCAAACATAAAACCATAAACGACTTGACCAATCGGTGCCATGCATTGGGATACCGCTGTTATAATTGCCATTACTTTTCCTAAGTTCTCATTTGGTGTTTTCTTTTGAACTACAGTAATCACATAGATGGATACAATTGTCATGATCATTGCAATTAAAATAGAAGAAAGTATAAAGAGGATAAATGGTGGATAGTGTCCTAAATTAAGAATAAATGGTGTGACCGATAGCGCCACCGGTATTACTAATAGAGCTATAATAAGCATCCAATAATATAATGTTTTCATCTGTAACTTTTTAGCAAAGAAACCGATTGACAATGCACCTAATATGGTGGCAAAATCAATTAACCCCATCCCGATTCCATACATCGTATCGCTAATCTGCATAGTTACTCGTAAAATAATAGGTCCTCCAACAATAAATAACGGTGTCAAAATTAAGTTTAGTAAAGCTGCAAGTAACATAGCCTTCAAAATAAATGGTTGTTTTAAAACATATATAAACCCTTCTTTCATATCCTTTACAATTGTCGGTATGATATGGCTTTCTTGCACTCTCTTTATAAAAGGTATTGTAATAAACATTTCTAAAATCGCAGATAAAAAGAAAGCAAGACAACTTATTATCAAGAGCATTTTCAAACCAATTATGCCGTACAATATTCCTCCTAATACAGGGGCAACTATATTAGATAATGCTTGCACACCATTTACGATACCGTTCGCTTGTTCTAATTTTTTCTCTGGAACTAATTGCGGAATACTTGCCATTACAACTGGTGCGTACATTGCATTAACAATTGCCAGTAAAAACATAATTGTTCCAATCAATAGAATAGATACAGATCCAGTAAATAACAAAACTATAAAGCTTAATACAATCGCAGTATTTATAAAATCAAAAATAACCATTAAATTACGGCGATTGAAACGATCTGCTATCGCTCCGCCAAGAGGAGCTAGCAAAAACGGAATACTCGTTATCGCATATAATCCTGCGAATATATCAGCACGCCCTGTTAAATCTAGCACATATAATGACAGAGCAAAACGTAAAAGTGTTGAACCCAAAATAGTAATAATTTGCCCACTCACCATTAAATAAAAATCTTTCATCGAAGGTTTTATACTAATAGATATCATAATCACACCCTTCCTTTAATTTAGACCGACTGTCGGTCTATAATAAACAAACAGAAAAAATATCATTTCTGTTTCATTAAAACCTCCAGCATATAATTAAAGGATCCTTCTTTCGCTCCAACAGATACTTCCATCATTTTAATATAAGCTTTCACTCTCCTCATCATTTCTTCCGTCTTCCATTGGAATAACCCCTCATCAAATATGACTTGCGCTGAAGATAGTAATAGTTCAATCGTTTCTTGTGGATATGAAGTCGAAAATATCCCTTCTTCAATTCCTTGTTCTAAAATTTCTGTTAATACAGGAGATAAATGAATAATAGACTGCACTAAACTTTTTTGATGCATTTCTGCATTATTTGGTTGATGAAATTGCTCAATCATTTTAGCTTTTACATCCCCTGATTTTGGAGATTGCTCCATTAAAACTCGAAATAACTTTTCTAATACTGGTATATTTGGATTAGAGACAATTACTTTCGCTTTAGCAACATCTTCTTTAATAATCCTCATAATAATCTCATCCATTACTTCTTCTTTCGATTTAAAATAGTGATAAAAAGTCCCCTTTGCTATCCCTATCTCTTTTAAAATGTCATTTACTGTTGTTTTCGTATAACCTTTCGTAAGAAATAATCGTTCAGCTGTTTCTAAAATTTCTTTTCTACGCTCCTCATACTCCTTAATTATTCGCATTCACGTTCTCCTTCCCGCTAGACCGACTGTCGGTCTATTTTAATTATATGTTTAATTAGTAAAAAGTTTCCTGTTATTGTATATATACAACACCTTACTTTCTATTTCCTTTATAAATTTTTATTTTTTAACTTCCGTTTAATTTGTTTAAAATGTATCTCATGTTTCTTACCGTCACCTTTCATTTGAGGAAAAGAACGATGCCCCCGCTTGATCCTATTTTTCTTGATTCTTCATTCAAATGCACAATACTTTGTAGTTTTTCAGCTCCTTTACCACAAATCTACGCATCTCCTTTTCATCGATAACTTCAAAAAATGACAATTGATTCATACGAAACGGTTTCCCTCTGTTCGATCTATTTACTTATGAATGGATTATTTTGTTAAGTTCCAATATGTAATTTTGCATATTTCATACTTTTAATTTTTACACATGCGATAATTTATTTATAAAAATATAAATTATTAATAAGGGTGATTTATATGCGCAAGTTCCGAAAGAAGATAATTAAATATTTGCAAACATTTTGGGGATGTTTAGCATTTGGTGTATTAATGTTTGCTATCTTCTTAATTATGAATTTAACAGATGCATCTTTAAATTCATTAAGCTGGAGAGACTGGCTAGGTTCTGTAGCAAGCGCAGCCATTTTATCTGTTGGGATGTTTACTTTAAATAAATTGGATTTAAAATAAATATTCGGTCAATACTGAATGTAGGCTGTATGCCAACATTCATGTAAAGTAGTCTTCTCTGTATCTCCTTGTATTGAGCAGTTAGCTTTTGCTAGCTGCTCTTTTATTTCGTTCCAGTTCTTACCTCTTAAAGAACTCTTTGACTACGTTTTCCCAATAAATACACATATCTATTCCCCTTTACTATAAAATGAAATCTTTATTTTGTTATACGCTTCCATTCGTTCCATATGCATTCTCCCTTTCTCAACTATTAACCGGACAAGCATATTTTATTGTATGGAGGAATCCACTCATAAAAATCTACCTTTCTTGTCAAAGAGCATGCTTATATGTATGTTCCTTTTTATTATGTTTCCTTTCATTTCTAAATAGCATTTTCAACTCTATTCATACTATTTTTTCAACTTTAGGTTACAAACTATTTCTGTAAGCGTAGTATCTCCTTTGTACAATAGGCAATTAGTGTTACCCATAACAGTACACTTCTGCACTATTCACTATAAATTTTCATATATTGTATTGTGCTTGTCCAAAACGTGAGGTTGTTACTCACGCAATCTAAATGAAAGAAAGGAGTGAAAATATGCGATCATCTAGTCGTAAGCTCACGAACTTTAATTGTAGAGCACAAGCCCCCAGTACACTACCAGCTCTCGGTTTTGCTTTTAATGCTACTTCACCTCAATTTGCCACACTATTCACGCCACTACTACTACCTAGTACGGGCCCAAATCCAAACATTACTGTCCCTGTAATCAATGATACAATTAGTACAGGAACTGGTATTAGAATTCAAGTAGCTGGTATTTATCAAATCAGTTATACATTAACAATCAGCCTCGATAATGTTCCAGTAGCCCCGGAAGCAGCGCGCTTTTTCTTAACACTAAACTCATCAACTAATATTATTGCAGGATCAGGAACCGCAGTCCGTTCTAATATCATTGGCACTGGTGAAGTAGATGTATCCAGCGGTGTCATTCTAATAAACTTAAACCCTGGTGATTTAATTCAAATTGTACCCGTTGAAGTAATTGGTACAGTAGATATTCGTTCTGCCGCTTTAACAGTTGCACAAATTCGTTAATAAAAACAATATGCTTAACTAATTAACATTCAACATTTAATATTCCTTATACATTCCAAAATATATGTTATAGATTTAACACACATTTATATTAAACAAGCATATTTTATTGTATGGTGACTATGTAGTCACATAAATTTAAAGCGTTCATAAGAGCACACTTATATGTGTGCTTTATTTTTTATGAAAATCAAGCTTTAATATAGCTATTCTGTTTTACTTTATACTCATCACTCTTTTGAACATTTACCTTTTTATTGTTATATTTGCTCATTCTTTTTCTACTTTGTTTTACTAATTAGTTGATTAATTTCGCAAACACCATTTATTAAACATTCCATGTTTCTTCACCTCCTGAATATTTTCCAAATAAAAATACATACTATTTTCAAGCCGCCGTGTCCACGGCTAATACTTCTTTCTTTTGTTACAGCAGAAGCAGATAGATTTTTCACTTATCTGCTTTCTCTGTATATTTTTTAGGGAATCGAAAATAATACGAACAAGCTGTTTGAACTAGCAACTTCACTCTTCTCGCAATGGGGATGCAAATTATCACAATTAGCTAACTCATTGAGCTCACTGGCAGACAACCAAAATCGTTGTCTGCTTTTTGTATGAGATTTTTTGTTTTACATATACTACTTTTGAACCTGCAGACCAATACGAGCCATTTTGGTGCTTGGGATTTCCCTTCCTGGGATAAGTATTTTTTTACTTATCCCTTTTTTGTATAGACACGTATATTTATGGCAAAACTAATTACAAGCAGATTTTCTGTTTATGCGTAGTTCTAAATAAGATTACTTTTTCTCCTATTAAAGGACGGCAGGTACGACTGCTAGTCCTTTTTTCTTATTTCGCATACTATCCTATCCCTTTTGTTAACTTCACACTGCATTATCTTCATCGTCGTAGTAAGCAATTTCCCAATAAGGATGGCAGTTGTGCATCTCGAGTTCCCATCGAACAAAACTAACAAAGTTACAAATTTCTTTTACCAAATCGGCCAATTCTTTGTTTGCAAAAGATGTTTTCATATCGTTATACCAATTGATTTTTTCATAATTCGTATCATCATCAGAGGAGCTAGTACGAATTGCTTGCTCTCGATTTTTTCCGATTAAATATTGTCCATACGTAAGTTGCACTTGTTCTTGAATTACGACATGGTTGTAGTACCCTTGTTCTACTGGTTTTGGACTATAAAATTCCCCTTATAAGTTTTAAATACGGTGAATGAAATTTTTGTTTTTTTCTTGCCATCATCCTTGTTGTATACAAACAAAAAAAGAGCCACAATATTTTGCGACTCTTTACAATTATAACTATTTAACGGCCACGTCTTTGCTGCCCTTGCTTTGTACTACCTTTTTTATTACTTGGCTTATTAAATGATCGGTTGTTTTCATTTCTTGAACTATTTCTTGAATCGTTTCTTGTGCGACCTTTAGAACCACTTCTTGAACCTTCACGGCTATCTCTTTGACGATATTCGCCTGATTTCTTCGGAGCCGGCTTTGGTAGCGGTTTTCCATTTTCATCTACACGTTTTATCTTCGGTTGTTCGATTATTTCTCTTTGTATTGGTGCGCCAAGCGTTTTTTCAATTTCTTCTAAATGTTTTTCATCTTTCGCTGCAACAAACGTAATTGCAAGACCTGATCCACCTGCACGTCCTGTTCGGCCAATGCGGTGAATGTAACTCTCTACATCTTCAGGGATATCATAGTTAAATACGTGCGTTACACCATCTACATCAAGTCCACGAGCTGCTACATCCGTTGCGATTAAGTACTGAATTTTAGCTTCGCGGAAACTCTTCATAACTCTTTCACGTTTCGCTTGAGGTATATCACCATGAAGTTCAGCACAATTATAACCTAGTCCTTTTAAATTATCATACAATTTACTTGCTCTAACCTTTGTACGACAGAAAATAACTGCTAAAAATGGCTGATCACGATCCATAACAAAACGAAGTGCATCTGGCTTTGCACGATCTGTCGTCTCAATGACACGCTGCTCAATTGTATTTACCGTTACTTCTTCACTTTGTACTTGAATCATTTGCGGCTCATCCATATAACGTTTCGCCAATTTTTTAATATCTTTTGGCATCGTTGCTGAGAATAACATCGTTTGTTTACTACCAGGTGTCTCATCTAAAATATCTTCAATATCATATAAGAAACCGAAATAAAGCATCTGATCCGCTTCATCTAATACAATCGTTGAAAGATTACTTAAATCAATAGTTTCACGTCGTATATGATCTAATAATCGTCCTGGTGTTGCAACAACAATATGTGTATTACCTTTTAATTTTCTCAATTGTTGTGCTACATCTTGACCACCATAAATTGCTAGAACATTAATATCTTCTCGTTGCACAAGCATTTTTTTAATTTCAGTTGTAATTTGCAGCGCTAGTTCCCTTGTTGGTGCAACAATTAAAGCCTGAACATCGCTACATTCTGGATCGATTTTTTCTAAAATTGGTAACACGAATGCTAACGTTTTACCCGTTCCTGTTTTCGCCTGCCCAATAATATCTTTACCTGACAGTATAACAGGAATTGCCTGTTCTTGAATTGGGGTTGCTTCTGTAATTCCATTTTCACGTAATGTATGATTAAACGTTTCACTAATTCCTAATTCTAAAAAGTTTTTCACATTGACCACTTCTTTTCCTTATTTTTCACATTAGCTTTCATTGTACCATTTGTTTCCCCAAATATGAAAAATAAAAAAATTCTTATCTTCTTTTTTTATATTCATCATGTACTAGTTGGACAAGTTCTTTTTGTTTTTTCTCAGAATTTATTAATGCTTCCATGTTAGTAGAAGACAAAATGAACTTCTTAACTTTTCTATTACTCCAAATTAATTTTGTATACTTTGTATCTTCGTGTAACTTTCGAAACCACTCAAATTCGCTTAATTTGGCAATATGATGTTTTAATTTCATGTCATTTCGAGGATAAAATAAAATGATATCTGCAATTACATCAAACAATAAACTCATCTTCTCCCCCCTATACATATATATTTCAATGTTACGGAAATATAGTTATAGGGTGATAAAATTGACAACTACATTCATAAGGATTTTTTGCATATTTTACTTACTATATTTTCAATCCACCACAATTATAACGGCAAAATCTCAAACAGATGTAATCAGTGAATTCAAACATGCTTTGCTCAAAAATGATAAATAATTAATGCAGTCATATGTAACAGAAGGAGTTAAACTACCTACTTTCCAAAAGGAAAAACCTATTCATGAAATTAAAACCGTACCATCTCCAAAAGAAGATACTACAATTCTTATTTCTTATTTCAAAGGCACTAATGATGAATTTACTATCGGTTTCATTTTGGAAATAGTAACAAAAAACAATAAAATATCTCTCATAAATCAAATTTATGATGGCAATCCACTTATGAAAGAAGCTACTATCGTAAAAGAATATGAAATGAAGTGTAAGGAACATATACTTACTCCTACAAAATTCCCGTTCGAAATTCACGAATTTCAAGGATACATCTATAACGATTACTTAAACCTCCAATACTACAATGAAGATATTAATGGGATTTTTAAAATCACTGTTTCACCAGTTCAAAACAAATTAGATTTCTATGTACATAGGGGCGCTAAGTTCTATAGCTTAAAAAATAATATAAAAGCATTATACAATCCTCATTTCGATTCAGCATATGAGCTCCTATTTCAGAAAAATGGTTTTCAATACACAATTGCAATTGGTAACAAACGCTATATACAAGGAAAATATAACGTAAAGGCTTTAATTCAAATTGCAGAATCTATGAATTAAAAAAAACAATCTTTCTTATATAGAAAAGATCGGTTTTTTATTATTTTATATATTGAATTCCCCTCCATGATAGCAATAATACTTTACAGCTTTAAGGTCTTTAATTCTCTTTAAAGACTCTTCCGCTTTTTCTATATCTAAGCAAAAATCCGGATTAGCTATTACTAACTCACGATTCTCTTGAACAGCCGCATCTCCCGTAATTACAAAATCTAAATTCGGAAAATATAATGAAATATGTCCCGAAGTATGTCCTGGGGTCGCTACTATTTGACATTCACCATTCAAAATCATTTGGCCATCATGTACTTTTTCATCGACGAAAATATGTCTTATATTTTTTAACTGTTGTATAAACCATTTACCAAATTCTTTTTCTTCATTTGGCATACGTTCTAACATTTCTTCTGCTTGAACTAATCTCTCTGATTTTATATCACCATTAATTGTAGTTAGATTCAATTTCACTAGCAATAATATGAACGTGAAGATATTTAACTTGGAAATCATATAAAGATCCTATATGATCGTCATCATAATGAGTAATAATTATATTTTTTAAGTTTTTCAGCTCATACCCATGTTTTAATATTGCATTTTCAATTAAAGGTAAAAAATTTGTATATCCTGTATCGACTAATGTTAATTCATTATGTAATATAATTAAACTTGGAAAAATACATTGTTTTTTCCCGTTAAATTCGAATTCAATTGGTAGTTCTATTATCTTCATTTTGCTTCCCCCATACCGCTTAATAAATGTTTAATAAATTAAATCATCTACATACATTTCTTTCAAATTCACGTTTAATGTGTACATTCTATATAACAAAGAAAAAAGCATCCGTTATGAATGCTTTCCTTATCTTACCTGTTCAACTACATAAATCAACTTGGGCCTATCCGAAACCTGATATGTATAGTCTTTATTTTTATGCATATATGTTTCTATCCTATTTATCACTTTAAACATTCTGTCTGAATTCGCACTGAAACGAGATACTGAATCACATAAAACTATTGACCCTTTCTTGTAAAAGTTTATAATTTCATAAATATCTCGTTCTAAACAAACTTCTCCTACTTGCAAATCCTCTTTCGCTTCATAGTTATAAATTCCCATTCTCATCTTCCCCTCAACTTGTATTTTTTCTTACAACATCCCCTTGTTACATAAATAATACCACGATAAAATTCTAAAACTCAAACTCATCGGCTTCATCTGAGAAAATAAAAAGCCATCACCGAAGTGACTACTTTCAAGAAGATGGGAGAAAAGAGAGGAAAAAATAATTCAAAACAAAGTAACACCTGAAATGCTAGAAGAAATACAGAATCTATAATGAAATAGAGCATTTGTGTTTTCAATGGATTTGAGCCTCTTATCAACTGTGCATTCAAAGGTTTAATGATGCAAGACCAAATGCTTTTACATCTATCAATTCAATTATACAAGTAAGAGCAGATTCGAAACTAAGTGCCGAAAAATTCCGTAATACAGAGATGATCAAGATGTTACAATGATAGAAGATGCAATGTGTGTTCAGAGGAAACAGGATTTGATGATAAAAAATCAGCCAGAGATATAGCGGCTAGAATGGCAGTAGCTGGTCTTACATCCGTCGAGAAACTCGCACCAACAGTGACTATCGGGTCATGAAAAGGATTATCTCACACCATAATTTCTAATGCACAGAATTACGCGGTGGGCGTTTAAGCTTAGGTAATCGAAAATGGAGTTCTGCTTTACAAGATGAATTAAAAAATCTTCTATCTGCTTTTGAACACGCAGGATTTTCTAAAGAAAACATTTCAGAAACTTTAGAACAACAATATAAAATGCTTGATAAACTTAAAGTAAAGTTAAGAAAGGATTGATTATTAATGAATATTCTAGAAAAATTAAATAAGGCCTTCACATTAGAAGCTTATGAATCACCAGCGAGTAAAGAGGCTATTCAAAAATTACAAAAGTTCTCATCAATAGATGTGCCATTAGATTATTTAGAAGTAATTCAACAATGTACAAATGCAGAGATTAATGTAAAAAATGAAATTTACATACGTATTTGGGGCCCTATTGATTGCATAGAGATGAATGAAGCACATGATATTCAAAAATATATACCAAATTCACTAGCAATTGGTGATGATGAAGGTGGAATGGCATTACTATATATAGATGGAAAAGAAGGATTCGGATTATATACAGTGGGTTTTGGAAATTTAGATATTGAAGAGACCATTAAAATAGCCCCTTCATTAAAAGTGCTTTTAATAGATTGCGTCGGAGTCGAGGAATTGTTGTCATAGTTAAAAGAATAACAGTCGACGTATTGATATTGAGTTAATACTCATACTACCAATCTCTACAATCAAGATGCTCCTCCAACTTATTTAAATTGAGCATCTGAAGTTGGATCAGAAGTAAAATATGTTAATCCATCAAGTTGTAAAATGAAATCAGCTGCCATTTTTAACGATGTTATGCTCCCCTAATATCTTCAATGTACTCACTTAAAAAACTCCTAATTGGATTATATATTGTTTAGCTACTTCTATTTGCTCTTGTGCTGCTCTAGTTAAGCAAGACAGTGACTTATTTCCCTATAAGTAAATTAAGGTCATATTTCCCGATACCAGGTACATCTCCTGTTTCTGTGTATTGCCAAATATCACAAGAGTATGCTGATTTATTACCGCCGTATCACGAACACATACCACGTAACAAAACACTGAGAATCGTTACATACCCAACATTCTATTATTTTGAACAGGTAATTCCCTATTTTCATGGAAATATACAATAAGAAAAACAATAAAATTGATTATTTCCTCACTTCTTTGTCTATCCTTTTAAAAAATCTATGTTTTTGTAAAAGGAGTGTTTATATGGAGAAACAGACACTTTGGAAAAAATTCAAGAAAAGCTCAGCAAATCTCGGTAAATCTAGCGTATATGAAAGTATTATTTTATATTACATAATGAGAAAAAAAGGATTACCTACTAAAGCGAAGTTCATCATATTAGCCGCTTTATCTTATTACGTATTAACAATCGATTTCATTCCAGATATAGCTGCTATTATTGGGATTGGCTTATTAGATGATGTTTTGGCGATCGCTGTAGCTCATAAATACGTGATGCGCCATGCAGACGCTGAAATTCGAGAAAAGAGCAAAGTAAAAATGGAGTCATTATTTACTCCCGCACAAACATAATGAAAAAGGAGCTAATATAATTTCACTTAGCTCCTTTTTCATAAAACTATTTCACTTCATTCGCTACAAAAAATTGCTCACAAACACTCGAAATACGCTGTAAGTCTACGTTCCCACCAGATATAACCGCTACTACTTTTTTCCCTTTAATATATGTATCCACTTTCCCTGAAAGTAGAGCAGCAGTAGCTAAAGCACCTGCACCTTCTACAACAGCTTTCCCACGCTGTAATAAGTCTTTCATCGCTACTTCCAGCTCTTTTTCTGATACTGTTACAATATCATCTACTAATTCTTTTACAACTTCAAAAGTTAAATTGCCTGGTATTTTTACTGCGCAACCATCTGCTATCGTAGGTGCCTCATAATGTTCTATAATTGTACCTTTGTCATAAGATGCCTTCATCCCATGAACATTTTCTGCTTGGACACCAATTATATGAATCGACGGATTAAAAGATTTTAATGCAACAGCAATTCCAGAAATAATTCCTCCTCCACCAATTGGTACAATGACCGTATCAACATCCCACATATCATCAAGAATATCTAATCCTATTGTACCTTGACCAGCCATTACTTCTACATCGTCATATGGATGTAAGTATGTTTCACCTGTTTCTCTAATAATCTCCTCACATTTTGCCTTCGCATCATCAAAGGTTTCACCATGTAAAACCACTTCAGATCCATATCCTCTCGTTGCATCAACTTTCGCTTGAGGGGCAGAAATCGGCATTACAATTTTACTTTTAATACCGAGTAAATGAGCAGATAAAGCAATTCCTTGCGCATGATTACCAGCAGAACAAGCAATTACTCCTCTCTCTTTTTCTTGATCTGTCAGCTGTGACATTTTATTAAACGCACCACGGAATTTAAACGAACCTGTTAATTGCATATTTTCTAATTTCAAGTGAATTTCTCCACCCGTTTTACTAGTCAAATAAAATGATTTTACTAATGGAGTTTTACGAGCATTTCTATCCAGAATGCTTTGAGCTTTTTTAATATCGTCTATATGTAATGGTAGTTTTTTAGTTATCATACTAACACCTCTTCCAATGTTCTATTCCTAAGTTTTCGTATGTAGCAACTCCTTTATACGAAACCATCTATATTAAGAAAAAGTCTTTATATATGTACCTCACTCTGTAATACAAACATTTGTAAACAATTCAACATCCTTTTCATATCACGTTCTTTGTAATGATTTAGGCATGCAATTTGGATCCAGTTATTCTTTTGTAAATACGCTGATTCATAATGGACAATATATCCTTGTAATGCTAACTCATCACCTATCGTTTTAGAGGACTGGCCTTCGCTTAATTGAATCGTAAGTATAATTGGCGCGGCATGTTCTTTAGGTGAAACAAGGTTTAATCCTATAGTCGTAATAGCTTCTTCCATATAATCATATGTCTCTTTTATTTTTACAAATGCTGTTTCATCTTCAAATCTCTTCAATGCTTCTTGCAAAGCATTAATTAAATTCCATGAATGAGAATATGGAATACTTTCATTTTCTTCGTACATGCCAATGTCCATATAGGCCGGTACTGCTTCATTTATTTTTACAATATGGTTATGAAAAACAAAAGATAATCCTGTATATGATTTAATCGCTTTTCCACTAACACCGCTTGCAAAATATATATCCTTTAAATCTATTGGTATTGCTCCAATCGAACTGATACAATCTACACATAGTTTCAGTTGATACTTGTTACTTAGAGCATTTAGCTCGTCTAAATCATTTAACATTCCAATTGATGTTTCATGGTGAACAAACCAAAGCCATTCATAATTTCCACTTTCCATTACTTTTTCTAATTCTGCATAAAGAAATGGTTCCCCCATTTCTTTTTTATACGTATCAAAATGTAATTGCGCGCGTGTTGCATGCCCGACTAATCTATTACCAAATTCCCCATTTGTTAATACGAGCCCCTTTCCTTTTAAAGAACGTAACTGTAAAGCAATGGCATCATTCGCTAATGTCCCTGTTCCTAACATGATTTGCACACGTTTTGCTTTTGTCATTTGAAGTAATCGTTTCTTTACATTATCCATCGTCACTTGAAATGACTTAGAACGGTGTGAAATAGGCTTAGTAGAAAATGCCTTTCGAACATTCTCTTCAATATCTACTGGGCCGGGTAAAAACGTATACTCTTTCGTCATAATTCCCCCAACACTCGACGCTTCAAACATAGCAGGGGTAACATACATTGGCTGGAATGCTGCTGCTTCTGTACCAACTAACGAATGGAAAGATTTGAATCCCATTTGCTCATATAAAGGTAGTTCACGTGTTGTTGCAGAAATGAGTGCCAATTCATATCCATTTAGAAGCAAATAACGATGTAAAAAGCGAATTAAACCTAATAACGCTCTTCCATTTCGATATGCACTTTCTACTGAAAGTAAACGAATTTCATATACGTTTTCTCCATGTTCTTGCAAATAAAAATCTAGATTTGAAATTTTATAATCTAACGAGAATGGTCGTTTTCCTCGCAACGCAACCATACCTACTAACTTATCGTCATCCAAACAAATTAAATATGTATTTTCTTCATGAAAACGATCTATACGAACACGATCTTTCGTTTCTTCATGTTGCGGAATTTCTTCTACAAATGTTTTATAATTCAATTTATGAATACTTTCAAATTCCCAAACTTGATCAGCAACTTTATAAATTAACCCCATGCCCTATCTCCTTTATCTATTTAATAAAAAATGATAAGTGGAGATTAACCCCACTTATTAAATGTTTATTTCATTCGCGATTTACATATAAAATAAGTACAATGATGAGTGCACTTAAAATAGTCGTAACAATTGAGTAAGAATACAAAATCATGCAAAGTGGTAAACAAGCAATTGTAATTAGTCCTGGCTTCGTAAATCCTTTAAAGATTAAATAAAATATAATGAAAACTGCAACGAGGGTAAGCGCTATCAAATAATCAAATGCGATTAGTCCTCCGATAAATGTTGAAATACCTTTACCGCCCTTACCTTTAAATAAAACTGGATAAATATGTCCAATTATTACAGCCAATAATGTTAGCATTACGAATGTAGAATCTTCAAAAAGGTATTTTGCAATAGAAACTACGATTGCCCCTTTGATCGCATCACCTAAAAATGTAGCAACGAAATACCCTTTTCCATATACGCGCCCCATGTTTCTTGCGCCAGGATTACCACTTCCTTCATCACGAATATCAACGTTATGTCTCCATTTCGTTACTATATAAGCGGTCAATATGTTTCCAAATAAATAAGAAGCGACCAAATACAAAAATTGCATACTATTAATCATGTAATCATTCACTTTCTACGTAGGAGTACTTATACAATATTCAAGAACTATGTATATTGTACGTTTCTATCCACATCCCTTTATACATTTTAACATCATATATTTACAAATCATACAAAAATTCTCATACAGCTATTTTTTAAAATATGTATTTTTCATTAAATAATATGTTCCTTTCACTGCAGATTGTGATTGTGATGTAAATGTAACTTTTCCTATGCTTTTCTCACAGCATTTCTTAAATTCATCATATATTTCAGGAACGAAACGCAATATGCTACCACTTACTGCAATGGAAGCTGATAAATCAAACTGCATCTTGTTATAAACATCTATTGTAATCCTTGCTAATTCCTTTCCAGCTTGCATCATAATTTCATGTGCAGCATCATTCCCATTTCTAGCTTCCCGAATAACTAATGGTGCGATTGCTGCAACTTTATCTTTTGAAGAACTATAAACTAGTCTTTTTATATGAGACGATGTTAATAATTGAAACTCATCTTGAATCCTTAAGCTTAATGGACAAAGTGTAACGCCTTGATCAAATTGATTTGCCATTCTCTTTAAACCTTGTAATGCAATCCAATATCCGCTTCCTTCATCTCCTAAAATATGTCCCCATCCACCGCTATACTCATGTACTTCTCCTTTTCTCCCTAGACAAATCGCACCTGTGCCACCAATCGTTAAAATTCCATCCTTTCCTTCTAAAGCGGCTGCATGTGCTATCATTGCGTCATTAAAAACTTCAATTTGTATTCCATACTTCTTTTTTAGACGTAATGTTAATTCATTTATATTTGCTCCACTTATACCTGCTAATCCTAAACAAATACACACACAATGCTCTTTCACTACACTTATCTGGCAATGATCAATCGCTTCCATAATATGCACAAGAGCTTCTTCAAAATCTATTAATATGTTTCCAAATCCACTATTAGCTCTTACAAGTTCATTTCCGTCTTTATCAAATGCAATTGCTTCTGTCTTCGTTCCCCCGCCATCTATTCCAATCATATACTTCATATACGTTCTCCTCATTTTCTTCATATTGAAGGGTACGTTACATTCCCTAAAACTACAGATTTCTTTGCACCTGTTGCGCTCGGCACGTTACTCGGATTACGATGATATGTTTCATTTGCTAAAATTGCAAAGGCAATAGCTTCTTTCGCCTCTGAAGAATAGCCTATATCTTCTTGAATGAATATTGCGCAGTTTTCATCCTTCAATCCATTTCGCAACATTTCAACAAGTGTGCTATTATAACTGCCACCACCGCCTAATATCACCTCATCGATTTCATAATACGGCAAGATAAACTTCTTATAATGATGAACAATTGAATTTGCAGTAAACATCGTGACAGTCGTCAATATATTTTCTTTACTATGCTTTTCAAACCGCTTCAATAATTCACTTGCAAATTTTTCTCCAAACTGTTCTCTACCTGCTGATTTCGGTGGATTCATTTTCAAAAATGGATGACTGATACAATATGTCAAAATTTCATCTACAACTCTACCCTGTTTTGCAATTTCACCATTTTGATCATATGGCAACTGAAATAACCTTTGACATACTTCATCAATTATCATATTCCCTGGACCAGTATCAAAAGCTATAACGTTCTGATCACTTTTTTGACTTGGTATTACGGTAACATTACCAATCCCGCCGATATTTTGTAGTAGTCTATTTTTACTTGGATCACGATACAAAATAACCTCTGAATATGGCACAAGTGGTGCACCTTGTCCTCCTGCTGCCATGTCCATCGTTCGAAAATTTGAGATAACCGTCGTGTTCGTGTTATATGCTATTACTGCAGGCTCCCCAATTTGTAATGTGGAAGCTATCATATTCCCTTCTGGCTTTGGCTGATGATAAATCGTTTGTCCGTGAGAACCTATCAAATCTAATTGTTCCAAAGAAAAATTGGCCTCTTTACAAACTTCTTTTACAGCGTTGGCGAAACATAAACCTAACTTAAAATTCAAACTACATATGAGTTGGACATTTGAATTTTCTATTGATAATGCTTGTTGTATTTCACTTTTTATATCATTACGAAATGGAACTGTAGTAAAATGGATGAGTTTAACCTTAGAATCTACACCACTCCCTTCTATACGAACGAGCGCTACATCTATTCCATCTAATGACGTACCGGACATTACACCTGCAATATACATAACATGCGTGACCTCCTATTTATTAAAAAACAATCATGTAAGTTACAAACGTACAACCGATCGAAAAGAATATAAATCTAAAAAACAACTGAGCTTTCGATGCAAACGATCCATCAATGAAAGAAACAACTACTGTAAGCAAAATGCTTGCCGCAATGCTTGTAACAAGCCATATACTATGCATTTGTGATAGATGTAGCATTCTTAATAAAGGCACAAAAAGTAAATTCGCACATATCACTCCAAATAATAATAAAAATACACCTTTATAACTAAATTTTATATTCATTCCATTTCATCCTCTCTGGACTTCATGTGAAAGAAGTGATAGGCAAAATACCTATCACTCATAAATTAAAGCATAAAGATTATGGATTAACAGATTCGCCTTCACCACTCTTCTCAATTTCAAGCATATTTTTGTCGTACATTTTAAAGAATGGTAAATATATAAGGAACGATATTGCTATATTTATAAAAACTAATACAATCGCACGCCAATCCCCACCTGTTGCTAAATAAGCACCAATTGGAGCAGGTAATGTCCATGGCGGCATAATATGCGTTGGTGTTACAAATCCCATTGCAGTTGCAGAATATGCAACAGTTGCCGTTACAAGTGGTGTAATGATAAATGGGATAATTAAAATTGGATTTAGTACAATCGGTAATCCGAATATGACTGGCTCATTTATATTAAAAATACCCGGAACAATACAGGTTCTTGATAATGCTTTCGAATATTTTGATCGACCAAATACAATCATAGCTAATACAAGCCCTAATGTCGCACCAGAACCGCCAATCCATATAAACCATTGATATAACGGCTCTGGTGAAATAAATGGCAACTGATCTGCTCCACTAGCAACTGCTTCTCCATTTTTCCCTAGATATACTTCCCATAATGGCCGAGCAACAGTTCCAACAACCGACACACCATGGATTCCGAATGACCAAAAAAACGTAATTAAAAACACTGGAATCATTACACCGAAGTAACTATCGCCAGCTTTTACTAATGGTGCTGCTAGTTTATCAACAACATGGTGTAAATCAATGCTAAAAACGACAGTTACTAGACTCATTATAATAATAACGAATGCAGCAGGTATAAGTGCTTCAAACGAACGCGACACAGATGGCGGTACTTGTTCTGGCATTTTAATCATTACATTTTTCTTCTTACAAAACCTTAAAATCTCTACGGATAAAATAGAAACAATCATCGTCACGAATAATCCATGACCTCCGAGATTTGTCATCGGAAGCATAAATCCTTTTTTATCAATTAACTCAGGAGTTAATGTTAATAGCAGTGAACATACTGCAAGCTGTGCTCCTGATAAAGCATCTAGTTTATAACTTTTCGCCAAATTATATCCTATTCCAAATGCTATATATAAAGACATAATAAACATCGTTAACCGATATGGTATTAATATACTTGTTTGATTCTTTAATGCCCAAACGGATATGAAACTATCTTTCGGTAAAGGTGGAAATGCTATGATTAAAAAGAAACTTCCTACGATGATAAATGGTAATGCTGAAATCACTCCATCACGGATTGCTTGTAAATGTCTCTGTTCAGAAAGTCTTGCCATCGGTCCAGATAAGTTTTTATCGAGAAACGTGACAAACTTATTCATAACGGTTCCCCCTAACGAATTAAATCATTTACAGTCTTTAATAAAGTCGGTCCACCAAGAGGTGTATATGCTTGCGGCGGTATAATACCGCACGGGATAGATTCCTCTTCTGCGAATTTTTTAACAGAATCAAATCGATGTCTAACTTGAGGTGCAACCATTACAACGTCCCAGCCATTCTTTACTTCTTCCTCTACCTCATTTGTTCCAATCGCATGCACTTCCATGTTCATACCCTTTTTCTCCGCCTCCCTTTTTAAAGCGTTTACAACAATTGCGCTGGACATTCCTCCAGAACAAACGAACAAAACCTTCATTTATGAATCCTCCTATACTTATAATTTATTCCCCTTCAAATGAAAGGAAGTTTCACTTTACTAACAAGCATATGAAGTAGTAAATGAATTTAGTTATACTGAAAGTAAATTTCATTAAAAATATTTTTCCTATTAAATTAATGTTTCAATATACAATTTTCTCTATTGCAAGGCCAACCTTGCCTCGTATATTATCTTAGATAATCATATGATAAGGAGGCGTATACATGATCGTTAAACGTTTATTTATGATATGTTGCATCGTCATCTTGTTCATCCCTTTCTCTTTCATTTCCCCTCACCTTACTTATGCTGAAGTAACTACTACGTACAAAAAACACGAATTACGTGCTGTATGGATCGCATCTGTTCTTAATATTGATTGGCCCTCAAAAACTGGCTTACCAATTGAAAATCAAAAACAAGAATTTATTAAATTATTAGACGATGTAAAAAACACTGGTATGAATGCAGTCATTGTACAAATAAAACCAACTGCTGATGCCTTTTATCCTTCCAATTACGGCCCTTGGTCTGAATATATTACCGGTACACAAGGAAAAGATCCCGGATACGACCCACTAGCATTTATGATTGAAGAAGCACATAAAAGAAATATAGAATTTCACGCATGGATTAATCCATACCGAATAACAATGAATCACACTGATATAAATCGATTATCAAATAATCACCCTGCAAGACAGCACCCGGATTGGGTTGTACCTTATGGCGGAAAATTATATTACAACCCCGGTATTCCAGAAGTAAAAAAGTTTATAACTGAAGGTGCTTTAGAAATCGTACAAAATTACGATGTTGATGCATTACATATGGATGATTATTTTTATCCATATAAAGTGGTGGGTGAACAATTCCCCGATCAAAAAACGTACGAATTATATAATAACGGTAGATTTACAAATATAGAAGATTGGCGACGTGACAATGTAAATGAACTTGTAAGAGATTTAAATACTGCTATTAAACAAGAAAAGTCATATGTGAAATTTGGCATAAGCCCATTTGGCGTATGGCGAAATATAGCTGATGATCCGACTGGCTCTAACACAACTGCCGGCCAAAGAAACTTTGATGATCTTTATGCTGATACACGTGAGTGGATACAAAAAGGTTACATTGACTACATCACACCGCAAATATATTGGAATATAGGTTTCACTCCTGCTGCGTATGACATATTAGTAGATTGGTGGGTAAAAGAAACAAATAATAAACCGATCCACCTATACATCGGTCAGGCGGCCTATAAAATTAATAATAATTCTGTCCCAGCTTGGTCTAATCCAGAAGAATATCCAAGACAAATTGAATTAAATCGGTTATATCCTGAAATAAAAGGTAGTATGCATTTTAGCTTGAAAGATATTAATAACAATCCACTAGGAATTAAAGATAGACTCTCAAAAGACATATATAAATATCCTGCATTAATCCCCTCTATGCCTTGGCTTGATCATGATCCACCAAAACAACCGACTTTAAAAGGTGCAATTCCAAGAGATGAAGGTATTGCTGTAGGTATCATTGATAATAGAGAGAATGATTCTGCTTATTACGCTATTTACCGCGTGAATGGAAAAAGTGAAGTGAATATAGAAAATCCGAAAAATTTACTTACTACTGTAAGAAAGACAAAGCCTGGAGAAATTTATGTAGATAAAACGGCTATCCCTGGAGAAACATATACGTATGTAGTAACTGCGGTTGATCGATTGCATAATGAAAGTGTTGCATCTAGTCATACTACCGTTACAGCAAAATAACAGGTAATAAAAAACGCCTTAAAGCTAAGTATTTATAGCTTTAAGGCGCCTTTTTTATTTATTCTTAAACTTCTCAGTCGCTGCTCTCATCTTCACATTCAAATCGTGATCAATCGAGTCACGAATATCTCGCTCTACTTCTTCCATTTCTTTTTGGAAATTTTGCAAGTAGATTTTTAATTCTTCTTCTTTTTCTGGCCGTTGTGAAGGTGGTAATTGTACGACTAACGATAGCATCGCTATTAAATCTTTCATTAAGAACGTTTCAAGTTTATGTTGCTGTTCAAACATACGCTGCTCTTGATAATATGGCAAAGCATTTAATACTGAAATTGTAATATCATCAACCGTTCGTTGTAATGAAGGATTTATTGAGCGTTTATACGCTTGAATTGTATTTAATGCATCTGGATATCGATCATAAAAATACAATTTATAAAACGATAAATCTGTCGGTTTTACTGTTTGCTGCGTTTCTTGTCTTAAAAAATCTTTTACTTTCATCGCTGCTACATCAATATCTTCATTAGTAAGCTTTTTCGTCGTTTTTGCCATTACATGTACTTTTTTCTGTTTTTCTTTCGGTAACATTGAGAATACTTGCTCTCTCGTACGTTGACCTGATGCACAGAAAAGCGTATTTAATATATGTTGTTCTTTTTTTCCTTCCGTACGAATCCAACGATAAAAGAGTGGATGTTGTGTAAATTCTTGTAGAAACGGTAATGATTTATTCGATAACTTATCTAAAGAATCGTGTGCTCTTTTATATGGCTTCGTCCACGAAAAATACAGTTTACGTCCGAAATATACAACTAAAACAACGACAGTAAATGCGATTAAAAACAATGTACCGAGTAGTAATAATACAGTTTGAATAAAACTCATTTTTTCACCTCCTCTAAAAGTCTGCTATTTTCTTGGGCGCTGAATGAGTTTTTGTTTCATTTCATCATTAAATGTGTCTAGTTCAATAACAAACTTCTTACTTGACTCGATAATACGTTCTGACGATTTTTCAGAAGCTTCAATTGCAGCAAATACGTTTTGGAATGATTCACGTAATTTATCCATGCTAATTGCAGGATTTTCAAGTAATTTCGTTGTTTCTTCTGTATTTTGTTTTAATGCCTGAGAATTACTTAATACCATAGACTCAATTGCTTCATTTGTTGCATTCACTGCATCAATTGTTTTACGCTGATTTGTTAATGCTAACTGGATAGCAGCAGAAACTGTTACAACGTTTTGCGTCATCGTAATTGCATTACGAATTGCCTCTGTTAACTTTTCATTATTTTTCTTAATAATGTCTACTGATGCGATAGATTGTAATAACACACTTTTCGCTTGCTGCATATTGCGCGTACGCACTAAAATCTTTTCTAATGCATCATTAATTAATGGAATATCCCTTTGACGTTCTGGATTTTGTTTCTCAGCTTCCAGCATGCCAGCAAGTTTTTTCCCTAAGTATACTTGCTTATCAAGCGCGTGAATTTTATCGTGTGATTGCTCTTTAAGCATTTCAAGACCGACTGTATCTTCTTGTAAATTATCACGACCAATTAGAAGCGATCTTATAATCTCCTCAATTTGCTTATCTATAGATTGATATTTATGCACGTATGTTTCAAGTGGATTTTTCTTGAATACTTTAAACATAATTTTTTTCATACCACTTGCTTTTAATGAATTCGGATCAAGCTCTGATACCACTTTTCGTAACTCTAACAATGTATTTGGAATTTCTTCGTTCTTTCCATTCATCATCGCTGTGACAGGACGTTTTAATGCTGATAACGTTTGTCCTGCTGCTTGTTGCTCTTTATCCCCTAAATCTCCTAGCTGAGACAATACTTTTGATAAATCTGTATTTTGCTCGCTATTTAACTTTTGTACATAAAGATCAGCTTCTTTATTCAGTTCCTCTAATTCTTCATCTTTTATAACTGTATCCACTACTACTTCTACATTATTATCTTTCACAACCGATACAGGTTCTTTTTTCTCGAGTTCAGTCAACAAAATCGCTCCTTTATTTATATGTGCGAATTTATATGCACTATATTTCATCTATTATATCGTATTTCATATGCATTCTGACTGCTTGAAATCGATTTTTTTAGAAATGTCTGTTTATGCAGTCATTCCCTGTTTCTTACTATAAGTATACCTGTAATCAACATAATTTTCCTCAGACTTAAGACCTAGAGAACCACATGCTGAAGGCCGATTCTTCGTATGTTATATAAATTATGTTCTTCCTATCCTTCTGTACTCAATATTTTGACATACACCTTTTACAATGTGATAATTATATTACGCTCAGTCCTATTTCTTCTTGCGTGCTACAAACGCTCCATTTTGGAATGCCAATAACACCGTTTCAAACATTTCATCTTCTTCAATCATTTTTCTAAACTCGGCTAATTCACTTGCATGAGAGGTTGCATTATCAACAACTAGAAAACCTTTTGGTTGTAAAATGCGTTTTATATGCTCAAGCCACCACATGTATTGCGTACGCTCTGAATCTAGGAAAATAAAATCAAATGAATGATCTAGTTGCGCATCTAAAAATGCCCCTGCTTCTTGATTATGAACATCAATCCTTTGCAACAAGTTTGCCTTTTCAAAATTGACAAGTGCCTCTCCAACTCGTTCTGAAGAAAGCTCCACAGTTGTTACATTTCCATTTGTTTCTTCTACCGCATTAGCTAACCACAATGTAGAATAACCATTAGAAGTTCCAATTTCTAAAATGTTTATTGCGCTACACCCTTTTACTAAAATTGATAAAAACTGCCCCATCTCACGAGAAATATTCCGTAATTTTTCTTCCCGTGTTTTTTTATTTCGATCATGCTCTTCTCCATATTGTTCAAGTTGAAGTAATAATGAATCTAACGTATCCATTCTTTTCATCGCCTTTCCAAAGCAATATGATGAGAAAGCTCTCGTTGCCCGTCTACTTTCATTATATGCGAAACGAAAACCTTTTTCTCGTTATATGATAAAGATTTGCAATTTTTTATAGCATATTGTTTCGTTTTTTGGTAAAGTTAATTTCTACGTGCAATTATTCCATTCATACTATTTTTATTTCAATTGCAGTTGTTAAATCATATAAACCTCATTTAAATGAATCGGTATTTCAAATTCAATTAAGCGCCCTTTCCGGACGCATTTTCTTTTGTTTATATATTTATTAGAAGAAAGGATGCTTACAATGAACGTGATTAGCTTAGATGCCGCTCGAAAGCGAAAGCAGCATAAAAAATTAATGATTACTATACCGATTATTTCACGTATTTATGAAGAAGACGGGGAAATTAAATTTGAGGTAGCTGGCGAAAAAGACGTACCTCTTGAAATGTTAGAGAAATAATAAAAAGACGCACTTCTAAAGAAATGCGTCTTTTTTATACTATTCTATTTAAGTGCATAAGTTTTTCAGGATTAACCATCATATAAATATTTGAGATTTTCTCATTCTCAAATGTGAATGAAAGTACATAAGTCACTTTATTTTTCACTTTAACAATAACACCTGGGGCACCATTTACTATCTTATAATCAACATTGTACGCTGATGGGAACTTACTTCTAATTCCAGAGAATAAACGAATAATTCTATCTGCAGAATAGATTGGATGAATTGCAGTTGTAACTTTGCCACCACCATCAGCTTTCAATATCGCATCTGTTTTTAATACTTCTAACATGCCTTGCGCATCTCCACATTGTAATGATGATACAAACTTTTCCACATAAGCAGCCATTTGTTTCGTACTTAACTTTGACTGCTTCGGCTTATCTAAAATACTTTTTCGTGCACGTTGAAAGATTTTCCGGCAATTCGCACTACTCCTATCAACAATCGAAGCGATTTCTTCGTACTCATAATCGAAAACTTCTCTTAATATGAAAACAACCCTCTCTACTTCAGACAATTGTTGTAAAAGTAATAAATATGCCGTAGAAATTGATTCTTTCATTACAAATGACTCTGATGGGTCATCAGTCTCTTCCACAAATGGTTCTGGTAACCACATTCCGACATATACGTTCCGTTTATGTGCTGCTGAACGTAATTTATCAATTGATCGATTTGTTACCATTTTACATAAATATGCTTTCATATTTTCTATAGATTGAACGTCCTCTATTTTATTTAACGAGATAAAAACGTCATGAACGATATCCTCAGCATCCATAACACTCCCAAGAATTCTGTATGCTAATGAAAATAATAATGGTTGATATGCTTCATATAACTGCTCCGTTTCCATGATGAACTACCTCACTTTCGGAATGCTTTAAAATGTGTAAAGCTGCATGTTTTCCGCTTGCCACTGCAGCATCAGCTAATATTTCATCATGCCCTACCCAATCTCCTGCTACATAAACACCTGGCATTTCAGGTATATTAGGACCTGGTTTTTCAACTCGGTTTATATGAAGAAAATCATATACTACTGTTATTTTCGGTAAATATTGTTGTGCAACAACTTCTCTTTTCCAATTTGGATGTAGCAAATCCATTGTACTTTCTAACTGTTCTTTATCTTCATGAGTATATTTCATCTCTAGTACAGGATTATGGTACTTAATTAAACTCACTGCAATTGATCCATCATCACTTAATTTAGCTGCTCTTGATTGATTCGTGAAAAATATAGGCTGATCTAACCCTAATGCAAATTGATGTGTCGGATTAGGTAATCGTCTCAAACCAATATCTAATGCAGCAACAGTAACCGGTACCGATTGTTTACTCCATCTATGCAAACTTGTTCCTTCCACACCTTTAATTATGTTACAAGCTTCTTTCGGTGGAGTCGTCACAATGACTGTACCTACTTCAAATACCTCATCATCAAAACAATATATTCTTTGTTTATCTTCGTAATGCTCTATTTCCAAAACATGCTTTTTATCCAAAAATTGCACCCCGGCATGATTCGCAATGTCTCTTAATTTTGTTATTATCGTCTCCCAGCCACCATCTACATAAAATACCCCATCTTTTATCGAAAGCTGTATTTGCTTTAGTACAGATGATGCTAATTGTATTGTAGGAGCAAACGTATATGTTGTTCGGCATAGCGCATAAAATATATTTCGAACCATTGGATCTTTTATTTCATTTTCTGCCCATGTAGTTAGGCTCACTTTTTGAACTTTTCTTACATCTAAATTCCCTAAACGAATCATAAGACGTGAGAATTGTACTTTTGCAGACCACGAAAGTAGTGGTGTTGATAAAATTGAGCGGAAATCTGTTGGTATGGTGAAAATATCCCCTTTCCATATTCCATGTGCTTTTGTAGATGGAATTCCACCCGGTAGATTCATACCGAGCTCATTAAAAGTTAAAAATGCGGCTCCTCCTCTATATAAGGCGTGTGCACCAAGATTCATACAGATCCCATTTTTATTAATAGTCATCCCTCGACCACCAAAGCGATTGGACTTTTCTAAAACAATCACTTTTCTTCCAGCTTTCGCTAAATATATAGACGCTGTTAATCCAGCAAGCCCACCACCAACAATGGCTACATCAAATTTCTTCATAATAAAATCCCTCCTTATCGTTCTACATACAAGACGAACGATTAAGGAGGGATGTGACATGAAAATATATTTTTACTCATCTATTTTATTTCATTATTTTTTTAATCGGTCATATTGCATACGAAATAACTCAATTGCAAATGGTATATCCTCTTCACTCTTTATATAATAACTTATCCATCCTGATTCAGGTAATACGTGATGTGGTTTGACCAATCCTTGTTTTACTAATTCATCCCGCTTTAACTTTGGAAATGGTAAATCAACTAACTTATCTCCATGCAGATGACCAAGTTCTTTCTTGCCATAATTTATTTCAATGCCGCCAAATCGATGCGGTTTTTCAGAGACACCTGCCCAGCCAAGCACTTCATTTCTAATCATTTCACTAAATGACATGAACCTTCACCCCTTATTAATGATTGATGTAATATTAAATTAACACGTTCTTTACTTTTTTCCATCAATCCAAAGTATGAATGGATATACGAATATAGTTTCATCTCAACACCTTTATTTTTTACATAAAGAAAGATATAGCAAGGTACTTAAATTCTTAACGGGATATGTTCCACATCTTCAAAAAAATATAACCAATTTAAGCAAAGGAATTCATTCTTTTTGTGATACTAACCTTTCATTTGAAATAAGCTATGAGTTCCCTCCGATTTATACTGCTTACTCACAATTACAAGAAATACAAAACGTATCAGAGGTTTCACAAATTTGTATTACAACTACAAGTGTACTAGATTGCTATAAAATTCTTGGAATGATACATCAATTATACAATCCAACTATAAACTATTTCGAAGACAATATAGCACTTGAAAATAGCTATTTTAATAACAATTTAAAAACTAAAGTCAATATGAATAATACTGAACAAACAATTATCATTCAAACACAATTAGCAAAAACATTAAAAGATAATGGCATTTTTTCTTTATTAAATAATAGAACTGCAAATGTCCAATCCATATCTTATAAAATAATGAATGATACAATTGTGCATAACAATTTATTAACTACAGATCCAATTGTGTTCCACAATCTAGTATCGTACGAACTATTTGAAAATACCATAACGGCTTATACTTCAGATTTACAACCTATTTATTTACCAGATGGTGCTACAATTATTGATTTTACTTTCTCTGCATTTCCAAAAATTGCACATAACATGAAAAATGCAAAAGTCAACGGTATACCTGTTCCACTTAAAACAAAGGTATCTCATTTTGACATCATAGAAATCCATTTTGGTTTAAAACAAAACTTGGCATTAGAGTGGCTAAATTACGCCAATACCGCTAAAGCACAATTAATTATTCAGCAAAAACTATCTTGAATAACAGACCAATACCTCTATGAAAAAGGATTGGTCTGTTATTCAAAATACGAAATACAACCCATATTCTTTATGGCATAGGCAAATTTATTATGATACCAACAACCGCACATAACAAACACTAGACACATATCCTAATTTTATAACCTTACTTACTAATAGAAAGGCAGGTAATACAATTGAGTTCTAATATCGACTACACTTCCCCCTCAATTAATTTCACTTATGATTTAAATAAAAGTAATTTTTTTCAGAAAGATGCCCAAAATTATATAAACGTACTTGGCGAGAATCAATTAAATACGTTAGAAAATACTTCTTTATTAGATATCTATTTAAGTACAGGAAATGTTGTAGAACCACATATTCATCAAAATGCAGCTGAACTTGTTTACTGTATTTCAGGATCTGCGGTTGTTTCTTTACTTAATCCATTTACGAATCAACTATTAAACTTACCGATAAAACCAGGGCAAGTTGCCAACATTCCACAAGCGTGGTGGCATTATGAAATTGCTACAGCAGATAATACTCATTTATTAGCAATTTTCGATGCCCCAACACCAGAAGTTATTTTTGGTTCTGATATTTTAAGATTAACTCCCGCTAATATAATGGCCCATACTTACTGTCTCGATGAGCAACAATGGAAACAAGCGGTATCCCCTATTCAATCCACTACAGTAATTGGTCCCCCAGTAAATTGTAATAAAAACCGTGGAACGATAAACCCAACAACTCAGCCTCCTAATCCACAACAAAATTTATATTACCAAGATTCGTATTATTTTCCTCTTTACTGGGGATATTAATTTATATTATGAAAGGACAATTATTTATCTCCTCGGAAAATACGTAGGAGATTTTTTTATTGTATACCCATTCCTATTTATTATCGTAACAATTAATAGAATAGCTACATATAATAGTTATATATTTAATTGGAGGTGATAGTACTATGAGTAATTATAACTATCGAAAAAACTACTCTAATAATAAAAATAGTAGTTCATCAGCATCCTCTCAGTCTTCAAATTCTCAATCTTCCAATTCCCAATCACAAAGAGACTTAGCCGAGCAAGGCTATGTAAAGAAAAAAGGATGTAACTGTAATAAAAACAAATAGTTTATTATTAATTTGAACAATAACATTGCAACGCTCACGATAAATAATGTACTTCCCTTTTATTTAAAAGATGAATTCTATTTCTAATAGAATTCATCTTTTTTATTTATAGATAATTTTTCATATCCTATAACTTATTCCATAAACAATAGATTATAAATCATAAATTTTGATTTTTTAACAAAGAGTACTTTCTCAATTGATTTATCGCCTATCTTTCCATAAAATATAGCCCTTCCTAATACAATTAGGAAGGGCTATATACAAATGCCAGTTCAAATTTCTAACAGACATTACAGCAAACTAGACGATATTAATACCTGCACTTACAAATCCAGCTACTGCAGCTATTGGACTTGCTGCTGTTAAGGAAACATATAATAATACTTTATCCCCAGCTGCTACTGGAATAGCTTCAGGTATGATCCCTGATGCTGTAGAACCAATTGCTATTGCAGCAAATGCTGGTGTTAATAATAGAGGTGCGCCTTGTACTGTAAACGTATTACTTGCAGCTGGTGCAGTTAATATTTGTATCTGCACTTGAACAGGTGATAATGGAGATAATGCAGCTGTTGCACTAAAGAAACCTGCTAATGACGTAATAACACCTGCGCGTGGTGCTACAAATGCATAATCACCTACACCTAACGCTAACGTGATACTTGTTCCACCCGTTAAAGCTATACCAGGCTGACTAAAACCAAACCCAAGGAGAGTTCCTGTATTAGCTATTAACGCGTTAACTAACGCAGCTGGTGTTGTACCCGAAGCGAATGGAATAATAGCTCCGCCACCAGTTGCTCCTGTTGCTCCTGTTGCTCCCGTTAGGCCTGTTGCTCCTGTCGGGCCTGTTGCTCCTGCTAGACCTGTTGCTCCTGTCGGGCCTGTTGCTCCTGTTAGACCTGTTGCTCCTGTCGGGCCTGTTGCTCCTGCTAGACCTGTTGCTCCCGTTGGGCCTGTTGCTCCTGTTAAACCTGTTGCACCACCAGTACCTGCTGGACCCGTCGCTCCTGTTGGACCTGTTGGACCTGTTGCTCCTCCTCCTGGACCCGTTGGACCTGTTGGACCTGTTGCTCCTCCTCCTGGACCCGTTGGACCTGTTGGACCTGTTGCTCCTCCTCCTGGACCTGTTGGACCTGTTGGACCTGTTGCTCCTCCTCCTGGAGTAGCACCAATTAGTTGAACTAATAAGTTTAATAGAAGTTGTAAGCTTGCAGGATCAAGAATTAAAGAGAAGAAGAATGGTGCAAGAGCACTGAAGAATTGTTGTAATAAAGAAAGTAATTGACTTAGATTTGGATTAGGGGATTGAAGTAAGTTAATAATACTTTGAATTAATTGTTTTAAGAAATTTCCTTCTGGAGAAGGTGCTAATTCATTTAGCAAGTTCAATAGCTGAGTAAACAAATTGAGTAAAGCTAATCTGTTTGCATCACTTGGATTTGCAAAAAACGCTGCAATAGCCGCAATTAAAGAGTTTAGTAAAGTTATTAATCTTCCTAATTGTTCACTAGTAATTGGAACTGTTTGTGGATTGTTACAACAATCTGGTGTGAAAACAATCGGATTATTGCAGTTGTTATGACCAAAACAATCATTATGTTTCATTTATTTCCTCCTTACCTTTCTTTTATTTGAGTATTTTCCTATTATAAGAACAATAAAATTGTGTATAGGTTTCATTCACTTAAAATAGGAAACATGAATTATAATTAAACTGAAAGAACGATATTTAATTATGTTCATGACTCACATATTAATTATATGTTTTTAATAATTGACTGCTTAGATTAAACACCTAAACTTAAAAGTTTATTTTATTTTTCCACGTTTATCTCTTAGGTTTAAAAGCACATTTTAACTTGAGTATAAAAACTAAACATTGGCATATAACCACCAATTAACAACAATACCTTTACTAAAATTGTGTTCCTTCTATTATCATGAAGCCGTTTCTATTATCAAAAACTTTCATACAATATATTGGACAAGTTATCCCATACTTTGTTCAAAAAATAATTTAGGGAGTGAAAATTAATTGCCAATTATTCAACCATTTATGGCATCCAGAAGATTCACATCTACACTAGGAGCTGGAACCGGAACTGGTGCAGCTTTTGCAATTGCTGCTACAGCTTGTTTAAACGATGCTGGTACTACTGCAACTGCTTTTCCGACTTTTACGTATTATAACTTATATGTAAACGGCATTCTTCAACCTAGTGTGAACTCCAGTGTTACTACTGGACCTACTGGTGCTATTACAATTCCTGGCGGAGATGCATTAGACGGCGGAATTCCAATTACAATCGAATTTATCGTCACTTAGTTTTAACTACTTTAATGTAGAGCAAAAAGACAGATCCTTTTTATTTAAGAATCTGTCTTTTTTAATTAATAATGATAAATTGTAAAATAATTGAAGAACCTTGTGATGGTGGTTGATTATCTAATAAAGTTAGCTGACCAGTACTAACCTGATATAATGGTTGTGGTTGAAGTATTCCATTAATAAACAGATTAATGTACGAAACCTCATCTGGAGATAATATGTGAGTTGTACCATATTGAGCTAGCCCATCTGAATCTGTATATATAAGTTTTTCTCCATCTGAAAAAGTGTAAAATAATAAATTAGTTGTTGTTATGGGGCCAATAACTCCAGTTGGACCTGTTGCTCCCGTTGCTCCTGTTACTCCCGTTGCTCCTGTTACTCCTGTTGCTCCTGTTACTCCTGTTGCCCCTGTTACTCCTGTTGCTCCTGTTGCTCCTGTTACTCCTGTTGCTCCTGTTACTCCTGTTGCTCCTGTTACTCCTGTTGCTCCTGTTGCTCCTGTTGCTCCTGTTGCTCCTGTTGCTCCTGTTGCTCCTGTTACTCCTGTTGCTCCTGTTGCTCCTGTTGCTCCTGTTGCTCCTGTTGCTCCTGTTGCTCCTGTTACTCCTGTTGCTCCTGTTGCTCCTGTTGCTCCTGTTGCTCCTGTTGCTCCTGTTGCTCCTGTTGCTCCTGTTGCTCCTGTTGCTCCTGTTGCTCCTGTTGCTCCTGTTGCTCCTGTTGCTCCTGTTGCTCCTGTTGCTCCTGTTGCTCCTGTTGCTCCTGTTGCTCCTGTTGCTCCTGTTGCTCCTGTTGCTCCTGTTGCTCCTGTTGCTCCTGTTGCTCCTGTTGTTCCTGTTGCTCCTGTTGCTCCTGTTGCTCCTGTTGCTCCTGTTGCTCCTGTTGCTCCTGTTGCTCCCGTTGCTCCTGTTGCTCCTGTTGCTCCTGTTGCTCCTGTTGCTCCTGTTGCTCCTGTTGCTCCTGTTGCTCCTGTTGCTCCTGTTGCTCCTGTTGCTCCTGTTGCTCCTGTTGCTCCTGTTGCTCCTGTTGCTCCTGTTGCTCCTGTTGGAATATAAATTGGCGGAAGAACCGGAAAAGTAGGTCCAATATTCTCTGGCCTTACCATCCCTTTATTCAAAGATAATTTTTCATTACTGTTCAATTTACTACCTCATTCCACATTTTGTTTACTAATTAACAAAATAAAACCTCTATCATTTTAGTAAAATTCCATAACTACTTTTTCATACTCAAATGATTTTACACAAAGTAAACTTTTTACCGTTACTATAACTAGTAGTATTAATATAATAAAATGATAGTTCCATTCCAAAATACTAAATCGGTTACATTTTAATTTAAAAATGAGGTGATTTATATTCAAGATAAGAATGAAAAAATGAAAAAAGGACTATTATCAATAGCTCTTGAAATTATACTTCCATACAGGCTTACAGGTCCTACTGGGCCTACAGGCACCACTGGACCTACAGGCATTACCGGGCCTACAGGCATCACCGGGCCTACAGGCATCACCGGGCCTACAGGCATCACCGGGCCTACAGGCATCACCGGGCCTACAGGCATCACCGGGCCTAATATTACAACAAACTCCATGTTCGCTAATAATACGTCAGGTGGTCCCATTTCAGTTATATTAGGCGGAACTAATATTCCACTTTCCAATAACCAAAGTCTCGGTAATTTTACAGTGAATGCTTCAAATGATATATTTACAATTCCTGTTACTGGGAGATATTATTTAACCTATCAAGTTAATACAACAACTGCACTACTTGCTGGTACAAGGCTACTATTAAACTCTTCGACTCCACTTTCCGGATCTATTTTTTCTCCCGCATTATCAACTTCAAATTATAATAATAATTTAATAATTAATTTAACTGCTGGTAATACAATTTCACTTCAACTATTCGGCGTATTATCCATAGTTAATTTAGTTGGAGGTGGTTCAACAGGTGCCTCTTTAACAATTATACGAATCGATTAAAAAATGATTCATTCTTTTTATAATAATCATTCTTAAATGCTAAAATAGTAACTACTAGGTCATTCCTTTAGTTTATATTTTAATAACTTCACGTAAGTGATTATGCAATAAGAAATACTTTGTACTATATTCATAGTACAAAGTATCTATACTAAATTTTCCGTATATACATTATCAATTTACACTGCTCTCTGCCAATGTTACATTAAAGGTGAAGGTAGTTTCTCAAATGCGAACCATCTCAATACGTATATGAGAAACAAACTCCAATCCTATACGCGAGAGCAATACTATGTTGACACTCAAACGAGTGTCCTTTTTTATGAATTTCAAAAATAAAACCATCTTTTATAGATGGTTTATCAACGCACTTTTCTTTATATTCTTCTTGTAATAGTAAATTTATATATTCGGATAATGCATGGTCATACTTAACCTAGTTAGCGTTCTTCCGAAATTATGATAAGAGTGTGGTCTATCCGCCTTAAAGCGAATTGAATCCCCACTATTTAATTTATATTGACAATCATTTATTTCAATTGTCAATTCCCCTTCAAACACCGTTATAAATTCTTCGGTCCCTTCTTTATGACCTTCCGAACTTAATTTTCCTTCAGTTTCAATTTCAACTGTATAGATTTCAAAGTTCCTATTATCTTGAAAAGGAAAAGATGGATACACTTTATATCTCCCATTGTCTTCTAATAATGCTTGAACATCACTTCGTAAAACGACTTTCGTATCCAGTTGGGGATTATTAATTAAAGAAGTAAAAGACACTTTCAACCCATTAGCTATTTTCCATATCGTTGTTAATGTTGGACTTGACTCTCCACGTTCAATTTGTCCAATCATTGTTTTACTCACACCTGTTAATTGGGCAACTTTTTCTAAACTTAATTTTTCTTTCTCTCGTATTGTTTTTAAATTTTTTGCCAGAATAAGTTGAATTTCTTCCATAAGAAACACTCCTAAACTATATACAATATAACGACCGTTATGTATAATAAAAAGCACACATTATATTGTTATTTTCGGTCATTATAACATACACCAAATAATTAGGGGGTTTTGAAATGCCTATATTCTCTTTTTTGTTATTTGTTATTATAAGTAGCTTCACACCCGGACCTAACAATTTTTTAGCTATGACATACGCTAATCAACATGGTTTAAAAAGGAGTATGCAATTTTGCTTCGGAGTAGCTTTCGGTTTTTTCATCCTCACTTCCTTATGTAGTTTCTTTAATATTGTATTAATTAAAATCCTACCTATAATCGAATTCCCTTTAAAAATCTTAGGTGTAGCATATATGCTATATTTAGCTCTTAAAATACTCACAAGTAAAACTAGCATAAATCCCGATGAAAAATATAATAAAAATTTATTTACAGTTGGGATTTTCCTTCAGTTTATTAACCCTAAAGGAATACTATTCGGACTAACTGTAGTATCAACTTTTATTCTTCCTTACTACAATTCATATTCAAGTTATCTACTTTTTTCATTATTTCTAGGTGTAGTTGGATTAATGAGCACATTTAGTTGGACATTATTCGGTTCCATGTTTCAAAAACTTTTGTTGAAGCATACTAAATCATTTAACATCATTATGGCCGTTTTATTAGTTTTCAGTGCGCTTTCCATTATAACCAATTAAATTTCCTTTATTAAAAAAAAGAGGATTACTCAATAAAAGTATCCTCTTTTTGAGGCCGAGTGATTTTTCTGTTTCACTAAAATAAAATTTTTACTTAACTTCATACCACCAGCCTCTACGCTCAAGGTAATCCGTCATTCCTTTAAGTTGCAGCCTCTACTTTTTATCATTCATTTTAAAATCTCTTTATAATAATACAGAAAAATACGCTATAATATAAGTTATTGTTCTTTAGGAGGGGTTTAATGGCTGATAAGTATAAATTTTTAATTCTTGTTATTACAGCATTTTTTTCTTTCTTTTCCTTAATAAAAGATTTCCGTAACACTTCAAAAAGTTTCTTTTGGGGAAGCTTTGCAATCCTAACAAGCTTTATATTATTATTAACACACGCTTTAGAGTTAACTCCAATACTTCTCCATTCAGCCCAGATGGCTCTTGAGATTATTACAATACCACGTAAATTATTTCTTCCGTCTGGCACTGAAGTTGCTAGTATTTGCTAACAATTCGTGTATCAAAAAATTCAAGTCTATATTTCTAATTATCTTTATAAATATAAAAGTGCGGTTTCCTCTTTCTAGAGAAACCGCACCATATCGAAATTCTTATTAAATTTTAAATTGACTCGTATACAGATCAAAGTACAACCCTCTATCTTCCATGAGAGATTCATGATTCCCTTTTTCTATAATACTTCCATCTTTTATAACAAGGATTTGATCTGCTTTTTCAATCGTTTTCAGTCGATGAGCGATTACGAAACTGGTTCGACCTCTCATTAAATTGTTTAGTCCTTCTTGTATTTGTAATTCCGTTCTCGTATCAATATTAGATGTTGCTTCGTCGAGAATTAATATATCTGCATCTGCTAAAATTGCCCTTGCAATCGCAAGAAGTTGTTTCTGTCCTTGACTTAAATTCGATCCTTCTGAAGCTATTTTTGTTTCATATTGATTCGGTAAATGTTTTATAAAAGAATGTGCAGATGCTGCCTTAGCTGCATTGATTACTTCTTCATCACTAGCATCTAATCGCCCATAACGTATATTATCCATAATTGTCCCAGCAAATAAATACGTATCTTGTAAAACTACTCCTATTTTACTTCGCAACGAATTCATATCATATTCTTTTATGTTTTTTCCATCAATATGAATTTGCCCTTGCTGTATATCGTAAAAGCGCGTTAGCAAATTAATGATTGTTGTTTTACCCGATCCAGTTGGTCCTACTAAAGCAATTGTTTCCCCTGGCCGCGCTTTCAGACTCACTTCTTTTAAAATCGTTTTATTTTCCTCATATCCAAATGAAACATTCTCGAGTGCAACATGGCCTTGTAAATTTTGTACAACGAATGCATCTTTTTTATTTTTGATTTCCGGTACTTCATCCATAATTTCAAAGACACGTTCCCCCCCAGCAACTGCCGCTTGAATCGTATTCATTAAAGTTGCGAATTGACTAAGTGGTCTTGAGAACTGACGAGAATAATTAATAAAAGCTGCAATGACACCTACAGTTGTCATTCCATTTAAAACCATTACTGATCCAGTTCCAATTACAAGTCCCATACCTAAGTTGTTAATAAAGTTCATACTTGGAAAAATAAAAGCTGAAAATGTATCCGCCTTCGTTGCTGAAACTCTTAGTTGTTCATTAATTTTATTGAAATTTTGTACGGTTTCTTTTTCTTTCCCGTATAACGTTGTAACATCCGCTCCTGTTATAGCTTCCTCAATAAATCCATTTAATTCTCCTAAATCTTTTTGACGCTTTGCAAAGTTTTTGCCACTATAAGCAACTAGTTTTTTTGTAACGAAAAACATAATAGGTACTGTAATTAAAGTAACAATTGCTAAGATCCAATCTAATGCGAACATCGCAATCGTCACACCTATAAAAGTTAGCGCTGATGAAATAATTTGTACAACACTTTGTGTCAACGCTTGATTCAAATTATCTATATCATTTGTTACACGACTCATTAAATCCCCTTGAGAACGTACATCAAAGAACCGTAAAGAAAGTGTTTGGATTTTCTCAAAAATATCTTGTCGTATTTTTTGTATCGTTTTTAATGCAATATTAACCATTACAAATGTTTGTAACCAAGTTAAGAATACTGTTACACCGTAAATCGCGATAAGTAACAAACACATTCTCGCCGTACCGCTTAAATCTTTTGGTACAATATATTGATCGATAATTACTCCCATTAAATACGGACCTAATAACCCAAGTAACGTCGTAACAAACACTAAGAATATAACAAACGTAAGGGCAGCCTTTTGGTAGCCCATATAGTTCCATACTCTCATCACAGTTCCTTTCGTATTTTTAGCCTTCCCCATCTTTGATGCGTTACGCCCACCTTTATTAGCAAATTGTCCTTGAAAATTACGCATGTTCTTTCCCACCTTTTTTATATAAATTACCGCCTTGGGAAAGATAGATTTCTTTATATACCTCACATTGTTCTAACAGTTCTTCATGTGTACCATCACCAACTAATTCACCATTATCTAAAACGAGAATTTTATCAGCATCTATTATTGATGAGATTTTAGAAGCAATTAATAATGTTGTTGTTCCTTTATATTCTCTCCTTAATGCTGATTGAATGTTAGATTCTGATTTAGCATCAACTGCTGATGTAGAATCATCTAATACAAGAATAGATGGCTTTCTCACAAGCGCCCTTGCAATGGATACACGTTGTTTTTGTCCACCTGATAAATTCGTCGCACCTTGTGTTACATGATATTGATAAGAATCTTCCAGTTTGTTAATAAACTCAGTCGCACAAGCTGATGAAGCCGCCACTTCCAGCTCTTCCTTCGTTGCATCTTCTTTTCCATAACGTAAGTTCTCTTCTATACTACCTGAAAACAACAATGCCTTTTGAGGTACAAACCCGATTGAACCACGAAGTTTTTGTAAATCGTATGCCTTAACATTTATTCCATCAATACATATTTCACCTTGATCAACATCGTATAAGCGTGGTAACAATTTTGCTAAAGTAGATTTACCACTTCCTGTAGAACCGATTACCCCTACTTTTTCACCTTTACATATGCGAAATGAAATATCTTTTAAAACATATTCATTATTTTTCGTATAACTATAACTAACATTTTTAAAATCAATATTCCCCTCAATTTCCTTAGGTACAAGCGCATTTGTTTCGCTCGTAATATCAACCTCAGTATTTAAAACTTGCTGTACTCGATCCGCAGACGGAAATGCTCGCGCGATTTGCATAAATACCATACTGATAGACATAAGTGACATTAAAATGATATTCAAATAATTTATAAACGCTAATATAGCTCCTACTTGAAGAGTCCCGTTAAATACTTTTTCTCCACCAATCCATAATGTTGCGACAATCCCTCCGCTTACAACTAACATTATGATTGGCATCATTAAGGAAATGAGCTGCACCGCTCGAATATTTATCTTCGTTAAATTTGTATTAACATTTCCAAACTGATTAATTTCATATTTTTGTCTTACATACGCTTTAATAACACGTACTCCAAATAAATTTTCTTGTAACTTTGTATTCACTTTATCTAATGCTTCTTGCACCTTTTTGAACGTCCCGCTCGCTTTACTCGCAATGAATATAATCGCAAGTAATAAAATTGGAACGACTACGAGTAATATAGGAAATAACTCGCGTGCTGTTACAAAAACAATTATGATACTTCCGATAAATAACAAAGGACCACGAACGAGAACACGTAATGTCATCGTCATCGCTGATTGAATAGATGTAATATCATTTGTCACTATCGTTAATAACTTTCCAGTTCCAAACGAATCACGATTTTCACTAGAAAATGTTTCTATTTTCGCAAACACATTTTTTCGTATGTCAGTAGCGAAATTAACAGCTGCTTTTGTAGAATACATCATACACCCAAGCCCTCCAACTAAACCAAGTGCTGCAGCTCCTATCATAAGAAGTCCCATTTTTATTACATAATTCATATCCCGATTTGCTATCCCAACATCAATAATATGTTGCATAATAGTCGGTTGAATTAAGTCCATCGCAACCTCAAGTACCATAAATAGTGGTCCAATAATAGCGAAGAACATGTATGGTTTTAAATACTGTAATAATTTACGAAATGATTTCATACATAATCTCCTTTTCCCATGAAATTACCCCCGAATAACTCATATCCCTCCTTATTTAAGCGCTGTAGTTTGTAATTTCTTTCTTATTCCTATTATATTATGTAAATTAATATTTAACATTATTAAATGATAAGCATTAATGACTTTACGGTCAATAAATGTGCTTTTTATTATATACATATAAAAACCGCATTCCTAATGAAAAGAATACGGTTTTTCATCTATATTTTTTCAGTTGTAAACTCTAAAAACTCAGTCTCAAATCCATTATTTTTAGACGGACTACACGTGTAAAAACCTATTTTAATAGGCTTATTTCCTATATCCTCCATCAAATGAGCGATTCTTATTTGTTCCCATTGGTGGATCTTCTTCACATATATTGTATAATCACCACGTTTACGAACAATTCGAAAACGAAGTTGCTCGTTAGCTAATTCTGTCGGAAAGTCTTGCGTGGACCAATCGGAATATCCATTATTCGTTACGACAGCTCCTAAATGAGATGGACCATCTGGAATATATTCTAATGAAGTTTTCAGCCAACACTTTTCCGAAACCATAACAAAAAGACCAGCTTGATCGAATTTTGAATTTGGATTCATACGCAATTGAACTTCAGCTTGAAAGTCTGTCATCGTCTCTGTATAAAATACATGACCATTCATTACTTCGAATCCATAATGTGTTTTAAGCCAAAAATCTGTTTCGGCTTTCGAGCGGACAATAAGCGCATGATTGTTATTAAGCTTATAATATTCAGGTACATTCATTATAGTAAGTTGCTCAATATGTTCTGGTATATGTGATATTTTCATAGTTCCTCCCTATATAAAGCATCTATATACACATTTAAAATTCTACTAATACTGGGAATTTATAACCTTTCAAATCCAACTCTCTATTACTTCGAATCATTAAATACTTACTTGACTGTAATTCTGTAAACTGTACATCCTCAACCCCTAATTGATCTGGAGAGAAGTAAAATTCGATTTCTGTAAATCTTTCAGCAATTTCCCCGCATATTTCATCTAAAACTGGAATTACTGGTGCAAACACTCCATATAATTTCAACTTTTCATTATCTACTTCATACACAATTAGAGCATCTAGCTTCTCTGAATAATACAATTTTCCATTCCATTCCGAATCATACATATTCAAATAAAACGAAGGACGGAAGTTTAATGTTGAAAAATTATTTGAAAGTCTTTGGCTACTATCTATAGTTTCATGTATTAATTTTCTATCCTCTTCCATATAATAATCTAGCTCTCTAAGTAAAGAATCATTATTATTCTTTTTATCATATGGAATAGTCATCAAATACTCCTGCACAACTTTAAAACCATATGATGTATATAGTTCAGGTTTTTCCGTAAACAATAATGTGCATTCACATTTCTTATCGATTTCTTCTATCATTTTACTCATTAATTGTGTCATGAGTCCTTGTCTTCGAAAATTAGGGTGTGTCATTACCGATTGAATGCCTGCTGCATTTATTCTTTCACCATTCACTAGCAATGGTAACGAGAATACCGCAACGTTTGCAATCGCTTTATCTTCTTGTAAAAATGATAAAGCTTTATATGTATCATCCCAATAACCTCTCTCTGAAAAATCATGCAATGTTTGACTTGAAATCCCAAACACTTCTTCAAATAAAGGAAATAACTGCTCTCTTTTCGGTTCTTCTAAAAGAAGTTTTTCAAAACTTTCAACATTCCCCATGTTGTCCCTCCATATGTTAATTCCATCAAATTAGATATAGTTGTAGAACCTGCTCTTAAAGTAATAGGTCTTACCAATCAATATACTATCATAAAATATAAAAAAAAAGTCTAATTAATTTTATGTTTCGACTATTCGAAAATAAGTCGAATAAAAAGATATTAAGATTTTTGAATATTAATAAGTTTATAATATACAAATAGCGCTTTCTAATTCGTTTTTACTAATAGAAATGCACCATTTATAAAAAAATATTTTTTATTATTTTTTCCCTTCTAGTCTTTCCTTCGTATTAATTTCTTCTCCTCTCATTCGCTTTTCAAATGTATTTCTCCAACTTGTAGAAAGTGCATGTACTTGTAAGATCCTCTTCACCCCTTCCGAATTTTGTTTTTCCTTATGCATAATACGATTAGCAAAAGCTACTGTCACACCTTTCAGATCCGACTTCAGTAACTTTAATGTATCAGCAGGTGATACCCATCCTTCTTTTAATACGCGAAAATAAAACCCTGTATATCCTGTTTCTTGAAAATATAGTGGTAACTTCGGGATATTGTATTTCTTAGCTAATTTAAAACAAGGTTGCCTTGGCTGCGTTACTTGTACAATTGCTTCTCCAATTTGAAATGTATCACCAATACAAACATCCTCTTCACACATACCACTAATTGTTATATTTTCTCCGAATGCTCCATATACAAGTACTTGATTCAACTCTTTTTCCCAATATCTATAATGTTCTCCCGAATACACACAAACCGCTTTATCTACTCCACCATGATGAACTAAATCCGCTTGACCATCTCCATTAAATTTTACAAAGGATAAAAACACCGGTTCTTTTACTTGTTTCTTATTTATGCCTGTATGAATTACTTTTCCGCCGTATGTAACCTCTTTTGGTAATCCTATATTTAAAGATAATAATTGATATTCATTAGCCATTCTATTTCCTCCTTTAAAGGTGTTACATGTATTTTCTCTCGGTTAATTTTTACAACCCTCTCTGTTATATAAAGATGATTATAAACCCCCTAAAATCATTGTTCAATTCAATTATTTATATAATAATGATAGGTATAGCCTATTATTATACTTGAGGTGATTCCAATCGAATTACGACAACTTGAATACTTTTTAGCTGTTTCAAAAGAATTACATTTCACAAAAGCAGCTGAGAAATTAAATATTTCACAGCCTTCACTAAGTCAACAAATACGTGCATTAGAGCATGAAGTAGGAATGCCCCTTTTCGATCGAATTGGTAAAAAAATATCTTTAACCGAAGCTGGGAGAATTTTATTATTACATAGTAAAACAATTTTTCATGAAGTTGAACAAGCCCGTTCTGCTATTCAAGATTTAAACGGATTACAACAAGGTTCCTTAACAATTGGATCATTATTAACCGTCGTAAATTACTTACTACCACCAGCTATTTTAAATTTTAATAATTTATATCCCAATATAGAACTTTCTGTATTAGGACTTCGCACAGGAGATATTCGTGAAAAATTATTACAAAACGAACTAAATATTGGCATTACATTTCTACCGGTGCAAGATAAAGAAATTATTTCTATCCCTCTCTACAAAAGTGAACTTATAATAGTCGTACCAACTGGTCATCAATTAGCTGAACATAATCATGTATCTATTGCTGAATTGCAGAATTACCCTTTAATTCTTTTACCTAAAAATTTCTTTTTAACCGAACTAATTACATCTCATTGTCAAAAATTCAACTTTAAACCAAAACCAATTTTAGAAATTAGTACAATGGAATCTTTAATCCAAATGGTTTCAAAAGGCATGGGAATTACAGTTTTACCAAAACCGTATATAGACTTTTTACAAAATACAAACATTCAAGCTATTAAAATAGAAAATCCTACTCCAACAATAGAAATAGGGCTTATTTATAGAAAAGATAAATATATGTGTGCTGCAACTCGAGAATTTATTAAACAATTGAAACTAACCGTACATTCTTTACAAAATTAAACGAACAAAAGAGATTATCCTATGAAGTCATTTCATAACGACCTAGTAGAATAATCTCTTTTCATAATGAAATAAAGTATTAACTATAAGTTTCAGTGTACCTTTTTGGAAATTGGAATATATTTTGTAAAATAAGCCCCAACTAACAATAATACGATTGAAAATAGCACTGTCAACATACCACCGAACTGAAACCAATATGCGAACAAATTAAAAATTGCAAGTGAAAAGAAACAAATTGAAGTTAATGCACTCTTCAATCCTTTTATTTCTGCTTTTTTTCTTTTTTGATACGCAATATACATGGAAACGGCTAAAAAAATGATAAAAACAATCATTAATAAAATGTTTAGCATCGGTAATCCCTCCAGTATAAATAACCTCCTTGGGTGCTACCATATTACCCCATTTACCCTTTTGGAATCAATTTATTATTCTCTTCTCTCCAAAAATCAGTATAAGTTTTATTTTCAAAGTTCACATTCACCTCAGAAAAAGGAAGACTCTCTCCAACCTCCAACGAGTACCAGTCATTTAAAAGTGGAGACCCGAAACAAATATTCATTGTGCATTCATGCAAATCAAACAATACGGAATGTAAAGTTCCAAACCATTCTTCATAATTATGCACCGTCAGCCCGGCAGGATATTCTTTTTGTACTAATCCTTTTAAAGACTCTATACTCACTTGTTCATTTCGATTTAAATGTTCATACAATGTATGATATCTGTTTGTAGATTGTTCTAATCTTCTACTATTCAGTTTTTGAATAGGTAAGCTAATTGCATGGTTTGTTGATACGATAAAATCTTGGCTTTCCTCAACAATTGTGATTATTGATTTATATCCATCAAATATTTCAATACATACTGCATCTAAAGGGTCGGCTACTATTAGATTTATATTACTAGCAATCGGTATTTCTTCTAATAGTGACTTAGCCTCCTGCACATTTTTGCATTTCTCCAATAACAGTCGAATTACTGCAAAACATTGTAAACCACTTACTACTGGCTTTCGTAGACCTTCAATATTTCCTACTGGTTGACCACATGCTGAAAATGTAATAGCTAATCCATGCTCGTTAACCCCTTCCGTTCGGCCAAAATATTGAGTAGAAAAGCCACTATGTGTATACGCACCTTCAACATGAGTTGAACAAAAACGCATATCATCTATTTTTGGTGACAAATCATAATTTCTTAATACATAAGTATGCTTTAAATCTGTCTTTTTAGGTAAAACAGCACAATGGCTACAACCTGCTTTTAATAGTGTTTGATAATAATACATCATATTTTCAGATGGAATTTTTAATACTTCACAAAATCCTTCAATCTCTTCATTAATTCCTGGACAATAATTATGTAATATGTTCCTAGATTCTGTCCAATGCTGATGCGATATTAACTTTTCTTTCTGTATAAATTGCGGAATAAGGTAAGGATGTTGTTTTACAAATTCCCCTTGTTGCTTACCGATTTCATAATGACTTCCTTTTAGCGATGAAAAATACCCCTTTACTTGATACATCTAATTCCCCCTTATTGAATTTATCCATATCGTACCAAATAAACTGTATTCATTCTTGATGTTTTTTACTGTCTTTCAAATCAAATACGGCTGGAATAAAGCGAACAGTTATAAAATAAAAACTAGGAAACTGTAATCTTTAACAGTTCCCTAGTTTCCTTCATACTAAATGATTCCCTCTTCCACCATCGTTTCTGCAATTTGCACCGAGTTCCATGCCGCACCTTTTAATAAATTATCGGAAACGATCCAAAGATGGAATCCGTTTGGTGTATCAGGATCTTTTCTAATTCTACCGACAAATGTATCTATTTTCCCTTCTGCGTATAATGGCATTGGATACAGCTGTTCACTAGGGTTATCCTGCAAAATAACACCTGGTGCATCCATTAATACTTCCTTAATTTCCGTAACGGTAGCTTCTTTTTCCAGTTCTATATAAACCGATTCTGAATGCCCTGATACAACTGGAACACGTACACAAGTAGCTGCCATTTTCAGGTTTGGGTCTTCTAAAATTTTCTTCGTTTCTTGAATCATCTTTACTTCTTCAAAGGTGAAATCATTATCCGTGAATATATCTACTTGAGGAAGTACATTAAATGCAATTGGATAATGTTTTTTATCTTTTTTCGCTGGTAATATAGTACTCTCCACTTCTTCACCTGCAAGTATTGACTTAGCCTGTTCTTTTAATTCTTGAATCGCATGAATACCAGAACCTGATACAGCCTGATAAGTGGAAACGATAATTCGTTCTAATCCGAATACTTTTCGTATTGGCTGAAGAGCTGTTACCATCTGTAATGCTGAACAATTCGGAACTGCTATTATCCCTTTATGTTCCTTTAAAGTGTGCGCATTCACTTCCGGAACAACGAGCGGTACATCATGTGCCATTCGGTATTCGCTTGTGTTGTCAATGACGATGGCACCGCTAGAGACAGCTTGATTTACAAATTGTCTAGAAACTTCTCCTCCAGCGCTAAAAAAGGCAATATCTACCCCTTCAAAGCTATTTATTTTTGCTTCTTGTATAATGATCTCTCGCCCTTTAAATTGTACTGTCTTACCAGCTGATCTTTTTGACGAAAGTAACGTAACTTCAGCTATATTAAACTTTGTTTCTTTTTCTAACAGTTCAATAATTTTCTGACCTACTGCACCCGTAGCCCCAACAACAGCTACATGATAGCCCTTTTCACTCATCTTTTCTCCTCCAATGTTAAATGAATAAATATTTCTACAATTTCATTTTATAAGGAATTTAATCATTTGGAAAATTGAAATACGTGATATAATCATTCACAAATCATGATAATAAAAGAGGGATTGTTTATGGAAATGAGACACGTTAAAACATTTTGTGCGATTGTTAAGTATGGTGGTTTTTCTAAAGCTGCTCATGCATTAGGTTATGCGCAATCTACAGTTACAGCGCATATGAAAGCATTAGAGAACGATTTACATATTCCTCTTTTCGATCGGTTAGGAAAAAAAGTACTTCTTACAAAAGCAGGTCATCAATTTCATCCTTATGCTTTAGAATTACTTGCAATTTATGAAAAAGCGCAAGAAATCCCTCAAAATACCGATCAATTAGAAGGTACATTGAGTATTACATCAAACGAATCATTAGCAGTGTACCGTTTACCACAATTATTACGCGCTTATAAACAGAAAAATCCGAAAGTAAATATCGTACTTGAAACAAACACAAACGAACAAGCATTACAAAAATTACGTGAAGGAGAAACAGACGTCGTCTTCATAATTGGAGAAAGTATAGAACATAATGATTTTATTACACGCACTTTTAGTAATGAAACATTTGGATGGATTTTACCTCCCCATTACTGTATACACTCTAACCCATTTTATTTATTAAAGGATACTCAGTTTATTTTTACCGAACAAAGCTGCGGTTATAGACCAATGGTAGATCGTTTTTTACGTCAAAGCGGGAATATTCCAGCTAAAACATTTGAAACGTCCAACGTTGAAGTTATTAAACAATCTGTTATGTGTGAGTTAGGAATTTCAATTCTTCCTTACATCGTTGTACAAGAAAGTTGTCAAAAAGAGCAACTCTGTTTTCAGCCTATTGAAACTCCAACAGTTATTCAAAGCCATATAATCTATCATAAATCTAGATGGATTTCCCCTGTAGTACAGTCGTTTCTTTCACTCTTAAAGGTTATGAAAGTATAAAATAATATGAAAGAAAACATGAGTTGAAATCCTTTAAAGAATATCAACCCACGTTTTCTTTACTACTACTTATATAGTCATCTTCTTTTTATTAGGTGATGTTTTTTCTTTAACTAGAACAAATATGATTGGAAGGACAAGTAAACTAGCAATTGCACAGATTGTTCCTAAAGAAGAAAACGGAAATCCATTACTTATGGCAAGTGACGCTATGCCAGAAGCAATAGTCATCCCAATATACATGGCAGAGCTATTTAATGCCATTACAGTCCCTCGCACAGCTGGTTTTAATTCTGAAATTAGTGCCGTTAGTGATGCTTGGCCAAATCCAATAAATAAACTCCAAATGATATGTAAAGTAATTGCAATTACTAGATTTTCTATGGAAAGCGAGAATAATATTACACTTATTGAGGTTACAATACTCGCAATGGATATAACATTCTTCTTTCCTATTTTATCAGCTAACTTCCCACCCAAAATGTTACCAGCTACACTACCAACTCCCGCCAAAAAGATTACAATACCTATTTCACCAACGGAAAGGCCAAAATTATCCCCATAATAAACACCTATGTATGAAAACATGCCGTGTAATCCAATTGTCCATAGAAAAGTTGCTAATAATGCAAATAAAACTGAAACCATTTTAAATTGTGCACCTAGCGTTTTCACTATAGAAACATGCACATCATTTCTCTGTTTTTCATTTCTTAATATGTGATTGACTAGTAATGTAAGAAATAAAGTTAATAGTCCTATACTATAAAATGTCCATTGCCAATTTCCTACTTCAGATAAAAATGCACCTATAGGTACTCCAATGACTGTTGAACCTATCATTGCTCCCATAATCGTTCCCATCGCTTTTCCTCTTGACTCATATGTAACTTTATCACCTACTAATGCAAAAACACTTGGCATAATCATTGCACCAGATAAACCTGTTAGGCCGCGAAATAATAAAAGAATTTCAAAACTCTTCGCTAATCCCGTACAAAATGTAGAAATAGAGAAAATAGTAAATCCTATTATGATCATACGTTTCCTTCCAACTCTATCAGACATCGTTCCAAATATGGGTGCAGTTATTCCATAACAAAGTGCATAAATAGTAATTAATAACCCTCCACTCCCATCAGGGATACTAATTGTTTCTGTAATTACTGGTAATAAAGGTGCGACTAATAATGAATCTAATCCAACAAAAAAAGCTACAATTGCCAAAATACGTATCATTGACTTTAACTCCATATATAACTCCCCTTTATTTCATATATGAAATAATTATTTATTATTATCCCTTCTTTAATTTTCACTGTACTAGTTTTTATTTCACATATGAAGTATTTATATAAATAAAAATGTAACAGAATGTTACATTTTTACTATATTTAATTCAAGTGCTTCTTCCACTTTAATAATAGAGCCTCTAAAAGCCCCTCTTCTTCTTTCGTAAAACAACCACAATTCTTTTTTAAAAAATCACTATATTGCACATCTACTTGCTTTTTCGTCTCTTCACCTTTTTTAGTTAAATAAACGAGCGTTTCACGTTGGTCATTCGAGTTCTTCTCTGTCATTACGTAACCATCACGCTTCATCCGTTGAATCATTGTTGTCATATTACTTGGAACGCATCCCATGTTTTCAATTAACTTTGACATAGATACTTTCCCAGATTTTGCGAGTACTTGAATCACTCCAAATTGTACGTAACTTATATCATACTGTTCAATTGCCTTATCTAGATTTTTTTGGAGTAAATGATAAACATCACGAATATTACCGTAAAGCTCTCTGTTATTCATATGTATATTTAAGCCCCTCTAATTTATTTCATATATGAATCATATTCCCATTTATTTCTTGTGTCAATAAAAAACACCTTTGTAATAATGACAACAAAGGTGTTTCAACATATCCTCTTATTTATTAGTCTGTCCCCCACCTGCAATTAATTTACTACCTGAATATGTACCTTTTTGCATAAACACTTGATTAATTAACTCTTTTTGTTCGGCTTCTGACATTACACCTTTTCCTTCGCCTAAATTTCCACTTTGTAATTTCCAAATCTTGTTGTGATCCGCATCCATTTTTTCATATTTTCCTTGTTTCCATCTCTCTAAAATATCTGCATATGTTTTTCCTTGTACTAGATCATTGCTCTTTACAATATCAAGTAAACTTTCAATACGTTCTTGTGTAATAAAAATATAGCCCCACTTTTGATCAGCTTTCGTTTTTTGATGTGCCATTTCATGTAATGCTATCTGTATATTCTCATCAGTCCATTTAAAATTTTTATTAAATCCGCTATTTGACAATGAATGATTGCCATTTTCTAAAACCTTTGCATCTTCAGCTTTTACATTGCTATCAGCGAGTACTTCTGCAGCCGGCGCCGCTGGTGATACCTTTTTTGCAGCTGGTTTACTATTATTCAAATAATACAGCATACCATACGTTACACCTACACCAATTACCGCCATACCAGCTATAATACCTATTATTTTAAATAATGTTTTCATCTTGCTTGTTGCCTCCCGTATATCCCATTTCATATTTTCTAAACCACATATGTATTTCCTCATATTATATTTCTTTTCTTTATAAATCGAAAGATTATTCTGTAAAAATTCCCCATCTTTTTCAAATGCGATCCACCTCTAAGCATTTCGTTTTAAATTTATAAAAATATATGCTAGCCTAAATATAAAGGAGATGAATAAATATGAGTTTATTGCATAACGGTTTAACATTTTTAAACTTTGATGATACGTATTTATTACAAAATAAACTACATTCTTATTCACATGAAGATATTGATTTTACTCATTTAGAACACGCAAATCTATATTGCGAAAATCCCTCTTTAATGCATATAAAAAGGGCATTAAATCGTAGAAAGAAAAAGGGAGTTACTTTTATAGGGTCTGGAAATTATCATTATGTATCTTACTTATTACTAGAAGAAATAGACAAACCTTTTACCCTTATACTATTTGATCATCATACTGATATGAACTTAAAGGAAGCAAATGAACAGACTCTTATTTCCTGTGGATCTTGGGTATCATTTTCTCTTCGAAATAATGATAATTTAAAGAAGGTAATCATTATTGGGCCTTCTTCTCTTACAATTCATTCTAATGATTGTCCATACGTAGAAATTTTTCCAATTGATATATCACATGAAGTATCTATACATACAATACTTTCACATATTCATACAGAAACAATATATGTAAGCATTGATAAAGATGTTTTAGATCCAAAAGTTACTATTACCAATTGGGATCAAGGGCACATGAAATTATCTAGACTTTTACAATTTATTCATTCTCTAATTATGAATAAATCTATTTATGGTATTGATATTTGCGGTGAACTCCCAGTTTATCCTTCTCAACTTTTCTTACCTAAATATAAAAATGCTATTCATAAAAATGAACAAGCAAACTTACAAATTTTAAAAACAATTTATGAAACGAACTTACATATTCAATATGCATAAAAAGAACGAGTACCTTATAAGGTACTCGTTCTTTTTATGCGCGATTTTCTTTTAACCACTTCGTAATCGCATCTAATCTTGAAACATCAAAACGACTCTCTTCACACACATGTAAACTGTTTAAACTTTTCACAATTTCTAATTCATTCGACTTTACACTTTTTGCCTCAATTAATTTACAGTACCCGTCTGTAACGGTATTTAAATTTTCATAATAACGTTGAAACGCTTTTGATATATGTAAATGCTTTTCAAAGTTTCTTCTTCTTTTTGTCTCGTCAAATTCTTTCCGTTTTCTAAGTTCTTCATCATTCGTATATAAATAAAAATATTGATCAGGAAAACCAATTTCCCTATGTATCAGCTTTTCTTTATAAAAGTTTTCTATTAAAGATAATGGCTGATCAAATACTTCAAAATGGAAACACCAATTATAACTAAGTGGTTGATAAATGTCGCCATCAAGTATTATTAATTTATATTGCTCTGACTTCTGCATTGCTATTTTCCAGCGCTCTACTTGTTTTTCAAAATACCATGTTCTATGTTCATTTTTTGGTCTTTCAAATAATAAATTCACTTCAGGTATAATATAAGCACCATAATTCTTTTCTAACTCACGACACGTTGTGCTCTTACCAACCGCACTCGCTCCCTCAAATGCTATAATCCCCATAGTTTCTCCCTCTTTCATTAACTAAAATCTCTTTATTTCGCTTTTCTCCCCCATAACTGTTTCCATAAAACAATTGAAGCGATGGAGAGCATTATTGTTGTAATGATACTGCCTTCAATACCAAATGTGCCTCCATGCAATATTTCTGGTCCATTTGTTATAGACTTAAAAATTGGAGTGGAATACACATTTGTACCACTAACGGCGAAACCATATACATTATATTGCGCCCAATTCCAAATTGAGTGCCATGCACATATTCCCCATAGACCATCTTCTTTCAATACGTATAAAGCTGCGTATACTCCAACTAATATTATATTCAATATAGATAATATTGTAATTCCCGGATTAAGGAGATGAAGAAATCCAAATAAAAAAGAAGTAACAATTATTCCAACCCATATACGACCTCTAATAGAAAGAACCGGGAATAACCAACCTCGCACAATAATTTCTTCAGTTGCCCCTTGTATTAAAAATGCAACTAAGGATCCTAATATACCTACTATTACCGTTGAGGTAATATGTTGTACTTGTAATTTTACACTTCCCATTAGTAACAGCAAAATAACTGGTATTGAAATAAATACAAACCCTATTAACGCACCTTTTAAATACTTTTTCATCCATTTCTCTTTCCAAAAACCAATGGATGAAAATGGCCTTTTTTCTACAAAACGAATCCATATAAATAAAATGAGTATAGCTCCTCCAAATGTTAACAGCATTCTAATATTATCATAAATCCCTTTCATGAATGTTGTTTCAACTTTCGGTAAAAATAACATAAACAACATAAATAGTTCACCTAAAGTCAAAAATATAATGGCTAATATTACAGCAAAGATTGGATGGACTTTTTTTCTCCCTGTTTTTGCTGCTTCAATTATTTTAAATGAATTATTTTTCACTCTCTTTCCTCCTTTTCCTTTATTAATATTTAATTCCCACCAGTTAACAACCATATTTTACCACAAGTGACCTATTAATAATATTTCACTCCATTTTTTACATGATTTTGCATAAACCAAAATTAGGAATAATATATAAATAAAAGAGATGTTTTTGTGTCTTTTACCATCCTATTTCAGACTGGTATTACCAGCACTTGCTATTTCCCACCATTTGTTGTAAGATAGTAATTAAGGTCAATTTAACAGTATATTTTCTTTGCATATTATCAAGCATCAATCAGGAACATTTTATATTCCTTATGGGTTTTTGATAATATGTGAAATTTTATTTTTCATTCAAATAAGGCCGAACATATTGTAATCTTTTTAATTTTTAGGAGGCATTACCATGACATTAACAGGTAAAGTAAAATGGTTTAACAGCGAAAAAGGTTTCGGTTTCATCGAAGTTGAAGGTGGCAACGACGTATTCGTTCACTTCTCAGCTATCACTGGCGACGGCTTCAAATCTCTTGACGAAGGTCAAGAAGTTAGCTTTGAAGTTGAAGACGGTAACCGTGGACCTCAAGCTAAAAACGTTGTAAAGCTATAATTCAAACAATAAAAAGGTTGTTACCAGCACGGTTAACAACCTTTTTAATATATAACTAAAATTTTTTACATAAAAGGAGTGGTTACATGTATCGCAATCGAAAGAACGATGTAGCAGAAGTACCACCAGAACAAACCCCTGTCTGGGAATGTGAAGCAGAGGATTGTTTAGGATGGATGAGAAAGAACTTTTCATTTGAAGAAGAGCCTAAATGCCCTTTATGTAAAAGTAGCATGAAAAGCGGAGAACGTTTATTACCTAAGTTAGGTTAATTTTTTACTTAACCCCTCTTATTTAAGAGGGGTTTTTTATTATAAATTTATATCTTCAACATCCGTTCGAACTATAGAATACAATAATGCATCATGTTGCTTATTTCCTTGATGAATATATCCACGTAATAATCCTTCTTTATGAAAGCCTATTTTAGATAACATTTTGCAAGAAGTAACATTTTCAGGGTATGTAATAGCACCAATTCTAAATAAGCCTAAATCTTGAAATCCATAACGAATAATTTCCCTGGCTGCTTCTGACGCATAACCATTCCCCCAATAACGAGGATGTAAGTCATATCCAATTTCAGATCGTTTACTCCATAATTGTAAATTATTTAATCCAATTGTACCTATTAAAGTATTTGTTTCTTTTAATACAATCCCCCATCGTATTGCCTTTTTCTCAAAGTAATTTTTTGAAAAAGATTCAATCATACGTGAAGCTTGTCCAAACTCTGTAAAAGAATTCATACCGTAATAACATGTTACCTCATCCAATGAAAAGATTTCATATATTTTTTGACAATAAGATTGTTCTATTTCAACTAAACGCAAACGTTCTGTTTCTAATATAGGAAATGCCATAGGATCACTCCTTTCTTTCTACTTATTCATTATAGCAGAAAACATATTTATAATTAGGAAAGTCCTCAATGTCCCATTAATCAAATATTTCAAGAGTAGCCTACCCTCTTAATTCAATACGAACTAAGAGTAACCCTTCTTGCATTTACTTGATGCGAAAAATAAAGAGATGATTATAGTACACTGATCATCCCTTTATTCCATACTCACTTTTCCCTTCTAAAACAACACCCTACCCCATACATTTATGGTAAAATATAGTCAATACATTATTTTATTGTGGAGGTGTAAATTTCCTTTGTATATATTCATCGGTTTATCCCTCTTACTCATATTACTCATATTTTTATTCGCAAAAAAGTTCACTCCAAACTCATTTATGATGACTAGTTTTAAAGGCAATAGCTTTAAAACATTTTTAATCAGCATTTTAATCGCCGCTACTCTTTCTCTTTCATATGGAATCTATCACGCAGCAACATATCAACCTAAACATCTAGATATCACATTACAAAATCAAAACTTTACTGTTTTCGGTAACGTTGGAGAGCTTGGATATTTCTCAGAAGAATTACTAAAAAAAGATACAGAAGTTAAGCTACATTTTGCCTCTTGGAAACCAATGCAATTAAATAATCCAGAAATAATAGTAAACTATCCTTCAGGTAAACAGGAAACATGGAAACCGAATATAACATTACTTCCTGCCAATAAATTAAAAGAGAAACATGGTATAAAAGAGCTTTATCAACTCTCATCATATTCATTTAAAGAATCCGGTAACATAACATTAATGATTACTGAAAATCATACAACGAATAAAAAGATCTCAATTCAAGTGAAATAAATAAAATGTCCCTCCAGCATAACGAAGGGACATTTTATTTATATATGTATGCTATATTAATTTGTCGGTTCATTTAATGTTGCAATTATCTTATTTGCAGTGTTCTTTCCATTTCCAATACACGCACCAATACCGACACCGTAATATGAGGCACCTGCTAAGTATACATTAGGATATAGATCCGTCATTTTTTCTTGTAATGTTTGAACTGCTTGATTATGTTCTAAATGATATTTCGGCATTAAATCTTTCCATTTTGTCACTTCAACTACTTCTGGTTCACCTTTAATTCCGAGACTCTTTTCAATATCATATAAAGCGACTCGTACTAGTTCTTCTTCATTATAATTTTTAATCGTTTCATATACCGGATTCGTACTCTTATAAAACATTCTCACTAATAGCTTTTGGTTTCCAGATGTATGTTTCCACTTCCGGCTTGTCCATGTACAAGCATCACAATGTAAATCACTGTTTTCTGTTACGATAAATCCTGTGCCGTCCGCTGGTAATTGTTCATCTAGTATGTCAAATCCTAAGTAAATACTTATAAGTGATGAATTTTTAAATGTATGAAACTGCTCGTTTAACTCATTAGACTGTAATAAAGTTTCTGCGATATCATGCGGAGTTGCTAAAACAACATAATCAGCTTGGATTGATTCTTGATTTGCAAAGGAGACTTCATAGCGATTACCTTGTTTACTTACAGCTGTCGTTACAACACCCTTCTTAACAACCGTCTCAGTCAGCACTTCTTCTAAACGATCAATAATCGTAGATAATCCACCTTTAAATGATACGAACTTTTTATTTCCTGCTGATTGAAACTGCTTTTTATTCTCTTCAAAACCTTTAATAATACTTCCATATTTATTTTTATAATCCAGTAAATACGGTAGTGTAGACGCCATAGTAAGCTCATTCAATTTACCAGAATATACACCTGAAAGCACCGGAGCAATTTGTCTTTCTACTAACTCTTTCCCTAAAAAGCTTTCTAAAAATACAGCAAGAGAAGTATCTTTTGTAAACTCTTTATTTTTCGTTATGAAATCTTTTAAAGCAACAATTTTCCCTTTCGTTGATACTAGCGTACTGCTAAACAACGACTCGACACTCATCGGTATCCCAAATATAGTGTCAGAAGGAATTGGATGTAAAATATTATCAGAATATATGTAAGAAATACCCGTTTCATTATACACCATTTCTTCTTCTAAATTTAAATCTTTTATAAGCGGCATGACATGTTCATTACGAGCAACGATAGAATCTGCTCCGGATTCCATAATAAAATCCTTTTCTTCTACACTATGGATTTTCCCACCTAAGTACTCTTCTTTTTCTACAAGGATTAAATTTAAATCTATATTATAATCCTTTTTTAATTTTTCTAAATAAAACATAGTAGAAAGTCCCGTTATACCTCCACCGATGACAACAACTGTTTTCATATGTATTGCGCTCCTAACCGATACAATTAATAATTCCTTTATTATTATACCCAAAAGTCCTTATATTCGACTAGCAACTTGCGCATTCTGTAAGAAATTAGACAATATATCCGAATAGATTTTCGGTTGATCATTATGTACTAAATGACCGGCAAACGGAATAACGGCAATATGAACATTTCCGTTTAATTGTTTGAACGTTGTAGCAGCTGTAACTTCATCTTCTGAATCTCCCCCAACAATACAGAGTGTAGGTATTTGAAGATTCGCTACATCACCAGTTTCATCGAAAGGATACCAATCTTTAACTTGCCACGATTCAAGCAATGCTTTCCAATCACTTTTTTCATGAATTTGATTCATATACGTTATAACTTCTTCATTTTTCATCAATTGCTGATGACACTTCGCTTCATACTCCAGAGACTCTTCCCAATTATCCCTCTTAACTGGAAATATACCTGAAAAAGTTAATGTTCTCACTTTCTCTGGATACTTTTTTGCAAATAATAAAGCGACTAATCCTCCTAGTGAAACACCAGCTATATGACATCTATCAATTTGTAGATGCTCTAACGTATCATATAAATCCTTTACAGAACGTAGGAAATAATTCTCCAATGTCCCCCCTGATTTTCCATGCCCTCTTAAATCAGGGCGAATGACTTGATAATTTTGTTCTCCAAAAAGTGCTGCCTGCTCTTCATATTCTACTAAACCTGTCATACCTCCAGAGTGTAAAAGTACAATTGGTTCTCCTTCACCTGAAATGTGTGCATGTAATATCATATATTCCCCTCTCATAAAACAGAATATTCCATCTATTATTAGTATATAGAATATACATCTGAATTTCCAAATAAAAAAGAACTATAACATTTTCACATCATGTCATAGTTCTTCCTATTTTAAAAACATAAAGTAATTAATTAATTTGTCTATTTCTTGACTTAATGCCAATACTTTTTCATGTTGAATTCCGTAATCTGATACTAAATATAAAAGTTCTTCTTTCTTTATTTCAATTACTTTTTCCAATTTTACTAATTCCATGTCGTTTTATTTCTCTCTCCAATACTAAAATGTATGTATTTTAGTATAGCCTATTTACATAATTAGTAAAAGTAAAATACTCATGTAAAATCTTACATATTTTAAAATAATATACTAACAACAAATAAATTTATATTTTTGTACCTTAATACAGACCATTAGGCTTCATTACGTCTTCATAACAAATCGGAATTTCTCTAAAGTTATATCTTTATATTTTGGAGCCCTCTTAATATGATCAAAGTAACTATATGAGAATTTAAAGACATGTCCAAAATCCCAATCAATTGACAAGCCACCTTTTAAAACAGTTTTATTTTCCATCTTTTTATCCCCCGTAATAAAAATCACTTTATACTCATCCTAAAGATGGCGTCAATACAAATAAAATATGATTGGATTCATCACTTTTATTCAAAAAACGATGTTTCACATTTGGTGGGATACGTACAACATCTCCTTCTTCTAAGAAGTACTCTTTTCCTTCTAACTCCACATAAACTTCTCCTTTCATAACAACAGCAATTTCTTCTTTATCTTCATGTGAATAGTGATTTTCCGTTGTATTTGCTTGTTTATTTAGGTCCATCATTAACATTTCAATACGCGCTTTCATAAAATCAGGTGTTAATACATCGTATACGATGTGATCGTTATTTTCTCGATATACTTTCTTTCTATCTTTCTTCTTAGAAATGAGTGAATCTGTATCAATCTCATTAATAAATAGTGTAAATAGCGGTACATTTAACGCTTTCGCTATTAATTCCAATACACTTAACGAGGGATTCGCATGTCCTCGTTCAATTTGACTAATTAATGAAGTACTAATTCCTGCATAATCCGCAAATTCGCGAATTGTCATCTTATTTTTCTTACGATAACTTAATACAGTTTGTCCAAGCCTATCATGTATCATAGTAAATCCTTCCTTCGTCCATCATAATATATATTTTATCGCTTTTGTGCTGACTTACTAAACAAAGGCAAATAATCCTTTTCTATCGTCTCCGAGACTTATATACTTACCTTTGTACATTTTATCATATTTAGTTTATTATATTAGACAATCTATCGGAGGGACAAACTTTGAAATCACCTATTCTTTCATATTGCATCTTATTTTTCGGTGTATTCGCCTTATCAACTTCAGCGATTTTTGTAAAATTGGCAGATGCTCCTGCAACTATCATTGCTTTTTATCGATTATTTTTCGCTGCATTAATTCTGTTACCATTATTACTTTTTAATCGAAACAATCGAAACGAACTAAAAACAATAACAAGAAGACAATGGGGATTCGGATTCATTTCTGGGCTATTTTTAGCTGCACATTATGTACTATGGTTTGAATCGTTACAATATACTTCTGTAGCAAGCTCTACTGTTATCGTAACGTTACAACCTTTATTCTCAATGATTGGTGGTTATTTTTTATTCAAGGAGAAGTTTGCGAGAGGTGCGATTATCGGTTGTCTCATCGCTATTTCAGGAAGTATCGTTATCGGATGGCAAGACTTCCAAATTAGTGGAGAAGCTTTATACGGAGATATTTTAGCGTTTATTGCGGCCGGAATTATTACCGCATACTTTTTCATTAGCCAATATGTTCGTAAAGATTTATCACTTATACCGTATTCGATAATTAGTTATGGGAGTAGTGCCTGTTTTCTTGGTGTATTCTCTTACATGCAAAACGAATCTTTCATCCACTACTCTACACAAACTTGGCTGTGCTTTATTGGCTTAGCATTTATTGCTACGATTTTAGGGCAAACGATTTTTAATTGGTTATTAAAATGGATGAGTGCTACTGTAATCTCCATGAGCATTTTAGGAGAAACAATTGGGACTTGTATACTAGCGTACTTTATATTAAATGAGACTATTTCTTTACAACAAGGACTAGGCATTACAGTTATTTTTATTGGTCTTGCATTATTTTTATTACAACCAAATTCTAATAAAAAAGCATGACATTATACTGTCATGCTTTCACTATCCATTATGTACAATTAAACCATCAGGTCTAAAACGACTCATCATAATTTCATTAATAAACTTTCCGTGAGCTTTCAAATTTCCTATCTTTACTCCCTCTTCTACAAATCCGAATTTTTCATATAGAGTTTTCGCTTTAGGATTCGTTTCTAAAACACCTAGTTCTACTCTCTCTAACATTAACCAATTATCAGCCAAATCAAGCATTTTTGTAAGAAGAGCTTTTCCAATGCCTTTATTATGATATTCACTATCTACCCCGATAAACAAATCACCCGAATGAGATCTACGTCCAGGACTTTGGGTTAACCCAACAAATCCTACAACTTCCCCATCATACTCTGCGACAAATTCAAATTGATTTGGTGCTAAATTTCGAATTCTATTTTCCATCGCATCTACACGCATGCTAGGTAAGAAAACCATATAAGGTAAAACGTCATCTTGTATGCATATACGGTGAATCGCTCTGGCATCTTGTATTTCTACTGCTCTTACTTTGATCGTCATATTTTCTTCCCTCCATATTCTTAACAATACATATATTCATTCTAACCTCCTGCATGAAACCCCTTCTCTCCTTTATTTCTTTATGTTATTTTTATATAATTATTTCGGCATAATATTAGATTTACGAACAAACTTATCTACATTAAGGTTAACTTTTTACTTTATTATATAATGCAAGCAGCTTTTCCATTGGAATACCATTTACTTTCATACCGGCTATATCACAATTTTCTATTTCAATATTCTTCAAGTTACTATTATGTATTACACTACCTTGTAAATCACAATTATCAAATAAAATAGGTTCCTTCTCATCTCCAAGACTTGTATCTTTAAATTGAACTCCACCTAAAGTCACCAAACTAAATTTACTGCCAGAAAGATTTAAATCTGCAAATAAAGATCTTTTAAAGTTTATATTTCTAAACTTAGATTGGCTTACATTACAATTACTCATATTCATATGCATTATATTACTACCAATAAATGAACTATTTTTTAAATTTACTTGATAATACTCGGTATTTTCCAAGTTACAGTTTTCATATTGGCTATTTTTCATGTCTTCATTTTTAAATACACTTTCTTTGTTTGAGCTCGTCCCTATTCTTTTCACGTAACAATACTCATCTTCTGATTCAAAAATTGTTTGGTAACCCATCTTTTTATAAAAATGATGATTATTAAGTTGTCTACTAGATGTTTCAAGATCCCAAATCCTTATGCTTGGATACTCCGCTTCTATTAATTTAATAACATTTGATCCAATTCCTTTTCCTTGATAAACAGGCTCTACAAAAATACGATCAATCCGGCCATATGACTTACCTGAGATCGTAACTATAATTCCCCCGATTATTTTTCCATCCATTATCACTTTGTAACAATTCAATTCTTCGATTGAATATCTCATCATTTCTACTGAAGAATACCCTGGTGGTTGGATGTTATAGTCAATAACATCACCTTGACCACATAACCATCGTTTTGCTTCTTCATCAAATGTTCTTGTCATTATTTCTGTTAACTTTTCTGTATCTAAAATTGTAGCTTTTTCTATAGATATTATTGTCATTTTTGTTTTCCCCTTTATTATTACAAGATAATATTTTTGTAAACAATACAGTTATAAAATAAAGAAAATTAAAATTAATCACTCTACTTATTATTAAACTACAAATCAACCTATATTTTCCACTGTTCTTTAGATGAATAAAAAAGAGACCATGCAATATAAACATGATCTCTTCTATTATTTATTTTCACTTGTATATAATTTAAAATTAGTTTTTATTTCAGCCACTCGTTGCAACTATTACTTAACTCCTGTAAATCTTCTATAAATCGACTCGCATGATATCCATCACAAATCGAATGATGAACTTGCAATGAAACTGGTAGCATAATCTTATTTTCTTCATTAAAATATTTCCCACAAGTTATAATCGGTAATAGAAAATCACCATCATTATTAATATTAAGATTAAATCCAGTAAAACTAGTCCAAGGTATGCTTGAAATCGGAAATACATTAGGCGGAATATTTTCTTTCGTGAAAAGACCATGAACACTAGCATAACATCTCATATCTTTTTCATAATTTTTATAGAAAATGCGAAAATCACTTGAATAATCCGTCCATATACTTGAAAAAAACTTATCATCTTTATGAAAGATTGTATAACTCGGGATCATTTCCTCCCAATAGCCTAAAACTCCTTCATCGTTAAAACATGTTCGAAATTCTTTATGTTTATTTATTATTCTCGAAATTATATAAATAAAAGTCGGATAAAATTTAATTCCCTTTTGATGTACTTTCTTTATCAAAAGCGTAATATCAACATTTACTGTCATACTAAACGTACATTTTAATTCTAAATAGTGTTCAAAATACTGCTCTCTATTCCAATTTTCCCTATCAATTACGTGAAACTTCATTTTAATAGCCTCCTAAAATTTTCTTTTTATTTTAGGAGGCTAATTTCCTTGCTTTCACCATAATTGTTCACTCCTAACAGTTTACATTTCACCCTAATTGTTTATTTAATTATATTACATCTATAAGAATCAATTCACATATTTCTGGAAATCAATCCACATACTATAAATAAATCAAATGAAATTTGGAGGATTCATACATGAATAACAAAAATATAAATAAAAAAGAAAATGTTATCGAAAACGCTACACCTATTCAAAATAATAATACTGCAAATCTTACTATCGAAGAACAAGCAATGAACGGCTTATATGGAATGCCAGAAACCGATATTGAAGATGCTGATCATGCTGCATCTGATGATTTGACTTCAAAAAATTAATTACATTGAAAAAAGCCAAGGAAAATATCCTTGGCTTTTTCAACTACGCATCCACTTTTTGTATCTCTTCACTCTTCCTTGAAAGTTTTCCTGGCCAAAAAGCAAAACGGCCTAAAACGACTGTGATTGCCGGTACAAGTAGTGGTCTTACAATAAACGTATCTAGTAATACACCAATTGCTGTTACAATACCAAATTGAACGAGCACTTGAATTGGAAGTGTTCCTAATACAGCAAAAGTTCCGGCTAAAATTAAACCTGCAGATGTAATGACACTACCTGTTTGTATAACGCCATTTTTTACTGCATCCAAATGATTTTGTGTCTTTCTGTTTTTCCATATTTCTGAAACCATAAAGATATTATAATCTTCACCTAAAGCAACTAGAAATACAAATGCGTATAACGGTATTGCACCTTGAATGGCCGGTGCTCCCATACCGAAGTGAAGTAATATCCATCCGGCTCCTAATGCAGAGAAAAATGATAAAACAACAGTTACAATTAAATAAATCATCGCGACAATTGATCGTAAGTAAACAAGTAATAATAAAGCTATAATACTAATCATTACTGGAATAATAACCGCTTCATCACGTTCTGTAATTTGCTTTGTATCATATAATGAAGCTGTTTCTCCGCCAATCCATAGTCGATCTTCTGCATTACTAACCCCAGCATCTTTTAATACTTTTTCTACACGAGTTTTCAATTTAGGGATTTGATCTAATGCTTCAATTGAGTATGGATTTTCAGCTAAAGAAACCTCATACATTTTAATTTGCTTATTCTCTTTTCCCTCTTTTGGGTCTTTCACTGTTTTTACGAAAGAAAATTTCTCTAGTTCTTGTTTAATAGGAAGCTCTTTTCCTTTCGTGTCAACAACAACTTTTACTGGCGCTAGTTCACCAGCTGAAAAATGATTACTAATTAACGTAAACCCTTCGCGTGAAGGCATATCTTTAGGAAACGATTCTAATAAGTCATACGTGTATTGAATACGTGGTACAAATGATGCCAATCCCCCTAATACAAATACAGTAAGCATAATGATTGTCCACGGTCTACGTACTACAACATCTCCAAGTTTTTTACTAAAGGCACCTTTTGATTTTTTAACTTTTACTACTTTCTTTTTCCTTCTTGCTAATTCCTCATTCATCGAAGTTGTTCTCGGTACAAACGGGAAGAATGCAGCTCTACCGAAAATTAATAATAACGCTGGTAAAATTGTTAAAGCAGCGATTCCCATAATAAATACAGCAACACTAAATGGTACTGCAAATCGATGGAAGGCACCATAATGAGCAAGTAATAATGTTCCTAATCCAAGTACAACTGTTAATGCACTCATTATTATTGCCCCGCCAGAAGCTTTAATTGCAAGTTGCAGCGCCTTATATTTGCTTTCTTCTTCTAACAAGTACTCCCGATATCTCGAAATTAAAAATAAGCAATAGTCCGTTCCAGCACCGAACAATAACACTGTCATGATTGATATCGCTTGGGCATCGACTTTAATCCATCCGTGATCAGCTAAAAATCCAAGTGTAGGACTAATAATGCCGTATGCAAAGCCAACAACAAGTAAAGGTAAAATCGCTAATATTGGTGAGCGGTACAATAAGATTAATAAAACCAATACAAGTAATACAGTAGCAACTAACAATTTCACATCTGCTTGACTAAATAAACTAACTGCATCTGTTTGAATGCCTACTGGTCCAGATAATCGAACATGTAATCCAGAATCACTTATTTTTTGTTTAAATGGATCTACATCCACCTTACTATTCACTATCTTTCTTAAATCATCAAGATTTCCTTTTAATATATCTGTTCCAGCTGACTTGTTAAAGAATACTGGTGTAACAAATGATGTACCATCTTTTGATGCACTTTTTGATAATACTTGTTCCGGGATTGTATCAAATGGTGGTAACGTTGATTGTTCCTTTAAAGGACTAGCTTTTAACTCTTTATAAACGTCTTGTATGAGTTTATAATCCTGGGACTGTAATCCACCATCTCTATACCATACTACTAATAAAGGATTCCCTGCATTATTCGGAAACTCTTTTTTCATAAGTGCTTCCGCTTGCTGCGACATAGCTGTTACGGGTAAATTTTTCGGATTCGGTTCTTTCGTACTATTTACTTGTGGTAACGTAAATGAAAGTAATAATGTAATAAGAATCCATACCGATAAAGTGATCCATTGCGTATTTTTCCCTGCTACAAGCCTCCCTAACATATGTAACGGGTGCTTTTTCATAAAAAACCCACCTTCCTTTTTTCCTCCACTATTAATTATATATACTGGTCGGTTAATTAATCAAGAATGAATAAAAATTATGTTATAATTATCTAAACAATACATGTCAGGAGCGAATGGATTTGGAACAAAAACAACGCCCTCTTGGAAGGCCTCGTCAAAATAAAAATATAAAATCTACAAAAGAAACCATTTTAGAAGTTGCAACTCGGTTATTTCTTACTCAAAATTATCAAGTCGTTTCTATGGAGGAAGTAGCAAAAGTTTGTGGTGTTACGAAAGCAACCGTCTACTATTACTATTCAACAAAAGCAGATTTATTTACCGCTACTATGATTCAAATGATGGTACGTATACGTGAGAATATGTCGCAAATCCTTTCTACAAATAAGACTTTAAAAGAAAGATTATTGGACTTTGCTAAAGTTTACTTACATGCCACAATGGATATCGATATGAAAAATTTTATGAAAGATGCAAAACTGTCGTTATCTGAAGAACAATTGAAGGAATTAAAAAAAGCTGAAGATAGCATGTATGAAGTGTTAGAAAAAGCACTCGCTAAAGCGATGCAATTTGGAGAAATCCAAAAAGGAAACCCTAAATTTGCCGCTCATGCATTCGTATCTTTATTATCAATTGGGAATTTTAAAGATGAAAATGACAATCCTATTCTTACAAATATAGATGAATTAGCACAAGAAATCGTTTCTTTTTATTGGAACGGATTAGGACGTTAAAATTACATGGGTTTCCTTTAATAAAAAAGCATGTTTGTATTTCTTCAAACATGCTTTTTTATCATTTAAGTGCTTTATTTATATACCAACAATTAGAATACACTTTAGCATCCATTATTAAAAAATTATTATCTTCGACTTTTACAAATTTTGAAGTTGAATCTTTATATTCCCCTTACTTAATCCCCCGTGGTAACAAACTACAGATTTAATATCTAGATTTAAATACTTCTTCAAAGACTCCTGCGCTTCTTTAATATTTAAAGTTGTTGGGACGTGAATTCCTCCTAACTTTCCATTCACACTATACATCGAGTCTCCTGCAATAAGAGTTTTACTTTGTTTCAAATATAAACTAATATGACCAGGAGTATGCCCTGGGGTATGGAGAATTAGTATTCCACCGCAATACGGAAGTTCTTGCCCGTCAATCACTGTGTCACTCACTTTTCCTTTTGGTGGGTTCTCTACATGTACATCTTTCAATAAAGGTAAATCTCCCTCAATATATGGCTTATCTAACTCGTGCGCATATACTTTAATATCGCTTACACCATTCTCCAATACATCAGGAAGGCTACCTATATGATCTATATCCTGGTGTGTCAAAATCACAACTTTTAGCTTATCAACAGATACCCCAACTCTCTCCATCTCTACTTGTATATCTTCGAATTGTCCAGGAAAACCAGTATCTATTAAAACTGCCATTTCATCATTCCATAAAAGAATTGGGTGAATGATAAATTCTTGAAATTCAAGTTGTAACATTTCTACCCCTTTAGCAATCTCCATACAGCAATTCTCCTTTATAACTGAAGTTTGAAAATATGTACGAGTAAACTGAAAATATAAAGCACCGCTATCTCATAATATGTTTTGTCATCCCAATAGAGAATGCTTCAAACCCTATAGATTCATAATAAGATTGCAATTTTTCCACACACATAAGTTGCGGAATAACCTTGTTTTGTTCGCAGTGATGGATTAATCGTTTCACTATGTCTTTTCCAATACCAATATACTGATACTCCGGCATTACACATACACCACAAATAACGCCTGTTATTACTCCATCGGATATAACACGCCCCATACCAATTAATTGTTCCTCTTTAAATGCATATATTGCATACCAACTTTGTTTACACATTTGTTCTAATTCATTCACTGTTAATTTAAGAGAATTCCACCCTAAAGATTCATATAAAGCTAATAATTCATTAAATTTTGTAGGATGTTCACTTGTGTATTGTATACTATTTTTCATGTAAATACTCCTTATTCTATAGTTTGTTAATGTTCTATAAAATTCTCCTTATAAAAATGGCAATTAACGTGAAAATAACTAGAATAAACTTCAATAAGAAAAATAGAATTCCTTCTCAACCTAAAATAAAAAGAAGTTACCTCACTTGAGATAACTTCTTTTATATAAGACTCTCATTATATTATTAACCAAAAATTATACAACTACATACGATAAGCACAAACAAAACTAATAAACCATTTGAGAAATAACCCATAGAATACTGCCCCTTTATTAAATTATGTAAAAGATTTTATCATAAAATGATTTACAACATAATAACTGAAAAAGACATTCTATTCATTAGTTACGTATATTTAGTAATATTTTAATTTCTAGTCATATTCTCATTGTTTTTTATTGTACTAAAAACTAAAAAGAATTCTCTTCTCCTTTTCATCCCTCACCTAAAAGTCCTTACTAGACGCTTCTATTCTATAGAAAATTACACTTTTATAAATCCAAAAAGATTAATATATGGTAAAATGGATTAAACAGCTCTACACTTTACTTTCAACAATAAGGAGACCTGCTTATGAAGGCGAATCTAAGTACAATAAAAAAATACTTAAACAGTGAGGAAAATATTCTTTCTACACTCTACTGCGTAATAAATTTTGGTTATATGAGCCGATCTGGTATTTTAGCTGCTACAAATAAAAGATTATTGTTCTGTTCTGATGCTATGTTTGGAAAAGGACTAAAATGGGAATTCAAATACACTGAAATAGAAGATTTCAGTCATACGGATGGGGTTGTATTAGAGATGTCTGCAATCCCCTTTATCAAAAAAATAACTATGAACCATGGAGATGATTTTATTGTATTTGATAATTTTTCAAGCCCACAAAACGTACAATCCTTTTTTAAGTTGGTTCAATCCAAGCAATAAACCTATCAAGACTCTTACATATACCATATTCCTTGGCATGGTAAAGCTTATAGAATGTATAAAGAGGGTTGCATTTGCACCCCTCTTTGTACATATCACTGTTTTACTTTAAAATCTCTTTTTCACACATAGCTCTACTTATATTTTTTCTTTTGACTCATAATACCTTCTTAATTTTCATAATGTTTTCACCTAACTAAACGTATGATTTAGATTATCTTCATTATGCATGCTACAATCTTTCAATAGATCACATTTAATATTATATAATTTTTATAGTTAGATAATACAAATTTATTTACGCTACTTTTACAGCTTTATTCTTCAAAATAAACTTTGCAAATAAGAAACGCACAAGTGGCCCCATAATAATTAATTGTAATGGATAAGCCATAATGAAATTTTTAATAAAAATTGTAAAATATATTGAAACAAATGAATCCCCTTGTAGCCCACCATGTAAATGCATCATAGCCATACCGAAAAATGACATAAAGAACACCATTCCGATTACCATAGTTGTCGCCATTGCAACGATAATATTTATTTTCTTAGATTTATCAAATGGCAACATGAATACAATTTTTTTCGCACAAGGTCCAACGATACATATTTCAATTAATAGCGCAATAATAAATGCAATTAGTAGTTCTAATGCGATCTCCTTAATATGAATTGGCCCTCCTGATCCATTCGTTAGTAAATTGTAAAACGTCATTACGATAACCATCCCAAGGCACATCATCATACCAAATTGGAGGTTTTCCTTTCTTGTTGTTGGCAAAATTCATCATCCTTTCTCTTTGAGTCTTTGTCATTATATCGATATTGGAAACCTCTTCGTAAGTGAACATTTTGTGAACAAATTTAAAACGTTTTCATATATTTTCTTTACTTTCAACACAAATTCTCACTTTTACTTATAAAGGTTTTATATATTTCAATGTTGAATTACTAAATTTAAACATTACTACTAGGAGGAGAACCATGAATGAACAAGGATTTTTCGTATATCATATCGTAACAAGGAAAAAAATGAAGATCGGACAAAGCATTCAATTTAATAAAAATCAAACGAATACGCTATTCCACTTCTTTTTTGAAAGAAAACATTTAAATTCTAGTGGTGAAGATTCTATACAAATTTTAAAAGAACATTATACAAATGAAGAATTACATATAAAGAATGAAAATGCTACAGTAGTTATGAATTACATGGATCAAACAATTAGAGCCATTAGAGAAACGATTGTGGAAATGGTTAGGCTGCAAGAATATCCTGATTATCCATCAAGATTGTCTTGTTTATATGCTGCTAAAAGCTATGAAGATGCTTTAAAATGGAAAGCATTATTTGATTCTTACAATCGAGAAGTTTTGCAGATTGTTAAACTACGAGTAATCGGAAGTTCTTTTGAAGGTGACGGGAATCTTTTACCGAAAGAAGATGCTATTCCTTTTTCTCAAAAAATGGAACAAGCTAGAGAATATTGGAAAGGAAATGTGAATAACGAACTCCCTGAGCTACTCATTAATGGCGAAATTGAAGTAGTCGAAATTATTGATGACTTTTCCTCAATTCATGTTTAATTTCTAACTAAATCAAATAGGATGGAGATTACAATGATGAAAAAAGTGTACTTCAATCATGATGGTGGTGTAGATGATTTAATTTCACTATTTTTATTACTTCAGATGGATAATGTCAAACTTACAGGTGTTTCAGTTATCCCTGCTGATTGCTATTTGGAACCAGCAATATCTGCAAGTCGCAAAATTATTGATCGCTTCAGCAAAAAATATATTGAAGTAGCCGCATCAAATTCCCGTGCGAAAAATCCATTTCCAAAAGACTGGCGGATGCATGCATTTTATGTAGATGCTTTACCAATTTTAAATGAGGCTGGAAAAGTTATAACACCTGTAGCAGCAAAGCCTGCACATCATCACTTAATAGAAACGCTTCTACAAAATGAAGGAAAAACAACTTTATTATTTACGGGCCCCCTAACTGACCTTGCTCGTGCATTATATGAAGCTCCCATAGTCGAAGATAAAATTGAACGTCTCGTTTGGATGGGTGGTACATTTCTTACCGCAGGCAATGTACATGAAGCGGAGCATGACGGAACAGCTGAGTGGAATTCATTTTGGGACCCTGAAGCAGTAGCTCGTGTATGGGAATCAAAAATTGAAATCGACTTAGTGACACTAGAAAGTACAAACCAAGTTCCATTAACTATAGACATACGTGAACGTTGGGCAAAAGAACGAAAGTATATTGGTGTAGATTTCCTTGGCCAATGCTATGCGATGGTTCCTCCCCTCGTTCACTTTTCAACGAACTCTACTTACTACTTGTGGGATGTACTAACAACTGCGCTTGTCGGAAACACTAACCTCGCAAAAACTCAAACGATTAATAGTATCGTTCATACATACGGACCAAGTCAGGGGCGTACAGTGGAATTTGATGGTGGGCGACCTGTAAATGTAGTATATAATGTAAACCACAATGGATTTTTCAACTATATAACTGAATTAGCAAGGAAAGCTTCCACTTGAACCACTATCTATACGAAAAATACATAGAATGACACCCCTCCAGACAATGATTCCCCATTTAGAATTTGGTTGAAACTACATATTTAACTATTGAAAAGAGTATTGAATTAAAGTTCAATACTCTTTTTGTGCAATTTAATTATATTGGATTCATGTCGTGTCTTATTGATTATTCATTTCATAACCATTTACAAAAAACGTTATTGTTTCTAGTTCATCTTCATTTAATTCTCTATCTATGTCTCGTTTATACGCTTCCTTTATCTTCCCTTCATCGCCTTTATGTATTTCAGTATAAGTTCCTACTGTTTTTAACATACGAATCTCTTGTAAAAACTCCTCTCGATTTATCGCTTCCCCATGAGAGAGAATATATGTCTCAGCATCAAATTTTTCTAATTCATCTATTAATGCAAACGTTCTTTTCGTCGTGTAGTTCCACTTCGAGGAAAAAATATCTGCATATATACAGTCTCCTAAAAACAATATCTTTTCTTCTTTTATGTACATAACAACTGAATCATGTGCATGATCTCCGCCCACATGTTTTAACACGCAGGTCACCTCGCCAAGGTCTAATTCAATTTGATCCTGGAACGTTAAGGTTGGAAGAATAATTTTAATATTTCTCGCTTTTTCTTCAAACTCTTTTTTGATGCAATCCGCACAAAATACAATTTCCGTACCCTCTTTTACGCGTGCGTCCAACGCTTCATCTGTCCATTCATAAGATACTATTGCCTGCATTTCTTTTTTCGTTTCAGCGTGTGAAATAGTTAATGCATTCTGTAATACAGATAATCCAAAAATATGATCCCAATGCCAATGCGTTAGTGCTACAAAATCAGGATTCGATACATTTTTTTCTTTTAACATTTCTAAAAATAATTGTGCATGTTCCTCTGAATTCCCTGCATCGATCATTAACGTTTTTTCTTGTCCAACAACCATTCCTAATATAGGTCTATCTGTTTCAGAAACTGGTGTCATATACCAAAATGAGTTTCCTATTTTTTTAATTTGTTGCATCATTTGTTCCTCCATTTACTATTACTCTCTTGAATTATTATCTGTAGAACCTTTATCAAGCACATAGGGTGAAATTATATTGCTTTCTTTAAAACGTAATAACTTTTTCTATCCATTTAAATAAGTATCCCAATCATAGTCTTCAATCTTATAAAAACTACCTTTATCATTTCTTTCATATGCACATAAAGGTGGTTCCTCAAGAAATTTTAAAATAGAATCATCTATATTCAAAATGACTCCAATTGAAATAATTTGAAAGTTTTTAGGATCATTCACATAGTCATCACTTTCATAGCCACTTAAAATTGACCAACCAGAGTCACCTTCTTCTCTTGAATCTTCTTTAAGCATAAAGTTAAATTCTCTTTTTTCAAGTACATCATTACTAACAATTACCTTCGTATCAAAATAAAAATCCCAATCTTTTGAAGATGGATCGTTATATTCCGTATCACATATATTTTCAATCCCAAATGAAATTTTATCACCTATTTTTAAATCTAAGCGATATGGTTCATTGCTCAGTTCCCCTACAAACTTCTTCTCATTTCTTTCAATGATTTCAACCCACATTCTTTCACCATTAAATCCATCTTCTTCCTCATTTTTAGATACAAAAATTAGCTTTACCAAATCCCCAACCTTTAATTTCTCCAAAACTTCTGAGCTAGGAAGGTAGAATGTATAGGGCGCTTCTTTATTTAATTCATAAACATTATCTAAGTACCAAGTCATTTTTCCCTCTCCTTAAAGGCTTTTCACATTCATATTTTTAAAATAATACTATTTTTTCTTCCGGCAGACTACTACCATAGAATAGCAATCTTCCCCTAACTCATTGCCTTCCCAATCATTATATATATGTAATAATTCAAAACCATTCGCTACTAATAATCTTTCTAACTCCTGCGGATATGTATAGCGAAGATCAATCGTTGTTTTTAGTTCATCTACTAGCGTATCCCCCTCATAAAACTTTCTTGTTGTTATGTAGTGCTGTATTTGCTGAATTGAATCATATGTCATTTCAGTATATAGATCACATTTCCTCCCCTTTTCATCACTAATTGTTGTCCAATATTCTTCTGTAGATGGCTGTATTAATTCTTCTTTTGAAGGAAAACGTGTATCGAATATAAATATACCATTGTCAGCTAATACGTGATGAATAGATGTTAATAACTGATCTTGATCTGTATTCGTAAGGAAATGCTGGAATCCGTGCCCCACCATAAATGCAAACGGAATTGTTTCATTCATGCTTAATTGTAAACAGTTTTGTTGTAACCATTTTACCTTCTTACAATCCGTAGTTTTTGTCTTTGCTTCAGCAAGCATGCCTTCATGTATATCTACACCAATCATTTGATATCCATTTTCTATAAATGGAATTGTAACCCTTCCTGTACCACAGGCAAGATCTAGAATCCATTCATTTTGTATATGTAGTTTTTGTGCCCATGATAGTAAAAACGGAAAATCTGATAAACTTTTATTTTCTATATCATATCGTTTTGGATTTTCATATTCCGATAGACTCCACTTTGTTTGCAAAATTACTCCCCATTTCATATTTCCACTTAAATTTAATATATAAATTATAACGAATTGTTAGTTTTTTCTCTATAATCAAACACAATTACTTGGACTAATCTAACTTTCCTTTTCGTAAGCTAAAAATAAGGTGGAAGAATCGGAGTGTGATACGATGGAACGATTATGGATTCCTATGATAGTTACATTTTTTTCATTTGGTGGCTTATTATTAGGCGGTGCTGTTGGCATTGCTACGCGCCAGCTAATTGAAGAAAAAATGCATCGTTTATATGCATTATGTGGTGGTATTTTGCTTGGACTCTTACTACTTGAAATTATTCCTGAAACATTTTCAAGCTATGAAATGATTGGACCTATACTTGGTATAGCTATCGGTATTTTAGTTATGAGCTTATTAGATAACTATTGTCACCATCCAATGATATATACAAAAGATCAACAAGCATGGCAAACTTTCCTTTTTCTCTCTTTCGCTATATTTATTCATAATTTGCCGAGTGGATTTGCTTTAGGTACTGCTTTTATTAATCATGCTGACTCTGCCATACCTTTTTTAATAGCAATCGTCGTTCACCATATTCCTGAAGGCTTAGCATTAATTATCCCCTTTCTCTTTACAAAACATAAATATATTTCCTTTTTATTAACAACTTTATTACTATCTCTTATTCTCGGTACCGGTACAGTTTTTGGCATTTTAATGGAAGGAAAAGCGCTTCATTTACAAGGACTCATTATGGGAAGTGCTATCGGTTCACTTGGCTATGTCACAATTCATGAAATGCTTTGGAAAGCAAAGAAGCAGCTCTCTTTCCTTTCATTTTTAACATGGGCATCTAGTGGATTTTTACTAATAACAGTATTTACACTATTCGCTGGTCATCATTAAAGATAATAATATTATCATTTGTATATTTTTCCTTTTTCTCCAAAACATAATAGTATCTACCTGATTATAAGGAGGAAAAATTATGTTTGGGAAAACAGCCGGTGAAGCACTAGTTGACCTATTAATTGACTGGGGCGTAGAACACATATACGGTATGCCTGGAGATTCCATCAACTCTCTTATTGAAGCTTTAAGAAAAAAACAAGATAAAATTAAATTCATTCAAGTTCGCCACGAAGAAGCTGGTGCATTAGCAGCGGCTGCCTATGCGAAATTAACAGGAAAACTTGGCGTTTGTATGGCAATTGCAGGACCTGGTGCTATTCATTTATTAAATGGTTTATATGATGCGAAACTCGATAAAGCCCCTGTTCTAGCAATTTCAGGTCAAGTAGAAACCGATTTACTCGGAACGGATTTTTTCCAAGAAGTAAATTTAGAAAGAATGTTTGATGATGTCGCGGTTTATAACCAGCGTATTATGTCAGCAGAGCAACTACCTGCCGTAGTGAATCAAGCAATTCGAATGGCTTATACGAAAAAAGGTGTATCCGTTCTTACAATTCCAGATGATGTCCCGAAATTCGAAGTAAAAAATGGTGCTCGTATTACAAATACTTCTTTTACTTTGCCTGAGTTGTTTCCACAAAAAGAAGATTTAGATGCAGCGAAATTCGCAATAAATGAAGCGAAAAAGCCTGTGATTTTAGCTGGAAAAGGAACAAAACATGCGAGAGAATCTTTACTTGCATTGGCAGAACATATTGGTGCTCCAATCGTACTTACATTACCAGCTAAAGGAATTATTCCTGATGAACACCCTCTTTGTATTGGTGGATTGGGATTAATTGGAACGAAACCTTCTTATGAAGCAATGAAGCATGCAGATACTTTAATTATGGTCGGTACTTCTTATCCGTTCACAGGCTTCTTACCTGAAAAAGCAAAAACAATTCATATCGATACAGATCCTGCCCAAATCGGAAAACGTTATGCGACAGATATTGGTTTAGCTGGTGATGCTGATAAAACATTACGATGGTTAATTGAAAATGTTGAAGAACACACAGACCATTCCTTCTTAGAACATCACCAAGACATGATGAAAAAGTGGGAAGAAAAATTACACGATCAAGAAGAAGACTCTTCCATTCCAATTAAACCACAACGCGTTATGCATGCTCTGCAGCAAGTAGCACATGATGACGCAATTCTATCAGTCGATGTCGGAAATGTAACAGTATGGACCGCAAGGCACTTCCGTATGACAAACCAGCAATTTGTCATTTCTAGCTGGCTCGCAACACTTGGTTGCGGTTTACCTGGTGCTCTTGCTGGAAAAATTGCATTCCCGGATAAACAAGTATTTGCAGTTTGTGGTGATGGCGGATTTGGAATGACGATGAATGACTTCGTAACAGCTGTTAAATATAAACTACCAATCGTTGTCGTCGTATTAAACAATAATAAAATTGCGATGATTAAATTCGAACAAGAAGTGATGGGTAATATCGAATTCGAAACAGACTTAACGAACCCTGATTTTGCAAAATATGCAGAGGTATGCGGAGGTATTGGATACCGTATTGAGAATTTAGATGAACTACTTCCCGCTTTCGAAAATGCAGTAAAACAAAATAAACCGTGCATTATTGATGTAGTTGTAGATGCTAACGAAGCACCAATGCCAGCAAAAATCACATTTGGTCAAGCCGCTGGTTATACGAAGCATATGATAAAAGAATTATTTGAAGAAGGTAAGATTGATTTACCACCACTATAAACAGAAAAAGATAGCTGAAAACAAGTTGCTTTCAGCTATCTTTTTATTTTTGTATCTCTCTATAAAAAGAAAAGTCATTCGTAGTTGGTTGTACTTGTTTCTCTGCTTGCACTTCTCTACCTTTCCGCTCTGGCCTTCTCGTATTTCCTAACTTAATCGCATCTTGCATACTATTACTAACTAGATTTCCTGCGAGAATTGTCATACTATAAAAAGCAATCGGTATAAGTACAATCCATGTATGTGTAGTTAAATGGCGGAAGTTTTGACCAATTAGGCCAGTCCATTCTTTTGTTACACTATCTGGATCCATTCCACTGAAGGTTATTGTTCCGCCAAAAAATAATTGTAACAAACCAAGATGTAAAAGAAGTAATAACGTACTTACAAATTGTTGTGCTACTAATAAAAGAAATGGTGGTAACATATGAGGCCATATATGGCGCTTCAACCTCTGCCACTTACTACCGCCGAGCACAGTGGCTGCCAACATAAATTCTTCTTTCTTAATACGTTTTACTTCTTGCGCTACATACAACATCACTGTTGGTACAGCGAGACATACAAGAACTATAATTTGAAATGCCACACGCAAATATAACGGCACAACTTCTGCTCCACTATCAAACGTTAATACTTCATTTAACATAAAATAAGAAATCATAACCATCGGTACAATACTAAAAGGGTCAAAAAAGGATGAAATAACTGGAAAAGAACGTTTACCATACATACCAAGAAGTAAACCAATTCCCCCTCCAACTATAACTCGTAAAATCGCTATAATTATACTTGCACCAACTGTCCATTTTGCACCTTCTATTATTAATTGAACAAGGTCACGACCTTTCACATCACTTCCAAACCAAAATTTACTTGATGGTGCAAATGGAGCTGCCTCTAGTTCCCCTTTTTCGTTATACATCATCGTAAGTTCACGAATATTCCCATTAAAAAACAACGTATATCCAATACTAACAATCATTAGTACACTCAAAAAAGTAATACCTATCCAAAATCTCACATCTCTTTTTACAACTTGCCACATGTTACACACGCTCCTTTATAATATTTTGTAAGAACGTATGTAATAAACGAAACAGTATAAAAAGCGGTACGTATAATATTACTAGACTCACTGTAAATATTTCTAATTTCGAATTTTCTTTTACAAAAACAAACATACCGTACGTATTAAATATCCATTCAATAATATATAAATTTGATAACATAAATAAAATATTTGTTTTTGCATAATAGATCGTTGTTAACAAAACATTTCTTGAAATATGATGTGTTAAAATATGTCTTAAACTAAGCCCTTTACTTTTAGCAAATAAACTATAATCTTTCTCTAATTCTTCTTTAAACCGTAATAACAACAGTTTAATAAACAATAATGTTGTTGGTATTGTAAGACATATAATTGGTAACAAGCGTATCCTTTCTTCCCCTAATCCAGCCAGTTTGATCGGCATAAATCCTGTTTTTTGAAACATAATTACGACAAAAAGTTGCGATAATAAAATAAGTAATATATCTGGTATACTCTCAAGCGTAAGAAAAATCCCGTTCCACATTTTCTGTTTCATATGAGAACGCTGTAATACCCAAATGACAAGTATATACGCTATAAGCAAAGAGAGTAAAAAAGCTGAAAGAAATACAATCATCGTTTCAATATAATGAATCCATATTTGCGGAAATAATTTTCTTGAATCCCGAAATCCATATGTAATTTCACCCGGTTGAAGTAACTTCCCTCCAAGAAATACAATCGTATTCCAAAAACCGATTAAATCAATTTGTAATCCCTTAAATAAACGTGGTAGCGCTCCTAGGCAGATTATACATAAAATTGCAGCTACTAGTTGTAAACAAGTAATCCCACACCATTTAACAATTCGCATCAACATAACAATTTCCCCTTACCATACAATAGAATATTCAGAAATAAAAAAAACTAAATATATCACATCTCTTTAGCTACTGTATGTACTTGCTTTTGCCCACTTGGTAAAATAGCTTGATATAAACATGTAACAAACAATAATAAACCAAATAAAATAATATACAATGTATCTGCACGAATCCATTTTGGGAATAACATCGCTATCGCACCGAGAGATAAAAGCTGGAATCCTGTCGTTAATGGACTAAGTAAGCTTTGTACACGCCCCATGAATGACTCTTCTACAATTTCATACATCCAGCCCATGATTGCAACATTAATAAACGGTAAAAAGAATGTCGCAAAAGCGATACATACGTAAAAAGACCATACGTGGTTTACAAAGTAACACATACCGAAAAAGACCCCTGAGCCCGCCATACCAAATACAATAATAGGTTTGGGTGCATATTTCTTACCTACACTTGTTGCTACTATACTTCCAATTAGTAATGAAATCCCTCCAACCACACCGCCTACCATTGCTAAACTTTCATACGTTGCTGGTGCTAATTTATATTTTAATATGTAAGTTGTGGATACGCTTAAAATACCATTTAATAGTCCAAACACGATAAATCCTAAAAGTAATTTTTTTAAAGTGTCATTTTGATATATATACTTGATCCCTTCTTGAAACTCTGTTATTAACATTTTCAAATTAACTTCTTTCCATTTTGTTATACCGTTTGGCAAACGCACTTTTTCTGGAATGGAGATTGTTTGAATCAAAATACCACTCATAATAAAAGTGAGCGTATTTACTAAAATACTCCCGTATATTCCAAAAGTCCAGTACACCATCGTTGCAATTCCTACACCGAACAAAGCATACAAACTATTCACCATTTGATTCACACCTGCTGCTGCACCGTATTGGTCGGATTCAACTACACCCTGTATCATCGACTGTTCTGATGGAGAGAAAAATTGTATACATGCATTTTCCAAAAATAAAAATATAAAGACGAGTATAATCATCCCGTAATAAAGCGAAATTAGAATTCCAATATTACAGAGCGAACAACATATGTTACTTACCGTGCATATACGCTGTCTATCAAAACGATCCACTACTGTCCCTACTAATAGAAAAAAGATTAATGCAGGTAATGCCATCATAATTTGTGTCATCGTTGCGTAAACTGGTTGTTTTCCATATTGATCTAGCAAATAAAACATTAAAGAAACTCCAGCAATCATAGAACCGAGTCGCTCTAAAATATTTGCTAGAAAAAAACGTGCATACACTTTGTTGCGAAATAACTGTAGCATTTCTTTCATACTTCGTATCCTTTCTCTCGACAAAATTTTATTATTCTAGTCATTTCTTGGAAGTTATATTATATTTTTCCACTATTATCCAATCTTTTCCTTCTGTATAGAGAACATTATAAAAAAGACTCTTATTTTTTTATACAAGAGTCCTTTTTATTTGATTTCGCTTTATGTAACGATACATCTCGCTAACGTTTTTAATTCTCTATAGTTCGGATACACTTTATTTATTTACGAATGTATCGCACATCCACTCATAAAACTTTTCCTTCTCTTCAAATTGCGGATAATGCGCGGATTTTTCAAAAGTAATAAATTCTTTTTGCTCTGCTTCAATCGTATTAAAATATGTTTTTGCCGCATGAAATGAAGTATTATAGTCATATTTCCCCATAAGGAAATAAAACGGTAACTTCAGTTTCTTCACCTTAGTAGGTAATGGATTCTTTAAATCTTTTTCTAATAAGACAGTCTGAGAGTGTGATAATCCAACGTTATAACGAATTACGTCTAACAAGTTATATTCATTACTGAGTAACATCCCGATGTTATCACCATCTGGATTTTCAATGAGTCTTGATGTTCCACCATATTTCGCAACATAATTCCGCGGAGTGTATGTATCACCATTTTTAATTTTTTCAGTTAATCCATTAAAATAGGAAACTTCATCTGTATTCCTAGCATTTTGTGCCTGTTCAATTACATAGTTTAAACTATCCATTTCACTTTCTACTGTATCACTCATCTGCCCTATCCCAACATATGCTTCGTATTTTTCCGGTGCTTTATTAGCAGCTTGCATTCCGATATATGTACCGTAAGAATGGCCAATTAATATTACCTTTTCTTTTCCCATACGTTTTGAAATATACTCTGTCATAGCTAATACATCCTCTACAAGAAGATCTGATGTAAGATTTGAATAGTCCTCAAAGAAATGATACGATTTCCCGCTTCCTCTTTGATCATAATTAACTACGGTGAATTTCTCTTCCAATAATTTTTGATACTTTTGAGCATATGGTATTTCTGAAGAACCAGGTCCACCATGTACAAAAATAATAACTGGATTGTTCTTATCTTTGCCACGTATCATAATTTCATGACCACTTCCATTTATCTCTATTTGTTCTAATGTACTTATACTGTTTTTCCCTTTTATTTGCGAAGTCCATGTAGGAAATACTAGCGCTACCATTAGTGTTAGTGTAGTTATGACTCCAATAAATGTTATTAATTTTTTTATCTTCTTCATGAGATGCATCCTTTCTTATAAATTTGTCAAAATAACAATTTAATTCTATAAAACTACATTATTAATATCCCATACACTTCTTAACATTCCGATATATAAACTCTTAATATTTTCTTAATTTTCAATAGATTAATCGTAGAAAAACTTGATCACATGTATTACAAATATAGAAAAAAGCCCTTGTTTTCAAACAAGGACTCTTTTCATAAACTATTTAGCTACTTCTTCTTTCGGCATTACCATACCTTTATAAAGTTGAACAGTTATCCAGTAATAGATGAAATAAATGACTAAGAAAATCCCAATTGGCACCCACACTTTTACAAACGGGTCAACTAATATGAAGCTAAATAAGTTAAGCCCTACTAACACGTGAGAAATACCAATGATTGCTGGGAAGATAAATAAATATGAAATTTCTTTATATATACTTTTCGTTAACATACTACGTCTCACACCGATTTTTCGTAACATTTCATAACGGCGTACATCACGAGAAGCACCTGTTAATATTTTGAACATTAGTGAACTTGCCATCATCGCTAAAAAGGCAATTCCGAGGAAAAATCCCATAAACATTGTTCCGCTCATTAAACTGCTCGTTAACTGATAAATTGTCATTTTCGTAAATATGTCTACTTTTGTACCTGTTGTTTTTTCAATTTGTTCTTTTTGTCTCTTATCTATTTCAATCAACAACGGTTTATACTTTTTCATATCATCTACTTTTGCTAATGTTACAGTGTGTTCTGTTCCTTGAATTCCTTTATAATACGCTTCATCTGCAATTCTTACAGGTTTTCCATTAAATTGATTATGTGTAATTTGTATTTCTCTTACAATTGCATCTTCCCAATCTTTCGGCATACGAGGGAATTTTGCTAATTCAGGAGCCTCTAAAGCAGAGTATACAGGTTCCGTTAAAGGTTCGGCCACCCGTTTACGCGCAGGCTCTTTTAAAGTTTTCGTATCAAAGCGTTCAGAAATTAGTGGTGGTTTCGCTGTTAAATCATTACGTAAGTAATAAACCGCTTCCCCATCTACTTTATACTTGTACTTGCTTTCTTCAACAATTTCCATTTCTTTTAATGCAGCTGTATCTTGTTCATTTGGATCATGAATTACGACATCATACACACGTGAGAAGTCTGTCATAATACCTACATTTTTTTGGAACGCCATACCTGCTGTCATCGCACCTGCCCCTAATGCAATTAACATCGCTACAGTGCCTAATACTCTCGATAAACTATTTACTCGAAAGCGTAGCTGTGCGTATGTAAAACTATTTAAGCCCGTTTCATTTCGTTTTTTATTTCCTTTAATTTTCATCACAAAAAATGGGAGCAATGAACTAAAGATAAAATATGTTCCAAGTGTTGTGACGATTGTCGCTATTATAAAACCGAGTTCAGCAAACATTTTTATATTTACGATAAAATAGTAGCCTGTACTTACTAGTAATACACCAAGTACTGTCATTATAATAATGCGAGTTTTACTTTTCTTCACTTCATCTAGTGTTTCATCTTCACGAATTAGCTCTAGTTCTGTTTTTCGTAATAAACGGATGCTATTCATTAAACCAGTAATAAAAAATAGTATTACGAAGAAAATAGCTGTAACTAGGATTGCTGGTATATATACAGATGAATAACTACCTTTTGCTGAAATTTCCATACCATTCATTAAAAAGTTTCCTGCTACACTTGCAAGTAACATCCCTACTAAAATTCCTATAATAATACTGACAATACCCATACCGAATGTTTCAATAAATAATAACTGTGCTACTTTTTTCTTTTTCGCTCCGAGCATCATATACATACCGAGTTCTTTTCTTCTTAACGAGAGTAAGAAAGAATTGGCATATATAATATAAAATACAGTAATGAAAGATAATAGTATTGCACCTACCCAAAATACAAGCCTTATACTACTAATGAGACTATTATCCTTCGTGAATTCACTATTCATCGCCATCGTTTGGAACATGTAAAAAATACTAATGCTAATAACGAGACCAATAAGTAAAACCATATAATCTTTTAACATCTTTTTCATACTATGACGTGATAATTTGAATAACATAGTCTCGCCCCCTACTTAGACTCAGCAGCTGAGCCCATATGAGCGAGCACACCTAAAATGTCTTGATAGAAACTTTCTCTCGTTCCTTGACGCTTTAACTCTTTATAAAGAAGACCGTCTTGAATAAATAATATACGCTCACAATAACTGGCACTAAATGCATCGTGTGTAACCATCAAAATACTTACATTGTGATTTTCATGTAAATCTTGCATCGCTTCTAATAAGCTTTTTGCATTTTTGCTATCAAGCGCTCCTGTCGGTTCATCTGCTAATACAATGGCTGGATTATGTACTAAAGCTCGTGCTGCTGCTGTTCTTTGCTTTTGACCACCCGAAACAGCCGTCGGATATTTTGTTAAAATTTCAGTAATCCCTAATTTCTTCGCTACGTCATTTACCTTTCCCGTAATCTCACTTGAAGGTACGCCTTGCAGGGAAAGTGGTAAAGCGATATTTTCATAAATTGATAAGTTTTCTAGTAAGTTAAAATCTTGAAAGATGAACCCTAATTTTTGAGATCGAAAATCTGATAATGCGTTCCCCTTCATAGAAGTAATATTTGTGCCAGCTATTATCACACTACCACCCGTAGCTTGATCTAATGTACTAATCACATTCAGTAAAGTCGTCTTTCCAGATCCAGAAGGACCCATAATCCCTACAAATTCCCCTTCTTTAATACTTAATGACACACCCCTTAATGCTTTTGACTGATTCTCATTTCTTTTCCCATACGTTTTTTCTACACTTTCTACAGTAACTACATTTGTTGACATCTCTTTCACTCCATCCCTTTTGTATAAATTTAATTTCTCACATATTTCTTATCTTTTTCTCATGTAAATTCTTAAGAATTTTTTAATTCTTCAAACTAAAAAGGTTATACAGATAACATGAACCTATTTCCTACTTCATATTCTCATCTTTCTACAACTCGTTCCTTCGATTTCGCTTACATTTACCTTACATTTTTGTAAGGTAAAAAATATTACAAATCATTTCATAAGGTGACTCTCTTTGTAGTAAGAAAGGCCTATTATCCTTCTCGAATTTATTAATTTATATAAATAACAATAATAATAATTTCAAAAACAATATAAATTTATTTTAAAACGATAAATTATATGTTAAAATCATGTTGTCATTACATAAAACGAGGTGCTTTTTATGAAACAAGTTACAACACTCTTTTTAAAGCTAGCTATTGTTTTTATAGGTATAGTAGTACTTGCATTGTGCATATTTTTAGTACCTAAAATCGGGAATTTCGTTGGTGAATTGTATCCAGCTATTGCTTATATGAAATCTCTTGTTTTAATCGATATGTACGTAGCAGCGATACCCTTTTACTTTGCTCTGTATCAAGCTTTTAAACTTTTAAGTTACATTGATAAAAACAAAGCGTTCTCACAATTATCAGTTAACTCATTAAAAAATATAAAATACTATGCCCTCACAATTGGTACAGTATACTTGCTAGGTATGCCACTCTACTATCTTATGGCAAAAAAAATTGATCCTCCAAGTTTTATTCCAATTGGACTAATCATTATTTTCTCCTCTATCGTAATTGCCATTTTTGCTGCAGTTCTCCAAAAGCTCTTACAAGAAGCCATTCAAATAAAATCAGAAAATGATTTAACAGTTTGAGATGAAGTATATGGCAATAAATGATGAAGGGATAGCTTAATCGCTATCCCTTCATCATTTATTATGATTCTTTCATTACTTTAAATCCAGTAATACATGTTAATGGTGTATTTTATTATGAATCTCTATTTCTTATTTTTTATTTCCTCTTTCATACTTTCCACAAATGCATCTAACATAATAACTTCCGACTTCTCTTCCCCATATTTACGTACATTTACAGCAACGTTTTCCATTTCTTTATCACCAATAACAAGAACATAAGGAATTTTTTGCATTTGTGCTTCTCTAATTTTATATCCTAATTTTTCATCTCGCATATCTCGTTCGACACGAACACCAGCTTGTGCTAATTTATCTGCAACCTCATCTGCGTATTGTACATGGACTGCATTTGAAACTGGAATGACTTTCACTTGAACTGGTGCCACCCATGCTGGGAATGCACCTCCAAAGTGCTCAATTAATATTGCTAAGAAACGATCTAAAGATCCTAATACTGCCCTGTGAATGACAACCGGTCTTTTCTTTTCATTCTTCTCATCTATATAATTTAAATCAAACTTCTCTGGCATTTGGAAATCTAGCTGGATTGTTCCGCACTGATGACTTCTATTTAAAGCATCTTTAATATGGAAGTCAATTTTTGGTCCGTAAAATGCACCATCACCTTCATTTAGTCTATATTTATAATTTAGCGATTGTAATACATTTTCTAATGACGCTTCTGCTTGCTCCCATAACTTATCATCACCCATTGAATCTTCTGGACGAGTAGAAAGTTCTACTTCATATTCGAATCCAAAAGTTTTATATACATAATCGATTTGCGCCATTACAGATTTGATTTCATCTTCAATTTGTTCTGGAGTTACAAATAAATGTGCATCATCTTGGCAGAAAGTACGTACTCTTAATAATCCGTTTAACGCCCCACTAAATTCATGGCGATGTACTTGACCAAACTCACACATACGAATCGGTAATTCGCGATAAGAATGCAATTTATTTTTGAACATTAGCATATGCCCTGGGCAGTTCATCGGTTTTAATGCAAAACTTTTATTATCCACTTCTGAGAAATACATATTATCTTTATAATGTCCCCAGTGCCCTGATCTTTCCCATACTTCTTGGTTCATCATGAATGGAGTGCGTACTTCTTGATAATTATATTCTTTTTGAATTTCTCTTAAAAAAGCTTCTAATTCATTACGAATAATTTGGCCTTTCGGTAAATAAAACGGCATTCCCGGAGCCTCTTCAGAAAACATAAATAACTCCAGTTCATTGCCTAACTTACGATGGTTTCTTTTGGCTGCTTCTTCAACGAAATGTAAATACTCTTCTAATTCTTTCTGGGAAGAGAATGCAACACCATATATACGCTGAAGCACTTGATTATTACTATCTCCTCGCCAATATGCACCGGAAACGTGAGTTAATTGAAATGCTTTCAAATAACCTGTAGATGGTAAATGTGGCCCTCTACATAAATCTACAAATTCACCTTGCTTATATAGTGTTACACTTTCCTCATCAGGAATTGCTTCTAAAAGTTCTAATTTCAAACGATCATTCATTTCTTGAAATAGTTTTGCTGCTTCTTCTCGAGACACCTCAACTCGCTCTATATTTATATTTTCTTTTATGATCTTTTTCATTTCTTTTTCGATTTTCCGTAAATCTTGTACGTTTACACTACTTGGAAGATCCATATCATAATAAAATCCATTTTCAATAACAGGCCCTACTCCAAGATTTATATCACCATACAATCTTTTTACAGCTTGCGCTAAAATATGTGCCGCAGAGTGTCTTGCAATTTCTACACCTTCATCTGAATCTAAAGTAATAATTTCTACTTCCGCATTTTCCTCAATATTTCGGCGCAAATCATATAACCCATCATTTACTTTCCCTGCGACTGCTTTCTTTTTCAAACTACTGCTAATGGATCCAGCAATTTCTTCTAAAGTAATTCCTTTTACAAATTCTTTCACACTACCATCTGGAAATTTAATTTCAATCATTTGTTCTTTCATTTTTCATCTCTCCATTTCATAATAAAAAGCACACTCATCCCTAAAATAGGGACGAGCGTGCTTATACCCGTGGTTCCACCCAGATTCCCATCATAAAAAACATAATGGCTTCATTTACGGTAACGTCGTTTACACGGCACTAGATACTTCATTTCCCCAGTGCAGCTCTAAGGTGGTAAGTTATTTTTCTGCGTTAGGAAGTTCTCAGCTTTCCTTCCTTCTCTGTATAACCGGGGAAAATAACTCGTGTCCTTTTCTTCGCTTATTATGAAATTGAATGCAAAAAAGCATATTCATCCCTAAAATAGGGACGAATATGCTTATATCCGTGGTTCCACCCAGATTCCCATCACAAAAAACATAATGGCTTCTTTTGCGATAACGTCGCTTACACGGCACTAGATACTTCGTTTCCCTAGTGCAGCTCTAAGGTGGTAAGTTATTTTTCTGCGTTAGGAAGTTCTCAGCTTTCCTTCCTTCTCTGTATAACCGGGGAAAATAACTCGTGTCCTTTTCTTTGCTTTTAAAAGTACATCCATTAATTGTTATTTACTATATCTTATTCATTTTATTTTTGCAAGTGTTTGGAAAAGATTTTTTATTTAATAAAAAAAGAAACCAAAAAATGTTTTTGGTTTCTCCTTCTCAATTTTACCAATCTTGTGGTTCGTAATTTAAGTCTGCAAATAGACGTCGTTTCTCTTTCTTCGTTAAATCTCTCCACTGTCCAACAGGTAAATTATTCAATTCAATATTCATAATTCTCGTACGTTTTAACGTGTATACTTGATAACCTAAAGCTTCACACATACGACGAATTTGGCGATTCAACCCTTGTGTTAAAATAATTTTGAACTCATATTTTGATAACTGTGTGATCTCACAAGGAAGTGTTTTTGTACCTAGAATTTTAACACCCGCTGCCATTTTTTCTAAGAAATCAGGTGTAATTGGCTTATCTACTGAAACGATATATTCTTTCTCATGTTTGTTTTCAGCACGTAAAATTTCATTAACAATATCACCATCATTCGTTAACAAAATTAAACCATCTGAGTCTTTATCAAGACGTCCAATATGGCTAATTCGTAAAGGGTGATTCACTAAATCGATAATATTACCTTTTACTGATTTTTCACTCGTACATGTAATACCTACTGGTTTATTTAAAGCGATATATACGTGATCTCGAGCAATACGAAGTTGCTCTCCATTTACGCGTACATCATCACCTGGATTCACTTGGTCACCAATTTTTGCAACCTTACCGTTAATAATTACTCTTCTCTCATTAATTAATTTATCTGCTCCGCGTCGGGACGCTTTTCCAGCTTCACTAATAAATTTATTGATACGCAAATTAGGCACATCCTTTTCTAAAAAAATTTCAAGCTCACACTGCTTCTACCGTACAATACAAAAGGGTAAGCCTCCTATTATAACTTAAATATATTAACATGAAAGGGCATATAACGTCTTCTATTAATTACTTATTTATAAGAAAATATCTTTATTATACATTCATTTATGCACTTTTTCCGTGCTTAATATACAAACCATTTTTCCTTACATACAACTTGTTTACCTCTCATATCTTCTATATCTTCATGAATATTAGCTAGTTTATACAACTCAGGGAAAATCTCTTCTACATAATTTTGATGTGCCATTCCATCTTTCCAATAAGTTAACACGATGTAACGATTTTCATTTTGTAAAGACTTCCCAACTACCCCACCTAGCATCCCTTTTATATTTTTCATTCCTTTATTCCAAATTGTTTCTTGTTTATGTAAAAATTGCTTTTCTTTTTCTTCCTTTACATCACATACAGCCGCCCTTATGAAGGATCCTTCTGTAACAACGTCTTTCAAAGGCACTTCTGCTATATCATACAATGTTTGAAATAATTCGATTTCACATGAAAGAAACGTATCCTCTTGATTACTATTTATATAAATTGTATCGTGAGCACCATTCATAAATGATTGATATGCATTTCTATCTTCCCATAAAGTAAATACACATGCCTCATTTTCATTCCATCCACCAAATTGTCCATAAAAACCATCTAGATGCTGTATATCACGCCATTTTTCTTGTGCCATTGAAAATAACTCTTTTTTCTCTTCTTCTACTTTACAATAGATTGTTTTTAGTAGCATTTTTAATTTCCCCTTTAGCATATAATTTATCTTCTTCTCACAATAATTAGTTTACATAATATTTTTATAATCACCCTAATACTCTTTATAGACATATAGAACTAATCATATTTATCACTACATCTATCAAAACATCTATCGAATTTAATTTCAAATAATTCAGAATGCAAAAAAAGATGTAACTCTTAATGAATTACATCTTTAGCTAATCTCCCTTATTCATCTTTTTCTCAAATAAATAATACGTAATTTCTCCCGGATAATGTAATACAGTTACCTTCCGCTCCCCTTTTTTAAAACTAACAGTATGCCCGTTTTCACCTAAGTTCTCCCATCCACTTACCGTTGTAATAGGCATTACACTTATATATTTATAATCCTCTTCCTTATCATCGTTAATATGTATTGCTGACATTGGTACTGGAAAATCTTTAATTTTAGATTCTTTATTCATAAATATGAATGCAATTAAACAAACTAATAACATAGCCATTGAAATATTTGAAACTAGTTTTCTTCTACTCATTTCCACTAAAAATCCTCTTTTCTTACATATTATCATCATTTTACTAACTTTAATTATTTATGTATATAAAAAAATATATATTATATACTTTCTAACCTATTTTCTCTACTTAAAACAACATTATTGTTATATATTATAATTATAAGTTTTTTAATTTTGGAGGCGTTACATATTGCAAAAATTACCTTTTACTAAATGGACAGTTGTTATTTCTATTTTCATCATTTTCGGTACAATTTTCTACGTTACTAATGTTAAAAATAACAAAGAAAAAGCACCTGTAGAAACAACGGATACAAAAACTTTCAAAACGAAATTACAGCCTAAAATTAATGAATTGACTACTAATTATAATGATATCATCGAAAAAGATTGGTTGCCTGCCTGGGAAGAGATTAACACGAACGGTGATTCAGTAGACAGAGATAAACTATTAGTTACAATGAATGCTGTTTCAAAACAATATGAAAACATTATGAATGAAATAGACATTTTGAAAATTAAAGAAGATATATCGGAAGTACAAATACAAGAACAACTTCTTTATTTCACAACTGAATTTAAGGCTGCTTCTAAATTTATGAAAAACGCGGCAGATTTAATTATAGACGGAGCCACTAACTCTACTCTAAACAGTGCAACAATTGAAAATACGAAACATGCTTTAGGGCTTGCAGATCAACATATTGTCATCGCTTTATCTACTTTAACTGAAGTTGAAGAGAAATTAGGACTTTCGAAAAAATAGAATTCTTTACTATTTTAAAATAAAAAATGATTGCATTTCATTAATTGTATATCTATAATGTTTTTATTGATTCTATACACATTCAATACGTATAGGTTATTAATTTTATAATTCGGATGAACCATTCAGGAGAAGGTCTATTGATCTACCGACGGGGCAAAAAGTTGTTAACCGACTTTGAAACTCTCAGGTCTTGTTTACAAGTAGAACTGCATGGGGACGAATCTCTGGAGAGACTCCCTCTCGCTTTAATAGCGTAGAGGAAAACGAGCACCGAAGGAGCAAATCCGCTACTATGGCGGATAATCTCTCAGGTAAAAGGACAGAGACAAGCGAAAGAAAATGCCGATTTGTATCGGTTTATTTTTCTATCCCTTGTTTCTCCAGAGACCATTTCATTTACTTGAAGTGGTTTTTATTTTTTCTAAAAAAGGAGAATAAAGATGGAGACAGTAAGTAAAGTATTAGAACAAATCAATCACTATGTGTGGGGATTACCAACGTTGTTGTTACTCGTTGGTACTGGTATTATTCTCACAGTGCGTTTAAAAGGTTTACAGTTTAGTAAACTATTATACGCTCACAAACTAGCTTTTAAAAAATCAGAAGATACATCTTCCTCTGGAGATATTAGCCACTTCCAAGCACTTATGACAGCTATGGCGGCAACGATCGGTATGGGAAATATAGCTGGTGTTGCAACTGCTGTGACGATCGGTGGGCCTGGTGCAATCTTTTGGATGTGGATTACTGCTTTATTTGGTATGGCAACAAAATATGCCGAAGCAATTCTTGCGGTGAAATACCGTGTTAGTAATGAAAATGGTGAATATTCAGGTGGACCCATGTACTATTTAGAACGTGGTTTAGGTAAGAAATGGCTTGCAGTTTTATTCGCCATATTCGGTACAACTGCTTCTTTCGGTATCGGGAATATGGTGCAATCTAATTCAGTTGCAGAGGCAATGCGAATTAATTTCTCTTTTCCTCCTGCTTTAACTGGTATAGTAATGTCATTTTTAATCGCTATCGTTATTTTAGGCGGTGTAAAAAAAATCGGGAAAGTAACAGGATATGTCGTTCCTATTAAAGCTTTCTTTTATATCATTGCTGGTCTTATTATTATTTTCTATCACTACGATCAAATTCCTGAAGCATTTTCACTTATTTTTTCTGGTGCCTTTAACGGTACTGCAGCTGCTGGTGGTTTTATCGGTGCCACAGTTGCATCAGCTATTCAAATTGGAATGGCGCGCGGCGTATTTGCGAACGAAGCTGGTTTAGGGAGTGCCCCTATTGCCGCGGCGGCGGCAAAAACAGATTCTCCTGCAAAGCAAGCTTTAGTTTCAATGACTGGTACTTTTCTAGATACGTTTATTGTATGTACAATTACAGGGCTAGTATTAATTACTACAGGTGCATGGAAGTCTGGTAAAACTGGGGTTGAAGCTACAACACTTGCGTTTCAATCTGTATTCGGTACTGCTGGTAGTATGATTCTTGGTATCGCAATTATTTTATTCGCCTACTCTACTATTTTAGGCTGGTCGTATTACGGTGAGAAATGCGTGGCTTATTTATTTGGAGAAAGTGCTGTTAAATATTATAAAGCAATCTTTATTGTCATGATTGCTATTGGTGCGAATTTAAAATTAGGCATCGTATGGACATTTGCGGATATTGCAAATGGACTTATGGCGATTCCAAACTTAATTGGTCTTATTGGGTTAAGTGGCATTGTTGTTGCTGAAACGAATCGCTTTTTACAAGCAGAGAAATTGAAAGAAAATAATAAAAAACAGGCAAGTTAATCTATGAAAAAAGGAATGACTCATACATGATGAGCATTCCTTTTTTTCATCCCCTCTTTTACTTTATTACTATCATTAAAAATATATTTATATCAATGTTTACTCCTTTTTATTCCTCCAAAAGTTTTTCACATAAATGTCATAAATCGTATGGTCTAACTATATAGTTGAAAAGGAATGCGACATTAAAGTGTCGCTGAAAAACTCATCCAAGAAAAGGGAGGAAAAATCTTTTGAAAAACAAAATCATTGTTTTCCTATCTGTTTTGTCATTTATTATTGGTGGTTTCTTCTTTAACACGAATACTTCAAGCGCTGAAACATCATCTACTGATTACGTTCCTAACCAATTAATCGTTAAGTTCAAGCAAAATGCATCTTTAAGTAATGTGCAATCTTTTCATAAATCTGTCGGAGCTAATGTCTTATCTAAAGATGATAAGTTAGGTTTTGAAGTCGTTCAATTTTCAAAAGGTACTGTAAAAGAAAAAATAAAGAGTTATAAAAATAATCCAGATGTGGAATATGCGGAACCGAATTATTACGTTCACGCCTTTTGGACTCCAAACGACCCATATTATAAAAATCAATATGGATTACAAAAAATTCAAGCTCCACAAGCTTGGGATAGCCAACGAAGTGATCCTGGTGTAAAAGTAGCTATTATTGATACAGGAGTACAAGGTTCACACCCTGATTTATCTTCGAAAGTAATTTACGGGCATGATTATGTTGATAACGACAATGTTTCTGATGACGGTAATGGTCATGGTACACATTGCGCTGGAATTACTGGAGCACTTACGAATAACAGCGTCGGAATTGCTGGTGTTGCCCCACACACTTCAATTTATGCTGTCCGCGTATTAGATAATCAAGGAAGTGGGACTCTTGATGCTGTAGCGCAAGGTATTCGAGAAGCTGCTGATTCAGGTGCAAAAGTAATTAGTTTAAGTTTAGGAGCTCCAAATGGTGGGACTGCATTACAACAAGCTGTTCAATATGCATGGAATAAAGGCTCTGTTATTGTTGCGGCTGCTGGAAATGCTGGAAATACAAAAGCTAATTACCCTGCTTATTACAGCGAAGTAATTGCAGTTGCTTCTACAGATCAATCAGATAGAAAATCTTCATTTTCTACTTATGGTAGCTGGGTAGATGTTGCAGCACCAGGTTCAAATATATATTCCACATATAAAGGAAGCACGTATCAATCATTAAGTGGTACATCTATGGCAACACCCCACGTTGCAGGAGTCGCTGCTCTTTTAGCAAATCAAGGATATAGCAATACACAAATTCGCCAAATTATTGAGTCAACTACTGATAAAATTAGTGGTACAGGTACGTACTGGAAAAACGGTAGAGTCAATGCATATAAGGCTGTACAATATGCTAAGCAATTACAAGAAAATAAAGCCTCTTAAGAAATCAAGTGAAATTATAATCTGCCGTTCTACCATTCATGCAGGATAAAATAGAAGGAGAGACTTCTACAATGAAAGCCTCTCCTTCTTATAAATAATATTACTCTTCCTGCTTTTTAACCATATGTAAATACAATACAAAATCCATCATTGTCGACGAATGACCAAGTTGACGGATCATCGCTGTTATATTTCCTCTATGATATGTACCATGATTTACAACATGTTGTACTAACTCTAAAATTGAAGTTTCTAATTTTCCTACATATGGATTCTCGATAACAAATACAGCATTCACATCTTGTATTGTACTTAAAAAGTCTTTATATTGATTTGCCATGTTTTCAAATAATTTTTCTAATTCATGTAACGATTTGTTTTCCATTTGTTTTCGTAAATTTTCTCGGTCTTGTATTGCTTCGTTCATACTTTTACCATGCAATATGTGTAACCACACTTGATCTGTAATATAAATATGGGCAAACGTATCCTTGATTGATGGAAATACACTCTGCATCTGTTCAGTAAAAATCGTCTCATAGTTTGGTAATTCTTTTAGTCGATTGAATAATCGTAGATTAGCCCAAGCATGGTAATCCACTTGTTTTAACATGTACTCTTTCAATCGAAATCGCCTCCTTATTGTATGAAACGAATAGTTTGTTTCTTTATTTCTGATTCTCTATCAGCTTTTGCAATTCCTTTTTCTTCAATTTCTTGTCTATTTATAGTTTTATATTTTACATACGTATGAAATTCCGTTTGAAATGGAAACGGTGTAATCCGAATTGTTTCCTTGTCCACCCATTCAGCTTGTATAGGTTTCTCCTCCTTACTATTAAACATTTCTGTTCCTTCAAAACCATCTTTAAACAAATCAATTTCCTCTTCCTTTTCTACACCTGGTTTATTCATACAGACATATAAAGAAAGTTCATCGCAAAACTTTAATAATCTATAATGTTTATCGAACATCGCAAATTGTTCTTTTGTTAGCGTCGTCAATATTCTTTTTTGTCGTTCTAATTCCCCTGTATAAAATGACATCATCTCTTCATCTTCCTCATTTAATGGAAATGATAAAAAATGCTTACTACAAAGTAATGCTCCGTATGGATTGGAATCTTCAATTTCATTCAAACCAATCGTATAAAAGACAAAACGTAATGAACTTGGACAATCCATAAATGTATATGGGATATTTTTAGCATCATTTAAAATTGGTACTTTATCAAGTTCTATCCATCCTCTATCATGCTCATATATTGCATCAATTGTCTCTTTTAAATATGTGTCATCTTCAAAAAAATCTTCTTTTATATGCTTTGCAATCTCTCCAGCTAAAAAACCATGATCATGTTGACGAATTAATGTACTTTCTTTCTCATCCTTTTCACGAAAAATCATCCGTATACTCCCCCTCATCCTCATATTATAGCGTTTTGTATGCATCATTTCTTAATTAATCCCTAATTATTAGCAGGGATTCAGTTTCCTGCAACGAAATTAACATAACTATATAGCATTCTTTCTAACAATATAAAGAGCTTTATCTTTACTATCTATTATACTAAATCATTCATTCCAAAAAATTTTTTTATGAGGTGAAAACATGAACAAAACAGAATTAATTAAAAATGTCGCACAATCAGCTGATATTTCTCAAAAGGATGCTTCTGCAGCTGTACAATCTGTATTTGACACAATTGCTACTGCATTACAGTCTGGCGATAAAGTTCAATTAATCGGCTTTGGAACTTTTGAAGTGCGTGAAAGATCTGCTCGTACAGGACGTAATCCACAAACCGGCGAAGAAATTCAAATCGCTGCTGGTAAAGTTCCTGCATTTAAAGCAGGTAAAGAGTTAAAAGAAGCTGTGAAATAAACAAGAAACCAGCCATTTTATAGGCTGGTTTCTTGTTTTAATTTAGTAATTGCTTTATATTTTCTGCATGATACACCTCGCAAATATAAAATATGCATCTGCAGTTACTTACAATTTGATATTTTCTTGTTGGATACACATGCGCCGAAACAGAGCATCCATCGAACAATTCAATAATATTCCCAGAAGGCTGATATCCTTCATATAATACGTTCCTTCTTACTTCCATCTTTTCTATAAGTTTTTCAACTGGAATGTTTCCACTCTCTAGCTCCATCTTTATTGTATTTGGTAAAAACGAGGTATCCGCAAAAATGAGATTTTCAGATAATACTTTTCCTTTATAACCAACATTGGATACACGGTAAAGAAATGTTCCGTTTTTATTAAAGAAACTCTTTGCTTCTTTCGGGATATACTGTCTATCCAGCACCTCTTGTTCTAAAACATCAAACTGAACTGTATCATTCAATAACTTTTCTAAAGCATGAATAGATGATGTATCTCCAGAAAATAAAATATTTTTAATTGCTTGTACATTATAAGTGGATTCATTTGTTCTATTTTCCGCTACTAGCATGAGGAACACCTCTTCTATAAAGTATTTTATTAAACTTATTTATAATTTAAAAGCGCTACTGCATCCAGCTGTATGATTTCGGTGACTTCTTTACTACATATTGCAATTGAAGCTATATAATCTACACTTGGCCTTAAATCTCTCATCACTGTATTTTCTACTAACTCTTGTCTACCCTGAAAAACTAACAAGTTTGGAGGATCATTTGGAGCTGATATAGTAATATCCACTGGTGGAATCATTAGACCTTCACCTGTCGCTTTGAGCACAGCTTCCTTTCTAGTCCAATATGTTAAAAAACCTTCTATTTTTTGTTCATTAGGTAACTTCATAACTTGCGCTATTTCAATGCCGGTTAATACGCCTTCTGCCATTTTCATAACATCAACATCTAGATTCATTTGTTCAACATCAACGCCTACAGGTGCAGACTTTGTAAATGCAACTACAACCCACTCACCCGAATGTGAAACCGATAACTGCGGCATCCCCTCTGGTAATTGTGGTCTACCATGTTGTAACTTACATACTGGGCACATTCGATTAATTGGAACTTGAACTGGCGACATAGAAAGCATTTTACCTAGAACTAATCTACTAATTACACAGCCTATTATAAAACGGGCACGATCTGCCGAATGATGATATGAATTTGCTTTTTCTCGTTCAACATCATTTAGTAAATTGTAATGCCATGATTGTAAATCCGAAATCCTTCCCCACCATATTTGACAATCATTCTCATTCAAAATTGGTATAGAATCTACAACTTTACTTTCTATCATGTAAACTCTCTCCTTCTAAATACCCAATGTAGATTAATTCCAAAATACTATTACCAAACTTATTCATTGACAATTTCTTTCTCTTTTTGTAATACAGGTAACGGTTTTTTCTTCTTTTTTGACATTACCTCTTTATCAGAAATACGTAAAGAAAATAGTAATGCTACGAGTAAAAATATTGCTGATCCAATTAATGCTGCTTGATATGGCAATAAATCTGAATGAGTATTATGTTGTACACTGCTATTTCCAAAACCGGCTAGTATACTAGCTAAAACAGCAACTCCTATCGCTGAACCTAATCGATTTTGCACATTAAATATAGTAGTTGCTCTCCCCATAGAAGGCGGCGTTATATTGTTAAATGCAGAAAATTGAACTGCTCCAACTGATTGGCCTAAGAAAATACCTATGCCAAACAATAATACCCGTATTTGCCAAGGGTTCGTATCGTGATTTACAAAACTTAATAAAATAAAGATAATCGCCGTACAAATTAACCCTATAGAAATTACCTTACGAGCTCCTAATTTCTTATATGACCATGGTACGATCTGTGACGATATCATTAATCCAATGGCCTCTGGGAATGTAGTAAGGCCTGATTCCAGTGCGGATACCCCTATTACATTTTGATACATAAGCGGAAAAACAAATAACATTCCTAGTAAACCAGCTGAAGAAAACAATGAAATAAGACTCATTTTTCTAAAGACTGGTTCTTTTAATAAGTTTAAATCTAGCATCGGTTGCTTTACTTTAAGTTCTACAATGATAAACAGTGTAATAAATACAATCCCAGCTATTCCAGTACTTATAACCTCTGTAGAAATCCAGCCTCTTGATGGTCCTTGACTGAGCGCATAGATTAGCATCGAAAACCCTGGTGCTGAAAGAATAAAACCGAGAGAATCAAAGCGACCAGCTGATTTTTCAATATGCTCTTTTAAAAATAGTAGACCGAATAGCAATGCTATGATTCCGAACGGTACATTAATATAAAATGCCCAGTGCCAAGACATTTGATCTACAAAAAAGCCCCCAATAATTGGTCCTACTGCCGGTGCGACAGCAATTGGCAACACAATAAATCTTGAAATTTTCGGCCTTTCCTCCGGTGAAAATGTTCGGAATAACATCGCCATCCCAACTGGTGTTAAAAGCCCCCCTCCAGCACCTTGCATAATGCGAAAAAGATTCAATGAAGTAATATCGTTCGCTATTCCACATAATGCAGACGCAGTTGTAAATACGAAAAGAGCGGCTAGAAATACCCTTTTCGTACCGAAGCGATCTCCTAACCAACCAGAAATCGGAAGGAAAACGGCTAAGCTAACTAAATACCCAACATTAACAGTCCCCATTGCAGATGGAGGTACTTGTAATTCTTTACTTATTGTTTGGAGTGCTACATTCACAATTGTTGCATCCATCGCAGCCATAAACATCGCTGTTATATATACGATGCTTACAACTACTTTTGGATTTATTTTTGCCTTCATTATCGTTTTCCTACTAATATTTTTTCGCCAACTTCATTACTTTTTGGATTCAAATCTTCCCAGTTATTTTCAACATATTGTAAACAATCATTTCTACTAGCCTCTTCATGTACAATATTCCAACCAATAGGTACATCAAGAAAGATAGGCCAAAGAGAATACTGGCCCTCCTCATTTTTTAATACTCTATATGTGTAATTATCATTTTCAAATGGATTCGTCATACTGTACTTACCCCTTTCTTATTCTGCAAATATTTTGCTAATACTTGTCCAATTTCTGTAAGTGGTCCTGGTTGACATAAATCTTTATGTCTACAATCAATATCGTATTGCACAATTTGCCCATCTAAATAATTTAGCCACGTATTTGGAGAAATAGGAGTAAACCAGTCTGGTATAACAGTAGATCTAAAGAATAAAATATCTCCGTTATAAACTTTCGGTACATATTTCCCTAACAATCCTACTGAATTTACATATGTTTCTTTCAAGTTCAAAATCGTCTCTTCTTCAAGACTTGCTAATGCACTTCCATCTTTACGAAGGATTTCAACTGCACTTTCCATCGTAAGTGGTTTACCATCCATGTTATCTGGATCGTATCCCCCTAAAGCCAGTAATGCGATTAATGCTTCTTCTTCAGTAGGTGCTTCCGTATTCGGTAAAAAGTGACCAGGATAAGAATCTAGCATAACGAGTAAGTCTACTTCTTCCCCTTCATTTTGCAGTTGCGCCGCCATTGCATGCACAACATTTCCTCCAAGTGACCAACCGAGTAAACGATATGGTCCGTGAGGCTGTACTTCACGAACGTGTTTTAAATAATCCGCTGCCATTTCCTCTAAACTTTTTGGAAGTTCTTCATTTTTAGCGATACCACGTGCTTGGACACCGTAGATTGGATAATTTGTTCCTAAAGATTTCATAAGTCCTGCATAGCACCAACTTAATCCACCTGCTGGGTGTACACAAAATAGTGGCAATTGGTCTCCGCTTACTCGTAATGGAAGCAACACATCGAGTGCACTTTGTCCATTTCCCACTTCAAGTCTTTCAGCAAGACCTGCAACAGTAGGTGCTGCAAATAAAGTTCCGATATTTAATTCGATCCCAAGTGCTTCTTTAATACGGCTCATAAGCTGCACTGCAAGAAGTGAATGGCCACCTAGATCAAAGAATCCGTCATCAATTCCAATTTGCGGCACACTTAAAACTTCTGTAAACAAGTCACATAACATTTCTTCTTGCGGTGTTCTTGGCCCACGACTAGAAGCTGATGCGATAAATTCTGGAGCCGGCAATGCCTTTCTATCTAATTTACCGTTTGGAGTTAATGGCAACTCATTTACTACTACAAAAGCGTATGGAACCATGTAATCTGGTAAACTACTTCCAGCAAATTGGCGCATTTCATTCGTATCAATCATTTCATTATTTGATGCGACGATATAAGAAACTAATCGTTTATCCCCTGGTTGATCTTCCCGTACAATAACGGCTACTTGCTCAACTGTAGGGTGTTTCATTATGACTGCTTCTATTTCCCCTAATTCAATTCGGAATCCGCGAATTTTTATTTGATGATCTGCGCGTCCTATATAATCTAGCGTCCCATCTTGACGCCAACGTGCTAAGTCTCCAGTACGATACATTCTTGTACCCGGCTTGCCAAATGGATCTGCAATAAAACGTTCTGCAGTTAAACCTGCTCTTCCTAAATATCCACGAGCAAGCCCAGCACCTGCAACATACATTTCTCCAACTACTCCAGGTGGCACTGGTTGTAAATAATGATCTAATACGTATACTTTAAGGTCAGGTATACTGCACCCAATTAAACTATTTGCTCGTAAAGAAACGGTACTCTCATCTAGCTCAATATAACTAACATGTACTGTCGTCTCAGTAATACCGTACATATTAATAAGCTTCGGTGCGTTATGAGGATGTCGACTATACCAATCTTCTAATCGACTTAGCTCAAGTGCTTCACCTCCAAAAATAACATATCGTAAAGATAATTGTTGGCCAATCTCTTCATTTTCACGATCTGCTTGCATCAATTGATAGAACGCTGATGGAGTTTGGTTTAAAACAGTTACCTTTTCTTTAACAAGAAGCTGTAAAAATTCTTTCGGCGATCGACTTACAGTATGTGGAACTACAACTAAACGCCCTCCGTATAATAAAGGTCCCCAAATTTCCCAAACCGAGAAATCAAAAGCATATGAATGGAACATCGTCCACACATCGTTTCCATCAAACTGGAACCAATGATCAGTTGCTCCTAAAAGTCTTACTACATTTTGATGAGGTATCATAACGCCTTTCGGTCTACCTGTTGAACCTGATGTATAAATAACGTAAGCAATATGTGATGGAGTTAATGGCTTCACGCGCTCCATTTCATCAATATTGTCTTCACTATGTTTCTCAATTTCTTCTATTACTCTTACATTATCAACTAAAACTTTTAGTGCCTCATTACATTCAATTTCCACTTCTGAATTCGTTAAAACACATGATGGTTTCGCATCGTGTAGCATAAACGAAATACGGTCTGCTGGGTAATCTGGATCTAACGGAAGGTATCCAGCACCAGCTTTAAGAACAGCTAATAAGCTTACAACCATGTTTAATGATCTTGGCATCGCTAAAGCAACGAGTTGATCAGGACCAATTCCTTTTGCTATTAGGAATCGAGCTATTTTATTTGCTTTTCTATTTAACTCTTCATAAGTTAATTTCTTATTTTCAAAGACGACAGCAATAGCATTTGGATTAATATGAACCTGCTTTTCAAATAATTGTGGCAATGTCATGTCTGGTGCAATTTGAAAACCACCATTCCACTTTTCTAACACTGTATTTTTCTCTGCTAAAGTTAATATTTCTAATCTGCCAATGGATTGATCTGGATTTGTCGCCGCATCATCTAATAACAAAATGAATCGTTCTATTAGTTTTTGAACCGTTTCATGTTTATATAAATCGGTACTAAACTCTAGTAATCCATGTAAACCGTTCGGAGTACCATCAACCCCGTTACTCTCACTAATTTCAAATGTTAAATCAAACTTCGCAGAGCCAACACTTTGAATTTCAAGTCTCGCTTCTATATCCGGGACATCAAAGATTGCTTCTGGCGTATTTTGGAAAGCTAACATAACTTGAAATAGCGGATGACTATTTCGAGTACGCACCGGGTTTAACACTTCAACGAGTCGTTCAAATGGAACATCTTGATTTTCATAAGCTGCAAGATTTGCCTGCTTCACTCTATTTAATAATTCTTTAAAACTTGGATCTCCTGAAGTATTTGTACGTAACACTAATGTATTTACAAATAAACCAACAATATCTGAAAGTACATCATCATTTCTTCCAGCAATCGGACTTCCAATTGGTATATCAGTGCCTGCACCTAATCTTGTAAATAGCGCACTTAGTCCTGCTTGCAATACCATAAACAAACTAACTCCGTTTTTCCGTGCGAGCTCTACTAACCTACTATGCATACCTGCATCTATATGAAAATGAATTGTTTCTCCTCTGTAACTCGTTTCCATTGGACGCTGATAATCTGTAGGTAACTCCAATTGATCTGGTAATCCCTTTAACTCTTTCTTCCAAAAATCTAATTGTGTTGAAATGAGACTTTCTTGTGTAGTTTCACCCCCTAACAATTGCTGTTGCCAAAGTGCATAATCTGCGTATTGAACTGGAAGTGTTTCCAGCTGTACGCTGTCACCTTGACATCGTGCTTTATATGCCGTTGTAAAGTCTCTCGTTAACGGTTGTAATGACCAGCCATCCCCTACAATATGGTGCAATAGAATTAGCAATACATGTTCGTTTTCATTCACTGTAAATAGTTGCAAACGAACTGCTGGCTCAACATCAAGGTTAAAGCTATATCTTATCGCCTCCGCAAGTACACTTTCTAATTCATTTTTACATGTATTTGTTATAATCATTTCAAGATTTAAGTTTTCCATATGTAAAATTTCCTGATAGGAACTACCTAATACGTTAGGGAAAATTGTTCTCAGTGTTTCATGTTTCTCGACTACATCATAAAAGGCACCTTGTAATGCTCCCTCGTTCAACTTTCCAGACAAACGAATGACTAACGGAATATTATAAGTAGGACTTGGACCTTCTAAACAATGTAAGAACCATAATCTACGCTGTGCAAATGAAAGTGGAACTTCATTTGGCCTACTTACTTTCTTAATCGCTGGTCTTGCAGTTTTTGCTCGATCCAATTGTTTCGCTAATTCAGCAACAGTTGGCGATTCAAATAGTTTTCCAATTCCTAATTCGACACTTAACGTTTCACGAATTCTTGCCATTAAACGCGATGCAAGAAGCGAATGTCCACCCATTTCAAAGAAATTATCATCAATGCTAATGCGAGAAACACCAAGTACTTCTGCAAATAAATGACATAATATTTCTTCTTTCGGATTTCTAGCAACTCTCTCATTGTTCATGCCATTAAAATCAGGAGCAGGTAATTTCTTTCTATCAACCTTTCCATTTGGCGTTAATGGTAATTCTTCTAGCAATACAAATGCTGATGGCACCATATAATTCGCTAAACTTTCTGAAATATAAGAACGGATTTCTGAAAGATGAATCGTTTCCTTCTCTTCGGCAACAATATACGCAATGATTCGTTTATCATTTGGACGATCTTCTCGTACCATAACCACTGCTTGCTTAACATTTTCATGTCGTTGTATTACCATTTCAATTTCAGCTAATTCAATTCGGAAACCACGAATTTTAATTTGATGATCTGCGCGGTTCATGTACTCTAAAACACCATCACTGCGCCATTTTACTAGATCACCTGTACGGTACATGCGCTGCCCTGGTTTTCCATAAGGATTTGCAACAAACCGTTCAGCTGTTAACTCTGGTTTTCCTAAATATCCGCTTGCAAGTCCTTCCCCTGCAATATATAATTCACCAATAACTCCAGGTGGAACTGGTTGTAACCCTGCATCCAATACATACACTTCTGTATTGCAAATTGGCTTTCCGATAGGAGGTATCCCCTTTTCACTTTCATCAATGTTCATGAAGGTAGACCAAATCGTCGTTTCAGTTGGTCCATATAAATTAGTTATTGAGCAGCCTAATTCTCTTAATTTATTTGCTAAATGCCCTGGAAGAGCTTCACCACCAACGAGCACATTTAGCCCTTGTATCCTCTCTGGATATTCAGTTACTAACGCCTGCCAGAGCGTCGGTGTAGCTTGCATAATTGTCACTCTTTCTTCTTGTAACAGCGCCGTTAACGCCGAAGGTTCTTGAATTACCTCTTTTGGAGCAATTGTTATACTTGCACCGCTAATAAGAGGTAAATAAATTTCTAGAGCAGAAATATCGAACGCAAATGTTGTAACTGCTAATAAATGATCATGTTCATGTAACGAAAACTTTTGTTGCATAGCCATTAAAAAGTTACTTAAACCTTTCATAGGAACAATTACACCTTTTGGGTTACCCGTTGAGCCTGAAGTATATATTGTATAGGCTGGGTTTAAAAGTGATACATCATTCTTACATTCTATATTCATACGAGAATATGTCTGTAATGCTAGTTTCGTTTCTTCGTCATCTAATACAATTTTTTTCATATCATTTTCTATAACTAACTTAGATGAAACAGATGAATGTGTTATGATACAAACTGGTTTTGCATCATTTACTATATAATTGATTCGCTCGGCTGGATATTCTGGATCTATCGGTAAATACGCTGCACCAGCCTTTAAAACTGCTAGCATACTAACTATCATTTCCGTTGATCTTTGAAATACTAAAGCTACAAACTGATTTGGTCGTATTCCTTCTTCTACTAAATAATGTGCTAGTTCATTCGCTCGTTCATTTAGCTCTTTATACGTAAAGTTTACACCGTCACAAGTAATCGCTAGTTTATTTGGAGTTTTTTGCACTTGTTTTTCAAATGATATAGGTAGACTGATTAACTCATCGTCTTCCTTCGTTTTATTCCATTCCAATAAAACTTTATGATTTTCTTCAGGAAGAGTAATGTTTATGCTTCCAATCGACGCGTCTTTTTGATATGTACTTATCATTAATTCTAATACATTCATAAATCTCTCTTTATGCAGCGTTAGTTCCGCGCCATTATATACTTCCGGATTCGCATCAAAATGAATCATTAGCTCAGTTTCATCGAAACGTTTATAAACATTTATTGATAAATCATCGACAGGTCCGGCTGACAAATTATGTGTAATACCATGATTCCCAGCAAAGTTAAGCCCATAATCAAAAGGCATCACATTCACTAATGGCCCGAATAACCTTTGATTTTCGCCTAGTAACTTTAAATCTCTCCTTAATTCTTCATGACGATATTTATGATGACGACGTACGTCTCGGATTTCTTTAGAAACTTGCTGTAATAATTCTGCAAGAGTGATATTTGGAGTTACAGTGAGACGAAGTGGTACTAAATTCATTACCATGCTCGGTGTATAAATAGATGCTGAACCGAGACGCCCCATCATCGGTAAACCTAAAACAATATCATTTGCACCTGTTAATTTATGCATATATATACTTGTTACAGCGACAATAAATTCTGGCCAACTTGTTAAAGAAACATTAATATCTTCTAGTAAAGTTTTCGTACTAGAACTAGATAAATAAGCTGTTTCACGTAAAAATCCATTTGATGTTCTCGGTGCTCGTTCTGCCAAACTTACAACTTCTGGTTCATCCGCAAATTTTTCTAACCAAAAAGCACGATCTTCCTGAAATTGTTTAGACTCACGATATTCCATATCTTCTTGCACAACTTTTGCAAGAGAACCAAATGTCTTTTCATTCTTGTTTGTTTCTTCTATAAGTGATGTATACTCATTCGCTACCTTTTGGCTAAGAAGTGAAAATCCATAGCCATCCATCACAATGTGATGGATGCGCTGATACCAAAAGAAACGGTTATTTTCAACTTGAATAAGTGCTTCAGTAAATAAAGTATCTTTTTTCAAATTGACTGGCATAGATAAATCATTTTTCATCCATGCTTTAGCAGCCTCTTCAGGATTTTTTTCTTTACGAACGTCAATAAAATGCATATGAAACTGTGATTCTTCAATAACTTGCCATGGGCCAATTTCATCCTCTTCGAAGCGAACATGAAGTGCTTCTGCTTCCATTACAACTTTACGTACAGCTAATTCAAAAATGTCTTGATGAATATTTCCGTTTATTTCTACATATTCCCCAGTATTATAAATTGGATTAAGTGGATCTAATTTTTGCGCAAACCACATACCAGACTGCGCAGATGATAACGAATGACGAACCTTTTGACTATTAGGCATTCTTCACTACCCCTTTATTATGTAGTCTATATTAAAGTACACGTTCTGTTTGCAGAGATAATAAGCGATGCCAATCAACAACCGTTGGGTTCTCTGCTAAATCCGCAAAAGTAATCTCCTTTCCTTCGCGACGCCACTTCTCTACTAAACTCATAATTCTGACCGAATCAAGTCCTCTATTTAATAAATCTTCATCAGTCCCAACACTCTCTACTGGTTCACGAAGTAATTGTGCAACTAGTTCATGTACTTTTTGTAAAGTGATTTCATCATCATCTTTTAAACCTTGTAACTCTGTTAACAAACTGTTAGTTGATGTCGTTACTGCACATCTATTTGACGCATACTCCAACGCTTGTTTATGATGTTCTAGTGAAAAATCAGCAACTGCATCCGCTACAAAGAACGGCTGAATTCCATCCATAAATGCTTCACAAGCTGTTAAAAGGCAGCCAATATGCGCATAAATACCACAAATAATGAGTTGATCTCTTCCTTGTTCGTTTAAAATTTCTAATAGATTTGTCTTTTTAAATGCACTATATCTCCATTTTGTTAGGAATATATCATCCTCATCAGGAGTAAGTTCATCAACAATTTTCTTTTTATCTGGTCCAGCAGGAATACCGTCACCCCAAAAGTCTTGTAATAAACCTCGTTGTTCTAACGTTTGCCCACCAGGTTGTGCTGTATAAACAACTGGTATACCAAGTTCCTTACATTTTTCTCTTATCATTTTAATATTTGAAATAAGTTCTACTTTTGGTGATTCTTTATCGCTATATGCATCAAGAAAATATTCTTGCATGTCATGGATTAAAAGAACCGCACGTTTTGGATCCGGCGTCCAGTTCACTTTATTTTTTGGTAGTTCGGATTCAACTGGCATTTTGTATACTGAAATAGATGGGATAGCCATCTAATCACTTCCTTCCAATTTTTATATTTTTATCGTTTTACCGTAATAAGTTTCTCAGCAATGACTTTACGTAACTCTTTTTTGCTTACCTTTCCAACACCTGTTTGCGGAAATGCTTCAATAAATTCAATTCGATCTGGAATCTTATAAGCTGCTATACCGCGTTCTCTTAAAAACATTTTTAATTCACTTACAGTCGGAGCTTGTCCGCGAGCTATTACAAATGCACAAGTACGTTCTCCTAAATAGTCATCAGGCATCGATACAATTGCTACATCATGCACTGCATCATGTGCTAATAAATGATTTTCCACTTCTTCCGCGGCAACTTTCTCACCACCACGATTAATTTGATCTTTATCTCTTCCTTCTACAATGATGTAACCTTGTTCATTTACTTTCACAAGATCTCCTGTGCGATAAAATCCATCCTTTGTAAATGATTGTGCATTATGCTCTTCTGCTTTATAATAACCACGAATTGTATATGGCCCTCTTGTTAATAAACTACCTACTTCGCCCGGTTTTACATCGTTGTCATTTTCATCAACAACTCGTACTTCATCGAGTTCAGACATTGGTCTACCTTGTGTATGAATAATAATTTCTTCCGGATCATCTAATCTTGTATAGTTCACTAATCCTTCCGCCATACCGAACACTTGCTGTAACGTACATCCAAATGTAGGGCGTATACGTTTTGCAACCTCAGCGCTAAACTTAGCACCACCTACTTGAATCACTTCTAGACTCGATAAATCAGCATTACGAGAAGATGCAGCATCAAGCCATATCATTGCTAATGGCGGTACGAGAGCAGTAATCGTAACTTTTTCTTTTTCAATAAGTGCAAATGCCTCATCTGGACTACCTCCAGTTGCCAGCACTACTTTTCCACCCGCATAGAAAGTTCCAAATGTTCCAGGAGAGCTCATCGGGTAATTATGTGCTACTGGAAGAACGGCCATATAGACACTCTTTGCACTTAATTTACAAATTTCAGCGCTAACACGTAAACTATAAATATAATCATCATGCGTTCGAGGAATTAATTTAGAAAGTCCTGTTGTCCCCCCTGATAATTGGAGAAACGCAACATCACTTGGCTGAACTTCTGGTAATGGAACGGGATCTATATATAAATCACTTATGTTCACAAATTCTTCTTCTTCTCCCACTACAATTACATGTTGTAAAGTTGGCACTTTCTCTTTCACTTCTCTTGCTAGTTTTCGATAATCAAAACCGAGAGCTTTATCTGAAATAACGTAAGCACTCGCCTCACTAAACTCACAAAAATAACTAATTTCACTGCTTCGATGTGAAGGTAATGCAAAAACAGGAAGTGCCCCAATTCGAAATAGCGCAAAACATACTTCGAAAAACTCAATAACGTTAGGTAGCTGGATTACAACTCGATCCTCTTGCTTTATTCCTAAATTCAGTAGCCCTGAAGCTAATCGATCTACTTTTTTATCAAACTCACTATACGTAATATGCGTATTACCACTTACAACTGCAATTTGATCGCCATATTTTTCAGCTCGCTCTCTTAACATCCCGCCAAATGTTTCCCCAAGCCAACACCCTTCCTCTCGATAACGATCAGCAAATTCTTTTGGCCATTTTGTATAACCTGTTAGCATTCTTTCTGCCCCCCTACTTTTCATTAAGTGAACTATCATTTAATCCTAATGCTTTCAACATTGTTTGGAACTTAGCTGATGTTTCTGCTAATTCATCTTCTGGTTTTGACTCAGCAACAACGCCCGCTCCTGCATATAAACGGAGTGTATTTTCTTGTACTTCAGCACAACGAATTGTAACAATCCATTCACCGTCTCCATTTAAATCACTCCACCCTAGCATTCCTGTAAAGAATTCACGGTCAAATGGCTCAATTTTTTGAATCGCCTCTCTCGCTTCTTCCATCGGTGTGCCGCAAACTGCTGGCGTCGGATGAAGAGCAATTGCTAATTCCAAAGAAGTAGTATTCGGATCCTTTAGTTCACCTTTCACTTCAGTAGATAAATGCCACATCGCTTCACTATGAATAACGGATGGCTTTTCCGGAACATGTAATGTATGACAGTACGGACGAAGCGCTGCAGCAACTGCTTCTACTACTACCGCATGTTCATGTAAATCTTTTGGAGAAGAAAGTAATTCCTCTGCTCTTCTCTTATCTTCAACTGAATCCTCACTACGTGGCCTTGAACCAGCTAACGGATTAGAAATAACTTGCATACCATTACGTGAGACGAGTAATTCAGGGCTCGCTCCAATTAACGTCTTACTATTCTCATTTTCATCTTTCGATACATTCACAGCAAATGTATATCCATGCTTATTATGCGCTGCTAATTCTCGAAGAAGTTTTTGCTTATCAATCTTTTCGGAAGAATTAACATCTAACGATCTGGATAGAACGATTTTCTTTAAATCCCCGCCCTTTATTTTTGCAATTCCTTGCTTCACACCATTCATATACACTTCAGGCGCTGGTACAGGCGTCATTTCGAATGTTAAGTTCTCATTTATTTCAAGCTGATTTGTTGTATCCAATTGTAATCGTTCAGAAGTCCTACTATATTCTGGTACGATAAGTTGGACTTCTTTTCTACGATCAAATGGCAAAGCACCGACAACGATAGGATTCGGATTTCCGGCTTGTTTTGCATTACATAATACTGCTTGTACAAGTTCTGGGAAACTTTCAATTTCATGATGCTTTACTGTAGTAAACTCTCCTTCTGCTAATATCGTTCGAGTTGGTGAAGCGAAAAAGAATGAAGATTCAGTCTTATAATCTTCTAGTAATTTTTCTGACAGTTCCTTTACAGCCGTAAATTCCTTCATTGTATAGTAACCCCCTGAATTTTTTATTAAACGCCTAATGTAGCTCCGCCATCAACACATAAATTATGCATTGTAATATGACTAGCTTTATCTGAAGCTAAAAACAATACTGCTTCAGCAATTTCTGAAGGCTGTGCAATTTTTTGTAACGGTATACCAAGTCTATATGTACTTTGAGAACCAGCAATTATATTTTTTTCTCCATTCTCATCAGCCCATAGTAGTCTTTGCATTTCAGTTTCAGTAGAACCTGGAGAAACTACGTTACAGCGAATGTTATACGCTGCAAGTTCTAATCCTAAACATTTCATAAACATCGTCGTAGCAGCTTTTGATGCAGCATATGCAGCCATCTCCATTCTCGGCGTATTTGCTGCATTTGAACCAACTGTAACAATTGTCCCTGACTTTCTTTGCATCATATGTTTACTTACTGCTCGGGACATATAGAAAACTCCTGTAGAATTTACAGAAAATGTTTTATTCCAATCTTCATCACTTAACGAGTGAATCGCTCCCATACGTAAAACCCCTGCAACATTTACTAATATATCTATTGGCGCTATTTCATTTTCAATATCATTTACCATCTGTTCAACTGCGGTACTATCACTCACATCTAAGCAAAACGTTTTCAAATGTATTTCATTTAAGAGTTCGTTTAATCCCTCTTCATTTTGATCAACCGCAATAACTGTAGCTCCTCTTTCTAAAAACATTTTAGCAACAACACTACCTATACCTTGAGCTGCACCTGTTACTAAAACAGTTTTCCCATCAAATTCCCCTAAGTTCATTTCCTCTATCCTTTCATTTAAAAATCAATCTAATTAAACAAATAATGATAATGATTATCATTATCGATGTAAAAAATAATACACTTACTAAACTAATTGGTCAAGTGTACTTTTCATTAAAATATTATTCATTGATAACGTTTTTCATTTAACGTTCTTACACCGAAATGATAATCTTTCTCAATAAACTTGTCAACCTATTTTTATTTTTCAGATAAAAACTTTAGTGCTTTTCAATACAATTACATCTAAAAGTATTAATAAATACTTACATTAATACTTTAATTCTTACCCCTCTTTGTAAAAATTGAAGATGATAAACTGAAGATCTCTTCAGTTACAAAGCCTTAACAAAAAGTCGAGCATTTATTTTCTCAATATTTGTCTGAAAATATATCTTGCAAACATCAATTCATATTTTCTTTATTATTTAAGATTTAATACATATTTCGAATACGATGTATCGATTTATTATATTCCAATATAATCCAAACGGATATTTCACTCACTTTTATATCAAAAAAAATAAAAAGTAATTTAACCTTGTTAAAATAACTCAAAAAAGCACCCTATTTAACAGGATGCTTTTTCGTAACTATAGTCTTATAGAAGATTTATATACTTATGCTACGCTGCGATACTCTTCTTCTTGTTCTTTTTTCTGTTTAGGTGCTCGAATTAAAATTGCGATAATGAATGACACGACACATAGTACACCAATCACCATAAAAGTTGGTTTGAATCCACCTAGAAGTGCACCGATAAAGGAACCTGCAAGCGCTCCAAATCCAAATCCTTGATACACAATTCCGTAATTCTTACTATGGTTTTTCATACCGAAGAAATCACCAACAATAGCTGGGAAAATAGTAATATTTCCCCCAAAGCAAAACGCTACACTTGCTACACATACGAAGTAGATACCGTAATTCAAATCTACGAAACTTAGAACTAATACCGAACTCGCCATAACCACAAAAGTACCCGTAACAATTTTCAAACGACCAATTTTATCTGATAACGGTCCTAGAATAATACGACCTAATGTGTTAAATATTGCAACCATAGCCACCGCATTAGCTGCTGTCGCTGCACTAAGCCCTACAAGTTGAACACCAATGTCTTTTACCATACCAATTAAGTATAAGCCACTCATACATGATGTAAATAACATGATGAATAATAAGTATACTTGTTTTGTGCCTAACATTTCTTTCATTGTATATTCATGAGTGTTTGTTTCCTGAACTGCACCTTGATCAGCAGCTTGATGGATTAAACAAGCTCCAAGGACAATCATAGCTGTAACAATTAAACCCCAATATATAAACGCTTGCGATACACCAACGGAATCGATTAACTTTGCATTTATATATTTGAAAATTAAGCTACCTGTACCATATGCAGCTACAGATATACCAGAGATTAAACCTTTACGTTCAGGGAACCACTTAATTAAATTAGATAGTGAAGTAATATAAGCTGTACCATCTGCGTAACCTACAACAACTCCTGCTAGTACATAAAGCAATATTAACGAAGAAGCTTGTGAACTAAGTACTAATCCTAGTCCTAATGCTAGTCCAGCTATCATAATAAGTTTACGAAGTCCCCATTTTTCTTGCAATTTACTTGCAAATAAAGTTGAAAATGCTAAGGAAAGACTAGTAATTGAGAAAGTTATCGCAACCGCGTTAAGACTCCAACCGTATTTACTAACTAAAGGCTGATTGAATAAACTCCATGTATATATCGTTCCAAGTCCCATTTGAACTATTACTGTACCAAGGACAACAAGCCATGGATTAACCTTTGATTTTTTCATACCTTTCCGCCTCCTCTTTCTATTTCAATGCTTTTCGCTAAGTCTTGTTTTTTTATGTTCATTTTGGTCATCTCTTTTGATTTAACACCTTCATTGTATAAGATGTTTTCAGTTATGTAAGCACTTACAAGACAAGGCGTCAAAAACATGGAATCAGTTACAGAAAACGAAGGATGAAATACAAAAAAATGTTTTTTAAATACGTAATAGTTGTTCATATTGTTTTGTATAAGTTAAATTTATATATGTTTTTGAATCCTTTTTTCAATAGTAAAACAATAAAACCGTCTCTTTAATAAACATTAAAGAGACGGTTTTATTAAATTAATTCATAAGCCTGACTTTCTTTATACATTTATAATTGTTTCTTCAAATGTAATAATTGGCTCTACAAATTCCATCATAATGAAAGCGTTTTTAATACGTCTTGTTAAAACTTCTTTTAATTCTGTACACATAGACAACAAATATTTTTTTGATAAATAAAACTAAATATTCACTAATATACTTATACGTGGTTTAATATATATAATAAAAAATATTTCTGTCTTTAATGAGGAGGTACTATGAAAGCAAACGTAGGGGATACTATACTTTTTCAACGAAACAATTTAAAGATTACAGGATCTGTACTAAAACTTTATACTGAATCGGTCTTAGTTGAAATTACAAATGTAAGCGGTGGTACTTTTGAATTTGAACGAACAATTGTAAATCATAAAAACTATAAAATATTAAATACGAATACATAAAGTGAAACTTTAATCAGTGGGGGTTTTGTTCATCCCCCACTGATTATTAGTTGAACCAATCAGACGTTTACGGACAGCCTGACTCCCACCTAACTTCTTTGCTCCAACTGAATTTTGAGGTGGGAGTTTTACTGTCGGTTAACGCGTGATAGAACAACACAAAATAGCCCCTGCTCACCAGCAGCGGCTATTTTATATGAAAATACTTCATTAGTTTATATATCCTAAAACACTTACAATCTTACTCGCTTTTAAATTATTAATATGATAATAAATTTCTAAACCTCTTCTCTCAGCTCGTAACACTTTACCTTTCATTTTTGATAAATGTTGCGAAACAGTCGATTGTGGAATATTTAGTAATTCTGTTAGTTGTGTTACGTTACAAGTTTTTCTCGTGCTTAATTCATTTACAATTTGTAATCGGATTGGGTGCGCCATAATTTTTAAAATATCTACATCTTCTTCTGAAACTAAACTTTTTCTCATTTCACTCGTATATGTTGTCATAAGACATTCCCCTTTTATATGAATTCCTTTTATTTAGATCTATTTCCAAAATATTTAAAACTCCGATGTGAAACCTTTATATAAAAATAATAGAATTTTAAATTTTTAAAAACAGAACGAAATACAATTCACTTTATTTATTTGGTACATATACATAATACAATGTTAATATGTGCTCTATGTGAAGTTAGCATAAATTTATAATGAAGATTTTTCAAATAATTCACATCTAACTATATACTCCCTCATAACACTATCCAGTGATTTTAACATATTTTAGGTGTTTGTATATACTATATACAAAATAAATGTTATTTAGGGGGAATTCAAATGCCTACAATGTTACAAGAAGAAGTTGAAGAAGCGCGCGAAACATATGTCAGTCGTATCATTTTGGTCGGTGGATCGGCTTTATTTTTAGTAGGTGGTGTTATCTCGGCAATTTCGGCTTTTAAAGCTTATAATCGTTTGGAAAATACGCCTCCTTCTACAGATAACTCATAGGTGAATTATCTAATTTTGAATAACAAATAAAGAGGCTGTCCCAAAAGATGCTTTTTAGCCAAAATCGTATAAAAAGTGAAAGGCAGAAATGTTGATTTTATAACATTTCTGCCTTTTCGATTTCATGTGATCTTACTTCGAAAGAGACTTATGAGACAGTCCCTTTATTTTATCAAAAGTTCTATACTAAAGAATCGCAAATAATATGAATTACAATTGAACTTACTTCACCACAAACCGTGTCTGACTACACCCATCCTTCTGCTTCGTTACTTCTAATACAGCTGGCATTGCGTTTTTCAGCTCTTGAACGTGTGAGATTACACCAATAAATCGACCTGATTTTTGTAAGTCAATTAAGGCGTCAACCGCTTTTGTTAATGACTCCTCATCTAATGAACCGAATCCTTCGTCGATAAACATCGTTTCGATTGAAATACCGCCTTCATACGCTTGAATGACGTCTGCCATGCCGAGCGCTAAGCAAAGTGAGGCATTGAATTTCTCGCCGCCAGATAATGTTTTTACATCGCGTGTTTGGCCAGTATATGCGTCGTATACATCTAACCCTAATCCACTTTGACGATTTCTCTTTTCAACTCGTTCACTTCGTTTTAAATAAAATTGTCCATTTGATAATTTACGTAATCGTTCGTTTGCAATTTGAACAATTTGTTCTAAATACTCAATTAAGATGTAACGTTCAAATGATATACGGCTTTCGTTATCACCTTTCATTACTTCATATAAGTCAACAAGTTCTTGGAAAGCTTTTTCTTCCTCATGAATTTGCTCATCAATACGTCTAATATTTTCATGTAAATCAGAAATATAAGTTACCGCATTTTGCGAACGTTGACGTTTTTCTTTAATGATATCAAGGTTAATTTCTAGTTCTTTAATGTGTTCACCTAACGCCGTAATATCCATATACTCTTTATCTTTTAATTCAGCATGTAACTCTTCAATTTGTTTTGCAAGTACTTCAAGAGATGAATAATAGCTTTGAATTTCTTTTTGTAACATATCCATCTCGGCATCACTTAATTTCGCTTCTTTATACGTAATTTGATCTGTAAATCCACTCTGTTCAAGCTCTTTCATAAAGCGCGTGAAAGTCTCTTCTTTCTTCGATTTTGCACTTTCAAATTGATTAGAAGCACCTTCCTGTTCTGCTTGAATACGTATATTTTCATTTTGCCAATGTTGATACGCCTCCTGCACTTTCTTCCATTCGTCCTCCATTAATTTGAGCTCATGCATAGCTTGGTCAAACTGGACTTTCCAAGCTTGGACTGTTTGTAAGTTTTCAGGAATGTTTTTCTTATCATGTTCATATGACGTACGAAGCTGCATACAATCCATTTCTATACGGTGCTGTTCTGTTTCTACCTCATGTTTTTGTTTCTGAAGTGCATCTACTTTTTCTTCTATGCTTTTTATTTTCGCAGCTGTTTGCTTACGCGTTTCTTCACTTGCTTTTAACGTATTCACTTCAGTTGCTAATTGTTTTCCTTTTTGAACAAGCGCACTATATGTTTCAGCTAATTCTTCTGAGCGATAGCCTCGCTTCTTAACCTCTTCTATTACTTGCTCATATTGAAGATGATAGAAATTCCATTTCTCCTCTAATTGAACAAATAGTTTTTCAGCAATATTTTTCTTATCTCTTAAATCATTTAACTCTTTTTCATCGATCGCATCACTTTGCTCTGTAGCTTTTTTCGGATGGTTCGTGCTACCACATACTGGACAAGATTCACCATCATGCAAATGAAGAGCTAATATACCAGCTTGTTCACTTAACCAGCGACGTTCCATATTTTCATATGCGTTCACTGCCGATTGCATGTTATTATATGCCGCTTCTTTTTCTTTCTCGAATTTTTGTTTTTCTTGCCAAACATCATATGCTTGCTTTAAAACTTTTGCATCTTCTCGCATATTCGTTAGTTCTTCTACTTTAGCTACGTATTGTTCAAGTGCTCGTTCTAATTGCTGTAATTCATCAGACATTAGCTGTTTATGATTTGTATGCACTTCTAATTGTTGCTCTAAATTTTGCATACTTACTTTTAATTTCCCTACTTGAACTTCTGCATTTTGTAAATTCAACTGTTTCTCAGCTAATGATGCAATAATCGGTTGTAACTCTTCTAATCTTTGAACAAGTTTTTTTGCATTTTCTCTCTCAGGTTCTTTATTCTTTACTGCTTCATATTTCTCCTGAGCAAGTTTAAAGTTATTCGTTATATTTTCTTTTTTAGCGATTATTTGTTTTAACAAACTTTCAACTCTCTGCTCATTTTGCATTGCTTCTTCATACCATTGTTCAAATGGTAATAAGCGCTTCGCTTGTTCCGCACGTTTAAAAGATGTTTCTTTCATTTCAATGACTGTACGGTTTTCTTGTAATGTATTATATTTCTCATTCTTTTGTTGTAAATCTATAAATTTCTCATTTACAGACTTCGCTACATGAAAACGTGTTTCAGCATCCTTTAATTGCTTCGTTTGAATATCTTGTTCTACTTGTAATTGCTCCACCTCTGCCTTATACGCAGCTGTCTCTTGTTCTAATGCCTCTACTACTTGATGCGTATTTACATGGTCTTGTTCCACTAATGTCTCTAATAATGCTCCATCACGAATTGGTAATTTAAAAACATTACGGAAATATAACTCTCGCTCTTTCTGTTTTTCTTGTAAGACGTCTTTCCATTGTTTTCGTTTTTGGTCAAGTAACTCACGCATTAACTTATAACGATCTGTTTTAAAAATACGACGCAAAATCTCTTCTTTGTTTTCTGTCTCAGATGTTAATAGTTTTCGGAATTCCCCTTGCGGTAACATAACAATTTGGCTAAATTGATGTTTACTTAAACCAATTAAATCTTCTACTTTTTTATTTACATCCGTTACATGGAAACGATCAACAGCCGGAATCTTCTCTTCATCAATTACTTCATATAATTCTACTGCATGTCCCGTAATCGTCTTGTTCCCTTGTTTTTTATGTCCCAGTTGTCGTTTTATTTCATAACGTTTCCCTTTTAACTGAAAGGTTAATTCTACGCTTGTATACACATTATCATCAGCAAATTGACTGCGGAGCATGCTCGTATCACTTCGTTCTTCTCCGCTTGCCTCACCATATAAAACATAACAAATCGCATCAAAAATCGTTGTCTTTCCGGCGCCCGTGTTTCCAGAAATGGCGAAAATACGATGCTCTCCCAAATCGTCAAAATCAATTACTTCTTTCTGTTTATATGGGCCAAATGCCGTCATAATAAGCTGAATCGGTCTCATCCTCGTTCACCTTCCCGTTCTTGCACTGTTTGTAATACTTCTACAAATAGACGTTCTTTCTCTTCTGATAAATCTAAGCCTTTCATTTCTTTATAAAAAGCCTTTAATAATGATAAATCATCCATTTTATGTCTTGAAACAGTTAATTCATTTGACTCAGTGAACTCTCGTCTTTGAATGGCTCTTTCAACATGCATTGCATTTGGATAAACAGAGCGTATTTTTTCCATTGGCTGCAAGACAGGATTTTCATCTAATAATTTTACAAACACGTAATCTTCACTTACTGGATGTTGTAACAATTCATCTATTTTCGCTTCTACTGTTCGCATTTTACGGCGTGGTGTAAGTAACCTTTTTTCAATTGTTACTTCACCTTGCTCGTCCAATTCCACAATATAATATCCTTTTTTATGTTTTTCTTCAGAAATAGAATATGCAAGTGGAGAACCTGAATACCTGATTGTCTCATTACGTACGAAATGCGCTTGATGTAAATGTCCAAGCGCTGTGTAATGAAACTTATCAAAATAATGACTATTCACGTATTCAGCACCACCAATTGAAAGCGGTCGTTCAGCATCACTTGTATTCTCTTCCGCTTCGCCCGCAGAAGTTACAAATGCATGACCAACAAATACATGTCTAGCTTCTTTATCCATCGTTTCAGAAAGTTCATTCATAAAAATACGCATCGCATCATCATGAGAACGTACGTCTTCGTTTTTCAATACATGTCTCACTATGCTTGGATCCGCATAAGGAATGAGATGGAAGTGAACCTCCCCATATTCATCATTTAATATAATTGGCTCATATGGAAATTGAAATTGCCCCACAATAAATAATCCTTGTTTCTTCATTAAACTACTTCCAAAATGAATACGATCTGGACTATCATGGTTTCCTGCGACTGCAATAACTGGTGTTTGTAAATCAATCACTATTTTTTGCAGCACATCATTTAATAAGTCTACTGCTTCCGTAGGTGGAATTGCTCGGTCATATAAATCCCCTGCAATAATTACGGCATCTGGTTTTTCTTCTTCAACAGCTTGTACAAACTGATCTAATACAACCTTTTGATCTTCAGTCATATACACGCCATGAACAAGCTTTCCTAAATGCCAATCGGCTGTATGAAATAACTTCATGGTTTCCTGCTCCTTTTAATTTACTGAATTTAGTGATACAAGTTGATAGTTTATTGTAGTTTTTCCGTTCTCCCATTCTAACTTTTGTATCATTGCACTACCGATTCTTTCTTCATTTGATTTATATAAAGGTAATATTTCTTGAACTGTAAATAAGTGATAACCATCCAATTTTAATTGAAATATGTTTTCTTCTATATGTAATCTTACTTCTTTTTCATTTGAAATAATTTTTGTGTGCATCTCAAATTTCATGATAGATACAACCCCTTTTTCTAATCTCTACACTATTAATAGTATATTGGCTATGCAAGATTGACAAGTAAATACACGGTAAAGTACATACTTTTCTATTGCTATATGTTTTTTATTTTTATCTACAATACGGTATGTGAAATTTTATTCGTTCCAAAAATAAAAATGTCTCATATGACATCTTTATTTTTGGATAAATTCTTTCATTACATAATATAAAACTGTAATGAAAACAATCGCTACAAAAAATGAAAATACTGCAACAATGTACCCATCTTTATTTAATAAAATGCAAAAAGAAATAGATATGATAAAAATCGGAAATACAAGTCGTACTTTATCCTTCACTTCCTCTGTCGTATCTGTATGATGAAAATATTGCGTTATCCCTATCATTAAAGAAGACAAAATAATCACCGACAATAGTAAAGGTACTGGCATTCCGATTTCTCCTTTCTCTATTTCTAATGAAAAGCAATTTTTCTTTCATTATAATCACTTCAAATACTCTTTTCGAAGTGATTATGTACAATTTACACATATATAATAGCGTGTTTATCATGGTAACTTCAAATAATTACAATTACAGTAATGTTGTAATATTCATTTTCAACCTCCAAAATCCTGCAAATATAACTCGTCAAAATATGCAGTGGATAAATTAACATATACCGCCAACTTTAGACAAAATTTATAAAGGACATTTCAGTACGTATAAAGAATTAAGAATAAGAAGATATGTAAGGGAGGATGAATTATGACTGAACACGTTTTATTTTCTGTTAGCGAAAACGGCGTTGCATCAATTACTTTAAACCGCCCAAAAGCACTTAATTCTTTATCTTATGACATGTTGCAACCAATTGGGCAAAAACTGAAAGAGTGGGAACATGATGAACGAATTGCGCTTATCGTATTAAAAGGAGCTGGCACAAAAGGTTTTTGTGCAGGTGGCGATATTAAAACTCTTTATGAAGCACGTTCAAATGAAGCTGCATTGCAGCATGCGGAACGTTTCTTTGAAGAAGAGTATGAAATTGATACATATATTTATCAATATAAAAAACCGATTATCGCTTGTTTAGATGGAATTGTAATGGGTGGTGGTGTCGGTCTTACAAATGGTGCGAAATACCGAATTGTAACTGAGCGTACGAAATGGGCAATGCCAGAGATGAATATTGGCTTCTTCCCAGACGTCGGTGCTGCTTATTTCTTAAATAAAGCTCCAGGGTATGCCGGCCGCTATGTCGCTTTAACAGCATCTATTTTAAAAGCTTCTGACGTATTATTTATAAACGCTGCTGATTATTTTATTGCATCTGATTCATTACCAAATTTCCTTACTGAACTGGAAAGTGTAAATTGGTCTAAAGAAGATGATGTACATACTCATTTAAAAGAAGTCATTCGTACATTTGCAACTGCTCCAACATTAGAAAGCGAGCTTGCTCCTTCATTAGAAGAAATTAATTCACATTTTGCATTCGATACAATTGAAGAAATTATTCATTCATTAGAGAAAGATCAAAGTTCCTTTGCTTTAAAAGCGAAAGAAACGTTATTATCAAAATCTCCTATTTCACTAAAAGTAACATTAAAACAGTTTATTGATGGACAAAATAAGTCCGTTGAAGAATGTTTCGCTACTGACCTTGTACTTGCTAAAAACTTCATGAGACATGAAGATTTCTTTGAAGGAGTACGATCTGTTGTCGTTGATAAAGACCAAAATCCAAATTATAAATATAAGCAGTTAAGTGATGTTTCAGAAGAAGATGTAAATCGGTTCTTTAACTTACTTAATGCGTAAAGTGAGAATTTAATAAGTAGGGTTTATCTCCCTCTTATTATTAGTAGAAGCAATCGCCCTTTCATACGGGATTAAATTGAGGCTATATAGTCGTATAATTACACGCCTATATAGCCTTTTTCCTATTTAATAAATTTTAATAAAATTTAATTTTATTAAATCAAATTATGTGCTACACTATTTTTAATTAAATATTCTAAAAATAAAAGAAGGAGGAGCGACTATGATTGAAAATTATTTTCTTTTCATCATTATGTCTATTTGTCTTATTATTTTACCTGGTCCTGATACTGCAATGGCTACGAAAAACACATTAGTTGCTGGTAAGGTAGGCGGGGTGAAAACAGTGTTCGGTACATGTGTTGCACTATTGATTCATACTTTAGCAGCAGTAATCGGACTTTCCGCACTTATTGTAAAGTCAGCTCTTTTATTTTCTATTTTCAAGTACGTTGGAGCTCTATATTTAATTTATATTGGTATTAAAGCCCTTTTAGCAGTAAGAAATAAAGAAGGCGTCGATACGAACGATATTTCTTTGCATAATGAAGACGAACACACTTCTTGCTTTCGTCAAGGGTTTCTTACGAATTTATTAAACCCTAAAGTTGCAGTCTTCTTTTTAACATTTTTACCGCAATTTTTAAATCCAAATCATAATACGTTTATCCAACTTCTCATAATGGGCCTTACTTACCTCATTTTAACAGTTATATGGTTCGCTTTTTATATATTTTTAATTGATAAAATTAGTGCTTTTATGAAAAAACCGAAGACGCAACGTTATATTCAAGGGTTAACAGGAATTGTCTTAATTGGTTTTGGTATTAAACTAGCTTTTGAAAAAAGTAATTAACAAAATGAAAACCACCACTATTAATAGTGGTGGTTTTCATTTAATAACTCATTTTGCTGTTTATTTTATATTAAAACCAGCGCTCAGTTACAACTTTTTTACGTGTATAGAATTGAACGCCATCTGTACCATTTGTACCTAAATCACCAAAGAATGACGCTTTATTTCCTGCAAATGCGAAGAATGCCATTGGTGCTGGAACGTTTACGTTTACACCGATCATACCCGCATCGATGTTATCACGGAACGTTTGTGCATGTTTACCGTTTGACGTATAAATAACCGCACCATTTGCAAATTTAGATTGATTTGTTAGTTTAATACCTTCTTCTAAATCTTTAACACGGACAATGCTTAATACTGGAGCGAAAATTTCATCTTGCCAAATTTTCATTTCTTGATTTACGCCATCAAAGATTGTCGCACCTACAAAGTAACCTTCTCCAACTTCTTCCTTAATTTTGCGGCCATCTACTAATAACGTTGCTCCATCTGCTACACCGCTATTAATATAGCCTAATACACGCTCTTTATGAGATTCACGAATTAATGGTCCAACATAATTATCTTCTTGGAAACCGTCACCTACTTTTAACTTCTTCGTCTCTGCTACTAGTACGTCGATGAACTCATCTGCAATTTCATCAACTACCGCTACTACTGAACATGCCATGCAGCGCTCTCCACTACTTGCAAATGCAGATCCAATTACACCTTGCACTGTTTTCTCAAGATTGCAATCTGGCATTACAATCGCGTGGTTTTTCGCACCAGCTAACGCTTGTACACGTTTTCCATGTTTTGTACCTGTTTCGTATACGTAACGAGCTACCGGCTCAGATCCAACGAACGAAACGGCTTGAATATCTTTATTTTCTAAAATGCTATTTACAACATCTTTTCCGCCTTGTACTAAATTTAGTACGCCTTTTGGAAAACCAGCTTCATAGAATAACTCTACAAGTCTTTCAGCCAAAAGCGGCGTTCTTTCAGATGTTTTTAATACGAATGTATTACCACAAGCAATTGCAAGCGGGAACATCCATAATGGAATCATCATCGGGAAGTTAAACGGCGTAATTCCAGCAACAACTCCAATTGGGTAGCGCCAAATTGATCCATCAATGCCGCTTGCAATATTCGGAAGTGCTTGTCCCATCATTAAATTTGGAGTAGATGTTGCAAGTTCTACTGCTTCAATACCACGTTGTACTTCACCAGTTGCATCCGTTAATGTTTTACCATTTTCTAGCGTAATGATTTTTGCAAGTTCTTCTTTGTTTTCTTGTAAAAGCTGTAAATATTTATACAATTGTCTTGAACGATTCGGAACTGGTACTTTAGACCATGTTTCGTATGCTGCTTTTGCCGCTTCAACAGCTTTTTCAACATCTTCTTTCGGAGATAGCGGAACGTAAGCGATAATTTTTCCAGTCGCCGGATTTGGAACTGCTTCTACTTCTGTACCAGTAGATTCTACCCACTCACCATTAATATGATTTTTTACTCGTTTAATTTCAGTTGTAATCATTATATTCTCTCCTTTTTTATGATGTTTATAAGTCTATTATTTTTGATTAGAAATTAATTGTTCACTAACTTTCTTATATAAAGCAGCCATATCGTTTTCACCATACCCAGCTTCACTCGCTTCTTCATATACGTTTAATAGCATTTCGCTTACTGGTAAGTGAAGCTCACTTTCTTTCGCTAAATCTACTGCAAACCCTAAATCTTTCTTTAATAAATTTACAGTAAAACCTGGCTCGTAGTTTTCTGATGCAATAAAACTTTTATAATTGCGCTCATAAATTCTACTTTGACCATAGCTTACATTTAAAATATCAAACATTTTATCTAAATCCATATTGTTCTTTTTCGCTAATGTTAAAGCTTCACTCACACCAGCTGTATAAAAACCAATTAATAGGTTATTAATTAATTTAACTGTTGTCCCACTATCAATTTGCTCACTAACATGGAAAATGTTCGCACCTAATACACCCATGATAGATTCCGTCTTTTCATATACCTTTTTTGATCCACCAACCATAAATGTTAATGTACGGTTTTCAGCTCCAATTACCCCACCACTAACAGGTGCTGCTAAAAAGTCTACTTTCTTTTCCTTTGCAGCTTCCTCTAACTGTTTGTTTAACTGTGGAGATACAGTACTTGTATCAATTAAAACTACATTCGAGTGACTATTTTCAAATAATCCTTCTTCGCCAAAATATACTGCTTCAACAGCGCGAGGTGAAGGTAAACTTGTAAAAATTACATCGCATGTTTCCGCTAGTTTTGAAATTGATAAGCCGATAATTCCGCCTTCTTTTTCAAAAGAAGCTTCAGCATTTTTATTTAAATCCACACCATATACTGTGTAACTTGATTTAACTAAATTTTTAGACATCGGAAGACCCATGTTACCTAAACCGATAAAACCAATCTTTTTCATATCGCTTTCCTCCTATTTACACAATATACTTTCCGCGATTTATAATAGCTTTCGCAATTTCTCTCTTTTTTGTAAATACGTTCGTGTATAAAGGCACTAATAATTGACGAATTTCAGTTAAAATCACGTGTCTATCTTGTTCTTCTGTAATAGCCGCGGAAAGTATAGAAATCGCTGATTCTTCTACTTTGCGATAGCCTTCTTCACAAATAACGTCAGTTATCATTTGTTTCGTACGCTCTTTTTCTGCACCATTTTTACTAATTGCTTTACTCGTACGTAAAAATGCTGATTCCATGACGTACACGTCCGTTAACATATTTGATAATACACGTGAATATTCTTGCTCTTGATCAATTTTTAAACCTGGAGTTTTAGAGAGCGTTTTCAAAGATTGTTTCAACAATTTTTTCGCTAATAAAATGTAACGATGGTTTCTTTCGACATTTTCTACATCAATCTCTATTTCAGTATCTTCAATTTGTTCCATTTGCTTCATTAACATTTTGGCAACTGTTAATCTATTAATTTCGTTCGTCCCTTCAAAAATACGACTAATTCTAGCATCACGGTATAATCGTTCTACTTCATACTCTTGCATATAACCGTAACCACCATGAATTTGTACAGCTTCATCTACGATATGACCAAGTGTTTCAGAAGCATTTACTTTATTCAGTGCACATTCAATTGCAAATTGAGACATTTTCTTCATAAGATCTTCATCGCTCTCATGAATTGCTTCATCAATTACACCTGCTGTACGATACGCTGCACTTTCTGCTCCATATGTAGCAATGATCATATTTGCAATTTTCTCTTGAATCATCGTAAAGTCTACTAATTCCGTTTGAAACTGTTTACGTTCTTTTCCGTATTGAACGGACAATCCAATTGCTTGCTTTGCTGTTCCAATATTTCCAAAGGCAAGTTTTAATCTAGCAAAGTTAAGAATATTAAGAGCTACGTGATGCCCTTTCCCAACTTCCCCTAAAACATTTTCAGCAGGTATGACAACATCTTCTAAAATAAGCGTCGCTGTTGAAGAACCTTTAATCCCCATTTTCTTTTCTTCTAGCCCAATAGATACCCCTTCACATGTTCTTTCGACAATAAACGCTGTCATTCCTTTATTTGTCTTCGCAAAAACAACGTATACATCTGCCATATGAGCATTTGTAATCCATTGCTTTTCACCATTTAGCTTCCAAACAGTACCATCTTCATTTAATACTGCACTCGTTTTTGCACTTAAAGCATCAGAACCAGCATTTGGTTCAGTTAAAGCATAAGCCCCAATCCATTCTCCTGATGCAATTTTCGGCAAATATTTTTCTTTTTGTTCTTTCGTTCCGTAATATATGTAAGGCAATGTACCTACACCTGCGTGTATATTAAATGAAACGCTAAATGCACCAGCGTATCCCATTTTTTCTGCTACAAGCCCTGAAACTGCCTTTCCTAATTCGAATCCGCCATATTCTTCTGGAACCTCGATACTTAATAATCCAAGTTCTCCAGCTTTCTCAAACAATTGACGAGAAACTTTATAGTTATGTTGTTCAATATTCTCCATTTGTGGAACAATTTCTTGTTTAACGAATTGTTCTGTCGTTTTTGCGATTAAATCTTCATCTCCTGAAAAATCTTCTGGCGTAAAGAAAGCATGATTCACATCTTTATTAAGTGAAAAAAATTCATCCCACGGTAACTTCGTTTTCTCCATCTGAATCCCCCTATCATTTCGGCCTTACTTACTACTACATATGCTCGTCTACGATGAGTGGAATATCTTATTTTTGAAAACAGAAGGCGATGAATTTTCACATCAAGCAGTTCGTCTTGCTAAAGATGTATTCTCATCGCCTTAGTTGTTTTATCCCGCTTTAATGGGCAGTAAGACCCCGCCTCAAAATTCAGCGAAAGCAAAGAAGTTAGGCGGGGGATCAACTGCCCATAAAAGTCCGATTGGTTCAACTAATAATCAGTGGGGGATGAAGAAAACCCCCACTGATTAAAGTTTCACTTTATCTATTGATCCTCTGATAATACTGTTTTTGCAATTCCAGTATCTAGTTCTTCAAAGTCATGATATGAAATTGTTTCATATAACTCACTTCTCGTTTGCATATTAGAAAGTGCATCTTTTTGAGAACCAGTTTCCTTAATTAAAGTAAACACATTCTCATACGCTTTCGCTGCTACGCGAAGTGAAGTTACAGGATAAATAACCATTTGGAAGCCCATATTCGCAAATTCCTCTGCACTATAATACGGCGTTTTCCCGAACTCAGTCATATTGGCAAGTAAAGGTGCATTTACTTTACTATTAAATAGACGGAACTCTTCTTCTGATTGAAGGGCTTCTGGGAATATTGCATCTGCACCTGCTTTTACATAGGCGTTTGCTCTTTCGATTGCTTCATCTAAGCCTTCTACACCGCGAGCATCTGTGCGCGCTACAATATATAAGCTCGGTGCAACTTCTTTAATCGCTTTAATCTTTTGAACTAATTCTTCTGTCGTAACGAGTTTTTTACCATTTAAATGGCCACATTTCTTTGGTAATTGCTGATCTTCAATTTGGACAGCTGCTACCTTCGCTTCCACCATTTCTACAGCAGTTCTCGCTACATTTAATACACCACCAAACCCTGTATCAATGTCAACAAGAACAGGTAAATCTGTAGCTCTTACTAAATCTCTTGCTCTCTCTGCTACTTCAGTAGACGTTACGATTCCTAAATCCGGTAGCCCTTTACTTGCAGTATAAGCAGCTCCCGATAAATAAAGAGCTGAAAAACCTGTATTTTTCGCAACAAGAGCTGCCATTGCATCATGAGCACCTGGAATCTGTAAAATTTCATTTGCTTCTACTAAAGCTCGGAAGCGATTCGCAAGCTCTTCTTGTGTTGACTGTTTATTCACAACCCAAGCCATTCTAGATTCCCCCTATTATTAAATTAAGAATAGATCTACAAATTCATTTACATTCATATTTTCTAGTTTCTCTTCATTTAAACAAGCTTCATGAATTTGTTCTTGTTGCTTACTAGAATAATGACCTGCCATATTTGCAGTGAATTTTTGAACAACTTTTGGAATCGCTTCATCTCTACGGAAACGGTGACCAAGTGGATATTCACATTCCACATTTTCTGTTACAGTTCCATCTTTGAAATGAACTTGAACAGCGTTGGCGATTGAGCGCTTGTTCGGGTCAAGGTAATCTAAACTGTACTGTTTATTTTCAACAACAACCATCTTATTACGTAATTCATCTACACGTGGATCATTTGCTACTGCATCCTCATAATCATCCGCAACGATATCCCCTTTTAATAAACCAATTGCCGTAATGTATTGTAAGCAATGATCACGATCCGCTGGGTTATTTAATGGACCTTCTTTATCAATAATACGAATTGCTGATTCATGCGTTGTAATTGTAATACGGTCAATTTCATCTAATTTCCCTTTAATTTCTGGATGTAATTTCACAGCACATTCTGCAGCTGTTTGTGCATGGAACTCTGCTGGATATGAAACTTTAAATAATACATTTTCCATTACATAAGAATCTAATGGTCTTGCTAATTTTAATTCTTGTTTATTGAATAATACATCTTGGAATCCCCAGCCCGGTGCAGATAATGCTGTAGGGTAACCCATTTCACCTTTTAGAGCAGTCATTGCAAGATGAACACCGCGGCTCGTTGCATCACCTGCTGCCCATGATTTACGTGATCCCGTATTTGGAGCATGACGATATGTACGAAGACTAGAATTATCAATCCATGCATGTGATAATGCATTAAAGATTTCTTCACGTGTTCCGCCAAGCATTTTTGCAACTACTGCAGTTGTTGCTACTTTTACATATAATACGTGGTCAAGGCCAACGCGGTTTAAGCTGTTTTCTAAAGCAAGTACACCTTGAATTTCATGAGCTTTAATCATCATTTCTAATACTTCACGTACTTTTAACGCTTCTTTTCCTTCTGATATACGAACACGGCTAATATAATCTGCAACTGCTAAAATTCCGCCTAAGTTATCAGATGGATGTCCCCATTCTGCTGCAAGCCAAGTATCGTTATAGTCTAACCAACGGATCATACATCCGATATTAAATGCACCTTTCACTGGATCTAGTACATAAGACGTACCTGGTACACGTGTACCGTTTGGCACGATTGTTCCTGGTACAACTGGTCCTAGCAATTTCGTACACTCTGGATATTGTAGTGCTAAAATTCCGCATCCAAGAGTATCAAGTAATACGTAACGAGCAGTACTGAATGCTTCTGCACTTGTTACCTCTTTATTTAATACATAATCCGTAATTTCTTCTAATAATGCATCTTTTTGTTTAATTTCATTTGTTTTAATCATGCTATCCTTCCCTTTCTGTCGAAAATTCGTTATTATTAATGATGGGTGTCGGTCAAACACCCATCTGGCGGGCGGTGCTAACAACTCCCCAGTTGTTCTTATTTACTAAGCACATGTCGCTCGCCAATATAATTTACACGTGGACGGAACAAACGATTGTTCGCATGTTGCTCAATAACGTGCGCACATAGTCCTACTGTTCTAGAGCTAAAGAAGATTGGTGTGTACAGTTGAATTGGAATACCAAGCATCCAATATACTGGAGCTGCGTAATAATCAAGGTTCGGATAAATTCCTTTTTCCTTCTCCATAATCTTTTCTCCAGCTTCACACATTTCATATAGTGTATAATCACCTTTCACATCACATAACTGCTTTAAAGCTTCCTTCATCATTAAAGCTCTTGGATCCATCTTCTTCATATATACACGGTGTCCAAAGCCCATAATTTTTTCTTTGTTATATAGTTTCTTCTGTAATAACTCTTCAAACTTTTCAACATTACCAGCTTCTAAAAGCATGTACATAACCGCTTCATTTGCACCGCCATGTAAGCTACCTTTTAAAGATGCAACCGCACCTGTTAAAGCACCATATAAGTCGGATTGCGTAGATGCAATAACGCGCGCTGTAAATGTAGAGTTTGGCATTTCATGTTCACTATATAAAACAAGGGAACGATCAAAGATCTTCTCCTCAAGTTCAGTTGGTTTTTTACCTGTTAACATATAGAAGAAATTCGCGCTATATGATAATTCCTTAAGTGGTTCGATTGGCTCTTCATTATTTAAAATATGATAGCTATTCGCTACAATGTTTGGTACTTTACTCAATAATTTGTATCCGCGACTTTTGTTTACTTCTAACGAGCGATTTTCAATATCATTATCGTAACCAGCTAATGCGGACACACCTGTACGCAATCCATCCATAGGGTGTGTTTCTTTCGGTAATGCCTTTAATACGTTAAATACACCTTCTGGTACCGCGTATTCTTCTTTTAATTTCTTTTCAAGTGTTGCTTTTTCATCTTCATTCGGTAGATGTTCTTCCAATAAAAGGTGCACAATGTCTAAGTACTCTTTTGTTTTTGAGAGTTCAATTAAATCATACCCTTGAATTACAATTTCACCTTTCACTGTGTCAAGAAACGAAATCTTCGTCTCCGCTGCCACTACACCATCTAATCCCGGGGAAAATTTTTCTTCAGCTTTCATCATTATTTCCTCCAATCCTAATAGATCTTCGTGCACATAACTGTAAGCCTTTACAATATTGTGAAACTACATTTCTATTTCAATGTATCAGAGTTTTTAGAAGATTTCAATTTATTTTATAATGATAAGTTTCCTATACTTTTACCGATGTAACAATACAATTTTTCAACAATAATTTTCATAGTTTATAAAAAAGGACAGACTTCTCTTTATTTATCTTTAAAACAAAATATAAAGTTAATTCATATAACCCAGTTAAATATATACCTACTTTACAATTCCTTTTACTAAATAAAAAAACGAGCTGTATTCATATACAGCCCGTTTTTTTATTACATTTATTTCACTATTCTCTAAATATAATTTCCATATAAAATTTATTTATTTTTAATAAAGTTATTATTTTACGTAATTAAATTGAATTTCTTCTATTTCCTCATGATAACCTACAACTAAATCATAGTTTTGAAAGTACCAAAGATCATCAACATCTACAAAAAATAAAATACTTTCCTTCTCAACTGAAACGATTTCCCCATCTGGTTTCTCTGCAACAATCCCTAAAGAATAACCAGGCTGAATGGAGCTATCTCCGCCGTATCTTACATTAAACCGTATAGACTCACCATGTTTTATACGTAATTCTTCTTGAAACCATTGTAAAGCTTTATGATCAATTGAAATCTTCATCTTTGTTCCTCCCGTTTACGCAAATTCTTTTTTACCTAATCGCTGTTTTACAAAAACGACAAAAATAATGAAAGCAATTAATCCTGAAATTGCACTACCAGCAAATAAAATACGGTAACCAAACATTTGTGAAACAACTCCAAGTAAAATTGCACCAAGTCCAATCCCTAAATCAAATGCTGTAAAGAATGAAGCATTAGCGACTCCTCTTTTACTCGGATCAACAATTGTAAGCATCGCCGCTTGTAATGCTGGCTGTGCTGAACCGAATCCAACACCATATAATGTAGCTGCGATAACTACACCTATTAAATTATTCGAAATTGTTAGCACGACTATTGCAATAACAGTAATGCATAGTGCCGGAAGTATGATAAATACTTCTCCATACTTATCTAATAGTTTTCCTGAAATTGGTCTTACGATTGTTAAAGCAATTGCATACACAAGAAAGAATGTCCCAGGATTCACATCAATTGACGATGCAAATAGCGGTAAAAACGTTGTAATCCCTCCATATGCAAATGATAAAAAGAATACAACTATCGTAATGGATAGTACGGATTTTTCAAACAGTTTCATTTTTCCTTTTTCTTTTTGTGGTGTGAATGGCATTTTCGTCATTAACGATAATAAGACTGCCATAAAGGATAAAAGAGTGGCTAATAAGAAAAGGCCATGAAATGAATAATTTTGTACAACCGATAATCCAATCATTGGGCCGATTGCCATTGCAATCGTCATAGCCATCCCATACCAACCCATACCTTCACCACGGCGTGAATCTGGAATAATATCAGTTATCGCTGTTCCAACAGCTGTTGTAGAAACAGCCCATGTTATTCCGTGAATAACACGTAAAACAGCTAAAAGGACAATAGTCGTCGCTAAATGATAAGAGTACATCGTTAACCCAAAAAAGATGAGTCCGAAAATAATAAAGGATCTTCTACCATATTGATCCAACATCCCTCCAATAATCGGTCGTATTACAACTGCCGCTATTGTAAACATTCCCATCATAAGTCCGACTTGTGATTCATTGCCACCTATCTCTTTAATAAAGAGTGGGAGCGTTGGAACAAGTAAATAAAATCCTGTAAATAAAAATAACATTGCGAAAGTCATTTGAATAAATGATTTCGTCCATAATCGTTCCATTCATATTCCTCCATAAACACGTAAGTTATTGCAATTAACACCTCCATTTTACAGTTTCTTCGTTCCTTTTCCCTCCGTAAATAGACGTATCTTTTTATAATAAATGGTCCAAAATCAATTTAAATTGGTCTTACAACTTTATATGTATACATTAGCCTAAAGTCCCATCTATATGTACCTTTATACACATGAAAAGAATATACTACTTTATTATCACAACTTAGGAGTGATTATGTTATGTGGATCTCTTCAAGAGTAACAGCCGTCGTTCCTTCGACTCCTGGGATACACGTTCCAGCCGTTCATACAGCTAGTTCCGATGTAGGAATTGAACTTCCTGCAACTTGGCAACACTATCAAATTCCAGGTCAAGTTACTCCCTCATTTTGGCATCATGGCGCACATCCAAGTAGTACCCCCTTTCAAAGCCACGCTTATCCTCCGTTACCTCAATCTCAAATTTTTTATCACTTTCCTTCAATTTATTTTCAAAACTTCTATGGTACTTTTAATATTTAAAATACATTGTCTCATAGCTACTGCATTTAAAAGAAAAAAGCACTTAAGATTGTAATTTTACAAATCTTAAGTGCTTTTTAATATTTTTTATAAAATTTTCTTATTGTCCATTATTAGCAGGGGCCTCTCCTGCATTACCGCCAGTTTCTGGTTGTGTGGTCGCTGGTGGAGTTGTATTTCCTTGGCCTCCTCCATTATTTGCTGGAGGTGTCGTATTTCCTTGACCTCCACCGTTATTTGCTGGAGGTGTCGTATTTCCTTGACCTCCTCCGTTATTTGCTGGAGGTGTCGTATTCCCTTGGCCTCCTCCGTTATTTGCTGGAGGTGTCGTATTCCCTTGGCCTCCTCCATTATTTGCTGGAGGTGTCGTATTCCCTTGGCCTCCTCCATTATTTTGTTCATTTTGTTTCTTTTCTTCTTCTTGTTTCTTTTGCTCTTCTAGTTTCTTTTGTTCTTCTTGCTTCTTAAGTTCCTCTTGTTGCTTTTGTTCTTCTTGTTTTTTCAGTTCTTCCTGTTTCTTTAATTCTTCTTGCTTTTTCTCTTCTTCAGTTTTTTGCTGTTGATCTTGTTTTGGTTTTTCCGTTGTATCCGGTACGCTCGTATTTGGAGAAGAATCACGTTTTTCACCTTTTATACGCAGCTCACTACCTTCTTGAATTACACTACTTGGCATTTTAAATCTTGATTTATCTGTAGCCATCTGGCTCATCATTGCTTTAAAGATCAACTGTGCAATTTTCGTATTTTTACTACTAATATACTCGTCTTTACCATCTTTCATATACCCAGTCCATACTGCCATCGTATATTGCGGCGTATAACCTGCAAACCAACTATCACGAGTTGCACTTTCCGGAATATTAAATTTTGCTAATTGTTTTGAATCATAGTTTGTTGTACCTGTTTTTCCAGCTACATCTAAAGAACTTATATTTGCTGCTGTACCAGTACCTGATGTCACTACTGAACGAAGCATATCAGTAATCATATATGCTGTAGAGTCAGCTATAACTTGTTTTGGTTTTTGCCCGAAACTTTGTGACTTACCGTCTGGATAAACTACTTTCTTAACAAAATGCGGTTTTGCATACTTTCCACCATTACCAAATGTCGCATAAGCACCCGCTATTTCAGTTGGTGATACTTCGTTTGTACCAATAGCTGTAGATTCTGTTGGCGCTTTTTTAAATGTAATACCTAATTTCTCAGAGAATTCCTTTGATTTATTAAGTCCTACTTCTTTTGCAGTTTTAACTGCTGGAACGTTACGTGACATTTTTAACGCCTCACGCATAGTAATTGGACCTAAATGACTTCTGTCTGCATTTCGAAGTTCTTGTCCAGTTGAATATTTAAATGGAGAATCATCAATTTGATGATACGTAGCCCATTTTAAGTATTCAATTGCAGGACCGTAATCAAAGATTGGCTTCATCGTCGAACCAGCTGCACGATCTAATTCAATGGCCATATTATGCCCTTTAAATACGGCTTTATTTTCACCGCGCCCACTACCTATAGCACGAACCTCTCCGGTTTTCGTATCCATAAATGTGAAAGCACCTTGGAACTTATCATTTGGATAATTAATAATATTTTCATTTAAAATCTTATCAGCAAAATCCTGTGCTTTCGTGTCTAATGTTGTATAAATTTCTAAACCGTCAGAACCAATATTAGCATCTGGCAATTCTTTTTCAACTTCTTTCACAACCGCATCCATAAATGCAGGATATGGCATTGCTTGTACAGTTGCAGTCCTAAGTCCATCTGTTACTTTAACTTTCGAAGCTTCTTCCATTTCTGCCTTCGTAATATAACCATGTCGATTCATTAATTTTAGTACAACATTTCTTCTTTCTGTTGCTCTTTCAATATTTTCTGTTTTCGTCGGATCATAGTTATTCGGTGCTTTTGGTAAACCTGCAAGCATCGCAACTTCTGGTAATGTTAAATCTTTCAATTCTTTACCATAGTAGTTTTGTGCTGCTGTTGCGATACCATACGAACGGTTTCCTAAGTTAATTTTATTTAAATACATTTCTAAAATTTCATGTTTTGAATATTGTTGTTCTAGTTTATACGCTAAATATATTTCCTGAACTTTACGTTTTGATGTTTTTTCCATCGATAAGAAGTAGTTTTTAATAACCTGTTGCGTTATTGTACTTCCACCTTGTGAACCGTAATCTCCTTTAAGACTCACCAAAACAGCACGGGCAGTACCTTTAAAGTCTACTCCGCTATGCTCGTAAAAACGTGCATCCTCTGTTGCTAAAAATGCATTTTCTACTAATTTAGGAATTTGATCATACGTAACATTCGTCCGCTTTTCTTTCCCGTATTCATATACCAAATCGCCATTTTTATCATAAATTTTTGAGGATAACGGATTAACAAGTTTTGCTTTCTCAAGTTTTGGTGCATCCTTAATCATTACAAAGAAGGTAGCAACTCCCCCCACTAAACCAACAATACCAAGTAATAAACAAGTAATTAAAAACTTGCGAAAAAATGATGTTTTACCTTTTGGTTTTTGTGTTTTAGAAGCTGGCTGTTTTTTCTTTTTAACTTGTCGTCGCTCCTCTCGAGAACGATAATTTTCTGACATGTTACTTTCTCCTGCCTTTCAATTCTCCCGTTGATTTACTTAAAAATATTGAGGTCACTTTCTAAAATAAATTTAATTAAGAAAGTATATTGACCTGGAGCATTCAATATTTTCCTAATTCACAGATTATAAATTTTAGAATGCTTGTTGCACAAATTATTTTCACTTCTATTTTTCTAATAATGCTGCCCCTTTAAGCATAGAATGTAAAAAGTGAATTTTTAATACCTCGTATAAATAATATACCTTTTTTTCAAATGGTCAATATTTTCTTATTTATAAATCAAAGGTGAAATAAAAATAGCACAACGATATGTACTTCGTGTGAACTTCCTTATAATTACGTATAACGAACATTTAATATATTGCATATAAGTATAATACCTCTTTAATTATAAAGATTTCAACATCACAACCTCAACATCTATAAGAAATTATTAAAAATGAAAAGTGAGGAGTTGCGTAATGATGGAGTTATCTCCCGTGATTTCCAAAACTATAGTTGCTGTTGGATATAATCCTTTTTCTATGATTTTACGTATTCAATTAAAGAATGGACTGTATGATTTCTTTAACGTTCCTGAAAACATTTACACCGGTTTACTAAACGCACACTCTAAAACGAGTTATCACAATACTTATATTAAAAATTCTTACCGCTACACCAAAATATAAACTTAACCAGAATAAAAAAAGAAAGGAGGTGGTCCCCCTTTCTTTTTAAAATCGTTTCACAACTCAGCTATCTTCTGTTCTTTTTATTTATTTCATCATATGCTTGAATTTGTTTTTTTAAACGCCGATCTGCTTTTTTATCATGTACAACTAATATCGCATGAATAACGCCTGGAACCCAAAATATTAATGTTAATAGGAAATTAATTATTGCTTGAAATGGTTTTCCACAAAATAATACGGCTACAGGTGGAAGAAGAATTGCCAACAAATACATCATCTCTTGAAAACTCCTTGTTTTGTATTTTTCTCTCTCCATACGCTATAAAAACCAGTGACTTTTACATTTCCGATATTTTTATTACCCACTAATAACTGTTCTACCATTATATATTCTATTTTAATGCAAAAAAACCTACCACTTCAACTTTTCTACTTATGTAAAATTGAAATTTTACATACCATCTTTCCATGAACAATTTCATATGATTATTTTTTCTAATCTTTTTTCTTTCTCTATTATAGTTAATCCAATTGCCGAAATAGCAGTTCCTATCGCTTGTATCCAAACACCAATAAGTGCTATTATTCTCTCATCTTTCTTATCAACCTTACTGTCTTCATTTTGTATTCTATTCTGCATTACATTAACAATACCTTGATACGCTTGAAGTCCAGCGCCTAAACTTTGCAGAGAATTTCCTAGCACTATAATTTTCTGCAACATTTTCATCTGAAGTAAAGCCGCTTCTACTCCTAAAAAAGCTCCAATTGATTGTAAGCTATTCCCTACAATTATAAGATAATCATTCTCTTTCAATTGTTCATTTATATTAAAATATGTTCCTATTACATTTGATATATTCCCTAACGCTAATAACTCAATGCCCATTTTATCGAGCATTTCACTTTTTTTCTCCAAACACATATTTTGATTTTCTTTTTCAACTTTATCTTCGGTTTCATTACTCCCTATAATTTGCAATATATACCCGAGGGCTTGTAATGAACTTCCTACAATTACAATCTCCGATTCAATTTTCTCTTCCCCTATAAATCCTCTTGTCGTCCCAATTGCCGCTGTAAGATTCCCTCCTACTTGAAACCATGCTCCTGTCACTTTTAAACCGTTTGGATTCATTCTTATCACCTATTTAGAAATTTTCTAGTGCTTTCGAAATACATAAATGGCATCCTTTAACTCATATTTATTTTCTATATGTAATTTTGTGCATTCTATAATGTGTTAAAAATACAAAAAAGAGTAACCCATAACAGTTACTCTTTCCTATATATCAAAAAAATCATTATTTATTTCGTTATTGCTTTTAAATTTCAACTTCTCTTTCCCGCACTTCTCACACCTATACACATAAGCTACACCTAGCTTACCACTTTTGAAATCTTCATTATCCTGCATCTTAATAAAACTATATTTATGTTTACAATGAGATTCGTCTAAAAAATTTTCAAACCATTTTTTCAACATAGAACTGTTCACCTCTATGAAGGAATCTTCCTCTTGCCTTATTACATACTTTTACTTAAATACTCAATCTCATGTTGTAACTTTTTAAATTGTTCAAAATGCATAGTGATAGATTGACTGTTTCCATACTCAGCACTATGCTTCACCAATAAAACACCCGTGTCATGAAAAAACGCGTCAAGCTCTTTTCTAATGGATACTTTCATTATATGCGCTGTTTTAATAGCCGATAAAATTGCAATTTCATTAAACTTTAATTTTATTTCCTTTGGACAAAATGCTTCTTCCACCAATATAACTTCATTGCTATAAATAAGTGCAACAAGATTACTTGACTTTGCATCTGTTAAATCTACTTTTTTTATAACTTTATTCATTACATTTTGCCTCCTTTGTTTTCATATATGACAATTATACAATTTCCATTTTTAATTACGTAACCTTACATTCAGTTTAACACACTTTTATTATGGGATTAAGCTACACTTCAAACGTTTTATTATTCCGCAATTTTCGTTAGATGAACCATTTGGACTATAAGACCATATAGTAGTGTTAACAAATGATTGTAAAGTGGGTGAGAACTATGCCCTCAGTTGTAGGGAATTTAGTTGTACAAAATAGTAACGGTTCATTTAATTTAGGTGATTTCTATAACGTTTCTCCAAAAGAAAACACGAAGGCTTATAATGGATCTGGTGCTTCCAACGTTGGTTTTGTTGTTAATACTTTTAATGGTGTGAGTGCGACTAATACGTTTGATTCTGACCTTGCGGATCAAAACCAAGTCGGTACAGCTTAACCCTATTTTTTCATCGTTCTGTTTAAGAATTTTTAATTTGCCCATACTATAATCAGGCTGTTATACAGCTATTGTTGATTTTTGGAGTACCCTATCTTTTTCTCCCTTTCCCTGGGGCTTAGCAGCTAGTATGAAGCTAGCTGCTTTTCCGTTTCATTTTTCTGTTTCACATCTAACATAGCTTACTTTACGCTATTTCAATAATATCCGTGGTATTAAATACGTAAGTTTTATAAAACGCGTCAGTACACATTACAATGCGCTTTAGCGGATTTATATGTACAACTGTCATGTAGCTTGTAAGTATGTATCCATCTTCAAAATATGTCACCAATATTTCTTTCTCAGACAATAATGATATTAATAATTTATCAGAAATTCCCTCTTTTGCTTCTTTTGTTAAAAATGGTTTTTGTACTTTAAATTTCTCCCCAATAACCTTTCGCATACTTAATAACTGTTCCGACATTACTGTAAATGGAACCCATTCTCTTTTTGCTCTTTGCATCTTTACATCATTCATTTCTCTATCTCCTCGATTATTTATCCATTCTATTTCAAACATATTGCGCTTCGATTATTCTTTAATAATTGCTCGGCTCATATTTCCCCCGCATGAACAGGTAAGAAATCTCCCACCTCAAAACTCAAGACATACAAGGAAAGTAGGTCGAAGATCAACTTCCCGTAAACACCCGCTAATTACAGTTTCACTTTATTTCTAAATCTTATACTATCTACACTTACAAGAACATTCGTTCTAATTATACACGAACTTACGTTCTTTTGAGAAGAGATTTATTTTTTCTTCATCAAATGATCTTTTCACTTCCTATTAAATGGGAGGTGAAAAGATCAACTAAACAGTTTTAATTTTTTCGAGTTTATTAACCATCTATAAATGAAAGCATATATTATAAAGAACGAACTCACAAAATTTAAGGGATTTATAATGGACCTCCATTCGTTCCTTATGAATTTCTATGAAAAGAGAGCAATTTAAACACTCTCTTTTCGTACATACTACATAAAACTATTCATTAATAATTCACTCTAATTACTAAATATATTTTGGTTGTACTATTATATGTAACTCCCTCTCTGTTACTGCTTTTTTCGGGTTTCGAAAATACTCTAATTCGTATTTTAATACCTCATATTCAACCATCCCGATCTTAATCCCTTTCGTTTCTTTTAAAATAGCTAATAGGTTATTTATATCTTCATCATACGATTCAAAAATTTTCCCTCCGTCTTCTCTTTGAAAAATTACTTTCACATTTTCTCCCCCTACATCATTTATTTATCTATCCAATAATTCATTCTTCACCTTAAAATTTCATACGAAAAAGAACATCCATCTTAATAGAATGCTCTGCTTTTCACTTCATTTAACGTCAATATATTTCAATCTTATTGTATGTTTCATTCTGCAAATTATGTTTATCGACTTCTATAAAGTGAAACTTTAATCCACTCAAGCTTTGTTCATTCCTGACTAATAATTAGCCTACGCAAATCTTACTGCCTACAAATAATGGGCTAAAATTAATTAATTCGTTTTATATTTAATGAGATGAAACAAAACATTATAATATCAACATTCTATGAAGTGATGATTAACCTACTTTAAGACAATTACATAAATTTCCATTGTAATTCTTAATATTTATATGTAATATTGTATTGTCTTACTATCTATTTATAACTCACACACTAACTAGAAAAGGGAACCTTTAAAGGTTCCCTTTTCTAATTACAGTCATTATTTCTTTTCTAGAAATTCAAATGTATTTTTAAACTCTTTATCATTCACCTTAATATCAGCATCTTTCAATAATTCATTGACTACTTGTTGTTTCCATTTACCTGTCGTGTCTTGTAGTCTTTGCTGTTCTATATCTTTACGAATTGAATCTTTTACTTCATCAAATGGCTTTAATTCTTTTTTATCTGTCACTTTAATAATATGGTAACCGTAAGTTGTTTTTACTGGTTCACTTACTTGTCCTGCATCTAATTTATATGCAGCTTCCTCAAATTCTTTTACCGTTTGCCCTGGAGCAAAACCAGTGATTTCCCCGCCCTGTTCTTTTGAACCAGTATCCTCTGAGTATTGCTTCGCTAAAGCCGCAAAATCTTCTCCGTTATTTACTTTCTCTTTCACTTCTTTAGCAGTCTTTTCATCTTTTACTAAAATGTGACTTACCTTCATTTCTGGTTTATAGTTATTTTTTACATCTTTTTCTGTAACAGTCGCTTTAATCGCTTTCTCAAATGCAATTTCTGGCTTCATTTTTTCTTTTAATTCATCTTCATTTTTCAATCCAAGTTGTTCTAAAGTCGCTTTAAAGTTCTCACCCATTTTATCTTTTGCTTCTTCTACTTTCTTTTTTGCTTCCTCATCTGAAACTTTATATTTATCGAGCAACGCCTTACTTAACACCATTTGGTATAAAGTACTTTCCCCATATTTTTGTCTTAATTCTTTACTTAACTCTTTCTCTGTAACATTTCCTACTTTTGATGTTACTACGTTGTCTGAGGAGCCACATGCGGATAATGCCAGTACTACGCATGAAATAATTGTTCCTAAAAATAGCTTTTTCTTTTTCAATTCAAAATACCTCACTTTTATTATTATATAAGAATAACTATACAGTGTTGTTGTGTATACAATGTGTTTTCTAGATGTAATTCATTTCATGTGAAAAAACTATGTATCAGTAGATAACATTAGTTAATCAATCTATCTTTTGCGCTAATATTAGAACCATTTTCTCTATTACTAATCTTCGTTTTTTGTAATTAATCTTCTTTATACTATGAAACAAATGTATGAAAGTTAATTTACTGTATTTTTTGTGATTATTCTATATTAACGAAAACAATTTATCTCTCATTTCTTTTATATTTCAATTCAAAAATACTATCTTTACACTCTATATAAGATTCAGTAACAATTTTATCAGTGGAAGCCTCGTTTATCGTCCGCAATAACTCTACAAAATAACGTTAATGCATACGAAAAAGACATTTTCTATTAATGAAAATGTCTTCTCACAATTTAATAAAACAGTTTTGGTGTTAAATCTGTATTTTGTAATTGTGCACTTTCACTGCTCGGAACACAGCTTGTGGAGAATAATATTGGGATACCACAAACATCATCGTTCATTACATCATGAAATACATTTGCAGCAACACCAGTAAATGTTTGACATAAATTTGAAATATCATCATTAAAAAATTGAATTACTTGTGCAGCAAAAACAGGAAAGACAACATTTGCCCCACCAGGGAGTTGAGGCTGTACAACAACTTGTTCGAAATAAGGATTATTTTCTAGCGCCACTTGAAATAAATGGGCAATTTCAAATGCATCTAGTGGACATGGCAGTGGATTTACAATGTCATTTTCATTATTAGTTACAATAACTGTTACACTTACATTCCCAAATTCTACAAAAGATTTTAGGAGCGTTGCTAACGCTCTCGCTTTTTCATCACTTAACGCGTGCACTAAAATAATATAATTCCCGCCAACTGGAATTAGCGGACCAACTGTAACTGTTGGATCAGCACCAATTGAATTTTTTAACTCATTGAAATATGTGATCCATGGTGGTGAAAGCTGAGGTTGAGCTTGTACATTTTCTTGCAATCTTTCATTACCTCCTAATACAATTCTTACTACTATAATATGTAGCAAGAAAAAAAGCGTATTAGATAAATTACTTATTTTTTACTTTTACCTATTATACTGATTATACATTGTATAGAACATTCTCAGTTTTTACTGTATTTTCCACATTTTCACCATGCCATAGAACTCCATATCATTATCAACTCAACTAAAATTTCATATTATATTAGTACGTCTTTATAATATGAACGAAAAAACGCAGTATACAATACTGCATCATAGGAGCTGATTTCATGGAGAAAAAACCTATTGTTTTCAAAGTCCCACCAAATTCAAAATTAAAAGTTACATTTTTCGGTCCTTGTAACGAAGTAATTACAAATGTTTCTATAATTAATCAACTTTCCACACCTAAATGTCAAACTATTACACAATATCCAAACTATACGAAATATGAAACTGAAGTACGTTTATTATCGAGTTGTTAATCCATTCTATACAAAATCCTTACAACTTGGGTAACTACAAAACCTTATTAATAGACTAAGATTACTCATTTCATGATATTCCATTGATAATTTATTGATTTTTTACACGTTTTTATTAGCCGAGCATATATTATCGTATGGAGATTATCCACTCATAAAACCTATCTTTCTTTAGAGCGTACTTTTTATGTATGCTCTTTTTTTATTTATCCCTTATTCTGTACATATAAATCTGATCACTTTTATATTTCACGTCGGGTAAATCGACCTGCCCTTTATAAATAATCTAGTCAAGGTGTCCCCCATAATACTTCTTTATTTATTAGACATTCACTACTCTATTAAATTCGTGTATCCATTCAAGCACCATTCATCTAATATATTTTCCTTCTAAATTCACCAAAGATGTATTAAAATTCTTTATATACTCAAGGAGGTCAAATATGTTCAAGTTGCATCCCATACTACTCATCTTAGGATTTATTTTATTTTTATATAGTGTACTTGCCTTCATGTTATTCCTTTCCATACAATAGTAATACCTGCACAAACCGATGTTAAATATGTAATTTCTATATAGTAATGAAAAAGCCTTTAATTATACGGACATAAATTAAGATGTCTTTTTATACCATTAGGCAACTAGCAAATGTAACGCCAAAGAACTTTTACAACCTAGTTACTTACTCTTTTTATTACCTGCAGAAGATCTAATACTTAAAATAAGATAGCCCTTTCAACATCAAAACTGTAAAAAATAATTTTTAAAATTTACCTTTCATCATTACATCTTTAGCATGTGAAATTTTCATGAAACAAACTATATTTAATCGATTCACTTGTATATTTTAAATAAACAATAATAATCCCCCACCATTCGGTACAGGGGATTAACTAGACCTACTGAAAAGTATTTTATTCTCTTCGTTATTTAATTGGAGAAGGGAATCTTGCTGCTTCAAAATGTGAGCCGTCTTCCGAAGTACTTAAAACTCCGTCTATGCTACTTTGTGCATAAACCTCAACTTGATCCCCTTCATGCAATTGAATAATTGTCGAAACACTTACTACATTTCCAAAACCGATTGGACCAAAAAAGTCATTATCTATAGCTATTGCTGCATTGCCATTCACACGAATTTCTACCCGTGCTCTATAATTTAAACTTGGATCGTTAGGAAAGAAACCAATCGTTCCAATAAAAGAATATACTCCTTTAGTCTTCGGTATAAAAATAGATGTTTCTGGATTATACTCATTCGCTAAATCAAATTGTTCATTTTGGAACAATACTTTTACAAAAGTATTAGCAGGAACAGGTTGATTCACCGTATTTCTAGCTCTAAATGCTGATGCCCTAACAAGACTATCCTTGTTATCATTACACTTACTATCGTTCTTACAACCGTTATGCTGTTTCTTTTTATATTCTTTACAATACTTACAGTAGTAATAGCAAGACATACTCGTTCCCCTTTCATGCTTATTACTCCATATTATGTAAAAGAGATTCACAATGTTTGGACGAACTATTGTTCCCCCTATACTTGTCGCCTATTTATATACACGTAAGCGGAAGACATTTCAATAACACAACAACCTAGTAGTATAGTAATCTCTATTCAAATTTGATAAATCCCTTTCCTTTCTATTTTACTTTTTATGGTCCAAAGCTTATCATCCAACCTAACATAAATCCAAATATAGAAAACAGTAGCATAAAAACAAATAAACTACATGCCCACAATGCATATTTTCGACTTTTTCTTTTTGTGATCATGCCTACGACTGAACATAACAATCCAACGCCAACTATTTCCCGAAAACCTTCGCCTATAAATGTTTCTTGACTAAGCAATGTAATGTTCAAATACAATAACGCTAGAAAGGCAATAATTAATGAAATAGTCCCCATCCATGTTTCTTTTTTATAACTATGACTCTTTCTTTTTTTTAAGAATGCCAATTCCATAATCTCGCTTCACCTACTTTCAAGTTTCTAACTTTTTCATGGCTCATCAATTTTTCAACTTCCCCTTTAGGTCCAGTTACAACTGCCCCGTATGTTTTTACCCCATTTTTTTCAAGGAAAGAAATACGCTTTGACAACTCTAATGTTTTCGCTCTAGATAGCTTCATCGCTAAATCTTCATGCTTTTGTAATGACTTTAACACATCAATAAATTGTTCCTCATGAGGTGAATCACTCACAAAAGCACCACTTGGTCTTGAAATCATATCTGCTGGAAAACCAATCGGAGCAACATACATACCCTCGTCATTCGTTTGCTTCTCCTCTAACCCTGTATTAACGGCATACCAGACGATATCAATAGTGGGAAACATATTCGTTACCTCTTGTACACTCAACAATTCTCTAAAAGATATAAATGCTTCTACAACAGATTCTTGCGGAAGACCCTTTAATTCTTGCGCTTCTTCACTACTATTATAGGATGAATTATAATTATTAGGATGAGACAATACCTCGTTATCTATATATGGGACTTCCGGAATTTTTTCATCTGTTGTATATTTACGGCTAACTTTCGTTGCTCTACTAAATATATAATCTGTTTTCTCTTCCCCTATTCGAATATCTTTCTTCCCTACCCTTTTATACAAATCAAAATGCAATTGTAAACTAAGCGGTAACAATGTTTGCTCCATGTCCCTATCTTTCAAAAATACATTTGGTTCTGTTACACTTAATGTTTGATTTACTACATTCCGTATCTCCATTGCGTTTGTAGGTGCAAATACATAGTATGCGAGAGTAGATATATATAATATAGGTTGAATAAGTAATAAAAAAGTAAATACAATTAAAACATTCGTAATACGCGCTCTTTTTTTCCCTATTTTCATCACTTGCTCCTGTTTTCCATTAGAAAGTGCATCTGGCCTTTGATGAAGAGCTTCTTGTAACAATTCTTTATAATCATCTTGTTCAGAATGAGGTTTATCATTTGTCATTTTGACTCTTTTCCTCCTTTAACAATTCTTTTAATCTCTTTCTCCCGCGAAATATGTGACTTTTATACGTGTTTAACTTTAAATCTAATACAGAAGCACCCTCTTCGTACGTTAATTGATGTACGTCACATAATAAAATAGCTTGCGCCTCTACCACTGGTAAAGTATGAATAATCTGAATTAATTTTTCATAACTATTTTTTGCGACTACATACTCTTCTGTAGATTCACCTGCTTGAATTGTTTCTAATTCCTCCGTTCTTACAAAAGCTACTTTTTTCTCTTTCCTAACAAAATCAATAAAGGTATGATATGCCACTTTAAAAAGCCATGATTTCACCTTTTGGTTTTCATAGTCTTCTAGATAAAGAAACGCCCGATAAAAAGTCTCCTGCATCAAGTCCTCCGCTACATGATGGCTACGAGAAAGGGAAAATAAATACCGGTACACATCGTTTATATAAACTTTATATATTTCTTCAATCTCCATCCCCCTCCTCCTTTCATATATAACACGAATAAACAAATTAAAAAGTTGCATTATTTTTCCTTTTTATTCATAAAAAATATTTATACATTTCAATAACTATTTACAATTATAAACAAAACATAAGATGTTATGGCTATAAATATACTTCAAAATGGGGAAAAACGGTCCGGATGTTCTCCTGCTCTTGTAAATTGATAGTCATAGGACAATCTTCCTGTACGATATAACCACAGATAGGATTTCGTTGCTACCTCTCGTCCTGGTTCGCATTAGTAAATGTTCATGTATCTTTTCATATAGTGCCACTATCCATCATTTGTCATGATAAGATAATTCTCATTCTTTCTTCGATCGACGATATTTTCTTACCAAAAAACAACTTGTAGAGTATGTACAAAGATTATCTCATCAGCTATTTACAAATTGTAGATGGAACTATTTGACGCTTACATATACACTCACCCCCCTCAATTATTTCCGCTATTTGCGGATACCTCAAAATTCGGCATCTGTGATAAAGGTAGATGGGAGCTGGGTTTCCCGTATATATCCAATTGGTAATGGTTAGGTTAATAATCGGTTTGGGATACCTGCTCCTATTCATAAAATTTTCAGCTTATAGATTGAAGACAGTTCCATATGGAATCGTAAGAAAAGAACTTCCATACGGTGTGATTTGATGCACTGGATAAAAATACTCCATAGATGAATAATACGGCTGGATACCTTGTTGTTGCATTTGTAACGCTTGTTGAACAGCTTGAACTGTACTTTGTGCTCCGCTAAACGTTATTGATGTACCATATGCTGGTCGCATACCCGCTTGAGAATAAAAATACGAATAAAACATTTTTTTCAGCTCACTTTCATATAAGTTATTACAAATTATGTTATGATTCTTTATTTCAGTGGGTGCTGAAAGTTAGTCTATTAGCTTTGATTAGGTTTAAAAATTTCTATTCTCTCTTACACTTTCATATTTCATTTACAAAGTTTATCTCCTAATACTAATTTAATTTTCGTAGGGGCATTTCATTTACAAGTTTTCGATAATTATTTTACAAACTAAAAAGGTAAAAAATTCACTATTTCTAATTCCATTCGATTACCTTCAAAACTATACAAATGAATTTTTAAGATTATTAAAGGTAAATTATCTATCTATACATCCTCCACAAAATAAAAGCACCCTAAACGGATGCTTTATTTTTCACTACTATAATTTCTTAGCAATAATTCAATTGTCCACGAATTTCACCATTAGGATGTTGTACTGTATGAACATTAATATAAATGTTTCCAGATATGATTTCATTTACAAGAGTAGCTAATGTTTGACCCGCTAACGGCCCAACCAAATCTTCTTGAGTAATTATTCCCGTAAGCGTTGCACACTCTATTGAAACCGGATTTGTTATAGGTCCAAATAAAAAAGCTACAACAGGACCATTAGTTCCTTTTGCTCCAATATGCAGATGGGCAACTACTACATCCTCTATATCAAATAAATCCAACTTAAATTTTAGGCTAAGCTCGTCCTGGCTTAATTTAAAGAAAGCCTCCCCTCGAGCGTCTGTTTCTACTGGTGGAACTTCATTTCTACCACGTAGCTTTGCAAAAAACATATCTATCACTCCTATGCTTTTATATACTACTAATATATTCATACCCTTTATATAAGGTGATAAAGAAGCAGTTGTTAGACCAATAAAAATTCATTTTATATGATAGATTAATTTATCAATTTTATAAAATTCATTAATTTAACTATAACGTTATTTAAATTTAATTCATATATTGTAGTAGATTACTAGAAGGGAGGTGTAAATATGGAAAGTTGTGTTTTGTTCGTTAATGGACAACCTCTTTTAGTGGTATCAGTTGCTGGAATCGAAATTGCTAGATTAGAACTTTCTCTTCAAGTAGCATTGACTTTAATAGCATTAGGAATTCCAATCTGTGCATAAAAGTTAGGCATTTATAAAAAGAGGGCTTAAGCCCTCTTTTTTATTTTTACCTTTCCTTCACAACAAAAAAAGACGCCATTAAAATCACGGCATCACGTACAATAATTGCGATTTGTTTTATCATTACTTCACTAGCAACCCTAATTCATGTAGAATTTCTGAGAACGAATAGCCATATGCAAAACCTATAATACGAATCCCTGGGGTCCATCTATGTTCTAAATTTTCATTGTATGTTTTCTTATAATACTTTAATTCAGAATCTATATTATATTTGTCGTTAATAATTACTTCCTCACTATGAAATCCATCTATTTCAATCTGAACAGCTACGTACTCTGCTCCCTCAATTAAGGCTTTAATATAACACTTTTCTAATTCCTCTAATGTCATCCCCATTATTAACCTCCTATCATAATGGGCGTTTTGTTCGATAAAAAAGAACATCTGGATCAGTAAATACGAAGATATACAAAAGGTAATCTCATTGAGTATTCAATAGTTTATAAGCTGTTTTCTTGTCCCACAACATATTATATGATTTTTATATAAAAATAGTTCATCCAAAAAAGTAAAAATTACCATTTATTATTTTAAAAGATAGTTACAATCTTATTTTTTAAGCTAGTCTATCAATCGCTCCCTTGTGTTAAAAGAAGCAACTAATTATATTTATGAGTTTAAAAACAGTCACAAATTATCTATATCACACTCTAACCTTATTTTCCTAACCTCCTATACCATCACCTTCTAAAATTCCTTTCCACAATAAAAAAGCAGCTGTTACGCTACTTTACATTCATTTTATCCCCAAGAGAAATGATAAATATATTCCCCCGTTACACTTTGATTAATCCCAGTAATTCTAGCAAATCTCATTAAGTCTGCCCCTTGAAGAAAATACATCGCAAGCATTACTGGTACTTGCGACCACATAAATTGATAAAAATCCTCGACTCTTTCGTTTGTTGAAACAATTAAATCATTTACAGGCCCTTGATTCCATACAGAAGTACTAACTAAACGAAACGGAAGATCTTTCCCATTAACTACTATTCTTGCCATGCTTTGAGTTATGTCCACATCAATTCCCTCCATCATTACAAAAATCGGACCTGTGTATTTACTCCTATGGTTATAAATATTCTTGACTTTCATAAATGACTAAGGCAAACCTCTATTTTTCACTTCTATTCAAATGAATTTATTACAGTAAAAAACAAATGAAATTTTAGTATTACTCTCCCTCAACTTCCGTATTATTTAGATCATTTATACCCTTGTTCGCTTTTACAATCTGGTATGCAAAATTACATATCTTATTATCTCAATATCACTTTATTAACTACAATTTGATAGAAATTCATTTGTATCACCTGATAAATCAGCGTTTGTAATTTAATTCCTTATTTAAAATTCCACCCTTTTATTTTTAAACACTATATTCGAATAATTATATTGGAATTTCTTGTTGTATACACGTCTATCTTTTTCATGTATTATATACGAGAAGAGTAAGGTAAGAGTTACTCTTTGCCATTTTAGGAAAGGTCCTGTTGGAAACAACAGGACCTATTTTCGTATTAGTAAAAGCAATCTTGATTTACTCATTTAACCCACTCATTACTTCCCCAAATATAGTTTCAACCATTTTTGCTTTAAGCTCTCTGACCTGAAATGCTATACGTTCTCTTCTAAGTAATCGACTACTCGTACTATGCGTGCTTCTCTTTACATACCTAACTTTCCGTACAGCTTGTTTCCCTTTAAAGTATTTCACATAATACAAACAAAAGAACCGTTCTTGTTCCGTCAACTCTTCATCATCTAGCATCTCGTTCACCTCCTTAAAAATGCAGGATTTCCCTTTCCACTATCGAATTAATAATGTTCGGAAAGGGGGTGTAACATGGCGGAAATTAAAGTGGGACTTACACAATTTTTAGACTTTACACTGAAAAGTAGTGCAGCTAAAACAAATTTTGTAAAGAATCTTAAATCTCAACCTGAATATCACCCAGTTTTTGATTACTGGAAACAATTACGAGAAACTGTTATTAAATTTCATAAAAACGAACTACCTTTTGACTGTTTTGAAACATTAGTACAAACTGTTGACCAGAAGAAAAAGCAAAACTACATTGATGTTATAAAGCAGTATAAAAAATTTATTAAAAACAAAGACGTCTCTTGGTTTGATCCAGGTAAATCACATTGGTTATCACATAATTTAATCGTCCGCTCATCACCTGAACTTGGTTTGCTCATTAATGATGAGCCACATCTTATTAAACTGTTTTTCAAAGGAAAAAAAGAGCGAATTGATAAATATAACATCAACTCAACATTAACATTATTAAACGAATCAACATTTTCGAATGAACATAACAATGTGAATTATACGGTCCTTAATATCCAAAAGAACAAAATGTATACGAATAACTCTATTAATAATGATCATGTAATAGCTCTTGAATCAGAAGCTCACCAGCTTTGTTATTTATGGAATAAGATATAAAGGGTTTAGGAATCTCTTTCTATGTCTTGTTCACACGTAATTTGGTCACATTTTTCACAAACTACATTCATTTCATTTAATGGAAGCTCACCTTCTTGTTTCTCACAAACAATGCAGGGTGGGCGTTTTAAAAAATTAATTTCTTTACCCATTTCAACATCCTAGTTACCCCTTTGAAAGAATAATGTAATACTGTCTTTCTATCACATCTACATTCCCCCTAACTTCTACCGCTAAATACTTCCTAACATGTTCTTACGATTCCTTTCTCGCTCCATATCATGTTTTTCTTTCACTCTATACAGTGTCGCAATTTCCCTTCTTGTTAGCCTTGCTTCTTTTATCTGCATTACTTTATTTAGATGTAATTGTTGCTGGAACTCCGCTAACGCCACTTAATCTCTTCTCTCACAACACCTCATAAAAATATATGGGGAAAAGAACTTTATAGCAATGGCTATCATGAATACAATTTACCTTACTAATAAATAGTAGCCTTACAATTTCAGAAGTTTGACACAGCTCACGAAAAAGCTTATAAAGAAAAGTGAGGTTCCTAATATTCATTCTAGATTTAAGATGCATATAAGACTAGAACATAAAAAGTAGAATCACACTGGATATCTACTCATATGTACCAGGACTTCAAGAAACTGCGGTAGATCAATTTGCTAACGAATTTTTCGAAAAGAAAGGTTCTCCCTTTCACAGCAAATACACCGACTAAATAACCAAAAATATTGATAGTGAAAAAGGAGAAACTAACATGAAAGAAATCAAATCTGAACAGGAATTCAAAGACATCATCGCAAGCGAGGAGCCAGTAGTTGTTAAGTTCTTTACTACATGGTGCCCAGATTGCGTGCGTATGGACAACTTTATCGGAGATGTGATGGAAGAGTTCAATAAGTTTGAATGGTATTCTATTAATAAAGATGAGTTCCCAAATATCGCTGAAGAGTATCAAGTAATGGGTATTCCAAGTTTACTTGTATATCAAAATGGGGAGAAGCTAGGCCACTTACATAGTGCTAACGCAAAAACTGAAGAGCAAGTTACTGAGTTTTTAGAAGCATACTAAGATGAAAACCCTCTGAAAAATATTTTCTAGAGGGTTTTTATTTTTCCTAATCACCTTTGAGCGTTGTCGTATACGGATTCCTCATAATACTTGTATCCTTTCACCTATTTCCTCAATCAAAATCGAGTTCACACTTTAACTTTGCACTTTACAACATATTTTTCCTTCACGAAACTTTGTTATCCACTTCTTAAAAAGCTATAAAACGTCAACAATGTTTGTATAGACCCACACGACTTTCGTTTGATACTCTATTTATAGAAAGAAATTCCTTGTAGAAAGGTGAGTGATTAAAATGGATACTCTTTCTCATAAAGAAGCTGATAAAGGTGCTATTGTCAGCATTTTGGCCTACATATTTTTATCCTCTATGAAAATCATCATCAGTTATATTACCCTCTCTAGCGCATTACGTGCTGACGGTTTAAATAACTTAACCGATATCGGTGCTTCTTTAGCGATATTAATTGGTCTAAAAATCTCTCGGAAACCTCGTGATCCAGATCATCCATATGGGCATTCGCGTGCAGAACAAATTGCATCACTTGTTGCTTCTTTTATTATGGCAACGGTCGGATTAGAAGTTGTTATTAGTGCCATTCAATCTTTTTTAAATCCGAAACAAGCAGCACCTAATGTACTTGCTGCATGGGTAGCTTTATTTTCTGCTGTCGTTATGTACTGTGTGTATTTGTATACGAAAAAGATTGCAGCACGAACAAGAAGTAAATCATTAGAAGCAGCTGCAAAGGATAATTTATCAGATGCTCTCGTAAGTATCGGTACAGTAGTAGGTATTGTCGGTTCGCAGTTCCAAATGCCTATTTTAGATCCTATTGCTGCTTTAATTGTCGGTCTTATTATTTGTAAAACTGCATGGGAGATTTTCGTAGAAGCTTCTCATATGTTAACGGATGGAATCGATCCAGATAAGATGGAAGAGTACGCTGATGCGATTGAACATATTGGTGGCGTGGAAAACATCGTAGATATTCGCGCTCGTATGTACGGGAATCAAACGTACGTTGATATTACAATTGAGGTAGATGCTCGTATGGATGTTGGAGAAAGTCACTGTATTACTGACAACATCGAGGCAATGCTTCGGAAAAAGTTTGGCATTTATCATGCGCACATTCATGTTGAACCAATGGAAAAAGAACCTATTATGACATAGGTTCTTTTTTAATGAACGTTTTATGAAATATAACACATAAAACGAGCCAGCTACCGCCAGCTGCCCATCCTGCTAATATGTCAGATGGATAGTGAACGCCAAGATATATTCGGCTAACTGAAATAGATAATACAACAAAGCTCGCTATAAAAATAATCAACAATTTTTTATGCAACGTAATACGTTCTTCTGTAATCGTGACGTATGCAATAAATCCTAAAAAAGCAGTAGCATTCATCGTATGACCGCTCGGAAAACTATATCCAGTTGCAGTAACAAGCTGCGACACATCAGGTCTTGCTCGCTCGTACCATAGTTTAAGCATACTGTTTAAATAACGAGATCCATAATAATTAATTGTTAGAAGTAATGCACTAAGCAACTTTTTTCTAACGAGAAAATACATTACAAGAATAATGAGTAACGGAAAATATATTCTTTTGGAACCGATAAAAGACACCCAAGTAAAGTAGGCTGTCAAATAATCGTTTCGAAAACTTCGAATAAAATGCGCGACTATATTGTCAAATTTCTCAATACAAGCGGTATGATACGAAAGTGATAATACGACAAAACAAATGAGTAGCGTTGAACTTAACAAGTATAAATGTCGATATCGTTTCACATACATAACCTCACTATGCAAAAAAATGGAGCGGTTGTTTTAGTTTTCCTCTCCATTCCTTTTTTATGCATAGTTTATTAAAAAATATAATTGTTAATTGTTTCTTTCATTGTTGGAATATCTTCATTCGTTACTGTAAAGCGAATCACTTTCTCATCAAGATCAAGTGCTTCTGCAAATAAACCTGCTAATCCGCGAGATTTTCTGTCTACTTCCATAATAATCTCTAGGCGATCGTAAGCACTTGGCAAGATCAACAATTCTAGTTCATCTAATTTCCCATAATACTGTCCGGAAACAGGAACAAACTCAAATTCTTGTGCGAATGGAACTTGCTTACGTAGTCGACACGGTAATTCTTCACACTCAATATGACGCGCTTTAAAGCCTAATTGATTGACACTTTCTAACACACTATTTAATAATGCATTTGGCAATACTTGAATGTAATCACGATCACTTGGATCTATACTACGTTTAATATCAAGGCCTGTGTGTATCCAAACTGTTTTCATTCCAAGAGTAAGCGGTGTTTCAACTGGCATTTTAAATGAAAATGGAATTTCTCTTTTTTCATTCGGCTCAACAGAAAAAGGTTCTGTTAAACGAACTCGCTCTAAATCATATGTTGTTGTTATTTTTTTATCATCCACTTCTCGAATATACGATGTTGATAGCGTTAAGTAAATGCTTTCAATTTGTTGGCTAACGGAACCTCCAGTTATGTGAACCTTCCCGAGTATCTCTTCTCCTACAATATACTCATCTTTTTCAAGAACTGTATCTACCTTTGCATTACCGATACCAACGCTTGCTAAAAACTTTTGAAACATGGATTCTCCATCCTTTCTAAAGCAAAAGCTACATCTTTTTTTAAATCTTGTACATTCTCATAGTACGGCGTTTTTATTTGTAACATACGCATCAACATTTCACGGTTGTAATTTTCCAAAGTTAATTCGTCATACCATGGCTTTTCATGTTTTTCATTAGATTCATAGCCTGCATATAATAAAAATAATGAGAAATGACCAAGCGCATAAAAATCGCTACGAAAGTGAACTTCTCGCATCAAAGCTTGTTCACCTTCATACGTTGTAGCTCGTTCATCACCCTCACCTTTCAATTTCGCCAACCCAAAATCAATAATACTAATTTGGTTTTCTTTCATTAATATGTTTGGAATGCGTAAATCTCGGTGAATAATACCTTTACTATGAAACACTGATACAATTTCTAATATTTCATATAAAATTTTTAAAACTTCACGTTCTGTATATACATGTCCATCTAAGAAAATATAATCTTCAAAATTTTTACCAGGCATATATTCCATCACAAAAAAGCTTTTTTTCTCCCATACGAAATGATCATATAAACTAGGAATTGCATGATGATTTAATGTTTGTAAAATCATTTTCTCTTGTTCAAATGATTTTCTACCAGACTCATATCTTTGTTTACTTTGTCTTAATTGTTTTAAGACTTTATATCTATTTATTTGTAAATCATTAACGACATATGTAACCCCATAACTACCCATTCCAATTACTGATTCAATTTTATAACGTTCTACAACAATTGTATTTTTTCGCAGTGGTCTATCAAATAAAGCTAGTATACGACGCCATTTCATCAACTACTTGAAAAGAAGCTACGGCTTTTACGTTTTCTTTTATAATGATGATGCCCATAACCAGATGAACGTCGTTTATAATCGCTACTTGAATAAGAGCGACCTCTATGGCGATAATCACTACTAGAATACGAACGATATTTTTTCTTTCCTAATAAAGAATCAATAATTTTTTTGAACATCCCTTCACCTCTTGAGTAAAATTTTCTTTTAATTATACCAAGTATTGCTGGCTACATTTGTGACAAGTTTGTAAAGAGTAAAAAACGACGAGTTAAGCCCGTCGTTACTTTCACTCATCCTCTTCATCAAACACTTCATCAATCATACATTTCTCTAATAAATACTCGAATGTAATATCTGCGAGATCTTCAATTTCTTCTCGTTTTGGGACGTATCCTCTTTCAATTAGTTGCTCATAAAAAAACTCCGCAATCTCTTCCGTATCAATTACGACTTCAATTTCCTTCATGAGCATCACTCCTTTATTTCTGTTTTATGAAAAAATCTCAAAAATATGTATATGAGATTAGAAAAATAGTTTTTCTTTTTTATAGGTCATATCCTTTGGACAAGGTGCATACGATGGTAGTACAAGCTATCAAAAAGGGGGATATAATTATGGAATATCAATACGAGGTAAAACAAGAAGTAGGACAAACAAAAGAAGAGTTCATGCATGAAGATCAATGGGCAGACTCTCTTATTAAATGGCTTTTTATTTTTTTAATAATTGTAGGCATACCTTATACTGCATATGTTGTTGTTCAATTCATTCTCTTTTTCTAGTTAACTATTTTTTCTCTGTCAATTTAACTAAATAATTATGAACAACATCCATAACAATTTTGTATTCTTCATCTTTAAATGTATCAAATAACAATTGATAATCGTTATAAATATCAAGTAATCCATCAATGATTTCTTGACGATTTGTCTTAACACTCACTTTTTTCGAGTTGTTAATTGACTTTAATTTTCCTAAATCTAATTTATTCATACCTGCTTTATCTTGTTTCATTTTCTTCAAAATTGCATTTGCCGTTTGAGCATTGGCAAGTAACGTTAAATCTGACTCATCCGCTTCTAACCATTCACCATCCGTAATTCGTGACAGTTCATATATTGTATCTTCCCATGCGTCATTTTTATATCTCCATACTTCTGTACGAAAACCAACAATTCGAAACACATCTTTATCGTATCCTGTTACTTGCACGAGATCACCAAATGTGAAATTATAGTTTAATTCAATCCACTCAGTTTCACCTTTTTTCATATCTTGCTCTGTAACGTGCTGCAATGTTTGCTCTACGTAAAATCCATCGTGATTATTGACTTCGTATACGTAAACTCCATCTAAAACCTTCATATTTGTGATTTTACCAACGGTTCCATATAGCGTAATCACGACTATGTCCCCTACGTTATATTTAGGTTGCTTTTTCCTTGCCATCTATATCTCTCCTTTTTTTGACGTCGTGATTTTGATAACAGTATATGCAACCTACTTAAAAACGCTTATCACAGAAGCGTATATTCATAAATTTTTTCAATAAAAAATATCATCATATGAAAATTTATTTACAACGTAAAAAAAGCTAGCAAATAGACTAGCTTCATGTCGAAAAAAGTTCATATAGTTTTTATCTATCTTGTATGTATAAATCCCACGCTTCATCAAATATAGACATACTTTCTAGCATTCCACTTAGCTCTAAGTATGAACTAATTTCATCGTAATCTTCAGATTGCTTCGGAAAACTTAAATCATCATACATTGCCTCTGCTAAATTCGATATTTCATTACTAAATAAAGCTGCACGATGCTTCATCATATAGTGGTAAAATGTCTTTTTCAAAAATATTCCCTACCTTTCTAGCTTGGGTACATTATACAAGGCAAAAAAGAAAAAAACCAGCATAAAAGCTGGTTAAAAGTCGAAATAATTTCTTTTTAATAGACGTGGTCTTCCCATTAATTCTTCATATGTTAGTTGTTTTGGTAAGTCTTTCGTATAAATTAGAAACAATTGATCTTCTATTTCTTTCACTGTTTGATCTGATTGATAGTCCATACCACATGAGGAACAAGAAATGCATGGTGTCTCTTGGATTTCAATGGCTTTCGTACCATCTGGTAATTCCCAATATACAGTATTTAAGCTTTCTTTTGCTTCTGTACTGTCACACCACATACAATTCATACTGCATCACCCTCAGTTTTTTTGTCGTTTTCTTCTAATTTAGCCATTTGTGCTTGATATTTTTTATCTTTCAATTGGTCGCGCTTATCACGTTTATCTTTTAATGTTGCATGCGTTTCATTATCCTCATAGTCTTTACGACGGTTCATACGCTGTAAATCGTCTGGAACAAGATTAAATTTCTTATCGCTCATAAGGCCTGCGATACCAACATCTGAACGTTTTTCTTCGTAGTTTGGATAAATTTCTTTAAAGTACCCTTCTGCTCTTCCTGGAATGTAGCTTTCTGGCTCTGGATACGTTGTAATAACACCTTCAAAGTTACGAAGTACAACTTTATCTGCACTTTGCGAGATTAAATAGTTTGGTTGAAGCGCAATTTTACCGCCTCCTCCTGGTGCATCAACAACGAATGTTGGTACTGCATAACCAGACGTATGTCCGCGTAAACCTTCAATAATTTCAAGACCTTTAGAAACTGGTGCACGGAAATGACCAATTCCTTCAGATAAGTCACATTGATAAATATAATATGGACGTACACGGATTTTTACTAAGTCATGCATTAGTTTTTTCATAATTGGAACGCTGTCATTAATACCAGCTAAAATTACTGCTTGGTTTCCGACTGGAACACCAGCATTCGCTAACATTTCACATGCTTTTTTCGATTCTTCAGTAATTTCAATAGATGTATTGAAATGTGTATTTAACCATACTGGATGATATTTTTTAATAATGTTACATAAGTTTTCTGTAATACGCTGCGGGAATACTACCGGCGCTCTCGTTCCGATACGAATAATCTCAACATGCGGAATCTCTCGTAAATTTTTTAATACATATTCTAAAATTTTATCGTTAATAAGAAGACCATCACCACCAGAGATTAATACATCTCGTACTTGTGGTGTTTCACGAATGTAAGCAATTGCATCATCTAATTGTTTCTTCGGCACACCCATTCCAATTTGTCCACTAAAACGACGGCGTGTACAGTAACGACAATACATAGAACATTGATTCGTTACTAAGAATAGTACGCGGTCAGGATAACGATGTGTTAACCCTGGAACTGGTGAATCTTCATCTTCATGAAGCGGATCTTCTAAATCATATTTTGTTTTATATAACTCTTCCGAGATCGGTACAGATTGCATCCGAATCGGACAGCGTGGGTCATCAGGATTCATCAACCAAGCATAGTACGGTGTAATATTTAACGGGATCGTTTTCGTTGAAATTTTAACGCCCTCTTCTTCATCAGGTGTTAAGTTAATCACTTTCTTTAAGTCATCTAACGTTTTGATCGTATTCGTTAATTGCCAAACCCAATCATTCCATTGCTCTTCAGTAACATCTTTCCATAATTCGATATCCTTCCAGTGACGATTTGGTTTGTATACATCATGTAACATTGCTATTCCCCCTTTTTATACGCTCATCCTTTATATAAGCAATAGTTATGCCAACTTTACTTTATTGATAAGTAAACGTACGGATAACCCTATTATATAAGCGAAAAAAATATTTTTAAGCACTGTATGAAATCCATACATACTATCATATTCATTACTTTTTATATATGTAAACGCTCTTTTATTGGTGCAAACACACAAAAACCGCCAATTATTCGGCGGTTTTGTCGTACTTACTCAGTTTATATTGAAGCGTCTGACGAGGGATACCTAACATTTTTGCAGCCTGTAATATATTCCCTTCTGTTTCAATTAACGCTTGATCTATTAATTTTTTTTCCGTTTGATGAAGTGCTTCTCTAAGAGGCAATATGCCCTTCTTCTTTGGAAAACTCTCTTTCCGAAATGTACGCGGTAAACAATTGGCTGTTAATGTATTCCCTTCTGCAATAATGACAGCATGTTCAATCGTATGTTTTAACTCCCGAACATTTCCAGGCCATTGGTAAGCTTGTAGTCTTTCTTTCGCTTCCTTATCCATTTGAAGTACACCTTTTTTATAACTTTTATTATATTCTTTCAAAAAATAAGACGCTAACAATAATACATCCTCCGTTCTTTCACGGAGCGGCGGAATATATAATGAAAAGACATTTAATCGATAGTATAAATCAGTGCGAATTTTATTCTCTTTTAAACATATTTCTGGCGGCTGATTCATTGCGGTAATAACGCGAACATCTACTTTTCTCGTCTTATTATCACCAATACGACGAATAACACCATCTTCTAATACACGTAGCATTTTCGCTTGTAAATCGAGTGGCATTGAATTCAGTTCATCTAAAAACAATGTCCCTCCATCTACAAGTTCAAATAATCCCGCTCGTTCAATTGCCCCCGTATAACTACCTTTCGTCGTTCCAAACAATAAACTTTCTAATAGAGACTCTGGCAAAGCTGCACAGTTTTGTGCAATAAACGGCTTGTTCTTCCGCTTAGAGGCTTCATGAATCGCTTGTACAAATAACTCTTTCCCTGTTCCTGTTTCCCCATATATTAAAACATTCGCATCAGTTGGGGCTACTTTTTGTGCTAATTCTTTCGTCTGTTTAAACCGAGCATCATTCGTCACGATCGTCTCAAATGCAACATCCTTTTTGACCGCTTTTTTTCTAGATGACCGCTTTATTTTCGACTGCAAATCGACTATTGTATCGGTAAGTTTTTGTACTGTGGAATAATCTTTTGCAATTTCAACAGCTCCAGCAATATTTCCATCTATGAAAATAGGTAACGTCGTATTTACTGTACAAATGTCTTCCCCATTTAAGTTTTGATAATGCTGCACTTGATGAACGATTGGCTTTTTTGTATCTAATACTTTCATCAACGTACTTGTTTCCCTAGATAAAGAAGGAAACGCTTCTAACAAATGTTTACCTAACACTTTTTCAATTTTTGATCCATCGTGTTTTGCAGCTACAGTATTATAGAAAATTGTAATACCATTTTCATCTACTGCGTGTATAGCCTCATCAATACTGCCCAAAATCGCCTCAATGACTTCTTGTGTCGAAACTGCTAGCAATGTCATCCCCCCTCTTGCCGAAAATTCAGCAAATACTATGCCGAATTTCCGGCATACCTATGTGCGATTATAAGCATGACGATTCCGCTCTATTTTTATAACGTACTATTTAGACAAATCTTTTACCCATATATTCATATCTTCTAGCTTATCAAAAATGTAGCAATTGTTCGCCAATCTTCCTGTATACGTATAGCCTAACTGATGAAAGGCTGCATTCATTCCGAAAGAAAGCGATCGAGCAATTGTATAAGAACAGAAAATCGATTTTTCTTGAAGTTCTTCTTCTAACTTAATTAATAAACTTTTCATAAACCCATGTTTACGATATTCGGGTAAGGTCGCACAATTCGTTAATTCTGCATTTCCTTCTTTTATATTCATTTCTGCAGACGCTGTACTAATTATTTTCCCCTCGAATTCATACACATAGTAAATTGTATCGTCTTCTTTCATCGTTTGTTTTACATAACTCGCTTCGTTTAAAGGAGTCGGATACACTTCAAATACTTCTCCAAAGACAGCTGCTAATTCTTCTGCGTCCTCTTCTGTCGCTTTTCTTAATAGGAATTTTTCCGGAACTATTTTTTCCTTTACTTCTTTTGCTTTTACACCGCTTAAAATGGTATCTTCCTCAGCCCAATGAATACTATTTCGTCTTTCATCATTATTAAATTTCACGAAGAAGTATGCATCGTGACCTTGAAAATAATGTGGTATTGTTGCTTCTAATAAAAAACCGAAAGAGAGCCATGTTGAAACATGCTCTCCCTTTCCTTTAACAATACATTTAGTGAAAGAATGTTTCTCTGCTAATTCGTCAATTGTTTGGATGATTCTCTCAATATTTCCTGTGTAGTGGTCTACTCGAATACGTTTATTAAAATAGTCCAAAACGCCTTCTACTGTAAAGCCATTCGTCTGTTCTCTAAAAGATTCATAGTATTTCATTTTTTCACCTCACACCAATCTAGTAATGTACATGCAATAATTTTTGCGGCAGCTATCATTTTATCAACTTCTATATATTCGTTTGGATAATGCGCTACTTTCGTTTCTCCTGGGCCAAATACTATCGTTGGTACACCTGCGATTTGTGTAAATAAACCTCCATCAGTCCCCCACGGTGATGCTTCAATAATCGGTTTGTTCCCTTCGATTTCAACAAAGTTATGTTCAAGCGTTGTAATTAACTCATGATTTTCTTCTAGTTCACCTGGAACCCATCTTGCTCCAAACCATTCCACTTCTACAGGATTTTCAACAAACCAATTGTCCACATCATTTAATTCAGCGATCCAATTCTCGAACTCTTCTTTTGCTGCCTCTATAGTCTCATTCGGCGCAATACCGCATCTTCCTTCTAAAATTAATGAATCAGGAACAGAACTTGGCCAACTACCGCCTTCAATTTTCCCAATATTAATTGGAATTGGGATCGGGATTCCTTTAAATAATGGATCTGTAATTCGGTCATTTCTCTTCTCTTCCAACTTTCTCAAATGATCTATAACAAACATACTTTTTTCAATTGCACTTACTCCTTCATAACGCGTCCCACCGTGTGCTGCTTTCCCTTTCACATGTAGACGAAACCACATGGATCCTTGTTGTTTCGGGAAAAACTTCATATTTGTTGGCTCCGGAATAATAACACCATCTGCTTTATATCCTCGTAATATAGTTGCTAATGTTCCTGCTCCGCCGCTTTCTTCTTCTATTACACTTTGAAAATAAATATCTCCTTTTAATTCAATACGAGATTCAATAATTGCTTCCATCGCAAGCATTAATGCGACATTGCCGCCCTTCATATCTGTCGTTCCACGACCATATATACGATTTCCTATTTTCTCACCACTATAAGGATGATAGTCCCACTGATTCACATCTCCTTCTGGTACGACATCAATATGCCCATTTAATATCATAGATTTCCCGTCGCCGCTTCCTTTAAGGGTTGCCACAATGTTCGGGCTATCTGAAAAACTTGTACGCGGTGATACAAAATAAGGATGATCTTTCATTTTAGAAAATGATGGCTCCCATATATCAAGATCTAAACCTAGCTCACGTAATTTTTCAATCACAATTGCCTGCGCACCACTTTCATCACCAGATACGCTCTTTTCTTGAATTAATCGTTTTAAAAATTTTACGCTTTCTTCTTCATGACTCTCAATATAATCACAAACTTGTTTTTTTAATTGCTCCATATATTATATCTCCCCTCATTCAATTACTAGTAAGTTAGAGCCAATTTTAAAATCCGCTTCTGTATGTTGTTTTATATCTTCCACTGTGTATGGACTCATCAATTCTTGTAAAATAAGTCCATCCTGCGTTACTTCCATTACTGCCATATCCGTAATAATTAAATCTACGCATTTTTTTGAAGTTAATGGTAATGTACACTCCGAAACAATTTTTGCATTTCCGTATTTATCGACATGATTCATCACAACAACGACCCGCTTCGCTTTTTGAGCTAAATCCATTGCTCCTCCAATACCTGGAACACGTTTTCCTGGAACAATCCAGTTTGCTAAATCACCATTCTCGCTTACTTGTAATGAACCAAGAATCGTTATATCTAGTAAACCTTTTCGAATCATCCCAAACGCTGTGCAACTATCAAAATAACTTGCTCCTGTAATAAGAGAAGTTGGCAAACCTGCTGCGTTACATAAATTTTCGTCTTCATTTCCTTTGCTTGGCGTAGGTCCCATACCTACAATTCCATTTTCCGCATGAAACATAACGTTTATATCGTCAGGCAAATGATTCGGTACAAGCGATGGTATACCAATACCTAAATTTACAATCATGCCATTTTGTATTTCTTTCGCCGCACGTCTAGCAATCTTATCTCTCACTTCTACGCCCATACCCATTTCCAATTCACTCCTTCCGACGGTACGATATAATTTACAAATACTCCTGGGACAACAATTTCTTCTGGATCTAAACTTCCAAGTGGAACAATTTCTTCTGCTTCTACAATCGTTATATCCCCGGCCATAGCAACGTGAGGATTCATGTTACGAGCGCTCTTATCAAACACAAGGTTACCGAACGGATCCGCCTTTTTCGCATATACAATCGCAACCTCAGCAGTTAATGCTGTTTCAACTAAATATGTTTTACCATTCATTTCAACAGTACGTTTTCCTTCTTCTACAATCGTATCAACACCTACATCAACTAATACGCCACCAAGTCCTACACCACCAGCGCGAATACGCTCTGCTAATGTTCCTTGAGGAGAAAACTCAATTTGTAACCTTCCTTCGTTTAGCTGTCTTCCTGCATTTGGATTTGATCCAATATGAGAAGTAATTAATGATTTTACTCTTTCATTCGTAACGAGACGACCGATTCCTACATCAGGAAATCCTGTATCATTTCCAATTAAATTTAAATTTGTAACTCCTTTTTCTAAAATGGCCTGTATTAAAGATGGAGGGGAGCCAATCCCCCCAAATCCTCCAAACATTAATGTCATATCATCGTGGAATAAAGAAATTACCTCCTCTATCTCTTTTAATTTACTGAATGTATTCGTAATAGTTGTCATGCGATACTATGCCCTCCTTTTTGCATCATTTCTTCAACACTTTTTGCAAAAATTGAAAGTAATTCATCTAACTCGGAATATGTAGTTGTCATTGGCGGTGCTACAAGCAGTGCGCTATCTTCTTTTCCTGCTTGCCCTGAAACAGCTTGGTATAAAAGAAGACCATTTTTAGCTGCAACCGAAATAAGTTCCGACGCTTTTGTAAACGGTTGCAATTCTACTCCAATCAGCAATCCTTTTCCACGCACATCAGCAATGATTGTCGATTGTTGCTGAACTTTCTGTAATCCTTTTATTAAATACTCTCCCTTTTCCGCTGTTTTTTCAGGTAGATTATGTTTCTCCATATATTCAATAACAGCTAGAGCTGTTGCTGCAGATAATGGATTTGCACTTAACGTATGTCCACTCATAACAGAACGCGATCCTCGTAAAATTGGCTCCATAACACGGTCACTTACAACCGTCGCTGCCATCGGTGTGTATCCAGCTCCTAAACCTTTACCAAGGGTCATAATATCCGGTTCTACACCCCAATGCTCCATCGCAAACCATGCACCAGTACGCCCAAGCCCAGTCATTACTTCATCAGCAATAAATAAAATATCGTAATGACTACAAATGTCTTTAATAACTTTATAATATTCTTTCGGCGGAACGACTGCACCTCCAGCTGCCCCAATAATCGGTTCAGCAATAAAAGCCGCAATATGTTCTGCTCCAATCCTTTCAATTGATCTTTCTAGTTCAGTCGCACAAGCAAGCTGACAAGTTGGATATACCTTTTGTACTGGACATCTAAAACAATATGGAGCTGGAATAGTTGGATAATCTTCTAAAATTGACACGAAACGTTGTCTACGCAGTGGATGCCCAGACATTGATAAGGCTCCCATCGTAATACCGTGATAACTCATCCATCGTGACAATATTTTATGTTTCCCTTGAATACCTCGCTCTTGAAAATGCTGAATTGCAATTTTCATAGCTGTTTCATTTGCTTCCGTACCACTATTTACAAAAAAGCTCCAGTTCAAATCTCCTACACTTAAATCGCTTAGTTTCTTAGCTAATTTTTCAGCTGGTTCACTCGTAAACTGTGATCTATAAACGAAAGCAATCTCCTCAGCTTGCTTTTTGATAACGTCCGCAATCTCCTTTACGCCATGCCCAATACCTGCCGTAATTGCTCCTGACGAGCCATCAAAATATTTATTTCCGTTTTGATCATACAAATAGACACCTTTTCCATGTGAAATCATTGGATACGGCTGACCAACAAGTGGTTTAATTAAGTAATCGCGCATAGCGCTCCCCCATTTCTCCAATTTGTATATATATATGAAGAAAATTGACGTTTCTTTCATAAAAAAGAACCCTCTGCGAAAGCAGTGAATTTATCAAAAAACTATTATAAAATATACAAATGAGTGCTAAATACCAATTTTAAAAACAGAAAATTCAGAACTTAATTCAAACACCAACCCTTATCTATACGCTCAAATAACCCTCCCTTATATAAAATTAACGCTTCACTAAATGTTTTTCTAACATAATGTCAGCTTCCCTCAAATGCCGACATTGTGTAAACTTCGACGAAACTCCCTTTAAACTCCTTCCTATTCTCCTACTTTATATTGCATATTTTTAAACAAATCTCGACAATTAATCCTACTAAATGCATAGCAATTATTTTTATAGAAACCAATATTTCACATATACTTCGCTCTGGTTTATACAATAAAAAAAGAACCGATTAACCACATTAATCAGTTCGGCACGACGCTCTGTTATCAGTTAATACCGTCACTTGCTAACATAAATAGAAACAATAGTATTACAAAATCACAATTCATCCTACAGTATAAAGCACAAAACCGTCCATAACTCCATTCACAATTCCTTGCGGGATATCCCCATCCCAAAGTTTCATTCCTTTCCTTAATTTCAAACTACCTTTCCTTTATAATTTATGTAGGACAATTATTACTTTGTATGTGTATTTGCCCATAATTAAAAAAATCCCTAGTTTCCTAAGGGTTTCAGGACATGGTTTCGACATGTCACGTGTTATGCTCTCAAATTTTTCATTTCGAAATACACACTTCCTCTGCCAATATGGATGATATATTTTTGTATCCTCTAGAAAATTATAACTCTCGTTCACCTAAACTTAGCTTATCCTTAAAAAATACTTATTATTAATTTTCAACCTTTCTCCTTTAAAAAACAATTTTTTCGCATAACCTCATTCTTGCTAAGCATATAGTTTTAATGATGACAAAGGAGGAATGTTCATGTCTCAATCTGAAATCGAAAAATATGGACAAGAAGCTGCACGTTACGAACAGCTCGCTCGTTACTATCAATTTCATAATCCAAAAAAATATGTAGAACTATATATGAAATATTATGATGCGCTTACGAATCTTGTACAGGCATACGAAAAAAGAAATTCACAAGAAGCTGCTTTACCATCGCACATAAGATTTTTTCACTCTGCTTCAAATACACCTGCCGTTGACATTTTAGTAAACGGGCAAAAGGTAATTAAAAATATTTCATTTAAACAATTTAGTCCTTATTTAACATTAGTACAAGGTAAGTACCGAATAGATATCGTTCCTGTTGGAAATGAAACGCCCATCTTTTCAGCTTTAGTACCAATAATGGGAAATCACACTTATACTTTTGCCGCAATAAATAGTGATAATCATCTACAATTACAACCTATGCTTGATAATACTCATTTACCAGCAGGCCAGGCAAAAATACGCTTTGCGCACTTTTCTCCCGATACCCCTGTTGTAAATGTAAGTTTAAAAGCTGGCGATCATTTATTTGAAAATGTACTCTTTAAACAAATAACAGATTTTTTAGAAGTTAGCCCTGGTACAGCGGATATAGAAGTTTCACTCGCAGATCATCAAAGTGTCTTACTAACTATACCGGATTTCAAAGTCGAACCGAACATTATTTATACAATTTCAATTTTAGGTTATTCAACGAAAGATCCTAAATTAGAAGCCGTTATACTTACGAATTAAAACAGTCTACACCATTCATTTGGTGTAGACTGTTTATTTTTGAAATGCAATTTGAAATTCTGTCCAATCTTTATCTGAACGACACATGATGGACCCATTATGTTTTTCTACAATTTGTTTACATACAAATAACCCAATACCAGTTCCTAACTTTTTAGTAGTTACAAATGGTTCAAAAATCGTTTCTACATTTTCAGCTGGAATCATTGGCCCGTTATTTTTTATTACAATCCGAATCGATTGATCTTCTTCAAATACATCAATAATAATTTTTCGTTCTTCTTTCATTGATTCAAGAGCGTCAATTGAGTTCATTAATATATTTAAAAATACTTGTCTCACTTCACTCCGATAACCAGTAAGCGGAATTGGATATGGCAAATTCTTTTCAATAGAAACATTTGCATTGACCAAACTCGGATATAAGAACTGTATAATGTCTTGAAACAAATCATTTAGCCAAAACCGTTCAGATTCAGTCCACATTTCTTTTTTCGATACGAGTAAAAATTGCGAAATGCGAAAATTTAATTGGTCTAATTCATGAGAAATAATATCTAAATACGATAAACTAGGATGGTCTGCCTTTAATAATTTGACAAACCCCATAATGGAAGTAAGCGGATTACGAAATTCATGTACAAAACTAGCTGACATTTGCCCTAAAATCGTCAGCCTTTCTTTATGTGTTTCGTTAATATATTGCTGTTTTTCCTCTAAATTTCTTGATATAATTTCCGAGTATTTTAAAACAGTGTAATAAATTAATTTGTCAAAACAAGTATGTATTTGGGCCATAATTGGTTTCAATTCACGTGCACTAACATCTAATTCACACATCGCTTCGAAAAGCTCATTTCTTCCTACATTTGCATTATAAACAAAATCACCTATATTCGCATCTGCTCCTGCACGTTCAATAGCAATTTTCTCGCATAATGGCTGAAGATAATTTATATCTTTTTCTTCCATAGTAAGTTCAATAATAAACTCTAATAAATCCTCTCCATTTTGAACTGCTTCTAGTCTAAATGGATCTTTATCGGAAATTATCATTTTGTTTTTCCAGTTCTCAACGAATTGGTGCCTGTTGTTTTTCAAGTGCGAACAAAATACTTCTTTAATATCCTTATCGATTGGAAAAACCTCCATTCCTCCATTTCCATGCGACGAACACCCTTTATATTTTGAATATTAACACAAAAAACATGATTCGTTAATAGATTATTGTCACATTTTGTTAATATGTGTTGATAAAATTTTTATAACTTTATTAATTGTTTAGATTGTTACATTCCATTTTCCTTCCTTTCATTCAAATTTTTTATATTCGATGCGACTTTTTTTGCATCCTGCTTCATTCTTTCGTACAATAGAAAAGGAAAGGTGTGAAAAATATGGTAAATAAAAATGTGGAAGATTATCTCCAAGAAGGCATTTACGGCCAAAAGCAAAACAAACCAGAAGAACGTAATATGTATTTAACTACATTACGTGAGCGTGTAGAAATCGCTTTAACTATCGGTCAAGTAATGCAAAGTAATGTATATTCTGAAGTAGCTAGTAGCATGCGCTCTTCTCAATCATTACAAATATTCCTAAATGGTGGCATTGCTTACCCACATTTATCAAAATACATTAAATTAGCGAACGAAAAAAATGTTCCTTTTACAATTGTTCAAAATAAAGGTACAGAAACACCAATCGGTTTAGTATTATCTCATAGCACTGCTGTCGACAAAGAACAAATTTATGTAGAAGATGCTATTTTCAAACAAGAAATGAAGTAAATGGTACACTTGATTAAATGAAATCGTCCTGAAAAACGTAAAGCAAACAATAAAAAACGAGTATGGAATCGTAAACATTTCCTACTCGTTTTTTATTGCGCTATTTAAATTCTATATACTTTATTTTTTAATACATACTAATTTCATTTCTGTCATTTCTTCTATTGCATATTTAATTCCTTCACGCCCTGTGCCACTTTCTTTCACACCACCGTAAGGCATATGATCTACTCTGAACGTTGGAATATCATTTATCATGACACCACCAACTTCTAATTCATCAATTGCACGCATTGCTTTAAACAAATTATTTGTAAATACGCCTGCTTGTAGACCGTAACGTGAATGATTTACTTGCTCTATAGCCTCATCAAATTCTTTAAATGTATTTACTGTCATAAGTGGACCGAATACTTCTTGGCACTGTACAGATACATGCTTTGGAACATTCGTTAATACAGTAGGTTCAAAAATCCTTTCATCACGTTTGTTACCACCATATAAAACGTTCGCTCCTTCTTTAACTGCTTCTTGCACCCAGTTATCGATACGGTCGACATCTTTTTTCGAAATTAAAGCTGATACATCCGTTTCCTCAATCAGCGGATCACCAACAACAACTGTTTCCATCGCTTTCTGTAACTTCGATAGAAATTCATCCATTCTCTCTTCATGTACAAAAACACGTTGCACCGAAATACAAACTTGTCCATTATTAACAAATGCTCCCCATTTTACACGTTCAATTAATTCATCTGTTAATTCTACATCTTCATCAATAATAACTGCAGCATTTGATCCTAGTTCTAACGTAACTCTCTTTAACCCAGCCTTTGCCTTAATTCCAATTCCAACTTTCGGACTTCCCGTAAAAGTAATGGAAGCAACATCATCATTTGTAACAATTGCTTCGCCTACAGTTGAACCAGGACCAGAAACAATATTTAAAGCCCCTTTTGGCAATCCTGCTTCTTCAAATAGTTCAACTAATGCATAAGATGATAGAGGCGTTTGATCAGCTGGTTTTAATACAACTGTATTTCCAGCAGCAATTGCGGGGCCCACTTTATGTGCCACTAAATTTAACGGGAAATTAAATGGTGTAATAGCCCCTATAACTCCGATTGGTTTTCGCATTGTGTATGCAATACGTCCATCTGCACCAGGTGCTGCATCAAGTGGCAATGTCTCGCCGTATATACGCTTTGCTTCTTCCGCTGCAAATTTGTATGTCTGAACGGTACGATCTACTTCTCCTCTCGCAGCACGTATTGGTTTTGCAGCCTCTTTTGCAATAATCTCTGCAAATTCTTCTCTTCTTTCATCCATTTTTTGTGCGACTTTCTCTAAAATAGTCGCTCGATCATATGCAGATAATGTATTCATTTCTTTCATTGCATTTTTTGCGGCAGTAACAGCCTCTTTTACATCTTCTTCCGTTCCTTGCGCAATTTCCGCTAATGTTTCTTCAGAGTATGGTGCGTATAATGGTTTATACGTGTTTACAGACTTCCAATCTCCATTTATATATAAATGCTTTTTCATAATTCTTCCCCTTTCAAATATATGTATACAACAATACTTCACCTAGTGAAAGGTCTGACTTATTTCATTGTAACATAGCCCTTATTCTGCCAAAAACATTATGCTCAAAAAAAACTCTGCCATCTAGCAGAGTCTACGAACTAATTTGTTCTTGTAATGAAATTTGTTTTTCATCTTCTAAAATAACAATTGATTCTACAGTTTTTGTAACTTCTAGTCTCTTTATATAGTGTCCATCTAATTCTTTCACGCAAAACTTATAATTTTCGATTTCAATGAAATCCTCTTCGGCAATTTCTATATTTTTCGTTAAAATCCATCCACCTATTGTATCAACACCATTATCATCAATCGTTAAACCTAATAACGTATTTACTTCACTAACAAGTACTTTTCCCTCTAGTATCGTTTTCGTTTCACTAACTTGTTGAATTTCTGGCTGTTCATCTGTATCAAACTCATCTTGAATATCTCCAACTATTTCTTCTAAAATGTCTTCAACAGTAACAAGTCCAGACGTACCACCATATTCATCTATCAATATAGCAATATGTGTTCTTTCTTTTTGCATTTTTAAAAATAAGTCGTGTATTGGGATAGAGTCGATAACTAAAATAATCGGCCTAATATATTGCTCTACTTTCTTATTACTAACGGCATTATGCTGCACAAAATCTGTGAAAATATCTTTAAAGTTTACAAATCCTATTACGTGATCTTTGTCACCATCAACAACTGGATATCTCGTATATTTTTCCTGAGACATTTTTTGTAAAGCTTCTTCAGCAGGCATTTCTTTACTTATAATATGCATCTCAGTTCGGGGTACCATTATTTCTTTTGCTATACGATCATCAAATTCAAAGATTTTATTTACATATTTATATTCAGACTGATTAATCTCTCCGTTTTTGTAACTTTCTGAAACTAATAACCGTAATTCTTCTTCTGAATGAACTTCATCGTGCCCTTTCGGTGGTTTCAGCCCTAGCAACTTCGTAATTATTCGGGCTGATCCATTTAATAGCCAAATAAATGGAAACGCCATACGATAAAAGAAAGTTAACGGTTTAGCAACAAATAAACTCACCTGTTCAGCTTTTTGAATCGCAAATGTTTTTGGAGCCAATTCACCTATTACAACATGTAAAAATGTAATAAACAAAAACACTAAAATTACAGCAAAAATATCTGCTAGTTGAGTAGAAATGTTCAAATTCACAAAAAATGTGTCAAACATTTGCTTTAACGCAGGTTTACCGAACCACCCAATTCCCAGTGCTGTAACTGTTATTCCTAGCTGACAAGCAGATAAATATTCGTCTAAGTTTGTAATGACTGTTTTGACAGATGTTGCGCGATTATTTCCTTCTGCAATTAAATAGTCAATTCTTGAACTTCGCACTTTAACAATTGCAAATTCTGCTGCAACGAAAAATGCCGTTAGGGCAATTAAAACAATCACTATACTTATACTATATATGTCCAAATACTTTTCCTTACTTACATTGTAAGCAAGGAAGCCACCTCCTACTTAATTTTATTCAAGTGAAGTAAGCATTCTAATACTCTAACAAAATTCTACATTAGCAACCACCTTTTTATATATTATATGCATACATAAAAAAGATATTTATCATTATGATAATCTAATTTATTTCCCTCAGTCAAATGATTCTAAATTTTAAGATAAAAACTTTTATATTCACGATATATTCTTCCTAGCTTCATTTCGTGAAAAAACACTTTCTTTGCCGATTCCACACTTCTTTTGTCACACTGGAAGGGAACTTACTTCATAGATCGAAATCATTCAACAGGATATATATAGGAGGGATTATTTTGGAATATAAAACACCATTTATCGCAAAAAAATTAGGTGTTAGCCCAAAGGCTGTTGTCCGGATTGCACAACAATTAAATCTTACTATAGAAAAAAATAAATATGGTCACTTTATTTTTACACAAGATGATTTAGATCAAATGTTAGAATACCATCTTTCACAAATAGAGAAGTCCCAAAACACTCACCCTACTCAAAAAACATCATCAAATGATGTTGAAGAATTGAAAACTCAAGTAAATACAATTGTTCAAAACATATCATCACATGATTTTGAGCAATTAACCGCTCAATTAAACACAATTACGAGAAGACTAGATCGAATGGAAGAACAAATGCAAGATAAGGCAAATGATGTTGTTACGTACCAACTTTTACAACATCGCCGTGAAATGGAGGAAATGTTAGAGCGAATTCAAAAACTAGAAGCTACCCTCAAGAAAGAAGAACCAATCTATATTACTCCCGATACAAAGCCAATATATGAACGTGAAAAGAAACCGAAGCGCCGTAAAATGATTTTTAGTATATTTGGATTATAATTTTTAGACCCTTATTAAAATAATAAGGGTCTTTTTCATGAAGAATAATTTCATTTTAAAATCGCATTCTCTTTATTATACATATTCATTTCGTTTTATTTGGTTAACATAATATTCTTACTGTATTCTGCGATTAATGCCTGTGCATGGGCATTTCCTTGAATTACATCTCGAAATTCTTTTAAAGAATACAAATGCGTAGCCCCTTTTCGGGCATGAATTCGTACTGGTACACCTTGTAAAGTATCATGAAATTGAAATGGCTTATCTATCGGTTCAATTGGGAAACCGAGTGTTAATAAATACATATACATTCTTTTTGTAACCGCTGCGATATACCATTCTGCTTTTGTTTCTAATGCATGCATAAATAAAATAGCTGTTAGTCTTTTGAAGTGTCCTCTCCCACGAGACGTTTTCGCGATACTTAACTTGCCTATTTCATATACATTTTGCAAATCTTTCACTAAATCATTTTTAGAAAACGGATAGAAAAACTCAGAATTTGATTGTTCTGGTACCGTATACTTCATACATTCTACTGTACCGATATGATGTTCATCTTCTATTAATAAAAATCGTGATGGATTTAAATTACGTTCTACGAACATTAAGTTTCTTTCTTCACAAAAATCTCCCCACAGTTGCTCGAACCAAAAATGTTCTTCCTTTGTTTGAACACGCTGGAACATATTTCCCCGCCTTTCCCATCGCCGCTCTGTTTTTTTGATAACGCTTTCACTATCTATCATATAAGAACAAATCTTCGTATGCAACTAAAAACATTTACGCCTTATTATATTCTGCAAAATAAATTAAATTCCATCATAATCGCCTTTTATCCCTCATGTACCGTTCTTCTCAAAATATATTTCTATCACTTGCAAATTCATATCATATGAAGCTGTCTCCCATACTGCATATAATTCTTCTTAATCTAAAAAAATCCTTTATAAAAAAGGATTTCTTTTACTTCTTCATGCTTTTTAACCACTTCTCAAAAATTTGTACCATTCCATGTTTCCCCGCTAATTTCTCTTCTCCTTGTTTCGTTTTATATGGATATAATTGCAAAAAAACACCGCATCCAGACTCAATTTTTTTACTATGCATATGACTTCCTGGGTATACACAAATGACTTCATAAATGGCCCTTCGATGATAGATTCGCTTTCCATCCTGTTCTTCTACAAATTTTATAGACCAGTACTTATACATTTGCTCAGTTGCTTTCGTATTCCCAACATGTTGAAAAATATTGTACATTGGGCTATACTTCACTTCAATAATAATAGAAGATTGATATACGTATTTCTCTTCCTCCTTTACATAACAGTCTAATCGAATATCTGGCTTCTTCGTGTCTTCTCCATTATAAAAATTACTCCCTTTACTTAATGCAATAAGAGGATGTGTTTCAATTAAATCATTAAATGCGACATGGACTTTCATATCATCTCGATGTAAAACTACTGTCGTTCCATCTTGTAATCCATCTACATAAAAATGTTCTTGTATTTGTTCACGAATGGAATTTCTAGCTTCAAAACCAATTTGCTCTAACATGGAAATAACGATAAAAAAAGCGTAATATTCATACACTAAAAAAGTTGGTTTATAAACAAATAATAAAGATGGAGATTGATCTGTATATTGTGGAAGTAAATCTAAATGCTGTAGTAATTGTTGATGTGGTATCGGTAAATTATATGAATTCATCTTACCTGTTTCAGAAACTTCTCTCCAAAATGGAGAATGCATTAAAGTTTGAAAGTATTGTACACTATCATGTACAAAATGCGCTAAAATTTTATATTCTTGTATCTTCATAGAACTTTTTCGTAAATCCGCCTCTTTTAGTAAATGTATATTTTTATATTTTTGTTTCTCTCTATCGGTCACTGATCCATTACGCTCAATTGTTTGTATAATCGTTTTTACAGCTTGAAATTCTTCTGATTTCTTCTTTTTTTCTCTTTCTAATATTTCAATTGTTTGACGCAAAAAATTTTCCGCTTCAAGTAAATAGAGATAAAATTGCATCGCTTTAAATTTAAGAAATGCATTTTCTATACTATTTTTTTGTTCGATAAACTTACGATTATAATATTTTGCATACGGTTTTCTTTCCGCCACTACCGCTCCTTTCCTCGTTGCTTTCCGCTCCTTTTCTTCCCATTTATATTCATGTATAAATTTTGAACTTGATTCTATTTTCTTAAAAATTTGCTTTATCTTTTTCATTTTTCGCGGCAACTTTCTAAGTAACACTAAATAAGAAGAATCTTCAATATCGCTAAGTGCAGAGAAAGTCTTTTTATAATAACCTCTATCTAAAATCAACTCATTTAAAATCGACTTCACATAGTTTTGAATCATTTCAAATTGATCATCAAAAAAATTTTTGGGAACGACTTGAAAAGCGCCATAATACGTTCGCTCTTCTATATTCACTTCAAAATGATATAAACCACAACGCCATGGATAAAAGAATTCCGTTTTTCCATGTTCATATATTAATACCTTTTGTTTTTGGTCATTTATTTCATATTTTGTCTCTTTTATATTCTTCTGTCCCTCATAGACTTTATTCCATATAAAAGTAATATTCATTGGATTTTCATAATGGTATTGCAATCTAATTGGTTTTAATTCTTGCACTTTATAAATACATTGAGCTAATGCTGTTGCAGAGGTACAAAGACGATTTAATAAAATATATTCTCCTTTTGACTCCGTTCCAATAATTAACTTTAATACAAAAGGAAACGTTTCTTTCGTATCAACGATTTCTGTTTCGTATCGTCCATCATTTTGCATAACCATACAACTCCAGTTCTCTACGCTTTTCTCTTATATATGCTAAAGAGTGTTCAAATGTAGATACTCTGTTTGCAAGTGGAGATTGCAAAAGAGGTACTAATGTTGCCCCCCTTTTTACTTCCTCTGAAAGTAAAGACCCAACCATCATTTCAGTCCCTCTTATTTTCGTCAATACACGTTGCTTTATTTGTAAATCAAATCCTTCCTCTCTACTAATCATATAAGAATGATTATTTTGGAACGGTATATTTTGCAAATAAGTAGCAATTGCATTTGCACATCGAAAAGAAATTCCCTTTGACGTATCGTGTGATGACAATACACCATGTAACTTATCTAATAGCTCTAACTCTTCTTCAGAAAACACCTCAATCATCGTTTTATTCCTGACCCAATTTATGCGAAATTCTCCTGCAGTTACTTTCAGAGGTGGTTGTAATACAACTTTCTCTTGCTCCATACACATCTCACAAAACGGAATCTTTCGTAAAGTTATTACATTCGTCCGATCTAATAATCGATCTGAGAGCTCCTTTGTTGTTTCATCAAAATTCACAGTACCAACAAATATAATATTTTCTCCAATTTCAATTGTTGGCGGAATTGAATTTTCTTTTTCTTGCACACCTTCATATAAATTTAAAATACGATTTTGTTTTTCAAGTTGAAGAACAGATAGAAATGGAGTAAACCAATGCTCAATATGTGACATATTCATTTCATCAAAAACGATTATATACAGCTGATTTTGATTTTCTTTTGCCTTCATTAACGCCCTAACTAATTTTGTTTCACTTTCAATAAAAGTACCATTTGGATGAAGGTAACCAAGTAAATCATGTGGTTCTTGATATGATGGTGAAATCGGGATCCAAACCAATTCTTCCCCGTATTGTAATCCAAGTGCTTCTGCATAAGCTTGCACAAAACGGGATTTTCCAGCACCTGGTATCCCCCCCAGAATCGTCAACATATTTGTTTTTGTACTTATATGAAAGTTATAAATATCTGTTTCATCCAGATATAGCCCTTTATTACGTACAAAACTTTTCACATACTGTAAAAAGACGGATTCACGCTCATCCCATTCCCATTCATCCTTTTGCACTTTTATTTCCTCTACCTCTACAAGCTTACCTTCTTCAGTTATTCGTTTTTTTAATTGCTCATACACATGATTGCTTACAAAATATAATTGATCTTCTACCGCTATTTCTACATACTTCATCCAATCATTAAGTTCTATATACTTACATTCCCGCTGCTGTTCAAAATATGCGATTGAACTAATTGACGATGACTTTAAAAATATATTTCCATATAACCTTCCCTCATGCCACAATAACTCAGGAGGCTCAAAGTCTTTCGGATATTTTGGCATTAGAAATGACAAATAACCATTACTAAGTTTTCTTTCTAAAGACTCTCCCTTTTTATAATCGGAAACTTTAGGTACTGGAATCATTTTATAACCGTTTGCTATTTCTCGCGCTTCTTCTGTACAAATTAACTCCACGTATATATGTCCTCTTTCATAATAGAGACGAAACATAATCAATTGCTTTTCTAGTTTTCTTTTCTTTAATTCCGAAAAGACTTTTTCATTCTTTTTATTGCTACATAAACCTTCAAATACATATGGTTCATTTTTCAATTGTTCTTGCAACGTGAATGGTATTGGCGATAGGCATTGTACAAAGAAATTCTCTCCACTCTTCTCACTCTCTGCTTTTGTAAACTTCCCAATAAACCTCATATAGTACATTCGTTTTATAAAACTTGGCTGAAGAGCTTTATGTAATTTCACCTTCGTCACCTTCTTTTTTTCATACTATTCTTAGTGTATGAAAGAAACGCAAAACTAGAAACAAAAAACCTGACGTTATCCGCCAGGTTCAAAATGAAATCGTATATTAATGAGATGGAAATGCGTTTTTCTCTTGTAAGATGGCATTATGAGCAATTTTCATTTTAGCAAGTACATATCGTAAACGATCTTCAGCGTTTTCATCTTTATGTTGCTGTAATTCCGCCAAATTCTCTACCGCACTCGCTAAATTTTCAATCACTCCTCGCAGTTCAGGATGATGATTAAAAAAAGATTCTTGCACTAACACTTTCCTTACTTCACTCGCTAAATCAACAATTCTGTTCAACTGTTCTTTTCCTTCCATTTTCATCCCTCCTGAATATCTTATGTATTAAATATTCTATAGACAAAGAAAAAAGCCCTTTAAATGAAAAGGACTTTTACATTTTTATATTTCCAGTCAATAACATATAAAGAGATGTAACAGCTGCTACAACAATTGCCCACATTACATATCTCTCTATACGAGTAAAACAACGATTTCCTTTTTCTTTTCTTGCGTACACATAAACAATGATCCCAATTCCGTATACGATTGAAACGAGCAATAAATTCTTCAAACCAGCTGCATAAATAAGCCATACAGAGTAAAGTGAAGCAATTAAAGCTAGCGAACCATTTTTCACTTTTGCATCTTTTAGTTCATTTGTAATCACTAATTTGAATTGGAATAACGCTGATAATAAATATGGTACTAAAATTGATGTTGACGCTATGAAATACATAATTTGATATGTTGACTCTGAAAACAGAACGATTATAAATATAACTTGGGCAACGCCATTTGAGATCCATAATGCCATATGCGGCGTTTGTTTTTTATTTGTTTTCGTAAAGACTTTCGGAAACACACCATCTTTTCCTGCTACATGGGAAATTTCAGAAACAAGTAAAAACCAACCTATTAATGTACCTACAAGTGAAGCAACTAACCCGATGTTAATCGCTACTGCGCCCCACGTCCCAACAACATGTTCTAATACATGTCCCATTGACGGCGTTTCTAAAACAGAAAGCTCTCCTCTTGTCATCGCTCCCATCGACAAGACAGAAATTAAAATATAAATAGACATTACTAAAATAAGTCCTAATACTGTCGCTTTACCGACGTCTCGACTATTTTTCGCTCTTCCAGATAATACTACCGCTCCTTCAACCCCGATGAAAACCCAAAGAGTTACAAGCATTGTATTCTTCACTTGACCAAGTATAGAGGAAACTGAAATAGTTCCTTCTCCCCAAAAATCATGTGTAAATGTATCCCAGCGAAACGCTGTTACCATTACAACAATAAATAATACGATTGGAACCAATTTCCCTATTGTTGCAATCACATTCATAATAGATGCTTCACGAATGCCAAATAAAATTAGAAAATGAAGTGTCCATAATAAAAGTGATGCTCCTACGATAGACGCAACACTATTTCCACCTTTAAAAATGGGGAAGAAATAACCTAATGTACTAAACAGTAACATGATTGTTGCAACGTTTCCTAAAATTCCTGCTAACCAGTATCCCCAAGCGCTATTAAATCCGATATATTCACCGAAACCAGCACGTGCATAACTATAAATTCCGCCCTCAAGCTCTGGTTTTTTTCTTGCTAACGTTTGATATACGAGTGCGAGTGGAATCATTCCCATCGCTGTAATACACCAGCCAATTATGATAGAGCCACTATTTGCTCCTACTGCTAAATCATGCGGTAAACTAAAAACACCGCCACCAACCATTGTTCCGACTACTAATGCAATTAATGGAAAAAACCCTAACTTCTTTTCTATTTGTACCACCCCATCTGTCATTCTAGGTGTTATGTTCGTTCAACTATTAAAGTCACCTTTTTCTCTAATAGACGCTTCTCTTATATTTTTTCAGGAAAACATTACTTATTCTAAAAGAAAATGAAGAAAAATGGAATACTTTTTTGAAAAAATGTATAAGTATGCACAAAAAAACCGTTCATTTTATAATGAACGGTCATTTCATACATATAAATTTGTATATTTTTTGTAAAATTAACGAAGTAAATTCTCTTTTTGTAAAAATCGTTTTGCTACTTCTTCACTACCTTTACCATTCACATTTACTTCATAATTCATTTTTCGCATTTCTTCATCTGTAATCTTCCCAGATAATTTATTTAATACTTTTTCAAGTTCAGGATATTTCTGTAACGTCTCTTTTCTTAATAACGGTGCACCTTGATATGGTGGGAATAACCCTTTATCATCTTTTAACACTTTAAGTTCGTACTGTTCCAATTCACTATCTGTTGAATATGCATCGATTACATTAACATCTCCTGATTGAATTGCACTGTAACGTAATTTCGGTTCCATCGTTTTCACATTTGAAAATTTATAGTTATATATTTTTTGCATTCCTTTATAACCGTCTTCACGATCAGCAAATTCTAATGTGAACCCTACTTTAGCATCCTGTGCAATATTTCCTAAATCAGAAATTGTACTTATATTCTTTTGATCTGCTATTTTTTTCGGCATAGCTAGTGCATATGTATTGTTATACTCCATTGGTTTCAACATAACCATACTATATTTCTTTTCCATTCCAACGCGAGCCTGCTCATATACTTCATCCCGATTTGTACTTTTTGGCTCTTCTTTCACGAATGTAGATAAAGCTGTTCCCGAAAACTCAGGGTATATATCTACTTCCCCTGATTTCAATGCTTCGAATACAAATGCTGTTTTTCCAAGACCGGGTTTTAATTGTACATGTAAATCGGTATCTTGTTCAATAAGTTGCTTATACATTTGAATTAAAATTTCAGGTTCTGATCCAAGTTTGCCCGCAATAACAATATCTTTCTTTTCTGTATTCCAAAGAAATGGAGAAGCAACCATTATACAAACAATACATATCGTCAATATAACACGCTTAGACGAACGTTTTGGACTCTCAAGTACCCGAAGTACTATATCAAAGAATAAAGCAAGTAACGCGGCTGGTACGGCCCCTAAAATGATAAGTGCATGATCATTCCGATCGATACCAAGTAATATGAGTTTACCGAGCCCACCAGCACCTATAAGCGCTGCTAATGTAGCCGTTCCAACAATTAATACCATTGCCGTACGAATACCGGCCATAATAATTGGTAACGCAAGAGGAAGCTCTACCTTCCACAGTCTTCTCCAGCTATTCATCCCCATAGCTTTCGCTGCTTCGATTAAAGATTCATCTAACTCCCGTATTCCTGTATATGTATTGCGTAAAATAGGTAATAGTGCATACACAACTAATGCAATAACGGCCGGGATTTTTCCGATTCCCACTAACGGAATTAATAATCCGAGTAATGCAAGTGATGGCACCGTCTGCATTACTGCAGAAGTTCCTATTATAAATTCAGCCATTCGCTCTTTTCTCGTTAATAAAATGCCAAGCGGTACCGCAATAATTACTGCAAAAAATAATGAAATAAGCGATATTTGTAAATGCTCACTTAATGCAGTTAGTAATTCTATTTTTCGTTCTTGAAACGTTTGTATAAAATCAGTCACTGTTTAGCCTCTTTCCTTCATTTGTTCAACAATATAATTGACAATATGACGACTCGTTAAAGCTCCAACATATCGACCATTTTCTTCAACTGGAACGACTTCATCAGCTCGCAGACGAACTAATGCTTCTTGTAAAGAAGTATGTAATGATAGTGCCTCTCCTTCTATCCGCATACTTTCATCAAGTGGCAATACATCTTCTATACTTTTCCCCTCATACCAAGGTCCTCCACGATTTCCAATGAATTCTTCTACAAATTCATTTTTCGGGTTATGTATAATTCCTTCTGGCGTATCTAATTGAACAACTTTTCCTTCTTTCATAACACAAATGCGATCTCCAAGTGATAATGCTTCTTGCATATCATGTGTTACGAATACAATTGTTTTTTGAATCTTCTTTTGCAATTGTACGATATCCTTCTGAAGCTGTTCTCTACTTAATGGATCTAGCGCACTAAATGGTTCATCCATAAGAACGATTTTCGGGTTTGCGGCTAATGCCCGCACGACACCTACACGTTGTTTTTGTCCTCCTGATAATTCATCAGGCATGCGATCGCGATATACGTCTGGATCTAGCCCGACCATCTGGAGCAACTCATCGACACGAGCTTTTATTTTTTCTTTGCTCCACTTTCTCATTTCAGGAACAACTGCAATATTTTCAGCAATTGTCATATGAGGGAACAAAGCGATTTGCTGCAACACGTACCCTATATCCCATCGTAATTCATTAATATTGTATTCTTGAATATCTTTTCCATCGATTAAAATTGAGCCTTCTGTCGTTTCAATTAAACGATTAATCATTTTCATTGTCGTTGTTTTCCCGCAACCACTCGGACCAATAAGGACAAAAAATTCTCCCTTTTTAATTTCTAAATGCAATGAATCCACTGCTTTTGTGCCATCTTCATATGATTTTGACACTTGATTAAACTGAATCACAAATACAACTCCTTTATCGTTGTTTCCTTTATTTTGATGGAATATGGAATTCATTTCAAATGATACGCATTATTCAACAAAAAAAGAGCTTACATTTGAGCTCTAACGGTCTAACAATATTGTTTTCATTATAGCGGCATATTCACGCACATACATTTTTCTCTTAGAGCGCATTGGCGTTTCAGCAGCTAGTGCCTCCATCCTCATGCCTAAACGCTTTGCAATTATTTTCGTTCTATATAAATGATACGTATTACTTACAACTACCGCATGTTTCACATCATATAAATCTATACTAAACTTTAAATTCTCATACGTATTTGTAGATTGATCTTCTATTAAAATACGACTCTCATCTATACCATGTACCATTAAATAGTTCCTCATACTATGAGCTTCCGGTATATCTTCATCTTCTCCTTGACCACCTGAAACAATTACTTTCGCTTCAGGATGAGAATATAAATATTCCAACGCTACATCTAACCGATTTTGAAGAGATAAAGATGGTTTATCTCCAAATAACTTTGCACCTAATATAAGAACGTATGGAGAGTGATGACTCAACTTTTCACGAGCAGCTTTCTTCATTCGAAACGTCATATAAAGGATGTATAGTGGAGGTAATAATACGATTATAAGTAAGATCCATTTGTTCATAAATAAGTTTACACTTCCTTTCTTTTTATTATATAAAAAAAGAAAGGAAGGCAGAAGTGTTTTTTAAACAATCGATTTATTAGAAATACTCGCTTCGAATTTACGTTTTGAGATTACATAGTTTATAGCAATTGCTAACGAAAGGATCAATATGAAACTTAGTAAATAAAACTGTACCATGACACCTACTTTAGAAACACCAACTGTAAACAACATTAACAATACAATTCGTATTCCTGTACCAATTAATCGGAATAGGCTGTCTACACGTCCCATTACTTCATTTGGAATTTCCTCCATCATCAATACATTTCTCGCCACTCTTGTCCCCGCATTTCCAATCGCATGAAAAATCGCTAGTCCATATAAAAATAATACGGATGGTTCAATAATCATTACGGTAATTGAAATTACATAAATGCACATCGTCATAACGATTGAAACTTCTGTTTTGACATATTTCATTATGAGTGGAATACAGATTCCTGCAACAACAGCTCCAACACCGTACATCATTCCCTCTATCGCGTATACAGAGGCATTAGCTTTAAGTATATCCGAAATATAAACTGGTATTAAATAATTTGCCATCATGACACCTATAAACGGCATATAAGTAGCAAGTAAGAACCAAAAGAGCTTAGGACGGTTTTTCATAAAGTGAATTCCTTCGAACAATTGCTTCTTAAATGTTATTTTCTTTTTAATCTCTTTTTTCTTGACATACGGTATACATAAAAATAGCAAAAATGCTCCTGCAAAAGTTAACATATCTACTAACAATATCCACTTCAAAGACACAACTTCAATTAGGAAGCTCGCGGCTGCTCCTGAAATAACTTGTGTTAACTGTCCTTGTATTTCCATCGTTCCACTTAAACTTTTATAATGTTCTGCTTGAAAAATTTCTTGGTTGAACGCAAAAATTGTAGGATAAAATAATAGATAGTAAAAAGAGCCTGCTATATAAATAAGAATATAATGAATAGAATGATAGGATTGCCCAGCAAATCCCCATATAACCATTATTCCGATTACGGCTATCCCAATACCTTCATTGCATAATAATAAAGATTTTCTTGAAAAACGATCAATACTTTGCCCGATAAACGGAGTTAACAAAAACATAATCAGTGTTGAGATGATGGAAACATAACCAAACGTTGTCTCTCCTCCACTCTCTTTAATTAACAACCATGGAATCGTTATCATTACAATACCAGAACCAATAGCTGATAGACTATTGGCCCCTAGAATGAAATACAAGCGTGAATCTTTATAAAGAGATGACATATCACTCAACCCCTAGTTGCTTTTTCACCTCTTTATATACGCTCATATATGCTTTCAATTCTTTAACTACATCATGAATTAATGGTTTTGCATCTTCCCCAAGTTCACCATCTTGCACATGTAATCCATCAAGAACAACTTGTTTTGGAATTGCATTTGCATAAACACCTCTAGCGACCGTTCGCATGCTGTTTAATGCATTTATTCCACCTTTACCGCCACCAGCAACCGCTAACAACGCAACTGGTTTATGAATAAATTCATTACTACTTAAGTAATCTAAAGAGTTTTTCAGCGCACCGCTCATCGCATTATGATATTCTGGTGTACATAATACAACCCCATCCGCAGCTTTCACTAACGTTTTTAATTTTTTCACTGCCTCTAAATCACGTTGTGACTCTTCTCCATTGTATAAAGGTAACTCCTCAATTGCTAAATCATATAATTCCCCTTCAAATTGATCCGCAATATATTTTGCCACCACGCGAGTTCTACCAAATTTTCTTGGTGTACCGTTAATAACAACTAGTTTCATGATTATTTCTCCCCTTTGTTTTCAATTTCTACTTATATATTATCAGAAATTTCTATACAAAACACAATATAAAGAGTTAACTTGTTTCATAAAATAGTATGATAAACAAAAAAGAACTCATACTTTCGTATGAGTTTCGTACAATTACTTTGTTTCATCTCTCATGCTCAATGTACCTAAACTTTCATTTGCTTTAAAATGGTTATATGCTTTTTCCGCTAATCTTTTCCGTTCTTCTGGTAATTCTATATATTTCATTACGTTTTCAATTATTTTTTCATACGGAGTAAATACAATACCTGGCCAATCTATTTCGTCCTCCGGGTTGCTATTTTCCGAAATAATAAATTTCTTATTTGCCACTGCATAAGAAACTCGAGGAGTTTCAAGAATACCAGATAAGTAAAAGTGGATATTTAATATAATTTTAGACCTAGCAATTAACTCATTTCTAACAATTCCCCATGCATTATTTTTAAAAACAATATTTAAATTCGGAGCAACGACTTTTAATTGATCCAATATAGCTTGCCGTCTTGGGTTAAGAGCACCTATAAACAGTATATCAATGTCTTCAATTAATTCTTCATCAAATGCATCTTTTTTTATTTCTAAAGTTGGTGCATAGTTCATGCCTACATGTTTTATTTCTTTTCCTACTCCTCTTTGTTTTAACCATTCTATATTTTGTTTACTATATTCCCAAATTTCCTTATCTTTTAATAACATTAAATAAAGAGGATGCGCATAAGGGCTTCCTTCATATAGCTGTTCTAAATTATAAATAATTGCATTTTTCGGAAGGAGATGTGGGCTATGTGCATATGTATGCGCTCCAAAAACAATTGTATTCCCCACATTTTCGAGTATTGTTTCTGATATGATTGCTGTATTTCCCTCTTGCTCCAATCGCCATTTCAAAGCTCGCGCAACATCTATAAAACTACCATACGTCTTTGGGCATATAAACAAACAATAATCATATTCTTTATTCAAATAAGCTTCCATTAGCCTTAAATTATTCTTATATAAATCTACATCCGGATATTTCAGTAAAAGATCCTTTGCATGTTTTTTTGCTACTTTATATAGTCCAGCATAATAAGCAGCAATGCACCTTCTTAATTCAATTCTTTGCTGATGTTCATCTGATACGTCCATGTTTAACAGAAGATTTGCGATACAATACGCTTTTAAATGATCACGATCATAATAATAATCTAGTAGTGGCAACAATTCTTCATACGTATTTCCATGCACAGATTCTCCTAGTTCTAGCGCCCATCGTATTAATTCCATTATTACTCCACTACTCCTTTAACCGAAATTGTATTTAATAAAATTTCGCATTACTTTCTACCATATTTGCTATATGCAACGGTAACTCATCTTTTTTCGATTCCAAAAATTTTTGTGACACTGCACCTAAATGCTTTTTATGTGGTATATAAAAAGCATTTATAGAAATTTCATAGTCAAATAAGTAATCATACACATGATAATCTACAAATAGAAGATCATTTTTCGGAAAAGGAATTTCCTTCCCTTGCAGGGCATACATCAAAGCAATATTATTTTGAGATTTTAATCGATACATTCTTGCAAGTTGATATAATGGCTCAGCCCTAGTTGGTCTATATTCCCACGCTTTTTGAAAATAAAGAACAGCTAATGCTGTATATTGCTCTTCTTGTTTCTTAGCATTTTCTTTTTCATCCACTTCTGTTACTTCAAGTTGTTTATTTGCTGAACGAGTTGCTAATTGTTCATAACAAAATCCTATTCGCAATAACGAATAAAATACCTCTTCAACCCATCCCCCTGCTTCCACTCGTTTTTTATACCATTTAATCGAATCTTCAAATTGACTTAAATGAAAATACGTTTGGGCTAAATAAAATAAATATCTTATATGCAAATCTGGCGTAGTTTCTGGATCACTCAGCCCTTGTAACAACAGCCTCTTATCTCTTTCAAATTTATCCGCTTTACTCCCACCATCACCAGGGTCATTAACGACAAGCGTCTCCAGTCTAGCTACTCTCGTATTGTAATCCTCTCCAACTTTGGAACGATCTATATCCCAATACTCATGAGTAACACCGACTGATTTCCATGGTAAAGACGCTTTTAAAAGCCGTGTAAGCCAATACTTAATATGAATATCATATTGTAATGTAAGATAATGGTCTTCCGTTAAGCTCGTTTTATCGAAATTCGGATCAACCTCTAAAATCATATCCGCATCTAATATTAATAAATAATCTGCTTCTGGGTATGTTTTTTGCGCTAACGATACAGCTAAGCTTCTGTTATAACCAAAGTTTTTAAACGGCTCATGATGAACCGTCCCAGGTATCTCATTTTCCTTACACCAATTTTCAATAATTTCAGGCGTATGATCAGTTGATCCAGTATCACAAATAGAAACAAAATCTACAATTGATTTCGTAGCATTTAAACATCTTTCCATAATTCTAGACTCGTTTTTAACAATCATACAAAGACATAACTTTTTTTCTTCCCCTACATTCTTCACTTGCTCATTTCCCATTTAACCACCTCATATTTTTTTAACACGCTCTCTCCATATGTAACATCATTTCTTAGCTACACTGATGACATAATCATTCTTTTACTATTTATGAAAACTTCATTTTATTTATTCTTATTTTTATGTTGGGATATATTTCATGCATCGTTCCTCATGCTAAAACTATTGCTAAAATCCTAACGTATTACCAAGTCCTAGTTTAATAAAATCAATAATCCCTGGATCTTTTGGTGAAGTTCCAATCGTAATTGCAGCTGAGCCAGGCGATATTGCACCAACGCCTACATTCGCAAGAACTCCATCACTTGCACCAATAACAACTGGAGTATCTTTACGAATCCCCATCTTTGGTGCTAATTCTGATTTCATACCCGATAAAATATATGTAGTTGGTACTGGAGTTGATAATTGTTATGTAGAAATATTTAATATTCCCAGCACATCAACATCCCAATTTAACGTTTCTAAATTGAATAACCCTGTAGCAGAAGCAATAGAATCATCAACTACGTAGCGTGAAAATAATTGATAAATCCCATACTCTTTAATAGAAATAAATTTATAAGTACTTTTATATAATTCTGGCTCCTCTTCTTTCATCCATAACAATTAGAAAATTTTTTCATCACAAAAAATAAATCCCCTTATTCCATTTCATTTACATACTATATGTAGCTTTTCCGTCCGGTAAAGTTACATAATATCCGTTTCGAAACACACTCTTTTTCTAGTTTTTAATTAACTTGTTCTTTAGCTTAATGGATATGTGGTTTGTTGTACAAACTTAAAATTTTTAGCAAGATTGCGTAATATGTTAGGGGAGAAAAAGTTTTAGATTCCTTGAGCAAATTATAATAATAGATTAAATAAAAAAACGCCATCCTTTCCTATAATTCTATAGAAAGAATAGCGTATTTTTTCATTTTAGGTAGAATTTTATTTTGTTAACTTGATGATACTGTGCTTCTATCCCACATCGTCTCTAATTTGAAAACATTTATTCCATTTAATAATCCTTTAATGAAAATAACCTAACTAATATATTCAAACAACTCTATTGACACTTAACACTACACTTCATTAAGGTACATTATTCTAAATTTATTGATGTAGTTGAGATGGACTCACTTTTTGAATTTGAACAAGTATATCAAACGCTTTACCTAATGATATATCAACTGTTTTTGGTATATCAGGCCCTTCGGTAGTTACTCCAGCGAAAAGTGGATGTTGTTCGTTCAACCAAGTTTTTGTCACGCCGTTTGCCTTACGTAAATCAATAAAAAATTGATCTTTTTTAACTTGTCCAAAGATGTAGTTATAACTGTTTGGATCATCCGATTTTAATATTCCATATGGGCCAAATTCACCATCGCTATTCTTGACATTGTATTGTCCTTCATAAACTGATGTTCCAATAGATACGTACCGTTTTCCGTAATACTCTGCTAAATACTGCCCAGCTACTTTAGGGTATACAAAAGGAAGCATATTTGTTTTCGAAACGTGGCCATTATGCCCCCATACAATAGTTTTTCCTAAATGTTCTTCAGTCCACTTTACATTTTCATACATTGCAATATCATGTTTCAAATATAAATCAGATGGTTTATCAGGAGGTGACGTTAACATTGTAGTAAACTGTTCAATAATACGAGCATTTTGTTTTATCCATGCGAACTCTTTAGATTTCCCATTTAAATAACTTTTATTTTCCTCTAATAAAGCACTAATTTGTTTAGCATCTGAAATATACTTTTCTTTTTCTTCTTTCGTAAGGCTTTCAAAAGTATTCATATCCTTTGTTACAGGCATAAGACCTTTTATCTTCTCTTCTATCCTCGGCACAAGTTTTGAATTGGTTCTTTTAACATATTCTATTATATTATTATAAACATTCTCGTTTACTGATTGAATGTCCATCCCGATGATACGCACTTTAGATTTATGTTTTGGATTAGCATTATATTGCCGAATCCAATCAAGTAAATCTAACATTTCTTTCGTCTTAAATACAGGTGATAGATGCTGGCTTGGATTTCCTTCACCAGTAAGAACATATCGATCAAGTTCTAAAGCTCTGTCCCACCCCTCTTCTAAAACTAGGTTGGTAAAGCCCTTTTCAGATACTAAATAATTCACAATACGGTTTTTCATCGTAAAAACTTCATGAGCCCCATGCGTAGCTTCACCTAAACCTACAATTGAAGCAGAACCTACCATATTCTTAAATGGTTTTAAATCATTAAAAGGTGCATTTGGATTGGTTGTTTTTAAAGGCTTCGCGTGCATTTCTAACCATTCCGCTATTTGATTTTTATTGTAAGGAGCTGTAACAGAAACTCCTATTTTCGAGTCTGCATAAGTACTTCCTACAAAATTAGTCAGTATTATAGCAGAAACACCAAGTACCGTAATCATTTTCTTTTTCATAAAACCCTCCTGAAATATTTACTTAAAACGATAGAGTTCTTTTATACTTAATTACGAGTATTAAATTTTTTTGAGCAAGTTTTTTTTTGCACCAAAATGATATATTTTAAACTATAAACCTATGACAAAACTTATCCATTTCGCCTTTTTGCCTACTTCCTAAATTCAGCAAGTAAAATACTTTTAAAAGGATCAGGATTACTAAAGTTAAAGCTGTTCAAATTGACGGCCAATGTATGCTTACCTCCAAGTGTTCCACCAACAAAAGTGGAAAACCCTAGCACGCTACCTCTGTGTCCCCATACCGAGACACCGTTCGGAAGCTTAAATTCAACGATTCCAAGACCATATCCCGCTCCTTCTCTATCTGTAGGAACTGTAGTAAGCATTTGATTTAGCTGCTGTTCCTTCAGTAATTTACCACTGAGTAAGTAAGAGAAGAATTTATTTAAATCGTCAGCAGTAGAAATTATATCTCCATCCGAGCTACCTGGGTTCATATATGTAACGTCTTTTAGCTCACTTGCTCCGTCTAGTTGGAAATAGCCACGGGCATGCTTGGTGCCTGGGATCACGCTTGAATTACCAGGTAGGAATGTATTTGACAAATCAAGCGGTTCAATAATCCGATTTTCAACCTCTTCCGCATAGCTGTTGCCAGTTACTTTTTCAATAAGGATCCCCAGTAATACGTATCCTGTGTTTGAATAAGACCAACCCTTTCCTGGGGCAAAGTCTGGGGGAAGAGAAATCCCCATCTTTACAAATTCTTCAGCCGTATACGATTTTTTTATATCCGTAATATCAAAGTCTTTTGAATTTATATAGTCAGCAATACCACTTGTATGATTCAATATTTGCCGGATCGTAATCTGGTTACCATCATATCCGTTTCCTTGAATGACACCAGGCAACCATTTTTCAATGGAGTCATCTAGATTCAAACGGTTCTCTCCAGATAATTGCAGTAGCACTGTTGCAATGAACGTTTTCGTTACACTGCCAATACGAAAGCGAAAATCTGCTTTCATTGGTTTCTTAGTTCTCACATCTGCTATCCCAGCGGTATAACTCCAAGTTTTACCACCCTTAGAAATTTGAGCGAGTATTCCTGGGTATCCAAGTTGCAGTGTATCTCGCATTGCTTTCTTAACGGAAGTACGATCACTTTGCGTACTTGTTTGTAAAGAACTAGATACATTTTGCGACGGTTCTGCTTTTACAATTGAGGCTGGTGTTATGTATAACAGGAAACTCCCAGCTATTAATAATGCTAGACTTCCACATATAAATTTACTGCGTGTTTTCATAAAGCATTCCTCTCCTCTATTTAAATTGTATTGCTGGTTGATAGTTATGTCATATGCTAATCACACAGCTATCAACCCTCCCAATGATAAAAGTCAATACTGAATTTGCAATCATCTATAGACCAATTATTTCTTCAAACAACTCTCTGACCTAATAAATGATTAATCCCTCTTCTTCAGATATCTGTTAACTTCTATAATTTCTTCCATAGCGTTTTATTAATTAATTTGTTTTTATATAAATAGATAGTAACTACTCCCCCTCCCGTTCTTCTCTATATTTTGATCATACACATTGAAAATCTCTTTTTTCTTACTCCTTCCTTACAAATTCCTTACGTTCCAAACCACTTCTATATTTCGGTGGTTTTTGTTTTAAGAAAACTTAGTTCTATTAACTTGGTAACATTGGAATAACACCAAATGCCAATCAATTGAAGTAAAGTAAACGCTTCTAAAATGGAAATATTAGGAATTTCTCTTGATGGACATAGAAATCCGGTCCTCAATATAGAGATTTCCTTATGTAAGTATATTCCGTATTATAATTATAAAACTTGATTAATTTCTTATTTTTCAGAAAAATATAAAAATATCCCGGAATTTATTGTATAATGTTGTAAAAAGATGTCGGAGGGATTTAATGTTACATAAAATATCTCAATTCACAATTAAGCTTTCATCAATTCTTTTATCACTCTTATTATTATTAAATTTACCTTATTTATTTATCACTCAAAATGGATTTACCTTTCAACCAATTCTTTTTTTTAATCAGATTGTTACTATGTTAAAAGATGTTTTCTCCCCTGAATCATTAGTAGTTATAGGATCAGATCCGAAATTTGGTAGTTTCAAAAAAATACCCTTATTCCCAACTGTTTTAGAACCTTACCTATATTCATTTACTGTATTATTTTTAGCCTTTTTACTTGCGCTCTTTCTATCATCTAGCATGGCATTTTTTTATTTTTTAGCAAAAGATTATATAAAAAAATGGATAAACCGAATTGTGTTCATATTAGAAGCTGTCCCTGATATGATGATGATGATTTGTTTGCAAATATTTTTCATATGGGTACTTAGGAAATTCGGGGAAGCTCCTTTCACCATTATTTCTTTTAATGAAAATCGAGCTTATTTACTCCCAATTGTATCTTTAGCAGTCTTACCTACATTACAAATGTTTCGAATGATGGTGTTATACATAAAAGAAGAACATGGAAAAGATTATGTAGAGGTTGCCTATGGAAAAGGCCTTTCATCAAGTTATATACTATGCATTCATTTATTCAAAAATATATCTATCCACTTCTTCCACCATTTAAAAACGATTTTTGTTTTCTTACTTTCTAATTTATTCATTTTAGAATTTGTTTTTAATATGGAAGGCATTATTCAATTCTTATTTAATAAGGCGTTTATTTCACCTCCAGCTGCATTTATCATACTGGTTATGATTATTTTACCGTTTTATACTATTTTTCAAATAATCTCATTCATGATGAATAGATGGCAAAAGCAATTGAAAGGAGTAGCATTATGAAATCTATTTGGAAATCAAAACGCTTTTTAATCGGCTTTACATATTTATTCATACTTATTTCAGCTAGCTTTATTTATAGTTGGTTCTTTAAAGATAATATCCCAAAACCTCCTCAGTTACTTTACAATGACAATAACGAATTACTTGGAAAAGCTCCCTTTCCACCATCGTTAATTCCGCCTTTTGGATCTGATCGTTTTGGAGAGTCTGTTTTCTTACAAATTGTCGAAGGAGCAAAATTCACTATTTTATTAGCCGTGGCAATTAGCTTCTTTCGAATTTTATTCGGAACATGTATAGGAATTCTCTTAAGTTTATTTGCTCCAAAATTCAAGAGATTTTTCCAAGCATGCTCAGAAGTTTTTTATTATATTCCAACTCTATTTATCGCATTCATACTCATCACGCCCGTTAATATTGTAATCACATCAAATGCTGATGGGTTAAATCCAAATATTTCATTTACGTTTTATCAAGTACTCGTACTTATTTTCGTTGCTCTGCCTACACTTTCTTTATATATATCCTCAGAGGTTGATGAATTTATGAAACGAGATTACATTTTAAGTTCACAATTATTGGGTGCTAGCCGTTTTCATATTATGAAAAAACACTTACGAGTCTTATTACTTGACCGCTTATTTGTATTATTTATGGAACATATCGTCCAAACACTCATACTCGTTATCCATTTAGCGTTGCTTAACATTGTAATTGGTGGGATACAAATGCGTGAACTGTATGACGGAGTGCTCAGACCTGTTTCTCTATCTAATGATTGGGCAGGCCTTATTGGCTTAAATCGTAATGAAATGAATCTTTCATGGTGGATCATTTTTTATACTCTCGCTTCATTCTTTATTACGATTCTATTTATTAAGCTTATGACACTCGGGATTCAAGATGCACTGAAAGCAAGAGATTCGCAAACTGTAGCAATTCAAACCGTTCCTGATCATAAAAAATTTGTTAAAAATAAAGATTCCTTTTCGTTTGTAAATAAAGTGAACCTTTAATCCTGTCTCATTAATCAAGTATGAATTGGCATTGATATTAGTAGAATATAAAAAAGATGATCCCTATTGCATACAGGGATCATCTTTTTATGCAGTCTAACTTTTTTACATGTACTTTGTTAGACTCATACTTTTTATATTTAAAGTGAATTATTTACAATCACAATTATGCTGTTTAAAATCGATTACCATACGTCCTTGAATTCGACCTTGTTCCATTTCTTCGAATACATTTTGTACTTTATCTAGAGAACAAGTTTGAACAACAGGCACTACTTTTCCTTCTGCACCGAACATAAATGCCTCTTCTAGATCCTTGCGAGTACCGACTAGAGAGCCAACTACTTCAATTCCATCTAGTACAAGTCGCGGAATGTTTAAATCCATCGTTTCTACTGGTAAACCTACTGCAACGACTTTACCACAAGCACGTACTGCATCAACTGCAGAGTTGAATGCTACTTTTGAAACAGCTGTTACTACAGCAGCATAAGCACCACCAAACTCATCTTGAACAATCTTATCAGCAGGACCTTGAGAAATTGGATTGATTGTCATATCAGCTCCAACCTCTTTTGCTAAGGCTAATTTATCGTCATTAATATCTACTGCAATTACCTTTGCACCAAATACGTTTTTAGCATATTGAATAGCTAGGTTACCTAATCCACCACAACCATAGATGACGATAGGTTGGCCAGGTTTAATATTGGATACTTTTATAGCTTTATATGTAGTTACACCCGCACATGTGATTGATGATGCTTGAGCTGGATCTAATCCTTCTGGTACTTTCACCGCATAATCAGCTGTCACAATACATTGTTCAGCCATACCACCATCTACTGAATAACCAGCATTCTTAACTTCACGGCAAAATGTTTCCCTACCTGTTACGCAATATTCACAACGTCCACAAGATTGGAACATCCATGCAATACTTACACGGTCCCCCACCTTAAGTGAAGTAACATCATCAGCGATTTCCGTCACAATACCTATACCCTCATGACCAAGAATACGACCATCTGTGTTTCCAAAATCATGATTTGCAACGTGTAAATCAGTATGACAAACTCCACAATACTCTACATCTACTAGCGCTTCACCTGAGTGTAACGGACGTAATTCTTTTTCAATAATTTCAATGTTTGCTTTACTATTTTTATTAACTACTACTGCTTTCATATGTGATCTCCCCTTTAGTGTTTTAGAATTTTTCATGAGTTCATCTCACAACTTCTGTCTTCACTAGTTTGGCTAATCATTGTGCCAAGTTTAAGTGTTCAATCATCATTACATGTTCATCATAACATGACACTTCAAAAACAAATTGTGAAATTATGAACAATGTTTGAATTGTTGTATAAATCGTTTTATATTTTTTTAAATGAGAGTCATCACTGGCTATAAGTAAGTCACATATTTCTACAAGAAAATAAATAAACAAACTATTCACTAATAAAAAAGGGGCTGTCTCATAAGTCTCTTTCGAAGTAAGATCACATGAAATTGAAAAGGCAGAAACGTTATAAAATCAACATTTCTGCCTTTCACTTTTTATACGATTTTGGCTAAAAAGCACCTTTATTAGACTTAACTATAACATTTTAATTGCTCCTATGTATTCTGTCATACTATACGAAACATTTATTCATACTTATTATTTCCCCCATGTTTCACTGCATACAATGCAGCTTGCGTACGATCATCTACTTCTAATTTAGCTAAAATATTTGAAACATGTGTTTTTACAGTTTGTTCTGTAATATGAAGCACTGCTGCAATTTCTTTATTACTTCGCCCTTTCGCAATTTCACGAAGTACTTCTTGTTCTCTTTTCGTTAACATAGAAAAAGGGTTTTCTTTTTCTTTCTTGACTACTGATCGTCCTAATAGTGCTGGTGTTACTTTCGGATGAAAATTCGTATTTCCTTCATGTACTGCAATAATAGAAGCTACAAGTTGCTCAGGTTGTACTTCTTTTAATTGATAACCATCTGCTCCGGCTTCAAGTGCTGGTAAAACATAATCTTGCTCTGAAAAACTGCTTAATATTAGTATCTTTATCGTTTCATCATATTGTTTTATTCGTTTTGTTGCTTCGATGCCATCCATCTTCGGCATTGATAGATCCATTAATACTACATCTGGCCTTTTTGTTTGGACGAATGTTAACGCATCTTCTCCATTTTCTGCTTCCCCAACAATTTCAAATTCTTCTCTCGTTTTCAAAAAGAATACAAGTCCTCTTCGAACGATATGATGATCCTCAACTAGTAGTAATTTAATTTTCAACCTTCTTCTCCCCTTCAAACTGGCAATTGAATTTCAATTTTCGTACCCTTTTTCAGCTCCGTTTTTATTTGAAATGATCCCCTCATTAACTGAATACGTTCCTTCATACTTTTTAAACCGAGTGCTGACTCTCTTACTTGCTCTTGTATAAATCCTATTCCGTTATCCTCTATGTAAAAATACAACTGGTTATCTTCTATTTTTAAAAGAACATGTACCTTTTCACATGAAGCATGTTTTTTACAATTATGTATCGCTTCTTGACTAATACGCCATAAAACTTCTTCTATTTCATCACCAATTGAAACCATTCCATCAATTCGAACTTCCACGTGAATCCCTAACAACTTTCCATAATTTTTAATTGCTTCAGCTAACCCTTTCTCTAATCCTTCCGGTCTTAATTGCCAAATCAAAAGTGTCATCTCTTGTAATGCTTCCTGTGATAATTCTCCAATATAGCTCAACATCTCTTGCAAGTCTCTATCTTGCGTCATATTTAGAGTACCTTTTGCGGTTAACATGATAGAAAATAACAATTGTTTTACTGAATCATGTAAATCACGTGCAAGTCGATTTCGTTCAGCTACTACTACATATTTACGTTCTTTTTCTACTAGCTGAATACGTTGGATTGTCGTCCCTATTTGAAATGCAATTGATTCTAATAATGCTAATTCTTCCTCTGAAAAATGTGTTTTTTGAGGCGCGGCCACATTTAAGAGACCAAACTTCTCCGACCCGGACCTTAATGGAATTGTCGCATGGTGCGTAACATCTTCGGTATCTCCCCAATTACATTCAATCGCATCCTCTATCCGCTTACATTCAATAATATTCGTCGCTTTTTCTAATCTTCCATTTACAAAACGCTCTACACACCAGCAATCTCCTTCACACATCGGCTTCTTCTCTTGCCACGTAAGAGCTGGCGGTAAGTTTTGATCTACAAGCATACGGTGTTTTCCACTTTCATCAATAAAAAAGATCCAGCCTGTTTGTAAATTCATAACTTGTAACAATGTATGTAACACTTTTTCTAACATGTCTTGTAAATTTGTTGCTTCATTTAATAATTCAGCAATTGCTTTTAATGCCTCTAAACGATGCATCTCTTTTTCTTCAAAGTTCATTTTCATCACCATCTACCATTATAACATTAAGAAATTTCTAAATTCTACAAATTAAAAAGAACTGAATTCCTTCAGCTCTTTTTTATATCAATCATTTTATTATTATTTTTCTATCCAATGCTGAAAGCAGCATTTCCGTTACCAAACTATTCTACTTTAGCTGTCCGATAAAGATTGTCCACCTTGGCTATGCTGTAAACTTTCAGTAGTAACAACCATATTTGCTGCTGGCATTTGCACTTGATTCTTATGAAACATAGACATTAATTCAAATCTTACTTGTCTAGAAGTTTCAAAATAATCTTCCGGTTTTATTAAACCTGTAATACAAAATTCATATCCAACGTATTTCAGATTCGGATTTAAATCTGTAACACCTACATATTTAAAAGGTTCAACAGCTTCATCCTCTACTTTATAAAGACTTGGGGTCAACTTTTCATTACAATTCACACAAACTTCCTCTAACAATTCCTTAACTCTTGTCGGATCTTCCTGATAACTTACCGTAATTCGTTCAATTACGCGCATCCAGCCTTTATTAAAATTTTGTATCGTTCTAATCTCTCCGTGTGGTATGGTAAGGAGTTTTCCTGACCATTCACGAATTTGCATAAAACGAATACTAATTTCCTCAATCGTTCCTGAGTTTGTTCCGTTAAAAGTAACAAAATCGCCAACACGAAACTCTTTGTCCGCTAATCTCGCAAAGCCTAATATAACATCTTTCAGCATCTGTTGTGCAGCAAAACCGATAACAACCCCCGCTATCCCTGCACCTGCAATGATACTTTTTATATCTACAAATTGGCTAATTAAATATATGATTAGACTAATGATAATGATATATCTAAAAATAGATCGAATCACACTTTGAATCGTTTGCTCTACCTCTTCATCAAAAAAGCTTGATTTCCTAAAAAACCAATCAATAATACGGTTTATGACAAATGAAATAATGATTAGAACGAAAGCAAATAGTAAAAATCTTAAAAGTAAAAACTCTCTTACATAATTAAAAAATTCTTCAGTATACGTTAATAAACTCATCTAACCACTTCCTTACTAATTAAAAAATTCATAATCGTCTCAGTTTATTCTAGGAAAATCTATTATCTTCTCTAAAACGTCGCTACCCTTACTATGTATTTTGACTTTATTACTAATTCACTTTAAACAGTATGTCTAGATGTTCTTTTCCTTTCCCTTTAAATATACCCTTTTTAATAACCTAAAGGGAGCTAATCGTGAAATTTTTTAAGCGTTAAAACTTTATTCTATTCATTACGATTTCAACTAATTTATTCATTAACTAGATAAAAAAAGAGCTGAATTTATCAGCTCTTTTAATCGATATTAATTTTTGTTTTACTGTTTTTTTCTTCTTTCAATTTTGGCAATTCAATTGTCAGTACGCCATCTTTATAATTTGCTTTAACATTTTCTTCCTCAACTCGTTGAAAATTAAAGCGTCGAGTTACAGAACCTATAGAACGTTCTTTACGAATATATATGCCATTCTCATTTTTTTCTTCTACTTCATTATGATTAGTTGCTTGAATCGTTAATACATCTTGTTCAAATTCAACTTGAATGTTTTCTTTTTGAAAACCCGGTAAATCTGCTTTTACTGTATATTTATCAGACTGTTCATGAACATCTACTTTAAAAGTATCCATGTTCATCGGTTTAAAGAAAGCATCTGTCATCCCTTCTAATAAAGAAGGCCCAAAATCAAAAATACCATTTTGACGTTTTGTTATCTCTGGAAATAAATTACGCATATTTTTTCCTCCTTATTATTTATGAATGAAAGATTATCTCTTTCTGCCTTTATTATAACACTTGGTCAAAAAAGGTCAAAGATTTTGTTTGACCTTTTTTGATGTATATTTTACCAAATAAAACAAATAAGTTATATGACTTCTCTCCCTCTTATAAAGAGGAAAATATTCACATAACAACGAATAGTATATTTGCTCTTATTTTTTCTTACGGAGGTTACATACAATGGGGTATATTGAAGAACTTAGAAAAGTTGTCGGATCAAGACCACTCAATCTAGCAGGAGTTGCTGTAGCTGTTTTCAATGAACAAGGACAAATATTACTTCAACAAAGGCGAAATGGTATTTGGGGTGTTCCTGGTGGATTCGTTGAACTTGGTGAATCAACAGAAGAAGCTGGGAGACGAGAAGTGTTCGAAGAAACAGGGGTTGAAATAGGAACCTTACAGTTAATAAGCGTATTTTCTGGAAAAGAATTTTTTGTAAAATTACCAAACGGGGATGAGTTTTATCCTATAACAATCGCATATCTTTGCAAAGACATTAAAGGCGGCTTGCTAAAAGCTGATGGGATCGAATCATTAAGTGTACAATTTTTTGATTTTGATAAGCTACCAGAAAATATTAGCCCATTTATAAAAAAATTAATTGAGCAAAAACTCGTCTCAATTTAAACGCAAAAAGAGACCTTTTTTAAAGGCCTCTTTTTTTCACTTCACTTCTGCGTTTAAGCAAGATTTAAAATGTCCAAGTGCAAATTCATGCCCTTGCGCATTAAAAGATGCAACCGCCTTTTCATAAACTACAATTTTAAACCCTTTATTATAAGCATCTACTGCTGTATGAAGAACACAAATATCAGTGCAAACACCTACAAGATGAACTTCTTCTATTCCTCTTTCTCGTAACTTCATCTCTAGGTCTGTTCCTGCAAATGCACTATATCGTGTTTTATCCATATAATATACATTCTCTGCATTTTTATATGTTTCATACACATCTTGTAATTCACCAAATAAATCCCTTCCATTTGTACCGGCTATGTTATGAGGCGGGAATAACTTTGATTCTGGATGATATACATCGTTTTCTTCATGTTTATCGATTGCAAAGACTACGTAATCTCCATTTTCAATATATTGCTTCGTTAAATGGACAATTTCCTTCTCAATTTCTTGTCCTGGTTTTCCGCATGTTAAAGCACCTTTCTCAGCTACAAAATCATATGTATAATCAATATTTATAAGAGCTCGTTTCATTACTATCTCTCCTTCTCCTGTTTCACAGTAAACAATAGAAAATTTGTTATTACGACATCGTATGTACTATTCGACATTTCAAATGAAATACCTATATTTTTCTTCTGAAACTTACCTTATTCCGAGTTTATCATATAATAGCTAAACAATGGTAAAACAAATAGACCCTATCGATAAGTCATAAATTTGATAATGGAACTTAACTTGCATCATAAACCAAATTACTGACATCATCATATTAATCAAGAAGATACAAATACACCAGTTCACCTCTTCAACCGCTTTTTCTGTCATAGTAGTAACAAGTGGTCTCTTCCTAATTTAATCATATTAGAAAACGAAACAAGTGATTCACTATTACAACCTCTAGTATAAACAAAAAAGTACACTACTTTTTGAGTAATGTACTTTTTATTCTTCTTATGACGCTGGTTTTGTTTCGAATGTTGCTTGATTAAAACTAATAACCTTTCCTTTCGGATCATTGTTTTCATACTGAACTGCCGTAATCGTATGACTACCTGTTTCAAGCGTCTTTTCTTTTAATTGTACTGTTGTCTGTGTTGTACTAGTTACTTGATATTTATCTGCAAACACTCGATCTACAAATACGAATGTTTCTTTATCATTTTGAAAATTAGAGAGCTCTAATTCAACGTGTTGAATTAAAGTATCCTTTTTAATGAATACAGCTGGTATATTACCATTCTCAGAAGTACCGTCTGGTGTAATAACTTTCACTTTTCCTTCTCCAATTGGCATTACGCCTTCCGGAAATACAACTATATTCTCATTACTTGCGTTTACGACTTGTTCTTCAGGCTTTGATTGTGTACCCTCTTTTTCCTTTGGAGCACCGCAACCAACTAATAACAATACAGACAATCCAGTGATTATGAATTTTTTCAAAATTCATCCCCCCTGTCATTTCATTATAATTTATTATACAAAAATAACTTTTAAATTTTAAGACTACTTTCAACACTTTCATGAACAACTAGAATCTTGCTCACGATTAATGTATCATACTTTCCTTAATAGAACATTAATTTTTTTTATGAAATAAATAGTAATTCCCTCTTATCTATCATTTTAGCCTAATGGATTAATTACATACCTATCCAAAATAAAAAGACATTGTTTCATTCAATGTCTTTTTATTTTCGGCTTTAAAAAACAAATGCTGTAATCTCATCCACTTCTTTTCTTGGAAGTTTCTTCGGCTTATCTTTCGGAAAACCGAGTGAAATAACCATATTTATTTGTTTTTCAGGCTCAATTTGTAAATATTGTCGTAGTTCATCTTGAGCTAACAATACCGGTCCTGTCATTGGGCATGTACCAAGCCCCTTCGCATGTGCAGCTAACATTAAGTTTTGTGCCGCTAAACAGCTGCTCTTAATTCCTTCTTCTTCCCAAACTGAATCTGGAACAAAAGCAATCGGATCAAATATTTTTTCACGAAACTTTGATTCATATGGCGTTGCCAAACATACGATTAATACTGGTGCCTCCGAGAAAGCTGTTGCATATGGTCCAAAAGAACGTGTAAGTAATTTCCCTGCTTTCTCTTCTCCGTTTTCTGCCGCTTTTGCCGCAAGTTTATGTAATGCATCCCATGTCATTTGTTCAATTTCTTTAATTTTCTCTCGGTTCATAATGACCAAGAACTCCCAAGTTTGTGAGTTCGTATCACTCGGTGCATAACGAGCACAATCAATAATTTCTTTTATATCACTAGTGGATACTTCTTGTTCTGTGAACTTTCTAACACTTCGTCTACCGTGAATTACTTCTTTAAAATCTTCATAATTCATACATTAAATCCCCTTTTTACAGCGTTTTCAAATCTTGTCCTATGTTTGAATTATATCATGAAAAAAAGCTGGAGTAATACCAGCTTTTTTCTTCAATATTAGTTCGTAACTTTAAACAAACGAATACTTTCTTCATATGCAACTTGGAGTTTCTTTGTGATCGGTCCTCTCTCCCCGTTCCCGAACTGCTCGTCACCAATTTGAACGACTGGGAATATTTCAAGTGGCGTCGCTGTGAAGAAGCATTCATCGGCCTCATACACTTCTTGAAGTGGAAATTCTCTTTCTTCTACTTCAATATGTAACTCTTTCGCTAATGTAATAACGTAGTGACGTGTAATGCCGTGTAGAATGAAATTGTCAGCCGGATGTGTAATCAATTTATTATTTTTCACCATAAAGAAATTTGAATGACACCCTTCCGTTACAATTCCATCTCGTACTAATATCGCTTCTTGATAGCCTTGTTCGTTTATTTTATTTTTAATCATAATATTAGGTAGCAGGTTTAAGGATTTTATATGACAGAACTTCCAGCGTATATCCTCTTCTACAGTAACTTTTATTCCTCGTTCCATAGAAGCAATTGGTCGTGGAAAAGAAACAATGTTTGCAAAATATGTTGGTTGCATATTTGACTCATATACATGATTACGTGCTTGAGCCCCTCTTGATATTTGCAAATATACATTCCCATCTTCTTGAAATTTATTTTTTTCAATCATTTGATATAACTCTTCCACTAACTCTTCCTTAGTAAACGGTGGAATTAATTTTATTTCTTCCATAGAATGAAAGAATCGTTCTAAATGTAAATCTAATAAATGTGGCTTCCCATCATATAGTCTGAATACCTCGTATATACCATCACCAAATTGAAAGCCTCTCTCCTCTAATGGAATCATTGGCTGTTCTTCCTTCGTATTTACAATTCTTCCGTTAAATAAAATCCAATCTTTATGAGTAGCTTTCATCTATTCCCACTCCTTTATTACATGATTGTTTTAATTGTACAACTTATGCACGATCAAAAGAAGGAATTTTCTGTATTTTAACAAAATAAAAAGTGCATCACCTATTTAAAGTGATGCACTTTTTATTTACTTCAGAAAATATTTTTCAATATCATCTAACATAAGATTTGCAGCTACAATACCACCTGCTGTATTCCAAATCACTTCATCTACTTGGAATACTTTATTATCTTTAGAAGCCTGCAGTTGTTTAAATAGTGGATCTTCTGTCCATTCTTTTGCTAATGTATTTCCTTCATTATTCTTATCCGCGTCTTTATCAGATGTGAAATAGAATAAATAATCCCCGTCCATATTTGGAATTTGCTCTTTTGTAATTCCTTTAATTGCAAATTCATCTTTATCTTGTAATGGTGGTCTTTTAAATCCAATATCATTTAATACAACACCTGAGAATGAATTTTTTTGATAAATACGAACGTCACCAGGGACGAAACGAATAATAGAAACTTTAGAGTTAACTTTATCACCTAATTTTTCTTTTATTCCTGCAATACGCTTTTTATAATCATTAAGAGCATTTTGCCCTTCTCTTTCTTTATTTACAGCTTTCGTATAAAGTGTAAAGTTTTCTTTCCAATCACCGCGTAATGTTTCAGCATATACTGTTGGCGCGATTTCTTTTAATTGCTCGTATATTTTTTCGTGACGCATTTTATTTCCGATAATTAAATCCGGCTGAAGCTTCATTACTGCTTCTAAATTAATGTCACGCTCAGTTCCTACTACTTTCGTATTTTTTAACTCTTTCGCTAAATGAGGATACCATTCATCACCAGCTCGTGGTTTCGTCGTTCCAACCGGCGTTACTCCAACAGATAAAAGTGCCTCAGCGCCCTCATTTGTTAAAACCACAACTCTTTTTGGCGTACCATTTACTGTCGTTTCTCCCATTGCATGCTTTATACTATAAGAATCTTTTGCCTTTACTGATGTATCTTTATCTTTCTTCTCTTCTTCTTTACCGCACCCTGCGATTACGACCATTAGTAACATAACGCAAAGTATAAGAATATTTTTAGTGCGTGTCATAAGCCCTCCTGGATGAAATTGATTATCATTTACACTTAAAGGTTAATGTATATCTCATACATTGTCAATAGATATATCAGAAAACTTTTTCAATATATATAATTACACCCTCATTTTTATTCAAAATATTTTTGTGCCTATTTGCTACTCACATTTTTTTAATCGTAACATATGAAAAATAAATGGACATAAGAAAGTAATTGTAATTCCAGTCACTGCATAACGTAAATAATACATATCAAGTATTACTTTTTTTAGTATAAACTGCATTATTAGCATGATACTTAGGCCCAATACTGTTTTTACCACTTGCATTTTAAAATCATTACTTTCATTCATATTAATAAAATGATTCTCTAACATGATACCAATCGTAGAACCTGTCAAAACTCCTAGTAATTTAAGATTATCTACTTGGCTTGTCATAACATACATAATGAGTGAAACAGCCAATATAATTCGTTGTAACAATATAAATTTCCTATCACTTAATCCCATTGTTACCTTCGTATATAAATAAACAACTATGACACTAAATAAAACGGCACCTATTATATCACTGAGCCAATGTACACGTAAATATAGACGAGAAATAGCAACTAATATAATAAAAACAATACCAATGATCCAAATGATTCTCTTTTTACATAAAATCATGAATGAACCCCAAAACGTTGTTGCTAACTGCACGTGTGTACTTGGGAAAGATTAACTTGCAGCTGATTTTTCATATAAAGATTGAATTCCGTCGTATGTATACGGTCGCGGAATTTTCATAAATTCTTTTATCACTATCCCTATACATCCAGAGAAACAAAGCATAACAATCATATGAAATGCTTTTCTTTTAGAAACGCACCAATACGAAATTGAAATAACAATTAAATATAATGTTTCATTTGCAATAATAGATACAAGTTTAAAAAATGCTGTAAGTACACTTCCCTCCAGACTGATCATCCATTCAAGAAATAACCTATCAATATTAAACATACAAACACGATACCTCCCTAAAATTTAATTCTGCTATTTTTCAGCACTTCATATAAAGTGAAACTTTAATCAGTGGGGGTTTTCTTCATCCCCCACTGATTATTAGCCCTCACCAATCGGACTTTAATAGGCAGCCCGATCCCCATCTAACTTCTTTGCTTTCGCTGAATTTTGAGGTGGGGTTCTTACTGCCCATTAAAGTGGGATAAACTAGTTGATTAACATTTCAAATTTATACACCTACTTACTTTACATGTTAAGAACATATAGTACCACATACTAATAATAGATAATATGTTAAATCATCCAATCATTTTTATAGATTTCCAATGATTTTTGGGCTTTATATACAAAATCACTCTAATTACAAATAAAAAAACCGCCCTTAAGTAAGGCGGTTTCTATCATTTTGCTTTAACCAATTTAATATAAATATATACGATTGATAGTGAATATAACGTATGCAAAATAAAAGAAATAAAAGGGCTATTCCAGTGGTACTATATAGCAAACCGAACTTTAAAAAAACATTTAAAAGCGGTGGAAAGTTCGTTATGCTTTGTAATGTAAGTAGCATACAAAACAAAAGGAAAAACACTGGAGCATATTGTAATTCATACGGCTTTCTCTTCTTATTTATTCTTTTTCGAATAAACATATGGCTTAGCTCCGCTACTAAAAAACACCCTCCAATTAATACAAGACCAGAAGTCATCGTCATACATCCACCTGCCTTATATTTATCCCGCATAACTACTCATCGCTATATTTTCTTCACATATATTCCGTCTTCCACATTAAATCCAAAGCTCTCTATGAAAGATTTCGCTTGTTCTGTTAATTCCGTTTGTAATACCTTTATCTCTTTCACATTTCTTTCTTTCATCATCATTTCAAATGTGAAATACGTATTTGTCCCATAACCATAACTTTGATAGTCAAAGTGAATAATTAACTGAGATAAAATCGCAGTCTCCTCTTGTACATTATAGTTTATTACACCAATATATGTATCATCAACCTTCACACAATACTGTACTTGATTCTCAGTTAAACTATGTGAGCGAAACATTTCTTTCACAACGTTTTCATTTTCTACAGTTACTTTTTCAAACGTAATCATATGTTGTCCATCCTTTTACTATTATTATATCAATAATACGTCCTATTTATGAAAAAAACCTTAAGACCGTATGCGATCTTAAGGTTTTTCTAATTAAACTAAGCTATACGCACGTTTCGTTTCTTCGTGGAACTTATTCGTATCGTATTTATGCTCAACATAAATTTGATGCCATACCATAAACGCAAGTACAGTCCAAATTTTACGGCTATAATCGCCTTTATCTGCACAATGTGCTTCCAGTAAGTTTAATACATACTGTTTGTCGATTAAATGCTCTGTCTTACTCTCGTTTATAATATTGATAGCCCAATCATGCATTTCGTCTTTTAACCAGTGACGAATTGGTACTGGGAATCCAAGTTTTTTACGATCTAATACGTGATCTGGAACGATTCCGCGTGCTGCTTCACGTAAAATAGCTTTCGTAGTTCCGTTAGCAATCTTAAATTCAGTTGGAATTTTAGATGCAACATCGAATACTTCTTTATCTAAGAACGGTACACGAAGTTCTAATGAGTTTGCCATTGTCATTTTATCAGCTTTTAATAAAATGTCACCGCGTAACCATGTGAACATGTCAATGTACTGCATTTTGCTTACATCATCATAATCTTTAATTTCGTTATACAATGGTTTCGTGATATCCATATAGTTAACACTTTCATTGTAATACTTCATTAATTCAGCTTTCTCTTCTTCACGGAAGATTTTCGCGTTTCCATAGTAACGCTCTTCAATTGGCGTACATCCACGCTCTAGGAAGCTCTTTCCTTTAAAGCCTTCTTTAAGAGCACCACTTAGTGCTTTTAGAACGCTCTTACCTGGGCTAGGAATGTAAGAGAACATTTTCAGTGAGTTTGGCTCACGATAAATGTTATAACCACCAAATAGCTCGTCTGCACCTTCGCCTGAAAGAACAACTGTTACATGCTTACGTGCTTCTTTAGCAACGAAGTACAACGGTACAGCTGCTGGATCTGCTAAAGGATCATCCATATGCCAAATGATTTTTGGGAATTCATCCATAAACTCTTTCGCTGAAATGAATACGTTATGGTTTTTAACACCTAATTTCTCAGCAGTTTCTTTCGCAACATCAACTTCACTGAAACCACGTTGCTCAAAACCAACAGAGAATGTTAAAAGATTTGGATTCATTTCTCTTGCGATAGAAGCGATGATAGATGAATCGATACCACCAGATAAGAATGAACCTACTGGTACATCACTGCGCATATGCACTTTTACTGAATCATATAACACATCACGAATTGCTTGGATATGCTCCTCTTTCGTTGCACTTGAAGCATTGAAATAAGGTTTCCAGTAGCGATGGATTTCCATCTCTTTACCGATTTCTTTTACGAAATAATGACCAGGTTCGATTTTATTAACATCAATTGTTAATGTTTCTGGCTCTGGACCATATTGGTACGTAAAGTAATGTTGTAATGACGTTGGGTTAACGCCTTTATCTTCCATCACATGCATAATACTTTTCTTCTCAGATGCGAAGAATGTAGTATCACCTTGTTGTGCGATGTATAAAGGTTTAATACCGAAGTGGTCACGTGCACCGAAAAGTTTCTTTTCTTCACGATCCCAAATCATAAATGCAAACATACCACGAAGGTAGTCTACACATTTTTCTTTCATATGTGCATACAATGCAATGATAACTTCTGTATCAGATTGCGTTGCAAACGTTGCACCTTTTTCAAGTAACATTTCACGTAATTCTACATAGTTGTAAATTTCACCATTAAAAATAATTACATATCGATCATTTTCATAAGTTAGCGGCTGATGTCCTGCCTCTAAGTCAATGATACTTAAACGGCGGAAGCCAAATTGTACATGCTCATCACGAAAATATCCTTCGTCATCTGGACCACGGTGGAAAATCATCGTGTTCATATTTTCAAATTGATGTTTTTCTGTTTCTGAAAACTCTCTAGGGTTTTCACATAAACATCCTACAAAACCACACATACTTCTTACCCTCTTTCAGTTTTCATTCTGTCTCTATACTACTATATCAACCCTATTTATACTAGCATAATCAACTGAATATGGCGACCAAAAACTATAAAAAAATCACTCCATTTCACATTTTTAACAATTTTTTATGAAAACATGAAAATTAGGCAATCACCTTTCTCCGCTTTTGTCATATGATATTGCAAATTGATTTCTAGGAGGGAATACCATGAGTGAAGAAAAAAAAGAATCTTCTCGCCCACCGGTTCGCAATTATTTAAAGCAAATTGATGATTTCTTCGAGCAAACACCACTTCGCAATGTAATTGCTGATTTAAATCATTTTTTCCAAAAAGGAAATCGTTTATTAACATTCCCTGTAGATTTATATGAAGTTGGTGAAGAACTCGTTGTTACAGCTGAACTACCAGGTATACAAAAAGAACAAATTCAAATTGAAATACAAAATGAATACTTAAAAGTCTCTGTAAAAGAAGAGATACTGGAAGAAGAAGAGCAAACATCCCATAACTATTATCGCCGAGAACGTTCTATTTCAGAAGCATCCAGATTAATTAAATTACCGTACTCCATTAATAAAAAAGCAGCAAAAGCTTCGTATCAAAATGGCGTGTTAGAAATTCGGGCTCCAAAACTTCCACAGCAACATGACATTTTATCCATAGATTAATGTAAAAAAGAAGGGTGCTTTAATCTGCACCCTTCTTTTTATTCTGCTAATCGCTTCATATCACGTATAATGTCCTCATACGGCGTATTACTAATGCCACTGTACTTTTTCATTACTTTTCCGTTTTGATCAATTAAATAAAATGACGTACCATGTATTACTTGACCATTTTCAGGTTTATCTACAAGTGATTGGAAATTATCTTTTGAAAACTTTGTAATATCTTCTAACGAATAACCTGTTAACAGGTTCCAGTTACTTGTATCTTCTGTAAACTTTTGAATGAAAGCTTTCAAGTTTTCTGGCTTATCAAGGTCAGGATCTACGCTAAATGATACAAACTGAACATCTAATTTCTCTTCCTTTGCCATTTTCTGTAATTTCGCCATATTAGCAGTCATTGGCGGACAAACTGTTTGACAGTTTGTGAACATAAAATCTGCAACCCAAACTTTCCCTTTTAAATCTTTTGTACCAAATGGCTTTCCATCTTGATTTGTAAATTGGAAAGTTTCTAAATCCCAATTCAATGGTTTACGAAGCTTTGAACCTGATCCACTACATCCAGCAAGTACAAAGAGACAAAATACAACCATAAGACCAATTACTTTTTGATAACGCTTCATTTATAAACCTCTTTTCTCTATCCTAAATTTAAATAGGTTATGTTTATCATAACAAAAGTTAACACTACGAGAAAATTGTTTACTACATTTGTTCACGAAATCGTACGAATTTACGTATGTTACTTCTTTATTTCAAGCGAATTACTAGACAAAATAATTTTTTTACTATTATTTCTCTAAATAATCGTCGCAAAACTAATTTTATTGTTATTTTTGTAAATGCACCTTCCTGTTTTTTTACAATTATTTAAACATTCATCCATGTTATACACTGTATTCCTTAACAACATTTCGGTACAATACAATTACAACGATTTTAAATGAGGTGATGTTCATGGCAAAGCGCTATGAAAATATGGATAATGTGAGTACAAAAAAATCAATTCGCTCTTTTATACGCTGGCGTAAAGAACGAAAGCAAAACAAAAAAGATTTTTCTTTCTTAGTAGAACAATCACCCGTTAAACAAAGTGCATTTTTGCAAAGTAATATTGAAAAAACGACTGTCACATGGATTGGGCATTCTACTTTTCTTATCCAAACGAATGGACTTAATATATTAACGGATCCAGTATGGGCCAATAAATTGAAGCTAGTCTCAAGACTTACAGAACCTGGACTTTCTATACAAGAACTACCTAAAATTGATATTGTCCTCATTTCACATGGTCATTATGATCATTTAGATTTTTCAACACTTCGCCAACTTAATGATGACGTATTATACTTAGTACCCATTGGGCTAAAAAAATTATTTGCTCGTAAAAAATTCAACAATGTAGAAGAGTATAAATGGTGGGAAAGTACGACTATTGATGATGTTTCCTTTCACTTCGTACCTGCTCAGCACTGGACGAGAAGATCATTATTTGATATGAACACATCTCACTGGGGTGGATGGATTATTAAAAATGACAATGTGGAGGAAACCATTTATTTTTGTGGAGACAGTGGCTATTTCCAAGGTTTCAAAGAAATTGGCAAACGCTTTTCAATTGATGTTGCCCTTATGCCAATTGGAGCTTATGAACCAGAATGGTTTATGAAAATATCTCACGTTTCACCTGAAGAAGCAGTGCAAGCTTATTTAGATTTAAATGCTACACACTTTATACCAATGCATTACGGAGCTTTTGCACTCGCCGATGAAACACCTCGCGAGGCAATAACAAGGCTTCGAAATAATTGGAATTTGCGTATGTTACCATGGGAACAACTGCATGTACTCTTTTTAGGTCAAACTTTCATTTATAATAGCGTAACAAATGATAAACAAGTAAATGAAAAAAGCGAAACGTTACATGTATAACATAACTACTTATTTTCTATATTCAACATATACTATAGAAAATCATAAAGTGAAACTTTAATCAGTAGGTGTTTTTTTATGAATGAATATTTACAGACTCGCTATATTATTAGCGGTAGCGCATGTATAGCCCTTCTTATTTCTTACTTTCTATTCACTTGAACTACCCCCCACTTAACACTCTAACGAGCTGTTTGAAGTGGGGGATTCCTACGAACACTAAGGTATCCCTCAGTTTTATGAGTAGGCAACCCCCGTAATCCCTACGGTTAGCAGCCTTATGGCCTCTTTTCTCAGATTTTCCGCTGCATTCACATCTCTATCATGATACATACCACAAGAAGGACACTTCCATTCACGCAGGTTTAGGCTTTTCACATCTTTATTTTTGTAGTCGCAATGCGAACAGGTTTGGGAACTAGCGAATGTTTTTGACACCACAATCACTTTTTTCCCATACCAGCTTGCCTTATACAACAACATCGCTTTGAATTGTGCCCATGATACTTCTTGAATCGCTTTCGCTAGTTTGTGATTCTGTAACATATTCGATACTTGCAAATCTTCTATCCCAATCACATCGTGGTTTTTGATGATCCTTGTAGAGAGTTTTTGCAAGTAATCCGTTCTTGCATTTTTGATTCGTTCATGAATACGAGCGACTTTCATTCGCTGTTTATTCCAATTCGCTCCGCCTTTTGTACGTCTAGATAGAATACGCTGGGCATGAGCGAGTTTCTTTTCTAATACCCGAGACCATTTTGGATTACCGAATACCTCACCCGTTGAAAGAATAGCAAAGTTTTTCACCCCAACATCTATACCAACAGTGGAATCGGTCTTTGGCAATTCTTGTACTTCTGCTTCAGCAAGAATCGAGACAAAATATTTTCCACTTGGATTCCTTCTGACAGTAGCACTCAAAATTCGTCCTTCTATCTCACGACTTTTGACAAATTTGACAAGACCAAGTTTCGGTAACTTCAATTTATTATCTATAATCGCAATGTTTCCATTTGTATGTTTCGTTGTATAGGATTGGACTTTATTGTTTTTCGATTTAAACCGAGGTGCTTTGTTTTGTTTTTTGAAGAATCTTGCATACGAGTCAGCGAGGTTGTGAAGAGAAGATTGAAGAGCGATACTGTCCACTTCTTTTAGCCATACAAATTCTTTTTTGAGAATAGGTAATTGCGAAGAACAAGTGCCATAGGATAACCCTTTTCCTGTTTCTTTATACCTATCATTCCACTTTTCCAAAAAGTAGTTAAATACAAATCGTGAACAACCAATTGTTTTCGTAATAGCTATTTTTTGTTCTAAACTAGGATAGATCCGAAACTGATACGCTTTATGGATAAGCACCGCTTTTCACCTCACTTCCTTTTTTATTTGTTTACAATCTTTTTCATGATATGCGTGGGAACGATATCATGATATAACCAAATAATACTAATCACGTATTATTTCTTCTTTTTTGTCGAAAGTCCTCTGTCCCTTTCAAAAAAATACAAATGAAACAATTTCGTAGATGTAAAAATTCCTCTGAGCTATAACATTTTCTTTCTATAGGAACGAACTGATTACGATATCGGTACCTTATACTGATTCTTCACCAAGAAGAACCTTTAGGCTGTTGCCTAACCGTCATTCAGCTCCCACCTACTCATTGGAACACGTCCTACCCATTCCTTGAGGTGGGAGTTTTCTGTCGGGAAATGATGAAGTGAAGCTTTAATCAGTGAGGGCTTGGCTTCATCCCCCACTGATTATTAGCCCACATCAATCGGACATCTCCTGCGTAACTTCTTTTCTTTATGTAGGGAGTCCTACTGTCCGCAAATAGCAGCATAAAAAAGCTACTTGAAAATTCATTTCAAGTAGCTTTTTTATTATTCTGCTAAATACATAAATCCGATTGCACCCGGACCTGTATGAGTACTAATAATAGGCGTTGTAAAGAAAATTTCTGATTTAGCAAATCCACTTACTTTTTCAACAGCCGCTTTTACATTTTCAGCTAAAGGAATTGCTTTCGCATGCGGAATTGCCACAGCTTTTACAACTTTTCCAGCTGTATCTTCCTCAAATAACTTAGCTAACGTTTTTACAATTTGACCTTGGCTACGCACTTTCGTTACAGGGTTATAAACACCCTCTTCAAGGCTAGCAATTGGCTTTATATTAAGTAGCGAACCGATAAACGCTTTTCCTTTACCGATACGCCCACCCTTCACTAAGTTTTCTAATGTATCTACTACTACATATAATCGAGTATTCTTCCTTACTTCATCTACACGTTTTAAAATTTCTTCTAGTGAGCGTCCTTCATTTGCCATTTTCGCAGCTTCAACTACTTGATATGCTAAAGCATGTGTAATAAATTGCGAATCAACAACTGTTACTTTTGTGTCGGTCATTGATGCAGCACTATTTGCAGTTGCCACAGTACCACTCATTCCACTTGTCATATGAATGGAAAGTACTTCACTTCCATCTTCCCCTAACTTGTCATACATTTCTACAAATGTACCCATTGCTGGTTGTGATGTTTTTGGTAGTTCCTCTGATTTAATCATTTCTTCAATAAATTCATCTGGTTGTAGATCAACGCGATCTAAATATGTTTGTCCATTTACAGAGATTGATAATGGTAGAACATGGATGTCATACTTCTCAATTACCTCTTGTGATAAATCTGCCGTTGAATCTGTTACAATTTTAATTTTTTGCATATTATATTCTTCCCTTTCCAATACGCTCTCCTTGTTATTATACTAGTATTCCCATTGCTTTCAACAATTTGAAACGAAATTTCATTAAATTAATTATATTTTTATATCTAAAATGAAAAAGACAGAGCTCTTAACCCTGTCCCCACTCTATATCATGCATTTTTTTCAAGAGTATTTGTTTTATATACATTTAAATAATCATTCCACTTCAAACAATTTTGTAAATATTCACGGAAAGAATACGAAAATCTTGGGTGCTTTTGTTTTTGAATTTTTGCAATAAATAATTGAAGACGAGACTGTATTAGAAACGATAATGGATGCTGCGCTTGTAGGACAGGGATTTCAAATATTTTAATACACTCCCCTGTTGAATGAGTGAAATAAAAACTTTTCGTAATCACAATATCAATCCTCTTTTTCATTGGATTTTTGAACTTCTTCTACTTTACGCTGTAACACGTTGTTTAAAGTGGCGACTCCCATTAATACAAAAGTATCCTTAGACAATCTCTGTAGTCCTTATGGTTAGAAGATTTATACTCTATTCATCTTCACCTAATCCATCCCCACCCTAAATTCCTAATAAGATAAGGACTCGTTATCCGTATATTGCTTAATATATTCAGTATAAACTTATAAAAGCGCAAAGTTTGTCTAAATTTTGGAGATTCTATAATTTTTTTCTTCTCTATATTGTATACGTTTATAACTAGAGTATAACAAATAAATAAAAAAAGTGCCTTTATAACGAGGCACTTTTCGACTGAATTTCTTCTTCTCTTTTCTTTTTTCGCTTACTAACAATCTTTGATAAAGCGATACTAATTTCATAAATACAAATAAGCGGTACCGCAACTAAACTATGTGATAAAAAATCTGGCGGTGATATACACGATGCAATGATAATCAATGCTACGTAAGCATACCTTCTTATTTTTATTAGAAATTCCGCCGTCAATAGTCCAATACTCGTTAAAAACATTACTACTACTGGCAATTCAAAAATTACAGCAAATGGAACTGTTAAATTAAGAACAAAATGAAAATACTTTTCTGTCGTAAACATCGTATTAAACATTTCATTACCTATCGTAGTTAAAAAATGAAATAAAAACGGCATTACAACGAAATATCCAAAGCATAAACCTGCAATAAATAATATAGACAATACCGGTATATACATTAACGTCATCTTTTGTTCATTTGGATGTAAACCCGGTTTTACAAATAACCAAATTTGTATAGCAGCAAAAGGAATTGTACAAACGATAGCAAATACTGTAGCAATCGAGAAAAAAATCCACAATACATCACTTGGACCGAGAACAGTTAATTTCATTGGTAAGTCTTTTACAAGCCAAAAATAAATATCCTTCGTAAAAGTAAACCCAACAATTAAAAATAGTACAAAGGATAACACGGTATATATTACTCGTTTGCGAAGCTCAACTATATGTTCTACTACACTCATTTCCCGATCTTCCATCTCGTTCACCACACTTTATTTATCCATTTCGAAGAAAATTCATTACATTTTTTCTTTCTTTTCCTTCTCTTGAAATGCATCATCAGTCAATTCTTTCGTTGATTTTTTAAATTCTTTTAACGTTTCCCCTAAAGCCTTTCCGATTTCCGGCAATTTTTTCGGCCCAAATAAAATAAGTACAGCTACTAAAATTAAAATTAATCCTGGAAAGCCAATATTTGAAAACATTTCTCCATCCCCTTTATTAGTAGATTCCTTGTCCTACTATTGCATAATTTTATTTTGTCAAAAAAGTTTGAAAACGTCAACAAAACCATTACCTTTTGTCAAAAAAATTCAAAAATATAATCAATTATACAAATTTCATTTTCTATTGCTCTTGTGTATGATATGGTAAGGGAAAAGACATATTATTTTATCCCGCTTTAACGGGTAGTAAGAACCATCACCTTAAAATTCAGTGCAAGCAAAGAAGTTACGTGGGGGTGGGCTGCCCGTAAAAGCCCGATTGATTCAACTAATAATCAGTGGGGGGATGCCCCCCACTGATTAAAGTTTCACTTTATAATAGTAGAAAGGATTACCATTATGACTGAAAAAATGACACGAATGACACAATTTGTGAAAGAAGAAATTGCAAATGCAATTACACATGGTATCGGTGCCATTTTAAGCATCCCTGCCTTAATCATATTGATTATTCATGCCTCTAAACATGGTACCGCATCTGCTGTTGTTGCATTCACGGTTTACGGTGTAAGCATGTTCTTACTGTACTTGTTTTCGACATTGTTACATAGCATTCACCATCCAAAAGTAGAAAAATTATTTACTATACTAGATCACTCAGCCATTTATTTATTAATCGCTGGCACATATACTCCTTTTTTACTTATTACGCTTCGTGGACCATTAGGTTGGACGTTACTCGCAATTATATGGACACTAGCAATCGGGGGTATCATCTTCAAAATTTTCTTTGTACGTCGCTTTATTAAGGCATCGACGCTATGTTATATCATAATGGGATGGCTCATAATCGTTGCTATTAAACCACTTTATGAAAATCTAACTGGACATGGTTTTTCACTACTTTTAGCAGGTGGTATTTTATATTCTGTAGGAGCTATATTCTTCCTTTGGGAAAAGTTACCGTTCAATCATGCCATTTGGCATCTTTTCGTATTAGGTGGTAGCGCGATGATGTTCTTCTGCGTACTCTTTTACGTCTTACCTACGGCATAATAAAAAAGGTTTCAGCTTTATGTAAGCTGAAACCTTTTTTATTACTTATGTAATTGTGATGCGATAACATCCTGTGTATGCTTCGTTAACTCTTTAATATCCATATTCGCATACTCTTCAGGTGTAATCGGCTTAGAAATTGTTACTGTTGCACGAGCTCGCTTCATACGATTTCCATTTGCTTCAAACATTTTATATGTCCCATCTAATGTTACAGGTAAGATTGCTACACCAGATTTTACAGCAAGATGAAAACTCCCAGCCTTAAACTCTCCAATTTCGCCACCCTTACTTCTCGTTCCTTCAGGGAAAATTACGATAGAATGTCCATTCTTCAATAGTTCAATCCCATCTTTAATCGCTTGAAGTGACTGGCGACGATCGCTACGATCCATAAATACACAATTCATAAGTTCCATCCAAGTTGGTACAACTGGGAACTTTTTAATCTCTGCCTTTGAAACGAAGCCAATTGGTTTATTTAAATAACCTAGTAAAACAGGGATATCCATATTACTCTGGTGATTACTTACAACTAGTACCGGCTTATCTTTCGGAACATTTTCAAGTCCTTTAACTTCTACTGTTCCTCCAGCTACACGTACCATTTTCTTACCAAACCAATTTGTCGTTTTGTACACAGCATTATCTTTTTCTTGTGGCGACATCGTATTTACTTGTCTTTTAAGACGCCACATTCTCGGTGTAATCGCAATTACGATTAAAATTAAATAAAAGATTTTAAAAAACGTTTGAATCATACAGAACCCCCACCTATTATCATTCCGACCTTCATTATACTAGACAAACGAAGGAAAAAGAAGAAAAAATGTCCAAACAACAAGTGTTTGGACATTTTTAAGTATGATATATTAGAAACGTTTTGCTAATTCACGAGCATTAGCAATTGCTGCTTCTTTAATTTCTTGTGCTTTTTCAGGGTTTGCATTCATACCTTCAACTGCAATATATTCAGTATCATTTACACCGACAAATCCTAATACAGTTTTTAAGTGATTGCGTCCGAAGTCTACAGCTGCGTATGCTCCTTCAGAATATACGCCACCTGTTGCTTGAATGTGAAGTGCTTTTTTACCTTCTAACAAGCCAACTGGACCATTTTCAGTATATTTGAATGTTTTACCTGCGATTGCTACGTTGTCTAAGTATGCTTTTACTACTGGTGGGTAGCTAAAGTTCCACATTGGAGTTACAAATACATAACGATCTGCATTCATAAATGTTTCTAAGTTTGTGTTCATTGCTGCAACTTTTTGTTGTTGAGCTTCAGTTAAAGCTTCAAATCCTTCACCTGCTGCAAATTTACCCCAAGCAGCGAATACATCTGCATCGATTGCTGGTACTGTAGTATTGAATAAATCAATTGTTACAACTTCATCTTGTGGATGTTCGTTTTTATAAGCTTCGATGAATGCTTCCCCTACTGCCATTCCGAAAGAACCTTCTGCTGAATTTGGATTTGCTGTAATAAATAGTACTTTTGTCATTGTATTCTCTCCCTTTTCTACATTTTATCTTTAATTTGAGATTTATAATTTTAAAGTAAATAACTTACCTTATGTAAGTATAATACAAAAAGTTTCATTCGGTGTCAATAAAAAATAGCTACTTTTTTTTCGTAAGTTAATGATTTATTTTGTTTCCTTAAAATTCAGTATATAGATATTAAGAATTCTTTCATAGAAAAAGGTTAGCTCTACAAATTATAGAGCTAACCTTTTATTACATATTATTTTTGAAATACATGTTTTACTTTTTCAGCTGGAATATTACTTCCGCCTCTACCTTTTACATCTTCAATCATCATAGTAATAACCATATCTGGTGAATTTAAATCAAATGCAGCGAACCAGCCTAGTTCTTTTCCTTCAGCCTCTTTTGATACTTTTAATTCCGCTGTACCTGTTTTTCCAGCAAGAGTCATGCCATCAATTTTAGCAATTTTCCCAGTACCATCTGGATCATTAATTACTTTCGTCATAGCAGTTTTTAATATATCCTGATTACCTTTTGAAATGACATTCTCTTTCCAAACTTTTGGCTGCTTATCTGTTTTAATAATGTATGGAGAAGGTATGTTTCCATCATTAACAATTGGTGCGTACGTTAATGCTAGATGGAGTGGTGTCATTAATACTTGGCCTTGTCCATAACCTGTGTCTGCCATTTGAATATCATTTTTAATACTATCATTTGCGATTTTAGAAGCTGGGAATCCATATTCAATTGGTAATTTCTCATCGAATCCAAATTTTTTCGCTTCACTCATAAATTTGTCTTTTCCGATTTTCAAAGCTTCTTGTGCGAAATAAATATTATCCGAGTATTTCATCGCCTTATCAAAATCAATCGGATTTGCATCTTTTACACGAGTTACATAATAATTACCCCAAGAAGAATCTTTTGTCCATTTTAATCCTTCAATTTTTAACTCTTCTTTTGGATCAATTGTTTTCGTTTCAAGACCGATTGCAGCTGTAATCGGCTTAAATACAGATCCTGGAACTGATAATTGTGTAAATCGATTCGTCATCGGTTTTTTCGGATCATTATTTACCGCATCACGTTGCGCTTTTGACGCCCCTCTTGTAAGGGTATTTGGGTTATAAGCTGGTGTGCTCACAAGTGCAAGTGTTTCTCCAGTCTTTGGATTAATTGCTGCACTTGATCCTACCTCATTTTTCATTTCATTATAAATTTCGCTTTGAACTGCACTGTCAATCGTTAAAGTTACATTTTCTCCATCAACAGCATCTGTTTTTGCTAAATTTTTAATTTCTTTTCCTTGTGCATCTTCTATGAAGACACGACCGCCTTTTTTACCGCGTAACTTTTCTTCCAGTACTTGCTCTAAACCAGCTTTACCTACTGGATCATCTGCTTGATAGCCTTTCTTTTGTAGCGTTTTTAAATCTTCAGCATTCACTTTTCCAATATAGCCAGTAAGATGTGCTGCTTCTTCTCCTAATGGATATGAACGAACATTGACTGGCTTTGTTGCAACACCTGGTAAATCTATGTACGTATTTTGAGTTGCTCCTTCAGGCAATATTCCCATTGGTACAAGGTAATTTGGTTTTACCCATTTCGCTGCTAGTTTTTGATCAATTTCTTCGACAGACATATTTAGCAACTTTGCTACCGTTTCTTTCGTTTGCGGAGCTGTATCCCCTAATTTTTCAGGAATCAATCCGATTTCAGAAGCTTTACCATTTACCGCAAGATATTTACCGTTACGGTCATATATTTCTCCGCGCTTCGGCTGCGTCGTTTGCATACGCACTTTACTATCTTTCGTCATACCTGGGAATATAAAATCAGGAGTCCAATCTACTTTCCAAGATTCTTTATCTCCATCTTTTTCTTTCACCATTTTTGCTTCATGACCAAAAGTGATTTTACCGCCAACTGTATCCATACTTACTTTAAAAGGAACAGGGCCTTCATCTTTTTTATCTTCTTTTACTTCCCCTGTTTCTACTTTTAAATCTTTCACTTCAATGCCAGAATAAATTTTTTCATATTTCTCAGTGAATTCTTTCTTTGAAATATCTTTTTTTGCCTTTTCTGATAATTGGTCATACATTTCTGCAAATTTTTGTTTATTCCATGCTTTTGCATATGTATCAAATGCTTCTTGTGGTTTTTCTTCTTTACCACATCCAACTAACATGAATGTTAAGCAAAGAAAAAGAATCCCCCATATTTTTCTCAATCGATTCTCCTCCTCTTTCTATCTTAATACTCTTGAAAATTTTAGCATTTTTACATGCTACCATTCATTATAGCACTATCGAATCTCATCTATAAACCTATATTAATGGATACAAATAAAAAGATTGATGCGAATATTCACATCAATCTTTTTATTATTGTTGCTTTTCATATACATGATAATAGTACGTATACGGATTTTTTTCATCCGTTAAACCTTTTTCAACAAAAATTTCTTTCCAATTTGTCATATCCATTTCTGGAAAGAATGTATCTCCTTCAAATGCATGATGGATTTTTGTTATATATAACTTATCTACATAAGGTAAAAAGAGATCATAAATTTGCGCTCCGCCAAAAATAAAAATCTCTTCTTCATTTTTGCATAGCTCAAACACTTCTTCTACAGAATGTGCTACTTCACAGCCTTCAACATGATACCCTTCATTACGAGTTACAATAATATTACGTCTTCCAGGCAGTGGTCTACCAATCGCTTCATAGTTTTTTCTTCCCATAATAAGCGAATGACCCATCGTTGTTTTCTTTACATATTGTAATTCACTCGGTAAACGCCAAGGCAAATTATTATCTCTACCAATTACTCGATTTTCGTCCATTGCGACCATAAATGAAACTATCATCTTTTCATCTCCTCTACAATTACACTGCAACCGGTGCTTTAATTGCTGGGTGTGGATCATATCCTTCAATCGTTAAGTCTTCCATTTCAAAATCAAACACAGATTTCACATCTGGATTTAATGTAAGTTTCGGGAATGGACGTGGTTCACGTGCCAATTGCTTTTCTACTTGCTCAAAATGATTCGTATAAATGTGTGCATCTCCAATTGTATGAACAAATTCTCCCACTTCAAGTCCGCATTCATGTGCAATTAAATGTGTCAGCAGTGAGTAACTTGCAATGTTAAATGGAATTCCAAGGAATATGTCACCACTTCTTTGATATAGCTGACAAGAAAGTTTGCCATCTGCTACATAAAATTGGAATAACGTATGACAAGGCGGTAATGCCATACTTGGTACATCTTCAGGATTCCAAGCAGAAACAATTAGGCGACGCGAATCTGGTGTTTTTTTAATCATTTCAATTACATCTTTTAATTGGTCAAGCGTCTCACCAGCTGTCGTTTTCCATGCACGCCACTGCTTACCGTATACGTCTCCTAAATAACCATATTTATTTGAGAAATCATCATCCTCTAAAACGTTCTTTTTAAACAATTCCATTTGCTCATCGTACTGAATCTTAAATTCCTCATCTTGTTGTGAGCGAAGACCGAAATCAGTCATGTCAGGACCCGTATACTCGTCACTTTCTACCCAACTCTTAAATGCCCATTCATTCCAAATGTTATTATTATGCTGCAATAAATAACGAATATTTGTATCACCTTTCATAAACCAAAGCAATTCACTTGCTACAAGGCGAAACGGCACTCTCTTTGTCGTTAATAAAGGAAAACCTTTACTTAAATCAAAACGCATTTGATATCCAAATACAGATACAGTGCCTGTCCCTGTACGGTCTTCTTTCTTCGTACCATGCTCCATTACATGGCGGCATAAATTTAAGTATTCATTTTCAGCATGTTTCATATGTAGAAAAACCTTCTTTCAATCTTATATGGAATTTATCATACCATGAAAAACAGTAAATTTAATCATCATAATCAATAAAAAATATTTCTATATTAACAGAATTCTACTGCTTTATATTTTTACAAAATGTAAATTTATAATCACCTGACCCTAAATCTCTTTCAATATTATGCTCTGCTTTCCAATTCATTTCGTCTATCCGTAATGTAGCACTCGTATTAGGTGGTACATATACATGTAAAGATGCTCGTTCCATTTCTAAACGCCACTCAATCTTAATTTCTCCATAAGCTGTTTCACGTTTCACTTTAATCCATTCTAAATTTGAATCAAAATGTGGTTGTACATAAAAATGTTTATATGCAGGTTTGGCTTCATCCACTTCTAATCCAACAATATAACGGTATATCCACTCAACGATAGAGCCATATGCATAATGATTGTAAGAATTCATACTATCATTCCAAAGTGTCCCATCCTCTTTCACGCCATCCCAATGTTCCCAAATCGTTGTGGCACCTTGTTTCACTTGGTATAACCATGATGGATAATCTTCATGAAATAGAAGCTTACAAGCAAGGTCATGACGGTTAAACTTGCTTAATATTAAATTTAAATAAGGTGTCCCTATAAAACCAGTTGTTAAATGATTTTTACTTTCTTTTAGAAGCTCAATTAACCGATTAAATACTTTCTCCTTCACATTATCTTTCACTAGTTCAAAAAGAAGTACTAATATGTGGGCTGTTTGTGTATTTGAAATTAACCTCCCATTCGGTGTAACGAATTCATTTTGAAACGCTTGAACAATATTTCTATGTAAATCTGCATAATACTTAGCATCTGTATTTTTACCTAAAATTTCAGCAATTCTTCGTAAAATCGATGTAGAATATGCATAAAAAGCCGTCGCAATAAAGTGCTTGTCTGTTCCGCCTTCAAATACATCTGGTTTTGTATCTAATGCAAGCCAATCCCCTAAATGGTAACCTGTATCCCATAAATACTCATTCTCACCTTGTGAACGTATGTAATCTATATATTTTTTCATGCTTTCATATTGTTCTTTTAAAATCGATACATCTCCGTAATGCAAATAGTGAACCCATGGACAAATAATAGCTGCATCGCCCCAACCACCAGAAGTATCCAGTTCAAAATCTGCTCTTTTCCCAAACGCATCTGGAATAACTAACGGCACAGCTCCATTCACATTTTGATCTAATGATAAATCTTGGAGCCATTTTTTAAAGAACAATTGCACATTCATAATTTGTGTAGCTGTCCCAATGAACATTTGTGCATCTCCTGTCCATCCAAGTCGATCATCTCGCTGCGGACAATCTGTTGGCACATCAAAAAAGTTCCCTCTTTGAGACCATTCCACATTATGATGAAGTTGATTGATTAATGGATTGGACGTTTCAAATTCTGACGCTTTTTCCATGTCAGTATGTAATACAATCCCTTCAAAATCTGCTATTTGAGGGGGCTGAGTTAATCCACTTACCTTCACATACCTAAAGCCTTGATATGTAAAATGAGGTTCAAACGTTTCCTCCTCTTCTCCTTTTGCTATATACACTATTTTTTGTTTTGCCTTGCGGAGATTCCCAGTATAAAAGCTACCGTCTTTATTCAATATTTCAGCATGATGCAATTCAATCTTTTGTCCAATATAAACATGATGGACTGTAAAACGCATCCATCCTACCATATTTTGTCCCATATCAATAAGCCATTCATGATTTGATAGTTTTGAAATAGCAATTGGTTTTATTATTTTCATTTTGCGAATCGCTTTATTTTCTTGTGCAACAATTATTTGTTTGGAATACTCAATTATTTCAACATCTTCTAGCACTTGCCCACTTTCCTCAAGCCTAGCATCGTATACTTCACCTTCATAAATTTCTGAGTACAAAATTGGGCTTGAAGTTACCTTCCATGTTTCATCCGTAACAATTTTTTCTTTCGTTCCATCTTCATATGTTATATGTATTTGAGCAATTACCGCACGTCTTTCCCCATAATAATTACGTACATGATGCATAGTAATCGGCCCTTTATACCAGCCGTTACCAACCAAAGTAGAAATATCATTATGCCCAATATTTAATACAGGGGTTATATCATATGTTTGATACAATACCCTTTTATCATAACTTGTCCATCCAGGTGTAAAATAACAATCTCCAATACGTTCACCATTTATAGAAGACTCGTATAACCCTAAACTTGTGATATATAAACGTGCTTTTTTAACTAATTTTTTAATAGAAAAGCTTTTATGAAAAGACATAACTTGCGTGCGCTCTTTTTTCGCAGCAATCCAATTCCCGCTCCAGTTATCTTGCCCTTGTATTCCAGTCTCCCAAAATGCTACTTCTGACCAGGGTGATTCTTCTCCGTAATTATCCCATACCTTTACGCGGTAAAAATAACGCGTTTCTGCTCTGTATGAAAATGAATTGATTGGAATATGTAAGCTTTGATCTGTTTCTACTTTTTGGGAATCAAACATTAATATTTCAAAATCTCTATCCTTCGCAACCTGCAATTGATAAGCAAGTTGTTTTACATTTTGGTTACTCGATTCAAGCTGCCAACTCATTTTTACAACTTTTGAATCTATACCTATCGGATTATTTTTATTATCACAGAGCAATTTCTTTATTGTTAGCACACTTCTTCACCTTCTTTTCTAAATATTAATTTAAATTAATTATAATAAAAATAAAATTCTAAATAAATAATAATTTTATTCATCCTTACAAAATTATTAACTTTCCATAATTAAAAAGGTTTTCATTTTCTATTACCGAAAGTATAGTGCGGTAGAACAAAATTTATATTTGGAGGTTTGAAGTATGTCTAAAATTGAAACGCCTGTTATGACTTCTTTACAAACAACGGTTGAAAAAATGATGAAGGATTTAAACGTGCCTGGAGCTGCTGTAGCTATTATAAAAGACGGTGAAATGATTATTTCAGAAGGTTTCGGCTATCGTAATTTAGAGACAAAAGCCCCTGTTACACCGCGTACTTTGTTTGCAATCGGTTCCTCAACGAAAGCTTTTGGCACACTTTCATTAAGCTTATTAGCGCAGCAAAAAAAGTTTAATTGGGATGCTCCTGTCCAGTCTTATATACAAAACTTCTCTTTATCTGAACTACTTGCTAGCTCACAAGTTACCGGACGAGATTTAGCTTCTCATCGAACTGGCGTAAGCCGCCATGAGGCTCTTTGGTATAGCTCTTCCTTATCTCGAAAAGATCTCGTTGAAAAAATAAAGCATTTACCACTTGATGCACCGTTTCGGACTTCATTTCTATATAACAACTTAATGTATGCGACAATTAGCGATATTGTAGAAAACATCACAAATCAAACGTGGGAGCAATACGCTACAGAACATATTTTAGAACCTTTAAATATGAGACATACAAACTTCTCTGTTACCGATTCACAAACGACAGAAGACTATGCTTTACCTTACATTGAAAATGATGGTGAAATAAAAGAAGTTCCATTCCGCAACATCGATACAGTCGGTGCTGCTGGATGTATTAATTCTACAATTGAAGATATGGCAAATTGGGTACTTCTTCACTTAAACAATGGAAAATTTGGAGATCACGAATTAATCTCCTCTGAATTATTACAACAAATGTATACACCACACAATTCAATTCCAGATCAACCAGTTTTATCACTTCCTGAATCTCCATTAAATAGTTACGGCCTTGGTTGGTTTATAAGCGCTTATCGTGGTAATAAGGTGATTCATCATGGTGGTAATATTGATGGATTTTCAGCGCTTGTTTCTTTCATACCAACAGAAAACATCGGCCTTGTCATTTTAACGAATGCTGGAGGCACATTACTGCCTACTTATCTAGCTAATCAAATTTATGACGAACTACTTGAATTAGAATCCATTGATTGGCATAAACGTGCTGTAGAAGATACGGAAAAAATGAAGGAAATGATGAAAGAAGCAACTGAATCCATTCCAGAACAAATTAAAGGGACTACACCTTCTCACAAATTAGAGGATTATACTGGTACTTTCGAACATCCTGCATACGGAACATTACAAGTATACAAGCGTGATGATTCATTATTTGTGCAATTCATGGAAATGGACATTCAATTAACACATCATCATTACGACATCTTCTCTGCAAAAGTTGACTTATTCCAAATGAAAATGAGTTTATTATTCGCTTATGAAATGAGTGTGAGTGGTGAATTTCCATCCCTTCAGTTACATGTGCCAGCTACACTTAGTACTCAGCCACTTGTATTTAAGAAAACAAAATAAATATTTTAATAGAGGGACGATAACTCTTCCCTCTATTCCCCTTTTCTCTATGCAAAAAGGATAATACATAAAGGATACCGAATTCTATTATTTATCTAATTAAATTATCTGGAGGAAAAGCTATGTACACAGAAATTTTTAAAGAAGTTGTTTCAATTACTCATCACGATTATTCAGGCTGTATAGATAAGAAAGGATGGGACGATCCCACTACTTATTTACATTCAATCGAGAAACTAGAGAAACAAGGAGAACTAACACCAGTACGCTTTACTGAAATTGTAAATGACTACTTACTAGACTATAAAGACAATCATATGTTTTTCAAAATTAGCACTAGCGATCAACCTCTTAACAACGTGGGCTTCCAAGTGAAAAGATACGAAGATCGCTTATATATTACATCTACTTCAAAACGAAGAATGGTAAAAAATAATAGGTAGGTGTGAATCACACCTACCTTTTCTATTTCATATCAATCTTTTCTGGTTGAAACCAAATTGGCTTTAATAACTCAAAGTTTTTATGATCTTCTAAAACGATAGTAAGGCGTTCTAACGTATCATCTAACATATGCGGTGCTGCTCGTAATGACCAGACAACTGATGAGAAAACTGTCATACCTACGTACACCGCATATAATTTCCAAAACTCCTTTGGTATTATACCATTAAAGTATCCTTCTATTTGTCCGATTGAATACGGAATACTAATGTCTCTTGCAAATAGTGCAATTTTTACGAAATCATGAAGTGGATCGCCCCAATCATAACCATTAAAATCAACAACACCTACATATTTCCCATCCCTTACAATTATATTTTCTAAATGAAAATCATCGTGTTGAAATCGATTTGGGCGATTCTTTAAGTATATTTCATTTTCATCGATAAACTTAATGATTTTATCATCATTTTTTATTTTTATTCCGCACGTTTTATATGCCTCTACATATTTTTGATGTTTTTTCATTGCTCTTTCATACCATGGAAGAATATCCTCAGGAGCTTCATATGTATGCATTTTTGCTAAATCTTTCCCTGCCTCTATACCAATCTCATATTGTTCTTTTGGCGTATATGTAGGCAACAACTTTTTCGCATCTTCCCCCTCTATATATGAGAAAATACTATATACACCTTCTTCTTCCAATATACCTATTTCAATCGGCCTTTGCGCCTTTACGTTACGTTTTACCATTTCATTTAAAATTTGAAACTCTATTTTCCTTCTTTCATACTCTTGTACATCGCCAATCCGTACCATATATTTTTCATTATTAATTGTCGTAACTATATATTTCCTATCAGGTGAGAAACCTTTAGAAATTTCTTCAATATTCGCTGCATCTTTTACTATTTGTATATTGTTTTGCCATGTTGCAATTGTTTTCATGTATATTCCTCCTTACATTTCTACATTTGGTGTGTAAGCCACTTCTATAATAAACCCATTCGGATCATAAAAATCAATCGTATAGTACCCTTCCGAATAATGATTCATTTCCATCGGACCACGTATTATCTTTATTTTCGTGCTAGAAAGAAATTCTGCTACCTCATCAACTACTTTTCTATTAATAGCTTGGTAACAAATATGTCTTGGTCCTAAAGTTCTTACGATTTCTTCATCTACTTCTTTAAAATATATTTCACTTTCTCCTGTGCTATATGCTACTTCATTTAACTTTCTCCAGCCAATTATAGAAAATAACATATCATAAAAAGAAATGGACTCCTCTAAATTCGCTACCCAAAATTCAATATGATGAATACCTGCTCGAAGTGTATTCATATTAAGAATACGCCCCTTGTACTACTTGCACAATTTCCATCGGTGTATTCACCATATAATCTGGTGCATCTTTTTTCACTGTTTCAATAACATCATACCCCCAAGATACCCATATTACATTCACCCCAGCCTTTTTACACGCTGCTACGTCTCGTTGTTCGTCACCGACGTATAACATATCTTTCTCTGTTATTTTTTTCGATTTTAAAAACCTTTTTATCATTTTATCTTTACCAAATAAATTTTTAGAACAATACACTTCTTGTATATTTTCTATATCATTATTGTGTAAAAATGCCCGAATGTGCTCTTCTAAGTTCGATGAGATGACTGCAATTCCGTAGCCTTTTTTATGTAGTTCATCTAATACTTCTTTCATCCCATGGAACAAAACGAAATTTTTTATAGCAGGCTGATATAATTTATAAAATTCCAACGCTAATATCGGTAGTTTATACAGTGGTACATTAAGTTGTTTACATCTCTCTGGCATCGTTAATTTACGTAAATGTTCAATTTCGTCTTCCTTTACTGCTTTATACCCATGTTTTTCAGCAAGTTGATTATAAATCGGTACAAATATATTTTGTGAATCTACTAATGTGCCATCAAAGTCAAAAACAATATATTTTTGCATTCCCATACTCCCTTTGCCTCTTTTTCTAAACCTATCTTATTCAACAACATAGTCGTCTTACCCTTCTATAAACATAAAAAAGAACAAGATTTTCTCTTGTTCTTTTTAAGAAAGCCACTTTGGCGGTACATTCGTATTCCAATAAATATTCCCTAACTCATGGTGTCCAGAGTATCCATCATCAAAACGGTGGTAGTGGAAATTAAAATAATACCCATCTTGCGGTGGATGATCTCTTCTTACGTGGAAACGCAATAAGTCATTTCCTGTTTTCGTATCGTAAACGTGAAAAATCTTTTCATTATTTCCACCAGCTGGTTTTTGAGAAATCGCTAATGATTGTAGCGATTCTTCTGGCACATCATTTGCTAGTTCAGCAATTGCCTCTTCAATTTTTGGTAGTATTACATCCTTAAACTCATCTTCAATTACTGGACCAATTTTAGTGCCAAACTTTTGCATCGACTGCTTCTCTGCTTCTTGCATTGCGTAAGTAATAAAAGTATCGGTGGTTAACCTGTCATTCGTTTCTTCATATGTATAGGACGTACTCTCCAAATTTTGTTGCCCAGCTGTGCTTGTAGGCTTGTCCGCAGCTTTGGCATTATCAAGCAATATGGAAGGAGGCGTCACTAAACCAAATGTAAATACGGTAATTAATGCGACTAAGGTTTTTCTAAACCAATTTGGCATGTATGTTTCCTCCCCTTTCACTCATTATATTTTATATAACGGTTGTTTTCTCTATTATACAAAATGATTGTAATTTTTGCACTTTACAATTTTGTTAACGTTCACATATTTTTCACTTGAATATGAAATTGTAAGATTTCATACAATAAAAATACAACAATAATGAGGAGGAGATCCGATGACTTTAGATGTCATGTATTCCGCCGCAAGCATACTCGTTTTAGTATATTTTATTTATCAATGTGTTACGGATTAGAAAAAAGAGCCATTTTTCGGCTCTTTTTTCTATGGTAAGAATACTATCCAACCAATTAATACTATAAAAATAATCCCGGCAATTACAGCTGGCAATAAATAAAAATGAGAAAGTATAACTATTCCATACAAAAGTATTACTGGAAGTAATAAATAGCGATCTGCCTTCCATCTTAACAAGAGTAATTTGCCTTCATCACAATATAAATGAAGAAACATTTTTTTCGCAAATTCAACCCAATAATCGCGTGCATAGCGGGAAATTGCAAATAAAGCAAATGCAAGAATAATAGCTGCAATCCACCTAGGACTCATAACAATACTTATCGCGCTTATACATACAATTTGAATATAAAATATTCGTGCACTACTTGTACGGAAAAATTCTTTCAAAAAGGATTCAACAATACGATCATCAGTTTTCTTCCCTAAAAACTTTTTAGAACGTGGAAACATCCACGGCTTTTTATTCGAACTACTCGGTTTAGCTGTATGACCACCAACTTGCATAATCCCACTCGTCCAGCGCATACTTTCTTCTTTTTCTCTCTCAACTTCTTTAAAAAAGCAATTTTTATAATTTAATTTTTCTTTTATCAATATGATAATTAGAAACACTGCTAGACCGATACTTAGTATAGAATACAATGGATTTTTATAAATAAGAAACAAACTCAATCCAAAAAAGGATAGACTTATAGAAAATATTACATTTTTTATAATCCATAGTAGCCATCGTTTCCCCACACGTACATGAATAAATCTCGTTAATAACGCCAACAAAAATCGAAATACAGTAAAGAATAGCCAAAATAATACGACTTGTATCTTCGTCACTCCAATACTTTTCATCAACACTGGTAACATCGCAACAACAACTACTACATTCGTTATTGCTATTCGAATAAACGTATATGTCATGCCATACTGGATTAACTTTTTCATGTGAACAGGATACGAAATTAAAAATAAACTATCCGCTTGCTCAAAAAATGACCGAACTCCTCTTGCATATGTAATCACATAAAATGCGAGTAGACCTAATCCGAAATAAACCGTCTCTCCTATCGCTAGTTCTTCCATCCATAGTGAACGATAATAAATTCCCATAAATATAAGTGCCGGAATAATAATATATAGCGCAACCGTCCAATCAGTTATAGAACGTATGGACTTCCATTTGCGCCCCAGTTCATGGCGTAATCTTTTATAAAATTGTTTTTTAATCATGCTGTTCACGCCTTACGATTACATCAAAACAATCTAATAATGAACTTCCTGGCATTTCTGCTAACGTTTGAATTGCCTCTAAATGGCCATCTGCGACTAATGTACCTTGAGAGATGAGTAAAAATCTTTCGCAAATTCTTTCAGCTGTATCTAATACGTGCGTACAAAGTAAAATTCCTGCCCCGCGTTCTTTTTCTTTATATAAATAACTTAAAAACTCTTTCGTAGCTACCGGATCTAAACCGATAAAAGGTTCGTCAATGATATAAAAATCTGGTTCAGTTAAAAATGCTAATATAAGCATCGATTTTTGTTTCATACCTTTTGAAAACTTTGATAAATACTCATGTTTATGCTTATCCATTCGAAACATATGTAATAACTCTTCAGCTTTCCGTTCCCAGCTTCCGGCTTCGTTCTCGCGAGCTGCCATTAATAATTCAATATGTTCCCAAAGCGTCAAATAATCATAATATGTCGGGTGTTCTGGCACATATGCATACGGATTTTTCTTCTCGCCAAATGATATTTCACCATCCACATTTATAAGTAACCCGAGCATCGTTTTAATCGTCGTACTTTTCCCGGCACCATTTGCGCCAATAAGAGCAACTAATTCGCCTTGCTCAATCGAAAAGGCAATATCATGAATTGTTTTTTCACCTATTTCATATCCTGCAGAACGGATATTTACTTCTAACATACATTCCCCTTCTTTCCATTTCCAATACAAACTAGGAAAAGAATAACATATAACTATCTATATATCATTATAAAATATTTATTTTCATAGCAGGAATAAATATTTTTTAACAGAATACTTAATGTTTGATTACATTTAATTGGAGTGGATAATATGTCTTTTCAAATTCGTGAAGCTACGATAGACGATATAGATGCGCTTTGCTCTTTGACGAAAGAATTAAAAGGTTCCTCTATTTCCTATGAAGATATGAACAACCGATTGCAATTCGTACAAATGAGTCCTTTTGATTTTTTATATGTTTATGAGGAAGAAGAAACTATATTTGGATTACTTGGGTTTCGTATACGTGAAAATTTAGAAGATGTAACTCGTTATGGGGAAATTTCAATTATTAGCGTTGATTCTACAATACGACGGAAAGGCATTGGGCAAGTATTAATGGATTATGCTGAGCAATTAGCAAAGAAGCATAATTGCATTGGCACATGGCTAGTTAGTGGAATAAAAAGAGTAGAAGCTCATCCTTTTTACAAAAAATTAGGATATGAAGTGAATGGATATCGATTTGTAAAACATTTTTAAACTACTTATTAATTGAAAGGACTATAACTATGACAAACATTCAAGCAATTTTCATTGATCGTGACGGTACAATTGGTGGCGATACTACCATACATTACCCAGGATCCTTTACATTATTCCCTTTTACAAAAGTAGCTCTACAAAAACTAAAAGCTAATCATATAAAAATTTTCTCTTTTACAAACCAGCCAGGTATCGCGGATGGGATAGCAACTGTAGCCGATTTTGTACAAGAATTAGAAGGCTTCGGTTTTGATGATATTTATGTATGTCCTCATAAACACGGTGACGGTTGCGAATGTCGTAAACCAAATACAGGCATGCTGCTACAAGCAGCTGAAAAACACGGGCTTGATTTAACACAATGTGCTGTAATTGGTGATCGCTGGACTGATATCGTTGCAGGAGCAAAAGTGAATGCGTCAACGATTTTAGTACGAACAGGCGCTGGATACGACGCTTTACATACGTACCGAGACAAGTGGGCACATATTGAACCAAACTACATTGCAGAAAACTTTGAAGATGCGACAAATTGGCTTTTAAGTCAACTATAATGCAAATGAAAAGAGACGCCTTCAAAATGAAAGCGCCTCTTTTCATCTAATATTATTTAAAACGTTAATTCATAATGGAAATAACGATTATCTCTCAAATATCCATTTTCAGCGTATAATCGCTGTGCTGATAAATTATCAATCTCTGTTTGTAATTTTACACCTTTTGCACCATTTTCTAAGGCGAATCCTTTCGCAGCTTCTAATAATTTTTTTCCTGTTCCTGCCCCGCGCTTAGTAGCTTGTACAAATAAATCATTTAAAATCCATAATTCTTTCATCGAAATAGAAGAAAATGATGGATACAATTGTGTGAATCCAATATATTCCCCGTCTTCAACTGCCACGAAAATAACTGATTCTTTTTTCTCGATTCGATTTCGTAAAAATACTTTTGCTCCTTCTAAATCGGAATCTTGTCTATAAAACATACGATAGTTATTAAAAACTGATGCTAGTCCATCTAAATCTGCAATTGTTGCCTCATATATTCTCATTTTACTCCATTCCCCTTCCAATACTGTTTCATTATATCCGTTGCCCATTTAGGCTGTACAATTTCTTCTCTCGGCATAAACTCTTTCATTATTGGCTTTATATCCAATATAGGGGTGCCATCAATAGCATCTAACCCCTCAACAATAATTGATTTACCTTCTCTTTTCATTACCTTTACAATTGTTGCTCCTATGCGATTCGGACGATTTTTCCCGCGCTGTGCAAAAATCCCTACTTTAGGATAATCATGATTATTTCTAGGATGTCTAGCAACATATTGAATTTGTTCATCAGTTACTTTGTGAAAATAAAAAACTACTTCAATATGAGAAAAATCTTCAATCCCTTGTATACTTTTTTCTGTATACATTTCCGTTAAAGTAATATAGGATTTTACTTCTCCCCACTCATCGTCTTTTATTTCCTTTCTTTCATTATGTACAAATGCGATTGGTTGAACTGAAAACATACGCATTCCCCCTTACATGTAACCACTTACATTATAAAATATTTTCTGAATGTTTTCCACATATACAAATTAGGTTACATAATATAATTATAATCTATTTCCTACGGCGAAATTAACTGCTTCAACTGCATGTATATAAGTCGTATCGAATATTGGAATGGATACGTCTTCCTGCTTTATTAATAATCCTATTTCTGTACATCCTAAAATGATACCCTGTGCGCCTTTTTGCACTAAATCTTCTATAACTGTTTTATAATACTCTCTGGATTGAGATACGATTTTTCCTAAACATAATTCTGTATATATGACTTTGTTTATTTTTTCTCTATTTTTTTCTAATGGCACTATGACTTTTATATCATTCTCTTTAATACGTGATTTATAGAAATCTTGCTCCATTGTATATTTTGTTCCAAGTAAACCAACAGTTTGAATACCTTTTCTTTTCATTTCTTTCGCAGTTGCATCTGCGATATGTAAAACTGGAATATGAATATTCTTCTTTATTTTCTCAATTACTTTATGCATTGTATTTGTGCAAATAATAATAAAGTCTGCGCCTCCCATTTGTAATGAATATGCTGCATTCCCTAGAATTTCTCCTGCACTATCCCAATCACCGCTAGACTGGAATCCTTCAATCTCTTCAAAGTCTACACTATTAATTAAACATTTAGCTGAATGTAACCCACCTAATCTACTTTTTATTTCTTCATTTATGATTCGATAATATTCAGCAGTTGATTCCCAACTCATACCACCAATAAGACCTATCGTTTTCATTAAACCCACACCCACCTTATACTATTTATTCAAGATAATTACGACATTTTATTATGTATATTATACATAATAAAACAAGACTTTACGTTTGAAATATAAAGTCTTGCTTTAACTATTTCCAAGGGAATTTTATAAGAATATTCTGAAATTAATCACCTAATGTTTTTATAGAATCTTCATATCGATAATGAAAACATTCTCGATACAACTGTTTAATTTCATCATATGATGGCACACGTGGGTTATTTGCTGGACTTCCACTTTCAATTGCATCTGACGCCATTTTAGAAACAGCTTTTTCAAATTCAACCTCACCAATTCCGTATTCTTTTAAATTTGGAATACGAAGATCAAAACAAAGTTTTTTTATTTCCATCAGCGTGTAGTCGGCTACTTCTTCATCACAATAAGAATACATATCTTTATTTAAACAGCGGCCAATTTCCGCTAATCTTTTTACCGCACTACCTTTTGTATATTCTAAAACTGTAGGTAATAGTATTGCATTTGATATACCGTGTGGTACATGAAATAATGCCCCAACTGGCCTCGACATTCCATGAACTAACGTAACAGATGCAATTGAAAATGCAATTCCAGCTTGTAAGGAAGCAATCATCATCGCTTCTCTTGCCTCCATATTCTCTCCATCTTCATATGCAATACGTAAATATTTCATAATACTTTCAATAGCGGAAAGAGCGAGTACATCTGTAAGTGATTGTGAAACTTTAGAAATATATGCTTCGACTGCATGACATAATGCATCTATCCCTGTTGCTGCTGTAATATGAGGTGGTACAGAACGTGTTAAAATCGGATCAATAATCGCTACTTGCGGGGTAAAACTCGGATGCTTCATCATCATTTTTACATCTGTTCGTTTATTCGTAATTACTGCTACACTTGTTACTTCTGACCCAGTACCCGAAGTTGTTGGAATTGCAATGAGCGGTAGCGGATTATTGTCTATTTCCATATCCTTTTGGACATAATCTTCTACTTCTCCGCCATTTGTATATAACACCGCAACTGCTTTTGCTGCATCAATACAACTTCCACCACCAAGACCAATAATAAAATCACACTTTTCTTCTTTACAAATAGTTAACGCCTCTAACACGTGTATATTTGTAGGCTCAGCATTTACTTTATTATATGTAATAACGGTAATACCTTTTGTATTTAATTGTTGTATACAACTCTCAACATATCCTAAATTCTCCATAATTGTATCAGTTACTATAAAAGCTCTTTTTCCAAACTTCTTGGATTGTTCCCCCAGTTTTTCAAGCGAATTTCTTCCATATAATACAGACTTCGGCATACGAAATTCAGCAACTTCTTGCAAGTACTCCACCTCTTCTTTCCCTAATTAATATTTTCGTCTATAAAATATCTATTTAATAAATTCCTGTTAAAGTATAGAACGCGATAACTAAAAATACAGCAAGCGTTTTCAAAACTGTAATAGCAAATATATCTTTATAAGATTGTTTATGTGTTAACCCAGTGACTGTAAGAATAGTAATGATAGCTCCGTTATGTGGTAATGTATCCATTCCTCCTGATGCCATTGATACGATACGATGCATTACTTCTAACGGAATATCAAATTGATTAGCTGCTGCAATAAACTTATCACCCATTGCACTTAAAACGATTCCCATTCCTCCTGATGCAGAACCTGTAATGCCAGCTAAAATATTCGTCGTGACTGCTCCGTTCACGAGAGGATTTGTGAATGTGGCAGAAATGCCATCTCTCATAATCGCAAAACCTGGAAGTGCTGCGATAACACCACCGAATCCAAACTCAGCTCCTGTATTCATTGTTGCAAGTAGCGCTCCACCAATACTTGTATTCAATCCAGCTTGGAATCCTGTTACTACTCGTTTCCAATATAATAATAACGTTGTTACTATACCTATGATAAGTGCTAATTCTACTGACCAAATTCCAACTACTGCACTTAATTCTACTTTTCCAAATGCTTTCATACCAATTGCTGAAAAATCAAAACCATTCGGATACCACTTCGGTATCATAATAGTAAAAACTTTATTCATTACACCTACTAAAATAAGTGGTATAAAAGCAATTACTTGCTGCGCTCTTGTAATTTCAATATTTTTAACCAGCTGCATATCTTTTTGTTCTGCTTGTAAAGAAGCTGCCATTTCCGTATTCCCATCGTTAAAACCAAAATATCCTTCTCCAGCTGCTTTCGCCTTCTTACGTCTACTCTCTAAATATAGTAAACCTAACGTAAGTACAAAAATTGCCCCTACAATACCAAGTATCGGCGCAGCATAAATGTCTGTTTTAAAAAACGTTGTAGGTATTACGTTTTGAATTTGTGGTGATCCAGGTAGCGCATCCATCGTAAACGTGACCGCTCCAAGAACGATTGTTCCAGGAATTAAACGTTTTGGAATATTCGCTTGTCGAAACAACTTAGCTGCGAACGGATATACGGCAAACACTACTACATACACACTAACACCACTATACGTTAAAATAGCACCCATTAATACAATTGCTAATATTGTACGTTTTTCACCAACTAACTCTATAATTGTCTTTGCAATTGAGTCCGCAATCCCTGACATTTCTACTACTTTCCCAAATATTGCCCCGAGTAAAAATACAGGAAAATATAGTTTAATAAAACCTACCATTTTCTCCATAAAAATATTCGAAAAGAAAGGTAATACAAAACTAGGCTCTGTCAAAAATACCGCAAATAATGCAAATATCGGTGCAAATAAAATAACAGAAAATCCTTTATACGCTACAAACATTAATAAACTAAGTGCTAATAATATAATAACTAGCTCCAAGTATACCCCTCCATTAAACTGAAAATTCTAAATTTTATTGATAAATTTATTCTAATCTTTTATTTCTGAAATCCCTCCTCTAATTCATACAAATTTTTCATGCTAAAAATGTCTAATTATAAGTATTCGATTACATATGAAAAATCCCTTTAAACATAAACGAATTCATCGTCATCTGTTATAGAGGGATTTTTAGTCTCTATATTTACTTCTTTACCAAACTATTTTCTACACAAAAATAATGTAATTCTTTTACATCATTTACTATATGAGTCGCACCAACTTCGGTCAATTCTGTTTCACTACCATAGCCATATAAAACGCCGATTGATGCAATTCCATTCTGATTCGCACCGATTATATCGTGCTTTCTATCTCCAATCATAACAAGTTCTTCTTTATTAAGTTCTTCATTTGTTTGTAAAATATGAGCAATGATCTCTTCTTTCTTTATTCTTGTACCATCTAAATTACTTCCAACGATATCTTCAAAATAATCTGTTAGTTGAAAATGATCTAGTACTTGTTTTGCAAATACAGTAGGTTTTGAAGTAGCTATAAACAAACGATTGCCTGTATCTTTTAATTGTTTTAAAAGATTTGGAATACCCTCGTAAACATTATTCTCCAACAATCCTCGTTGCTTTACATACTCTCTGAAATAAAAAACAGCTCGTTCAACTTCTCCTTCATTCATATTATATCTCTCTACGAATGATTGCTGTATGGGTGGACCAATAAATGAATCTAACTCGCTTATATGTAATTCTTCAATGCCAACCTTTTTTAATGCATACAATACTGAATTTACAATACCTTCTTTCGGATCCGTCAATGTTCCATCTAAATCAAATACATATGTTGTGTACATGTTTTAATCCCCCACTCATTTTACTTTATAAGTAACCTATAACAGCTTTTCTTTCCTATTACCTCTTTTATTATAATACTATCATTATCTTTTTTTCTGAAAAATTACTTTTCCTATGTCACATACTTTCAGTTACAAAAAAAGATACATATGGTAAAGTGAAAAAGTTACAACTATTTTAATAGAAACTGGTGAAACAAATGTCAATTACGTTAATTTTTATAATGGCTTTCACAATTATTATCCATGCGGTTGAAACTAGCTCTTATAGTATTCGATTAGCTGGTGTACGTTTAAAAAAGATTGCCGTTGCTTTATCCGTCGTAGGAATGGTACTGCTTATTTCTAGAACTTCTAACTTACTACAAGCCTTTTTAATCGGTGGTATTGTCGATGAAGCAAAACTAGATTCTTCTATTGATTTAGAGAATATTATGCGACTCGTTCTATTATCGGCTTCTATTGGTACGTTGCTTGCGATTATACTATATCCAACTTTGACAAAACTATTTGGATACGTCATTCAAAATTTTGAAACAGATGGTTCATTCATTCGAATGATGAAGACGAATAACATTCAAAAATTAAAGTACACACAAAAATATGTACGGTTTCCAAAGGTCGAAATGATTCATAGGTTGCGTATCGGTGGTATTCCAAAACGTATTATGCTTATTAACATGTTTGCTACTGCTATTTATACAGCTGGTGTTCTTTCTGCTCTTTACGCTTCATTTCTAAATCCAGATTATGCAACAAACGCAAGTACAGCTTCTGGTCTTGTAAATGGTTTTGCTACAATTTTATTAACCGTACTACTCGATCCACGCATCGCTCTTTTAACAGAACGTGCTTTACAATCAGAGAATGGTGCTGAGTCTATGAGTAAAATGTACGGTTGGCTAATGATTTCTAGACTTTTCGGTACATTATTAGCACAACTACTATTTGTACCAGGCGCTTACTGGATTTTATGGATTATTGAACTAATACATTAATTTACTAGAAAGGTGAATGTATCAATGAATATACAAACAGAGCAACATATCATTCGCTTAATAGAAAACGACGAATGGATGATGAACGTATTACAATTAGCAAAATCACTTGAGCTACCTGATTGGTGGATTTGCGCCGGGTTTGTTCGTTCTAAAATTTGGGATACTTTACATAACTACGAAATAAGAACAACTACACCAGACGTTGATGTCATTTATTTTGACCCTTTTCGTAAAGATGAGATATACGAACAATTATTAGAAAAGAAACTAATAAATTTGGCTGCCTCTATACCTTGGTCAGTAAAAAATCAAGCTCGTATGCATGTAGTGAATAATATGCTACCGTACTCTTCTTCTGTTGATGCTATTTCTAAATTTCCTGAAACAGCAACGGCTTTAGGGGTTACATTAGACGAAAAAAACAATGTTATATTAACAGCTCCGTGCGGTATTGAAGATGTTCTTTCCTTACAAGTGAGACCAACAGCTCATTTTCTTGAATCAAAAGAAAGATTACATATGTACAAAAACAGAGTTATAAAAAAGAATTGGCAAAGTAAGTGGCCTAGCATTACAATCACATATCCAGAAATTTAGAAAGGATGCTTCTTATTTAGAGAAGCACCCTTTTCTTCATTTCAAAAAATGTATGACTGTTTCTGCAAATCTATCTGCTTCCTCATAATGAGGTGAATGACCGCTCTCTTCAAATACGATATACTTGCCGTTTCGGGCATCTTTATTAAATATTTCAATTTGTTTTTCACACGTTACTACATCATGTTTTCCTACAATTAATAACATTGGATTTTGTACATCTTTTATTTTTCGTAATAATGAAGTATGAAATGCTCCTTCTAATTTTAATTTATCAAAATGAATCTTGGAGCGATTTGAAAATTCTTCCCACTCTTCATCACTATATAAACTCTCGTCTGTCACATCTTCCTTATAATTGTAAAGTTCCATTCTTTTTTCTTCTAATTTATCACTTAATCTTATATAAGCTTCTAACAACTCTTCTGAACAAGCATTGCTAGATGAATAAAATAAACACGCTTTTGCTACTTCTTCTTTTCCATACTTTTTTAATAAGTTACCTGTCTTTTGTAATAAAGATTTACTTGTTAATGCAAAATCGAAAGTTGGACCTTCAAATATGATTTTCTCTATTGAACTTGGATATATCGATGCATATAACAATGCTACATATCCACCGAAAGAATGTCCGATTATAGACCACTTTTCAATTTGTAATGATTTTCTTAATTCCTCACAGTCTTCAATCAAATCATTTAATCCAAAAGCTTCGTCTTCAGTAATTTCTTCTGAGCGACAAACACCCCTTTGATCTATCATAATTACATATAAAGAATCTTTTAAACGTTCCGCTTGATGAAATGAAAAATCATAGCAACTTTCTCCCGGTCCACCATGTAAGTATAGAACTGGTTTATTTTTAGGGTTTCCATGCGTTTCAACGTATAGCTTTTTGCCTCTAATATGCATGTATTTCCCTGCTTCTATCAAATTCGCCTTTATGATCATCACCTTCTTTTTTTACTGAATATTATAACACTTCACCTTAAATAATCCCTATTACATTTAAAAAGACGATGATGATTGCAAGCGGTGCTATAAATCGAAGTAAAAACGCCCAACAAGTAAATACTTTCTTTCCATAATTTCCACCTACAAAAAACTCTGCTTCTAGCACCTTCTTTTCCATTTTGAATGAAACGAAAATACTAATAAATAGTGCACCAAGTGGCATTAATATATTACTAGATAAGAAGTCTACTGCATCAAAAATATTCTTTCCGAAAATCGTAATATCACTCCATACTCCAAATGATAACGCTGATGGTATACCTACTAAGAAAATGCCGAAACCGATCATCCATGATAATTTCGTTCTTCTTTCCTGTTCACCATTTGTCACTGCTGAAACAACTGTCTCTAATAGTGAAAATGCTGATGTTAATGTCGCAAATGTAAATAGTGCAAGAAATACTGTTAAGAAAGCCGCACCAAATGGAATTTGACTAAATACTGATGGTAATACGATAAATAGTAATCCAGGCCCTTCTGTTGGCTCCATTCCTAATGAAAATACGGCCGGAAAAATTGCAAGTCCTGCAAATAATGAAACAAATAAATTCAATCCAACAATTGTTATTGCTGATTTTGGTAAACTTTCTTTTTTATTTAAATAGGAACTATACGTAACCATAATTGAAATCCCGATACTAATCGCAAAGAATGATTGCCCCATTGCGAACAAAATACTTTCCGAAGTAACCTTTGAGAAGTCCGGTTGTAAGAAAAACTTCACACCTTTCATTGCATCATCAAGTGTTAACGAACGAATAATAAGAGCGACAAATAAAACGAACAATGCTGGCAACATATATTTACTTGCTTTTTCAATTCCGTTTTGTACCCCCTTTGATACAACCCATATAGTAATGAACATAAAAGCGAAATGTCCCATAATCGCCCAAGTCGGATTTCCAATTGTTTCAGTAAATAATGCTCCGTAATTTTGTCCCGGAGTAATAAGTTGTCCCGTTACTCCCCTGAATAAATAAATTAACACCCATCCACCTACAACACTATAAAACGAAAGTAATATAAAACACGTTCCGACGCCAAGGCGTCCAATCCAGTGCCACCCTGTATTTGGTGCAATACTTTTAAATGCTCCAACCGCTTGTTTCTGTGTACTGCGTCCAATCATAAATTCAGCTATAAGTAGTGGTAGTCCAATTAATACTGTAAATAATATAAAAATTAAAAAGAACGCTCCTCCCCCGCTCTTGCCAGCGATATAAGGAAACTTCCATATTGCACCTAGTCCAATTGCTGATCCTGCTGCTGCCATTATAAAACCTAATTTCGAAGTCCATTGCTCCGTTTGTTTCATTTCATTTTCCTCCTAATTAAATCTTTTTATATAAATAAACAAATTTTATAGACCAATTCAAATAAACCCTCCATTTCTATTTCTATAAAATAAAAAATGGCCCAACGTCTCTATATAAAGAGACGCTAAGCCATTTGCTTAACGCGGTACCACTCTTATTGATTCCATTATGAATCCACCTTAGTAGTAATCGTTTGATTACAAACCTAATATCGAAGGTTAACCGTTAAGATTTACTAAGAATGTGATTCCGTTCCACCTTACTGCTCCTAGGCGAGTTCAGGATGTCATTTGACTATGTCACACCAACCCATAGCTCTCTGTACAAATATACGACCTTACTACTCCTATTCAACACATTTTAATATTTAGAATATATTTTCTTTTGAAATTAATATGAAGTATATCGGTTATATTTGTAACTGTCAAGGTATCTATTAAAATTTAATGAGAAATCCTTTTTTATTTTTCATTATCCTTCGTCATCAGTACCTTCTTCTTGATCATCGTCATCTTGTTGTTGTGATGACTCCCTTTGTTGAATAGCGTTATTTACCGTTGTAGTAGACATAACTCCACCTCTTATTATATGTATTCTTACATCACCCGTTAAAACGTACTTTACGATGATTTCAAGAAATAATACAACCCTTTAGTTTTTCCTCTACTATCGTCATACACTGTAGATAGCCGTTACAATCTATAAAACAACAATAAAAATTTAACACTTAATGCACTTATAGAATTATATTGCTCTGTTAAATTTCTACGCTAAAACGCAACAAAGCACTTGTTGCCTTTAATTGACAATCAAGTGCTTTAAGTTCACATGTTTTTAAATTGCGTAAATTTGTAAGTTTTGTAGTAACAGTATGACACCTTTTGTACATCATGACGAATACTATATTAAAACTTACGAGTTTGTACGAGTTCGTTAGTTTCATATACATTCCATGTGTTTATATTCATCCCCCATTAAAATGTCATCTCGCCTAAGCTCGTACTTTATTCTCTATTCTATCATTGTACACAGTACTCCATGATGGTACAACCATCATGAGGTCTTTACTTTTTAACAGCCTATTTTAAATAGCGACATCTTGATAACCTACTTCATCTACCTTTTCATTTATAAGACGAATTCCTAAACCATTTTCCTCATCCCATGAACAATCAAATGAGACTCCTATATCACGTCCATCGCGAAGGAAATCATATGGAACAGAAATACCTACTAATGTTATATGTTCTATTAATTGATCAACTGTTTCAATTAATGGATAGTCTTCATTAAATGCAACATCATAACCAAGCTCATGCCTTTTTTCTTTATAATAATCTAAAATTGGTTGTAATATGCTATGTTGGATTTTTTCCCAATTATCCATTAATGAATTATATGCCACATATTGCCCTTCATCAAAATCTCCATCTTCTGTACCTCCTACTAATAATGCTATCTCTGTGTCCTTTCCCAAAAACTTTATGGTTCTGTATCCTACCCATTTATATTGGTAATCAAGTTCTCCAAAAACTTTATCATTTATTGTCATTTTAAGATCTCCTTATTATTTATTTGCAAACCCTCCAGGCTCAAAGGCTCCTGCGTTTATCTCACCAACTCCGCCAAGGTGTCCAAATTTGGCGTTTATTTCTGTTGGCACAAGTTGCATAGTAACTCCATCATTTAACTCATGCCATGTTAATTTATTTTTCACTCGATATTTTTCTATGTCTTTTGCTGTAATTCCACCAGATTCCATTCCAAATTGGTGTGCCAATTCTGGTGAATTATTAAGTTGACTTGCCAATCTTTCATTTGCTTGCTCAAAATTATAACCTCTAGCAGCATTTCCTTTAGCCCCTTTTCCACCTAACATATAATCAATCTCAATTTGTGCTTTTGCTACAGGTGAAAAATCAGGAACTCCATTTTTATACTCAATTCCATTAATACCAGCTTCATTTAAGATTTTCTGTAACGTAGGATCTGGTGGTGGTTTTAGGATACATAAAGACTCACCTCTATCCCCTTCAAAAACGACCTTTGAATTCGTTTCTGCGGGTGTTTGCTTAAATCTTGATTCATATGCACTAGCAAATTCTTCTTGCTTGAAGGCTGGCGGAATATCAACCTCTCTATTACCCGTACCCTTAACAACCTTACTCTCCATATACTGATAAGCCTCTTTCAGAGAATACTGTCCTCCTCCTGAGACCTTTCCTACTCCAGCCATGGCGAAACCTTTTCCCTCGCCTGGGATCCATTTGTACTCCATTAATGTTTTTACTGCGTGCTGGATCTTTTCATTCCCCTGCAAGAAGGTTGTTTTTACGGTTGTGGCACCTTTGTTCCATAGGTTTCCGATTTTATCGGCAAATCCTTTTGCTGTGGAGGCTACAAAGTTTACACCTTCTGTTACTTTGTGGCTGGCTGTTTTTATGCCATCGACAGTTACTTTTTATTTTATCAATCTAACAAAATATTAACTTTCTTATTATATCTTATTTCTATACTAAGACGAAAAAAGCACTTGTTGCCTTTCATAGACAATCAAGCGCTTTAAGTTCATATGTTTTTAAGTAGCATAAATTTGTAAATCTTGCAGTAAAAGTATGACACCTTTTGTATGTCATAAAAACTACTATGTTAAAACTTACGAGTTTGTACGAGTTCATTAATTTCAAATACATTCCATGTGTTTATATTCATCGCCTAGTAAAATGTCATATCGCCTAAGCTCGTACTTCGTTTTCTATTCTATCATTGCACACAGTACTCCATGATGGTACAGCCATCATGGAGTATGTATTTTCAAACACCCTATTATTTTTTTATTCACTTCACATAAACTTTGTTTTTCATTGATTTATATATGTGTTAATGTGTTTCGTTATCATATTCGCTTGTAGAATATAAATTAAGTAGTAAGTCTAAGTCATTTGAACGAATCCTATATCTCTATTTACCTAGTAATAAAATATCTATTTATTTATTGTACTGCCCCCATAAAACTAGTAATAATAAGAATATGTTCCTTTAATTTGACCTTTTTTAAGTTCTCTACTTTTTCTGCTCCACCTAAACCTAATAGAGGTGTATAACCAAAACACTCCTCGTAATCTAACTCATTATATTGTTTAAGCGCTTCAGGATAAGGTTGCCAAGATAAATCTTCATCTCTAAATTCTAAATCAGCAATATTTTGAAAGAAAAATTCAAATGTAAACATAATGGTCTTTACTATACCATACCTGTAATTAAGTAATCTAACATATCCATCTGACCAAATAACCAAGTCTCCCATACCCGTAGCAAACAATACTATTGAATCCTTATATCTTTGACTACTCTCCTCCAAAATCTCTTTAAATTCCTCTGGATTTACACTTTTAAAATACCCTTGCATAAATGTACCAAATCCATAATTACTCCATAAATTTATTATTTCATTAGGTACTACATGTTTATACTTTTCAATGATTTCACTCGGAACTTTATTATGCAACTTAAAATCTTTTAAATATTGTTCCATCTAAACTCCTCCTCTAATGTGTTAATTTTACATTCAAATAAGTACTTTTTAGTTGTTCTGGTGTCATGTTTTTGGCTAATTCCTTAATTTGTTCATCAACAATATCAATTCTATACCGCCATTGACTACCTATAGAAGAATTAATCCTTTTATCTCCCATACCTCCTATTATTTCTGCCTTTCCACCTGCTATCTGGTCAGGGTTGTGAAGTGCAGCTTGAGTATCTAGCCATTCCTTGGCTTTTTTCTTGGCATTTGATAACGTTAATCCTTCTCTTTGTAGTTCATTTATCTTTTGTACATAAGCTTCTTCTCTAGCAGCTTGTTGAGCAGCATTCCCTTCAATAGCTCGCCCCTGTGCTATGTATCTTTCACGATTTTTTAAATACTCATCCACTGTAAGCTCATTCATACCTTTTTCTTGGTCTTTTAATTGTCTCGCAAACTCTTCTGAATCATGTTTTACATTTCTATTAAAATTCACTTCAATTTCTTTTATTTTAGGTACATCATTTAAATGCTTACCATTACCCGTACCCTTAACAACCTTACTCTCCATATACTGATAAGCCTCTTTCAGAGAATACTGTCCTCCTCCTGAGACATTTCCTACTCCAGCTATGGCGAAGCCTTTTCCCTCGCCTGGGATCCATTTGTAATCCATTAATGTTTTTACTGCGTGCTGAATCTTTTCATTCCCCTGCAAGAAGGTTGTTTTTACGGTTGTGGCACCTTTGTTCCATAGACTTCCGATTTTGTCGGCAAATCCTTTTGCTGTCGAGGCTACAAAGTTTACACCTTCTGTTACTTTGTGGCTGGCTGTTTTTATGCCATCAACAGCTGCTTTTCCTGCTACCATTGTTACGCCTTCGCCTAGTCTTTTTCCTGCTTTTACAATCGTCTTCCCAAAGCTAGAAGCGACATACTTTATTCCTTTTCCAGCAAGACTTGCCACTTTTCCAACAGGAACAAAGTTTAAGAGTGTCCATCCTGCGGCGATGAGTCTTTCTTTTGATGATAATTCTTTTCCTGTAATAGGGTCTTTACCGGTAACTGCACGAATTGCATCATTTACTCCAATGAATTCAGCTGCTCCTTCTATTCCCTTTTCCCACCATGATTTTTCATGTTTCTTTTCTTTTTTATGGGCTTCTTTCAATTTTTCATTTTGTTTCTTTTGATATTCTTCATCTGCTTGACGAAACTTTTGAGCGATACGCCGTAATTCTTTTTCTGTAACTTGTAAGTTACGTATGTAAGATTCCATGAGTCTCATTGATCTCATATATTCCCCATAAAAATGCTGACTCGTTGCTCCTTGCCATTGCAATTGAATACTAAACATAGATTGAGTGAGATTTTGTTGTATGTTCTGGCTGTGTGTTTGCATCTCTGATATGTTTTTGGCAATTTGTTCGAGTTGTTCAGGTTTGACCTTAATTTCCAAACCTTCTCCCACCTTCCTCTATTTTATACCAAAAAGAAATAGAACTGCATCAATTTTTACTTATCCCCTTTAGAAAAAACATCAAAAATACTATTATCACAAATCGCTTCAATTTCTTCCTTTACAAATAATTTTTGAAATTTTGTTCCTGGATTTAATATTACATTTGCCTCTAAATCTATCGTCTTTAATAATTCAACTGCATTCATAGAGACATATGGACATTCTTCTGGAATAACCATTTCTAAATGTTTCAAATCAGAATACAGTGGTAACATTAATCCTTCTTCCATTTCAAAATAATGAATTTGCAATTGTGTATTTTCAGTTGAAATCAAATTTCCTTCTTCATCTACAGTTGTATCGCCCTCTACCGAAGCAACAACGTACAAATTTGATTTCTGTAATATCTCATAAAAACGAACTCTTTTTTCTTCATTCTGTAAAGCTTCCACTAACGCCTCATCTAATGGACAAATTTCTAGTAAATTCATTGAACTTCACTCCTTATGTGAAATAAATTCGCCATCTTACTCAAGGTAAGATGGCGAATGTTATAGCAAATTATTTTTTAACGTTCATAGATTTAATTGTATCTACATTCTCTTTTGCTTGTTTCGTTATTTCTCCATTAATAGCATTTGCATATTTATCACGACTTAAAAATTCAAAACATTTATATGCATTATTCGTGTCAGTTGCGGACATATATCCTGCACCTTTATTCAACATTTTTAGAGCTACCGTATTCATCCATTCTTTTGCATCTGCTTCTGGATATCCTAGTTTCATAGAGTGGTAAGTTAATTCAATTGCTGAAGCTAAATCTTCAATCGTATCTTTATTTCCACTTACCTTTGCAGCTTCAAATGTACTCAAATACTCAATTGCCGCTTTTACCCCATCTTTAATTCCTAATTCTTCGATACCTGGTGTTTTATATAAAATTTGATAGTTGTTTAACGCTGATTTATATTGCGTTTTTTCTAACTGTTTTGCTTCTTTAATTACAAGACCAGCAACATTAGAAAATCCTGTTTTGTCAACAACACCGCGTGAAGCTGCTTGACCATAATAATGTAAAGCATTATAAAGGCTCGTTTGTCCTTCTTTATTTGCTTCATCACCTGCTAATTGCACAAGCTGAATTCCCTCCATTTTTTTGGATGCATTATCAATCATATTCATACCACTAATTTGACCAATCGTTTTATCAATATCTTTTAACTGTGCAAGTAATGTGTATGATGGTAATAATGTTTTACCTACTTCACTTTGCCATCCTGTCGTTCCATTTATTTTATTCCATTCATTTTCTGTATCTATCCATAATTTATTCGCATAATTAACCATTTCTTCTCTTGAACGTTCCAATGGGTGCTTTGTACGAATTGCATTTGCAATATTTAATACCGCTGTATAATATTCTCCATTATTTGCAGCATCGTTTGCTTTTCTTTCAAACATTAGCGGCATTAATAATTTATGAGATTCATCTTGAACAGATTTTTCTACTCTTGCCGTATTTGCTAATAAATTCGCTTTATTTATAGCATCTTCGACTTTGAAATTAGAATCTTTAATTTGTCCACGAAGTCCCTCTACAGCCGCACTAAATTGCTGCTCTAATTTTTCTTTTTGTTCTCCTGTTGCCCCATCAACATACTGATTTGCTAATAGTAAAGCATTTTCATATTGTGGATTCGCTGGATTTAAATATGTTTCTATTTGATTGATTTCTTGACTAAATGGTTCAGATTTTACTTGTGCTTTTTGAGTACTTGAATCGATATTACTTGTTTTCTCGTTATTTTTGGCACCTTCAGTCTTTGCATCTTTTTGGTTTTTCTCAGCTAGTGTACTTGTTGCCTCATTTTCTTCTGTAACTACTTTTTCTTCATTACTACTAGTATTTTCTTTTACCGTGCTTGCATTTTCTTTTGTTTTAGTTGTAGACTGCACTACTGATGTTTGGATATTAAGGTTCTGTAATTCTTCTTGTAATAACTTGTTGAAAATCTCTTCTACATCTTGATTCGCTTTTTCTACTAATGCAGGATCTACACTTTCAAATACTGATGTAACTAAATAAAATTTACTTAATGCTTGTTCTAAAGATGCTACATCCCCTGTATTTGACCACTCTCTTTTTTCTTTTGTTGCTGTTTGATAAACTTTTTCTGCTACAGATTTAATATAATCCTTCTTATTTTCACTTAAATATCTTTGTAGCTCTTCTTGAGTGGTAACCGATTCATTCAGTACGTTCATTTGATTACGTAAATAGAATAGCGCTCTCTCATTTGAATATTCACCACTTGTAAGAATTTGTTCTACATTATCTAATGCTAACTTATGTTCAGCTATTGATTTTGATTTTGATGGTGTATTCAATTGGCTAACGAGCGTCCAGTCTTCTTTTTTGCTATAGTAGTTTGTTAAATTATTTAATGCATTTTCATCTAGTTCTTTTTGACTCGTATAAAAATCATTAAAGAAAACAGATGAGTAATATTTTCCATTTCCAGCGTACCACTCAACTAAAATGTCACCCGTTTTTGGTGATACTGTAATTGTTGGGTGTGTTGGTGTTGGATCCGGTTTTTGTTCTGGTTCTGGTTTTGGTTCTGGTTTTGGTTTTTCTGTTTCAGTTCCTCCTGTTCCAGTTCCTCCTGTTTCAGTCCCTTCTGTTTCAGTTCCTCCTGTTCCAGTTCCTTCTGTTCCAGTCCCTCCTGTTCCAGTCCCTCCTGTTCCAGTCCCTCCTGTTCCAGTCCCTTCTGTTCCAGTTCCTTCTGTTCCAGTTCCTCCTGTTCCAGTTCCTTCTGTTCCAGTTCCTCCTGTTCCAGTTCCTCCTGTTTCGGTGTTAGTTTTTGGCGGTTCTACAGTAGATGTAGGTATTTGAGCATTATCATTATTTTTACTTGGTTCCGCCACAGGTCCAACCACATTAGTTGGTAAATCTAGTTTTTGTGGAGTTGGTGCATCCGATAATTTGATTTGTGGATCTTTCTTTTCCACCGATACTTCATCTGGTTTATACGTTACCGGTGTAATTGGTGATTTATTATTTCCAATTAAGTCTGCTAAATTAATAGTTGGTTTTTCGCCGGGTTTTTCATCTTTTTTTGCAGGATCAGCGACTAAATTTGGGAACATAGACTGTAAATCGCCCCCTGTAATACGATCATCTTTTTTCTCTTCTGTATTACTTGCTAGTTTTACTGGTTCTTTTCCTGCTGTTTTAAAGCCTTTGTCATACACAAGATATCCTGATGTTCCTAGTAATGCTACCGACATTACTGATATAGCGACTTTTTTCCCTAAGTTATTATTGTTTTCCTCCATGTCCTTTTCCCCTTTTCCTATCTTTATTGAATCCAACCGTTTGTTTTCATTTCTGTTAGCTTTTCTTGCGCGGCTTTTACTTCAGATTCATTTTCATTTGCTTGCACTGTTTTTCTTAAGAAACGACTTGCTTCCTCGTATTTTTTCTGTTTAATTTTAAACATCCCGAATGCAAAATTCACATGCGGATTTTCATCGTTTTGTGCGTATGCTTCTGTGAAAAGCTTCTCTGCTTCATTCCCTTGTCCCACTTTATCGTATAAAATCCCTATATTTACAAGCGTATTTATGTCGCGTGTTCCACTGCTGACAACTCTATTGTAAGCTTCTAACGCTTGCTGATATGCAGCAGTACTCTTTGCACCATCTCGCGTTTCATAAAATTGACCCGCTTCGTAATACACAATTCCAAGTTGATTTAACAACTCAATATTTTTCATATCTTTTTGAATTGCTACTTGTAAAATGTGAGATGCTTGTTGATAATTCATTTCTTTCTTCGCACTATCAATTAAGTTTGTTTTATTCCAAAGCACATATAAATTTGAAAGTTCAATTGTATATATGGCATTCTTTGAATCTTGCATGATAGCTTCTTTAAAGAAAGATTCTGCTTTGTCTAACTGTACTGTTGCGGTTGATAGTTGACCTTTTAAATATGAAACAATTGCCTTATCCTCATTTGTTTTCGTACTCATTTTAACAATAACATCTTCCGCTTTTTCAAATTCTTTCATTTTCATATGACTTACAGCTAAATCTCGCATTGCATCTTTTTTGTATGGTTCAATTCCCTTTGCATTATTCGCTAGCGCTTGTTCAAAATTTTGCACTGCTTCTTGATATTTCCCAATTCGGAAATTTGCTGAGGCTAATAGATAAGCAGCTTCATTATTTTCTTTATCTATTTCTCTATCTTTTATTAGTTTTGTAATATAATCGATTGCAATTTTATTTTTTCCTTCAGCAACGTAAATCGTTGCTAATTGGAGATAAGCCTCGTCTTTACTCTTCACAGCAATTGCCTGTCCAACAGCTTCTTCTGCTTTTGTATATTTTTTATCATCATAAGCTTGTCGTGCTTGTTCCATAAACTTTTGATATTTCGCGTTTGTTGTGTAGAAATAAAACAACGTCGAACCACCTATTACAACAACTACAGTTGAGCTAATAATCAAAATCCGTTTTTTATTCTTTTTCCACCATGTAGAAAAAGCCGATGGTTCACTTTGTTCATGCGCTATTGTAAGTGGTTGATTTGATGCTTTTGCATTTAAAATCTCATCATCTATATCATATTCCACTTGTTTTTTCGTTTGTTTCCGGCTCTGTAGAATGCTATTTGGAACTGTAATTGTAGCTGCTACTTCTTGCTGCGACTCTGTTCCTTCGCCTTCTTTTATCTCTTCAATAATGCTTTCAATTTCCTGTTTTAACGCCTGATCAATGTTTGGAAATTGTACGATTCGTGAATAGACGAAACAAGCAAATGCTGCATTGTTTTCTCGTTCCAATTCAGTAGCTAATTCCAAATAATGTTGTAGGACCATTTTATTATTTATTTCAGGCTCTTGACTCTCCATAGTTTGAATGATATATGCGAGTTCTTTTTGCAGAGCTGTTGATGGATTGAGTGAATTGAAAATTATTTTATATTCATATAATGCCGCTTGTTTAAATCCTCTCTCTTCTAATAATCTTGCAATTTCCAAACATTTTGATACAAAAAGAGAGTGTTCTTCTGCTGACTGCCTTTCCGCATCAATTTTTATTCTTTCTCTCACGCTATTAAATACATCGTACCACTGTGCAAAGCTTGGGCATTCTGCGAAAGAATTACTACTCCATGCCTGCTTAAATAATTTTGCAATTTCCCCGTTCCATTGATTATGTAATACTTGCTGAAGTAACGTATATCTTTCACATTCTATCTGCATTTCTTCCGTTTTAAAGTAACTTGCATCCGTCCATTTTTTATTTCGAACCTCTTCACTACACCAACTTAATATTTCTCCTAATAAAATAGCCCCAGCAAATCGATCGGCTTCTTTTTGCCATACTCCACTTGTCAAATACTTTGGTGCGTAACCCGCTGAACCTGCTGGCAATAATGAAGGTCTTTTCGTTTCTGGGCCATACATTTGCTCAACATCAACAAGTTCTATATTGTGTTGGCCTTCAATTGCATTTTCACTTAAGAAAGGTACAAGTACGTTGCTAGACGATAAATCATTATGAGCAACTTCATTTTCTTCCATCATTTTAAGTGTTGTAAGAAATGCTTCTGCAATAAAGAAACATTGTTCTTTTGATAACATTCGTTGTTCTTGTAAAATATCAGCCCAAGTTGGACCTTCAATCCAAGGCATTACAATACTATTAGCAAGATCTTCTGATTTTTCGATAGCAGATGTATGTTCTTCTTTAGTAACAATATAGCGTGAACATACTTTCAGACCCACTAAGGAAGAAAGTGGTTTCAAAAATGCTAGTTGATGTTTTTCCTCACGATAGCGTTCCTTAAAAACTTTTAATGCAATTCGTTCTACACCATTTTCCTGTTGTAATTGATAAACTGTTCCTTGTCTTCCCTCTTGACCATAGGGCATCTCAATACCAATTACAGCTGGGTGTTTCTCAAAACGATAAACATCTTTATTAAGATTAATTTTTTCTCCTACTTCTGGTCGGAATCCCATTTTATCCCCTTACTCTCGTATAACAATTTTTCAAAAAAAGACCAGGAACAATAGCTCCTGGTCTTTTGCAATTGTTCTATTCTTAGTATGTGTTATCTGTACTACGGAATTTCTCAGCAATACGTTTTAGGTCTCTCGAAATTCCTTCTAAAATAGGAATATATTGTTGCATTTTTTGTTTAGAATTTTCAAATTCCCCTCTGAATTTCGCTTGTGTTGACCCAGCCCATTGACCATCTAAACTTTTAATATCGCCTTCAAGTCTATTAACTTGACTTTGCGCTTCCGCAGCTGCGTTATTAAAGTTATTAGCAATTCTTTCAAGGTCTTCTGGTCTAATTTTAATTTCTGTCATTGTATTAATTTCCCCTTTCAAATCATAAATGATACAACAATTAGATTATAAACTATATTCATACAATTTTAAAAGAGTTAAATTGCAAAAAAATTCTATTTTATAGTAATTTAACCCTATTTTAATATTATTTCACTTTTAATTCAGACCATTTCACACTAATTTTGTCTATCATCGTGCGAAGTAAATGTAACGGTGTATATGCACATTTTATTTTTATTGGCTTTCTACGTATGCAATATCCATCCCCACTTAATAATTCTTGATCCATTTCAGCATGTGGAAGTTTCATATTAAAGAAATACACATCGTTATTGTGAGTCGTTCCTAATAAATAACCAATACTTCTCTTTCTAATTTCCGCAAACCATTTTTCATGTGAAAAGTTATTTACACTAGATGTTGTAGCCGCCGTTAAAAAATGAATCCCTTTATTCTTACAATTTTGAACTATTAGTTCCATTTTATTTTTCGCCTCATAATCAATAGATAATACAGTTAACATTTGATCAATATCATCAATTGCAATGATTATTTTCTCATATGGAAACTCCACTGTTACGTTTGGATCTATAGAAGGTACTACTGCTTCTCTATTATTTATTAGCTCTAACAATTCATCTAACATTTCTTTTAATTGCATATCATTTGTAACTTTCTTCTTCACATGAGGTAAATCTCCAAGAGCTAATATGCCAGTAGGTCTTTCACCAAGGTCTACTAAGTATAGCTCAACCTTTTCTGGAGAGTATTGGTATGTAGTAGTGAAAAGAAGTGTTTGTAATAATGATGTTTTTCCACCTTCTATTCTTCCACCGATAAATATATGATTCATTTCGTCCAATGAAAAATTTTGCAAACAGATATCATCTGTTTCAACTCCTGCAGAAATTTGAGTTGGTTCTAATTGCTCAACTAAATCTTCTACAAATATTTCTTTAGGAACCATTGGAATCTCTTTTGCTTTTTCACCATTCCATTCACTGCCCATTTTTTGAATAATCGTTTTTAATTGCTGTGAGTATTCTAATTCACTTTCACCTATAAACGGTAGTGCTGCTTGGAACAATTCAGGTGGTTGACCTTTCATTAACCCACGGCCAGTAGGAACTTCAATTAACGGGAAATTTGGTCTACCAACTAAACTAGGATATTCAGCTCTATCTTGCAATTCAAATGTAATTGCCATCGGTATATTATTACGAACACGATCAAACATATCAATTGTTTGATTAAGTGAGAAATAGAAGTACACGCCATATGTGCTTGATTCGCGTAATAACATTTCTAATACTTCATTCTCTTTTTCAAATTCATTTTTAAATCTTATATAACCATCTACCATTACAACGATAGCAGGAATTTTCTTTCCAACCATTCGATTATACATAGAGAATGACTTTGCACCTATATTAGAAAAACTCTCTTTTCTATGCGTGATTTCCTTCTTTAAAAATCCGAATAGACGTTTCATTTTTTCATTTTCGTCCTCTTGTACAACCCCGCCTACATGAGGTAAATCTCTAAAATCTAAGAACATACGACCAAAATCAATAATATAAAAATTCACTTCTTCTGGTGTATGAGATACTGCTAAGGACATAATAATTGTTTGTAACATCGTTGTTTTTCCTGTTCCTGGCATACCATAAATATTTAAATGTCCTTCTTGTAAATCTAACTTCAACGGAAATTGCGCTTGATTTGCAACATCATCAATTAATCCTATTGTTACTTGTAAATATTCTTTCGGTTTATTCCACTCACCAATTGTCCAATTTTCCATAGCATAAAATTCTTTTAACAATAATTTTTCCGGTAATGGATCCAGCCATGGTCCTGGTAATGCTTTAATATTTTCTTTTTCTGATACGCTCTGTACATATTGAATAAAAGCTTGTAATTGCTTTGGACTATTTGTCATTGGTTTTGGACGCTTTTTCACTTTTATTCTTTCACCGGAAAGCTTCACTTCTGTAAAGTCAACAATATCAAGAACTTTCTCTTCATCTGGGTTATAAGGTGCTCCACTCCATGCAGATTGGAATAATTCCAACACTTCATTGCTACCAACTTGGAGATATCCTCGTCCTGGTACATTGATTTTAGATGCATCTGGAATCTTTAACATTTCACGACTATCCGCATCATCTTGGACACGTAAACAAATTCGAAAACGCGAGTTACTCCAAATCTTATCATTTACAACCCCTGAAGGTTTTTGAGTTGCTAATAATAAGTGAACTCCTAATGTCCTTCCTATTGCAGCGACACTAATTAGCTCGTCCATAAATTCTGGTTGTTCCTTTTTCATTTGAGCAAACTCATCAATAACAATAAATAAATGTGGTAAAGGTTCTTTTTCACGCCAGCTTGTTTCATAATATTCATCTAGATGCTGAACATTTCCAGCTTGAATGAATAATTTTTGTCTCCGTTCTAATTCTGCCTTTAATGAAATTCTGGCACGCTCAATTAAGTTCGGGTCCTCTAAGTTCGTAATAGATGCAATAATATGCGGTAATCCCGCAAATGTGTTTGACATCCCACCACCTTTATAATCGATAAGCATAAATGCCATCTCATGAGGGTGATAGGTTGCTGCTAACGCTGCTATTATAGACTGAATTACTTCACTTTTTCCTGATCCTGTTGTACCAGCCATTAGACCGTGTGGACCATGCCCTTTTTTCTCTATTTTATCGTGAATATTTAGAAAAACAGGTTTACTTCCTTCTCTTACACCAATTGGAACCGGTAATGAAGTCGGATATCGATTTTCTTTCCATCTCTCTAGCACTTGTAACTCTTCCATATTTTTAGCTTGAAACAAGTCTAAAAATGTTAATACTTTCGGAATGTTGGCTGCTGTAGAACTTTTCATTCGAATTGGAGCAATGCTTCGCGCTCCTAGTTCACATCGCTCGAATGAAAGTCGATCCACTTTAAAACTAGCACGCGTTGTTCCACTATTTTCAGCTGAGCTTGAAAACGTTTCTACTAACTCACCATTTTCTCCATTTAAGCTTATTACAAGATCACATTCCATCGGTAAGCGTTCCTTTTGTTCCGCAAAAATAAATGTAGAAGCTCCTACACTTTCACCTTCTCTAAGTAACATTGGAGTTAAAGGATCATCTTCTAAAAATTCTCTCGCTGATAAGAAAAATACATACATCGGAATTAAAGGAACTTTTGCATCTGCTTGCGCAGAAGAATTATAGATTCTACGCATATTAAGTGGGGTAAATAGTACTTCAGCTAGTTTCTGTGCATCTTGTTGATTTTCAGATAAAAAGCGCATACTTCTCTGTTCATCCCATACGTGAGGAAGCCACCTCATCCAATCCCACTGTTTTTTCTCCTTCTCATGATAAAATGCTGCTATTTTCACTTCATTTGGTGCATGATGCGTCATAATTTGCGTCGTTACAATTCGAATAAAGTTTAGTCTATCTTCTTTATTTCCGACTACACCAATTACATCATTTTTTTTCAAAGAAATTGAAATATGGCCATTCGGTATCGTATTGAAATCCCTTTTCACATTTTGTGCTTCTGTAACTAATGGGTCTTCTTCATAACCTTTCTGCTCAGGCACCTTCAATTCTACAAGGAATGGTCTTTCTCCAGTTCCAATACGAATATCTAAAAAGTCCGGACTTTCAGGTGTTCTCTCCCATAAATTACTTTCCCGATTTTCAATTCTTTGTACACTTTTTAATGGGCTTGGATTTTGTGTAATTAAATATTTTGCTTGTTCAACCTTTAACGTATCTAATTCCACTCGATGCTTTTGAATTTGCTCTAAATATCTTGTTTGTAATTGTTCAACCATTTGACGATGTTCTTTCTTTTTACGGAAATGTCCCATCGTTGTAATTATATATGATCCCAACATCGGAATACTTGAAACCATCATTAATGGCATATAACTTGCATTCATCTTCATAAATTTCATCATTACAAAATATAACACTAATGTTAAAACCGTCATCATTGCAGGCATTAACATTGTTTCAATTGAAAACTTCGGCTCCTCCGGTATATTCGGTGGATCATGAATAATAACATCCCCTGTTGGTATATCTACTTTCACACGCGGAGAGCGTTGAAAATACGGTGACTTTTGCACAAAACATTTCTCCTTCCCCATCCAAAAACTATTACTCAATGATTTTCCATACATAATCTTCTTCACTAGAAGACATATCTTGTTTAACGGGTTCATTATAAACTTCTTCTGCTGGCATCATTTCAAAAGAAGGGATAATTGCTCCTTTTTTATGTAGCATTACATATTGTCCATCCCACACATCATTATCGCGCAACGTTTCATCATTTCGAATAGAATGCCATTCTTCTTTATCTTTTGTCACTCTAATTTCATACATACCGCTCAATGTTTCATCTATTTTTTCATGATGTAAAATTGCTTCAATAATTTGTACCGCTTTTACGTCATTTGGAATTGCAATATCAATTTCTTCATTTGACTGTTTTATGTATGTCACAATAATCTCTTCCACGTTTATTCACCTTTTTTCCATCGTGTTTATTACCAAGAAACATCTAAAAATGAAATATCATCGCTTGTCGGAGAGTTCTGTGCCCTCTCAATTTCTTTTAACACTTCCTCAACGTTATACTGCTTAAGCAGCGTAAGTCCGTCTGAGTGAATAACTATCCGATTCGCTTCTTGTCTAGATAATGTCTTTGAAAAAACCGCCAATTCCCCACCAATAATGCCTCGCCGTGTAGACCATCTTTTCTCTATATTTCTCTCAAACTTCATTACATTCGAACAATTCTCTTTATCTTGAAACAATTGTACAAATGAATCGCCATGTGTAACTATCGTTATTTGTACTTTATCTTCATTTGGAATAAGTTCTATTTTCCCACCAATAAACATAGCTTCACTACCTTGTTTTCGCTTTTCCTCCAAGACATCGCGAAGTAACCACGGTGTTTGTTCTGGCAATCGAAATGCATTCACTTCCTCTGAAGCTTCTTCTATCCAATTATTTAACTGTTCATTTAATAATGTAGCAATATCCAGTCCACTTCCTTGACATGTATCAAACAAGTTTACTAACTTCATACCAAGAAATTCTGCAGCAATTTCACCATGAAAAGACAGCCCTACACCATCACATAACGCAAATATGAAACGAGTTCCATTATCTTGAAATACTAGGAAGTCTTGTCCACCCTCATTTAAATCCTGCGTTTCCTTTGCTCTTACATAGCTATATCGATATGTAAAATGTTTCATTTTCTTTTCTTGCAATATCGTTTCTTTCTTTTGCGAGAGGATATATTTCAACATACTCCCCTCCTATCGAACCGGCGTTGCGGCAGACATTTGAAATCCAAGTGATACTAAGTCCGCATTTGTCCCTGGAAACATCATCACAGCACCATCTGCAATATGAAACCCATGCTCCGTCATCATCTCACGATAGCTTTGAGGTATAGGCGATGAAAGTCTTTGCAACTTTGCACCATATTCATCTGTAATCTCTGTATTTGGCATAATCCCTTCCCACTTCTTTATATTAGAAATTTGCTCTTGCATAATTTCATCTGAAATAAAAATATTTTCAATTAGTACGTTTCCATCAGGTACAGACATATTCATAATTCTTCGTACAATTAATTCTGGATCTTCACCAGTTGAAGCCCCATCTGTCATATGACAAACAACAGGGGCTGGTCCATCTTGTAAATTTGGTAATTCCTTTTGCAATAACTTCTCCACTACAGAGAAAGCTTTTGCTGTATCAGTTAAACGATGCGTTTGAATTTTTTCTAATGGGCGCAGTCTTGCTACCTCATCTATTGTTTTCACACCACCCAATAAATCAAAAACATGATCGCTATAGGCTAAAATAGATAACTTATATCTCGGAAGCAGGCGACTACCTTTTGTTGAACGAAATACCATTTGGCGAATCGCTAAAGAAAGAGCATCCGTTACAATATCAATTCTTCTTTTTTCTTCTCCGCCTGCATCCATCATTTGGTTCATTGATGCGCTTACATCAAGAAGATAAATTATATAAGCTGGTGTTTGTTGTGTTGCTTGAGTTTGATATAACATGTTTCATACCCTTCCATACATTATTATATGAACTTTTTTTATATTCATATTTCATTATAACTTATGAATTTTCTTTTTCTCAATTCATTATAAAATGTTCTTAATATAATTTACATATTTTCACACGAAAAATATTATTATTCTCTTCCACTTTTATTAAAATGCAAAGTACCCTTCTATACTATAGAAGGGTGCTCATGTTATGGTATAAGACGCGTACAATCTCTTGGAAAAGCGCTCGCTTCTCTCACATTCGATAATTCTAAAAATTTATATACAACTCTCTCTAATCCAATTCCAAAACCACCGTGCGGAGGACAACCGTATCGAAATGTATTTAAATACGATTGAAACTTATCGGGATGTAATCCTTTTTCTTTAAAAGAAGTTAGTAACATTTCATAATTATGAATTCGCTGTGCCCCTGATGTTATTTCTAATCCTTTATATAGTAAGTCGAACGAATCAGTAATAGATGGATTCTCGTTATTCGGCATCGTATACATCGGTCTCGCTTCTTTCGGATAATGTGTAATGAAAACAAATTCACTCTTATATGTTTCCTTCACATATTTCCCTAGTAACTTCTCACCTTCTGTATCTAAATCACCAATTGGCGATTCTTTCCGATACTTACTTTTCAAAATTTCTTGTGCTTGTAACAATGTAATTTTCGGTATTTCTGTAATAACAGGTACTTCTATTTGTAATAGTTGTAGTTCTTTCTCACAGTTTTTTGCTACTTGTTGAAACATATATCGTAATACATCCGTTTCTAATTGCATCACTTCATGAAAATCATTTATAAAGCCAATCTCTACGTCTAACGATATATATTCATTCAAATGACGGGAAGAATTGTGATGTTCCGCTCTATATACAGGTGCAATTTCAAACACACGTTCTAATCCTCCCGCTACCATCATTTGCTTATAAAACTGTGGTGATTGAGCTAAATACGCTTCTTTTTGGAAGTATGGCAACTTAAAAACATTTGCTCCTCCTTCTGCCCCTTGCGAAACAATTTTTGGAGTAAATATACGTGTGAAATCGTTCTCTATAAGGAATTTACTAAAGCTCTGGACGAGCGTAGATTTCACTTTAAATATAGCCGCGGTTCGCTCATGTCTTAATGATAATACCCGTTCATTCAGTAGTTGATCTAAGCCAACTTGTAACTTCTTTTTATTTATTTCAAATGGAAGTGGTTCTGCGCCATTTAATATTTTCACTTCGTGAGCAAGCACTTCAATCCCTAATTCTGTTTTCGAAGTCTCTACTATTTGGCCTACGACTTGAACAACACTCTCCACATCTACTTTAAATCCAGCTAGCTCGTTTTCTAATACGCATTGCATAACCCCTGATCGATCCCTTATTAATAAAAAACTAACATTACCTAGATGACGAATCTTTTTTACCCATCCTTGAAGTAATACAACTTTTCCGCTTTGCTTTGTACATTCTTTTGTGAGTGAACGCTTCATTACATTTCCCTCCAGTAAATTTATATTTATTTACGTTATTGTTATCATCGTCATCATCCACGGTCACTCACCTCCCTTCAAAGAATACAAAAATCCGCCCCTATAAATAGGGACGAATTTTTCCGCGGTACCACCCAAATTGTCATAATGACCATCTTAGCCCTGATAACGGTAGGTACCGTTTGCTTTTACTAATTATCACGTTCAAAGCAACACTCACAGGTGTCTTTCCATCATGCGGTATCGCAATCTTCTCAGCAACCGATTGCTCTCTGTAGACCTTTGCATCATATACTTTTCCTGATCATCACTTTTTATATTTACAGAGTATTCTATCTCTTTACTTTATAAAACGCAAGTCTTTTTAAATATATTTTGATTTTTCAAATCCACTTTTGTACAATCTCCTCTAAAGCCATTCCACGTGAGCCTTTTAATAATACAACATCATTTTGCGTTATAATTTTTAGTACTTCCTCTGCTATCTCGGCTTTATTATCAAATGATTGTACTTTTCCTGCATGATAGTTCTTTCTTGCTTCTTCCGCTACAATTTTGGCTAACTCTCCATACGTAAATACATATTGAATGCTCTCCTCATTTAACATTTTACCAATTTCTCTATGATATGTTTCACCTTTCTTCCCTAACTCCAACATATCCCCAATCACTATCATTTTTTTCTTATAGGCATTTAACTTCTGTAACGTTTCAATTGCAGCCTTCATGGAGGAAGGACTGGCATTCCATGCATCGTTAATAATTGTAAAACCTGTTTTAGCAGTTAAAAACTGAAAGCGCATTTGTGTAATATTTATTTGCTGCAATGCTTCTTGTATTTTTTCTGTAGGGACATTGTAAAATTGACCTACAGCGATTCCGACAATCGTATTAAAAATATTATGTTTTCCATATAAGGGAACATCGTACTGTATTTTTGAATGATTTAATTTAAAATGAACACCATATTCATCTAATTGTACGTTCGTTGGAAACAAATCATTTGTATCCTTTTCACCAAATGTCTTACAATTTACACTCGACGTTTTATTATTTCGAGAAAGCAATGGCTCATCACCATTATATAAGAACAAACCATTTTCTCTTAACCCGTCAATAATCTCTAATTTAGCCTTCGCAATCTCTTTTCTTGATCCAAGCGTTTCTAAATGAGACTGTCCAATCATTGTAATCACCGCTACATCTGGCTGTGCGATTCGTGATAAATTTCGAATTTGTCCTTTTTCACTCATTCCCATTTCAAGTATTAAGAACTCAGTATTTCGTTCCATTTCTAAAATTGTTAACGGCAAACCGATTTGACTATTAAAATTACCTTTTGTTTTATGCACTTTATAGGTTGAACTTAAAATGCTTCCTATCATATCTTTTACCGTAGTCTTGCCATTACTACCTGTAATTCCTATTACTTTTACATTTATCTCTCTTCGATAAAATTGTGCCAATTGTTGCAAAGCAAACAAAGTGTCATCCACAAATATAATTGGAATCCCTTTTGGCGGAGTACCGTAAGACTTTTTCCACAAGGAAGCGACAGCTCCATTATCCATTGCTTCTTTCACATACTCATGCCCATTTTTCACCCTAATGATTGGAACAAATAACTTTCCTTCTTTCATGTTTTTGGAATCTATACAGACACCATGTATTTCTAAATGATGAAACGATTCGTATAACCCTTCTCCATCTATTACCTCTTCAAGTTTTTTCAAATTCATTCGAATCAAAGTACTAATCACCTTCCATTTAATTACATATTTTCTGTTTTATTTACACATATTAATAAAAATTTTATAGCGAGGTGTGTATATGCAAAAAGCGATTAGTTTCTTTCTCCTATTGTTTTGCCTAATTGTAGTAAACGAAACGTACGCCTATTCACCAAAATCTTTACCAATCTCTCAAAACTCTGATCAATGGCAAGTGAATATTGATAAACCGAAAAAAACAAACAAGAATATGCTTCAAGCTAAAAAAGATGAATTTCAAACATATCAATTTTCAGTGAAAAATGTTGGAAACAGTGAAGTATATAATGTACAAGTCGAAGTATTCCGCAACGAGCCAAAAACAAAAACGAAATATGAACTCTTCTCCCTAAAGGAAAACCGTTTAGCAAGTGGAAAAACTGGATTTGAACACGCTAATTTACCTGTTGCTACAAAAGCAGATGAAGTTGATGTTATTATTACATGGAAAGAACACCCATTCCGATCGATGCGAAATGGTCAAAAAGTTGAATCTAGAAAATTTAAAGAGCATTTTGTTTTTAAAGAAGCTAAAAAGTAAATGGGATACGGATATATTCACACTATCATTGATATAGCTTTATTTACTAGTACCAGTTCTTAAGCAAATTAAAAAGTCGTGGCTTATACATGCCACGACTTTTTATATTAATTCGTACTAATTCCTCTCGCTGCCCAAATACGATCGATATCCGCAGCATGTTGTCCACCATATAAAAGAGCATCCGCTTGCTTAATCGCTTTCGCTCCATCACTGAATTTAGAGTTTGGTGTTAACGACCAGTGCGATTGTAAAATAATTTTAGTTGCTACATCACGACCAAATGCTTGCGCCATCTCATATTGTCCTTGAGCCCAAATTTCTCCATCATCATGTACTTCATTCGTAATATCTTTCGGATACACTTTATTATTATCTAATCGGCGTAAGCACGTCGGATCTGAACTAGAATACGCAGTCGCATCCCATTCTCCAACACATGCTTTTCCGTAGCCTGTTGTCGATACTGCATCTTCATACGTAGCACCTAAGAAATCACCAAACCCTTCTCCCATCGCTCCACCTTCTGCAGAACTACCGAAGCCAGGAACTTGGTTATCTTGAATTGAATGTCCATATTCATGTGCGATAATACCAGCATCTTCTGCATCATCTACTCCACCAGTACCAAATGTTAAAGCTTTCGTTGTCGGAGAATAAAACGAGTTGTCCGCCGTCGTTCCATTTACATTCACTTTAATAGAGCGATTATTAATATTTTTAAAACCTAGACTTTGAATGTAACGTTGTAAAGTATCGATATGATAATACGACATGACATCTTCAAAGCTATCATTTGCACGTGTATAGTTAAATTGTAAGTTTGTAGATTTCGTTTTTGCTTTTGAAGAAATCGTTACATACTCTCCAATTAAAAATCCTGTCCCATCTAAACCTTTTAACGTAACAGTCTTTAATTGGTTCGTTAATGCTGTTGAATCTGCATCATTGTTATCTTTTAAACCTACTTTACTACCGCTAGATACGACTGGGTTAGGTAAAAATACTTTTCCTGATCCTTCTGCTTTACGGTTTATATCAACCTTTTTAATTAACTTTCCATTTTCTGCATCAACAAATGTTTCCCATGCACCAAATGGATTATTAGAATGGACTACAACTTTATATACTGGACGAGCAATTCCTTCTTCAACAATATATCCAAATTCTTTCTCTGTAGGAGCCCATAAGTTTTGCTCACTTGCTTCTCCAACATACGCCATTGATTTTTGTATTGCATCTTTTTCACTAATTTTTTCCGCTACTTGCTTCACAGCTTTAATAGGTTGATAATCAGAAACAGCAAGTACACCCTTTCCCTCTCCGTTTAGAGTTACTGTAATTTGATTTGAAAATACAGGTGCACCATTCACAACTTGTTGGAACCTAACATATGAAGCTACTGACGTTTCTGTTGTAGAAATATATTGCAAGTCTGAAAGGTCTGCTTTTAATCCATATTGCGAAGCATTTTCTTTTAAATATTCAGTTGCTTTTTTCTGAGGTGAATACGCCTCTAGCTTTACTTGCTGTTGTTTTTCCAATGCTGAAACCGTAGAAATCGTCCCCATTACTAATGGCACAGTCATCGCCATTGCCACCATTTTTTTATTAAACATAGAACCACTCCCCCTAATAAAGTAGCTCAACCTTTCCCCATTCCCACTAGGCAATCATTCTTTACAAAATGGATGGATAAAAATTGAATCTACGTTTAATTCTCTATAAACAATTCTATTACCTTTCCATTTAGGGTGAGTGAAAGTTTCTCAATATTTATGTGTAAAGTGAAAACAATACTGTAGAAATATACAGTATTGTTTTTAGTGAGCTATGAGGTAAGATATGTGCTAGAGGTCCAATCGAATGGATTATGCGGAAAATAGCCGGATACATTTCTAGCACAGAAAAAGGAAGTTGGAATGATTCCAACTTCCTTTCCTTTAATGAGCTGAACTTAATTTAATTCGGACTTTTGTCTCACCTAAAGAAAGTTCATCGTCTTCATTCGTTAAGTGACTAAATGTAAATTGTTTAACGAGTAAGTTTTCTTTCAACAACTCTTTATGATTCGTTAACGTTTGCTGTAGTTCTTCCTCTGTATCAAGAATAACATCCACTCGTAAATTTACTGGTAAATTCAACTGCTTACGATATTCTTGAACAGCGCGAATAAACTCACGTGCTACTCCTTCTTGTAACAATTCTTCCGTTACATTCGTATCTAACATAACTGTATATTGTCCGTTAGTCGTATTAGAGAATCCTGATTTTGCAACTTTCTCTACTAATACATCTTCAGTCGTTACAACTACTTCTTCTCCTGATGCTGCTTCGTAAACCGCTCTTTCTGTAGAGACAAAGTTTTGTACTTCTTCTTGTGACAGTTGTTTTAGCCAGCCATTTACTGCATTCACATTTTTACCGAACTTCGGCCCAGCCGTTTTAAAATTCAGCTTTAATTGATAGGATGTGTATTTCGTTTCATCGAGTTCAACATGGAACGCCTTCACATTTAACTCATCCATGACGATATCACGATAAGATTCCCAGTCCATATCATTTTCATTATGCTCAAGTAGTACAAGTTCCGCTAACGGCTGTTTTACTTTTAAAGAATGCTGATTACGGTTACTTCTTCCAAGTTCAACAACTTGTAAAACAGCATCCATTTCCGCTTCTAATTTCGGCTGAAGTAATGATTCATTTACAACTGGATAATCCTCTAAATGAACGCTACTTCCAGTTAAATTCAAATGAATATCTTCAGCGACAAACGGTGTAAACGGTGCAATTAATTTACTAATTGTCACAAGCACTTCATGAAGTGTTTCATACGCAGCTGCTTTTTCCGCATTCATACCAGATTCCCAGAAACGATTACGTGATCGTCTTACGTACCAGTTACTTACTTGATCTACAAGTGCCGCAATTTCACGAGCTGCATTCGTAAATTGATAATCATCAAGTGCTGTTCTCACTTTTTTCGTTGTGCTATGCAATCTTGATAATACCCATTCATCCAATTTCGTCCGCTTTACGTCATATGTTTCATTCGGATTATACTCATCTAAATTTGCATATAAAACGTAGAAGCTATACACATTGATTAACGTATCTACAAATTTAGATTTCGCTTCCAGTACTGTTCTTTCAGAGAAACGTTTCGCATTCCACGGAGCACTATCAACAAGTAGAGCCCACCTTAAAGCATCTGCACCAAACTTCTCTACTAAATCAACTGGATCTAGTGCATTCCCTTTACTTTTAGACATTTTCTGTCCTTCTTCATCTAGAACATGCCCTAGTGATAGCACTCGTTTATACGGTACTTTTCCAGTATATAGTGCTGATACAGCTAATAAACTATAAAACCAGCCGCGTGTTTGATCAATTCCTTCTGCAATTACATCTGCTGGAAACTGTTCTTCAAATAACTCTTTATTTTCAAACGGATAATGATATTGCGCAAATGGCATCGAACCACTATCAAACCAAACATCAATTACTTCTGGTGTGCGATTCATTGTACTTCCGCATTTTTCGCAGCAAACTTGCACTTCATCTACATATGGCTTATGCAATTCTAAGTCTTCAGGTGTCTCTTTCATACTATGCTTTCTTAAATCAGCAATGCTTTTCGGTGCGAATTGATGATCGCAACTTTCACATTCCCATACGTTTAATGGTGTTCCCCAATATCTATTTCGGCTAATATTCCAGTCCACCATGTTTTCTAAAAACTTACCAAATCGTCCATGTTTCATATGATCTGGATACCAAGTAACAGTATCGTTGTTTTGTAAAAATGTATCTTTAATTGCAGTCGTTCGGATTAACCAACTTTCACCTGCATAATAAAGAAGTGGTGAATCACAGCGCCAACAATGTGGGTAACTATGCTCATACTTTTCTTTATGATAAAGTAAACCCTCCTTCGCTAAATAACGAAAGATATCTACGTCACAATCTTTTACAAATTTACCTTTCAAAAATGGTACTGCTTCTGTATATTCACCTTTCTCATCTACAACATGTAAGAATGACAACCCTTCACTTTGAACGACTCTATAATCGTCCTCTCCGTATGCTGGAGCGATATGAACGAGTCCTGTACCACTATCTGCCGTTACAAAATCTGCTGCGATAACGTGGTAGCCATTTGTAACTTCGTTCATTGGAAATGGCGACATATAAGATGTGCTTACTAATTCTTCACCTTTATGGACAGATAGTACTTCATAGTCTTCTTTTAATACATCTTGTACACGTTCTTTTGCAACAATGTATACATGACCTTCTTGTTTCGCTTTCACGTATTCCATATTTGGATGTACAGCGAGCGCGACATTTGCTGGAAGTGTCCAAGGTGTTGTCGTCCAACCTAGGAAATATTCATTTTCACTATCTTTCACTTTAAATTTAACTGTTGCACTTAAATCTTTTACTGTTTTATACCCTTGTGCAACCTCATGTGAACTTAGTGAAGTTTGACAACTTGGGCAATATGGTGAAACTCTATGCCCTTTATACAATAATCCTTTTTCATGAATCGTCCCTAAAATATGCCATACACTTTCGATATATGGATTCTCTAACGTAACGTATGGATCATCCATATCTACCCAATAACCGATACTTTCAGTGAATTCACGCCACTGTTTCTCATATGTGAATACACTCTCTTTACACTTCTTAATAAATGGTTCAATTCCATACTCTTCGATTTCATGTTTACCAGAAATACCGAGTTGCTTCTCAACACCTAATTCTACAGGTAAGCCGTGCGTATCCCATCCCGCTTTTCTTAATACTTTATAACCAGCCATCGTTTTATATCTTGCTACTACATCTTTAATTGTTCGTCCAAGTGCATGACCTACATGCGGTAGTCCGTTCGCCGTTGGTGGTCCTTCATAAAACACAAAAGATTGTGCGCCTTCTCGATTCTGAATTGATTGTTCGAAAATGCTCTGCTCGTTCCACTGTTTACGAATACGTGTTTCTCTCCCTACAGCTGACTCTTTTACATCTACTTTCTTCATCTACAATCACTCCTTTTGAATGTTTTAAAGCACACAAAAAACCCGTCCCTATAAAATAGGGACGGGTTTACCCGCGATACCACCCTAATTCTATTAGCTCTTCACTAATAGCACTTAGCAACGTACTATCATACGTGTTCTTTGTAACGGTAGACATCCGTCCGAGCTTACTCATTTTCAGCCTCGGCTCCTCGGAGATGATTTTCAAATAACGTCTGCACACCGGCTTTCAGCAACATACCGGCTCTCTGGGGAACAGTACACTATTTTACTCTTTCTCGTCTTCAGATTTGTATACTTTGTTAAAAGCTATTTTATGCCATTAGTCGATAAATTGTCAACTAATTCAAAATATATTTTATTTATATCCTTTTTCGCTATTCTTATACAATTACTTTTCAAATTCTCGCAATACTGCTAAATTTTCATTATCCTCGATCAGTTCAGCGAAAAATCCTGACTCATCCTCACGAAGTACAATTTCAAGCTCTTCCTTAGCCTCTTCATTTCTGTTTAACTGTGCTAAATAACAAGCACGCTCGTATCTCGCTAACAAATCACTCTCATCAATTTTTAATGCTTCATTTGCTATTTCTTCTGCCTTTCGTGTTTGGCCGGCACCATGATAAGAAGATGCTAAAGAAAGAAGAATTGCTGTTTCATTCGGATGATGTATAGAAGCATTTTCTAATACGTGAATTGCCTCTTCAAACCGTTCTTGACTTTGATATATTTCTCCTAAAGCAAGAAACGCTCTACTTACAAACGGTGTTTGCTCCGTTAATTGTAAAGTAATCTTTTCTGCTTTTCTTTCTTCTCCCATTTTAAAGAATACTTGTGCTTGTAAAAGAAGCGTATCATAATCATCTGGTAACTCTCGAACCATTTGCTTCGTTAATTCTGCAGCATCCCGTAATCTATCTTCTTCCTCACACTCTATGAAAAGATTTACAAGTTGCTTCGCTACATCGTAATCCCATTTACTTTCTAATGATGTTTGCAATACATCTATCGCCTCTTTATACATCGCCACATTCTCATAAAATAGCGCAAATCGCTGCGCTGCCATACTATTTTTCGGATTTAACTGTAACGAAATTTCATATAAATCAATGATTGTAGTAATAATCGAAATTTCTTTCGCACGGTTTTTCATACGATAAAGAGCTCTCGTAAATATGGATTTCTTCGGCTGTTCATTTTGTTGACGTTCAATCCATCTTTCTGTAACTGCAGATGCAGCATACATAAACGCCATACTTCTTTCTGCCTTTTTTACTTTTAATATGTGAAGAAAATCTCGTATGTTAGACCATTTCTTATGTTGTTCTATCGCTTTTACATATACATCAAATATACGTTCATTATTTACATCTTTTTGTATAACCTTCATTGCAATTTCAATTGCTTTTGCATTTTTATTTTTCAATAATACTTTTGCATAATGATATAAAACTTCTGTATGCTCACTATCTAATTGTAGTGCCTCTTCAATCTGTGCTTGTTCTTTATCTATTTCATCCATTGCTCCATACACATATGCAATCGCATCTAATCGCCATATTTCAGGCACTTCGTCCGCTAATTGTTCTAGTTCAGTCAGCAATTCTTCCTGAAGATTCATTTCTACTGAAAGCTGCGCCAAATATTCCATATTAATATGCAGCGGCTCTTCTTTCATCGCCTGAACCATATGACTTTGTTCTTTAGAACGATTTTCTTCTTTTTCATATATTTCCGCAAGCTGTAAATGTACACCGACGAAATTCCCATCAAGCTCTAAACATGTTTCATATGCCTGTTTTGCTTCCGGCAATTGCCCTAATGCCATAAGTGTTTCACCAATTCGGTAATACGGTAATGCCGTTTCCTTTTGTTCTATCGCCTTATTATATCTTTTCATCGCTTGGCCATACTGTCCGATAGATTCATATAAAATACCTGTATAACAACCGTATTCACTTACTTCATTTCTTTCTTTGTGTAACGTTCTTAAGAATGCTATACCTCGCTGCACAAATACCGTTCCTTTCATTCGATTCACATATTCATCTAACGCGCTTGCTACATTATATTCGCTCTGCTTTATACCACTCTCTAACTTAGACAATGCTACTTTAAACCCTTCTTCACTTCCACCAAGTTCAACTTCAGCATCCCATAAAACCATTCCTGCATTCATAAGAAAATCTTGGCTCTTTTCAATTTGTTTTTCAATACCGAGAATATATTCTTTTGCTTCCTTATATTGTTCTCTTGCCATATAAACTTGCGTAAGTCCGAAGTGAGAGTATACATCATCATGATTTTCTTCCAAAGCACGAGTATACAATGTTTCTGCTTCTTCCAGACTATCCTTTTGAAAATGGTAGTCACCGAGTTTTACGTATAGAGGTGCCTTATCATCACAATTCTCAATACCTTTTAATAAAACTTCTTTCGTACTTTCTTCATCCTTCAAATCAGATTCGTATATTTCTGCAAGTTTCGTATAAATGTATGGTGCATTACTATCCAAATGAATTGCTATTTTAAGCCCTTTTATCGCTAAATATAATTTCCCTAAATGATGCGCACATCTCGCTCGCTCATACCATACATGTGCTTCATTTTTATATTCTTTTAACAAATCATTAAAGATTTCATACGCTTCTTCATATCTTTCTAAATCTATTAATATTAACCCGTGATTCGTTAAAGTAAATCGCTCAGGGCTACGTTCCAAGGCGACTCGAGAAAACTGCAACGCCTTTTCAGATTGATCGATATACATATATGATAAAGCGAGAAAACTCCAAGCAATCGGCTGATCCGCGTCTAATTGTAACGAGGAACGAAAACTTGAAATTGCTTCTAAATAACTTTCCTGCTCAAAAGCATACCTTCCGTTTATGAAATGATATAAGGCACGACTATTTTTCTTCTCAACACTCGCAAGCATGTGCCCAGCTTTTTCTAACTCTTCCAGGCGAATAAAGCACTGTGCACCATGTAATTTAACAAAATCTGAGTTAGGAAATTTCTCCATTAACTTTTCTATACAATATAAAATAAATTCTTTATCTACTTCAACATCTAAATGCTTAACCGTATATAACCACGTATTCGGATTATCACTTGTCTCTTTTAAAAACTGTACTAACTTATGAATCCCCTCTTTATCTTGTTCATCCAAATGATCTGTTAAAGAAAAAATAGATTTAAAATAATGATGTTCTTCTTCATTTAAAAATGATAGTAGTTCCTTCTTTTCTTGCGGAACAAACGTAATTGCTAAACAACCTGTATAACGATATTTTTCTTGTAACTTACTATATTCCACAATAACTGGCTCTATAAAGTTCGGATCTTGAACATAAAAGGCTTGTAACGTATCATCATATCCAGCTAGTACTTGTACATGTGAAGCATGCTCAATATCTATACTTAATAATACGGGAATTCCCTGATCTAGCAGTCTCTTATAATTTTCTACATTCCCTTTAAAATAACGATATTCATAACCTAATTCGTCTAAATAAGAAACAGTATCTGAAAACTTCGAACCTGTCATATCAAAAATAAACTCTGCTATTTCATCTTGTGTACGTTTTTCTCCCCATAACTGCAACATCATTTCTAAACTTGTCGGTACACAATAATTATCCTTTTGTACAATGGGAACGATCGGCAGGTGAACCTTTTTTCCATCTTGATTTTTTTCTAAATTATGATATAACGACCCTTTTAAACTTTTTTCTTCTTTTAATAACTGTTGTAAATCTACAAGTTTATTCATTTTGTACAGTGCTTCTGCTCGTAAATGTACGAAATAAGCTTTATACGCATGATAAGGAAGCTGTTTATTTATGTTATCTATTACTGATAACATATCTTCATACTTCCCTAAATCTAATACATATTTTATCTTTTCAAAATGAAAATATGGTACTTGTGGGAACTTTACAATTGCATCATCAATTAGCTGCAATGCACGTTTTTGTTCTCCCTTATTCGCATATAACTGTGATAATAAATAGGTAGATAACTCTTCACAATCTTTATGCTGCATACCAGCTATAAATTGTTCTTCTGCTTTCTCCCATTCACCTGTATGCATATAGGCGTATCCCCATTTATCAAACACGGCACGTTCACTGTACTCCTCTGCTTTTTGCATATAGATTAGCGCTTCTTCATTTCGTTTCATTTCTAAAAGACATCTTACTAACGTAAAATATGTTTTCGCTAAAAAATCGGCATCTATTTCTTCTTTATTGCTCTCTTCTAAAGCGTCTTTTAGCAACTGTTCTGCTTCAAGAATTTTCCGCTCATCAATTAACTCATCACAATATAAAGAGAGCGTTCTCATATTTGGGAATTTTTTATAAGCGTAGCGAATGAGGAATGAACTGTATTGGTGCATAAGCCCTTCATCAGTAAGGCGAATTAATATATCAAACTCCTTATGTGAAGGAATATTAGCAAGCCAATTCTTCACATAAGATAAAGTATTCTTTTCTTTTATATATGAAATTTCATTATTTATTTCCTGTAATCCCTCTATAAATCTCTTGTCTTTCAAACAAGCATCTAACTGCTTAAAATCTAGCATGTATTCACCTCGAATATTTATTTATACTGCTACTTGCTTAGATTTTACACATCATATTGTATGTATTCAACTAAAATCTCCTATAATGGATAGTATTATTTAATATTATTCAAATTTATAACAAAATATAGTAAAAATGATTGTTTTTCTCTGTATTTTGTTTGATTAAATGGAATAACGTAACATGCGGATCTTATTTTTATATAGCTGTAATCAGTACATGAAATTATATCGGCGATAATTCAAATATATCAGCGATTCTTTCATTTTATCGGCGATTTTCAAAATATATCAGCGATTATATGTCGAATATCGACTTATCGACATTCAGCGACATGTTTCATCGTATTACTACCTATTAACATACTATTTCACCAAATGTAATTTTCATATTCGGAGCGTACACTAATGAAGAATGTATATGAAATGCTTTAAAAAATCGTAGTTCAGCTTCATATTGAGCTAGCGCATCATCATATGTTAATCCTCTGTCTATTAAACGTCCTATAAATTGCTGTTTATCACCTGGATTCCCCGCAATCCCCTCTTCTTTTAATGAATGATACAACTTCGCTTTACCATGATGGTGCATATTAGAATCTAAAAAGTTCACTTTATCACTTACTCTACATTCAATATTTTCCACGCCTAATTCACTTAAATATATCGGTATTTTCATACCAATATTTCCATCTTTTCCGCTTCTCTGTGTGTCACTTTCAAATAACTTCTGCAAAGTGCCTAACCTAATAAATTCCGATTGATTCTCCCCATCTAAAAAGTATGAAGACATATTTGATATCCAATGTGGTTCAAAACAGATTATTTTTCCGCCCTTTTTAACTGAATGTATCATTTTTTGTAGCATTGTTTCTGGAGTAGTCATATGTAATAAGAAAGTATGACAGATTGCTATATCGTATTTATCGTTCAATTCAATTTCTGTAGCATCTCCTTCAAGAAATTCTGAATCATATGGAAGTAAACGAAACAACTCTCTCGCTTCCGCTATTAATGTTCCCCCGCTATCAATGCCTGTATACTTTGATCCTTTCGGAAGTAATGGCATTAATATTAAGCCTAAATAACCATATCCACAACCGTAATCAACGATATGTACTGGCTTAGTGATTCTCCAAACTGTATTTACTAAAAAGCTTACATAATCGTCATTGTAATATAGATCTCTCGTATTCTTTAAATACGCTAGTTTACTGTTCCAATCGTACGTTTCCAAGTTTAACGCCTCCTTTTATATACACCTATTACAATTCTCCATTTAATAAACACATTCCTATGCTTTAAACAATCCTTCAAATATAGTTTTGATAATGTGAAAATACTGCTTACACCGTTCCTATACAAAATAAAAAAGGCATACATATCTGTAATGATATATACACCTTTTTATGTTACATCTCCTCAGGAGCCTCCACCCCAAGTAAACGTAACCCTTCTTTTAATACAACCGTCACAGCATACACTAATGCCAGTCTACTGTCTTTTTCGGCGTTTCCATCTAATATACGCACATTTCCATAATATTTATTAAACGATTGTGCCACATCTAATACGTATTTCGAAATAACCGATGGCTCATTTTTGTTACATGCTGCTTCAATTACTTTTGGGAATTTGTTTAGTAATTTTACGATATTCCAACTATGATCATCTTTTAAGGTAAACGTACACGTTTCAAATTCTACACTTTCTTTTCTTAAAATAGAGCAAGCACGTGCATGTGTGTACTGTACGTAAGGTCCTGTTTCCCCTTCAAATTTCAGCATATTTTCTAATGAGAATTCAATATTATGCATACGCTCATTTTTTAAATCGTGGAAGATAACTGCACCTACACCGACTTGCTTTGCTACTTCTTCTTTCTGTTTTAAATTTGGATTTTTCTCTTCAATATTTTGTTTTGCAAGGTCTATTGCTTCCTCAAGTACTTCTTCGAGTAAAATAATTCTTCCTTTACGTGTGGACATTTTCTTACCATCTTTTAAAATGAACCCAAACGGTACATGTTCCATGCCATCAACCCAAGTGTAGCCGAGCTTTTTTAATACAGTGAAGAATTGATTGAAGTGTAAACTTTGTTCTGGGCCAACTACGTATAACGCTTTATCAAAATTAAATGTGTTTTGACGATATAGTGCTGCCGTTAAGTCACGTGTTGCATAAATTGTTGCACCATCTGATTTTCTAATTAAGCAAGGCGGCATGCCCTCTTCTTCTAAATTAACGACTAATGCACCTTCTGACTCTTCAAGTAAATCATGTTCCTCTAAAATCCCAATAAAGTCTTCCATTAAATTATTATAAAAAGCTTCTCCTTGAAAATTAGTAAATTCCACACCGAGAAGTTCATAAATACGAGAAAATTCTTTTAAAGACTCGTGACGGAACCAATTCCAAAGCTCAACCGCTTCTTCATCACCTTCTTCTAATTTCTTAAACCAAGCACGTCCTTCTTCTTCTAATTCTTCGTCGACTTTTACCTCTTCATGGAATTGAACATATAACTTAAATAGTTCACGTATTGGATCCTCTTTCACTACTGCTTCATTTCCCCATTTTTTATAAGCCGTAATTAACTTTCCAAACTGTGTTCCCCAATCCCCAATATAATTAATCCCTACAACTTCATACCCACATTTTTCAGCGATATGTTTCAATGAATTTCCAATCATTGTAGAACGTAAATGCCCCATTGAAAAAGGCTTCGCGATATTAGGAGAGGAATAATCGATAACAACCGTTTTTTCACATCCAAAATGATTTTGACCGTACTCTTCTTTCTCCGCTAAAATCGTTTTTAATACTTCATCACTTACTGTTTCACGATTAAAAAAGACATTTACGTAAGGACCAACAGCCTCTACTTTCGTAAAAAACGGATCACTTAATTTCTCTGCAACTTCCTTTGCGATAATAGCTGGTGATTTTTCATATTGCTTCGCAAGTGAAAAACATGGAAATGCAGCATCTCCGAATTCATCTTGTTTCGGTGTTTCAATTAAATCTAAAATTTGCTTTTGCGTTAATTCATTCGTAAAAATATTAGATAAACTTTCCGCAAACTGTGTTTTATAATCCATACTACAACCTCCTTATTTTTTAAAACACAAAAAACTCGTCTCTAAAAAAGAGACGAGTTTGAACCCGTGGTACCACCCTTGTTGTTCATTACGAACCACTTTCCCGTTTATAACGAGGACAGGGGGCCACGGCTTTCTCTACTATTCGTTCAAGAAGCATCTCCGAAGTGCGCTTCATCTTTTTCTTCCGCACTAGGCTCACACCATCCCTAGCTCGCTTTCCTTCTAAAAAAGACTACTCTCTTCATCACAGACAGTATATTTAATTAATTATTGCTTATTATACATCTTTTCAAACAATTAGCAAGGGTCAATTACACCAAAGTGAAACTTAGCACTTTTTCTTTTGTATACGTAAAAATTATGTTTTTCAAATCTAGAACTACGGAAATGGTCTTTCAGAACGACACGCTTTCTCGCCACACGCTTCGCTTCCGCAATTGTTTCATCAGTAATATCATGATACAAAGCGAAGTGTTTTAATCCTTTTATTCCATCTGATTCTATAACAGTTTCTTCAAACATCGGATCAAGGTACACAACATCATAACAATTGTCTTCACATTGTTTTAAAAACGCGTAATGCTCTGTTTGCTTCACATCGATTCGTTGCATTGATTCATCAATTTCAGAAACAGATGAAGACCATGTTTTCAAACCATTTTCCATAATATAAGCCATATACTCATTGCCTTCAAGTCCGGTTACCTTTCCGCTTTCCCCAACAATATAACTCGCTACAATACTATCTGATGCCATACCGAGCGTACAATCTAACACTGTCATTCCACTCTCTAATTGCGTGGCTTGTACAAACGGGTCGTGTTCTCCGCGCATTAATCTTTTCACACGAAACATCGCTGAGTTTGGATGAAAGAAAAATGACTCTTCCGTACCTTTCGGATAAATAGCTAATCGATTTTTTCCTACAACAAGTACATCTTGTTCATACTGCTCATGCAGTTTATGTACTGGTATGTCATTACGTTTAACGAAAGAAGTATTTAATTCTGCTGCTACCCGGTTTGCATAATCTGTCATTTCTTTGTTCGTTCTTCCTGCTGTTGTTACTATCATTGTTTCACCTCTATATAAAGAAAAGAGGGAGATTTACTCTCCCCCTTCTTTAGCAATTCTTTTCGAAAGCTTGTTCTAAGTTCGTAATAATTTCGTCCATAGTTGCACCTTCAATTTCATGACGGTGAATGAAGTGAACAACTTCTTTTCCTTTTAACAATGCCATAGATGGTGAAGATGGAGGAATTTCTCCGAAGTATTCACGCATTTTTGCAGTAGCATCTTTATCTTGACCTGCAAATACAGTTACAAGATGATCAGGTTGTTTTTCAGCACGAACAACCGCTTGACCTGCTGATGGACGTGCTAAACCAGCTGCACAACCACAAACAGAATTTACAACTACTAAAGTTGTACCTGTTACGTTTTCCATAAATTCTGTTACAGCTTCTTCTGTAGTTAACTCTTCAAACCCAGAGCGCACTAATTCTTGACGCATTGGGATTACCATTTGGCGCATGTATTCTTCATAAGCATTTGACATCTTGTAATCTCTCCTTCAACTTTCATTCCAAATTCATCATATCACGCTCTATTAATAGGTGCAAAAGAAAGATAACGATGATTTTATTTTTTTGTAGGGATTTCACAAATCCCTTCGCGGCAATGTCCAACTGGGACAAGTTTTCTATTGTTAGCGATATAATCGTATACTTTACTTCCAAAACCAAGTACGATAGATAGCTTTATAAAAGGAACTGCAAACCAATAAGATGGAACGGCCTTTGCTAATACATGTATGCTATGAATGCCGTCATACCACTTATTATTTTTTAAAATATACAGTCTTTGTTCCATCTTACTTTGTAATTCTTGAGAAAGTTCATACTTCTCAACTACATCTTCATCTCGAAATGAAACAAATTTCATCTTACCCTTTTTATCTAATTTTTTCGTACGTTCTGCAACCGCCGTACACATCGGACACCAACTATCATAGAAAACAATCATACATTATTCCCCTTTACGAGACTCCGTCATTTGTTTCCATACAGAACCTTTTGCTTCTTCTCCGCCTTCAATACGCTCTAATGCTAGACGTGCTTGCATCGCTACTTCAAACTCTGGATCATCTTGCGCTGCTTTTAATGCTGGAATCGCACTTTCGTCTCCTAGTTCAAATAAGAACATCGCTGCACGCCAGCGTACTAATTTACTTGGATCTTTCAGAGATTTAATCATAACGAACATCGCCGCCGGATCACCTACATCTGATAAACAATCTCCTGCAGTACGACGAACACTTACAGAGCGATCTAATAAGGCTTTATATAATAACGGTAATACTTCATCACCTTTTACCATACCTAAATATGCTGTTGCTAAACGGCGAATCGAAACTTTTTCATCATCTAACGCCATCTTCAACACTGGAATATCTTCTTCGGTAGGATCCATTTGTTCTAAAGCTGCAAAACGTTTTTTCCAGTCAGCATCTTTCATCATCTCTTCTGTTACTTTATATGGCTCACGCTTTTGAATCGTTACTTCAACAGCACCTGCCTGATTTAATAATTCTTTAACCGTTTCATCTACACGTTCTTCCGGATAAGCAGCAACAATCTCTTCTACTACTTCTTTCCCGATTTCTTCAAAATTACCGTAACGTGTACTTTGTTCCACCCATTTACGTTCTTTTACAACGTTTGGTGCAGACATTTGCACTTTCATAATTGATTCTTTAAAACGGTCAGGTAAACCAACACGTTCTTCCGTCGTGCCATCTGTTAACTTTACTTGCATTGGAATAGTAAAGAACATTTGAACAAATACTTTCACTTCTCCAAAATGAGCAAGTTGTTGTTCTTCACTTTCTTCTACTACTTCTTCACCAAAAACAGCACGAACTTGCTGTAATAAAACTTTCCAGTCATACTTTGCATTTCGCTCCACTGCTAAAAAGTCAGCTACATGATATACACCTTTAATGCCTTCAATTTTCAAAATTTCTTGTACTTGCATTGGCGCTTGTTCTTTATTTTCATTTGTATAATTATTACGTGCTCCTGATGGTAATACTTCATTCAAAATAACTTTCATTGTATTTGGACTTGGCGTCGGTTCAATTGCTTTAATCTTCACGTAAAAAACTCTCCTTTATTGCATGTTCTTAGCTGTATTGTAACATGTTATCACGCTATACTCCTACCCGGATGCTTAATTTTACTATTTACTTTTCTACATTGCTGGAAAGTTTCATTCATTCTATTTTCACCTAATCATTCCATAACTATAGTTAAAAGTGTAATTGACAATTACATAAAAAGGGATTAACCTTAACTCATAAATTGACCGAGGTCATTTTATGAACAAAGTCATTCAAAGGTGGAGTGATAACAAATGAACAATGTCATAATTATTGGTGGCGGTATTGCTGGACTTTGCGCAGCAATTTCCTTACAAAAAATAGGAATAGAAGTAAAAGTATATGATAAAAACAATGAGCCTACTGTTGCTGGTGCGGGTATTATCATTGCTCCAAATGCAATGCAAGCACTTGAGCCATACGGAATTTCTGAGAGAATAAAAAAATTCGGCAACGAAAGTAACGGTTTTAAACTTGTATCCGAAAAAGGAACTATTTTCAATAAATTGATTATCCCAGCTTGTTATCCTAAAATGTACTCTATTCATAGAAAAGATTTACATCAATTGCTACTTTCTGAACTACAAGAAGATACTGTCGAATGGGGAAAAGAATGTGTAAAAATAGAACGAAATGAGGAAGACGCCTTAAAAATAGTATTTCAAGATGGTAGTGAAGCATTTGGCAATATACTGATTGCTGCCGATGGTATTCATTCTGTCGTTCGAAAACAAGTAACACAAAGGGATAATTATCGTTATGCAGGATATACGTGTTGGCGTGGCATAACTCCTACTAATAATCTTTCTTTAACAAATGACTTTATTGAAACTTGGGGAACGAACGGTAGATTTGGTATCGTCCCTCTTCCCAACAACGAAGTATACTGGTATGCGCTCATAAACGCGAAAGCTAGAGATCCAAAATACAAAGCTTACACAACAGCAGATTTATATAATCATTTCAAATCTTACCACAATCCCATACCATCTATTTTGCATAATGCATCGGACGTTCATATGATTCATCGTGATATTGTAGACATTATGCCAATGAATCAGTTTTTTGAAAAACGCATCGTTTTTATTGGGGATGCTGCCCATGCACTTACTCCGAATTTAGGCCAAGGTGCTTGCCAAGCAATTGAAGATGCGATTATTTTGGCGGAATGCATCAAAAATAATGCCCATTATCGTCAAGCATTTTTAGAATATGAACAAAAACGACGAGATAGAATTGAAAAAATCTCAAACACTGCGTGGACAGTTGGAAAAATGGCGCAAATAGAAAGTAAACCTTTAACTATAGTAAGAAATGAAGTAATGAAACGTATTCCAAAATGGATTTCTGAAAGGCAAGCACATGAACTATACAACTTTCATTTATAATAAAAATAAGAAACAGCATTCTCTATCCTTCTTTCGATTACATTAAACTTAATCATGAAGTAAGATTTTATTTGAGATTATCTATTAAACATATATAATTGTTTGTGTTAGGAGTAGATTATATGCTGAGAGAAACGAGAAAAAAAGAATTAAAAGAACTTATATTCCTAAAAGCAGTACAACTCTTCCAAGAACGCGGGTACGAAAATGTAACGGTTCAAGATATTACTACTGCATGTGGGATAGCGAAGGGCACTTTCTTCAACTACTTTCCGAAAAAGGAAAACATATTATTATTTTTAGGTGATTCTCAAATTGAGCTATGGAATGAAAGTTTAAAAACTTACGAAAATGTGGAACATCCAAAAGAAAGAATCAAACTTGTTTTAGGCGATTTACTGGATCGATTTACTGGACATGGTGATTTAATGAAGCATGCCGTCTTTGAGATTATAAAGTCAAACTACTTAGTAGAAAATGAATTAAAAAGTATACAACAGCTACAAGAAGGTTTGTCTTCAATTATTACAGAAGCGAAAGAGGCAGGAAAATTAAGCAGTCAATGGGATATAAATATTATCACTTCTACTGTTATGAGCACTTATTTTTATACACTAATGTCGCATTCGCTACTACATGGAAATGAAATCAATGCGAAAAATATTCTCAATCAACAATTAGATGTTGTTTGGGAAGGTATTAATCAAAAGTGATAGAGGGCTATGTTACTAGACCCTCTTATTACGATGCCCCCTCCCGCCTTCTCTCCAAAAAGGTTATACTCTCAATCACAACTTCAGTTCTATATATTCTCTTGCCTTGTTCATCATCGTAATTACTCGTCTGAATACGCCCTGTAATCCCAACAAGTGAGCCCTTCTTACAATATTCAGTTACATTCTCAGCCGATTTTCGCCATACGACACAATTAATAAAGTCTACTTGTTGTTCACCTAAACTATTTCGAAATCCTCTATTCACCGCAACACATGCTCGTGCATATGCGACGCCTTGCTTTGTGTAGTATAATTCTGGCTCCTTTGTCAATCTACCGATTAATACAACTCGATTCATCATAAGTTATACCACCTCACATATTTTTCTTCATTGTAAATAAAAATGTATGAAGGGTAAAAAGCGTAAAATAATATATTTTAAAGTAAAAAAGATTATTTTTTATGCTATAAAAGAAAAAAAGAAACCTTACATATTTTAAACATGTAAGGTTTCAAAAATTATACTTCACTGCATGAAATGTAATATCCTCCACGAGCCATCTTTATTTCCGCACGATACAATACTTCTTCTAAGTAAAAAGTTATCGGTTTTACTTTACTCTCAAATTTCAGTTGTTCATTACATTCAGCTGCATAACTTTCAATAGCTGAAGTAATAACTTCTCCCGATGGATACGTTAAAGCATCATCTAGTTCTATGAAAAAACTTTTAGAAAATAATTTTTTCATAATCCCTTTCTTCTCTTTCATCATATTCCATCCCCTTCAATTTAAAGTTACCAACATCCATATTATACCACATCATCAATTTATCTTTGAAAATAAAAAAATCCTGCATTTTTCATGCAGGATTTTTTATTAGTCATTTTTCGTAAAGTAAGAAACGAAACGAAGAATTTCTAAGTATAACCAAACTAATGTAAGCATTAGTCCCATTGCAGTGTACCACTCCATATATTTCGGAGCTTGACTACGTACACCATTTTCGATTAAATCGAAATCTAGTAATAGGTTTAATGCAGCAACCACGATAACAACTGCACTAATAATAATACCGATTGTACCGCCTTGGTGAATGTACGGAACCGTTACACCAAACATGTTTAGTAGAAATACGACTAAGTACATAACCATAATTCCAAGTGTCGCTGCCATCACGCCTGTACGGAATTTATCCGTTACCTTTACTACGCGTGTTGCATATAACACTAACATTGCAAATAGAATTGAGATTGTTAGTAATACAGCATTTAAAACGATAGAATCGCCAAACTTCATTGTATAAACAGCTGAAATACTACCTAATACAACCCCTTCTACCGCCGCATAGATTGGTGCACCAAACGGTGAAATACGCGGGAAGAACATAGACGCAAATGCGATGATTGCCGCAACGATTAAAGCGCCAATTAATACTGGCATCTTCATCGTACCCTCTAGCATCTGTATGTATGAATAGACAGACGTTGCAAGTAGCAAGATAAGCATAATAAACGTTTTGCCTACTGTTCCGCCAATAGTCATCGCAGAAGCACTTGCTCCTTCTTTACGGAATGCCTCTTTTTTCAACATTGGATTAGATGTTCTCATTTTTTCCCTCCTAAAATAGGTTCTACCAATAGTGTAAAGTTTTTCTCTTTACTTTTCAATATATGCAGCTTGTTTTTATTTTAATCCTTCAACAATGTCCGATAGTTCACTCCATCTTTCCATCGTTTTTTCTAGCTCTTCTTCTGTTTTTTGTTGTGCTTCAGACAATTCTTGCGCTTTCGTAAAATCAGAACCAACATTCGCAAGCTCTTCTCCAATTGATTCTAGCTTTTCTTCAAGTTCCGCAATTGTATCTTCAATAGTTTCCCATTCGCGCTGCTCGTTATATGAAAGTTTACGCTTACGTTGTTGTTTCGGTGCTTCTTCTACTACTTTTTTCTCTTTCTGCACTTCCGCTTTCTCAATAAGTTCTCTCGTTTTTTCTATTTCTAAGTAATCCGTATAACTACCTAAAAATTCACGTACTTCTCCTTCTCCCGTAAAGATGAACAATTCATCTACTACTTTATCTAAGAAGTAACGATCATGCGATACAGTTAAAACGACACCCGGGAAATCTTCTAAATAATCTTCTAATACAGTTAATGTTTGTGTATCTAGATCATTCGTAGGCTCATCGAGTAATAGTACGTTCGGTTCTCCCATTAATATACGTAATAAGTATAAACGTCTTCTCTCGCCACCAGATAATTTGCCAAGCGGTGTACCATGTGAATGTGGTGGGAATAAGAAACGTTCTAACATTTGAGACGCACCAATTACTTTTCCGTCTGTCGTATGAATGACTTCCGCGATTTCTTTAATGTATTCAATCATACGTTGATTTAAATTCATCTCTTCATTTTCTTGCGTATAGTAAGCGATTTTTACTGTTTGCCCAACTTCAATTTCACCACTATCAGGAGATATTTTACCTGCAAGCATATTTAATAGCGAAGATTTCCCGCTTCCATTCGCTCCAATAATTCCGATACGATCGCCTGGTTTCACGATATGATTGAAGTTGTTTAATACTGTTTTATCGCCAAATTTTTTCGTTACATCTTTTAACTCAAGTACTTTTTTTCCAAGGCGACTACCGCTAAGCGCAATATCAACTGACTGTTTTGCAGCTGGACCTTCTTGACCTTTTAACTCTTCAAATCGTTGAATACGTGCCTTTTGCTTTGTCGAACGAGCTTTTGCACCACGGCGAATCCACGCTAGTTCACGGCGATATAAGTTTTGACGTTTTGATTCTTGTGCAAGTTCTTGTTCTTCACGAAGTGCTTTCGCTTCTAAAAACGTACTGTAATTCCCTTCATAACTATACAATTTTCCATTATCTAATTCGAAAATACGATTCGTCACACGATCTAAGAAATAACGATCATGGGTTACAAGTAATACCGCACCTGTGTACCTTGCTAAATATTCCTCTAACCACTCAACTGTCTCATGGTCAAGATGGTTCGTAGGCTCATCTAAAATTAATAGATCCGGTGTTTCAATAAAACACTGCGCCATCGCAATACGTTTTTTCTGCCCACCAGATAAATTTCCAACAGTTGCTGTGAAATCCGTAATTCCTAGTTTCGTTAATAACGATTTTGCATTCGCATTTGCTTCCCACGCACTCATTGCGTCCATACGTTGTTGCACTGCAAATAATTGTTCCTGTACCTTTTCATTACTTGGATCTTTTTCGATATGTAATAGCGCCTTTTCATAATCACGAAGAAGACGAATTAAAGGTGTATCACCATGGAAGACTTGTTCTAATACTGTTAATTGTTCATCAAACTCTGGTTGCTGTGATAAATAACTAATTGTATACCCACGTGAATGAGTCATATCACCTGTATCAGCAATTTCTGCACCTGCAATAATTTTTAATAACGTTGATTTACCAGTACCGTTTACACCGATAATCCCGGCACGTTGTCCTTCTGAAATACTAAATGATAATCCATCAAATAACGGTTTTTCTCCATATGATTTTGATAAGTTTTCCACAGTTAACATTTTCATATTTGTGCATTCCACTCTTTCATAAATTGTTCAATAAACTGTTCCATATAACGATGACGAACTTCCGCCTCTTGTTTTGCTGCATTCGTATTCATTAAGTCTTTTAGTTTTAAAAGTTTTTCATAAAAATGATTTAAAGATGGGTCATTATTTTTTCTATATTCCTCTTTCGTCATCAATTCACGAGGCGGAATAGTTGGATCATACATTAGTCTCCCTTTCGCCCCGCCATACGCAAATGTGCGAGCTATTCCAATTGCACCAAGAGCGTCTAAGCGATCTGCATCTTGAACAATCTTCCCTTCAATTGACTCCACTTTACCGCCATGACCACCTTTATAAGACATATTGGCGATAATATGAAGAACATGCTTACTTTCCTCTTCTTCAACATGTAACTCTTCTAACCAATCAGAAACTTTTTTCATTCCTGCTTCTTCACTTTCATTTAACTTCTCATCTGCCACATCGTGAAGTAATGCTGCCATTTCAATTATAAAACGATTTCCTCCTTCTTGCTCGGATAAAGAAATCGCCAGTTTATGTACGCGCTCAATATGATACCAATCATGCCCACTCGCATCTTTTTCTAAAATATGTTTTACAAAAGTAATTGTTTTTTCTATCTTTTCTAGTTTTGTCATTTTATCTTCACCCAGTTACTTATTGTAACACGCCCGCATTTTTTCATCACATATTTTCTTGTCCGCCCATACACTAGGTGGTAGGCATCATCATGAAGGAGGAATAAATATGTTCTATAATAATCAACCGCCTTATCCACAACAACCTTTTTACCCTCAGCAACAGGACCAAAGATACACAGAACAATATGAAGAACAAGAGCAACAATATGAACAAAATCCATACGCAACACCGCAAAATCAGGAACTTCAATATCCACAAAATCCATATACAGCGCCGAAAACTCAAGAACAACAATTTCTACAAAACTCATACGACACACGTCCAAATTATGAATATCCTCAAAATCCATATGCAGCACCGCAAAATCAGGAACTTCAATATCCACAAAATCCATATGTAACACCACAAACTCAAGAACAACAATTTCAACAAAACCCATATCCAACTCAGTCACAACAAACTCAAGTACAACAACAAATGTATCAACCAAGCTACGACGCACGTGTCTCACCACCTAAACCGCCAACATTAGATATTACACAACCACAAATTTTACCGCCTGGACCAACACTGGATATTACACAGCCTCAAATCTTACCACCTGGACCAATTACAGAACCAACGCAACAACAGATTCAACAAGTTGTCGGTACACAGTTTTTACCTTTAAAGAAACCTGTACTAGATTTCGTAAAACCTTGGGTAGATTATGGTTTAAATGAAGCGAAACATACATCACACAAACACGCTTTAACAGAAGTTGCTGCCATTATGTTTTTAGTTGGGAAAGGATTCAACCCGACGATTGCACATTATATTGTAGAATCTTGGGAGAAGAATGAGCAGTTTTAGAGTTGTTTATTTTATGTTCTGAAAAACTATAAAAGCGTCACAAGTGCCTGTTATACAAGCATTTGTGACGCTTTTTATTTATTATATTGTATTCTACTTCAAAAGGGTATTTCATATTTTTTCACATGTTTTTATATTATTCGTGAGCAAATAATAACCTTTTAATTAAACTGTATTAGCTTGAATTCTAATTTAAAACGATTCTTTTAACATAAATTTCTACGATAAATCTTGAATTATAATCATTTTGATAAATAGCTATTACCGTTCCCATTGTTGAACTTGCGTACGGAAAATATACCTTCCTATCACTTTAAAAAGGGAGTGGGCGACGCTATAGGTGATGAATTATTAGGACTTGCAGATGCAGTTATCCATCCAATTGACACATTTAATAACAAGATTGAAGCCGTTTCTCACCCAGTCGAGACGTTCAATGCGATAAAACAAGCAATTTCTGATTCTTGGAATCGTGATGTTACCAATGGTGACTCGTATAGTAGTGCAGAATGGTATGGAAGCGCGACTGGTCATACAATATTGGCTGTTGGACAACTATTCGTAGGAACAAAAGGCGTGGATAAAATTGCAATGTTGAACCCTGGCACAAAATCAGCTGAGATTTCACGAACTGCTAATCAAAGCTTGCAAGACGCTGCATTCGTAATTACAATGAGTTTGCTTTCGCTGGTGGAAATAATATACGCTCTGTATTTAATACACCTGATTTTAGAGCAGATGAGGAAAAGCTATCGACCTATCAGTTTGCTACAGGAGAAAATACCACTACTGTGAAATCCGGTGATATCAGTTCGCTTACTCCAGGAGGTGGACTAGCCGCACATGAAGCTAGGGGTGGACATTTACTTGAACGACATGTAGGAAAAACGGATGAAGAACTATTGCAAAGAATGCAAAGTGATCCTAGAATAACAGGTGCATCTACTTTTACTGATAGGGCATCAGCTGAAAAAATAGCGACTACCGTCTTGAATAACCCTCGTAATCAAGTACGCATTCAAAGTTGGTTAAATAGTCCAAGAGATAATAAATTAATTTTACGTTATCATGGTACTGAAATAATTGGACGAGGTGTAATAAGAGGTTCTACAACAGTTGAAGATATGTCAAATGCAAAAATTGTACTGAAGAAGGATATAAATGGAAGTTTTATTTTAACTGGATATCCATCTTGATAATAGGAGGAAGATTATGTTATTAGAAGACAATTTCGATAATCTCGAAGATGATGAGGTATTTCAATTTCTAGCGGGTACTTTTCACCAAGATACTTCCTATGAAGAAGCGCTCCAAGAATTACTAGAAGAGGTATCAAAAGAGTATTTGCAAGATGCTGTTATTTTTCTAACTGAATTTATTCAAAGCGATTATAGTAATACAGAAAAAAATGAATACATACGGTATTCTGCAGATGGAATATATTTTGATGGGTTAGAAGTAACACCATTAGAATGGCTTGAACAAACAGTTAAAACGATAAAACAAGCATTAAAAAATAATTAGTAAAAATTGACCGCCCGTAATAGGCGGTCTTTTGTTCATATTACTTCACATACACATAGGCTTTATTTACAATTACATAAATTGTTAACGAAAAGATGAAGATAGAATGGCCTACCTATTCGTTTGTTTTTAGATGGTAACGGTAAAATTATTTCTGCATTTCCAAGACAAGGTCGATAATTTAATTTTTAAGGGAGAAAATAATATGGATTACAAATTTGAGTTACTTAGTACAGGAAGTTTAGTTATTAGACTACCAAAGGAATTCGATATTTTAGAAGCTTTTTTAAATGTAGAGGTATCTGAATTCGGTGATTGGATAGCAGAAACTGTAGATAAAGTTTTAAATGAAAAAAGTGATTATGAAAAAATAAGTGCGAATATTTTTAGGGCAGATGTTCGAAGAGATAAAACTGTTATATTTAATAAGTATGATGAAGATGAAATCGAAATCCCTCTTGAAATAGAAACTATTACATTAAGAAATCTAATAGATATTTGGTTAAATGAATACACAAAATTGAAAACCGAAAAAAATAACAATTAGTAGTAGTCAACCTTTCTCCCTCTTTCCTTAATCCCATTCATTTGGTAATATAAGTATAATTATAGTGGGAAGTGAATTACAATCAAAAAATCACTGAAAATCACAATAATTGTCAGCGTAATTCTTGTCAGTATGGCTTCTTGCGCAGCTATAAAATTCATACATACAGCAAATCCTTTAATGTCAATGACTCCCCAAGAAAAGCAAGAAATTAAAAATAAAGCAAACAAAGCTACGATAGAATATTTTAAGAAAGAAAAAAATATTGATGTTACTATTACAGATACTGAATTTTCAAGTGAATTGGGCGGATTAAAACTTTTTGTTAACGGATATATTTCTAATGATAAAAATAAAACTTTTTCAGTTGTAGTATCTTCTACCAATGATTACGAAGTAAGAGAACTTTCCTCACCATAAAAAAGAGAGCTATGTGATTTCAGTTAACCACCTAAACAGGGATGTCCAGGCTTCAAAACCGAATGAAAAATAGAGGTGGTTAGAAATGAAAAAACTCCTTTTAATAACGTTATTGGTTACTTTAGGTTTAGGTTCGTACACTATATATCAAATTTATAAGGCTACCCACCCTTATAGTGAAAAAGAACAAAATGAAATGAAAGAAAAAGCATCACAATCCGCTATCGAGTATTTTAAAAAGGAGAAAAATTGGGATATTACAGTGACAAAAGTAGAATTTTCTACAGATATCTCTCGTAGTAGGCTTGAGGTATCTGGCTATATATCTGGTGACAAACAGAAGAAGGTTTCTGCAAGTATAGATTACAGTAATGATTATACAGTTGGTAGTATAAGTTATTAACATTACAAATTGACTTTTTTCTCTAATAGCATTTTCACCCTCTATAATATCAAATACATAGACAAAACCCAGATAAAGATTATAGTTAAACTTTGTCTGGGCCTTGTGTTTCATACTCTCCCAATTAATTCAATTGCTTTACAATCAAAATAAATGATTAAACCCTCTACCTCATATCAATTCGTATAGACCTTTTCACAGTCCTGTCATCCTCGCAAATTAAAACATACTTTTTTGAAAATAAAAAACTCATAAAATTAGCACTCCAAGACTCCTTTAAATCTCGATTTTTTCTCAAATCTTCTTTTCTAAAATAGTATTAAATTAATCTCGTCTTCCGCTTTTCCATCCGAATTACTTTTCCACTTTGATATACAAATGATTGTTCACCAAATCCACTTTTGGGTGGTTCTATTAGCTGAACCTGGCCATTTTCAACAACATATATTCCATTTATACCCAAATCGATTTTAGCTGTCATTTCAACAAGATTTTCTTTTCTAATTCCCACCAAGATTACTCCCATATGCTATAATTACTTTGTCGAAGTAAGTGGTTTTATTCACCCACCACGCAAGTAAAGGTGTGAAAAATTTTGAGTAATATGAATAAAAGCCGAATTGAAATTCTAAAAATGAAAGCAAAAAGAACTGGTAGTAGAAAAGAACTGATAGACGAACTTTCTAATATTGTTACAGTTTCTATGGACTCATTTATGGAGCCAGAATCTAATGATTTATTTTGTAAAGACTTATTTAATACGCTAACACAAACTTCAAACATAAAAAACTTTGGTAGCACTAATTATGAAGAAAACAGAAGACTATCAATAGTACTGTTAAAAGAAACAGCTAAAACCATTAAATTTCCAGTTGATCAAGGGAGACTCTTTTTCTTTAAGGGTGGTAAATTTGAAGCAGTTAAACTGAACATTGGTGAAGTATTTGAGAATTTAGAAGAGTTATCAACCATATCAAGATTTCTAACTGGATATGCAGATTTTGTATTAGTTGGGGATGATTTAGAATTCGGGATCGTTATTGAACGCACTGAATATCACTACGAATTCAGTATGTGGGGTGTATCCACAATATGAAATACGAAAATACAAAAGACCACTTCAAAATGAGAGTGGTCTTTTTATTACTTTATCTATCAGTTTTTTCAAATCCCACTTATCAATACTCTTTTTAAGAACGTTTCTTCCTAGGACCTATAATCAATTTAATCGCCGTTCTTTCTTGATCATTAATAGTAACCTCTTGAAATGCTGGAACAAAGGCTAAGTCAATACCACCTGGAGCAACAAATCCTCTTGCGATTGCAATTGCTTTAATTGCTTGGTTTAATGAACCCGCTCCAATCGCTTGAATTTCTACATTTCCACTTGTTCTTAGTACACCTGCTATTGCACCTGCGACTGAATTGGGGCTTGATTTTGAAGATACCTTTAATATATTTTCCATGTAAGTTGCTCCCTCTATTATTTAATTACTCTTTTGTTACCGTATAAAATATTTCAACGTATCTTTAACTACTATTCACACCAAAAGCAAACAATACTACATATGTACATTCATTCGATACTTTTTGTCTTCTTCCTGCTGTGCTACGTAAATAAAGGTCAACGACTCCAAACCTTATATATACAAATATTTAAAAGACATAAATTCACTTAAACAATCACATTATTGCAACCGAAGATAATGGTTTTATTTTTGCAGGTGTTACTACAATATGAAAAGCATCCCTGCTGCATTTCAAGAATTCTCTACCAAATACTTAACCTTTGTGCCTTCAAAAATTCTCATTGTACCTTTTTGTTAATCTAATAAACATGAAAAAGTACCGAACTTTACTACTACAAAAGTTCGGTACTTTTTTCTCATTCTTTCTTACTCCTCCACATAAACTGACTTAACAATTGTACGACTATAAGGTTGTCCTTCTTTATTCATCCCTTTTATATCCATCGTAACGTTATATACTCCTGGTTGCTTTATATCCTTCAAAGCACCAGTAAACGTATTGTTATTAACATTTTGTAATTCATTATATTCAGAGACTAGTTTCCCTTCTTTATTCACGACTCTTACTGTTATGGAAAGATCCCCCTTCATTTCAGGTGCTACAGGTGATTTTTTCAGTTTATACTCAGGTTTATTTACTTTAACTTTTGTAGGCATTTGAAGAACAAATGGCGCGCCACTCTTGTAATCGCTTACAACTAAATATGCATCTTTCGACTGCTTCGCCATCATTTTAACTTTCCATTCTCCTACATCCATTTTATCAAATTTAAATGTTCTAATTGTTGCGCCACCAAAGAAAGATTCATCTTCACCAGTAGTTATAACACTATCCTTATTTGTATACACTTTTCCTTTTGGTGATATCATTTGTACTTCTATATCCGACGAAGCAGTTAATATAGAAACAATTCCTTCTGCCTTTTTATCAACCGCAACAGTTTGCTCTATCCACTGATTTTGTGGCAATTCTCCTCCTAAAATGTTTTGATTTGAAGTTGTATTTAATTGTTCTATATTTTCATTTGAACTAGTGCTGGATGCTGCTAAAGCTGGTACGGCTACATTTGATGTACGTAAATATGGTTCAATTCGCGAGAAAACAGCTGATCCTTTTCGTATATTATCATGATCAAATCTGGAATCTGTAAATAAATGAGTTCCATACGGCAGCTTAGCACTCCATTCATTTACTAGTCCATCATTTGAACCGTATGATGACAAATATAATCCGCCCATGGATAACGCCGAGAATACAGGGCCCCAACTAGTTCCCGTAACTGTATAATAACGGTTTAATTTAGCTGCTGGATTATTATCAATCGTTGAACGAAATTTTGTCATTTCGCCCATTTGTAATGAGTACGTACCATCATCTTTTTGACCTAATATAGAAGCAAGCCATCCTGCCCACCAACTATATGATAAATCCGCTAAGTTTGATCCATGATGTGGCGTCGCAAGTGTAATAACATTTCCGACAAATCGATTTGCCCCATATTCTACTAATGCAGCTTGTGTATCGATACCACCTTTACTATGTGCTACAATATTAACTTTTTTACCGAAATGATTATATATTTCTTCTAATTTTTGTGCTAACAATTTTCCGTTGTCCCACTGACTCGCTGATCCTTTCCCAGCAGCATCATATAATTGTATAAATACTGTTTGATAGCCTGCTTTCAAAGCATAGTCATACATATCATTTATATCGTGATATACTGTCTTTCCATACCAACTATCAGCATTCCCATTCCTTCCTTGTACAAAAAGAATTGGAGGTTTATTCTCATCATAATTTGCAGGTTTTTGCCCTAAAAACCAATCTCCAGGTGTAAAGACTTCTTGATCTGGAAAGCCTGTTTTAAGCTCTTTTACAACTTCTGCTCGCACATTTGTGCTAATCATTGGAACCATGATAAAAAATACAATTAGTAAGGCCACACATCTTCTCATCAATCGCATGTTACTCCCCCCACTTTTTTTGAAAGAAGGTGCTCTTTGTAATTTTTTATCTTCTTTCTTAATACTAGATAATCTTTTTACTTAAACAAAATCTTGTTCCTATTCTCAAGAGATTACTAGTACCCCTTCTTCCTTAACACACGTTATTCTCTTTGTTTCTATCTCTTCCTTTTGAGAGAACACTATAAAAAAGTTTCTCAATAATTGTTAACCGTACTAAATCCAAATATCTCTTAATCATCATTGTCTATATAAAGTATACAAATCTTGAAAAAACTTTAGAAAAATAACACTTTATTACTACCTAGTTATAAAAAAAGAGGAATGAAGATATGTACTTTTATTTAATTTAATACAAAACAAACGAATAGAAGCTTATGCTGTAAGACTTTCCTACGACGAAAGATTAAACTGAAATTTCTAAATAGATAATAAGGTTTTCAGAAACATATATTATGATAATTTTCGCAGACTTGAATTAAACTTTTAGAAGTACTAACCTATCGGTGAGCAGAAGAAAATTCTGTAAAAAGAAAGGAGAATGCTTTATGATGACCGATTTACAAAAGGAGTTTTTTAAACGATTAAAAATTCCTGCAAAAGAAATAACATTTGATGATTTAGATGAAATTCTCTTACAAATGGGATTGATTCTCCCCTATGAAAATCTCGACATTATGGCTGGTACTATTAAAAACATCTCAAAAAATAACTTAATAGAAAAGTTACTTATTCAAAAACGAGGCGGTCTTTGTTATGAATTAAACTCCTTATTGTATTACTTTTTAATGGATTGTGGATTTCAAGTATATAAAGTAGCTGGTACTGTTTATGACCTTTATGAAAATAAATGGAAACCTGATGATGGTCATGTCATTATCATATTACATCATAATAATAAAGATTATGTTATAGACGCCGGTTTTGCCTCTCATCTACCTTTACATCCAGTCCCTTTTAACGGAGAAGTCATCTCTTCTCAAACGGGTGAATATCGAATTCGCAAACGAATTACCCGAAAAGGTACACACATTTTAGAAATGAGAAAAGGAGCTAACGGGGAATCTACAAATTTCTTGCAATCTGAACCTTCAGATGAATGGAAAATAGGCTATGCCTTCACTTTAGATCCAATAGATGAGAAAAAGGTGAATAACATTCAGAAAGTCATTGTAGAACATAAAGAATCTCCTTTTAATAAAGGGGCTATCACTTGTAAATTAACTGATTATGGTCACGTATCATTAACAAATAAAAATTATACAGAAACCTTTAAAGGCACTAAAAACAAACGACCAATAGAATCAAAAGATTATGCTCGCATTCTTCGTGAATCTTTTGGAATAACGCAAGTAAAATATGTAGGAAAAACACTCGAAAGAGGATAGTTGATTAGAAGTATTTCATAATAAAGCAGATTCCATATTTAGAATCTGCTTTATTTTATATTTTGTTATAAAGAAATTTGTTTTGCTCTTATCCTTTAATTTTCAATGATATACTCATCATCATATTTATCGTATTGGAGCCCTGACCCTATTTTTGATTCCGTAACTTGATCTCTTAAAAACGGTGCAGCTTCCATTTTGCTAGTTGCAATTTCAATTCCATATTTCTTCGTTAAATGGGCTAATTCTATTAAAAACCACTCTCTTCGCAATGTAACTGGAATATCAAATGTCCTTCTTTTCATATATAATAGCACCTCTTTAATTTTCATAACTTAAAAAACATTATAGTATATGCATGTCCATTTTAAATGTGCTATTACTAAAATAACATTTTAGTTTACATAAAATGATTATGTAACAGTAGAAAGAGGCTTGTCCTCCTCTTTCTACTGTAGAGAGTTAAATTACGAACATCTTGGTACACCGAAAGCTAAGAATAAACCTGCTACTCCTGCTGTAATCGGTACTTTCAACGTAATTACATCGTCTACTTTCGTTACTAAAAAGTAAGCATTACCTTCTTGTAATATACAAGTTACTAACAATTGAAATTCCATTCAAATCTCCTCCTTTCAATCGATATATTATACTTTATGAATTTTCTTTGAGAATGTAATAGGAAATACATCTATTTTTCCTTATATATTAAATAAATGTTTAAAAGTCTATTAAAAGTACTAATTTTCTAAATTTATATAAATCGTGTAATATCCAGTAAGTTCCTATATAATCAATAATGAAAATCTTACAAATGGAGGTATAAAAATGGCGATTTTGAGTAATATTGGTGCAGCTTTATTTTTAATTGCTTTTATTCTTTTAATCTTATGTATTATTTCATTTTTTAAGAAAAATGGAAAAGCAACACAGTATGGTCGTCCTACTGTTATTCTTTTTATGATTTCGATTATATTGATGGTAACTGGCTCAACAAATTCAGAACATCCAGTCATCGAATTTTTTACTATTTTAAGTTTCATTTTATTTATTTTCTTCCTTGTACTAGCAATCTTATCTGTAATTAAAAAGACAGGTGTAGCAAAAAAACAATTTATTATCACTGCTATTTTATTTGTTATTTTTGGTGCGTTATCAAGTATTTCAAATCCTACTTCTGAAAAAACGACAGCAACTAGTAAAAAAGTTGCTTCTAACACTACAGAACAAAAAGATAGTGACAAAAAAGAACTAGAAAAAAAAGAAGCAGACGAAAAAGCTCAAAAGCAAGAAGATGAGAAGCGTCAAGCCGAGGAACAAGCTCGTAAGCAAGAGGATGAAAAACGCCAGGCTGATGAACAAGCTCGTAAACAACAAAAAGAACAAAAACGTCTTGCTGATGAACAAACTCGTAAACAACAAGAAGAACAAAAACGTCTTGCTGATGAACAAACTCGTAAACAACAAGAGGAACAAAAACGCCAAGCTGATGAACAAGCTCGTAAACAGCAAGAAGAGCAAAAACGTCAGGCTGATGAACAGGCTCGTAAACAACAAGAGGAACAAAAACGCCAAGCTGATGAACAAGCTCGCAAACAACAAGAAGAGCAAAAACGCCAAGCTGATGAACAAGCTCGCAAACAACAAGAGGAACAGAAAAAAGCACAGCAAACTCAAACACAACCTGCTGCTGGAAATACTAGTAATGCATACTACAAAAATTGTGCTGCAGTTAGAGCTGCTGGGAAAGCTCCCCTATATAAAGGACAACCAGGTTATGCCTCACATCTTGATCGTGATGGCGATGGAGTCGCATGTGAAAAATAGCAATAAAAAAGAAGCTTCTAGTAAGCTTCTTTTTTATTATTACGTATAAGATCTAATTACTCTTCCATTCTTTTAAGCCCTATATCAATTCAAAATGGCATCTTATTTTTTAAATACTTGTACTATTAACCATTAACTGGAGCAATACTCCAATTAATGATTTCAATATTTTTCACCTCCACTTTCCCTTTGACAAGAACATGTGGAATTAAATGAAACATCCCAAATCTTCTACCCTTTTCATATTCCTCCCTGTAATATTCTTTGGTGCAGGTATTTAATTGCTTTAATTCTCTATATTCATTAAAGTTGATGATTTCTATTTCGCATTCTTTTAATTCTCTATTTGGTCCACCCCAATTATGCTTTGTGTACTTGTATATTGCCATACACTGACCCTTCAGTGCGCTAATAGGAATTTTATAAAACAATTTATTTGTATGAATGTTTACTCCTATTTCCAATGATACTTTATAAATCTCATAAGGATGCAGTGGTAAAAAATGCACGACATCATTCCATAAACATTCTAGTTTTGGTATTTTACGTGTTAATAAGTGTTCCCTTTGAGGATGATCTTTATATTTTTGTATATACTCTCCATATAAATTAGGATATACCCTTCTCAATTCATTTAATGGGATTAAATATTCTCCTTTTAGTTCTTCTGGTACCATATGATAAACATATTCCATAAAAAACCTCCTATAAAAGATATACTTCCTACTCAAAAAATTCTTCGCCATCTTTTCTATAATGTCCTCTGTCGAAGAATAATCCTATTATTCTCAAATCAGACACATAATAAGTGATTTCAATCACCACATTGTTTTTCATTTATCGCTATTCTTAATTTAGATATTACATTTAAACTTTATGGAGGCATTCATATGAAACATACATTTACTGAAACTTCAATTGTTGGTGAGATTGTTACACAATTTCCGAAAGCTAGTGATCTTTTTAAATCATATAGAATAGATTTTTGTTGTGGTGGTAATAAGCCACTTATTGATGCAATTCATGAAAGAAATTTATCGGCGGATGAAGTAATTACAGAGTTAAATACGCTTTATCATAATACGAGACGATTAAATGAATCTGAAATTGATTGGAAAAATGCTTCTTATCGCGAATTGATTGATTATGTAATTCATAAGCATCATCGTTATTTAAATGAAGAGTTACCACAGTTAAGTCCTTATGTGACGAAAGTATTACGTGTTCATGGAGCAAATCAGCCGCATTTAGCTAAAATTCATAAGCTATTTCATGAACTTAAAATGGAATTAGAACAGCATTTAATTAAAGAAGAAACAGAAGATTTCCCATTAATTTTAGAATTTGAAAAAAATCCAACTGATGAAAACTATGCAAAGTTACGTAAAGTAGTAGATGAACTAGAAAATGAACATAACCACGCTGGCAACATTATTAAAGAGCTTCGTAAAGTTACACATGACTTTACTCCTCCAGAAGGAGCTTGCGGCACTTATCGACTTGTTTACAATCGCCTTGAAGCGTTAGAGTCTGATTTATTTGAGCACATTCATTTAGAAAATAATATTTTATTTCCACGTGCCATTACGAGAGCGTAAATAAAGCGCAGGACATGAGTATACATACTGATGTCCTGCTTTTTCATTTCACAAAAAATATACACATCCTCCTCACACAAATCCGAATTTTAACAATTTGTGAATCATTATAAAAATGTGATAAATATCACATCTCCCCCTTTTTTGATTTTCTATAATAGAAATATAATCCTTTGTTCAACATTTCACATAAAAAGGGGAAACGAAAATGAAAAAACGTTTAGTTATGATCGGAAATGGTATGGCTGGCATACGTTGTATGGAAGAAATATTAAAACATGATAGTGATTCATATGAGATTACTATTTTAGGAGATGAACCGCATCCAAACTACAACCGCATTATGCTCTCTCATGTTTTACAAGGTAAAACAAATATGCAAGATATCATTATGAATGAATATAGTTGGTATGAAGAAAACGAAATAACTTTGTATACGAATGAAAGAGTTCAAAGTATTGACCGAGAAGAAAAAATTATTATTACTGAAAAAAATCGTACTCTTACATATGACAAGCTCATTATTGCAACAGGTTCTAGTGCTTTTATTTTACCTGTTGAAGGTTCCACTCTTCCTGGTGTTACAGGATTTCGAACTATTGAAGATACACAATTTATGATGGATACCGCTAAAGAAAAGAAAAGGGCCGTTGTCATTGGTGGTGGATTACTTGGTTTAGAAGCCGCGAGAGGTCTTATTGACTTAGGAATGGACGTACATGTTGTTCATTTAATGCCTAGCTTAATGGAGCAACAACTAGATACGAAAGCCGCTTCTCTATTGCGCGAAGATTTAGAAGCGCAAGGCATGAAGTTTCTAATGGAAAAGAAAACTGTAAAGATTCTTGGTACAGAACATGTTGAGGGCATTCAATTTGAAGATGGTGAAGTTGTAGATTGTGATTTAATCGTAATGGCTGTCGGAATCCGACCAAATACGCAAATAGCAAGAGATGCTGGTTTACTTGTCAATCGCGGCATTGTAGTCAATGACTATATGCTAACAAATGATGAGTCCATTTATGCAGTTGGCGAATGTGCAGAACATGATGGTATTGCATATGGACTTGTTGCCCCTCTTTATGAACAAGGCTCAATATTAGCAAAACATATAACAAATTTACAAACTGATGGATATACGGGCAGTATCGTCGGTACGCAATTAAAAGTTGCTGGTTGTGATTTATTCTCTGCTGGCCAAATTTATGAAGATGATCAGACAAAAGCAATCTCAATATTTGATGAATGTAAACGTTCCTATAAAAAAGTATTAATTCGTGATAATAAAGTCGTCGGTATCGTTTTATATGGTGACACAGCTGACGGTACACGCCTCTTTAGCATGTTAAAGAAAGAAGAAGATATACAAGAATATACACCAGCGTCCATTCTTCACAAAGCTGGTGAAGAAAGTGAACTTGATGTTGCTACAATGAGTGCGGATGACACAATTTGTGGATGTAATGGTGTTACGAAAGGTACAATCGTTCACGCTATTTTAGAACAAGAGCTAACTACTTTTGAAGAAGTAAAAGGATGCACGAAAGCCGCAGGATCTTGTGGTAAATGTCGTCCGCTTGTGGAACAAGTTTTATCTCATACACTCGGAGATGCTTTTGATGCTGCTGCGCAGTCTGCTGGTATGTGCGGATGTACACCTTTATCACGTGATGAAGTCGTAGCGGCCATTCATGAGAAAGGATTAAAATCTCCAAAAGAAGTACGAAACGTTCTTGGTTTTGCGCATGAAGACGGCTGTTCAAAATGTCGCCCTGCTTTAAACTACTATTTACGTATGGCGATTCCAGAAGAATATGAAGATGATAAATCGTCCCGTTTCGTTAATGAAAGAATGAACGGTAACATCCAGCACGATGGTACATTCTCTGTTATTCCACGTATGTACGGAGGCGTTACAACAGCTGATGATTTAATGAAAATTGCTGAAGTTGCGAAAAAATATGATGTTCCTCTTGTGAAAATTACAGGCGCGAGCCGAATCGGATTATATGGTGTTAAGAAACAAGATTTACCTAACGTATGGGCTGACTTACATATGACTTCGGGATATGCGTATTCAAAATCGCTTCGTAATGTAAAATCATGTGTTGGTTCTCGCTTCTGCCGTTTCGGCACGAAAGATTCATTAGGACTTGGTATGTTACTTGAACAATCATTAGAAATGGTAGATACACCTCATAAAATGAAGATGGGAGTAACGGGCTGTCCACGTAACTGTGCGGAAGTACTGACGAAAGATTTTGGCGTTGTATGTGTCGAAAATGGATACCAACTTTATATTGGCGGAAATGGTGGTACAGAAGTACGTGAAGCTGATTTTGTAATGATTGTCCCTACTGAAGATGATGTCCTTCGTATCGCTACAGCTTACATGCAATATTATCGTGAAACTGGTATTTACGGAGAGCGTACTGCCTACTGGACAGAACGTTTAGGCTTCGATCACATAAGGGAAATACTTCAAGATGAAAGTATGGTTACTACATTAAATGAACGTTTCCAAACAGCTCGTAGTACATATACGGAAGCATGGGGACAAGCACTAAAAACGAAGTCATTAAAAGCGATGTATGAAGTAGAAACTGTGAAATAAGGAGCTGTGATCTATATGATACAAACGAAAGAAAAAATAAAAGTTATGCGTGCGGAAGACCTTCCTATTCAAATCGGTAAAGAAGTACAAATGAAAGGTATGTCTATCGCCCTATTCCGCCTTTCAAATGGAGATATTCGCGCTGTAGAAAATCGTTGTCCTCATAAAAACGGACCGTTAGCAGAAGGAATTGTGTCTGGCGAATTCGTCTTTTGTCCGCTGCATGACTGGAAAATCTCATTACTAACAGGTGAAGTTCAAAAGCCTGATGACGGCTGTATTCAAACATACGAAGTAGAAGTTATTGATGGTGACATTTATTTATACATGTAATTTACGAAAGGAAGCCTCCCCCTGGCTTCCTTTTAAATAAAACTAGATGAGGTGCAATTATATGAACGGATATGTATATTTAGTTGGTGCAGGACCAGGTGATGAAGGACTTATTACAAAGAAAGCGATAGAGTGTTTAAAGCGTGCAGATATTGTTTTATATGACCGTTTATTAAACCCTACCTTTCTTAGCTATACAAAAGAAACATGTGAACTTATGTATTGCGGAAAAATGCCAAAGAATCATATTATGCGACAAGAAATGATTAACGCACACCTTCTTCAATTTGCAAAAGAGGGAAAAATTGTTGTCCGATTAAAAGGCGGAGATCCATCTATTTTTGGCCGTGTTGGTGAAGAAGCAGAAACTTTAGCAGCAGCAAATATTCCATATGAAATTGTACCAGGCATTACATCTAGCATCGCCGCTAGTAGCTATGCAGGTATCCCCCTTACCCACCGTAACTACAGTAATAGCGTTACTTTACTAACTGGACATGCAAAAGGTCCTTTAACCGATCATGGAAAATATAATTCATCTCACAATAGCGATACGATTGCCTACTACATGGGTATAAAAAACTTACCTACAATTTGTGAAAACTTACGACAAGCAGGAAAAAAAGAAGCTACGCCAGTAGCAGTCATTGAATGGGGTACAACTGGTAAACAGCGCGTTGTTACAGGGACACTATCTACCATTGTCTCTATCGTCAAAAACGAAAATATTTCTAATCCTTCTATGACAATTGTTGGTGATGTCGTTTCCTTACGAGATCAAATCGCTTGGAAAGAACGTAAACCATTACATGGTAAAAAAGTTTTATTTACATCCGCAACAAATAAAACAAGTGTAATGAAGCAAAGGTTACAAGAAGCTGGTGCAGAAATATATCAAATTCCAACTTTCAAAAAGGAAGAATATACATTAACCCTTGAACAAATCAATGGAATTTTTAACGTTGATCGCCTTGTTTTTTGTTCAGCTGAAAGTGTAGAAATTTTGATGCAATCATGTAGTAAATACCAAAAAGATATTCGTTCCTTACAGGCAGAGCTGCAACACATGAACGTTGCAACTCAAGAAAAACTTATGCAGTATGGGCTACTAAGTAAACAAGCAGAGTTCTCTTCCAATACAACAGTTTATTTAGGACGAAATATTAACCGAATTGCTTTTATACAAGAAAAAATTGGTGCCGGTTCTTATATGATGACTCATGCGTATACTATTGATCATCGCTTCGATGAAGTCCATACTCGTATGCTTTCTGAATTCTCATGGGATAGCATTGTGTTTGAAGGGCGTGCCTCAATTGATGCATTTTTATCAGAAATAAAGCGACTTGGCTTTATCGATATTCTTTCTCTCCCCTTCTCATATACCGACATTCCAACTTTACACTATGCGAATAAAGTCGGATTTCATCATGTAGATGAGCAATTACAAGACATAATTATGAAGAAAGATTTGGTGCTACGATGAAAGGAATTGTATATGTTGGACACGGGAGTCGCTTGCAAGAAGGTAATGAACAATTCATTCACTTTATTCATTCTGTTATGACAGAACGTAACGAAAGGATTCAAAAAATAGCTTTTCTAGAACTAACAACACCTACCATTTCGGATGCCGTTACAGAAACGATACTAGAGGGAGCAACTGAAATCATGATTGTACCTGTTTTATTATTTGCAGCAGCTCACTATAAATGTGATATTCCTTTTGAAATAGAGCAACTACAAAAGAAATATCCACAAATCACATTTTCAGTTGTACCACCCTTTAGTACGCATCCACATATGGTGGAACTTGTAGTAAAAAGAATACGTGAAGCTATGCCAATACAAGGTAGTAGTATTTTACTCGTAGGACGAGGCAGTAGTGATACACAGCCGATACATGAGTTACAACAAATTGGAGTAGCTGTCGAACAAAAACTCAGTATACCAGTATCGTGCTCCTTTTTAACGAAAGGAACGCCCTCTTTTACTGCTGAGCTAAAGACAATAACATCGACTGCCCCCCATGTATATGTCATGCCGTATCTTCTCTTTACCGGACTGTTGCTTCAAAAGATTAAGTTGCATACGAAAAAATACAATCACGTTACAACTTGTAACTGTCTTCAGTTTGATACATATATGAAGTTAACATTATTAGAACGAATGGAGGAATGTGTGTATGTATAACATGTACCCTCTTATGCTTAATTTAAATAAAAAAGTGGTCGTTATTATTGGTGGAGGTAAAATCGCATATCGAAAAGCATCTGAATTAAAAAATACAGGCGCTTTTGTCACCGTTATTAGCCCAGAAATTTGCGAGGAAATGAAAGAACTCCCTTATATTACTTGGAAGCAAAAAACCTTTACTAATGATGATATTAAAGATGCTCACCTTATTTATGCAGCTACAAATCAACATGCTGTAAATATGATGGTCAAACAGGCTGCCCACAATTTCCAGTGGGTTAACGTTGTAAGTGATGGTACAGAATCATCGTTTCACACACCTGGTGTCATACGAAATAATGAATATGTTGTAACGATTTCAACTTCAGGTAAAGATCCATCGTTTACGAAGCGTTTGAAGCAGGAACTAACATCTATATTTCCTAAACTTATAAAAAAGCTTTCTCGTACTCACAAATTATAATCTATTTCTTAGCTAAAATAGTAATTACCTTTGGACAAACGTTTTTTAGAAGCGTTTGTTCTTTTTATTTTGGTTTCTTTTTTGAATTAAGCCACTTGATTATCAGACATAGTACAATTGTAAACGACACCTAATATATCAAAGACTGTTTTCCTCTCATATCAATGGGATTTCCATCCATCATTTACCGCCTCAAATCCATTCGGTTTTAAACGTATATTCAAAACAAAATATATGACAAATAAATAACGACAGTTACTGTAATAATGCTGAAAAGTGTTGAAAATAAAACGATTTGTGCATGTAGTTCAGGCTCTATTTGATACTCCATAGCAATAGTTGATGTATTTCTTGAAGTAGGAAAAGAACTTGCAATAAATAATGATTGTGCAACAATTCCATCAATGTTTAAGAGGTAGATCATGGAAAGTGCTAATAATGGCCCCATCAGTAACCTTCCAATTAAAGACCATGTTATGACTCTATGGAAAAAATTAAGCTTAATGTTGGCTAATTGTGCTCCTAGCAATATGAGTGCTATGGCAACAAAACTATTCGCAAGCTGATTAAGAGGTAGAAAGATAGAATTAGGTATTTGAATTGTAAACGATTGAAAGAGAATCCCTAGTACGAGCGCATGAAATACAGGCAGTCTTATAAATGATTGAATAATACCTCCGATTGTTTTTGTTGCTGATAGTAAGTTATAAATCCCATATGAATAAGTTAAAAGGTTTTGGAAAATCACAATGAAAATCTGAATGGAAACCCCCACTGGATTGTGACTGAAAATCAATTGACTTACTGGTAATCCATAATTACCGGAATTCATTAACGAAATGCTATTTTTTAGAGCTGCACTTTCTCCTTTTTCTAACTTTAATGTTTTTGAAATAAAATGACTTACTAGCATTAGACTCAGACTATAAAACATTAAATAGTACATGATCTGGAGCAACAAACCTGTTTCTATACTAATATCATATATATTCACAAATACAGCCGCTGGCATCAAGCAATAATTAATAAGTGTAGATAGCTGCTTTAAGTTAAATTGGAACTTCCTTTGTAAGATTGCACCAATTAGCATCAATATTAATATTGGCACTATTACGTCTAATATAATGAAAATAAACATTTAAAACCTCATTCTACATATATTTTAGTTGGATTAAACGCTTTACTAAATATGGACACATTTAATTCAAATGTAGACCCTGATGCTACCCAAAATACCATTTAAAAGCATTCGTATACAAGATGTTATCGGTAGCTTGTTCATCAAATAGCTGGTGAATCAATTTGATATCTCCATACTCAAAAGGTCTTTTCGCTCTTGTAGATGGTAAATCTGTTCCAAACATAAGTGCATCTGGGTTAACTTCATAAATCGACTTTAAGGCATTCTCAACATCTAATTCGACACGACCAAAACCAGTAGCTTTCACATGTACCCCTTTATCAACTAGTTTTAATAAATGTGGTAAACCTTCTTCTGATAACCCTAAATGGTCAATTGATATAGCTGGTAATTTTTCTATAGTGGATGCAATTTCGGGTAACTCTTTTGCATCCATATAAAGCTCACTATGCCATCCTACTAAATCATGAACTCTTCTAGCAAAGTAATCCAGCTTCGATAAATCTTCTGAACCACCTCTTTTAATATTAAATCGTAATGCTTTTATCCCATTTTCATTTAAATTTAGTATTTCTTCATCCGTCACTGTAAAAGGTAATTGTGTTACGCCACAAAATGTTGAACCCAACTGTTTTAGTGCCTTTAATAAATAGTCTTGATCAAACCCTTGGAAAGAACCAGATACGATCGCTCCACCAATTACATTCAAATTAGGAGTTTCATTCTGATAATCTTCTACAACAAAGTTGGGTGGAAAATATCCTTGGTTCTCAATGATCGGAAAATTAAAATCAATAATATGAAAATGTGCATCAAAAATTCTCATTTCATTTCCCTCCCCTCTCTTTTCTTTAACATATCAAACATGACTCATAAAGAAAATTATGGATTATTTATACAAATTCATAATTTTATCTTATCGACCTAAACTGTATTCTTTATTTTAAGTGTACTTTTTCACAATATCTATTAGCCTTACCAAAAAATCTGGCCCTAAAAAAGATAGCAATAAAACATGTCGAAGTCTATTACTAAAAGAACCATCCTAGATTACTTTAGGATGGTTCTTTTTCTTTATTAATGATTCTTTAACATCACTAACAGCTTTTCTTGACTATACATCCATACTGTAATAATTAAACAAGCAAGTGCGACTTCTGATAACGCCATAAATCCTATTGCATAATGACCTGTTAGTTGGAATAGTAATGTTAAAATTAGGGGCGGGAAGAACCCTCCTAGTCCGCCTAAAGCTGAAACGAGTCCGTTTACAATACCAGCTTGTTCAGAGAAGTACATTGGAACGAGTTTGAAGATTGTACCATTACCAATCCCCGCGCAAAATGCAACTAATAAGCAACCAAATGTATACACATTCATACTAGGCATAAATGATAAAATAATACCTGAAAGTGTTAAACCGATAAATACAAAGATTAATATTTTAAATGGATTAAATTTGTCACCGAGCCATCCGCCAACCGGACGCATAATTGTTGCGAGTACAATAAACCCAGCTGTCCGCATACCTGCATCCACTTTTTCTAATCCGAAGTGAGATACTAAAAAGTTTGGTAAGTACACTGTAAATGCGACGAATGATCCGAAAGTTAAAAAGTAAAAGATACATAAAAACCAAAGTTTCTCATTTTTATATACACCTTTTATTTGTTCCATTAATGGTGTATTCACTTTTTTCTCCTTACGATCGCCTAATAAAAAGTTCATAAGTGCAAACGCTGCAAGTAAAACTAAATAACATTGTACTGTCGTTCTCCAGCCAACTGAAGTTGCGATAACAGGCGCTAAAAATGAAGTAATTGCTGTTCCAGCGTTACCGACACCGTAAATACCATTTACAAAACCGTGACTCTCTTTTGGAAAGTATTTTGGTAAAGAAGTTACTCCTACAGAGAATACAGCACCACCGATTCCTACAAATAATCCACCAATAATTAAATCCATCATAGAATTGGCAACACTAATATAAAAAACAGGAAATAATAATAGAATAAAACTAATAAAGAATAATTTTCTTGCTCCGAAACGATTTGTCCAATAGCCAATTGGAATGCGAAGAACTGAACCTAAAATAACGGGTACTGCTGTTACCATAGAAATTTGTCCCGCAGTTAATGGGATATCCACTTTAATATAGGGCATTAATGATGATAAAATAACCCATACCATAAAACCGATAATTAGATTAGAAGTTTGTAAACTTAATTGAAAATTAGGACTTTTCATCCTGTTCCCTCCTATGTATACGTAGTTATATTCATTCCCTCCATCCTAATCACGTTCTTACATGATTAGGATGAAAAGAATCAACCACCACTTACTGGCGGAATCATTGCTACGACATCGCCAGTTTGAATGATGTCATTCTCATTTGCATACTCTTCATTTATAGCGACCATGATCTCACTTGAAATCAATACGTTGTATTTCTTAATGAGTACTTCCTTCAGCTTCGCAACTGTAATATTTTCACAATCTATGTGTAATGACGACTTACTTACTTCTTCCTGTAAATGTGCAAATAATAGCACTTCAATCATATTCTCATCTCCTTTCTAGGCTCACCATTTGCATATGTTACCCGCTCTAACTGATCACCTATCCATGACTCACCATCTTCCCAAAACTCTTTCTTCCAAATTGGAACAATTTGTTTTATACGCTCCATAATATATTCATTCGCCTCATAGGCCGCTTTCCGGTGTGGTGTAGAAACAGCAACGACAACAGCAAGATCTGAAATTTGTAATGTACCAATGCGATGTGTAATAGCGACATATGTCCCCGGCCACTTCTCTCCTACTTCAGTGCCAATTCTCTCAAGCTGTTTTTCCGCCATTGTTATATAAGCTACATACTCTAAATAAAGCGTACGTCGACCTTTCGTAAATTCTCTAACAGTACCAATAAAAGTAGTAACCGCACCACACTCACGACGAATTACTTTGTTTGTAACTTCTTCAATTGAAATAGGTGTATCAATTACTTCATAATACGTATGTGGCATTTCGCACCTCTTATCTTTGTATAAATTAGCAACCTATTTTTCTATTATTTGTATGAACGAAGCGATTCTTTCCATGGCCATTCACTTCCGCTGGTTGATTCTAATAACAGTACCGAAACAGTAATTCCAGCTTTAAATCCTCTCGTTCCCCCTGGCAAAACAATAAATGCATTCGCTTCTGCAAGTGAAGAAATTGCGCTAGATTTATCTAAACCAACTGGTGTAACTTGCAATTGACCATCTACAATTTCTACTCTCCCTCTTACAAATCGAGTAAACGGATTTGCTTTCGGAAAGTCTTTTTGTAAAATTGCCTCTGCACGAAATACGTGCGAATCTTTTCTATGCAAGTATGTTCGAATGACTGGCCTAACATATAATTCACAACCGACATAACAAGCAGAAGGATTACCAGATAAACCAAATAATAGTTTTCCCTCTAACTCAGCTACAGTTGTCACACTTCCTGGTCGCATCGCAATTTTATTGAAAAGTACATTAGCTTGTAATCTCTCATAAATAGCAGGTAAATAGTCATAGTCTCCTACCGAAACGCCACCAGTTGTAATTAAAATATCGACTTCTTTTATCGCTTTTTTCACAGTGTTATAACACGCCTCAAAATTGTCAGCGAATTGTCCATAATACTGTACAACTCCGCCTGCTCGTTCAATTTGAGCAGCTATCATATAGGAGTTACTATTTCGAATCTTCCCTGGCTTTAATTTTTCATGTACTTCAAGCAGTTCGCTACCCGTCGTTACAATTCCAATAACCGGCTGTTTTACAACGTGTACGGAACTATAACCAAACGTAGCAAGAAGTGCTGCTACTCCAGGATTAATAACAGTCCCTTTTTTCACCAGAATGCTATTTTGTTTTACATCTTCTCCTTTAAAAGAAATGTTATCCCCAGCAACAAAGGAGCGTTTCAATTTCATATAAGTCTTTTCGTTTTCTTCAAATTCTTCCGTTAGCTCCAACATGGCTACTGCATTACACCCCGCAGGAATTGCCGCACCTGTCATAATACGGACAGCTTGAAATGGTTCCACTCCTTCTGTAAAAACAAAACCTGCTCCAATTTCGCCAATCACTTCAAACTGAATGGGATTACTGTTACTAGCTTCTTTTGTGTCTTCCGCTCGAATCGCAAATCCGTCGTACGGAGAGCGATCAAAATGCGGAACATCATGATCTGCAATAACATCTTCTCCAAGCGTTCTACCGTAGCTTTTTATAAGAGAAACCTTTTCTATTTCACCTTGGTAGGCATATTTCATTACACGCTCAACCGCTTCTGCTACTGGAATTGGTATACGTTTATCTAACATTCTTTTTCACCTCGTTTTAATAAGGAGAAACGCTCTCTGTTCATCCTATATATTTTGCGTATAATCGTTTTGCTATTTTCACATCATTTGTCCCATGAATAAATGCCCTACCGTCTGTAAATAAAACAAAACGATATTCATCAATTAGAAATGATAGTAAGTACGGCGTTTTTTGGACATGTACAATTTTTTGTAATCTTTTTTGGATTTCGTTTAAATTTAGAACTCTCTTTATTCCTGGACGGATTTGAACTGTATTCCGTCCGCATAGCACCTCCGTTTTCACCTGTGATTCAAATGTTAAACTTGGATACGTACGAGTATTTCCACACGATGGACATGTATTTTTCTTCTGTCTATTTACTTTTAACGAGAGATATTGATTGTTCCAAATATCAAATGATAACATCGTTCCTCTTAGCGACTCATAATCATCCACCAATATTTTCATCGCCTCTGTAACTTGATGCGTAACAACCATCTGTACAGTTGGCTGAATGATTCCGGCTGTATCGCATGTGGCACCGCCCATAGGATGATCCATCAAACAGCGAAAACATGGTGTTTTTCCTGGCAGAATTGTATACGTTACACCGTAACTTCCAACGCATCCACCGTATATCCAAGGTATATTTTCTTTTTGTGAAATATCATTTATAAGTAGGCGCGTATCGAAGTTGTCAGTGGCATCTATAATGAGATCCACTTCTTTTGTTAACTCTTCTATTTCTTGCATTGTGACATCCATTACAACTGGTACAATTTCCACTTCAGAATTAATCTTTCTTACATGTCCTGCTGCTGCAATTGCTTTTGGTTTGCATTGCTTTGCATCTTCTTCTGTATATAACTGTTGCCGCTGTAAATTACTCCATTCGACATAGTCACGATCGGCAATTGTCAATTTCCCAATTCCCATCCTAGCGAGTGCTTCTGCATTCGCAGCCCCTAGTGCACCTGCACCAATTAAGAGCACATGTTTCTTTCTTATTTTCCTTTGTCCCATTTCACCAATTCTAGAAAACAACACTTGCCTTGAATATCGCTCTTGCATAAGGAATCCTCCTTTCGCTATCCACCAATGTAAGACATTTCAACTTTTTGACGTTTATTTGTACTTTCCGCCGTTCTTTCATCTGAATATCGATCTGTTCTATATCGCCATGTATGTTGGAGAATTTTTAGTAGTGAGGCATCCGAAATATTTTCTCTAAGAAGCGTTCGCAAATCCGTTCCTTTCGTTCCAAATAGACACGTAAAAAACTTACCGTCTGCCGAAATACGAGCTCTCGTACAAGAAGAACAAAATGACTCAGATACTGAAGTAATAAATCCAACTTCTGCATCGCTCCCTACATATCGATACAATTTCGCAACTTCTCCAAAATAACGAGGCGTAACAGGTTCAATCGGATATACGCGATTAATCTTCTCTATTAATTGTTCCTTCGTAATCACTTGTTCAAAATTCCATCCGTTCGTACTGCCCACATCCATAAACTCAATGAAACGAAGCTGAATTTCTCGTTCTTTAAAATAACGAGCCATATGAAGAATTTGACTATCATTCATTCCTTTTTTTACAACCATATTTACCTTTACTTCTAATCCAATAGCCTTTGCTGCTTCTATTCCTTTCAGTACAGGTTTTGTACTTACATTTCTTCCGTTAATTGTTTGGAAGACGTGATCCTCTATCGCATCTAAACTAATATTTACACGTTTTAATCCTGCTTCTTTTAGCGTCTTAGCTTGTTTTGCTAAATGAATTCCGTTTGTTGTGAGCCCAATGTCTTTTAAGCCTTCTAGTTTTGTAAGCCTTGCGATTAACTGAGATAAGTCTTTACGCAATAACGGTTCACCGCCAGTAAGCCTAATTTTTTCAACTCCCATACTTATAAATAACCTAGCTAGTCTCTCTATTTCATCAAAAGATAATAAAAACTCTTCCTGTAAAAAAGCGTAATCTGCTCCGAACACTTCAGCAGGCATACAGTATGTGCACCTAAAATTACAACGATCAATAACTGAAATACGTAAATCTTGAAGTGGCCGTTCTAAAGAATCTTTCATTTTCTCGTGCATCTATATCCCTTCTTTTCTGCTGCAACGCTTAGTAAGCTTTCGTTTTTTTATTTGCCTTCATTATAAAAAAGAAGCGACATATTCAATGTGACTTTTCTCACATTCCTTTCCCCATTCAAAAATTCTTCACAAATCCGTTCGCATTTTGTTCACATCTTCAGTCCCTACTCCTTACGGTCATTGAAATTTTACATCAATTTTGAAATAGCTCTTGCATTTTCAGCATACTTACACTCAAAATAGGAAATGTATTGCTTATAAGAAGAAAGGTGATTGCTGTGACAAACAGTATGAAATTATCTCAAGATTTAAAGGAATTACTTGCATCTGTTGAATATAAAATGCAGATAAAAAAAGGTAGTTTTATTTTTCAAGAAGGTATGGAGGCAACCGAACTCTATATTATCCATTCAGGAAAAGTACAAATTAGTAAACTTAGTGCTGACGGACAAGAATTAACACTTCGAATTTGTTCGGAATATGACATTATTGGAGAATTAACATTGTTCACGGATAATGCAAAATATTTATTAAACTCAAAATGTCTTGAAGATGTTGAAGTAGGTGTAATAAAGCGTGAAGCGTTAGAAAAAGCATTACTCCAAAAACCCGCTCTTGTATTTGAATTTATGAAATGGATTAGTGAACATTTAAGAAGAATGCAAACGAAGTTCCGAGATTTAGTGTTACACGGCAAAAAAGGTGCCCTGTATTCTACTCTCATTCGAATGACAAATAGTTACGGTGTATTAAAAGAAAATGGCATTCTCATCGATTTACCGTTAACGAATCAAGAACTAGCTAATTTCTGTGCAACTTCACGTGAAAGCGTAAATCGAATGTTAAATGAATTAAAAAAGCAAGGTACAATTTCTATTCATAAAGGAAAGATTACCATTCACGATTTACAATTTTTAAAATGTGAAATTGCTTGTGAAGATTGCTCTGCGTCTGTTTGTAGTATTGATTAGCGTCTTATTTAGGTACTTATACTTATAAAGAAAGCCGAGGTCTCCAATTAGATCTCGGCTTTCTTTATAAATTACGAAACATATGAAACTAAATTATTTTTTCAATTCATTTGGAATACGTCTTCTGTAAATTACATAGCTACGGCTTATATATTTAATTGGGGCACTAAATACATGTACAAGTCTAGTAAATGGCCATACTGCGAAAAGCCCCATTCCCGCAAGAATATGAATTTTAAACCATACAGGTACTTCCGTCATATAATCAACTTTCGGTTGGAAAATAAAGAGACTTCGGAACCAAGGAGCAATCGTTGTACGATAATCAAATCCTTTTGAGTCGATATTTAAAAACGTTGAAGAAAGTCCTGCTAGCATTACGATCAGTAATAAAATAAGCGCAATATAATCCCCCTTCGTACTCGTTGCAATGATACGTTTTACTGTTACGCGGCGGTACGTTAATATAATTAAACCGATGATAGAAGCAACACCTGCCGGAAGTCCGAAACTAATTGCCATTACGTGATACGTATGCTCAGAAATACCTATTGAACGGTATACAGCTTCTGGAATTAAAATTCCCATAACATGACCGCCAATTACGAACATAATCCCAAAGTGGAATAATAGACTTCCGATTCGGAGCATTTTCTTTTCTAATAGTTCACTAGATTTTGATGTCCAACCAAATTGATCATAGTTGTATCTAAAAATATGTCCACCGATAAAGATTGCAAAAATGATATAGGGAAACAACACCCATAGAAATTGATCCATCATTTTGACAACTCTCCTTTCTAATTTGTCTGTACACCCCATGTATCAATAGCGAGTAGAACAGCCGCAAGAATTGGTTCATACATACTATCAGCTTCTTTTAACTGAACGTGTAATGCTTGGATGTTCTCTTTGTATTTACTCATAATTGGTTCACTGTCTTGCTCATTTGCATTTGCAAAAAACTCTAGTAATAGCGGTAAATAATCAGGTAGTTCTTTATCTGTTACTTCAAAACCAGATTTTTTATAATGCTGTTTTAACTCTAGTAATTCAATACCTCTTTCCCTTTGTTCACCGGTGTTCATATACGTTAAATACATATTTGTCTTCTTACCGAAATCAAATGTATATACGTAACTATCAATAAGTTGATCGTTCGTTTTATCCAGTGCTTGTTTTATAAATGCTGTAAGTGAAGTTTTAACTTCTTCCTGTTCAATCGCTTCAATCTCTTCTTGCAATTCAGCTAAAGCTTCTCTCCACCCGAGTTCCGGGTAGGAGAGAAGGAATGAAGAACAAGAAAAAGCAGTTTGTAGACTTTGTTTCATATTTTTCCGCCCCCATTATTTAAGAAATTGTCATGCAAGAGCCTGGACCACCTGCAAATGATAAACCACAGCTTCCTTGTTCATTATATAAATCTGCAACTTGTTCGCGGTGAGACGTCGGGATAACAAAACGATCTTTATATTTTGCGATAGCAAGAAGACGATACATGTCTTCTACATCTTGTTTTGTTAAACCGAGTTCTTTTAATACCGCTTCATTTGGTTCTTTATTAATTTGAATTGCTCTCATATGTGTTCGCATAACAGCCATTTTTTTCAATGTAAGACGAATATGTGATTCATCTCCTGCAGTGAGTAGATTCGCTAAATATTGAATTGGAATACGCATATTATCGATAGCAGGGAAAATCTCTTCTGCTTGCCAGTTACTACCTTTCCCTTCCACCATATTCATAATTGGGCTAAGCGGTGGGATATACCAAACCATTGGCATTGTACGATACTCCGGATGAAGAGGTAGAGCAATTTTCCAATCGATAATCATTTTATAGATTGGTGACTGTTGTGCCGCTTTAATCCACTCTTCAGGAATGCCTTGTTTTATCGCTTCAGCTGCTACTTCTGGATCATTTGGATCTAAGAAAACAGTAAGCTGAGATTCATATAAATCTTTTTCATCTTCTACAGATGCCGCTTCTTTTACTTTATCAGCGTCATACAACATTACCCCAATATACCTGATACGTCCGACACATGTTTCTGAACAAATTGTTGGCATACCAGCTTCAATACGCGGGAAACACATTGTACATTTTTCTGCTTTATTCGTTTGCCAGTTAAAGTACACTTTTTTATATGGACAAGATGATACGCAGAATCTCCATGCACGACATGCGTTTTGATCTACAAGAACAATCCCATCTTCTTCCCGTTTATACATCGCACCAGATGGACAAGACGATACGCAAGATGGATTCATACAATGTTCGCATATGCGTGGTAAATACATCATAAAGACATTTTCAAAATCGGTTTTAATTTCTTCTTCCATTTTCTTTACGTTCGGATCTTGTAAACCCGTTATATGTCCACCAGCTAAATCATCTTCCCAGTTTGGGCCCCATTCAATTTTTTCAATAAATTCACCTGTAATTGCTGATTTCGGACGAGCAACTGGCTGATGCTTACGCTGCGGACTATTTGTTAATGTTTCATAATCATAGTTCCACGGTTCAAAGTAATCATCAATTGTTGGTTGATCTGGATTGTGGAAAATATTCATAAGACGCTTCATTTTCGAACCGGATTTCAGCTGAATTTCACCATTTTTCAATTCCCAACCGCCTTTATATTTCTCCTGATCTTCCCATTGCTTCGGATAACCAATGCCAGGTTTCGTTTCTACGTTATTGAAATACATATATTCAGCACCTGGACGATTTGTCCAGGTGTTTTTGCACGTTACGCTACAAGTATGGCAGCCGATGCATTTATCTAGGTTCATTACCATTCCGACTTGTGCTTTAATCTTCAAGCCAATCTACCTCCTTCAGTTTGCGAATTACAACGTTTAAATCGCGCTGGTTCCCAGTTGGACCATAATAGTTAAATCCATAACTTAATTGACCGTATCCACCAATCATATGTGTTGGTTTCACGTGAATACGAGTTGGACTATTATGCGTTCCCCCGCGGTTACTTGTTAATTTCGTACCAGGTACGTTAATGTGGCGATCTTGTGCATGGTGCATAAACGCCATTCCTCTCGGTATACGGTGCGTTACAACTGCACGCGCTACAACAACACCGTTACGGTTAAAGCACTCAATCCAATCATTATCTGCAACACCTGCTTCAGCAGCATCTTCTTTATTCATCCAAACGGTTGGACCACCTCTAAATAGCGTTAACATCGGTAATGAATCAAAGTACATACTATGAATGGACCACTTATTATGGGGTGTTAAATAGTTTAGTGTAATCTCCTTCCCTTCTACTTCAGGTCGTGATTTACGGAACGGTTTATGTTGCAGAATTGGTTTAAATGTCGCCATCGTTTCACCAAATTCTTTCATCATGTCATGATCTAAATAGAAAGATTGTCGTCCAGTGATTGTTCTCCAAGGGATGAGACGTTCCACATTTGTTGTAAACGGTGAGTAACGACGTCCACCTTTTTCTGAACCTGTAAAGGCCGGAGAAGTAATTACTGTTTTTGGTTGTGCTGTAATTTGTTCAAATGTGAAGCATTCTTCTTCACGTTCTTCTGCTAAATCACGTAGTTTTAAATCCGTTTGTTTTTCAAGTGCTTCCCATGCTTTTACAGCCATATGACCGTTTGTTGTAGAAGAAAGCGTTAATACCGCTTCAGCAGCATTGATTGCTTCTTTTATGTCTGGACAACCTTTCGCAATAGAATCTGTTTGAACAACTCCTAATCGGCTCTTTAATTGCTCATACTCTTTTTCTGCCGACCAAGAAATTCCTTTCGTACCAATCGGTTGTTTCCCGGCATTTGGTCCAAGTGCCGTCATTTTGTCATAAATCGTTTTATAATCCCTTTCGACAACATGAATTTGCGGCATCGTTTTACCTGGTATTGGTTCACACTCACCTTTGCTCCAATCTTTAATCTTACCAAGTGGTTGTGCTAATTCTTGCGGTGTATCATGAAGAAGTGGTGTTGCAACAACTTCTTTCATTGGTTCAAGATCAATTTTCTCTGCTAGATTTGACACAGCTTTAGAAAGTGAAGTGAAAATATCCCAGTCAGAACGTGCTTCCCATGGTGAACCGATTGCCGGATTAAATGGATGTACAAATGGATGCATATCTGTACTGCTTAAATCGTGTTTTTCATACCAAGTTGAAGCCGGTAAGACGATATCAGAATAAAGTGCTGTTCCAGCCATACGGAAATCTAAATTAATGAGCAAATCAAGCTTCCCTTCTGGCGCTTCTTCATGCCATTTAATTTCTTCTGGTCGTAATGAATCACTATCATCATTCATTAATCCGTTCGTTGTACCTAATAAATGTTTTAAGAAATATTCGTGTCCTTTACCAGAACTTGAAATTAAGTTTGCACGCCAAACAAATAAGTTGCGCGGGAAGTTATTTTTATTATCTGGATCTTCAATCGCAAATTTTAGTTCTTTTTCTTTTAGTTTTTGTGCAACGTATTTTCCGATTTCTTCTTGCGTTGTTGCACCAGCAGTAACAGCTTCTTTATATAGTTCAATTCCATTTTTCTCAAATGTCGGATACGAAGGTAACCAGCCAAGTCGTGCCGCTAATACGTTGTAATCACCGTGATGTTGATAACGAGAGTTGCCTTCGACTGGTGATGCTAAATGTCCAACTGGTGTATCTTCATAACGCCATTGATCTGTTACGAAATAGAAGAAAGATGTACCGTTTTGTAATTTTGGTGGCCCTTGCCAATCTTTTGCCATTGCGATTGTTTGCCATCCTTCTGCTGGTCGTAATTTTTCTTGCCCAACGTAATGCGCCCAGCCACCGCCGTTTACACCTTGTGCTCCGACGAGAAGTACAAGATTTAAAACGGCGCGATAAATCGTATCAGAGTTAAACCAATGGTTAATACCAGCTCCGACAATAATCATTGAGCGACCGTTCGTATCAACAGCATTTTGTGCGAACTCACGAGCGATTTGAATGATTAGATCTCGTTTCACTCCCGTCATTTTCTCTTGCCATGCAGGTGTAAACGGCACATCATCATTGAAGTCTTTCGGCTCTTGTCCACCAAGCCCTCGGTTCACACCGTAATTTGCTAACGTTAAGTCATATACAGTAGTAACGAACACTTCGCCCTCTTCTGTCATAACCTTTTTCACTGGAATTGTACGTTCTAATACTTTGTTTCCATTATCAGAGAAGTACGGGATTTGTACAGTTCCAACATGATCTTCCATTCCAAGTACAGAAAGACGTGGATCAATCTTTTCGCCTGTTTCTTCATCTTCTAAACGTAAATTCCATTTCTTTTCGTTATCCCAACGTGACCCCATTGTGCCATGAGGTGTTGCAAAATCATTCGTGTTCTCGTTCCAAAGTACAGGTTTCCATTCTCCTAACTTTGTTTCGCGTCCAATATCAGAAGCATTTAAGAATCGATCCGCAACGAATTGGTCTCCTTTTTGTTTCAATGTAACGAAGAAAGGAAAATCAGTATATTGCTTCGCATACTTTGTGAAGTACTCCACTTGATTATCTACGTAAAATTCTTGTAAGATTACGTGCCCCATTGCCATCGCAAGTGCACCGTCTGTACCTTGTTTCACACTAATCCAATCATCTGCAAACTTTGTTGACTCAGCGAAATCAGGACTGACAGAAACGACTTTCGTTCCTTTATATCGAACCTCTGCTAAAAAGTGAGCATCTGGTGTTCTTGTCATCGGTACATTTGAACCCCATGTCATAATGTAACCAGAGTTATACCAGTCACTACTTTCTGGTACATCTGTTTGATCACCCCAAATTTGCGGAGAAGCTGGTGGTAAATCTGCGTACCAATCATAGAAACTAAGCATCGGTCCACCCATAAGTTGCATAAAGCGGCTGCCTGCAGCATGACTTAACATCGACATAGCTGGAATTGGTGAAAAACCAACATTTCGGTCTGGACCGTATTTCATTACTGTGTATAATAATGAAGCAGAAACGAGTTGTAACACTTCATCCCAATTTGCACGAACGAATCCCCCTTTACCACGTGCCTGCTTATACTTGCGTGCTTTTTCAGGGTTTTCCACAATACTTTTCCAAGCATCTAATGGTGACTCATTATTTTGTAATTCCTCTTGCCACATACTCCAAAGAACACCACGTACATACGGATATTTCACACGAAGTGGACTATAAATGTACCAAGAAAAACTCGCCCCACGTGGACATCCTCGTGGTTCAAAGTCAGGCATATCTGGACCTGTTGTTGGATAGTTAAGCTCCTGTCCTTCCCAAGTTACAATTCCATCTTTCACATAAATGTTCCAACTACATGAACCAGTACAGTTCACGCCATGTGTAGAACGAATTACTTTATCATGCTGCCAACGCTTTCTGTACACATTTTCCCATTCACGATCTTCATATGTTTCTTGTGTATGATTATCGTTATAACGATCTATTGGTGAAAAATATTTTAAACGTCTCATTAGTGCTGAAGGTTTCTTCTTCATACTGTTCACTCCTTTAATACGTCTCTCTTACATACCCTTACTATAAGAGAGGTTGTAAAATACAGATGTGACATTTCGCACAGTTCAAGAGATTGTCAAAAATTCAGTAGAAAATAAGTTTGTGAGAGGACCTTTTGTTTCGTTGTGAAGATTTATAGTTAATCTTAATTTTTAGGAGAATAGTATGTTGAGGGATCGACTATTTTGCAAAAGAAAAACGTAGGAGAAATTCCTACGTTTTTCTTTATAAATATATGAAACAGATTTTTAGATTTATTGGTAAAGTTTTAAAAAGGAAAATATCGAAATTTGTATGTTAGGATGTTTTTTCTTCGCGATATTATTTTATAGCAAGACATATTTCAATTAAAGCAGAAATCATTATTTACCATATTGCCCTTAGTTACTGAAACAATTATACTAGATGTAATCAGAATAAATAATCTGAATATTCTCAGAATTAAAGGTAAGAGTTTTATACTCGCACATAGAGAGGTACGTTCTATTTTCCACTAAATAGATTAGAAAACGATAATAACACATTAGGAGGATTACGATGCACCAGTTTGATTCATTACATCCCATTATAGAAAAAATAATTAACAATATTGAAAAATTAATGGTCGGAAAAAGAAAAGAAACGATTTTAGCTTTGACAGCTCTCTTAGCTGAAGGTCATGTACTATTAGAAGATGTTCCTGGCGTTGGAAAAACAATGTTAGTACGCGCTCTTTCTAATTCCATTGATGCTGATTACAAGCGAATTCAATTCACACCTGATTTACTACCGTCAGATGTAACAGGTGTTTCTATTTACAATCCGAAAGAGCTCCAATTCGAGTTCAAGCCTGGACCAATCATGGGGAATTTTATACTGGCTGATGAAATTAATCGTACATCTCCCAAAACACAATCTGCCTTACTTGAAAGTATGGAAGAAGGCAATATTACAATAGATGGTATGACAAGACCGTTACCAAAACCATTCTTTGTAATGGCTACACAAAATCCGGTCGAATATGAGGGAACATATCCTTTACCAGAAGCCCAGCTCGATCGTTTCTTATTGAAGCTAAAAATGGGATATCCTTCGCCAGAAGAAGAATTTGAAATTTTAAACCGGATGGAAAAAACAAATCCCCTCTCCCATTTACAAGCTATTACTACAATAGAAGAATTACTTTATTTGCAACAAAGCGTACGGGAAGTAAGTATGGACAAAGGAATTAAGCATTACATTGTAAAGCTTGTTAGTCAGACTCGTTCTTATAGTTCTATACAACTAGGTGCAAGTCCACGTGGCTCGATTGCTTTAATGAAAGCTTCACAAGCTTATGCATTCATCCATGGTAGAAATTATGTTATTCCAGACGATGTTAAATTTTTAGCTCCTTACGTGTTAGCTCACAGACTCATTCTAAAAATGGAAGCAAAATTTGAAGGAATAACAGGGGAACAAGTTATTTCAAAAATCGTTGCGCGAACTACCGTGCCGACTCAAAGGAAGATGAACCTTTGATGAAACGCATGCTACGAGCACTATATCACGTTATGAAGTTATTACTAATCCCTTTATGCCTAGTCTTAACATTTGTGTACGCTATGCTTCAAGGAGGATTTGTAAGTTGGTTTTCATTTTACAGTATGGTTCCTATTGGCCTTTATTCACTATTATTCCCCTTCTACGCTTTACGGGGTGCTGAAGTAAAAAGAATAACAAATCAATACGATTATGTAGCAGGAGAACGATTTGTAAGCACGATTACAATAAAAAGAAAATTTCCTTTCCCCTTACTTTATTTAGTTATAGAAGATGAACTGCCACCACACTTTACAAGTTGTAGACAAACAAAGATGAATAAAACAATACTCTTTCCAGGATTAAAACGAAATTTTTCGTTTCAATATGCAATTGATAAAATCCCTAGAGGTGAGCACTCTTTTTCAAGCGTACGTGTCAAAACTGGCGATCTATTCGGTATGATGGAGAAAGAAATAACTTTCTCAGTTCCAGATACATTTTTAGTCTATCCTCAGTATGTAGATATAACGTATCGACAAATGGAAAATCATTTCGAACAAGGAGCTCTTTCAGCCAATATAAATTTAGTAAAAGATTCTACCATTTCTGTCGGTGTGAGAGACTATAAACCTGGTGACCGCTTTTCATGGATTGATTGGAAAGCAACCGCACGAACAAATAACATTATGACGAAAGAATTTGAACAACAGCGCAGCCATAATATTATGATATTCATGGACAGAACCTCATCCCCTCTATTCGAATCAGTCGTCACATTTACTGCCTCTATTGTCAGGGCTGTCTTGAAGCAAAATTCACCAGCGTCATTCGTGTCTTTCGGAAAAGAGCGAACTTTTTTCCCTTTAGACAATGGAGATAGTCAGTTGCAGCAAATCTTTTGTCATTTAGCGAAAGTACAAGCGGACAGTGTATTCCCACTCTCCCGGAGTGTTGAAATGGAATTAAGAAAAATTTATGAACCCGTAACAATTATACTCGTGACAAGCGATCTTTCTCCCGATATTCAAAAAACAGCTGACTATTCTGCTATAAAAAATAGAAAATTAATGGTGTTTGTCGTGAAAGAAAAAGCAAATCAACTCTCACATCGAGAACTTAGTATTCTAGAAACTCTACAAAAACGAAAAATATTTGTAAATGTGGTTTATGGAAACCAGTATACAAACGTGTTTTTTGAGGTGAGCAAATGATAACATTACAGGCAAAAAAACAATGGGATATGACTAGATTTTTCATGCATGCATGCGCATTTCTACTTTTACTAGAATGGCTAAGGCCTCTTATAGGTATTACAAACGTAGGTAGATTAGATATTTTTGTAATATTTATAGGAATTTGCTTCACACTCTCTTTTTTTCAAACAAAGTGGCAGATTCCGATAAAAATCGTGACAATTTTATTCATCATTCATCTCCTATATTATAAAAATATTTTTATAAATCTATCTTGGCTAACGAAATTTTTTACTGATATTTCTCGAAATTCCTCCCTGTTATTCCAGGGGAATTTGCTAGATATTTCTCCAGTTTTTCCAACCGTTTTATTTTTTCTATCATTTTGGTTTTTGAGTGCTTTCATCTCTTTTTGGTTGATTCATAAAAAGCGTGGATTGTTATTCCTTATATTGACTATTATTTATATCACAATTTTTCATAACTTACATTTATACAATGCAAACTACGCTATTATTCGTACCGTTGTCATCGGCTTTTTTATGCTGAGTCTTCTTCGCATAGAACATATAAAAGAGAGTGAGCACTTACAAAATTATGCTAGGGAAATCTCAAAATTACTTAAACCTCTTACAATATTTATTGCATTGTCAGCAACCGTCGCATACTTTGCGCCAAAATTTGGCCCTCAATGGCCAAACCCAATGGATTTTTTAAAATTCAACACATCCGAATCAAGTATAAAACAAGAAGTTTCTAAAATTGGATATGGTCTAGATGACTCAAAATTAGGCGGTCCTTTTACGGCGGATCCTACAATTGTTTTCACAGCACAAACGCAAAACAAACAATATTGGAGAGTAGAAACGAAAGATTTTTATACAGGAAAAGGCTGGGACGTTTCTGAAAAACAAAAAAAGGTTACTTTTAAAAATAATAACGACGTCGTGAGCTGGTACGAACAAAATACAAAAACAGAGACAACTAAGGCAACAATCACCATGCAAAAAAGGTATCCTCACCTTACCTATCCAGCAGGATTAATATCAGTTGAGGCTTCTTCTGATATATCATACAGCGTTGACCCATTTTCAGAAAAAATCTATACGATGGACGGAGACTCTTCCACTACTTTACATTCATATAAAGTAACATATGAGGTCCCGGAGTTTTCCATAGAAAACTTGAAAGCTGTAAAAACGAATGAAGGTCAAGAAACAAATCCTTATTTCATGACAAAGTACACGCAACTTCCCAAATCATTACCGCAGCGAGTAAGAGACTTAGCTGTAAGTCTAACAAAGGATAAAGACACTCGATATGATAAAGTATTAGCTATTGAAAACTATTTCACCGACCATTCTTTTATATATGAAACAACGAATGTCTCATTCCCTGCCCAAAACCAAGATTATGTAGATCAATTCCTTTTCGATACAAAAAGTGGCTACTGTAATAATTTCTCGACATCTATGATCGTGTTACTTCGTTCTGCTGGAATTCCCGCTCGCTGGGTAAAAGGTTATACAGAAGGAACTCTTGATAATACGCTTGTGGGTGCTGAAGGTGAGGATGTTTATAAAATCGCGAACGATAACGCACACTCTTGGGTCGAAGTATACTTCCCTGGATACGGATGGATTCCATTTGAACCGACAAAAGGATTTACGAATCCCTATAATTTTATAAATAATACTCCTGCTCCTACTTTACAAAATAAAGAAGTATATAATTCTAATAACGAACCAATACAAAAACGAAACAATGAAGCAAAGCTCAAAAGTTTAATAGAAGATACAGAAGAAGCTTCTACTAAAAAGATTCCAAATTCTAAAAATGGATTTTCTTGGTGGTACGTATTCCTCTCTACAATACCGATTAGTATTATAGGATACATTCTATTCATCACTAGAATGAAATGGATTACGTTTTTTATCATTCATTTCTATAAATATCGAAAAGATGATGCCGTTTATACAAAAGCTTACGATTCTCTCCTAAAACAATTTGCGCGAATTGGTATACGACGAGACGAGAGTCAAACATTCCGAGAATATGCTCTCCATGTTGATACACTTTACAACTCGGCCGATATGCAACAACTTACTTTCAGTTATGAGAATGCTATGTATCAAAAAGGACAAGCCGCAGCAGAATGGAAAAAATCCGTACACTTATGGGAAGTGCTTATGAAAAAAGCTGCTTCTCCACCTAAATCAAATGACTTCCATTCAGCGATTTAATATTGACAATGTGAATGTAAATAAAATGCCTCAAAGAACAAAATAGTTCTTTGAGGCATTTTTTAATAAAGTGAAACTCCTAGTTATTCGCCAAGTACCTTCTCAATCTCAACCTCTAAATCCACCGGCTTCGTTTGCGGTGCAAAACGCCCTACTACTTTTCCGTCTTTTCCAATTAGAAATTTTGTAAAGTTCCATTTTACTGCTTTCATACCGAGTAAACCTGGTTCTTGTTCTGTCATGTATGTATACAGAGGATGAGCCTTATCGCCTTTCACATCAATCTTTGCAAACATCGGGAAGTTTACACCGTAGTTTAACTCACAAAAACTAGTAATATCTGCTTCTGTACCTGGTTCTTGTCCTCCGAATTGGTTACATGGGAAACCGAGTATTTCTAGCCCTTGTTCTTTATATTTATCATATACTTCTTGTAATCCTTTATATTGCGGTGTAAACCCGCATTTACTAGCTACATTTACAATAAGAAGTACTTTTCCCTCGTAATCTTTTAACGATTTTTCTTCACCTGTTATTGTTTTAGCTGAAAAATCATAAACTGTCATTGTCTTTGCCCCTCTCTTCACTATCATTCTATGTTTATACTATACTACATTCGTGAATTTACAGCTCTTATTACGTATTTTCTCCCCACGATTGTAAACGCTTTATTTCTGTTCGAAAATTCGACACAAATTACTAGACTTTTATGTTGGAAAGTTTTACAATTGAATTGTGAACAAAATGTGACAGTTTATATTCCATTATAAAAGAAAAGGATGGTGTTCATTATGAAAACTGCACAACATGAAACGATTTCAAATCGCGAGTTTTATTTCGTACTATATATGATGTTATTGTATGTGATTGGCTGGGTAATCGATGTAAATGGTTTATTTTTAAGCTCCTACTTTAATTTAGCGGGAGAGATTATGCTTCCATTAGTTGGCGGCATTGTTGGACTATTCGTTATGTCTATTAATAAACAACAAAGACAATAAGAACATTACAAAAAGGCAGAAGACGAAAGTTTCGTTTTCTGCCTTTTTGTATTTTTAGCGTATAATAGTTACATACCTTATATAAGGAGTGGTAAAGATGAAAAAAGTAGAACAATTATCTTCTCACCTATATCTGATTGATGATTTTGATTTACAACATAATGAACGAACTGGTACGTACGTTTTATTAGGTGATGATATTACTTTAATTGAAACTTGTGCAGCCCCTTCTCTTCCGTATATTTTAGACGGCTTACAACAATTACATATTGATTTAAACGAAGTTAAAAACATTATCGTTACACATGTTCATTTAGATCACGCCGGTGCTGCTGGTTTAATGATGGAAAAATGCCCAAATGCTACTTTATATGTGCATTCTCGCGGTGCTCGTCATATGATTGACCCAACAAAACTCATTTTAGGTGCAAAAGCTGTGTACAAAGAAGATTTCGATAAACTTTTTGATCCAATTCTTCCAATTGAAGAAGAACGTGTTCATATTGTACAACATGGTGATACGTTACAAATTGCAGAAGACCGCATCCTTACATTTTATGATACACCGGGACATGCAAAGCACCATATTAGCATTCACGATTCATTAACAAACGGCATTTTTACTGGCGATACAATCGGCATTTATTATAGAGAACTCGCAGACGTCGGTGTAGAACTATATTTACCATCAACATCCCCTTCACAATTCCAACCCGATGCGATGATTGCTTCTAAAAATCATATTCAAAGTATGAATGTAGATACTATTTATTTCGGTCATTACGGTGCATCATCCAATGTTACAGAAGTATATAAGCAACTAGAACATTGGTTACCTATTTTCGTTCATACTGGTAAAGAGGTCTTTGAAAAATATTATGATTTCGATGAGGCTACTAAAGCTTTGCAAACTGTATTAATGGATAAGGTCTCTTCTCACCTTACAAAGTTAAACGTTCCATCAGATCATTCCGTTTATAACATTTTACATCTAGATATAGAAATTAGTGCGATGGGCATTATAGATTATTTCACGAAGCAAGAAAAAGCAAACACCACTATTAAATAGCCGTAAAAGAAGAGATATACAACAGTAGTTATTGTATATCTCTTCTTTTTTTGAATATATTTTGAGTAAAGGATGGTGGAATATAATGCAAAAAGTGATGCTATACCTCTGCTTTACATTATTTATCGTCTTATTATTATTTGTCGGAGTGAAAATTCAATTTTATTTAGATACAGACGCACAAGTAAACTTTAAAGTTTATCCAAGATTATTCTACTTTACACTCTTCCCTCTTATAGTCGGCATTTTATTACGATTCCTTCAATCTATTAATCGTGAAACAAGTAAACAAAACTGGTGCTTTCAACCGGATAAATTTATCGCCATTACTGTGCCTACACTATTCATTTCCTTTTCTCCAGCTCTACTCTTTTCACCGCTTGGTGCGTACCTACCTTATTTAGCTAATATTATTCTTATCAATACAACTTTTGTTACGATAATTAGTTTAATAGCTGGTTATTCACTGTTAGATTCCTTTATCCAAAAAGACATTGCAAATATGAAAAAATATAATTGATAACCAATACTTAAATGTCATTGGTTTCGGCGGTTTATTTATAAATGCAATATTACTTGTAATAGTCGCTACACATGAAAAAAGGAAATTTATGTTAAAATAAAAGGAATCACGTACTAAGTCAAATTACATTTCAATCAAGGGAGAATTATTATGTATAGATTTTTTGGATTCTCGTGTCTAATGTTTCTCGCAAGCATATTTTCTTTCTTTATTTTAAGAGGGCCTAATGCAAATTTAACTTTAATTATTTCGATACTGGGTATTCTCTCATTACTCGGCATTATTTTTGCGATAGCTTCAAAGAATTGGTTATTCGGAATAGTTGGTACAGCATTAAATGGAATAATACTAGTAGTTGCATATTTCCTATTGCTAGCAAAAGGCATAGGTGGTTAATATATTTACGTTTCAATAAGAAAAGCTCAGAGCTTAGACTCTGAGCTTTTTTTACTTATCTCACCTTTTCGTCTACATACTCCATAATCTGCTCTGCTTTCATAAATCTTTCTTTATATGCCTCAGGTACTTCTTCTAGTTTTATTGCACCGGTTGATTTTGTCTTCACTCGTACGATTTCATGTGTCATTAAAGCTTCCATATAGCGATCAAACTCTTCTTGCGTTAATACTTCTCTACTTGATTTATGACCATTTAATTTATCAAAGTATGGTTGAAGGCCCATACTTACCTTTTTCATTTCTTCTCTTTTTGCTGGCGATAATGCATCATAATCAATATTGCCGTTCGAATCTCCGTACGCAAGCTTTGCATTTGTTAATTTTTTTAGTTCTTTTGTAAACTCTTCATATTCTTTCGCACCCATTTCATCTTTCGCCTCTGATAACTTTGCACTAAAACGCATGTACGCCTCTAATGTCATCGTTCCAGCATGTTTTTTTAAATTCTCAAACGATCCGTATATACCATCCGCCATAATAGATTGATACGCAAAACCAGTCGTTGGAAGTAAAAATGCTGCCGCAAGCACTCCTGCAATAAGACGCTTCTTCCTTTTGTTCCCCCCGCGATTCATTTTAATCTGAACAATTACTTTTTCTTTTAACTCCGGCGGGGCAACAATCCCCTTCGCTTCTTCTCGTATAGATTCTCTAACTCTACAATCTAAACTCATTTCACATTCCCTACCTCTCCTAAAAAGATTTCTTCTACTTGCTCTTTTTGACGTAGTTTCTTTAATGCTGCGTGAATTCTAGATTTCACAGTACCAATTGGAATATGTAATATTTGAGCTACTTCTTCTTGAGAGTAATCGTGTAAGTATCTTAAAATAATAACTTGTTTCAATTTATACGGTAATTTATGAATAAGTTCGATTAGCTTTTGATTTGATATTTTACTTACAACATCGTTAGAAAAATCAATTTGTACCGGTTTTCTCTGCTCTTCTGCTTTTTTTATAATTCGTAGTCGCATCCACCTCTTTCTTCTATAAGAGTGAATTTGTTTAATTACAAGTCCAATTAGCCAAGGACGAAATGGCTTCTCGCTATCATACTTACGAAGCGATTCATATAGCTGTATGTATATTTCTTGAACGACATCATCTACATCCGTTTTATCTTCAATCAAAAAATGTGCTGTTTTATATACTTCTTGAATCGTTACATCATACAATTCGCTATACGCTTCTTTATTTCCCGATAAAGTTAATTGGATTAAATCTGTATACACTGTTTCATCCTTCATATACCATCCCTCCTTTGTCTTACACTATATATTGGCAAGTAATCCATATTTCGTTCGATTTTTCCAAAATTTTTTTTTATATAGATTAATATAATGATTCAATATGTTCATAAGCTCCACTTATAATCACGCATAACTATTATATAATTTTCCAATTTCTAATGAAGACTTAAAATGATTTATATAGTCAAATTTAGGGGGATATATGATGAAAGCTATCGTTGTAACGTCGTTCGGTAGTCCTGAAGTGATGAAATATACAGATGTGGATATGCCGGCTATTTCAGAAGATCAAGTTTTGATTCGCGTTGTTGCTACTAGTGTAAATTTCGCTGATATTAAATCGCGTTATGGCAAAAAAGGAAATAAAAAACTACCTTTTATACCAGGGATAGATGCCGCTGGTATTGTAGAACGAGTCGGTTCTCATGTGAAAAATATTCACCCTGGACAACGTGTCATTGCTTTTCCTCAAAATGGATCTTACGCTGAATATGTTGTTGCAAATGAAAATCTTACTTTCGTATTACCTGATGAAGTCGATTTTCAAACTGCAGCAGCATGCCCTATCGTATCTTTCACAAGCTATAATTTACTCGCAAATGTAGCAAAGCTTCAACAAGGTGAGTCTGTACTCATTCATGCAGCCGCTGGTGGAATTGGCACTACTGCTATTCAACTTGCAAAACTATTAGGGGCGGGAACAGTTATCGGTACTGTCGGAAGTGAAACAAAAAAAGAAATTGCTTTAGATGCTGGGGCTGATTATGTAATTGGTCATCAAGATGAAGATTTTGTAGAGAAAGTCAATGAGCTGACAAATGGTGAAGGGGTTGATGTAATTTTAGACTCTATTTCTGGAACGGTTTCGGAAAGAAGTTTAAAATGTCTTGCTTATTACGGCCGCCTCATTCATTTCGGTAATGCAAGTGGTGAAATTGGCAATTTCCAAACGAAAGATTTACATGCAAGTTGCCGCTCTATACTCGGTTTTAGCTTTGGAACTACACGAAAAAAACGTCCTGAACTACTCCAAGAAACTGCAAATGAAGTTTTCCGTTATTTGCGTGACGGACGTTTGCAAATGAAGGCTACGAAATCTTTTCCACTTCAAGATGCAGGGAAAGCACATGAATGGGTCGAAAGTAGAAAAAGTACAGGGAAAGTAATACTAACTGTTCAGTCCTCCTCCTGAAATGAATACTTGAAACCGAGGTGTCATTCATGGGATCACGAATTATGCATGCTATTATCGCTAACGGTATTGCCGAAAAACTATGTATTCAAGATAGAACTTCTTTCATACTCGGAGGTGTAGCACCTGATGCGGTTCATTCAGCAGAAGAAAAAGGAACTTCACACTTTTACGCTGGCACAACGAAAAATTATACGAGAAGGATAGCTTTTAATTCTTTTTTTCAAAAATATAAAGCTCAAATGGATTCCCCTTTTCTCTTAGGCTATTACACTCACCTCATTGCTGATGATAATTGGCTAAGCGGCTTTTTTCTTCCTTGGTTAAAAAATAGAATAGAAAATGATGAAACGATCGCACCTATGTACTATAACGATTTTAAATTGTTAAATGCAAAGTTGCTTCATCATTACGATAAAGAACAACAGCTCTTCTCGCTTCTCAATCAAGATGCTCACATTGTCGATATTGAAGAGGTTTCTAAAGAAAATGTTTTAGAATTTCGAAAATATCTTTTTGAAGATATGTTGTATCCAGAGCAACATTTGCATAAAGACTTACAGGTGTTTACGTTTAATCAAATTGTCGGTTATATGGAAACCGCTATTGAAAAAGGGACATTTTTTATTAAACAACTCTCTCATGATAAATTCATTTCAAAGATTTAATCCCCCTCAATATGTTTGAGGGGGATTTTCACATAACAATATTATTATTGGTTCTTTTCCATAACCGCAAAATAATTCCCTTCACTATCAGCAAAGTTAAATACTTTACCAGAAGGCATAGTTACCATTTCGCCAACAGTAACATTTTTATTTGTTAAATCTGTATATAATTGATCAAGATTTTCTGAGAAGAACATTAAAGATGGTGTACCAAGATTCAATTCTGGGCTCATTTTAGAAATCACTTCTTTATTATGTAATATAATGCTCGTTTCAGCACCGTTAGTCGGAGCGATTTCAATCCATCTCATTCCTTGTTTGTTATCTTCCTCTGCTACTACATGAAACCCTACCTTTTCCGTCCAAAAATTGACTGCCTCATCTTGATTGTTTACATACAGCATAATTTGTCCGACCTTATGAATCATTTCATTTCCCCCTAATGTTTTTTATATTCTAAGTAGGTTTCTACATGTACTATCATTATTCCTTTTGAGTTGGTATGTACTTCTTTGCAAAATTTATCGACTGACTCATCCCATCCAGTTCATCAAAATAATCATTTCTTTCAATCATGTTATATCCTTCGAATCCAATTTTATCTAATACCTTGAAGAATATATCGAAATCTACTTCACCATTCCCTGCTGCGACTTCAATATACTTACTTGAACTATCGCTTTTCACTTTCGTACAATCTTTAATATGAGTTTGTACTATATAATCTTTTAATAGCAATAAACCTTCTACCGGATTTTCATTTACATCACTAATTAAATTTGCTGGGTCAAAGTTAACCGCTAATCCTTTTGAATTTATATTTTCTAAAAACCGCTTTAACACTATCGCTTTTTCAGATCCCGTCTCAATGGCGAAGAATCCTCCAAATCTGAACGCTAAGTCCCCTATTTCATTACAAACACGTAGCATTTTATCATAGTGCTCACTATTTTCATCATCAGGGATTTTCCCAATATGGGCTGTTACTATGTTAGCTCCTAACCTTAACCCTTTATCACTTGATTACAAACAAAAAGACGTAACTACAAATAGTTACGCCTTCCACATTATTTATCTAGGCTTTTTCTTCCCAGTAAATGCTGGTTTCTTTTTCTTTGGTGCTTTCGGTTTTGTTTCTACAAATGATCCTTTGAACATTTCTTGCTTCGTAAATACAATACCTAGTTTTTTCGCAAATTGTAGTAATTTACGCTCTTCTTGTGGTGTTACAAGAGATACAACAGTTCCTTCTTTACCCATACGTCCAGTACGTCCTGAGCGGTGTATATATTGGTCTACTGTGTCTGGTAATTCCAAGTGAATTACATGTGTTAAATCGTCAATATCGATACCGCGTGCTGCAATATCAGTAGCAAGTAAAATTTCTAATTTTCCTCCGCGGAAAGCACGCATTGTCGCTTCACGCTCTTGTTTACTTGCTTCTGCATGAAGAGCCGCTGCTTTCATTTTACGGAATTTCAATTTCTCAGTAATTTCATCTAAACGGAATGGGTCGTTTAAGAAAGCAACTGCTTTTACATCGCCCATATGCATAATTCTTCTTACGTAATCATTTTTCTCGCGTCGCTCACAAATGATATACGTATGCTCAACTAAGCTTTTTGATTCTGCACGTGTTACACGTACTAATTGTGGTTCAACTGCTAAATCACGCGCCGCATCTTCTGCTGCTTTTGTCATTGTAGCCGAGAAGAATACTAATTGACGATCGCGCATCGTAGATTTAATTACATCTTGTACAGCGCCCATCATCTTTTGTTTTACAATTTGATCAAACTCATCAAATACAATTGTTTTCACTTCATGCATTTTTAGCTTTTTCATACGAATTAATTCTAAAATACGTCCTGGTGAACCGACAATCACTCTTGGGTGTTTCTTTAATTTTTCTACTTGGCGCTTAATATCTGCACCACCAATTAAAGATGCACCTGAAATTTCAGTTCCTGCTGTAAACTTTTGAACCTCTTCATGAATTTGCATGACAAGTTCACGTGTTGGCGCTAAAACAACAACTTGTGGCTGTTTTACTTCAGGATTAATTTTATGTAAAAGGGGTAATAAGTACGCTAATGTTTTTCCTGTTCCAGTTGGAGATTCAGCTATAACGTCTTGTCCTTCTAAAATAGTTGGAATCGCTTGTTTTTGAATTTCAGTTAACTCCTTAAAACCAGCCTTCTCCCAAGCTTGTTGTAAAAATGGTTGCATATCTTTTATCATTTGTTTTTCTCCTTTATCTCTATTTTTGAAGAAAATGTTGTATTGTTCGCACCGTTTCTATCATGTGTGAAATAACAGCTATTAAATCATCAACATGGTCTTCTGTAATCGCTTTTTGAAATAGAACCTCTACCTTATTATGATATGAAATCGCTTGCTTATTATATTCGTATGAAAGTTTTTGCGTAATCATTCTTTCTTTTCCCCATATAGAATGCATGAAAGTTTCAATTTCACCGCACACTACTTCTGGTTTTTCAATCGGGAATGAAAATGCTAACTTCATTTCGCATCCTGGTGTAAATTGTGGTACTTCTAATATTTCACCAGACAAGTTCCTTGCATCTACAGATAGTGAAAATGTTGCCTCTACTAACGGTTCGAATGGTTCTGTTAACTGAAATGAAATATGATATATACGACTTAATGAAGCAAGGTCCATCATATCTTTTCGATCTGTTACAAGAATATCTCCATGTAAATCAAAATCATATACAGCGCCTTCTACGATTACTTTTAAATTATCAAAAGCAGTTGGATCAAACATAATTTCCTCCAAAAAACAGGCGCCTTTCGATGGAAAGGCGCCACTTGATGTATATATAGTTTACAGATAAACGAGATGAATTACAACCTTTTAGAATAAACCTACTGCTTTTCCATCTTCATTTACATCCATTTGTAGTGCTGCTGGTTGTTTTGGAAGGCCTGGCATTGTTAACATTGTTCCTGTTAACGCAACGATAAAGCCTGCACCAATAGATGGTTTTAGCTCACGAATTGTAACGATAAAGTCAGATGGACGACCTAATTTCGTTGCATCGTCAGAAAGAGAGTATTGTGTTTTCGCCATACAAATTGGTAGGTTACTCCAACCTTCGCCTTCATATTGAGCTAATTGCTTACGTGCTTTCGGAGCAAATTCAATGTCTTTTGCGCCGTACACTTTTTGAGCAATTGTACGAATTTTCTCTTCTAATGGTAATTCTAATTCATAAAGTGGTGCGTAGTTGTTTTCACCTTTTTCAATCTCTTTTAACACTTTTTCAGCAAGGTCAACTCCGCCTTGGCCACCTTTCTCCCAAACTTCTGTTAAGGATACCGCATAGCCACGCTCATTACACCATTCTTGTAAGTATGCAACTTCTGCATCTGTATCTGTAATGAATTTATTAATTGCAATTACGAAAGGCACACCGAAGCTTTGAATTGTTTCAACGTGCTTCTGTAAGTTCTCCATACCTTTTGCTAATGCATCTACATTTTCTTCTTTTAATTGATCTTTTGCTACGCCACCATGCATTTTAAGCGCACGAATCGTCGCAACAATAACAACTGCTTCTGGTTTAATGCCAGCTGCACGAGCTTTAATATCTAAAAACTTCTCAGCACCTAAATCTGCACCAAATCCAGCTTCTGTAATAACATAATCACCTAATTTTGCTGCCATTGTTGTAGCGATAACACTGTTACAACCGTGAGCGATATTCGCAAATGGTCCGCCGTGAATGATAGCTGGTGTATTTTCTAACGTTTGCACTAAGTTTGGCTTTAATGCATCTTTTAATAATAATGTTAACGCACCTTCTACACCTAAATCTTTAACCGTCACAGGTTGATTTGCAAAATTATAAGCAACTACGATGCGTGATAGACGCGCTTTTAAATCTTGAATATCTGTCGCAAGGCAGAATACGGCCATAATTTCAGATGCTACTGTAATATCAAAACCGTCTTCACGTGGTACACCTTGAACCGGTCCACCAAGACCAATTACTACGTTACGAAGGGCACGATCATTTAAGTCAACACATCGTTTCCAAACGATTTTACGCGTATCAATTCCAAGTGTGTTTCCTTGTTGGATATGATTATCAATAAACGCTGCTAACGCGTTATTGGCAGTTGTGATCGCATGAATATCTCCAGTAAAGTGAAGGTTAATGTCTTCCATAGGTACAACTTGTGAAAAACCACCACCTGCTGCCCCGCCTTTTAGTCCCATCGTTGGTCCAAGAGATGGTTCGCGAAGTGCAATTACTGTTTTCTTACCAATTTTATTAAAAGCTTGACCTAAACCAACTGTTACTGTTGATTTACCTTCTCCAGCTGGAGTTGGGTTAATCGCTGTTACTAAAACAACTTTACCGTCTTTCTCATTCTGTAAGCGCTTAAAAATATCAAGAGATAACTTACCTTTATAATGCCCGTATGGCTCTAATTCATCTTCTAAAATATTTAAATCAGCTGCAATTTCTTGAATCTTTTTCATACTCGCTTCTTGTGCGATTTCAATATCGGATTTAACTGTTGTAGTAGTTGTCATATACCCTAGTCCCCCTTTAATTGGTTCTGATGATATTGTATCAGTTTTTTGTATTTTCTGCACTTATTTACCTCCTAAAAATTCTTTCATTTCTTTATGCTTTTTTAACATAAATACCCATAAAAACGTTAACGATTGTTGTAACTCTGTAGATAGTTGACCTAACATCTTCTCATTTACTCCGCGCTTATATACACCGATACCATCTACAACTTTAAAACCTTGTTCTTTTACTAACTGTTCAAATTCCCAAGGCATCATCGTATTACATACAACGTCTTTGCCGTATAAACGAGGATAACTGTTCTCTCTTGGCTTTGCTGTCGGTCCTAAAATTGCAATACATGCATATCCATCACTTTTTAGAACACGCTTTATCTCATTTAATGCTCGTAATGGCTCCTCGGTCCATTCTAAAGAATTAATTGCCATAATTGCTTCAAATTGTTCATTTTCGAACGGTAAGGAAGAAAGATCTCCTTTTATAAAAGATAAATCAGGTCCTTCTCCGCGCTCCTTCCCTTTTTGAATCATCACTTCTGATAAATCCACTCCAACTGCTTTATAGCCCGTGCGACTTAATTTATATGTACCGTATCCATCACCACAACCAACGTCAAGCACCTTGGCTTCTTTCTTCACGTACTGTTCAAAAAACGGAATAATTGTACTCCTACTCCCGCTGTCCCACATCTCCTGACTATTTTGATTCCAAAACTCCGCACTACTATCCCATTTCTTTTCTGCTGATTCATGCCAATTAAATTTCGTCATACATTCCCCTACCTTCACGCTTTATCACTCATTTCATTCTACATCATTTTCCAAAATTCCTGTTTTATCTTCATTAGGAAATGTACATGCTAATGAAGGAATCATTATTCTCCAATTTTTGCTTTACTTGGGTTTAACTCATACTCATGTTCTTCTCTTTATGAAAGATACTATAAGTACACCCAATTGAAAGAGAGGGATGTACATGCGAAGAAAGAGGAATCATCATTTTAAAAGTGGTGAAAAAAACGAAGAGTATGCAGCTGAAATATCACCAGCTGGCTTACCAATTAGACATAAGCGTAAAGAAATTGCAAATGAAATAGAAGGTACAAATACCGGTGCAATGATAGGCTATGTCGCTTTATTTCTTTCGCTTTTCTCCATTGCATTTTATCCAGTTACACTCGGTTCCCTTGCGATTTTAGTTGGCTTATTAGCTGTCAATTTCGGAGCAAGAACACTTGGATATACAGCAATTGGTTTTGGTAGTTTTTCTGTTTTATTTACTTTACTTTATCCGCTTGCTTTGTCAGCGTTTTAAAAAAACACACCAAGTTATACTTGGTGTGTTCATTCGTGATACAACATAATATGACCGCATCCACAACAATGCTTTGCTGTAATTTCTTGGAACACTGGATAATTTTCTTCATCCCGGTGCTCAATAAACACCTTTTCAAATCGATACATATTTGGTGCATACGCCCAATCTTGTTTTGTACGTGCGTATAATGTAGAAGAGAAAAACTCCTCACCGCCACAAACAATACATTCCTTCTTCATCAATATCCCTCCTATGCTTGTCTTACTTCATCTATATGAACATAAGCATAAGAAAAAGACCTTCTATTACTAGAAAGTCTTCTCTGAAACAAAAAGAAATGTACCAAACATTCCTACCCCGCTATATTCTTTCGTAACATCAGCTTCTGTTTTAAATGTTTGCTTTACAGTCATAAAGAATACACCATTTCGTGCATCTGTACTTTCAAATTTTAGTTTTTCCTTTTTACCATCTACATTTTGTGTGCATTCAAAACTACTCTCGTCACATTTCAATGCATACTTATCTTCTAGATACAATTTAAAATCTGATTCTTTCGGACAAGTTATAAGTAAAATTGCCACAAGAATAATACTTACAATACCCACAATTGTATAATATTTCTTCATTTGTACTCCTTTCAAAAGACAAGAAAACTTGACTGCATGCGCCAAGTTTTCTTAGTCCACAACCCATTGCCACTCTTGTTCTTTCTTATCAAAAATAAGCCAACCAGTCTCTGTTGCTTCTTCTTTCAATTCATCGATATTATCTAGTACCTCATCCGTACTTTCATACGAACCCACTACATATACCGGAATTTCAAGACCCCTTCTTGACTCAATTTTCCCTGCCAGGTCAATATAAAGACCATCTTCCATTAATGGAAGAAGCCCCATAATCACTTCTTTTGAAATTGCTGGGAAAATTTTTGATTTTTGGAAGAAAGAAAAACGTTTCTTACCGAAAGCACCGAGTTTATAAGGAATAACTTTACTTAACATCCCTACAAAGTCTGCAATTCTACGATAATACACTTTGTTGTACCATCCGTCATCATGTGAAAAATAAACAAATCTATTTTTCAATAACGGAAAGAACGTTCTTGCAAGTGGTTCTTTTTTGTGAGCCAAATATAAAAGCTCTGCAATTTCTTTTGGCTCTAGTTCATCTAAATCGCTTGCATCATCAAAATCTACCCAACAAAATTCATCAAATTCATCAATCTCTGCTTGAATTAACTTATGTATATTTTCTTCCTCAACATATTCAAATAAAGTATGATAATGAAAATCTGTCCATTCAAAGTTATGCTTTAAAAGCAACACTTGATGAAGCGGTGAAGGGATGTTACTTGCAAACTCTTTAAACGTAATTCCTGATGTAATAAAACAATGACCTCGACGATTACCATTAATATATATCATATTCTTTACTTGGTCAGATCCTCCAGACAAAGCACCTAGCCACCTTCGTTTTATATGTTTCAATTCTATAGCATATTTTAACATGAAAAATTTTAGAAACATAGAAAAAACTTCAAAAACTATTTACAATTTCGTGTGTTTTATTACATAGTGATTACAAGAAAAAACACCTGCTCGTGAGCAGGCGTTTTTAAAGGATTTCATCTGGGTTTTGAGGATGATGATTTCCCTCTTTCTTTTCATCTTTTTGGAACATTGATTGAATTTTATCAATTGTTTGTGGAGCTAATTCAATCATTTTTTCCGCTAAATGTGTCGCATTTTGTAGATGCAGAATATTTACTCCATCTTTATTCACCACAAGAAATGCTACTGGTGTAATAGAAACACCACCCGCGCTACCGCCACCAAATGCAGGGTTACCGTTCGCTCTTTGTCCATCATTCGTTTGGAAATCAGAACCTCCTGCTCCAAAACCGAACGCTACTTTAGAAACCGTTAACACTACACCACCGTCAGCCGTCTGAACAGGCTCTCCAACAATCGTATTTACATCGACCATTTCTTTTAAATTTTCCATTGCTGCTTTCATTAACCCTTGAATTGGATGATCCACCGTTCATAACCTCCTTTGTCATATCTTTCCTAGTTTTTCCGAAAGTTTGTGAACTAAACATAAAATTTTATATTGCTTTCAAAAAACTTAAGTTATAAAATTCGGAAAAATGGAAAATATCCCATTTTATGATGAGACGAAAATTAAGAAAGATCATGAACAAGTATCCGCTTACCCAAAAGAAGAGGCAGCCCATAACTGATTTATTATTGGAGATATAGAGTCTTTCGGTTATGAAACAGACTTTCAAGATCTGTGAGGAGTATTTCAAGAGAATGGAACATTAAAATCAATTTTACTCGGCTTCCATGATTCATTTATACCATGTAGTAAAGAAGAATTTGTTACCTCTCATTATGAAGCACTTCTTTCCGCATATAAGCTGATAAAACTCTCTGGAAAGTCAACTATTGTTGAACGATTTAAAACTGTTTCAAATATACAGCTCGGTGCTAAAAATGAAATATATTTTATAAATGTCTAGATGCCGACAACTTACCTAGTACGCCTGGCCAAGAAACAATTAAACTTGCCACACTAGATGTTGTAGAGCGAATTATACAATTGCGAAGTAACATCATTGAATTTCCTACAAGATCAAACTGCTGAGGAATACACACTATTAGGGGAGCGCCAGTATATTGGAAAAATCCACGTTAAGAGCATGCAAAATTTCATACAGGTTTTTGGCTAATTCAGTAACATACGAGAACCCTAAAACCTACGCTAGGATAGGGATACATATAAAGTTGCATAAAATTATATAAAAAGAAAAAGGCAGATTCCTTTTGAGGGTAGGTAGGATTTCTCCATGTGCTTGCTACCAATCAGGAGACGTTATGTTAATTGAGGATGAACACAATATATAATAAAAATCCCTCGTTTTTTCTTCTTATCACATGATAAGATGATTATAAGCGATAAATTTCAAAATCATTAGAAAATACAAAAGGATTGATTACATGAAAAAAGGATTAGGATTACTTGTAACTATAATGATTGAAGCTGGAATTGTATATAAATCATCTAAGATCTTAAAATGGAGTTTTGTTGATTTAACTTTCTTCGCTGGAATATGTTTTGTCATTATTACATATTACTTTAGCAGTAAAGGCGGATTTTCTAGCAACAGTGTTCGCCTTCAAGCTCAAGCTAGATTGGGTATTAAAGTAGAGGAAGAAAAATTTGAATTAAGTGTAAATCCTATTTTAATAGGATCTATTGTATATACAGTATTATCTTTAATACTTGTAGTAATAAGTTATTGGGGTTACTTTATCAAATAATTTCACTTCCAATAACGAGAATTATGTAAATGAGCTGTCCAAACGGATGGCTTATTTTATAACAATCCAACTGCTGGACGAATTTATAAACGATTCGGGTTTAAAGGTATTTGGATGTAAACGATGTATCGATAATTAAAAGCCGATTTAAAATCGGCTTTTATACATATTGTGCTATTCCAGCTTCAAAAGCTTTCTTATCATTATTTAGTACGCCAAATAATGCTTCTTGAAGTGCAAATGTACTCTTATAAAAATACATTCGCTCCTTTACTGCTTCTAAATTAGGATAATAGGCTTCAAATAGTTGTAAAAACTCTTCTCCATAACTAGCTAATATGCCAGCAAAATCATAAGCTGGATCTCCAATGCTCGCCCCACCAAAATCTATGACCCCTGAAATATTCTTTTTTGTTGCACTATATAAAATGTTTGTCATGCCAAAGTCCCCATGAACAAGACTAGGAGTAAAGTTAAAATGACTACTTTCATTTAAATATAACTCAAACGATGTTGAGACCTCTTTTCTCGCTACATTTCTCATGAATGGATAAACATGTTCTTTTAATTGGCTATATAAACTATTTATTTCTGAATACATATCAGTACTATCACATTGCATAATACCTTCGAATGTAGATAACGGAATTTCATGCAACTCTTTTAAAAATCTCGCCAATGTGTACGCAAGTTTCTGTAATTGCTTTTCATCATTTATTTCTGTAAAAACATTTTCCCAAAACGGGTCTCCTTCAATCATCTCATAACCTGCAAATACTTTCCCTGGTACTTCATTTTGAAACCCTTGATAACTTGGATTGGGAATTTGAAGCGTAATGAAGGGTCTTATTTTCTCTAGTAACTGTGTTTCTGTTCGAAGTTTCTGAATACCTTTTTCATATTTCGGAAACCGGAATACTATATTATCATTTACAATTAACACATCATTATTTTGACCTATTTCATTTATATAAACAGAATTTATTTGCAATTCAGGATACAACCTTTGTAAATACGCAACATACTCATTTTCTTTTCTCATTCTTTCTCTTCTCCCGTTCAAACTATTATTCTCACTTCAAAGTCATAATGACCTGCCTTTCAACAAAACCAAACTCTTCGTACAGCTCTTTCGCAAAATTTCCAGCAAATACATTCAAACGAATTTCTGAATAATTCTTTTGTAATTCCTTAATACCAGCCTCCATTAACTTTCTTGACAATCCTTTCCCGCGGTACTCTGGAAAAACATATAATTCGTATATAAACCCTAGTTTTTCATGAGAAAAATAGTCCGTATTTTCCCCTATTAATATCCAACCCATTACAACGTTTTCTTCTTTAACGACTAAATAATACGCTCCCTTTTCTACAATCGGCCTTGTAATTTCAATCGCTTTCTCTGTATTTAAACGACAATTTCCCCTCGTACCTTCAAAAAGCGATTGAGCTGCATATTGTATTATTTCGTCCGTTTCTTCCCGATTTGCCTTTTCTATCATTTTTCACAACTCTCCTCTTTAATAGGCATTAATATCGCTCGTTCAAGATCCTCCGCTTCCATAACAATTGCCATTAATCCATGTTCTGTACTTGTCTCATGAAGCTCCCCCTTCTCCCAAAACACAGCTTGTCCCGCTTCCACCTTTACTTTTTCTTTATCTTCTCCGCATACATATCCTTCTCCGTCCACAATAAGAAGCAGTTGCGATACAACTGCTTCATGATATCCAATTATTCCATTCTCTCGTAAATGCATAGCACCAATATGTACATTTCCTTTTTGGTTTAATATTTTCGACATTATGAAATTAGATTGAAAGGCTGCTATGTGTTTTCCTACTTTTTCACTAAAATCAAATATCTTCATTTCTAGTCCTCCTTATATGTATAAAACCATCCTTACTGTCTGCATCATATGTCCTTCAAAATCTTCTTCAAATTCCTCTAATTGTGCAAAACCTTTCGCTTCATAAAAACGTTTTCCTTTTTCATTCGCTGCTTCTACATGAATGTATAGTTTCCGAATTCCTTTTAATACTGTTAACCCTTTTTGTAATAAAGCACTTCCTATCCCTTTCCCTTGTTGCTCTGGTAACAAATAAATTGCTCCTAATTCTGCTTCGTTTTGCAGTCTAACAGGTGAAAAATTTGCAAAGCCAATGACTTCTCCCTCTTCTTCTGCAACGAATAAATGTGTATTCTCAAGACGATATTTCATTTTTTCATCAGAATAAGCCTCGTCTAAAAAACTGTCTTGAATCTCTCTCGGAATAATGCCTTCGTATGTATCATGCCAAGCTATTTTCGCTACTGATTGTACAGCATGAATATCTTCCTGCTTCATTTCTCTAATTACATATGTCATCTCGATGTCTCCATTCTCTTTAAATTATATTCTGCTAATATACGAGAAGAAATGGCAGAACCATTTTCATAATTCACCTTTATTAATTTTAATTTCTCAATTGAAGCTGTTGCAAAATCAAATTTTTCATAAATATATTCCATTACGCTTAAAAACTGATTTGTATGTAATCTATTTGCAATCGTACAATGCGGAACCCACTTTCCCGGTACGTAATATGAATTTGGGTTGTCATGAAAATTGTTAAAATAATCATGATAAGAATGATGAAATTTTAACAATGCATCAGTAACAGTCGGTGCTAGAAAGACTGTTCCGTTAGTAGGAAAAACTCCAACAGAAGGAAAAGTTACTGGGTCCGTATTTTCTTGCATAACTACAAACTCCCCTAATTTCTCCTTATACAAATGAACATTTAACTCCTTATAATCAGCTAACGTAATATGAGGTTCTGCTCCGGCTAATTGATTTGTGCCAATGATATTTGTTAATTCATTTTGCAATTCTGTAATTTTATTAGTAAATACACGATCAAATGTAGCAATAATAGCGTACATATCCCTTCACCCCTTTACACATAGCGCTTCCCATTCTTCACGAATCATTCCCATTCGAATAGAGTCATAGTACGTTCCGTTATAATAACGGCATTTTCGCATTCTACCTTCTAAGCTCATTCCTATTTTCTCCGCCACTTTCATCATTCGTTCATTACCAGACCAAGTCGTGAGCCCTACTCTACCAATCTCCATCTTTTCAAATAGTAAATCCCGATATAACGTTAACGCTTCTGTACCGTAGCCGCCATTCCAGTAAGCCGGATTATAAATGACAATTCCCATCTCCAACCAACGCGTCGGTTTATACTCCCAATAAAATCCGACCGTCCCTATAACTTGACCGTTATTTTCTATAATTAAATTGGATAGCGGTTCTTCTTTTAAACGAGTTTGCATCTTTTCCTTATAGGATGAGTATTCTTGCATCGAAAACGGAAAATACGGTGCATCCCATTTTTTCCATTCTGGATTTTCTTCTTTAAACACGAGATTCCATAATGTTTTTATATCTGATTCTTCAATTGTACGAATTGTTACTCTATCCCCTTTTATGATTACGCTTTTCATAATTTCCTCCTACACTCCTCTTTATCTCATATATAATTATAATATTTTTTCTGAAAAGTCAAAACAGATATCGTTTATTATATTGTATAATTTTGTTATAAGATACCAATTATTCATGTAGAAAGCTGGTGATTCAATGAATAATCGATTTAGTATTGCTTTATTTCTCACTATTGTTACGACAAATATTATTCTCTATTTCTTCTTACCATTACGTATTGTTACGAAATGGGACTTTAATGGAACGCCTACATCAACAATGGATAAAGCTACTTTTGTTATCGTAAATATAATTATATGTTCCTTCGTATTCTTTTTATTTTTAGCTTTATCTAAAGCAGCGAGTAACCAGAAATTTCTCCATTTGATCAGCAACGCAATTTTACTATTCTTATTTTTTGTTGATATTGTCATTGCCCTTATCGCTCTTGGCTTTTCACTTCCTCTTGATCATTTCATATTTTTAGCATTAGGGCTTTTATTTATATTACTAGGTTATTTCAGCTCCAAAATTGACACGGCTAAATCAACAGTTTCATTGGAATGGAATGATAAGCACCTTGAAAAAAGAGCTTCAAATATTTGTAGTATTTCAATGATAATAGCAGGTATTTTCCTATCCGCGCTTCCATTTATTGTTCCTGCTCCGTATAGGGGTTATGCTATACTTGTAATTATTTTAGGAATGACGCTTGTCATTTTACCGAGTACGATTTACTTACTTATGAAAGACAGCAAGCAATCTACTTCTTAAAAAAAAACAGGAGGTTACATCCCTCCTATTTCAGCTAAATATTTTCTTTTTCGTCTTTTCTATCTCAACTAAAATCCCTTTCTCTATCCACCCTTCTACTCCATCTCTTTTAACTAAATCATATCCTGAGCAGCTACCATCAATGAGAGAAACAATATCCCCTTTTCTTACGCTTATTTGTGCACAAGAAATATCGGTTTTCACTGTGTACTCACCTGACTCAAGTTGCCTAATGTATTCATTTTTCACAGAAAGTAATGTATTCGTTTCCTTTTGCTTACATATTGTGTATTCTTGCCCCTTCTCTATCAGCTTTATGTAATAATACGGATAGGTAACCCCGCCCTGCATTTCTGTGTTCGCATTAAAATCTGCAATCACTTCATATTCTGGAAAATAGTCTACATATGTATAAGAAAACATATCTCCTGTTGGTTCCCTCTGAATGATGAATGCGTTTAATTGCCCTGCCTCTTTAATCGCATTTCCCCCATCAATCGCAATCATCTTTTTCTCCTTATCAATAACTGGATTGTTAGACGGTGCTTTGTCTGAATAGTTTACAACAGGCCAATGACCGACAACTACATATTTATGTGCTCTATGTGATTTATTGAAAAACTCCGGCATTGCTATCGCATTTTTTCGTTCTGTTTCTTTCCAATCCTCTCTATCTTCAAGGCCAGCATGTACAAAGATATAATCTTCCGTTTCAATCGCTGTTGGTAATTCTGTTAGCCACTTTATTTCTTTTGAGAAATGACCCATCAATATGTTTTTCACTTCACAAATTTCACTTTCTTCATGAACGGTAACATTCAATTGTGCTAGCCATTCATTTAAAATTGTATTCTTTCTCGTACATAAATAATTTATTAGCGCAGGATTTTCGTTTACAAGTGCTTCAACTACAACCTCACAATTCCCTTCTATTACATACACATTTGGCTTACTAACTACTAGATCCATCACATAGTTTACGACACCAATACTATTTCTTCCTTTCTCACAAAGATCGCCATTAATAATTAAATAATCTTCATCTTGAAAATTAACTTTATGTAGTAGTTCCTTAAAAAGATCTAATTCTCCATGAATATCAGAAATAATGATGACTCTTACATCATTTGGTATAGATAATTTCTTTATTTTTTCCAAGTATAAACGCCCCTAACATTCTCTAAATTCAAGATTCCATTTTAAATTTCTAATATTCGACAAATCATATCGCTAGACCTGTCCCTAGCTCAAATCTGAAAAAGAAAATAGGTTCCATATATTTTTACACACGGAACCTTGTTAGTATTATAACTCTTTATAAAAAGAATAGCTTACCTTATCAAAACCCTCTCTTTCATAAAAACGATGTGCATCAATTCTTGGAAATGCAGATGTAAGTACGATAGAACTGCACCCTTCTTCTTCCCCCCATTTTTCTACATATGACAGCAGAACATTACCATACCCTTTTGATCTGTGAGCTTCCGCGGTTACAAGGTCATACACAAAAACATGTTTCTCATTATAAAAATTCGTACAAATCGCTACACCAGCTAGACTAACAACTTCATTCTCTTCGTTACGCAGCGAAAATAGTTTATAATTTTCTTCTTTCATTTTTTGAAATAAACAACTTGCTTTTTCTCTTGAAAGTTTTGTTCGCAATTGCTGTAATACAGAAAATACATCGTATAAATCCGCTTCTGTTACTACTTCTTTAATATTCATTATGATTCTCCCCTTACTATTTATAAAATTTTCTAAATGTTATATCATCATTATAGAAAGCAACTGCCCTTAGCTTAAGTGACAGTTCTATTCTTTTTTATAAGGCCAGTTTAAAAAAGGAGCGTCTATACATGGATCTGACTATCCCATTAGTATTACAAAGTAAAACACCCATTTACTTACAAATTTATCAATATATAAAACGAGAAATCTCTCATGGATTACTACTTGCCGGTACACGCCTACCTTCTCACAGAAATTTAGCTATGCAACTTAATGTGAGCCGTATTACAGTTGAATCTGCTTATCAACAACTACTAGCTGAAGGATATGTAGAAAGCAAACCGAAACGTGGAATTTTTGTTGCGGAAGTTGATATTGATGTCATTCAAAAGAAACAACAAATTGCGTCAAACAGTGCTAACAATAAAGAAAAAGAACAATATGATTATGATTGTAGTCAAGGACTTATTGATCAAAAAGCTTTTCCCATAACAAACTGGAAAAGAGCATTACACGAAACTTTATTTCAGTATGAAAATGAATTATTTGCTAAAGAGGATCCACAAGGTGAGCTCGTTCTACGAGAACATATTTCAAAATATTTATATCATGCTCGCGGGGTACATTCTTCACCTGATCAAATTATTATTGGAGCAGGTACGCAGCCTCTTCTTTGGCTACTCCTTCAACTACTTGGTTCAAAAAAAGAATACGGAATCGAAAACCCTGGATTTCACCGTATATCTGCTATGATTCAAAGTTCTGGCCTTCCTGTTCACCCGATCCCTTTAGACGATAAAGGGATTCATATTTCCGCTTTACGTGAATCGGGTTCCAATGTGGCATATGTCACTCCATCTCACCAATTTCCACTCGGAATCATTATGCCATTATCTAGAAGACTCGAGTTATTAAAATGGGCGAATGATTGTAATGGTTATATTATTGAAGATGATTACGACGGGGAATTTCGCTATATAGGAAAACCTATTCCTTCTTTACAAGGGCTAGATTCAAATGAAAGTGTTATTTATATGGGAACTTTTTCGAAATCTTTTTTGCCTTCTTTACGAATGGGATATATCGTTTTACCACCTCATCTGCTAAAAACCTATAAAGAACTCGGTGGTATGTATAAACAAACGGTTTCTACCATGCAACAGCTTACCTTTGCTACCTTTATTCAAAGCGGTGATTGGGAACGTCATATTAACCGAAGTCGTACGTTATATAAAAGAAAACATATTTATTTAATTAAATCTATTACAAACGAAATGGGAAATAACGTGCATATACTCGGTGAACAATCCGGACTTCATATTGTACTTCACGTTCATAACGGGATGAATGAACAAGAACTTATTCATGCAGCTGCAAAAGAACGTATTAAGTTATACCCTCTCTCCACATACGATTCTGTTCATAATGTGAGGGAGGAGTCATATGTATTGCTCGGTTTTGGCAGTATTCCAGAAGATTGTATCAAAACTGTTGTCAAATTACTGAAAAAAGCGTGGTTCCCTACATAAGAATAGCTCCACGTAAGTTATACTTACGTGGAGCTATTTTCATTCACTATTTTTCTGACCTCGCTGCCCTTCCCGGACGTTTGACACCAGTTGTTTCTGTTGAATAAGACGCTTCAATTATAGCAGTTGGATCTACAGAGAGAACGAGATCTTTCATTTTCGGATAAATGAAACGGTTTGTAATACAATAAATGATTCTCTTATGTTCTCCTAAAAAACCACCTTCTCCATGTAGATACGTAACGGATAATTGCAATTCTTTCATAAGTAGATCGCCTATTTCTTTATTTTTACCAGAAATAATCATAACGCTCTTTCCTTGATTAATGCCATCTAATATGAAATCAATCATCTTCGTAACAATATAGAAAATTGCTAATGAGAACATCGCTTGTTCAATTGAAAACAAAATGGCAACAAAGATGAAAATAACCGCATTTACAGCAAGTAAAAATGTACTAATCGGCACTTTAAAATGTTTATTCATCCAAACAGCTAACATTTCTGATCCATCAATTGCTCCGCCCATTTTTACTACAATCCCTACACCAACACCAAATAGAACTCCTCCATAAAGAACAATTAACAATTCAGAAGTTGTAATTGCTGGAAATGGTTTCAAATAAATCAATCCGAGTGTTGTCACAACATTTGCATAGGACGTACGGATAAAGAACTTCTTTCCCATTACTTTTGCAGTAAATAATAAAATCGGGATATTAATCCCCAAGAACACTCCATAAAGCGGCAATCCTGCAACTTTATTCGCCATAATAGCAATGGCTGTTACCCCGCCATCTACTAATCCATTAGGCGCTAAAATAAGCTCTAATGAACCTGCTACAATAATTGAGCCAATTGTTAATAATACGTATTCAAATACTTTCTTCATTCATTACCCCCAAAACTTATATATTTTCTTAGTATTATTTTAACGTAATTTCTCTACTAATACAAAGATATCAGTTTATATACACAAAAGTTTCACCTTTATAGTGATTTTTATGTAATTTTTTATTGAAGCACACTTACCCATTGTAGTAAGTGTGCCTCAAGCATTTATTTAAGTTTCAAGTACGAATTCATTTTCATTTTAAATATTTCATCAACTGCCCTTTTATATCCACCAGCATTTCGAAGTGACTCTCCAACTTTACGACTATTTTCCTTAAACGTTACATCATTCATCACTTTCTTTACAGACTCTCGTAACAATTCAGAAGTGAGTTCTTTACGATTTAGCCTTATTCCAGCCCCTACTTCATTTACTCGTTTCGCAACTAAAGGCTGATCTCCTGTTACCGGAATTACAACTAACGGGACACCGTAATATAGTGCTTCACTCGAACTATTCATACCGCCGTGTGTCACGAATACATCAGCATACTGTAATAGTTCTAATTGTGGCACATAATTATACACCTTAAAGTTATCAGGAATGTTTTCAAATTGACTTATATTTATCTTCTTACCAACAACTAATACGACTGTCGCTTCTACATCTTTAAAAGCTTCAAAACATTTTTCATATAGCTCAGGTTGTTCATTAAAAACTGTTCCCATAGAAATGAAAATCAATTTTTTATCTTTTAAATCTTCCATAGGAAATCGCCCTACTTCTTTACGCGTAGCAATTGATGGACCAACAAACTTATACGATTCATCAAATACATCTGAACGCGGCTGATATTCTTTTGAAGTATACACAATCGTAATATCACCTGGATGGTTCATAATATCATACATACTATTACATTTCATTCCATACTGTTTGTTCCATTTTTCCATTCCCGCTAAACAAGATTGATACAATGGATTCATTTCATCTACTTCTCTTGATTCATGTTCATCGTTAAAAGTAATGTACTGATTAAAAGCAAACGTTGTACAAGAAGAGACACTAGGTAATTTTAAAACATTGGCTATAATACGTCCTACTGGAAAATGATTATCATATATCAAATAATCGTACTTTTCCCCTTTTGTTTCTTCTACAATTTGAGTAACAATACGTTCTGATGCTTCCATCATATGAGACAGCATCGTCAAAGGACTCCCACCTTCATTTACTCGCTCCATAATATTAATTTGAGAGAGGAAATTCTCAAACACTCGGAATTGTGCACCTGTTGCTTCAATCTTCTTTCTATAATCTTCAATACAATACGAAACAACTGTCTCCCCTCGCCGAATCAACTCACTTACAATAGCTAAAGTCGGATTTATATGACCTTCTCCTGGGAAATTTATTACGAGTACGTTTGCCATCATATCCTCTCCTATCTAATATTATTAATAATTAATTATATTAATTAATTTAAAACTATTATAAAGGAATCTATTCTATTTCTTCACATTTTTCTCTTCATTTTATTATTGAGAAATATTTTTCATAACCTACTTTATACCCCTATTGAAAGTGTGCTTAGTTCTTCATTTACTGAAAAATATGAGATTTATATTTTGTATTTTTACAGATTTATCATCCGAAAAATTATTTTGATAATTCATACAAAAGTAGAAAAATATAATTTTCACACTGATTTCTCACCGTAAATTTATTTAAGTTCTATGTTGTCCCTATCATTATCCACTTCGTACACATTCTGTTATATAATGAATTTATCGAATTTACAGAAAAAGGAGCAATTTCATGCTACAACAACTATTCGCTTCACCTATTTTATCTATTCAAACTTTACACCCAGGTTATGAAGAACATGCAAGCGATGTGTTTCTTGTTAAAACAGCATTTGAAGAAGTTATTGTTCGTTCCTCAAAAATGACTGAAGAACCAAACAATGATTTTTGGTGGGGATGTAAAAACCTTTTTGGAATCGATCCAAGGAACGTACATCATTTAGAGCATATACACGAATTATTGAAAAAGCATACTAACTTGCCCATCCCCACTATTTTGCAAAAACATGTTTTAAATGGCCGGAAGTATGTTAGTGTCGAAAAACTAACAGGAAGTACGCTGCAATCCTTTGTCGGACAATCTGATTCAATTTTATTCAGCCTTGGAAAAGGACTAGCAGAAATTCATTCGTTTCAAGCAAAGTTTATAGGAAATCCATCAGGTACTTTCCAAGTTCCACTAGAAGAATGTAAGTCTCACATATTAAAAGTCAGTAAAGAACTTGTAAATAGGTTTTATTCCGATAATACGAGCATCCGTAACGCATTTCCTACTTTTGAACAACAACTTTCTTCCTTACCGGTACCAAAGGAAGCAACGCTCGTTTTAATTGATATGGACCCTACTCAGTTTTTATCAGATGGTACAACTATTACAGGTTTAGTAGATACAGAAGCTTATGCAGTTGCTCCCCGAGAATTTGATTTTATCGGCTTAGAATATGTATTTACAGAAAAGGAAGCTCATGCTTTTAAACAAGGTTATGAAACCATCATGCCTATTCCTAATCTTGTAGAATGTAGACGTCCTTATCGATATTTGTACCGTTTATTATCTGTTCAGGGCAGTGTGGAATTAGAAAAGTGGCTAAGTCATCCATCCTATTTTTAAATGCGAAGGTGAAGGATTGTGAAATGAATATTGAACGAAAGAAATCTTTAACAGTAAACGAAATTCAGCAAATGAAAGATTTAACTCATATTTGCGGGCAACACGATCAAATTGATTACTCTTCAGATTTACATGTAAACTTTTTAACTGCTCGTAATAAAGAAGAGATACATGACTTTTTACTCTATGACGATACTCAATTAGTCGGTGCATTAAGTATGTATGACTTTGAAAGAACTACTAAACTTGAGTTAATAGGCTTTGTTCATCCGAACTATAGGAAACAATATATAGGTACTACTCTTTTACAAACCGCAATGAAAGAAATACGATTAAGAGAGGCAGACGAAGCACTTCTTATTATGAATGGGGAGTCTGCTTCTGGGAAAGCATTTGCAATACATATGAAGCTGCCTTATTTATATAGTGAATATAGTATGGAGTTCAAAGCAAATGGAGCGCAAAAAAGAACGAAGAATGCTATACAACTTACTCTTGCATCTTCAAAATCACTGCTTGATCTGATTGAAATTTCTAGTAAAGCGTTTGGAGATTCAGTAGAAAACACCGCTACATGGTTACAAAAGATGATGGATTCATCTTCCCATCAAGTTTACAGTGCTCTTATCGATGAAAAAGTGATAGGAACAATTACAGTTTCTAAACAAGAGCAATCTACTATACTATCAGGATTCGCCGTTCATCCTTTCTATCAAGGTAAAGGATACGGAAAAGGTATTCTTATGTCCATGGTACATACCCTTATTACAAAAGGAGCTTCAACAATTGAATTAGACGTCGAAACGAAAAATAACCATGCTTTAAAATTGTATACACAATGTGGTTTTGAAATAAAAACGAAGTATGATTATTATAATGTAATGAATTTCGAGGTGAGTGCATGTGTCTAAAAAACTAATTTATTCTGATTATGATATTTTCGCATCCATTTACAATAAACATTGGGGGCATTATGCTGAACACTCCTATCTACTTTTGGAAAAACTCATTTTACAATATGCACCACCACATTCTCATATTTTAGATCTTTGCTGCGGGACTGGTCACCTTACTAAGAAATTAATTGAGAATCATTTTGTAGTAACTGGTATAGATGGTTCTGCTCAAATGATTGAATACGCACGTCAAAACGCTCCAGACGCAGCCTTTATCGTCGATGATGCTCGCTATTTCAATATAAATGAGCAATTTCAATATGTTATCTCTACTGGCGATAGCTTAAACCATATTTTAAAATTAGATGAATTAAAAAGTGTTTTTCGTAATGTTTATTCTATATTACATAGTGAAGGTACATTCGTATTTGATATGAATATGGAAAAAGGTTTTCTAGAAAACTGGAGCGCTTCCTTTCACATTTCAGAAACGGAATATGTTTGTACAATCGATTCTACATATGATAATGACAATAAAAAAGCAGTCATGAACTTTATACTATTTCAACATGACATAGATAATAATTGGACAAGAAGTGACTTTTCTTTTGAAGAAGCTTGTTATTCCAATGAAGAAATAATTTCTTCGATAGAATCCGTAGGTTTTAAGGACATTCAATCACACGGTACAAACAGAGCATTTTTCATTTGTCAAAAATAAAAAAAACTGAATCATAACGATTCAGTTTTTTCTTAGTATATTTACAATAGCAGCCGTTTCATTATTTTCTTTATACACTCGCGGGATTCTTCTGTCTAACATACATGTAACTTCATAGTTAATTGTACCTAACATATCCGCTATTTCTTCTACTGCGATGTTCTCTTCACCTTGTTTACCGTAGAATACTACTTCGTCTCCTACTTGCACTGGCATTGCTTTGGAAACGTCTAACATGAGCTGATCCATACAAACACGGCCAATAACAGGTACTCGAACTCCATTTATTAATGCATGCCCTTTATTAGATAACTGACGATTATAGCCATCAGCATAACCAATCGGTACAGTGGCAATCCATTCTTCACCAGTCGTTACATACGTATTCCCATAACTTACACCGCGATTTTTCTTCGCATGCTTAATATGGGCTACTTTTGATTTTAACGACAACGCAGGCTGCAGAGAAACAACTGAATGATCTACCTCTTTTGAAGGATACATTCCATAAATTCCGATACCGACACGAACCATATTTTGAAATGTATTGCTAAGTTCCATTGAACCTGCACTATTTGAACTATGAATATATGGAATATGAATTCCTAATTCTTTTGCTGTATTGACAGCTTTCTCAAATAAACTTGTTTGCATATTCGTATATGATTTATCGATTTCATCTGCCGTAGAGTAATGTGTAAACATTCCTACTACCTCTACATACTCCATACGTTTTAATTCTTCTAAAAATGGTTTAACCTCTTCTTCTTGTAAACCAATGCGACTCATTCCTGTATCAATTTTCACCTGAATTTGCGCTTTCTTTTGAAGACGGTTTGCAATTTCATTTATACCTTGTAAATCTTCACTTCTATAAACAGTCATCATAACGTCATACTGAATTGCATCTTCCGCAGCTGCTACTGACGTATAGCCTAAAATTAAAATCGGCACGTTAATTCCTGCTTCTCTTAACTCTATCGCTTCATCTACAAATGCAACTGCAAGCTGGTTTATTCCAGCTTCAATAGCAGCTTTCGCAACTTCAACTGCTCCGTGGCCATACCCATTTGCTTTTACAGCAGCCATCATTGCAATATTTTCATCATTCACACGTTTTTTAAATTCTTTTACATTATGTTTTACTGCATTTAAGTCAACTTCAACAATTGTATCTCTTCCATATTTCAAACTCATTGGTCTAACTCCTAACTCAATAATTGCATTCCATTCTACTTCACGTTTCATATGACCTTTTACAATATAATACTTTTCAATATGCTAGTCAAACTACTAGAATTTTCGGAATTTTGAGTACGATATAATACCCTCAAGAAACTATTATATACGGAGAAGAGGAGAATTACAATGTTTGTACAATCTGCATTGCATCAACTGAAAGTTGCTGTCGATACTTCTATTCAAATGCTTAACCAATATAAAGAAGACGAATTAAAAATACAACCAATTCACTCGAAGCGATCATTATTTGAAATGTGTGCACATCTTTCTCTTATTTGCCATGCTGATTTACTCATTTTAAATGGTATTACAGAAAAAGAGCTACATACTTTCTATAAAGAACAAACACCCGAAACAATTATGCAAATACAACAAACGATGATACAGGGCTACGATTTACTTTCTAAAACTTTTTTATCTTATTCCAATGAACAATTAGCAGAAATTAAGACTGCTTATTGGGGTATTTCTTATTCACGCTTTGAATGGTTGCTGGAAATTGTTACACACTTTTATCATCATCGTGGACAAGTTCATATTTTACTATGTGAGCATATAAAAGATCCTAACATACCTTTATTTCAATAAAGGTATGTTAGACGATATGAAACTTCTCTAAGGCAAATAAAATACCACCTTCACTCGCCTTCTTTGTAACAAAATCAGCTCTTGTTTTTAACTCTTCTCCAGCATTCCCCATCGCAATACCTAATTCTACATACTGCAACATCTCAATATCATTTCTACCATCGCCGAAAGCAATGGCTTCTGATTTGCAAATGTTTAGGTGTTCTAATACCTTTTGAATCGCAGTTACCTTCGATACTTTATTATCTTCCAGCACATTCATAACGTAACCGTGAAAACGTTCAAACGTAAGTGCTGGATATCTTTCAAGAAATTTTTGAGCTTCTATTTCATCTGCATACAGACATAAACAATAGATTTCTTCTGACAAATCCCTGCTTTTTTCCGGATACTTCTCTAAATTCAACGTCTCGCTAAGCGCTTGCATTACACGCTCATTATCTGACGCTATTCCGTTCATTGTAAAATCCTCGGTAAAATAAGAAATACCGTGACCATGTAATTCTGCAAACTCTGAGATATCATGAACGATTTCACTTGAAAGTACTGATTTATGTAGAACCGTTTCCTCACACTTAATATGTGCACCATTTGCAGAAATAATTGTATGTATGCCCAGCTCTTTAAATTGCGAACATAAGCTATATGGTCTCCCTGTAGTAACAACTACGTGAATCCCTTTATCCATTAATCTTCGTATCGCTTCCTTTGTGCTGTCGTGCATACTTCTATCAATCTCACTTAAAAGTGTTCCATCAACATCAAAAAACACTATCTTGTACATAGGTCTTTACATCCCGTCCAAATGATTCGTATCATTAATAAAATGTACCGTTTTTTGTTCGCCATCCATTTCAATTAAGCTTATTCCCGTATCTCCCATTTTAAAATAATAATCCATTGAAATGGGCATTTTGAAAAACGCACGTAATAGACTATTTATTACACCACCATGTGCAACAATTGCAATTCGGTCATATGTATTCTCTGTCACGATTTTAGAAAAGATTCCTTCTATTCTCATTCTAAATTCAATAAATGATTCCCCGTTTTCAAAACGATCATGAAGGAACTTTGGCTCTGGGTATTTCTTTGCTTCTTCAAACGAAAGACCTGCTTGCACTCCATTATTAAACTCCATTAATTCCTCTTCTAATTGAATTGGGCATCCAATTCCTTCTGCTAACATTTTACCTGTTTCGCGAGCCCGTTTTAATGTACTTGCCCAAATGAAATCTGGCGGGAAATCTGCTTTCACTTTCTGTACAAGCCTTTGCACTTGCCTTCTTCCTTTTTCTGTTAATTCAAAGTCAGCTCGTCCTTCATGTACGTTTAAAATATCAGCTTCTGATTCTCCGTGGCGTATTAGTAGTATTTGCATTCTTATTCCCCCTTCTCTCCTTAAAACTAAGGTTAAATTTTAACATATTATTAAAATTTTTCAAAACAATAAAAACAATCCCCATCCATCTAAGAATGAACAAAGTAATCTATAAAGTGAAAATTTAATCAGTGGGGGTTTTATTCATCCCCCACTGATTATTAGTTGAACCAATCGGACGTTTACGGACAGTCGATCTCCCACCTAACTTCTTTGCTCCAACTGAATTTTGAGGTGGGAGTTTTACTGTCCGTTAACGCGGGATAAATTAAAGCAATCATAAAAAATAAAAAGAGAAACGGCTTCCCATTTCTCTTTCCACTCTTATTGTTCGTTTGGTGTATCTGAAGAAGGTAATCTCTTCGCTTGTTTTTCTTTAAAGATTTCTCCAATTGCCCCGAGAGTACCAAGTGTTTCAATTGCATTAGATGGAATAAAGACTTTATTTGCTGGCCCTTTCGCAACTTCAGCTAATGATTCAAATGATTTGTAAGCAAGTATACGCTCATCTAAATTTGCTTCACGAAGTAATTCAATTCGATTTTGTTCTGCTTTCGCAATTTCCTCAATCGCTCTTGCTTCCCCTTGCGCTTCTAATTCTTTTGCTTCTTTAATACCTTCTGCTTCTCGAATACGTGCTTCTTTATCCCCTTCAGCCATTAAGATTTTACTTTGCTTTTCCCCTTCAGCACGAAGGACTTTATCTTGTTTTGCAGCTTCAGCTTCTAATATGATCGCACGTTTATTACGCTCTGCTTTCATTTGTTTTTCCATTGATGCTTGCACATCTTTCGGCGGATTAATATCGACAACTTCAACACGTTCAATGCGAACGCCCCATTTTTCTGTAGCTTCATCAAGTGCTAAGCGAATTTCTGTTGAAATTTTTTCACGACCAGATAACGTTTCATCCAGTTCCATTTTACCAATGATTTGACGCATCGTTGCTGAAGTAATGTTACGTACACCGTATTCATAGTTCGAAATACCATATGTCGCAAGTTCCGGTTCAACGACTTGATAGAAAATAATTGTATCAATTTCCACTTGTACATTATCTTTCGTAATTACCTTCTGCGGTGGTACATTCGTTTGTTGAATACGCAAGTCGTGATATACGCGAACGCGATCCACAATCGGAATTAATAAATTTAATCCCGGCTGCATAACCCGCTGAAACTTACCAAATCTTTCAACGACTCCAACTTTTTGCTGTGGAATAATTTTAATTGTTAATGCGATAAATGTAACAACAATTAGTGCAAAAATAATCGTTAACGTTAATGCTACCATATTTATTCACTCTCCTTTTTTACTTGTAATATAGTACTATGCCTCTTTATAACAATAACTTTTTCTCCGGCATCAATTGGATCATCTGCAATAGCTGTCCAAGTATCTCCATCCACTTTCACAATGCCGTTCGCCTCATTTGTAATCGCTTGCATAACAATCCCTTTTTTACCTGCAAGCATATCTACTGTATCAGTAAAACCTTTTGCTTCCCGAAAGTTTTTTGATATTCTTTTCGTAAAGAAAGTCAATGTTAAACTTACAATCGCACCAGCAACAACTTGTAACAGTAGTGCTTCAGGAACAAACAAAGCAATAAGACCTCCGACAACAGCTCCAATTCCAAGCCAAAGCATGTAAAATGTAATCGACAGCATTTCCGCAATAAATAAAATACCAGCTATTATAAACCAAATTACCCAAGCAGCCATTTGCAACCCTCACTTTCTTTCTCATTTTCTATATGTATATGAAGAAAAGAATGGTTTATCCGCCCTTTCTCATACATGGGCGCTTACTACAAGCTATTGTACATTTTCACTGTTACAATGAGTATTATTAAAATACTATATTAATATATTCTTCATTATACATGAAAATCCCTTTCAAAAAGTGACAAAAAATTTAATTCTTTCAAAATTTATTTTTCAAATTATAATTATTATAACTACTGTCATATTTCCCCCAGAAAGGGTGTGTACTTATTGCAAAAACGTTCATTGACTTACTATTTAGGATCGAAAATATGCATTACTCTCGCTGACATCGTATACGTAATGATTATTACAACTCATATGTATATCACAACGAAATCAGCTACATTAACTGCTCTTTTTCCATTATTACAAGTCATAACTAATCTTATAGCAAATACATCTGCACCACTTATATTGAATCGTTTTCCATCTTATTCATTACTGTTTACACTACAATGGATAAAAACTGCTCTATTATTTTTATTAATGATATTATTCCCGGTCCTTTCCACAAACATTGTAGTACTATTCATTTTCATTTTTTTCATTTCATTATGTAGTGGCTGGAGCGCTCCATTACTATACGGTATTCTTCCGCACCTTACACCGAAAGAAAAATTAGTAAAAGTAAATAGTATTTTTTCCTTTTCCACACAAATTGCACAAGCCGCTGCTTATTCATTTACAAGTGTTATTGTGCTTCTTATCGGTGCTTCTTCTACACTCATGATGAATAATATTTTGATGATTTTCGGATGTGTTGCACTACACTTTTCATTACGATCCATACATACTGAACGAGTAATAGAGCCTTCTTCTTCAAAAGGTGATACTTTATTGGAAGGTTGGAAGCTCTTATTTCAAAACCCTTCTCTCCGTACTGTTACATGTATGGACTTAATTGAAACTTTTGCAGGGACGATATGGATCGGTGCTATTACGATGGCTTATGTAACAACTGTCCTTCATAAAGGAGAAGAATGGTGGGGATTTATTAATACAAGTTATTATGTTGGGACGTTAATTGGCGGTCTATTAGCGTGGAAAATAAGTACATACATTCAAAACAATTTAATACGCTCTATGGCGATAGGCTCTCTTCTGTTTAGTATTCTTACATTTTTATATGGTATAACAAGTAGCGGATTTATTGCGCTGTTCCTATGCATTCTAATGGGCCCATGTTACCAAATTAGAGATATTTCTCAAACAACTGTTTTACAATCCAGCGTCGCTCCATCTTTATTATCAAAGATGTATACAGCTCACGGCGCTCTTCTCTCAACAGCTTCTGGCCTTTCTATGCTGAGTGTTGGCATTATTACCGATTTGTTCGGTGTTCGTACAATCTATATTCTCGCTTCAATCCTTATATTGTGCTCTGCTTGTTTATCATTTAACTTATTAAAATATGATAAGACAAAGCAAAAAAACATGTTACTTTAATGAACAAAATAAATAAGACAGGATTTCCTGCCCTATTTATTTATGATAAGTTAGGAGATTTCCGATGCTTTGTCGCTTGTTCAAAAGCGTATGCGAGTTTAATTAAAGTCCCCTCACGAAAAGCAGTGCTTGCAAGCGTAATTCCAAATGGTCTCCCGTTATCCATATATCCCGCAGGTATTGCTATAGACGGATAACCTGCTTTCGCACATATAGTGGAGCCTATATAAGAAGGGAACAGAATCGCATCAAGATTATATTTTTCCAGTGCAAAATCAATGCCTTGTTCTTGTGAAAAATATATATCTTCTAATCTCGCATTCAAATACTCTGGATTTCTTAACGTATTAGGAAAATCTTTTCTTCTTTCTAACTTAGTTTGTCCATATTTCAAAGCCCTTTCTGCTATATTTTCATTAAACTCCATTAACTCTGAAATAGAATGTACTGGAATAGTAGAAGGTAATTTCGAAAGATAGTTATCTAAACTATGCTTTAGTTCATAGAGCGATACTCCCCAGCTCCATTCTCTATGAAAAGATGGAATATTAATATCCTCTACGACTGTCGCACCCTTACTACGTAATACTTCAATTGTTTCCTTAAACAAATTCTCATCATACTCACCAGATTTATAATAATCTTTTGGTGCGTTGTTATATACACCAATCTTTGTTCCATTTAAACCGTTAACATCCAAATACTTTGTATAATCATGTTCTGCTATCCCTTCACTTTTACGAGTAGCTACATCTTTCTCATCTATCCCTGTTAAACTCCCTAGCAAAATAGCAGCATCTGTTACTGTTCTAGCAAATGGCCCCGCTGTATCTTGCGAATACGTAAATGGAATAATACCTCTACGACTAATTAAACCAACAGTCGGTTTAATACCGACTACAGAGTTTTGAACAGCTGGACTCAAAATAGAACCATCTGTTTCTGTTCCAACCGATACTACTGTAAAGTTAGCAGCAACTGCTATGGCAGATCCTGTACTTGAGCCACCAACAAACATATCATCCTCACCCGTACCGTAAGGGTTTATTGTTTGCCCACCTCTTGCACTATATCCAGCCCACATTTCAAATGACATTGCATTTGCTAATTCTGTCATATTTGTTTTCCCTATTATCACTGCTCCTGCTTCTCGCAGCTTCGTAACGAGAAATGCATCTTCACTACTTATATGTTGTTCTAGCGCAATTGTACCTGCACTTGTATGCATAGAGTCATTCGTTTCAATATTGTCTTTAAGTAAAACAGGTATACCGTGTAGTGGACCTCTTACACCTTTTGTTTTTCTTTCATGATCTAACGCTTCTGCAATAAAGATAGCGTCTGGGTTGATTTCTAAAATAGAATTGATTTTCGGTCCGTCTTGATCATACTTTGCGATTCTATGAAGGTAATACATAACTAATTCTTTTGAAGTTAATTGCCCAGCTTCCATCATTGCTTGTATATCATAAATTGTTAATTCTTTGTGTAATAGTGCATTGAACTGCATCTCCATTTTCATTCTCCTTCTATAAGTCCTTTTATTAATAACATGACTCTATTACTTTTTCATTTTCTCCGCCCCTCGCATATACAACTTCAATTCCTTTAATAGAATTCAACTCACTAATATAAAACCCTTTTATTTCCTGAAAAATAAAAAGAGTCTGAAACGAATGAATTTACGTTTCAGACTCTTTTATTACTGTGCGTATACTTCATCTAACAAATGTAAAAACTCACCTTGTTTCCCCGCTAATTCAGGGCATTTTGCAATATCAATCCATTCATAGCAAAATACTAAGCCTTCATCTTCCTCACCGGCACTTACAATATGTTCCCAACGATTTTTTACATCTGTTAGTAATGTTACGTGAAAGAAATGGCGTTTTTCATATTCCTTTTTTTCTCTCACATGTATGATGTAATCAGCTAGGAATCGTTCTATGCATAAATGACGTAACCCAGACTCTTCTTGTACTTCACGTAAAATCGCTGCTTCTAGCGTTTCCCCTTCGTCAACTGTTCCCCCTGGCACTTGTATACCAGCTTCAGGTGTATCACGATGTTTAAAAACAAGCAGTTGCATAGCTCCTTCTCTTTCTCTTGTCACATATGCGTGTACTTTCTTCTTATATAACACCGTCATAATCCTTCTCTCCCCTCAATTGTTCACTGCGCTACTTCTTCAAGCGTGAGTTGATTTTCATATAAATATGTAGCTTGTGGATTCCCCACATACCTCACATGCCATGGTTCATATCGATAACCAGTAAGCGACTCCTTCTCTTTCGTATATCGAATGACAAAACCAAATTTATGGGCATTTTCAGAAAGCCACTGCCCTTCTTTCGTTTCACCAAAAATTGTCTCTAACTGAAACTTAGCAGATTGCGATGTAATATCCATAGCAAGCCCCGTTTGATGTTCACTCGTTCCAGGAACTGCACTCGACATTGCTGTTTTTGCTTCTCCATCTTGTTTTTTATACATTGTATTTAACGCTTTTTGTCGATCAAAAGATCTAAATCCAGAAACTGCAAATAAGAAAATACGCTCCTTATCCGCTTGCTGAAACATTTCCTCAAGCGCACCAGCTGCCTCTTTCCTCATTTTTTTCTTTTCTTGATCACCTTCACTTGAGTAGCGCACTTTCGGAATAACTAAATCTGGCGGTTTATACCCATCTGGTAAACGCCTACTTTTATTCACAAGCACAAGCATCGAATTCGGATTACTAATTACCGCAATATCCCCATCCATATTCGCAATCGTTTCTTTCGCTTTCGGAAATATGTTATTTACATTCACCTCGCGCGCCTGCTTATCCTTATACATTTTATAATTAATTCCTGCTACTCCAACAATGAGTATCATCGCTACGATACCAAGTAGTATCCATCTTTTTTTCATATAACGACCTCTTATTTTAATAATTTGGCCATTTCATACTCATCGATGTTCTCTCCATCGATAATAAGAGAAGCTCTTTTGACACCTTCTTTCTCAAATCCAACTTTTTTATATAGTGCCTGAGCTCTTGTATTGTGGGCCATTACCGTTAATTCTAAACGCCATATATCTTGTAATCTTGCCCACTTCTCGACCTCTTTAAACAATCTAGTCCCAATACCTCGCCCGCTATACTCTTGCAAAATACCAATTACAATACTTGCTACATGTCGCTTTCTTTGAATATGATTTCCATTCACTAAAATAAATCCTACTATTCTCTCTTCTTCAACTGCTACGAATATTGTTGTATATTTATTTTCTATAAAGCGATGAATCATTTGTTCTTGTTGCTTGGCTGTAAATTTTCTTTCTCCTGGTTCGTATAACATAAATTTCGTTTCTTCATCTAATTGCTTACTTAATTGCAAAAATGATGCTGCATCTTCTATTTGGATTTCCCTAATCACTTCAATCACCCTACCAGTTTCATAATAAAAAGCTTTCCTTGTAAAAAGATTTTCTCTACTTTCCCGAAAATCCCTTTATAAATCTCCCAGTATAATTTGACAAATTTCGATATCACTATAACAACGGAAAATTATGTCTATTCTGTGACATCTCATCATTACAAAGAAAAAACGTAAGTATTACACTTACGTTTTTCAGACTCCCACTAATTTATGTTTCACTTTATCCATTCACCTTTTCTGCCTGCCAAAAATATTCACCAAACGCTTTAGCTAGCGCATCAATCGATCGATTTAGTTCTTCCTCTGTATTATCTACGCCACCAACTTCAATTAATATCGCTTGTCCTGACAAATCTTGATTGTAGACACCATTTCCTGTTTGGAATCCTTTTTGAATGACACCGCGGCTAACGCCTGGATATTTCTTACTAATCGTCTCATGTAATGCCGTTGCTAATTGCAAGTTTTTTTCATAGTTTTTGTTACCTTTCCCTACTACAAACGCAAGCTTCGCATATGATTTATCACCGATTATTTTTGTCGTGACATTTTTCCGAGCACTATCACGATGTAGATCAAAGAAGTATTGTAATTCTTTATTGCCGGCCATTGCTTCTTGTACAATTTCCCGTGACATTTTATAAGAACTATTGCTATTTAATCCTTTACTAATCAACTTTTGCCCAACATCAGTCTTGTCGTTAGTTGCTCCGATTCCTTCATTTGCTAATTGTTCACGAAATCGGTCGCCGACTATTGAAATATTCGTTACGGAACTTGTGGCTTTATTCGGATTTGGATCATTTGTTAAATTCAATAATGGCAAATAAGATTCCCAGCTATGCGAATGATAAATAAATGCAACTTGTCGTTTTCCTGTCGTTTGAGCTGGTTGCTTTTTCTCTTTATTCGTATCCGGCTTTTGAGCCTGTCCACCTTCTCCAGTCCGTTCTTTTACTACTTCTTCAAGTGGAACGCTCGACTCTATAGGCAAGTTAGAATAATTTGTTCCTTCACCCGCAATAACAATTTCTGTATCGTACTTACCGAAACCAGGTAGCTCTTTACCGACAAAACTGCGTACATCGTTAAAACGAATATTCGTAGCCATAGAAAAGAGAAACGAAGATATTGAAAAATCTTGATTTAAATTTCGATATTCCTGTGTAAAATAATGATTCTCTTTCCCAAGAACGTACATGTAACCATTCATTGATAACTCATTTAACCAATTATATAAATACGTTGACTTTGTCTCTTTCATAGAGGTTACCATCATACTAATAAGAAAAAAAGTCGCTAGTACTGTAGCAATAATAAATAATACTAACTTACGTACACTCGTGAATTTCACATAAAAAAAGCCTCGATTCATACTATCACCTCTCTATTTCAAGTTATGTACAAGCTCTAGAGAATAGACCGTCTAAATTCAGGCTATATTGTTAATGAGGTGAAATGAATTGAAACTACTAATAGGAACACTACCCGTTGTACTATCATTTATTTTTTATTGGCTTGCTAAGCATCCTACCATCCGTGTTGCGTTACATATTTCAGCATATCTAGCACTTTATGCACTCGGTACAATCATTTCTATTCATATATATGATGTTTTAATACAAGACTTAGTTTTTATGACAAGTATCCATGGGATTTTACTAAATCCATTTTTTCTTATATCAGGAGCGTATATAGGGATATACACTTTATACCTACTTTTGTCCTACATTATTACAAATATAAAAAATGGAGCGCAATGAAATGCAACCACCGTTCATCTGTCATACATGCAAAAAAAGAATTACGCGAAAGAAAGATCTTATTACTACCACATGGTACTTCCGCTTTTATGTATTTCATAGTGATTGTTTTAAACGACAGCAAGTGTTTCTCTCACGATTTATCCCTGTGAATACACTTATTAATTTCTTTCTTATTATATATGGGCTGATTGTTGGTAGCATTCTTATGACTGTAGAGCCATCTATCATTTGGCTTGTTTTCTTACTTCCAATTTTATATCGGTTTCTTTCCTATTATTATGTTGAACGTTTTTTCTCTAAATGAAAGTTAGACTTTCCTCTAGGAATACTTAAACATTCCCACTCATTTTCTTTTAACATTTTACCAATGTAAATCATTTGTCCAATATGCAAAGCATAATGAGAAATTTGTCTTTCAATTGCTTGCATGACAGTATGCGCTTCACCGCGAATATATACCGTCTGCAATAAATGTTCTGACGTTAGTGCATTCATCGTTTTAAAAACATATTCCCAACCTTCATTCCATGCTGCGAGTACCTCTTTCTTAGAAGAATAACCACCTTCAAATTCAGCATCTCGGTTACGATCTATTTTTTCACCGTCAGATGTTAAAAAATCCGTCCATCTAGAACGCATATTACCGTGCAGATGCTTAATTATAATTGCTATGCTATTTGTTGCTTCATGAGAAGACCATTCAATCTGTTCATATGATAATTGTGAAAGCACCCGTTCCCCTTGTTTCTTTGTTGCTTCAAAATTTGAAATGGCACACTGTACGTATTCGCGTCCAATATCCATGTTCCCCCGCCTTTACATTAACTAATTTTTGTTCCATTTGGTAATTCCATATTAGGCTGCAGTAATACAACATCACCCGCTTCAGGTACTCCTCCTAAAACAAGTACTTCTGATTTAAATCCCGCTACACGCTTTGGCGGAAAATTTACAACAGCAACGATTTGCTGACCGATTAAATCTTCTGGGTTATATCTCTTCGTAATTTGAGCACTTGACTGCTTCATTCCCAGCTCTCCAAAATCAATTTCTAGTTTAATCGCTGGAACTCTCGCTTCTTTAAATTCCTCTGCATGTGTTACAGTCCCAATCCGTAAATCCAAAGTTAAAAAATCTTCAAAATTAGCCATTTTATCACTCCTTTCATTTATTACTTAGACAAAACAAAAAAATCCCCTTTAAAAAAAGAAAGGCGCCTAAGCACCTTTCTTTTGTAATTCACTTGATTCATTTGATTTATAGAAGAAGAAACCGAGGATCCCGCCAATACATGATGGGATTAACCATCCTATTCCTTCTTTATATAATGGTAACATTTGTAGTACGTTAGAAATCGCGTCAATTTTAATATTCGCACTTTCTAAACCGTTAAAGAAACTAATTAACAACGCACCTAAAATAGCTCCAATATAAATGGTATTACGCTTCCCAATCCATTTATGGAAGTAAGAAAGTACAATTAATACGATTGCAACTGGATAAATGATCATTAACACTGGTAAAGTAACTGCGATTAATTGTGTTAAACCTAGGTTAGATACAATTAAACTAAATACACATACCATTGTTACAATTGTTTTATGCGAAAGTTTTGGGAATAAGTTTGTAAAGAAGCCAGCACAGGCTGATGTTAATCCAACAGAAGTTGTTAAACAAGCAAGTACAATAACAAGTCCTAATAAAATTTTACCACTTGTTCCATATAACTCATTTACAACATTTGTTAAAATAAGCCCACCATTCTCTGATACCCCAAGTGATGTACTTGTTGAACCAAGATAAGCAAGTGATAAATAGATTAACGTTAAACCAAGTACAGCGATAATACCTGATACTACTGTTATTTTTGCAATTTGATTACTCTCTTTTATTCCTTTAGAGCGGATAACTTGTACAACTACAATTCCAAATACAAGCGCACTAATTGCATCCATCGTTAAATATCCTTGAATAAATCCACCAAAGAAAGCATTTTCCTTGTATGCCTCTAGCGGTGCAGCTGGTTCTCCAATCGGATCAACAATTGCCTTTCCGACAATTACAGCAACAATTAATACTAACAATGGTGTAAGAAATTTCCCGAACCAATCCACTAATTTTGATGGATTTAAAGATAAATACCAAGTTATTCCGAAGAAAATTATAGTGAAAAGAAATAGCATGTACCATTCGGAAACTAATGCTTCTGATAAAAATGGCTTCATACCCATTTCAAATGAAACGGCTCCCGTACGCGGAATCGCGAAAAAAGGTCCAATCGCTAAATAACTAATTAATGGGAAAACAAACGCAAATATAGGGTGAACTCTAGAAGATAGCGCTTTCAAGTCCCCCTCTACAAACGCGACAGCTGTTACAGCTAATAGGGGTAATCCGACTCCCGTTACAAGGAATCCAATTGTAGCAACCCAAACATTCTCTCCAGCTTGTTGCCCTAAAACTGGTGGAAAAATTAAATTTCCTGCCCCTAAAAATAGTGCAAATAACATTAAACCAATTGCTACCGTATCACCTGGCCTTAAACGTCCCTTCATGCTTTTCATTTGCATAGCACTTTTTCATTGTTTATCTCTATTTTCACAATATGCTATGCATCCTCCTCTCTGTTCAAGCTGATAAAATATGCCCCTTACAAAGCAGTGTCTTTCTCCATAATTTCTCCAGTCCCCTTATTTTTACTCTAATTATTAATTTTGATTTTTGATTTTTTTGAATTTTTAAATCATTAGAGTGGTATTGCGTGGAGTATAGTTGTCAGACCTCTTTGTTTTTATCACACATATAGTAACATATTTAGTTGAAAAATAAAAACATATTTTCAAATTGACTTTTTTGAAAATCAAAATTATCTACATTTTTTATTCTTTTGCACAAATATTGTTTCAGACTCACTTATTATCCTATCGTTATTTTCAAATAATTTTATACACATAACATAACAAAAGCCATCCAACATAATTAGACGGCTTTTGCATATTATTCTATCGTTTCAACTTCACGTGGATTTTTCATCTCTTCCACATACACCACTCTAAATCCGTGATCTTCTAAATCTTTCAATAACGTCTCTAATTCACCATCTTTAAACTCTTCTCCTAATGTAAACATAATTCTACGAACTAATAAGGCATCATTATCAAAAGTCATTAAACTTTGGATACCTGTATATTTTTTTAATACTGTCGATAATTTTTGAATAGCCCCATTATAATCTTGTGTCCCAATCATGACAGAATATTTACTAGAATGAACGCCCCAAGCATCTTCTAATAGCTCAAAAACTTTTTTATGCGTTAAAATCCCAAGAAAGACTCTTTTTTCATCAACTACTGATAAATAAGGTAATTTTTTTATTGTAAAAAATACTTTAAAGAACGAAGAATCTTCTCTGACATATCCTTCTTTATCGTTTAATAGTTGTAATACACTCTCTTCCAGTGAACCTTTATATTCTAAAATATCTACTTTATATATATTCCCTAAATATTTCTCTTTTTTTTCATCTAAAACTGGTACACAACGATAACCAGTTTTATTTAAATGCCCTAGCGCTTCCCCTACTGTAATTGAACTTGAGCAAAATAAAACTTCCCTTTTCGGCACATAATTCCCTTTAATCCTCATAAACAGCCTCCTTATGTTAAAATACTTTCTGTGCCATAACTATATTATATTTTCAGAAAAAAATAAATAATTTATTTTATTTTTCTGAAAATTATTCATTTTCTTGTCATAATTTATTCACGTTTCATTCAATTCTATCCACTACAATACTAAACTTCTTTAAGAAAAATATATTGTAACTTACTCCGAAAAAAGCTAAAATAAGAATAAGAATTTTCTGAATATTCAAAGAGTAGGTGATTACATGTCTTTATTGCGCTCACATATATATAAATTTATCGTTGGTGTTCTCATTATATTTATCATTAGTCCTATTCCAACTTTATTCATTACACATAAATACTCATACATCACCGGCTTTATAAGCATTTTCCATAACTTCGCACAACTTTCTTCGATGACAATTCCAAAGATTGATTGGATGCACGAATCTATCTTTTTCTCAGCAAATCAGATGGTACATACTGCTAATCAATCAACACCGTTATTCCCTTACATGTGGGAAATATATTTTTTATCGATTGTTCGTTTTACCTTTACTCTTGCAATCGGATTCTTCATCAGCTTAGGGATTGGCCATTTATTTTTTAAAGCACCTCAATCGGTTAAAAAGTTCGCTTCTTTATTAAGATGGATTCCTTATTCTTTATGTACTGTATTATTACAATGCGCAGTCTTATTACTACTCCTATACATCACAAAATTTATAAAGATTCCTTACTACTCATCTTTTATCATCGTTTGTAGTACTTCCATGATTATCGTTATGCAAGCAATAAAAAAATGGATTCCTTTCTTAAGTAATACAAATGAATATGAAATAAAACAAGCTTCTTTCCTTGTAGATACATTGTTTTTAGCGCTTACTTCGAATCATAAATCTATTTTAGGTTCCATTATTCTTTCATTCGTTTTTATGGAATGCGTTTTTCACGCAAGTGGACTATTGCAATTTATCGTTCAATTCGGCGGAAATGCACCTATTATTGTTACAATTAGCTTATTACTTTTGTATATCCCGTATTGTATACTCTCATTCCTTCAAACACTATGGACGACAAACCACTTTAAACAACAATCATACGCTTTAACGAGAAGTATTCCAAAACCTTAATTTGAAATAACCCTCTAGAATCTGAAAGTAGAGGGTTATTCCTTTTGTATAGCGGACAAAATAACAGCAAATTCAAAAACCATTGCAGAAACATACCAATATTTACCCTTTTTCTTTGACTATTCTTTTCATTTGGATTTATTATAAAAGTATAACATAATTGCAGGAGGTGACATCTTTATTCCAAGCGACGGAATAGAGAATACACTTGGACATATTAAATATTTTTCTCATCATTGTACTTATCCTTATTTCCGGCTTTTTCGTTGCATCAGAATTCGCTGTTGTAAAAGTACGAAAAAGTCGAATTGACCAGCTTGCAAATGAAGGCAATAAACAAGCTTTAGCTGCAAGAAGTGTCATATCTAATTTAGATGTTTATTTATCAGCTTGTCAGCTCGGGATTACAATCACTTCTTTAGGGCTTGGTTGGCTTGGTGAACCGACTGTGGAACATTTACTACGACCGCTCTTTGAAAAGATTAATATTACTGGAACAATGGCAAATACTTTATCCTTTATTATCGCTTTTAGCGTGATTACATTTTTCCATGTTGTATTAGGTGAATTAGTTCCAAAGTCTTTTGCAATTCAAAAAGCAGAGGCAATCACGCTTAAGTTTGCACGACCACTTATTTTATTTGATAAAATTATGTACCCGTTCATTTGGTTACTTAATAGTACGGCTATCTTTTTCACAAAACTACTCGGTTTAGAACCTGCGAAAGAAAATGAACTGGCCCATTCTGAAGAGGAACTACGACTCATTTTAGGTGAAAGTTTCAAAAGCGGCGAAATAAATCAAGCCGAATATAAATATGTAAATAATATTTTTGAATTTGACGACCGAGTTGCGAAAGAAATTATGGTCCCTCGTACAGAAATGATTTGCTTATCTACTGAAAATACGTTAGAAGAAAATATGGATATCGTCGCAACTGAAAAGTATACACGCTACCCTATCATCGAAAAAGATAAAGATGATATTATCGGTATGATCAATACGAAAGAAGTATTTCATGATCAAACGAAGGGCATTCATAAGCCACTTGAATCTTACATACATCCAGTACTAACTGTCTTTGAAACTGTTCCAATTCGCAAAACGTTAGTTCATCTACAAAAGAATCGCGTTCAGATGGCAATCGTTATGGATGAATATGGTGGTACGGCTGGACTTTTAACAATGGAAGATATTCTCGAAGAAATTATTGGAGAAATTCAAGATGAGTTTGATGCGGATGAATCACCTATGATTGAAAAGCGTACGCCGAAGCTTACTGTTTTAGACGGTAAGGTGCTCATTTCTGAAGTGAATGATATGTTTGGCCTACATATTGATGATAGTGATTTAGATACAATTGGAGGTTGGCTCCTCTCTCAAGCAGTGGACTTAAATATTGAGGCTGGTTATTCCATTGAATTTGCCGGTTTTCAGTTTAAAGCACTAGAACTTGATGGACATCAAGTGAAAAAAATTGCGGTACATAAATTAGACACGAAGAAGGAGCTATAAAGTGATAGTATTATTAACAATCTGTATCATTGCCTGTTTTATTGTTTCATTTCTTGCCTTTATTTACCCTATCATTCCAGGCATCCTCGCTGTCTGGGCTGGATATTTCATTTACCATTTCGGTATAAATGGTGGAGAACTAACAACTTCTTTTTGGATTATTCAAGTCATTTTCACACTATTCATTTTCGTTGCTGATTTTATTGCAAATGGATATTTCTTAAAAAAATATGGAAGTTCTAAATGGGGAGAACGTGTCGGTATGATTTCTATCATTGTCGGATCTTTCTTCTTCCCACCATTCGGTTTAATTATCATACCGTTCTTATCTGTATTTATTACAGAACTCATGCATAAAAAAGCGCCAAAAGACGCCTTTCTAGTAGGAGTTGCTACTGTAGTTGGTTTTTTAAGCAGTACAGTAGCGAAAGCCATTCTCCAAATCATTATGATTATCATATTTGTATGTTATATCGTCTTTTAACCATCCCAATTTCGGGATGGTTTTTTAATAGGAAATACCTACCCGGCTATTCTCATATTGGTTTTCACTACACAGATTCCACGTAAATTGCGCTGTATCACCAACTGTTATTTTTGCTCCTCCTTCTGGTAATACATCTTTTTCAGTTCGATATATACCTGTCACATCACCGTCAATTAAATGCGTCGGACAAACGACCGTCCAGCATAAATTACTACTACTAAGTATCTTATATGCAGCTAAATGATCTTCTGCTGCTGTTGTCGACTTTCTCTTTGATTCCGTTGATTGAAAACGATATAAATTTAGATTTGTTCTTGCTTGTAAAATACCGGCTGTTCCTATTGTAATGATTTTACGAACTCCTTCTTCTTCCATTTTCTTTATAATTTGTGGCATACTCTTCGCTAACGTCCCATTTTGATCCGTTCCAAGTGCACTAATTACTATATCGCTTCCTTCTATCGCTTTCTTTATATCATTTTCATTTAATACATTACCTTCTATAACTCGTAATCTTTCATGATTTATTTCTACTCTACTTGAATCACGCGCTAATGCAGTCACTTCTGCTGAATCTTTTAATGCTAATTTAATTATGTTTGAACCTACTCGCCCTGTTGCTCCCAATATACATACTTTCATTTGTTTTCCCCCTCTTTCATTCTTTCTCTATTTTTCAATAATCTCAATCAATTTACAACAAAAAAGCTTCCTCACATAAAAGAGGAAGCTCTATTATTACATTATTTCTTTTCTTTAGAATCCGTAGACTTCTCAGTTCCACTTGTTTCTTTATCCTTTTTATCCTCTTGTTGTGTTGTTGTATCGTCTTCTTTCTTCTTGTCCTCACCTTTACTACAACCTACCATTAATAAAGAACTTGCAAGTGCCATAGCAGTTAATGATTTAACCCATTTGTTCATTTGCGTTTCCTCCCTTTGATAGAATATGTACAATCCCATATTACTCTCTATTTTTAAAGGAAAGATTGAAAAATAGTAAATAAACGGTAAATATTTGTAAATTTTCTGATAATAACTATGTACATATAGTCATTTTTCTCCACGAAAAGTAAAAAACTAAGGCGCCTATCTTTCCGCCTTAGTCTCTTATGCAAATTTCTCATTTTCATATACATGTTTAATCTTATACTCTTTCTTCACGACATATTGCCATACACTATAGGCATAACGATTCATTTTCAGGAAGCAGTTTTCTAAAAACGAGCGAAATTCTGGATTTGCAACTTCAACTGCCACTTGAGCAAACTTTAACGCTAACCGTTTCAAATGCGAAATATAACAAGTTGCAATATAAATATCACCTGTATATTTACTATCAGTTTCCTTTTCCATTTCATGAAAATGAAATGAAATTGGTTCACAAGTTATATGCTGTACATTCTCTCCTTCTTGAAAATTCACTTGTTCATTATATGCTTGCAACATATATGGTAAATGATGCTGTAATAGCTCCTTTAATTCTTCGTCTCTTACCTGTCCTGTATACTCCCCAACCTTATATATAAGCATATAACTATACCTCATCAATTCTTTCATACAATCCATGAAAGTGCCTCCCTACTTTTTGTCTATATGCTATAAATATGATGCTATAACATTTGCTATTCTTGCTAAAAACCAATCCCATTTACTAATTTTCTCAAAATCTTCTTCCGAAAATCTTTTTGATTTATGGAAGTCTTCTTTTAGTCGATCCCATACGTCAGCAACAACTGTTTTATCATATACGACACAATTAGATTCACAATTTAAATAAAAACTTCTATTATCAAAATTCGCTGTACCTATATCAACAATTTCTCCATCAATGATTGTTACTTTCCCGTGAAAAAAACCATTCCGATATTGATAGATCTCCGCCCCAGCATGGTTCATCTCTCTCAAATACGGATAGGCAGCTTGTTTTAACAATACTGCATCACTTTTAAATGGTACGAGAATTTTCACATTGACACCGCGGTTTAATGCACCTTTTAACTCTTTCATCATTTCTTTACTTGGTACAAAATATGGTGTAGCAATAATTAAAGACTTTTTAGCCTGCTTTAAAAACGCTCCATATTTTTCCCATAACCCTTTTCCATCTGAAAATAAATATTGATATTTTACATTCCCAATTGCAGGTAGACTTTCATGTACAGGCATTTTTTCTCCCGTATCTTCTTTCCAGTCAGCAGCAAATTTTCTTTCCATATCCGTGGCACCATTCCCCTTAACTCGCACATGATAATCACGCCACTGGCCAAATTTCGGATCTTGTCCAAGGTATTCCTTTCCGATGTTAAAGCCGCCGATATATGATACTTTTCCGTCTATCGTAACAATTCGTCTATGATTTCGCTGATGCAACGAATAGAATAAATGTTTCAATTTAGGTTTTTTACTAAACGTAAACTGGACACCATTGCTTTGTAGTTGACGAATTACCTTTTTCTTCAGCTTATATCCACCTATTCGATCGACTGACAATTTCACTTCTACTCCGCTAGATGCCTTTTTCTCGAGCAACTGCAAAAACTCTTTGCTTATTTCATCTTTACCTACAATATAAAAATGGATATATATGTACTTCTCCGCATTACGTATATCCTCAAATAAATTCGTATATAACTCTTCACCGTTCGTATACAGTTGAAATTCACCTAATCGAACTTGTCCTACTTCATATTCACTAGCCATTTTTTTCCCCATTTCCACATCGATGTTCATCCAAATGAATACACCTATTACACAAAGGATTACAACGAAAAAGTGTTTCATGGATATTTTCCTTTCTCCACTTACTGTTATTTCTATATCTTCCCTTTTTTAATACAATATCATTCAAGAAAATATGTCATTGCATGATATATGTCCATATCAAACGATAGCTCATTTGCATATTGTATGTTGTATCTTAAAATAAAAGGAGGAAATAACAATGGGCTTCGCACATGGTAATGGATTCGCGCTATTAGTCGTATTATTTATCCTCTTAATCATCGTCGGTGCTGCTTGCTTCTGCTAAGTAGTTATTGTCACATGATATGCGGATAGAAAAACTATAAAAGCGGACACCTATTTTTAGGTGTCCGCTTTTCATATGAAGAACATTTCGCTCTGTTATAATACCTTTAACAACTAAATATTCAATTCAAAAAGTTAGTAATGTAGCTACTTTCTTACTCTCTGCCTTACGTATATGACGTTGTTCTGCACGTAACACTGCAATGCGATGCAATTCTTTCTCTTCCTCTGTTTCAGGGATTACTCGCGGCACAGGAACTGGATTATTTTCCTTACTCAGTGCAACAAAAGTAACAAAAGACGTTGCTGCGATACGCTTCTCACCTGAAATTAAATCTTCCGCTACTACCTTCACAAATACTTCCATAGAAGTTCTACCCGTCCAAATTACAAAGGATTCATAACTAACACAATCTGAAGAGCGAACAGGATGTAAGAAATCTACCCAATCCATAGAGGCTGTGACACATTCTTTTCTTGCATGCCTCGTTGCTGAAATAGAAGCAACCATATCCATCTCGGCTAATATCTTTCCACCAAATAGCGTATTGTGATCATTTAAATCTGTTGGAAATACTCGGCTCGTTTTAAACACTCTGGACTCATTAGCTGTTTTTCCCTTTACTTCAGTCATTGTTATCACCTCTTTAATTATTTAACCCGCTATTTGTAGACAATAAGAATCCCACCACAAAATTCGGCTAGAGCAAAGAAGTTTGGCAAGAGTTCCCTTCCCCATTCAAACTTGAACAGTATGAGCCTATTACAACTACTCATTTAATATTAACAACATTCAGAACTCTTAGTCCATAAAAAAGAACCGATGTGATCAATCGGCTCCTCTAAATACATATTGCTCTTTCGGTTGTTCAACTTTATTCCATTTCGTTACTTCTAAAACAGGAATATTCGCATGGAACGGCTGATAGAATTCAGTAGAAATTTCTCCCTCTATTTGAATCCAATCATCGTTTTTCCATTCTACCCCTTCTGGTTTTTTCACTAACATACCATATACACCTGAATCTGCTACACAATGTATAATACCGAAACGGAATAAGAAATATTGTTCTTTTTTAGAAGAATCATCTTTGAAAACAAAACCTTTAAATGATAATTTTTTCCCAGTAAATTCGCCAGGATAATTATAAATTGTTTCCATTCCCTTTAGAAAGTTTTCATCATTTAAAGTAACACTATCTTTCGTTACAAACTCTTTCTTCCCTTTCTCCATTACACCACGGTATCCTTCTTTTCCGTAGTATATACTCGTGTCAGGTCTTAAAAATTGCCTTCTCATAAATGGATCTGTACTTTCCGCTTGTGCAACAGGAAAGTGAAACCCTTTCGCTTTAACAATATCAGAATCTAACGTTGCAATCGGGAAAAATAATCCTGAAACAATCGGAAAACAAAACAATGTGTACGAAAATACTTTTTTCCACCATGTATTCTCATCTTTTGAGTGGTCATGCCCGCAATGGCTATGATCACAACTACAATCCTGTTTTCCTTGTTCTTTCTCATGTTCTTTTTGGAAAACGATAATAATTTGAACGATCGTTAAGAAACCTAAAATAATAGCTGCTGTTGTTGATAAATAGGCATACTTCATATTAATATACTTCGTAATATTACCTGAAATATGAAGCTGCGCGATTAAGATTGTAAAACCTAATAATATATATGCTCGAAACATAACCTACCACCCCATCGCATAAATGAGTAGTGAGCTTGCATAAACAACAAGTGTAACTGTAACTGTAACGACAATTACAAATTTCGTTTTAAATGTCGCAAGCATCATAAACATATTTTTAATATCCACCATCGGTCCATATACGAGGAACGCGACAAGTGATGCTGTTGAAAAAGTACTTTGGAATGATGAAGCAATAAACGCATCTGCTTCTGAACAAAGTGATAAAATGTAAGCAAGTCCCATCATAACAGCAGGTGAAGAGAACGGCCCTTGCCCTATAGCAAGTAGTGTTGAAGTTTGTACGAACGTTTGAACTGCCGCTGCAATTAACGCACCTAATACTAAATATTTTCCCATCGAGAAAAATTCCTCAACAGCATGCGTACATACATCCCACATTTTTTTACGTAATGGACGCTTATGATTCACTTCTGGGAAGTGATCATCTGGTAATTGATGTTCTTTAAACATAAATGATAATATAATTCCAACGATAATTGCTACGATAATCGCTACAATAGAACGATACCATACCATGTGCATATTACTTCCAAAGGCAACATATGTTGCAAATAATACGACCGGATTAATAATTGGCCCAGTTAACATAAATGCAATCCCAGCATATGGCGGAACCCCTTTTCCGATTAATCGCCTAACAATCGGAACGATTCCACATTCACAGCCCGGAAACATCATACCTAAAAAAGTAGCCATTAAAACAGACAGAAATCGATTTTTCGGCATCCATTTTGCTACCATATCTTCTGTCACAAACATTTGAATGAATCCTGAAATAAATACACCAATGAGCACAAAAGGAAGTGCTTCGATCAATATGGAGATAAAGATTGTATTCATTTGCAGGAATGCTTTCGGTAATTGAAACAATTCCATGATGTATTTCCTCCAACTTTTCATTAACAATATGTAATTTTAACCCCATTTTATGAATTGAACAAGACTTATACGGAATTCAGCCCTCTCATATACATTACATTTTATAGGTTTTATTCTATTCGAAACTTTCGATTTCATAGCAAAAAAGCTGCTCTAGCGCAGTTATGCAACTATGCTAGAGCAGCTTTCTTACCGTTAAAAGTAACGTTTCTTCCAAAATACAAATGCTAAAGCGCAAGATAATGTTGCACATATTATAAGTACAATTACAAAACCTTGAGCCTCACCTTCAAACGGAACCTTTACGTTCATTCCAAAGAAACTAGAAACCATCGTTGGTAATGATAATATGATTGTAATAGACGTTAACAGCTTCATAACACTGTTTAAATTATTTGATATAACGGAGCTAAAAGTATTCATCATTCCACTTAAAATGTGACTATATATTTCCGCCATTTCAATCGCCTGTTTATTTTCGATTAATACATCTTCTAATAAATCTTGATCGTCTTCATACATTTTTAAAAATGTACTGTTACGCATTAATTTTTGAATTACGATTTTATTCGCTTTTAATGATGTTGTAAAGTAAACTAAACTTTTTTCAAGACCTAGCAATGTGAAAATCTCTTTATTTTTCATCGACTGATTTAATTGATGCTCTAAATCAATTGTTTTTCTGTTAATTTGCTTTAAGTATCTTAAATAATAAGTAGAAATTGTATATAAGAGCTGAAGTGCAAAGCGTGTCTTTTTAAACGTATAAAATTCTTTAATACGTTGATTAATAAAACGTTCAAAAATTGGATTTTCTTCTAAACAAATTGTCACAAAGCAATCTGGCATTACAATCATACCTATTGGAATCGTGTCATAAATCGAATTTCCTTCTTCATCATGTCTAACCGTTGGAATATCCACGATTATTAAAGTATTATTGTCTTCCTTTTCAATACGAGAGCGTTCTTCATCATCTAAAGGGTCTTTAATGAAATCTAAGTCTACATTTAAAGTTTGTACTAGATATTGAATTTCTTCTTCCGTTGGATGAAGTACATTAATCCAGCAACCCTTTTGCATTTCCTCAACCTCTTGTAGTTTTCCGTTTCGGTCTGTTAAATAAATATTTAACATACTATCACCCCGATTCTTTTTACATGTAGGAATCTACCTCTCTTAAACAACAGTTTTTGAACCGCCATTCTCAGCATATGAAACATACGTTTAAATTTCAATAGAAAAATTATTTTGAAAACGTTTTTATAAGAAAAATATTATAAAGTGAAACTTTAATCAGTGGGGGGCTTCATCCCCCCACTGATTTTCAGCCCTCACCAATCGGGCTTTTACGGGCAGCCCGCCCCCAACCAAACTTCTTTTCTTTCGCTGAATTTTAAGGTGAGGATCTTACTGCCCGTTAAAGCGGGATAAACAAAGAAAAAGACAGAGTGCTCTCTGCCTTAAAAAGCTTATGTTGCCTTTATAACATATTTAGAAAGCATCCACAAGTTAAAGCCAACTGAAATCGTATAACCTGCGTATGTTGAAATAATAAAACTTACATAATCGAAATACGGTAGCAATACAATATTTAAAATTATCTTCACAATAATACCAATCACTAATCCTAGCACTGTTTTCTGTTGCTGATTAATTCCTTGTAACATCGCAGCAGTTACTGTAAAAAGAGAAAATAGTATACAGGCAGGAGCATAATACTGTAATATAATTCGCCCCATCTCCGGATCATTTCCGGCACCGAATAAAAGAGTATATACTGGTTTTGCTAACACCATCATTCCAATTGTCGCTGGTACTGTAATCCCTACTACCAATAGATTCGTCCTCGTAAAATGTTTGTACAGTAACTTCACATTTCCTGCTGTATAAGCTTTTGTCATCTCAGGTACGAGTGACATACTAAAAGCAGTCGCAACGGAAACTGGGATAAGTACAACCATCTGAACAAGTCCAATTATTGCATTAATCTTCTCTGCTTCTCCTTGCATATATCCCATTTGTATAAGCAATTTATTAATTGTAAATGTGTCGATCGTCTGATACAACGGAATTGCTAAACCAACCACAACAAATGGTATTGAATATGTAAAGAGCTCCTTATAGAGTGAGAAAAAAGATTTCGTTGTTTGTGGTATACTTGCCATTTCTTTTTTCTTTAAGTGCTTTCTTCTCCTTATGTAATACGCACTTAAAACAGTTAGTCCACCTACCGCTCCCATAAAAGCACCGAATGTTGAAATACCAACAGCTAGTGAGATAGAGGCTTTTAAAATATATAAAACGACAAAACTTCCTATCAAAATGGTTAATACCCGAAAAAATTGCTCTACAACTACACTTAGAGCAGAAGGCCCCATCGATTGGAACCCTTGAAAAAAGCCCCTTAATAAACTCATTACTGGTACAAGTATTAACGCAAAACTGACAATTTGAATATTAGTAGTGACCGCCGCTACACTATTCCCCGTTTGATCATTTCCATCGATTACAAGTTTAGCCAAATGCGGAGCTAGCATATATAACGTAAAACACGAAATAACTCCCATTATAAACATAAACACCATTCCACTTTTCAGCACTCTCTTAACCGTATGATAATCATTTAGTTGATCATATTTTGATACCATCTTTGAAACCGCAAGTGGTAATCCCATCGTCGCAATGCTGAGCATAATCGTATATGGACGATATGCATACGTGTATAACACGTACCCACTCGTACCGACCATAGCTGTAAATGGTATAACATATATAAACCCTAACATTTTAGATATCATCGTTGCCATTGTTAAAAATATCGTTCCACGTATAAACGGTGACCCTTTCATCACATTCCTCCGCTACGCTTTATTATTACACATTATGGACAACTCCTTTTTTTTAGAACCGAAACAAACAAAAAAGCCAATGAAAAATCATTGACTTTAACGTGCCGCTTTTTTCTTTTTGAAATACTTTAAACCGAAGTATAGAGCAATAAAGAGAATCGCTCCTATAATTATGTAATGTGTGTAATCAGATGCATACTCTTTAATATGTCGCCAATTTCCACCAAGCTTTTCACCTAAATATATAAATAGTATTGACCATGGAATAATCGCAACTACTGTATACAGTGTGAATAGTTTTAATGGCATCTTAGCTAATCCTGCTGGAATAGAAATTGCATGACGTACGACTGGGATAAAACGTGCCGAAAAGATTACTCCTGCTCCGTAACGCTTAAACCAATTTTCTGCTATGTCTAAATGGTGTTTATTAATAAGCAGATATTTCCCATATTTCTCTACAACTGGACGTCCTCCGTAGTATCCAAGCCAGTATAAAAAGATTTGGGCTAAAGTACCACCGATTGTTCCAGCAATAACTGCACCGACAAAGCTAATTTTACCATCTGCGACTAAAAAGCCAGCATACGAAAGTACAATTTCACTCGGGATAATTTCAATCATTAAAGCTAGCGCTACTCCAAAGTAACCTAAACTTGCAAAAAATTGCAATAACTGATCTATTATGCTTGCTAACATTTTATTTTCTATCTCCTTTTTTCTTCACATACCATCCCATTATTACATAAAGGTTGCATTCTGCCAATATCTTCATGCCAACAATATCACCGACATACGCATTATTAATCTATTACTATTTCTTTCTGAGGTTCTTTTATGTAGGCAAACATTTGTTTAATTTGCTCTTCTGTATTTCTAGCAATCGATAAATTAGGCAGTTCATCCTCACCAAAAAACTCCACATCATCTGTTTCAATACTAGTTTTCTTTTCACCACCAATAATTTTACATCCAACAAAAATTTTATATACATGCGTTGCTGAAGGCGATGGTTGATGTTTTTCTTTATCAAATATAGCGAGTAGCTTAAAATCATCTACTTCAAACCCTGTCTCCTCTAAAACCTCTTTTGCTGCTACTTCTGTCGGCGTATAACCGATATCAGCCCATCCACCTGGCAATGCCCATTTCCCATCACTTTTTTCTTTCACAAATAATAACTTTTCATTTTGAAAAACAACTGCTCTTATATCAACTTTAGGTGTTTGATAGCCTGTCTCGCTTGCAAATAACTTCTCTACAACTTCCCAATCTGTCTTAGTGTAATGTGACATCATCGAAATAGAAATATCCCGTAATTGTTGGAAACGTTCTATATCATACACATCCTTAGAATACGTTAAACCCGCTTGAGCTATAGATTGTATTTGTTTTGCCCACTCAATCCATTTTACTGTCATGTTTCCACATCCCCATTCTTTATTAAGTACATATTACGTCAATTCTACCAATACATCTTTATTATACAAAAAAAGAGATTGATAATGTTCCAATCTCTTTCAAAATTAATCCAATTCATGTAAATGATCTTGTATATACTTTCTTCTTTTATTTATATATTCCTCAATCATATCAGCTTCTTGATCAAATGTTTCTAATTTTTCTTTCATATATGGATCTTGTAGTAAATAAGGACGAATCGATTCACACAAACTTTCTACTTTCGGCATCATAAATGAAACGGTAAATTGTTCTGCTAATATTTCTTCTAAAATACTTCGGTATTGTTTTCTAAATATAGGTATATCTAACAATCTTGCACTTAACGTGTTATAACCTTGAATACGAATATACTCATGATTAAGTGGTCTCCCTTGTACATCTCGCCCCCAAGTCGCATCATAATCCCACGGTATCACTTCAAATAAGTTCGTTTCATCGTTATGATATAGTGCATAGTTATGAACAAAACCATCAAAGTTTTGCGTGAAAATGACGCCAGCTAACCACCTTAAATATTTGTCTACATGCAAAAACTTTCCAATTTCTTTTTCATAAGCTTCCCTTGACAAAGCGTTCGCTTGAAATACAAATTCACTCAGCTGTTCTTCACTATTTTCATTCGAATATTTAAATTCATAACCTGCAAAAAGCTCGGTCTTAACATCTTTATCTCTCTCACTCATTAAAGAAAAATTCGCATCATCATCTATCGCATAATAAATAGAACCACTCGGTAATCCTCTATTTTTCAAAAAATTTTCATCCACTGATTCTAACTGTAAATATACACCTTGAATTTGACCATTAATTTTTATAAACACATGTTGTGATTTCGGTGAAAGTACACCAATATCATGAAAAAAGTCTAAAGATAATTTATTTCGTATGAGAGACGGATCCATAAACTCAGAATTTAAATGAAACTCTTTCGCACCTTGAAATTTTTTCGGTTTATAAAACATAACATGATAAGATTTCTTCTCAAATTCACGAATATGAGCACCCCGATATACGATATCAATGTCATACTTCTTTTTTCCATAAGTTAATTTTGCTGGTACTGGACTGTCTGACCAAATGTCTTTTTTCAATTCCACTAAGTACATTGGATGAATAAAAAAATCATATGAAGGTAGCATGTTTTCTCATCCCTTCTCAGTTCTCTTCATTCAATGTATGCAACTCGCCTTGTCCATACATCCGCTATCATCTATTTATATAAAATTACACTCTTGTCCTGTTCAGAAAGACGTCATATCTCATATCATGTTAAGGAAAAAGAATACCTTTTCACCTGAATACATGATAAGGAGGATTTCTATGAAACGTGATATTAGAAAAGCGGTTGAAGAAATCAAAAGTGCTGGGATGGAGGATTTCTTACACCAAGATCCAAGTACTTTTGAATGCGATGATGATTGTACTACAAAAATAGAATGTAGCGACGATTGTAAATGTCCAAGAACAAGATGTACTCGCGTGAAACATTGTACGTTCGTTACAAAATGTACGCATGTTAAAAAATGGACATTTGTTACGAAATGTACTCGTGTACGCGTTCAAAAATGGACGTTCGTTACGAAAGTAACACGTAGAAAAGAATGCGTTTTAGTTACAAAACGTACTCGTAGAAAACATTGTACGTTCGTTACAAAATGTGTACGCTTTGAAAAGAAATTTTACTGGACGAAACGATGTTACTGTAAAAAATGCGAATTCTTCCCGAATGGACACGGTGGCTCTTGCGATGATTCATGCGATCATGGTAAAGACTGTCACGATGATGGACACAAATGGAATGATTGCAAAGGCGGACATAAATTCCCATCTTGCAAACACAAGAAATTTGATCACTTCTGGTATAAAAAACGTAATTGTTAGTTTTTATGCCTAGAAAAAAAGGCCGTTTTGCGGCCTTTTTTATGTTTATCCCGCTTTATTGAAAATGACTTATATCTGCAAATTGCTTCACTTCACCTTCACCATCTTCAAATTCTATTATACTTAGACTAGCACTATGCATAAATGGATCATCCCACACATTTTCTATTTCAATACCTGCAAAATGTCCTACAAGTAGCTTTGCCGCTGCCGCATGAGAAACAATTAATATACTTTCTCCTTTATGCTTTTCTAAAAGAATCTGCATCCCCTCAATTACCCTTTTATGAACAGCCTCAAAATTTTCTCCTGATGTTGACTGAAAAAGATGTGGTTCATACCAAAATAACTGTATGTCGTCTGGGTATTGCCTTTCTATATCATCAATTGTCTGTCCTTCCCATATACCCATGCTAATTTCATAGAAATGCTCATCCGCGATTATCGGTATATCACGTTCTCCCTTTATTAACTCTGCAGTATGAAGGGTTCTTTCACTCGGACTACTATAGATCGCATGAATAGATAAATCTTTCATTCGCTCTCCTAATTGCTTAGCTTGCAGTATACCATTTTCAGTTAAAGCAGAATTTTTCCGTCCTTGCATTCGCTTCGCTACATTCCATTCCGTTTCACCATGCCTTGTTACATATACCGTTGTCTTCACTTCAATTCCCCCTTACCATGTTGGCCGCAATTCCCACGGTTCTACTCGTCCTACAATCCATTCATTACATTTACTTTCAATTTCTTTTATTACCCCATCCGATATTTCTTCATGAGTAAGCCATCTTGCGTATGTATCTTCTAATATAAAACCTAAAATTATTCTATGATAGCTACATCGCGTACCGCCTATTTTTTGTGAGGCTATTCTCGACGCTTTACTGCCTAAAATATGAAAAACGTCGTATGTTTCAGACGACAAGTCTAATTCTCTACAAATAAGTGATAACGCATCTTTTGCACTTGCGTGTATCCATGCGACAACTAATGTTATTGGGCCATTCCTCTCAATTGTGTTTTTAATAGCTAACTTTACACCGTCATCATTATGATAATCTAACGGAAGGCATGTGATACTTTCAGGTGTAGTACTCTCCCGTTTAACATTTTCTAATTTCACTTCATCTCTTCCAATAATAGAAACATGAAACCCTTGCTCACAAAGCCACATAGACACCCTCTTTAACATTCCTGTTCCACCAATTACTAGCGCATGCAACTTCTTTTCCTCCTTAGTAAAATGTCATATGAGGTTTATCTTCCCTATAATAATTAAGTCTGTCTTGCAATGTCCCTGAATGAAATTCAAACTTATGCCCGTCTGGGTCAACAAAATAGATAGATTCACAATCCCTTACATCACGTTCTCTTCCTTGTATAATATGAACATCATTTTCTTCTAATCGCTGCAGTAGACGTTCAAAGTCTTTCTGTTCAACAGAAAACGCAATATGTGTATAAGATTGATGAATCTCGTTTCTTGGAATATGTATTTCTTCATTAAGCGCTATCCATACTCCACATATATTAAAATATGCAAGTTTTCTTCCTCTAACTAATAATTCTCCTTCCAATACTTTTTCGTAAAATGTAATAGAATCTTCTAAATTAGATACTGAAAAACAAAGATGATTGATTCCTTTTAACAACTCTAATTCCTCCTATACAAATAAAAGATGAGCGAAAATTCGCTCATCTTTTATTATACTATTTTTTTGTAATATATGCCCATTTATAACTGAAGTCCCCACCAAACGTATGATTTGCAATACCTTTTACGTATGGTTTCTCTAAGTATGCGGTACTTTGTTGGTACGTAGGAGAAATGGCAGCATCTTGACCAATTAAGATTTTTTCCGCTTCTGCAAGTGCATTCCAGCGTGCTTTATCATCTTTTAATAGTTCTCCTTTTGATTTCGCTACTAACTCATCATACTTTGGATTAGAATAATCCATTTCATTAAATGAGCTTCCAGTAACAAACATATCAATATAAGTCATTGGATCTGGATAATCTGGACTCCATGCAGATAACGAGAATTCATATTCAAATTTCTTTTCTAAATCCAACTTCTGCTTATATGGCTGTTGTTTTAAATTCACTTTAATACCAGGTAAATTTTTCTCTAACTCTTCTTTAATAAAGTCTCCTACTTTTTTACGACTACCGTTATCATCATTTAGTAATTCGACTGTAATTGTATCTTGGCCAAGTTCTTTCTTTGCTTCTTCCCATAATTTTTTCGCTTTTGCTGCATTATCTTTACTGTCACGGAAATTTTTATTTACAGTACGGAAATCTTTCCCATCTGGTCCTGTCGTAAATTTTTCAGGTACTAAGAAATATGCTGGCAGTGATCCGTCATTTAAAATAACATTTGCAATTCCTTTTTTATCATATGCTAGGTCAATTGCTTCACGAACCTTTTGATTTTTAAACGTTGCATTTTTTTGGTTAAATCTTAAGAAATACATACGTGGATCTAACTTCGTTTTAAATTCATCTGGCTTATTCTTTTTATATTTATCAACAAATTCAGAAGTTAAAATAACACGGTCCGCTTGATCACTATCATATAAATTTACTCCTGTGCTTGTTTCCTTCACAATATTCACATTAATTTCTTCTAACTTCACAGTATCTTTATCCCAATAATTAGGGTTTTTCTTTAACTGATAACTTCTTTCATGTTTCCATTCACTCATCGTAAACGGTCCATTATATAATAATTTATCTGCTTCTAATCCGTATTTATCTCCTTGTTCTTTCACATATTTTTCATTTAAAGGGAAGAATGTTGGGAATGAAGTAAGCTCAAGGAAATATGGTGCTGGTTGTTCTAATTCTACTACTAACGTTTTATCATCCTTCGCTTTCACTCCTAATTGATCTAACGGTAACTCTCCTTTATTTACTTTCTGTGCATTTTTCACATCAAATAAAATAAATGCATACTCAGCTGCCATTGCTTTATCTAATGTACGTTGCCATGCATATACAAAATCTTGCGCTCGAACTGGATCACCATTTGACCATTTTGCATCTCGTAATTCAAATGTATATGTCTTTTTATCTTCACTAATTTTCACGTCTTTTGCCATACCTGGAGTTGGTTTATTATCCTTATCCAAACGATATAATCCTTCCATTGCATTTACAAAGGCACGGAATGATACAGAGTCTGTTGATTTTGACGTATCCATTGAAGGAATTTCAGCTGTTTCTAGTAAGTTTAATACTTGCTTATCTGCTGCCCCCTTACCTGTTTCTTTCTTCGTTGTAGATGCCTTCTCCCCATTTCCGCAACCTGCAACTAATACACTAGTCGATAATGCAACTGCAGCAATCGTTGTTACCTTTCTCTTCATTTTTCCTTCCCCCAATCTATATGTATAAATGAAAGCCAGTATAATACATATTATTATACAAAAGATTCAGATTATTTCAAATATTATTTTCGTATATACAAAAAAAGAAGCGGATAGAGAGCTCTACTATCCACTTCTTTTTCTATTTCTTTTACTTGTAATCCATCCTCTATGTCAAATGGATTTTGAACTTTAAATATTTCGTCCATTATCTTTAAAAATTCTTCCTCATTTTTAGATTCGCCATTAATCATAAGTGAGTATGGCTCAATCTCACCCAATTTATAATCAACAACAAATTGGATCGTAACCTTTTTCCTTGGCATATCCGGACTATCCCCTTGGAACTCTACCAATTCTAATCCTTCAGTGCCACGATAATATGCCCAACCCGGATTTCTAAAATAATTTTCAAACGATTCACCAATTGAAAAGAATGGATATTCATATAGAGAGCTTGTACGAACTTTTTGAATAATATCTCGATCAGTCGGGAAGAAGAAATGGCTGATAAAAATACTAGCAACCGCTAAAATCGTAACAATTGTTGCTCCCATTTTACTCGTTCCACCACTATCACGAATGAGGTACTTTTCAACCGATCCATCTTGAATTTCTCTTGCTTTTATTCGATATATACGCCTTTCTGCAAATTGATAATATAATCCATTCGCAAAAATCGCCATTCCAAATAAAATAAAAACGAGTAATAGAAACGTAAGAGGCACCATATTAATGATCGGCAATGCTACGTTGAAGCCCATATAATAAGAAAACGCATCACACGCTAATAATAACACTACAAATACAGCTGCAGGTAAATAATACTTACGATATCCGAGCCAACCTACATTGAAAATAGCTGCCCAACCATTCCAGCTCCACCTAGCAATCCGCTTTTCCTCAAGCTCCCATTTCCTTTTGTAATACGGATATTGTCTCCCTACATATACTTCTAATTCCTTGTCTATTAGCGAACTTCCTTCACTCTGTTCAGTATGCAAAGTCCGCTGGCAACTTTCACAATTTAACTGATTTCCCTCGCAAAGTTGCCCACAATTTATACATTTCAAAACAATCCCTCTTCCCATCCATACGTCATTTCAAAATACCTTCGTGTTTTAATAACCACTCTTTCCTCCATAAACCGCCCGCATACCCAACAAGTTTCCCGCTCTTTCCTATTACTCGATGACACGGAACGATTATTGAAATCGGATTGCGACTATTTGCTCCTCCTATTGCTCGTACAGCTTTCGTATTTCCGACTTTCTCTGCAATATCTAAATATGAAGCACTTACGCCATAAGGAATCGTATAGAGCGCATCCCATACATTTTTTTGAAATGCTGTTCCCTCAGGAGACAACGGGACTGTGAACTCTTTTCTATTCCCCTTAAAATATTCATCGAGCTCATTTATACATTGATCTATCATTTCATTTGTATGTTCTTCTTGTCTCTCATCAACAAATATAACAGACGTAATTCCTTTATCGTTCGCTGTAATTTCTAGCAAGCCTAATTCACTATCATAATAAGCTTGGTACATATGTCATCCTCCAATTCAATTCATATTCATTATTGTAACACGAATAGACAAAATTTTTCGTATAAGCGTTTTATTCGAGAAACAAAAACGAGAATGATACAATGTAAGAAAATTCAATCTAGGAGGCTATTGGATGAATTACAAACTTTTTTCACCTTATACAATTAAAGACGTTACATTAAAAAACCGGATTGTTATGTCACCTATGTGCATGTATTCATCGAAAAACGAGGATGGCCAAGTAACGAATTTCCATCTTATTCATTATGGAACAAGAGCTGCTGGTCAAGTTGGTTTAGTTATGATTGAAGCAACAGCCGTGTTACCTGAAGGTCGAATTTCAAATAAAGACTTAGGCATTTGGGATGACAGTTTAATTGAAGGCTTACATAAAGCGACAACTTTTATACACGATAATGGTGCAAAAGCTGCCATTCAACTCGCTCATGCTGGAAGAAAAGCAGAATTAGAAACAGATGCGTTAGCTCCTTCAGCCATTCCATTTAATGAAACAATGAAAATGCCAATAGAAATGAGCAAACACCAAATTAAAGATACTGTATTAGCTTTTCAGCAAGCTGCAGTACGATCCAAACAAGCTGGATTTGACGTTATTGAAATACACGGTGCTCACGGTTATCTTATTAATGAATTTCTTTCTCCACTTTCCAATAAGCGGACTGATGAATATGGTGGTTCACCTGAAAATCGATATCGTTTCTTACGCAAAATCATTGAATCGATAAATGAAGTTTGGAACGGACCGCTATTTGTTCGTATTTCAGCAAATGATTATCATCCTGACGGGTTAACAGTTCAAGATTATGTACAATATACAAAATGGATGAAAGAACAAGGAGTAGATTTAATCGATTGTAGCTCTGGGGCTGTTGTACCTGCGCACATCGATGTTTACCCTGGGTATCAGGTACAATATGCTAAACATATTAAAGAACATGCTAACATTGCAACTGGTGCAGTTGGATTGATTACGACCGGGGCACAAGCAGAGCAAATTTTAAATCATAACGAAGCAGATTTAATTTTTATCGGACGTGAGTTACTTCGCAATCCTTACTTCCCAAGAATAGCCGCCAATGAACTTGGCTTTGAATTAGAAGAACCGTATCAATACGAGCGAGCGCCTGGGAAAATCAGTACAAATAAATAAAACCGAGAAGCTTTTCTTCTCGGTTTTATTTATTCTATCGTTGTAATTTCATTCGAATTATAAATATGGATACCTGATTCTTCTCGCAATGCAGTTATATACATCCCTTTCGCCACATCTTTAGCTGAAATTGGTTTATACTTTTTGAATGCCCCCTTAAATATAAAAGGAATCATACGAGATAATTTTTCCGCCATTCGTTCACCAAAGCGAAATTCTTGTCGGTTTCCTACTAATAAAGATGGCCTAAAAATGTGAATACCACCGATTACTAACTTTTGCAATTCCTCTTCCATTCTTCCTTTCACTTGTGAGTAAAAGAAAAACGATTTAGGATTCGCTCCCATTGAGGACACAACAAGGAAATTTTGCACCCCTTGTTTTTCAGCTAAACAAGCCGCTCGTAACGTATATTCATAATCTACCTTTTTGAAATTAGCTTTCGTTTTTGCTTTTTTAATTGTTGTTCCTAGACAACTAAATACGTCATCTACAGCAAAGAACTCTTTATATTCCTCTAATGCCAAATAATCCACTTGTTTTTGCTGTAACTTTTCATGTTGCCATTGGATTGGTTCTCTTACAAAAATAGTAACCGAATCGTAGTAATCTGATTCAAGTAATAGACGCGTTATCTCTTGTCCAACTAAACCACTTGCACCAAGTACTAACGCTGTTCGCTTATTCATATATGCATATACCTCTTATTTTACTTTTCTCTCCTTCAGTAACATACAACTTTTAGGAGTTTCCTTCTCTCATTTTACCACAAGTAAAGCACTATGCGTACGCATAGTGCTTTACTCACTCTTTTTTCTCATCTTTCTCTCGTAATTTTGTTACGGTTGATGCATCTCCTAAATTACTTATTAATCTTCTTAAAAAAATTAAAACTAAGGCTAACGGTAATACTACCGCTAATATCAATAAAATAGCTTCCATTAAGTAACCCAAGCACTCATCCCCCTCTACACCCTCCTTTCATATATATGAACACAGCGTTGTCACATATGCATGTATCCGCAAAAATAACACATCTATATTTGACAACTTTATAACAAAATCAAATCGGAATGATTATTATTTATTGCAACTTTATAAAAGATGTATTATACTAAGTTCGCAAACTAAAACGTAATTATTCCGTTTTGTATTAAAATGATATTTTTTTCTATAATCGGGGAAAATATATCCGTAAAAAAAGAAAAGAGGAGAACTTCATGCCTAAAAGATTGACTATACTTTCATTCTTACTTATTTTCACTTTAATTTTTACTGGCTGCTCAAATACAAAAGAAGGTAATGCGAAGAAAGACGGAAAGCTAACTGTTTATACAACTATTTTTCCTCTTGCAGATTTCGCAAAAAAAATTGGTGGCGACTATGTAACTGTTGAAGCAATTTACCCACCTGGTGCAGATTCTCATACATTTGAACCAAGTCAAAAACAAACAGTGCAAGTTGCAAAAGCCGATTTATTCGTTTATAACGGCGCTGAATTAGAACCATTTGCTGAAAAAATGGAAAAATCATTACAAAAAGAAAACGTTAAAATTGTAAATGCATCAAAAGGTATTGAACTGCGTACTTCTACTGAAGAAGAGCATCATGATCACGGAGAGGGCCATAAAGAGGATGAACATCATCACGATAAAGACCCACACATTTGGTTAGACCCTACTCTAGCAATGAAACAAGCAGAAAAAATTAAAAATGCACTTGTAGAATTACAACCTGACCATAAACAAGAGTTCGAAAAAAACTTTGCAGCACTTCAAACAAAATTTACTGATTTAGATGATCAATTTAAAGCAGCAGTTGCGAATGCAAAAACGAAAGATATTTTAGTTTCTCATGCGGCTTATGGATACTGGGAACAACGCTATGGCCTGAAACAAATTGCTATCGCCGGTATTTCAGCTTCTGATGAACCATCTCAAAAACAACTTGCTGACATTACAAAAACAGTAAAAGAACATAATCTAAAATATATTTTATTTGAAACATTTTCTACTCCAAAAGTAGCATCCGTTATTCAAAAAGAAACAGGTACAAAGATTTTACGCTTAAATCACTTAGCTACTATTTCTGAAGACGATGCGAAAAATAATAAAGATTACTTCACTTTAATGGAAGAAAACGTAAACACATTGAAAGAAGCTACTAACTAACCAACTTTTGATAAGAAGCTGAATACGACATTCAGCTTCTTTTTTATGTGTTTCTGCTTGACTTGACCAAAATAACAAGTAAAATTATCCATATTAGCTTTCAAGCTATATCATTTTAGAAGGTGAGTTGGAATTATGACTCTTCACATTTGTGAAGTAACAGAAAAAAATTGGCGTTCGGTAGCTGCTTTAAACGTCGCAAAAGACCAGCAGCAATTTATTGAAAGCAATGCGTTTTCTTTAGCAGAATCATTATATGAGGGAAACGGAACGTCAGTAGGTTTATATGATGGAGAAACACTTGTAGGATATGCAATGTATGGATGGTATTGGGAAAAACGTAAAAGCGTATGGTTAGACCGCTTTATGATTGACCAACGCTATCAAGGAAAAGGATACGCAAAACGTTTCCTTCGCTTACTTATTCAATTCTTACAAAATAAATTTGAATGTAAAACAATTTATTTAAGTTTACATCCAGACAACAAACCCGCAATGGGATTATATGAGTCATTTGGCTTCCGTTTAAATGGCGATATTGATGATGAAGGCCCTGTTGTAGGTGTTGTAATGGAGTTACTTTTAGATGAACATACAAGCCTGTGAAAACAGGCTTTTTTATTATCCTTCGTTTTTTGCAATCTATCATTTTTCTACAAAACGCTTAGTTAATCCAAAAAATAAGCCTGCAATATGCGCAGACTTATTTCACACACTCCTCGAAATGTGCTTGGAACCATTCTTTATTAATATTTTTTCCGATGAAAACAACTTCACTTACTCGATCTTCGCCCTCTTGCCACTCTCTATCGTACGAAGCGGCAAATAACGTATGTACGCCTTGGAAAACGATACGTTTATCCACTCCATCAATCGATAAAATTCCTTTGTAGCGATATAAATATTCTCCTAGTTCTTGAACGACAGCTGACATCCACTCATTTAGTTTTTGTAAATCTAACGGACGCTCTTCGCGTAGTACAAATGATTTTACACCTTCTAGATGATTATGCTCTGTATGAGGATAAATTTGTAACGTATCTTTCGTTTTAAACGTTTGAATTTGTAGTAATGATGGAATATCTACATCACAGTTAGTCGACTGAATTAACTTCGCAGTCGGGTTTATTCCTTGAAGTTCATGCAAGAGGTTTTCTTTTTCGCTCTCTTCAATTAAATCTAACTTATTCACTAATACAACATCAGCAAATGCAATTTGCTCCTTCGCTTCTAACCCTTTTTCAAAATGTTTATGTATATGATAACTATCAACCACCGTTACAACGCCGTTAATTTGGTATGCAGATTGAATGACTGGATCTAAAAAGAATGTTTGAATAATCGGGCCTGGATTTGCAAGACCAGTCGTTTCAATTACTAATCCATCAAAGTCCATTTTCCCTTCTGTTTTTACATCCAGTAATTGTTTTAAAGCAACGAGTAAATCTTCACGTACAGTACAGCACAAACATCCATTCGTCATCTCCATAATCTCTTCTTCGACATTCATAATCAGCTGATTATCAATACCAATTTGCCCGATTTCATTTACAATCACCGCTAATTTCTGACCGTGATTCTCTGATAAAATGCGATTTAATAATGTCGTTTTCCCTGATCCAAGAAAACCAGTTAATATTGTTACTGGAATCATTTTGTACCTCTCCTTATAGCTATATGTTTCTACATTATATCATATAGAAATAATCGTTTTTGTAGCAAAACATATTTATTGTTTGTACGCCCCTCTAACTATATAATAATATATAGTAAGAAAGCCTTTTCAAAAATAATCATTCATCAAGGGGGTACTATAATGGAACGAGTTCAAATGGCCGAAACGCTTGAATTTTCTCGTATTATTCAAGGTTTTTGGCGTTTAGCAGAATGGAATATGAGAAAACAAGAATTACTTTCTTTCATTGAAGATTGTATGGATATGGGAATTACTACTTTTGATCATGCTGATATTTATGGTGGCTATACGTGTGAAGGACTGTTCGGAGAAGCGTTACAACTAAAGCCTTCCTTACGTGAAAACATGCAAATCATCACAAAATGTGGAATCGCTCCCCCATCACCGAAATTTCCAGAGCGATATGTTGCTCACTATAACACTAGTGCAGAACATATTATTCAAAGTGCAGAAGCATCACTTAAAAATTTACATACAGATTATATTGACGTATTACTTATCCATCGTCCTGATCCTTTCATGGATCCAAATGAAGTGGCAGAAGCGTTCTCACGCTTAAAACAGGAAGGAAAAGTTCGTCATTTTGGGGTATCTAACTTCTTACCTTCTCAATTTAATATGTTAAGTGCATACTTAGATTTCCCGCTTATTACGAACCAAATTGAAGTATCTGCACTGCAACTTGAGCATTTTGAAAAAGGAACAATTGATTTATGTCAGGAGAAACGAATCAACCCAATGATTTGGTCACCTCTTGCTGGCGGAGAAATCTTTACTGGTCAATCAGAACGCGCTGTACGTGTACGTGAAACCGTTCAAAAAGTCGCTACTGAACTAGGTGTTACTAGCATCGATACTGTTATGTATGCATGGTTACTTGCACATCCAGCTAATATGATGCCGATCGTTGGCTCTGGTAAATTAGATCGTGTTAAAACGGCCGCTCTTGCTACAAAAGTTAACTTAGACCGTCAACAATGGTTTACAATTTTTGAAAGCTCTAACGGACATCCTGTACCATAATACACAAAAAGAAGAGCCGTTTCTTTACAGCTCTTCTTTTTCATATGTATTTCTCGTCATAGCAAAGACACACATATCTCTTAATCCATTTCCATCTACTGCAACACTCGCACTTTCTAACGTACCTTCTAATTTGAAGCCCAATTTTTCAGGGATCGCTCTACTCTTCTTATTTAAAGCATCACAACGAATTTCTATGCGGTTTGCTTTTAGTTCAGAAAAGGCGAAATCCGTTATCCCCTTTGCAGCCTCTACCATATAGCCCTGTCCACTAAACCTTGAATCAATCCAATACCCGATTTCAAATTGAGGTATATCCCAATTAATACGATGCAATCCAGCTGATGCAATAAACTCACCTGTTTCTTTCGAAAAAACTAGTAACCTTAAATCCTCACGCTGCAAAAATTGAATATGCGATTTTCTAATGCTCACTTCTACTTCTTCCTCTGTTTGCTCTTTCTGTGCAAAAACCATCCAAGGTTTTAATTCTTGCATAGATGCTTGTATGGCATCGTATACAACTTTACCGTCACCCGGTTTCGGCATTCGAATACATAGCCTTTCAGTATAAAATTCAGAAGGAAAATCGAATAATAACGGATTCACTTTTAACACTCCTTATAATTCTTTTATATATAATAATATCCATCTCAAACTATACAGTAAAGAAATTTCTGAATTTTATACATTTAATTCATTTACATCTACCGCAACACGAACGCCAGATTCAATTGCCCCTTGTATCCATCCGTGATATAACGTTGTATGGTCTCCAGCAAAGAATATTCTTCCCTCTGGTTTGACAATCGCTGGTTGCAACTCTGATTCTTGACCTGCCTGAAATAGAGCAAACCCTCCAAGTGCATATGGATCCAACGTCCAACTTTTTGATATACCAGATAAGAATTCATCATATACTTGACCGCCTAATATCGTTGCTAAGTTTTGTAATGTGTAATAAATACGGTCACCCTTTGATAACCCATCCCATAACAACGCATCATAAGACCATGTATAGCTGCCTAACATTATAGCAGGTCCTTTTTCTCCAATTCCATGACTTGGATAATATGCGTAACGAATTGGCAAATCTGTTATAATTCTGCCACCTAACTGTCCTTGTTCTTCCCAAAATCGACTTTTAAATTGAATTCCTATTTTTGTCGCTGGCATATAATGCAATTCACGAATTGCTTTCCATTTCTCATGAGATATAGAATCAAATGGATCTACTTCTACAAACCGCATTGTCGAAAACGGAATGGTAACAATAACTAAGTCCCCTGTAATACTACTATATTCAAACGTTTCTTCGTTTCGATAGAAAGCTGTCACACCATTATCACGCTGATGTAGCTTCATTAATTTTTGATTATATATAATATCTTCCTCTAATTGTGGTAAAAAAGATTTTGGCAATCTATCATTACCGCCTATTATTTCACAAAATCCGCTCTCCTCTTGCATAATGTATAAAAAACGTAATGTCTCAACGAATGACCTTTCTAAAAAACCTTCTAAATCCAACAAAACGCCAATCATCTCAATTGTTACTGGTGAAAAGTAAGTATTATATTGATAAGGGTGATATTTTAAAAATTGTCCTGTAGAGTATCTCCCAAAATCCTTTACTACAACATCCCAATTTTTCTCTGGGTTCTTTTTAATAAAATTTATAATAGGCTGTACCGCTAACAATAATAGCTCCTCAGACGTTTTCCCAACTTCATTGATTTCCACAGGATACTTTAATATACTTGGCTCTTTTTCATATTGTTTTAATGTCGTTTTTCGGCCGTTTACGTAAATAATATCAGTCTCATTCCTATTAATAAAAGGGCTTACCTGTAGCCCAAATTTTCTTATATATGCCATCGTTAATGTATGCGAATACGGAATTCTCATCGCCCCTACATCCAAATATAAACCGGTATCTTCCATTCTAACTGTCTCTATGCGGCCACCTACCCGGTTGTTTGCCTCAAAAATCTTCACTTCATGTCCCGCAGCTTTTAATAAAGATGCCGAAACTAATCCAGCCATGCCGGCCCCTACTACAATAATTTGCTTCGGGCTCGTCGTCTTCTTTAATCCTTTATTTATAATTTTTAATGTTTCATCCATCTCTGTGTTATACATTATATCTTTCTGCACAATTCCACCCCTTACTTCATCAAATGGGCATTAGTCGTTTAGTGCATTTTATTCATAAACTTCTATAAACATAACAACAGAGCAAGTTGAATATTCACTAAAAATACATAAGAGATAGCTCTCACATCTCTTTACGCTTCGTATAATATAGCAACAGCAAATAAGGAGTGGTTGAAAATGAAACCAACTTACGACTACAATGCTACAAAAAAGTATTTAGAAGAAAAGAAACAACAGCTATGCAACCAACTTAGTAATATGCATCTATCTAAAAAAGAACGTGAACAACTAAAACTTGAGATTGATAACTACGAATATATTCTAAATGTAGTCGAAATGAATCATTATGAACGAGGATTTTCACGTTAAAAGTGGATATATAATTTATCCACTTTTTATTTTGAGCATTTCATTACGCATTTTTCGTAAGTAAATATATAATAGGATGTACATTAAGATTGAGAGGTATATTCTATGATCAAATTAAGTGTATTAGACCAATCCCCTATTTCAGATGGTAGTACGGCCGCCAAAGCTTTTTCACATACAGTTACGCTTGCGCAAGAAGCTGAAAAACTCGGATATACACGCTTTTGGGTATCAGAACATCACAATTCTGTAAGCCTTGCTGGCTCAAGTCCAGAAATACTTATTTCTCATATTGCAGCGAAAACGGAGCGGATGAGAGTCGGTTCGGGTGGTGTCATGTTGCCACACTATAGTCCGTATAAAGTTGCTGAGAATTTCCGTGTTTTAGAAGCGCTTTATCCGAATCGTATTGACCTTGGTGTCGGCAGAGCACCTGGTGGTATGCCCATTGCAACTCGCGCACTTCAAGAAGGAAAAATGCTCTCACTTGATCAATATCCAGAGCAAATTGCAGATGTTGCAATGTACTTACATGATCAAGTACCAGAAAACCATCATTATGCAAATTTAAAGGCTACTCCTGTAATTCCCACATCTCCTGACATGTGGTTGCTTGGCTCTAGCGGAGAGAGTGCAAAGATTGCCGCACAACAAGGTGCTTCTTTTGCATTCGCACAGTTCATAAACGGATACGGTGGACCCGAGGTAATGGAGGCCTATCAAAAACAATTCCAACCTTCCTATTTAGGAGATAAACCAAAATCAATCGTAGCTATTTTTGTTATTTGCGGTGAAACAACTGAAGAGGCGGAAAAAATTGCTTCTAGTTTAGATTTATCAATCTTATTACTAGAACAAGGAAAGCGTACAACTGGTACACCTTCTATCGAAACTGCTCAAAATTATTCATACAGCGCTTATGATTTATTCCGTATAAAAGAAAATCGTCAACGTATGATTGTCGGTGATCCCTCTTCTGTGAAAGAACAAATCGTAAACTTAAGCAAAGCGTACAATACTGATGAATTTATGATTGTCACAATTACTCATCGATTTGAAGATAAATTGAATTCTTATCGCTTATTGGCAAATGCTTTTAATTTATAATTTTAAAAAGGAGATACATCACATATGATGCATCTCCTTTTCTTACTACTTATTGTTTTCATTCCCTATATATTCAATAGCTTCTTTCAATACCTCTTCAAAGTGAATAGGATAATCATGATTTAAGTTAGGTATAATTTTATACTTATGTTCTATATTCTTATCTCTTAATAATTGTACAAATTGCTGTGCGCATTCGAAACAATCTTCATCTTGATCACCGCAGACTATATATCCCTTTATATGTTTATCCTGTAGTACTCCCAGCAACTCATTCCATTCTTCAACCTCTGGAAGCCACGGTGCCATAAAAATAAACCCATCCACAGCTATATCTTTTTGTAAAATTGTATATAGAGCTACTCTTGCTCCAGCAGAAAAACCGCCAATTATTACATTTTCTACTGTACGGTTCTCTATAAGCTTATCGTAATGCTCTTTTAGTTCTTCTTTCCCTCTATGTAAATCATCCCATACAAACCCATCTGAAAACTGGATTTTCGAAGACTGTGGTAAAGCTAACGTATAATTTTGTGCCAAAACAGATTTCCAATATGGTTCTATTATTCCTATATTTTCTTGATCACCATGCATTGCAATAAATAGTTTTTCTTTTTTCTTACTGTCTATATATTTCACATCTGCTCGTTCTGTTTTCTTTGCTAACTCTTCTCTTTCTTTACATAATTGAACCATTTGATGAAACTCTTCAAATTTATGTAGTGGTTTTAAATCGTCGTCCGAAATTAAATACTCATTTCCATACCAAAAACCCTTTTCTATAATAGCTTCCTTCATTAAATGCAACGCTTCTTCTTCAAGTCCTGCTGCACTCGCTAATGCATATTTAAAATTATATATTTGAGCCTCATTCCCTACTATACCTTTAGCATGCTCCATTATATAAGTATATGCTTCCAAACTTCCTTTACTTGCATAGCAATGTAACGTTTCATTTAATAATTGAATGTAAGTCATACTATTTTTCATGCACCCATCCCCCGTAACCTTTTATAATATTTATTTTTCAAACCTTTATACCATTCTGTAATCTTTGTATAAAACTCATGCTAACAATACTCTATTCTTGGCGTGATACTTAATCGTTACTCCTCTTTATCCAATAAGTTTAGTAAAAAGTTTAATAAACTGAAAAATCAATAATTTAATAACCCCAAAAAAAAGACAACAATATATTTATTGTTGTTTTCACTACATCTACCCACTCTTTTGTTTTTTTCTATCTGGTTTACTTGAAACTAAATAATGTTTTTCTGAAATATATAAGTCTCTTTTTAATATACGATCTAAGTAAGGTCCTAGTTTCATTCCGCATATGAGGCGATCTTCACTACCTTCTACAATTGGAAACATTTCTTTTTCTGTTACATATTGATCTACTGCCTTTTGTACAATATCAATTTCTTTAACTAGGTTTAGATTTTCTTCTGTATGTTCAAATACCTCAAGCGTTTCCTTCGTAATAAGAAAATGGTTTGTTGGAAATGCAGGTAAATACGGCTTTAACAAATCATAATTCACTGTATAATCATCATTTACTAATACTGTATAAACGATATTAGCATTCTTTTCTAGAAACTTGGCCATCGCTTGTTCCAATTCATCTTTCGTAATTTCACGCTCTTCTTTTCCAGTTTTGAAAAAGCGAAACATCGCATCGCCTCCTTTTTACTATATTATAGCATAAAAGAAAACTGAAAAATCACAAAAAAGTCATTGAAAGAATTTTTCAATGACTTTTTTCTTTATATTCTTATATTTATCCCGCTTTAATGGGCAGTAAGCCCCCCCCACTGATTAAAGTTTCACTTTATTTTAAGAACGCACTTAGCATCCATACATGTTGTTCTAATGTTGTATGAATTGCTAACAACATGTCCGCTGATGTTTCATCGCCCGCTTCACCAGCAACTTCCATGCCTTCTTTTAATTCTTGAATCAATGCAGAGTAATCATTCACTAATGTTTGCACCATTTCTTCTGCAGATTCCTTGCTTGTCCCTTCATTCACACTAGATGTTGCCAAATATTCTTTCATTGTCGCTAACGGCTTACCTTCCAATGCTAAAATACGTTCTGCTAATTCATCAATATACGTTCCAGCTTCATTGTAAAACTCTTCAAATTTCTCATGTAATGTAAAGAAGTGTGGTCCTGTCACATACCAATGATAATTATGTAGTTTCACATATAACACATTCCAGTTTGCTACCTGCTTGTTTAATACTTCAACAACATTTGTTTTCGTACTCATACAATCCACTCCTCTTATCATTTCATAATGTTTGTCTTTTAAGAACCTAGTTACATATTACCATACTTTTCCTATCCTTTCGAACGATTGGCTCATATGTAACAAAGTTTTAACACCTTTAATACTTCCCTAATATCTTTTCATTCATGTATGTTTTCTAACAGTTCATACGTCTAATTGTCCAAGCTCATACATATGCATAATAGTAAATCAAGCTCATCGTAGTAGAAAGAGGGATAACATGGACAATCAACAATGGCAAGTAGCAAAGAAAGTCGCTGCTACTTATATTGGAACAGTCGTTGGAGCTGGATTTGCTACTGGACGAGAAATTGTTGAATTTTTTACAGTGAACGGATTTTATGGAACTATTGGTATATGTGTAAGTGGATTTTTTTTTATTTGGCTTGGCACAAAGATGATGTTACTCTCCTCGCAAATCGGTGCATTTTCAGCGCAAGAATTTAACAAATACTTATTTGGGGATGTATTTGGAAATGTTGTAAATACACTATTATTACTCGTATTATTTGGTGTAACGAGCGTTATGTTATCAGGCGCTGGAGCGGTATTTGAAGAGCAACTTCGTTTACCAAGACAACTCGGTATTTTCATTACAGTAATCGCCTGTCTCATTATAGGTAGTCGCGGATTACAAGGGGTTTTTGAAGTTAATACACTTGTCGTACCTATTATGATGATTTTCATTATCGGACTTGCTATTACAACGTTTTTTCACGGTACAACTCCTATTAGTAACACTATTCCTGCAGAAAGCTGGAATATGAAGTGGATAACTAGTCCTATTACATATGTCGCCTTAAATCTTTCTCTCGCCCAAAGCGTCCTCGTCCCGTTAGCCAGTGAAGTAAAAGATCGAAAGGCCATTTTATGGGGCGGTATTTTAGGTGGGGCAGGACTTTCTTTAATATTATTATGTAGCCATTTAGCTATCTTATCAGTCGACCAATTTTATCAATATAACATTCCAATGGCTGAAGTCATAAGAAAATTCAATGCCACTTTTCACTTTTTCTTTGTTCTTATTATTTTCGGTGAAGTATTCACAACTTTAGTTGGCAATGTGTTCGGAATGACAAAACAAATGCAATCCATCACTGGCTGGAAAAATAACAATATTATTTTCTTCATTTTACTAATAAGCTATTGCTTTAGTTACGTTGGTTACAGTGAATTACTCCACATTCTATATCCTATAATCGGGTGGGTCAGCATCGTTTTACTTCCGATTATTGCTTTTAAACAACTTCAAAAAACATAAAAGAAGCATCCATGTTATTGGATGCTTCTTTTATATGTTCATTCACAATCATCACACACTTCCCAGTACGGCCCCATTTCGAGTGCTAAATACGGCTTTAATTGCAACCGAATCATCCGACTAGGCATACGTTCTAAAACGAATTGAATCCCTTCTTCTTCTTCATCTAATTCAACTTTTGAAATCGCAATTCTTTGCATCGTCGAAATAGGCATTCCATCTTTATATAAAGTGATTTTCACCTCATCATATTCATTAAAATACAATTCAACACTCATTTGATTTTTCAACATTTCATTAACAATTTCATATTTATCATTTCGTTCCTGGATTATATATTTCCAGCCGCCTCTACCTTCTTCTTTCGGAGCTGCTTGAAACAATGTCATCAAATCCTCGTATAGCATAAGATAACCCCTCTCTTACTAAAAAACGATGAGTATTTTATATACCCTTTATCTCTATCAATATCCATATGTATTGTACCATATATCGCCGTTTTTACCGTATTCATTTGCTTCATACTGCATATAAAACAGCTGATTCTATTCATTGCTATATAAATTGTCTCTCATTGTATTTCTTAATATACCTCTAAATCTTTACAATCCTACCAAGCATAAGTAAATGCACTCTTACCCTCCGCTTAGTATTTCCTTACAATAACAAAAAAAGAAGAGTGACTTACATCACTCTCCTTAAAAGAACTTTCCAGTAGCTGCTAATGCTAATACTAGTATTAAAATTGTAAATACTAATGATACAATGAAACTAAAAATAGGTAATGCTTTCTTTTCATTCTTCTTAAAGAGTAACTTTAAACTAAGAAAGATGTTTACTGGTACAAATATAAAATAAAAGTATTTAACAATTTGCACCGAACTATTTGAAAGTGCTTTTAAAATAAACACTTCAATGAGAAAAACAATGAAAAACGAAATACTTAACCAAAATGAGACATAACTAAGCCAAGAATGTCTTTTGGTCCCCCAGTACACTCCCATATTAATAATCTCCTTTATTTGCATTCTATATGATTATAATTATACATAAAGTTAACAAATACCTCTATTTTTCGACAAATATTATACATGATATACCTTGAAACATCATAAACATACTCTCTATCACATTTCATGTTACATAGTAAAAACAGACTACCCCAAAATAGCAGTATGCGATTTTGGGGTAGTCTGTCCTTTATTATACTTTAAATCTTTCAATTAACCCTTGTAATTCTTCAGCCATTTGAGATAATGTACCCGCCGCAGAACTAATTTCCTCAATGGACGCTAATTGTTCTTCTGCTGATGCTGCAACGTTTTGAGTACTCGTCGCATTATTCTGCGCTGTCATTGCAATTTGTCCTACCGAAATAGACACTTCATTTGCACCTTTTGACATCCCGTTAGCCGTTTCAACCATCGTTTTAATTTGATCGGCAATTTCGTTTGTAGATTGTAAAATCTCAGTAAAGTTTTGCTTCGTTTCATTTGCAATAACAAGTCCAGATTGAACTTCTTCATTTACATGACCCATAGACTTTACCGTCTTACTCATGTCATCTTGTATTTCACATATTAATTTACTTATTTCACTAGAAGATACGCTAGACTTCTCCGCCAATTTACGTACTTCATCTGCAACAATTGCAAATCCTCTTCCGTGTTCTCCCGCTCTTGCAGCTTCAATTGCCGCATTCAAAGCTAGAAGATTTGTTTGATCTGCAATATTTTGAATTACTTCTAATATGTCACCAATTTGCTTTGATTTATTATTTAGTAACTGAATAACCTCATCTGATTGTGAAACAGATTCTGCAATTGACTGCATTTGATTTACTGTTTTTCCGACTAGTTTCCCACCATTTTCTGCTTTTTCACGAGTATGAGCAGAAGCCGTACTAATTGATGATGAACTATTTGCTACATGCTGAATGCCTTCTGTTACATCAAATAGTAACATTGCACCATTTTCTACACTTGTCGTTTGCGTTGTTGCCCCGCTTGATATTTCGTCCATTGCCATTGTAATTTGCTCAGTCGCTTCACTCGCCTGTCTTACACTTGCCGTGAGCTCTTCTGATGCTGCTGCAACATGTCCAGCTGAAGTATTAATTCTTCCGATTAACGTTCGTAATGCATCAGTCATCTCATTAAATCCTTTTGCAAGTTGGCCAATTTCATCATTAGAATGAATATCAATTGTTTGCGTTAAATCTCCCTCACTTATTTCTTTAGAAGTGGCAACTAATCTTTTTAATGGCTTCGTAATAGAAAGTGTCACGAAATAAATAAGAGCCCCGCCTATAACTAATGAAATAAACATAACAATTAACATATTATAAAATACAGGCTGCGCAGCTTCAATTACTTCATTTGAGTACATCGTCCCGCCGATTTTCCAACCCGTTTTTACATTTGTAGTAAATACCATTTGCTTTTCGCTACCGTCATACGTATATGAAAAAGCACCATGATTATCTTCATAAATTTTCTTCGCCCAAGAATCGGCTGCTTTTTCTCCTGATTTTTCTTGAGGGTGTGCAATTATTTTTTGTTTCCCATCTAAGATGAAAGCATATCCCTTTTTACCGATATTAATTAACTTCGTTGTTTTTAATAAATTATCTAAACTTAAATCTACCGCTACAACACCGTTTTTATCTTCTGCTTGTTTTGCAATCGTTACGACAATATGTCCATTTCCTTTTGCCTTATACGGCTCAGTAATTACAATACCACCTTGTTTTGCTACCGCATCTTTATACCAAGAACGTTCTGTTGGATCATAGTCTGCTGCCATTTGTATATTTGGTTCTTGTACAAATTTTTTATCATTGCCCGCAACATATACTTGTTCCACATCTTTATTCAAGTTGATATATTGAGATAGCATTTTTCTTAATTCATCCTGATTATCCCCTTGATACATATTACCTTGAATCACTCGCGCAAAATTATTTACATCATTAAATTTCGCCTCAATCATTTGATTAATTAAATTATCTAATATTTTTATATTGTCGTGAGCACTACTCGTAATTTGTGATTCAAAATTCTTTTTAGCTGTTTGATAAGACATGCCTCCGATAATAGAGACAGCCGCAATTAAAATGACGAAAAATGAAATTAGTAGTTTTTTTGCTACTTTCATATCACGAAACGAATTTAATAGTCTACCCATTACAAACCTCCTGCTTTTCAATTTCAAAAGTTAAATTTAGTGAACTATAAATATTTCCCATTCCCTAATTATTATTTTCATAACCTACTATGATGAATACTTTGTAAAGTTTAAACAATTAAATTCCCTTTGTCTATATATATGAATAATATTATTATAAAATTTACAAATGTAAAAAGCCAAAGGGAATCACCCTTTGACTTTTCATATTTTTTTATGCTGTTTAGAAATCTTTTTCCATTTATCACGCTCTGCTCTTGCAAGAATAGCATCTTGTTTTCTCATGAAATACGCTAGTTCTCTTTGTAATTTTTTATAGCTTTGCAAACGATTTATCGTAATCATTCCGTTATCAATTGCACTATGCACTGCGCACCCTGGCTCATTTTCATGCTTACAGTCCCTAAAACGGCACGTTTTTGCTAGTTCTTCAATATCAGAAAATGTTGTTTGAATTGCATCGCTTCCTTCCCAAAGCTGCAACTCCCTCATACCAGGAGTATCAATAACTAAACTACCACTCGGTAATCGGAACAATTCACGATGCGTTGTCGTATGCCTTCCTTTACTATCTTCCTCACGAATATCTCCCGTTTTTGCTACTTCAAGCCCTATGAGCGCATTTAACAAAGTGGATTTCCCAACCCCCGATGACCCGACTAAAGCAATTGTTTTTCCTGAAGAAACAAATTGCTTTAACGATTCGATACCAGTATGCTCTACACTATCAACGACGAAGATCGGAACACCAATTGCCACGGCTTCCGTTTCTACAATTTTCTGTTCCACGTCTTCACATAAGCTACTCTTTGTTAAAACAATAACAGGCATTGCTCCGCTTTCATATGCTAATAGTAAATAACGTTCTATTCTTCTTACATTAAAATCATGGTTCAGTGCATTCACTAAAAATAGATAATCTACATTTGCCGCTATTACTTGTTCTTCCGTTCGATTACCAGCCTCTTGTCTAGAAAAAGAGCTTCTTCTTGGAAAAATACGATGAATAATTGCTTTCTTTTCATTCTCTATTTTCTTTATATACACCCAATCACCAACTGCTGGATAATCTCCCTTCATTACTGCTTCATGCCGAAACTTTCCAGACAGTTCTGCCATATATTCACCATCATTACAAATAATTCGATATATATGCTTATGCTCAAGTAAAATACGCCCTACCTCAAAGTTCTCTACAGCTTGTTCCTCAAAGAAAGAATCCCAGCCGAACGATTCTAAAATATTTTGATTCAAATTGATATCCTCCCTAGTGTAAGCTAAGTGGAAGGATCGTGCGCTCCCTTATATAGTATCGCCCTTTCCATCCACCTTTGTATTTGGTTTATGATTCATATAAGTTATTTTCGCCATAATACATCACCCCGTTCTCATTTTAATTACTCTCATTATATGGAATATTTATTTAAAAAGCTACCTTATTTAACGTAATTTTCAAATAATTTATTTTTCATCATTCTAATTTGCCCACGGTGACTAATCTCATCTTCTAGCACGTGAAACTACAAATAGTACTGGTTATGCCGCTACACCATTAGGCCACTTTCTTTCTGACATAAGCCATTCATCACCTTGTTCACTCAAATACTTCAGTGATTCTTCTCGAACACTTTGTAGAAGCTGTACATAATACTTTATTTCATGACCACGAATCGTTTTCCCCGATTCTCCTAAATAGAGTGCGTCTTTCCATATTTCTAATTCTTCCTTTGTAAAGTCACGCTCTTGAAATGAAATAAGCTGATGTGCTTTTTCAATAGCTGCTATATGCTTTAGTAACGCTCCAATGGAATTCCCTCCACTCGGTATCATTAAATCTAATTGCTCAACCGATAGATCTCTTATTTCCAGGAATGTTACAGCCCTTGTATGCTCCAGCATGCTTACTAATTCCCCTATATTTTTTGTATAACCATCCACACTTCTTATTCGGTAATCTATATTCATATCACGCACCCCTTTCTGTATTCATATTAAGGAATAACAGCTTCATATAATAGACTGAAATATATCAGATTTTTCTGTTATAACTAAATTGAATACGTAATACCCCCAAACAAACTTTCTCAATATGTTTCTATGAAATATTAAAAGGAATCAATATAAAATAATCGAATCTTATTCACTAAAAGGAGTGGATTCGATGGAAATGTATCAATGGCTAACTGCTGTTCTCGTTGGTGGCATTACCGGTTTCGTTTCCCATCTAATCAATAACCAAGGTAAGTTATTGCTTCCACGCCGTTTGAAAACTTTTTTTCACTTTGGGTTTTTGACTGATATTTTCACTGGCAGTCTAGCTGCACTTCTTGGACTCGTTTTATTCGATGTCACCTTAATAAAAGAAATTATTAAAGTATCCATTGTGACTGCTATTTCCGGTCAGACTTTTTTACTACATCAAGCGCTTGGTGGTGAGCAGGCTAAAAACACACAAATTGGGAAAGCTGATGAGAAGATTCAAGAAATTGACAAATTATTGCGACGTTAGTCTATACTTTTTTTAAAAATTATTGCTATAATAAACAATAAATATTTTCTATTGCGTCGTTTGTCAGAAGAAAGGGTGTTTCGTATGACAAAAAAGAAAATAGAAGATTTCTTAACAGACACTGAAAAAGAGGAACTGCTAGAAAACTATAAATGTTTACGAGAAGCCCGCACAAAAAGCGAAGCTAACTATTTTGGAGAAGCAGTAAACCATCTATTAAATAAAGCTAAACAACGAATTATTAAAGATGCAGGCATACATGATGAAAATGCAGCAACTGTTCAATCAAAGAGAAAAGCACTGTTTTAGTTCATTAGCTAAAACAGTGCTTTTTATTATGTTATTTTTCACATTACTTTCACATCTATTTCACAATTATAAGTAGTCCTATATGTTATACTCAGTATATCCTTTTCCAAGGAGCTATATGCCGATATATTAATCCCTATCTCTATAGGGATTTTTATTTTTGGGCTTTTTTTATTTGTAAAGACTTTATGACGCAATTCCTGTTTCACGATTCTCAGTTAGTCTTTCACTTTTTCTAAACAGAAATAAAGCTAAAATATATAATAACGCAGTAAAACTACCTACAAATATAAAATTGTGAGACGCTGCAAATAACATTCCTGCCATTGCCGCTCCAATCATTTGACCCATATACATAGAAGCATTAGCTAGAGCCGCTCCTGTTCCTCTTGCTACGATAGATATGTTTTGTAAGTGCCTCATCATTAATACAAACAAAATTCCTGTCACAAAAAACAAAACAAAGAATAAAAACTCCACAATTATAATGTTGTTTACATGAGGAAGTAATGTATATAGAACTGCTGTAAATATAATTCCACCATAGAATGAAAGGTTATAACCAATTTTATTTACGATTCTAGGTCCAAAAATATTACCAGTTAAATTTCCTAATCCTAATACGAGCATAGCTGTTCCTATTTCATGAATTTGCAAGCCAAATTGAATAGACAGCCACACACCGAAGAATGAAAATGCAGCAAAATTACCAGTTTGAAAAACAAAATATGCAAAATAAGAAAGTGAAACCTTAGAATCTGAAAGTAATTGTTTATAGCGCTTTAAGATATTTGTTTTCTTTTCTCTTATATGAACCGGTTGTATTTCTGGTAATACTCCATAAATAACAATAACAAGTAGCGCTGATAATATACCAATGATAAAGAATGGTGTTGTATAGTGTATCATTGCTAAATATGATCCAACTGGCAGTCCTAAAATTTGAGAGAGTGACAATCCTGCTGTTGCAATCCCAATTGCCTTTACAATTTGTTCCTTCTCTATAAGCAGCGGAATAGATGCCCACACTTGTGGAGATACAAAGGCTGCACTTACACCTGCTAAAAATCTAAATGCTAGCATCCATCGAAAACTCGGTGCAATCCCACATAAAAACGTACTTAACGCAAAAAAACTCATTCCTATTACCATCACTTTTTTTCTATTTAATCCATCTGATATAGGACCAGCGATAAGTGCAAATGCAGCATATCCTAAAGCATATGAACTCACCATCCACCCTGACAACTCAGTTGAAATATGATACACCTGTTGTAATGTGGGTAACAGTGGTGAAATTAAGAAAGTATCTGTACCGATCATAAACATGATTGTAAAGAATACAGCTAGTACTCTTTTCATTTAAATCTTCTCCTTTCAACTAATCTTCTAAAATAGATTCAATCTCTTTCATGACATCTTCATTCAATGAAACTTCCACCGCTCTTACACTTTCTCTTATTTGCTCCGCTCGTTTCCCACCAGGAATAACAGTATCAATTCCTTTTTGGTTTAATAACCATGCTAAAGCTAAATGCGATAATTCGAGATCCTTTTCTTTAGCTATGTCTTTTAACTTTTCAACTTTCTTAAAGTTGCTCTTATATGTATTCTCTTCAAATAGATTTACACTTTGACGCCAATCTCCTTTATTCAATTTGAAATCTTCTGTATATTTACCACCTAGTATCCCAAAAGCAAGAGGCCCGTAAGGAATAAATGAAATACCTGATTCTATACAATATGGCAAAAGTTCTTGCCCAGCAGTACGATCTAACATATTATACGGTGATTGTACAACATCTATGTGCCCATGCTGATTCGCTTCTTTTAATTGCTCTACGTTTACGTTAGATATTCCAATTGAACGAATTTTCCCTTCTTCTTTTAGGCGAGTAAGTTCTCCAATTGAATCTATGTAACTTGTTTCTGGGTTTGTAAAATGTAAATAATATAAATCAATATAATCAGTTTGTAATCTTCTTAAGCTATTTTCTACAGCATTTCTTAAATAGCTCGGTTCATTATTCATATAAACCTCTCCATTTAATAACGGTTGTATTCCACCTTTGGTAGCAAGTACAACTTCATGGCGTTTTCCTTTCAATACTTCTCCCACCAATTCCTCTGATCTACCGAAACCGTATGAATCTGCTGAATCAAAAAATGTAATCCCTTGCCCCATAGCTTCTTCTATTAATCGTTTTCCTTCTTCCTCATTCACATCAGCATATAAATTATGTCCCCCTACAGCGTTTGTTCCTAACCCCAATTTTGAAATATGTAGTCCTGCCTTTTGCAATTTTGTATACTTCATTTTTTCTCCCCCTATATTTCTATTGTTCGAATATATTCGAACAATAGAAATATACCACTTTATATGTTATAGTGCAAATATATTAACTTATACAAGCAGGTGAAAAAATGCGTACTCTCTATCATCCAAATCGAGAAGAAATTCAATTCTCTTCTGTTCTATATGCACTTAGCGATCAAATTCGTTTACAAATTGTAACTATGCTACTAGAAAAAAACGAACAATCTTGTGGCGCGTTAAACATTCCAATCGCGAAATCAACTTTATCACACCATTTCAAAGTTTTACGTGAATCCGGTGTTATGTATACACGCCTTGAAGGAACTCAACGTTTCATTTCAATTCGTGAAGATGACTTAAATGCTAGATTCCCCGGTTTATTAGATGTCATAATACATGCGACAGAACCATACTAAACAACATCTCATAGGAATATGAGATGTTGTTTAGTTTTTCTATTCTTTTAATACTGTGAGGTTTTATTCATTGAGTATTTTGTTCTTCACTATAACTACCAAGTCCCTTCCTAAATTAAAGTTTGAATAAAACGTTTAAACGCCGATATCCCTTCGTCATCTCGTTTAAAAACACCAGCATCTTCAAGCGCCTGTATAAATTTTCTTCCCACTTCTTCTCTTATAATCTCCTGTACATTTTGTTCATATATCCGATTGTCATATTTGATTTTTAATTGTTCTGCCCATCGTATATGAGGCGTTGGAATATCACTTGGAATGTTAAGTAAAAATTTTTCCACTTCCTGAAGTTCTGTTTTTAAACGCGCAGGTAGTACAGCTAACCCCATTACTTCAATTAGACCGATATTTTCTTTTTTTATATGTTGTATTTCCGCATGAGGGTGGAAAATACCTAGAGGATGTTCTTCACTTGTACGATTGTTCCGCAAAACAAGATCCAATTCGTACATACTATTCCGGTAACGAGCAATTGGAGTTATCGTATTATGCGGAACATCATTCGTAAATGCAAATATATTAACAGACGGATCATCATATCTCTTCCACCTCTCTAATATGTACTCCCCTGCATTTACTATTTGTTCTATGTCGTTACTTCTTAAGCGAATAACTGACATAGGCCATTTAATAATCGAACATTGCATTTTTGGAAAGTTAGTTAGTTCAAAAATTAGGTCGTTCGATGAATTTGCCATAGCAAATTCATAGTTTCCACCTTGATAGTGATCATGTGTTAGAATAGATCCTCCTACAATTGGCAAATCTGCATTGGAACCGAGGAAATAATGCGGGAATTTTTCTACAAATTTTAACAAACGTAAAAATGTTTGACGATCAATTTTCATTTCTCGGTGGTCTGAGGACAATACAATACAGTGTTCATTGAAGTATATATACGGAGAATACTGTAGAAACCAGCTTTCATCTGTAATGTTCATTCGTATCATACGATGATTCGAGCGTGCAGGATGTCCAGTTCTGCCTCTATATCCTTCATTCTCAATACAGAGTAAACATTTTGGATAATTTGTATTTTCCGATACTCTCTCTCTAGCAATTTGTTTCGGGTCTTTTTCCGGTTTTGATAAATTAATTGTTATATCAATGGCACCATATTCCGTATTTACTTTATAATTTATATTTTTGGCAATTTGCTTTATTTGTATATAGTTGCTGTTTTTACTTAATTCATAAAAGTAATTTGTCGCAGCCCTCGGATTTTGTTCGTATTTTTCATAAAATAGAGTATTGATAACGGACGGTTTGGACATAAAAACATCCATAATTGTACTTGCTAAAATCTCCTTCTCATCCAGTACTTCCTCAATGACTTTATGCATACAAGCATATTCTATTAACTCTTCCAACAACTCCGAAATTACTTTCTTTGCAGGCCCAGGAGCTGGTGCTTCCACTACAAAGCCATCTAAACGAAGTAAGGAAAGGATTTTATTCCTTGTATATATTGCATCTTCTTGTTCAATCAATTGAATTTTGATAGCACGATCAATTAACTGCTGGATAGCTTGATATATCATCAGCATTTACCTCCTCTAGTCTCATAGCGTTTTAGGTTATTGCGATACCAGTTCCATGTACCTTTTATCATTTTATGGACAGACGTACGAGATAACCACCAGCCTAATATACATTTCGCGAAAAAGAATTCAATACTAGAGTCTCCGTTACATGCAACAAAACCACACTAAAAACCATCTCATAAAAATATGAGATGGTTTTTAGTAATTGTTATTCTTTCAATAAATCTATTAATCCATTCCCTTCAGATGTACGTTCATATCCTAAAGGTACAGTTCTTTTAATAAGTTGTGCATATATTTCTGGTTCTGATAACTTTCTACCATATTCCCTTTCACACTGCTTTATGAGCAATGCCAGCGCTCCAGCGACATGCGGTGTGGCCATAGAAGTTCCACTTAATACCGCATATTTCCCTTCAGGATACGTAGATAATATTTCATCGCCTGGTGCCACTAAATCAATTTCTTGATTTGAATTACTAAAACATGCGATTTTCCGCTCTAAATTGACGGCACCGACTTCAATTACTTCTGAGTATGCACCTGGGAAATCTAGTTCCTCCGTATTATCATTACAATCTCCATTATTCCCAGCAGCACATACGACGAGAACATCTTGCTTTACCGCATTTTGAATTGCTTCATGTAATTCTGGAACATCTTGCGGGCCACCAAGTGACATGGAAATGACTCTAACTCTTTCTTTATTAGGCCCTCTCCAATTTATAGCATAATGTATCGCCTCAATAATTTGCTCATAACTTCCAGAACCATCTCCTGCTAAAACCTTTAACACTAACATTTTAGCAAGTGGTGCCACTCCTAAAACACCAACTCCATTTTCAGTCGCTGCAATTGTCCCAGCTACATGAGTACCATGTCCGTTATTATCAAGATAAATATTTGGATCTCCTTCGTAATCTTTCGTGAAATTTCTTCCGCCGATAATACGATCCTTTAAATCTATATGATTCATATCACACCCTGTATCTAATACGGCAACAACAATATCTTTACCTTTTGCACTCTTCTCCCATACTTGTGGAGCATGAATGAGTTGTACACCTGGTGGAATTTCATTTACTTGTTCAACTACCTTATCTACTGTAAAAGGAATCAATTGTATACCTTTTTGTTTATTCGCTGTACTACTGTTCATCGTAATCCCTCCTGAAAATATATTATTTTCATTTCAGACCACTTTTGAAAATGCTTACATGTAACATTCGTTTTAGTTGTTTCGTTTTCCTTCCTTAAAAATATTTCTCAATAAGGCTTACGAAATTTATACTACTCTTTTATTTATCTCGTAATTTGTAGACATCAAAAATCCGATTGGTACAACCAATAACCAAAATAAAAGGACCACTAAATTGGTCCTTTTATTGTCTTTCAAGAATGATATGAAATTTTTAAAATAATATAAATTAAGACTAAGCCTCACTCTTGTTTAAAAACTTCTCTATTTCTTTTATTAAATATTTCGCTCCATCTATACTAACAGTAATGTTTCCATTTGCTAATGATATGTTTTGATTTGAAACATCACCTGTTATTTGACAAGCATTGTAAGGTTGATATTTTTGTAAAATGACTTTGTCTTCTTCTACGAAAATTTCAAGCGGTGATTTAATTTGTATTCCCAATACATCACGTAATTCTTTAGGAATTACAATTCGTCCTAATTCGTCTACTTTTCGAATAACTCCTGTTGCTTTCATATTACTTCCTCCCTTACTATTTATTAATTTTTTCACCTCGCTTTTTCCATTTTATCACTTTTTGGTAATACCTGCCTCTTTTTAGAAAATTTTGTACTCAAGTTAAAAAAACACATTTAACGAATACGTAATCTCTCTTTCAATTGTTTTAAATAACGAAATCGAATCAGTAAAAAATATACAACTTGAATTACTATGAAAATACTTAATACAATCGCATTTTCTTTAAATAGTGAGTACTCAAACATCTGTCCGAGTGCAGTTAACGCTACTGCCCCATGTAATGTTGCAACACCTATTGGAACGAAGAATAAAAGTCCCAACCTGATTGTAACTACTTTCGATAATTCTCCACTTGTTAAGCCTACTTTTCGAATCATTTCAAACAAACGAGTATCATCCTCCAAGTCAGAAAACAAACGGAAATAAAGGAAGCTTCCTGCACATACGAAAAATACAATACCGATAAAGAAACCTACAAATAGAATTGGTCCTGCAATTTGTAAACTTTGGTTTTGTGCGTACTCTTCTGCACTAAACGTTGCATGTTCTTCATAAGGTTTCATCTGATGCGTTAGTTCTTTCCCAACCTCAATTTCATCTTTCGTTCCCTCTGTTTTGTATACATAATTTTTTTCCTCTTTAAATCCATCTTGTAATGCATCATACTGCTTGTTAGAGATTACATAAACGTTACCTCTTATTATTTTACTTAATGAAGACGTATTAATTTTTTTCACTTTTAAAGGTTCATTCAAATGCGGCAACGTAATTTCTTTTCTTTCTTTCATCGGTGGTCCTGGTATATCAACTGCCAAAAATAAAACTTCTTTTTTTGATACCGCATGAAAGGGTTCTCCTGTTAACTTCGCATATTCCTTATAGTCTGATTCCTTTATAAACGTGGTGCTTCTTAACGACTGCTCCTCCGTTTTCTTCGTTGAAATATTAGTTTTTGAAGCTGCTATACTATGTTTCTTTAACCCTTCGTCAATCATCTTCAAATGCTGTGATTCATTACTATTTCCTTGCTTAGAATGATAGTGAAACGCAATTGGTCTCTCCATAATCGCCTTTGTCATTGATGTAAACCCAACTAATGTACCTATTGCTGAAAATGCTACAGTTGAAATTATCGTTACAATAAAGAACATTCTTGCGTTATCTCTCATACGGTAAGCTAAATCTGACAATGTAATAATATTTGTCTGTGTCCAATAAAAACGTTTACTTTTTTTACATAGTCTAATAATAAAAACACTCAACTGCTTGTACAGCAAATACGTACCAATAATGACTACCGTTGTAACAGGAATCATCATGATAAATACCATTGCACCGTGTGACATAAGCGCTCCTGCATATCCGGCACTAAGCAATATAACTGCTAATATAGAAGAAATAATGGATGCTTTCGGTTCCGGCTTCGCTTCTGCCGATCCTCTAAACAATTTCATAATTTTATTTTTTCGAATCATTCCTGCACTAAACAATGAAATGATCATAAATAATACGAAAAACATCATACTCGTTACAACAATGGCTTTCATTGGAATGTAATAGGGTAAGGAAATATCTAACTTTAATATCATTGGAGCTATAAATATTAATATTCCGGAAAATAGCATTCCAGCAAGTATCCCAAAAATAATTGCCCCTATTCCAATCATAATATTTTCAAAAAAGATAAGACGCTTTAATTGATATTTCGTCATACCTAACATCATTAAAATTCCTAGTTCACGCTTTCTCGTTTTTAAAAACATTCCCATCGAATATAAAATAAAGAAAAATGTAAATAAGTAAATAATGGACTGTGCAAAAGACATACTTACGAACACATATCGTCCCAATTCTCCAGCACTTAATGCCGGATGAAACGCAAAAAACGAATAAACAAAAAAGGCCATAATAGCAAATGCACTACTTAAAAAATATGCTGAATATGTTCGTCTATTTCGCGTCACATTCCGATATGCGAGTTCTCTAATATTCATATTACTTCTCCGCCCTTCTACTAACTATGTTCTTATATTAGTAAAGTACGGAAATCCCTTCCATCGATTCAAATGACAAAAACCTTACATTATTGAAAGGTTTCAAAAAGATTGCTTAAACGATGCAGTTTCATTATAATGACTACATTCATATTCATACACACATCCTATTGTATATTCGTTAATTTTGCGAAATAATAAAGGATAGAAGTATGTACCAATATACATATAAACTTATTTACCGCTTTAATATGAATAGGAGGAAAACATAATGACATTGCAAGAACAGATTATGAAAGCATTACACGTTCAACCTGTAATTGATCCGAAAGCAGAAATCCGTAAACGTGTTGATTTCTTAAAAGATTATGTAAAAAAAACAGGTGCGAAAGGATTTGTACTTGGAATTAGTGGCGGACAAGACTCTACATTAGCTGGACGTTTAGCTCAGCTTGCAGTGGAGGAAATTCGTAATGAAGGTGGTAATGCAACGTTTATCGCCGTGCGCCTTCCTTATAAAGTGCAAAAAGATGAAGATGATGCGCAATTAGCATTACAATTTATTCAAGCTGATCAATCTGTTGCATTTGATATCGCTTCAACTGTTGATGCTTTCTCAAATCAATACGCAAACTTATTAGATGAATCGTTAACAGATTTCAATAAAGGTAACGTAAAAGCACGTATCCGCATGGTTACACAATATGCAATCGGTGGACAAAAAGGGCTCCTTGTTATCGGAACAGATCACGCTGCAGAAGCTGTAACAGGATTCTTTACAAAATTCGGAGATGGTGGTGCAGACCTATTACCATTAACGGGATTAACGAAACGCCAAGGACGCGCTCTATTGCAAGAATTAGGTGCGGACGAGCGACTTTACTTAAAAATGCCAACAGCTGATTTATTAGATGAAAAGCCAGGTCAAGCTGATGAAACAGAGTTAGGTATTACGTATGATCAACTTGATGACTATTTAGAAGGTAAAACAGTTCCAGCTGACGTTGCAGAAAAGATTGAAAAACGTTACACAGTGAGTGAGCATAAAAGACAAGTACCAGCATCAATGTTTGATGATTGGTGGAAATAAATAAAACATAAAAAAGAAGCTAATCTCATTTAGCTTCTTTTTTTATATGTTAACGATATACCCCTACTCTTTTCTCCAATAAATCTTGCAGGCAATCTTCATGCTGTTTACAAAATAACGGTGGCATGTCGTCTAACGGGAAAAACTTCAAATCCAACGTTTCATCACCATCTATTTTTTTATTCCCTCCAACTATTGAGCATGAAAAACACATCACAATTGACTGTGCCTTGTCTCCATTTGGATATGATTGAAAATATTTTGTATACACTCCAATAAGCTCATTTATTTCTACATCATACCCGGTTTCTTCTTTTATTTCTCGAATTGCAGTTTCTGCAGCCGATTCTCCAATTTCCATTGCCCCGCCAGGAAAGCCCCAAGCGTTAAAGTCTCCTCTTTTTTGCAGTAATACTTCTCCTTCTTTATTAAATACAAAACCACCGGCAAAGTTTAAGAAAACATAATCATGCCCTACTTTTTCACGTAATTCTTTTATATAATTGGCCATTCTCTTTCCCCTTTTCATACATCTTCTATCACTATTTCTTATCTTTCTCAAGCAATTCAATAATTCGATCTAGCTTCTTATTCATATGCATCACATGTTGTTTTTTTGCAACGCTGTTTTGCAATACTCTTCTTATAAACAAAGTAAATGATAGGAAAAATAAAACGACAAGTCCGATTACTAAACAAGTATATATCAATGTAAATATATTACTTTCGAACAAGTTCATTCCGCATTCACATCCTTATCCTTTTATTTTATCACATAATTCTTAATATTAAAAAGTAATCAATAAATAAAAAAAGCATCTTTTACAGATGCTTTTTCCCATTGCTTAATACGTAAACGTAATTGTAGCTAATGAATAACCCGCCAATGCACTATAAGGCGCTACTTGATAAGACACACGCTTTGCACCTTTTGGCCAATTTATTTCATTTAATACTTTCTTTATATCTTGCATCGTCCCATCCATGGACTGCTTATATCGCACTTCTACTTTTTCTGGTTTAGCTGCAAACTGTTGCTGTAACTTTTTCTTAAATTCATTATAATTTTCTGCTCCGTATTCTGCAGATAAGTATTGTAGATTTGTTTCTTTTAACATCTGCTCATATACGACAGTTTTTGAGCTACCAGCTTTTATTTTATTTGTTAATTCACTGAAATAACTTGTAGTTGCCGCTGGATATTTGCTACGATCCCATTCGTGATCTTTACTTAACTGCTCGTCAGACATATTAAAATATGAATATGTTACACGTCCAGCTTTATCTGGCACTGGATCATCGAATGTAGTATCAAGGTGGTACCATTTGTTTTCAATGTTCACTAAATTCCATGCGTGAGCTTGTCCATTTCCTGTACCTGTTACAATATGGTTTTGGATACCCGCTTCTTTTAGTAATTCATATGTTAATAACGTATATCCTTGGCAAACGGCAGAACGATTCGCTAACGCTTCATATGCTGTATATGCTCCATAAGACGTATCATACGATACATGTTTTACAACGTAATCATGAATAGCTTTTACTTTCTCATGCTCATCCATTCCTGGTTTTACAATCGAGCCGATAATCGCTTTCGCCTGAGATTTTACATATTGTGTTTGCTCTTTTGATTCACGGTACTTAACTTGCAGTGTAAACGTATAGTTTCCTGGTAATCCTTTAATAGAATATCTAGTAGACGCTACATTATATTTTACATACTCATCTGCATCTACAACTTTATTAAACTCGCCGTACAATTGGTCCATCACATTTCTAGCATTTCCATCTTTTGTTTTATATGTGATTGTAATATTTTCTTCTCGATTATCAACCTGTTTTTTTAATTCTTTTCTAAAATCATTTAACAACTTTGCATCTGATTGTGATGTCGCTACAGTTGAATTCGTAGCAGCATAAGATACAGATGAAGCCTGTAAGCCTCCCATTACTATCGTTGAACAAAGTGCGGCAGCTGTCACATACTTACTTGTCTTTCCCATCATGTCACTCCTTACATTCTATAACTATACGAAAAAGTATCGTATAGTTTCAGAGTATACAATACTTTTTCGTATAGGTCATATGAGATTATGCATATTTAACATTGTAAAAAGGCTGTTCTTTTTATAAGAACAACCTTCTTCATTAACAAGTTTGTAATACACAACATGCATTTTCAAAACGTCGATTTTTCAAGTCTTCATTTCCAATGCAGAAATAAAGCATCCCTAAATCTCCCCACATCATATTACAATTTTTAGTATCTGAATCAATTTGGAATAAAAGCGTCATTTGCTGCGGGTCTATTTCCATATACTGTCCAGTTTCGTACAATACCTCATCTTGTACAGAAAATGGCTCACCAAATATTTGATGGTTATCGTAGTTATCTGGAATTAACTCTTCAAGCAATTGTAAGAATCGATCTGAATCAGCCTCATCTTCAATGAAGAGCTCTGGCAATTTATATGTCAATTCAAAAGTAGTTGCACACTGATTATAATTCGTTTGCAATTCATCCGCTCTTCGTAATTGCTCAACAGGAACATCATAATAAAGCACACGTCCCGCTTCGGTTGGATTCACATCTTCTTCAAAGTAATTTTCAACGCTAAAGAAATATAACATCCCTTTCTCAGGAAAATCGTGATCTATACCAACATTTTGTAAATCATTTAAATTAAATTGAGCGATAAACTGTAACGGATTTCCTTTATGCGTTGGGTATTCAAATGTAGCTGGTAAGTCAGGAATCCCTCCCATTTTCGAACTACCTATCGCTACTGTTTCCGCCTGCTTTGGCACAACTTTTATACAAGGAAATACAGTATTCATAAGTTCCTCTTTTAAATGTGTGAGCCCATATTTATCAATTAATACTTCAATTTGTTTATTCATACATTCTCCTTATATTTACATACTTATTTGTATCATCGCACAAAAATTATACTCCATTCTTTATAAAAACAACAAGCCTCCAAAAAAACGGGCTCTTCCTACATACGCGAACAAGTTAAAAAAAGCATAGTATACATTGTTCCTACAAACACGATAGTTCATTATTTCTTCCAGTACATTTTCCCCTCGTTCATTTTTATCTTTAATATAAGGAGGAATTCCACATGGGTTACGGATATAGTTGCGGCGGTTACGGCTACGGCGGTAGTTGCGGTGGATGTGGTTATGGAGGTTTCGCTTTATTAATCGTTTTATTTATCCTTCTAATCATCATTGGAGCTAGCTGTTGGGGCGGCTTTGTAGGCTGCTAGTAAATTTAAAAACTATTGTAAAAAAGCACGTACAATACGTGCTTTTTTGCCATTTTCAAATACTTTATGCGAAAGGAAGTATGATGGATGAAGATTGATGGTGTTTTTGAAGGAGGCGGTGTACGCGGAATTGCGCATGTAGGGGCAATTTGCGCGTTAGCTGAAAAAGGCTATGAATGGGAGCGTGTAGCTGGAACATCAGCTGGTTCCATTATCGCCGCGCTCCTAGCAGCAGGATATTCTTGCTCAGAGTTAAAAACGATTATAACTGACATTGATTATAATAAATTTACGAAGAAAACCTTTATTGACAGAATTCCATTTATCGGCAAAGGATTAAGCGCATGGACTAGTCTTGGTATTTACTCTAATATTTTTATAGAAGAATGGATTGAAGAATTACTGCGAAAAAAAGGAGTTCACTTATTTACAGATTTACCTGATTTAAATAAGCTTAAAATTATTGCTTCTGATATAAGTAATGGTAAAATGGTTATCTTCCCCGATGACTTACCAAACTACGGATTTTTAAATTATCGCTTTTCTATTGCTAAAGCTGTAAGAATGAGTAGTACAATCCCCTTCTTCTTTGAGCCCGTAAAATGGAGAACCTCTAAATGGAAGCAACCTTGTTATATGGTTGATGGAGGAATTTTAAGCAATTATCCAATTTGGATTTTCGACTCTCCTACCTCTCCCCGCTGGCCGACTTTTGGGTTTCATTTCGTAAAAGATGAGATTCAAGCTGACCCCGCCCACTACAACGAGCCTATCTCTATGTTCAAAGGACTTTTTAAAACAATGATGCAAGCCCATGATTTACGTCATTTAGACAAGGAATCAAAAGCAAGAACAATTACAATTCCAACAGGAGCCATTACAAGTACAAACTTCGATTTAACAAAGGAAGAAAAAGAGTGGCTATACAATTCTGGTTACAATGCTGCAAATAAGTTTTTACAATCGTGGAACTTCAGACAATATATTGATGACTATAGAAACGGAAATCAGGATCGAAAATCAAATCGTTATTTCCGTCAACTTGACTCATAATATTATTACTTTTCATACGAGAACACGTAACGCTTTCAAAAAAATAAGCCTAGTAATAATATATTACTAGGCTTATTTACTTTCTGTATCATTATTATACGTTGTTTAAGGGTACGTTAACCCTACTGCTTCCTCTGCAGTAATAACGGTGTATCGATTTCCCGTTCGTAATCCTAACAATTCTGCTTTTTCAATTGCTTCCTGCTTCGTCTCCGCATAAGCAGCTAAATATTTTTCTCCATTGATAATTTGGCAAATTACATATTGTTTCATTACTTTCTCCTCTTATGGATACAAATTTTCATTTCTTCTATACAATATACACTATCATAATAAATTTAAATAGGAGGTAATATGATGAGTGAGGCAATTATTCATGGTATCATTCTTGCATTTGGTCTTATTATTCCATTAGGCGTCCAAAATGTTTTCGTCTTTAATCAAGGTGCGAGCCAACCAAACATTTGGAGGACAGCCCCTGTCGTATTAACTGCCTCAATATGTGATACGTTACTCATATTGATTGCGGTGCAAGGTGTCTCCCTTGTACTCCTTACTTTTTCTTGGCTAACTAACTCGTTATATATAATTGGATTTTTCTTTCTCCTATATATGGGCTTTGTTATTTGGAGAAGTAACCCTTCCAACGATATAAAACAAGAAAACAGCATGCCATTAAAAAAGCAAATCCTTTTTGCTGCATCGGTTTCGTTATTAAATCCACATGCAATTTTAGATACAATCGGTGTAATCGGAACAAATTCTATTCAATACATAGGAAGTGAAAAATGGGCTTTCACACTTGCAACTATTATCGTTTCGTGGATTTGGTTTATAAGCTTAGCTTTCGCGGGGAAATTTCTAAAAAGAATGGACTCAACCGGAAAGACAATCGTGTTATTAAATAAATTTTCTGGTCTCATCATATGGGGTGTCGCGCTTTATATGTTAAAACAAGTTATTTATTCTTAATGAACGAAAGAGAATTGCATGTTACTGAAAACATCATGCAATTCTCTTTCAAATTATGAAGTAGGTTCCGGTTTCTGTTTTACGTTCTTTGCATCTTTTGCTGGTTTAATCCAAATGATCGCTATAACAGCACCGATAACAGCGCATATACTTGTTACATAAAACACTTCATGGTCAGCACCTTTCATGAAAAAAGAGTATAGAGGTGGTCCAGCTGCTACACCGATAAATCGCATAGAACTATAAAATGACGTAACCGTCCCCCTTTGCTCCTTTTCAATCCCTTGTGTAATAAGAGCATCTAAACATGGGAGTGCCATACCAATTCCTATCCCCATAATAACGAGACAAAGAATTAGTAAATAAATCCCTTTTATAAATAAAGGAATGATAACTGATGCAGCAGCCATTAAAAAACCAATATAAATACACTTCTTCATCACATTTTGATTATCTCCAATTTTTTTGCCAGCCATATATGAACTAAGTGACAGTACAAGTAACGGAATCGCAAGTACACACCCTTTCCATATACCATGAATGTCATACTTTGATTCCAGTATAGTCGACAGATAAAAGAGAATTCCGAATAAAATAAGCATAATAATTGCACCTAATGCAAAAATGGCAATCAACCATCTTCCCTTTTCTCGAAACGTAGCGAGAATAGATTTGATAAACTCTTTAAGTGGCGGTACTTCTCCTTCTTGTTTCTTTGCCTTTACTAGAACAAGTAATAAAACAATTGATACTACGCATAAAACTGGAATCGCCCAAAACGGCAAGAACCATACAATGGCAGCCAGAGCAGACCCTAAAATAGGGCTCAACACTTTCCCAAACGTATTGGATGTTTCGATGATTCCTAAACCTGTGCTAACTTGTTTTTCATCTTTGTATAAATCACCAACACACGGTATAACAACTGGCATCGCACCAGCAGCACCAATACCTTGAATCGCTCTACCGATTAATATCCAAGTGTAGGGATTATCAACTTTCCAAGATACCCAACCAGTTATCGCTCCTCCTATAGCCGCAATCAGCAAACTCGGAACCATTACCATCTTTCGTCCCCATCTATCTGATAAATAACCAGCAATCGGTATAAGTAAAATAGCTACAATAGAGTATATTGTAATAATCATGGATACTTGAAATGATGAAATATGTAATTTCTTTTCAATAGTCGGCAGGATTGGAATAAGCATTGAATTCCCTAACGTCATAACAAGTGGAACTGATGCAAGCGCAATTAAACAACAGTTTTCTTTTTTTAACATGTTGACTTCGGAACCTTTCATCATATATTTCTTACCATATAATAGCCCTGCTGGAACGTGATTTTTCATTCCACCAGGGCTATTACATCTTTACTACTTCCCATTCACAACAAAAGAAATTGGGGAAAATATAGTACTATTCCTATTCTTTGAATCCTGTTCGCAATATATCCATACCAATTAATTGAAAAAAAAAAGAAAGGAAGAATCCTTCCTTTCTCCTATAACCTTCTACAATTAGCGAGTATATCCGCCACCAAGTTGTTGTTCTGCCATCGCTACAAGGCGTTTTGTAATTTCACCGCCTACAGAACCGTTTGCACGTGAAGAAGTATCAGCGCCAAGTTGTACACCAAACTCTTGTGCAATTTCATATTTCATTTGATCTAAAGCCGCTTGTGCTCCATGTGATGCTAATTGATTAGAATTACGATTTCTAGCCATTACCAATCACCTCCTTATTTATATATAAATTGTGTTAAATTTTAATTTAAATACATGGTAATTTTTGGTTATTATTTTTTATAAAAAAAGAGTCTCTACAATGAGAGACTCTTACATCATTTTATATTAAGAAGTTACTACTTCTAAATTTCTATTTGTTAAAACTTTCATTTCTTCTTTTCATATATCTTTCGCATTATGTCCAAACCATTCGAGTGAAACAAAAAAGGTATACTTTAATTGGTATACCTTTTTCAAACATACACTTTACATAATAATATTATTAATATCTTTCCAATAATACGCTGTCTCTTCCACCTGTAATCTTTCTAAAAATTTTGTATCAATTTTTTCTGGATTAAACTTTTCATAAAACGTTTTAGAAGGGTTATTCGTAACAACCCATACTATAAGTGATTGCATATTATTGTTTGTACATTCAGATAGTAAAGCTTGAAATAACTTTTGTCCTATTTTCATGCCTTGATACTCTTGTAAAAGGTAAATCGCATATAATTCTCCATCACAATTATATGTACCAGTTCTTTCTGCTCCTCCATCGATGAATCCAACTATTTCTCCATTTAACGTCTCTGCTACAAATCTAAATTGATGATTACATTCTTTTTGAAAAATATTTTCCCATTGTTTTTCCCGTTGCTCATATGTTATATTTTCTAAAATCTCGTTAGGGAATATGCCTTTATATGTCGTTTTCCAACTATCAGCGTGGACCTTTGCTATACATGGTATATCATCTCTTATCGCTCTTCTAATATGTATTTCCATCATTTCTCCCCCCTTGCTTACTCATCATTATATCAATTTACTTCCTTAAAAATCCAAACAAAAAAAGAGTGAATTCAATTCACTTCACTCTTTTTTCTTACAATTATCTACTTTCCACTTCAACTGAAACAACACGATCTATCTCTTTTAGTGAACTATATAGCTCAGTTGTATATAAATCTTCTGGAGCTAAAATAACCATCTCTAATTGCTGAAATGCTCCACTATCTATATCTTTAATCTTCACGCGTTTTACATGCATTCCTAAATTTTTAATCTGCTTAAATATACCATCTAACTCATGATGCTCTTTTACAGTAATTTTAATAGACAAGTCCTTTTGTCTTAATGAATATGGTCCTGCAATTTTCACAAGTTGCGGAAGTACATTAATTGCTAAAATAATTAAAATCATAGCGACCGTCGCTTGTAAATAAAATCCTGCTCCAATCGCAATACCTAAAGCTGAAGCAGCCCACACCATAGAGGCGGTCGTTAATCCAGAAATAACGTCATTACTTCTTCTTAAAATAACACCTGCTCCAAGAAAACCAATTCCACTCACAATTTGAGCAGCTAAACGCATGGGATCCATATTTGTATGCCCTGGAACAGAATATACATGTACAGATTCAATTGAAACCATCGTAATTAAACAACTTGCTACAGAAATAACCATACTTGTTTTCACACCAAGTGGTTTATTCTTTAGCTGCCTATCTATCCCGATGAATAATCCTAAAAAGAGTGCTAAACCTAATTTGAGTAAAAATTCATATGACATATTTCCAGTCTCCTTACTTTACAATGTTTCCCTTGGAATAATTCACTATAACTCTTTTATGATATCAATTCCAGTCTTTTCTATTCATTTAACGTAAAAAACCGAAAAAACATTTGTGACGATGTTTCTCCGGCTTTTTATTACTCTTAAAACTCTTCTTTATTTCTTATCTTTAATCTTAATCTCTGCATCTTTGTAGAATGCTAATTTACTGTCATTATACTCTTTTGTAAAATTGTTAAATTGCTCTTTTGATTTTTGTGCTTCCATAGTTAATTCATTAACAGCCTTAACTTTTTCACCAATCTCTTTTAATTTCGTTTCTTTTACTTTTAATTTTTCATACAATTCTTTTTCGGTCGCTAACGCCTTCGTATAATTTTCATTCATCTTTTGGAATGCATCATAACGATTTTTATACGACTCTTCTACTGCTTTCGCTTGTTTTTGTAACTTTTTATCTTCAAGCTTCTCTATATTTCCTTGAACAGATTTCGTTTCTTTCTGAGCTTTTTCTAGCATTTCTTTCTCATTTTTCAAAGTTTTTTCACGATTATCTACATTGGCAGTAGCCTGCTCTATTTTCTTCATAACAGCGTCATTATGATCTTTACCTTCTTGTAAAATTTGAGAATATAGTTCTTGGCCTTCCTTCTCTAACTTCTCTAATTTTTTCGCTTCATCAACTAATGATTTCTCTTGTGTCGCCGCTGTTTCAAAAGCTGTATATAGGTTTTCTTCTGGTTTTTCACCGAAACAACCTGTTAATAGTCCTACTGATAGTGCTCCAACTACTGCTACTTTTCCATACTTCAACGTTCATTCCTCCATTACATACGGTTATCATGCCAGAAATTCACTGGGAAGTGACTCTCTTCATGATAAGCTTCAAACTCATAACCCTTTTCTTTTAACCCTTTTAAAATTGCTGGCACAGCAGCAACTGATTGCGGATGAATATCATGCATTAAAATGACTTCTTGTGGTTTTGTTGCATTTGTTAATACATTTTGAGCAATTTGTGCTGCAGCTGCATCAACTTGCATTTTATTATATTTCCAATCTAATGAATCAATTGTCCAATCCCACACTTTAAAGCCGCCCTCTACCACTTTATTTCGAAGACTTTCATTTAATCCAGGCATTGAACCGTATGGTGGACGTGTTAATTTAGGTGATTTCCCAATAATATTGGCGATTAAGCTTTGATCTTCTTTCATCTCATTTACATACTCGCCATTTTTATATAACTTAGCAAAATTATGCGTCATACTATGCATTCCTACATAATGACCTTCTGCATTTTCTCGTTTCACTAAATCTGGAAACTCTTTTACATTCGCTCCAATTAAAAAGAATGTCGCCTTCGCATCATGTTGTTTTAACGTATTTAATAATTCAGCCGTATATTTCCCCGGGCCATCATCAAATGTAAGATAAGCAACTTTTCTTTCCTTACCATTAAAACGACTTGGTGCCGTTTTATTCATTTCTACTTTCGGTTGTTCACTTGCGAGTTGTACTACATTTTCTTGTTTTGCAACAGCCTTTGCTGGTGAAGTAATGGATTGAAACATGAAATACCCAATAGCTACTGCTGCAATCGCTATTAAAACGAATACTACTCGTTTAATTTTAAAAACTTTTTCCATTCTATCGAATTCCTCTCCCTATTAATCTTATATATAAATCACCCAATATAATTATACATCTATTTATTTTATTACACTATATAAACAGATTTTATATGTATTATAATGGGAGTTTTATCAAAATGGTCGTTCCTATTCCTTCTTTACTTATAATATTTATTGTACCTCCATGAAGCTCCACCATTTTTTTAACGATGGCTAAACCAAGATCCGCACCTGTAGCATAATTATTAATCTGGTAAAATGACTGTTCTATATACGGTAAATGCTCTTTAGCAATTCCAATCCCTTCGTCTTTCACCTTTATCACTGCTTGTCCTTTATTTTTAGTCGCTTCAATATATACTTTACCATTTTTATGTGAATATTTAATGGCATTTTGAACAATATTCAAGAAAATTTACTTTAGTCTATTTCGATCTCCTATCAAATCGATTCGTTCTATAGTTTTGATGAATTGCATTTGCTTCTCTTCAGCATTAGGAGTTAATTGCCAAATCTTCTCCTCTAGTATATCGTATAATTGCACCTTTTGTTTATATAAATTGTAATGATTTAAGTATAAAAAATCGTTACAGAAAAGTTACAAATCCATCTCGATAAAAAAAGATTGGCAAAGACCAATCTTTTTTTATTATTCATTTCGAACTGGCTTTGGTGTTACACCTAAATGTTCATTTAATTTTTTCGAAATATCTTTCACATTTTTTTCATTTGGAATGTAATAATAAATGCCTCCGATACGTTTATCCGTACCTTCCACTTGCATTTTTTCCATTTCCAAATTAGATCCTGCCATATTTTTCGTAATAGCAAGCATATCATCGAAAGTTAAGTTCGTTTTCATATTTTTATCAACCGCATCAAGTAAAGAGCCCATTTTGCTAATAGATTGAACAGACATCGCTTTTTTAGCAATTGCTTCAATTACAAGTTGTTGTCTTTGACCACGCATTGCATCACTGTCAATTTTACGCGTTCTTGCAAGCGCAAGTGCCTGTTCTCCATTTAAATGTTGGTAGCCTTTCTCTAAATGAATCATACCTGCTTGGTCTTTACTATCTTGTTCAGTGAAAGTAACTGGTACATCAATATCAATACCACCAAGTGAATCGACAATTTGTACGAATGATTCAAAGTTAAACTTCACATAATAATCAACAGGAACATTTAAAAATCTTTCCACTGTATCGCGTGTACTTTCAACACCACCAAATACGTGTGCATGTGTAATTTTATCTAATTTCTTTCTAGATGGAATATATACACGTGAATCACGCGGAATACTTACTAATTTAACTGATTTATCATCTTTATTAATTGTTGCTAATAAAAGTGCATCTGTTCGAACAGCTTCTCCGTATTGACTTTTTCTCATTTCACTACCATCAACACCCATGATTAGAATTGAAATGTTATCCTTTAAAGGTTCAACTTCTTTATCACGCTTCGATGATTTATCAATTTGTGCATATGCATCACTTACTACTGCTTTTGCTTTATTATATATTAACGATCCATATCCTACTCCACCAAAAATAAGTAGGAAAAACGGAATTAAAATGAACCATTTTATTGACTTTCTTTTAGAACGTTTTTTACTGCTTCTCGTATTCTGTTCTAATTCAGAGCTCATATCCATTCGCCTCTCTTTCTCTTTCCCAATTATAATGCAAGTCTATTAACCTTCATATTGAATTTCCTTTCAATTACCTTACAATTTTGTAAGGTTACTGCGCAAATCCAATATGTACTCCATTTCACATTATACTCTCGTGCTTATTTTTGGCAAGTCACTATTTATATAAAATTGTTTTTAAATTCATATATTATAATTTTATTAGTTTGGTGTATACATAGTTTGCTTTCCATTATTAATAATGAAAGCTGATTTTGCTTTTATTTTCGTCTTTTGTGTTTCTATCTCTTCATTTGAGAAATTCACAATAATTTCAATGTTTTTTCCATACGAAGCTGATTGTACTAACTTATCTTCTGACAAATATGCAAAGTTCGTCATTTCTTCTTTTACTGCCTTTTCATGAACTTCATTCCAAACTTTCAGGTGCTGCGTAATTTCTTGTTTATGCTTATTCCACTCTACTTCATCTAAATGGTACAACGGAGGAACGTTATACAATAATTCGTATAGCATACGGTTTCCGACCTCATCTTTTACTTTCAAGCTTCCCCATTCCCAGTGATGCGTTGTAATTATAGAATCATTGTATACTAATTTATATAACGGTACTGAATATACAGGATTTAAATACACTTGTTTATACTCTTCTTTTAACGGTACTTGTTTTGCATATTTTTCTGGAACATTTTGATTCGGTGACCAATATCCGCCTACATAATACGGACTTGTTTTGTTTTTCCTCATATCTTCATCGTCCCATTTAATTACAGGCGTTTCAATACCATGAGCAAATGCAATCGTACTACTAGCAAAATCATTTCCGCCTTCAGAACCAACGACCATACCCTTTTCTTGCGCAATGTAGTCCATTCGTTTTAAACGTGCTTTTAAATCTTGCTCTTGTGTCGTTATATGTTTCGCTGAATAGTCATCGTAAATTTCACCTGTCGCATCACAATCAATAAACCATGAATTATATTTAGGACCATTTTGTAATATATCATTCATGCGTTCTTTTACACTAGGCAGAGATAAAGTTGGATTTAATTTTCGCCCTCTACCTAAAAACCCTTGCACCTTTTCTCCATTTTTCTTCGTTACAGTAGCCTCTTCGTATAATGATGGGTCATTAAAGGATGCTGTGTTCCAATTTTTATCACTTTTTTCGTGAATGGAATGATATGAGTCATACGGACCAACTAAATACCCCATTTCCTTAGCTTCTGTCACGAAATTAGGTTGCATAAATCCTTGTTCCCAGTTTGGCAGACCAATCCACGCTTTTTCTATTCCTGCCTCTTTCATTTCCTTTAGTATGTCCGTTCCATCTGCATTACCCCATTTACTTACCTCTTCAACCGCATCACCAAGTAGCGACTTTAATAAATGCTTATTTAAGCTATACAATTCTGTATTCGTTAAGTGACCTACACCTTTCTTTAATAGCACACTAGCTTCCTGATTAACGTTTTGAAAAATATCACCTTTATAAAATTCTTTCATTGATAACACTTCGTTTATATAACGTAAAATAACATTTTTTTGATACTTATCAATGAAATCTTGTTTACTTACTTGATCTAATACATTCAATTCCCCAGGCTCTGAACTATATTTTTGAATAAGCTCTTTTATATGGCTAAACAAAGGGCTATTTATTTTCTCTCTTAGCTTTGGCCAATTTACATTACTTTCTGATAAGCCATTTTGATTCCAAAAATAAAAATGAGCTGCACCGTAAAGCTTTTCTATCTCTTTATTTTTTCTAGCCTTTTCTTTTAATGTTTTAAATTCACCTTTTCGAGCGATATTGTCTTTATACAGTTTAGCAATACTTACTGCATCATTATTTGTCACATATACTTGAAATCCATATGTTTTATTTTTATTTATACGCGGAAATTCATGTATAAAATCAAACCCGATTTTCGGATCCGAATGAAATTTCACCTCATTATTAAACATATTGTTCGCGATATATACAATTGAATATTTCGAACCATTTAACGCGAAAAACTTCATAGAAAATGATTCAGCAAATGAATATGCATCATCCTTTAAAAACTTCTTCCAATTTTCATCATTACTCGAAATTTGCTTCCCTTCCCATAACGGAAGTATATAATTTTCAGCTTGTACTTTCGGCCAAGTAAAGCTTTCTGCACCAGTCGATTCCACTTCAATATTTAAGTGATCTTTTTTCTTCTCTACATTCACTTTTACTTTTTGATCTGGATATTCCCAAGATGTACGATCCTTATCTTTTTTTACATTCGACACCTTCATTTTCGGTAAAGGCTGTGATACCAGTTCCTTTACGCCATCATGTTCTACAATTAACGTGAAAGTCTCTGGATTTACATCATAAGTAAACTCTTTATACGTCGCTTTCTTTATTTTATACTCTTGAACAGTATTGCTACCTTTTACATCACATCCGACTAAAGTCGAAAATGACATCGTTGTAAGAAGACATATTGCTATCATTTTTTTCATCTTCTGCACCTCCACCACTGAATATACAGAGGCTTTGTTACAGGAATGTGGCAAAAAAATAGAACCAGCATAATGCTAGCTCTATTTTTGGGATTAAAAATAAATATATATGGACAACTATAATCTGCTTAATATATATAGTACAATAACCGTGTTTTTTCATCCTCACTAATTATAAAAGCAAATCATTCAAAGCTTTAACATGCATTTCTTAACTAAAAAAATAAGTGTATATAATATACGCTAAAACTAGCAATAAAATTACTAGCGCTGTACCTTTCCAATTCATACCACCCGTCATATCAACTGGACTTCCCGTTTCAGCTCTGTTGAGTCCATCCTGTAAAGAACCGGTAGGATTGTTTTTCAATTCACTTTGCCTTATACGTTCCCTTTTTTCTTCCGGTGACTCTTTCTTCATATGATCACCTCCAAATTAATACACTATTTACTAAATTGTACATTAATATTTTTCTTTTATACGCAAACATATTTACAATATAAAGAAAGCTAGCGATGCTAGCTTTTTTTTATAATCCAATATGTTCTTCCTTATTTACAGTAATCCCTCTATGATCAATTTCTAGCTCACACACTTTCATAGACGTAAATACTCTCGCTAATTGCTCAGCAATTTCTTGACGTTTCTCATACGGCGTTAATATAAAAATAGATGGCCCTGCACCGCTAAGCGCTGTACCGTATGCACCGAATTCTTTTGCACATTTACGAATAGATGGTAATAACGGTACAAGCTCTAAACGATACGGCTCGTGAAAATGATCTCTCTCCATCATTTCCCCTACAACTTCCCATTTCTTTTGACATAAAGCAGCTACTAATACATTACTTATTGCACTAGCCTTAACAGCTTCATGAAACGGAAATACCTCTGGTAATACAGAGCGACTTTCATCTGTATTTAGCTCTTCATTTGGAATAAGAGATATTACGCCTAATTCCTTACTTTCAATTCTTACAACCGAAACATTCTTTCCATCAAGTGCTCCGATTACAGTTCCTCCTAATATAGAAGCAGCAACATTATCAGGATGACCTTCAAAATTTGTAGCAATTTGAACTTTTTGATCAGTCGTTAAGTTCAATTTGCCTAGTTGATTCGCAAGCTCTATCCCAGCTACAATTGCTGATGCACTACTTCCTAGACCTCTTGTTAGTGGGATATTACTAGTAACTTCTATTATATGAGGTGATAAAGAAGGACTAACTTTACATGCCGTGCTAACGATTAAATTTTTATCGTCTGTCGGAATCGACTCATCAAAGGAATGGATCACTTGCCATTTATTAGATTTCTCTTTTACTACTACATGTAAATACAATGACAAAGCTATTCCTACTGAATCGAATCCAGGTCCAACATTCGCTGTACTAGCAGGAACACGAATACTTAATGGTATCACGACATAATCACCCCTTTAATATGCTCTTTAATTTGTTCTATATTATTTGAAACACTTGCAATGTCTAATGTATTAGAAGAAATTGCGATATCAGGATCTTTCAAGCCGTTTCCAGTTAAAACTGCAACAACTGTTTCTCCTTTTTTGATTTTTCCAGATTGAACATGTTTCATTACGCCAGCTAATGAAGCATTTGATCCCGGCTCAGCGAAAACCCCTTCCGATTTTGCTAATAATCTATATGCATGTAAAATTTCTTCATCTGATACCATATCTATTTCACCGTGAGACTGCTCAGCAGCCTCTACTGCATATGACCAACTTGCTGGGTTACCGATGCGAATCGCAGTTGCAATTGTTTCAGGTTCTTCAATGACGTGTCCTTTTACAATAGCAGCTGCTCCTTCCGCTTCAAATCCATGAATTCTTGGCTTCTTATAGCCTTTTTCTTTCTCATATTCACAGAAACCTTTCCAGTATGCTGTAATATTCCCGGCATTCCCAACGGGAATCGCTAACACATCTGGTGCACTTTGCAACTGGTCACAAATTTCAAATGCTGCTGTTTTTTGCCCTTCAATTCGATAAGGATTTACCGAGTTAACTAATGTGATTGGCTCTTCTGCAGCAATATTTCTTACAGCCTTTAGTGCATCATCAAAATTTCCTTCTATTGAAATAATTTCAGCACCATAGGCAACTGCTTGCGCTAATTTTCCATGTGCAATTTTCCCTTCTGGGATTACGATAATACATTTCATTCCAAGACGTGCCGCGTATGCTGCGGCCGATGCTGATGTATTACCTGTTGACGCACAAATAATGGCCTCTGAACCTTCTTCTTTCGCCTTCGCAACTGCCATTACCATACCACGATCTTTAAAAGAACCTGTCGGATTCGCTCCTTCATACTTACCGTATAACTGAATTCCTAATTGTTTTGATATATTTAATAACGGGATAAGCGGTGTATTCCCTTCCATTAAGCTCACATCAGGTGTATTTTCATTCACTGGTAAATAAGAAGCATACTGTTTTAATAATCCTTTATACATATTGTTTTTCCTCCTCAATAATGTAATAACTGTTTATTTCACTTGCGACATCTTCTATCGCTCCTAAAACTCGTTCAAATTGATACTTTGAAGTTTGGTGTGTTACAACAACGACTTCTGCAAGTTCACGATTTAAAGGTAACTGAATCACTTCTTTTAAACTTACGGAATAATTAACAAAACATTCTGTTATTTTTTGCAACATCCCTGGTTCGTCTCGTAATGAAATACGCAAGAAATATTTCGAAACGACTTCTTCATCTCCCTGTAATTCGTACGGCTCTGGTTCTTTTAACGCACTTTTATTTTTCTGAACTTGATTCATATTTTTAACGATTGAAATAATATCACTTACTACAGCAGAACCAGTCGGTAACTTCCCAGCTCCAGGTCCGTAAAACATTACTTCCCCTACTGCTTGACCGTGAACATATACTGCATTAAATTCATTATTTACATTCGATAATGGATGATGACTAGGTAAAAGAGTCGGTTCTACACTTAAATGAATGGCTGATCCTTGTTTCTCTGCTTTACCAATTAATTTCATTGTAAACCCTAACTTTTCAGCCATTTGTAAATCTTCTTTTTCGACCTTTCGAATCCCTCTTACTTGCACATCATCTAAAGAAACATTCATCGAAAAACCTAAGTTTGCAAGAATCGCTACCTTTCTCGCCGCATCTAGCCCATCTACATCCGCTGTCGGATCTGATTCTGCGAAACCTAATTTTTGTGCTTCCTGTAAAGCCTCTTCATACGACCATCCATTTTGACTCATCTTTGTTAACATGTAATTTGTTGTACCATTTACAATCCCCATTATTTTTTCAATTTGATCTGATGCTAATCCGTCTGTTAACCCTCTTAACACCGGAATACCGCCCGCTACACTTGCCTCATAACATAAATCACAATCATTATCGTTCGCCAGTTGGAGAAGTTCTGCACCGTATACAGCCATTAAATCTTTATTTGCTGTTACGACATGTTTCTTATTTCGTAAAGCCTTAACAATATGCTGCTTCGCTTCTTCAATTCCGCCCATTACCTCTACTACAATATCAATATTTGAATCATTTAGAACTTCATCAACATGACTTGTTACTACGATTCCATCAATACAAACATCACGTTCTTTTTCTAAATCACGTACAGCGACTGTCTTCACTTTCACTTCATACCCTGTATCAAGTACAATTTTTTTATAATGTTCTTTCAAAATATGGACAACACCACTTCCGACCGTACCTAATCCTAACACCCCTACATTAACAACATTATTCATCTTCTAATCTCCTCCTACAATTTTATTTTTTATCTTTATCAATCACCTTACTCTGCTTTTCAATCATGCAGGTGGTGGTTATTTCCGTACGTACAAATCGTTTCATGTTACAGCACCTCCTTTCAAAGTAATAAAAAAACACACTCATCCCTAGGAAAGGGACGAATGTGTTTTCGTGGTTCCACCCTTGTTCCAACCTAGACGTATTTCTCTCTAGATTGCTCAAGTTCAGATAACGGCTGATTCCGTCAATAATTACTAGATTACTCGTTCACTATTGAAGTTCAAAGGTGGTAAAATCATTTCTCGTGTTAGGAAGCTCACACCCTTGACTTCCCTCTCTGTAAACCGTAAAAATGATTTCATGTCCTTATCGTTACTTTTCGTTCATGTTTATTTGTTAACTCATTATACTCGCATAAAAAACAAAATCAATACTATTTTTTAATTATTTTCAATTTTCAATCTCTAAAACTATAAAAAAACACACTCATCCCTAGGAAAGGGACGAATGTGTTTTCGTGGTTCCACCCTTGTTCCAACCTAGACGTATTTCTCTCTAGATTGCTCAAGTTCAGATAACGGCTGATTCCGTCAATAATTACTAGATTACTCGTTCACTATTGAAGTTCAAAGGTGGTAAAATCATTTCTCGTGTTAGGAAGCTCACACCCTTGGCTTCCCTCTCTGTAAACCGTAAAAATGATTCCGTGTCCTTATCGTTACTTTTTCGTTCATGTCTATTTGTTAACTTATTATAGTTATCAACTTTTTAAAAAGCAAGCCTATTTTTACTAACTATTTTCAAAAACTCCTTTTATTATATTTTACAATAGCGTTATTCATTTACAGATCGATTTACCTATTTATAATTTTCTCTACTTATAAATTAAGAGTTTATATATAAATATCCCATTTTAAAACACATAGATACTCGATAAAAATATATTAATATAATTTTATTAATACAATCTTTTTGTATAACTTTCTTCTAAAGAACGTGCAACATCTTCTTCTGAAGCATTCACTTTCGCATGCTCCAGCAACATTTTTGCTGCTGAAGGTAACTCTTTTTTATTCAACCATGATTCTGGATCCCACATCTTAGATCGGATAAAAGCTTTTGCACAATGAATATAACACTCTTCTATTTCAACGACAATTCCACCAAGTAACGGATTGCGCCCATTTGCCTGCATTTCTTGCAAAATGGCTTCGTCGTTTGTAATATACGCTCGGCCGTTTATTCGGAGAGTCTCTCCAAGTCCTGGGATAAAAAAGATTAATCCTACACGTGGATTGGAAATAATATTCAAAATGGAGTCTATACGACGATTGCCTGGCCTTTCTGGAATGATAATTTTATTATGATTGAATACGTAAACAAATCCAGGTGCATCTCCTCTCGGTGAAGCATCACACTCTCCTAATTTATTTGCTGTAGATAATACTAGAAAAGGAGATTTAGACAGAAAGTCTACGCAATGGTGGTCTAATGATGAAATAACTTTTTTTAAAGCTCGTTCACTTGGTTGCCCCAATATTCCCCGTAATTCTTCCTCTGTTGAAATAATCGATTTTATTTTCTTACTCTCTATTCCCACTAATAACGACCCCTTTTTTCTTTATTTTCCCAAAATTCAATACAATTATTGTATAATAAAATTTGCAGAAAGGGGAATTAAAATGACAGAGTGGTTAACGATATTTGATTCTGAAAGAAATACACTTGGGAAGAAATTACGTGATGAAGTGCACCGTGACGGTGATTGGCACGAAACATTTCATTGTTGGTTTGTAGAAAAAGATGATGAAGATATGTTCTTATATTTCCAATTACGCTCTAAAAATAAAAAAGAAGCCCCATGTATATGGGATATTACTTCAGCTGGACATATAATGCATGATGAAGATGTACAAATTGGCGGTCTTCGTGAAATTGAAGAAGAATTAGGCCTTTCCTTTCAAACGACCGATTTAGCATACAAAGGAATCTTTACAATAGATTATGAAATTTCAAATCTTACGGATCGCGAGTTTTGCCATATGTATTTTCACAATGTCATCGATCCACTTCCATTCGCACCAGGTGAAGAAGTAGATGATGTGATGAAAGTACATGCAACTTCTTTTCTACAACTATTAAAAAGAGAGATTTCATCTTTTACAGCTATTTCTGTTTTAAACAATAAGCCGATAACAATAACATTTGAAGATATTTATCCATATGATATTGCATACTATGAATTTGTTATAGAGCAAGGAAAAGAATTACTAAAAAATAATGATTTGTAAATAGAATAGGACTCCCTACTAATATCGGTCGGGAGTCCTATTTTTCATTATTGCTCAAGTGTCTTCAACTTTTTCTCTACTCGTATGAATAAGCGAATAATTAGTACTAGCATAAAGATCATTATCGCTAACGTTGTATGGGGATATTTAAACAGTATACTAATAAAACTTCCTATCAACATCATAATGAATCCATTTTGTTTCATCACTTCTGCGCTATACCTGTTCCCCGCATCCCATAGTCCCTTATTTTTCATAGATCGTTTCGTACGGTAACCATATGCAGCGTTAATATCTGTTGGTGGATTTTTCCGAAGAATAAGTGCAGCAAGTATAAATATAACACCAATCAATATGCTCATTCCTATGTTTACTAATGCATAGCTCAATTATATCCCCCCTAACTTACACTCTTATTATACGATACGACCCTATTTTTTCCAATTCATAACACATTCACTTTCTTTCTTTCGATGTCTGAAACATGCTTGGAAGTGTTACAAAACGTGCTCCTTTCGTTTTTAACTGCGGAATCATTTTGTCTAGCGCCTCTACAGATCCTTGCAAATGTCCACCTGGAGTTGAATGTTGAAGTATGATACTACCAGGAAATGAGTTCCCTAACACATTATTTGTAATCGTATCAGCACTTACACCTTTCCAATCAACTGTATCCACACTCCACTGTACAATCATAAAATTTTGCTCAGTTGCCCAATGCAATTGATTTTCAAGTATTTCACCATACGGCGGGCGTATAAATTTAGGAGCATAGCCGGCTAGACGTTTTAATATTTCTTCCGTTTTTATAATTTGATTACGGTACTCATCCTCATTTACTTTCGCTAAATTAGGATGGCTATACGTATGATTACCAATTACATGCCCTTCATTCGCAATACGCTTTACTACATTTGGAAACTTTTCAGCATTTTCACCAAGCAGGAAAAAAGTCGCTTTTACATTATGTTGTTTTAACTTATCTAATATTTTTGGCGTGAATTCTAAATCCGGTCCATCATCAAATGTAAGAGCAACTTCCGCTTTATTGTACGGTCCTGAAAATGCGTACGCATATTTTTCAACCCAAGAAAATGGCGTCCACGATCCACGCTCATCTGCTTTCATTTGTACTTCATAATTTTGAGGGGTATATGCGTATGGCAATAAGTTTATATAGTCTCCATAATAAAATGAGTTATATGGCATATAAGCATACGAAACATTTCGTTCTAGTCCCCATTGATATGGAGTAAACATTTGTGGCGAATAAAAATAATACATGATAAAAACCTCCCTAAATTTTCATATGTGATTCCTCTGCACTTTGTTAGAGAAATTGTTATTCATAAACAAAAATAAGACTGTCCGTAATTTGGACAGTCTTACTGCTTACTATTATTAATAAATTGATGTACTACCTTTCGGCAAAGCTTTCACGTGTTTTAAATAGTTCGTCACTTTATCATCATCATCTTGCGGATATCGATACCCATATGTGTTAGCAATTTCATTCGCCACTTCCCTAAATAAATCACCCATGACAAAGAATGACTCCCATATGTTTTCATATTCTGCATTAGAAAAAGTTCTTTTAAATTGCTCCCACATATCTTTTTCCATATACTGTTCAAAATGCTTTCCAAACTTCCCTGCATTACCTGTAAAGTCTGTTTTCATACCAATATGCCCTTCTAGCATTACGATGAACATATCTCGCACTGGACCATCAAGCATTCCTTTCGCATAAGAAAGCTCTTCTCTCCATAATCCTTTTGCCACATTCGTACTACACCACCAAAATTCATTACAGCAATCTAAAAACTCTTTTTTTGTAGGCTTTTTTATTAAGTAATCTTTATCGCTTGCTGGCGGGAATTCTTCTATACAATTATCTTTATCGAGAAGTAACTTACTTAAACTATCTTGTCCAACGAAATTATTTATTAATTCAACTGGCACTAGTGTTAAATCAATCCGATTCCCATCCATGAACTGCATTAAATAAGGAAACTTTCCGTCTCCATCTGGTGGAACTAATGACATTTCTTCCGGCATTTGTACAATCATTATTTCTCCAAATCTATGAATCCAATTATGATTAGACATAAAGGATTGTATATCTTTTACAACATACATAATATCATAGTCTTGAAAACAATCTCTTTTCACATATGGATTTACACGCGACCCATTCATAATGACAGCTCGAATTCTTTCATCCTCTTTTGCTGTATTTATAATTAAGTCTAACATTTCTTTTTCAGTTCTCATCTATTCCTGACCTCCAATTTTTAATATAAACTTATCTTTTCAAGTATGTTGGAGGCCCACGAGCTAGCTGTGTTGCATACGATACATGTTATAATTTTTGAAATTTCTTTTTCATCCCTTTTTCCTCCTCACATCACTCACATATTGATCAACAGCCGTCCATTTCTCAATCGTACTCATGTAAATACCATACTTTTCTACTATCTATATTTGATTATACCGAAAATTCCGTCTTATAAACAGAAAAATAAAGAAGGGACATTTACTCCATTATAGAATAAATATCCCTTCTTTTGTTTATACATTTATCCCTTACGGATTAGTAGACCAAAGTCCCGCTGATTTAATAAATGTACGTTTATTTAATTTCAGCTGCGCTACGATAAACTCTGCAATATCTTCTGCTTGCATTACTTTATCAGGATTTCCGTCAGTTAATCCTAAATCTACAGCCATATCTGTTGCTACTGTACTTGGAGTTAAAGCAGTTACGCGAATGTTATGTTTACGAACTTCCATCGCTAACGATTCTGTTAAGCCAAGAACACCAAATTTAGAAGCACTATATGCACTTGTTACAGGTGCACCTTTTTGTCCCGCTGTAGATGAAATGTTAATGATATCACCAGATTGTTGTTCAATCATGCTTGGTAAAGCTGCACGAGTTGCATAGTATACACCCATTAAGTTTACTTGAATGATTTTTTCCCAATCAGCAACGTCTAGTTCTAAAAACTTACCGAACTTAGAAATACCAGCGTTATTAATTAAAATATCGATAGATCCTAAACCGTTTTTTAACGTCTCAATCGCAGTAGTCACTTCTTCATATGAGGAAACATCAGCAGTCGCAATAACAGCTTTTACGCCTTCTGCTTCTACTTCTTTCGCTACAGCTTTTAAGTTTTCTTCTGAACGAGCTAAAAGACCGACATTTACGCCCTCTTTCGCTAAAGCGATCGCTACAGCACGACCAATCCCTCTACCTGCTCCTGTAATTAAAGCATTTTTGCCTTGTAATAATTCTGCCAAGTATAACACTCCTTAATCATCTCAGTTATGTATTATATTAAAATTGTATCTATGTTTATGTAAAAAGGCAATGATGCACTTTCATGTGCGTAGGTTACTTGTAGGTAACTATAGGGATTTTTTATTTATAATTATCATGTTTTTTCCATAATTCATGTAAAATAGAAACAAACCCCACATAGGAGGGTGTATGTATATGAAAAGAAAAAAATGGTTCTTGCCACTAACTGCAGTCGGACTATGTATCATATTTTTAGCTATGTACTTTATATTTGGTAATCCACTACATTATAAAGTAATAGAAAAAGATACTGACGAATATCTCCATACTATAAAAGGATATAAGCAAAAAGAAATACAAAGTATAACCGGAAAATATACTCCTCTTTATAATATCGGCTATTATGCGGAAGTCGTATATAAAGACGAACCTTATTTTACATACTCTTATACATACGATAATAATAAAATAATACAAGACAACGGTATTTTAGGAAGACATACTGAGTCATTTGAAAATCTTAATTTAAACTGGTCATTGTTTGACGAGTTAGTAGACGGTATTCATACAAACTTACAAGAAAGAGGTTTAAGTGAAAAGAAAGATTATTCTATACGCCATGTTCAATTCGTTGATATCGATGACGATAAAAACGGTGCAGAGGCATATGTTGACTTTAAGAAAGATATAGCATCAGACTACTCATACCGTATGAATAACGAAGGAAAAGCTTATCAATATAGTTGCATTAACGGGAAATGTGTTTTTAAAGAGAAATAGTGTTAGAAGGGTTTCCTCCTAACACTATTTCTCTTCCTAATTCGGAATACAAACAATAAATTCCGTCCCATTCCCTTCCTCACTCTCGACTTTTATTTCTCCTTGATGAAGGTCGAGTACCTTTTTTACAATGGCCAAGCCTAAGCCACTTCCTCCATAAGCACGATTTCGTGAAGAGTCCGCTTTATAAAAACGTTCAAAAATATGTTGTTTCTGTTCCTCAGATATCCCAATCCCCGAATCACGAATGCGCACTTCCACTAATGTCTCATATTCTTTTAGCTTGATCGAAATCGTACCGCTACTTGGAGTAAATTTAATACTATTATGAATTAAATTAATCCAAACTTGACTCATACTTTCTTGATCGGCATTTATTTGTACTTTTTCTAAATCAAGGTCTAATTCAATTTCTTTTTCAGCCCAGAGCGGTTCACTATTTAACACAATTTGCTTTAACTGCTGATCTAATCGATAAGTCGTCCTTTCTGGTGTATATTCTTCCGACTCTAAAAGAGTTAGTTTCAGTAAATTTTGACTTAGTTTAGATAATCTCGTTGTTTCCGTTTCAATAATGGTAAGGTAATGCTTTCTTTTTTCCTCGGAAAGATTATCGTCTTGTAGTGCTCTAGCAAATCCTTTTATAGAAGTTAATGGTGACTGTATTTCATGAGAAACATTCGATACAAATTCCTGGCGCATTTTCTCCATCGCATTCAGTTCATCTGTCATATCATTTATGCTTTTTACGAGCACACCAATTTCTCCATCATATTTCTCTTCATTTCGTATTTTTACGGAGAAGTCCCCTTTTGCAATTTTTTGTATCGGTTCAATAATAGTCCAAATCATCGCCTCTCGCTTCGGTCTCATTAATACTGCAATTAATATCCAAAGAAGAATCATAAATATAAAACTGAGTATGTCACTAATGAGGTAGGTAACAAAAGGAGATAAATGTATTGCAAGGGCATCCAATATACTAGATAATACATAAAATGCTGTAGACCAAATAATAGTAAGAAAAGAAAAGAGTGCTATTATCGCTCCCGTTACTTTCAGCATCTTGAATTTACTCATTCGTTCTCTTTTTCTCATTTACTTACCTCTAAGCGATATCCTAAACCCCTTATTGTTTTAATACTAAATTTCGACTTCTCTTCTTGAAACTTCTCACGTAACCGATTTATATGAACGTCTAGTGTGCGTTCATTCCCTTCAAAATCATATCCCCATACATCTTCAATTAATTGCTCTCTCGAACAAGTTCTCCCCGCTTTAGAGCCTAAAGTAAAGAGCAATTCGAATTCTTTTAACGGTAACGTAACCGTTTGTTCTCCAATTGTAACTTCAAATGTTTTACGATTTAACAGTACAGTTCCAACTTGAATTGATTGCGACACTGTAATTTGGTAACGTTTCAATAACGCCTTAACCCTCACTACTAGTTCTATCGGATCAAATGGTTTTACAAGATAATCATCCGTACCAAGATGAAACCCTTTTACTTTTTGAGATGTTTCTCCTTTAGCAGTTAGCATCAAAATCGGAATATCATAGTATTTTCTTAATTCAAAACATACATCAAATCCATCCATATTCGGCATCATGATATCAAGAATAACCATATCAACTTTCACTTCATCTATTTTTTGAAGTGCATCTAGACCATCAATTGCTTCATATGTTTGAAATCCTTCCCTCTCTAAAAATACAGAAACAAGTTCTCTAATATGTGGATCGTCATCTACTATTAAAATTTTTGGTAGCAAAGAAAACCTCTCCTTTCTACGTAGCATCTTTTATATAACTTTTAAAAATGAATCACCAGCGGAGTATAAGCCCCACTGATGATTCATTTTATAATACGCCCTCTTTAATTTTCAATTGTTGCGTTGCAAATTCACGATACATGTCATGTGTGCGTAACAATTCATCATGTGTACCACTACCTGTAAGATTCCCTTTTTCTATAAAGATAATTTTATCTGCATCTACTACAGTAGAAAGTCTATGTGCAATAACTAACGTTGTTCTGCCTTTCATTAAGTTATTTAATGCCTTTTGAACGACAGACTCTGATTTACTATCTAAACTAGAAGTTGCTTCATCTAACATAAGAATTTGTGGATTTCGAAGTAACGCTCGGGCAATGGCAATTCGCTGTCTTTGTCCTCCAGAAAGTTTCACACCACGTTCTCCAACTTCTGTTTCATATCCATTTGGCAAGTCATGAATAAATGCATCCACATATGCCATCGCTGCTACTTTTTCAATTTCTTCATCTGTCACTTCTCCCTTAACACCGTAGCAAATGTTATCCCGAATCGTTCCATCAATTAACGGACTATCTTGTGAAACGTAACCGATTTGACGTCGCCATGATTGTAATGAATAGTTCGTAATTGCATCTTTCCCTAATTTAATAGCACCGCTAGTTGGCTCATAAAAACGTTCTAATAGTGAAAATAATGTCGTTTTCCCGCTACCACTTGGCCCTACGATTGCTGTTACTTTTCCTGATTCAATTGTGAAATCAATATTCTTTAACACTTGCTCTTCTTCGTTATACTCGAAATATACATTTTCAAGAACGATTGGCTGCTTAGCATTTGTAACCTTCACACCAGTTTCATGATCTTCTACTTCATACTCTAAAATTGTATTAATTCTTTCCGTTGCACCAATTGCCTTTTGGAATTGTGTAAAGAACATAGATAATTGACTCATCGGCATTATAATTTGAACTAAATATAAAATAAACGCTACTAGTTCCCCAGTTGTTAATGCACCGCTAGAAACTCGCATCCCGCCATATCCTACGATAATAACAAGCAATGCCATTAAAACAAACGACATAACTGGTGAAATTAACGCTTGCACTTTTCCCTCTTTCAAACCAAATTGCAATAACTTCTCGATACCTTTATTTCCAGTTTCATATTCTCTTTTTTCTGTGTTCGAAGATTTCACTAAACGAATTTCTGATAATACTTGCGTTAGCACACTTGTAAAAGAAGCAGTTTCATCTTGAAGTGCTTTTGAAATCTTATACATTTTTCGTCCTAGTGGAACTAAGATCAGTACTGATAATGGAATAACCGTTAAAAGTAAAAGTGTCATTTTCCAATCTAAAACAAATAATACGATTAATGATCCGACAATTGAAATACCGCCTGTTAATAAATTTGACAAATGCTCAGAAATTAATGTCTTCACAACACCTGTATCATTTGTCATTCGGCTAATTGTATCGCCTGTTCTATTTTGATCATAATAAGATACTGGCAATATAAGTACCTTTTTCCACAAACGTTCTCTCAGTCCGGCTACAATCTTCTGTCCTATATAATTTAGTAAATATATAGATAATCCTGCAGCTATAGTTTGCATAATAAAGAATGCAACTAGCCCAACAATTTGTCCTGTACTAATTGACGAAAGTGAAAAATTATCTACTAATCCTTTTGTTAACATCGGAATAAATAAACTCGCTCCCGTAGAAAGCAAACTCATGAATAACGCAAAAACAAGAATCCCTTTCGGAGGATTTGTATCTTGAATAAGGCGTAAAAACTGCCTCCAACTCCCTTTTTTCTTTATTTCATTTCTAACTTCCATTTCTGTCATCTCCTCGTGTTAAACAAAACTGTTCTTTCTAAAAATAGAATACAATACAAATGTAAACTGAATGTAAACACACTTTTTCTATTTTTACAAAATATACATAAAAACTCATCTTTACAACAGATATAAATATCTGATATTATTACCTGGTACTTAATATTGTTCTATGTGAATGATAGATAACTAATTTACAATACTATATAAATCTCCAGTTATTGAAAGGAGTATCCTTTTTGCAAACAAATATACATTCTAAAAAGGAAACAATTATTTTTATTCATGGTTTAGTCGGCAATCGTCGTGCTTTCAAAAAAGAGCATAAACGATTTTCCGCCTCTTACAACATTATCACTTATGACTTATTAGGTCACGGCGATGATAAAGGAGAAGCTATCGAATTTTCATTACAGCGTCTCGTTGATCAATTATTGAATTTATACAAAAAAGAAGGCATTCAAAAAGCTCATATTTGCGCTTTAAGCTACGGCTGTTATATCTCTACCATTTTTGCACAAATGCATCCAGAAAAAGTTTTGAGCATTTGTCATATTGGTGGACATTATAATAACCCTTCCCTTTTATATAACGTATTTCAAAAGTTTTGGGAGAAGCGAGGAGACGATTACTCTAAATGGCTCTCTCAATACGCAAATACCATTTTTCCAAGTGGCATACTAAAGGCAAATCCGTTCGCAGTCATTTCAAGAAATATTTATTATCGGTTCGGATTGCAATTACATTCATCAATTATTGCTCAATCATTACGTCATCGGTTAGAATTCGATTTAAAATCTAAATTAAAATCACTTCCCCACCCTATTCTATGGGTAATGGGCGAACATGATCATCTCTATAAATCTTGTCTTTTTGATTTAAAGTCCATTCTTCCTAACGTTTTATATAAAGAAATACCGTTAGCAGGACATGCAGCAAACTTATTCCGTCCCAACTACTTTCATGATCTATACGCTCGATTTTTAAACGGGAAGTTACAGTAAAAACTATTACATCCCAATTTATTAAACTATAAAAAGGCTTCCCAAGTTTCCCTGGAAAGCCTTTTCTCTATACGAAAAGTATATAATCTACTTTTTCTTAGTATGCTTTTGTGTAACCTAATAGGTGCTTGCTCCAGTAAGAGTTACTTACAGAACTAATACGTACACCAGTTGCATCAGTTTCTGCACTAATGAACTGACCGTTTCCTAAGTAAACACCCATGTGAGAAGGACCTGATTTATAAGTGTTTTGGAAGTATACTAAATCACCTGGTTGTGGATTGCTAGTTTTTGTTTTAGAACTCCAGTATCCAGCAACTGTTTGACGAGCGCCTTTATGACCAGTTTGATTTAATACGTAGTGAATGAATCCACTGCAATCAAAACCAGCAGGTGTTGTACCAGCTGTTCTGTATGGTGAACCATTTAATGATTTAGCGAATCCAGCGATTGAAGATGTATCTCCACCAGTTGTTGGTTTTTGTACGTCTTTACCTGGTTGTTGAACGTTATTTGTAACGTTATTGTTATTTGTAACGTTGTTTACTCCGCCTTTTACAAACTTAACGAAGTCTGCACTTACGTAACCTGTGCGGCCGTTATGGTTAATTTTGTACCAACCATTTTCAGCGCCAGTAACGTTTAATACTGTACCGTTTGTTACACCACCGATTACAGCGTTGTATGTAGCTGGGCCTGTACGTACTTTTAAAGCACCAGTGTTAACAACATAAGAACCACCAGTTTGAACTGTAGTAGTATTGTTGTTTGTAGTTGGTTGTTGTGTTTGGTTAGATACAGCAGAACCACCTTTTGTTACGAAGTCTTTGCTTACGTATCCAGTTCCACCATTGAAGTTGATTTTAAACCAATCTTGTACTTCACCAACAACTTGTACTGTTTTACCTTTATTTACAGAGCCTAATACTGTATGAGATGTACTTGGGCCTGTACGTACGTTAAGTGAAGAAACGTTTACTGTGTAAGTACCAGTTCCTTGTTGAACAGTAGTTCCTGTTTTACCACCAGTCGTTACGAAGTCACCACTTACATAACCAGTTTGACCGTTTACAGTTACTTTGAACCAACCGTTTTCTTGTCCAATTACTTGTAGTACTTGACCTTGTTTTACTTTAGAAATAACGCTATGTCCTGTACCAGCACCTGAACGAACATTTAATACATCAGCAGTTACTGTGTATTTTAAGTCGGATTTTGTTTCTACAGTTTTTGTTTCAGTTACAGTCGTTTGTGTTTGAGTTTGTCCATTAATTTCTTTTAGCGCTTCGTTTGAAACTTGTGCATGAGCAGAATCCATACCTGGAACTGCAACACCTGCTACTGAAGCTGCTGCTAAACCTGCAATTACTTTTTTCATAAGTTGTCTTTACTTCCTTTCCCTACTATCCTCTTAAAAAAAACTTATAAACTTAATACTTTACAATATTATCAAAGTAAAATATTCATTAAGTTCCATTTTTTAACAAGAGTTTTATTTTTCACACAGAGTTCATTTTAAACGAGCGAAGTGAAATCTGTGTGAACTTCATGTGAACTTTACCATTAAATTTACTCTTTTTGCAATGCTTTTTTTATATTTCTTATGTATTTTATTGAAAATTCGACATACCATTCATTATCTTAGTATATATTTTCTATCCACTTAAAAAAATTCTATTCATCTAACACAATGCAAAGAATGTATTTCCTAGTATAGTTCCTCCTATGAAGTATACTCTTATCATGACAAAAAACACTTTTTTTATCAATAGTATAATATTTTTAGAAAACTATTTTTGATACTATCTATCACTTTTAAAAGATTTGACGATTTGTAAGATTTAACTTCAAAAATTCTGTTCTAATTTGACGAAAGTACACATTCCGCTACCCATTTTTAACCGTCTATGGAATTTATAGGGTATTTATATTATCATATATATAGTAGCGTTTTAAGCTATACACATTTTATTTACCCTACACGGAAAGCAACTGAATTTTAAGATGAGCGTTTTATTGCTTGCAAATAGTGGAATCAAAAGGGAGGTATATTTATGAAAAACATAATAGATGATCCTATAAATAAAAATATAGAACTGTACTATGCTTTTTTTCAATTCGTTTCAATTATTACCTTACAAAAAATATCAACTATTGAAACACGTAAAAACGAATTAAAAAATCAGATGAAAAATTCCTATCAAAAAAATCCTTACTACTTATAAAAAGGTGAACAGGTTGTATCCCTGTTCACCTTTTTATAAGTAGCAAAACCCCGATTGGTTCAAATAATAATTAGTGGGGGATAAACAATTCCCCCACTCGTTCCTACATTATTTATAAATTTTCACACGGTTTTCTAAAGGCTGGTATTCTTTTTCACCTGCAGGTACAACCGGTTTACCAAACGGCATTTGCGCAATAAGCTTCCAATTTTCTGGAACTCCCCATTCTTTTCTCACTTCTTCATCAATTAATGGATTGTAATGTTGCAATGTAGCACCAAACCCTTCAATTTCCAAAGCTGTCCAAATTGCAAATTGTAACATTCCAGAGGATTGCTGAGACCAAATTGGAAAGTTCTCTTTGTATAATGCAAATTTTTCTTGCAGTTGTTCCACCACTTCACTATCTTCAAAATATAAAACCGTTCCATAACCACTTTTAAATGCATTCATTTTTTCTTCAGTAGATGCAAAGTTATTTTCAGGTACAATTTTTCGTAACGTTTCTTTCGTAATATCCCATAACTTATCATGTTGTTCTCCTAACAAGACGACAACGCGAGCGCTCTGAGAGTTAAAAGCTGAAGGTGTATGTTTTACAGCATGATAAATCACTTCTTGAATTTTTTCATCAGAAACTACTTGTTCTTTACTAATTGCGTAAATAGATCTTCTGTCTTCAATCGCTGAGTAAAAATCTTTTGCCATCATAATTCCCTCCAATTTTCATTTGAGGCTTTTTCCTATGTACACATCATATGCCCCTCAAAACTTATCATTAATAAGTTTCTAACTTTATAATATAAACAAACAATAATAAACTCAAATAATAACACTCACATTTTTTACCTTTTTACTTTATTAGTGCTAAAAAATAAAAGGCAATTTGTTGTTACCGATAGTACGTAACAACAAATTGCCTTTCTTATATGATGATCCAACTCAGTATTTCACTTAATTAACTAAACCAAATGCATAAGACATTAGCTTATTCGTCTCTGTAAAACGCTTTGTTTTACCTTTTGTTCCCATAACAACTGTAATAATACGAGTATCACCTTGTTTTGCTGTACCCGTAAAACAATACCCTGCGCTATCTGTAAATCCTGTTTTTAATCCGTCTATTCCTTCTATATATAAAGCTTTATTATTTTTGTTTAACATATCATTTGTACTTATAACATTAATATTATTAAATGCTAACTGACTTTGACGTAAGTGAGTCACTTCTAATATTTCTGGGTAATCTTTTATAAGATGATACGCCAAGTTTGCTATATCACCAGCCGTCATTTTTGTTTCACTTCCATCTGGCTCTTGTAATCCAGAAGCATTTGCAAATTTAGCATGTTCCGACATTTTTAACTGTTTCGCTTTTGCATTCATAAGCTGAACGAAATCTTTCTCCGATTTTGCCATATGTTCTGCTAAAGCCACAGCTGAATTATTAGCTGACTCAATCATTAATGCATGATATAAATCTTTAACAGTTAATGTGTCATTAACTTGTACTGGGATTCTCGCTCCCTCTGTTTGTGCCGCTTTCGCACTCATTTTCACCGGATCTTCCCAGCGAACTTTCCCATTATGTACATTTTCTAATAGAAGATATGCTGTCATCATCTTAGACATACTTGCTGGCGCAAAAGCCTCATTTTCATTATGTTGATAAATAATATCTCCATTACTCGCATCAATAATCATAGCTGCTTTTGCATCAATTTCCGGTGGTATGTACTTTGGTGGGACTACTTTTTCAACTAATCCTGTTTTAGGTAGTTCTGCCACTTGTAAAGGTTGTCCCTCTATACTTGTTGCACTCTTTTGAGTTCCTTGGAATAAGAACCAACATATCCCTAAAACAATGACTAATAGGACTGTCAGCCTTCCCCATTTTAACCGCTTCATTTCAAAACTCCTTTAACAAACCTTTTATACACTCACATTTAACCATAACAACTTTCCCTTTATATCGTCAAGGTAAAAAGCATATTTATTCATCTACAGCAATTATTATTTCAATACATGTATGTTACAATAACAATACCGAAATATAAGAATATTTAATGATAAATCCTTATGAATAAAACTATTAATAGAAGGGATTCATACAAATGCCACTTCCAAAATCATTAAAATACGGAGACACAATTGGGATTTACTCACCTTCTTCTCCAGTAACCTACACTTCTCCTAAAAGATTTGAACGAGCGAAATCTTACTTACAACAGAAAGGATTTCATATATTAGAAGGTTCACTAACAGGTCGATATGATTATTATCGTTCGGGTAGTATACAAGAGCGTGCTGAGGAACTAAATGCTTTAATAAGAAATCCTAATGTTTCTTGTATCATGTCAACAATTGGTGGCATGAATTCAAATTCCTTATTACCTTATATTGATTATGATGCTTTTCTAAATAACCCTAAAATAATGATTGGGTATTCAGATGCAACTGCTTTATTACTAGGAATTTATGCAAAAACAGGACTCCCTACATTTTACGGCCCGGCACTCGTTCCCTCCTTTGGAGAATTTGAGCCTTTTGTAGATGATACATACAAATATTTTGTAGAAACATTACTGCATGATCAAGCACTTCCTTACAACATAAAACAACCTTTATTTTGGTCAGACGAATTTATTAATTGGGAAGAGAAAACGAAAGAAAAAGAACTTAGACCAAATAATTGGATTTCTGTAACAAATGGACAAGCTACCGGACGGATAATTGGCGGCAACTTAAATACAATCCAAGGAATTTGGGGCAGCTCTTTTATGCCATGTATTCAAGAAGGCGATATTCTATTTATTGAGGATAGCTCAAAAGATGCAGCTACTATTGAAAGAAGCTTTTCATTACTTAAAATTAACGGTGTATTTGATAAAATTTCAGGTATTATTCTTGGAAAACATGAGCAATTTGATGATTGTGGTACAAATCGAAAACCTTTTGAAATACTATTAGAAGTACTTCAAAATCAAAGAATTCCTTTTCTAGCAGACTTCGATTGTTGCCATACACATCCAATGATTACCATACCTATCGGTGTTCAAGTAGAGTTGGATGCAACAAATAAAACGATACATATTATAGAATCTTGGAAAAAATGAATACATGGCTTTTATTGTTTTACAATAAAAGCCATGATACTATATAATTTGGAATGTGAAAGATTAAACTCAATACGTTCCAATATCTATCATTAGAAAAATTAGGTATAAATATATATTTATATGCAAAAGAGAGTGAATAAATGAAACCAACTATTAAAAATTACTTATTTTTACATGTAGCTTTTTTGATATATTCTATCATTATGGTTTACATGAAATGGGCGGCTAAATTTCCCATTGCTTCCATCTCATTTTTTATTGCTTATTTCGGACTAGTTATACTTTTATTTGGATATGCAATTTTATGGCAACAAGTAATTAAACATTTCGAAATATCAAAAGCATATTCACATCGCGGGATTATTATACTATGGTCAATGCTTTGGTCAGTATTTCTATTTGGAGATACGATTCAGTGGAATCATTTACTTGGTGCAGCTATTATTATCGTCGGAATTGTGGTGGTGACAAAAGATGAATAGTTATATGTTATTATTTATTTTCGGGATAATTTTAGCTAATTACTCACAAATATTATTAAAAAAAGCTACTTTGCAACAATACGATTCTAGAATAAAAGAATATGTGAATCCTTATGTTATTATCGGCTACTCTTTATTTGTAATTAACGCTGGATTAAATGTTATCGCCATGAAGGGCATGGCATTAAAACAAGCATCAGCATTAGAATCCTTAAGTTATATCATCATATTAATTTTTGGTTGGTATTTCCTAGGAGAAAAAATAACGAAACGTAAACTCATCGGCAACATGATTATTATCGTTGGTGTAATCGTTTATTGTATCCAATAGTAAAAAGCTCCGTTTATCACAAACGGAGCTTTTTACTATTGACCTAAATTTTGCACTTTATCTTTCAAATCTCGAACTTGATCTACCGTCTGCATAAGCTCAGAGTTTTTAAATTGCTCTACATCCACTTTGCCTTCTTCTATCTTTGTCTTCGCCGTATCAATTAACGTATTTAACTTTTCGTTATATCCGACGATTTGTTGATGAAGATCCTTTGCTACATCAGGTGGCGTTAATTCATTGAATGCGGGTATATCTTGTTTAATTTCACTAAGCTTCGTTTCTAATTCTTTTCGAGCCTCGCTATCATTAACGGCCTTTTCTGCTAATGCTGGTGCATCATTTGCAAATGCACTTATTTCATTTACATAGTCTGTCGCCTTTTGAGCATAATCTATGGAGTTCTTTCCTTCTTCCACTATTGAACATCCCATTAAACCAATTGAAACTATGAATACTAATACAATTGATTTTATTTTCATTTTAGACCCCCTTCGTACTTATAATTGTCTGTAATTTTCTCTATACATAACTTCTAGCTAAATTGTTTATAACCTTTTTCAAATAGCTATTTACCCTCTTACATGCCCTATTATCGTTACAACATCTATTTCTATATGTACGCTTATAATATCTTCAATTATATCCATATACCCTTGTCCTATAGCTGTTCCATAGTGTAATGTAAGCCCCTTCTTTTCATACACTGACTTTGGCACTGAAAAAATAAATCTCCTCAAGTTTCTTTCATCAGCTGGTTCCATAATTAAAACAATCCCATCCTCATCAAACATATACGCTCGCCCTCCAACTTTACATTCACTATGGCTCAGTATTGCCTTGGTCAGCAAAATTTAAAACATCATAAGTTAAGATACACTCTGCTCTATCATAAAGTGAAACTTTAATTAGCCCTCACAAGTCGACTCTTTATCGGCAAATAGCGGGATAAAAATAAAAAGCATTCATTCTTTTTTGTTAAGAATGAATGCTTTTTAAAAAATCAATTTCTAACTCTAGCATCTTTTTTTGACGAGGTTTTACTTTCCTTACGGGAACTCCAGCGTAAATATACCAATCATCTAAACTCTCTTTTACCATACTCATCGCACCGACTGCCGTACCTTCTCCTACAATTACATTTGGAAAAATAATAGAATTAGCACCAATAATCGCATGTTTTTTAAAAATAACTTTTTCTGTTTCCACATTCCTATATTGATTCGGGACAGTTGGCCCCATTAAAGTATTTCCACTGAAATCATCAAGTACTGCATATACGATTGTTTTAGCTGAGATATTTGCAAAGTCATGCATTTCAATTCCAACTTCTCCTCCATATAACGCTGTATACGCTGATATATGCGAATAACTTCCAATTGTGATTTTGCCACTTAAAATGCAAAAATCATCAATTCTTACATGATTACCAACTGATATAACACCTGGATTATATATACTTGCTTTTTTACTAATCAATACATTTTTCCCAACAGATAAAAATCCAATCTTCTTTAGTTCTTCTTGACTATAAAAACTATTCATCTGCCGACACCACCTTCTGTCCTAAACAGATTACAATTTGTTCTACTATTTCTTCCGTCATTCCTTCCCATAAAGGTAAACTTACTATTCGTTTTGCTATTTTATTCGTTGTTGTTAAATCTGTAGACTTATAGTTTCTAAAAAGAACTTGTTGGTGGCATGATGGCGAAAAGTATAATCTAGCTTCTATTTTCTGTTTTTTCAGTTCTTCTATTACTTGTATGTTGCGAACTTCTTCTGGACAAAGAATAGGCATAAATTGTTGAATAACTGCCTCTGTCTTTTGGACTTGCCACCCTTTTTTCATTAATCCATTACTTTGTAACAATTGTTTATAACATTCAGAAATACGGGTGCGTTCTTTTAATTTTTCATCCCATTTTTTCATAGTCGCAATCCCGATAGCAGCTGCATATTCAGACATTTTACAATTAAACCCCATCATCGTACATTCACGGTTTGTATCAAATCCGAAATTACCCATCCTTTTAATACGTTGTATATCTTCTTCATTTTTACTATATATGAGCCCTCCTTCACCAATTCCGAAAGGCTTTGTTGCATGAAAACTATATACGATCATTCCACTAAAATCCTGTCCATAATGCACACTTCCATTCATTAATCCGAATCCCGGTGCCGCATCTACGACAACCGGAACACCCCTCTTCTCTAATTCTTCATAGTCTTCTAAGTTCATCCATGATCCAAAAGTGGCGTACGGAACAACAATCGCAACCTCTTCTTTTAATTCTTCAATCTTATCCAAAAGTACTGTTTTATCCATATACCAATCATCTATTGAGATATCAATAAAATAAGGTTCCAATCCTGACCAAATAGCCGCTAATGGAGTCGCTGGGAATGTAAAACTAGGCATGAGAGCATATTTTCCTTTTTTTCTTTTCTTAAGTTGAATGGCCGCCATTAACCCTAACGTTGCGTTTGCTACTGTTGTAACAGCTCCCCTGTTCTGAAAAAATCCCGACATAATTGTTTGTTCAAAACGTTGATTTATAGGTCCGTAATTCGTATATATGTGAGATGTATCAATTTCCTTCAATTCATCCAAATACTCAATTACAGGTACAGTTGAAGCACGTAAAAAAGGAATATTCTCCATATCTATCTATTCCTTCCTATCATTTTCGGACAATATAGAGCATATCTGTTTCAGATAATCCAAATTTCCTAGCACTTTTCATCCCTTGTTTTTCAGCTAGGTTATATAATTCCACTTTAAATCCCGCATTCATTAATCGTTGAATGAACCCTGATTGATTATAAATTCTCACATGATCTTCTTGACCAAAAGCTAATTTCCTCAATTGTGGAGTTACAATTAATTCATTCTCTATAATAGAATCCACATTCATTACGATGGGTACTTGAATAATTCCCCATCCACCTGGTTTTAGAACCCTATATAACTCTCGCATTGCTTTGCCATCATCAAGAACATGTTCTAATACGTGGCTACATAAAATTACATCAAAAGTATTACTATCATATGTAATGCTTGTAACATCAATTTCCTTCATTAATGGATCCTTTGGCTCTAAATCCCCACATACATACGTAATATTTTTATACTCGTTAAACCAATCTCTTGCATTCGCTTCAGGTGCAATATGAAGCATAGTATATTTTCTACTTAACAAGTCCGTTTCCGTTTCAATGTACACACGATACAACCTTTCACGATCCATCGAACTACAAACTGGACATATCCCTGTATCTTTATTCCACATCTCAAATTTATATTTTGGAAAATCATAATCTGCCGGCCAAGGTGAAAATTTTTCAAATTGTTGATTGCAATATTGACAATAACAACATTCTTTCTCAAACATATGGGCAACTAGTTTGTTTAACCCCTTTTTAATCTTTTCATTATAAATTTGATCTAGTTCTCCATTTCTTACTGCATCCTTAACTATAAATCCCGCATTCTCTAAACAATAGGATAAGCTCTCTTTATAATCTCTTTCAGAACTTAAAAACCCACTATTATATGCATCAATAATTAATTCAATCCATTCTTCAATTGTCATTAAAATAAAATGCATTTGTTTTTGATTTTGTCCACTATGTTGTCTAAAATAACTAAGAGGTTCTTGTATATAAACTACTTTTCCTTTCCTCATCATGTCTAGCCAAGTTGCAATGTCATTAATAGCAGAATAAGCCTTCCCTTTAAAATATCCAAACTTCCCGTCAAACAAATTCCGATTAAATAAAACAGTTGTCGGCTCACCAACTACATTTTTCAAGTTTTTTAACATATAATTCCCTAATTCTTTTCCTTCAAAAAGTGTAGTTTCTTTCGCGATTTTCATATTTAATGTTGAAGGTGGTAATATCTCTCCATTCTCATCAATCAGTTCACGATATGACGTCACAAATGAAATATTTTCTAACGTCAAAAAGTATTTCATCATTCTCTCGATCTTTTCATGATGAAATAAATCATCATCTAATAAAAAGTTTATATAGTCCCCATTCGCAAGTTCTACACACTTATTAAAGTTTTCGGCAACTAACGGCGTTTCATTTTTAACATATGTAATACACTCATATTCACGTAAGTACGGTTGAATCATAGCATTGACTTCATTATTTGTACTGTCGTCAGAAATAATAATTTCAATATTTTCATATGTTTGATTGAGAGCGCTGTTGAGTGCTAATTCCAAGTAATAAGGTCTATTGTACGCAGGAATAAGTATACTTACTTTCGGTAAAGAAGAATTATTATTTATATGTTGTTTTTTCTTTTCTATGTTTATTTTCTTCGCTCTAATTTTTTGGTAATAGTCTAATGTATATAGTATCGATGATGGAACTATCCTTCTTGCATAATCTAGAAAATTAGTTATTGCTTTGTCTAACTCTTTTTCACTGGATAAGAAACCATATTTTTCGCCTGCTATAATACTGTGTGAAAAATCTTCTAACCCATCCATCATTTTATTAGATTCATTTAACTGTTGATCTGGATGTAATCGAAAGTAACTAAGTGTCTCTGCTATATATACTGCTTTTCCTTTACTTAATAAAGATAACCATGAAGCTATATCTACGTTACAAAGATACCTCCTCTTATCAAAAATCCCATACGGTTCTTGTAAATCATTTTTACGAAATAAAACTGTTGTCGGTTCTCCAATATAATTTTTTTGATCCACAATTACCCTATTTGCTAATTCTGTTCCCTCTATAATCGTATCCTCTTCAAATAAACGGACAGTTGAATAAATATGTCGTAGTTCTTTCCCTTTTTCATCAATTACTTGACGATGAGATGTTACAAGCTTAATTTCATTATCTAAATCATTGAAAAAACACTTCATCATTTTTTCAATTTTATCCACATGAAAGATATCATCATCCATTAAAAAATTTATATACTCACCGTTCGCTTCATGAAATAACATGAGTGCATTTTCAAATTGTCCGAGAGTTGAACTGTTTTTTATATAAATAATATTTGAATGATCACATAAGTATTTTTGTAACACCTTTTCTGTTTCGTCATTCGTACTATCATCTCCAACTATAATTTCTATATTAGGGTACGTTTGTTCCAGCACACTACATAACGCCTCTTCAAAAAAGCGAGGACGATTATATGTAGGAATTAAAACACTTACCAAAGGAAGTTGATCTACCACCTCTTCAGTTCTTTCAATACGAGTTTTCATTTTACTCTCTCACCTCTTCGCATATTATTTATATACGCGACACAAAAATCACATCACTTTAACCGAATGGAGCCTATATACTTTTATGCAGACATGAAACGAAATATCATACTTTTCGTTCCTGAATAAACATATTTAATAACATGGACATTTTATTTGCACCTTTTTTATTCAAATGATCACTATCATAAAAATCTTCATCACAAAATAATGGTGAATCAAATAAATCTATAATTTCAAAAGAATATTGAGCTTGAAAGTCGTTTATAACTTTATAAAAATCTTCTTTTAATTTCTTACTACTACAATTGAAATAATGTGAAGTAACAGGGAATACAACAATTAGTGGTTTTATATCATGTTTTAAAAGTAATTCTAAATATGTTTTAAAAATTGTTTTATTTTCAACTAAAGTATGAGGATATGACAATTTAGCATGTGAAGCTGCTCTTATTTTTCCGTGTTCTTCAAAAGGAATGTGAAGAGGAGTGATATTCCATTCAGCATTTATCCAGGGCAATATCAATGATTCATCTTTTAGTTCGTCTAATAAAATATATTCAAAATGCAAATTAAAAATAGAAGAAAGTGGTTTCGGGGTATCTAGATGTGAGAATCCATCAGTGGGTAGAGGAGAATGCACTACAGTATGATGACCGTCTTGAAACAATGGATAATATACTTTGTGAATTCTATATGCTTCAGATGATAACGACATGTCAAAGTAAAAAGAGAAATAGGCTATTCCTATCAAACAATATTGAAAGGAATGATCGTTTGATAGCAGTTGTGACGCTATTAAATAATCATAGTACAGGTCTTGCGATGGAAGTGTAAATTTTATTGACTTTTTTGAGAGGATCTCCGTACTTATGCCACAATGCGGATAAGACAAGCCCGTCGCAAACAATTCATACGTTGGATCACTCTTTGCTTTTTTCATAGCAATATATAAAGACATAAGATCCGGATTTATTTGATAGATAGAAATTAATTTATTCCTCCATTCATACATGTATTTTATTAAATTAATAATTTTTGAACTTTGCACGCCCCTATTTATCAATTCATTTGTAAGTTTTTCTGCGTCCATTCTCCAAATGACTATATATTGAAAAGAATTTTCTATTTGAACAATAGCTGAAACGTCTACAACATGAACGATTGTTTTACATTTATTTTTGTCTAATGCATTTTGAATCCTTCCCCCTGATAATTCATCACAGAAAACAATAATTTTATACTGCTCCTTCATGTATATCCCCTCCATTATATGTATAATATGAAATCCATTTTTCATTCGTAACAATCATATACATCTGCAATCCAACATGAAAGAAGAATAGAATATTCATTTCAAAACAAAAATAGCTGCACCATTAGGCGTAGCTATTTTCACAATTATTACTTATTCAAACTATATTCCTTTATCTAACTCATAAAGCTTTCGATACTTCTCATTTTCTTTCAGAAGTTGTTCATGACTTCCTTGCATCACAATTTTACCACGATCAAGGAAGATAACTTCATCTACATGTTCAATTCCTACAAGATGGTGCGTAATCCAAATTACTGTCTTTTCTTCCGTTGCAGAAAACATTGTTTCTATTAAAGACAATTCTGTCTTTGGATCTAAGCCTATCGTCGGCTCATCAAGTACAATGATTGGTGCTTCTTGCATTAGCGTTCTAGCAAAAGCAACTCGTTGTCTCTCCCCGCCAGAAAACCTTTTTCCCATTTCATGCATTTTTGTTTGTAATCCATCTGGAAGAGTAGCAATATGCGAAGCTAATTGTGCTTTCTCTAAAGCTTTCCATATCTCTTCATCCGTAGCCTCTGGTTTGCCGATTCGAACATTATTTCCAATTGTCGTATCGAATAGATGCGGCTTTTGATTCAATACAGAAATATATTTTGATAAAAGATTCGTATGAGCATGTTCACTATTCAATAAAACTTCACCATGTAATGGGCTTAGTGCACCTGTTAACAATTTTAACAAAGTAGATTTTCCAGTTCCGCTTCTTCCTAAAATGGCGATTTTTTTTCCTGCTTTTATTTGTAATGATACGTCTTTCAATACAAATTCATTACTATGTGGGTAACTATACGATACATGATTTAATTCAATGTCTATATGTTTTGGTGCAACATAATCTTTATCTCTAGGTAATTCCTTTTCATCCTGTAAAACACCATTACCTTCTACTTGATTGAGACGATGAGCGGATTCTACATATGATGGAATTCGATCGATAGCATCTGACAGAGGAATTAACGCGTTTGTGACAGATAACGTCATTAAGACGAAAGCCGCAATAACGGTAGGAGCAATCTGTTCACTCGCCGCCTCATTTCCAGTCCATATAATCATTGAAACAACTACAATACCCACTACTAATTGAATAATACTGTCCCGAATATGATTCCAGCGCTTCATTCTTTTTTCCGTTTTTAACAACTGAGCATTTTGCTCTACATACTTATCAATAAATTCATCTTTTCTACCACTTGCTTGCCAATCAGATAATCCAAAAACAGCATCTGTTAGTTGTTGGTACAAACGGTTTCTTCCTTGTTTTAAAGTAACATGATGTTTCTTCATTAAAAGTAATGATATAAATGGAAGAAGAAAAACGATAGTAGCCAACATACATGCTGCAATAAGTGCAAACACTACGTCAAATGTACCGATAACAAGTACGAATATGCTATATACAACTAATGCTAATATGCTAGGAAATATTGTACGTAAATATAGGTTTTGTAAATGCTCTATATCTTCGGATAATACGCCTAACATATCGCCCGTTTGAAATCGTGAACGGAAAAATAATGCCTGTGGCTCTACTATCCCATATAGTTTCGTTCTCATCTTTTCTAATATGCGTAATACAACATCGTGTCCAACTAAACGCTCTACATAATGAAATACCGCTTGTCCTATACTAAACGCACGTGTTGCAACGACAGGAACATATACAGCCATTACATTTTCTGGTCTAAGAGCAGATTTAGAGATTAAATAACCTGAAATGAAAAGAAGCATCGCACCTGAACTAACTCCAAGAAGACCAAGGAAAATAGTTACAGTCATTCTACCTTTATTTTGCTCTATATACGGTTTAATCCAGTTACTCATCTCTATCCCCTCTCTTTCCTGCGAAAATGTAATGCTTCATTCTTTACAAGTTCTTCATACGTTCCGCTTTCTATCATTTTCCCTTTATTTAAAATAAGAATATGATCCATTTGTTTCATCCAGTGAAGACGATGTGTTGCAAGAAATACTAACTTACCTTCAAACAGACGTAACATCGCTTGCTTTATTTCAAATTCAGTTTCAATATCAAGATGTGCCGTAGGCTCGTCTAATAAAATAATTGGCTTTTTACTTAAAAGGGCTCGCGCCATTGCGACACGCTGTTCTTGTCCGCCACTAAGCATACGCCCACCTTCTCCAATTCTTTCGTACATTCCATTTGGAAGTGATGTAACGAGTGAACGAAGACCGACTTCATTCATAACTCTTTCCACTTCTTCATCAGTTGTATTTGTTTCATAGAAACAAATGTTATCTTTTAATGAAAGCGGGAAAATATAAGGTTGCTGCGGAATATAAGCAATATTCTTTTGCCACTCTTCACGAGTAGACCAGTCAATTTCCACACCATTTACAATCATCTTTCCACCCGAAGGAGTTAAAAATCCAGCTAATACGTCGATTAACGTTGATTTCCCTGCTCCACTTTCACCAATTACACCTATAGCGCCAGTGCCTTTCCAAGTAAAATCAATTTCCTCTAATATAGCTTTTTCAGATTCATCATTCTTTACTTTTACATCTTGTAATTTCAAGTTACTAGAGGAATTCCATATTAGATCTACATTAGATTCTTTCTTCCCTATTTCTTTTTGTCGCTGTAAAATCTCTTCTATTTGTTCCATTGCAAGTTGTCCATCTAACGTAGCATGATAATTTGCTCCAACTTGTTTAATCGGTAAGAAATATTCGGGAGCTAAAATTAAAATCGTAAGGGCTGGTAATAGTACAATTGTTCCATCTATTAAACGTATCCCTAATCCGACCGCTACAAATGCAATTGATAAACTCGTAAAGAAATCTAATGCAAATGAAGAAAGAAAAGCAACTCGCAAAGTACGCATCGTTGCTTTTCTATATCTTTTACTTACTTTTTCAATCTTTCCTTCGTGTTGTTTACTTTGACCTAAATACTTTAATGTTTCTAACCCTTTTAACGTATCTACAAAATGATTAGAAAGTACACGATATGTCTCATACTGACTATCCGCCATTTTCTGCGCTGCTAATCCGAGTAGAATCATAAATATAATTACGATAGGGATCGTTACAACTAAAATAATTCCAGACTCAATATCTAGCGTAAAAACATATAGTACGATTAGTCCGGGTACGATACTACTTCTAATCATTTTAGGAATTGTTAATTCAATATATGTTTTAAATTTCTCAATACCTTCTATCGATAAGGTAACCAGATGACCTGTTCCAGCGGTTTGAACATACCGTGGACCTAATGTAAAATACGCCTCTATTAATTGTTTTCTCAGTAGCGATCCTGTTTTTTCAGCGAAACGTTCCACTAATATTTGTGACATTCGAACTAGCAAATGACGTACTGCAAACGTGATTCCAAAATAAACTGTTTCATTTAACATAGATTGCACTGCTTCTCCCTGAAATAAAAACGTAATAGCCCTCGCTAAAAACACTGTTTGTGCAATAATACTAAAAGCTTCTAACATGCTAATGATTGTTAGCACTACATATAAAACTCGGCTACCAGGATACGACGGAAGTCCTCTTTTTCTTTTCATTAGTACTCCAAATCTTTATCTGACTTAACAGGTTGTCTAAACACATAGAAACTCCATATTTGACTTCCCAAAACAAATGGCAATATAGCAATTGAAAAATACGTCATCAGTTTTAGTGCATAATCTCCTGATGCTGCATTATAAATTGTCAAATCGTATATTGACCCTAACGAGCTAATTAAGACACGTGGGAACATGCCAGCAAACACACTTGCACTTAGTAAAATGATTGTTAAACTTGTCATAAAGAAAGCCCAACCATCTCTTCTTCTTTTGTTTAATAATGTTGACGCACATAACGCTACAAAAGCTCCGATTGGAACCATAATCCACTCTGTACCATGACCAGTGAAAATATCTGTTTTCCATAACCCTACACCGGCAAAAATAAGAAGTGCTATAATTGCAAGCGGTGCAATTTTCAGTGCAGCAATACGTGCACGTTCTCTTAACTTACCAGTTGTACGTATAGTCAGGAATTGCAATCCGTGAACAATACATAACAGAAGGAACATAACTCCTCCAAGTAATGCAAATGGATGAAGTAATTGTAAGAATCCACCTACAGCATTTTTCGTCTCATCAATTGGAATACCTACCATAAAGTTAGCAATGGCCACTCCCCAAAGGATAGGCGGTAGTAAACTTCCTAAAAACATACCCCAATCCCAAAAGCCTTTCCATTTATGATTATCTATTTTCGCACGGAATTTAAAGGAAACACCTCTAATAATTAAAGCAAGAAGCATAAATACAAACGGAATGTAAAACCCACTAAATAAAGTTGCATACCAATGCGGGAATGCCGCAAACATAGCGCCACCAGCACAAACAAGCCATACTTCATTCGCGTGCCAAAACGGACCAATTGTATTTAAATATATTCTTTTCTCTAAATCGTTTTCTCCTAAAAACCTTGAAACTATACCTACACCGAAATCGAAACCTTCAAGTACAAAGAAGCCAACGAATAAAACTGCAATAATAATAAACCACAACTCATTAAGAGATAACATACTCATCCTCCTTATCAAATGGATCATGGCTTTGAGAATCCTGTTTCGCTTTCTTATTCTCATGTCCTTTAATAATACGAACGAATAAGTAAACTGTAATTCCACCTATAATTAAATATAATGATGTGAACGAAACTAAAGAGAATAATACTTCTCCGAACGTAACATTTGGAGATACAGCATCTTCCGTTTTCATAACACCGAAAACTACCCAAGGCTGACGTCCCATTTCAGTCATAATCCATCCTACTGTATTACCGATAAACGGTAGTGAAATTGCATACACCATTAATTTTAAATACCAAGTTTTTTCAGCTAATCGATCTTTTCTTGATAAGAACCATCCGTACGCTCCTAGAAGAAGCATAAATGTTCCACTCATTACCATCGCTCTAAAGCTCCAGAACATCGTGTGTACTGGTGGAATATAATCTCCAGGCCCATATTTTTCTTCATATTGCTTTTGAATTTGATTCATTCCTTCTACTTGACCGCTAAATTTATCATATGATAATAGACTTAGCATATACGGGATTTGAATTTCAAACGAATTTTCTTTCTTCTCTGCATCAATTTTCGCAAATACGGTAAATGGCGCTGGATCTTCACTCGTATTCCATAACGCTTCAGCAGCCGCCATTTTCATTGGGTGTGTTTTGATTAATTGTTGCGCTTGCGCATGACCGAAGAATAATACTAGCGCCGTTGTAAGTGTTCCAACAATGATAGAAATGCGGAATGATTTTTTAAACACTTCCGTTTCTTGGGCTTTCGTTATTTTCCATGCACTCACACCTGCAATAAAGAATGCACCCGTTGCAATTGCCGCTGTAATGGTATGCGGGAATTGTACCCATAATTGTGGATTTTGAATGATCGCTAAGAAATCATTCATTTGTGCACGTCCATCGGCTGCCATTTCATATCCTACCGGTGATTGCATAAATGCACTTGCAGTTAAAATCCAAAATGCTGATAACATTGTTCCAATTGAAAGGAGCCAAATACATAAAAGGTGAATTCGCTTCGGTAATTTATCCTCACCGAATACCCATAAACCTAAAAATGTAGACTCAATGAAAAATGCTAATAAACCTTCAATCGCAAGTGATGGACCAAACACATCACCTACGAAACGTGAATAGGTTGACCAGTTCATACCAAACTGGAATTCTTGTAAAATACCAGTTACTACACCTACCGCAAAGTTAACAAGGAATATTTGTGTCCAAAACTTCGTCATCTTCTTATAAATTTCTTGTCCCTTTACCACATATAACGTTTGCATTAACGCAATGATAAAAGCTAAACCAATAGACAGCGGAACAAAAAAGTAATGGAAAATCGTTGTTGATGCGAATTGTATTCGTGCCAATTCGAGCGTTTCCATACTACAATCACTTCCTTCATAGTTTTTATAATAAAAGTTAATTGAGCAATCTTATCAAGCTCAATTATTAAGAAATACGAAAAGACAAAAACATTTTGTATGTATTGTCGAAAAATACGAAGTTTCAGTTTTTCAAACTATTGTAATGCTATTTTTTACCTTTTCACTATTTCTGTAGTGTTTTATTCGTTAATCGAATTGTATAATATACCTGCATAGTAAATTCAGCTGATTTTTGACGTATTATTGACATCATTTTGTCTGAAATATGTCTTTTGGTATTTTTTTGAATTAGATTTTTCTCATCGATAAAATGTGTTTTTTTAATATGAGACTTATCTTTGCATCAATAAAATAATCGTTTCTCTCTTTATACACTTGACTTTTCTACGAAAAAATGTCCTATTAACCAATGGATAATTTCGTTATTTTTTTGTCAAGAGAAAAATGTATTTCTAAAATTCAAACATGAAATATTGTTATTCAAAAATAGGAAATAACCTCCTCTTCTCAGATTAAAAATTCACTTTTTTGTCATTTTTTCAAACTAAAATAAATTAAAAAATACCGAGAATCCATTAGACTCTCGGTATTTTTTAATTTATTTTGCTGTATGTTTTCTAATAGCCGGTAAAATTTCAGTAGCAATTAGCTCGATATTTTTCTCAATTTTATCATATGGTACGCCACCAAAATCAATTTGTGCCATAAAGCGTTGTTGCCCAAACAATTCATATTGGTAAAGCATTTTTTCAATAATTTGTTGTGGGCTACCAACCATTAACGCGTCACGATAATCTATTGCATTTGTAAATTGTTGTTTCGGATACCCACCACCGCGTAGCGTAAGCATACCAGCATTAATGTGAGGGTAGTATTCACTAAGTGCATCTTGTGAATTTTTCGCTGTATAAAATAAACTCGTTGTTGCAACTGGCAAACTCGCTGGATTAAATCCACTTTGCGCAGCCGCCTCACGGTAAGCATCTACTGATCCTTTAAAGTTAATAGCTGGACCACCTAGTGTTGTTATCATCATTGGTACACCTGCACGTCCTGCTTTAATCGCACTAGCTGGTGGGCCACCAACTGCACGCCAAATTGGTAAGTTATTATTTTTAGCTCTTGGAATAACCGATGCATGCGCAAGCGGTGCTCTGAACTGTCCATTCCATGTTACATGTTCCTCTTTATTAATTTTTAATAAAAGATCCATCTTCTCTTCAAATAACTCTTCATAATCATTCACATCATAACCAAGTAAACTATATCCCCCAATACGAGATCCACGACCAGCCACAATTTCTGCACGTCCATTAGAAATCAAATCAAGTGTAGCAAAGTCCTCGTATACTCGTACCGGATCAGATGTACTTATTATCGTTGCTGAACTTGCAATTTTTATATTTTTCGTTGCTTGCGCAATCGCTCCTAAAATAACTGTATGAGCTTGCGTTGTAAAGTGTGTTTGATGACTTTCACCGACAGCAAATACATCAAGTCCAGCTTCATCCGCTAACTGTGCTGTTTTAATTAATTCATGAATTCTTTGTTCAGCACTAATTTTCTCTCCGTTATGTGGATTTAAAACATGATCCCCAATTGAATATAACCCAAACTCCATTCCTTTACTTGTATTCATACGGTATTTTTCCATCATTACTCTCTCCTTTGATGAGGTATTATTAGTTTCTCTTTTAAAAACATTTGTAAGTCAAATGTTTTTCCCTATTGCTTACAACATCAATTGATTAGTCAATTGATAGTGTAAAAAAAATTACTCTTGCGGTAATTCTTTTTTTTCACTATGCTTATGAACCTTCGTCATTAGCTCGTATAACATTTTCTGCTCTTCTTCATTTAATACATCATCAAAAAACGATGATTGAAATGCAAGCTGCTCTGGCAGTGCTCTCTCTAAGGCCGCTTCCCCTTGCTCTGTCAGACTAATTGTTTTCGTTTTCCAATCTTGTTTTCGTACAATATATCCTTCTTTTTCAAGACGTGTTAACATTCGAGAAATACCGCCTTGTGTAACAGTTACCTTTTCAGCTAACTCCATTTGTGTTAGTGGTTGATACGTACGTATTTGTAAAAGCACATCAAATTGAGCAGTCGTTAAATCAAAGCGTTTTAAAAACTCATTTGACATCTGATTACTTTGGTTCGTAAATCGTATTAAACGTAACCATATTAATGATCCTATCGTATTATCACGCATGTTTGATCACTTCCTATCGTGAATCTTACCATCACTTTACTACGCAAGTGATAAAAAAGCAAGAGAAAAAGTGAAAAATATCTCATTAGAGTATTACATAAATAACGATAAGAAAGAATTCATGTTTAAATGAATTCTTTCTTATCGTTATTCTTAACTTTCCATATCATTCATTGCTATATGTAAAGCGCCTACTGCTTTGGGCCAACCAACATAAAAAGCCAAATGTGTTATTAATGCAATCATTTCATTTTCTTTAATTCCATTTTGTTTGGCCAGTCGCAAATGAAATGGTAATTGCTCTGTATTACCAAGACTGATTAATACCGATACTGTACATAAACTCCTTTCTCTTAATGTTAAAGTGTCATCTCGCCACACTTCCTCGAACAATATTTTTTCACTATAATGAGCAAATGCAGGTGCCTTTTCTCTCATTTTCTCTTGAATACAATATTCAATGGATTCATTCATCATTTCACTCCCCCTTCACTTTTACCAATTGCGCCAATCCTTGACCAAACGACCAATTTTCAGCGGCTGTCTCGTTAAGTGTAATAAAAATGTCTGCACTTTTTATACTAGAACATTCAGAAACCCTCAAAGATATTGACTGATACAGATCGCGTTTCTGCTTTATCGTTCTTCCCGGTCCACATGTGATAGAAACATACATCATATTCTCTGTTCTCTTTTCTCCTCTTTCTAATAAATAATATGGATCATATAAAAAATGATTTTGTTGATAAGGTACAAACATTTCAAAAAAATCATTTTCAGGGATGTTAAAATGTTTAATTAATGAAAGATGAATACATTCACCTATCTTTTTCAATTCTTCTTCATTTAATATATTTTCATGATAATAAACGTTTACAAAAGGCATATATTTTCACCCCTTTACTTAATTTAGCATTCAACAAGATATCATTGTGAAATGTGCAAAATCTCATATACTGTAGTACCTTTATTCGTTACCATATCAGGCTTTTCTTCATAAAAATTAAACTTACTATATCCCCATTTATCTGGATTATATACTATTACATTTCCTAAACAATTTTCTACCTTTTGATCCACAATGATAGATTGAATCCCACTCAATGATTCACTTGGAGAAATACTTCCTTCATATTCAACAACATATCTACATTTCTTAAAATCACCCTTTACATTAACAACTAATGGAACACCTATATTTATTTGTTGCCATCCAAAAGATTGTAAAATATTATCGTAATACCCTTCAAAAATAAATTTATTCATCCCTTCATGACCATTCCAAATATATATAGGTGCATAACAGTTATAGAAATTTCCGTCCTTATCTGCCTCAGTAATTAAATAAGCTTTAAAATTTAAGTCTTGAAAACCATCCGTTTTATACCCATTATCCTTTACCCTTTTCTTAATAATCTCCATATCATAATCTTTCGGCAAAATGACCTTATATTGCATTCCAATCATGTTTATCACTCACTTTCCATCTTATATACACAATGATAAACCGATGACTGGCCAGCGTAAAATAGGTATAAATTATGTTTGGTATCATTTATAATGATATCGTATAAGGGGCTGTGATAAATGGAAATCAATGATCTTATTATATTCAAAACTGTAGCTAGCGAAGGTTCTATTAGTAAAGCTGCGAAAGAATTAGGTTATGTTCAACCGAACGTAACTGAAAGAATTAAAAAATTAGAACAAGAGTTAGAAACACCTTTACTACATAGAGATAACAAAGGCGTTTCTTTATTACCTTCTGGTGACATTTTATTAGACTACACAAATCAAATATTAACGCTAGTAGAAGAAGCAAAAAATAAAATTAAAACAAGTGGGTCTTCTTATATAATCGCAACGTCACAATCTATTTTGACTAATTATGTAAGCAAGCGCATTAAAGAAAATTTTAGGAGTTATCAAATATATGTAGAAAATAGTAGTCATTTGCAAAAATTACTGCAGCAACAAAAAGTTGATATGGTCATTACTTATGAGGATTACCCAGACATATCGTTTAAAAAAGTATTTTCCACTTCAATTTCTATCGGCTTATTAAAACCGAAAGAAAAGTGTACCATTGAATTTTCAAAGGAACTCTTCTTCGTTAGTAATGACAAAAAGTGCCCTTTTAGGAATAAGACGATACAATTTCTAAAAGAAAATAATTTATCTCAGCGCCAACTTCAACAATTAGATTCTTATTCGCTTATAGAAGAGTTTATTCAGGACGGAAAAGGAATAGCCTTTTTACCAATTAAAAATGATAAATTAGTACCAATTGAAGATGTTCCAATTGAGAAATTAGCTGTTCATTTCTTTACGAATCAAAATTCTTTCAAACAAATCCCTGATGAACTATTTAATTAATATAATATTTATAAAAGAACTAAATTTACATACAGCAATAAAAATCCCTCCTTTCCGAATCTAAAAGAGGGATTTTCATATTCTATACAATTGATTTTTCACACATTTTGCTCCACTTCTGCATTTTTCTCCTTCTTATTCCGTTTCATATTCTTCAGTCCCTTAACCGTGCCAACTAATCCTTTCGGGAAAACTAGCAGTACGATAATGTACAATACACCAAGAATAATCGTCCATCGTTCAAAGATCGGATACTCTGTAGCTAGTTCTGATAAATAATATTTTAGGGATTCAATAATTCCAGTTCCTGCAATGGCTCCTATTAACGTTCCAACGCCTCCAATCATAGTCATCAATAATGCATTTAATGTCATTTCAATTGAAAATACAGTTGTATTAACAAAGCGTAAAGTGATAACAAATAAACCACCGCTAATTGCAGCTACTACTCCTGCAACAATGCTAGCAATAATTTTATAATGAAGAACTTTATATCCTAGTGCTTCAACACGTTGCTCGTTTTGTGAAATTGCCTTTAATACTTTTCCAATAGAAGATTTGGTAAAAAGACGTAACAGAACAAAAATGATAAGTAAACATATAAGTGTTACATAATAAAACGTAAAACGATCACGAAATACGTCTGGTACACCAAATGTAAAACCATCTCCTCCGTGAGTGAGCCCACGCCATTTTTCAGCAAGTACGAAAAACAACTGTGAAATAGCAAGTGTTAACATTGCATAAAAATGACTTTTCAACCGTAAAGAAAGCAAACCAATTATATAACTAACAATGGCTGAAATGATAATTGCAGCTACTATCCCTATTAAAAAGTTCGTTATGGATACTCCTTGTCGATCAAATAAAAGTGCTACGCCATATGCTCCTATTCCAAAGAACATACAATGGCCGAATGATACAATTCCTGTATATCCAAGCAATACATCAAAACTCATTGCAAAAATAGCAAAGATGAAGATTTGAGTGAACAAAATTAACAAGCTCCGTGAATCATTTACGAATGGAAATACACTTAAACAAATGAGCATACATACTCCGAAGTATACTTTAATTCGATTTGATGTGCTGTTCACCATTTCACCCCTTTTCACCAACAAGTCCATTTGGCTTCACGATTAAGAAAAACAGTAGCATTAACATATTGATTGCAAGTGATAAATCCGGTATAAAATACGCTGTAAAAGCACCAGCTAATCCGACAATTAAAGAAGCAATTGCTGAACCTTGTACGCTTCCTAACCCTCCAATAATTACTACTATGAAAGCCAAAATCGCATACTGCATACCCATCTCGGCGAAAATAACGCCTGAATACGGTGCTAATAAGAAGCCTCCCAACGCTGCCATTCCTGCGCCTAATAAAAAGACGAAAGAAAATATCGCTTTTACGTTAATACCGAGCGCTTGAACCATCTCTTTATCCATTACGCCTGCGCGTATCATAAGACCTATCTTTGTTTTTTTGAGCAATAATATTAATGCAATGTATATGATAACCCCAATTATGATAACGAATAGACGATATTTAATTAATATAACGCCTCCGAACGTAAAACTTCCTTGTAGCCATAACGGTAACTTTGCCCCAATTGGATTTGGTCCCCAAAATACTTTAATACATTCACTAAGTACAAGCATTCCTCCAAGCGTAACAAGAAGCTGTCGAACATGGTTTCCATATACCGGTCTAATAAGGAATCTTTCTAAAATAAATCCAAGGAACATTCCCATAGCTATTGCTCCAATTAAAGCTAACACATAACTCCCTGTCATATTAAATAGCCAAACACCTGTAAATGCTCCCCACGCAAATAAACCACCATGTGCGAAGTTTAGAACACTCATTAAACCGAAAATAAGTGAAAGACCTGATGCTAATAAAAAAATGAGCATCCCTGTTGAAATCCCATTTACAAATAAATTGATTAACACATCCATCCTTCTCACCCCGGATTCATGTTAAGAGATTCCTAAATATTTGTGACACATTTCCTTATCCTCTTTTAATTCATGCATAAAACCGTTATGAACAATTTTTCCGTTATCCATAATATAAAAATAATCACCAATTTGACTAGCCATCATAAAATTTTGTTCAACGAGTAAAACTGTTGTTTTCTCCTTCATTTTCAAAATAGCTATCATTAATTTTTCTATCATAATAGGAGACAAGCCTTTACTCGGCTCATCAATAAGTAGTAAACCATCACTATTAATAAATGCTCTTGAAATTGCTAACATTTGCTTTTGTCCCCCGCTTAAGAGTCCACTTTTTTTGTGCCAAAATTGCTTTAAATCTGGAAATAGTTCAAGCATCCATTCTATTTTTCCTTCCGCTTCTTCGCCCTTACCTCTAGCAAGAGCGAATGTTTCTTCTACTGTCAGATCGTGAAAAATACCTTGATTTTCTGGTACATACCCTATCCCTTTCCTTGAAATTAAATGTGTAGATAATCCATTTACTTGTGTACGATCATAATAAATTTCACCATGTGCGATATGGTGAAACCCCATAACCGAACGTAACGTCGTAGTCTTCCCTGCCCCATTTCTTCCAAACAGTACAGTAATCGTTCCTTTCTCAACAGTAAGAGATACCCCTTGTAAAATATGAAACTGATCTAAATACGTCTCTATATTATTCACTTGTAATAGTGCCACTATATAATCCCCCTAAATAAGCACTTTGTACACGCTCATCTTTCATAATTTCTTCGGGTAAACCTTCAGCCAATAACTCTCCATGAAATAAAACGATTAGATGGTCTGACAAACCTAGTACCATATCCATTTTGTGTTCAATAAGTACAATTGTACTCTCTGGATGTTTCTTAATATTTTCAATCACTTGTAGTATAGCTGGGACTTCCTCAACCGAAATACCTGCCGTCGGCTCATCAAGTAATAACACATCCGTTTTTAAAGCTAATAACATCGCAAGTTCTAGCTTTCTTTTCTCTCCATGTGCCAAATCTTTCGCTAATACATTCTCTTTCTCCTGAAGTAATACTGTTTTTAAGAAACGTCTCGCCTCTCCAACTTGTTGCTTTAATTTTGCTGGACTCGGGAAAAAACTATAGTAATCTTGTACGAATGATTGAACACTTAAACGGACATTTTCAAGTACCGTTAATTCTGGGAATATGTTTGTAAGCTGAAAAGAGCGACCGATTCCTAAGCGTGTTCGATCTGAAATCGATAGTTTTGTAATATCTTGCCCTTTAAAATACACTTCACCTGTTGTGGGTGAAATCTGTCCACTTAGTAAATTAAATAATGTTGTCTTACCCGCACCATTTGGCCCGATAATAGAAATGAGTTTTCCTTTTTGTACAGTTAAATTTACATCTTTAATAACATGATGCTCGCCAAAAGATACACTAAGATTTTTCGTTTCTAGCAAATGTGTCACGAAATCCCGCCCTTTCAAGCTTTCAGTATGAAAGAAATACGTATAAAGAGGTTGTACCCCTCTTTATACGTAAACAACAGAAAATTCAGTCTATTTATTTTGAACTGGTGGTTCTGTTTCTTTCATCGTTAATTCTCGCTCTAACACTGGCACCGGATAATCAACACCATCTTGTTTTTTCAATGTGATAGAATACAGCGTCTGCATCGCTTGATGATCCTTCTCTCTAAATTTCATCTTTCCTTTCGGTGTATCAAATTCCATTCCTTCCATTTTCTTAATTAATGTATCTACATCTGTATCACCTTTTGTTTTCTTTAAAGCTTCTACAATTGAAATTGCCGCTGACATTCCTCCTGCTGTAAATAAATCTGGCACCGCACCATTAAATCGTTTTTTATGTTCTTCCACTAACCAATCATTCACCTTATTTTTCGGGAGTGTATGATAATAAACAGAAAAACCTTGCATTCCTACTAATGCATCCATCGTTTTTAATGCTGGTATATCTGGCGCACCTGTGGAGATTTTAATACCTTGCGCTTCCACATTCATATCTTTCAACTGTTTCCAAGGTGAATTCGCCCCTGCCCAAACGATAAATAAATAATCTGGTTTTGAGCTAATGATATTTTGAATATTAGCTGTAAAGTCAGTCGAATTTGTATCTGCATATTGCTCGTTTACAATGTTCGCACCTAATTTCTTTGCTCCAGCTTTAAACGCCGCAATTCCTTCACGGCCGTATGCGTTATCTTGTGCCAACGTTGCTATTTTCACATCTTTTTTAGCAATTGCTGCAGCACCAGCGACTGCATCTTGAGATGAATTTCTACCTGTTCTAAAAATATATTTATTCCAGTTCTTACCGGTAATACTATCAGCTACCGCCGGTTCTACAACCATTATTTTTTCATATTCTTCAGCTAGTGGTAAAACCGCTAATGTATCACTTGAACTAGACGATCCGACTAAAAAATCAACTTTCTCTTCTTCTAATAACTTCGTAGCTTTTTTAACCGCTACATCAGCTTTTGTTTCTGTATCTTCTACAACAAACTTAATCTTCTTTCCTTCCACTTTCCCAGTTCCATCCGTCGCATAGTCTAACCCTAATTCAAATCCGTTCACTGTTTGTTTTCCATATGATTCTAACGGACCTGTTAATGATGCAAGAACCCCTACCTTAATCGTCTTTTCATCCTCTGTACTTGTTTTCTTTCCTGAACAAGCTGCCGTTATTAATAACGAACCTAAAACACAACCAGTAGCCATCATTTTTAGCCATTTACGTTTTTTCATCGACATTGTGATCCTCCCCATACTTTTCTTTCTGATAGAATCAATCTCGCCAAAGTTATCCATCCGTAATTATGACTTTTTCTTTGAATCATACAAACAAATTTATTAAAAAATTAATGAAGTACCATTACATTCGCCGCCTCTTTCCAAATACCTCCATTTCCCATATGTTCATTTGGAATTTTTCACCACCTAATCACAGTAGCTGCCCACGTATACCCAGTCCCTGCACTAACTACTACTGCAATATCTCCGGCCTGTAATTTTCCCTGTTCATTTGCAAAGTGAAGACCAATGCAAGGATCAAGCGCTGACATATGTCCATAATGATCTAAATATACAACTTGTTCTTCCGCTAGCCCTAGCCCCTGTATCAATTCTATTAACATAGAACGTTTTGTATGCAGTGGTAACAATACTTTAATATCTTTAGGAGTTAACCCACTTTTTCTTAACGCCTCCCGAATCACCTTGTCAAAATTAGGGATTGAAACCCGATCTAGACGTTCTTTCATACTATTAGGATCTATTACATCAATATAATGCTGTCGATTCTCAACTGTATCATAGCTCGCAACCTTCTTCGATCCACCAGCTGGGATACGAACATCTTCATGAAATGAACCATCTGTTATTATCGTACTTCCTAATATTTCACCGTTTCTAGCGTCTTTTTTCACTAAAGCTGCACTTCCGCCATCAGCGAAATTAAACATAAAACGTGAACGTGGATTATCATAATCTACAATTTGAGATTCTTTACATCCACCTACTAATAATATATTTTCAATTGAGTTATCGGAGTAGAGCATATCTTTTGCGACTTTGAGAGCAATAGGAAAGCAAGAACTAACATTCATAATTTCAAAAGCATAAGCATTTTTCAATCCAAGTTCATGCTGAATTTTTGGGGCACTTGACCATACGTGGTAATCTTTATGTGGACTGCCAAAATAAATGACTACATCAATAGATTGAGGATCTACTTGTGATAATATTGGTTTTGCAGCAGCAATAGCTAAATCTGATGCATGCATCGTTTCATCTGCGACATGTTTTTCATATAATCCAAACTTTTCTATAATAATATGCTCAGGAATACCTGTTTTTTTAGATAGGTCTGCAGCCGTCTCTACGTCTTTTGGGAAGAAAACACCAGTCGCTTCAATCCCAATATTCATTAGACTACTCCTCCTTCTTTTGGCACCATCATTGTAGCTACACCTGTTAATACTAAATCTCCTTTTTGGTTATGACACTCTGTTAACAATTTCAAAACTCTCTTTTCCATCATAAATTCTTGTACTGTAGCCGTTGCTGTAATTGTATCTCCTATAAAAACTGGTGCTGTAAATTTAATAGTTTGCTCCATGTAAACGGATCCTTTTCCAGGTAAATGAATACCAAGCAATTGCGATAATAAACTAGAAGTTAGTAAACCATGTGCTATTCTTTGATTAAATCTAGTTTGTTTCGCATACTCATGATCAATATGGATTGGGTTAAAATCCCCACTCAAACCTGCAAATAATACAAAATCTGTTTCTGTAATTGTTTTACTACATGACGCCTGTTGACCAGTGATATATACCGTCATCTCTTCACCTGCTTTTCAATTGATTTGCTAACTGTGCTTTTTGAATTTTACCAGTTGCATTTTTTGGCAATTCCTCTAGAAAAACAATTTCTTTCGGTATTTTATATTTTGCTAGAAATAAACGACAATGCTCAATGACTTCTTTTCCAGTTAATACACTGCTACTCTTTTTCACAATAAAGGCGATTGGAGTCTCTCCCCACTTTACATGTTGCCTACCAACGACCGCTACCTCATATACGTCCGAAAGCTTATTAATGACTTGCTCTACTTCAAGTGGATAAATATTTTCACCACCGGAAATTATCATTTCTTTTTTTCTACCGACAATGTATAAAAAACCATCTTCATCAACTCTAGCTAAATCTCCCGTATATAACCAACCATCTTGAATCGCTTCTTTTGTTGCATCTAGCCGGTTCCAATACTCTTTCATTACATTCGGTCCTCTTATTAGTAACTCCCCAACTTCACCAACCTCAACTTTATTTTTGTTTTCATCAATAAGTTCATACTCACAAAACAGAACAGGTTTCCCAATCGAGCCTACTTTACGTCTTGCATCTTCTTCTGAAAGCATAAATACGGTTGGTGATGTTTCAGTCATACCGAATCCTTGACCAAATAAAAATCCTCTATCTATAAATTCTCTCATCAACTCTTCTGGACACGGAGCACCACCGTTATAAAACCAGCGAACTGATTGTAAATTTGTAGTTTCAAACTTTGAACAATTTATTAATGCTTGATGAATTGTAGGTACTCCCATCACAACAGTCACTTTATGTTTTTCTATCATAGAAAGAGCTTTGGTTGGCTCAAATTTTCTTGGAATAACGATTACACCACCTGCAAATAAAGTTGGAAATGCGAATAAACCAATACCACCAATATGAAATAAAGGCAATAATACAATAGAGCGATCGTGCATAGTTAGATCAATCGCAAATGTATTATTAAGCGCATTCCAAAACATATTTTCTTGTGTAAGTACAGCTCCTTTCGGTTTTCCAGTTGTCCCTGAGGTATAACATATAATAAAGGATGCGCTTTCATTTATCTCTTCAAAGTTATCAATTTTTCTATCTTCTATTTCTTTTAAACTTGTAATCGAAATAACTCTTTGTACATACGATACCTTCTGCATTGACAATGCCATATTTTGAAATGTTTCCTCTACAAATAAAACTGTAGTTCCACTATCCTTCAACTGAAATATAAGTTCATTTTCTGTTAACCGTATATTTAGTGGAACAGCAATACATTCTACCTTTGCTATAGCGAATAAAAGCACAATATATTCCAAGCTATTTTGCGATAAAATAGCTATCCTTTCTCCTTTTTGCACATGTAAGTCGTAAATGAAATATGCGGCTACTTTATTTACATACTCATGTAACTGTTTATATGTCATTTCCTCCTCATCTGTAATAATGGCAATGCGATCTGGATGTAAATAGGCCCGTTTTTCAATCCAATAAGCAATGCCTTGCATATGTTCCCCACTCCCTTATCTCTTTCTCAATCCTTCAAATATTAATGACATCGCTGCTTCAAATACATCTTCTGGAACATCTTTCTCTTCCCAATAACCCCATCGCATACCTAGAAATTGTCCAATTGACATAAGACAATACGCAATTGTTTCTGTATCAAGTTGTTTAAACTCTCCCGCTTCCATACCAGCTGATAAACTTTTTAAAAATCCATTTGCGAGCTTTGCATAGTACCATCTATATAAATTATCATCAACTACTACTGCTTGTTGTACAATGTTATATAGATTAGGACGATCCTTTACCCATCGAAAAAAAGCCTGAAAACCTCTTCTTTGTGCCTCTTCATAACTTGATATTCCCTTCATTTCTTCTTTAATAATTAAGCGTAACTCACGGTTCAATCTGCGAATCAATTCATCAAATATATCTTTTTTAGATGGAAAGTAATTATAGAAAGTTCCGTGCGCCACCTTTGCTTCTTGTGTAATATTCACGATTGAAGCCTCGTAATATCCTTTACTACCAAACACCTTTTCTGCAGCACACAATAATTTCTCTCTCGTTTCTAGTCCTTTTGTTGTTAAGTTTTTTACATCCATTATTATTTTTTCTGACACCTGAATCACCTCTTATATTTGATTATAAATATTTTTCTTAATTTTACAATTATTATTGTTAGACAAAATCCGCAACTGTCTTTCTATTCCCCAATAAAGATCGGCTTCTTTTGACTAACTATTAATTAATGAGCATTTTATAATGCATTCCTAGTCAGAATATATAAACGCCCGTCAGTTGGATTTTTTACACTTCCCACCCTCTCATAACACCATATACATTTAAGAAATATTATGAAAATAAATCCATATTTTACAAAACCGTAATATACTAATATAATATATAAATGATTATCACTTATAAGTATCGGATATGAGTGAGGAAAATTTTTATATACCTAGGAGGAATCATAATGAATTTTAAACATGTACTCGCAACAGGCTTAATTACCGCCACATTATTTGGTGCAACGAATGCTCATGCACAAACTGAACATTTCATTGATGTACCAACGAATCACTGGTCTAAAGATTCGATTGACCATTTAACTGAGCAAAAGATTATTAGTGGTTATGGTAACGGAAAATTTGGATTTGGGGACAATGTAACTCGTGGGCAAGTAGCTGCGATTATTTCAAGATACTTAAAACTAGAAAATACCGGATCTACAAATAAACATTTCTCTGATATTCATGGGCATATGTTTGAAAACAATATTAAAGCAGTGGCCCAAAAAGGACTTATGACAGGGGACAGTAAGACTGACAAGTTTAGACCTGATGATACATTAACTCGATATGAAATGGCTGTTATCTTACAAAAAGCATTTCATCTACCTGTAAAAACAAATGACCTTTTCTATGATGTCCCAAATAATCATTGGGCAACAAACTCTGTTCGTTCATTGTATAGTAATGGCATTACAAAAGGAATTGGAGACTATAAATATGGCGGAGAAATGAATGTAACAAGAGAACAATTTGCAACGTTTATGTATAAAGCAATTAATGTAAGCCCTTATTTTATTCCTGATTCTATTCCTGCAAAAGATGAGGATAAGTATAAAGAAATTGAGAATATACTAATTGATTCTGGATTTTTAAAAACCGATTATAACTATGTATATACTAAAACTGGTCAAACATATGATGGCATTATGTATTTTAATTTTTCTCCCTATGATGACAGCGCATATAGAATGTCTATTCATAGTGATGATCCTGTATTAAACGAGCCGGTGAAAAAAATTCTCAATACACTACTACCAACTGAAGCGGATAATCTGTACAATCTAATTAAAAACCCTACTGCAAGCTCTCGAACAACAGAATTAGATGGTCGCAAAATTGAATTTAGAAGAGACTCTAGTACTAGAGTAAATGTTTCTCTTGGAAAACGAAAATACTAAAAGAGTGACTATTTAAAATGAATACAAGTATCTATATGCTTATTCATAATAAAATAAAAGGACTGCCCCATAAGTCGTTTTCAGCAACTTATGGGGCAGCTCCCTTTAATGTTAGTTAGAATTAAGTTCCACTTTCTCTAACCCTTCAGCCAATTGGTTCTTATCTAGCCCTTCCCCTATTACTACTAAGTTCGTTGGGAAACCGAAGTCTTGTTCCAGTAAAGTCGGTACTCCGAACGAGTATTGGAATAAGTGAGGATATTTGTCCCCATGAAATTTCACAAAACCTTTTACGCGATAAATACTATCTGGTAAATTTGAAAGCCATTCGTATAATTTATCTTGATCAATCGATTTCGTAAATTGATACGTCATCGTTTGTATATGTAAATGCTGTTTTACATGTAGTGTCTCATGTTCCGCGTCATTCGTAAATTCAGCTTCTTCTATGTCTTCTAAAGATATATTACAATATTTTGTTTCAAACAATTTCGCATGATTATTTATCACTTTCACTTCTTCTATTACTTTGTTCTTATCCGCATCTGTTAGTAAATCTGATTTATTAATTAAAATGTGACTACCAAACTTCAGTTGCTCATGCAATAATTGCTGAACGTTTGCACTTAATACACTTCGATTTAACCATCTTACTGCATCTAAAACGACTACAATGGATTTCACTTCTAAGAAAGGTGCTAAAATTGGTGATACACATGCATCTAACACTTCAATTGGATGTGCAACACCTGTCGTTTCTATATAAATGACATCTGGTCTTTCTTGCTGATATAACGAATGCAACTGTATTTCAAGCTCTTCTTTTAATGTACAACAAATACATCCTTTCAGAAGTTCTCTTAAAACATTCTCTTTTCCAATAATATCGGTATCTACCGAGTATTCACCAATTTCATTCATTAATACTGCAACTTTTCTATTTTTCTTTTTCTCTGCTAACAATAAATTTTGTAATAATGTTGATTTTCCACTACCTAAAAAACCACCTAATATATGAATCTCCACTTTATTCATGCGATCGACCATCCATTTCTTTATTTCAAACGTATTCAAAGCGTAATAATTACGATTTATATTTATTATTTTATTAAAAGAATGACCATTTGTAAACATAACAGATTCATTGTTCATTTACTTCATGTGCAACCCTAACTCCAGACTCTATTGCTCCTTGCATCCATCCATGTGTTAATGTCGTATGCTCTCCTGCAAAATGTACTTTCCCAGATGGTGGTGTAATATATGGAAATAACTCGAGCTCTTGGCCCGGTTCGAACGCTGTAAATGCGCCGCAAGAATACGGATTTTGACTCCAGCTAAAAGAGGTTCCAGTGACAAACTCACTATAGACGATGTCACCGTATATTTCCGCTAAATTTTTTAATGCGTAACGAATACGATCTCTTTGCGAGAGACTATCCCATGTTAATGCCTCATCTGCCCACGTATAACTTGCTATAACGATAGCTGGTCCTGGAGTATGAATGCCATAGCTCGGATAGTATGTAAACCGTATCGGTAAATCAGTAATAGATTTACCGCCACACTGTCCCGCTTTCTCCCAAAATCTACTTTTAAACTCTATCGCAATTTTCGTTGCAGCAATATAATTTAATTCACGAATTGCTCGTCTTTTAAAATAAGAGAATAAGTGGTATGGCTGAACTTCTACAAATCGTAACGCTGAAAATGGAATTGTAATAATAGCAAAATCACTTGTTATTGTAAATTGCTCTAACGTTTGTTCATGATTTCCTTGTAACATTACTTTATTATCTTCTTGTATGATTTTATCAACCTTATACGGCATTAAAATATGTTCTCTTAATTGTGGTAAGAATGCATTCGATAACTTATCCATTCCACCAGTTATTTCATAATATTTCGTTGTTGAAGTAAAGAAAATCATTTCACGCAATACTTCAATTAAAGACATTCCCATATAAGCTTCCATATCAAGAAGTACCCCAATCATATCTATTGCACCATCTGAATAATACTCCATTAAAAATGAACCAAGCGAATACGTTTTATACTTTTTTTCAACGATAAGCCAGTTTTTATCAGGATCCTTCTTAATATAATTTAGTATTGGTTCTAATACCTCAATCATTAGCTCTTCTGCCGTTTTTCCTCTTTCTTTATCCAAAACCGGATATTCAAGTACACTTGGATCATTTTCAAACACATTCAATCTCGTTTGAATGTTATTCGTATAAATGATATCTGCAAAAGTTTTATTTATAAAAAGGTTTAAAGGGAGTTTAAATTTATGAATATACGCTAAGGTTAACTTATGGGTGTCAGGGATTCTCATCGGTCCCGCATTAAAATATAAACCCACACTAAATGGTTCCCGAATTGTATACACTCTGCCACCTATTCTGTTATTTGCTTCTATAATCGTTACTTCATGCCCAGCCTCTTTTAATAAAGAACCTGCAACTAATCCAGAAATCCCTGCACCGGCAATCGTAATTCGTTTTGGGTTATTCTTTTTAACAAGCCCTGCATGAATAATATGAAGCATTTCTTCCATTGCTAATGGATTCCCCATACCATTTCCCCTTTTACAAAGGATTTTACTGAATTATATTCGGTTACCTTACTTCCTATGTTTTATGCAAGAAATTGCACGGATACATTTTCAAATACTTGAATATCTTTTATAAAATGTAATAAACTAGATATGAATCTATAGAAGTAAGACGTATTATCTTACATAATAAAATCAATGAAATTGCGAGGAATTTTGAAATGAAAAAAGGTATTAACCGTGTTGTATTAGTCGGAACAGGAGCGGTTGGATGTAGTTATGCTTACTGCATGATTAACCAAGCTGTAGCTGAAGAATTTGTTTTAGTTGATGTAAACGAAGCAAAAGCTGAAGGAGAAGCGATGGATTTAAGTCATGCCGTTCCATTTGCTCCAGCTCCAACTAGAGTATGGAAAGGTAGCTACGAAGATTGTAAAGATGCTGACCTTGTAGTCATTACGGCTGGATTACCACAAAAGCCAGGCGAAACACGTTTAGATTTAGTTGAGAAAAATGCAAAAATCTTTAAACAAATCGTGCGCAGTATTATGGATAGCGGATTTGATGGTATCTTCTTAATCGCAACTAACCCTGTCGATATTTTAACTTACGTAACTTGGAAAGAATCTGGTTTACCGAAAGAACGCGTAATTGGTTCTGGTACAACACTTGATTCTGCTCGTTTCCGCTATATGTTAGGTGAGTACTTCAATATTGGTCCACACAACATTCATGCTTATATTATCGGAGAACATGGTGATACGGAACTTCCTGTTTGGAGTCACGTATCAGTTGGTATTCAAAAACTACAGACACTGCTTGAAAAAGACAACACGTATAATCAAGAAGATTTAGACAAAATCTTCATAAACGTTCGTGATGCAGCTTACCATATTATTGAACGAAAAGGCGCAACATACTATGGTATTGGTATGTCACTTCTACGCGTTACTAAGGCAATTTTAAACGACGAAAATAGTGTATTAACTGTTTCGGCATATTTAGAAGGTCAATACGGTCAAAAAGATTTGTATATCGGTGTACCTGCTGTTTTAAATCGCGGCGGTGTTCGTGAAATTTTAGAAGTAGAATTAAGTGAAGACGAAGAATTAAAATTCGATCACTCTGTTCAAGTGTTGAAAGAAACAATGGCTCCTGTTCTTTAATCATATATGTGAAAAAGCAATCCAATTTATTTTGGATTGCTTTTTGTTTATTTTCTATTTTTTAATCGATTCCTCATTATTTACATCAAGTACATCTAATAAAAAGATGAAGATTGGTATCCCGATAATAAGCCCCCATATTCCAAGGAAATGTTCTGAAAAGATGAGAATCATAAATGTATAAAAGATTGGTAAATTTGTTTTCGCAGACATAAACTTCGGGTTTAAAAAATAACTTTCAAGAGCATGGATGACTGTAATGAACACAAGTATGTACACAACGTATATAACTCCGCCTACGTTATAAGCAATAATACAAAGTGGAAATAAAGAAATAATCACACCTGCAACTGGAATCAACCCTAGTAGAAAAATCATAACAGCTAATACGAGAAGCTGCGGAAATCCTAAAACAATTAATACAATAACAGTAAGAATACAATTTACAACCGCAATTAAAAACTGTGCTTCAATTACTTTACCGAACGATCTTGCAAACCTTTCGCCAAAGTATGCAATCTCCTCATAAAAAATCTTTAGCTTACTCTCTTTAAATTTAGAAGTAAAGGTAATAATACGCTCTTTTTCTAATAAGAAAAATAAGCTTAATATGAGAGACAATAATATTTGTAAACTTACCTTCCCTATATTTGCTATCGATTGATAGATAACATCTACACCTTGTTCTATATACTTCGATACTTCCATTCCATTAATTGTCGAAAGTGCATATTTAATGATTTCATTATCAGGCGGGTTTTGAAAGAACAATTTAAATTGATAAATCAATTGAGAAATTTGTATCGTTAGCACAGGTAAATATTTATATAATGTTGTGCCGATAAAAGTAACTAATATGATATACAAACATGCGATAACAATTTTCCGATTCACTTTCAATTTTTTTGAAATAAAACGTTGAAATCGATCCATTAAAAATGTCAGTATAAACGTAATTAATATTAAATTGATCATACTTTTTAATCCATATAATACAAGCGCTACTATTATTAAAACGAGAAACCGTTGAAACCCTCTACTTCGAAAAAAATTTTTCACTTCATTCATTAAGATTTAACCTCCCCCTTCAATGGATGGAAATTGAATATATTACATTTTATGAACTTCTATAGACAATCTTTCTTACTAATTAGGAAGAATCCTTTTTTTCTTTTTATATTGTTAGATTCTATTTATATTAGCCCACCTACTTACTTCAGTTGAGCTCTTTTTTTCGTTTAACCTTTTACAATTTAGGTGATTTTCTATTTTTAGACTGCTGCTCATACGCATATCCAATATTGAACAGTTCCTTCTCACCGAATTGCTTCCCGACAAACACTGCACCTACTGGCTCTCCATTGTTATCATATCCTGCTGGCACCGCTAATTCTGGATAGCCAGCTACAGCGGATAGAAGAACTTCATCGTTATTAATCATAACTAGAGCATCCAAACCTTTTTCTAGTAAATATCTATCTAGCTCTTTTCTTGCATTTTCTTGACTCGTTTGCACTACTTTTTCAAACTCATCTTTCGTTATAGCAGATTTTTCAGATCCCTCAATTAATGTTTGTCCATATTTTATTCGTCTATTACTATCCTGTTTATTAAACGCTATAATCTCTTCTAACGATTTTACCGGTACATTTTTTTGCTTTGAAAGAAAATCGTTAACATTATGTTTGAATTCATATTCTAATGTTTGTAGATTATCTACACCCTCAGCGTTTAACTGAATATCATCAGTCAATATTGCACCTGCATCTTGAAGGTCTTTTCTTATCTTTTGTGCTACTTCTTTTCTATTGTCATCTTGTCGATCTATTGAAAATAGTACTCCTACTTTTTTCCCTTTCAAACCGTCTATTGATAAGTCCTTCGTATAATCCATTCTTTCTTTTTCTTTCATTTTTTCTGTCATAGCATCTTTTTCATCATAACTTACCATTATGTTAAATAACGTTGCCGCATCCTTTACCGTTCTTGCTATCGGCCCTGCTGTATCAAGCGTTTCAGCTAACGGAATAATGCCTGATCTACTCACCATACCTAGTGATGGACGTAATCCAACTACTGATTGCTGCGTCGCTGGTGCTACAATTGATCCAGTCGTTTCTGTCCCGATTGCAAGCGGTGCAAAATCTGCCGCAACTACTGTAGCAGATCCAGAGCTTGATCCTGATGTATCAAACGTAATCGGACCATACGGATTCAAATTTTGTCCTTTTTTCCCGCTATATCCGCTAGGCATTGTAAAGGATAAATAATTTGCCCACTCAGACATATTCGCTTTTCCTAAAACAAAAGCACCTTCTTCTTTCAACTTTTTCACAATCGTCGCATCCTCATCTGCAATCCAATCTTTTAACACATACGTTCCTGCACTAGTCGGCATCACTTTGTCCGTCTGTACATTATCTTTTACAACGACAGGAATACCATATAAATTCGACTTTTTGTTTCTACCTCGCTCTTGATCTAACTTTCTTGCTTCTTCCATCGCATTAGGATTTATCTCTGTAACAGCATTTAATGTTATTCCATTTTGATCATGTTCTTGTATTCTAAAAAGATAAATACTCGTTAATTCTTCATATGATAATTTCCCATCATCAATCATTTTTTGAAGCTCATCTACAGTCGCATTTACGACTTCTTTTTCTTTTATCTTTACATTTTCTATGTTAATTCCTTTGAGCTGATTATGTATCGGTTGTAGCACTCTTTCTTTATCATATACAATACGCTCAGGTTCCTTTGGAAAATAATTTTTATACACGTAATACCCTCCGGCACATGCCAATAGGACAATACCTCCAGCGATCGATAACGTTATCTTTACCCACTTCTTCATGTTGCTTCCTCCACTCTATAAGGTGCTTCGTTATACGAAAAAGAGAGTTACTTTTTACTTAACTCTCTCCAATCGAAATGCCAAATGAAAAAATGAAAGATTTCAATCTAATTACTTCTTTTTTTGCATTTGCTTTGCTAACATTTCTTTCACTTGATTATACGTTAACCCTGAATTTTTATTTAAACGCTTTACTTCCTCAACATCAGTACCTACCACTGTATATTTTTTCTCATCATTCATTTTCCTAATTCCCTTCTCAACGGATTATTTCTTATATTTCTTCCCTAAATGCGCATAATTTAACACCACTACAAAAAAGGAAGCTGTTTTTAAGCACAGCTTCCTTCTCGTTACATATTGTATTTCTTAATAAAATTTCACTACATCTTCAGTAGGCAAGAACGTTCTTTCTGCTGGTTGTTCGTTTGGTTCACCAAATGGCATTTGACCTACTAAGCTCCACTCTGCTGGAATGTTCCAAGTTTCTTTCACTTCAGCATCTACGATTGGGTTGTAATGTTGTAATGATGCCCCAATTCCTTCAGCAGATAATAACATCCACACAGTATGTTGTAACATTGCATTTCCTTGATGAGACCAGAATGGGAACTGATCTTTATATAATGGTGCGTTTTCTTGCATTTTTTCTACAGTTGCTTGATCTTCAAAGAATAGTACAGTCCCTACACCTGCATGAAAACCTTTTAGTCTTTCTACAGTCGCTTCAAAGTTTTCTGCTGGTACGCGGGCTCTTAATGTTTCTTTCACAATATCCCAAAACTTTTCATGCTCTCCATCCATTAATACAACCATACGACCACTTTGCATATTGAAAGATGTTGGTGCGTGTAAAGCTGTTTTTAACACTTCTTCAATTCTTTCTTTCGTAATTGCATCATTTTTTGTTACTTTACGAATGGAACGGCGGTTCACGATTGCTTCTTTTAAGTTTGTTGTAGTTGTTGACATTTTAATTCCTCCAAATGTTTGTTTTATAATTTATTTTGTTATTTCATAACAAGCGAATTAGCAATATCCATCGGTATTACATTGCATACCTTCAAATGAATTTGTTTTATCCTTTTCAATTTCTTTATCAATGACCCTTTCTAGCGTTTCTTTACTAGCAAGCCCTTGAATGACTTCATCTCCAATCATGACAGTTGGAACAGCCATAATATTAGCTTCATCATATGCGTGCTGAATTGCTTCTTGATGCTTTTCTTTATATTTACGAGTTACTAAAGCATCTTTAAATTCCGCCTCAGGAAGTCCTACTTCTACCGCTAATTTTGTTAACACATCAATATCTTCAATGTTTTGCTCTTCTTGGAAAAATGCTGTGAATACGCGGTGATGATACTCATTACCTAGTCCACGTTCTTTCGCAAATTGACACCCTTCGAAAGCTAAATGTGTATATGGATGCGGAGAAACACGCGGCAAACGCATATCAATCCCTAACTTCTTCGCTGTCGGAAGAATGAAAGCATCCCATGAACCTAATTTTTCTGGCTCATTCCATGGATCTATTTTTGAATATGGACTTGGACGTAATTCAAATGGCATCCATTCAATTTCTACATCTTTCTCTTTCGCTACTTCATCTAATGGACCTTTTGCTAAAAAACAAAATGGACATATAAAATCTGAGTATACTTTCATTTTTACAGTCATAACTTTTACACCTTACCTTTATAGCTGTAACTATATAAGTTACATTAATGTTAAAAAAATATAAATATGATTTAAGCATTCATTTTTTCTTGCAAAGTTTCAAACAGCTGCCCCATCGTAATATTTCTCAAAACTTCTTCCATCGCGGATTGTGCTTGAATTAAAATAATTTCTAACACCGCTTGAATATTCGCCCCAATTGGACAATCTGGATTCGGTTGCTCATGAATGTGAAATAATTTATCCTCTTCCACTACATTCACTGCATGATACACATCTAACAATGTGATTTCATGTAAATCCTTTAGTAAACCTGCGCCACCCGGTCCACGATTTACGTAAACAAAGCCAGCTTGTTTCAAGTACGACATCATTTTACGAATGACTACTGGATTTGTATTGACACTCTCAGCCATATAGTCTGAAGTACAAAGTGAAGATGGATTGTTTTTCAAAATAGATAAAATATGAACAGCTATAGAAAAGCGGCTACTAATTTTCATCGTGATTACCACCTCGATGTAATCATTATAGTTACAACTAAAAAATAAGTCAATCCTTTTCACATATTTTTTTATAAGTAAATTAAAAAGTGTCCCATTATAATATACGAGACACCTCTTTTTATTCTGCAAATAGCGCCTGAAATTCTTCAATAAATAGCTGCACAGCGATTGAAGAATCCTTTAATGAAGGAACAGCTAAAGCAATTTCTCTCCATACTTGCGGTTCCAACTCTCTCGTTTGCACATTCTGTGGTAAATTCGTTAAAGATAATTCAGCTAATATTGCAATGCCTAATCCTTCTTGAATCATATTTAAAGCGGTAGTAACGGTAGAAATTACATACTCAGCCCGAAGTGGTACGTTGGCTTGTTTAAACATGTCGATAATGGGTGGTTCGTATCCGCCCTTACATAATATGATCGGTTCATTCTCCAAATCACGAATTGTAATAGCATCCTTCTTGCAAAGAGGATGATCCTCTCTTAAAATAACAACCATTTTTCCCTTCGTTAACGGGACAATCTCCATCTCTTTATTAGGCAAAATAACAATTCCTATATCAACAACCCTCGATATTAACCAATCTTCAACTTCTTTAATTGTTCCTTCGCAAAGAACGACCTCTAAGCTCGGATACTTCTCCTTAAAATGGTTTATCATTTTCGGTAAGAAATGCGCAGAAGCACTCGGAAAACTCCCAATTCGAATCGTCCCCACTTCGTGTCCTTTCTCCATCGCAACTTCTTGTTCAATCTTCTCTACACCGTTCAAAATCTCTCTAATATGTTTAAGAATTCTGTTTCCTACATCCGTAACGAGTAATCCTTGTCGTTTATCCCGTATAAGAATCGTAACTCCTAACTCTGATTCTATACTTGAAATCGCATGACTTACAGCTGGCTGCGTCATATTTAACACCCGAGCAGCCTTCGTAAAACTACCTAACTCAACAGTTTTTATTAATACTTGTAGTTGTGTAATGGTCATAACTAATCACTTATACTCCTCATAAAAAAGATTCATTTTATTTATTACAGTCGATATCATATCATAGTGAAATGAATAACAACAAGGAGGTCTTACAGTGACACAGCTTTCTCGAACTAAGACGGCCATAATCCTTACCTTTCTCGTTTTTATGTGGGGAATCAATTGGCCTTTATCTAAGTTTGCCCTGCATTATACACCACCCGTTTTATTTGCAGGCGTTCGAACTTTAATTGGAGGATTCATTTTACTCCTTTTCGCTCTACCCAAATATAAAGAATTACATTTAAAAGAAACGTGGCATTTATACGTTATTTCTTCTTTACTTAACATCATTATATTTTACGGGTTACAAACTGTTGGTCTTCAATATATGCCTGCTGGTCTATTTTCCGCTATCGTATTTTTACAACCTGTTTTACTTGGTATTTTCTCATGGATATGGCTTGAAGAAGCAATGTACGGTTTAAAAATTTTCGGGCTTGTACTCGGATTTATTGGTGTAGGTGTTATTAGCTCTAGTAGTTTAACTGGACATATTTCTGTCATTGGCATTCTTCTTGCATTAGGATGTGCGATTGGCTGGGCACTTGGAACAGTATTTATTAAGAAAACTGGTCACCGTGTGAATGCCATTTGGATGGTAACAATTCAGCTACTTATCGGTGGTCTTTGTTTAATCGGATTTGGCTCAGAATTTGAAAGTTGGTCTAGTATTGCTTGGAGTATGCCATTTGTTAGTGTACTACTCTTTATTTCATTCTTTGTTATTGCAATGGGGTGGCTTGCATACTTCACACTCGTTGGAGCTGGTGAAGCGAGTAAAGTAGGGGCCTATACATTCCTTATTCCCCTTATCGCTATTATTGTAAGTTCAATCTTCTTACATGAAGCCATTACAATGAGCTTATTTATTGGCCTATTATTTATTGTTGTGAGCATTTGTTTTGTAAATATAAAGCCGAAAACACTTGCTGTAAGGCAGCAGGTTGAAGTGAAATAAATATGAGAAAGAGCCTACTATTTGTAGGCTCTTTTTTATATCTTATTTTTTACGACGCACTACAAAAACACACGTACCTACCGAAGATACAATCGCTAAAATAGATAAAACAATTGCTATCAATTGCATATTACTAGTACCTTCATTCTTTTCTACACTAGACACTTCACCATGTTCTCCTGTTAATGACGTACCTTTTGCAATTGTTGTAAGTGAATGTGGTTTTTCAGCTTTTTCATCGCCCGTCCATTCCACAATTTCACCGTCTTTATATTGTTGGTATGCATCCCAAGCTATTTTTTGCTCTTTATCCGGATTTTTAGCGACAAAAGTAAATCGCTGGAACTGACCAGGTAAAATCCCTTCTCCTGTTGCTTCCCATACTACAGTTTTCACTTTTCCAGCATTATCTTTTTGCTCTGCCACTTTCCATCCTGGCACTGGTTCATACTGTTGGAACTCTACTCCAGACGGTATTTTCAGTGTAACTTTTGTTGTTGCTATATTCTTTTCGACTGGTACTTTTATCGTGTAAGTCTCCCAAGAACCGATGTCAGAAGTTGCTGGCTTCACAGTAACGTGCGCACTAACAGGTAACGAAAAAATTCCCATTGCAATTACTGTTGCGATCATTGTTGTTCCTAATTTTTTTATGCGTTTCATTTTCAATTAGCTCCTTTTTATCTATACCTACTCTTTATCCCGCTATTTACCGGGTAGCCCAATTGATGAGGGCTGCTTAAAGTTTCACTTTATCTGCCACCTACAACAAATTTATAATCCGTATCAAAGCTATCAAGCGATTTCGTTAATCCATGTACTTGTATATTCCAGTTGCCTGTCATGTTAATATACATACCTTCTGCTTCATATTCTCCCGGTGAAACTGCCGAAACTTTAAATGATCCTTTTCCCATATTCATATCTAACGATTGAGTCGTTAATATGATTTGTTCCATATTAGTAACAGGTTGTCCGTTCTCATCCTTTAAAGTAATATGGAATATATTTTGTCCTACTCTATTAGGACTTACATTTAGCGTCATTTCATATCCATTATCTAATTGTTTACTCTCTGTAAAAGGTCCAGTAGGAGGCATCGGTGGTGTTTGTACGTTTGTCATAAAAGCTACGATTACGAAAATGATAATTCCAATGATAAACTCTACCTTCACCGTAGCACCTAATCCTTGCTCCGCTCTCATTTTCCCTTTCACATAATGAATAATTCCCAATATCCCCATGAAAACGAATAAAAGTATCTTTGCTAGTAAAGCTAATCCATACTTCGTATCAAATAACGAGTGGATTGTTGGAATAAAAAATGTACTGTTAAAAAGACCAGTTATGAAAATCACAATGACAGCGCATGTTGCCCACGGTGAAAAACGCTTAATCATATCCCAATACATATTCCATTTGTTATCCTCTTTACGTAACAGAAGAATAATGGACGATAAACCACCAATCCATAATGAAGCTGCGAATAAATGTAAAAAATCCATAACAACAGCAATGTCTTTAAACTTTAAACCATATGCGTGACTATTAAATGCTTTCATAACAAGTATCCCAATAAACAATACTATTGGAATGCTCCATACTTTAAACGACGAAAGCTTCTCACGCTTCATCACAAAATACGTAACGATTATAAGCGAACTAATAAGAGTCATTTGAGTAATCCATACATAACCAAAAACAGAAAGCTGTAATGTTTCTTTTAATAGTAAAGGATTGAATGCTTCTAGCCATGAAACATCCGCATTTATTTTCGCTTGCAATGGTAGATTAAATAACAAGCTAATCAATATACCAAATAAGGAGATCCATATTATGTTCTTACTCCTTGATCGGACCGAAGTTGCATTCCCTTTATACATAATAAGATTAAAGAATAGCACGCCTATAAATAATGAGAAACTTGTATATAAAATTCCACGTTCCATAATCATATCGATTTGTGGGACGTAACCCATCTCTTCCACTTGTATATCGTCTGCTCCAGCTTCCGCTAATCCAATACGGAATGGAATAACTCCTTGAATTGGATGGCCATCAGCTGAAATCACTTTCCACTGAATAGAGTAGAGACCATTTTTAAGATTCTCTTTCAATCCAGCTTCTAATAGCTTTTTATTTTTTGTATCAATATGAGCATCTTTTAAATCGACCCTTTTACCTGATGTATCTCTCACGTACAATGTATTAAAACTTGAAACTTGTATGTCCTCATCGAATTCAATTTTCACAACAGATGGTGCTTTCTTCAATGTTTCATTTTCAGTAGGATTTGATTTCACAACGTACGCATGAGCAGATGCACTTTTCGGTATCAATATGATAAGCACACATGCAAGTAATAGCCATGTCCCTACCCTTCTCATTACTTTCACAATCATTTCACTTCTTTCTTACTCATCGCTCTATTTTCATGCCTTTAACTTCCTAAGTTTAATTCTCGGGCGAAATATTAACCTAATTAAATATAAATTTCTATACAGTATAACTCTTTATTTCTCTCTCACCTCTAAACTTCTAATAAAATAGTAACTACCTGTATAGATACAACTTACATTTTTAAAGTCGATTGTTATTATATCATAAAATATATTTATGTAAGTTCCTGAAGAAGAAAAGTTATCGTGAATCATTTGTGAAGAAAATGTGAAATACATAAATAAAAAGATGTTACTTTATTACGTAACATCTTTTTAAAAATATCTTTTTTCTATTTCTCTTCCGGATAATCACAATACTCTATGATTGTTCCCTCTGTATCCGCTGGATTAAGATAGATTAATCTTCTGCCGTGTTTATTAATTCGAAGCGTATGCTCTAACGTTCGAATGCCTTGTTCTTTCAATTCCTCTAAAGCTACATCTAAATCATCTACTCGATATGCAACGTGATGAACGCCTTTACCTTTTTGTTTTATAAATCGGGCAATTGGTGAAGTGGTGTTATTTGTCGGCGCAAGCAATTCAATTCTATCTCCATCCACTTCAAGAATGGCTACTTCACTTTCAACACCAGGCGCTTCACTTACGTAACGATCTATTAAAGTTCCTGACAACACCTTTTCATAAAAATGTATCGTACTATCTATATCTCGAACTGCTATGCCGATATGATCAATTGTTTTTTTCATTTTATTTCCCCTACTACTTTATTTTCTTTCATTATTAATAGTAACAAAAAAAGCTATAGAAACAAGTTCTATAACTTTTTTATTTAACCTATTTTCTTATTCGTATTTGCTGCTGGTTGAATTTGATTTTTTAATTTTAAAACGCTAATGCCATATCCGATACATCCACTGATAATCGCTGGGAAGATCCAGCCTAATCCTACTTCCTGCATCGGAAGGAATTTAGTGAACACTTGGGTTACTACTTCAACGTTAACTCCAGCTGCACTTAATCCATCGAATAAGCTGATAATAAATGTTACAGTTAAGCTCACTTGATAAACTTCAGCTCTTCCTTTGAATAATGAATGGAAGAATGTTAAGAAAATCAATACGATTGCTAGTGGATAAATTGCTGTTAATACTGGAACAGAAACTGCAATTAATTGTGTTAATCCTACATTTGCAACAATTGCACTAAATACACATAGCGTGATTGCAATTGCTTTGTAAGGAACATTTGGGAATAACTTATGGAAGAATGAAGAACATGCTGATACAAGTCCCACACTAGTTGTTAAACAAGCTACTGTAATCATTAACCCTAATAATACTCCGCCATATGATCCAAAATAGTAGTTGGAAACTTTCGCTAATACTTCTCCGCCGTTCTCTAAATGTCCAAGCTTTGCAACACTTGAAGCACCCATATAAGAAAGTGCTGTATAGATAATTGCTAAAATAGATGCGGCAATGATTGTTGCTTTCGCACAAACGACCATAATTTGTGTTTTCGTTTTTGCACCTTTTTCTTTAATTGCATTAATGATGATGATTCCGAATACGAATGATGCAAGCGTGTCCATCGTTAAGTATCCCTCTTGGAACCCTTTAAAGAATGCATGTGATGTATAAGCTTCAACTGGTGCTTGCATTTCTCCAATCGGATGAATAAAAGCAACGATTACTAAAATACCGATGAAAGTTAACTTAATTGGCGTTAAGATTTTTCCAACAATATCGACAATTTTCGCAGGATTTAGCGAAAAAAAACAAGTGATGCTAAAGAATACAATTGTGAAAAGAATTAAAGGTGTAGAACCTAATCCCTCTGGCATAAACGGTTTAAGACCAATTTCATAAGAAACATTTCCTGTTCTTGGTATTGCAAATAACGGGCCAATCGCCAAGTATAAAACTGTTGTAAACACAATCCCGAATACTGGGTGAGCACGACTTGCTAATGACTGTAAATCATCTTTACCCGAAAAACCAAATGCTAGTACACCTAGTAATGGTAATCCAACACCTGTTACTAAAAATCCAGCGTTAGCAATCCATACATTTTCTCCTGCCGATTGACCAAGCATTGCTGGGAATATTAAATTTCCTGCCCCGAAAAATAGTGCAAATAACATTAAACCAATAACAACTATGAACGAAAACGGTACTTTATTCGTCATAATATAACCTCCATTCAATATAACCTATGTCATTTCCATTTTTAACTAATTGAATTTTCTGAATATTTAACTTGAGTATCAACTATTCTTGAACTCATTATAGTTTGATATATAATATTTTGCAATACTATTTTCAAACTTTTCATTCATTTTATGAATATACATTTTTTAACATAGAAATAGACTAAAAAACCAACATGGTCATCCATGTTGGTTTTTCCATTTTTACTATCAATTAATTAAAATTTCGCCGCTACTTTTTTAACGTTCTCTAAACCTTCTTCAACAATTTGTTGTGAGCGATCTGGATATTGGTTGTGCCCTTCAATTACAACAGTCTCTGGATTTGTAATTCCCCAGAATCCAAGTACAGTTGTTACGTAATTAACTGCCATTTCCATAGGAGCCATTTGTTCTGAAGAGTAATCTGAACCACGAGCACCTAACACAACTACTTTCTTACCACCAGCTAAACCTTCTGGGCCATTAGCTGTATATTTAAACGTTTTTCCAGCTTGAGATAAGTATGAAATATATGTGATTAATGGTGCTGGTACAGTAAAGTTCCATAATGGGAATGCAAATACAACTTTATCAGCTTCTAAAAACTGATTTAAATATTGATCTACTGTAGCAACTGCCTTCTCTTCTTCTGCTGTTAATTCCATACCTTGACTACGTTTATATCCACCTGAAATAGCAATATTTCCGTAATAAGGAAGATCTAATGCAAATAAATCTAACTCTGTAATTTCTGTATTCGGATTTACTTCTTTATAAGTATTTACAAATGTTTCATACATTTTTGAACTAACTGCTTGCTCCGCTGGACGATCGTTTGCTTTTACAAATAATACTTTTGACATTTTTTTATTCCCCTCTACTTTTGTATTTTCTTCTTTTTTACCAAATAACGAGCTAAATAATCCCATTTTCTTCACCTAAACTTTCTTATCATATTCATTATTCAACATCATAAAAATTCTTATTCTAATAAAAAGTTCCAATTGATACCTTAAGGAAAGTTAATTAAAACTTTTTGTTATTTAATTACCTTATGTAAGTGATTGTAATATAGCTACTTACTTTAGTCAAGTAGCTTTTAATAAAAAATAAATCTCAAATTAAAAACATTTACTAAAATACAATTGAACACCAAATTACAGCCTTATTACTTGTATAATAAACTTAGAGAGGAAAATTCATATATTAGAAAGGATTCATTCATGAGCACGATAGAAAAGATTCAAACTTTTATTATTCTTTTTGCTGTTACATGCGGCATCATACTTGGACAATTTAATGTTATACATATGTATTCAGACAAATTTATTGTTCCCTTTTTATTTTTCATGCTATATGGATTATTCCTCAGCATCCCATTGAAAGAAATAAAAAACGGATTTCGCAATTTAAAATTTGCTGGAACAAGTCTTACTATTAACTTCTTATGGACACCTTTACTCGCTTGGGGGTTAGGAGCACTATTTCTTTCAGATCACCCAGCACTTTGGGTTGGATTTATAATGCTAATGGTTACTCCATGTACAGATTGGTACTTAATCTTTACTGAAATAGCAAAAGGTAATGTAGCACTTTCTACAGCGATTTTACCAGTAAATTTAATTTTGCAAGTACTACTACTTCCCATTTATTTATTTTTATTCGCTGGTGTTATGAAGACTGTAGCGGTTTCTGTTTTAGTAGGAAGTATTGTTATCGTAATCGTCTTACCATTTTTACTTGCACACGCTACAAAATTCATTATGAATAAACTGAAAAAAGCTGAAACGCTCGAGAATAAACTCATTCCGTTTTTCAGCTCTGCCCAAATTGTATTTTTAAGTTTAGCAATCGTAGCGATGTTTGCATCACAAGGTAAATATTTACTACAAAATATGAATGTCGTTTTATTATTACTCATTCCTGTTCTATTGTTCTTCATCATTAATTTTGTACTAGGACAATTTATCGGGCACGTTATGCGTTTATCTTATAAAGATACAGTAAGTCTAAACTTAACAACGTTAGCAAGAAACTCACCTGTTGCTCTTGCTATTGCTGTAACAGCTTTTCCAGATGAGCCTCTTATCGCACTTGCACTCGTTATTGGACCTTTAATTGAGTTACCCGTTCTTGCTTGTGTTTCACAGGTGTTGTTACTTATTAAGAAGAAGCAGCAATATACATAATAAAAAACGTCCTGCCATAGGACGTTTTTTATTGTCGAGAAATTATATAATGAACGATCATTATCGGCTCTAAGCATTTTATACGTTATAGAAGAATTAATTTGTCGTTACATTAACAGTTCCTTTCTAATTAAAAATTAAAGGAAACGTAAATATAACGAAAGCTGCCCAAAGTCCGTAAATTGGTAAATACTTCGTAACGGCATCTTGGATAGCTGTCGGTCCTGATTTGTTTTGCAAGAAACGCATATAGGAAAACATAATCCAAATTAAATTTGCCCAGATCAGTATGTTTACCCCTAAAACAGCAAGTCTATTAGGTGTAATCCCGTAAGAAGAAAGTCTGAATACAATGGCTGATAAAGCGACAGTGTCAATAATAAGCGCCAGAACAATTAAGGCAAAATTTATATAGTCTGAAATGTTCTTTTTCTCATCTGAATCACTCTCAACGATAGAAAATATAGTAACCGCCAATACACCAAGGAGTATTCCGTTAAAGGCCATTAAGAAATTGCGATCCAAGAATGGATTTTTCCCGACCCAAATTACCGTTATTAGATAGATAAACATTGTAATCAAGACAAGTGGACTAAAAATTTTAGATATGTATGGTGTAATATTTTTAGCAAGTTTAAGATTCAATGATACTAAGTATGCAGCCACTACAGCGAGAGCGGCAGCTCCAAATAAAACAACATTACTAAAATAGAACTCTCCTATATCCAAGTCAACAAAGCTAAATAATCGCATGGTGAATACTGCTAGTATCATTCCACTCACTGCCATGCTCGCGTAGAGAAGACCATATTCTAAATTAAATTTAATATAAGCTAATCTTGTACTACCTTTGGAATATTCATTTCCTGTAAACGCAAGTCCCAATAAGACCCATAACAATATAGGAAGATGTAAATACGCAAGGATACTGCTGTCTTTATAATTTAATGGCAACATATTGAGATACAACCCGGCAATTAGGAACAACGCTGCAAGGAAATAAATAATACTTTTTTTCGGGGTATTATTGTAAACAAAATAAGCAGCGATAAAGGGAATTACACCAAAAGCTAGGTTAATTGGAGCAATTGCTTCCTGCTCTACAAAGTGGAAAATGATTCTAGTGCTTAGCCCAGCTAGAATAGCTAACATGCCCATGAATAAGAAACCTTTTTGAAACAGTGATATTTTTTCTGCATTTGTCTTTCCCTTGAAATGCAATCTTTCATACCAGGCAGCTAGCACCTGAGAATCAGAGTTTTCATCCCATGCTTGTGAGAATGACTTTTTAAAAGCTTTCGGGTCTTTTCTATACATTCTCTCCAACTCATGAGGGTTATCCATATTTTCAATAATCAAATTGTGATCGTTCATAGTTTTACCTCCTCTAATAAAAAACAGCTTTGTTACCTTTCTATAAAAAGCATCTCACTGATTTATTATGATAATGATTTTAATACACAATTTATTGTTTTACAATAAAAAATTATCAATTATAAAGATTTTTTTATTGTATATTTTATTCCGAACAAAAATATATAATACTACTTATTCAAAAAAATATCCTATAGAATAGACTTTTTTTAAGCGTCTATTCTATAGGATATAATTTAATTATCATATTTTTATTTGTTAAAACAACTTAATTCTCAAACACAAAATTAATCCTATTATCTTTCCACTCTAACTTCGCATCAAATGTTTTCTCGCCCTTTTTAAAGCCTTTAATTAAATCGGTTTTCTCACCTTTTAAGAGCTTTGTCATATTCTTTTGCGAAATTGTTTTACTTAATATTTTCTTCGAGATGGTAAAGTCACATTGTGTCGTGTTGTAATTAGAACAGCCGTAAAACGTTGACTTATCAATTACATCGCCATCACATTTTTTACAGCTACCAACCTTTTTACCTGTTGTAAATTTCGATCCTTTTCGCTCAATCGATTCAACATGCAATCCAGTAAAGTCCCATTTCTCTGACATTTCCACTGCATCTTCAATAATTTTAGCTGATAGCTTTTTCGTTTGTTCCATAAATGTAGCTGGTGAAGCCGTGCCTTCACCAATTTCTGCAAGGCGCTGCTCCCATTTCGCTGTCATTTCTGGTGAAGCTAGTATTTTGTCACCGATTGCGGTAATTAATACTTTCCCTTTATCGGTCGCATACACTTGGTTCTTCTTCACATCTATATATTTACGATCTTTTAGCATCGTAATAATACCTGCACGGGTCGCTTCTGTACCTAAACCTTCTGTTTTCTTTAATACTTTCTCAAGCTCTTCATTCTCTAAATACTTACCAGCTGTTTTCATTAACGTAATAAGTTGTCCTTCTGTATAACGCTTCGGTGGTTGTGTTTTTCCCTCTTTCACTTTCACCTTTACAACTTTTCCTTCTTCACCTTCAGCTACAATTGGAAGAATTGTTTCGTCATCTTTATCGTCTTGGAAAATAACTTTACGCCAGCCTTCTTGAATTTGCTGTTTTCCTTTTGAAATAAATTCAGCACGTTCATCTACAAGCGTTACAATCGTTGTATAGTCAAAGATTGCAACTTCATAATGAGCTGCAATAAGCCTTCTTACGATCATATCGTAAATTTTCTTTTCATCACCTGATAATCTACTTGGATTTGTAACTTGCTCTGTCGGAATAATGGCATAGTGATCTGTTACTTTCTTTTCATTCACATAACGCTTATTGTTCATAATCGATTCAACCGGAGCTGGTAATAAATCTTTATATTCATCAAACTGACTTAACTTCTGTAAAATATCAGGGAACGTCGCTGCCTCTCCTTGGGTAACATAGTTGGAATCCGAACGAGGATAAGAAACAATCCCTTTTTGATATAGTGCTTGCGTTATATCAAGCGTCTTTTTCGGTGAAAACTTAAAGGCTTTATTTGCCGTTGCTTGTAGTGATGATAAGTTAAATAAAAGCGGCGGCTGAAATTCTTTACGCTCCGTTTTCATTTCCTTCACTACTGCCGGTTTACCTTGGCAAAATGCTGCAATTTTATTCGCCATATCAGGGTCTTTTAAGCGGGATTCACTATCCTTCTCCCATTTCCCCTCATACTTCTTTCCTTCTATATTAAAGGTCGCGAACACTTCCCAGAACGGCTCTGACTTAAAGTTTTCTATTTCCTTTTCACGCTTTACGATTAACGCGAGTGTCGGTGTTTGTACACGACCAGCTGAAAATACATCATTCATTCCTTTTTTCTTTAACAAAATACTAAACACACGCGATGCATTCATACCAACAACCCAATCCGCACATGACCTTGTATACGCCTCATAGTACGTATTGATTGTATCTGATTCGTCAAGCAAATTTTTAAATCCTTGGTAAATAGCTTGCTTCGTTAAAGAGGAAATCCAAAGACGCTTCATCGGCTTTTGTACGTTACAAAGATTAATAATGTTTCGTACAATTAATTCCCCTTCGCGCCCAGCATCGCCCGCATGAATAATTTCTGTTACCTGTGGATTATGTAACAGCTGTTTCACAATGTTAAACTGCTTATACTTTGACTTTGTTACTTCAAATTGAAAACGCTCTGGAATCATCGGTAACGTATCAAGTGACCATTTTTTCCACTCTGCGTGATAATGTTCTGGATTACATAACTGCGTCAAATGACCAATTGCCCATGTACAGTACGCTCCATTTGGAAATAACTCATTCGCTTCTACTTCTAAATATCCATCTTTCCGGCGATATTTAAACTGTGAAACAAGAGCCAAACCTTGATCTGGTTTCTCGGCAATAATTAATTTCATTTTATAACTCCCTATCTGTATTCCACTGTTACTTTCATTGTCTATCTGTTTAGAAGCGATGATAAAACAACAATCTTATTTATCATTCGCGGGTTGTCCCGAGTAATGGGATAACTATAATATTATACGCTTATTCTTTATTGCTTCACAATAGAAACTCATTATATAACACTTTCTTTCACATGTTCACACGTAAAAAAAGACGTAAAAAAATCAAACGCCACCTTGCTTTCATTTATGAAATTGTGCAGATAATATGCAGATATAAATAAGCATAAGTACTCTCTATATGAACATATGATGAAGTGAATGATAGGACAGGGAGGTATCATGATGTTTGCTTATACATTAAATGCCTTAATGCTTTGCTGTATCTCAATTATTATTACATCATATATTTCGAAACGTAGTGGTACCCTAATGGAGTATATGGTATTTATTATGTCTTTTAGTATGAGTATCGGTTTAAGTATAGGTTTTTATTTAGGTATTCTATTTAAAGGAGAATTGCTATATTCTACTTTGCTTGCTATTTTAATTAGTGGATTTATCGGCTTTTTTACCGGTCTACGTTTTCATCTGTACACTGCTTTAGAAGGAATGTTCTCTGGATTAATGGCAAGTATGATGGGAGCAATGATTACAGAAATGTTAAACGCTCAACAAGCTCATAGTATACTCTTTATTAGCCTTTTACTTACGATAACAATAACTATGTCATGTATATTTCAAATTTTATCAGAAACCTTTTCTACTTTTATTCAACGGCGTTTTTTGTTATTACTTTCAATTAGTGTGGTAATTATCGTTGTCGTATTCGTGACATTCCCAGATCATACTCCCCCATCTTCATCCGGGCATGATCAACATATACATTGACATTTGGAATATAATTGACTTTATAAATTGAAGATGCTTTTCGAGGAAATATCGCCGTTTCAAATGAACAAAATAAAAAGACGCTCAAACTTGAGCGTCTTTCCCAATCATTATTTCGTAACAACTTCATCTTTTTTTACATGTACATTATTTTCTCTCATAAACGCTTCAATCTCTTCAACTTCTCTAAGGATATCTTTTGACAAGTTTTCGTATCCGTCTTTCGTTACAAGAATATCATCTTCAATACGAATTCCAATCGATTCTTCTTCAATATAAAGACCAGGTTCAATTGTAATAACCATGCCTTCTTCTAATACTCTATCTTTGTATGTCCCTACATCATGCGTATCTAAACCAAGGAAATGGCTGACACCATGATAATAATATTTTGATAACTCTTCATCTTCTTGAATTAAACCAACCGCTTTACACCCTTCTGCAAGTACTTTTTTAGCATGCTCATTTAATGCAGCGAACTTTAAACCTGGCTTAATAATCTCTGTTGTTTCTTTTAATGCTTTTAATACAATATTATAAATTTGTTTTTGGCGACTAGAGAATGTTCCATTTGCCGGGAATGTATAACTAATATCAGCGTTATAGTAGTCTTTTTGAGCGCCTAAATCTAGTAATACTAAATCACCATTTTGAATTTGTGCATCATTATCTTCATAATGAAGAACTGTAGCATTTTTCCCACTTGCCAAAATTGTATTGAATGCATGATGTTTAATACCAGAAGATTTCAGTGTGAAATCAAACTGGGCTTCTAATTCATATTCCATCATGTTTGCTTTTGCATGCTTAAGTACATTGTAAATACCGTCTTTCGTTACAGCAATCGCTTCTTTCATAATTTCAATTTCTTCTTCTGTTTTAAACACTCGTAATTCACAAATATTTGGATATACATTACCAATTGTTACGTGGGGGTATTGTTCTCTTACATGTTTAGCAAACGCTAATGTTTTTGTCTCTGTACCATTCCACTCACGACGCTCTAAATCTAAAAATAGATGCTTCACATTTTCTGTAAAAAATATATTTGACATCGTCTTTTCAAAGCTATCTAAAGATACAACTTTCTTTATACCTGAAATTTTCTCTGCCTCTTCGCTAGAAACTGTTTTCCCAACCCATTTTTCCATTACTGGATCTGATTTTTCAATGAAAAGTGTCTCTTCTACACTATTCCCAAACTTTTTCAGCATAAAAATAACATTTGGTTCATCGATTCCTGTTACATAATAAAAATTCCGATTCGGCACAAACTTATAATGTGCATCCGCTGACATATGAGGTGCTTGTCCAGCAAATAAAATGGTAATTGATTCATCTGGTAATGTGTTTACTAATCGTTCTCTATTTTGAGCAAAAAATGTTGCTTTCATAATAATCCCCCTAGCGTTCTATGTATGATTAAAAAATAATTATCTAATCAATTCATTTTATTATTGTTACAATTTTTCGTCAATTTTTAACCTTTTTTGATGGTGTTGACATAATTAAAATTACACGTTACAATAACTATACATTAGTAAGTAGCTAATATAATTAAATTAAACTAGAGGTGAAACAAATGAAAAACATTTTATTCCGTATTAACGAATTATCAAAAAAAGAAAAAGCAACTGGATTAACAGTTGATGAAAAACAAGAACAACAAATGTTGCGTCAAAACTATACACAAACATTTCGTGGAAGCTTAGATTCCATTTTATTAAACACAAAAATTGTTGATCAAAATGGTCTTAACGTGACACCAGCCGCATTACAAGATGCTCAAATACGTTTAAAATTAAGCAAATGAGTTCCGCGCAAAAGAATTTCAATAAAACAATAAAAAGAGCTGGATTTCCTATTTAGAAATTCCAGCTCTTTTTATTGTTTTTTTCTAATTTAGCATACGAACAATACATCGCAATTCTCCACGACACAATCATCGCAAATGCGAGTAAGAAAAACATTCCACTTAACTCTGCTAAGTCAATTGATTGACTTAAATACGATTTCATTACTACTCGCGCTGCTAATAATCCAACTAAAATAAATATAAATGCTTTTGACGGTTTCATATATATTTGTTCATTTCTTATTTCAAACTTCGTTGTTTTAATAAGGAATATAGAGAAAATAAGTCCTACAGTAATTGCTTCTACTATTTCTAATGACGTTAACCGAAACGCTGGTAAGAAGTACATCATAGCACCAGTACTCATAAAAAATGGGGGCAATATAATTTTCTTTTTCGTTACCGGTTTTTTCGCTGCTTTAAAGCGAAGAAACATGACACCAACAGCCATACAGACTGCTACAATACTTGATAAAAGTGCTATCATACTTTCCACTCCTATCTATTTAAATGACTTTTTGAGCAAAATCATAAATTAATAAGTAACTACAAGCACCATTATAGAATTTCTTCATTTTATTCCTCCTGTTGTAAACTTTCCCTGTTCGCTGCAATCATTTTACGCAAAGTTTATGAACGGAATATGAACAAAATATTACATTCTTTTTTTCAAACAAAAAGCCATTCCGCAATTACTAATTGCAAAATGGCTTTCAACTTATTTTAAATCATCATTTGTAAAAGCACCTGGCAGTAATTGCTCAACAGTCACTTCTTTTTCATCGCCTTTTACATTCGTTAATAATACAGGCATTTTCGGATCACAGAATTCAGCAATTACTTGTCTACAAGCACCACATGGTGAAATCGGTCCGTCCGTTTCTCCTGTAATAACTAAGTAACTAAAGTCGCGCTCACCTTCTGATACTGCTTTAAAGATCGCTGTTCTTTCTGCACAGTTACATAAACCGTAAGAAGCATTTTCTATATTACAACCAGTATAGATTTTACCTTCTTTCGTAACTAACGCTGCACCAACAGGAAATTTCGAATACGGAATATATGCTTTTGCTAACATCTTATTTGCTTCTTCAATATATTTTTTCTTATCCATATTATTTCCCCCTCAAAGTAAGTGTAATTATGATTAGTCAGTAATAACCGTATGAACTAATTTAGGAGCCACTGCTGTTTCAGCAATAGAAATGTTTTCGTAAATTTTTGCTTTTACATCTTCTACATTTTCGCGATTTGCATAAATCGTTACGAATGGCTCGCCTTCTTTTACTGCATCGCCAACCTTTTTACGTAACATTAATCCTACCGCTAAATCGATTTCATCTTCTTTCGTTGCACGACCAGCACCAAGTAGCATAGCTGCGATACCGATTTCATCAGCAACAATGTTAGAAATAACACCTGAAGTTTTAGCAGGTACATCAATTACATATTTCGCTTGTGGCATTTTTTCTGGATTGTCTACAATCGAGCTATCTCCACCTTGATTGCTTAAGAACTCTTTAAACTTCTCAGTTGCTTTTCCGTTTTTCATAACCTCAATTAGCATTTCACGAGCTTCTTCTAATGTATTTGCTTTTTTCGCAAGTACGACCATTTGACTTCCTAATACAAGTACTAATTCTGTTAAATCTTCTGGACCTTCACCTTTTAACGTATCGATCGCTTCTTTTACTTCTAGAGCGTTACCAATCGCAAATCCAAGCGGTTGTGACATATCTGAAATAACAGCCATAGTTTGACGTCCTACATTATTTCCGATACGTACCATTGCATGTGCTAATTCTTTTGCATCTTCTTCTGTCTTCATAAATGCGCCAGCACCTGTTTTTACATCAAGTACGATTGCGTCAGCACCAGCTGCAATTTTTTTACTCATAATTGAACTTGCGATTAAAGGAATTGAGTTTACTGTTCCTGTTACGTCGCGTAATGCATAAATCTTTTTATCTGCAGGGGTTAAGTTTCCTGTTTGTCCAATAACAGCTACTTTGTCACGGTTTACAATATCAATGAACTGCTCTTTCGTAATTTCAACGTGGAATCCTTCTACCGCTTCTAATTTATCAATTGTTCCGCCTGTATGTCCTAAACCACGACCAGACATTTTTGCTACTGGTACATCTAAAGCAGCTACTAATGGTCCTAATACTAATGTTGTTGTATCACCAACACCGCCAGTTGAATGTTTGTCTACTTTAATTCCTTCAATTGCTGATAAGTCGATCGTTTCTCCAGACTCAACCATCGCCATCGTTAAATCTGCACGTTCGCGATCTGTCATATCTTTAAAGAAGATTGCCATTGCAAGTGCACTCACTTGATAATCAGGAATACTTCCGTCTGTATATCCATTAATAAAGAACTTGATTTCTTCAGTCGTTAATTCTTTGCCGTCACGTTTTTTTGCAATAATATCTACCATTCTCATTACAATCACCATTCCTTTTTATATGATATGAATCTATTAAAATAATAATCCTACGATTGTTGCTGATAAGAAACTTACTAATGTTGCACCGAAAAGTAATTTCAAACCAAATCTTGCGACTACATTCCCTTGCTTTTCATTTAAGCTCTTAACTGCCCCTGCAATAATTCCAATTGAAGAGAAGTTTGCAAACGAAACTAAGAATACAGATATAATCGCTGTCGTTCTATCTGAGAAATTAAAGTTTCCTTGTGCTAAATCTGTCATAGCGACAAATTCATTTGATACTAATTTTGTTGCCATAATATTTCCGGCATTAACTGCTTCATGCCAAGGTACACCCATAATAAATGCAAATGGTGCAAATGCATAACCGAGAATTTCTTGGAATGAAATACCGATTACACCTTTAAATACGGCATTAATGAATGCGATAAGAGCAACGAAACCAATTAACATAGCTGCTACTGTAATCGCAACTTTAAATCCATCAATAATGTATTCCCCTAATACTTCAAAGAAAGTCTTTTTCTCTTCCTCTTGTACTTCTAACATATCTTCTTCTTCCGTAACTTCATAAGGATTAATGATAGAAGCAATAATAAAACCACCGAATAAGTTAAGCACTAAAGCGGTTACAACATATTGCGGTTTTAATAACACCATATACGATCCAACGATAGACATGGAGACGGTAGACATTGCAGATGCACATAATGTGTACATTCTTTTCTCTGGCAATAATCCTAATTGTTTCTTAACTGAAATAAACACTTCAGATTGTCCTAAAATCGCAGAAGCAACAGCGTTATATGATTCTAGTTTCCCCATTCCATTTACTTTACTTAATGCTAGACCGATAGATTTCACAATAATAGGTAACACTTTAATATGTTGCAAAATACCGATTAAAGCTGATATAAATACAATTGGCATTAATACACTTAAAAAGAATGAAAACTCTTTTTGATTTACTAATCCACCAAATACGAAATTTACACCGTCAGCGGCATATTTTAATAGCTCTCCAAAACCATCTGCTATTCCGCTAATTAATATATTCCCTACACTTGTATTTAATAATAGAAACCCCAAAATGAATTGTAATATAACCATCGTTATGATTGGGCGATATTTGACTTTCTTTCTATCATTACTAGCAAGCCAAGCGATACCTAAAATCAATACGAGGCCTAAAACACCGATTAAGTATTTCATAAGCCGTCTCCTCCCATTCGTATCCGCTTACATCTTTTTCAATTGTTAAAGCAATAGATACACTTTACTTTGTGTATCTATTGCTTTTGACTTCATTAATGATTAGTAGTTATCTGTAGCACCTTTTGCATCATTTAATACGATTGCAACACTAGCACTTGCTCCAACGCGAGAAGCTCCAGCAGCTACCATTTTTTCTGCATCTTCACGTGTACGAACGCCACCAGATGCTTTTACACCAACGTTTGGTCCAACTGTTTTACGCATTAATGCGATATCTTCAGCAGTTGCTCCGCCAGTTGAGAATCCAGTTGAAGTTTTTACGAAATCAGCACCAGCTTTTACTGATAATTCACAAGCGCGTACTTTCTCTTCATCTGTTAATAGGCAAGTTTCAATGATTACTTTTACAAGAGCTTTTCCTTTTGCTGCTTGTACTACTTCATAAATGTCTTTTTCAACAAGCTCGTCGTCGCCATCTTTTAAAGCGCCTACGTTGATTACCATGTCAACTTCAGTTGCACCTTTTGCGATAGCATCTTTTGTTTCGAAAGCTTTTGTTTCAGTAGTACTTGCGCCTAATGGGAAACCGATTACAGTACAAACATCTACATCATGTCCAGCTAATTCCTCAGCAGCTAGCTTTACCCATGTAGGATTAATACAAACAGAAGCGAATTTATATTCCTTTGCTTCTTCGATTACTTTCATAACATCTTCTTTAGTAGTATTAGCTTTTAAAATTGTATGGTCAATTAACTTTGCAATGTTCATTATCTTCACTCCTCATATCTTTTAACAACTTCATTCTAACTCTTAGTTGAACAAATGTAAATACACTTTTGAAATTTTGTTCATTCTTTTCAAAAAGGAATTTCCTTCTAATAAATAAAGCGCATTCTAACTAAGAAATACTTCATATATAAATTCAAATTTTTTATATTAACAATGGTAGTATGTATCTCAATATCCATAATTATTTTAAAAAAGGCAATTTGTATTCAAAAATAATCCCATAATTCATACATAACAAAATAAAAGGCTTTCTCAAAATTAATATCTTGAGAAAGCCTTTTATTTCTAATCTTCTTTTTGATAATGTAACAATTCTTTCGCCGTATGCTGATCGATAATTAATACATTTGCATATCCGCCACGTAACGCACCATCAATTGCTTTTATTTTTCTATTCCCACCTGCAACTAAAATAGAGCGTTTCTTTAATTTTAGTTCTTCTAACTCAATTCCGATGGTTCGCTTATTAATTTCTTCACTACTAATATTTCCGTCTCCATCAAAGAAACGTGAACAAATGTCACCGACCGATTGTTTTTTGAGTAAACTCGTTTCATCCTTATCGAAATAACCTAATCGGAATAATAGCGCTTCGTCTCGCACTGTTCCTACAGTGAAAATTGCAATATTCGCTTGTTTCCCCATTTCGATAATGTGATGAATATGTCGATCCTGCTCTACTAATTCTTTTGTCACTGCATTATCAAATATAACTGGAAGAGGTAGATTTCTTGGCGTCGTTTGAAAAGCATCTGCAAATAATGCAATGGTTTCATTTGCATATGTATTTACACTAGAATGACTAATACCACCTTTTAGCTGGACAACTTCTACACCTTTTACATGTTGTGGTACGATTTTTCTAGCGATTTCATACATCGTCATTCCCCAGCTTACACCAACGATATCACCGTTTTTAACCGTCTTTTCCATATACTCAGCTGCATATTTACTTATATACTCTGTAATCGTTGCATATTCTGGCACTGGGGAAAATACAACATGTGCTTCTAACAAGTTATATTTTTCTTTCAGTAAATTACCGACATTATCTAAATCAGCGAATGGATCGGCTATACTAATTTGAACAAATCCTTTTTCTTTCGCGTACTTTAATAACCTGGAAATCGTCGGTCTTGAAATATTTAATTTGTTAGCAATTTCTTGCTGACTATAATCTGATTGATAATATAATCTTGCAACTTCTACACTTAATTGTTGTTTATCTTTATCCATAGTAACTCGCTACATATCCTTTCCTGTATTTCCTTTTCGTTACAAGCATTATACAGCTTTATACAAGAAATTTCGACTACTGAATTTTATATACCTGAACTTCTACTCCGCTTAGTATATACAATGAAATTTAATCAATGGGGAGTTTGTCTCTCCCCTACTGATTATCATCCCTCACAAATTGGGCGTTTACGGACGACTTGTCTCCCATAATGTAGAATCTTTTTATTAAGCAAACAGGTCGGATTATTGAGAAACTCATTTTTAAAACTCAAATTAGTATGTAAGTGTGAAATAGTATTAGAATAAATAAGAGAAATAACCACTATTGATTATTTCTCTTTTCATATACATATTTATTTTTGGAAAAATAATCTAACCCCAAATACTAATAATACTGCGCCCGTAATACCCTCCATTATACGGTTCACTCGTTCTTTTCTTAAAAAAGTTCTTAATTGACGTATTAGCGAGATATAAAGCAAATACCATATTGCGGTCAAAGTCGTAAATGTGACTCCTAATAAAAGAAATTGGAGGAAATGATTTTGATTACTTACAATAAATTGAGGTAAAAAACTAAGGAAGAACACAGCAGTTTTTGGATTTAAAATTGCCGTAGTAAATCCTTGTCTAAAGCTTTTAATTGCCCCAATATTCTTAGAGTCCATTTCTATTGGACCTGACATATCTTCTTTTTTATGTAAGGCACTTTTAATTGACTTTACAGCTAAGTAAATTAAATAAAAAGCCCCAGCACATTTTATAAATGTAAATAACATAGCAAATTTCATTAGAATAGCAGAGAGTCCTAACGTAGCCATTATTGTATGAATCATCATTCCAGATATCGTTCCTAAAACTGTCTTTATCCCACCACTTTTACCATGCGAGATAGTATTTTTTGTAACTAGTGCAAAACCAGGACCAGGCATCATTATGATTAACATTGCTGTAAGGATAAATAATAGATAATTTTCCATGTTCTAGTATTTCCTTTCCAATTTTTAGTTTTGCTTACAGTATAGCTTTTTTCATTAAAACATTAAATATAAAAGACTTGATCAGAAATTTATATATCAAATTACAAGTCCACCTCTCACAAAAACAGGATAAAAAAGTAAACAGCAGAACTAGTCCACTGTTTACTTCGCTACGCCTTCATGTAATTTTTCTGTATAATCTTTTACGTCTTTCCAGCTATCTTTTGCTGTATGTAAATCTTCTTTTATAAACGTAAACTCTTCAGGAGTAATTCCTTTTACGTTTTGTAATAAGTTATTATATTTTGCCCCTACTGTATACCATTGATTTGATATGTTTTGCAGTGCTGTAATTGCTGCATCAATCGTTTCAGTCATATTTGTTGTTTTATTTTTTACATCTGTCAAAATTGCGACTTCTGCTTGCGCTCCAGAAATTCTATCTTTTAAATTAGCGATTTCTCGTTCTGCATTTGCGATATCTTTTTTCGCAACCGCAATCATCGGTCCGCCAGCAAGACATGTTATTAGAGCTACGCAAAGTACGCCACCAGCAATAACCATATCATTACTCTTTTTAATCGAATCGTTATATGTATTTATTTGTTGCTCTAGAGCTGGAATACCTGCATTCGTACTTGCCAATATCGCTGTTAACTGATTTGTATCCTCTTTGAAACTATTTGTATCTTTCGCCATTCTATCGCGAAAGGCTTTCAAATCTCCTAATAATACATCTACCTCATTTTGATTCTTTACAATATCCGCATACAATTTTTCTAAATCCGCTTTTAACTTTACGCTATCTTTTTGATCAATCGCAGTTAGCATGCTATTATAATACGCTTGAAAAGTATTATTGTAATTAATAATATTTTGATCCGTTTTCATAATTTGCGGCTTCATATGATCTAACCAATACGCCGCGTTAATTTTTGCATCTCGTTGGTGCTGAATCATATTTCCTTTAAACTCACTATTAATCGAACTTATTTTACTCAAATCCGTCTCTTGTTGATTTTGAATTAATTTTGCATATGAATCCATTGCAAACATGCTTGATGTCGTTTGTGCCATTACATCTTGGAATCCAGCTGGTCCAAGAGAATAGTTTTTCACATTTTCTTGTAGCACCTTTACATTTTGTTCTGCTGCAAAAGGATGTAAAGGAAATGCATTACTCGTTGCCACCCCAGCAATCATTAACGTTAAAAGACATTTTTTATAAAATCGTTTCTGCATACTTTTCACCTGTTTTCTTTATAAGGATATCAAAAGCTCCTGCTCACAACTGAACAGGAGCTTCAAATCATTCATCAACACTTAACGCTCTAACGATTCGTATTCGATTATGCTTTTTTTGTGTCTACTACTTTAATATCTTCAGCATAAATTTTTTCTGCATAGTCTTTAATGTTTTTCCAGCTATCTTTCGCAATGTTTAAATCTTCTTTAATGAAAACAAGGTCATTCGGACTAATTGAATCTACATTTTGAAGTAAAGAATTGTATTTTGACCCCATTGTGTACCATTGGTTTGAAATGTTTTGCAACGCTGTAATTGCAGTATCAATTGTATTTGTTAAATACTCTGTTTGTGTTTTAATGTTTGTTAATCCTGCTACCTCTAATTGAGCAGTTGTAACTTGTCCTGTTATTTTTTGAATTTCAGCTTGTGCATTATCAAGCTCCTTTTTTGCTAATACGATTCCAGCTGTACCACCGCCTACAGCTGCTGTACCACCTGCAATTAACGCCACTCCTAACGGCGTTCCTGCACCTGTAGCAATAACTACTGCACCACCGATAATTGCAATTGGCCCTAGAGCTGTCGCAACTGATGAACCGATAATAATTGCATTATATTTACTAATTGCTTCATTGTACGTTGTAATTTGATTTTGCAATAGCGGAATTCCAGCGTCTTGACTAGCTAAAATAGATGTAATTTGATTTGCATCACCCTTAAAGTTTTGCGTATCCGACGTCATTTTATTTCGGAATTTCTTTAAGTCTTCTACTAACTGATCTACTTGCGCTTTATTTTCATTAATACTACTTGATAATCTAGTTAATCCTTTCGTAAGCGTCGCTTTATCTTTTGCATCAACCGCAGCAACTAAAGTATCATAATAGTTTTGGAATTTCGTATTGTAATTAATGATATTTTGATTTGTTGAAATAAGCTGTGGCTTCAATACATCTAACCATTGTTTCGCATTTCCTCTAGCTGTATCCTGGTGCTGAATCACTTTTCCTTTTAAAGCAGCATCAACAGACGATACATTTCCAAAGTTAACATTACCTTGTTTAATAATTGTTAAAGCGTACAGATCCATTACTAAAGCGTTTGAACCTGTTCTTTCCATTGCATCTTTTAGGCCTTCTGGTCCTAATGAGTATTCCTCATAGTCATTATAAGCTTTTGCTACCGCATGAACTGGAGCTTGTTTCACTGTACTTTCAGCTGCATACGTATGAGCTGGCATCATGTTTCCTGCTGCAAATACTGCCATAAGTGCTGATAGAGCCATTACTTTATAAGGTTTTTTTGTCATTTTTCTTCTCTCCCTATATCGTTACTTATTTTTAATGTACTTCAACGTTTGTAACGTAATCTTCAAATTGATTCGTTTGTTTATTCATTTCATCACTTACTTTTTTAATTTGGTTGAAATGTTTTTGTAGTAAACTACTATCTGTATATGTGCCTTCTTCAACATTTTTTTGAATTTGGATCATATTATTGTTTAAAACTTTCCAATCCGTTAATAACGTTTCTAATGTTGTAATTTGACGATCAATTAGTTCTGTAAAGCTACTTACTTGATCTTCAACGAATGTAATTTGAGTCGCCTCTGCTTCAGTTTGTGATAATTTTTGAATAAGTGGCAATAGCTCTTTTTGCTTTTGCTGAATGCGAAGAGCTGCTTCCCTCGTTTGACTATCGGCAGCATTTACAATTTCATTACTTAAAGTACCGATAGAAACGAAATCAATTGTTTTCGTTTGTGCAGTTTGATTTGTAATTGTAAATACTTGTTTACCGATATTAATAGAACCTTTAATAATTTCTTGAGGTCTATTCAATATAGTAGTTAGTTCAGCTTGAATTTCCCCTTGAATTCTTTTAATATCTTCTCTTAACTTCACAATATCTCCACTTGATCCTTGTAGTGTTTTTATTGCTTCATCAGCCTTTATCGATAAGTTATTACTATCTTTGTCTAATACTGTTTTAAATCGATTTAGCTCTAATAAATCTTGCTCCATACTCTCTTGGATGCTTTGTACTTGCAATTGTAATTTTCCATATGCGCCTGTAAAATCTGCTTTTGCCTGTTCATTTTCATTTACGTTTTCTGCTAGTTCATAGAGCTTACTATAATAGCTATTAAATCTAGTACTATACCTCATCATCTCTTGATTTAAGTCGATTAACTTCGGATTATATTCATCAATCCACTCTCTTACATTTGCCTTTGCAAATTTTTGATGATTCGTCAAACTACTCATCGCGTTCACCTTAATGTCTGGCTGTTGTAAAATAACTAATCCATAGGCTTGTATAAGTGGTGATTGTGATCCTAACATTCTAATTGAATTCGATAATGTATTTGGAGCAATTACATTTTGTGCATATACTGTTTTCACTTCTGTTTGCCCCTCCTTAGCGTAAGCGCTTACAGGAATAAAACAACTCGTAGATACTGCTGTAACCAATAACCCTGTAATTAAAGTCTTTTTCACTTTAACTCCTCCTATGTATTAGCAACTATTACTATCGCATTTTATTATTCTATTTTCTTACCCATAATTTGAGATGGTTAAAATAGAGAACGTTCTCACCGCAATCCATGTATGAACCACCTCTCTCGTATTGCTACAGTACTTACTTATCGTCACAAAACATTTTATTATTTTTTCATATGTGATTAGTATGAATAACATTGTATAAAATTTCTATTTTATAGCAATTTCCACATTCACACAGTGAATATATTACATAAAAATATTATTCATATTAAACTAAATAACGTACGTAAATATGAAATTCCGTTTTGTTTTCATATAAGTTTTATACTGTAAGGTCATTTAAACACAGCTATTTATATAACGTAAAGAAGTATTTTCATTCCCTTTATTTTCAAGCTTTCATGTCTTTATTTTAAAATATAATCCACTTTACTTTTTCAATTGGAATATCCATATATCACAACAAAAACCTCTACTTACTCACAGATATAAAAATTATATCAATATATCTTTCAGATTCGTATGCAATTATGCATAGCGTATACACAAAAAGGATAGCTTTACGAAAGTGAAGCTATCCTTAAAAAACCTTCTTATTTTTTCAAATGATATGGTACTGTTGTAATAACAACATTTCTTTTATAGAGTAAATACGCACGAATGAGTAAACTAGACTGATTATGAAGAATGTTATGCCAACCTTTTTTCGGAATGAATTGTGGTATAACGACCGTAACTCGGTAATTTGATTCACTCGCTTTATACTGTACTGTATCAATGAACTTTGTTAGCGGTTGAATAATACTTCTATAATGAGAATGTAAAGTAACAAGCCTTACTTCAGGTTGCCACTTCTTCCATTTCTCTTCAAATTTCTTTTCCTCTTCCCTGTCAAAAGCGACATATACAGCAATAACTTGATCTGCTGAAAGAGACTTTGCATAGTTCAATGAGTTTTCTACCACATGTGTCATACCAGCTACTGGAACGACAATTACATTTCCTTCAATCGGAACAATCCGTTCACAAGTTTTTAAACTTAGTTGGTCTCCTACTGCATCATAATGCTTCTTAATTCGGTGAAATAAGAAGATAATTACAGGTAAGAAAATAAGGATTGACCAAACTTGTGCAAATTTAGTTAAAAAGAACATACTCATTACGATAAAACTAATGACTGCACCAATTAGATTGACCGTTAATCGTAAAGCCCATCCTTCCGGTTTTTCACGAAGCCATTTTAATACCATACCACTTTGAGAAAGGGTAAATGGAATAAATACACCTACTGCATATAACGGAATTAAATGCTCTGTTTGCCCTTGGAAAGCTACAATTAAAATAATCGATGCGATTCCAAGTATAATAATACCGTTTGAATAACCTAAGCGGTCTCCTCTAATCGTAAACATTCTTGGTATAAACTTATCTTTTGCAAGGTTTACTGCTAATAACGGAAACGCAGAATATCCTGTGTTAGCAGCAAGGATTAATATTAAAGCTGTTGTACCTTGTATGAAATAGTACATGAAATTACGTCCAAATGTTTGTTCAGCAATTTGTGAAACAACTGTTACTTCTTTACTTGGAGAAATTCCGTAATAATAAGCTAAGAACACAATTCCTGAAAATAAAACTGCAAGTAATGCACCCATTGCAAGCAATGTTTTCGCTGCATTGTTTGGCGCAGGATCTTTAAAGTTCGGAATTGCATTTGAAATTGCTTCAACACCTGTTAAAGCAGAACTACCTGATGCAAATGCTCTTAATAATAAAAATAAACTAATCCCTGCAACTGGTGTTCCAATCGGCGTGTGTAAAGTTGGTGACACGTGCCCCGTTAAAATATTGTATATCCCTACACCAATTAATATAAATAGTGCCAAAACGAATAAATAAACAGGATATGCTAAAACGGAAGCTGATTCCGTTACACCTCTTAAATTTAAGATGGTAATAAATATAACAAATATAATCGCAATGATTACATTATGTGCATGTAAACTAGGAAAAGCAGATGTGAGCGCATCTGTACCTGCAGACACACTTACCGCAACAGTTAAAATATAGTCAACTAATAAAGATCCTCCAGCAATTAAGCCTGGATTCATCCCTAAATTTTCTTTTGATACAACATACGCGCCCCCGCCATGCGGATAAGCAAAAATAATTTGACGATAAGATAAAATAAGGGCCGTCAATAATACTAATACCCCAACAGCGATCGGAATGGAATACCAATAAGCGATCGCTCCAACACCTGCTAAAGCAATTAAAATTTGCTCTGGACCGTAAGCAACTGATGACAATGCGTCAGAAGATAAAATAGCTAAAGCTTTCGTTTTATTAAGCTTCTGTTCTCCAAGCTCTGTTGATTTTAACGGTCTTCCAATTAAAAATCTTTTAATAGATGAAACCAATGCTGTCCACTCTCCAATAATTTTGTACGAACGATTCTGCTTGTTACAGCCAGCAAACTATTTCTTCAGAAAACAAAAAATGTCTACAAGCCATAGCGAAATAGACTTGTAGACATTATTTTTTTTGTCGCACAAGCTCCACCTTCCTTCTCAATATAACGCTTACGAGGTTAGCTGTCGGATTCGGGCCTATGAGTAGCCCTACCTTTTTCAAGGATTCACCCCATCGGATTATGTACTAATCCGTAAAAACGGGTCCCCCGTACCATGCGGTTTCAGCGATTTAGAAAATTGAAACTGTGGATTATAATACTCCTTTATTTTCAAAAAGTAAACAAAAATTTTTAATAAGAAAAAAATTAAAATGATTGTGCATAATCCACTGAGAAATATACATAATGAATACTAAAAAATCGATAAAGGAGACCCATATGTCTAAAGAAAAGAAACCTATTTTTTCCGATTCCTATTTAGATGCAGTAGCAAATGAAATTAATCAGTTATATGGTAAACGTGAACAGGAAATAAATTTGACAGATAGAACAAAAAGAAATAAATAATTTGTCATAAAAAAAGAAAGCAATACACTTATATATTGCTTTCTTTTTTATTTTTTCATACATCTAATTCTATTACAGATCTGTTAAAGGTCATCTCTTCATACACCTTTAAATTTTGATATATAGTGCCTAATAATGGTGCCGCTATTGAAAATTGCTCTGCTACATCCAGTAAATATCCTTGCAAGTGCTTCCCTTCAATAAACGAACCCTTTTCCATATCACGTTGCATTGATGACTTCATATCATACGAAATTTTATCAATCGTTTTCATATGTTCCTCGGCAATATCATCTTTAATTGGCGCTTCCATAGATCTCATAATTTGTACACATTCTTCAAATAAGTTTTGGATAAAATCGCGTCCACCTTCGCTTTCACGAATCGGTCCTATCGGTGCCCGCATTAATGTCGTCACACCCGACATTACAGTAATAAATAAATATTTATGCCACATATCTTGCATAATGTTTTCACTTAAAACAAAACTAGATTTCGTACCTGCAAATGCTTTTGAAATATGCTTTATTCTCTCTGAATCTTGAGACTTCATTTCTCCAAACACAAGTCTGTTGGCAGCGCTAGTTTGTACAATTTCTCCTTGATCGTTTAAAGTCGTCTCGATAAAGCATAAACCGCCAATTACTTTTTCCTCACCGAATTCCTTTTGTAATAGTGATACATGAGCGATACCATTTAACAATGGAATAATCACAGTGTTTTCACCTACAAAAGGCTTCACATCTTGAATTGCCTCGTTTAAGTGATACGCTTTTGTTGAAAATAGAATCACATCAAATGGAGCAATTTGATCTTCTTTCGTTATTAATTTCGGTTGGAAGGAAAAATCCCCATTAACACTGCGGATTACAAGTCCTCTTTCCTCCAATTGTTTTTTCCTTTTACTGCGAACAAGAAACGTAACCTCTTCTCCCTTTTCTACTAAGCGACCTCCAAAAAAGCCTCCAACGCCACCAGCTCCTAATACTAAAATACGCATACAACATCCCCCTTTTCAAAATACAATTTTATAACATTCAGTATACATAACATTATACATATCCCCTACTAAATAAGCTGAATTTTCATTCTTAATCAAGTATAAAACAGTGGTTATTTTCAAATGAATTTGGGCATGTTGTTTTTATAGCATATTTGGAAAGGAAACAATGTAAATGGAGGCAATACATACAATCGAGGAAAAAGATGTAACAACAGCTATATTTCAATTTATATTCCCGTTTTCTTTTAAAACTGGTTATGAACAAAATATGTTCCCTTTCTTACAGAAAAATGACTTTCGTCCTTTTCGACTCGATCATCTTGAAAATGAAAATACATACTACGGAAAGTTTCAAGTTTCACATCAAAATATGGAAGCATACTATCTTTCATTTACAAATAAAATTTTATTTCCTCATTCAGAGCATCAAAAGGGGTTACAGCGCTATTCTAAAGACCTTAACTTAACTGGACATTTAACAACAAATCTTATTTCCGTTCCATTCAACATTCATTCTATTGACGTAACACTTTGTCCTTATGAGCTTGGCTTCTTAACAATTCGGACAGAAGTAGAAACCGCTCCAAACATAACATTATCAGAAGCAATTGAATTTGCGGCCCGTTTCCGTGTACTTGAAACTAAAAATGATACAAATGAAACGATTTGCATTGAATGTAATGGAAAAAAATATTCCCAAGTGGAAAGATTCATTTTTGGCTATTTATTTCATGGCGTAACAGATTTCTTTGAGAAGAAGAGATTAAGAAGTTCTTACTTTCAAACCTTTCCTTTCTTTGAAGATCAGCGAATGTACGTACAAACTTTATTATCTATAAAAGAAGATATGGAACTGAATGAAGTGGATGTTTATCGTACTTCTAGTCTTTCCGGGTTAACAAGTGATGGCAAGGCATATGTGAGTGCAAATAATCTGCCTTATATTCATGATTATTTAAAACAACACGCTTACCAAAGATGGGCTCCGAATCGCTATTTCATAATGGAAGAACATATATTCACATGTGTAACAAATGAAGGAGAACGCGAATTTACTAAACTTGCGAGTCAAATGTATGGGGAGTTTTATTACGCTTTATTGTTAAATCTATTTCATAAAATTGTTTTATTGAAAATGGCAAACGCTTATGCTGAATTAAACATAGAACAAGATACAAATGAAATAGAGAAATTAATTTATTCAATTAATTCGTTTACGGCGAATTACTTTTCTTTAGAGCTAGTATCCCAATCACAGAGTGAAGATATTTTCTTCCGCTTAAGAAAGCTTTTTAACATCGAGATACTATATTCGAATGCAAAACAAAATCTTGATAGTTTGTTTAAATATCAAGAAAATGTTGCTTCAAAAAAAGATAGCCTTTTACTATTAATTTTAACGCTCTACTCTGTAGTAGGCCAAATGTTAGGGTTTACTATGATTGATCTGTTAAGAAACACCGATTCAAACAAAATATCATCGCCACTTGAATTTTTCGCCCTTTTAATAGCAATTAGCGGCATCGTCATTTCACTTATTTTAGGTGCGCAAAGTTTATACCAATGGAGTATACAACATAAACGAAGAAAAGCATGGGTAAAACAAACTGTACTTTCTGCTGTGAGAGAGAAAGACGAGGAGAAGTAAAGAAGGCTATTTTCAAATTACAAATACGCAGTGCACGTTTCAGTAAATGAAATTTTTATCGGCGATTTTTCGATTATATCAGCGCAACTCGAAATATATCAGCGATTTTTCAAATATATCAGCGATTTTTAAGATATATCGACTTACCGACAAAAACTGACAAAAAAACAAACATAAAAAAGTACTCCAAATTTTAGTTTGGAGTACTTTTTTACACTATTATAGCTTACTTCCCTGCTTCGATTTTCTCTAATGCAGCAGCTACTTGTTCTTCCGTTAGTTCATGTTGTATTACGTAGCGGTTACGTGGGCTTACACGGCATTCGTGAGAACATGCACGTAAATATTTCGCTTCGTTTTCTTCAGAACATAAAATTTTCTTGTTACATTCTGGATTTGCACAGTTTACATAGCGCTCACAAGGTTCACCTGTAAAGTGGTCTTTACCAACGATAACATGTTCTTTTTGGTTTACTGGTACAGCGATACGCTCATCGAACACATAACATTGTCCATCCCAAAGCTCACCTTGTACTTCTGGGTCTTTTCCGTACGTTACAATACCGCCGTGAAGCTGACTTACATCTTCATAGCCTTCACGAACTAACCAACCAGAAAACTTCTCGCAACGAATTCCACCTGTACAATAAGTTAAAATCTTTTTGCCTTCAAGTACTTCTTTATTTTCACGAATCCAATCTGGTAATTCACGGAATGATTCGATATCAGGTTTGATCGCACCTTTGAAGTGACCTAAATCAAATTCATAATCATTTCGCGCATCAATGATAACTGTATCTTCTTGTTTCATTGCTTCATAAAAATCTTTTGGCTCTAAATACTTCCCAGTTATTTCGTGTGGGTTAATATCATCTTCTAGACGAAGTGTAACTAATTCTGGGCGAGGACGCACGTGCATTTTCTTGAATGCATGACCATCAGCTTCATCTATTTTAAATACGATGCCGTCAAAACGTGGATCGTTGTTCATAGCTTCCATGTATTTCTCTGTTTGTTCTACAGTACCAGAACAAGTTCCGTTAATACCTTCTTTTGCTACAAGAATTCTACCTTTTAATTCAAGTGAATTACAAAATGCTAAATGCTCTGCCGCGAATTCTTCTGGGTTTTCAATTGTTGTGTACATGTAATATAGTAATACTCTGTATGGTTTTGTAGTTGCCAATGTATTTCTACCACCTATCTAATTTTTAAAATCATGTATAAGTTAACGTTCATATCAAAACATATATAATAAGAAAATGAATCCCATTTTCTTCTCTTTATACTATTTTCTATCAGTTAACAAAAATAAAAAAACAAGATTACACATCAAAACACTGTGGTTATGTTGTAATCCCAATATATTATATATCATACAAATGCAATTCCATCAATTAATATGCTGTATTATCGGCTTTATGTTCACATAAATTTCAAAAACAGCCCTTTAATTCATTATGTTTCCCCGCCTCATCACACCATAAACTCCCAATTTTTAATAACACCACACCATTCATTGTATAAAGGCATATAATTTGCACTAAGGAAACATTTGTGTTCAAATAAAAAATATAACCTAGTACATTTAAATGTATTGAAATAAAAAATAAGAATACTTACAATAATTTCATCAAGTTAACATTTCAAAGGGGAAAACTACTATGAATAAAGACATATCAAAAGATGAACATGTCCCTTCTCAAAGTACAACTGTTCAATCAGCGCATTTAGCATTAAGCGGACAAACGAAAGGCTTAAAAAGACTATTACCATTCTTAGGTCCTGCTTTCATCGCTTCAGTCGCTTATATTGATCCTGGCAATTTCGCGACAAATATTGCCGCTGGATCACAATACGGATATTTATTACTCTGGGTAATTCTCGCTTCTAATTTAATGGCTGTATTAATCCAAACTTTATCAGCTAAATTAGGAATCGCTACAGGTAGAAACCTTCCTGAAATTGCTCGAGAAAACTTCCCAAAACCTGTTTCCATCGGCTTATGGATACAAGGTGAACTCGTTATTATGGCGACTGATTTAGCTGAATTTATCGGGGCAGCACTCGGATTGTATTTATTATTTGGAATTCCAATGTTACCAGCTGCTTTAATTACAGCTGCTGGATCATTTATTATTCTCGAATTTCAACGTAGAGGCTTCCGTCCATTAGAAGCGATTATAACAGGAATGATTTTTATCGTTGTTATCGCTTTTGGTGTACAAGTCTTTTATGCAAAACCGGAATTAAGTCCTCTACTTTCAGGACTTTTCATCCCAAAATTCCAAGGCGTAGACAGTATATTACTTGCAGCCGGAATTTTAGGTGCGACAGTTATGCCGCACGCAATCTATTTACATTCCGCCTTAACACAGCGCCGCGTAGTCGGAACAAATGATGAACAAAAGAAAAAGATTTTTCGTTTCGAGTTTATTGATATCATTATCGCAATGATTATCGCTGGAGCAATTAATGCAAGTATGTTAATTGTTGCTGCTGCACTATTCTTTAAAAACGGCTTGCATGTCGAAGATCTTGATGTCGCTTTTAACCAGTTTAGCAACTTAGTCGGTCCTGTATCAGCTGCTTTATTTGGAATTGGTCTCTTATCAGCAGGACTATCTAGCTCTTCTGTCGGTACAATGTCAGGTGATATTATTATGCAAGGTTTCATTCGAATGCATATTCCGTTATACTTACGCCGATTTATTACAATGATTCCACCATTAGTTATTATCGCTTTAGGTGTAAATCCAACTTACGCTCTAGTCATGAGTCAAGTCGTCTTATCATTCGGTATTGCCTTTGCATTAGTACCACTTATTATGTTTACAAGTAGTAAAAAAATTATGGGTGCACTCGTTAATCACCGCATAACTACCTTTATCGCTTGGATCATTGCTATACTTGTTATCATTTTAAATATTTTCTTACTGTATCAAACGTTTGTAGGATAATGAAAGAAGAAGGCTGTCTCAAATTTTTGTTGAAGACAGCCTTCTTCTTTTTAAATTATAGATTTTCATCATCCATTTACATGACAGACCGTGCTTTCAACAAATTTTATAAACTCTTCTTCCTCCTCAATAAATGGAAAATGATTACTGTATTCAAATGTCGACATTATCGCATTTGGCATAAGCTCCGCTACTTCCACTGCAAATTCATACGGACACTGCGCATCATAAATTCCAGCGTAAATATGGGCTGGTATATTTACATTCTCTAATTGTAAACGTAAATCAAATGTAGGTAACTCCTTATAAGAAAAATAATCAAGACGCTTTGATACTGTTTTACCGCTGTTCGGTCTAGCAATCATTTCATCATACGCTGATTCATTATATAAAGACATCATTGTCCACTCTTTATTTACGTCACGCCTCTCATCAATTGTAGAAGCTACGTCCCTGAGCACTGCAAATATTTCTCTTAAACGAGCATTTTGATCATTATCTCTACAATAAATACTATTTTTGTGATTCATATACTCGGCTGATGCACATAATCCGCCAGCTATAATTTTTACAAGCCTCTCTGGACACATTATCGCATATTGTAAAGCTAGCATTCCACCTGTTGAATGACCTGCATACGTCCAATCTTTAAAATTCAACGCCTCACGTATCGCTTCTAAATCACGTACTGCATCTACCATTCCCAAATTATATTTAGTGGTGTCATGTGTAGAATTTCCGCATCCTCTTAAGTTTATAAGATACACTGTGTAATGATTCGTAAATGCAGAAGCAAATAAATTACCATTACTATTAAACTCACTGTATAAATGTGTTACACAAAGTGGTTTTCCTTCTCCCTTTTGAAAATACTCAAATTTCCCTCTATCAGTTTCAATATAATATTTCTCCCACATCAGCGTTTCCCCCCTAATGTCTTTTTATATATTCTCCTTTTTCCGGCATTATCACACCCTTCTCAGTTCGAAAGTAAAGTGGTAATCCTTCCGAAAGGAATATGCTTACCTTGGATGGATCCTGCCTTTGATGATGAATATGTAAATGTGGCTCACTTGAACTTCCTGAGTTACCGACCTGAGCAAGAAATTCTCCTTCATTTACATGTTGTCCTTCCTTCACTTTAATTGACCCTTTCTTTAAATGCGCAAGAACCAAAAATGTCCCTGTTTCATCTAGTCGTAAATAAATATGATTTCCCGCCATTGACTGAAAATTATCCGATCCCGGAACTAAATCTTTTTCATCATTATTAATTGATACAACTGTTCCAGTAGCTGGTGCCATTACTCTCGCTCCGTATATTCCATAGGCCTTTAATTTACTACTTTTCACTTCAGCAGGTGGAATAAGAATATCATATGCCCATCGTTCATTTGGTTTTATAACGTGATAGTTCGCTTCTAATCGATCGCCACCCCATCCTACTAATGCTCGTTCATTCAAGGGAAAACGAACAACTATTTTAGGGCTCACAGACTGTACATTTGCTGGGTAAGCAAGTCCGCCTATGTTAGCGAACCATCCTAAGGGCCAAGCTCCAATTATAGAAAAAAGCACAATGAAGAGTAGCGTTCTATCTATTCGCTTTCTGAAAATGCCTTTCCACACAAATAGTAACGTTACCCCTATCAAAATAAAGAGTGATACTATGCTAAAGGCTTGTATACTCCACCAAGCAATGACTGATATAACACCTTTAGCTAAATAAACTATACTCCAACTTGTAAGTAAAAAAGCAACTAAAATTACTAATACATATTTCTTCCACATGTCGTATCCCTACTCTCATATCTTTGTTCTACATGATACGAATTAAAAATTACGACATATAAAAGAAATACTTACGACTTTCTTACAATTCTTTATGCTGCGGTAAAGCGATAGTGAAAACAGTTTCTTTCTCGTTACTGCGCACAGTGATATCCCCTTTATGAAGCTCTGCTATACTTCTCGCAATTGCAAGCCCCATTCCTTTTCCACCTGTATGAGAGCTGCGTGATTTTTCACCACGATAAAACTTCTCAAAAACGTAAGGAAGGTTCTCATCCGGAATACATTGCCCAAAATTTTTAATTTCTATTTCAACATTCATGTCTCTTTTAGAAATTTGAATCAAAATTTGTTTTCCGTCTTTCCCGTACATAATACTATTACTAATTACATTTTCGAATCCCCTCACCATAAGCGCTACATCCATTTCCACATGTAACTCCTTATCACCCTTCATACAAAAGCTCATATCGGCATCATCTAGTTGTGGTACAAAATCAATCATAATTTGTTCCATTAATGCTTTCATATTTACTACACTTTTATGTAATTCAATCTCTCTATAATTTATTTGACAGTATTCTAATAAATCATCTACTTGATTTTTTAATTCATAACTTTTTCGCTTTAATATGCTTACATACTGTTCACATTCTGCTCTATTTGTATGAAACTGACTTCCTAACAAGTCCGCGTAACCGATTAAAGATGTTACAGGTGTTCGTAAGTCATGCGAAATATTACTAATCATTTCATTTTTCATTTCCTGCGATTTTTTTTCATTCTCGATAGACTCTTTTAAACTTTTGGCCATTCTATTTACATTCTTCGCTAATTCACCAATCTCGTCATTTTTTGAAATAGGTATATGTATTTCCAAATTGCCATTACTTATTTCCTTCACGTTCTTATTAATTTCAGACAATCTTTTCATCATTGTTTTTGTCATACATGCAAAGTATGTCGTAGTAAAAATCAAAAAAACTATAAAATATAAAAATGAATATTTTTCCTCTAACGTAGTAACATGACTATATATATTTCCAATTAAAATTTGCAACACTATTATACTTATAGTTGCTAACAAGATGCTACATATGAATGCGATAAAAAACTTAGCTCTAATGCCTTGTAATAATTTAATCTTCAATTTTATATCCGACTCCCCAAACATTTTGAATAAACTTCGGTTCTTTTGGATTCTCTTCAATTTTATTTCTTAATCTTGCGATATGAACCATTACTGTATTATTGCTTTCATAAGCCCTTTCTTTCCAAACGCTCTCATATATTTCTTCAATAGTAAATACACGATTCTTTGCAGCTGCCATTAAATACAAAATATCATATTCAGTTTTCGTAAGATTGATTGTTTCTCCATATAACATTACTGTTCTAGACACTTCATCTATTTCTAAACCTCTAATACTTATTTTCTTTTCTATTACTTGGACAGCATTTTGATTGAAATATGTATACCTTCTTAATTGAGCTTTCACTCTCGCTATAAATTCAATTGTACTGAACGGCTTCACAATATAATCATCTGCTCCCGTACTAAATCCTATTACCTTATCTACGTCCGATGATTTTGCGCTTAAAAACATAATTGGTAAACTATGTTTCTCTCTAATCCTTCTGCACAATTCTATCCCATCCATTTGTGGCATCATAATATCCAAAATAGCAAGTTGAATACTGTTATTATTTATGATTTTTAAAGCCTCTTCTCCGTTATGAGCACTTAAAACTTTAAAACCTTCTTGCATTAAATTCGCATTAACAAATCGAACAATATCTTGATCATCATCTACAATTAAAATTGAGTTTTTCACCATATACAAACCTCTTTTTGAAATATATTCCACAATCAATTTTATCACAAATTAAAACCGTACTTCCCTCTTGAATAATCTTTATTTTCAGACTAGATTATATAATAACAACACATTCTAGTTTCAAAAGAAATGGAGTGAAAGCATGTTTCCTATATTGAAAACCGACCGACTCATTCTACGAGAACTTACCGAAGAAGATGCACCAAGTATACTAAAATGCTTTTCTAATACTGACGTACTGCGCTATTATGGCCAAAAACCATTACAGGATATTGATCAAGTGAAACAAATCATTCATAACTTTAAGTTGAGTTATAATGCAAGAAGCGGTATAAAATGGGGAATCGAATTAAAGGATCAGAAAGAACTTATTGGAACAATCGGTTTTCACGATTGGTCTTCTGAGCATAAACGGGCCAATTTAAGTTATGCCTTTTTACCTGAACACTGGGGAAAAGGATATGCAACTGAAGCTGTTTCTGAAGTTATATCATACGGTTTCCATACCATTCATTTAAAGCGTATTGGGGCAATTGTATTTCTTGAAAATGAAGCTTCTAATAAAGTGCTATTAAAATTAGGATTTGAAAAAGAAGGCGTTCTAAAAAATTATATGTATCAAGATGACATTCCTTATGATACGAATTTTTATTCTTTATTAAAATCGGTTTAATAGAATACATGTGTAAAAAACTTGTTTCAATACAGCAGATATAGGTAGTGAATTTTTAATGAAGGATGCGAAGTACTCTCCATTATAAAACATTAAAGAAGGGCTATGAGTATGCTTTTACTCATGTCCCTTTTTTTATGTTCTTTTTCTGTTTTCGCAATGCTTTTGGTACGTATACGCAGAAAGGCTCACTTTCCATATAATCCCCCGTCATTGCATATGCTCTAGAACGAGATCCCCCACAAACATATCGAAACTCACAAACACCACACTTTCCCTTATACTTGTCAGGATTACGAAGATTTTGAAAAACAGGGGAGTTTCGATAGATTTCAGCTAGCGAATTTGTTCTAATATTCCCGGTTTTAATCGGCAATAACCCACTTGGATATGTTTCTCGGTATAAAGTTAAGAATTTAGGAATTTTTCATTACTCTAAAAATACGCTCTTTAACTGCAGACTATTAAATTAAGTTTCTTAAAATTATATTTTTAAAGTTTTCCAACATCATTACCTCTTTTCTAAAACCATAAAGAATGTACTATCCGGTAGCGCAACAGCATTCCCAGACTCATCTTTAAACTCGATTTTCTCGCTAAGATGTTGTGTATATCCATCCTGTAAATAGTTCATAGCTTGAACGATGTTTACTTTATCTCCAAAGATACCCTTTACGAAGTCCTTATAGTCGTTTGGCGTAAAAATTCCAAACTGCTCCTGCACTTCATGAACGAAAGAGTCCTCGCCCCATGTATATGTATATAAGAACTCCATTGCATCATTAATAGGCATTTTGACTGTATTGTCTGCAAGTACCTCATACTGGATTATACGCCCCTTAAATTCATGAACATACTGCTCTAAGAACTTCATTCCGCCTGCATCTTTAAAACGAATCACCCGCATTAACCTTTTATCTTCGGTCATGATGCCATCACGAATGATAATACGGCCTCCTGGCTTTAACACCTCATAAGCACTCTGCAGCCCCTTTTTAATTACTTCATGATTAAATTTCTTACCTTCATACTCGATATAAGAGAACAACTCATGAAGGATAGAAGAATATACAATCGTATCAACCGATTCTTTTTCAAATGAGCTGCTTAAATTGATTGCATCCCCTTTAATGACATCCCAAGAACGCCCCTCATTCTGCTTCTTCTTTTTCAACGTATCAATCACGTTTTCGGAAATATCGATACCGTAGATTCGTTTATCCTCGGTCTCTTCTTCAATCATGTCTAGCATGACACCACCACCAGCTCCGACATCTACAATCGTATCTCCCTTTATATAATCAAGAATAATTCGTTTATCATCAGCCGAGCTATTCATATGCTCCAGATATACTTCTTCGTTATGGAATCTATCATATGCATCCTTTCGTAACCCGAAGAAATCAAACAGCAGCACATTTGCCCGAGCATGCATCATATCTATCTTTTCTGCCTCTACACAGAAGGTAATTAACGCCTCACCTACAGTAGAAAACTGAAACGACACATACGCGGTCTTCATATCTTCATCGACTTTAACCCGAAAAGAAACATGCGTTGTATTTGGCTTCTCGTTCTCACGATACTCCCGTAGATACTTCTCAATAACCCGCTTACGATACACGTTGTCCTTTTTCTCACCTTTGAAATCATAGTGCAACTGCTGCATCAATTTCTCGAAATGTATATGCTGAACTTTTCTAGTGCCTATCTCGTTCTTTAACATAACAAAAACTGTCCAAATATCCTCAAAGCTAAGAGCATGCATAGACGGTTCTACATACCACAAATCTTTATCAGATAAAAATGCTTGAATGCCTCTCTTCTCGCTCCCCATAATAATATCTTTTTCAAATACTGACTCCTTATGTTTTGGCGTGAGTCTATGTATACGAGAAGTAAATGGCTCCATATAACCATCAAACAGGCCATCAATTGTAATCTTCACATCGTTCTTCACTTCACTCCACAAAGCTTTTGATACACCTTCAATAATGCATTGGTTAAGATAGTATAGAATCTCCTTTAACCTAACGTCTCCGTATTCTTCTTTATATGTGTTAATTAAATCAACATGAGAGTCCAAACGAGCCTCCCCGCGTATATACTGCCCGATTAATCCATGTGTTCTAATTAAATCTTGAATAAACAAATACTCAGTAGAGTTTAAGTTTGTCTCTACACGTTCAATAAACTGAATATCACTAAAGATATCAGCAGAACCCTCGTTATGTACGAATAGATTAATCCCGTTTTTCTTCCATTGCTCCCGCTGTTTTAAAGATCCTACCTTTGCAAGCTCACTATACGTTAGGACCTTTTCAATAATACGATACGCTTCTTCATCTAAAGGCAGTCCATCTAACACTTGTAGCGTACGGTGTACATAGTACAACACCGCATCTGTTTTCAATGTTCCAAGTACTTGTACATTCTCATAGTTTTGATGTATCTCCTCTGCCTCAATTAAATACTTTAACCATGTAGGGAGAGTATCGGAAAACCCTTCAATGTATTTATTTAGAATCTCAACGTTTTTCAACTTATTTACCCCCATTTATAATCAATATCTGTAGTAAAGTCTGGGCACCTTCTCTAAAAAGACCCTCACCTTATGCCTCCCTTTACCATCTAGAACTCTTTCAAATACAAACGTATCAAACCCAGTCTTTTTCTCTTGTAAAAAAGAGTTATCAAGTTTGTAACACTTTCTTTTGTCCATCTCTTATTTTAACTTCATCAAGAATTTCGGTGGAATAAACAGTAAGACTCAGCGGATCACTTCTTACATTGATAAACATATGTTGTGATAGAATCAACCGAAAATGGAAACGGCAAGCGGGTGCACTCCACTTGCCGTTTTTTCATAGCTTAGTATGTACTTGAATTTCTTTCGCTTTCTCTTTTTCACCCTTCACGCGTACAATTAAATCATATGATCCGGATTTTGGCGCTTCAAAAGAAAGCAGACCTTCTTTTTGAGAAGTAACTTCTTCTTCATAAATAACCTTATCATCTTTTGTAACTTGCAATAAAATCGTACCTTCCTCAACGGCTGCTTCATAAGGAATTTCCACATTTCCTTTTTCAGCTTTAACCGTTTGCACATCGTAATACCCTTGCAGAGAACCAATTTTTAAAGTCGTTTCGCCATTTTTTTGAACCTTTGTAACTTGTGTTGCTGTATTGCACGCGCTTAACAATACAACAAGAGTGAGAATCATAAATAAACGTAATGATTTCATAGAAATCCCCCTTTTTTATGTATATGTGAATTAAGATCCATTCTTTAACTATTTCAAAAACACCAACACCTAAAAAGAATTACTGCTTTTCTTCAATTTCTTTTTTAAATAATTTTTGAAACTCTAATCATTAAAAATCCTACTTTTTCTTACTTTAATTGTTTCTAAAATGTAGAAAAGAACCCCTAAACCAAATATCTTTTCAGCATTAGAAATATTATTACCTAATTTAATAATAGGTACATTTAATCCGAATCTTTCGCTCCATTCCAAAGGCATATATCCTCTTTTACAGTTTATTAATATCCGGTTATCCATTGTACGAAAAGAAGTTTCGAAAAAATCAAATTCAACTTCTACTTCAGAAAGTCTTATCTCTTTTTCATTTATTAAAGAACCACGTACCATTCCAAATCCTTGTATCATATTTTCTTTAAACATACCTACACAATTATAATTTGAGTCCTAAATAGCCCAATCATAGTTTTCAACTTCACTATGAAAATATGCAAGAATTTCCCCATCCTTTGCTTCCAATCCAATAACTTGCTTGTTTTTTAAAAAAGGTAATTTTGAAGAAATTATATCAGCTGAAACCATAGTTGTTCCTACTATATAGGTCCCATCAGGATTATATAAACCGTAATGTTTATTATTTTGAGGTAATTCTAGTAAAACATAAGTATCAATATCCCAAAACTTCAAATCATTTTTAGCTATATTCTCTTTTAATAAATTCCCTTTTCTTAATTGCCAAAATCCAATTCCCCCAAAAACAAACGAAGCTACAACTATAAATATTATTTCTCCCCAATTAACATCACCCCAACTATTATACAGACAATATAATCCAAAGAGAAAAATCCCTGTCCCAATTAAACACTTAAACCGTCCCCTTTTTTTATAATACTCAAATAATTCCACACAAACACCTCTATCAATTCATCTTAATACCCCAAATTACCTTTTAAGTATACCAAGGACAAAATATATAATCTAATATTTTTTTTATATAATTAAAAACAAACATAGTTACAGAAAGAAAATGCTTGTATACTGATTTGTACTACATTCCCTTATTCCTTGTATGCTATATTTCTATTCTTCTTTTTACTTAAACAAACTGCTCAATAGTATTTGTTGCAACTTCTTATGAATGTGTAACTACAATTTTGCACTTCCCTTCTTTATATGCTAGGAACACTACCAAAGGATTTCCCTGCTCCTCTGTAAAAAACCTTACTTTTAAAAAGTAAGGTTTTTTGTATTTATTCATTAGCGATATAAGCATTCTTATAAGTATAAACACCACCAAATTGATGCTTTTCAATTCCCTTTACGTAATCCTTTTGTACATATGCTGAACCAATATGATACAGCGGCGCTACAGCTGCATCTTCTAATAATACCTGCTCAGCTTCTAGCAATGCTCCCCATCGTTTCTCTGGTTCTAGTACGAGATCAGTTTTTGCTTTCTTTATTAATTCATCGTAACGAGAATTAGAGTAATTCATTTTGTTATTCGGATTACCTGTCGTAAATAATTCTAAATAACTAATTGGGTCTTTATAGTCAGGTCCCCAATTTGCCATAGTTATATCGTAATCTCCTATTTGTTCTAACTGTAATTTTTGCTTAAATGGCTGTTGTTTAATTTGTATCGTTAGTCCTTGCAAATGCTTTTCTAAATCACCTTTTATATATTCTGCCATACGTTTTGCATTATCTTGTTCAAACGTTAATAACTCGAGGTTTACTTGTTCTACCCCAAGCTCTTTTTTCGCTTCTTCCCAAATCTTTTTCGCATTTTGCAAATCATATGAAGAAAGATTTCCGTTTTCTTTTCTAAAATCTTTACCAGTCTCTTCATTTATATGACCAGCTGGTACAAGTCCACTTGCAGGTTTTGCTCCGTTATTAATAAAATGAGTAACGAAATCCTCTTTATTTAACGCGAATGAAATAGCCTGACGCACTTTCTTATTTGCTAACGCACTATTTTTTTCATTAAAACGTAGCATAGCAATTGCAGGTTCGCTCGACATATGTAACTCCTTATGCCCTTTATACTTGTCTACAAATTGAGAATTAATAGGCACCCGGTCCAAATTACCAGCTTCGTATAAATTAACAGCGGTCATTGTATCCTTTACAATTTGAAAGTTTATCTCGTCTAATTTCACTTTCTTTTCATCCCAATATGTAGCATTTTTCTTTAATTGAAACTCTTGTTCATGCTTCCATTTCTCTAATACAAATGGCCCATTATATATGAGATTACTAGGTTCTAATGCATAATTCTTTCCTTGTTCTTTCAAAAATGATTCATGCTGTGGTAAGTAAATAGGTAGTGCTAACAGCTGTAAAAAATACGGGATTGGCTGTTCGAGTTCCACTTCTAACTTATAATCATTTATAACTTTAACCCCAAGTTCATCAAGAGGCATTGTTCCCTTATTTATCTCTTTCGCATTTTTTACATGAAAGAGCATGTACGCATATTGAGACATTGTTTCAGGTTTAATTGCACGTTTCCACGCAAACATAAAATCATTTGCTGTCACACTGTCTCCATTTGACCATTTTGCATCTTTACGCAAATCAAATGTATATTTTTTACCATCTTCACTTCTTTTAAACGATTTTGCTACCGCTGGAATAGGCTGATCTTGATCATCTAATACATACAACCCTTCAAATATGTTCTGCATAACGTGCGCTGACGTACCATCCATCGTTTTCGCTGTATCAAGAGAAGGAATTTCTTCTGATACTGTTACATTTAATACTTGTTTTTTTGCCTCTTTATCACTTTTATTTTCCTTATTATTACAAGCTGTTAATAATAAAGATGTAACAAGTGCCATTACCATTAAATGGCTCTTCTTTCGCTTCATGAGTTGTTCTCCTTAAAAATATAATATTATAAAACGTTATATATTATAGCAGAAATGCTAGCAGAAAGATGCGACATTCTTTTGAATATTTATTCGTTCAAGAAAAAAGTTTTCTTATTTAACAGGGTACGGACTATCTTGGAATCTTTTTGATTTTCAACAAAAAACACATATAAAATAATAAGGTGAATTTTTGGTTATAATCCCCACATATCCAACTGGCCGTCCATCTTTAATTTTAATTACTCTTGTATCTTCTCGCAGCGTATTTACAGCATGTGAAAATAATCATGATCCCGAAGAAGATGAAAAAGAAGGAAACGCAAAAGATTTCAAAGAGTTATTCACTCCTGAAGCGAAGAAAACCGTTACTTTTGTGGGCGGAAATGCAGATCTAATGAAATCAGTTAGCAAAGATCTTAAAAACTATAAAATCTAAAAAAGCGAAGAGAAAAACGAAATTGCTACAGTAATTGTTAATGCTGTATATAAAGGTTACCCTAAAAAAGTAATCGTAATTGAACTAGAAAAAATGGATGATGGTTGGAAAATTAGTAAATCATAAAAAAACGGCCTAGAATTCTAGGTCGTTTTTTAGTTCCCTCAATCTTCTTCTTCGAAATCACGTAGACTAGCAAGCAATTCTGTAAATGTTGAGCAAACTGGATATATTGCTTCCTCTATGTCTTCTTCCTCATGATCCCAGAATACGATTGATGGTGAATCACTCGTATTTCGATAATCGAAGCATAAAAGATTACCGAATGGATCCCTAGCAAAAGGATAAATTTTATCAGGTAATCTATCTTTCGTATTATTATATGTTTCTAGAATGGAGTATTTTTTATTAGAATCTAGGGTTAAAAGATTATTGAGTGAATTTTCATCTTGATTTGGAATATTAAAAGTATCTGGCGTAGGATATCCACCATCATATTTTTGTACACACTCTATAAAATCATTAGGAAATTTAATATTAAAGTATTGTTCTAATTGTTTAATTTGGTTATTTGTTATTTTATTCTCATTTGCATTGATCCATGTAATGTGATTCATGACTAAGTACCTCCCTATTTATCGCTATCTTTTCCCCAAATTTTATATCCACCTGTATGACCGGTATCATGATGAGTCTGATAATCTACAAGTTGCATTCTCCCGGCATCTTGATGATGATGCCATGTATAATGCTCTGGCGTTTTACCTATTTTAAATAATTGAATTTCTTCTTCTGTGAATTTTAAAGCTAATTCAGGATTTTCCATTATTTGTTCATATAATGCCTTACTACACTTTCTAGACTGTGTTGTTCTAGACTTTTTGAAATCCGCCTCTTTTAATAGTACCTCACCTTTTGATTCAAAAATAGGAAATCCGTCAGCATCGTATGGAATTCCTGTAACTGGGTGCTTGTCTCCTGCTAAGTCTCCTTTTCGCAAACGAATTGTTGCTTAAATCACACAAAAGAAATGATTTTGCAGAATTAACTCTTCTACTTACACAGATACACGCTACTCACAATCATTTTTTAAGCTCCCCTCATAAAAAATCTATCCTTTCCCTCTTTTTATCAATGTTGGCACCAAAAAAGTTCAAACACAAAAACAGGCTGTGGAGAAAACCTTCTCCACAGCCTAAAAATACCTATCTTTGCAAACCTCGTTTATATCGACTTGCTTCAAATATAATACGCTCTTCATCTAACGTTTTACATTCGCCATTCCAAACGACACGTTTTCCGTTAATGATTACATCGCTTATATCTTTTCCACTAGCAGCATATACAAGATGCGATAATACTTCATCTGCTGGTTGTAAATGAGGCTTATTAGACGGATCAATTGTAATGAAATCAGCGCACTTTCCAACCTCAAGTGATCCTGTTTGTTTCATGCCGATTACTTCAGCCGCTCCTTTAGTTGCAAGTGTAAGAGCTGTTTCAACCGGTAACGCTGTTGCATCTTGGTGAATACCTTTTTGTAGTAAAGTCGCTATGCGCATTTCTTCAAACATATCTAAATTATTGTTAGATGCAACACTATCTGTTGCAATTCCTACTTTCATTCCTGCTTCTAACATCGCTTTTACATTCGCTATACCAGACCCTAGTTTTAAATTACTATTCGGATTATGAGCTACTCGAACGTCATGCTCCGCTAAAAATGCACGCTCATTGTCATTTAATACTACACCGTGTGCAATCACTGTTGGTCGTTTAAACAATCCGCAACTTGCCGCATATTCTACTGGACGTTTTCCGTACTGCGCTTCAATATCACGTACTTCACGCTCTGTTTCGGAAAGGTGAATATGAACCATCGTTTGATTTTCTACTGCAATACGTGCACACTCTTCTAACAGTTCTGTACTGCATGTATATGGACTATGCGGTGCAACCATCGTAGTTAACATACCACTTTCGTTATAGTAACGCTTCACATATTTCTCAGCTTCTTCAATTGCTTTCTTTTCATCCTCTTTCGTTCCGAAGCTAAATAAAGTTCTTGAAACAGCAGCTCGCATCCCGCTCCTTGATACCGTTTCCATAATTGCATCTTGATCTACTCCAATTGGATTAAACATATCAGAGAAAGATGTTGTACCACTTTTCACCATTTCAAGTAATCCTAATTCCGTACTAGCAACCGCAAGTTCTGGAGTAAATTGACTTTCAAGTGGCCAAATTCTTGTCTCAAGCCACGGCTGTAATAACATATCATCACCAATACCTCTTAAGAGACTCATTACAACGTGTGTATGTGTATTGACAAGCCCTGGTAAAACCCATTTTCCTTTCATGTCAATTACTTCATCTACTTCAAAATCATTAGCGAATTCTCCACTCTTTACATCTATAATTTGATCATTTTCTACAATGATATATCCATTTTCTATCACTTCATTTTGTTCATTCATCGTTACGATTGTAGCGTTTACATAAGTTGTTTTCAAAAGTATTTCCCCTTTCAACTCTATGAAGTTCCCTTTAATAAGTTACCACCATTATAGTAACTTATTAAAGATTAAGAGTCAAAAGATAATTTCAATTCTTTCGTTATCTTTTTCTTCAACATGCAATATTGTTTTTCATTTGTATCAGCAAATGCTTCTTCTCGATTTGATTCTATATCCATATAATTCAGTTTTTCATTAAATTGAGCCTCTGTAAAATCAAACCTCTGTCCATCTATAAAGTTATAAAAGTGCCACGCCTCTCTTACTTTTGTCTTTTTAATCTCTCCTCCGTATATGTCTTGAACGACCAAAGCCGTTACACCACACTGTCCCTTTGCTGGATTCTCAGTCGTCCACTTTGAACTTGTTTCAATCGACCACGATCTTATTAATGCTTCATATATTCTTTTTTCCTTTACATCATCCACTCTAATCTTCCCCTACTATTAATAGTTTTACACATCATATTTCAAAAGAGGCAGTAAACGATCCTCAAAAACCGTTGATGGTGTCTCTCCGATTAACTGTGCGCCCATCTTCAAGTAAAACCCTTTTGCATTCGGATCACTATCAATTGTAAAACTTTTTATTCCTAGTTCATTTGCTTTTTCTAATACATACTCCCAAAGTATTTTCCCGTACCCATTCCCTTTGTAACGAGGATGAATGTACAGGAAATCAAGAGCTTTATCATTACGTAAAAATGAGAAAAATCCAATCTTCGTATTATCGTTTTCAAAAACATATACAAAATTATTATTTATATACTCTTCTGTAATAGTTAAATCTTCCTTACAGGCAATTATGAATTCTTCACTATAATCCCACGTCGCTTTTGATTGTAGTGCGAGTTCACTTAATTCATTTGCTTCACTTAATAACGCTTCTCTTATCTTCATGATTCTTTCTCCTCACCTTCGATATGTAAACTATTAAAATGATTCGAAAAGTAATTAAAAAACCCTCTTATTTTCATAAATCTTTATTATAATCAGTACGGCCTGTAACAATATATTTAAAGAAAAAAACGCCACCTTTGAAAGTTGGCGTTTTCTTCTTCTAAAATTTTTTCAAACTCAATCTTTCGTTTTACTATTTCTAACGATACACACCTATACAGTTTCTACTACTGCTTCAAGCATTGTTCCATTTTTAGCATAATTCATATGCCAAGAAAAAGCTTTTTCTAAAACATGAGGAGTTTGTCCACCTCTCGTTTTAGCTTCTTCGTAATAAGCTCTTAGCTGATCACGATACATTGGATGTGCGCAATTCTCTATAATTAATTCCACTCTTTCTCTTGGGGCCAGTCCTCTTAGATCAACATACCCTTGTTCAGTGACGATAACATCTACATCGTGTTCCGTATGGTCCACATGTGAAACAAAAGGAACGATACTTGAAATGTTGCCACCTTTCGCAATCGATTTCGTAACAAAGATAGCTAGGCGAGCATTTCTCGCAAAATCACCAGAACCACCGATACCATTCATCATTTTTGTGCCTAAAACGTGAGTAGAGTTCACATTTCCGTATATATCTAATTCTAAAGCAGTATTAATCGAGATTAATCCGAGGCGACGAATGATTTCAGGATGATTAGAAATCTCTTGCGGGCGCATCATTAATTTGTCACGATATTTTTCAAAGTTGGAAAATACTTTTTGCATTTTCTCCTCAGAGAGTGTGATTGAACAGCATGAAGCAAAATTGACTTTTCCAGCATCCATAAGATCAAAGACCGCATCTTGTAAAACTTCAGAATACACTTCTAAATCTTCAAACTCCGAATCTAACATTCCATGAAGAACAGCATTAGCCACTGAGCCAATTCCTGATTGTAACGGTGCTAAACGATTTGTTAATCGGCCTACTTCGACTTCTTTTCGAAGGAACTCTATTAAATGCTGTGCCATAATAACAGTTTCTTCATCCGGAGGAACAATTGTCGATGGTGAGTCTAATTGGTTCGTAAACACAATCCCTTTCACCTTTTCAACATCGATTGGAATGCCAATCGTTCCAATTCGATCATCCGTTTTCACAATCGGAATTGGAAGTCTTTCTCCTTGTTTACCTGGTTCATATAAATCATGCAGTCCTTCTAACTGCGTGGATTGAGCCATATTCATTTCAATAATAATGGACTTAGCATTTAAAGAAAACGCTAAAGAATTTCCTATTGAAGTTGTTGGAATAATCATGCCATCTTCAGTAATCGCAACCGCTTCCAAAATAGCAAAATCTACATCCATAACGTCAGCGCGAAGTAACTCTGATGTATGAGATAAGTGCTGGTCCACAAATAAAAAATCTCCGTTATTAATTCCTTTTCGCATAGTCGCATCAGCTTGGAAAGGCAATCTTTTCCCTAAAATTCCTGCTTCCGCAAATAATTTATCTACATCAGAACCTAAAGAGGCACCAGTATAAACATTTACTTTAAAAGATGTATCATTCTTAACTCGGTTTACAAGCGCAAATGGGACTGCTTTTACATCACCTGCACGTGTAAACCCACTTAAGCCTAAAGTCATTCCACTTTCAATCCATGAAGCTGCTTCTTCAGGTGTAACTACGCGATCTTTCAGACGTTCATCCCTAATTCTATCCAAATTATTCTCCATATGTAATCCCTCTCCCTATGAATATTCATAATTATTTTACACTTTAACAGTATCTAAATAGGGATTTTAGTATACAATGGCAAAAATTCAGACAAAACAGCGAATCTAACCTCTAAAGCAGAATAATTTAAAATCCTAGAAGCTTACGAAAATAACTAGCGTATGACTGACTCACTGGTACCCTTTCACCATTATCCATAGAAAGTAAAAAAGTTGAATGCGTATCAGGATAAATCGCTTTAATATGATTCACATTTACAATAAAGGAACGGTGGCATCTAATAAATGAATCTTTCGGAAGTAAGTATTCGAATTCTTGTAAAGAGTATTTATGTGTCCCTGTTAACTCTTCTGCATTTACATACGTCTTTTTATCTTTCGCCTCTAAATACATGACTTTTGAAAAAGGAACCGGAATCCAGCCGTCCGTTGTTTTTAAAGTAACGACTGATTTTCCGTCCGTTAAAGCTGGGTAAATAGCTGTCACGCAACCTTCAAGCTTTCCATTGTTTGAAAATGGCACTGCCATACCATGATAAGGAATACCAAAAACATCCCGATTCATAAACTCAGAGGTTTTTTGATTCGTCACCATTGCTTTATGAGCAATTGTTCCTTCCTTAATAGGATCCCCTACGCTAATCTTTAAATCAATTCGTTTACTTGGCCGATAGTATATATATTCTTTCGTATTCGATACAGCAATTGAAATTTCATCTGAAAATAATTCCCCAACAACATCTAATAGTAAACCTAATGTTTTATCTTCCATTCTATTAACACCTCATTCACTATTATACTACTATTATGAATTGACTCTGTTGCTTTATAAAAAGTTTGATTATTAATTTTATACATTTATCTCCTCATTTGCACAAGGCTTTCTATCTATTTAATTATATAGAATATAACCTACCTTCAAATATGTAAAAATGATATGAACACTACATCAGTAAATACTTGCAACACCTACAAACAAAAAGTCCAAACTATAAACAGTCTGGACTTAGCTTTCATTCTCATTTATTATGTTCTTCTAACCACGAAATCACATCTTTAAATACTTCTTCTCTATTTACTTCATGGAACATTTCATGTCTTCCATTTTCATATAAACGCAGTGTTACATCTTTCACGCCACATTTTTTATAATTCTCGTATACTTCTTTTACGCCTTTCCCCATATCCCCAACAGGATCACGATTTCCTGAAAAAATATGTATTGGAAGATTTTGCGGTGTTTTCTTGAACTCTTCTAGTTTATTTACTTCTAATACACCAGAAAATAATTCTCGATAAAAACTCGTCGTACAAATGAATCCACATAACGGATCCGCAATATATTTATCTACTTGATTATTATCTGAAGATAACCAATCAAATTTTGTACGATTTGGTTTAAAGTGTGAATTGAAGTTTCCGAAAGATAAAAAATTTAGCATCGGACTTTTCGTTTTTTCCCCACGTAATTTCATCTCAATTGTCGCTACTTTATGCCCGATAACTCCTAAAAACCCTGGATTCCCACCAGTTCCTGAAATAAGGAATCCATCATATAATTCACCTTTCAGTTGTACAGCACGTCTTGATAAAAAAGAACCCATACTATGTCCAAGTAAAAATAACGGGCATGTCTGCTCTTTTCTTATCGTTTCAGATACAAAGATAACATCAGATACAGCCTCATTCCAACCTACATTGGGTTTAAAATGACCATAATCTTCTTCTCTCTTCACCGTTTTCCCATGACCTTTATGATCATGCGCATAAACACCATAGCCCGCTTCTAATAACGCATCAATAAAGTCTGTATAAACGCCTGCATGTTCTGTCATACCATGTGCAATTTGAATAATCCCTTTCGGTTCACCTTCTGGTAACCACTTACGTAAATAAATTTCTGATCCATCCTTTGCCGTAACGAAACTTGCCTGTACGTTCATTTCGTCAGCTCCCAACTCTATTATGTATCTCAAAAAATGAATATCCATTCATTATTCTTATTATGTATTATATGCAATTGCTGTCATTATGACAAACGTCTTCCTTTTCCGATTAGCTGTCAAACTATTCTATTGACGAACATAAAATAAAATTATATAGTTACTAACATAAAGTAACTATATAATTTTAGGAGGTTCTACTATGATGCCATCATTATTTTTAGCACACGGCTCACCGATGCTCGCTATTCAAGATACAGAATATACAAGGTTTTTAAAAACGCTTGGAGAAACATATAAACCAAAAGCAATTGTTATTTTCACCGCTCACTGGGAAAGCGAAGTACTAACGATTTCTTCATCAGATAACGAATATGAAACAATTTATGATTTTGGAGGTTTTCCCCCTGAGTTATACGAAATCAAATATCGTGCGAAAGGCTCTTCTAACATTGCATCCATGTTAGAAACAAAATTTAAAAACAAAGGTATTCCAGTCCATCATAATATGACGAGAGGTTTAGACCACGGCTCATGGACACTCTTGCACCGTATGTATCCAGAAGCAAATATTCCTGTCGTACAAATATCAGTCAATCCATTCCTTCCTGCAAAAGAGCAATTTAAGGTTGGAGAAGCATTAAAAGGACTTGGACAAGAAGATATTTTAGTAATCGGTAGCGGTGTTACCGTTCATAACTTACGAGCACTGAAATGGAATCAAAGTACACCCGAACAATGGGCAATTGAATTTGATGATTGGATTATAAAACATATGCAAACTAACAATAAGGATGCATTATTTAATTGGGAGAAAAATGCCCCTCATGCTCAATTAGCTGTACCAAGAGCAGAGCATTTTGTTCCTTTATTTATCGCTATGGGAAGTGGTGAAAATAGTGGTGAAGTCATTCACCGCAGTTACGAGCTTGGTACGTTAAGTTATCTTTGCCTCCAATTTTAAATAAAAAGGATGAAGCAATCATTGCTTCATCCTTTTCTTTTTCATTCACCTAGTTAACTAACTTCCAAATGTCGTTTCTCTGATACCTCTTCGTTCTTATTATGAAAATAAACCCAAATGCACGCAATAAATAATAGTGATGATGTAGAGAAGAAAACATATTGGAAGCCTGCATGTGCTGCAATTTGTCCACCAAGTACTGGTCCAATCATATTTCCTAAAAACTGAAACGATTGATTATACCCAAATATTCGTCCCGTTACATGGGTTGGTGTATGTTGTTTTAGTAGAGTTTGTACGGAAGGTAATAATCCTGCTTGTGCGATACCTAATAAAAATCGAAGAATTAATAGTTGCCAAGCTGAGGTTACAAATGCTTGCGGGATAAAAATAATTCCTGCAGCAAACAACGCTACAACTAACGTTTTTTGAGGACCAATTTGATCTGATAATCGTCCGAGTCTTGGTGCTGCCAAAATAACTGCTAACCCTGTCGCTGACATAACTGCACCCGCAATTGTTTCAATATGTGCAGTATGAGGACCTACTAAATTTTTTACGTATAATGTAACAATTGGTTGAACAGACATATTAGCAAGTTGAATAATAAATGTTGTTACAAACAAACTAACAATTAAATGCTTCGCTGGAACCATCGTCCATACTTTTTTCGGTTGTACTTTTTTTGCTTGAGCGGAGTGATTCTCTTCATGTAGGAAGAAAAAAACGATGAGAAAAGAAAGGAATAAAAAAGCTCCTGTAACAAGAAAAACATGGCGCATTCCAATTAACTCAGACAAATATCCTCCAAGTAATGGACCAAGTAAAGAACCGCTCACTCCACCAGTTGAAATTGTAGAAATTGCCCAGCCTGAATGCTCTTTTGGAGTTTCTGCCGCAATAAATGTCATCGCCGTTGAAAGGAAACCAGATACTGCTCCCATTAAAAATCTTAGTGCGACTAGTTGATACACATCCGTTACAAATCCCATAAGCGTCATAATAATCGCCATACCTAGGCTCGCACGAATAAGCATCAATTTCCGTCCATGTATATCACCAAGTTTTCCCCATATTGGTGATACGATCGCACCCATTAAAAATGTTATACCAAATGCAAGTCCCGACCACTGTGCAATACTTGAAGTGCCAGTTACTCCTAATTCCTCAATATAAAAAGATAAAAAAGGAATTACTAAACTCATACCGGCTGCAGTGGTAAAACAACCTAGCCAACAAATCATTAAATTTCGTTTCCAGCTGGCCATTTTCACACCTTCTTTCTTTAGATACCCATTCTACACCCTTTCTTGTAAAAAGTTTAGTAATTTGCTTTATTTGTAAGATTTACTACAAAACCCGCTATTTTCTAGTAAAAATCACTACATTTCCACATTGTTTTCATAATAAAACCAACTCCACTTAAATGAAGTTGGCTAGTTATCCATTATTGGTATTAAACGCGCATTACAACATCGCTCATAAAACTCAACCGGACCCGCTTGTCCAATAATTGCATATTCATATCCATCTTGCTTCATACTATGTAAACAACGATGTAACAATTGCTTCCCTACACCTTTCACACGATTTTGTTTCGCTGTGCCCATTGGACCAAACAATCCTTTCTTTCCTCTCACTACATCATAGCAAGCAAAACCTACTATCACTTCTTCTTGTTCTGCTATATAAATAGGTACATTTTCTTTATATGTACGAAATCCATATTCTATTGAACGTAACCAACGTTCACTAAATTCCTCATTAACAAAACTTGCTAATTTTTCAAAATCAGAAGGGGTAGCCTGTCTAACAGTACAAGTTAAATCATTATAAATAGGAACGAAACCTTTTAAATCGACTGCTAAATCTCTTGGCTCAGCTATAATACGTAATATATCTCTTTGAATCTGTGCATTTTCAACAACTGGATTTACACGAAATAATGCATATATAACATGTCCTTCATTAATTATTACTTGCTGAAAACGTTCCATACGTTTTTTCGCTATTTGTAAAATTTCTAGCGTCTTATGGGATAATTTATATTGTCCTATTTTTTTATAATCTTGATCCGTTAAATCATATTGTTTTCGTAATGAAAATTTTTCTAAAAAATCCGTACCCACGTTACGAAACAAATACATATACAACTCGCTGCATACGCCAGTACCTTCTTTACACATGCCAATAAATAAATGAACTGGTTGAATGATATTACATTCTGTCTCTTCTGCTGCACTCTTCAATATGTTATGCACACGTTTTGTAAATTGAAATTCCTCCATATGTATCTCCATTCCCTACTACTTTACTATTAAACCGTAACCATAAATAAGTGAAACGATTATTCCAACTACCAATATACCTGGCAGTAAATTTGCCACTTTAATTTTAATAATACTAAGTAAGTTCAATCCGATAGCAGCTATCATAATACCACCTGTAGCTGTCATTTCTACTATAAATTGATTCATTAATTCTTTCGGGACCAAACTATTAATTTGTGTTGCAAAAACCGCAATACCTCCTTCGTATAAAATAACTGGAATTGCCGAAAATACTACACCAATTCCTAGGGTTGTCGTTAATATAATAGAAATAAATCCATCGATAATTGCCTTTGTAAATAAAATATCGTGATTTCCGCGAATCCCACTGTCGAGTGCACCAAGTATGCCCATCGCACCAATTGCAAATATTAAAGTAGCTGTTACAAAACCTTCTGATATGCTCCCTTTCCCTTTCGATCCAACTTTATTTTCTAGCCAATCTCCTAACTGTTTTAACTTTCCCTCTAATTGTAGCCATTCCCCAATGACCGTACCAATCACTAAACTTAGTATGACAACAAGAAAATTTTCACTTTTCAATGCCATTTGAAGTCCAAGTACAGTAACCGCTAAACCGATTGCATGCATAATTGTTCCCTTCATACTTTCTGGTATTCTACTAAATAATTTACCTAGTAAAGTACCAAATATAATGCAAATCCCATTTACAACTGCTCCTAATATAACCATTTCTCATTCTTCACCCTTCGAATTCTTTATTTCTATATTTTGGTTTATTCATTGATTTACAGGTTATCTATATGTTAACTTAATATTGAGAATATTAACAAATATTTTTTCAATACATAAACCGCATTTTTTATATCTGTACATAAACCAATTACTTTTTGTAGACTCATTGCTAATTTAATTGCGGGATAAACTCAAAAGGGAAGGTATTTATGAAAACTTTACTAAAACGATTTCTGTTAATAGCCTTTTGCATTACACCAATTGTTTTATTAATTAACTACTCTTTTACTTCAAAAGCGAAAGACAAACCTGATTTGCAAAACAAATCTAGTAAAACCGCTTCAACAAGTGAAAAGAAAATAGAAGACCCGGAAATCACACTCACCTTCTCTGGTGATACAATGTTCGATTGGCAATTACGTCCGGTAATCGAAAAAAACGGGGCTGACTATCCATTCCAGCATGTAAAAGAAGAAATAACAAAAGCTGATATTTCCTTCGTTAATTTAGAGTCAGCATTTACAACGAGAGAAAAGAAAGCTCCTGGACAACTGTTTTGGATTAAAAGTGATCCATCCACGCTTCAAGCTATAAAAAACACCGGTTATGACATCGTAAATATAGGGAATAACCATACACTTGATTATGGGCAAGATGGATTATTAGATACAATCTCTCATGTAGAAAAATTAAAGTTCCCTTATATCGGAGCCGGGAAAAATGCAAAAGATACATATACAGCACGAGAAATGACTGTAAAAGGGAAAAAGTTCAAATTTCTTTCCTTTGTTCGATTTATGCCTGATACGAATTGGGTAGCTGGTGACAATAAACCTGGTGTTGCGAATGGGTATGATTTAAATCTTGTAACAAAAACAATTAAAGAACAAAAGAAAGATGCAGACTATTTAATCGTCTATATGCATTGGGGCGTTGAGAAATCAAATCGTCCTGTAGAATACCAAAAACAATATGTACCTAAAATGGTTGAAGCAGGGGCTGACGCAATTGTCGGAAGTCACCCACATTGGCTTCAAGGATTTGAGTATTATAATAAAGTTCCTATCGCTTACTCATTAGGAAACTTTTTATTCCCAAGTTATGTGAACGGAAAAAGTGCCGAAACTGGCGTATTAACTTTAACTTTTAAAGGAAAGGATGTCCAAATGTCATTCAATCCTTACATCATTCGTAACAACCAAGTTTCCCCTGTGAATGAGGAGGAAAAGAGAAAAGCTCTACAATACTTACAAACAATTTCAACTGATGTAGAAATTGATGATACAGGGAACATAAAAAACAAACGGAACTAGACAGCACAAAATCTATTTCTCTGTAATACACTTTATAGAATAGGTGATGAATATGCTGAAAGATTTATTAGAAAATGTAAGTTTGTTAGAAAACATTTATAAAATTTCTATAGCCGTTCTACTTTTATGTTCATTTTTCTCTGTTAGACTTCTAAAAAAAATAAAACGTGAACGAAAGCTGACTACCTTTGAATTTACTATGTATGTCATCATTCGTATTGCGATACTCTTTTGGTTAACTAGCTTTATTCTTCTTGAATTTAATGAGTATCTAGTTTAACTTAAAAAAGATAGAACAAGCATTATATTTCCCCGCTTGTATCTATCTTTTTTATTTGGGTGCTAACTCTTTCCTTCTATTAAATAAGCAAATCAAACAAAACAGGATTTTTATTAAGCTCCATAAATTGAATGTTATTTTCTTTAAAACGGGTAATTAACTGCTCGTAATCTTCTTTATGTTTTAATTCTACTCCGACTAATGCTGGACCATTTTCCTTATTATGTTTCTTAATATACTCAAAGCGAGTAATATCATCTTCTGGTCCTAATCCTTTATCAAGAAATTCTCTTAGCGCACCTGAACGCTGCGGGAATTCAATGATGAAATAATGCTTTAACCCTTCGTAAATAAGAGATCGTTCTTTCATTTCTTGCATTCTATCAATATCATTATTTCCACCACTTAGCGTACAAACAACTGTTTTACCTTTTATTTCATCTCTATATAAATCAAGCGCTGCAATAGAGAGTGCACCAGCCGGTTCAGCTACAATCGCATTTTTCTTATACAGTTCTAAAATCGTCGTACAAACCTTTCCCTCTGGTACTAAAACAATGTCATCAATTACATCTTTACAAGTTTCAAATGTTAACTTTCCTACCTTTTTAACCGCTGCCCCATCAACAAAACTATCTATTTTCTCCAATGTGACATTATCGTTTTGAAGAAAAGCCTCTTTCATAGATGCTGCTCCCATTGGCTCTACCCCAATAACCTTTGTAGCAGGACTAACACCTTTCACATATGTACCAACACCTGATGCTAATCCACCACCACCAATTGCTGTAAAGATATAATCAACCGGTTTCTCCATATCATGCATAATTTCAACTGCCACTGTCCCTTGACCAGCAACTACGTACGGATCATCAAACGGATGAACAAATGTCATTCTATTTTCTTCACAATAACGCTGTGCTTCTTGGAAAGAGCTATCAAATGTATCACCAACTAATACAATTTCCGCAAAATCACCACCGAAAAATTGTACTTGTGACACTTTTTGTTTAGGTGTCGTCGTCGGCATGAAAATTTTTGACGGAATCTTCAATAAATTACACGTATAAGCTACTCCTTGCGCATGATTACCAGCACTTGCACAAACAACACCGTTTTGTAATTGCACTTTCGGTAAACTTTGAATTAGATTATACGCACCACGAATTTTGAAAGAGCGAATTAATTGTAAGTCTTCTCGTTTTACATAAACGTCACAATCATATTTCTCAGATAAAACTGTATCACGTTGTAACGGTGTTTTAATAACGATATCCTTCATGCAATTATGAGCCATTAAGATATCTTCAATTTTCACTCTCTCCTTTACCTTTTGCACCATTATATATCATCCTTATCTCTTTTATATTGGCTCAATCAAAATTTGGGACTTTTAAGACTGCACCTGTATTCGCCGACGTTACCATCTGTGCGTAACGCCCAAGCCATCCCGTTTTCACTTTCGGTTCTGGTCGTTTCCATTCTTTTTTACGCTTATCTAATTCTTCATCACTAATTCTTACTTCTAACAACCTTTCCTCAACATCGATACAAACGATATCCCCTTGCTTGAGAAGTGCAATCGTTCCGCCCGCAGCTGCTTCTGGCGAAATATGCCCTACTGAAATACCACGTGAAGCACCAGAGAAACGACCATCGGTTAACAACGCAACATCTGCACCTAATCCCATGCCAGCAATCGCTGACGTTGGTGCTAACATTTCCGGCATACCAGGACCGCCTCTTGGTCCTTCATAACGAATAACAACTACATCCCCTTTCTTAACCTTCCCAAGCATAATGCCTGCAAGCGCCTCATCTTGCGAATTAAAAATAACGCATGGTCCTTCAAATCGTTTTACTTCAGTTGCCCCACTTTTAATAACTGCCCCATCCTTCGCAAGGTTTCCTTTTAATATACGTAATCCACCTTCTTCACTATGAGGGTTTTCAAGAGAATGAATAACTTCCTTATCTTTAATCTCTGCATGAGCAATGTTCTCTCTTAAGGTTTGCCCAGTAGCAGTAATACGATCTAGATGAAGTACTCCCTCTTTTCGGCTCATCTCTTTCAAAATGGCACTAATCCCGCCCGCGCGATCAATATCTTCCATATGCCAATTGGACGCAGGGCTTACTTTACATAAATGTGGTACACGTCTTGAAACGGCATCAATACGGCTCATATCGTAATCTAGTCCTGCCTCATGTGCAAGTGCTAATGTATGTAACACTGTATTTGTTGAACCGCCCATCGCCATATCAAGCGCGAACGCATCATCAATTGCTTCTTCCGTTACAATGTCTCGTGGTTTAATATCTCTTTCAATTAAAATTTTTAATTTTTCTGCTGCTTGTTTAATTAATTCTTCGCGTCTTGGGTCAATAGCTAAAATACTTCCGTTACCAGGAAGAGCTAAACCTAACACTTCACATAAACAGTTCATAGAGTTCGCTGTAAACATACCAGAACAAGAACCACAAGATGGACAACCATGATCTTCAATATCCTTTAATTCTTCTTCTGAAATTTTACCAGATTGATAAGCTCCTACTCCTTCGAAAACAGAACTTAAATCGACAACGTCTCCTTTAGATGTTTTTCCAGCCGCCATCGGACCACCTGAAACAAATACAGTTGGAATGTTAATACGAAGTGCAGCCATCATCATACCGGGTGTAATTTTGTCACAGTTTGGAATACAAATCATGCCATCAAACCAATGTGCATTTACAACCGTTTCTACTGAATCTGCAATGATTTCACGACTCGGAAGCGAATAACGCATACCGATATGCCCCATTGCAATACCGTCATCTACTCCAATTGTATTAAATTCAAATGGAACCATACCTGCTGCACGCACTGCTTCTTTAACAAGTTTCCCAAACTCATTTAAGTGCTTATGACCTGGAATAATTTCAATAAAAGAATTACAGATAGCTATAAACGGTTTATCAAAATCTTCATCTTTTAAACCAGTTGCTTTTAATAAACTACGATGCGGCGCTTTATCAAAACCTTTTTTAATCATGTCACTTCTCATCTTGTCAAATCCCCTCTTACGTATTTTTCACTTACAATCTATTACTCTATTTCTTTACTAATTCTTTCGGTGCATGAATCCAGCTCATCATTTCACGAAGCTCTGCTCCTACTTTTTCTAACCCATGATTTTGTTCTGCTTTTTTCATCGCATTATACGTTGGACGCCCTGCTTGATTTTCTAAAATCCATTTCTTCGCGAATTCGCCTTGCTGAATCTCTGTAAGTACTCGTTTCATCTCTTTCTTCGTTTCATCTGTAACAATTCTCGATCCTGTTACATAATCCCCAAACTCTGCCGTATCTGAAATAGAATGGCGCATGTTCGTTAAACCACCTTCGTACATTAAATCAACGATTAACTTTAATTCATGTAAACATTCAAAGTATGCAATTTCAGGGCGATATCCGCCTTCCGTTAATGTTTCAAAACCAGCTTTCACAAGTGCAGTTACCCCTCCGCAAAGTACAGCTTGCTCTCCGAATAAATCCGTTTCGGTTTCTTCTTGGAATGTCGTTTCAATTACACCTGCACGTGTACACCCTACACCTTTTGCATACGCAAGTGCTACACGTAAAGCTGTGCCCGTTGCATCTTGATGCACTGCGACTAATGCTGGAACACCATTTCCTTCTTGAAATACACGGCGAACGAGATGACCTGGACTTTTTGGCGCAACCATCGCTACATCTACGTAACTTGGCGGATTAATTTGGCCGAAGTGAATGTTAAATCCATGTGAGAAAAGTAACATTTGTCCTTCACGAAGATTCTCTTCTACCTCTGCTTTATACACATGAGCTTGCTGTTCATCTGGCAGTAACATTTGTACAACTTGTGCGGTTCGAACCGCTTCTGATACAGACATTACTTCAAATCCATCCGCTTTCGCTACTTCATACGACTTACCAGGACGAACACCAACTACAACTTCTACACCAGAATCACGTAAATTTTGCGCTTGTGCATGACCTTGTGATCCATAGCCAACTACTGCAACAGTTTTCCCTTGTAGTAAATCTACATTTGCATCTTTCTCATAATACGTTTTCATATTCCATACACTCCTTATAATGTATTTACTTGTAGTACATCAATTAATTTTTTCAACTGACTAACAAGTAATGTCGCTTCATTTTCAGTACAAACTGCTGTGAGTTTCATTTCAGAAACACCATTATTATCTCTTTCGTTTAAATGTAAAGAAGAAATATAATAACCACGCCGAGCAAAAATCCCACTTATACGTAATAAGACGCTTGGCTCGTTATGAATAACGAGTGAAAAAGTATGACTCATTCTTCCCACCTCTTCATAATCATTTCGTTATTCCCTTTATTTGGTGGAACCATCGGAAATACGTTTTCACCTTCTTCTACACAAAAATCAACTACGACAGGTCCTTCATGAGCAAATGCTTCTAACATCACTTGTTTCGCCTCAGTTGAATTTGTCGCTCTTAACCCTTTCACTCCATAAGCTTCTGCCACTTTCACAAAATCTGGCGATCCAATTTTCGACTCTGATAATCGATTTTCATAAAACATTTCTTGCCATTGCCTTACCATCCCTAAAAATTTATTGTTTATAATAAATACTTTTACAGGGATGTTATTTTCAGCAATTGTTTGTAGTTCTTGAATATTCATTTGAAAAGAAGCATCACCTGCAATACAAATAACGAGTTCTTCTTCTTTTGCAAGCTGAGCACCAACTGCCGCCGGGAAGCCAAATCCCATCGTTCCTAATCCACCTGATGTTAGAAAAGTCCGCGGGTTTTTCGCTTTATAAAAATGTGCAGCCCACATTTGATGCTGTCCTACTTCTGTCGTAACAATCGCTTCACCATTCGTTAATTCACTTACTAAGCTAATAACATGCTGTGGTTTTAACTCACTTTCTTTTTGAATATAGGAAAGAGGGTATTCCGCTTTCCATTCCTCGGTTTTCGTAATCCATTCATCTGTCTGTGTACAAATCGGCATATGTAACAACATGTGTAACGCTTTTTTCACATCTCCAACAACTGGATATTCCACAGTTACATTTTTATGAAACTCCGAAGAATCTATATCAATATGTACCTTTTTCGAATGCGGAGAAAAGAGTTCTAATTTCCCTGTTACACGGTCATCAAAACGAACACCTAAAGCAAGTAATAAGTCACATTCTGTTACTGCCATGTTTGCAGCGTACGTTCCATGCATACCGAGCATTCCTAAAAATAATGAATCTCCCGGCGGATACGCACCCAGTCCCATTAAAGTTGACACGACTGGAATACGATTTTCTCTTGCAAATTTGATTAGTTCATCAGATCCACCTGAATGAATGATCCCTCCTCCGATATAAAGAAGTGGGCGTTTTGATTTTGAAATTACTTTAGCCACCTCTCTAAGTTTCATGCTGTCTGGTACGAGTTCTGGTTTGTACCCCGGAATATCAATTTCTTCATTAAAGAAACTGGTGACTTTTGCATTTTGAACATCTTTTGGAATATCAATTAATACTGGTCCTGGCCGCCCGCTTTCGGCGATGTAAAAAGCTTCTTGTACAATGCGCGATAAATGATTCACATCACGAACTTGGTAATTATGCTTCGTAACAGGTACTGTAATTCCGACAACATCCGCTTCTTGAAATCCATCTTTACCAATTAAAGGCGTTGCAACTTGCCCTGTAATGACAACTAAAGGAATCGAATCCATATAACCATCTGCTAAGCCCGTAACTAAATTTGTCGCCCCTGGGCCAGAGGTAGCAAAGACTACCCCGACCTTTCCAGAAGCTCTCGCATATCCTTCTGCCGCATGAATAGCAGCTTGTTCATGACGAGTTAAAATGTGCTTTAAACCACTTCCGTATAACGCATCGTACACTGGCAAAATCGCTCCGCCCGGATAACCGAAAACAGTCGTTACGCCTAAATTCTTCAAACATTGAATAACGTGTCCAGCTCCTGTCACATCTTCACGCTGTAATTTCTCATATGTTGTATACTGTTGCTCCATTTTAATTAACTCCTCTCCCTACCTACAGTAAGCTTTCCGCCAATCCTGGAACACGTACTCCTCTTTCTCTCGTTAACTTTTTAAATTCCTCTGTCAATTGTTTTGTTACACTTCCTGGTTTCCCATCTCCAATTTCTCTTGAATCAACTTTTACAACAGGAATTAATTCTGCTGCCGTTCCCGTTAAAAACACTTCATCTGCTACATATACGTCATGGCGAGTAAATGGCCTTTCCTCACATGGAATATGAAGTCGCTCACATAGCTCAATAACACTATTTCTTGTAATACCTTCTAATGCTCCTAAATAGGATGGCGGGGTTAATACTTTTCCATCTTTCACAACGAAAACATTATCTCCAGATCCTTCACAAACATATCCTTGTTGATTTAACATAAGAGCCTCTAGCACTCCTGCTTGTGCCGCTTCAATTTTTACAAGTACGTTATTTAAGTAGTTCATTGACTTAATGCGTGGGTCTAATGCATCTGGTGTGTTACGTCGTGATGCAACAGATACAACGCTTAGTCCGTTATCGTAAAATTCTTGCGGGAATAACTTTAATTGTTCTGCAATGATAATAACGCTCGGTTTCACACAACTTCTCGGATCGAGCCCTAAGTCACCTTTTCCTCTTGAGACAATTAATCGAATATAAGCATCAGCGTATTCGTTTTTTTGAAGTGTATGTAAAACTGCTTCTTCCATTTCGTCAACCGTCAGCGGGATTGTAAGTAAAATAGATTTTGCCGATTCATATAATCGTTTTACATGTTCTTTTAAACAAAATACATTTCCACCGTAACTACGAATCCCTTCAAATACACCGTCTCCGTATAAAAAACCGTGATCATATACTGAAACAACTGCCTTTTCTTTTTCTACAAATTCCCCATTCATATAAATGGACTGATTTCCCATCTCACATCGCTCCTCTTTTTTTCTCTCTATTTTTGCAATCTATTTCTATATCGATTGCTGAGATGAGTGTTTTTAACAGAATATTCAGTATATAAATCTTAAAAATATACTCGTCTCAACAATCGATTACATACATACTTGTAGCAATCCATTGCTGAGACGAGGGAATCGTGGTACCACTCAGCTTCCTTACACTTCTCACGAAATGTAAGCTCTGCAAGTCCAATTAGACTTTTGTTTTTCTATCGGAAACAACTCCGCAACTTTTTACTAGTTTTCAAAAGTAGTGCTCCGGGGTGATCTTCAATGATGAAATTGTTACCACCCTCACAGCATCTGGGTAGCTCTCTGAAACAATTTTTATCATTTACTCTCCTCTTCTACGCATTTTCTTATTCTATTTTTCAAAATAAAAACTCTCGCCTCAGCAATCAACTACTACAATTTAGTAGCTTTGATTGCTGAGGCGAGAGTTTCGCGTTACCACTCAGCTTCCTTATACTTCTCACGAAATATAAGCTCTGTAGGTCCAATTAGACCCCCGTCCTTTTACCGGAGACGATGCCGTCGCCCTCTACTCAGTTTCCCTTTCGCAAGCGATGCTCCGAGGTGATCTTCAATGATTCGATTGTTACTACTCTCACAGCCTTGGAGTAGCTCTCTGAAACGATCATAATCATCTACTTTCCTCTTCTTTGCATATACAATATATAAAGTTAGAAAATTCTTAATTAACTTTTATTTGTTACACGTATTATAGGACGTTGTTCTTTTCATTGTCAACATGTTTTTTAAAAAATATTTTTAATAATACATATATTTTCGAATCTTTTTTATTGCGCAATAAAACTTTTTATATAATACTATATAAAACATATATATTTAGGAGGATTACAACAATGTCCGAAAAAACATACGAACTCGCAACCTTCGCAGGCGGTTGCTTTTGGTGCATGGTAAAGCCGTTTGATGAACTTCCTGGTATTCATAAAGTACTTTCCGGCTATGCAGGTGGTCATGTAGAAAACCCAACATATGAACAAGTTAAAGCGGGTACATCTGGTCATTTAGAAGTCGTACAAATTACATTCGACCCTTCTATTTTTCCATATAAAAAATTACTAGATTTATATTGGCCACAAATCGATCCAACTGATGATGGCGGACAATTTTTTGACCGTGGTCCATCTTATCGCACCGCTATTTTTTATCATACTGAAACACAAAAAGAGCTTGCTGAAAAATCAAAACAAACTCTTGCGGAAAGCGGTATGTTTAAAGAGCCAATCGTAACTGAAATTCGCCCGGCTGCACCTTTTTATGAGGCTGAAGAATACCATCAACACTTCTATAAAAAGAATCCAGAAAAATATGCTACTGAGCAAAAAGAATCTGGCCGTGCAGACTTTATAAAAGAAAATTGGCAAAAAAAATAATAAAAATGCATCGTACCTTTTAAGTACGATGCATTTTTATCTTTGAAAAAAGTACCATACAATGATGAGAACAACCGCTGTTAATGTCCAAAGTGCGATTTCGTTTTTCACTCTACTCTTTTTCTTAGTCATTTCGTTTCTCCTAGTATAGCAATTAAACATAGTCAAGACTTCCTTTGTTTAATTGTCCACTTCATAAAAGCAAATAAATCCTTACAAATTCTTATAACAAGACCACCAACGATTCCGATTGTAATTGAAATTACTAACATCTGTACAAAACTAAGAGTAGTTGTGTATGTTATGTAGATAACAATACATATAAGTAAAACATCCGGTAAAGAAAGTAAAAACTTTTTAAACATTTCTTTAGCTCTCCTATGTTTTATTTATAAATTATATCTTTTAAAAAAGAAATCTATTACCGTTTCTTAAATAAAAAACCTCCAGTTTAAGCACTAGAGGTTTTCCATTTTATTTCTTCAATCTCTCAATAAAATCCTGTAATTTATCAAGTGATTTCATATTCTGATTACAGGCCACGGCATCTTTGCAAATATAGTTTCCCTTTTTCACGAAAGTTCCTGGTATATCACCTTTAATTTCAACTAAAAACATCCCTACTTCTTCATGTCCGTGACATAAAGAACAAATGCTCTTTTTATTTAAACTTTGAAACGTTCCTTGCAGACCAACAAACTTATTTTTATCATTTTTCGCTATAATAAATTTCCTACTTGACCCTTTATCAATCCAGCTTAAATAAGATAATTCTTTCATATCCAGTTCTTCCATATCAGGAAGTTTCAACTTTTTCGCTTTAGGAAATAATTTTTTTAATGTTTGTGCTGTAACTTCCTGAAACGGAATGACGTACGGATTTATTTTCATTAAAAACGATTCTGCATCTTCTCTATTTTGAACTGTTAATACCGTATCGATTAACTCTTTCTGCTCATCCGTTAAATTCTCAAATACATGTATTATCTTTTCAATTGCTAATGATTTTAACGCTTGAATGACACCTCTATCATTTGCCGTTGCGTGCCCATTCGCTAAAATATAAGCTTGTGATTTTATAAAATTATATTGATCACTTCTAATAAAAGCTTCCATCTTTATCACTCCATACAAATTGTTGATCTAATCTTATTGTATACAATGATTTAGCTTTTTGGTATGTAAAAGATAACTTAGAAACGAATATTACATACATCGATTATATTTTACCGCTCCATTTCCTGACAAAAGAAGCCATCATCTGTTTTCCATTCCGCATATAACACGTCTTCAAATTTAGTAATTCCTTTTTGCTTTATTTGCTTATACAGCCATCCTTCATCAAAGCCCGCTTCTCTCAAATTATCTTTCACTACTTTTCCATCACTAATTAATGAAATTGGTAAGTATACAGGCTTATGTTTTAAACTTAAATCATTTATAGTGGGAGATTCGTATTTACTTTTTTTCAGAACACTTATATTTCCGTTAGGTTCTAGTATCATATATTCAACTTCTCGGATTGAAAATATATCTTTTTGTTGCCTAAGCATTTGTTGTAATTGGTTAATGTCCAAATGATTTACACTTAATTGTTCACGATCAATCTTTCCATTACGAATAATAATTGAAGGATATCCTTCAAAAAACCTTCTTGTTCCTCTTATTTTTTGCGTTATCACTTCTATTGTATAAATTAAAATTACCCAAACAAATACTGAATATAAAATAGACCACACTTTAATTTTAGGGTCATATATTGAATTTCCAACGAGCTCACCAAGGACGATAGCAGAAATAAAATCAAAGGGTGTTAGCTGAGATATTTGTGTTTTCCCTAGTATTTTTGTAGCAATTAATAGAACAAAGAAACCAATTAAAAGCTCTATCGTTATTTGTCCAATATGATTCATATATGTTCACCTTTCTACTTTTCAAGTGCTCTGTATACCATTTTATAAAAAAACGGCACATTTTTTTATATTATCATGCCCGTTCACATCTCATATATCCAATACATATAAAACAAAAGAGTCTGATTCAAAGTAATATGAATCAGACTCTTTTCCTCTTATTTAGAATACACAATCTTTTTAATCGTTTCTCCGGAAAGAAAATACTCTTCTGCAAGTTGATGAATAGCAATTCCACTTTTAAACGCTTCTTTAATGGCTTTGTTTCTTTCATCTAACTGTTTTCTTCCTCCAGATCGTGTCCCCCATTTATAATGTTTCGTTTCTTGTTTTGGAATGTAAATTGTTTCACCTTGTATATACTTTTGAATTTCAGTAATTAAACTCTCTGGTAAAACTGCCTTAGCTTTTACGTATTTCATTTCTGCTCGCCCCTTATTTTTTATGGTTCATTTCAATAAGGTGCAAAGCCAAATACAAAAAAATGATACAAGCTCATTTTGGCGATGAATTGTATATTACTTGTCTACCTCACGCAAAGTATCGCCATTTCCATACTTGGCTTTGCATGAGACGCTGCAGTGTCTGGCAATTGAATTATAATCGCCATGTAAACACCTCCTAATATACCTTTTTCATTACATTATATGATAAATTCCTTCCCCTTGCATCCACATCCTTTTTAAAGCATGAAATTACTTAGTTTGATATAATACTTTTTAGTCCAATCAAAAACTATAGTGAGGTTGCGTTATGAAGAAGAAAAAAATCATTACAATCTTTACAATATTCATTATTACTGTAGCATTATTCGGAACATACAAATTGATGAATGCAAGAAGCTTTCAATTATTTGGAGATTTAACAAATCGAGTAGAAACAAATGAAAAGGTGATTGCTTTAACTTTTGATGATGGCCCCTACTAACAATGTAAAACAAATATTACCGCTACTAGATACATACAATGCAAAAGCTACTTTCTTTTTAATTGGAAATGAATTAGAGAAAAACCTATCGTTTGGAGAATCTATCGTACAATCTGGACACCAAATTGGAAACCATACATATTCTCATAACAGAATGGTTTTTAAAACACCTTCTTTTATTAAAGAAGAAATAGAAAAAACAAATTCATTAATCCGCCGAATAGGATTTACAGGCGAAATTGATTTTAGACCACCTAATGGAAAAAAATTAATTGGACTACCATATTATTTAAATAAAAATAATATCGAAACGATTACATGGGATCTTGAACCTGATACTTTTTATAATTCTGCTGCTGATAAAATTGAATATGTTAATAAAAATGTAAAACCAGGTTCTATCATTTTACTGCACTCTATGTATGATGAGTCTAATGAAAGTTTACAGACCATTGAAGGTATTTTAGACTCTTTATCTAAGAAGGGCTATCAGTTCGTAACAGTAAACGAACTACAAAAAAGAACAAAGTAAGAAAGGTAGCGTATCATTGTATGATACGCTACCTTTTTGTTTAAATAATGCCCAGTACATTTAAGAATACGATAATAATCGCAATTGGTGCGATGAAGCGAAGTAAGAATAGCCATAATACGAATAATTTATAGCCTTTATTTTTACTTACCCCAAGCTCTTTCATTAATACATCTTTCTTCATTTTTAAAGGAACAAAGATAGAAACTAATAAAACACCAAGTGGCATTAATACGTTACTAACTGCATAATCAGCTAAATCAAAGACTGTCTTTCCGAAAATCTTTAGATCACTTAATATACCGAATGATAGTGCTGATGGTACTCCAACAACGAAGATTAATAAACCTACGATTAAAGCCATTTTTTCACGTTTCCCTTTACCTTTTGCAGTTAAAGATGCAACGCTAATTTCTAACATCGAAATTGCTGATGTAATAGTAGCAAAGAAGAATAGTAGTAAGAAAACGATGAAGAATAATTTTCCGAATGCCATTTTACTAAAAATAGCTGGCAGTACGATAAATAATAGTCCCGGTCCTTGAGATGGTTCCATTCCAAATGCGAACACTACTGGGAAAATTGCAAGTCCTGCAAGTAATGTAATCACAAGCGTTAAAGCTACGATAGAAAATGCTGAACGCGGTAAACTTTCTTCTTTCGGTAAGTATGAGCTATACGTTACCATTACTGCTACTCCGACTGATAGTGAGAAGAACGATTGTCCCATCGCATATAAAATCACTTCTGATGTTACATGTGAGAAATCAGGTTGTAAGAAGAAACGAACGCCTTCTCCAGCACCATCTAACGTAAGTGCACGAACGATTAATACAAAGAATAAAACGAATAGTGCTGGCATGAAATATTTATTTACTTTTTCAACACCATTTTGTACACCTTTACTTACGATAAAAATAGTAATAAGGATGAATAATAGCTGTGAGCCAACGGCTAAATACGGATTGGAAATGATTTCACCAAACGTAGCTTCGTATGCGCCATTTCCTTCCCATAGTCTACCTGTAATTGCATTCCATAAATATAATAAAATCCAGCCTCCTACAACACTGTAGAAAGAAAGTAATATGAAACAAGTTACAATCCCTAATTTCCCTAACCATGGCCATAATGTTTTTGGTGCGATTTCTCTATACGCATCAACAGCCTCTTTTTGTGTACTTCTTCCAATTACGAATTCAGCTAATAATAGCGGTAAACCAATTAATAATGTGAAACCGATGAAAATAAGAAAGAACGCGCCGCCCCCTCCAATTCCGGCCATATACGGGAACTTCCAAATTGCCCCTAGACCAATCGCTGAACCTGCCGCAGCTAATACGAAACCTAATTTCGATGTCCATTGCTGTGAATTCATTTGTTAATCTCCTCTCTTTATCTTTTTCTGTTTTACAATTCGGTATTTATATTGTTCTATCCACACTCTTTTCTAATACGTTCACTTCCTCTCTACTAATAAAAAACGCCCCTACGTAAATACGTAGGGACGACAAAAATATCGCGGTACCACCCTAGTTATGAAGATACAACAAAGTTAGGACCTAAATAAAAAACGTCCCTACGCAAATACGTAGGGACGATAAATTATCGCGGTACCACCCTAGTTATGAAGCCACAACAAAGTAAGACCTAAATAAAAAACGTCCCTACGTAAATACGTAGGGACGATAAATATCGCGGTACCACCCTAGTTGTGAAACAATCTTCACCACTTTATTTGATAACGGTATAAACTACCGTCTTTCATTTCCTCATAATGTGAGATTTATGAAAGATGCTCCAGGACGAACTTCATGAATAATCTATATACTGATTCACACCAACCATCAGCTCTCTGTAATAGGGAGATATTCACTACTATACCCTTTCATTGCCCAAATATTATTTTCCGAATTGATTACTATCATTTTTATCACACATTAAAAATAGTGTCAACTTATATTTTGAATTTTTACGTATTACATTCTATTTGAAAATGTAAAATATGACTTTTAAGTGAATAATATTAGAATATTTATGTTCCATACTATATTAACTACTCTAACAGGTTTATAGTAATATACGATAAACGTAAGACAGCACGAGTAGGAGGAAAGAATTTTGTCTACTTCAAAAGTTTTAAAAGGAACTGCTTTATTAAGCGGCGCAACAATGATTTCACGTATATTAGGTTTTATATACTTCTTCCCTTTTCAACTATTAGTCGGAACACAAGGGGTCGCTTTATATGGATATGCATACTCTTGGTACGGAATTTTATTAAGCTTTTCAACAGCGGGTATTCCTATTGCCGTTTCCAAATTCGTTGCAAAGCATAATGCGCTTGGTGATTATAGTACAAGCAAAAAATTATACAACTCTAGCGTAAAATTAATGTTATTTATGGGATTTTTAGGGTTTTTAGTTTTATTTATTGGAGCACCATACATATCACAATTTATTATTCGCTCGAAAACGCCAGATCCACAATTTATCGCTGACGTAACACTTACGATGCGAGCATTAAGTTTCGCACTTATTATCGTACCAGCAATGAGCGTTACACGTGGTTATTTCCAAGGATTTCAACATATGAAACCAAGCGCTGTTTCTCAAGTCGTAGAACAAATTGCACGCGTTGTTTTCATTTTAGTTGGTAGCTTTATCGTCTCAAAACTATTAGGAGGTTCCGTAGCCTCTTCTGTTGCAGTTGCTACGTTTGGAGCTGTTATCGGAGCACTTGCAAGTGTCTCTATTTTAATGATGTACTGGAAAAAATATAATGGGTTAAAACCTCCCGAAGGTGAATTAAAATCAAGAGCATCCAATATTCCATTAAAAAATATTTATATAGAATTACTTCGATATGCCATCCCAATTGTATTTGTCGGCATCGCAATTCCACTCTACACGTTAGTAGATCAATATACTGTAGCTGATGTCCTTAGAGCGATGGGAGATCCGTTAGAAACAGCAAATGCAGTTTTCGCTTATATAACGAACTATGCCCAAAAGTTAATTATGATTCCAGCTTCACTTGCAACTGGATTCTCCTTAACGATCATTCCGGCTATAACGAAATCTTATACAAGCGGGAAATTAGAAGAATTACAAGAACAAATTTCAAAGATATTTCAAGTCTTGTTATTCTTCACGATCCCGGCTGCATTTGGTCTTGCTAGCATCGCTTACGATGCATTCCGCATGGTTTATGTAAATCCTGAAATCGCACTTGGTGGATCACAATATTTAATTTCATTCGCACCGTCTGCTATATTAAGTGCGATTTTCACAGTTTCAGCAGCTATTTTACAAGGAATCGATTATCAAAGAAAAACAATGATTGCATTCTCAGCCGGGATTCTCGTTAAAGTTGTAGTAAATACACCGCTCTTACATTTATTTGGCGGACACGGTGCTGTACTTGGAACCATTCTTGGATACCTCGTTTCCAATAGTATTATGTTGTACTGCATCGTTAAGTTTGCGAAATTTAAAATTGGTGAGACAGCAAAAACAGTATTTCTTATTACAATTTACTCCGCAGCAATGTCTGCTGTTGTGATGGCATTAAAATCAATTTTAACATGGTTAATTCCTGGACAAACTTATATGGAATCACTTCTCATTGTCGTTATATGCGGCGCTGTAGGAGGGCTTGTTTACCTTTTATTCGTATTAACTAGTGGACTTGCTTCACATATTCTCGGTGATAGAATTCAACGCTTACCTATACTGGGGAAATTAGTAAAATAAAAAACAAAAAGATGTAACAAGGGTTACATCTCTTTGTTTTTATTTCGCATATTGAATACGCTTTTGCTGTTCAGCAATATGTAATTCCGGAGCATGGTGTTCTACTAACTGTAATAGCTCCTCGATTAACACTCCTAACTCCTGTATACTATACTCTGGTTTCCCTATTAACGTATTCGCCATACGCTCATATAAGTTTTCAGGCTTAATAATCATTCGTTCCACATTATATGGCATCCATTTAAACGCCGGGTGATGTACATACATTTTATTCAAACCAAATAAGACCCCAAATATATTTCTTTGTGCTTCACAAATAACATCATATAGCATAAGCCAGTCTTTTCGTTTTAAAAGTGCCTCTCGATTATGCCAGCGATTACTTAACCAAAGATTTTCTGAAATCATCCGTTTCGCTAGGTCTTCTGGATATGCCATCACCCTATCTTTTAATTCATTTACTTTCTCTTCCCCATACAAACTAACTCCATCATGCACGGATGATACGATACATTGTTTTTCATAACTTATATCATATTGAACCACCACATCCTCAATAACTTTCTCTACTGTTTCTGTTAAAAAGTTACTAATCTCTAATTTAATTCCTTCTTTCGTCAAATATGTTTCCGACCATTCTTCTTCCTCGTAAGGATGGTATGACAAAATTGTTCCACCAATATAGTTAATAGGCCCTTTACGATCCTCATCCTCTGGTGGCATTGACCATAAAATATGTAGTTCTATATCTGAATGTTCATCTTCTAGCTTTCTAGCTACTGAACCAGCTAAAATAATAGCCTCCACTTTCGGAGTTTGCCTATAAATCTCCGACATTTCTATCGCTTTCTCTTTTAATTCCACTTCATTTCCCCCTATAATTGCAGCACAACTTTACTTTTTCATTTATCTATTTCGATATTAGCTTTTCAAATTCCTACTAGATCATATTTCTACCCAATAACGCTGAACAATTTCGCCTGTATGAGAAGAAACCACTTCATCTTCTAACACACCGCCAACCTTTTGAATTGTTTTAGCCGAAGCGATATTAACTTTATCGCAAGTTATTAGCACTTTCTTCAATCCTAATTTTTGCGCTTCACCCAATGCAAGTTTCAATTGTTTCGTCGCATAACCTTGGCGACGTTTATTTGGATGGACACTATATCCAATATGACCACTTTCCCGCAATAATTCTTCGTTTAACCGATGTCTAATATTTACAAAACCTATAAGTTCCCCTTTTTCAAAACTTAAAAATTGGCTAGACGGTACTCGATTACCTTGTAAGTTTTCTCCCGCTTCTTGTATACTCACTTTTTCAAACCATTCATCGAGAGAATCAAAATTTTGTAAAGAACTACTGCCGTGTGGTTGTTCATCAGCATGTAAAAACGCATCGCGATACTCCATAATTTGTTTGCTATATTCATATGTTGGTTTTAATAGTTTCATTGCGCTTCTCCTCTCTAAATAACCTACAACAAACCCCTTAATAGCTCTCTTTCACCATTAAGGGGTTTCTATCATTTTCATTCAAATAATCCCATACTCAAATAACGCTCCCCTGTATCAGGTGCAATACATAAAACTTTTTTACCAGCGCCTAATCGTTTTGCAATCATAATCGCTGCATAAACAGAAGCACCAGAAGACGGCCCAACTAATAACCCCTCTTGTCTAGCTAAGTTTCTCATTGTCGTTAAAGCCTCTTCGTCTGCAATTTGAATAATTTCGTTATACACCTCTGTATTTAAGTTCTTTGGGATAAACCCTGGACTTGTTCCTACTAGTTTATGAGGACCTGGAACACCTCCGGATAGTACGGGAGATCCTTTCGGTTCTACTACTGCAACATATAAATTTGGTAGTTTCTCTTTTAACGTTTCACCAGTCCCAGTAATCGTTCCACCAGTTCCTGCCGTTGCTACGAATGCATCAAGCTCTCCATCCATTTGTTCATAAATTTCAAGTGCAGTTGTATAACGATGAACATTCGGATTTGCCGGATTTTCAAATTGTTGCGGAATAAAACTATTTGGAATTTGCTTTTGCAATTCTAACGCTTTTGCAATTGCTCCTGGCATTCTTTGTTCTGCTGGTGTTAAAACTACTTCTGCTCCGTATGCTTTTAATAAATTTATACGCTCTTTTGACATATTATCTGGCATAATTAAAATCGCTTTATATCCTTTTGCGGCTGCATTCATTGCTAAGCCTATTCCTGTATTTCCACTTGTCGGTTCAATAATTGTATCTCCTGGTTTGATGAGACCATTCTCTTCTGCAACGTGCAATAAATTATAGGCAGCACGGTCTTTCACACTGCGCGATGGATTAAACATTTCTAGTTTGACATACACATCTGCTGCGTCTTCTGGAATAAATTTAGATAATCGGACGACAGGTGTATCTCCTATTAATTCTGTTACGTTTTCACATAATTTCATGGCGCATCCCCTATTCTATCGTTTTCTTATCACTTGGTAATAACCAAGAAGTAAGTCCAATTAATGGTAGACAACTACATAGTAACATAATGAATTGTAGACTATATATGTCCGCCAATTTCCCAAGGACTACAGATCCTAAAGCGCCGAGTCCAAACGCAAGCCCTACAATTAATCCAGATACCATTCCTACTTTTCCAGGAACAAGCTCTTGTGCATAAACAACAATTACACTAAAACTACTTGAACTAATAAAACCGATACATAAAAATAGCGGTACGACCCACACGAGCGAAACGTGAGGTAATAAAAGTGCAAGTGGCGCTGAACCTAGCATTGAAAATACAATAATTGTTTTCTTTCCAAATCGATCTGCTAGTGGACCACCAAAGAAAGTTCCTAATACACCAGCAATCATAAATGCGAATACGAAATACTGGGCATTTTTTATAGATAAACCGTAATGCTCAATTAAGTAAAATTGATAAAAATTCCCGATACCAGCACCGTACCAAGAGCGTACAAAAGTAAGGAAAACAAGAAGTAAAATAACAAATTTAATATGTGTACTGACAATCGCATTTTCCGCCTCAAGCGCAGCCCTCTTTTTTCTCCTCACAGCGCCAGTCGCTAATTCATTCCTATACCAATTTGATACGAAAATTAATAATACAATTCCTACCGCTGCAAAGGCCGTAAAACCTAAAGAACCAATTTGCCCAAGCGGAACGAAAATTAACGCTGTAAAAATAGGAGCTAGAGAATTACCTGTATTTCCTCCCACTTGATAAATCGCTTGCGCTAAACCTCGTTTCGTCCCTGCTGCCATATAAGCAACTCGGGCGCCTTCTGGATGAAAGACTGCGGAACCTAATCCGATAAATAAAACAGAAATAATAACAATAATAAAGTTCGGTGCAAACGCGAGTCCAATCATCCCAAGCATACTCGAAAACATACCGAGCGGTAATAAAAATGGTGACGGCTTCTTATCCGAATACATACCAAAAACCGGTTGCATAATCGATGATGTCATATTTAACGCAAACGCAATCCACCCTACTTGCATATAGGATAAATTCATCGTTTTTTCCAAAATAGGAAACAACGCGGGCACAACTGCTTGCATCGAATCATTTAAAAAATGACCGAAACTAATCGCAAATAATATTCGATATATTGTCGGTGTTTCTACTGTGTTTTTTTGCGAAACTACCTGCATATATGTATTTCTCCTTCCTGTACAAAATATATATTTATTACAGTAGGTGTAGTCAACTACCCCCACTGAGATACGGCGTTTCAGTGGGGGCTTGAGTTAGAACGCTAGGTCTTTTCGTCTATCGCTAGACAGTTTGACGCTCTAGCATTCATGCCACCATACGGTAACACCTCAAGTAAGTTTTTGGTTGGTACTGGCAACGAACGATTGTTTTCCCACTTGCACCACCCTTTCGAAAAAGAGCAGTTCTTCCTTATGGAAGAAGCCACCACTCAGATGAATCTGGCGTGTGCTACAAGCCCCGACAAGTCGAGTACACATGGATGGTTGACGCACCCACTAAGCTATGCGCGAAGCAACAGCCTTACGTTTTTGTACTTCTAATAGAATCGGTGTTTTCACTTTGAGGTTGTCAACCAATTGTACAACTCTTGATTTTTCCAACGTATTCAGCGCACCATTAATATCAGCGTGAATACATTTCCCTGATTTACTTTGGTACAGACCACGAGTCATTCGTTTGCCACTAAAGCGATAATGGGTCCTATCATCCTTAGACCAAACTGGAACCGGATCTTTATCCAGAAAACTAGCTTTTGAAGTATAGCTTTCTTCTTGTTTGAAAAATCGTATACCTTCTTTTACACATTTATTCTCAATTGCTGCAAGCAGTTTATGAAACGGGATTTGAACAAATGTTTGATTATTCTTTTTCCCCATATCAGATTTTTGTTTCCAACCAACGTTATATCCTACTACAACCGTATCTATGTTACATGCTTTCACTTTTTTAAATAACAGGCCTACAGTTTGTGAAATATAACCGTTTATTTGTCGTTCTCGTTTATGCCAAAGTGCAGACATTTTGTTCGTTACAACTCGTTTAGAAAGTCCATTTTCTACATTTTTCAGTTGTAGATTACGTATCATTTTGTTGAAGTACTGGTTAATGGATTTTAATTTTTTTCCATCAATTAAGAAGGCATCACCTGTATTTGTCACGCAACTTACTAATCTGTCTATACCTAAATCGCAACTCAAAGCGTTACTAGTAGTCGTGGATAGTTTCTTCATTTGAGAAACGTGCATTTCATATGTGTAATGCACCTCAAAGAACCGACCTTTTTGCTTCGGTACAATCTCAATGTAGGAGATTTTTTTATTTCTTATATTTTTTGGCATACGTATTTTAATGGAACCGAATTTTTTCCTGAACGCAACACTCATCGGGATCATCCAATATCCGTTCTCATCCACTTTTGGAGCTTGATAGATTTCAATGATTCGTTTGTCAGTGGAACGAGAATAATTCGGAAACTTAGGACGACCTGTGAATGTTTCAGTTTTTTTCTTCCACTGTTCTAATGCCTTAAAAAAGCTTTTTACTTCTGCATATAAGGCTCTACGAATGGCTTGGACAGAGTTTGATTGTATGCCCCAGTAGTTCATATCGGCTTGCATGGCGGTATCCACTTCCTTTACAGTAGCCATTCTATTATGATTCAAATAACTTTGTTTCATCGTGTACAACCCAACATTTCGCAATGCTTTTGAACTATGCGACATGCGCTGAAGTAAACGAAATTCTTTTGCAGTCAGGCAAGCTCGTCCAATATTCTGCTTCTGCGTGAAGCGTTGCATGGTTTCTCTTTTCTTTTGTTTACGTAATACTTTCACCGCTTTCTTTCTAGCCATTGTTTTCACCACCTTTCTTAGAAAGTTCATTACTTTTGACAATTCAACATTTGGAGCGAAATGTAAAAATAGTCTTCATCTTAATTCCTTTTGGTGCAAGTAACCGAATGATCATTATCCAATTTCGGTATCTTAAGATCTATTCCCTCCTTATCTAGGGACAGATTGTATCGTAGGACAAAAAGAAACAAATATTCGCCCCGAGAAATTTGTTATGAACGAAACAAAAGGGTTCAGCCTACCTTCTGACGGCAATTCATCTCCACCTGATTTGTTGGGTTTCACCCGTAACACAAATCAGATGGAGTCTTCTTGCCGAAAAGGATAAAGTAAAACTTTAACCGCGATAAATTCTGACTTTTGAAACATTTCTATTCTATACTGGTTTCATTTCTTTTTCCAGAAATATCACTTCTTACATAATATATTTTTTCTATATGCTTTATCGGATTTGTTTATAGAAATTTTCTATATTTTCTTTTATACTAAGGCAGAGATGAAGGAAAGGATGACAACTATGAAGAAAAAAACAAAGGGAATCGTTGCACTCTCAATCACATTATCTATGTTTTTAACAGCATGTGGTCAAAAACAAGAGGCAACAACTACTGGAGAAAAGAAAAAAGAATCTTCAAAACAAGTATTAAACATTGTAGAAGCTGGGGAAATTTCTACACTTGATTCATCTATCGCAACCGATGGGTTTTCTTACGCTGCTTTAAACAACGTAATGGAAGGATTATATATGCCTGGTCCTGACAATAAACCTGTTCCTGCAGCAGCTGAATCATACAAACTGAGCGAAGACGGAAAAACATATACATTTACATTACACGATTCAAAATGGTCAAATGGCGATCCAGTAACTGCTCATGATTTTGAATATGCATGGAAACGTGCCGTAAATCCAGAAACTGCTTCTGAATACGCACATATTATGTTCGATATTAAAAACGCAGAAAAAATAAATAAAAAAGAATTGCCAATTGACTCATTTGGTGTAAAAGCAATTGACGATAAAACATTAGAAGTACAGTTAGAACACCCTGTTCCATACTTTTTAGGTTTAATGGGATTTGCAACATTTTATCCTCAAAACAAAAAGATTGTAGACGCACAAGGGAAAAATTACGGGCTTGAAGCTGCAAATGTAGTTTATAACGGACCTTTCCAATTAAGTGAATGGAAACATGATACAAGTTATAAAATGACAAAAAACCCGAACTACTGGGATAATAAAAATGTGAAATTAAATGAAATTAATGTAAATATCGTAAAAGATACTTCAACAGCTGTTAATTTATTTGAAAGTAAACAAGTAGACCGAATTACGATTAATTCAGAGTTTGTTGATAAATATCAAAAAGATCCGAGCTTAAAGAAGATGGAACGTCCTTCTGTAACGTTTTTCCGATTTAGTCAAAAGAACCCTTTGTTAGCAAACAAAAATGCTCGTAAAGCTATTTCGCTTGCTTTTGATAAACAAGGAATCGCAACAACGATTTTAAACAATGGTTCTATACCTGCGAATGCATTCGTTCCAAAAGGATTCGTAAAAGGACCTGACAATAAAGATTTTCGCAGTACAAGTAATGTAAAAGTAGAAACAAATGTGAAAGAAGCTAAAACACTATGGGAAACTGCGAAAAAAGAAACAAACTTACAAAACGCTTCTCTTTCAATCATAACAACAGATGAGTCTAACGATAAAAAAATTAGTGAGTTTTTAAAAGGTGAGCTGGAGAAAAACTTACCTGGATTAAAAATCACATTACAACCACTTCCAGTAAAAGCATTTTTAGATCGTGAAGGAAATGGTGATTATGACATTTCACTTTCTACATGGGGACCAGATTATCCTGATCCTACAACATTTTTAAATATGTTCGTTACAGACGGACCGTTTAATAAGATGAGTTACTCAAACAAACAATACGACGAATTAATTGAAAAAACGAGCTCTATTTTAGTAACTGACTTACCAGCACGTTGGAAAGCGTTCCAAGATGCTGAGAAAATTTTACTTGAAGATGATGCAGCTATCGCTCCAATCTTCCAATCAGGGCTTGTATATTTAGAACGTCCAACCGTAAAAGGTGTTGTTGTTCGTCCATTTGCAGGAATTTATTCTTATAAATGGTCCTCTATTACAGAATAAGAAAAAGGCGATCCTAAAACATATTAGGATCGCCTTTTTTATTAAATTGCAAAACGCTTATATTTTTCGTAATCGCTCGTCTTACATTCTACTTCTAGTTTCGTACCTTCGTTTTCATAACTTGTAGATAGAACGTGCGCATGATTATTGAAATAAGAAACTACCTGTCCTTGATCATATGGAATTAACATTTCACACTTCGTATACTCTTTATAGATGTGTGAGCGAATCATTTTTACAAGTTCTTCAATTCCAACGTGTTTCTTCGCTGATAAATAAACACGGTCTTCTTGTACTTTCGGAATTTCAACATCTACCATATCTGATTTGTTATAAGCATAAATTGTTGGGATATTTTCTACTCCAATTTTCTTTAACGTTTCATTTGTAATATCAATTAACTGTTCATAATTTGGATTTGCGTAATCTACAACATGAATAAGTAGGTCTGCTTCCGCTACCTCTTCTAATGTTGACCGGAATGCTTTCACAAGATGATGCGGTAATTTACTTACAAATCCAACTGTATCTGTTAATAAGAATGATTTGTTATCTGGTAAATCAATATTTCGCACCGATGTTTCTAACGTTGCAAATAACATATCTTTTTCAAATACTTGTTTTTCTTCTGTACCATTGTAAATTTCAAGCATCGCATTCATCGTCGTTGATTTTCCCGCGTTCGTATAACCTACTAATGCTACAACAGGAATTTCATTTTTCTTACGTTGTTTTCGCTGCGTTTGACGCTGCGCAACAAGAGCTTCTAAATCTTTATTTAAAACTGAAATTTGTTCTTCAATTTTACGACGATCCAACTCTAATTTCTTCTCACCGACACCTTTATTTTTCGTACCAACACCGCCGCTCTGTCTTCCTAACGATTCACGAAGACCAATTAAACGAGGCATCATATACTGAAGGTGGGCCACTTCTACTTGCAACTGCGCTTCTTTCGTTTTCGCACGTTGCGCAAAAATGTCTAAAATTAATATGGTACGGTCAATTACTTTACAATCTAAATCTGCTTCTAAATTTCGAATTTGAGAAGGCGATAATTCGTCATTAAAGATGACCATATTCGCACCTACTTCATTTACATAGGCTGCTACTTCTTCAATCTTTCCTTTTCCAATATAATGGGATGGATTTACACGTTGTAAATTTTGCGTCACTTGTCCAATTACCTCTACATCACAAGCTTCTGCAAGATTCATTAGCTCTTCCATCGAATATGCAAAATCATCCTCATTACCTAAATTTACTCCAACTAAAACTGCTCTTTGTAATAATTCTTCCATATATTTATTCCTCCATTTCGATTACGAAAAATAAAAAACACAGGTCGCTGCCTGTGTTTTCGTAAACGGATAAGGGTTCACCAAAGAAACAGGAGCAAGCTATACTTTCATCCTATCTCATAGTCAATAAGTCCCAAAATCATATACGTATCCACAATAAGTGTTCACCTATACGATCCCATTCTATTTATAAAGGCAAAACAAAAAGAGGGCGTATTCGTCCCTCCCTCTTTTTCACATATAAGCTTAATAAAGGGTTCCTTTAAAATAGGCAGACCAATCCCGTTCACTCTGTACACAGACAGAGCCTTTGAGCGCTATTCAATTATTGGCACAAAGTATTGAGACGTAATCTGATTAAGATCAAAGGAAGCCCCTCCGTTCATTTTAAGTTACATAAAGTGTAGCATAAGTAATTCGCTTTCACAAGGTTTAACAACCTATATCACACGAAAGAAAATCTTTATATTTTTACTTTAATCGTCATTTTTTGCGCGTTCTTCTCACGATAAAAATCACAAGAGTTACTATCAGTAACAGACCTATAGAAATGATAGCAACTTGCCACCTACTGAAACCGCTCACCATCTCCCCTTTTAAATCCACTTTCTTCGTTGGAACAGACTCTTTTGCAATTTGACGTAAAGCCACTTTGTCCGCCCCTACCTCATCTAATCTCTTCGTTCCACTACAACTATTTGTGTGTAATTGTTTTTCAGATCCTCTTTGAGAAGAATATATTAAGTACTCTCCTCCTTCCACAAAATGAAACACACAATCACCACCATTTGTATATACAATAATTTGCGAAGAATTTGTCCCTTTCCAAATTTTCTTCGCTTCAAATAATACTTCAATTCCACCTCCTTCTTTCCTTCCAACCTCAATTACTTGTCCCTCAAACACTACATCGTTTTTTTGAAAAGCCTCTTCTGCTGATACGTTAATACAATCACAAGCATAAGATTTCTCTGGAAAAATAATAAAAATAAAGCTACAAATAATGGCAAAAGGCAACATGCGTAAAATTGTTTTCAAGGAGCTCAACTCACTTCATTATCAATTTTAGAAACTTCTCGTATATTATTTTTACAACACTCGCTAAATTCCTTCATAGTAAGCTAAGTCGTTCAATACACTAAAAATCTATATTGACATTTTTATAACCTGATATTAGTATCAGGTTATAAAATAAAGTTAGGAGCTGTTCCTATGAATTCTAAATCCCGTATTACTGCAATTGGCACTCATGTTCCAAATCAAATATTATCTAATAATGATTTAGAAAAAATGATCGATACGAATGATGAATGGATTGTACAAAGAACCGGAATGAAGGAAAGAAGAATTGCTTGCGAAGACGAATACTCCTCAAACTTAGCCATTAAAGCAATTGAAAATTTATGTACAACATATAAGAAAAACTTAGAAGATGTCGACTGTATCATTGTCGCTACTACTACTGCTGATTACGTTTTCCCTAGTGTTGCTTGCCAAATACAACAATACTTCAACATACCTCATACAATGGCATTTGATTTAAATGCCACTTGCGCTGGTTTCACATATGGCTTGCACGTCGGTAATAGCTTGATTACTTCTGGATCACATAAAAAAGTACTTGTCGTAGCGACAGAGACATTATCAAAAGTTACTGATTACTCCGATAGAACGACCTGCATTTTATTTGGCGATGGTGCTGGAGCTATTTTATTAGAAAGAGATGAAAACAAAACGAGCTTTATCGCGTATCACATGGGCACAAACGGTGACGGCGGAATTCACCTATACAGAACAAATTTATCTACCACTATGAATGGCACACAACTACAAACAAATGAAAAAATCGTTCAAAATGGGAGAGAAGTATATAAATGGGCAACACGTACAGTGCCAGTAGGTATAAAAGAAATGTTACATACTGCAAATATGAAAATGGATGATATAGACTGGTTCATTCCTCATAGCGCTAACTTACGAATGATTGAATCTATTTGTGAAAAATCTCAAATTCCAATACAAAAAACATTAACGAGCGTGGAATATATGGGGAATACATCTTCTGTCTCTATTCCACTCGCTCTAGATTTAGCTAGAAAAGAAGGGAAATTAAATAACGGAGACACACTTTTACTGTACGGATTTGGTGGTGGTCTTACACATTTAGGTCTTATTGTGGAGTGGAATTTAATTTAAGTTTATAAAAAGAGGTTCTAGTTAGTAACTAGAACCTCACTTCAATTTCGTTATCCTTTTCGAGACCATATCACAACAGGAATAAGCATGAAAGCTAACACTCCTCCAGCTAATGACAATGCCGCATAACTTGAATTCGCTACTACCATTCCTGACATCGCTCCACCAGAAGCTCCAGCTAACGCAATAAACACATCTATCTTCCCTTGTGTTTTTGCACGTGTGGAAGGTATAGTTGCATCAACAATTTGAGCAGTACCACTGATTAAACCGAGGTTCCATCCTAATCCGAGTAAAGACAAAGCAACGATTAATAGTATTAAAGAATCACTCGGCGCTAACGCCGCTATGACACCTGCTGCTAATAAAATTACTCCGCCAGCTATACTCATCGTAGTTCTTCCAATTTTATCAATTAGCATTCCCGTAACGAGAGATGGAAGGTACATTGCACCGACATGAAAACCAATTACAAGACCTACTGCACTTAAAGCGTGACCGTGGTGTCCCATGTGAACTGGCGTCATCGTCATAATTGCAACCATCACGATTTGAGTAAGTATCATTACGATAGCTCCAACAGTAATACCTCGCTTGTTTTCTATTGGCTCTTCTGTTATTGCTTGCCCTTTATATGTATGTTCTTGTTTATATGATTCTATCATATTAGCAATAAGTAACGGATCGGGACGAAGCATAACAAATAAAACAAGACCCGCCAGTATAAATGCCGCTGCTGATAAGATGAACGGACCAGCAAGTTCAGGAATTCCAATTGAATGAGCAAACCTTCCCATTACACCTACTAAATTGGGACCTGCGACTGCACCAAAAGTCGTCATTACCATCGTAATACTAATGGCAGTTGCTCTTTGCTTCTTATTCGCTAAATCCGTTCCAGCATAACGCGCTTGTAAATTTGTAGCTGTGCCCGCGCCATATATGAGTAAAGAAACTAGTAAAAGAATAATACTATTTATTAAAGCTGCCATCACAACTCCAATAGCCCCTAACCCGCCTACTATAAAACCTCCTGCAAGCCCTACGCGGCGACCATACTTTTGCGATAACTTCCCAACAAAGAAAGCCGCTATCGCAGATCCCATCGTAAACATAGCAGCCGGTAAACCTGCAAATGCATCTGTCCCAAGCATTTGCTGCGCAAGAAGTGCACCTACTGTAATCCCAGCAGCTAACCCAGCTCCGCCGAACATTTGTGAAATACTTACGATTATTAATGTTCTTTTGTATAATTTTTGTTGCTCTTCTTCTGTATACATACGATTGTTTATTGAAACATCGGCTGTATCTATCATTTCCTCACCCTCTCTATAAAACTAATCCCCCTTGTTAATGTACTATAGAACAGCAAAATCCCCAAATTTATAATGCTGAAATTTATTTATACATGTAAAGAACCCCACGGTTTACGTTTCACTCATTACCGAAGGGTTCCCATAATAATTATACTAATTTTTTCACAGCTAGCATTCCATCATTTGAGTATAACTCACCTTTAGATTATTTCCCTTACACTCCCCCTACAACTCTTTCTCCTCTCTTTTTACTCAAAGCCTTTCCTTCCCAAAATAACAAACTCACTAAAGCAAAGACTAAAATAATTGGCACACTCGCTTTATATAAATCTGTAAAACTCATCGCCATCTGATTCTTAGCATAATAGTTTACATCATTCGAAAATGCGAGTACTTCTTTCTTTATACTTTCCTCTTGTTTTTCAACTTCATTTGTCACTTGATTCATAACTTCTTCTCTTTTTATATCTCTATATTCTACTGGAACAGCATTTAACACTTCATCTACTTTTTGGTGAATTAATTCGTCTTTTTTCTCTTTATGTAACCCTACAAATTTTTCATTTTGATGCTTTTCTACATTCGTTTCTATACTTTGATTCTCTATTTTTTCTTTTGTCATTTGTAATATCTCCGCTTGCTGAGTATTACCTACATGAATATTACGCACCTTTTCTTCTGCATAACGATATACATTCTCTTTATTTACAGTTAAGTTGTGAGTTAAGTTAGATACAAATATTGCGACCGCTAAAACAATACCTACTTGCCGCAACATTGATACAACACTTTGAGAAGCAGTTAATAATTCCCCTTCAAACGAAGAAGCACTTAAAACTGTAATTGGACCTACTACTAAACCATACCCAACACCCAATATCATACATGGAATAATAATTTCTATATTTGTTGAATTAACATCAATCATTTGCAACCAATAATAAGATAAGCCCATAACAAGAAAGCCTGACAAAATAATAGTTACTTTTCCGAGTTTTTTAATTAAAGTTGCTGCAGCTGGTGAGACAAAAAATATCATTGCTGAAATAGGTGTCACTAAAAAAGCTGCTTCAATTTCCGTTCGACCTTGTATTTTCGTCAAGAACGTCGGAAGCAATACAGTAACTCCAATTAAAAATACATTACTTAATATAACAACGATAGATGCTCCAACAAACATTCGATCTTGAAATAAATTTAAATTCACCATCGGATTATGAATCTTTCGTTCTACTAAAACAAATAGAATAAGAGAAATAGTGCTAATTGCATAACAAAACAAAGCTATATTACTTTGCCATCCCCATGTATTACCTTTTACTAATATGAGAGTAAAAGAAAAAATTGCTGTGCTACTTAATAGCAATCCTATCCAATCTATTTTTGAGATAATACGTTCTTCATTTTTTATTTGTAACATAAAGCAGCATAAAATGATTCCAAGAATACAAATTGGAACATTAACGAAGAACACCCATCTCCAACCGAAATTTTGTGTAATAATTCCACCGATTACTGGTCCCATTGCAGCTGACAATCCTTGTGTTACGCCTAAAATTGCTAGTGCAACATGCCTCTTAGCTAATGGCATAGCTGATACACCAATTACCATACTAGTTGGAAATAAAATCGCTGCCCCTACACTTTGTATAAAGCGAGAAAAGATAAGAAAATCCCCCGTATTAGCAAAAGCACAAAGTACCGATCCACCACCAAAAATCACCAGACCAAAAATATACATCTTTGCTTTTCCAAAGATATCAGCTATCCGCCCTAGCGGAATAGCGAGTACAGCTATTGTCATTGTATAAACATTTAATACCCAAGACATCTTTTCTAATGAAGTATTTACACTCGTTTGTATCGCCGGTAAAGCTATATTCATAATTGTCGTATCAATCATACAAAGAAATATACCTAAGCACATTAAAAAGACAATCTTAATACCCTTTGATTGTTCCATGTTCTTCTACCCCTTTATTTATTATGAACGTTTTTTCACTCTTCCATTTTATTGTGTTCTTTTGCTTCTAGTTGCTCTAGTTTTCTTTTCAAAGTCTCTACTTGAGCACTATACGATGCGATTCCTACATCAAGTGAAATTTCCTCAACAAAAGTAATACCTTCTCTCCACTTTTCATATTTCAGACGTAGATCCGCAATGTATGCTTCTTTCCTTTCAATTTCGTCCTTAATCCATTTTTTTATCGCCTGACCATCGCTATAATTACCGAAATACATCCTCATTAAAAAATCTGAACGTAAAACATCTTTCTCTACATCCGTTTGCATGTATTGATAAAACTCTTCACGCCCTGCATCTGTAATAAAGTACATTTTCTTATTCGGTTTCCCTTCTTGCATAACAACTTCTTTTTTTATTTTCCCCTCTTTTTCCAACTGACGTAACGTTGGATAGATCATCCCAAAACTTCCATCAAAGAAATGAGTAAATACATCTTCAAACACAATTTTAATATCATAACCAGACAATTCTTTTCCCATTAATAAACCTAAAACAACATCTCTTCCTTTCAAAATAAGACCCCCACATAGTATATAATCAATAATCATATTAACATTATTAATATGATTATTGATTATATACCTTATTCTGTTATTTGTAAAATGTTTCTAAATAAAAAACACCCTGTAATTTTATTGTTCAAAATTACAGGGTATTTCTACTTTATATTTCATAAACAAACTTTGTACTATTTTACAACTACATCTTAATTCGTTTTAAAATCTTCTGTCTTACCCTCTTTCATCTCATAATAATACGAAGGTAATTCTATATTATGTTCTAAAAGGTAATCCTCAATTAACGAAATAATCACTTTTAACGTTTTCAAACGAGCGAATAATTTATCGTTACTCGCGATAATTTGCCATTTCGCATTTGGTCTATTTGTTTTTTCAAACATTTCTTCCATCGCTTCAACATACTCGTCCCATTTTTCACGGTTACGCCAATCTTCATCTGTAATTTTCCATCTTTTTAAAAGATTGTTCTCTCTATCCTTAAACCTCTTTAACTGTTCATCTTTACTAATATGATAGAAAAACTTCCCGATTATATAATGATCATCTGTTAGTAGTTTTTCAAAATCATTAATCTCGTCATACGCTCTCGTCCACTCTTCCTTTGTAGCAAAACCTTCAACACGCTCCACTAACACACGGCCGTACCATGAGCGATCAAAAATAGTAATTTGCCCGTACTGAGGAAGTTTACGCCAGAAACGTTGCAAGTAATGGTATCGTTTTTCATGAGGTGCTGGTGCTCCAATTGGATTTACTTGAAACCCACGCGGATCAAGGTGTTCCGTCACTCGTTTAATCGCCCCACCTTTTCCAGCCGCATCCCAGCCTTCCATAACGAGCATAACTGCAATTTTTTCTTCTTTTACAATTTGCTGCAACGCTAATAAGCGCCTTTGATATTTTTCAAGTTTCTTATTGTACTTAGATTTCGATTCAATTCTTTTCGTTACATCTACTTTAGCAAGAACTCCATTTTCCATAAAACAAATCCCCCTTGTTGTATGACACTGTTATTTTAACATATCCATTGGGATTTTTTTCAAATTAAAATTTTTTTCGAAAAACAATCTCTACTTTTTTATATCGATAAATTAACTTCACCAATATAACTTTTAAGCACACCTATTATTAATTACAAAAACAAAAAAGGAGACTATGCAAAAAAATCTCTACACAGTTTCCTTTTTTAAGATATATGTCGCTTACTTAGAAAGACTAACAATAAAAATAGGAACTCCATCGATTCATCATACTACAAACGAATAACAGGCGGAATACCTCCTTCTGGTAAAAAATAAGCAAATACTGTAAATCCAATGATTAACATTGAAAATAATGTTATTATAATTCCACCTGGTAATGTTAGAAAAAGAGTATTCGGCCTTCTCTTCATAGAGAAAATCATCGAGTATACCCCCAGAAGAAGACTTATTATAGCAATAGTCACATAAACAACTACTGCATACCATGGATTGAGTTCTAATAAAACACCAGAAATAAATATATACAAAAATAATAATTGTAGAAAAATACTGCTTCCCATACTTACGAGTTCTTTCAATATATCCTCCCCCCTAAATCGCATGGTATATTATCTCAAAAAGAGAAGAAAATAACAAACAAATTCATTAAAGAATGGGAGCTCTCAAAAAATGAAACGAAAAATATTAACTCTCTTTACGCTTATATGCTTAGCACTACCAATACAAGCTAGTGCATACACATTTCAATCACTACCAATTGCATCAAAGTCTAAACAATGGTATATCGAAATTGATAAATCTCATAACGTAAACAAGCAAGCAATCCAGCCAAAACAAGGTGTATTTGATACATATAGTTTACTCGTAAAAAACATCGGTCATGATGTATCAAACGTATCCGTGGAAATACTTGATAACAATCCTACCTCTAAAGCTACCTTTAAACCTACTACATCTAATGAAAATATTTCTAAAAGTCATACAAGCTTTGACTACATGGTATTCCCATTAGACTTTAATAGCCATAATTTTAAAGTTGTGATTACTTGGGAAGAAAAGAACTTTTCTTACAACGGCCATCCAGTAAATGAAAGTAAAAAACTGAAACAAACATTTGTATTTAATGAAGAGTAAGCCCTAATTTAATTAGGGCTTACTCTTCATTTACAAAACCAGTTTGAATGGCTTCTGTCACTTCTTTTGTGATGTCCAGTTTTGTTGCATCGGTGCTAATTTTCTTATGCCAAATATGCACGGAAGGCTTTTCGTTACAAAAATGTTTTATTAATACTAGTTGATTATATGCTAGCTTATTTTCTCTATGGGTAGCAATATAGACTGTGAAATTTTTTGCTTCAAAGATCTTTTCCTGCAAAGTATATTGGTTGTCCCATTCCTTTGCGACTATATCGTTCAAATTTTTTATAAGCATATAAGTCGTTCCCACCTTCCCTTATATCATCAATCAAATCTTCGAATACTCGGCACACATAATGCTACTCCAATTGTTACAAGTACTAAAATAGCTAATGTTATAATCGTTATCTCGCCACCTATGACAGTAGCTAACCATCCTACAACTACATAACCTAGTGGCAATAAAGCAAATGAACCTAACATATCAAGGCTTGCCACTCTTCCAAATGCTTCTTCTGGCACGAGCTCTTGTAAACTCGTTTCCCAAATGAGTCCAAATATCATCATACCGAACCCTTCAATTGCCATTAATACAATTAAAACAGGTGCCCAAGTAATGAACGGCATTATTAAAAGCGCACAACCACTTATTAAAACACCACCATAGGCAAGTATCCCCCGCTTATACCACCGTTCTCTCCCGCCGAATATTAGCGCAGCAACTACAGCTCCAACACCAGAGGATGCCATTCCTAATCCATACACATATGCTTCAAAATGATGATGAACATTAAATAACCATGGAATTAATACGACGATAATTCCTGCATAACAAATATTGATGAAAGAAAAGACTAAAATTGTAATCCATAGCCACGGATGACTTTTTAAAACAAAAACACCTTCCATAAACTCTTGTTTATAATCGACTTTTTTCTTTTCAATAGGTTTTACTTTTTTAAACTTTATTTCTCTTAAAAATAATAAACAAAAAAATGATAACAAATATGTTACTGCATCTAGTCCAAACCCTATTCCGGCAGATGCAACTGAAACGATCAATCCTCCAAGAGCCGGTCCAATTAGTCGTATACCTTGATTGCTCATTTGCGTTAATGAATTAGCTGCATTTCGAATTTCTGGTACAAATACTTTCGCTCTTACAGCCGCATATGCTGGCTGAAATATCCCTTCCATAAGTCCATATAATGCTACAAGTACATATAGAAGTGGAATTGTTAAAACATCCATAAATATAAGTATTGCAAGTAATAGCATTAATACGCAGCGAATTATATCTGTAAATAACATTACTTTCACCCGATCCATTCGATCTACTACTAATCCAGCAAACGGTAACGCAAGAATATTAGGAAGCATGTACATTGCCATAGTCATTCCCATTACAACTGTTGAACCAGTTAATGAATACACAACGACTGGCAAAATAACCATCGTTATCGAACTACCTAAAGTCGAAAGCAATTGCCCGATCCATAAAAATTTAAAATGTGGTGACGCTTTAACCGGCAATAACAATTTACCGATATAACTTAAACTTTTCTCTGTTGGTATTTCTCCTTGCATATACCTCTCCTCTTTTCAAATTAAGTTAACAATAAAACAAAAACAGAAAATTCAATCTTCAACACTTTTAATTATATATGAAACGGTTTAATTATTGGTAAAAACATAAAAAAGAAACTCATACTGAATCTAAAAATATTACATGTTAAATATAAATAAAAAAGGTGTTTTCATAAGTGAAAACACCTTTTTTATTTATAATTTTAAGTTTTTCTTCAATGTCCAATATTTTTCTTGCGCATTTTCAAATGAAAATTCTACCCAGCCATTTGGATCTTCACGATATACATTTACTTTTGTACCATTTTCTAGTTTTCCAACTTCATTTTGTGTCACATTTGGTACACTCTTAATTGGATTGTTAAACGGGAATGGAACTTGATAGTAAGATCCTACCGATTGGACAGTAGCTTTTGCATCTTTTGCATAATCTGTATAAGGAATCGCTTCACTTAATACTTCTACATTTAATGTATTAGGGTTTTTCGGTAGTCGTTTTGCATTTTGGTAATCTGCTTTATTAAAAGGCTTAATGCGTTCCATGATATTAGCGATTTTCCCAGCCCATGCTGTATCTGTTGAATACATAACATTCATTGCTGGCAATGTGTAACCTTTGAAATATCTTGCACCATCTTCTAAGTAGTTCTTTTTTACATAATCAGCGTTATATGAAATACTTAGTCCGTATGACGGTAAATATTTTGCATATGCAAATGGATCACGATCATATGCTCTTAAACCAAATAAATTATGTTTACGATATGCAATTTCTGATTTACCGTAACCAGATTCTAAGATTGCATGTGCAGCTAAGTATAGTGCATTCACACCATACTCATTTTGCGCTTTAATAAAGTCTTGTCCAATTCCAACTAACGGGCTATCTGGATGGAATCTTTGAATATAATTATCAATCTCTTGCGCTGTTACGTTAGATGGTAATGTCACATCTAGATTAATATATGATGGTTGTTCAACAGGAACATCCTTTTTTATTTGCATCGCTTTATATAAAAGTTGTGCATAGCCTTCACGCGTTAATACACCTGATGGATCAAATCCTCCAAGTCCATTCCCTGCCGCTACACCATTAGATTGCAATGCACTAATTGCTTCCTTTGCCCACCAATATGTTGCATCTATATCATCAAATGTATGTGGTGCTTTTACTTCTAATTTAAATGCTTTTTGCAAAATAACAGACATCTCCGCACGTGTTAATGATTCTTTCGGTCTAAACGTTCCTTTATCATCACCTACGAAAATCCCCATATCTGTTAATGCTAAAATTTCCTTTGGGAACATTGTCGTTCCTGCACTAATATCAGAGTATGGATTTTTATAATCACTTTTTGCTTCTGGTTTTAATGCGCGATACATTAATGCTGCTACTTGCTCACGAGTTACAACATCTCCGAAGCCGAATTTACCATTATCGTAACCTGCAATAATCCCTTTTGACGTTAAATCATTAATTGCTTCAAGTGCCCAATGATTTTTTGGAACATCTGGAAATTCTTTTGTAGATGCAAACGAAGTTGCTGGAGCCATCACTACTTGAAGCGCGACTGTCACTGCTAACACATTAGAAATAACTTTTTTCATAAATTTTTTAACACGTTTTTTATATGCTTGTCCCGTGTTAACTTGCCTCCCTTTATCGTATAATTTTCCCTATTAAACTAACACACTCTTAAATAGTCAACAGTAAAAGTATACGTGATAAAAATCAACTAATCTACCATTATTTTATTTATAATCAACATAATACGATATATCTTTTTATTTCGATACAAAATTACATAAAATCATATAAAAAGCCCATCTCTATGTAGACGATGGACTTAGCAATCAATATTGTTATTTAGCTAAACGATATTTTTCAACATCGAAACCTTTCCACTCATAATAATCTAAAATCCCAGCATAAACTGCCTCAGCAGCAATTTGTCTTCCTGATTCAGTAGCTAATTTACCATTATCTATATCATTATCAATAAAGGCAAGCTCTGTTAAAACTGCTGGTACTGTATTATTATTTACTACATAAAGTGAGTGATTGTCTTTTATATTTCTATCTCTTGTATGTAGTGCTTCTACTACTCTATTTTGAATTTTCTTTGCTAACACTTCACTATCCTTTTCAATCTGTGTCTCTTCTCCACGCTTGGATTTTTTATAATAATACGTTTCCGTTCCATGACCATCATGATTTTCAGAAGAATTTGCATGAATGCTTACAAATATATCTGCATTGTTCTCTTGACCAAATTTCACTCGATTCGCAAGAGATTCATTTTTGTTACTTCCTGGATTTCCGTTCTCTTCACGTGTTAATAAAGCTTTTAAAGGTGTATTTTTTTCTAACAACTTCTGTAATCTTAAAGATGTATCAAATACGATTTTACTTTCCTCTACACCTTGCCCTGGATTCCCTGGATCAAATCCTCCATGACCAGGATCAATAATAACTACCTTTTCTACTAAAGGGTTACTTATTTTAAGAGAATCTGCCTTTTTTATAAATTGAGCTGCCTCTGCTTTAGTTAGAATTTTTTCGGGCTCCCATTTGTCACCAGTTCCAATAGAAATCCCTAATTCAACTAGAATGTTAGCTTTTGCTTTACCCCAACTTTTTTCTAGATCACTAAATTTAGTTGCTGGAGTACCATTTACTTTAGAATCTAATTTGTAAGCTTCTACAATAAGAGAGGCCATTGAAACTCGGTCAATTTTCCCAGTTGGATCGAATACGCCCGCTCCTTTCCCTTTTACAACGCCAGCTTTTTCTACAGCTGCGATGAATGGGGTATACCATTGGTTTTGAGAATCACCGAAAGATGGTTTAGCATTTTTATCGATTGGTAAGTTTAAGATTTGAGCCATCATTGTAGCTGCTTCTGCACGAGTGATTTCTTTTCCTGGCTCAAACATTCCTTTTTCGTTACCTGTAACTGCACCTTTCTCTACTAAATAGTAAATAGAGTCTTCTGCCCAATGTTTAGCTGGGACATCTGGAAATTTTTTCGTTTGCGCGAAACTACCAGATGAATAAGATAATATACTAGCTGCAATTACTCCTGCTGCGATTATTCTATTTTTCATAGAATATATTCCCCTCTCAAGTACGATGTATTGATGTAACAGACTAATTATAGTTCTGAAAATTAGTAATAGTCAATTGAAAATTGTATAATTTTGTATTATTATTGTATTTTTTGTCATACATAACTATAGTTAAAAACTATAAGATTTTATTAAGAGGAGAGATTCATATGAGCAACAATTGGAAAGATATAGAGCACCGTATGTATACAATGTGTATGATTCAGCGGAATAACAAAGTATTGTTAATACAGCGCCCCAATCACCTTGGCTTCCCTGGTTACATCGCTCCTGGCGGAAAAGTAGATTTTCCAGAAAGTATCGTTCAAGCTACTAAACGGGAAGTAAAAGAAGAAACTGGATTACTTGTTTCAACCTTAACCTTTAAGGGATTAGATGAATACGTAAATCCGAAAGAAAATGTTCGATATATGGTATTTAACTATTGGACAGATTCATTTGAAGGTGAGCTTCTTGTGGACCCTCCTGAAGGTAAATTATTATGGGTACCAATCGCTACAGCACTAAATCTTCCTATGCAAGATTGGTTTAAAGAAAGATTTCCATTATTCTTTGAAAAAGGTACATTTGAAATTCAACGTGTTTGGGACAAAGACTTAGATAAACAAGTCGCTATGACAATTACCCATACGTAAAAAAAGCTTGGAATCTCTCCAAGCTTTTCTTACTTCTCCTCTATTTTCTTAATCTCATAATCAATTTCTAAAAACTTAACTCCAAATATCCACATTTTATGGTTAGCTTCTAACATTTGATTGGTGCCCTCTTTAATAATAAACGTCTCAGCTAACGGTAAACGGATTGTAAAGAAACGAGTATGTATATAGATCCCCTCATCTCCCTTACCATTTCTCCTCAGCTTACTAGTAATAATTAAATTATTATTATCATTACGTAATTTTAAAACCCCCGTCATATTCGAATATGGTAGAGGCAATGCGATATTCATATATGTCTCATTCTTATACGTATGTTTTGAGTAAAGAGCTACAAAAATAGATGCTCCTGCTTCATTTTTCCTTAACCAAGCTCTTACATTCTCCCTTCCATCCTTCTCATCCATTATCCCTATGATAGAGCCGTGCATCGTTTCCCACTTGCCGCCCATTCCTAAATGTATTTGTCCTACACGCTTACTCATTTTCTCATAGCAAAATGCAAACGGGCGGAACCAGCGAGTCCATTTAATATGCGATTGTAATTCATACTCTGTTGTATTTTCATAAAAACGAATAATACTTACAGGAATCTTGGCCCTATCAAATATCCCACTATGGAAATCATTCATTTTATCAACTAAACCTTTGTATTCCTTGCTATCTATTACATTTCTGTTATGTAAAAATGCTTCACCAACTGTCGCCTCTCCTCTTAATTTGCTCATTGGTTTCCCGTAATATTTATAGTTCGGAACACTCTTTTCAATCATCCAGCCGACAAATGCCGGCAACGCTACTCCAATTCCATTAACAACACCGTGAATCCAAACCATTTGAGCAATTGTAATCGTCATTACATGTTTCAAATTCCCATACGAATATATAAGTGAAAACATAATTGTTACCATGAGTGTACTAGACGATATGATTAGGAGGATTTTTGCGCTGATAGCATTAAATTTCGCCCGCCAAACATAAATTCCATACCCATAAATCGCACATAAATATAGGAACACTGCAAAAAATTCAAATACCCTTGAGTGCGTAATTCCAATCGCAACTGTCATCGGTGAAATGACTATAATAAACATAATTGCATCATATACTTTACTGCTCTTTTCTCTCTTCCGCCCTATTAAACCAGCTGATAATGGCAATAGAAACGCCGAATAATGAAAGTGTGCAGCTGTGAGTAAAACAATGTCAGAAGTAAACTGCATAATCGAAATCTTTGCTACAGAAGCAAAAAACCAAAAACCACCTAAAAACAAATAAATAAACGCACTATCGATAGCTGTCTCTTCTAACGGTGTCCATCCTCTTTCTAGTAATCTATTTATACCAAATAACGCAACGATCCCCGTATATACAAACCAAATTATCGCAAAGATATATTGATTTGTTACGAAAGCTAACATTGCACAAATCGCTGCTATCGGATATAAAAACGATACGGATTTATAAAATAATAAATACGATCCATTTCGTGCTCTTTTATCAATAATACAAAAAGACATCGGTATACATAACAAAATAGATAATAAAATAATTGCTTCAACTGGGTTTACATTTGACCACTCACATATTAGAAAAATAATATAACAAGCAAGCCCAACTATTATATTTTTCATATCATTTATTTCCTCTCCACAAATGTTCCCCTATATGAAAATAATGAACCAATTAACGGATTGCATACTTGTACATGAATTCGAAAGCACTGTTTTGTTTCATCATAACTTTCTACAATGTTGGCCTCTCCGTATAAGAATCTAGGTAACGGGATTTTTCTTCTAAACATGTAAAACCATTGTTTCTTTGAAGAAATATGCATCGCCCCCATCTCATCAATATGAAAATTCAGTGTAGAAACAAGTATGTGTGGTTCACCAAAATAATCTACAATTTCATTTTCATCGAATTTCATTACCGCATTAAAATATCTTTTCTTATTACGAAAGTAAAAAGTACGATTCCACCGCACAAGTTCCTTTCCATGTTCATCTCGCTCAGCGGTATTATGTATTGTAAATGGCACTTTCTTCCCACGCTCAGGGAAAAACATTCGAAACTTCGATGCAATTTTTAATATCAATTTTACGAAAAAAGAACCTCCGTAAATTTCATCCATCTTTCCTTCTCCAGTAAAGCTATTTTCTTCTGTAATCTCATAGCGTTTCTGTAATTTTGGATGAAGTTTTTTATAAGAATCCCCTAATAGTCTTTCATACATATTAGCCATACATTATCCCTTTCTCTTCCTCTTGCAATTTTTTGCACTTGGTAAATCAAAACTATTTATATAACCGACAATCGATACCCCCATTAGTAAAACGTTTAATGTAATTGGATTAAACGGCTCTGTAAAGCTTACGATATTCGTAAATCCTGCCACTATCGTTAAAGCTATTAACATAAAAATATGTAGTATAAATAATTTTTGTTTTGGAACTGGAAATATCCATATGATACCAAAAATAATTTCTAACATCCCTATTACTTTAAGAATTGCAATACTATTTCCAGTTGAATCAATACTCGCAGAAAGCATCTTCATCTCTTCTGGATGACTGAAAATTATTTTTGGGAAGATCCCTTGATACATCCATACAAATGCAAATAAAAAACATACGAGCCAATATGTCATTGTTTTTCTAATTAGTAATCTAGGGTGAAGCCCCTTTTCTAACCATAATTTTAAAGCATCAAAACTCCAAGCAGTTGCCCAGCCTAATAACGGCCGAAACATATAGAAATCTATTACATTCCCTATACGACCATACCTCGTATCATAATCATATTGCGTCTCAAAATGAATATGTTCTTTACAGGGTGTATACTTCCAATAACCACGCCCTATTTGAATAAGAGATAATGTATTATCCGTCCAAAATTTTAAAGAAGAAATACGTTCTCCCGTTTCTTTTCTTATCTCACCTATCGATTCACCTTCTCCAGCTATTTCAAGTCCAAATCCGATCTTTGTTTTATATAAAAATTTCTGTGGTTCTCCTTCTTGTTTTTCTAAATACGAAATTTCAGTAAAGCGAGCATCCCATTCTGTATGTATATGTGGTTCTTGCGTGTATTCCCATAATTTCTCCATTGTTGTGTTCATTTCTGCCGAAACATAAATAGGCTTTTTCCCCTTCATTCTTCCACCTCCAATGCACTATAATTTTAATGTACATGTAATATATTTATTTTGCTATATTTTTCACAAACTTCCTCATAAAAAGATAGAATTTTTAAAATATATATAAAACACTTGATTCCTCGAAAAATTTAAATTATTATAAAACAAATGTTACCAACAACTTCATAAATCAAACACTCTCGCCTAAAACGTGAGATAGAGGTTGCGATACTTATGAGTATTCTAATGGAGACACAGAGATGTCTATGAAATTAGATGAAAGGAAGTATTGCCGAAATCGATATATTTCTCTGTATGTATCGATTGGGGCTGTTTTCGAATAGAAACAGAACTGTCATATGTACAGACATGTACGTATGAAGAGCTATCTACAAAAAAGAGATATCATTTTTATGGTATTCCTTTTTTGGCGGTTTTTTTATTAGCTCCGTTTTCTGTTTCCCTTTTCCTGTAACAGCACCATCCTCACTTATTTGAGATGGTGTTTTTTGTTTTTCTCTGGTAACTACAGGAATATTGGGATTTATATATGTCCTAATCTATTCTTAAAAATGGATGAAAGAAGGAATTCGTAATGGAAACGATTGTACAAAAATTTGGTGGCACTTCTGTCGGAAGCGTTGAACGCATTCAACATGTAGCAAATTTAATTATTGAAGAATATGAAAGAGGACATAGTATCGTCACTGTCGTTTCGGCAATGGGAAAAAGTACAGATGAACTTGTCGTACTCGCTAACGCGATTACAGAAAATCCGAGTAAACGCGAAATGGATATGCTTCTATCAACAGGAGAGCAAGTGACTATTTCATTATTAACGATGGCACTTCAAGCAAAAGGTTATAACGCAATTTCATTAACAGGATGGCAAGCTGGTATTACGACAGAATCTGTACATAATAGTGCACGGATTACTGACATTCATACAGATCGAATTCAATCTTATATTGCTGAAGGTACGATTGTTATCGTAGCTGGCTTCCAAGGCGTTAGTGAAAACCATGAAATTACAACGCTTGGACGCGGTGGTTCTGATACAACTGCTGTTGCATTAGCTGCTGCACTGAACGCAAAAAAATGTGATATTTACACAGATGTGACCGGCGTATATACGACGGATCCACGAGTTGTAAAAGATGCTTATAAATTAGATGAAATTTCTTATGACGAAATGTTAGAACTTGCAAATCTCGGTGCTGGTGTATTACACCCGCGTGCTGTTGAGTTTGCTAAAAATCATAATGTCATTTTAGAAGTTCGCTCAAGTATGGAACAAGAAAATGGAACAATTGTAAAAGGAGAATGTAACATGGAACAACAATCAATCGTTAAAGGTATTGCATTTGAAGATAATATTACACGTATCACATTGAAAGGATTGGAACATGGCTCGCTTTCAACAGTTTTCGCTACATTAGCAGCGGCACATATTAATGTAGATATCATCATTCAAAGTATTACAAATGAAGGAACTGTTCATCTCTCCTTCTCCATCCATTCTAATGATTTAAAAGAAACATTAGAAGTATTGGAACAAAATCAAGAGGCACTTCACTATGAATCAGTAGAATATGAAAATCATTTAGCAAAAGTATCAATTGTAGGATCTGGTATGGTATCTAATCCAGGTGTTGCTGCGAATATGTTCACTACTTTAAAAGAAGAAGATATTCATATTAAAATGGTAAGTACATCAGAAATTAAAGTGTCTGTCGTTATTGACCGCCTTCATTTAGTAACAGGTGTCGAGGCGCTGCATCAATCATTTATGGCGAAAATTGAGCCTTTAGTGCAGATGAGCTAATTTCTACTAGTAAAAATTAAAACGAATTATATGAATCTACTTCTTTCCTATATAAATAGAAAGCTATTTGCATATAGAGTAATAAGAAATGTATTTATCATTTAAATAATACACTTCATTCTATACAACGATCGGGCCCTTTAAGAGCATACAGCGTAGAAACATTTTCCGGGGAAATTGCGGTATTGTTTGTTAACAAGATACTATATGACATACTTAAAAACACCTTGTCACATTTTCCTAAACTGTGACAAGGTGTTTTTGTTTGAAAGGAATTTATAACTTTTTAATAGTATAATGAAGATGATGATTAGATAATACACTTTTACATATAAGGAGATAAAGACAATGTCAAAAAATAAATTACTCAGAATGGACAATGTTAGCATCGTTGTAGAATCCCTTGATCATGCAATCTCTTTCTTCGAGGAGATTGGGTTAAAACTCGAAGGGCGCGCCACTGTAGAGGGTGAATGGGCTGGTCGCGTAACCGGACTCGGTTCGCAGTGCGTAGAGATTGCTATGATGGTGACTCCAGATGGCCATAGCCGAATTGAACTTTCGCGATTTCTCACACCACCTACTATTGCAGATCATCGAACAGCTCCTGTAAATGCCCTTGGTTATTTACGTGTCATGTTCACCGTTGAGGACATTGACGAAATGGTATCGAGACTGACTAAGCATGGTGCTCAGCTTGTTGGTGAAGTAGTTCAATACGAGAACTCTTACCGACTCTGCTACATTCGTGGAACGGAAGGCATTTTAATCGGTTTAGCGGAAGAACTCGGTAACAAATAAGTAATGTTTTACTGAATTAAAAATATTTGGAAGAAATTTACAATCAATAAAACTTAGATTTTAAACCCCGTCCTAACTTTAGAACGGGGTTATGCTTGTTTGGACTTTTTAACATACTATCAACATCTCAAAATTACCATAAAACAATTCAGTTACTTGTTATAATCTTTCCTAGGAAATATAACTGACTCTTCTCACTTCTTATCATATATATCTTTTCTTTTGAAAAACGATTTGAACTCATTCAACATAACTTTCTTTACGTCAGAATAAAAAACCATCATGAATAATGCTATTCCTAATAATATCTCTTGCATTCCTTCATAATCTACGAAAGCACTCACAATTAGCAAACCAAACCCAATATAAAAACCAAACTCATTCTCTTTCTCAAAATCCTCATCTTCATCAATATGTATTTTCTCTTTAAAGCTTTCGTTTCCTTTTATTAATTCATCTAGCGTGACATTATACATTTCGCTAAGCAAAATTAAATTATCAATATCCGGACAGCTTTTATCATGTTCCCACTTATACACTGCTTGCCTTATCACACCAATTTTCTTAGCAACATCTTCCTGTGAAAATCCTTGTGACTCTCGTAATCTTTTAAGTTGTTGTCCTAAGCTCATAACGTCGCCTCCTTTAACAAATTATTACATAAAAGGTTCCAAAAAAGAAAGAAACCATTAGTAAAACTCACTGTAAACCATTCGTTTACACAGTAAAAAAAGAGAGAATAGCTCTATATTTAAGTTATCCTCTCCCTTCTATTAAAACAGATGAATGTTTTCCTTCTTGCAAGCTTCACGTAAATCGTCAGGCCATACAGAAGATTGAACTTCACCGATATGTGCTTTACGTAAGAAGTACATGCACATTCTTGATTGTCCAATGCCACCGCCGATTGTTAATGGTAGTACGTCTTCTAGTATACCTTTATGGAAATCATACTCACGTTTATAGTCTTCACCTGTTTTCGTTAACTGCTCATCAAGTGATTTACTATCAACACGAATTCCCATTGATGATAATTCGAATGAAGATTGTAGTACTGGGTGCCAGAATAAAATATCACCGTTTAATTTCCAATCATCGTAATCAGCAGCGCGTCCATCATGCTTTTCACCTGAACGAAGTGCATCACCAATTCCGATAATGAAGACTGCACCGTGTTCTTTTGCAATTGCATGTTCACGATCTTTCGGTGTTAATTCTGGATATTTATCTTCTAATTCTTGAGAAGTAACGAAAACAATTTCTTCCGGTAAATACTTTCCAAGGAACGGATATTTTTCAAATAAGTGATCTTCTAAATCTTTGAATATTCCATAAATTGTTTGTACTGTTTTTTGTAAGTATTCAACAGTACGCCATTCTTTTTGAACGATTTTTTCCCAATCCCATTGGTCAACATAAATGGAATGCGTTGCATCAAGTTCTTCATCACGACGAATCGCGTTCATGTTTGTATATAAACCTTCACCAGCTTCATATCCGTATTCATGTAATGCAAATCGTTTCCATTTCGCTAGTGAATGAACAATTTCTAATTCTTCTCCTGAATGTAACATATCAAATTCAATTGGACGTTCTACACCGTTTAGATGATCGTTTAATCCTGATTTTTTCGTTACGAATAATGGTGCAGATACGCGGAATAGTTCAAGGCGTTTTGCTAATTGGTCCTCGAAAAATGTTTTAACTTCCTTAATTGCGATTTGAGTCTCTCTTACTGTCATTAATGATTGATACATGGTGGTTTCCTCCTAAAATGTTTGGATGTTGTGAAAAGAAGCCAACAAAAAAAGCCCTTCTTTCCCAAAAAACTGGGACGAAAGGCTTTGGTTCCGCGGTACCACCCAAATTAGCAACAGAGGTTGCTCACTTATACAATACGGAGATGAAATATCTCGATACTGTTCTTCTTGTAACGGCGAAGTTCCCGGCTAAGTCTACTTTCCTATAAAGGATTTCGGTTAGCAACTCCAGGAGGTTCTTCATAATAGGCTTCGTATCAGGCTCACACCACCCCTGACTCGCTTAAACTACGTCCTACTACTACTCGTCCTTTCATAGTCGTTTTGTTGTCACATCTCTGAAACATTTTATTAATGATTATTCTATACAAAAAATAAAGAAAGTCAACAAAAATTTAAAAATATTTTTCAATTCTTTATTTTACGTCTTTATTGATTGTTTTCAATATAACATCTTCACTTCTTTTGCTTCGTCAATCCAAAAAACGTTTCACTAACCGAAACTAACATATACACAACAAGTAATGTAAACGTCCGAAATATAGAATCCGCAGTATTTCGTATTATTTTCATTTTCTTTGTAATTCCTTTCAGTTTACGTGCAAATTCGTGTTATACTATAGCATTCAAGCAGTTTATTTTTACTTAAAGCAATCATAGTCATTTATAAAGAGTATGTTCTAAATCATTGACTATTATCAAATAAGATTTTTATATAACGGAGTGATCATATGAGTAAAACGAAAGCAAAACCGAAAAAAGGTGTAGGACAAGGTACAGGAAGTAAAGGATGGAACCGTTGGCAATCAAGTGCAAAGAAGAAGGCAGCTGCCAAGCCATATAAAAGTAAAGGGAATAAAAAGTAAATTCTGTATTATCTCTTTACTTTGTTCAAAACAAATTATAATTATTACACGAAAAAAGCTATGCTCTCATACATGTGAAAGCATAGCTTTTTTATTAAATCATTAAAATATCTCGTATTTCTTCCTCCGTGATTGATGATAATTTCTCTTCTCCCGGCTCAATCACTTCAGCAATTAAATTTTTCTTACTTTCTTGCAGTTCATGCATTTTTTCCTCGATTGTTCCGTGTGCTACTAATTTAATAACTTGTACCGTATTTTTCTGTCCCATCCGATATGCCCGATCTGCTGCTTGTTGTTCAACAGCTGGATTCCACCATAAATCGTATAATATAACCGTATCGGCACCCGTTAAGTTAAGCCCCGTACCACCAGCTTTTAAAGAAATGAGAAATAGTTCCCCTTCTCCTTCGTTAAATCGATTACATAGTTCTACACGTTCTTGCGAAGATGTATTTCCGTCTAAATAAAAGTATGGAATTGCTTGACGATTTAATTCACGACCAATAATGGACAGCATCTTCGTAAATTGAGAAAAGATTAAAATTCTCTTACCAGTACTTCTACATTCCTCTAATATGTCTAACAGTTGCTCAAATTTAGCTGAACTTCCCTTGTAATCATCAACGAATAAAGCGGGATGACAGCAAATTTGTCGTAATCTCGTTAAGCCGGCTAAAATTCTAATTTTATTTTTACGTAACGTATCTTTGTCCAAATGCTTTAATGTTTCTTCCCTTAATTTCGCTAAGTAAGCAGCATATAGTCTCTTTTGATCTGGTAATAACTCCGATGACTGTAAGTGCTCTATTTTATCTGGAAGCTCCTGTAATACATCTTCTTTTAGTCGTCTTAATACGAACGGTTTTACGCGCTTCGCAATATCTTCACGCCTTAAATCACCGAATTCTTTTCTTCCTGGTAATAATTCTGGAAATACGACGTGAAAGATAGACCATAGCTCTTCTAATGAATTTTCTACAGGCGTTCCCGTTAGTCCGAAACGATATTCAGCTTGAATTGTTTTCACTGCTCTTGCAGTTTGCGTTGTCGGATTTTTAAACGCCTGTGCTTCATCAAGAAATAGTGTGTGAAACGGCCTCGCATACGATCTTACATCTCTTCTCAGTAATGGATATGACGTAATGACGACATCAAATTCCGCTACGTCTTTTAAAATTTTTCGTCGTTCTGTTTGATTTCCATCTGCAATAACCGCTCTAATATGCGGCGCGAATTTTTTCAACTCGCTTAACCAGTTGTAAACTAGAGACGATGGAGAAACGACCAATATAGGCAGCTTCTTCTCTCGAATTTCAGACAGAACAGAATCTATATAAGCAATACTTTGCAGCGTTTTTCCAAGTCCCATGTCGTCTGCTAAAATACCGCCAAAACGGTAATAGGCGAGTGTCTTCATCCACTCAAATCCGTATACTTGATACTCTCTCATTACAGCATGTAAAGTTTGTGGCACTGTAAACTTTAATTTTTTCGGATTTTGAATACTTTCCACTAGATCTTGCACAGACTCATCTAAACTTAAAACATTACCTTCATGAAGTCCGTTCATCCATTTTACACTTCGAATGAGCGGAACATTCACTTCTTCCCCACGTAAAAATTCTTTTCGAATACCTGATTCTTTTACAAACTGATTAATTTCATTAAACTCTTTACTCTCTAGTGATAATAAAGAACCATTCGCTAGTCGGTAATATTTGCGTTTCTCTTCCAGAGCCACTAACACACCTTTAATTTCCGCTTCCGGTATTCCTTTTATATCAAAACGAAATGATAACCAATCAATTCTTTCTTTTCTTCTCACTCTAATAAGTGGCGCTGTATCCCCTTTATGAATACGTAATTTGATTGCTGTTGTCGCGTAAATATCAACTAAACCTTTTAACGTTGGAACGATGTGATATAAAAAGTTATACTCAGCTTCTTCATTATGCATAAAGTAGCCACCTTCTGTTTTCGCAAAAGCACTTTCACTCATAATGTCTAAAATCTCTTTTTCCTTTTTCTCATCACGATTAAAAACAGAAGGTTGCCCGTCTTCTTCTAGCGGATTAATCACGACGTTTCCATAATGGAATTCGAGCCCTGCTAGCAAACGATTTTTTACTCGATCTAAATACAGCTTTGCTTTTAGCAACGGCGTTTCAACACGATCGGATATTACTTCATCAATGCGCACTGTTCCAAGTTTCATTAATCCAGGCACAACTTTCGCTACGAAATGTTCCATCTTATTTTCAGGAATATAAAACTGATTGCTATTTGAGCGACTCATCATCTTTTGCAATTCAATAAGTCGCATACAATCTTCCATAGATAAATGATATAATTTCCCATCGTAAAGAGCGTTGTTATACATCTCCATAACTCGAACACGATTTAGACCGTCTATATGAAGGGTAAACCCGCCATTATTCCCTTTCGTAAACTCAAAATGTAATGGCAATACCCCTTTTGAAATGTGTAATCCCTGAAACAGTTGCTCATTTTGTTTCAGCTGTACATACTCGGCTCTAGAAAGTGCAGAGAGCATATCATTCCACGAAGCTGGCGGTATAAATATCATACTTTCATCTTGTTTCGCATGTACTTCTAGTGCATCTTCATACATTTTTTCATTATGATATATTTTAATGAGTTGTTGTATAATCGCGTCTGTTTCTTGTTTAAAACTGTGTACATCTGGCGTATATGTAAATTCATTGGAACAATGAAAAGTCTCTCTCTTCTCCACTTTAGAAAGAAATTCTCTAATATGATTTATAAAATATGTTTTCGCAAGTTTTAACTGAATTCCAAGAAGAGCCCCACCGCTTTTCGTCGCTACTGGTAAACATATAAACGCAACATCTAATATTTCACGTGTATCAAACCGATGTTGTTTACTTTTTGGCCTCAGTGGTTTATCTGCAAACAACTGAAACATCCCGTTTGTTAATTGATCATTTCTGCTACTAACAGAGCCCATTCCACCCGTTTGCTGGTTATAATTTATTTGTATCAATACAGCTGCAACATGTTGACAGTACGTTTGGAAAGATGCTAACGAAGGACAACTACATCTCGCAACAACATCACCTTTCTTAGCTTTTTCTACTGTAACATGGAAATCCTCGTTCCCTTTTACCGTCGCCTCACAAATTTCTTTCGTTTCATCATAGTAATTCACGATTACTTTATTTGATTTATAATAAGCTTCGCCTCTTTTATATGAGGTTTCTCCACATACTTCTTTAATAATCGATTTATTTAATGTAAAACTCATTGTTTTGACACTTCCTTAATGTAAAACCATTTTCTCTTACTTAACATTTTACATGCTTCACGAGAAAATATAAAATGTTGATTTAACAAAAAAAGATGCTTATTTATAAGCACCTTTTCACTCTATCTCCATCAGTCGTTTCGCCTCAAAATACAACACTTGAATAAATTTTTTCGTATTAATTCGTATATGGCCAGAAGTCGCTACCCCATCCTTTGTCATTTCTGTCATCCGTTTTCTAACTACAGTGAAATCAAAAAACTTCGGAGCATAACTTTCAAATTTCGGATTTGAAAAGTCTGTTAGTCCAAGGGAAGCTAAATGATTTAATGATTGATAAATTGCTCTTCTTACACGTTGTTCAGATGCTTTTTTCTCCTTCTCTATATCTGCATCTGAAGCTAGTTCCCCTAATTTTTTTACTGTTATTTGGTGAAAGATATCTTTTAAAGCAGGAAATCCAAACTCAAATGTTTGCGCCTTTTCTTGTCCATATAAATATTCCAGCATACTAAGTAAATCTTTACTTCCATTCTCTCCCGCAATACCGAGTTCTGATAGTAAGAAGCGTCCTGAATCTGATATCTTTTTCCCTTCTTGCACTGTTTCACTACGCATTTGCGGCTTTTCCCACTGAAACACATTATTCAATGATTTTTGAATGTCATATATAGAACGTTCCAAACGAATACGTTCTATCACTTTTCGTACAACAGATACTACTTCTATTTTGTTTAGTGGTTTTGTAATATAATATTCCACACCAAGTGTATATGCCTCACCAATGAGCTGTTTCGATTCAACTTGGGAAATCATAACAATTTTCCCAGTAAATGAAGATGCTATATGGCGAACTGTTTCAATGCCATCTCTCATCGGCATTAATAAATCAATAAATAAAATATCCACTTTTTTATAATTTAGCTGTTCCGCTTCAATAAACGCTCCATCTTCCGATTCTCCAATTACTTCCCCAAGATCGCCATCCTCAATAATTTGCGAAAGCATCGAACGAAAAACTTCATCATCATCTACAATATAATAAAACAAACCTATTCCCCTTCCCGCTTTAAACTGCACTCCGGTAAACAAACGATAAACTTACACCCTTTCCCATTTTCATTGTCTTCTAACCTTACTTCTCCGCCGAGCTCTGTTACCATTTCGTCTATGTAAGAAAGTCCAATACCTGTGGACGGTGTTCCTGTTTGATCATACTTTGAAGTAAACCCAGGCTTAAATACTAATTTCTTATACTTTTGTGCAATACCAGGGCCATCGTCAATTACTTCAAAGATTACATTTGGTTCTCTTTTATATAACTTAATACGAATGAGACCTCTATCTTCAATTGCTTCAACTGCATTCGCAACTAAGTTATTAAAAATTGATAGCACTGTATACACGTGATATGCAGCATGCTCGCCTTCTATATGTTTAGAAAAACGTATATCTTTCTCTAGCATTTCAGCATACTTTTCATTTATTCTTGCAATCATTTCTGTAAGCTCATGACCTTCTACGTATTCAGCCACATTTTTATCTAATAACAGTTTAGATAACCCTGCAAAAATTCTTTGATTATCTTTTTTTATTTCATGCACTTCTCCTGCTATTTTCAATGCTGTTTTACTGCTGGAATCATCATTCGCTTGTAAATTCCGATATAATTGATACGCTTCTTGTGTAATTAATTCTGCATTTTGTAACGTTTTTTTCAAATGAACAGATTCTACATATAAATTTGAAAGGTGCATGAACATTTTTTCATTTTCTTTTCGAACTTGTGATTCTTTTAATTTCGTTTCATATAAATTCATCATATTTAAAAAGCCAAGTGCAAAGAAGCTACGGAAAATAGCAATAATGATGAGTTTATTTACTTCAGAAATTGTTATTGTTGTACCTAGTACTAACATGTGATAAAACGCAAGTTCCGACATACTTGCAACAATTTCAATTGAAATTCCAAGGCACCCAATAACAATTGGCTTCTGATGAAACTTATTCACCCTACAAAGTGAAAAAAGACTTCCATAAATAAAATAATAAAAGAACACAGGATAACGCAAATAAAATGATTCTGTCATATGAAATGAGCCTTGCATGACCCAGTCAAGGCATACGCGGAATAAGACTACACATATACCGACAAGAATACCTGCAGCAGCTGCTGGTATTCTTCTTAAAAATAGTAATAAAAAGAAGAATAACGGCGTCCCAAAGCTAACCCGAAACGTATCATTAAAAGGATGAAAATTAAGCTCTCCTGCAATCGGAACAACTACCATTAATATAATTAAAAGGGATATATCTTTCTTCCATAATTGATTCCAACTCAAAGGTGCCACTTCCTATACTCTTTTTTTCAGTAATAAAAGTGAAAGCCCGCTTATATTATAAACGGGCTTTATTTCTATATTCTAACCTTTTCTACCGCTTTTATTTGGCGATACTCAGGCTCCCAGATTGCTTCTTTCACTGCAATCTTAATATCGTTATCACTTAAGTTCTCTCTAGCTACACCTTCTGCAACAGCAACTTTCGCTACTTCAATTGCTACCATTTCCGAGATATTACGTAATTCTTCAACTTCTGGCAAAATAGGTGCTCCTGGCTGACTTGTGTCCACCATACTTGCAACTGCTTCAGCTGCTGCTGCGAACATTCCATCCGTCATAACGCTTGCACGTACGACAATTGTTCCAAGACCAAGACCTGGGAAAATAAGTGCATTATTTGATTGTCCAATCACATACGTTACACCGTTATATGTAACTGGTTCAAATGGACTTCCTGTTGCAACTAACGCTCTTCCTTCTGTCCACTTGATTAAATCCGCTGGTTTTGCTTCAGCAAGTGGCGTCGGGTTCGACATCGGTAAAATGATTGGTCTTTCTACGTGAGAAGCCATTTCTTTAACAATCTCTTCTTTAAATGCGCCTGCAACAGTTGATGTACCGATTAAAATTGTCGGTTTTACATGTTTCACAACTTCAGCAAGTCCGATTACACCATTTTGCTTCCACTCACTTACTTCCGCTTCTTTTCTTGCATACGGAATTTGGAAATCAAGAAGATCTTTCATATTATCTGTAACTAATCCGTTACGATCAATACACCAGAAACGCTTATACGATTCTTCTTCTGATACACCTACGCGGACCATTGCATCTCTAACTTGATCTGCGATACCGATTCCAGCCGTACCAGCACCAAATACAACAACGCGGTGTTCACTTAGTGGTACACCCGAAGCTTTCACTGCCGATAGCACAGCAGCAAGTGAAACTGCACCTGTACCTTGAATATCATCATTAAACGTACAAATATCATGACGATATTTATCTAGAATTTTTCGTGCATTTCTAGAACTAAAGTCTTCCCAATGTAAAAGTGCTTTCGGGAATTGGTTACTTACCGCTTGTACAAACGTATCAATAAATTCATCGTAAGCTTCACCAGTTATACGAGGATGACGATTTCCAATATAAAATGGATTGTCTAATAATTCTTCACGATTTGTACCTACATCTAAAATTACCGGTAATACGCGGCTAGGATCGATTCCAACTGCTGCCGTATAAACAGCTAATTTTCCGATTGCGATGTTAATACCACCAACGCCCCAGTCACCAATTCCTAATATACCTTCTCCATCTGTTACAACGACTAAATCAATATTTTCTGCTGTTGCACCAATATTGGCAAACGCTTCTTCAATACCTGACGGATCGTTAATTGATAAATACACACCTCGTGGTTTACGATATTCATGACTATATCTTTGAATCGCTACACCAACAGTTGGTGTATATACGATTGGTAACATTTCGCGTAAATGATCTGTTAAAATACGATAAAATAATACTTCATTTCGATCATGTAACGCTGTTAAGTATACATTCTTTAATAAATCATCCGGCTGAGAACAAAATTGTTCGTATGCTCGGCGTGCTTGTTCTTCCAATGTTAAAACTGCTGGCGGTAATAACCCTTTTAAACCTAATTCTTCTCTTTCTTCTTGCGTGAAAGCGACCCCTTTATTTAAAAGCGGTGTTGATAATACTTCTACTCCTCTTAATGTCGTTTCTAATGAACCATTAGAAGCTACTGTAAACTTGCTCATAACATCCCTACCTCTATTCATATATAGCATTTCTATATTGTAAACAAAAAAGAGGGGCTTGTCCCCCCTCTTCTTTTAATTTTTCTTTAAAAGAGTTGCTCCTGCAATCCCTGGGTGTGTCATTTCGAATGGATCTAGAATTAATTCTAAGTCTTCTTGTGACAGTACACCATTTTTCACACAAAGTTCTCGAACGGATTGCCCTGTCGCGATTGCTTCTTTCGCAACGCGAGCTGCTGCTTCATAACCGATATGAGGGTTCACGGCTGTAATAATTCCTACACTCTTCTCAACATACTCTTTTAAGCGATCTTCATTCGATTCAATTCCTTTTAAGCAATTGTCTGTAAAGGCACGGAAACCGTTATTCATAATACTAATTGATTGAAGTAAGTTGAAAACAAGTACTGGTTCCATAACGTTTAATTCTAATTGTCCTGCTTCTGAAGCAAGGCAAATTGTATGGTCGTTACCAATGACTTGGAACGCAATTTGATTAATTACTTCTGGCATAACAGGATTTACTTTTCCTGGCATAATAGATGAACCTGGTTGACGAGCTGGTAGCATAATTTCCGCTAAGCCAACGCGTGGACCTGATGCCATTAAGCGAAGGTCATTTGCAATTTTAGACATATTCATCATACATACTTTAAGTGCTGCTGATACTTCTGTGTATGCATCCGTATTTTGCGTTGCATCTACTAAGTCTTCTGCACCAACAAGTGGTAGTTCACTAATTGCAGCTAAATGTTTTACAACTGCTTCAATATATTCTGGATCTGCATTTAAACCTGTACCAACTGCAGTTGCCCCCATGTTCACTTCATATAAGTGTTGACGTGATTGCTGAATTCGTTTCATATCACGTTCAAGTACACGAGAGTATGCTTTAAATTCTTGTCCAAGACGAATTGGCACAGCATCTTGTAAATGTGTACGACCCATTTTAATCACATGATCGAACTGTTCTGCTTTTAATTCAAATACATCGTGCATATAACCCATCGTTTGTAATAAACCTTCTAATGCGTTTAATGTTGCGATATGAATCGCCGTTGGGAATGCATCGTTTGTTGATTGTGCCATGTTTACATGACTATTTGGACTAATATAATGATAGTCTCCCTTTTCCATCCCTAATAATTCAAGCGCACGATTGGCAATGACTTCATTTGCATTCATGTTCATTGAAGTACCTGCTCCGCCTTGGATTGGATCTACGATAAAATGATCATGCCATTTTCCATCGAGAATTTCTTGAGCAGCTTCTGCGATCGCGCCGCCCTTGTTCAATTCCAATCTTCCTACATCTGTATTCGCAAGCGCTGCAGCTTTTTTTACAACTGCGAACGCTCTAATTAAACCTTCATGGATTTTGTATCCTGTAATTGGAAAGTTTTCAACTGCACGCATTGTTTGTACGCCGTAGTATGCATAGTTTGGTACTTCTTTTTCACCTAAAAAGTCTTTTTCAATTCGAACACCATTTTTAACTTCAGTTAATGTTGCCATACTTATCCACTCCTTAACGATTTCTTATGCTGCTTTTGTTTCTTTGACTGTTTCTACATATTGTTTTGCTTTCTCATTATCGAATTCGCCTTCCCACTTCGACATAACAATGGCCGCTAATGCATTTCCTAATACATTGACAGATGAGCGAATCATATCTAAAATGCGGTCAATTCCCGCAATTAACGCGATACCTTCTAGTGGTAACCCCATTGAACCTAACGTTGCTAATACAACAACGAACGATGCACCTGGAACTCCCGCCATACCTTTGGATGTTAACATGAGAACGAATAATAACGTTATTTGCTCTGTCAGTGACATGTGCACACCGTACATTTGTGCAACAAACAATGCCGCTAACGCTTGATAAATAGCCGATCCAGTCAAGTTAAATGTATAACCTGTCGGAATTACGAAAGAGGCAACTGCCTTTGGACAACCGAACTCTTCCATTTTTCTCATTATATTAGGTAAAACAGCTTCTGAACTTGCTGTCGTAAATGAAAGAATTAGTTCTTCTTTTAAAATTTTCATTAATGTAAAAATATTTACGCCAACCATTCGTGCATTAATACCTAATACAATCACAACGAATAGTATAACAGTTACGTATACAGCTAGCACTAGTTTTCCTAAAGGAAGTAATGTTGCTACACCAAATTTTGCAACCGTAACCGCAATTAATGCGAATACACCAAATGGTGCAAATTTCATAACTTGATTTGTAACCCAAAACATCGCTTCGAGTACACCTTCAAAGAAGTTAAAGACAGGCTTTCCTTTTTCCCCAATTGCCGCAACTCCTAAACCGAATAATACTGAGAAGAAAATAATCGGTAATAAGTCACCTTGTGCAATCGATTCAAATACGTTTTTTGGTACAATGTGAACAATTGTATCAGCAAAACCTTTCTTCTCGGTTGCATCGGCTGTTTGTTTATAAGAAGAAATATCACTTTGCTGTAAGTTATTCATATCAACGCCAGTACCCGGTTGGAATATATTTGCCGCAAGTAATCCCATTAAAATAGCAATCGTCGTAATAATTTCGAAATAAAGAATTGTCTTACCGCCCAGTTTTCCAAGCTTTTTCATATCTCCTACACCAGCTACTGCAACAATTAATGCTGAAATAACAATTGGTACTACAATCATCTTAATTAAGTGAATAAATATATCCCCAATTGGTGTGATATAAGAAATCGCCGTTTTATTGCCATAAAAGACTGCCCCTACTACAATCCCTAAAACAAGCGCGACAAAAATTTGTGTTGCCAATCCGAATTTTTTCATTTATGTTCATCCCCTTCATGCGAACGCTTTCAATTTGAATTTATAAAAGCTACTCACACATCTTATAAGCGAACCTACAAAATCATACAAAAACCTACAAGTTCGTCATAAAAAATTCAAATATTTTTCTTCTTTTTTTCATTGACACCATTTTGTTAAAAAACTATAAAATATACTTGATAAGTAATCAGATTGTTTCGTATAATCAAAAAGATATATACTTACAACAAATCAAAATGAAAAGGAGTGGATGATATGAAAAATTATGTGCAAAAATTCGTTCTATCTTCTTCTTTTCTTTTTCATTTTCTTAAAAAGGAACAAAGGCATTTGCCTTTGTTCCTTTTTAATTGCGATCTATATAGGGGGAATTGTTATGAAGCCATATAAACGTGTCTTAATTAAATTAAGCGGCGGTGCACTTGCCGATCAAACCGGAAATAGCTTTAACTCCAAACGATTAGAACATATCGCAAACGAAATTTTATCCATTGTTGATTTAGGTATCGAAGTATCCATCGTCATCGGTGGCGGGAACATTTTTAGAGGTCATCTAGCGGAAGAATGGGGAATCGATCGTGTAGAAGCTGACAATATCGGTACGTTAGGTACAATCATTAACAGCTTAATGCTACGCGGCGTTTTAACAAGTAAAACAAATACAGAAGTGCGCGTTATGACTTCCATCCCGTTTAATGCTGTAGCTGAACCATACATTCGCCTACGTGCAGTCCACCATTTAGATAACGGGTATATCGTTATTTTTGGAGGTGGTAACGGGCAACCGTTCGTTACGACAGATTACCCAAGTGTTCAAAGGGCTATTGAAATGAATAGTGACGCCATATTAGTTGCAAAACAAGGAGTCGACGGCGTTTTTACTAGTGATCCAAAACATAATAAAGCAGCAAAAATGTATCGAAAACTAAACTATAACGATGTTGTTAGGCAAAACATTCAAGTAATGGATCAAGCTGCTTTATTGCTTGCCCGTGATTATAATTTACCAGCACACGTCTTTAACTTTGATGAGCCTGGAGTAATGAAAAGAATTTGCTTAGGTGAACATGTGGGGACGTTGATTAATGATGATGCTTCATTGCTTGTGCATGAAAAATAATTATTTCCCATCAAAAAAGGGCGTCTTTTCTAGACACCCTTTCTTCCTTTATCATCACAAATAAAAATCAACCCATCCCGCAAATTTCTCCTTACAACGATCCCAAAAAGATAACTTCTCAAAAAATTCTTTCCTCATTTCTTTTGAATCACGAAAATCCTCTGTTAACGCCTTATTAACTTGCCCTACAATAGGACCGCCATGAATATAAAAATTCATTTCATCATTTATATTGAAGCTACGCGAAGTAAAGTTTGTTGTGCCAATAACGGTTAATTCATTATCAATAAGCATTAATTTTCCATGGAACATTCCTTTTTTATACCCATATACAGTAATCCCATTATTAACAGCTTGACGTATATATGGATACGCCGCTTCTTTTATAAGAGGTAAATCTGGTTTATATGACCAAAGTATTTTTACTGTAACACCACGCTTTTGTGCTGCAATTAAAGCATTCATTGATTCTTTATTTTTCGCTATAAAATACGGCGTTGCAATTACAATGGAGTGCTGAGCTTGTTTAATGAGCTCTATATATTTTTCAGCAACGTAATGCCCATTGTAACTCGTCATAGTATGTAATGTATTCCCTTTACTAGCTTTATTCGTACTCCTCTTTATCTCTTCTTTCGTATCTCGTTTCCAATCTAAAGCAAATTGTTCTTCTAAATCTTTTGCGCCTTCTCCTTTTATCCGTACATGATAGTCTCGCCAGTACCCAAAGTGTTTATCTTTCCCTAAGTACTCATCCCCTATATTAAAACCACCCGTATAACCAATCTCCCCATCAATTGTCGTAATACGGCGATGATTACGATGGTGAAGTGAATAAAACCCGAATGGTAATTCAGGTTTTCTACTATACGTAAAATGTACACCACTTTCCCGCAATTCATTTATCATCTTTCTTTCAAATGATAAATCATTAATGCGATCCACTGATAAATAGACGTTTACTCCTTCTTTTGCCTTCTCTTTTAATAAATTTAAAAAAGTATGGCTACTTTTATCATCCGACAAAATGAAGAAATACGTGTAAATGAAGCTTTTGGCTTCTCTTATATCAGTAAATAATTGTTTATAAAAAGACTTCCCTTCTACATATAATTGAAAGTCACTATGATGAGGTGCATACTCTGTCGGCATGTTTTTCCCAGCTTCCATTTTCCTTCCTAAGGTAACGTCAATATGCATCCAAATTAAAATAAAAACGAAAATAGCAATAATAATAGAAGTAACTCGCAATATTTTTTTAATCATTTTAATTTCCTTCCGCTCGTTTTCTTTCCGCCTTTCTATTTTGTCATTCAAATTTAGATTTCATGCTTCATACAAAAAAGGATGTGACTTAACGTCACACCCTTTTTTATATTAAACAAAGTTCCTCGCATCATTATTTCTTCCAAATTTATAAATCGCAATTAAGAAGAATGCAATTGCAAAAGCAAATAAGATTAATATGTTTAAATACAACTCTGAGAACGGTATTCCCTGTTGTAGTTTTGCTATCGTATCTAATAACCAACGCTGCGGAAGAAAATCAGCTACTTTTTGTACCGCCTTTGGCATAATGTCGTACGGGAAATAACATCCAGCAAGCAAACATGTTGGTACTATCACTAAATTTTGCATTGCATTTGAAGCAGCTGAACTTTTTGAGAACGACACAATAACTAATGATAAACCAATTGCAATTAAGGCAAAGATCATTAGCACACCAATCATTACTATGAAAGGCATATTAATATTTGTATGAAAAACATTCGTCAGAAATAATACTGCAATGACAATTTGCAATGTTAATATCATCATATTTACCGCGACGTTGGACAATATAAATTTCTTTCCGTCAATTGGTGTTGATAATAATCTAAAGTACGTTCTATTCTCTTTTTCTTTTAAAATAAATCCTGATAAGTTCACTGCTGAAAACAGCATAAACATAATAAGATAACCCATCGTTTGATTTGTCATATCTTTATTTTTCGATGTATCTTCTAGCGTCTCCGTTTTCATTTTAAATGAACTTTTTTGATACCCTGCGTACATACTATTAAATGCACTTTGATCTGTTCCTGCTACTTTACTAATAGCTGCTACATTATCTATATAGTTGTATAAATATGATTTTATAAACCCCGTTACTTGATCACCTTTAATCGATGCAAGTTCAATATGATCTGGTTCCCCTTCTCGAACACTTTTTGAAAAACCAGAAGCTAATGTAATAACTCCATCAAGTTTTTTGGAAGTGAGTTTATCCTCTACTTCAGACTCCTTAACCTTACTCACATTCACATGATTTAATCCTTCTAAAAACTTTATCGTATCGTTTGCTATCGGCTCATTTTCTTTATTTACAATCCCGATATTTAACGTTCCTTGCCCTGCATTTCCGTATATCGAAAAAGAGATGAGCGTCCCGATTATTGGCAAACTAATAATAATGATTAACCCTTTTTTATTTTTCAAAAGTACAGATAACGTTTTTTGTATGAGCCATAAAATATCTTTCATACTATAGCCCCTCCCGTCTACGTAATGCAATAATTGCAATTAATAAAAAGAGTGCTGATATTCCAATGTTTAAAGAAATGACTGGTAGTGCTGCCCCTACATCATTCGCATAAATAATTTTCATAACAGCTGTGTTTGCCCACGTTAATGGTGATAAATTCGTAACGAAATTTTCTTCTATTACGAAATATGCACCGCCAAAAATAGAAGCTAATTGCACTACCACCATAATAATTGCTCTAGACGCTTCAGGTGTTTTTGTAATATATCCAATCCCTAAACCGAAGCTAATTGCTAGAAAGACTTCTGTTAATAAAATAAGAAATATGATTCCAAGATGATCGCCCCAATTCGCTTGAAAGACAAATTTACTAAATAACATGACGAGCAATATGCACAGGGCGTTTGCTACAAGACTACCAAGCACTTTCCCAATGAAAATTTCAGCCTTACTTATAGGAGCAGCAATGAGACGATCTCCTGTTTTACGTATTCGTTCTCCTCGAATTAAAGAACTGGCTCCCATCGCAGCATATAATGCAATCATCGTCGTCATTACAATTGCATAGTAATCCATAGAACCTGGTTTTTTCGCAGCTTGTAAAGATGTTTCTTTTATATAATCATTATGATTTCCATTTGAAATAACTGCGCTCACCTTACTAGAGTCTACTTTTGCAACTTCGATTACTACATTGTACTTATCAACAAACGTTGTAAGCATGCCTTCCACAATACTTCCCTCAATACTACTTTTGTCACTTCCATACAATTTTGCGCCATCTTTATTTAACTCTACATAAGCAGCATATTTATTTTGCTTCACTTCTTCTTTCCCATCTATACTGCCAGAAGCTTTTTTAAAATGAATACCCGATTTATCAACTTCTTTCGTAAATGCTTCAAATGCTTGAGAAAATGTGCTACTTGCTTCATCTTTATATAGCACCTGTATGTTTTTAATTGAATGACTATCACTATTAAACGCATTACTTAATGCTGTACCTAACACGAGCATGAGCACAATCGGAAATGCTAACATAAAAACTAAAGTTCTTACGTCCCTGAAATCTCTTTTCATATGCATAATTGCAATATTGAAGATGTTCAATTGATGAACCTCCCTTTACCTTTTCTTCATTTACATTTTATTTATCTCGTAAGTTTCTTCCAGTCAACGTAAGGAATACTGTTTCTAAGTTTGGAGCCTGCTCCTCTAACGAACGAATTTCAATGTCATGATTAATAAAGTGCTGAATAATTTTATTTAAATTGTTTAACCCTGCATCCGAGTTTACTTTAATTACGTTCTCATCAATTTGAACAGCTTTCACTCCATTTATTTCTTTTAACTGTTCTACATCTAAATTTTCTACTGACTTCACTTCAATCCAAATGTCTTTCGTATCAGTAATAATCGCTTTTAACTGTTCTTTCGTGCCTTCTGCAATTACTTTACCGTGATCAACAATTGCGATTTTCGTACAAATCTCTTCTACTTCTTCCATGTAGTGACTCGTGTAAATAATCGTGCTTCCCATTTCATTTAATTTTCGAACAGACTGGAGAATATAATTTCTTGACTGTGGATCAATTCCAACTGTCGGCTCATCCATAATAATTAACTTCGGTCTATGTGCAATCGCACAAGCAATATTCAGTCTTCGCTTCATCCCACCAGAAAAGTTCTTTGGATAGCTTTTCTGTTTATCGCTAAGTCCTACAAATTGAAGTGCTTCCTCTACCCTTGCTTTTAGTTCGGCCCCTCTTAACCCGTACAGTCCAGCAAAGAATTTCACATTTTCATAGGCAGTTAACTCTTCATAAATCGCAATATCTTGCGGAACGATACCGATATTCATCTTCGCAAATCGATTATGTTTCTTTATATTTTTTCCTAATATGCTAATTTCACCTTCATTACTTCTTAGCAAACCAGCAATCATATTTATCGTTGTACTTTTACCAGCACCATTTGATCCTAAAAAGCCAAATATCTCTCCTTCTTTAATAGATAAAGACATATTATCTACCGCGATGAAATCACCAAACTTTTTCGTTAAATTTTTAATTTCTAATGTATTCATCATTTCACCCCTATTTCGGTTTCTCTGCTCTTAGTATAAACAAAAAGAATGAACCTGCTCAGTGCAGAAGTTCATTCTTTTCACATGAGATTATTCACTTTTTTCATATGAGATGATTCATTCTCATATCGGCAGCAACATTGTTACTGAAAAACCACTTGTTCCCTCTACAATAATTTTACCATTTACAGACGCCGTTCGTTCCTCCATCCCCATAATACCGAGACCTTTTTTAACAAGCACTGCACCTTTTCCGTTATCCTTCACTTGTACCTTTACCATCTTGTTCAGTACATGAATATCGATTGAAATGACTGTCGCATCAGCATATTTCATCGCATTTGTTAATGCCTCCGTGACATTTTCACCGATAATCTTCCACTGTATAGGAGAAATCATATCTAAATTCCCTTTATAAACGAAAGGAATATTCACATCATGCTTACCGGCAAATTCCTCTATGAATAATTTCATACGATGAATACCAATTTGCTCAGTTGGTGGTTTCATATTTTTTAATGTAATCCGAATGCTTTCAATTCCATCTTTCGAAATATGAATTGCATTTTGTAATAACTCAGCAGATTTTTCTTTATCTATCGCCATTAATCTCTTTGCTGCTTCCATTTGAATTAGCGCACCCGTCATCGAATGACCAATTTTATCATGAATTTCTTGAGAAAGTCGATTTCTCTCTTCTAACTTAAATGTGTATTCTGATTGCCTTATATACTCTTTATTTTCATGTAAGCTTTTCGTCAATCGCTGCATATCTTTTCGCATCTTATCATTTTGTGATTCAAGTTTTAATACACGCGATATATACCGTTCTGCCATGGTTAATACGAGAAAAGAAAATGCAACAATTAATCCATATGTCATTCGAATACTTTCATCTGTAAATATAATAGGAATCATCATCATGATGAAGAGTTGCCATTTCTTCTCTATATAACGGAATATAAGTTCATATAAGTTCACTGGTAAAAACAAAATAAAGAACGAATGAATCTTCCATGTAAATAACATAACTAGACCAATTGATACGCAAGTTAATATGTTTTTGTACGTATCTGTTTTAAATATAGAGATCAGCACGTTTACAGAAAGATATAAAAGCAAAGTAAGTATAATCCATGGTAAGTTCTCTACATTTAAATAAATGTAACTAAACACAATATATATAAAGACAATTAATTTACTTACAATTAACCAAAATTCCATATCTTTAATCTACTTTCCCTGTTAAGTAATAAATTGCAATTTGTGTGCGATGTTCCAGTCCGGTTTTCCCTAAAACTGATGTAATATAATTTGCAATTGTTCCTTCTGATATGAAAAGTTGCTTCGAGATTTCTTTATTCGAAAAGCCTTTTGCAATTAATGCGATAATGCTCAGCTCTCTTTCAGTAAAAAGACTTGTATCTATTTTACATTCTTCCTCTTTACTTTCCATTAAATTAGACTTAATTTTATCGAGAACTACATCTTGCATAACAGTTTGGCCGTTATATACTCCTTTTATCGCATCACGAATACGCTCCGGATCATTATTTTTTAATAAATAACCTTTTGCACCGTTCTTCACTGCGTCCAAAATATATTCATCATCATCAAACGTCGTTAAAATTAGTGGCTTCGTTTTCGTCTCTTCACAAATGAATTTCGTCGCCTCTACCCCGTTCATATTTGGCATACGAACATCTAAAAGGGCGATATCAATGTCGTTCTTTTTGCAATAGTCCACTGCTTCTCTCCCATCATTTACTGTATCTACCACTTCGAACTCTTCATATGTATTTAAAATAATTTTCATGCCTTCTCTAATAAAAGAATTATCATCTGCTATTAATATTTTTATTTTCATGTTTGTTAGTATGGACATTCCCCTACTAACATTCACATCCTTTCTTCCTATAACATTTCCCACTTGCTCATTATATACTTCTCTTTACCATTTTTTCACACCTTTTTTCATATAGCCTCCTTTCTAAAAATATATTATTCTTTTTTTACAACATGTGTAGGGGGACCAGTCATTTCTTACGTCTATATAATAGAATGCGTCAAAAAGGAGGGAGAGACCCATTGAGGAAAAACAATTAATTGAAAAAGCACAGCAAGGAAGCGAACATGCTTTTCGTATCCTTGTGCAAACATATCGTCACTATATTTTCCAAGTTATCTTTTCTATTTTAAGACATGAAGAAGATGCGAAAGATGTTACACAAGAAGTATTCGTAAAAATTCACGCCTCTCTCCCAAATTATCAATTTCGCGGATTAAAAACGTGGATGGCACGTATTGCCACCAATCACGCTATTGATTATAAGAGAAAAAAAGCTAGAGAAAACGAAGAACTCTCCTTATGTAAAGAAACTGAGGAAAATATAAAATCCTCTCAAAATATTGAGGCTTTATTATTGACGAAAGAGCAAAAATTACTCATTGCTCAAAAACTGAGAGAACTTCCTGAAAATTATCGTGACGTCGTTCTCGCACATTACTTAGAAGAAAAAAGTTATCACGAAATTGCTTTGCAGGAAAACATCGAAGTGAAAACAGTCGAAATGAAACTGTATCGGGCAAGAAAATGGATTAAAAAACATTGGAAGGAGGAAGAGTTTCTATGACACATTATTCAAAAGAAGCTTGGCGCAATTATACTTTAGATTGTATAGAAAGCAATGAACGTGAATCTATGGAAGAACACCTTTATGAATGTGATCATTGTTTAGCACTTTATATGGAAAGTATTGATGAACAGCATGAAAACCTTCCAATGATAAATGATGATTCATTTACGAATGAAGTTATGACGCAAATTGATTTTGAAACGCTACAACCTAATGAAAATATAAAAACAAACTCATTAAAGCGAACGATTATTCACTACATAATTGCAACCGCGGCTACAATTATTTTTATGGTAAGTGGTTTATTCCAATATATTTTCACAGCGACATCAAATTTCGAGAAATCTTCAAAACATAACGAGTCTTCTATCTCACAACAAATTGTAAACAAATCGGTAGACACATCAAAAAAGGACGGAGGTTCAAAGCATGAATAAAAATCCCTTTTTAGCACTTGTATTAGGGCTAATTCCTGGGCTTGGACATTTATATTTAAAGAAATTGGGACGATTTATTTTATATAGCGGAGGTGCTGTATTTCTATTTATCTTTGCAGCATTTTGTACAATAGCATTGGGAGCGCGTGATATTGCTTTTCTTTCACTATTTTTATTATTCGTGTTATGGGCAATCAATTTATTAGATTTAGTTATCACCATTATTAATCAATCAAAAAAACAAGCAACCGGAGAATTGACAGAGTCCTCCAAAGAGAGCGAACGATTTTATATCATTCTTCTATCCATCATCCCTGGACTTGGACATTTTCAATTAGGGCTTATGCAACGTGGACTTACATTTTTAGTAGCTTGTACAGGAATCGGAAGTATGATTATTTTCGTTGCACTTTTAACATCGCAAGAAAGTTTTCTTATCTTCCTTATTACGTTACCTGTTTTATGGATTTACAATTTCTTCGATGTTGTTCAGCAACTCCAGAAAAAAGAACGTGGCGAGCAACTAGATGATCGTACTATTTTCGAAGAGTTTGAAGAGCATCGTGAACAAGGAAAGAAGAATAAAACATTCGCTTCTATTTTAGCGATGTTCCCCGGAGCGGGACATATGTATTTAGGCTTACAACGCCGCGGCCTTCAGCTTATGGCAGCCTTTTTACTTTCTATCTATTTACTTGACTTATTAAGACTTTCTGCGTTTTTATTTTTAGTTCCAATCATTTGGTTCTATAGCTTCTTTGACGCTTTACAGCAAACTGCAAAGTATGGAAAAGAACGTGTACATGACGAACCTATCATTGATTATTTTATCAATCATCAAAGATGGATCGGTATTGGGTTAATTACACTCGGTGGTTATTATTTATTAGATCAAACACTCCTTCCTATTTTGAATGATTACTTTGCAACTATATTTAACATTCATCTTAGTGAGCTATATTATCGCTATTTCCAAACATCTATCGTTGCACTCCTCTTAATTGGTGGTGGCTTTAAATTGTTACTTGGAAATAAAGAAAACAAAGGTGGTACGAAAGAATGAGAACATGGCGCGTTGGAACATTTTCAATGGGGCTTTCTATTATTGCATTAGGTTGCTTCTTACTATTTTCAGTTATAAAAGGTACTGAGGTATTAGATTCCTTAACAGCATGGTGGCCTGTTTTACTTATTATACTTGGCGTGGAAATTTTACTTTACCTTCTAATTTCTAAGAAGGAACAATCATTTATTAAATATGATATTTTTAGTATTTTCTTTATCGGTGTTTTAGGAAGTGTTGGCATTGCTTTTTACTGTTTATTATCAACTGGATTACTAGATGAGGTTCGTCATTCTATTCATACCACTCGCCAAACGAGTAATATTCCAAGTGGACAACTTAATATACCTGAATCTATAAAGAAAATTGTAGTGGATGCAGGACAGCACCCTCTAACAATAGAGGGAAATGATACAAATCAAATTCATCTTCTTGGAACATATGAAATGACGACGAAAGCTAATGAAAAACTTAATTTAAAACAAGAAGATTTTCTTTCCGTTCAAACAGCCGGGGAAACAATGTATATCACTTTAAAATCATTACCAGTTCAACATACGTTATGGAATTCCGCACCACAGGTCAAACCGACACTCGTTCTTCCACAAAATAAAAATGTAGAAGTTCGTGCTTCAAATAACGAACTATCCCTTTATCCAGGGCAATTACAAAATAATTGGTTTGTACAAGAAAGCTCAAGAGTGTCTGTCCATCTTGCAAAAGAGAGTGATGTATTTTTAACAGCAGTAACAAATCAAAAAGAACCACATGGTAGCACACCTTGGGAACAAGTTGAAGATGTAACAAAAAAAGAAGAGAATACTTCAGAAGAAAATCCAGAATTAAACGGGCAAGAACATTGGTATAAAAATTCGATTAAAACTGGAAATGGCACATACAAGTTAAATATTGAGAAAGCTTACAATTTAAATATGAGCGTTATTGAAAAATAAAAAAAACCTTCCGCAATTGCGGAAGGTTTTTCTCATATAATCGCTTTAATTCCCTCTAACACTAAGCCAATCATAAATCCGCAAACAGCTCCGTTTACTCGGATCCATTGCAAATCTTTACCGACGTTATTTTCAATCATTTCAATTAACGTTTTATCATCTAACTTATCAAGATTTTCTTGCACAAGCTTTCCGATTTTCGAATGGTTATTCTCAACAAGCTTCACAACTTGTTTTTGTAACCAATCTTCTATTTTTTGAACAGTCACTTCGTCATCTTTTATTTTATTCATTTGTTTTTGTAAAAATGGAATAACATACTTATCCGCAAATTCTTCATTGTTTACAAAGGCAACTGCTTTTTGTTGTACTTGCTCAAGCATTTCTTTTATTTTTTCAGTACCATCCCAATTTGCAATCCACTTTTCTTTCCATTTTTCTAATTCCTGTAGCAACGCTTCATTTTCTTTTACATTTATAATTTCTTGACGAATTTTCGCTAATATAAGTTGTCTCGTGCTATTATCAGCATCTTGTAAGCTGTTAATATTACTAATAATAAACTTCTGCAAAATGCCGCCAATTTTATCTTCATCTACAATATTCATAAATGATTTCAAAGTAAACTGCAAGAATCCATCTACTTTTATATTTTCCATCGCCTTCATACCTAAGCTTCCGAGTTGGTAACGCGCTTCATCTTGCGCTGTCCAGTCTTTCACTTTTACTAATATGTAATCAAGTGTCTTTTCATCATATTCTTGCACAACTAATTGATCAACAAGCACTTGTAAAATGTTACTTGTATTCATTGTATGCAAATATGTTTTTAATTCTTTTTCAATAATAACCGCTAATTTTTCCGTATCTATTGAAACAATCGCTTTCTCCGCAATCGTTACAATCCCTTTTTTCACAGCATCAGACTGCATTTCTCTCTCTGCAATTTGCAGCACCATTTGTGCTAGCTGCATTTCTTTTACTTTATTCGTAATACTTTCTTTCGTTAGCCACTCATTTTCTAACGTATTGATGAGCCCTTTCGTTACTCTCTTTCGGTTTTTAGGTAACAAAGCTGTATGCGGAATTGGAATTCCCATCGGGTGACGGAATAAAGCTGTAACTGCGAACCAATCCGCAAGTCCACCAACTAACCCAGCTTCAAATCCACCTTGAATAATCTCACCAGCTACCGACCCTTGAAAAGGAATAGAAGCCGCAAAACCTACCCCCATAACCCCAAGCGAAATACCCGCTATATATTTAGTCTGTAATGACATCGTATACACATCCTCTTATTATGTAAAATAAAGCTTTTTGTTGTATTTATACAATATTAATTATCCTTTATATATACTATAAAGAACTATTGTGAAAATAACAAAGATTTTTATGTACATGAAAGAATGAGGCTATAATTAGCCTCATTCTTCTTATTGGTGCTTATTCCGAACTTTTCTTATAATATCCATTCATCACATCTTTCGGAACCATACTACCGCCTGTTCCCCACACAATATGAGTACCTTTCTTCATCTTCTCTATTAACTGTTGCTTTTGTAAATACGCATCTTCTGTACATACTTTCACTGGTCCTATCATACCGGCTAATGCAGAAGGCTCTAAATAAATATTTTCCGTATCAGCTAGTTCTTTTAATAATCTATATAACTCTTCATCACTTACTGTGTAATCTCCACTCAAAAATGGTTCTATCGTTTTACCGACAAATCCAGACGGTCTTCCTACCGCTAGTCCGTCCGCGTCTGTTACATTATCAATTCCGATATCTTGAACGGCAATTTTATCATGAAGTCCTGTCATTAACCCAAGTAACATACATGGTGAATGTGTTGGCTCTGCAAAGAAACAGTGTACGTTGTCTTTATACAATAACTTCAAACCAAATGCGACTCCGCCAGGCTCGCCCCCTACTCCGCATGGTAGATAAACGAATAACGGATGTTCTTCATCCACTACAATCTCTAACTCTTCTAATTGTTTTTGTAAACGCGATGCTGCTACTGCGTATCCTAAAAATAAATCATGTGAGTTTTCATCATCTACAAAATAACAGCTAGGATCTGCATCTGCTTGCCTTCTTCCTTCTTCTACAGCTTTACTGTAATCAGCTTCATATTCAATAACATTTACACCTTTACTTCTTAATAAATCTTTTTTCCATTCTTTTGCGTCTTACAAGCTGTAAAATCTTATATAAGAAATTTAGAACAACAATAAATATTTCTTAAGAAGAAAAAGCGTAGGAATTTAATCTTTCTACGCTTTTTAAAATATTCAATTTAGATATTCATTTCCATGAAATGACTACATGCACTATCAACTTAATAGAAATTTATATTATTATTTTAAATAAAGACAATCTTTCAGAAATACGTTATATTCCATATGAATTTATATAGAAAACATAATTAAAGGAGAACTGAACTTGATAAGACATATAGCTAGTTTCTTACTAGGAACATTTGTTATGATAATTGGTTCCTTATATATTATGAAGCCGGTTAATCATTTCACTATTTTGGAACGCTTCTCTTACAGAGAATATTTTTGAGATTCATTTTTCACCATGATATTTTTTTACTTAAATAGAGTAACAGAAAGCATCATTTATGTTAAATCCAATTAATAATCATTATTTATTTTGATAGAATTTTTGAATTTCCTCATCAAAATATACCCAACCCTTCCAACCTATATGAATTGTATCTTTTAAAAAATACTTATCATATTCATGGTTAGAAAAATCTACAATGGGGAATCCAGCCCTTTTGATTTGTGCATATATTTTGTTATAATACTCATCACGTCGCTCTTTTGGAACGCCTGCATAATCATACCATGGTCCATTAAATGGAACGGATATAAAGAGTGGTTTTGCTTTCTTTTGTTTTAAAATATCTAATATAAGTTGAAAATCTTGATATTCGGGTGATTCCGTATATGACTCATGCGCTCGATAACCTTTTAAGTTATCTAACTTACTTTTAATATTTTTGTTATAGTAATGATTTACAATACCAAATGCATTAGAATCCGATTCCATTTCTCCAGTATTCTCCGCATGGTTACGAATTTTTTCCCAGGTAAGCAATCTTAATTCAGGATCAACATTTGCCTTACGAGATTTAATATCAAATATTGACATCATTAAGTCTTTGCGATCTAAGATATTACGGTATAGATATGCAAACGGCTTAGAAATCGTAGATTTTAGGGAATGAATTGTGTCATTATATACAATACCCTCTAATGAGTTTTTTAACAGTTTATCTTTTTGTACAATCTCGAATTCTAAAAGGCGTTTAGCGATCTGTCTTTTCATCTCAGGTTGTAATTCATCATTGAAAAGAAAATGATAGGCCTGTTGAGATGAAAAATTTGGTGCGAAGTGTAATTCATCCAAGCCTTCTTTCACAAACCATTGTGGTGAGAGTACAAATACCATTTTTCGGTTTTCTAAATTATCCATTAATGCAGAAAGACTTAGTACATGAGTCAAACTTTGTGTTCCACCTCGTCCAACTAAAAAAGGGATAAAGCCTTGATTGTTAATCTTAAAATAGTTTGAGGGGTGGTACACATCTAAACGTGAAAACTCTGATGAGCCATACATAGGAAGATATTTCTGATCCATTAGCATTTTTTGCTGTAAAACAATTCCTTGAAACATCTCTTTTTTTAGTGAAGTGGTTGCATCTTCAACCTTTTGTTCACTAACTAATGGCGTAAGAAAGCAAAGTGGAATCAATAACATTCCAAAAAAGAGAAATAAAGCTAAAAATAGCGGACCAAACTTTGGTTGCTTCATCTCATTTCTCCCAGTTTACTAACGATCATGTTTGGCGTTGTCCAATGATCGCGCTCAAAATCAGAAATAGATAATTCAATACCCAAACGATCTTGAAACTCTACTAATAAGGACACCGTACCAAAGGAATCAAGAATACCCTCTTCAAATAGTTCAACATCTAGATTTTCTTTTACTATGCCGGTTTCACATATTTCTTCTAAAATATCTAATACTTTATTTCTAAATTCAGCCATTTACTTATTTTCCCCTTATTATCTACTATATTTTACTCTTTTTCTTTTATAGGAACCATTGCAAGAACTGATAGTTCTGCATTCATTAAATCTTTTATCACTTGATGAGAAGCATATACTGGTAGCGAAACAATAAACCCATCATCTACTTTTGTAATGTCTTTTTGTGTAACGTACTCCAGAAATACTTTATTTGCGGCCGCTACAAATTCTTCATCCCCTGTTCCATCAGGGTATGATACACCGATTTCTCCTAACATAATATAATATTGCTTTTTAATACCAGTCATATCCATTGGGTCAATAGATTGAATCGTGTAATTTACCATTTCAGATTTTACTTTCCTTTCAGGAATATCTAAGTCAAAAAACTCTCCAGCTTCTTCTAAAATAATATCTATATCTTTAATTGTTCTTATTGCATTAGTTGCTTCTTTAAAAGACATTAGTTGATCTGTTGATAAAATAATGTTTTCTGCATTTTTCTTAAACTGTAGATTTTCTAAAATCTCTTCCATTTCTTCTACATTTTCCAGAAACAACATGTCTTTCTCCATATGGAGATTTAATTCTTTTAAATTCATCAAATACATTTGTGAATATTTTAAATTCATCTCTTTCATTTCACGCAATTTTTCTAGGAATTTTAACACCTTGGCTTTACGATATGTTTCTGCCATCACTTTCACCTCTTAATATATTTTGTATACAGACGGTATACATTTCGTATACATAATGTATACGATATATATTAGGTTTGCAAGGATTAATTTTTCTTTTAGACAATATAAAATAAAGTTGTAGTTTAAAAAAAATCTAACATTAAAACTACCTTTGATTTTCTACTTCTGATTTACCTTGTGAGTTTACTAATACAACCCCAACTATAATTGTTACGATACCCCCAAAAATAAAAACATTAAAATGTTCGTCCCAAACTAAAACTCCAATTAATGCTGTTAATACGGTTCCTACCCCTGACCAAATTGCATATCCTATACTTAAAGGAATGGTCTTAAGGGCAAGTGACACGAAGTAAAACGAAAGCCCAAAACCAAGAATTACCCCAATAGAAGGGAGCAAATTTGTAAAAGCCTCAGACATTTTTAACATAGAAGTTGCAAATACCTCTGTGATAATAGCAATCGCTAAAGCAATATAACTTTTCATATTCTTTTCTCCTTTCATCATAATCAATGACTCCCTCCAAATTTTAAAATCATAACTCCTCCTATAATAAAAAGTAGGCCAAGTAACTTTTTAGGGTTCTTATTTTCTTTAAATATCGTCATTCCTATCAACGCTGTAAAAGCTGTTCCTAATCCGCCCCATATCGCATAAGCTGTACCTATTGGTAGTGTTTTGAGTGATAAGGAGAGAATATAAAAAGCTAATCCATATCCAATTGCGACGCCAAGTGAAGGGAAAAGCTTCTTAAATCCATTTGAGGATTTCAACATGGAAGCGCCAAATACTTCACAAAGAACCGACGTAATTAATAATATATAAGCATTCATTTTTATTCCTCATTTCTTGTCATATCAACTAATTGTTCAATTACTTTTTGCTGCATTTCTTTATCTAAAGGAGCTACATTTAACAATTGTGAATAATAAAGACCATCTATCGCTAATCGAATAATAGTTGCAGTTATAGGATTTAACCCATCCTGCTCTGTTTTTGCTAAAACGGACTGATAACTTTCGATTATACTTTTAGCCACATCTGGGTTTAACAAAGAGGTTGCAAGTATTCCTGTGTTTAATTGAGCATTATGTTCTAAGTCAGATTCAGCAACTGAAAGTAATGCACGGGACCATTTCCCTAATGAAATTGGATCGCTCTCAGCTTGTTTATAGATAGCAAGTTCATATTCATGGCAAATATATTCTGCTATCCCCTTTAATAAAGATTCTTTATTTGGAAAATGATGTAATAACCCCCCTTTACTAATACCCGCTTTCTTAGCTATAGCATCCAAAGTCACAGCATGAATCCCATTTTCGGTTATAAATTCACTAGTGGTATCTAATATAAGTTTTCTTTTTAGGTCAGATTTTGATAGCATATTTTACTTTCTCCTTTCTTTTATAGGTTTATTCAAATCTCCCAGAATAAAAAACCGTCTGGTTGGTCTTTTTTAAGATACAATTTGTCCTCTAGTTTGTCAATTCATAATTTTTTTCTTTGATTTTAGAAAAACCTTATTTATTTTTTGATTATTCCTCCTAAGGAAAGATGAACAAAAAAAAACAATATATGTACAAAAAGTAATGTTTTCTATATGTGTTATAAAGTTAAAAGAATGTGGGCATTTTTTAGTGTTCAGAAAATTGTATGTTTATGAACAGAGGGTGAAAATCAATAATATCAACGTTTTTTATCTATAATCGTGTTCATAAAGCGTGTAAATAAATGTTCAATTAAACTTGATTTTTTTCTTTTTGAACATGTAATTATCTATGAAAATCCTTTAAAGATAAGGTTTTGTAGTCCTTAGCGTACAATTTTCCCGAAATGATATGGTGACCCCTATATGACTATGATATTAACCTTTGGATGATTGCAATGCTTATATTTTGCATTTTTTCTGCGATTTCTGTTCTTATATTTAAGTTACCTAATTTTTGTAGGAACAAAAGCACTCATATGAAAAAATATAGTCAAATAAATAAGCGAAAAAAAGCAAGGAGAAGGCGTCGTAAATAATTTTTTTTATGTTAGGGTTTTTACTTCTAAAAATATCTTAGTATATAATAGCCGCGTTTTTACGTTGGTACCCCTTAATGTAAAATCGAAATAATGTCGTACCGTTTATAAAAAAATTGAATCAAAATGTTATTATTTCAGTTTTTCTTCTTCCGCTAACAGGAAGTTCAGTCCAATAAACGATGTTATAATTTAAATCAATTAGGGGGATAGATTTGAAAAAGAAAATTATTATTCTTTTATGCTTGTTAATTTTTTGTTTGTTAATAGCATATTATTTTTATCAAAATAATCAAAATGAAGAATTCGTTAGATGGGGCGATAGTATACATACTGTCGACACTGAAAAATTGAAAGAGAATGATATTGAATACAAAATTGAAAACGGTAAAGTTTATATTCCAAAAAGTTCTCTTAGAAAAGCAACATTTTGCTGTTCCTAATAATAATACAGAGTTAAGTTATATTTCTAATACACAAAAAAGATGTAGATTATTCTACATCTCTTTTTTATTTTATAAGATTCTTAGTTTTATATCTCTTATACCAAATTAGTTAGCAACTTCAATAAAATCAAGATAGAAAAAAATAAGGTAACACCCTTATTCTATCTTTACAGTTTCTTTCGATAAATATTTAAAAGCTGTATCAAAATATTCCTTTTTTCCCCAAGTATCTGAATTCCCAATTACAACAAAATATTTTTTTGCTCTGCTTGCTGCAACGTTTAATAGATTCGGAGTGCTGGATGCCCAATCTAACGGTCCTGTTTGCTGATCATCTACTCCTAAAACTAAAATAACTAATGGGGCTTCTTTTCCTTGGAAAGTATGAACCGTTCCGATTTCTATTTTTTTGTTTTCTACTGAATTTTTGTTTAACTGTTTTAACTTTTGAACCACACTTACAAAAGGTGAAATAATGTAGCAATCTTTCCCTGGATTATTTTGCGTAAACTTATTGGCAATCTCAATTGCTTTTTTTCCTTGCTCTGAAATATAGTGATTTCCTGAACCAGTAGTTCTTCCTCCAATATTCAACCATTGACTCATGTACATTGGGTCCTGTACCATATCTTTGTTCTTAGTCGCATGTAACATTTTGTCTTGGTATGTTGTTTTATTACATATCTCAAACATAGGGCTGTCACAACGTCTATGAACACGAAGCGGTGAGCCCAACCACTTTGTGTTATTTTTGGAGTCAATCATTGTTCCACCAAATTTGTTATTAAGATCAGCAAATTCTTGTACACTTACTTCACTTCTAGTTAAATGATGGAAAAATGAGCTTTCACTCGTAATTCCAGCACTTTCGTTTGCTATTAATTTGAGTTGATCATCACTCAACGTTACAACCGGAGGTATTTGTAATGGATCACCTACCACCACAACATTTCTAGAACGCCAAATGGCTCCAATTGCAGATTGTGGTGTAGCTTGACCTGCCTCATCAATAAACAGCCAACCAATATCTTCCGTTTTCAAATCCCTTAAAAATCTTGAAACAGACGCAAAGGTTGAAGAAATTATAGGTGTAAGTAGGAATATGGTATCAAACATTGCTTGAATGAATTCTTCCCTTTGCTTTTCATTAATTTGAGAATCAAGATTCGCTTTTTCTTTCCCACCTAAAAAATAAGCCCTTGCTAAAGTTAAATTTTTTTCTATTTTGTCCTGATTTTCAATTAAGAAAGTACAATATTCATCCATCATTGTTTTGAATAGCTTACTCCGAACACAATTAATTCGATCTTCTTTATTATCACCATCAATATTAACAAATTGTTTTTGTGATGATTGCCACTTTTCGTCATCTATATCATCAAAGTTATCGTTTACTTGCACGGTTTTAATCATACTTGATATCTGTTGTTCTAAACTATCAAAGGAATACTCAGCATCTTCATGTATATTACACAGATCATTAAGCTCATCTGAAATATTTTGAAAATATTCCTTTATATTTGCTGATTTCCCCATTGCGGCTGATATTTTCCCCCAGCGACTTTCGACCTTACTATATCCTAAAAACTTGTAATTGTTTTTCATTAAGTCCTCATCTTTAGGCAAATCCATACTTATATTTTCAACAGCAGCATTATTATTTGATGTTACTAAAATACGGTATTCTTTAAGTTTTGAATGAAATGAATAATAATAATCCTCTTGTCCCTCAGAAAATTGTATTTTTGTAAATAAATCCTGTGTTTCCTTTAAAAACTTTACTTTCTCAAAAATAATATTTGCAAACACATCTTTTAATAATGTAGTTTTACCAGTACCGGGAGGACCGTTTACAGAAAAAATAAAACCCTCTTTTTCCTTTGAATTTGCAATTATAAGATTTAAAGCTACCTGCTGCATAAGTCCTAGAGGAAAACCTGAAGGCCATCTTGTTATTGGGATATTTCGTAAAATTCTTTTTATCTCACTAACACTGTTATTATCAAAAAAGTCTACTCTTTCTCCTGAATTTTTTAATAGTTCCCAGTTATCTAAGGCTAAATATGTCTTTAATGCTTTACCTACCTTTTCATGCTTAATGTTATATTTTACTTCCTCTAAATCTTCAATATAGAAACTATTTACTCCAACATATTCTTTGTATGTAAGTCGAATATTCTTTTCGTAATTCTTATCACTAGAAAATCGAAAAACTCCCTCTTTATCGAAGTGGCTATGTTTTATGTATGATTTCAATGTGCTTTGAATGTTTCGAGAAAGTTCTAACCAGTTTTTATATCTAACATGTATAAATTTTATAGCCCTGGCCAATTCTATGTGTTCTTCAGACTCAGTAAACTCTAAATCATTACTTATTTTACTATAATTTCCACCTTCGATTACTGACGTTATTGTACTTATTAAATCCATCTCTAATTCTTTCAAACTTTTTCCAGGTCGGAGAAAATACTTAATTATAGGACTAACTACCACACTGGATTCTATCGTTGTATCCTTTATTCGCTTAAGCATATGATCTAATTGAATATGAATAAGAAAACTATTAGGAAATCCTTGAAAATCAGTAAAACTAATTTTCTTATCAAATTCATTAGAAAAGTATCTTAGCACTTCTTCTTTTGCAACAGGTAAATAGAATAACGATGCTTTTGCATCCATTAAATACTTACCTTTTGCACTTTCTCTCTTTTTTTGTAGAAATATTTGCATATAATTTTGAGGTAAACCATTAGGCCTTATAAAGTTGAAGTAATCAATAGTTGGTTCTTTATGAAAATAATTTTTTAAATTAAAAAGGCTTAATGATTCTTTATCACAATTCATAAAGTTAAAATGTTCTAGTTCAATAAAATAGTTCATTATTTTTGAGGCTAGTTCTTTATGGTTGTTATTCTTAATTTCTTTCTTTTTACTATTAAAAATTAAAGAAAATACTTTCTTTAAACCTCTCATTATGAATCTCCTTTGTTAAAAATATATTTCCACCTAAATTATACCAAAAATTCTATTAGAATATAGGCACATTATTTCTAATTCCCCTATAAGGAGCTAACACTAGTTTTTTATTTGTAATAATTTCACAACCTGGGGTAGCACCACATGCCCATCAAGCTAACCAATTAAATTACTAGATACGAAATGATTCTTGTTTCAAAACTAGCAAGTGTTAAAAAAGTAGGCATGCTAAAGAAGCCTATTAAAATGCGATTTTTTCGCTAGGCAGCTTGTCTATGCTTTACCGTCGTTTTATACACAATCCCTAGAATATCTAAGACGGTCATCTTCTTATACCTATGACATTTACGACCGTTTTTTTTGAGCAGCTGATAAAGGCGATGCAGAATTAATTAAAGGCAAAAATAAACCATTATATGGTTTACTATAACAATTATCGATATCAATGGAACTTAAAAAAGATGACCCCTATTCAATATAGGAATCATCTTCTAATTGCTTAATCTCTTTTTTTAGTGTGTCCTTGACATAGGTACCAGTTTATACAGCCCCATTTTTATTTATACGTTACTTCCACCCCTGTTTTATAATACCCATTCATCACGTCTTCGGGAACCATACTTCCACCAGTTCCCCACACAATATGAGTACCTTTCTTCATCTTCTCTATTAACTGTTGTTTTTTTAAATACGTATCTTCTTTGAATACTTTCACTGGCCCTATCATACCCGCTAATGCAGAAGGTTCTAAATAAATATTTTCTGTATCTGCTAGCTCTTTCAACAATCTATATAACTCTTCATCACTTACTGTGTAATTTCCACTCAAAAATGGTTCTATCGTTTTACCGACAAATCCAGACGGTCTTCCTACCGCTAGTCCGTCCGCGTCTGTTACATTATCGATTCCGATATCTTGAACGGCAATTTTATCATGAAGTCCTGTCATTAAACCGAGTAACATACATGGAGAATGCGTAGGTTCGGCAAAGAAACAGTGTACGTTGTCTTTATACAATAACTTTAAACCAAATGCGACGCCGCCAGGCCCGCCCCCTACTCCGCATGGTAGATAAACGAATAACGGATGTTCTTCATCCACTACAATCTCTAACTCTACTAATTGTTTTTGTAAACGCGATGCTGCTACTGCGTATCCTAAAAATAAATCATGTGAGTTTTCATCATCTACAAAATAACAGCTAGGATCTGCATCTGCTTGCCTTCTTCCTTCTTCTACAGCTTTACTGTAATCAGCTTCATATTCAATAACATTTACACCTTTACTTCTTAATAAATCTTTTTTCCATTGTTTCGCGTCTGCTGACATATGAACCGTTACGTTAAAACCTAGTTTCGCACTCATAATCCCAATGCTTAGCCCTAAATTCCCTGTTGAACCGACCGCAATTGAATATTTGGCAAAAAACTCTCTACATGTATCACTATCTAAAATGGAATAATCATCTTCTTCTGTTAACATACCATGCTGCAAAGCTAATTGTTCAGCGTGTTTCAACACTTCATAAATGCCGCCTCTAGCTTTAATTGATCCTGATATCGGGAGATGACTATCACATTTTAATAATAATTCTCCTAATATAGGTTGCTCGTAATTTTTCTCTAAAGACTGTTTCATAGAAGGTATCTTCACTAAAGGTGATTCTATAATACCGCCTGTGTCTTTCGTTTCAGGAAAAACTTTCGCAATGTATGATGCAAAACGCTTTAACCTCTCCTCCGCATCTTTTACATTCTCTTCACTGAGTGGCGAATCTTTTATTGCCGTTTCATACTTTTCCATGTTCGGATTCAGCCAAAACACTTCTTCTATTTCAATCAATTTATTTAATAGTGGATATTCCTCTTTTAATTTCTCTATTTCCTTCATTCCTCTTCCTCCTCATCACCTTGTAGCTTGCGATTTAATAAATTATAATTAAATTAATTTTAATATAGTTTAACATAAATTATCCACTTTTGTTAATTTTAATTTAATTTATTTAAATATAATTTAATAATTAGTAAGGAGATTTTCATTATGGAAAATATAGATATTGGTAAAAAAATTGAAAAACAAAGAAAAGAAAAAGGTTTAACGAGTAAAGAACTTGCAAAGATGGCTGATATTACACCATCTATGTTAAGTCAAATAGAGCGTGGATCTGCTAACCCTTCTATCCAAACATTAAAAGTACTCGCTAAGGCTCTTGATGTTCCAACATTTAGCTTTTTACTTGAGGATACAAATACAGACGATTTAATTGTACGTTCTCATAAACGCAAAAAAATGATTATCGATAATTTATCATATGAAATGCTATCACCTGATTTCACAGGAAATTTAGCAACAGCAATTATGACCGTCCCGCCGAATACAGCTTCATCAGAAAATGTACTAGAACATAAAGGTGAAGAATTAGCATTTGTATTAGAAGGGAAAATCACATTACATTTAAATGAAGAAGAATACATATTAGAAACGGGTGATAGCGTAAAAATACCCGCTTATTTAAAACATAAATGGGTAAATCAATTCGAGAAAAATGCCATTGTTTTATTTTCTGTTACTCCGCCGATTTTTTAATAGATGTAATAAAAATAGCCACGTGCGGATTCCTCCATACATGGCTATTTTTATCTTTTCGGAACGAACAAAATCCCTAAACTCATAACACAAAAACTTAGTATTTGCTGCATCGATAAACCAAATAGAACCGAATTCTGTTCACTAACAAGCGAAATAATAATATGAGCAAACCCCTCAATAATTAGAAAAACACTTATATTCTTTCCATTTCCAAGCCTTTCATTTTTCATCCATAACAAGCCCACTATACAAAGAGCCAGAATGATCTCGTATGCGAATATAGGATGATATAAAAAATTAGATTCATATACTGTCACACCCCAAGGCAATGTCGTTTGTACTCCTACTTTTTTGTGGAATAAAAAATAAAAAATAATACTCATACATAGCGCAATAGGTAATGCATCAAGTAAAGTACGAAGCGAAAATTGCCCCTTTTTACTTTTCCAAACAATGTATACACTTGCAATTATGCATCCTACTACAATATGTTTCGTACTTCCTATAGCTAATAATGCTTGCAGTGGCGACCTAATAGCCCATACTGGATTTAAAATTGCCGGTGCAAATTTCCATACAAATACGATGATAAGAAAAGCATTTGTTACTGCATCCATCATTTTTTCATATGGTACACTTTCGTTCTTCATCTTTCGTTTCATCAACATAAATCCAAATAAACTTCCAATTATAAGAGATACGGGTTGTAACCTCACGATCCACTCCATCACTATGAAATCCCCTCTTAACTCTCAATTAATTTCTTGAATTTCTCTTCTAATTGATCTGGAGGTAGTACGCCTCGTACTTGCTCTACGATAATTCCATCTTTATTAACAAAAAATGTAGTTGGTAAAGAAAACACTTTATAATCTAATCCGGCTACTCCGTCCATATCTAGTAAAACAGGAAACTTAAATCCGTGACGATCCGCAAAAGCGCTCGCTTCTTGCACTGGATCTCCTATTGTTGCATTTACCGCAAAGATTTCAACATCCTTTTTATATTTATCATACATACGAACTAAGTCAGGTGCCTCCATTTCACATGGACCACACCATGATGCCCAAAAATTAATAAGATATGGTTTACCTTTTGCATCATTTAACGAATACAGCTTCCCGTCTAATCCTTTTAATGTTATGTCTGGTGCTTTAAATCCTACTTGTGGTAATACTTCTGTTTTTTGTAATTCCGCTTGTTTCGCTTTTCTTTCTTTTTCTTCTTTCTTTGTATTATAAAAATTCACTCCGGCCCAAATTAATGCCCCAGCCAGTATAATAGCAATTAGTTTCTTCACTTTTCTTCCTCCCAAAACACTACATAAAGTAGTGTTAATTCTTAAAAAAAAGAGGCTATATGCACTCTCCGACAATCAGTACAACCGACATACAGAATAAACCTACTGTTACATATACCGAATTCGTATGTAACGGAATAGTAAGCTTAACAACTTTTTCATGTAACACTTGCTCAATTCGTAAATTTATTGCTGTTTTTGCAAATGAAGCTGTCACACATCGGTTTTCCATTGCCTTTATTTTAATTAATTTTAATAACGCGCTACCTAACTCAAACGAAGACTCCATTTTTTGCATCGCATATTTATCAGCAGCTAGCTCCTGATACGTATGATACCGCTGTAACAACCCTTTTAATATCGGTATGTACATCATTCCTTCTGCTAATAACGTAAAACAAAATAATTTTAGCGGATCTCGATTGTTTTGATGATATTCTTCATGAAAAATAATCGCATCCATTTCTTCATCTGAAAATGTTTGAAGCATCCCTTCTGACACGACAACTTTCGGACGAAATAATCCAATTGTAAATGCCGCAACTTCCGCAGTCGGCAATATATATATTTGTTTTCCTTTTCGAACGAAGGCGATAAGTACTTTTTGTAATCTTTTAGTATCGAAAAATTGTCGCCATATTCTTTTGCACACGATAAACACAGTAAGTAGTAAAAATCCAGCAATTATAATACGAATGAGCGATAATTCTTTCATATGTTTTTCTAACTGAAACAAGCAAAAATTCGAAAGAAAGAACGCCTTATTTTGAAACAGAAATGGATATGTAACGTAATACAATAGCATACTAAAAAAGAGGGAACTAACAATGACTGCTAACAATACGATTTTACGCATTTGCCATTTCATTTCATTAATCCTCTTTTTTTAACTGAATCAATTTATCTTCTAACTTTTTTATTAAAGTCGGATCAACTTGCTCTAACTCATCTAGCATATGATTTACAACTAAATCTCCAAATTCCCCCATCAATTCCTGTGTCATTTTCTTCGTTTGATTGGATAAGAATTCTTCTTTTGTTTGTACAGCACGATATATGCCACTTCTTTTCACAGTCTGTTTTTCTAAATGTAATTTCTCTACTAACCTGTTCATAACTGTCATCACAGTATTAAAATTCACAGGTGATTCTTCGCTTAATTTCTGCTGTACTTCTTTAATCGTAATACCCTCGCTAGACCAAACAATCTCCATAATTTTTGCTTCAAGCGGTCCAAAGAAATGATTTAACCCTTGCTCATTTAGCTTATAGTTTTGAGTAAACATAATGCGGCTCCTTTCACACTACGAATTGTAGTACAAATTACATGAAAGGTCAAACGTAAATGATATATACAAAAATGAACTACCTATCATAGGCAATTCCATTCATTTTAAACCTAATTTTTCACCAAATGTATCAAAGAGATACTGCTCTAATATTTGTACACTAAACTTCTCATTACGTCCAAGTGCAAACAATTCCCGATCTTTCGCTACGATAGTATCTAACGGGATAACGACATTATCCACTATTTTTGTAATTTCAATGATGTTACTTTTTACATTTACCTCTGTTTTAAATTCAATGTTTTCTAATACGATATGTGAGCGTCTTCCTGATGCAAAAAAAGTAAAGTTAGGATTTTTATAAATACCAATTTCACTCTCTAGCGGATATAAATATTGAAAAATGATATCTCTATGTCCATCTTTTATTATTTTTTCATCCTTCTCATCATCCAAGTATTCCTTCACCTTCGTTGTAAATTCAAATCGAAAATCCACTTTTTTCACGCTCCCTCTTTGTATTTTTATATTAAATAAATATATTGAAATAATTTTACCATATTGTAATACAACTTCCTATTAAAAGTAAAAACTCATTTGTAAAATCTCTATTATTTTCAATTCTTTTTTAAAGGATAATCACTCATTCAATATGAATACATGCTTCTTTATATCCATTTAAACATATTGTTTCCATATTTTGAAACAATAGTATGAAGTATTATATATTAATAAATTGTTTCTAATTCATTTCCCAATATAACCAGCCTTTGCTTTATTATTCCGATATATTTAAACTATATTTTCTACTTAATCATTACATCACAGAAGGAATGTAACTCTCTTCTATCGAATTTTTATATAACGAAAATGATTAGGTGGTGCTTTACTATGAAATTAGCTGTCATTGGTGGCGGTGATTTACAAGATTCAAATCACTCGCCTATTAATGAGCGACTTATAGAATTAACAAATAAACAGTATCCGAAAGTATTATTCATTCCTACAGCTAGTCATGATGATGAAAGCTATATAAAATTATTTTTAGACACATTCGAAAAACAATTACACTGTGACGTACAAATTTTACGTATTATAGCCGATACACCTTCTAAATATGAAATAGACGAAATGATTCAGTCAGCTGATTTAATTTATCTCGGTGGCGGGAACTATATTCACATGCTTACACAATGGAAAGAACATAAACTAGATGAGAAATTATTATATGCTTTGCAACAAGGAACGCTCATTGCAGGATGCAGCGCTGGTGCTATGTGTTGGTTCACATCTAGCATTCGATCAGATTATGAAGGATCTGGTTATATAGAGAGCAACGGCTGGGGCATTGTGAACAAAAGGTTTTGTCCACATTATAATCAATTAAATAGAATGAACGCCTTCCATTCCTTTTTACAAAATCATCAAGGTAATATAGAAGGCATTGCACTAGAGGATAATTGCGCCTTATATATTACAGAAGAATCTTTTGAAATTATCGGTGAACCAGAAAAAGCGTGGGAGTTTTACATGAGTAATAATAAACTCATTAGACAACATTTTGATATTACTTTAAAAAGCTATTTGTAAATCTGCACTTATAAAAAATGTCCCTAAGTATAGTAACTTAGGGACATTTTTAGTGTTTAACTCACTAATCGTGTAATTCGTTTCTTCTGCCATGAAAGCTTATAATATGCATATTGCAAGATTAAGCTAACAATAAATGCTGCTGGGTATCCAATCCATATCCCTTCTATGCCAAGACTTGTATGGTAAGAAAGGTAATACGCTACAGGTACTTCAACAAGCCAAATTGATACGACGCCAATAACAGTTGGCCATAATACTGTACCGCTTGCTCGCATTGTCGCACTAATAATTTGCGCATGACCGAAAATTAAATAACTCCATAATGTGATCATAACTAGGCTATGAGCAATTTCAATTGTAGTTTGACTCGTTAAAAATAGTGCTAGAATGTCTCTTGAGAACAAGTAAATGAGAGATATTAGCACACCACCGATGACGTAGTTCATAATAATTCCAGCCTTCACAACTTTCTGCAATCGATCAAATTGATTCGCACCAATTGATTGTGCAGCAAAAATGGAGACTGTAATACCAAGGCTAACGGCTGGCATTTGTACATAACTTGCAACTTGGTTCACAACGCCATATGCCGCTGTTGCATCCGAACCGTAACGATTTACAAACGCGATTACCGCAATTTCTGATAATGAAACTAATATCATATTAATACTCGCTGGAATACCGAGTCGTAGTAATAGCTTTAATAAACCCCAATCCATTCGAAGATATTTCCTTACCGTACTATCTAATTGTAGTGGGTGATTTTTCTTCTTTAAATACACTAACATGACAATAAACGTAATAACTGTAGATATAACAGAGGCATAGGCTGCTCCATAAACGTCTAATTTCGGAGCTCCTAACCATCCAAAAATAAGGATTGGTAATAAGATCATATTTAGCGCTGTACTTACAATTAAAAAGTAAAATGGCGTTTTAGAATCTCCTGTACCTCTCATAAACGTTGTGTATGCGAAATATAAAAATAAGATTGGCATCGATATAAATAAAATACGTGCATAATGTACACTTATTTCAATAATATTTTCTGGCGTTCCCATAAGGCGCATAATATCCATTGCAAAAATACTACCTACTATCGCTAACACAACTCCAATAATAAAAGTAAATGTCAACGTCGTACCAACAATCGCTTTTAAACGATCTTCGTTTTTTGCCCCAAATGCCTGACCTATTAAAATAGAACTACCTGAACCAATACCAATTACAAATGAAACGAGTAAGAAAAATAGAGGAAAGAATGCCGATATGGCCGCTAAATCATTCACTCCAAGCCATCTTCCTACTACTACCATACCGAATAATTGTCCAACCGATTGTAATACATTACTTAATAGTAACGGTACCAAAAACATCGACATCGATTTCCAAATCGGTTTACTCTCACTTTTTAACTTCTGTGACTCCGCACCTTCTTTATTATTATCTGTAGGTGGTTTCAAATTTCATTTCTCCTTTTATTAAAAATCTTTTTTCAACTTCTATCTCTTTGTATAGTTGTTATAACGGTGTGCTTCTATTCATTTTCTTCTCCCTATATTATAACTTCACCCAATATTGGCTTCCATCAGCTGTTCTATCTAAAAACCCGTATTCGATTAAATATCTTCTTAAAGTTACAAAATCCGGGTATACGCTTTCTATAATAGCATTTACTTCTTTTTCAGTGTACTTTTTATGACTATCAAACTTCGTCACTAAATGACGTAATATAATTAATTTACGCTTTTGCTTTTTTGGAAATTTAGAAAGCGGTCCATCTAATCCCTCTGTAAAATGCGTTTTTAATACTTCATCATTTTCTTCTTCTGTAATATTGTAACGATCATCTACCATCGTTGCTGTTCTATGAATGGGTACAAATTTCGTTTGTACTTTTGATTTTTCTTCTGACAGTTCCATTAACGCTAAAAACACTTTCGCTTGCTTCATTTTCTCTCGAAGTGTAAACCGATGATTGCGGATGGTTGAAGTACTTCCGCCATCCATCTCTTTCACAATCTCTTTGTCATTCAGCCCCATATGGAAAAACTGAACCATCTTCTTTTGCAAATCCGTTAAACCCGTATACTTCTTATCAAGGTTTAATAAATAGTCAAACATAGATGTATGTTCGTTTTGCACATGCAATTGTACAAACTTCTCTGCTTCATACAAAACTTGATTATCTTGATAAATAACACCCTTAATAAACGTTTCTCCACAAGCTAAACAAATATACTCTTCCGTTTCCTCATCAAACACATACCCTTTTTTCAATTCCTCTACCGACGCATCCCAAAACTTCTCCGAAATATCGCTCATACTAAACACTCCTTTAAAATGTCCGTTTTAAAATAAACAAATTTCAATAACGTTTATTATCACTTCATCATCTTAACATAAACGAAATAAACATTTCAATGTTTCGTTTACCTATTTTTCAGACCTTTATAAAAAACGTCTATAAAATATTCTTCAAAAAGGACATGAAGCAATAAAAAGCGAATGTATTTAATAAATAAATTACGATAGGATGTGAAACAAAACATGACTATTCTGCACGACCCTTGGTTTACTGTTAAACAAATTGCCCAAAATACATATGCAATTAGTGAATATGGACATTGGGAGAAAGTACATTCAATTTTAACTACAAAAAAGGTGTTTCCGTATACGAAAACACCTTTATCTTTTAAAGATTCTATTTACAGTCTCAACTAAAACCTTACTTGCTTGTACAAATGTATGCTTTCGGTTTCTATCTTCAACAAATGTATTAGCACAACTCCCCATAATCATCATACAACTAATTATGACTAACACTATCTTTCTATTCTTGTAAGTCACTTCATGCCACTCCACTATTACAAAACTTCTTTTGAATTTATCCCATCAAGAAATTTTACATGAATAATAAAACGTGTGAATATGCAATTATGCATATTCACACGTTTTATTACGATGTTATGATTTAATTTAGTTAAAGTACACGTATACCGAGGTGACTAACTTGAAATTTAAAGCGAAAAAAAATCCATTTCACGTCATTTTTATTACATTATTTATCATGATTTTTTTCATTTCACTATTTTTCCAAAATGAAAATTCTATTTTTTTCACCCTCATGATGCTGCTAAATATCGTGAATCTTTCTTCATTCTATTTCTCTCACTATAACGTAACGGAATCATCTCTTTTCGTAAAACATGGTTTCATACTACGTACTGAAATTCCCTTTGAAGATATTCGCCACATTAAATACTCTGGTAAAAAACTTCATTCAAAGAAATGGACTAGACAGCAATTAGAAATCCATTATAATTTATTCGACTCTGTGACAACTTTCGTACCACAAGAAGAAGAAAAATTCATTGCACTTTTAAAAGAAAACTGCCCACATATGAAAATATTGAATATGTCTGCTAACAAATAATATATTTTGGCACTTACAGTAATAAAAAAACCAAGATTCTAAACAAAGAATCTTGGCGTTTTTATTACTCTTTCGGAGCAATCATTTTTTTCGGATCGACAATTTCATCAAATTGTTCTTCTGTTAGTAATCCAGATTGCAATGCTGCTTCTTTTAAAGTTAACCCTTCTTTATGAGCATGCTTCGCAATTTTCGCTGCATTTTCATATCCGATATGCGGGTTTAATGCAGTAACAAGCATTAATGAACGATTCACATTCTCTTTAATGACTTCTTCATCTGCTTCAATACCAACTGCACAATTATCATTAAATGAAACAATTGCATCTGCTAATAAGTGAGCAGATTGTAAGAAGTTATATGCAATAACAGGTTTAAATACATTTAACTCAAAATTGCCTTGGCTCGCTGCAAATCCGATTGTTGCGTCATTTCCCATCACTTGTGCTACAACCATCGTTAACGCTTCACTTTGCGTTGGATTTACTTTACCTGGCATAATAGAGCTTCCTGGCTCATTTGCTGGAATAATAATTTCTCCTAGCCCACTACGTGGACCACTTGCCAGCCAGCGCACATCGTTAGCGATCTTCATTAAATCCGCTGCTAATGCTTTCAATGCCCCATGCGTATATACAACTTCATCATGACTCGTTAATGCATGGAATTTATTTGGTGCAGACATAAATTGCTTACCTGTAAATTGGCTAATTTCCTCAGATACCATCTCACCAAATTTAGGATGGGCGTTTATACCTGTTCCAACTGCAGTACCACCAATCGCAAGCTCTTTCATATATGTATTGCTCTCTGCAATCATACGCTCTGTTTTTTCAAGCATACGGTGCCATCCACTAATTTCTTGTCCTAATGTTAACGGTGTCGCATCTTGTAAATGTGTACGACCAATTTTTATAATATGTTCAAATGCTTTTACTTTTTCTGCTAACGTTTCTTTTAATTTCGTAATTGCTGGTAACACGTGATTTTCTACTGCGAGTACACATGCTACATGAAGCGCAGTTGGGAAAGTATCATTTGAACTTTGAGACATGTTCACATCATCATTCGGATGAATATGTACGTCAAACCCTTTCTCTTTCAAAATTTGATTCCCTCGGTTTGCAATTACTTCATTCACATTCATGTTTGACTGCGTACCACTACCTGTTTGCCATACGACAAGTGGAAAATGTTCATTCCATTTCCCTGCTATCACTTCGTCAGCTGCTGTCACAATTGCTTCTGCTTTTTCTTCTGATAGCTTTCCTAATTTTTTATTAGTAAGTGCTGCACTCTTCTTTAAAATGGCAAATGCTTTTACAATTTCAAGCGGCATTTGCTCTGTTCCAATCGGGAAGTTTTCTTTACTACGTTGTGTTTGTGCTGCCCATAATTTATCAGCTGGAACTTTTATTTCTCCTATTGTATCTCTTTCAATTCTGTACTCCATTTTTTCATCCCCTTGAAAATAAAATACCTACATTTCTTATAATAACAGACTTCCCTTTAAATGATAAGAATTCTCACTCATATAAATAGATATTTTATATTTATTTTAAAAACTCCTCTTGACCTAAACTTAAGTTTAGGTTGTATTCTTTCCTTTGTAACCTACTATAACAATACTGGAGGAATTCAATATGAAAAAATATGCTTTCATAACAGTTGCAAATAAAGGAATTGGATATGAACTTGTTCATCAATTAGCAGAAACAGATACAACAAAAAATTGCTAAATATGAGGATGAGATAACCTCTTCAACTCCTATTACAAAATAAAAAATCACCTTCTACAACACGTAGAAGGTGATTTTTTATTTATGATGCTTCTTTTCCTTTTTCAGCATCATCTACATACCAAATGAACTTGCCTGTATATCCGTAAATAACTGCTAAAATTAACGATACGAAGCTTAACCACATAAATGGAATGTATGATATCGTCGCAACACCTAAAATACCAGCCATAAAAATACCGTTATCCGACCATGGAACCATACCTGAAGTTAATGTTCCACCTACTTCTGAGTTACGCGCTAATACGCGGCGGTCGATTTTTAGTTTATCATAACTTTCTTGCATAATTTTCGGTGTTAAAATAAGTGATACGTACATCGCACAGCCAAATATGTTCGCTAAAAATGCAACGATTAATGTAGATAATGTTACATTACCAGCAGAATTTAATTTCTTTTCGAATTTTGATACGATTACTTTTAAAACACCTAATTTTTCAAGTAATCCACCAAACCCTAAACCAAAAATAATTACGGCTACTGAACCGAGCATACCGTTAATTCCGCCACGGTTTAATAACTTATCGACAAACTCAACGCCTGATTGAATTGAGAATCCGTTATATGCTGTTCCAATTGCGTCTCCAAAGTGCATTCCTTGGAAAACAGTTGCCCAAATTGCGCCAAGTAAAGCTCCCATTGCAATTGTAGGCATAGAAGGCTTCTTCATTGCTAATAGTACAATGACAATAATCGCCGGAACTAACATCCATATTTTAATATCAAAGTGTTTTAATAATGATTCCTTTAAAAATTCTACTCGATTTAAATCTACGTTATCTCCGCCATACATCCAACCAGCTACAGTAAACATAATGCTAGTAATAATATACGCTGGAACGTCTAATACAAGCATAGCTCGTACGTGTGCAATAACATCTACTTTTGCCATAGATGCTGCAAGTACTGTACTATCAGAAAGTGGCGATAATTTATCCCCGAAATAAGCACCTGAAAGAACTGCACCAGCAACAAGTGGTAATGGTAACCCAAGACCTTCACCAATCGCCATCATTGCAATACCTGCTGTTCCAACTGTTCCCCATGATGTTCCTGTCGCGATAGAAGTTATCGAACAAATAATTAATGTTGCTAATAGGAATATGCTAGGGTGAATAAATTCTAATCCATAATAAATTAATGTTGGTACTATCCCACCAGCAATCCATGTTCCAATTAAAGCACCTACTGCAACTAAAATGAGTATTGCTTCTAATCCGTTAGAAATCCCTTTCGTAATTGCATCTTGCAATTCTTGATAACGAAATCCTAATCTTAATCCAAGCGCAATTACTAAAAACCATGAAATAAATAGCGCTAATTGAATTGGGAGATCAAAAATCGTTTGGAAGGAAAAGACAACAGCAAGAAATAATAATAAAAGAACTATGATTTCTAGCATCGATGGTAATCTTACACTTTTCATTTTTTTCTCTCCTTACAAGTCGATAACATGACGTGTGTCGTCTTACATGTATGTAATATACAATTAGCGAAGACAAAACAAAATTTTCATATTATTTCGATTTATTTTTCCAGTATAATATATTGGACACCTTTTCTATTGTAAAAGTAGATGCTACTTTTCGCAATGGAAAATATAAAAAATGTTACATTTTTTATATTTAACAATCAAAGGGTAACTTTTTTAATATTTGCCAACATAAAACTTTTTACTATTATCCTCACCGTTTAAAGGAATATCATTATTCCCCACACAAAAAAGCATGCATCATTCAAATGATGCATGCTCCACTTTTATTTATACATATTTTGTATTTCTTCTTTATTTTTAAGTATTTCCACAAACTTATCGCTACAACCTTTCGGAAATAATACGCCGAGTCCATATGAATGCTGGAACTGAAAATGAGGGTGCTTTGCTGTGACTTCATCCCAAAACTTATACACGCCGAAGTTTCGATCTTTCACCTCAATATCATGAAATAACACAATACCGTTATTCGCAAGTTTCGGTAACCATGTTTTATAATCATGAGAAACTGCTTCATACGTATGATAGCCATCAATATGCAACAAGTTTATCGTTCCATCTTGAAATTGATCAACAGCCTCATCAAAAGTAGATCGAATTAAATTACCTATATTGGGATAGCTCATTTTCACCACTTTATCTACGATTTGGAAAACACCTTCTCCATATGGACCTGTATGCCCATCTCCAGTCCAAGTATCTACAGCAAAACATTTTGTAGATAATCCCCCATCCTTTACCCCTTGACAAAAACTGAAAAAAGAAGCGCCTAGATGTGTACCTAGCTCAACTAATATTTCTGGTTTTTCAAATCTTACTAAATCGTATGCGAACTCCAAATGCCCAAGCCACGCAGTATTCGCACGAATAAATGGACTAAAATTATCAAATTCAAATGTTGGTTTATGAGTAACCCAGTTCATCGCGTATCTCCTTCTACACATATTTTTAACAAACCAAATTACTCTTATCTTTATTTTTTTATCCTGTTGATTATGATTTAATTTTATAATTTTATCTCTCTTTATTTAACCTACTCACTTGTATCGTAAACGTAACTGAAAATACTATAATTCCCATTTCACAGTACAGAAATTTCAGTTTATTATTTGTTCATTTCGTGATATATTGCATATTGTATACAATATATTTTTTTGAAAGGAGGACTCCATACCTTATGGATCCAAATCGTTTAAAAGGAATCATTATGGTTGTAATTGGAGCTTGTTTATGGGGCTTGTCTGGAACAGCTGCACAACAACTTTTTCAATATGACAATATTTCTACTGAATGGTTAGTTACAATTCGATTGCTTATATCGGGCGTTATCTTGCTCATTATTTCATCATTCGGAACGAGAAAAAAAGAAATATTCAGCATATGGAAACAAAGATCTGATGCTACTAAAATGATATTGTTTGGCCTATTCGGTATGCTTGCTGTACAATACACGTACTTCGCTTCTATTAAAGAAGGAAATGCTGCCGTTGCAACATTATTGCAATATTTAGCTCCTATATTTATTACTATATACTTACTTTTCAAATGGAACGTTCGTCCATCAAAAATTGATTTTATTTCAATTACCCTTTCATTAGTAGGTACTTTCCTCTTACTAACAAACGGGTCTGTGCATAACTTAGCTGTTTCTACACCAGCTATTATTTGGGGGATTTTATCTGGATTATCTCTCGCTTTTTATAGTTTATATTCAAAGGGATTACTAGAAAGATGGTCTTCCTCTGTTATCGTTGGATGGGGCATGATTATTGGGGGTATTGGTGTAACGATTGTACACTTTATTTCTACGAAAGAATTTATTTTATTATCAACTGTGAAATATGTAAAATTAAGTACTCTACCGCTCATCACATTTGTCGTCATTTTTGGGACACTTATTGCCTTTTATTTATACTTAGACAGCATACGATACTTAACCCCGAAAGAAACGACATTATTCGGTTGTACAGAACCACTCGCAGCTATTATTTCTTCTGTACTTATATTACATGTACCATTTCAATCTTTTCAGTTATTAGGGGCCCTTTGTGTCATTGTAATGGTGCTTATCTTAAGCCAAAAACCGGATGAAGGGAAACCCGAATTAAAGCTTGTTCATGAGAAAAAGGAAAATATACAATGAAAGGATTGAATTCACTATGCCTATCCCTCAAAATAATAAAAAACTAGGAAGAGTTTCAGCAAAATCACTCGTTTTAAATCAACTACAAGATTGGATTATTGAAGGTGTACTGAAGCCCAATGAAAAAATTAATGATGGGGAACTGGCTGAAGCACTAGGAGTAAGCAGAACACCTGTAAGAGAAGCGCTTCAAATATTAGAGCTTTCTGGATTAGTGGAAATGGTACCTGGACAAAAAACAAAAATTGCTCCTATTCAGTTAGACGACATTCCGATCATTTATGAAACGATGGCTGGTCTTCACTCTATTATAGGAAAACAAGCACTTCAAAACATTACAGACGCTGATCTGAAGCTACTTTCTGAAATAAATGATGACTTTCAGTACTCTATAGAGAAAGAAAACACAAAACAAGCTTTACAACTAGATATACAATTTCACAATACCATTTCTTCTATTGCTAAAAATCAATATATTGAACCCTTTCTAGAAAATATGCAACTTCACGTCTTACGCCTTGAATATTTATTTTTCCAAAACTTTGTTCCAGCAAGTCAATCTATTGAAGAACATCACTCTATCATTCAAGCACTACAGAAGCAGGATGAAAAACAAATGGAACAAATGATGACTCAAAACTGGCTCCGTCCAATGAAAGAAATACAAAAAATAATTTCTACGAAATAAAAAGAGAGCTGGCTACACAAAATCGTAACCAGCTCTCTTTTTACTAATATATATAGCTACGCCTGAATATCTGCATAATCTTCCATATCTTCGTACTCTTTTTCCAATTCCTCTAAAGACAGCTCGTATAATTGTCGGTCGCGAATTTTAAACACACCTGCTCCAATTAACTCATCAATTAAATGCCTCTTACGATTTTCAACAGCAAAACGGAGTTGACTACTCATCTTTTAAAAAACTCCTTTCTACGATCATTGAAAATGATAATCCTTATCAATTACCACTTTTGATTATAAAAGATGACTCTTTATAAGTAAAGTAATTTCATGAAATATTTACCTTACAAAGTATTTGTGGCCACATTATATATATGTATGCCGTGCGAAAAATGTTATGACACTTTTTCTTATCCTTTTTCTTTCATACTTTGCAAGTTGTCTCACTATGATTAAATTCACCATCTATCTCTACTTGAATGGTGACATGTTCTACATGAAACTTTTCCTTTAATACATCCGTAGCCTCTTTTAGTATACTTTGCGTTTCATTACCTTTAATAATCAAATGGCAAGTTAATACTTGAAAATCAGATGTGACAGACCATATGTGCAAATCATGAACTTCTTTTACAACCGGAATATTTAATAATGTACTTTTTACCTCTTCAACATTTATATGCTGTGGTGCACCTTCCATTAATATATGGACCGTATCACGTGTTACACGCCATCCACTAATAATGACTAAAATGGACACAAGAATACTAGCAATCGCATCTGCAGCAGTCCACCCGAAAAATTTAATAAGTAACGCAGCAATAATCGCTCCAACTGACCCTAATAGATCGCCTAATACGTGTAAGAAAGCACTTCTTAAATTTAAATTCCCCTTCACATCTCCGCCTCTCATTAATATCCAAGCTGATAAAATATTAATAAGCAGACCAAGTACAGCAATAATGAGCATCCCATTACTAGCAATCTCAACTGGCTCTTTAAAACGGCGAATTGCTTCAATAAAAATGTATATTGAAATGACAATAAGGACGACACCGTTACATAATGCCGCTAACATTTCGACTCGCTTATATCCATATGTTTTCGCAGTTGTTGCTGTTTTTTCTCCGAGTTTAAACGCAAGTAAACTTAAAGCTAAAGATACTGCATCACTTAGCATATGCCCCGCGTCAGATAGTAGTGCTAAGCTATTTGTTACAAATCCCCCAATAACTTCAGCAATCATAAAACTTGTTGTTAGTAAAAATGCAAGTAATAACGCTTTTTTATTATTAGAATTACCATGATTATGTGAATGTCCCATACTAAGGCTCCTTTAAGGATAATATCTGTACATTAGTATGAAACAAACTCCCCATCTTTATCCCGCTTCCTCTGTATACACACTTCGCTACATTTCAAACAAGTCCTTTTTCTCAACAAAAAATAAGACTACTTCTTTTTCGGCTTCATATTATTTACTAATGAAAGAATTTTTAAGGAGGTTACGAAAATGAAACGTTTATTTCTTTGTATGGAACGTGAACTTGTTGTAGTGAAAGAACGATATGGTAACTATGAAGCGGCGTATCACTTACAAAATATGCAACCTACCTGTATCGCTGTTGATCCATTTCAAAAGAATCGTGTATATTGCGGCACTTTTGGACGAGGTCTCTGGTTAAGTGACGATAGCGGAGATTCATGGAGACCAATTGGAGATTCTTATCGTTACTTTGATTTTCCAAAAGAAGATGGTATTTTACATTCTTCGATCACTTCCATTACGATAAGCCCGAATGAGCAAGTTAACGGATATGGCGTCGTTTATGTCGGCACAGAACCGAGCGCTTTATTCCGTTCAGAAAATGGTGGGGAAACGTGGACGGAACTAAAAAATATGAAATCATTATTATCTTCTTATACGTGGGCTTTCCCGCCTAGACCTTTTACTCATCACGTACGCTGGATTACAGTTGATCCAAACAATCCAAATACAATCCACGTTTCAATTGAAGCTGGTGCTGTTATTCAAAGTAACGATAAAGGCCATACATGGATTGATAAAAAATTCGGTGCTCCTATCGATGCTCATCAATTACTTATGCACCCTGAAGCCCCAAATCGCCTTTATGCATCATGTGGTGACGGCTTTATGGGCGGACCTGATCGCGCATATCTTGAAAGTTATAACAGTGGAAACAGCTGGATTTCATGTAGTGATGGACTTGAACATCATTATTTATATAGCATGGCTATCGATCCAGCTGATTGTAATACAATTCTCGTTTCTGCCGCACCGAGTGCAGATCTCGCTCATCACCGTATTCCTTATGAATCTTATATTTATCGTAAAACGAAAGATACTCCGTTCCAGCAAGTACAACAAGGACTACCATCTGCAATTGGTACAGTCATTTCGATGTTTGCGACAAACGAAGCAGAACCACATACATTTTACACTTTAAATAACAATGGCGTGTTTCAATCCAATGATAGCGGCGAATCGTGGGAACAACTAAACATTCCTTGGAAAGAGGAATATAAAACGCAGCATCCGCATGCATTACTCGTTACTAGTTCTTAACGAAAAAAAGACTGCCTAACGGTTTTAGGCAGTCTCCCTTTTATTTCTTTAAATCAATTACGATATCATCTAGAACAATATCTTTGCTCTTCGCTTCTTTTTTTGATACTTCAATTTTCTTCTCGATTCCATTAATAAATTCCACTCCACCAAAGTTTTCTGGTGTATGTACTCGTAAGTTCACATGAGGTGTAACGATAAGCTTTGTTGCATTTTCATTTAACTTTTGGAATGTGGAACTCCAACTACTTTTGTGCGGTTCTGCTACTGTACCCGTCCCTCCATTTCCTTGACCTACATATTTATTTCCTAAATCATCTTTTATTTCTAGCTCAACATCTGCACTATCCCATTTGCTTCTTAATGCCTTAGATTCTTCTTGATTGTAAAAAACGATAAAGGACATAGGTGTTACTTCCATTTTGTCTATATTTACTTTTATTAATTCGCTTTCAGAACTTCCTTTAAGTTTCATTTCTTTACTGTCCATCGCATTTAAAGAAATCGCAAAATTCCATTTCCCTTTAATTGATTGTGTTCCATCTACTGTTTCTATCTTATCTATCTCCCATTTGACATTGGCAGCATCCATTTTTATACCATCAACATCAGTTGCTGTACTCATACCTACGTATTTCTTGTCATCCACTTTTGTAATTTTAGAAATACCAGTCGTACTATTAAATCCAGCAATTTGTAAAAATTCTAATACATTTGGATTTTCCCCTAAATCTTTATCACTTTCAATAGAATATGTTATCGTCACAGTTCTTCCATTAAAAATGGCATCATTGAGTGTAACCTTAACCCCATTACTCTCCCTCGTCATATTCAGCTCAGTCGAAAACTCTTTATAATTTTCATATAGCCCTGTTCTACCATTATCTAAAAATCGGAATATGTCACCTACAATTGGCAATCCTCCTGCATATGTAGGAAATCCGATACCAAGCGTTGCAACTGATAATCCTACTAAAATAGATGCAGCAGCAACGCCTTTTTTCCAACTTTTCATCTTTTTCTTCGTACGTATCGATTGTTTTACATTGCGCTTCACTTTTTCTTTTTCAATTTCAGAAGCCTCAATTTCCTCAAGTTCTTTCTCATCTATGTCAATATCATTTAATAGTTCATAAATGTCTTTCATATTGCACTACCTCCAAAACTAATATTCGTAGCATTTTGTTGTAGTTTCTTTTTCCCGCGGTACACTCGATTATCGATCGCTGCCCGGGTTAACCCTAACTTGTCACCTATTTCCTCTGTCTTCATACCGAGTAAATATTTCATAATGAATACTTTTTGATCTAGCGGTTCTAATTGATTAATAAGCTTCAATAATTCTTCTCTATCTTCCATAACAATTAATTCATCTTCCGCTGACTTTTCCGTACTAATATGAAACTCATCCGAAATAATTTCTACTTTTTTAGTTGCCTTCCGGTAATAATCAATTGCTTTAAACTTCGCAATCGCTGCAATCCATTTTTTAAAATCACTCGGCTCTCCATGAAACTTATTTGCATTATTCCAAATGGAAAGAAATATATCGTTTATACATTCCTCTATGAGTCCATCATTTTGAACTGGAAAAAGAACTTTATGCGTGATTCCCTTTATGAGTGGTAAATATGTATCGACAACAAATTCTAGCGCATCTTCTTTTTGCCGCTGTAATCTTTTTATAAAATTTTTCTCATTTGATTTCATGTAGCGATTCCCCTTATTTTTTTGTAAAAGCTTTTACACCCTATATAACGTCTAGAAAAAATTTTTCTCTCATCTTTTTATTATTTTTTGTATGTAATGGAATACTTTCCCTTAGCCATTGTCTCACATAACTATGCATTCAAAGAAAATTTTCTCAAGTCTGCAATTTGATTCATGTAGTACACTATTTATATAGTCACTCTTTAACTTAGTGTACATTTTATTTCGTTAATCTACTTTTAAAAATTAGGAGATGAGATGTGTATGTGCGGAATTACAGGTTGGGTAAATTGGAATAAGGATCTTTCCAATGAACATGTTATTTTAGAAAAGATGGCAAATCGTATTCAGCATCGTGGTCCGGATGCTGAAGGATTTTGGTTTTCACCTCGCGCGGCCTTTGCACACCGGCGTTTAATTGTAATTGATCCAGAAGGCGGGACGCAGCCGAAGACATTTCGTGCTGGTGATTATACGTATGCTCTTACTTATAATGGAGAAATTTATAATTTTCGTGAGCTGAGGGAACAACTTAGGAAATGTGGTCATTCATTTGAAACGCATTCAGATACAGAAGTGTTACTACATTCGTATTTAGAATGGAAAGAAGACTGCGTACAACATTTAAACGGCATTTTCGCTTTCGCCTTATGGGATGATCAGAAGCAACAACTGTTTTTAGCACGTGATCATTTAGGCGTAAAACCACTCTTTTATACAGAAAGAAATGACAGTATTATTTTCGGATCTGAAATTAAAGCATTATTAGCGCATCCATCTGTCCCCGCTGAAGTTGATACGGATGGCATAAATGAAATATTTGGATTAGGCTTATTTCGAACTCCAGGATGTGGCGTCTTTAAACATATTCAAGAAGTGCGTGCTGGACATTCTATAACGTTTACACGTGATAAAAAAATAGTTACAAAGTATTGGAATTTAGAAAGTAAGACCCATACAGATTCTATAGAAGATACATCATCACATATTTTATCTATTTTACAAGATACAGTAAAAAGACAATTAATTGCCGATGTCCCTCTCGTTTGCATGTTATCAGGAGGATTAGATTCTAGCGGTATTACTGCACTAGCGGGGAAAGAATTTGCTGCTGAAAATAAAACACTTCATACGTATTCCGTTGACTTTGTAAATAGTGCAAAAGATTTCGAGCTGACATTTGCTCGCACTGGTTTAGACGCTCCTTGGGTAAAACGCGTTTCTGAACATGTAGGGACATCTCATCATGATATTATTGTGAATGCTGAAGAATTAGCAAATCACTTATTCGTTCCCCTCCGTGCAAAAGATTTACCGAGTGCTGGTGAAATGGAAACTTCACTATATTTACTATTTTGCGAAATGAAAAAAGATGCGACCGTAGCTTTATCGGGCGAATCTGCTGATGAAGTATTCGGTGGATATCCTTGGTTTCATCAAGAAGAATTACTATATGTAGATAAATTTCCTTGGCTAACAAATTGGAAGAATACATCTCCTCTTCTACTAAATGAAGTAAGTAACCAATGTAATCTAGAAAACTATATTGATACACGATTCCAAGAAGCGATACTTGAAGTACCTACTCTTGAAGGTGAAAGTAAAAAATCCGCGAAACAACGTCAAATGTTTTATTTATTTTTAACGAGATTTCTTCCGTTCTTACTTGACCGTAAAGACCGTATGAGTATGGCTGTAGGATTTGAAGTTCGTGTACCGTTTTGCGATTATCGATTAGTTGAATATTTATGGAACGTTCCTTTCAACATAAAAAGCATTGATAATATTGAAAAAGGCATATTACGTAGAGCATTAAAGCCTGCTTTACCTGACGATGTACGGAATAGAAGAAAAAGTGCGTATCCAACTTCACAAGACCCACATTATTTACAAACAATCCGTCATTTATCACTCGACATGTGTAGTAATAAAAACAATCCTATTTTCTCACTTATTAATCATTCCACATTACTTGCTATTGCCAATCAAAGTAATAAAGAAATTAACAATTTCGAAGCAAGAAGTGCTATGGAGTATATGCTACAAGTAAATGAGTGGTTAAAAACGTATCACATCCATATTGCTTAAAAAAAGGAGTTCAAGGATAAAAACCTTGAACTCCTTTTATATTAATTAGCACATCGTTTATTTTCAGTGTCAATGGACCATCCAATAATTGTGGCACAATCTCTACCTTTCCACTGCAGTACATTTGTTAATACTGGCTCAATCTGTAAGCAACTTCCGTCGTGTAATATTTCTATTAAAGATTGGTCATCATCAAACCTTCGTTTATCACACTCTAAAATACCGTCCGTTGCCATTACGATGTGATTCATTCCTTTTTCTAATCCTCTTACACCTGACGTAAAGCAAGGTGTATTTGCTGCAAAAATATTTTTCCTACCAATATATTCGTAATTCTTCCGTTTATTTAATCGCCCTTTACCATTCTTCGTTTTCTCAGAATGGAATAAATATGCGAAGCAATCACCAACTGATAACCAATATAAAAATTCGCCTTTTCTCAAACAAATTAAACATGCAAGTTCTTCATCATCTTGATCACATTTTTCAATAAACAACTCATCTGTAAATAACGCTAATAAGTACATATGTGTATGATGAAAAGCTAAATGTATCGGGTAGGAAAATAACTCTTTTAGTTTCTCTTTTCTTTCTGAAATGGCTTCTATTATATAATCAATATTTTTTGTTTTGTGGTGTGTATCAAAAATCATAACAAATTCAAATTGTAATTCCGGATCCCACCAAGCAAGCACCGCATCTCCTCGTTCATATGCATCACTCTCTTGATTTCCCCCATATACGCCGACTGAAAGAGGACCACATTTTTCAACATGTATTTCATCTACATACATCTGTTCATGACTCATCCATTTGAATGTATTCACAGCTATCATCCTCTCTCTTGCTGAATGTATACCTTTACACATAGATTACCTTATATTTCAATAAAAATAAACTTTTTCAACATTTTTTATCCAAATAAAAGGATTTTACTTCTTTAATAGCGAATATATCTTATTATACGACATAAAAACAGGAGGATTTATTATGAAAGACATCAATCAGCATTGGGAGAGCATTTATTATCACTTACGATATGAATATGAAGACAACCTTTCTCACCAAGCCATTCGTATTTTACAAATCATTTCTCGTGAGAAAGATATAACAATTGGAAAAGTCGCTACTGAGCTTACTCTCTCTCATAACACAGCTTCTGAACACGTAAAGCGCCTTATTCAAAAAGGGTATATCATGAAAGAAAGAAACAAACAAGATGAAAGAGTTGTGAACCTTACTTTAACGAAAGAAGGCATTGAAGTATTAGAAAAGCATACTTTACTAGATAAAGAAAAGATAAAAATATTAGAATCGCAGTTATCGAAAGAAGAACAACAATTAATTGAAAAAGCTTTTTCATTATTAGCGAAGGAGGCAAAGTATGCATTTCCTCGTTAAAGTAATCGTTTCGGCACTTATTATCGGTGTTATTACTGAAGTAGCTAAACATTATAGTACGATTGGCGGGTTTATTGCTGCCCTTCCTCTCGTAAGTTTACTGAGCCTATTTTGGATTTCTTTCGAAGGCGGGAATAAACAAGAATTAAGTCAATTTGCTATAGGTGTATTATATGGATTTCCTGCATCCGCACTACTATTATTTATCGTCTATATTGGGTTAAGAAACTCATTTTCACTTAGTACATCTGTCCTGTTCGGTATAGGGGTTTGGTGTATTATTTTTGCTTGTCAAAAATTACTTCAATCTTAGTTAGGAGGGTTTACTATTTATAAATTTGTAGAGGTATTGGGGCAAACTATAGAAGTATATATGAAAGGAAGTAGTAAACAAACTGTAGTCATTCAAACCGGAATGACTTGCTCATTTTATGATTGGCTTCCTATTATAGAAAAGCTTTCACAGCACTTTACAGTCGTTTCCTACCATCGCCCAGGTTACGGAAAAAGTGAGCTAGGGAATCATTCACGTACTACATTACAAACAACAAAAGAACTTCATATGTTACTACAAAAACTAGATATTCACGAACCAATCATTCTAATCGGTCATTCCTATGGAGGTTTATGTGCACAACATTTTGCGATGTTATATGAAAATAAGCTACAATCACTTATTTTAGTTGATTCTACTTCTATGAACTTACACAGATTAGATGAACTTCATTTACCAATTTCTGATCAGACTGATTCGGATGATATGTGGCTTCAAAAATATAATACCTACTCCAAAATGGATGTAGAGATGCTTTCTAATGAACTAAAGACTATGCTAGCCGATCAATCAAGACAGCAAATTGAATTTTCTACCTCTCCTACATTATATAAAGCGACAGCTTCTGAACTATCGGAGTGGAAAAATTGTGCTCGCTCAATAAAAGAACTCTATAAAACAATAGAAGTACCTTTAATCGTTATCGGTAGAGACCCTCAATATTCTATTACTCAGTTGACTGAGGACGGCATGCAAAAAGAGGAAGCGACACAACTTGAAGCAATGTGGCAAGAACTGATTCATGAACAATTACAAATCTCAATAAACAGCCAATATATACTTGCCGAACATGCTGGTCACGGAATAGAAAATGATCGACCAGATATTATTATTGAGGCTGTTCAATCTGTACGAATAAAAAAAGGAAGCAACTAAAGCTGCTTCCTTACTTATCTATTCATAATCTTCTTCATCATCGATTTCTTCGTAATACGCATTCCCATTACTTACATATATAGGACCATTCGCAACGTCAATACGTAATACCCATGCCCATGGCACAGCTAAACGCTTATGTATTGCTCGCCAAAAGCTCATTGATTTTCTTTCGTACTCCTGGAACTCCTGAAGTAACTCTTTGTAGGAGGAGCCGTCTAACTGAATATTTGCTTCTAACAAACGAGAATGGGCATAGTACTGCAGCTCTAGTTCAGCAGCAATTTCCATTTCTTCTTCCGTTGCCATACCAATAATTGTTCCATCTGGTGGTACAATTTCATATACGTTGTGAACTTCAATAAGCCCTTCTTTCTCTTTCTCAAACATGTAAACAGCCTCCTTTAACATATTTTTTATGTTACAAAGTCATACTTCTACAATAACTTCTCTCTTTCCTCTTTTTTTGATAAACTTTTACAAATTATTTATCTGATGACCCGTATTCTCTATCCTTTCGGCAGAAACTAAATCCTCATTATGAAAATTCAACTTAAATATATCGGGCATACGAATTGTTTTCCAAAATCGAAAATCATATTTTGAATCAAAATAGTTCATGAGTAATACCATAATATTCCCATGAGTTCCTATTACAATATTCTTATCTTCATATTTTTTTAATATATTTTGAATACATATTACAGCACGCCTTTGCGCTACATCATTCGATTCTCCGCCTTCGTATGCAAAACTCCAATCTTCCCACACATTCTCGATAGCATCATTAAAATCTGCTACCGGCTCTGAACTTAATAACCTTTCTCGTAAATCTTCTTCTATTTGTATCGATACATCATATGTATTCGCAATTCCTTGTACAGTTTGAATTGCTCTTTTGTACGGGCTAGAAATCACAACATCAATATGTTTATCTTTTAATAAGCGTGTTACATTCTCTGCATCTAAGTGCCCTTTTTCAGATAAAGGTCGCTCCCGTTCTTCTTTTGTATAGGTAGAATGGGCATGGCGAACGAAATATATTGTTGTCATTTATTCATCTCCTTTTTCCGTTTCTACCCAAATTCAATACATTATCATCAAATCCCTTTACTTTTACAATAAGTGCCGCCAAATTTAAATGTTGATTTTCATATTAATAAAAAGGAAACACCCCATATGGTATTTCCCTCATTTAAAATAGACTACATTCAATTAAATACTTTATCAATTTTATTTCTGTCGTATTCTAATATCCAATCATTATATGTATGATACATATTCCTAATTGTATTAGGAGAGGTAGCTAATACATCACAACCTCTATCATCATAAATGTGAAATATAGTATTCTTGTTAATATTTATGAAATACACCCTATGAAAAATACGTGGTTTTATCCCCATATCTTGATTACAAATTGCTTTTATCATAGGAATGTATTTCAAGTTTGAAACTTTACATTTCAAAGTATATCTATATGTTTTATATACCCCGTCTTCATCGTCTTCTGGAAAAACATAAGGGATTGTATTTTTGTGTAACTTAAACAAATCAGACTTCTCTTTTACATACTTAGAAAAGATATTCAATTTGTGTTTAAAAGTTTCACCGTCTGCATAGTCATCTACATCCACTACAATATACATATCATCTGTTTTGGAATGTAAAGACTGAAATAAAGTAATGGCTCTATTATAAACGCCTTCTAAATATGGGCAGTTTTCATAAATATTAGTGCAATCATAGTTCACACCTAATTTAAAGCGAATACCAATATCCCCATTATAAAATAGAGGTGGTCTAAGTTCTAAATTTGGAAACGTTTCAAGCATATACTCCTTCAACCTCATCTCAACACCTACCTTTAATAGCATCTTGTTTACATAATAAAATTATTCTATTATAATTTATTTCTAAATTCCTCACTTGTTATAATATCTCGAATAAAATAGTCTACATTATTTCTCAACTTTTGATATGCAATTTGATCTTCTATACCGTTAAACATAATGACAGCTTCTACTTTATTCCCTTTCTTATCTGTAGTATACAAGCTTTTTGTCAATACGAATGCGGTAGAACCACCTTTTTGACCAGCATATTCGAACTTATTATTTTTAACTGTTCCTTTGAAAATGTTCTCGATTTCTTCTTGCATTGATTTTGGAAAATACTTTCTACTATTTATCTTTTCCATTATACTCATATAATCTTTAGCGTTTGCACCCACTAATCGATCTGACCAAATTCGCTGAAATTCCATATCTACCTTTAATGGGATATCCCGCTTTTTCCATTCTTCTTCGTCTTTCATCCATTCATGTATTTGTAACATATGTTGATTATACTCATCCTGTGACATGTTACGTATCTTTTCTAACGATTGATTTTCTGGCTCATGAAGCTCTTTTTCTACATACCCTCTCATATATAATGAAGCAGTATATGAAGAGAACTTGTCATGACTGGTAAGCTCTAACTCTTTTATACTTTCATTTACTCTTTCTATTCCAAGCTTATCTAACAAATATGTTGTATTTGCATTAGAACTATAATGAATCATGCCTTTAGCTACTTCTTCTAAAGTAATCTGTCCATTTTTCACGAATTCTCTCTCTCTAGCATCTTCTAACCAGTCAGGATGCGCTCCACCATCAGTATCTTTAACGTAATATTTATCTAACTCGTACAATGAAATTTGTTCATCTCGACTTATTTTCCCTTCTGATACTTGCTTAGCAAATTCAACTGCTATTACGATTTTTGCCATACTTGCTAATGGTAATTTTACATTTTCATTTATAGATGTTACTACTTCCCCATTTTTCCTAATTAATAATGAACATGTTCTATCACCTTTATGCTCTTTTATGTACTGTAATACGTAATTAGGGTCTTCTTTTGACAAATAGTACTTCATAATAAAAAAGAAAGCTATAACGGCTACTATAATGACTCCTGCAACAATTCCTATAATTTTTAATATGTTCACAATATACCCCCTCTCATATATTCCCTTCTATATTATAATTATAACGAATCTAATTACAAAATTATACAAAATAGAATAACTCTTCCTAAAAAGAAAGAGTTATTCTATTTCACATGAAGTTATTTGCCCATTTAACGTAACGACTATATTTGAGTCGCCACTTTCTTTAACACCTTTTATTCGATTAAAGTTAGGGGGACCAATTACAACTGACTCCTTAATTGGCGAAAGGTCCTTCTCTAATTTTTCTGCACTTACACCGTATGCAGCTTGAAATACTTCTGGCGGTGTTAATCTAAGTATGTCTGATCCTTCTGCTGTTTCAAACTGATCGTTATTGAAGAACAAATGTAATTGTACTTCTTCTGTTACCGCTGTGATCCAATGCCACCATCCCATTGGAATAAAGACAGTTTGCCCCGCTTTTACATGATAATTTTGCAATTGATTCGTTTCGGGATTTAAAATGGATGTAATTGCTTCTCCTGATACAACAACATCTAATTCCCACGCATTCGGATGCCAATGCGGTTCTCGCATATGTCCTTTTGTCATAAATAAATCAACAAATGCTCCACCTATCATCGCTGGTAACTGCGTTGACGTAACTTCATATGCAACGTTTTTCTCATCCCTTTTAAAAAAGATATTTTTTCTCGAATCAAAGAAAAGGTTTGGAGTTCCTGAGCTTTTCTTTAAATTTTTATTATCTGGAACAACACCTGAACTACTCATTTTATCCCTCTTTTCCATACGATACATTTCTACCTTCACAATGTATCGTATGGAAAAAATGTATGAATGTACCTAATCATTCACATAACAAAAAAACATGCCTTCATAAGGAGAGCATGTTTTGTGATATTTTTCACATTATTTAGCTGAAAATAAACTTTTTACTTACCATGATGTAACATTAAATCACTAAGTTCTTCTTCAATGTGATTTAATTTCGCAACGCCTTCTTTCCATTTATGAATATAACGTGAAACCCCAACAAAAAACAAAACAATAATTGTGGAAAGAATAATACCATATACGATTGCTACAGTACTCATAGTTACACTTCCTTATAATTAGTAATGTGGTTATTAGTTATATTTTTATTATAAACCTTTTTCTTTTAAAATACTTCGATTTCAACTTTTTGTAACAAAATTGATTTTTCTAATAATAGTACATAACATTATAATACTAGAAGAAATCTCTTTCTGATTCCTTCTAGCGTTATAATTGAAAGAACTAAAACTCTCATTCATAGTCCTTTTACTTTACACCGACTGAAACTGTTTCTGGCAATGTGCTACCACCATCAATGACAATGTGTGTACCTGTTATGTAGCTTGATTCATCGGATGCTAAAAAACCTGCTAACTGACCTACTTCTTCAATTTTCCCTAAACGTCCTAAAGGAACACCTGAAGCAATTCCATCGATTACATTACTCGGCTCATTTGGATCAGATTCATTTGCTATTTGCTCTGCCATTGGTGTCATAATGTAACCTGGACAAATTGCGTTTACAGTAATATGATGTTTTGCAACTTCTCGTGCTAATGCTTTTGTAAATCCCCAAATTGCTGCTTTCGTCGTTGCATATGCAGTTTCACCTTCATCAGCAACCAATGTTCCTGTTACAGAAGACATATTCACAATCTTTCCGTAACTTTTCTCAATCATATATGGCAATACCGCTTTAGAAAAATTCCATACCCCATTAATATTTACTTGAAATTGAAAATCACGCATTTCATCTGACATATCTAAAAAATTTGCAAGTCGAATAACACCAGCGTTATTTACTAACACATCAATCTTTCCGTACTTCTCATATGCATCTTTCACTACTTCTTTAACAGCATTCATATCAGCTACATCGACTACATAACTCGCAGCATCTAACCCTTTACTTACGATATTTTTGGCAGTTTCATGAACTGTCTCTGAAATATCAACAAGTAATACTTTCGCCCCTAGCTCTGCAAATACATGTGCAATTCCAGCTCCGTTCCCCATCGCAGCTCCTGTAACAAAAGCGACCTTACCATCTAATTTCCCCATTTTATAACCCCCTTATAAAATATATAACGTCTTTACATTTTTATCATACCAAATATTCCCTCTCATTCTTTACAAAGCTCCATTTGTTAAAAAACGTTCAAAAAAAGAAAATTTTTCACAAATTATACAAAAGTTCACCATATGTACTATTATCATATGAGTTATATTATTTAATAGGAAAAAGGGGATGATATACTATGACGACTTGGTTTATTGTTATGTTAGTTGTATTTGGGGCATTTAAAATTATCGTTTCGAGCCTTCCTAACACTGTTATTGAATCCATTATTAGCAAGTACGAAACACATCCACAACTGGAAGAAGAGAATGCGACTGTTACAATCAATGGAAATAACTTAGAAGGCGAACAAAAATCCAAAATTATTCATGATTTTAACGAAGGTTTATTTTTAGATCGCTATTACGCACCGCCACATAATGAGGGTACGCCTCTAATTATTAATGCAAAACGCGGCAAAAAAGATTTTACATTTTATATTTATAGCCATGAAGAGCATGTTGATGTTGTAAAGCAATATAAAAAGAAGGTCGTTGCTTATAGTTTACGCTCTAAAAACCTTCAAAATAGTGATATGTTCGTGTCAGCTGATTTAGCTTAATACTCATATATTAAAAAAAGGAATCCATGGCATCTGGATTCCTTTTTACTATTCACTGAAAAATAAGCTCTGTTTTCAAACTATCTTTCGGTAACAACCATCCTTTTTGGTCTAAACTCTTCATTAATAATTCTCTTTTTTCTTTTGCAATACTTGCCTCTTTTGTTTTAAACGACACTTCTATTACGAAATCATCTTCTATTTTCCCTGTATTACTAAGTGGCCAAACTTCAATATTCGTTTTACTATTTTCAAACTCCCCTGTATACCTTTTCATTAATACAGGACCGTAAATACGGGAATCCCTTAACATCTCTTCTCCCCAATTCGTATACAACCATTTGTTCATTTTCCCCGGTAACTTTTCTACTAACATGTTTTGAGCAGCTTTTTCGTTTGGTAAATCAAGTACTCCATATCCTTTCGCACTGTAACTTTTCTTATTTGAAATACTTAACGTTTTCTTTTCAAATCCCCAGTCTATTTCCGCCTCATAACTATCCGTATTACTATCGAATCCTTCTTTTTTAGCTACTTCTAGTGCATCTTGAATTACACCATTTGGAATAGGATATCTTTTTTTATATGTTAGCTCAAAATCTTTACTAAATTCTTTCTTTCGTATTCTGGCAAACCAGCCTTCATTACTTAAATTTTTATTTGCAGTATCTAAAAACTGTACTTGTATTCTTTCATAATTTGTACCAGCCTGGAAATGCTCTAGTACATCTTGCTTCATCTCTTTGTTAGGACCTAGTACTTGTTCTGGCTTTAATAATAACTTCACTTCAAAACTAGGTGTCATTGGACTAGCGGCAAATCCTTCCTTAACGTTATAAAGGAAACAACAAAAGAAAATACTTACGAATACAAATACGCTTTTCATATACCTATCCCCTTTACATTTCAAATGACTTCTATTCGTTCCATAGTAAGTGAATATACATTTTCATACCCTGCGGTGCTAAGCTTTTTCTGTAATCGATCCGTATCCTCTTTCAAAGCGTGTACTAACACCGTATGTTCTGGTGATAATGTATTTAACATCTCTTTCACATCTCTTATACTTTGGTGAACTTTATATGGAACTCGCTTCACCCTACATTCTTTACCTACACGTTCCTTCAAAACTTTTTCTGCAAAACTCCCTTTCGCAATATGTCCAGTAAAGATAATAGAATTTCGCTTTTCATGCCGAAGTTGTTCATAATATAACTGTGCTCGCTTCGTTTGCATATTCGCATCACTCATTACAACTATTCCATAACTATGTTGCGTACCGCTGTCATCATCCATAACTATTATGTTTCTTTTTAAACTCTCCATTAGCTCTTCAAGTTCTTCATTATTTTTGATCCAATCTTTATATGCGAACATCTGTTGAAATCCATCCAAAATTTCTTGATCTACTATAATAGGGAGTTCTTTATATTTTTTATATAAATACAATACGATATCTTGCGCCCTACCAAGGGGGGGCAATGGTAGTAATGTTATCCCTTTATTCCCGGCGGCGCGTTCAATTTCTGTACATAGTTCGTTTATTCGTTCATGTTGCGAAACATCATCAGTATGATAAGCGGCATCAACAATTGCGACTTTTATATCGCCGTGCAACTTCTCAGGTAAATTAGCTCGCAATATGTTAGACTCTGCTGAGTAATCGCCAGAATAGAATACATATGTATGACTCATATCCACTAAAAACCAAACAGCTCCTAATACATGCCCACTATACCCCCATTGAAAACGCAATGTAGGAGTAATCTGTACCCATTCATTCGGATTGCTAATCTCATCAATATATACATAATTTAAATCTTTTACATTTTGGTCGGTATAAGGTACATGCCATCCTTGCGCCAAATTGTAGTTTCTCCATTTTTCATAGTAAGCTGGGAGTTGCTCCTTCGTATAACGAGTTGTCCATATTTTTTTCTTATATCCATACTTCGCTAATAAAGGTAAGCCCATCGTATGATCTTCATGAATATGTGACAAAAATACTGCATCTAAAAACGGTACAACTTCTCGTTCTATTTTTGGATAACTATCCTCATATGACCGATTAATACCACAATCAAATAATATTTTTGTCTCTTTATTTTTTACGAAGTAGCAGGAGCGACCGTATTCTCCCGCTCCTCCCCACACTTCTACCCTCATCATGCTACCCCTTTTCGTTTGTGCTCCATATGCTGCAGAAGTAATAAACATAGTGTTGTAAGTCCAACTGAAACGACAGCCATCGCCATTCCAATAGATACTTCTCCTTGTTCAAATTGAGCAAAAATAAATGTTGCTGACGTTTCTACCGATGGAGGTAGTACGAGAAGCGATGCTACTAACTCCCTTATCGAGATTGTAAATGTCATCGCCCATCCGGCAAGAATACCCGGGATGATAAGAGGGAATATTATTTTTCTAAAAATATACATATAATTCCCAGAAAAAATACTTCCTGCCTGCACGAGAGAATCATCAATTTGCCCGAGCGATGCTTTTACATACTGCACTGTATAAGGTAAAAAAAGAACAACGTACGTTACGATTACCATGACTGGTGTATTGTAAATGGACAGGGGCATATAGGGGGAATTCCAAAATAAAATAAGCCCTACAACCATTACGATTCCTGGTACCATGTTCGGTAACATACCGCACATATCCAGCCATTTTTCAGAGGACTTTTTCCCCTTTCGAATCATAAGTGCTAAAAAGACGCCAATCATAACAGCAATAATCGCTGTTATAAGTGAAAAAAGAAAACTGTTCCATAGAGCTTCTAATCCTGGAGATCCGATTGTAAATAATGCTTCATAATGACTCGTTGTAAAGTTATGTAACTGTAAGCCTCCGCCTCTTAATTTTGACAAAGAAGCAATCAGTATAGAAAAATACGGGATTCCAATTGATACGATTAATAAACCAATTACATAAACCCATGCTACAACGCGCACATATATAGACAAAGTGTACCTTTTAGATTTCACACCTTTTCCACTAACCATTGCATATGAATACTTTCGATTTAATACGTTTTGCATATACCAAATGAGCATACATGCACTAAGTAATAAAGAAGATAATGCTGTTGCACTACTAAAATCAATTGGCCAACTCGAAATAAATTTATGAATCTCTGATGTTAACAAATGAAATCCGATTCTTCGTCCAAATGTAGCCGGTGTTCCAAATTCAGCAATCGTCTTTACGAAAATGAGTAAAGCACCCATTACATAACTTGATACTAATAACGGTAATATTATTTTTCTTAAACAATAGAAAAAGCTTCCACCATGAACTGCTGCCGCTTCTTCTTTACTACTCCCAATTTGAAGTAATGTATTCTTCAACATGAAGTAAAGAAATGGGAATAAATGCAGACTCATAATTAAAACCATACCTCCTAAGCTAAAGAACGAAGATGAAACCGTCTTTAGCATCGGAAAAAACTGTTCAAAATATCCGTTCGGTTGCATGAACAAAATCCAGCCCATCGATCCAATATACGGCGGTGTCATAAATGGAATCATAAAAACAATATCTAACTTGCTATGCTTTCCAACATCTGTTTTGCTCATAATGAAAGCTAGTGGAAATGCAAAGATAGTTGCCCCTATTACTACGAGTACACCTAGAAGCATCGAATTCAGAAAAATCCCAGCTAATCCACCACTCTGCATCACTTCAAACGGCTTTAAAAAATTCCAACTACTATTTTCATATACACTAGAAAGTAAAATGAGAAAAAGCGGAATGACGATTAACATCGCCACAAGTAACAACGCTACCGTCATCCCAACTTGCCTTACTGATCCAAATCGATTTACCATGTAATCACCATCTTATTGAAATACTTTCTTAAATTGTTTTCCTATTTCATCTTGTTCTTTCTCAACTGTTTTCCAATCAATATGTAATACTGGAATCTCTTCCACATTCGGTCTATTTTCCGCTTTTATATCTGTTCTACCGGGTAATAAATACGCTTTAGAAATTTGTTTTTGTACATCATCTGATAATAAATAATCAATAAACTCTTTTGCACCTTTTACATTTTTACTATCCTTCATAATACCTGCTGCACGTGGACTAATAACTGTTCCGCTTTTTGGATAAACAATATCAACTGGTTCACCCTTTGCTTTTGCACTGTACGTCATATAATCAACACCCGCAATGACCATATCTTTTGCTCCTGTTACAACTGGATCTAACGCTTCTTGGTTTGCCCCTGCTACTGTAACTTCATTTTTCTTAAGCTGTTCAAATAAATTCCATCCATCTTTTCCATTCTTTTTCACATATCCTGTCACAAAGTCTAAAGCTGAACCTGAAAGTGCTGGATCTGGAAGATTCACTTTCCCTTTCCATTCTCCTTTTGTTATATCGCTCCAATCTTCAGGCGCTGTCTTCACATTTTTTGTGTTATACACAATTCCTAACGCTGAAGCACTATATCCAAAATAATGTCCTTTATCATCCGACCATTCAGAACGAAGCTTATCAGCTTGTTTCGCTTCTTTATAAGCTAACGTTTGTCCATCTTTTTTTAATCCTTCCATCGCTGGTAAAGATGCAAGTACGACTACGTCAACGACTGGATTTTTCTTTTCGGCTTCCATTCGCGCTAAAATTTTACCTGTTGTTCCTTGAAACATTTCCACTTTTATACCCGTTTTCTTTTCAAAGTCCTTTTGAATTTTTTCTGCTAATCCTTTTGGTCCTGCACTATATACAACAATCTTCTTTTCATTCGTAGTTTTACTTTTTGCATCTGCATTACCTGTCTTTGAACTACACCCTGTTACTACGGCAGAAAATAATAAAGTACATACAAATAACGACTTAAGCGAACTGAATTTCTTCATACGATTCTCCCCCTATATGGTGAATACATTTTTTCGGTACATATAACGATACTGGCTTTCCGATGCTTAGCTTACTATTGTGATAAGCTGTCCATATTCCGAGTGTCCCCATATTTACTTTCACTTCATAACGCTCTCCTACATATGTAACGTGCTGGATTTCACCTGTATACATTTCACACACTTCATTTTTTGTCCAGCTCACATGCTCTGGACGAACCATTTGTTTACCCTCTACAAGCCAATTTGCCTTACCAACAAATTTTGCAACAAATTCATGAGATGGCTTCACATAAATATCTTCTGGTGTTCCTTTTTGTAATACTTCTCCTTGTTTCATGACAATAATTTGGTCTGACATTGACATCGCTTCTGTTTGATCGTGGGTTACATACAATGCCGTTAAACCAATGGAATGAACGATATCCATAAGCTCTAACCGCATTTCTTCTCGCAAAATGGCATCGAGTGCACTGAGCGGTTCATCAAACAAAATGAAATGTGGCTTCGTTACAATCGCTCTCGCAAATGCGACACGTTGCTGCTGTCCGCCAGAAAGTTCATGCGGATAACGTTTCTCCATTCCTTGCAAGCGAACTCGCTTTATTGCCTCTTCTACTTTTTCCCGTAATTGATTCGTTTGCTTTGTAGCTCTTAAACCAAATGCAACATTTTCAAATACAGTCATGTGTGGCCATAAAGCAAAATCTTGAAATACCATACCTATATTACGTTCATGAGGAGATGTTTTTATTTTTTTAGAAGAAGAATACATGCACGTATCTCCAAAATATATTTCACCTTTATCTGGTTCTTCAAGTCCTGCTATCATTCTAAGTAAAGTCGTTTTCCCACATCCCGAAGGCCCTAAAAGTGTGGTGAATTCACCTTGTTTCATCACAATTTGTAATGGCTTTAACGCCTGCGTTTTTCCAAAATTCTTTTCTAATCCACTAATTTGAATGTCCATCGTTTCACCTCTCTCCCCTCACTCTTAACCTGCTTTCATTCTATATGGAAGATTTATACTGAATGTTAATGTACTGTAAAGATTAAATTAAAAAACTTCTAACAAACTATTTATTTCTATAGATTTTTTCTATAGTTAAAATAAAAAAGGCGGCAATTCATAATGAATCTCTTAAAATTAGAAATTGTAGTGCTTATTAAGAAATACAAAAAGCTTACGATCGTTGCAGAAAAACTAGGTGTTAAACAACCTACTATTACATTCCATATAAAAAGCTTAGAAGAGGAACTCGGTGTATCTTTATTCGAATTACGTTCGGGAAGGTATTTCTTAACAGAGGCTGGTGAAGCATTGCATCATTATGCTTGTAAAATAGATGCACTTATGAAAGAGGCTAGACGGGTCACGCAAGAGTTTAAAGATTTTCATAAAGGAGCTATAACAATTGGAGCTAGTTATGTACCAGCGACTTATCTTTTACCAAAAATTGTTCATCAATTTCAATGTGAATTTCCAAATATAAAAATAACACTCATGGTAAAAACAGCTCCTGAAATTCGAACGATGCTACAAAATCATGAAATTGATCTCGGTGTAATTTCAGCAGCACCGTTTGATGAATCACTTTTAAAACAGACGAATGTAATGCCTGATACACTTGTTCTTGCTTTCTCCAAAGAACATCATTTTTCAAAAAAAGAAAATGTATCATTACAAGATATCGAAAAGGAACGCATATTACTACATCGTAATCCATCTACAACGAGAGATTTACTTACAAAATGGATGTTAGCTCATAACATTACATTCCAATCAGAAATTGAATTAGATTCATTAGAAACGATGAAACAAATTTTAAAATACGGTAATGGGGTTGCCTTTATTTCTAAACTTGCTATTGAACAAGAAGTACAACGAAATGAACTACGCTACATACCCATCCCTGAATTTGAATTTCAACGTAACATTTATACGATTCATCATGAGGACAGGTGGAATTCTAAAATTATTTCTTTTTTACTACATAACATCACTTCTTATGCAACAAAAAATTAAAAGACTGTCGCTTTACACGACAGTCTTTTAAGCTATAACTCTATTTATTTTTCTTCGCTTCAATTTTTGCTTGTGCCTCTTCAGCCTTATCTAATGCTTCTGAAACTTTTTTCTCTTTTTCTTTCACATCATCTATACTATCGACAGCTTTAATGAGTTTATCAATTCCTTCTTCTTCTACTTTTCTCCGCTTTGCTACTCTTTCATTTACTTTCTTTTCTACATCTTTTGCTTTTTGAAGCATATTCTCGGCATTTGATGTTACAGCTGTTTCAAGTGCATCGTCTTTTTTCATTTGTAACACTTCATTTGCAATGTCTTTCGCTTCTAAATACTTACCGTCTTTTAATGCTGTAGCTCCGTGATCCATTTTCTCGGCCATTTCTTTATATGATTTCGCTTCATTTCCTGATTTCTCTTTTTCTGCTTTTTCAAACCACATTGTTGCATCACTATATTTTTCATCTTTCAATGATTGCATACCTGTTTCAATATATGTGTCATAATTGCTACATCCAGCCATTACGACTAATAGAAAAAGCATAACAAAACTTAATTTTTTCATGCTGTTGTCTCCTTTTCTTTGCCTGCTCACTATACTGTAACATACATGAAAAAGAGTTTCAAAAACTAAAATACTAATTTGGTCATTTTTATTATTTTCTTGTTTTTAAGCCGACACATCCACTTGTTTTTTCGCCATATGTTGCCTTACTCCAACTAATACAACTAACAATAAACCTCCGCCTATTGTCATCATAACAATGCTAGTTGGCAACATGTCTAACAATAATCCATATACAATCATACCGAGCGGTGCGATTGCAGTCGCAATTGTTTCAAGTAGGCCAAATACGCGCCCTAAGTAGCTCGGATCTGTCGTCTTTTGCATATGTACTTGCATCGGAATATTGACAACCATAATTGCTATACCAGTTAACATCATGAAAGCAATATAGTAAATAAAACTTGCTACTTTTGGAATGGTAACTAACAACGGGAATACTGTACATAAACTTAAACCTGCAAACAAAAACAGTCCAGTATAAATAGAACGAAACGGATTATTCACTTCTTTACGCACTGATAAAGTAATCGCACCCATTAGCATTCCGACTGCTAACATTCCCTCTACAGTTCCGAGTTGCTTTGAAGATAAATGCAATGTACGTATGATAATGTATGGCAGTGCAACGGTTAGCCCACAAGCAAAAAAGTTTACCCACAATGCTATTTTCATTAAACCATATATTTCATGTTGTCGTTTTACATATGAAAAACCTTCTTTTATACTCGTCAAGAAATGCTCTTTACTCTCAGCCACTTCTTTTTTATATAAATCAAATACAATAAATAATTGCAAAATAACCGCTAAAAAGAACGTAATACTATTTAACAAAAAGAACGACTGAATTGAAAAGAAACCAAATATTACTCCACCAATAATTGGTCCTAAAATATTTGATAAAGAAGCTGCCGTTTGATTTAAAGCACTCGCTTTTTGAATACGCCCCTCATCTACTAAATTAGGAATAGACGAAGTTAATGCAACAGAATAAAAACTTGCACAAATTGATAATAATGCTGCTGAAATATAAATAAAAAGAAGTGATGGTCCAAATATAGTAACAAGAATAAACATAATAAGCATCGTTAAACTACTTAATAAATCAGTACCAATGACAAGCCATTTTCGATTCACACGGTCAGCTACAGCACCCGCAATCGGACCACAGATCATCCTTGGAAGTGATCCGCAAACGAGCGTAGTTGCAAACCCCATCCCTGAACCAGTAGTCTTTAATACATATAACCCCATTGCGAACGTATAAATACCTGCGCCTAATAAAGACGTCATTTTTCCAATCATCATTAAAATGATATTTCTCGTTGCAATCTTCATTCTTGAATCATTTTGATCTATACTTATATCTTCCATTCTGACACTCTCCCTTTAAAAGTTAAATTGTGTTAAACTTATTATATAATCAACTTTCCAATTATTACAACAAAAAGTTTAATTGTATTTAACTTTTTAATTATAAAGGAGCTACAATATGGCAACTCTCGGAGAAAAAATTAAAGCATTACGAAAAGAAAAAAAACTTACGCAAACAGCACTAGCAGGTTCGGAACTGACAAAAAGTATGCTTAGTCAAATTGAAAATGGAAAAGCTACACCTTCCATGAAAACATTACAATATATTGCAGAAAAACTTGAATGTGAAACGAGTTTTTTATTAGAAGAAGATGAAGGAAAAATTGTAGAACTCATTCAAAAAATGGAGCGACTCATAAAGAATAAATGCGATGAAGTATATGAAACTTTACTACCTATCGTTCAAAAAGAGCTACCTTCTACTTTAAATACAGCTCGTTTATATAAACAGTTCATAACAGCAGCAGCTGTTATGAACGATTATAATATTGAATATTACGTTGAAACCGCTGTTTCTATATTTGAAAAATATACTTTGTATCGCGAAAGTACTGAAACGAAACTACTGTTTTACTATATGCTCTTCAAGCAGAAAAAATATAAAGAATGTTTACAGATGATCGCCACAATTCGCGACGAATATAAAACGAAGAATTTAGAAATGGATCTTATTACACATATACAATTATATTTAAAAGAAGCAATTATTTTACTCGCATATGGCAGTTATGAAAAATGTGAAAAAGTCATTTTAGATGCACTTGCATTTTCAAAAAAACATCAAGTGTATTATAAAACAGATGAATTTTATCGCATTTTATCTTATCAAAAAATCATCACAACTGATAAAGAACAATATTTATATTACATAAAAAAATCGGAGCAATTTGCCATTTTTACAGAAGATACTTTATCCGCTGCAAATATAGATATATTAAAAGCTTATTACTACAACACTGTTACGAATGAATATACAATCGCATTAGAACATCTAGAACAATTTCGAGAAAAACTAAAAAATGATCCAATTTTCCAAGACGACGGACTGTATTATCTTGAAAAAGGAAAATCTTTGTATGGTTTAAAACGTTATAAGGAAGCTTTGGAAGCATTAAAACACGCTACCATACCAGATTATATGAGTCATCCACTTGATCAATCGTGGTTATTAACAGCTGGATCTTATCGTGCCCTTTGCTATATAGAACTTCAAGATAAAAAATCTGCCTTAAAAGAGGCAAAAGAAGCCGTTCAAACAATAGATAGCTATCCTGATTCGATCTTCTCTTCATTTATTAAAGAAACATTACAAATAATACAAAAACTTTAAGAATGTCTCGAAATGGTATATTATTCCTCTTTTTTAGCAAAGATAATAATGATGGGAGGAATATAAATGAATATTCAACGTGCAAAAGAGCTTTCTGTGTCAGCAGAGCAAGCGAATGTTAGTTTTCAAGGCATGCCTGTTATGATTCAACACGTCGACGAGAGCAATGAAACCGCCCGCATATATGAAGTAAAAAACCCAGGACGCGAATTAACAGTTCCAGTTAATAGCTTAGAGGAAATATAAGAAATGCCACTTCATTTTTTTGAAGTGGCATTTTTCTTTTTTTAGATTACTTATTATACATTTCCTCTATCTTCTATTTTACAGAAGCTGAAAAAATAAGAATTTTCTACTTCTTTTCTTTTTGTGACCTGCTAAAATACAAACTATGGATTAATTATTCACACTATACATTAAGGGGGAAAAATAATGGCATCTAATGTAGAAAAAAACAATTCTTATTATGCAGTTATATTCACTTCCAATTTATCTAATGATACAGCAGATTATAGTACAGTTGCCGATAAAATGGAGGAACTCGCAAAGCAGCAACCTGGATTTCTAGATGTAGAAAGTGCGCGAGATCATTCAGGGCTTGGAATCACAATTTCTTATTGGGAATCACTTGAGGCAATTGATAATTGGAAACGGAACGTCTTACATAAAGAAGCGAAAAAAAGAGGTCGTGAGCAATGGTACGAAAACTTCCACCTACGTATCTGCCTTGTTGAGAAAGAATTTAAGTTTCATAGAGGTACTTTGTAGATATGAAGAAAAAATTAGCTCTCATTGCTGTTCATGAAATATATGGTGTGAACGATCATATGCATCATGTTACCGACCACTTCACTTCATCTCATATAGATGTATTCTGTCCTAATCTGCTACAATCACAACATGCATTTCCTTATAGTGATGAAGAAAAAGCATATCATTTTTTTATGAATCATATTGGATTTGAAGATGGAAAAAAGCAAATTGAAACATTCATTACTCATCTTTCTAGTCGTTACACACATATTGGACTTATCGGCTTTAGTGTTGGTGCTACCATCTCATGGCTATGTAGTAACAATCCGAACATAGATTTTATTATCGGATGCTACGGTTCCCGTATACGTGACTATATTCATATGAAACCAACATGTGCTACCTTACTTATATTCCCTGAAAAAGAATCTAGTTTTTCAGTATCCTCTTTCATTCAAACATTGCAGCAACAAAAAAATCCTTTATTAGAAATACACCAACTACACGGTGAACATGGTTTTCTAAATCCGTACACCGAAAAATATAACGGGCACTCTACAAATCAAGCATACAATATAATAGATTCATTTCTTGTAAAAAACACTCTTATAAAGGAGATTTAAATGACACTTACATTACTCTTACTTATTTTCATATTCATTGCCTTTTTCTCAGTACTAACTATTATTTTAGCAACTGTAAAAAAGGGGGAGTTTTCCAAACGTCCCTACTTACAATCTATTATCGTTTGCATTTTATTTTTTACAAATTGGATTTTATATTTATCAACTTTTGATGCGTTACTTCCCGAGAAAATTAGCGAGTTCCTATTTCTTCCTATTTGGTTTTTCCTTTGTATATTAGGTTTTATCACTTTCTGGCGCGAATGGAGAAACAACCGTGTGTTCTCCATATGTATCGGTTTTCTTTCCTTTATTAGTTTTTTATTTGGGTTATTGTTGTTAGTTCTTTCAGGGATGTGACTGTTATAAAGAGGATAAAAATCCTCTTTATAACAGTTTTTTTCGTTCCATAACGAAAGGAATTATTAAATAAAGAGCGTAAGCAATCACCATCCAAATGGTAAATGACATAATTTGCTGTGAGGATAATTGTGAGAATATGTTAGAAGAATGATACAAAATATAAGAATCTAAAGTTAAACCGATTGCCGTACCACATATACCTAACTTAATAACTGCATATTTTGTAGTATCTAGTCTTTTGTATAACCACATTACAAAGTATAAAGCTATCGCTGTTGCTAATTCAAGAAACGTCAATTGTAGAAAAAATCTATTTGAAGTGTATTCTAATAAAACAGAAGAACCGAAAATAATGAAGAATGCTGAGGCAAAAAACCAAACGCCGATAGAAAATAAAATAGTGAGCCAAAGTTTATTATTCATTACCATTACCTCCCTTTTGTAGCTCTATGAACTTTTTCAATAATAGGTGCAAATCACCATATACTTTGTCGCTAGAAAAAGATGGATTGAATAAGGCTTGCAATGCCAATCCATCAATTAATGCATTACATAAAACGCTCCACGTTTCAGTTGAAATTTGAGATGTCATTGTACCTCCTATACTTTTATTTAACACTCTTGTTAATTGTTGGTTTTCATAATGTAACAATCCACCAATTTTATCTTTCATCGCATCATTTTGTAATCCACTAGCTACTAATTGAAAAAACAAATGATGATACATTGAATCTTTCACACATCTACTTTCGGCAGACTGTAAAGCCTTTTCTAACTGTACATCCTTTCCTATTTGTTCCCACGACGCTTTACAAAACGCTTCGGTTACTTCAAGTAATAATTGATCTTTCGTTTTAAAATGATAATATACGGTACCTTGTGTAACTTGAGCACTCTCTGCAACTGCTTTTAATGTCAATTTCTCCATCCCATGCTCTGCAATAATTTCTTTTGCTGCTTCTAGTAACTTCTCTTTATTAACAACATTCGGTTTTGCCATTTCTATGACCCCCTTTTAAGTTAGTTAAATAACTAACTTAATTATACAGAAAAATCAAATAAATAAAAAGGAAGAAAAGCCCACATTCAACTTTTCTTCCTTTTATGTTTACCTTTAGATTTCACTGTCACTGATTCACAAGGTGTGTAATAAATTTGAGGTGTCGCCCTATCAACAAACATCATAAACGTAATAAAGCCGATAATAAAGAAAATAAACAACGTTAATAAAATTGCTCCTATCGTTAAAAGTATCATAACACCACCCCTATATTTTTCATGTTATTACACTTTTCGCTATTATATGACCGTAATCCTTTTTAGAAAAAGAAACGTAACAAAATAATCACAATTACTCCCGTTAATACTGTACCTAATAAACTACGAGTATATATCGCTACAAGAAATGTTGGAATTGCTGCAATAAGGTAATCCCACTGCATCGTGTCATGCATAAATAAAACTTGAGCTAAAAGTGCTGCTAATATCGCGATTGGTATGTAATTTAACCATTTTAAACCCCAGTCTGGAATTTGTAGTTTGCTAAATACGAGTAGAGGTAAAATACGTGGCACGAGTGTGACAGCTCCCGCTGCTAATAAAAGTAATAATACGTCTAGTCTCATTTCCATTTTTCAATCACCACCCCAATCGTCGCAGCTAGTAATGTTGCGATAATAACCGCTATACTATCTGGCATAAATAAGTGTGAAACGTACGCAATTATAATCGCTACAATTGCAACAGTAAGATGAATTGCCAGTTTCGGTTTACTACTTATGAGCTGAAGTACAAATAACCCGATAAACATTGCTGGTAATGCATAATCCATGCCATATGTATGCGGATCTGGTATCCACTCACCAAATAGCCCGCCGATAATAGTAGCAAGAATCCAATTTAAATACGCTGTTACGTTAAGACCAATCATCCATCTTTCACCTAAATATCCTTTTTGCGCTGCATGCTGCACTGCAACACCGAACGTTTCATCTGTAATTTGCGAACCGATTAGTAAGTTTTTAAATAGAGGCAGTTTCGTAAAGTACGGCGCAAGCGCAGCACTCATAAGAAGGTGGCGCAAATTAACAAAAAATACGGTAAAAATAATTGCGGAAGCAGGTGCACCAGCTGCATACATACCAGCTAATATAAATTGGGCAGAACCTGCATAAATTAAAGTGGACATAAACGCAATTTCAATAATGGAGAAACCTGCTGTTTTTGCAATTACACCGGCTGCTATACCGATGCTTAAATAACCAAATACAGTTGGTAAACAATCTTTTACTCCTTGCTGAAATGTATCATCGCTTTGCAAAGCTACATGTGCCTCAGCTTTACTCATCCATATCATCCTCCATTCCTTCTAAAGTTCGTTTTCCTGTTACGACATGAACTAAATCTATGTTTTCACGCCATAACGTATCTAACTTATCAGCTCCAAATTCCTGCGTGATTTCTTCAACCATAATATCGTGCCGCACATACTCTGTAGCAACGAGAACTAGAGCTGGGTCATACGTTGTAACAGCCCATGAAGTGCTATCATTTGAGAAGTTCGCAATTAATACTTCTTCTCCGTCACGCGCAATTACAGTTAAATGACCACCCATTCTCTTTTCAACAACGTGAGGCGTCATATAATTATGGTGAAACGTCGCTCCTATTTTTGTTTCTGGAGCGCCAAATAAGATTGAAAATATATGTACTCCTTCCTCTTCCTTTTGATGAATGTATGGCTCAATTTCATGCACTTGATCTTCCCATACAGAAATCCATAACTCTTCCTTCGCTCTATTAATTATATTGCATATTTCTTTTACAACACGATCATTTGAGCGAATATGCGAAATTACATCTATTTGTCGCTCTTGTTCTAAACCATTTAATTTCTCATCTAAAAATTCAAAGGATTTTTCAAAGTCTTTTCGCATTCGGTTCATTAATTCAGTAGCTGGTACTGGTACATATTTAACTGGTTCAGAAGGTACAATATGTACCGCTCCTTTATCCATTAACTTACCGAGTACCTCGTAAATCATAGAACGAGGTACTCCTGTTTGTTTACTCACTTCATACCCAGTTACTGGGGAATGTTTTAGTAGTCCAATATACGCTTTACATTCGTACTGGGAAAAACCTAGCTTTTGTAATTCCTTTATAATTTCATCCATTAGTACTCCTCACAATCTAAATCGCTCTAACTTCAAAGCGACGATTTTGCTTACCTTTACTTTTTACTTTATCAATAACAAGTGTTCCTATTTCATTCGTATTTTTCACATGTGTGCCTCCACAAGCTTGTTCGTCTAAATTTTCAATTGTAACAATGCGGATTTCTTGTATAGTAATTGGCAGGAGGTTTATGGCTGTTTTAATCATTCCTACAGCATTTTCTGCTTCTTCGCGGCTCATATAACGAGTGGAAATTTCTTTATTTTGTTGAATAAGTTTATTCACTTCCTTAACAATTTCTTCTACTTCCACGCTCGATAACTCTTGTAATTCATTAAAATCGATACGTGCTTTGTCAGGATAGATTTGATTTCCAGTGCATAGAGCTCCATACTTTTCATAAGCGACAGCTCCGATAAGATGCAGTAAAGAATGATGACGCATTAAGTTATGACGTCTTTCCCAATTAATCTCTAATTTAACTGGACCTAAATTTACTTGAGCTCCATCTTTTATATAGTGAACTATTTCTCCCTGCTCCTTCTTTACTTTTTCAACTTCAAATACAGACCCATCTTGTACAATGACACCCGTATCACATTCCTGCCCTCCACCAGTTGGATAAAAAACTGTTTCTTTTACAAATACTTTATTTCCTTCTACTTTTATCACTTCTGTTTCGCAACTCGTTTTGTATGCATCTTCTAAATATAATGCCGTTGTCATACTCTCACCTCTTTAGTAGTTATAGTTATACCTACTAATATAAAAAAGAAGCTCCGCAAAGTCAATTGATAATTCTGAAATTTAAATCAAAAACAAAAAAGACTTCCGCTAACGGAAGTCCCCTATCTCAATATTTCATTCGCTTCTTTTTCATAAATTTTATCAAATGAAGTCATAACACGTTGTGACGCTGAAATCATTTTTTGATCTGTCATAAGATCTGCCATCTCTTTCGTCATATCTACATTTGAATTTTCTAGCATATAATTTTTTACTGTCCCTACTCCGTTCGGTAAATCAGCAATGTTCCCTTCTGCTAGAGTAAAGCTTTTGTTCTCTCTTTGTATTAGACGATTATTCGCTTCTGCACCTACTGTTTTTGTTTGCAAGCGAGCAATATTGTTTTGTGTTACTGCATCATATAACGTACCGTCTGCTTGTACAGCTACTTTTGCTCCTTCTGGAATACGAATACGTTCATTATTCTCTCCCATTACGAAAGCACCTGAAGTTGTTTGTAAATAACGATCACTATTTAATGTAAAACTACCGTCTCTCGTTAAAAACGTTTCATTATTTTTAGATGTAACGAAAAACGAAGCTGTGCCAGCAGTTCCGTCATCTAAAAGGAAATCTGTATCACTATTTGTCATTTGTATATTTCCTTGTACTAAGTTCACATGCGTTGCGGCTGGTACTACAGCGTAATCGACCGAACCGATATTTGTTACAGCACCATCTCCGCGGCGATATGTGTCCTGTACATCAAATACTTTAGAAGTCATATTTTCTGCTTTAAATCCTGTCGTTTGAGCATTTGCAACGTTATTTGAATGAACATTAATACGCTGCATGTAATTCATCATACCCATAGAACCTATATAAAGACCGTTCATACTCGTTTGAATAAGGCAATCGCCTTATCCTTCACCTCTTTTCTATGATGTTTGCAACATTTGTTTCGCTAAATGTTCAGCTGTAGCGATATGTATGTTTTTCTTCACGTCTTGTCCGTCTGTCATTAATACAATGGGAGCTGATGATACTGCTGGAATTTTCAACAATTCACCACTACTCGCCGTTTCATCAAATTTCGTAAACACGATACCATCAATATGAATATCTTTAAAGTTCGTAATGATTTCGATCATGTCTTTACTTTTCATCGAAGCTGATAACGTTAAACAAATATAATCTGGCTCTACTTGTCCCATCGTTTCAATCATTTCTTCCACAGTTTCTGACGCACGATAATTTTTCCCAGCTGTATCAATTAAAATATAATCGACGCGCGCTTCTTCTTTAAAATACGTAAGCGCTCTTGTCATTGCAGCTTCATCACGAACAGCAATTACTTCAAATCCAATTGTCTTTACGTAATCTTGCAGTTGCTGCACTGTCCCAATGCGGGAATGATCTGTCGTAATAAAACCAACCGTTTTTTTCTTACCGTGAAACTGCCACGCCATTTTCGCAAGTGTCGTCGTTTTTCCAACACCGGTTGGACCGATTAATGCAATTGTTTGTACTTCTTTTTCAAATACATTTTCCGTATTGAAATGAGAGCTCATATCTTCCAATATATATTCGATTACTTCTTCTTCTGTAATCATCGTTGCATTCTCAAACTTCACTTTTAACTTTTCAGCATATGCATGAATGAAATATTGTTCTACATCGTTTTGCTCTAGCATGCGAATTACTTTTTGAATAATAAATGGTACAGATTCTTGCTGTTCTTTTTTTACAACTACTTCTTCTTTCTTGACCGGAACGACTTTTTTCACAGCTTTTTGCTTTTTCGTTACTTTCGTTTCTTCCGTCTGTTTTACAACGACGATACCTTTTTCAAACAACTTTAATAGTTTCTCTTTCTTTCTTGCCCATTCTTCACTATTTCCTGTTTGCATCGCCGCGTACGACATAGGAGTCGTCACGTTTTCTAAATTGTGCAGTACCGATTGAATTCCGTTCGCCTTCACAATTTGTTCTGAAGGCTCATTTACAACATCCATTAATTGTTCATGAAATTGAGCTGTGCCTTCGTTCACTTCTTCCTGTTTATCCTCTGGAAAAGCAACTAACATTTCATAATTCTTTTTCCAAAAAAACGGGATATTTCGCTTTACACTTTCATCTACAACGTAATAATAATCTGTACCATATTGGTCAAATAACTTTCGATACAATTCATTTTTCGAAGCTGCTTTTATTCGCATTAACGCTTCTTTCTTTTCTGTACTTTCCATTACTTCACCCCCTACTATTCAATATAGGCAATTTGATCTACAACAATTTCTGGTGCTAATTCGCTAATACAAAGTACTTGCGCTTCTACTTGATAACGCTCAAGAAGTCTTACAATCGCAAACCTGAAATCTTTTCTACGCGTTAATAATACTGGCTCTCTTCCCATTAACCTCGCTTGTTTCAATACGCGTTGTACTTGCTCAACGACTCGCGTTTCTAAATCTAAATCCCAGTTTAATAAATAACCTTGATAAGAATTGTTCACAACGTCTGCATCTAACTCAATTGAATCTGAGAAGAGCGCCGCATATATTTTCCCGTCAGGATTTTTCGCATTTTCACAAATCACTTTTGAAATACATTCACGGACGAATGACGTTACGCCGTCAACATGATTTTGATAAATTTCTTTTCCGTCAATAATACCTTCAATAATAGTTGGTAAATCACGAATAGAAATACCTTCTTTTAGCAATTGCTTAATAACATTTTGAACGAGTGATAAGTCGATTTCTTTCTTCTTAATCTCTTCTAATAAAACGCCGTTATCATTTTCAAGGGAGTTAATTAAGTCTTTTACATGTTGACGCTGAATTAACTCATGCAGATTACGTCTAACGACAACATCTAAATGCGTAATTAATATGCTAAGTGGCTCTAATACTTGATAGCCTTTCATTTGTGCATCTTGTACCATATGTTCTAAAATCCAATATCCATCCTCGCCGAAAATCGGATCTTTCGCTGGTTCTGCATCTAAATCGGCCATTACGTTCGGTGTTTTCAGTGCTAATAAGTAACCTGATTTTAAAACACCTTCAGCTGCCTTCGCACCTTTAATACGAATAATGTAACGTCCGCGTGGTCTAAAACTCGTATTATCTTTAAAGTTAATTCCAGGAACGTTAATACCAAGGTCGGTAATAATCGACTTCCTCATAAGAACAACTTTATCACGAGCTGTTTCCCCGTTAATTTTCTGCTTTACAAGTGCTGCTAAATCTAAGCCGAGTTCTACAATAATTGGATATTTATCTGTAAATACGCCAAATGAATCTTCCACTTGTTGCAGTTGCTCATCTTCGCCTTGAATCATTTCTAATTCTTTTTGAAGCTCATCTTCTTTTTCTTTCTTCATTCGGTTTTTATTTCGAATTCCTAAGAAGATAATTGTTCCACCAACGAGTGCGAACGGTAGAAATGGTAGCGGAGTAAAAATACCCATTGCGATAAATAAACCACCGAGCGCATATACAACTACTTCATGCGCTAATAACTCTTTAAAGATACCTTCCGTTACTGTATCCGGTGAACCGTCAAATACACGAGTTACGATAATACCAGTTGAAATCGCAAGCATAAGCGATCCAATTTGGTTTACAATCCCGTCACCGACAGTTAACTGTGTATAATGAAGAGCTGCTTCACCAAAGCTCATGCCCTGCTGCATCATACCAACAATTAAACCGAAAATAATGTTTACGAATAAAATGACGATCCCGAAAATAACGTCCCCTTTAATGAACTTTCCAGCACCGTCCATCGCTCCGTAAAACTCTGTTTCCATATTTAATTTTTTTCGTTTCGCTTGTGCATCTTTTTCTGTAATAATACGCTGGTTTAAATCTGCATCGATCGACATTTGTTTCCCTGGTAAAGAATCAAGTGTAAAACGAGCTGCAACTTCAGCTGTACGAGATGCACCGTTTGCAACGATAAACTGGAATATGATTAATACTGTAAAAATAACGATACCAATTAATAAGTTCCCGCCAATTACGAATTGACCGAACTCTTCAATAACATGACCCGCATTTCCGTTTGTCAAAATCGCTCGCGTCGTCGATACGTTAATCGACACGCGGAAAATCCCGATTAATAACAACATCGTCGGAAACGACTTTAATTCATCCCACTCGTTAATACTTGTCGCTCGCATATAAATAAGCACTGACATACTTAGTAGAAAAACGATAATGATATCAAGTATAAATGGCGGAAGTGGAATTAAGAGCGCCACTACGAATGACGCTGCTAAAAAGATAGAAAAATAGGTTCTTGCAGAATCTATCTTAAACAAAGAGATCTCCTCCAAACGCGCTATTATACTTCAAGTTCATTCGTTTGAATTAAATAGCGCATAACTTCAATTACAGCTACGTATAAATCTTCTGGAATCGTCTCATCTTCCTCGACTTGATAATATAAAGAACGAGCAAGCGGACGGTTTTCCACCATTGGTATTTCTTGTTCACGGGCAAGTGTTCGTATATATAATGCGAGCTCATCTTCCCCTTTTGCAACGACAATCGGTGCTGCGTCAACGTGTTTATTGTACCTGAGTACGACCGAAATATGAGTCGGGTTATTTACAATAAATGTTGCGCCATCCATCTTCTTCGCAATTGTTCCTTGCAATATGGCATGCATAAAGTTTTTTCGTTTTCCCTTTACTTGCGGGTCCCCTTCATTATCTTTATGCTCTTGTTTTACTTCTTCTTTTTTCATCTTAATATCTTGTTCGTACTCCCACTTTTGATAAATAAAATCAATAATAGAAAGAACGATTAATATAATTAAAATAGCTAAGAAGATAAATTTAATTTGCCTAATAATTTCAGTAAGTGACGCAGTCCAATTAAATCCAATCATACTCACGATTTTCTCTAAATTCTTTTTAAAGAGAACGTAAGCAACGTAACCGATTAATCCCATATAAAACAGTGATTTCAAAATATCTACTAAACTTTTACGACTAAACAACCTCGTAAAATAGTTTTTCGGGTTAATACGCGAAGCTTTCGGCTTAATGACTTTAGAAGAAAATAAGAAACCGACTTGAATCATATAATTGAATAAATGAAAAGCGTATACGAGTATTAATATCGGAGCTGATACTTTTAGTAGTAAAATCCCCATCATATAAAAATACTCGGTTGAATCTGTATTTTTTCCAATTTGATCAAACAGCACCGATACAGAATTGGCAATCTCAAACCCTAGCCAATCTCCAAAAAAGTAAACGACAACTGCTAACACAAGTATGGAAAATAAATTATTTAAATCTTTACTCCGGGCAATATTCCCTTCTTCACGCGATTTCTTACGCTTCTGCGGGGTGGCCTTTTCTGTTTTATTATCCTTTGCCATGAGCGTCCCCCTACTTCGTTAAGAAAAAGTTAAATAGTTTCGTATATTCCTCAAGCAATACATCCGTCATATTTTTAAACACATAACCGAGCATCGGTACACTCATCGCAATAAACAAAATACCACATGTAATTTTAATCACATACGCATTCATAAAAACGTTTAATTGCGGAGCGTTTTTTGCGATTAAAATTAAAACAAAGTTAATGATGAATAAGCTTCCCATGAGCGGAAGAGCAATTTCAACCGCTGATGTAATCGCAAATAATAACGTTGCGAGTAGACTATCTAAAAAACTAGTCGTCAGCAATTTTGAAATCGCCTCTGTATATTGAAACGACTTTAAAATCGTGGCAACGAAATAATTAATGCCGCCAAGTGAAATAAAAATAATGAGAAAAAATATATCAAAAATGGTTGATAGTAAAGTAGACTGTGAACCTGCGTTTACATCAAACAAACTTGCTTGTGATAAACCGATATCAAAGTCTAAAATATGCCCGGCCATTTTCGGAATGTTCCACAGCATTTCTACAATTTTTGAAAGTGATAATCCAATTACAATTTGCGTACCAGCATAAGCTGCAACGTCCCAAGTTGTTTTTATGTGAGAGACATCAACTTGATCGGCAACAGTAATGGAAAGAGCAAGTCCAAATGTAACCTTCGCCATCGCTGGAATGGATCGACCTGAGAAAAACGGTAAAAAATATAAAAATGAAGTAATGCGGCAAAACGCAAAAAACGTCGCCGCCCATAATTCCATATTCATTTCAGTTCCCCTATCTTAGTACGAACGCAATAGCGATGGAATTTTATCAAATAAATCTAAAATAAGCGTCGTTAACTCTTGAAACATCCACGGACCTAAAATGATAATAACGAGTACAATACTCGCCATTTTCGGTAAAAACGTCAGCGTTTGTTCTTGAATTTGCATCATCGCCATAATGACAGCGATGATAATAACGACAATCATACTAACACCGGCAACCGGCATTAAAATCATAACCCCTTTATAAAAAAAGGTTTGAAAAATATCTATAATTGGTGACGTATTCATTTATATGACTCCTATCACATAGCATCAAACGCTTCAGGCGACCGTTTTAAACATAATGTCGACGATTTTTGTATATCCACCTAAATATACGAAAACGAGTATTTTAAATGGTAAACTTAAAATCATCGGCGGTACCATCATCATCCCGAGGTACATTAACAGTGTACTAATAATCAAATCTATAAATACAAACGCTAAATAAATGAACATCCCTGTTAACAATCCCTTTTGAATTTGCGTTAACGTAAAGGATGGTACGAGCGTAAATAAGGATAGATCCTTTAAATCTTTCGGCAACTCTTCTCCGCGCACTTTCAGCATCATTTTTAAATCATGCTTATACGTATGCTTTGACATATACTCTTTCATAATCGGCGCTGTCGTTTCCGCAGCTTGACTTACTGTTATTTTCTCTTTTGTCATCGGATCCCACACATCGCTCTTTAGCTGCCCAAGAACAGGCTGCATCGTAAAGAGTGATAAAAATAATGCAAGTCCAACGAGCACTTGGTTCGGCGGTAAATTCATTACCCCGAGTCCTTGACGTGTAATCCCAAGAACGATCATAAAATAAGTAAAATGTGTAAATAATAGAACGATAGATGAAGATAATGATAAAAGGGTAACGAGCGCAAATAACTGTACACTTGAGTTACTCGTAAACTCTTTTCCATTTTCGAAATTAATAAAACCGTTTTGGGCTGCATACGCTGGATTTACAAAAATAATTGAAAAAACGATAGAAAATACGAAAATAACGGCTAATAACGATAACTGTTTCTTTATTCTCATGATGGATCCTCTACTTTTTTCGTTTCACTCTTCACCGCGTCTTCTAGCGCTTGTTGAAACTGATTTCCTGTTCCTGTTAATTGCACAGATTGAACACCGTTATTACTAATAACAGTGAACACTTGCTTACCATCCACTTCAAATAAAAAGGCGCTCGTTTGATGATTTAAATACACGCCGTCCTTCACTTGAATGTGGCCATTTTCACCTTGTTTAAAAAACTGCTGCTTGCGCGTCTTTTTCGTCATATAATATGCACCGTAGCCGAGCGCACCAAACAGTAAAACGACTTGAAATAAGGTCGTCATATACGACATATGACTCCTCCTCTACTCTTTATCTTGCATTTGACTTTGCGCTTTCATAAGCGCAGCTTGCTTCTTGTCAGCTTCAATTTCAGAAATAATAATACCGAACTTCTCGTCCATTACGATCGCTTCTCCAATGCCGACTTTCATATTACTTAAATACACATCTACTTTATGTCCTAAGTTTTTCTCTACTTCCAGAACATCGCCCACTTTTAACTGTTTCACATCACCGAGCGTAATAGATGTTTTCCCAAGCTTTACACCAAGTTCAATCGAAATATCTGAAACAGTATCAATATGTGCTTTACTTGCTTCATTTCGCTTTCCTGCAAATTCTTCTAATCCCATTAATGACACAGGAGATACTTCATGCTTCATATGGATCCTCCTACTCTACAAAACTTTTAAATAAGAGCGCCTTACGCGTTCCATCTTTTCCAATAAAACAATTAAATTTATGCTTTCCATCTACAAAACCAAGCAACTCATCCGAAACTTTCGTATGGAGCGGAATTATATCGCCTTCTTCAATTTGTTCAATCTCACCCATTGTCATCTTCTGCTCACCAATTGCAACGTGAACAGGTTTGTACACTTGATTTACTTTCGCTTCCACTTCAGACGTATACTTTTTACGTTTATCTGAAGAATGTTCAACAATATTTTCAGATGTTAACTTATCCATAATCTCTTCAACAGATAAGAATGGAATTCCGATACGCACCGTCGTATTCCAAAAATCCGTTTTCATATTTACGTTTAATAATGAAATAATATCACTTGCTGTCGTAATCTTTAATGCATTCGGATCTGTCTCTGTCGTTACAAATTTCGGTTCAATCGCAACAACGCTTTCAAATGATTGCTCTAAATTTTTACAAAGGAGCATAAAAATATTATCCAATGTTAAAAACTCAAATGCAGTAAGAGGTCTGCGCATCGTAAAGTTACGCTTACTATCTCCGCCAAGCCAACATTCATGAATATAAATAACGAACGCTAAATCAATCTCAATAACAATTTCTCCAAGCTCCGGAAGGCCAAGATCAATAACGCAATATAAATAATAATCTTTCGGCATTTTCTCCACATACTCACTCGTAAATGGAACTTGCTCAACCGTTGAAGGCTCTAACTCAATCGGAATACGCATACGCGCTGACAACGTCTGTGACGTCTGTTTACCAAACGTAGACGCAATTGCTTGCAAGCTACGTAAATGCTCAACACCGAACTTCTCCGGTCTATTAAAATCATACTCTTGAAATTTCTCTTGCTTTCCTGCTTCTTGTGCGAAAGCTGGCATTTCCTCGCCTTCATTAACCGCCTTCAGCAGGGCATCAATTTGCTCTTGGCTTAATTTTTCGCCACTCATGACAATCCCCTTCCCTACCTTTTCAATTCAACGATTTCAACGTACATCTTCCCGTTTTTCGTCAAAATCTTTCCGGTTCCAATCTCTTCATTCTCAAGCATAAGACGCACCGTATTTTTCGTTGAATTTTCAAGACGATACAATGTACCTTTCGTAATATGAAGCAAATCTTCAATTTTCTTTTTCGTATTTCCGATTTCAAAATAAATTGTTAACGGAATATCATCTTGTAATTTCAAATCTAGCCAACTCCCATATCATGTTCACGAAAATTTCATGTTCTCTCTATATATGAAACTTCTTATTTTGAAACGTCGATATTTAATATTTTTTTAATATATCCTTGCGTTTCTTTAAATGGAGGTACGCCTCCGTACTTTCTCACATTACCAGGACCTGCATTATAAGATGCAAGCGCTAATACGAGATCACCGTTATTTTTCTTCAAATAACCGCTTAACTCTTTCACACCGCCCTCAATACTTTCAGCTGGTGAAAATGGATTTTTTATACCCATCTCTTTCACATTCGCTGGCATAAGCTGCATAAGCCCCATCGCTCCTGCATGTGACACCGTTTTCGGATTAAAATCAGATTCTACTTCAATCATTTTTTGAATTAACGTTTTCGGAATTCCGTATGTATGACTTACACGATCTATAATATCCTCATACTTCCCTTCATTGGAAGAACGTATTTTTTGAATATTATACTTCTTCGTTAATCCCCACGTATCAGCAGCCTCATTTTTCGTTTCTGGGAAACGTCGTTCAAACTCTTTTTGTGCGACTTGCACTTCATCTACGTTCTTCGTTTCAGCCTTTTCTTCAGGCTTACTCGCTTCCTCTACGTTATTAATAGATTGTTCGGGTTTATTTACGACCGTTTCTATTTTCGTAGATTGTACCGGCTGACTCATATCCTCTACCTTTGCCGGCTGCGTAGTACCCTTCGTCTCCTTCGCAGGTTCACTCTGCAACTTTTCTTGAAAACGACTACTAACGAATGCTTGTGGACTACTTAGCTTTTGCTGAATTTGTCCTTTCTTATATGCAAGCACTTCTTTTACTATATTTCCAACTAACATAATATCACCTTTTCGGTAAACAAAGATAATCTAATATTAGAGTTTTTTTTTAAAGTTTGCAATAATCCTTTTAAATAATATTGTAATAAAAAAATGAATATATTGTTAAACTGTTATTTTTTTATATTTATTAATTCGAATTTTTAGTTGACACCCGCTATGACAGGGATTACAATAAATCTCGAAATTGATTTTTTGCATATTACCATTTTCCAATTTGCAGAAAAGTCAATATAAAAAAATGGGGGTTCTTAACATGAGAATTAATACAAACATTAACAGCATGCGTACACAAGAGTACATGCGCCAAAATCAAGACAAAATGAACACTTCTATGAATCGTTTATCTAGTGGTAAACGTATTAACAGTGCAGCTGACGATGCTGCCGGTTTAGCTATCGCTACTCGTATGCGTGCACGTGAAAGCGGATTAGGAAAAGCAGCTCAAAATACTCAAGACGGTATGTCATTAATTCGTACTGCAGAATCAGCTTTAAACTCTGTATCTAACATTTTAACACGTATGCGTGACCTTGCTGTTCAATCTTCAAGTGGTGCAAATAATTCAGATAACCAAGAAGCTCTACAAAAAGAATTTAAAGCTTTACAAGAACAAATCGATTACATTTCTAAAAACACAGAATTTAATGATCAAAAATTATTGAATGGTGCTACAACAAAAATTGCAATTGAGACACTTGATGGTACTTCGACTGCTCAGCAAATCAATATTGGACTGAAAAATTCTAGTACATCTGCTTTACAAATTAATTCATCTTCCATTTCGACTGCAGCTGGTGCATTAGCAGCTATTAGTAGCATTGATAAAGCTCTTAAAACTGTTGCTGGAGACCGTGCAGACCTTGGTGCTACATTAAATCGTTTAAACTTTAACGTAGAAAACTTAAACAACCAAGCTACAAACATGGCATCTTCTGCTTCTCAAATCGAGGATGCTGACATGGCGAAAGAAATGTCTGAGATGACTAAGTTCAAAATTTTAAACGAAGCTGGTATTAGCATGCTTTCTCAAGCAAACCAAACTCCACAAATGGTAAGTAAATTATTACAATAATCCATTTGCAAACATAATAAAAATACACCTTTCTATAAATTGAAAGGTGTATTTTTATATATGTAATGAAATAATACATTAAATTTATTATTGCTTGTTTAATAAAACCTAATTACGATAATATAAAAAGAAATATAACTTTATAATCCATTATATTATAAAATTACATTTTATAAACAACAAAAATCTAACTTATTTCAATCTTCATATAAACCAAATTTATACAGATTTTTATTAAAAATTTATCACAATAATATATTAGCTTATTAATCAATTTATAAATTTCACAATAGGAGCATTGTAGATGAAAACAAAAAAAATCAGTATTATTGTACCAATGTACAATGTAGAAGATTACATTGAACAAACTATTCATTCCTTATTAAATCAAACACATCAAAATATAGAAATTATCCTTGTAGATGATGCATCAACAGATCGCACAACCGAAATCTCCTCTTTATATGCTGCTAAATACAAAAACATTGTGCTATTAAAACAATTAGAAAATAAAGGGGTATCAGCTGCAAGAAATATTGGATTAAAATTAGCAAAAGGGGATTATATATCATTTGTTGATTCTGATGACATATTAACTCCCGATGCCTTAGAAATTATGTATCAAATCAGTGTGAAAAATGATGGAGATTTAATCATAGGTCACTACGAAACTTTTACAACTACAAATCTAATTTCTCAAAATTATAATAATGATTTTTCTAATCCACCTCAGGAATACCAATTGTTTGTTGATAAAAATCCTGAACTTTTTTCACACGTCTATAGCTGGGGGAAATTATATAAAAGAGAATTAATTAAAAATTTCTTTTTCCCTGAGCATCTTCCGTATGCTGAAGATCAACCTTTTTCTATTTATACATATCTAAACGCAAAAAAAATATATATTGTACCTTATACTACTTATTATTATAGAGCTCGTGAATATCAAATGACACAGGTTTCACTAAAAGAACCTATCATATACTTAAGATATTTGTTAGAGTCTTTCGAGATAAGTAAAAATTATTTTGAGGCCAGTATTCCTGATAAAACAAATAACGGCTTCATCGCTTATACGAAAAAGGTTATTGAGGAAAGCATGCGTCATATTTTTGAAGGTGCTATTTATTTACATAATTCGGAAACCCATCAAGAAATTATACTAATGCTATTAAATTGGATTAATACCCTAGACGATTCTCTCCTATTGAAATCTTCTAGTTTTCAGCGTACTTTTATTGATTCTGGTCAGAAGTACTTGTCACAGTTAGATACCAACAGTGCTCATACTTATATCACACTAGTAAAATTGATTAGAAATAAAATGCTTAATTCTTCTTTAAGAAATGAAGAGCAAAAACGCATGTTAACAGCTGAACAAAATACTATTTTAGATACAGCCTTAATGAAACTAGATACATTTCTAACTAAAAATCATCTAATAACTGACTTAAATCACTCTATCTGTTATCCTAAAGTCACTTTTTTAGATTTACCAAATAATTCTGCGAAAATGCAATTCCAATTAATACAACAGGGACAGGTTTCATTATACGAACTATTTTTAAATAAAAAGGATACACAATGGGTTCTTGAAAAGGTAGATTTCCGAGAAAAAATAGATTATCCTGAAATACATATCAAAAATTCCAGACCAAAAATTCTCCTCACTTATAGAAACTTTAGTGGTTGTAATACTTTAGCATTGTACAAATCTATACCAATTCAAATGAAAGACCATTTTGACATAGATTTCATTTCTGCCGATATTAATATAGAAGAGTATACTCAAAGGATCTTGGAAAGCGATATCGTAGTTACAACAAATATGGAGTATCGCTTTAATAAGAAGAGCTTTAATCCTAACCAAATTGTAATTGACTTGTGGCATGGTTTTCCATTAAAAAAAATGTTTTATGAAGACCATAGTTATCATAATAAGAATACTCTTGAACCTTACTGGAGCCAATTTAATTATATGACATCTTATTCAAGTCTATATAATCAACTAATCCATAAGTGTATGAGGGTAAATCCAAATTCATTCGTTATTACTGGATCTCCTCGTAATGATTTGCTTTTCAATAAAAATAGTCGGGAGATACTATGTGATATTTTAGAAAAAAAAGACAGGGGCCAAAAATTCATACTCTACATGCCAACATTTCGCTCTACAGATCAAAATGAAACAACTAATACTTATTCTCAACTATTTGATTTCAAAGATTTTTCTTTTGGAAATTTAACTACATTTTTAAAAGAAAATAATTATGAGTTGATTGTGAAACCACACCCGATATTTGGTCGTGAATATAAAGAAATTTTAAAAGATAATTCTCATATTTCTCTATTCCCATCAGAAAGATTAGAGACAAAAATGGTTGACCTTTATGAAATTCTGGGAGCAATTGATATTTTAATAACAGATTACTCTTCTATTTACTTTGATTATTTATTACTGGATAAACCGATTATATTTACACCTACTGATTTAGCGGATTATAGTATAGATCGTGGTTTTTTACTATCACCTTATGAAGAATGGACGCCAGGACCAAAGGTAGCTAGTCAACAAGAATTATTAGACGAAATAATTAATTATTCACAGGATAATGAGTACTTTAGAAATATGAGAAAGGTCATTAAAAATAAAGTACATTTTTATAAAGATAATAATTCTTCCGAACGGGTATGGAACTTCATTTCAAACTTAAAAAACTTAAGTGAAATATTTTAATACCTTTTTTCATAAAAACAATGAAAGGTTCAAAAGTAACTAACTTTTAAACCTTTCATTGTTATATACCTACAATCCTTAATTTTCAAAATATAAAAGACTCTTCTTTTTACAATCTTATATTCCTATTTCCAAACACTCTATATCTAAAAAAATTGAGAAAATATATCCCTTAGCCCAGCGTAACAAGGAGTTAAAAAATATAATATATTTCTCAAAACCTGTGTTTTAACAGCATTTTTTTATCTAAATACTCGTCCCACATTCAGATAACATCTATTAAATATTTTTCATAAATTAAATATATTTTAACATTATCTGTAAATCTTTTTTAATACCTGTTGTCGATATACCTTTTGTTCTCGATAAATACTTAACTTCGCAATAATTATCTAAGTAGTCAAACTTCCCTTTCCAATCATCACCCATGACAAAAATATCAATTTTATATTTTTGTATATCCTTTTTCTTCTGCTCCCAGTCCTCCTCTGGAATTACTTCATCTACATATTTAATCGCTTCTAACATGATTTTTCTTTTCTCATACTCAAAATAAGCTTTTTTATTTTTTAATTTATTAAATTCATCTGTAGATAAACCAACAATTAAATAATCACCAAGTTCTTTTGCACACTTCAATATATTTATATGACCAAAATGTAGTAAATCAAAAGTACCATATGTAATAACCTTTCTCATTTCTCTTCCTCTCTTCAGCTAGAACTTTATTGAATATAAGGTATCTTTTCACAAGATACCTTATATTTTCAAATCAACTCATCCTAGAAAGTTAACAATAATATTCTTTTTAACCAATTACTATCAGGGAACAATTTAACCGCCTTTGACATCAGATCCTCTGCATCTTCTTCCGATGTTTCTAAACTATATTTATAAAAACGGAAATCTTTCTTAAATTTATTTAGTGCCTCCACTGATATTCTATGTGCTTCTTCTTTATTTCCTATTTCTAGTAAATATTCAATAACATTCGCATAGCCTTGTTTTGTCACATGATTATCATCTGATATTTCATAAAAATCCATCGCTATATCCTCATATCCATTCTCATAAAATAAATCTGCAATTTTCGCATTAATATCCTTAGGAACTAATTTTTTTAATACAATTAGTTTCTCAACAAAATCTATATGCTTATAACAAAGTGCTCTTTTTAAAATGCTTAAATACTCTTCAGATTTAATCTTTGTAGAGTGGTTCAATTCAGTAAATAGCCCTTCAAATACATGCTTAAATTTAGATTCCGTTAACATAATTTCTATAAACTGATTTTGTGTAAGATCATATAATATACATAAATCAGCCAAATCAAACATCCCAATTTCGATACCTAATAATATATCTTTTTCTTCAAAAATCAATGATATATTATCTCTAAATGGATATTGAATCATTGTTGCTTTCAAATTAATTACTCTTATTAAATTTTCATTTCCCTTTTCTAACTCTCCAGCTAATTTCACCGCTAAGTCAGCATATCCTATACCTAACAGACACTTTATTATTTCCAAACGAATTGCATCTGCTTTAATAATATTATGGTTATTCAGAAAATCATATACTTCTTGTGCCTCATTGTATTCACTTAAAATCTCAACTATTTTAATAATTATATGAATTGATGTAGAATTTTCATTCAAAGCTTTTATATATGCTTGCAATGCCGCTTCAACATTTTTTTCAATTTGATAAATTCTGCCCAGACGCTCATACGGTAAAAAAGATTTACGATCATGGTGGTACACAATATTATTATATGAATCACTATTGGCTAAAATATCCTGATAAATTTCTTTTGCATCATCGAAACGTTTTTGTAGAAAATAGATATCGCCTTTTGCAAAAGTAAAATCAGGGGCTGATGGCCATAAAGTTTCAGTATCTTTAATAATCTTTAATGCCTCTTCATAACGCTTTAACTCTGTTAAACATTCTATGATAAAAAATAAACATGTACGTACCCATTCTTCTTCTATACTCTCCTTATGAGCATATGCCTTAACAAAATTATTTAATGCTTCACTTGTTTTTCTTAATCTGCGTAATTCCTGTCCATAATTAAAATATGAAAAACCTTTATTCTTCCCTGATTTTAGATCCTGCTTTACAATTTCCAAATTACGATTCTTTTTATCTTGTTTTTCAATCACATGCTCTAAATAACCATAATGATAGAGAGTCAGCGTTGAAAATGCAACATTTTGGCTTCCTGATACGGCTACCAATTGTTCATGAATTGGTCCTTTAAATTGAATTGTTCTATCATTTTTAAATATTCTCGCCATTTTATTTACTGTAGTACTCTGTCCTCCACGACCTAAAAAACTTATAATTTCTACAATATAAATATTATATTTATTACCATTTAACTTAATTTTTTTTATTACTTCTTCTATATTATCTTTTTCCACACACTCATCCGCATCAATTGCAAAAATCCACTCTCCACTCGCTTTAGAAGTTGCAAAATTACGAGCTGCAGCAAAATCATTTTCCCATTTAAAATCATATACTTTATTTGTAAACTCTTCTGCAATTTTTTTTGTATTATCTGTAGAACCAGTATCCACTACAATAATTTCATCTACACTTCCTTGTAAAGATTCTAAACATCTTCTTAACATATCTTCTTCATTTTTGACAATTAAACATGCTGATAAAAATTTTTTCATATGATTGATACTCCTTTATTCTTTTTATATAATCTTATAATCATTATATTACTATTTTATATATTTTTCTTATTTTTTTATTATATATTTTATGTTTATTCTCCTGAGAAACTCCATTCCCTGATTAAAAATAATTCTTCTCTTTACATTTAATATTCAGATAATTTTATAAAATGTTGTTTTTAAATTAAATTAAATTTAATCCAGAAAATTCTTCGCTTTTTTGTAATTGTATATATAATTCGATTTTCTTGCTATTAAAATAAGCTTGTATCAAATTATATATCACTTTTACATGCACCAATATCGAGAATATTTGTACTAGACAATACATGCCTGTTTTTAGTAGTAGTCTTTATATGAACTTATTAATCCCTTTTCTTATACACAATCTCAAAAAATATTTATTAAAGCTAATTCTTATAAGGACGGATGTAGTCAGTCCGTTTTATGTACTCTGGTTTCTATAGCTGTTACAACTTATCCTTCAATCCTACTATTCTTAATATAGTTTATTTTTATACTACCCCCTTTTATTTTTAAACTTAAGTTTCTTTTATCACTTTATGAATCCACTTCTTAATTACTCTTTAATTTTTAGGTTCTGTACTTTTCACTGACCATCTATAAAAAATATTTTCACCATGTAAAATAATCTAATCCAATTCTAACTCCTTTTTAATTTACCCACTTGAATGGAAAAATGTACAACACCCCTTTTTTATTTCAAAAATAAGAATGGGCTAAGAACATCTATTTTAATAACATTTTTATCTACCAATTCTTCTATAAACACGAGCGTGCTCCTTGCACTTTTTAAATAAGTCTTCTTATACCTCATTCTCTATTTGCACTAAAAAAATCACTTTAGTTTTATAAATATAATAGAAAACAATTCTTTACCTCGTAATAATTTATGAAAAAGTTCCACACAAAACAAAAGGGAAATACATATAAACTATGTATCTCCCTTTTATTTTGTACCCAAATTTTATTACTGCGTTACAGTCATAACCTGCCCACTACGATCAACCATAATTTTCATTTTACCGTCTTGTGCGTTATATAGCCCTAATTTATGCAAATCTTGTTTACATTCTTTTACGAAGAAAGGCAATGTGCGAATTTGATCGATATCAGAGCTCGTAATGAAATGAATTAAATGATGTGTCATTTCTTTTATATCATGAATAAGCTCTTCCTTTTCTCGCTTGATCCTTTCATTTTCAGCTCGTAATACATGTAATTCGCCTTCGAGACCACGAGCATTCTTTTCATCTTTTGAACGCTCTGCAGCCATGCTAGAAAGCTTATAGATTCCTTCCATAAACTGATGTAGTTCATGCTCTTTTCTTTCACTACAATGGCTTATCGTTTCAAAATTATCAACAATACCAGATATAACTGTTACAAGGCTTTTTTCATTCTCTGTATTTTGAACGTCTTCTCTTAACTCTTGCTTGTTTTCTTTTTTTATCTCAACAATCGGTTCTTTTACAGGTGTATATTTTCGCTTTCGTCCTGGTTTTTGTTTTTCAATATTTTCAAACGGTATTTCACATTTTTTTAATTTGTAATACGTATTTTGCAATTGACTTTCTGTTTTTGGGAAAAGATTTAGTTCTTTTTTACTAACGTATTTTGAAATATTAATAATGTTTAAACCGTGACGTTGGGAAAATTGATACACTTCATACAGTAACTCTAGCTCAGACTTCAGCCATGTAATCGCTGATTTTTCATATGCTCGCATCCCGCCATGTTTTTCTATATCTATTTGAAATAATACCATTCTATTATATAAATCAACTAGTTCTTCATATTTTACTTGGAATTGTTTTTCTATTTTTTTTAATTCCGCTTCTAGTTGCATATCGTTCATTTTATTATTTGACATGTTTTGTAAAAGATTTAATACATTGATTGCTGTGTGGTGATACATAATCTGTGTCACTCCCCCTCATCCTTTCACAATTCTCATCTGACTCCCATGTCTTCTCAGAAAATAGCAATTTTTTCATATCCATATTATAACATTTCAAAATTATCTGTCAAATAATAAACATACAAAAATGTATAGAATGTATAGAAATAGAAAAATTATTTTTAATTAATATGTATATTCACATATTAATTATATTATATGGTATTTCGGATATATTTTCACCGAAAAAGTTTGCGTTACTACGCAACCTTACTAGCATATTCCAAACATACACTCTCTTATATTTTCAAATAAACAAGCCCGCTATTTATTCATTAAACGAATTGAAAATCTCGAAGTAGAGACTATTCATACAGCCACAAACACTCCAGAAATGTTTAATCTTTCTATCTGTATAGTAAAGTATAAAATGCAAAAAAAGGAACTAGCCAGTACTACTTACACGTGGCTAATTCCCTACTCCCTACTAAAAAAATAGAGTTGTATATCAGTTCTCCAAACCCTCAATTAATGGTTCTTTTCTTCTACTGACCTAAAGCCACTTCATATCTCTGGTCTCACATGGCATGGGGCTCTATTAAGCACTGACCGCTCCACACATGGCTAGTTCCTCTATTCCAGCTAAAAAGAAGCTTTTAAAGCACTAACTTATCAACTAAACCAATTAACTCTTGAATATCTGGCTTGCTTACTTGCGCATTTGCTCCTACAGCTTCGCCTTTATGGAATAATTCATTTGTAATTAATGAAGAGAAAATAATGACCGGTAAACGATTCATTACTTCACTATCCTTAACAACTTTCGTTAAATGATGTCCATCCATTTTCGGCATTTCAATATCAGTAATTAGCAAGTGAATATGCTCAAACATTTTTTCCCCTTGCTCTTTCGCTAATTTTTCAATTTGTGCTAACGCTTCTGCACCATTGCTGAAGAAGTTCATTTTCGTATATCCAGCTGATGATAATGTTTCTTCTAATATTTGGCGAAGCATTGCTGAATCTTCTGCAATATAAATCACTTTTTCAGCTCGATCTGTTTTCTGTTCTAACCCTGCAAGTGATTTATTGTCATAACCAGTACCGCTAATTTCACATACAATTTTTTCATAATCTAATAGTAAAATAATTTGTCCATCTAGCTTTACAATACCAGATGTCGTTTCTTCTAGTCCCATAGATAATGAAGCTGGTTCATCAATTTGCTCCCAAGAAATACGTTGAATGCGATGCACTTCATCCACGCGGAAAATCACTTTCATTTGGTTTAATTCTGAAATGATAAATTTCGTTTGATCAAGTGGCTTTGTCGATTTTAAATTAAGAGCTGTCGCTAAATTAATAACAGGTAAAATTTCACCGCGTACTTGAACAACACCTTCAACTGCATGATGAGATTCTGGCACAGTTGTAACAGGGAATGGATTAATGATTTCACGTACTTTCATTACGTTAATACTAAATAGGTTTTCACCAACAGTATATGTAACAATCTCTAATTCATTTGTTCCGCTTTCTAATAAAATACTTTGTGCTTGTGACATAAAGGTGTCGCTCCCCTTTCATTATTTCCGTATATCTAATTATTAAGCTTTATTAAACCGAAAAAGTCAACTATCTATATAAAAAATATAGATAGTCGAACAATTCATTTCTTTATTTAAAAAGGCGATTACTCTTGTATAAACGAAGCAAGTGCTTCTAATAACACTTCTTGCGCTCCTACAATTTCTGTCGGCATCGCTTCCCATTTTTTCGAAAGCTCCGTTTCTACTCTTATTCTTAACTCTGTATTCATTACTTCTAGCACGTATTCTTTCGTTGCTATATCAACATCCAGTAGCGCAAGTGCATATAGTTCCGGATCATTTATTTTTTCAAATAATCGTTTTAATACTGCCGGTGCTATATGTTTTAATTTTTCAATATGAATTTCCTTATCCGAAAATAGTAACTCATATTGAATAAATGTAACATTTTCTTTAATCACTTTAAAATAGCAATTATTTTTTTTATCATTTACAAAATAACCGTTCGGATCTGCAATAATACTCTCTACTTTACGAATTAAATCCGGCAAACTACTCGCCGCCATAACAGTCCGCTGCTCAACCTCACTTGGCGAAATGAATGTAACGCGATACTTATTCTGCGCCATCCTCCTCACCTCTCCTTTTATAGAAATCTATCGTCACATACTATCCAGAGGGCACTGGTCTACTATGAAATGATTATCTCATCCCAACCATCCCAGTAGCTCTCATATCTATACTCTTACAACTACGTGCAAATCATGTCTGTTATCTATACTTCGATTAAATCTCCTCATATTACCCTAGTAACTCTACATATCTCTGGGCTTTTAAACACCGGTCGAGAATCTATTAGGCACTAACCGCTACCATATATCGCCGGGTCCTCTCTCAAAACCCAAAAAGGGCCTTTAAGGTCTTTTTAAGAGCTTTTCAACAACTCGATGTTATTGAACCAAAATGCAATCTGCTGATCCGTTATCCCTGATAGTGTAATAAAAAACTCACGGCACTTCATCTCATCCTTAAACAGTTGATACTTCCATTCTCCTTCGCTACCAACACTTACGAAATAAAACTCATGAATACGGCCAATGATTGATTGCTTTTCGCCAAATGAATATGGAGGTACTTGCTTAATTTCAAATTGATCAGGTAAATATATATGCTCTTCTCGTTCCATTTTTAACACTTGCTCAGCAAGTTCACGTTTATTTTCGAAAAAAGGCAATTGTAAAATTCGCTCTTGTCTTGTCGTCATACGAATAAAAAACCCTTTCTACTACATTACAATTTTACTTTATGATATATTATCGAATTAAGTTTACAACTTCATTTAATACTTCATCTGACACTTTAATTACTTTCGCATTTCCTTGGAATCCACGTTGATAAAGCATTAAATCAACAAATTCTACAGATAAATCTACGTTTGAACTTTCTTTTGCTGACCCTCGTACATTACCTGCACCATTCTCACCAGCAACACCTATTCCTGGAATACCCGCTGATGGTGTCGCAACGTAATTTCCATTCCCTGTTTTCATTAATCCACCTGAATTCGGGAATGTAGCTACAGCTAGTTGTCCTACAACTTTCATACTACCATCTGAATATTTCATCATAACGAAACCACCGTCAGAAATAGAGTAGTCATTTGCAATTGCAGCTGGGCGCCCCGTTACTTCTGTTGTAGAAATAGTTTTCCCTGTCGGATAATTTGTTAATCCGCTTAAATCAAGTGTTAGACCATTACCAAAAGGAATTTGAACAGATCCACCTTTAGTAATTTCTCCAGTTACTGGATCTTTTTGTACAACCTCATCTGTCTCCTTTAAATTTCCTAATGTATCAAATTTAAGATTTTTTTCGCCCGTCATGCCTTGGACAGGCTTAAATTCTTTTTCGTTTTTAGAATCATTCCTTACAGAAACTGTATATGTATATTCGCCTGGCACTGGCTTTTCAACTTCTTTACCATCTACATTCTCTTTTGTAGTCTTTTGCTTAATATTTACACGTAACGTTAACGAGTTTCCTTCCGCATCAAAAACTGTGAATTCGTGAGCTAATGCATTTTGGTTTCTAGGAAGGTTTCCACCTATTGTCGCTTTATCTGTTTGAATCCCACCAACAGCTGATCCCATCGGAATATGAATTGGGCTTGGTCGTGAAGAGAAATCTATTTCTTGTGTTCCTGTTTTCACACCATAACCTAGCACATACTGTCCACCTGTAGTTGTAACATAGTTATCTTTCGATACACCGAAAGACCCTTTTCTCGTATACTCTACATTTCCACCGTTACGATCACCAACTAAAAATAAACCGTTTCCTTCTATCGCTGTCTCCATCTTATCACTAGTTAAAGTAATAGAACCATCACTAAAATCTGTAGATGTCCCACTGAACTTTACACCGTTACCAATACTCTTTGGATTCGTACCAGCATAGGCACCATCACCACGTGAACCAACCGTATTATTATATAGCAAATCATCAAAAATAGCTTTTTGCTTTTTATATCCAACTGTTTGTGCATTTGCAATATTATTTGAAGTAACACTTAATGCATTTTGTGCTGCATTCATCCCTGTAATACTTGTATATAACGCTTTAATCATAACCTTTGTACACTCCTTTTATTAATCTGGCTTAACCTCTTCATTTTTTTCTATATCATCTTTCTTCTCATCTTCCGGATTAGTTTCTGTTATCGGTTTATCAGAAACCCTTTCTATGAAACGAAGTGAGACAACTTGATTATCAACAATAAGTTGCACATCGTTATTTTCCGCAAGTCGAACTGTTTCCACTTGACCAGTCACTTGCTTTCCATTATTGCTTACACCTCTAACGTACTTTCCTAAAAACTTCATCCCTCCATCAAGAGCCGTCGAATACATCGTTGATTGCAGTTTATCTACTGCTTTTGTCATATTCTGTACTTGCTCCATAAGCGATAGTTGTGCTGTTTGGTTCATCATTTGGTTCATATCCATCGCATTAAACGGGTCTTGATGTTGAAAGCTTGCTAAGAAAAGTTTCAGAAAATCATCTTTATCCATAATACCGGGTGTTTTTTGAGTACTTGCTGATACTCCGTTTGCTTGTTGAGCTGTCGACTGTGCACCAGTAACAGATGCGTTTTTTGTTTGTGCTCCTACTTGTAACGGAATATGATTTGTACTCGTTGTATTTAATCCAACTGTTGGCACACTTTATTCCTCCAATAATCCCGCAAATTCTTTTGCATGTTGTTTTTCATGTTTCGTACTTGCTAATTTTTGTTTTTGTCTTTGCTCTTGTTCTCGCTGTTCTTTTCGATTTTCATCTTTATCTGAATAGCTAATTTGAATGTTGATTTCTTTTTCTTTTAACTTCAATCTCAATTCATCAAAAATGATTTCAACCCGTTTTTTCGCATCGTGTTTTTCCATTTCTACGTGAACATCAATTTGATCTCCATGTTTTTTCATAAACACTGTTAATGTACCAAGTTTTTCTGGATTTAACTGAAACAAAACACGCTCTTGTTTCACTACAAATTTTTGCAACGCTTCTACTTGCGCTTCCATTTTCTTTCCTAAGTCAGGTAACGTAACTTTCTCAGCGCTACTATTTGATTTTCCTATTTGATCGGTACCCTTTGCTTTATTTAGTAACTCCGCACCCGTTGAACTCGAATCATTTAACACATCACCTTCCGGCAACTCTATCTTTACATCATCATCCTCGGCTTTCGAAAGATCTACCTCTAAGTCTTTGGACTCTTCTTGTTTCTTTGCGATATTACAAGTTTCTGTTTCTACTACTTTCAATACTTGCATCGTCTGCTCGGGCATCGTCACTTTATCTAATACCATTTGCATTGTATCTTCTAAACATATAGCATTTTTGATATTCATATTGGAAAGAAGTTCTTGTAATTGTTGTAATTCAGCTGCAGGTAATTCGTTAAGTTTTATATTTCCATATTCCTTATATAGCTCTTGTATTTTTTGTATGTATTGATATAACAATTCTGGCTGCACACGTAATTGCTCAATTGCAACCATTTGCTCAGATACAGCTAACAACAACTGTTCTGTCTCTTTTTTTTCTTCTTTCTTTACAATTGGCTCTTCTTTCGTTACTGATTGTTTAGAAAGAATATATTCTTTTTTTTCTTCTTTTGGTGCTTCTTCTCGTTTCATTTTCTCCGTTTTCGGCTGCTTTTTATTTTCCATTCTCATCGTACGATCGAATGAAGAATCTTCACTTTTTGATTGTACTTCTAGCCCTTTTTCTTTTTGCGGAGGTAAACTTTGTTGCACCGGTAATACAGACTGTATCACTACATTCACCTCATCCATTCATACACATTTTCAAATCAAGAAGCATTTTTTCTTCCTGCTTTTCTCGTACTTTTGCAAGCTTCTTACAATCTTCTTGATACATCTCATCAATGACACGTTCTTTTTCTTTTACTTGCTCTAAAAGGCTTTCATTTTTTTGAATAAAACCTTCTGTTTTTTTTATTTTTCGATTCCATTCTTCTATTCTTTCAGGTGAAAACGTATGTGAGGAAAGCATACCAGCCATTATATGCTGCCCAGTTTGTACGACTTTACTACGCGATTTTACTACATATAAATCATATTCTTTTTTTTGTTCTATTTTTCTTTTTTCAGCTGCTAATTCATACACTTCTTTCAAAATCTGTTCTTTTTCTTGATTTATTTGCAATTTTATCGTGTCATACTGCTGCTTATCCACCTGTTTTTATAGCCCCTTCCTATTATAACGCTCTCTTTTTCTATTATATAGTTTTTTTCCAAAAAAATCTGTGAAATATTAAAAAACAAAAAAATAAGACCTCTTGAGCAGAGGTCTTATACGATATGGTGCATCGCTTCAACAATATCATCAAATTGGAAACGATCTGATCGACCTTGTTTTAAAAACGTATTTATACCTTCTACTTTGTTTTTACATTCAAAAATATAAGCATTTTCTGCATTTTCTTGAATCGTCCCTAATTTAAAATACAATTCATTTTCTTTATAAACAGATAAGATTTTTCTCATTTCATTTGCAAGTTGCCAGTGATTTGGCGACACGATTTCTTCCATAATCCTACTTACTGAATCTAGCACTGAAATAGCAGGGTAATGACTGAGCGTTGCAAGTTCACGCTTTAATACAATATGTCCATCTAAAATACCACGTGCTAAATCTGGTACAGGTCCGTTTAAATCATCCCCATCAACGAGTACGGTATAAATACCTGTTATGGATCCCTTTTGTGTTTTCCCAGAGCGCTCTAATAGCTTCTTCATATAACTTTCCATTAAGAGTGTTTTACCACCAATCGGCAACTCTTTAACAGCAATATCAACACTTCTACGCGCGTCAGCAAAACGAGTAACAGAGTCCATCATAAGTAGTACGTTATTACCTTGATCACGGAAATATTCAGCAATAGATGTCGCAAGCTTCGCTGCACGAAGTTGCATTAGGTGACTTTCATCTGACGTCGCTACAACAACGACGCTTTTTCGCATTCCTTCTTCACCTAATTCTTTTCGAATAAAGTCTTTTACTTCTCGGCCACGTTCTCCTACTAAACTAATAACATTAATGTCTGCTTTTGCGTTTTTCGCAATCATTCCGAGTAAAGTAGATTTACCAACACCAGAACCTGCAAAGATACCAATTTTTTGACCGATGCCAATTGTTAACATGGAATCAATAGATTTGATTCCCGTTTCAAATACATCGGTAATTTCTTCACGTTCAAATGCATGAATAGGCGGGGCATCTAGTTTTATTTTTTGCAGTGGAATATTCTCTGCATCCTCATTTAGTACTTCGCCATTTGCACTTAACACTTTTCCGAGTAAATGATTGCCACGAGGTATAACAACATCTTCTGCAATTAATGTAACGGAATCTCCGTAACATACTTTTTCTGTCTGTTCAAACGGGAGTAACATGTTGTTCTCTTTTTCAATCGCAATCACTTCACATAAAACATTATGTTCTCCAACGAAACAAACATCTCCAATTTTCGCCTTTGGCCCTTTCGCTACGAAAAACTGTTCTTGTACACTATGAACTTTACCGACTTTCGTATAAAACGGCGTTTCAATAAACGTATTCCATTTTTGGTTTTCATTCATTAATAGTCGATTCATACATTTTGCTCCTCAAATAACTTCTCTTCTTCCCATTTCTGGCGAAGTTTCGCAAATATAGGTGCAAACTTAAATTCAAAAAACTCTTTCTCTTCTTCTAGAACAAATTCACCGAACTGTAAGGAGAAATCATATTTCCATTCTACTAATTGTAGTAACCAATACTCTTTCGTATTTTCCTTCTCTTCTTGAATACGTTCAAATGTTTCTGGATGTACAGTAATAACTAGTTTTTCAAACGAAGTAGGCAATGTTTGAACGATGCCAGTTAAAATTGGTAACACATCAAGTAAGCGCGAATCTACTGCTTGATTTACAATTTTTTCTGCTAGTTGAAAAGATTGATCCCATAATAATTCCGTCCATTCGTACGCTGTTTCTTGTTGTTCTTTTTGAAACTGCTGACGTGCCGATTCTATCTCTTTCATCTGCTGCTGAACATGCATTTGAAATTGTTCTTGATCATGCAATAACTGCTGACGCTCTCGTTCTAACATTTGCTGCTCTTGCCTTAGTTGATTCAGTTCAGTATGTAATGATTGTTGTTGTGCAAGAAGCTCTTCATGGTCCACCTGTATTTCTTCTACTTGAACTGGTATCGGTTTTGGAAATTGTAATTCATACGTTTCTTCAGAAAAAGAAACAGAATTCTTCGGAATTCTGTTTTTAAATAAGGACATCATCTTCACCTCTTTGAACGATAATTCTTCCTTCCTTCTCTAGCTTTTTCACTGTGCCTGTAATCGTTTGCTGTGCCTTTTCAGCATCCGTCATCTTAAGCGGTCCTAAGCCATCTAATTCTTCTAGAATCATCTCTTTACGGTTTGAAGACATACATGTAAATAATTTCTCTTTAATTTCTTCTTTTGCAATTTTAAGTGCTTTCGCAATAACACCATTATCTGTAATTTCCTCTAACACACGACGAAGTGCGAGATCTTCAAGTCCGAGTAAGTCTTCAAATACAAACATGTTTTCTTTAATTCTCTCAGATAACTCATAATCCATTTCATCCAGCTTTTGAAAGACTGTTTTTTCAACACCTCGTGAAACGTTATTTAAAATGTTTACTATTGTTTTCAAACCATCTGTTTTATTAATTGCATTAAACGCCATATTATTTAATTTTGATTTTAATAAATCCCCAATTTGATTTATTAATTCACCATCTACTTGCTCTAGCTTCGCAATCCCCATTACCGTTTCTACTCGCTTATGATCTGGTAATCTCTCAATTAATTGAGAAGCAAGCTGCGGTTTAATATAAGAAGCGATAATCGCAATCGTTTGTGGCGATTCATCATTAAGTACAGTAAGAAGTGGTTCTAAATCTGTAAGTGAATTTAAAAATTCAAACGGATTATCTTTGTTATACCAAAGATCTTCTAATAATTTTTCTAGTTCGTCTTCTGGCATATTTTTAAATATGCGACGAATATACTCTTTATCTGGAGTCACTAGGTTTAATTCTTTTACATTTAATTCATACAAGAACTCGCCTAGTACATTTTCTAACGTTTCCGGTTTATATACACGAAACTTCGCGATTTCACGAAGTAATACTTCTTTTTCCTCAGCCGTCATATATTCAATGACTTTTGCTGCCACCCCTTCTTCTAATGTACGAATAAGGATGGCAGCTTTTTCTTTGGAGGAGATTTCATCTAACATCGTTGTTCCTCCCTTACTGTCCATTTAACCATTTTTTAATTACTTTTGCAGTTCCTTCTACATGTTCTTTCGTAGCATCCTGCACTTGTTCATCTAACGTCGGTTCTTTCGGTTCTTCTGGTTCTGGTTTTGGCTCTGGTACTATTTTCTCTTCAGGAATTTCCATAATACTTTCATTACTTGCAGCAATTTCCTCTTCTGCTAAGTATTCTTCATATTCCTCTTCTTCTTTCTTTCTCTTACGTCTTGCTAATAAGAACCATACTAGACCACCAATCGCTAATAAACCAGCTGGAATTCCACCGAATAACCACCAGTTTATACCACTTTCTTCTGGTTCTTTCTTCTTCTCTTCTTTTGGCTGATCAAACTGAACAGTTACAACGTTAACTTGACCGTTTGTAAAGTTTCCATTCGGATCAACTTGAAGCCCAGCAGCTGTGCCGATCGCTTCTTTGAAAGTAGTCATATCTATTTTTCGTTTTACTAACGTATCGTTGTCTACCCATACTACAACATTTGTTTTCGTTAATTCTGGGTGTTTCTTAATTGTTTCAACTGTTTTATCTATTTCATAGTTTTCAATTTTGTTACCATTTTTATTATCGTAGACGATTTTACCATTTTGATTATTGTTCGTACCGTAGTTTGGTACTTCGCCGTTCGCTGTAATACCAGCGCCTTGCTTCGTCTCTGCTCCCTCTTGTGCAGTAGAGCTTTCTTCTTGCTCTTGTTTACTACGAAGCACACCTTTATCACCATACTTTTCTGACTGGCGTGTAACTTCATCATAGTTTACAGACACTTTCGTGTTCACTTTATATTCATTTGGTTTGAACATCGTCATTAACGTTGCATCAATATCTTGCTTTAATTTACCTTCAATTTGGTGCTGCATCTCTACTTCTTTCTCATAAGAAGAGGAACTACTAGAATGTGCTTCATCTGCCCCTTTTGAGATGACACCTTTTTTACTATCAATCACACTTACTTCTTCTGCTTTCACACCAGGAACTGCTGCACTAATCATTTGCTGTATACCCGCAACTTGATCAGCCGTTAATAGTTGGCCACGCTTCACACCAACCGTAATCGCCGCTGTTCCTTTTGCTTTTTCTTCATCAAAAATTGTCTCTTTTTCAGGTAATGTAATTTGAACATTTGCCGTTTCTACTGCTGCAAAGTTCCTTACAATATCTTGTTCTAATTGCTTTTTCGTACCGACAATTTGCTTCATTTTTTTATCTTGCTCACTTGAACCGAGCGAGCTTTCTAATAAAATTTCCTCACCGCTTTTTGAGTTAAACGGTAAGCCCATTCCATTCATTTCTTTTCGCACCCATGGAGCATCATTCTTTTGCACACGAATCGAACCATCGGCTGCTAATTGGTAATCGACACCTAGCTTCGATAATTCTGCTGTAATCTCTTGCTTATCTGCATCATTTAAATTTTGATATACAACAACATATTTATCTGGCAAGGTGAAGTATAAAAGTGCTCCTGTTACAATTGCTAAAAGCGCAGCACCAATGACTAACTTATGCCACGTTTTTAACGATTGGAAAACATTTTTTAACTTTTCCATTTAAACACACCCGTCCATTTTCCTAAATTTGCATATTAATTAGTGACTTATAATTTTCAATAAGATTATCACGTACAAGAGCAGCCGTTTTCATTTGAGACTCAGCTTTCTTTTGCTGAATTAAAACGTCATGTGTTTCTCCTACTCCTTTTGTTAGTAAATCATATACCGCTGTTTGCGCATTGTTTTGCGTTTGATTCATATCTTCCAATAAATCGATAAACTTTTTCCCCTCAACTACTGATGTTTGAGAAGTTTTCGGTGCACCAATTGACTGAATTGCTCCAAATGGTTGCATATTTAACATTGGTTGGATTTTCATATTACTATATTCCCCCTTATCCTCGGCCAATTTCTAAATCTTTATCAAGCATTTTTTTATTCGCATTTAATACACTTGTATTCGCTTCGTACATTTTTTGGGCAACCATTACATTCGTCATTTCAGCAGTCACATCAATATTTGGATAACGTACATATCCTTCTTCATTTGCATGCGGATGTGTTGGGTCATACACTAAGTTTTCAGTTTTATCTGCTTCAATACTTTTTATTTTTACCCCATTAGTAGGAGACCCATCTAACATATTTGCAAAACTATTGTTTGATTCTAGCACTACACTACGACGCTCATATAAATCTGCCCCCGGAGCCGCCGTTGTATTTGCATTTACAATATTATTTGAAGTAACTTCCATCCATTTTCTCGCTGTTGTTAGCCCTGATCCACTTGCATTAATTGCCTGAAACATCGTTGTCTCTCCTTCTACTATTAACGTCCGCGAGCTGCTTGGTTAATTGCATATTGTGTATTAATTGCATTAATTGAGATCCCATACAATTGGTTTGCTTTCATTAAATCTAGCATTTCTGTCGTTACATCCACACTATTTCCATCTTTATTCGTTTGCATTGATTTTGTTTGAATCTTTGCATATGTATTTTTCATATTTACTGTCGGTAAGTGCATTTCATTCGTTTGATATAAATCCGGATTGCTCTTTAAGTCTGCAGCATTGTTTTTATATAATGCACTACTTTTATTCATTTGCTCAGCAAATGTTACATCTTGCGCTTTATAGCCGGGTGTATTCGCATTTGCAATATTACTAGAAACAGTATTTCGTTTCGTCACTAAATAATTCATATAATGGCCTACATCACTCACTAAATCTGGCATATTCCACACCCTTTCTTTTTTACTTAATGATCCACTGATGGAAGTTTCACTTCATTATTTATTTTCTTATATGTGTTTATTAAAATATTAACAATCATGTACCCTTACATATTTTATTCCATTTTTCCATTGTTGTCTTTAGAAAAATAAAAAAATATAAAAAAGAATACAAAAAACTGTATATACGTAATAATCTATGAAACATTTCAATATATGATTTACAAACTAAAGTTCATTTTCACATTATTTAGATTACTACTATTTTTCATTACAGTCATAAAATGAAACCTCAATCAGCGGAAATCTTTATTTAAATAAAGGAATGGATCCCCTCTTAAAAGGGGAATCCGTTTCTATACTCTACCACTAAAATTTACCGTAAAATGAATTAGCTTTCATGCGCCCATCATTTGTCATAATCATTTCTTCCAAAATCTTTTGCTTATCTCGAATATGCTGTGCCGCCTTAATAATGAATGGACTTACTTCTGCTGCAACTTGCGCACGCGTTTCCTCATCTAATGTCATCATCCAGCGATTTAACATTTCACTCTTCTCAGCAAACTCTTCATCTGACACTTGCAATTCACCGATTTCATTAAAACAGCCGACAAATGTCCGATAAATATCATTGTTCATTTTCAAGTGCTCCGCGGTAACCATCTATTAAATCTTGTAATACTTTTACAATCGCATCAATATCTTTTGCTTCACGCGTTACTTTCATCGTTTGAATTTGAGTACTAATCCAATCATACAAATCATAAAGACTATCATATAAATCTTTTGTAATTTCAGGGTTTAATTGAAGCTTTAATTCTTCAAAAATACGTTCTAACTTTTCAAGAAGATCATCCCCTTCTTGTAGTTTAAAGGCATTTAAAATCTCTTCTAATTTACGAAACTCCACAATACATCTCTCATAAATAAAAATTGTATTTTTAATTGGATTGCTTGTCATAATATCATTTTGCATATAACGTTGCCATGCTTGCATACAATCACTTCCTCATTTTTCATTAATCATCACTTTTTTGTCTTGTCATTGCTTTAATTGTTTTTAGTTGACTATCTAGCTCCGCTAATGTGCTTTCCAACTTAGAATATTTATCAATAATTGTTTGTTGCTTCTCTTTATTTATATTGTCAATATCTCTCATTTTACTATCTAATTCTTTCACTTGCTTTTCGATACTTTTAGAGCGTTTTCCTATGACTCCTTCATCTCCAAAAATCCCATCTAATTTCTTCTCCATATTATGACCCAAACCAGAAAAACCAAAGAAAAATTGCTTTGCAGTTTCTTGATCCTGTTTAAAGGCTTGTGTTAATTTTTGTTCATCCAGAGTCATTTGTCCGTTTTTTTCCACCTGAATTCCAAAATCAGACAAAAATTTACCGTTTTGTGAATACCTAAATATACTGGACATTGTATTACTAATTGAAAAAGCAATGCTACTTCCTTGTACAGCACCATTTTCTCCGGCAAATAAATCTAAATTTGAGACAGCTTTATTATATTCGCCTTTCATTTTTTTTATTAAATCAATTGATTCCTTAATATCGGAATCCTCAACAGTAATTTTAATAGGTTCTGAAGTTTTCTTTTCCAAATTTATTGTTAAACCTGGAATTTTATCAATTTTATTGGATGTACTCGAATCTTTAATACCATTTATCGTATATTCAGCATTTGTAGCCGCCGTTATTTCATGAGCGACCGTAAATGTTTTTTTATTATCTGCACCTATAGATGAGCTCACTAAACCAATTTCCTCTAAAAAACCTTCTTTACCATCTACTAAATTTATTGCTCCTTTTTCTCCAGCCGTAGTAGATGTAAAAAATAACTGTCCACCTAGTGAATATACGGACACCCCATAGTTCCCATTATTAATTTTATTTACTAAATCTTTATAAGTCATATCCTTAGATAGCGTGATTTCTTTACCATTAATTCCAAACGTAACATCTTTTTCAATTTTTGCTTCTAAATCTATTTTATTTTTAGGGTTATCAGGATCAGATAAATCCACTGGTCTTGTTGTAATTTGATGACGTTCTGCAACTTTCTCAACTGTAACATTGTATGTTCCCGCAATTGCCGACGCATCGGTCTGTGCAGTAACATAACCTTCTTTTGATAGAGTTGTTTTCTTTTCATTACCTTTAAATGCATATAAATCTTTAAAAATTTGCAAAAAACTACCAAATTCTTTTTGCATACTTGCATATACATTTCGTTCGGTTGTTAGTAACTGTTTTTGATTATTATATGGTGTTTTCTTCATTTCCAACGTTTGCAATTCTAATTCTACAAGTTTTGAAGTATCAATCATATTATTACCAAGATTCCAAATCTGTTGTCTACCACCAACACCTGTTAACGTTCCTGCCATGTTGTTTCACTCCTTATTATTTACATATAATCTAAAATACTCGTTTTACTCATCGTACTAACGGCTTTTAAAGTAGCTTCATATGTTGCGTTTATATAAGCTAAATCAGAAATCGCTACCGCTAAATCAACATCTTCAATTTCTTTACGATTTTCTTGAAGCGCTAAATTCTGCTCACTTAAAATTGTCTTAAAAGTATCAATTGTGTTCATTGTCGATCCCACTTCTGTCGTACGGTTAATAACACTGTCTAAGTTTTTCTTATTTTCTTCTAAAAATGGTTGCAACGCTTTTTGATCACCACTTTGCATGGCATCTTTCATCTTTACTAATGTTTGAATTACAGGAGCTAATAAATCCTCACCTTTACGAAATGCTTTAATTTCATAACCATCATTCAATTTCCACATTACATCTTCATTTCCGCCTTGGTATGTACCATCATCCGTAAATGGCGGTTTCTCTGCACTGTCTCCTCCAAAGAGGTATCGCCCTTGTTCTTTCGTATTAGCTAGATACAACACTTGTTTTACAAGTTGGTCTAACTCCGCTCCAATTGCTTTCAATTCTTTTTCACTATTCGTCCCATTTAGTGCTTGTATCGTTAATTGATCCACTCTCGTTAAAGACTTCACAATACTTTGCAATGTATTTTCTGTTTGACTTAACACGTTTCTAGAATCAGCTATATCTTTCTGCATCTGTTCAATATTCGCCAATGAATGTTGAATCGCAAATGATTTACTTGCCGCAAGTGGATCTTCACTCATAAGAAGGTTTTTCTTCCCTGAAGTTACTTGATTTCGGTGGTATTGTTGTTGCACATTCAAATCCATTAACTGATTCTTTGCCCAGCTTGCATTTTGAAATGTAGATACTCTCATTTCTATATCCTCCTTTATCTATTTCAAATTAATTTGAAGAAGAAACCAGAATTATTTCCGGCTCTCCCCTTACCTAACTTATCCCTCTACCGCCCCGTATCTCTGGTTTCACACCAATAGGTCCACTATTAGGCACTGACCGCTTCTACACTCCGCTAGCTCTCTCTTCAAATATAAAAGAAAAGGGTTTTGTTTTTACCTCTCATTATCTAATGATCGAAAACAGACTATCAAACACTTCATTCATCGTTGTAATAGCTTTAGAATTTGCAACGAAATATTTTTGGAAGGCCATTAAATTAACCATCTCCTCTTCCATATTAACGCCTTCAACACCCATCTTTTCTTGCTGAATCCCCTCTAATAAATCCACATGAATTTTTTGATAAGCATTCACTGCACTTTTATCAGATGCAACGCCAACTACGAATTGATCTAATGCTTGTTTATAAGAAAGACCTTCTTTATAATTTCCATCTGTAATTGCTGCTAGTTTATTTGCTGTTTCAGCTGATATTTTCATTTTCGAAACATCTTTTGCAAATTCAGGGTTTAATTTCATATCTTTCGCTTGATCTCCAACGAAGAACTCTTTCCCCATTACTGTGTTTACTTCATTCTTTACAGAACTCATTAGTTCTTCAAGGTTTTTCTTATAACTAGCAATCTTCGCTTTCGTATCGATCGCTGATTGGATCGCTCCACTCGTTAAAGGAATTTCCGAACCGTAAATTTCAGCAGTCATTGGTTCTTTTTCTTTATTTAATTGAAGTGGATATGTATCTTGTCCATTTACTGTTAAAACACCATTCATTCTAACACTCGCGATATTAGGATTCATAGATTCATAAGACACTTCTATATTTGCATACTTAGACATTTCTGTAATGATACGATCACGTTCATCCAAAAGTTGATTTGGCACTTGTGTACCTGCCTGTCCAATTTTTTTATTCGCTTCCGCTAAGCTGCCAGCAAGACGATTAAATTCATTGACATGCGCTTCAATATCTTCTGTCGTTTGTGCTTCTGCTGTATCTAAGCTTTTTGCCAAACGATTTACTTGACTTGTAAACTTCCCAGTTTCAGAAATTAATGTATCGTAGTAATTTGGTTGTTCTGGATTTTTTGCAACTTCACGAAAGGCATTAAAGAAGCCATCCATTAAACTAGATAATGAATTCTTTCCTGTCGTTCCAACCATAGATTCTACACGTGATAAAGTCGAATTCATGTAGTTATAGTAAGAGAGTTGAGATAATTGATCATTAAACTGTTTTGTCTTCACTTCATCTGTAATACGGTCAACGCCTAACGTTTGTACACCGTAACCAATTTTTTGTTCTGGTGAATAGCCCTGACTTGCTCCAGCCGATCCGTAATTCACCATTTGACGCACATAACCAGGCGTATGAATGTTTGATAAATTTTGTTTCGTCGTTTGTAATCCCATTTGTGCCGCTAACAAACCCGATAGCGGTGTATTATAATCAGACAGTCTCATAATGTTTCACTTCCCCTTTACAATAGTTCGTTCATAAAGATTTGTGAATTATTGTTTCGCTCTAAATTATATTCAGAAACGGAATCCACAATACTTTCTGTAGTTTTTAATAGTACGTTTAAGTAATATTGATTTTTCAAAAGAATCATTTTTACATTCTCTTCTAATTCAGCTACATTTTTTTGTAATTCTTTCATTTTTTCAATTTCTTCGTTAGAAAAATGCGAAAATAATGCACTTACGCGAAATGGCTCAATTCCCTTTTCTTTACAAAACTGAATAACCATTTCTTCAAACGAGCTTGATAATCCTTTTAAACCATCTATGTACTGCAATTGCTCTACTTGCAATTTTTGAACTGCATTTACATTTTTATGTTTCAAATTCTCATATATTTGTTCTCCAAGCGTTTGAATGTTTTCATATGCTTTTTGAATAATAACGAGCTTTTCATATAATTGTATGTACATATCGTTTCCTTCCCTTTTACAATACTAAATTTACAATTAAACCGTGGATTTCTCCAATCTGATTTAACATTTCTAAATGTCCCGTTTTCGTATTAATTAAATTCATAACATCTTCTAACTCATTTAATCCCATTTCCGCCTGTTTCACAATCGTCATTTTCTGTGAATAGCCATAACGTGGATGACGCGACATGACATCTTTATATTGCAATACATTATCTACGTAAAAATTCAAAAATGATTTTACTGTATTTTTGTATTCCATTACATTATCAAGCGTTAATTCCATTTCAATTTTCTCTTTAATTTCTCCAATGTTATCGACAAATGCTTCCATTTGTTCTAACAATTTATCTTTTTTTGGATCTGCATGCAAATTATCCGAAAATGCAAGTCCTGTCCTGACATTTGCTTCTTTCGGCATTTGAGTAGCAGGCGGTATATGCGATAAAATTGGATTATGCGAGATCGAACGCAGCATTTATATCACCTATTTATTTTTTTATTTCTTCCTAAACTTAATCGTAAAATCCAGTTATTTATAATTATACTCTGAACACTAATATTTTGCAGTTATTTTTTATAAAAGATATGTTACAATTTAGCATGAGGTGGCACAAATCTATGAATATTTTTCTTTGTGGTTCAAATCAATTAACAGCATTAGATCAGGAAGAAATAAAAAAATTTTTAACTGACTATGCTCACAAACATAAAATTTACATATTATGTTATAAATCTATTGAAAATGAGGTTCTTCGTTTCTTCATCGAAAACGAAAGACTCGCTCAAAATTTATGCCTTTACACGCTACAGCCGTTACAAGCATTAACAGATGAATTTCAAGAGGTCGTTGATTACTTAAAAAAACACGGAGCCGAGTATGTCGCTTTTGATCATCCTTCCGACTCCATTTACCGATCAGATTATATGTTTTTTGTAAAACAAATAATCGAAGATACCGATTTAGTTCTCTGTTTTTATAATGGGGACAAGCATACATCTGTCATTCCCGTTGACGTTGCAAAAGAAACAGGAATTGATGCTGTTATTTATGATTTACCAGGTTTACATGAAAAACAGATGAAAAAAAACTTTGAACAAAAAATCCGTATGATGTAAAGGGGGAGGCACAATATCGTTATTGTGCCTATTATAAATATGATAATTGAACAAGATTATGATCATTTTATCGCGAGTTTTAAACAACAATTCAATATGGATATCGCTTCATATAAACAAGATAGAATGCGTCGTAGAATCGATGCTTTTATTTCGAGAAAGGGCTTTGAGAACTACACTAGTTTTCTAAGCAATTTACGTACCGATCAAAAGTTATTTTTAAGTTTTATTGACTATATTACAATTAACGTTTCAGAGTTTTTTAGAAATAAAGAACGTTGGCAAACGTTAGAGACGAAAGCACTACCAAAATTACTCGAACAAAATAACGGAAAATTAAAAGTATGGAGTGCCGCTTGCGCTGCCGGTGAAGAACCATATACACTCTCTTTAATTTTATCGAAGCATCTAGCTCCATATCGTTTTGAAATACAAGCAACAGATCTTGATTTTCACATTTTAGAAACTGCAAAACGCGGTCAATATACAGAACGTTCTTTAAAAGAATTACCTGCCGATTTAAAAGAGCGTCATTTCACAAAAGAGAATGATATATATTCATTACACCAAAACATTAAGCAAAACGTCACGTTCAAGCAGCATGACCTATTAATGCAGTCGTTCGATACAAATTACGATTTAATCATTTGTCGCAACGTAATGATATACTTTACTGAAGAAGCAAGGGTAAAACTTTATGAAAAGTTTAGTCGTGCTTTACGAAAAGGCGGCGTATTATTTGTTGGTAGTACTGAACAAATTTTAACACCTGAACGTTATAATCTTCAGCGCTTCGATACATTCTTCTACGAAAAAATATAAAAGAGGTCGTCACAACGTAAAGTGACGACCTTTTTATATAACTCGAATTAAAATAATAGCAACAATCCATACAAAGAGAAAAAGAAACGTCATAGACCATTTATGTTCTTGCATCGTATGTTTCAAAGCCTGTGATAATTGTGTCATATTCATTTCCGCAAGTGCTCTCCATACGCTTACATCCCGCTCTTTAGCAGTGCGATCTGTAACGCTAATTAAAATGGTTTCGTTAGACAATTTCGTTATATAAGCAGTAATAACCGTTACCATTAAATTTATATTTCCTTCTGAAGAATCACTTTCCACTCTAGAAAGGAGTGCACTTACATCTAGTAACGGAATATGTACCTTTCTACCAAATGATAGTTGTACTTCAGCAAAATCATAGGTCCCATCTAACAAAGGAAGCTCTTTTATATGCGCCTGCTTCACAAGTCCTTGCAAGCTTTTCATTACTTGTTCAAATATTTTTTCTGTTTGCTTTCCTTCTCCAGATAATGTATGTAACTTTTTAAAGAGTTGTAATACTGTATCCATCTCTTTAGAAAGCATTTCCTTCATAACCTTTCCATCGCCTAAACTCGCAAGTAAAATCCCTATTTCATTATTCTTCGAAATAATTTTAGACTGTCCAGTAAACACTAGATTACTATGCTTTCGTTCTTTCTGGATTTCATGTTCTGAAATAGCTGCAGGCTGTTTTAATGGTTGTAGCGTCTTATTTTCAATTGTCGTACGTTTAATTTCCATTTAAGCGCCTCCACTACTATGAAATACTTAGCCCCATTCTTTATTACTCTTTAAAACTAAAAACAGTACGAATAAACCTGACATGATAGCAAATACATTAGAAGCTTGTATTCCCTGTTCACTTTTTGCTTCTTTCTTCTCTTCTGGCTCTTCTTTTTTCTCTTTCTTTTTCGAAATGACTTGATTGTTATTATCTTTATCTTTTTGAGCCTTCTTTTTATTTACTTCCTTGTTGTCTGTGAGAGGCTCTTTTATAACATAAGTAATTTTTTCTTTCTCTTTCAATGGTTCTTTTATAAGATCGTTTACTTTCTCTTCTTTTTTTGGAATTTGAACAACTGGTGGTTTTTCTTCCTGAAGCTTGATTTCTACTTTCGAGTCTTCCTGCTTCTCAGTTTCTTTCTTATCTTCTAATTTATTTTCTAATTTATCTTCATTCTCTCGTTCTTCTATCTTTTTATCCTCTTCTGTTTTTTGCTCCAAAACAGAAACGACATACTCACTTGCTTCAATCAGTTTATTGCCTGCCGCATCCACTATCTCTACAAGTAATTCGTATGAGCCATTTGGCAACGCATTCGTTATTTCAAATACTTTTTGCCATTCCATGTCGCGCTTATTGTAATCTAATAAAAATGTAATCTCTTTATTTTCTTTTCCTTTTAATGTAACACGAACTTCTTTCACGGCTGATTCTACGTCTGTTGCCTTCACTCGTACATGTATAGAATCACCTTGTTTTCGTTCGATTACGTTCCCCTTCGCCTCGTCGATAGTAACCTTATGCAACTTCGGCATCTCTTTATCTATTGTTGGCGTTTCATTATTTATACGAATAAAAGGGACTTTCACTTCATTTTCTAAGAGCTCTTCTTTCTCATTTTCTTTGTAATTTTGAATGAGCTGAAGGTTCCAATCACCTTGCAAATCAAAAGTCTCGACCTTGTAGTTAGCAATCCATCGCTTCGTTTCCTCTTCATACTTAAACGATAGCATTCTTTCTTGTTCATACTGATCGCCGTTTTTTGGCAAGCGCAAAATACCTTTTATACTTTGAACATTTTTCTCTTTCGGCTCTACAATAACCAGCACTTCTTCGCCAACTTTTAATTCCGGCTTATTTACTGTAATAACCCCTTGATCCGTCTCTATCTTCTTTTCGGTTTCTTGTTCATTTTTTGCTTCTTGTTGTTCCTCTTTATCTTGCTTCATTTCCACTTGTTCTGGCTGTTCTTGAACTTCCTTATTCTCTTCTTGCACATTCACTTCATTTATATTTTGTTCTGGCACATTTTGCTCTTCCGCTTTACTTTGTAGCGGGAAGAGCAAGCACACATGTATGCATAACCAGCTTATTAGAAAAAACTTTACGTTTTTCATCTACTAGCTCAAACTCCTATTTCAACGACTTATAGCGATTTCGTCACTTTTACTCCGAAAAATCCATCTACATTTACAAGTTCACCATACGCCACCAATACATCATTTACATAAATACGAATTGGTTCGTCAATATCTTCATCTAGTACAACCGCTTCATTCTCTTGTAAACTTAAAATATCTTGAATGGTTTTCACTGTGCTTCCAAATACAAATTTCACGTTCATTTCTACATTTTGTAGAATGGATGTGTCCATGTATACTGGTTCCATTTGTTTTACTTCTTTAAATTCAATAGGTTGCACAACAGGTTCTACAACTTTTTCTTCTTCTATTTCTTCCGTAACAATCTCTTCTTCCTCTTCCACCATTGGATATAGAAGTCTTCTTACCATTTCTTTCGCTTCTGTAATCGGTAAAATTTGATACATTTTTGATTGAAGCAGGTCGCCAATTTCAAGGTTGAACGTAATTTGAACGAGTTCGTCCACTTCCATTGACTCTCCCAAATATTCCATTTCTTCTTTTAAAGTTACAAATTTAACATTTGGTGGTGTCATGTCCATTTTTTCTTGAAACATTTCTGACATCGCTGTTGCCGCATGCCCCATCATTTGGTTCATGATTTCTTTAATACCGCTCAGTTCTAATTCACTAAGTTCTTTCTCAGAATCAACTTCTCCTGTCCCCATCATCATTAAATCTACCATTGTTAAAGCGACATCTTTCGTAAATACGAATACATTCTCATTCTTTAGTCCTTCAACAAAATCAACATTTAAAATAACAAACGGGACTGGTACTCCATCATAATGACGAACATTGATCGCTTCTACATTCGGTGTACTAATTGAAACTGGCTGATTTAAAAGTGTTGACAATACTGTTGAAGCGGAACCAATTGAAATATTTGCAATTTCACCAAGGACATCTTTCTCTTCTTGCGTTAAATGTTCTTTTTCAACTTGTTCTTCTACAATCTCAGTTTCCACTACTTCTGCTGGCTCGTCTTGTTCTTCTACTCCACCAGATAATTGCATTAATTTATTTATCATTTGTTTCGCATGTTCAATTGAAACAATTTGCACAAGTTTAGAGTTTACAAGATTATCTATCTTTAAATCAAACGATACTTTAACAATCGTTTGATTTCCATCGATTTCCGAGATTTTCTCCATTTCTTCTGATAGCTTTACAACTTTAATTGTCGGCGGAGACATATCTACTGTATCTTGGAAGAATTCAGACATAGATGTAGCCGCGAACCCCATCATTTGATTCATTGCTTCTTGTACAGCACTTAGCTCTAATTCACCAAGTTCTTTTCCGTCCTCCACCTCACCTGTTCCCATCATCATTAAATCAGCAATGGATAATGCAACATCTTGCTTAAGGACAAGAAGGTTTTCCATATCTAATCCTTTTGTAAAATGAATATTTAGTACAACGTGTGGAACTTCGACGTCGCTTGAATCATATAAATCTACCAATTCGATGCGAGGAGCAGTAATGCTTACTTGCCTATTTAAGATTGTTGATAATACAGTCGAAGCTGAACCAAATGATATATTTGCAATTTCGCCAAGAATATCGCATTCTTGAGGCGTTAAATGCTCATTTTCTTTTTCTAGCACAATTGTGCTCGTATCCCCTTTTGTGTGTTGCTCAGGCATTTCCTCTGCCTCCTCATTTCTGTTTTTCTATCAAATGATATAAACTCTCATTTTATTTTAACAAACTTATTATATAAAACGTTAATATGTATTTATTCCTATTTTCAGATTAGTAACGATTAACCAAAAAGCTCCCCAATTGTATACAAGTGGGGAGCTTTCCTTCATTCCTATTATAAACCTTCTGGGTTTAAAATGAGGACCACTCGTCCATCACCGAGAATTGTCGCACCAGAGAAATAATTAGAACTCTCTGCAAAGAAGTCACCTAATGACTTTAAGACTATTTCTCTTTGACCGATAATTGTGTTTACAATAAGTCCATAGCTGCGATGTGTATTACGAACAATTAACACAGGAACCATTTGACCATCATATGACGCAAACGCCTCATCTGCTGTTTTCTCACCAAATACCGTACTTAAATGCTTCACTTCAATAATTTGATTACGGTAATTTAACACATCTTTTCCTTGTATGGATTGGATGTCTTCTCTCTTAATTCGAATTGCTTCAACAATATTACCAAGAGGTAAAGCATACCGTTTATCATTCGTTTGAACAAGCATAGATTGTATAATAGACAACGTTAATGGAAGTTCAATTCTAAATGTACTTCCCTTGCCTTCTTCAGAATCAATAATTAAATGTCCACCTAAACTATGGATTGTATGTTTCACTACATCTAATCCAACCCCGCGTCCAGAAAGGTCTGATACAACTTCAGCTGTACTAAATCCTGGTTGAAAAATCAAATCAAATATTTCACGGTCTGTTAATTTATTTGCCTCAGATTCTGTTACAACACCATTTTTAATCGCTTTTTCTAATACTTTCCCTTTATGAATTCCATTTCCATCATCCGTAATTTGAATTACGACATGATTTCCACTATGGAACGCTTCTAATTTAATCGTACCTGTCTCATTTTTCCCTGCATCACGACGTTGTTCAACAGTTTCAACCCCATGATCAATTGCATTACGAATTAAATGAACAAGCGGATCACCGATTTCATCAATAACAATTTTATCGACTTCAGTATCTTCACCTGTAATTTGTAAATCGATTTTTTTCCCTAAATCTTTCGCTAACATACGTACCATACGCGGGAAACGATTAAAGACTGTTTCAATCGGCACCATACGCATGTTTAGAAGTACATTTTGAATATCCTTTGAAATATCGCCTAATCGATTTAAATGCTCAATTAATTCTTTGTTTTGAATTGCTTGCGCCAATTCATCTATGCGACCACGCTCAATTACACTTTCTTCAAACATGTTCATTAATCTTTCAATTTTTTCTAATTGAACACGTATGGAACGATTTTCTACTTTACCATTTTTCGTTTTTGCAGTACTTTTAGCTGGTGTAGCATTAGCAGATTGTTTAGATACTTCTTTAGTTGATTCCACATGCGTAGCCGCTTGTATAACTTCTTGTACGACTTCTTGTGTAGCCAGTTTTTCCGAAACTACTTCTTTTGATGTATGTCCTTGCTTCACTTCTACTTTCTCAATTTCAGAAACATGAAGCACTACTTGTTTTAATTCTTCTTCACTTTGATCAGTATCCATAAATACTGTGAACTCAAACCCGAAAGCATCTGCTTCAATTTCTTCAATACTAGGAACTGTTTTTTTTACATTACCTACATTTTGTAGAGCTTCAATACACATAATCGCACGTACTGCTTTTAAAATAGCTTGTTGCTCAACAGTTATATGCACTTCATGTGAAGCTGCATCATCATTATTTATAGTTTCTTGTTCTATATGTTCAGTAGGAATTTCTATATTGCCGTTCAATAATGCTTCTAATTTCTGTTTCGTTGCAACTACATCAATATTGCCCATGCCACCTTGCTGCACATCTGCAACCATCTTCTCTAAATTATCAATGCATTCAAAAATCACATCAATAATCTCCGCATTTACAACTATATTCCCATGACGAATTTCATCTAAAACGTTTTCCATTTTATGCGTTAAATCCGCCATTTCCGTAAATTCCATACTCGCTGACATACCTTTAAATGTATGAGCTGAGCGGAATATTTCTCCCACAACATCCATATCAGTAGGATTTTGTTCTAAAGTTAGCACATTTTCATTTAGCGATTGTAAATGTTCTTCTGATTCCTCAAAAAATATATTTAATAGATCTGTTTGCATTTTAATCCCCTACCTGTCTAACAAACATTTCATTCATGTATAACAATTTAGTGTTTTAAAACAAGAAAAAAGGGGGCCACACGCATATCCGCTATCAATGTTTAGATTCCTTGTGGCACCCCTTCTATATTAGCTGTTTGCTACTTTTGTTAAAGCTTCGATTACACGATCTGCTTGGAATGGCTTTACAATAAAGTCTTTTGCCCCCCCCTTAATTGCATCTAATACCATACCTTGTTGTCCCATTGCAGAACAAATAACAACTTTTGCACTTGCATCAATTTTAATAATTTCTTTTAATGCTTCAAGTCCGTCCATTTCTGGCATAGTAATATCTAATGTAACTATATCAGGTTGAAGTTCTTTATACTTTTGAATTGCCTCTACTCCATTTTCCGCTTCTCCGATTACTTCAAATTCAGAATTACTTTTTAATAAGTTTTTAATCATTGTTCGCATGAACATCGCATCGTCTACAACTAAAATTTTATGTGCCATTCTTTTTGATTCTCTCCTTCTATGTATAAATATATCTTAATATTTAACCTTATCATTCTCACTCATTATACAAAATAAAATGATAAAATTTAATATTTTTTTAAAAGAATTTTCGTATTTTTATTATTTTATTATTAAAATGATAATATACTATTCTTTTATATAAATGACAACGCGACGGTTTTTCTCCCAATTTTGCGGTGAATCATTTGGTACAACTGGCTTTGTGTCTGCATATCCTACCGCAGCTAGCCTTTTATCATCCACATTATACACTTCGATTAAGTGGTGAATCATATTTGCTGCTCGCGCGGAAGATAATTCCCAGTTTGAAGGGAATTTGTCGTTATGAATAGGTCTACTGTCTGTATGTCCTTCTACAACAATGGGATTTGGTACCGATTGGAAAAACCCAACTAATTGACTTATTATCTCTTTCGCTTCTGGTTTAACGTTCGCGTCACCTGTATCAAATATTAAATTATCTACTATAACGACGCTTACTCCCGTATCCTCTCGATATACATTCACTTGACTAATACCGTTATTATCTACATATGCTTTTAACTTCTTATATAATTCATCCATTCTTTTTTTCGAAATCATTTTTTCATCATTTTTTTCATGCGAAATATCTGGTATTGTATTTTCCATTACTTTTGCATCTACTTGCTCCGTATCACTAAACTTTTCAAGCATCTTTGACAATTTTACTGCATCCTGCTTTGAAGTAGCAACTAGTAATACAAAGAAAGTTAATAATAACATCGTTAAATCTGTAAAAGTCGTCATCCAACGAGGCGATCCCTTTTGCGGTCGTTTTATCATCACCATACCACTCCTTGCAATATTAGGCTGCTCGTTTTACTTTTTTTATCTTTGTTTCGTATACATACGTATCGAGTTTTAACTTTAATTTAGACGGAATTTGTCCACGATACAATTCTGAAATCGCTTCAATAACAAACTTCTTCTCTGTATATAAATCCTCAATACCACGATACACTTTTTCAGCAAGAGGGATTGCAATCATATTTGCAAGTACGGATCCATACAATGTCGTTAACATTGCAACTGCCATCCCTGTACCAATTTGCGACGTGTCTTGCAAGTTTTGAAGCATAATGATAAGACCAATTAAAGTCCCTATCATACCCCAAGCGGGAGCGAAATCACCAATTTTATCTAATAATGTCGCTCCCTTTCTTAACTCATACACTTCCGTTTCAACATCTTTCATTAACACTTCTTTTAATTCCTCTTCATCGTAACCACTTAACATTAATCGAATTCCTTTTTGAATAAAAGGATTGTCTACTTGCTCTCCATCAACTTCTAAAGAAAGCAGACCGTGTTTTTTAGACTTTTTCGAAAAATCAACAAACAAATCCGTTAACTGTTCTAAATCTTCTTCTCTTCTATGTAAAACAGTAAAAATACTTTTCGTATATTTTTTTATTTCTCCAAATCGATATGCCACAACAATTGTCGCTGTTGTTCCCCCTATAACAATTAAAATAGATGAAACATCTAAAAAGTTTTTAAAAGCTTTTATTCCACCGCCGCCAAGCATAATTGCCGCTATTACAATAGCAAAACCTACTATTATGCCCACTGGGCTAGAAATATCAAACTTCCTTTTTTTTCTTTCTGGTCTAGCAAACACTTGATTTTCGTCTCCCATATTCCTGCCCTTCCTTTTCATTTTTATAAAACATTTTTTTATTTTAATAATGCGTTTTCACATATAATGTTTATTATACGCTTATCATCTATTTATCGCAATATACTCATAAAATTGACACATTTCATTTCCATATTAGAATTATATTATGGAAATATAAGGAGGATCACGATGGAACATAACATTTTACAAGTCATTGCACTAGCAGAAAAACTAAAATATGAAATGAGACATAGCTGGCTTTCTAACGGGCGTCAAGAAAGCGTTGCTGAACATACGTGGCGCATGTCTCTAATGGCCATTTTAGTTGAACCTTATTTAGATCAAAAAGTAAATATTGAAAAATTACTTAAAATGGTTATTATTCACGACCTAGTCGAAGCAGAAGCTGGTGATATTCCTGCTTTTGATACAATGAATAGTCATGAATTACAATTACAAAAACAAATAAATGAACAAGAAGCAATTTTAAATATTAAACGAACATTAAAAGGTTCTCTCGGTGAGGAATTATATGATTTATGGATGGAGTTTGAAGCGAAAGAAACGTACGAAGCAAAAGTTGCTAACGCACTTGATAAACTTGAGGTGAAAATCCAACATAACGAAGCTGATATTGATACATGGCTACCAATTGAGCATAAAATGACATTCCAAGTAGCAAAGCATACAAACTTTGATTCTTTCCTATCTAAATTACAAAAAATCATCGAGCAAGATGGAGAAGAGAAATTACTAGCTGCCGGCATTGACGTTGAAGCTTGCAAAAGATAATGAAATAAGACACTCATATGAGTGTCTTATTTCATTATTGTTGATATAGCCTGCTTATAAATAAGTTGTTGTTTTCCATCAACTAACATTAAAACAGTAAATTTGTCTATTGCAACAATTTCTCCTACTATTCTAACGCCACTCTTTAAAAAAATTGTAACAATACCTTTTTCTTCTTTTATTTGTTTATATAGCTCGTCTTGTAAATGTTCCAAATACATCTCTCTCCTTTTTTGTTGAATATCTTAATATAAAAAACTACAAATTCTTTATTTATGTACTTTATCTTTTACATTCATAAACTTATTAATAAGTATATCTAAATCTCGGCTAAATAACAAAACTTTATCATGATCCAATCCATGTCTAGCAACAAGTTGAATTAGCTCTTTCTTTTTGTTTTCTATTTTATTTTTTAATTGTCCCATCTCCATCTCTTCACTAAAACTCCCTTTTCCCATAATATTACTTGTAAAATTATAGTACAAATTCTCTCATAAAAAAATATAAAAATGGTTTTTTTTACAATTTATATATTTTTTTATGAACAAATCGCAAAATATATAACGATTCATCCCCATATCCGTAGCTCTATATACAATTAGAATGACCATACAGGCGTTTGTCTAATTACAAAAGAGACTGGCTCCTTTTCCATACGAAAAACATACTGTATACAGTAGTCCATGAATTATATAGATTAACTTACTCAAAAGGAGGAAAACATATGAGTTATGGTGGAAGTTGCGCTGGTTTCGGCGGTGGATTTGCTTTGCTTATCGTACTATTCATCCTTCTAATCATCATCGGATGTAGCTGTTGGGGTGGCGGCGGATACGGATACTAATATATCCTATCCTTAACAAATGAACGAAAAACTATAAGAAAACAGCTCATATTTGAGCTGTTTTTTCATACTTTCGTATGAAGTTATGTCCCTCCTTTTTCTGATTTCAACTAATAAAAAAACGTTTACTATGAAATAAGAAATATTTTTACTTAGGAGGATTACCATGATTAAAGGTCTTTACGAAGCACATTTACCCGTCCGTAGCTTAGAAGTGTCTATACCTTTTTACGAATCGCTAGGACTAAAATTATATAAAAGAGGAGACGATATTGCTTTCTTTTGGATTAAAGAAAATGAAAGCTGGCTCGGTCTTTGGGAAGGCACAGAATACAAAGTGAATTATCATCCCTCTTTACGACACATCGCCTTTCAAGTAAGTTTACATGATTTAGAAAATGCGATTCATTGGCTAAATCAAAAAGGAATTTCAGCACGAAAAGACTTTGAAATGGAACCAATTGAACCAATTGTTTTTCCTGAATTAGCACATGCCGCTGTATACTTTAACGATCCTGATGGAAATAGTTTAGAATTGATTGCACAATTACCTGTTGGACTTCCTTCAGAAAAGAAAGTGTATTTAAGTGAATGGAAAAAACAAATTCAAGCATCATCATTACATAAGGGTTGAGCTTTTTATGTCAGTTTCTTATTCCGCACTTCTTAAAACAAATAAAAACTTCAATAAACTATTTTACGGACAAACATTAAGTGTACTTGGAGATTGGTTTCATACAGTAGCTTTATTAACATTCGTCTATAGCATAACAGAATCTCCGTTTATGATTGCACTTACTTTTATAAGTAAAGGTTTACCACAACTACTTCTTAGCCCTTTCATAGGCGGAGTGATAGATCGTTTTTCTAAAAAGAATATTATGATTTTTACCGATATTACACGGGGAATTCTAGTCCTTACATACATACTCGCAAGCTATAAAATTGAAATTATTTTCATTGCTAATATATGTTTATCTGTACTTTCTTGCTTATTTGAGCCAGCTAAACAAGCAACCTTAAAAAACATCGTACACGAAAATCATTTCGTAACTGCTAACTCTCTTTCTAGTACAATGAATGGTTTTATGTCTATTATAGGTGCTTCTTTAGGCGGTATAATTGCACAATCTTTACATATTGAGTTCGCTTTTTTAGTAAATAGCCTATCATACTTTATTTCAGCCTATTTTATTTATAGTATGTGTATCCCTTCTCATAATACTTGTAACAAGAAAAAAGCATTTTTGACTGATATAAAAGATGGTTATACATATATATCGCAAACAAAAATCATTTTAACATTAATTCTTGTCGGCATTTCATGGGGGCTTATTGGCGGCGCTTATCAGCTACTTCTAACAATCTATGCCGAAAAAATTTTCCACACGAACATTGGGATTTTATATACGGTTCAAGGGGCTGGGCTTATGATAGGAAGCCTTCTCGTTAATCTTTATATATCCCATAATAAAGAAAAAATGAAAAAAGCATTTGGCTGGGCCTACTTCCTACAAGGCATTTTCTTTCTTGGATTCATTCTATCCGATCAACTTATTTTCGGTATCATTACATTACTATGTATGCGCATAGCAGGAGGAATCATCGTTCCACTTGATACGACATTACTTCAAACTTACACGCACGAAAATATGATTGGTAAAGTTTTTTCCTTTCATTACTCAATTTATGGTTCGCTCATACAGTTATCTATGTTCATTACAGGATGGCTATTAGAAATCCTTTCTCCTCAAATGATTGGTAGTTTTCTAGCTACATGTTGTATTTTTGTTAGTTTTATATGGCTGTTCTTGTATTATCGCGGGAAACTTAATGAAGAATCTACTATTACTTAATAGCATGTTTATGTACATGCTATTTTTATTTATGTCGAAATATAAAGGAAAAAGACGATTTATTTTCCTTACGTTCTAATTTTTTAGAATGTACAATAAATTTAGATTATAAGAAAGGGGATGCCATAATGTTTGACGATAGACTTACTATTTCAGCTGAACAGCAGAAGCTTATTTCCAACGCAACTCGTATTCAAATTCTTCACCTTTTAAAAGACGAAGCACTCACTGCAAAACAAGTAGCTACTAAACTAAACAAATCTACTGGTAGCGTACATTATCACGTTCAAATTTTATATGATGGAGGGTTACTTGAATTAGTAGACACGAAGGAAAAACGAGGGATTATTGAAAAATATTACAAGGCAAAATCTGCTCATTTCTATATTGAAGAAAGCGGCACAGAGGGAACGAATACAGGTAGTCATATTGTTTCTCATTTATTTTTAACTCCAGAGGAATTACAACAACTTACTTGGGAGGTTACACAAGTTTTATTACGCTGGGAAAACAAAACCGCTCGTCAATCAAACTCTGAAGAGGAATACACTATTTCCTGCAGGATAAAAAAACAATGAAAGAAAGGTCCATCTGCTCATGAAAAATAAATTATTATTATTGTCGGGAACAGGAATTTCTCGTTTAGGTGATTTTATGTATCTCATCGCCCTAAACGTAATGGTGTTACATAGCACAAACTCTCCTGCTGCTGTAGCAGGATTATGGATTGTCGGTCCAATTGCGACCGTTGTTACAAAAATTTGGTCTGGTAGCATAGTAGATCGATTAAACAAACGGTCCATTATGCTTATCACAGATATCATTCGGGCAGCTCTCATTGGCTGTATACCACTATTTGATTCTATTTGGGCCATTTACATTTTTATCTTTTTGACTCGCATTGCTACATCATTTTTCGATCCGGCTTCATTTTCTTATAAAACAATGCTCATACGTGCTGAAGAACGCGCGCAATTCAACGCTTGGAGTAACTTTTGTACAAGCGGAGCTTTCATTATCGGTCCAGCTCTTGCTGGAATACTTCTCACCACGCACTCAGCAACCTTTGTTATTTACTGCAACTCACTTTCCTTTCTACTTTCTACCATTTTCATTTACTTCTTGCCAAACATTGCATTACAAACAAAGCAAAACGAAGAAGTTGCAAATACTTTCGTACAAACATTACGAAGTGATTGGAAACAAGTTTTTTCCTTCGCTCGAACTGAAACGTACATTATTCTCATATTCGTTTTATTTCAAGCGACTATGCTTGTCGCTATGGCACTTGATTCACAAGAAGTTGTTTTTACAAGACAAGTACTGTTTTTAACCGATATAGAATACAGTATGCTTGTTAGTATAACTGGCGCTGCTTACGTTTCCGGTTCATTTCTTGTCTCTCTCTTTGCCAAACGTTTACCAATTCAATATTGTATCGGATTAGGGACAATTTTCACAGCAATAGGCTATGTAATTTTCGCCTTTTCAAATTCATTTATCGTCGCGGCAGGCGGTTTCATTTTACTTGGCATTTCTTCATCATTTGCTGGTACTGGCTTTTTTACATTTTATCAAAATAACATCCCGGTTCATATGATAGGACGTATCGATAGCGTATTTGATTCCATAAAAAGTTTTATCCAAATCTTTTTCATTTTAGCAATTGGGGCATCCGCACAATTTCTTTCCGTTCAAATGACTGTAATAAGTAGCTCGTTACTTATCCTTTTCCTTTCCTGTTTATTAGCAATCCGAGTAATGACGCCTTCACGAGAAAAATATTTTAAGGCTACAGGATCATCATTGGAATATTAACCGCAACATAACAAGCGGCGATTTGCTAGGTAGTAAGCCCTCACTGATTAAAGTTTTACTTTATGTTAAAATATTAATGAAACTTGATTATGTGGGGGGGCTTTTTTGAATACTATATTCATGTTCATTTGTATTATATTAGTAGCTTCTATTTTACAAACAAGTACCGGTTTTGGCTTTTCTATTATGGCAACACCTTTCTTACTCATGTTATTTCTACCACAAGAAGCTATACAAATAAATATCATTTTATCATTCATTATTTCTATATCACTCATTTGGAAAATAAGAATGGACATTGATTGTATTCTACTGAAAAGATTAATTTTCGGCAGTATAGTTGGTGTTCCTTTTGGTATTATCATTTTCACTTCTATTAACATCAACACATTTAAATTAGCAATTAGCATCCTACTCTTACTATTAACTTTGATGCTAATCTGTAACTTTAAGATTCAATCAACAAAATCTAGAGATTTCATAGTTGGCGGATTATCCGGTCTTTTAACGACAAGTATCGGTATGCCAGGACCACCCCTGTTACTGTACTTTACAGGAACTGATACAAAAAAAGAGAAGCTGAGAGCAACTACTTTGGCTTTTTATCTATTTATATATTTCATTAGTCTACTAACGCAAATACTCTTTACTGGCACAAACAAGACAATTTGGGAATCAAGTTTTTACGCTATTCCAATCGTATTTCTAGGTTTGTATATAGGTCAAATTATTTTCAAATGGCTTAATCAACGGATTTTTAAAATATTTACGTACATCCTTTTAAGTTGCACGGGCATATATCTTCTTATTGAAAGTTTGCATTCGTTATAGAAGGTGCTTTAGTTTGTGTCATAACGGATAAGTTTTCAATATTTTTAAACGTGATAACAATAAAAAGCGGCTATTATGCCGCTTTTTATTTTCAAATTAAATATTTTAAAACTAGAAGCCCACCCATCGCTATTACAAACACATTGAAAAAAATCAGCCAACTTTTTTCAAACTCTTTATATCTCTCTTCTTTCACCCCACGTTGTTTTAGCTTCTCAATTACAGTTTTCAATTCTTGCTCATGCTCGGTACTTCCTAATTGTATATAGTTATTATCTATAGTAATTCCATATACATTCTTCATTTTTTTATGTCGCGAAACTGCTTGAATTGAGCTTATTAGCACATTGTACTCATTTATTTTTTTGAAATAACAATCTAACGATTTAATTCGTAATCTTGTATTTGTTAAAACAATGTAATAATAAAAAGTAGCACCTGCAGTTATTATACTTGGGATAACTTTAGAATTCACAAGGCTCCCCTCTTCCACTAATATTTCACATTCAATTTCTTCTCCTTCTTGTAACTCTTTCCGAACTGATTCTTCCAACATTTGCACCGTTAATTTCTTCAATAATTCTCCGTTTTTCACATAATACTTATCTACATTTATAGTCTCATCCGCTTCTTTCTCTAAACGTGTAATTTCTTCCTCTGAATATTGGAGCTCATTTAACATAGATAATAATCTTTTATCCATATTACACACTCCCTTTCCATAGTTTTTGAATTTTTTTCTTTCCACGAGAAATTCGATTGTATATATAATCCGCCGTTACTTTTAATTCTTTTGCAATGTCGTCAATGGAATATCCATCAATATACCTCTTTAAAAAGATATATCGATCTTTCTTATTTAAATCTTGAACTATTTCCATAATCTCTTCTTCTTGTTCTATGTCATACCTATCATGGATACCTGTATCTATCTCTACGTCTTTATCAATTTTATTCTCTTTATATACTTTCTTTTTATATTCCAGTGCCTTTAATTTAGTAATACCAATCATCCAAGATTTTAAGTTGCCCTTTTCTGTATCAAAATGGTCGATATGAAACCAAATAACAGTAAATACATCGTTATAACAATCATCCACATATTGTTTTTCAATAGGGGTACTTAATGATTTATGAATAATGTACAAAATTAATTTTCCATATTGATCAATCACTTCTTTCAAAGCATCTTGATCGCGTTTTTTCATAGCTATAATTAAATCCACTTCAGAATCGAAAATCATAAACATCTTCCTTCCTCAATTCCCCTTTAGCAGCTGCCTTTACTTACTATTGGCATTTCACTCTCATTTTCTATCACTTTTGTAAAATTTTTTTAATTTTTATGTATATGATATCAAATAAAATACCTAAGTTCAGAAAGGAGTATCTACATTCTGAACTTAGGTATTAACAATTAAATTATTCACTTATACTAACGTTTCATCACAAATCTCTGTTACATTTTTAAAGTATTGCAAGTTCTCCTTCGCTTCAGCTTCATTAAATAAATTGAGCTGCCTCATTATTTCAGTAGCAAATTCAACGTACGCAGACCCTACCGCTGTTATTATTTTTCCATCAACCGTTACATCTTTGTTTTGTTTATATTCCCATTCATGTAAATGAGCTAATTGTTTTTCATCTGATGTTAATGATGTTGAGAATTTCTTCTTATTCAGCACCCCTGCTGCATGTAATAAAGATGTTCCGGCACAAATACCCGCTATCCATTTATTTTGCTTATGTAATTTGTTCACAATAGATAACAATTGTTCATTTTCTAAATGATCAAAAATATGTCCGCCTGGTACGATAAACACTTCATAGTCCTCTATTTTAATTTGCTCAATAAAGACATGTGGTTGACACAAAAAACCGCCTTCTCCTGTAACTGTTTTTCCGTCTACAGTTGCTGTTATTATTTCAAATTGCTTACTTATCAAAAATAAACTCGCTATATTCACTTCAAATTCTGCAAATCCATCAAACAAAAAAATTAAAGCTTTTCTCATATTATCTCCTCCCCCTATACTTATTAGAAGACAATCACCTTTCTCCTCCAAAAAAAAAGCAAACCTGCATCACAGGTTTGCCTCTTTGCTCTCTTTGCTCACTTCTTATTAAATCCTTTTTCACTTAAAAACTCTTTCATATGCATTCTTTTTTCTTTAGACATAAACGAACTCATCGATTCCGTCCATGTTACGTTTTTTTGATTTGATGATCTTTCTTTATAATACGCGCTCATCGTTTCATCGTATTCATTTAATAATTCATCATATTTCTTTTCATCATATCCATTTTCATGAAGGATTGCTGCTATCGGTAAACGTGGTTTCACTCCGTGATCTTCATCTGGTACACCGACTGTCATTCCGAATACAGGATATACTTTATCTGGTAAATGAAGCAATTCGCTCACTTCTCTCGGATTATTACGAATACCACCAATATAACAAATACCGTATCCTAACGATTCTGCTGCTAACGCCAAGTTTTGCGCAAAGAGTGAAGCATCTACCGTTGCTACGATAAAGTCTTCTACTCCTTCATGCTTTATCTCTGTACCATGTTTTTCACATGCCATTTCAAGTCGTTTTAAATCTGCACAACAAACAAAGAATGCTGCGCAATCTTTCACATGACGATTTCCGGATAACTCTGCTAGTTTCGCCTTTAAGTCTTGATCTGTTACATGTATAACAGAATACGCCTGTACAAAATGTGAGGACGCCGCATGCTGAGCAGCTTGCACCATTCTTTCTATTACCTCTTTTGAAATTGATTCTTCTTTATATTTACGAACTGAAACGTGTTGCTCCATTTTATGTATGATCTCATTCATGAAAAACACTCCTTTTTTCTCTTCATAATGAAAAATTAACATATCTTTTTCAATATTCACAACTTATAAGCACAAAAAGAGCAATTCTTTTTGAATTGCTCTTTTTAAAACGTCTATTAGTACGATAAATGAAATTATACCGACAGATGTACATCATATTATTTCTTATCTTATTACGCCGTTTTCAAAACTTTAATACCTTTTACGATATTCCAAATAAAGTAGTAAATTCCTACAAGAATGAATACTGCATATGTGATCATCATTCCAATTCCAGCACCGTCAGATTGATTGAATCCTAAACCGTATATTCCTGATATCGCTAATCCTCCAAATAAAATTGCGTATGGGAAAATATGTGACCAAAATGCTTTTTTCGCGTGGTATTTCACTTCATCCTCCGCAACGAAGTACACGATTATTGGTAGTAAAAATGGTGCAAAAAAGATACTAAAGTAACATAGGGAAGATAATATATTATTTCCTTTCATCCGATTCACCTCTAAGTAGTTTTTGTTATCTTCATTATGTCAGGAATCCATTCTAGAAACTATCGCTTTACCTTTCATAAACATGACATATTTGTAAGATTTTCATCAAAAATAATCCCGCCTAGATTTCCAGACGGGATTATTTTCTCTATATTCGATTCATAAACCAATATTGCGTAATGGCTAAATACTCTCGTATGTTCGATGGAATTACAATTCGCTTCGGTGTTTCGGCCGGAAGACCTTCTAATTGTAAACCTTGCTTAGCTGCTATTTTTTTCGCTCTAAACATGTGGAAATCGTTTGTTACGATCATTCCTTTTTTCATATTGTCCGGAATTAAAGGTTTTGAGAATTTAATATTTTCATCTGTACTCGTTGACTTATCTTCCATGATAATGCGGTCTTCTGCAATTTTCAGTTTCATTAATCCATTTTTCATTGCTAATGCTTCTGAAATATCTTCCCCTTTTCCTTTCCCTCCAGATACAATAGCAATTGCTTTCTCATGTGATTTCAAATACTCAGCTGCTTTATCAATACGATATTGCAATGAGTACGATGGTTTCGTTCCGTTCACTTTCGAGCCTAATACAATGATATAATCAGCTTCATAGGTCGCATTCATTTGCCCATGCTTATAAATGTTATATTGTAAAAATCCCACATAAACGGCGCAAACCATTATAATTCCTATCATATACTTCATTATTTTTTTCTTTTTCATATCCATATACTCCTATGTTCTTTGCTTCTTTCATGATAATATCCATTTATTTGTTTGTATACAGACAAATTCCAATTCAACCTAATTTATCCTCTAGAAAGTAATATTTATATTTCTTTCGGGAACAGTAAGTACAACTTTGCACGAAGGAGTGTCTCTATTGCTTCTCTTTTTATGTAACGTATCGTTCTTTTTTATTTTATTTTTACTATCACTTAAGATGCTCGGTAAATCAGCTTTAGCACAACTAACTCCTCATGATTTTGGTGCTATTATCTTTTTATCTTATTTAGCTTTTCAAGCCATACCAGTCTCTGGTGCTTTGCAAGCTTTTCTCGGTATGGTCGTTATTACATGTTTGCATTTAATCCTTACAAAATTAAGCCTATTCAACAAACTAAATCGTTTTATTCTCGGGCACCCGATTATTTTAATTAAACATGGTGATATTATTTTTGAGAACTTACAAAAAAGTAGGTATCCCATTGCTGAATTACTTTCTAATCTTCGCGTCGCAGGATACCCAAGTGTTCATGAAATTGAATACGCTATTTTAGAAGCGAATGGAGCCATTAGCATTTTACCAAAGCGTGAACTTGTCCCATTAACTCCGAAAGATTTGAATATAGATGTTAAGTATGCTGGATTACCAATTGCCCTTATCGTTGATTCACAAATTCAATACGATAACTTAAAGTTAATTCATAAAGACAAAAAGTGGCTATATAAAGAGTTAAAAGAAAAAGGAATTACAAATATTAAAAACGTTGCCTTTGCTTCTGTTCAAGAAATTGATGGATCTTTTGCTATCAGTTTAAAAAAATAAAAAATCCCCTTACTTGCTCAAGGGGATTTTCTTCATTATATTACTTTTTTCTCACCTACCATATTTAATGGCACAGGATGTTTCATACGATTCATCGTAAACACGATAATCGCTGTCAATACTTCAGCTACTGGCATAACGAGCCAAATTCCGTTTATCCCAAATAATTTCGGCATAATCCATAATAATGGAATAATAAATAGTAACCCTCGACTCATTATAATAAGTACTGATTTTGTCGTTTGTCGCACTGATTGGAAGTACTCTCCATATACAATGTTATAACCTAAAAATACGTATTGGATAAAGAACAAGCTAATACCCGTTAATGTTAACTCCAATAACTCTGGAGATTGGACATCAAATAGACCAATAATATATTTCCCGAAGAATAATCCGACAATTATTGCAACGCCTCCAAGTACAACTGCAATTTTCACTGCAAACTGCAACCCTTCACGAAGTCTCTCTGCTAAATTTGCACCATAATGGAAACTAGCAATCGGTTGTAATGCAGCACCTACCCCAAAGAATAATAGTAATGTCATTGCATGAATACTATTCACCATCGCATAAGAAGCGACTCCTACTTCTCCTGCATATTGAACGAATGCAATATTAAAACCAATCGTTACAATCGCTACTGTACTTTCTGCTGTAAAGCTCGGGAAACCGATTATCATAATTTGTTTTACTGTATCCCATTCAAAATGGAATTTCGTCCATTTTAAAATACTACTTTTTCTAAAGAAATGCGTTAATAATACAAGGAAACCAATCGCTGCTGAAAGAATAGTTGCTGAAGCAGCTCCTGTTACGCCCCATTTAAAGATGAAAATAAAGATATAGTCAAACACTATATTTAATACAGCTGTTACAACTAAACCTGCCATTGCTAAATTAGGATTTCCATCATTTCGTATAAATGTACTTAAAATATTTTCTAAAACGTATATCATTCCAAATGTTAATAATACGTGTAAATAGTCTAACGCATACGGTAAAATCACTTCGTTTGCACCGAATAAGTATGCTAAGTCTTCTATTCTCCATAAGCAAATCGCCGCTAAAACGCCTACGATAATGACTGCTACCGTCATGGATTGAGTAAAAATAGACCTTGCTCTTTCAATTTTATTTTCACCTAATGCAATGGAATATAACGTTGCCCCGCCCATTCCAATCCATAATGAAATAGAGAAGAAAATTGAAAACGCTGGAATAGCCACGTTTACTCCTGCTAAACCGTTCGCCCCAACTCCTCTACTAATCATGACCGCGTCAATTACAATATTCACTGACATTAATACCATTCCAAGAACGGCTGGTATTAAATAAGAAATAAATAAACTTTTTATCGGTTTTTCTCTTAATTTTTCTGTTGCTTCCATACTATTATGCTCCTTTTTTCAACTCTCTTTTCTTAGTTTAAACCTTCAAGTAACTTGAAGGTCAATAGAGAATTTAAAAAATAGGTAACTGAATTATATGAATGAATGTAAGTTTGTAATCAATTCAAAGATTTTCATCTTATTTTTTTACTACAGGAATTTGAATTTCTGTTACTTGCTCCTCTGGATTTTCTGTTACAGACCAATCGATTAATCCAATCTCAATCGAATCTCCATGTACTTCATAACCTTCTTTATCAATGTATGTAAGTAACTCCTTGTACGTTGCATCTGTTTCTTCATACGGTCCATGATGATAAGAACAAGCATATAAACCTTCCTTAATCTCATCTGAATTATGCACTTCATACGGCATATAATCCAAAAGAATAAACACGCTACTATACGCTTGAAACTCATTTTGCATGAATCCTTTTTTCGCCACTGTTACACCGATATCTCCAGAAAATAAACTATCATCCATTTGCCTCATATTTTTTTGCAACGAATGGATGTAGTACTCAAACATATCATCCGTCGTATTCGGAGCAACCGCAATGGCTGTTATTTTTCGCCGCGGAATCTCTTTTATTACCATTTGTTTAGCTTTTGCTTTTGTTGCTTCCTTAATCAAATGAATTCTATGCTCCATTTTCGCCAAAGCATACTCAATTTCTCTTTGTTTTTTCAACATCATTTCTTGTTGTTTTTCCAACAAATTGAGTGCGTATGCTGGATTTCTTTCATCAATATATTTCTTAATTTCCTTTAATGGAATATTTAATTGGCGTAAAAACTTAATCGTATCTAATAGTGAAAATTGATCGATTGTGTAATAGCGATAATTTGTTTGTGGGTCCACAATGGACGGATGAAAAATTCCTTTTTCATCATAATAACGTAAAGTAGATTCCGCTATATTATGCATTTTTGCCATTTCTCCAATTGTAAAACGTTTATTTAATAACATCTTGTATTCCCTTCCATTTCTATTTATTTCATTATATGTTCATTCTGCCTTCAAAACAAAAAAGAATCCCCGTAAGAGAATTCTTTTTATTCATTATTACACCTCTATAATTATAGGAAGAATCATCGGTTTTCTTTTCGTACTCGTATATATATACTTCCCTAAAGCTTCTCTTACTTCTCTTTTCAAAATACCCCAGCTATTCACTTTCTCTTTCTTTACATTATTAATCGTAATAACAGCTAATTTATTTAATTCCTTCAAAAATTCTTCTGAATCACGAACATAGACGAATCCACGAGAAATAATATCAGGACCTGAAATTATTTCTCCATCCACTTTATTAAAAGTAATAACTAAAACGAGCATTCCATCTTCTGAAAGTTGTTTTCGATCACGTAATAATGCATTTCCAACATCACCAATTCCTAATCCATCTACATATATATTTCCTGCTTGTATTTTTCTCGATTGAATTGCCACTTGATTACTTATATCTACAACATCTCCATTACGAACGATAAAGATATTTTCTTTTTCGACACCAATTGATTCCGCTAGCAAGCTATGGTGATGTAGCATTCTAAACTCTCCATGAATGGGGATAAAATATTTTGGCTTCATTAATGTGAGCATTAACTTCAATTCTTCTTGATATGCATGGCCAGATACATGGACTCCAGTAGAACTGCCTGATCCGTAAATCACTCTTGCCCCTAATGCAAATAAGTTATCGATAATTCGCGAAACATTACGTTCATTTCCTGGAATAGGAGTCGCAGCTATAATAACTGTATCTTCTGGTAAAACATCTACTTGCCTATAGTTTCCACTAGCTAAACGCGCTAAAGCTGCCATTGGTTCTCCTTGACTTCCTGTACAAAGTATTGCGACCTGCTTTGGATCTAAATTATTTACCTCATTTGCTTCAATTAGCATACCATCTGGAATATTTAGATACCCTTTCTCTAGAGCAACTTCTACTACATTTACCATACTTCTGCCGAGCAAAGCCAGTTTTCGATTTGTTTTTATACAAGCTTCAACTATTTGCTGAACACGATTCACATTAGAAGCAAAAGTAGAAATAATCACTTTCCTATTTGCTTTCATAAATATTTCCTCTATCCGTTCCCCTACCGACCTTTCTGATGGGGTAAATCCAGGTCGTTCTGCATTTGTACTTTCAGATAGTAAAGCTAATACACCTTCACTACCTATTTTAGCCATTTTGTGAATATCAGGATGTTGATTATTAACTGGTGTTAAATCAAATTTAAAATCACCTGTATGTACTATAGTACCTTCTGGTGTATGAAAAACAATACCGAGGCAATCTGGAATGCTATGATTCGTTTTAAAGAAAGTTGTCTTAATAGCACCGAAATCAATTTCTGATTCTGAATGAATAACGATTAATTCTGTATCATCTTGAAGGTTATGTTCCTTTAATTTAATTTCAATTAAACCTAACGTTAACTTCGTAGCATAGATTGGTACGTTTAGTTGTTTTAAAAAATATGGTATTCCCCCAATATGGTCTTCATGTCCATGCGTCACGACTAATCCGCGAATTTTTTCTTTATTTTCTTGTAAGTAGGTGACATCTGGAATGATTAAATCAATTCCTAATAAACTTTCATCTGGAAATTTTGATCCACAGTCAATAACGACAATATCATTTTCAAATTGAATAACATACATATTTTTCCCTATTTCATTTACTCCACCTAAAGCAACGATAGACAAGTTATTTTTTAATGACTTCAAATGATAAGTCCTCCCTTTCACATTTATAATTCGTGAAATAACATTTAGGCTTTATTATTTGTAATGAAAAAGGACTTCATACTATTTCATACATATATAAATTCACACGCTACTCTTATATGTATATCCCCAATTACACAGTCTCTCTCTAAAAAAGCCCCCATTTTTCCATTGATTTTTTGTAAAATCTATTATATATTAATTACAGGTTCAAATTACAAGTTCAAAAGAACTCGTAATCAGACCCTTTGTTTAATGGGTTTTACATATTTTCATTAGGCAAATTCCGAGAAATCGTATGATAAAAATAAAAATGATAAGGAGAGGATCCGATGGAATTCGAATTTTTCTTTCAAATTGCACTTATTTTATTAAGTACAAAGCTTGCTGGTGATCTTAGTGTCAGATTAGGTCAACCTTCTGTACTAGGTAAATTAATTGTCGGTATCGTTATCGGTCCAGCTGTATTAGGTTGGATTGAAAACTCAGAACTTCTAACACAATTAAGTAATGTTGGTGTTATTCTTTTAATGTTTATGGCAGGACTTGAAACAGACTTAGAGGAATTAAACGCAAATCGTAATTCTTCTTTAGCTGTTGCACTCGGAGGTATCATTCTTCCATTCGTAGGTGGTTACGTTTCTGGTCTTATTATGGGAATGGAACAAGGAAATGCTGTATTTTTAGGATTACTTTTATGTGCGACAAGTGTTAGTATTTCCGTACAAACACTTCGCGATTTAGGAAAGATGAAAACACGTGAAAGTACAACTATGCTGGGCGCAGCTGTATTTGATGACATTCTTGTCGTTATTTTATTAGCATTTGCAATGAGTTTCCTAGGTACAGACGATGTTAACTTAACAATGATTATTTTGAAGAAAGTTGTATTCTTCGCTTCTATTATTTTAATCGGATGGAAAGGTGTTCCTGCGATTATGCGCTGGTTATCACCACTACGCGTATCTGAGTCTATCGTAAGCGCGGCTCTTATCATCTGTTTCTCATTCGCATATTTCGGCGAACTATTAGGAATTGCTGGTATTATCGGTGCTTTCGCAGCTGGTATCGCAATTTCTCAAACGAACTACAAACATGAGGTAGAAAAGAAAGTAGAACCAATTGCTTACGCTATGTTCGTTCCAGTATTCTTCGTAAGTATCGGTATGAATATTACATTTGACGGTATTGGCGATCAAATTTGGTTCATCCTAGCATTAACAGTAATCGCTGTATTAACGAAACTAATCGGTTGTGGCTTAGGTGCACGAATGACTGGATTTGACGCTAAGTCTTCTGCAATTATCGGTTCTGGAATGGTTTCTCGTGGTGAAGTTGCACTTATCATCGCAGGAACAGGACTTTCTTCAGGTCTACTAGCACAAGATTACTTTACAGCTATCGTTATTGTCGTTATTTTAACTACAATGATTACACCACCAATGTTAAAATACACTTTTGGTGCAAAAGATAAAGCAATGAAAGCAAGTAAATAAGTTTAATAAAAAAGAAGCTTACTATCTTATAAGATAGTAAGCTTCTTTTTCGTTTTATCTTTAAACAATCCCGTTCGTTTTTAACCATTTTTCAAAAATAACTCGTGCTTCATCATCATCAATATCATTACGAAATGAATACACCATAATCATCTACATATTCATCTAGCTTCATTTCCTCCACTTTCTTATAAAAATCGTCTACCTCATAGTGTGGAATATACGCATCCCAAACTGGTTCATTTATTCTTTTGTACGCCGTCACTTCTAAATCATATCCATCTTCATAATATCCGATGTGATAATGTTGACTAGGATCATATTTCTCCATAATAATTCCCCTCCCTTTGAAAACTTACCATATTTCACCTCATAAACAAAAGCGAGCTGTAATCACAGCTCGCTCGATTCATTAAATGCGTTCCATCGCTGTCTTCAACGTTCCAACAACAAAGGCAATTTCTTCACTTGAAATAATAAGCGGTGGTGCTAGCGTTAAAACGTTATTATATCCTGCTGTTGTCATACCGTTTCTACCTATAATCAACCCTTTTTCTTTACAAGCATTTACCACACTTGCAATTTTGTCGTTATCAATTGGCTCTTTCGTCTCTTTATCGTTTACTAGTTCAATTCCCACTAGTAGACCTTTTCCTCTAATATCTCCAACAAGTGGATGCTCTCCAATTTCTTCTTTTAATTGTTCTAATAAAAGCGAGCCCATTTGTGCAGAGCGCTCAATTAAATTTTCATTCTCCATAATTTCTAAATTTTTAAGTGCTAGTGCACAAGCTGCAGGATTTCCACCAAATGTATTAATATGACGGAAGAATTCATATTCTCCCTTTCCTTTAAATTCTTCATATATTTCTTTTTTCACAGCTGTTGCTGATAATGGTAAATATGCACTTGTAATCCCTTTTGCCATTGTAATAATATCTGGTTTCACATCATAATTCATAAATCCAAATGCCTTTCCTGTACGCCCAAAACCGCAAATCACTTCATCGCTAATGAGCAAGGCACCGTGTTTTTGACACGTTTCATGAACAGCTTTCATATAGTCTTGTGGCGGCATTAAAATGCCTCCGCCTGTAATAATTGGTTCCATAATAAAAGCTGCAATCGTTTCACTTAGTTCCCATGTCATGACCCGATCTACTTCTTTTACACATTCTACATCATAAATGTTCTCTCTTTCTATTCCAGGCATACGATAACAATCTGGCGGCGTTACATGTAAAAATCCTGAAGCAAATGGCTCATATTGATATCTACGCTGTGCTTGTCCCGTCGCTGCAATCGTTGCCATTGTATTCCCATGATAGCCGCGGTAACGTGACATAAATTTATAACGATGTGGTTCACCTTTTTGCGCATAGTATTGTCTTGCTATTTTAAAAGCTGTTTCGTTCGCTTCCGAACCACTATTAGAGAAGAAAATAACATACTCTCCTCCAAGCCATTCATTTAATTTTTCTGCAAGCTTTATAGCCGGTTCATGTGATTGTGACATCGGAAAGTATGATAATGTTTGTAATTGCTTATATGCCGCTTCTGCAAGCTCTTTTCTGCCATATCCACTATTCACACACCAAAGACCACTCATACCATCTAAATATCTTTTTCCTTGTATATCTTCAACCCAGCACCCTTCTGCTTTTGCCCCTACCATTGTACTATTTGGACTAAAGGGACGCATTCCGTGCCAAACATATTGCTCATCTTTTGCTAATAATTCATCAGTCTGTTTCGTTTTCATCATTTCTTCCACCTTCCATAACAACTTATTTTTCACAAAAGCTGCGCTGGTGCCATGATGATTTAAATTTCTCCCTGCTTATTTTCATTCCACAAAATTAAGACAAATCCTACTTACAAAGCAGTATTATTTACAAGAAAATGACAAAAGAGGAGCTTTTCTTATCTATCGAAAAGCTCCTCTTTTTTAATGCGAAGACGCGTCACTAATACCATGCCCAGTATTAGATTTCACGAGAATTTCATCAAATTTCGCTGCATCTTCTTTCTTACTAGATAAAACAGTTCCTAAATACGCTGCAAGAAATCCAAGCGGAATCGAAATAATTCCAGGTGTCGTATATGGGAATATCGCTTCCCCAACAAATATAGCTTTTCCAGCTACAGGGTTCCATACATTTGGGCTTAACGCTACAAGAACAATAGCTGATACAAGACCAGCAATCATACCAGAGATGGCACCTGTTGTATTGAAGCGCTTCCAATATATTGTGAATAATATAACTGGCAAGTTTGCACTCGCTGCAACTGCAAATGCTAACGAAACTAAAAATGCTACGTTCAATGTTTGAGCAAATAACGCTAGTATAATAGACAATACCGCTACTCCAATAGACGCATAACGAGCCATGGATACTTGCTCTTTTTCCGTTGATTTCCCCTTACGGATAATTTCGTTATAAAAATCATGTGCGAATGCTGATGCTGCTGTTAATACAAGGCCTGCCACTACAGCTAAAATCGTTGCAAAGGCAATTGCTGATACGAAAGCAAATAAGAAATCTCCGCCCAATGCTTTCGCTAATAAAGGTGCTGCCATATTACCAGCTGGATTTGCTTTAATAATTGCCTCATTTCCTACAAACGCCGCTGCCCCAAACCCTAAGAAAATTGTCATAATATAAAATGCGCCAATTAACCATGTCGCATATACGACAGATTGACGTGCCGTTTTTGCATCACGTACTGTAAAAAAGCGGACAAGAATATGTGGTAACCCTGCTGTACCAAGAACTAGTCCTAAATTTAAAGATAGCGTATCAAGACCATCTTTATACTTTACACCGGGATTTAAAAACGACTCTTTTAACGGAGTAGCTGTTTTCATTTGCGCGAACATTTCCGTCACACTGAAATTAAATTTAGCGAAAACGATTACAGAAATAATAAATGTACCGGCCATAAGTAATACTGCCTTAACAATTTGCACCCAGCTCGTCGCAGTCATACCACCAAAAATAACATACACAGTCATAAGTGTACCAACGATTAATACAGATGTTGTATATTCGATTCCTAATAGTAATTTAATAAGTGCACCCGCACCAACTAATTGTGCAATCATATAAAAAATGGATATCGTCATCGTATTAAGCGCTGCAACTCCGCGAACTTTTTTCGCATCAAAACGCGCCGCAATCATATCTGCTAATGTGTATTTCCCCAAGTTTCTAAGCGGCTCTGCAACTAAGTATAGTACAACTAAATAAGCAACTAAGAAACCGATACTATAGAAGAAACCATCAAACCCAGTTAACGCGATCGCTCCTGCTATACCAAGAAAAGACGCAGCAGACATATAATCTCCCGCAATGGCCAGACCATTTTGCCAACCAGTTAATCCCCCTCCAGCTGTATAAAATTCACTCGCATTTTTCGTTTTCTTCGATGCAAAATAAGTTATGACGAGTGTACCAAGTACGATGATTAAAAATAGTGCAAAAGCGGTTGTATTCAAAGTCAGCCCCTCCCTTTTTGCATCTCTTGCAGAATATTTTGTGAGATTTTATCAAAAGATTCAGCTTTTTTGCTGTAAATCATACATAATGACCACGTCATAATAAATTGTGCAAAAGCAAATACCCACGCCCACGTAACATCACCAAATGCCGATGTATTGAGTACCTTTGAATACGATGTTAAAATAGGTAACGCAATAAAAAAACTTAAAAAGAAAATACTCATTGGAACGATGAACTTCTTTTTCGTATTTAATAACAATTGAAATTCTTCTGACTGAACAACCTCTGTATAATTCACCTCATTTTGTAACTTACGTGCTGACGTATCATCTCGTTTCATTCTCTAATCCCCTCTCTTACTGAAAGTACAATTCCCCCTTGTATACCCAAAAACTAAATTTTATAAATATTCAGAAACTTATTTTCATTTTAGACAATCCATACATTCCTGCAAAGATTTTTCGATAGACATTTTTCGGCATTTTCCCCTAAATTTTTAATATATTTTTTCAACATAAAATTTACGCACCAGTGAAGCTTTCATACTCATTAAAATAGAATAAAAAAGTAGTGCTTATCGCACCACTTCTGTTTTTTTCTCTTTTTCTAAATTACGAGCTGTTTCGCTTAATTCAACGTCTTTTCCATCTTTAAGCGTTCCAAATATGAAATCGAATACTGGATTTGAAACACCAAACCAAAATTTTTCATTTTTATAATGGTGTAATATGTGCTGTTTTTTTAGCCACCTACCAAACTTGGTGACGGGACGAATTGGCTTATGTGCAATATAATGTTTCCATTCATAAACGAGAAGCATAATAATCATTCCGATTCCGAATGAAAGTGTAATGGTAACACTTTTTGTTATCACGTATGATATAAGTAAATATATAGTAAAGCTCGGTATACTAAACCATACAGGCAAAAATAACAGTTTTAAATCATCTGGATAGACGTGATGGTCATAATGTAATCTTCTTAGCATTTTTAATAAAAATACGTTTTTAGGTGGTTTTAAGTGAAATAAAAAACGGTGTGTCATATATTCGTTTAGCGTATAAAAAATAATACCAAACAAACAAGCTAACAAACCGATCCATGTGAAAAATTGCATTTTTAAAATAATGATAAAAACAAATAAAATACTATACATAATAACGATATCATGTTGTAAAAAGAACTCTTTCCCCACCCTCTTCATCTTCCTTCCCCCTTTTCAAAAAAAACAGTCGCAACATATCGTTACGACTATTTCTTTTCTATATCTTATTCTATACGCTTTACAAATTTGCCTGTTGCTCTATTGTCGAGAAAAAATTGTTCGGTCCAAATATATTTTGCTTTGGAATAATATGTTCCACCGCAAACACTGTTACTTCTCCTCTTTGTACCTCTCCAATAATAAGTCCAAATATTTCATGATTTACAGCAAACGTTGGTTGCTTTGTTTGTAGTAATCTTGCTGCATTATGAAATACCGCTTCATATAGTGGATTTCTATCAGTAATTTCTTTTCTGATTTTTGGTGCTAACGTAATAATGATTTCTTTTCCGTCAATAGTGGTTCGATACATAAAAATCTCCCCTTCAATCTTATGTGAACAACTGTAAAGCTTTGTATGCAAAATGGATAGAATATCCTACTAAAATAATACCTGCTCCGGCTGTTATATAGCCAAGTGCTTTTTGCTTTAATAAAGTTCTGCCAAAATGGACAGAAAAAGCAATATTTACATTCCATAAAATAATACCAACGATAATACAAAGACTGTACAAAAAGGCTTCTTGTTTCGTTACCTTCGTAAGCAATGAGCTAAGTGTACTTCCGTATATACCAAACCAAAAAACAAGATTTAATGGATTGGATATCGCAATTAAAAAACCTGCCATAAACGATTGTTTAAGGCCGCCTACCTCTTCTTTTTTATATTCCATATTCGATTGAGAAATTCCTTGTTTTACACTTTGAAATCCTAAATAAAATAATAAGAAAAACCCTGTGCAATACATAAAAGCTTGTACATATGTATACATAAACAGAGAAGATAAACCGAAATAGATGAGAAGCATAAACAAAATATCTGCTGTCATTCCACCAATTCCAACAACCCACGCATGCCAAAAACCTCGTTCAATTCCTCGTTTTAACATTTCAATATTAATCGGACCTACTGGCGCAGCTAATGAAATACCTAATACAATTTGCTGTATAATCGCTCCAAACATTGCTCTATCCTTTCTACTTTCTTTACTATTAAGTAATGATGTAATGATTAAAAATAGACTAGCTTTCAACAAAATATGTACTACTAAAATACCCTTTTTTATCCAAAATATGCAAAAGAGCCATCCAGATGATGACTCTTACTTTTCTATCTTATGAAGAAAAGGACATTTTCCTTTTAACGGTTCTACATCGTCTCCTATAAAGTATTGTTTCCATTCACGATGATCCGGATCACCATAATGACTAATGTTAGGATGTTTCGGCAGCTGATCCCACTTTTCAACTCGCTCACGGACCGTTTGCCTAGAATATGCTCCTTTAGGACGATCCCCTTCTAATCCATCAAATATAGTACGTGGCTGAAATCCAATAACGAGAGAATTTCCTAAATGCCTAGTTTTTCGTTGTTTATAGGCTGGTGCGTTTCCAAATGCGAATATCGGTTCCCCGCCAAATGAAAATTCCCATAAGTAATGGTCTGGGTCTTTAGGAATTTGCTTTGGCCATGTTTCCTTATCGTTTTCATGTAAATATTGTAGTACTTTCCAAAAGTAATCACGGTAATATTCCAGTGATTGCTCCTCACATTCCGGTTCTACAAAAAGAAAAAAGCCTCTTCTTACAATTGGACGCTCTTTCATTAGCTCTAAAAAAGATAACATTGTATATGGCAAATGACTCCAATCATTATGAGAGAGAAATGAATAACGAAGTTCATTCTTTTTTAAAGCTGTTAAGCCGAAATAGCACGGAAAAGTTGGTTCTAGCACAACACTCGAAAAATTTTGAAATTCCTTTGCAACCCAATTCGGTATGTCGTTTCTCGTTCTCATTCCTTCATTATCTAATAAATAAGACTCATTCATTCTTTCACCTCATTATGTATAGCGTTCAATTAAGACTATTACATACTCGGCCTGTCCTATACCTATTAAAAAATTTGGCTAAAAAATTATTTAAAAATACAAAAAAATAAAATCGCTTACTTGACTAAATTCTCCCAATTCGTGTATATTTAAATTAATCATTTAGCAGAATATTCAAGATTATAGCATTTTTAGTTTATATTATCTTTTCAAATGAATTTCACTAAATGAAAAAACGTAAATGTTTTCTAGGAGGAATTGTAACATGCAAGGAAAAGTAAAATGGTTTAACAACGAAAAAGGTTTTGGATTTATCGAAATTGAAGGCGCTGACGATGTATTCGTACATTTCTCTGCTATTCAAGGCGAAGGCTACAAAGCTTTAGAAGAAGGTCAAGAAGTATCTTTCGATATCACTGAAGGAAACCGTGGACCTCAAGCTGCTAACGTAGTAAAACTTTAATCCAACATATGACAGGAGGTTACCTTACTTGGTAACCTCCTTTGTTATTCCTTTGTATATTTCCGTTTTCCAGAGCAAAAACTATGTGAAATGCGCACTATACAAAGGAGGAATTATTAATGGGATCAGAAGTAAATGATTTTGAAGAAGTGAAATTCCGTGTAGAAACAGCACAAAAAATGGTAGGATCAGCGACAATTTCAATGGATCCAGATACATTAGAGCATGCTACTACTGCTGTAGAAGCAGCTCGCTCTCAGCTTGAAATTATGAAATCTGTTGCAACAGATTTAGACGAGCCATTTTTAATAAATGAGGAAAAGAAATTAAGCGAGTGTGAGCATCAATTAAATGAAGCGAAGCACTAAAAAACATCCAGAGAGTTTTCTCTGGATGTTTTTTCATGACAACTGTTCCCCATATTTTTTCAATGTTTCTCCAACGGTACATTGTCTTATACAAAAGGAATGAGCATAATACTTACTATTTGTCTTTCGATTATGTTCTCGCAAAAAACATCCTTCACAATACGTTTCTAATAAGTCATTTACCTCTGTAATGAGTTGCTTTTTATCCACCTTTGCACCTCTCTATTCGGTTATTTCTTTATGACTATCAATCACTGTTCCTTCTAATGCTTGCGTAGCTAATTGATGTGCTTCTTTATTTTGTTTTCTTGATATAGGCTCACATACAAGTTTTAATTTCATTTGCTTCGCCTTTTGCTCAATTTGGTCTAAATAATGATTTAAATGTTCATCATAACAAGGCCATTCTCCAGCCAATTGTTGCAGTACAACTTGAGAATCTCCGCGAAGCGTGACCGCTTCATACTTAATCCCTAATTCCTCGAGTATATTCATGCTATATAATAGTGATGCATATTCCGCTTCATTATTATCATATATACCTTCTATATATGCATTACGGCGAATTCGGTAGTTTTTATTTCCTTTTTTATAGTATACACATATGCCTATACCAGCTTCTTTCGTCTGTACATCATAGCCGCCATCAAAATAAACGAGTATTTCTTGGGGTTCTTCCTCCACTTGTTTGCTCAGCTTCTTCATTTCCTTTAATGACCATTCTGCATCCATTTCATCGTAAAATAATAATTCTTTCACTCTTCCTGTTTTCTCGAAATCCTCCGCAAATTGAAGTGCTTCTTCTATGTTCATATAATCTGTCGTTAATTCCGTCTGAAAACCGCGTTTTGTTTTATACAACCAATGAATTTTATATTTCATACTATAGATTCCCCTTATGTAAGACTTCTTATATGTATCCAGCTAATGAAAGCCTCACTTTATTTTATTATATTTTATCAAGAGTCAAAGAATTATATTCAATATTATCACATGCAAAAAGAGCTATCCCTATAGGAATAGCTCTTTCATCTATTACATAAATCTTTCAAATTGTACTCGTTTATTAATCCAGTACATTACAGGCATACCAATCGCCATAACAACAAATTCACCGATTGCACATGTTAACCAAGTCAACATGAATGGTAAATCAAATGCAAGATGAAGTTCAATTGCAATCATAAACATTGTAATTGTAAAAATAACTGTATTAAAAATCATACGAGCCCAAACACCTTTAATAAATCGCATAGAAATAATCGTTGCAACTAATGCAAGAATAGATTGCCCTACTCCAAATACTAAATCGTAAGCGATCATAGGTGAGAAAAAGAGATTCGTTAAAAATACACCTAATACAATTCCGTAAATTGCTTTCTTATTAAATACAACGAGATGATTAAACATCTCTGAAATACGAAACTGTACATTCGTAAAGCCAAATGGCTGAATAAGCATAGAAACAGCAATATATAATGCCGCTAAAATACCATTACCGACTAATGTTCTAATATTCATGACAAAATCTCCTTAGTTTTTTTACGTGGGATGGTTTCGAACCACGTTATTCGTTTTTTAAGCAACAAGACTATATTTTACGCGGTAGCCCCCCTTTCGTCAATAGATTCCTACCATGAACTACCCTTTTTCTTTTAGACAACGTATAATGAAATATATGAAAGATTTAGGAGGTTTTACTTCATGACTGCAACAATTCAAAATGAAAAAGTGATCGTTACCATCTCTGACAAAGGTGCAGAATTACAAAGCGTTCTCTTAAAAGAAGACAATACAGAATACTTATGGCAAGGTGATGCTACTTATTGGGGACGCCGTGCACCAATTTTATTCCCCATCGTCGGCCGATTAGTAGATAATACATACTACGTAGATGGTAAACCTTATTCTTTAACACAACACGGCTTTGCTCGTGATCTTACATTCTCTGTAGAAGAACAAAGTGAAACGAAAATCACTTACATTGTAACTAGTAATGAAGAAACATTAAAAAAATACCCATACGAATTCGAATTACTCGTTTCTTATGAACTAGACGGACAAACCGTTCATGTAACATACGAAGTGAATAACCCTGCTTCAAAAGAGATGTTCTTCTCAATCGGAGCACATCCTGGTTTCAATTTCCCGTTATTAGAGGGCGAGTCATTTACAGATTACCACCTATCTTTTAATGGTTCAGAGCGTTTAGAAACGAGCGTATTAGAAGGACCTTACCTTTCAAATAAGAAGCAACTAATTGCTGAAAGTACGAATGAGTTGCCACTTACATACGACCTATTTAAAAACGATGCACTTATTTTTGAAAATATGAATACGGATGAAATCTCCATCCGTTCTCATAAACATAATAAATTCGTAAAAGTAGAATTTGACGGATTCCCATTTGTCGGCGTATGGACACCAGGCGAGAATGCACCTTTCTTATGTATTGAACCTTGGTACGGAATTGCTGATGAAGTAAATCCAGCAAAAGATTTCAAGGAAAAAAAAGGAATTCAATCTTTACAAGCGAATGAAACATTTACATGTCGTTATAGTATTACAATCGGCTAAGTTACTCTATCCCCTACTTCAAAGAAACATATAGGTAGGGGATCATCTTATCATTTGGAGGTTTCTCATTTTGATTGAAGTATATATTGATGGTGCATCAAAAGGAAATCCTGGTCCTTCTGGTGCAGGCGTATTTATTAAAGGGGTTCAACCCGCTGTACAATTATCATTGCCCCTTGGGACAATGTCCAATCATGAAGCAGAATACCACGCTTTACTTGCGGCATTAAAATATTGCACGGAGCATAATTATAACATTGTCTCTTTTCGTACAGATTCGCAACTTGTGGAGAGGGCTGTCGAAAAAGAATACGCAAAAAATAAAATGTTTGCACCACTATTAGAGGAAGCACTGCAGTACATAAAAAGTTTCGATCTCTTTTTTATTAAGTGGATTCCAAGTAGTCAAAATAAAGTTGCTGATGAATTAGCTAGAAAAGCTATCTTACAAAATTAACGGGGGTATGAGTGTGAAAAAAGATTGGATTGCTCCTCTTGCTTTATTATTTGTGTCTTTTATTTGGGGAGCTACATTTGTTGTCGTTCAAAATGCTATGTCTTTCGTTGGTCCATTTACATTTAATGGTATACGTTTTTTATTCGCTGGAATCATTTTATTATTCGTTCAAATGATTTTCTCAAAAAAAACTTCAAAACAACATATAAAACAGAGTAGCCTCGCTGGATTAACCGTTGGATTCTTTTTATGCGTTGGCTATGTATTACAAACATTCGGCTTACTTTATACAACTTCTTCAAAAGCTGGTTTCTTAACAGGGCTTAGTATCGTTATGGTACCAATCTTGTCTTTTATCTTTTTAAAACAAAAAGCTACTATTTTTATCGTAATTGGCATTGCTGTAGCAACAGCGGGTTTATATTTATTAACAGCAGGTGATTCTTTTCAATTAAACATTGGAGATATACTCGTTCTCGGTTGTGCAGTTGCTTTCGCTGCTCATATTCTCGTTAACGGCTTCTTCTCTAAAAAAATATCACCTTTATTGTTAAGCACATCGCAAGTATTAGCTGTCGGTATGTTTTCTTCTATTTGCGCCTTTTTGTTTGAAGATTGGGAAAATTTATTTTCAGTAGCACTATGGACGAATTCTTCCTTTTTATTTGCTCTATTTCTAACTTCCCTGTTCGCGACATCCATTGCTTTTTTCATTCAAACATCAGCACAAAAACATACGTCTCCAACGAGAGTAGCAATTATTTTCGCAATGGAGCCCGTTTTCGCTGCCTTAACAGGCGTTCTCGTTGCAAACGAACAACTTTCTATTTCCGCTATTATCGGATGCCTCTGTATTTTCCTAGGCATGGTTTTTGTTGAATTACCTTCTAAAACAAAAAAAGAAGCGCAGGCTGCGTGAAGTTACGCTTGTAACTTCCGCATAAAAGCCTTAGCGCTTTTTTTATCTGTAATCTCTTCTTCTTTCAATCGTTCTAATAACGCAACAAAATAACTGCCATCAAACTGCAATTGATGCTTAATTGTCGCTTCTATTGCTGCGTTTACAATGCCATCAGATGCACCCGTATATCCTTGTCCGAACATAATAAATCCTTGTGCTTCCTCTGATAATTTAAATCCTTTCGTATGTAAGAATGAAAGATAATCTTCTACTGTTTGCATGTTATTCCCACCTACTCAAAAATTCTCCACTTCCTATCATACATGTTTTTATACGCCATGAGAATGAAATTTCTTTGACAACTTTGTAAATCAATCGTCTACTTCGCTTATAAATAGAGGATTTCTTTACAATATGAAGGAATATGTACAGTGGAACTTATTCCATATTAAAGGGGAGACATGATGAAACAAGCACTATTAATTATCGATGCGCAGCAAGAATTAATGGATGGAAATGAACAAGAAAGTGAAGTTTTTCGTAAAACCGAATTATTATCTACACTCAATACAGCCGTGCAGAAAGCAATAGATTCCAATGCCCTTATTGTTTTCGTAAGAGATATCGATGTTGCTTCTGGTAGCGGCGTAGGCTTTGAAGTACATAATGAAATTCAAGTACCTCAGTCTGCAATCCTTATTAATAAAGCAGCCACAAACGCATTCTATGGCACTTCTTTACTTGAACTTTTAAAAAAAGAAAAGATTAACCATATTGTTATCGGTGGATGTAAAACAGAGCATTGTATTGATACCGCTGTGAGGACAGCAACTGTACAAGGCTTTGATGTTACATTAATTAAAAACGGTCATTCCACAACTGCTTCTGACGTATTGACTGCAGAACAAATTATCTCTCACCATAATAAAATTCTCCATGGTCATTATAATGTTGATCATTTTTCTATGGTAAGGGATATCGAGGAAGACCTCTTTCAGCCGACTCATGATCAATATCGTGATTAGCGAAAAAGAATCCTTCGTTCAGAAGGATTCTTTTTCACCCAAAAATTTGTGCTGCAATGCTATATAACTCATTATTCCTTTTTAATAATTGACCGCTATTTTTCATCATAATTGGTGGTGTATTCACCTTTTTAAAACCAGTAATCTCTAATACTTTCATGAAATCTTTCTTTCCTTCTAGTACATCAATTCTTAATTTACCATTATGCCCTTTTGCTAAATCATGTACAATTCTCATTGCCATCTCATCATTTTTAGCAACAACCGGTCCTATTATTTTATTTTCTGGTGTTTGTATGCTTAAACCGTAACCTAATACATTTTGTTCCTTGTCCCTTACAACAGTGCACTGTTCACTTTGCATAATTCTTTTCGTTACAAACCCTTTTCTATTTGTTCCAAACGCATATTCATCTAATTTTATTATTTCTTCTAAATCACACTCCTCATAATTCATCATATAATCTTCATTTCTCATACAATAATTATTCACATTGTACGAGTTACATATGTATTTAGAAACATAGCTTACTGCTCTAAATCCCAATTTTTCATATAAAGGCTTTCCCTCGTCCGTAGCAATCAGCATAATTGGAGTATGAGCTGATACGCTTTTAACACACGCATCCGTTATTATCTTTCCAATCCCTCTTCCCTTATAATCTGGATGTACAATCACCATTCCTATTGACGCTAACGCCTCTCCGTATAATATAATTGCAGCGCTAGCAATAAGTTCCTTTCTCTCATTCCATACGCCGTATACAATACCTGAGTTAAAAATTGTTTCAACTTCTTCCCTGTTATAATCCCAACCAATATAAGATGATAATGCAACAATATCCTCTATATTTTCTGTTCTAAGACGATCTACTCTTATTTTCAATCCAATCATTCTCCATCCCCTTATCTAGACATTTAAATCATTATTATCAAATCAACTTGTACATGTTTCCCTTTATTTGTCACACACATATCCTATTTTGACCAAGACTATATTGGAAATGAGGTGACAACATGCCCATTACGAATCGATTTTCTACCACCACTAACGGCGCACTCGCAATTACAGGAAATACTTTAGGCTTAAGTAAAATTAGTAACCAAAACCGTGCTGGTACAATCGGGGCAATTGGTGCATTCGCAACTACGAATACCGCTTTACAAGTAACATCTTTTCCTGCTGGGACAACGTTAAACTATACACAAAATAGTTCTACCGCTCTTTTAAATATCCCTGCTGGTAGTACCATTCTTTACGCAGAACTTGTTTGGGGTGGAAACTATTTATCTCGTGATCAAAACATTACGAGCGTATTAGGAAACCCAGTTTCTTTTACAACACCTGTGTCAACATACTCAATTACTCCTTCAGCTGTTACAGCTTCTAATCAAACATTCGTTTCAAACTCTATTACATTTGGATTTTACACTCGTTCAGCAGACGTAACGACTCTTATTCAAGCTGGAGGGTCTGGCTCCTATACTACAGGATCTGTACCTGGACTTGTTGATCCTTTAGATGCTTCTAATGGATCAATTAACTCGGCTGGATGGACACTTATCGTCGCATATCAAAATGGTTCCTTACCTGCAAGAAATTTAACAATTTACGTAGCTGGTAACCGTGTTTCTGCAGAAACTGGTAGTGCCGATGTATCTGTTTCAGGATTTTTAACACCTTCAGGAGGGCCTGTAAGCGGGAGATTGTTTTTAAGTTCTACCGAAGGAGATGCTGATTTAATTGGGGATCAGGCTCTATTCGGGCCAAATTTCAGTTCATTAAATGCCTTATCTGGACCTAACAATGCTGTAAATAATTTCTTCGGTTCTCAAATTAATAATGCCGCTGGAAACTTAGATACAACCGGGACATTTGGAACGCGAAATCAAAGTGCTTCTACAGGTACAAACATCTCCGCTGGAAGACAGGGCTGGGACATTACTTCCATTGATATTTCTCCTTATTTAACAAATTCTCAAGTGTCCGCCGCAATCCGTTTAACAACTAACGGAGACGCATATATGTTAAATACAGTCGGTTTACAAATCAACATAAATTCACCTAACATACAAGCAACAAAAAGCGTGAATAAAAGTGTTGCAGCAATTGGAGACGTTCTCACTTATACAGTTACTATCCCTAATACAGGGCTTCTCCCCGCCAATAACGTTATTTTTACAGACATTCTTCCTAACGGTACTTCCTTTATACCTGGAACTGTAACAGTAGATAATGTCCCGCAAACGAATGCAAATCCGGCTGCTGGTATATCTCTTGGAACAATTAATAACAACGCTTCTCGTACAGTAACTTTCCAAGCAACTGTCGTTTCTCTTCCGAGTCAAAATCCTATCTCAAACACCGCGAATATTACATTTCAATATACACCAATTGCTGGCGGAACGACTTTTAACGGTCTTGCAACAAGTAACTCTGCTGGAACACAAGTTAATCTTGCAGATATTAACGGAACAAAATCAGTTAACAAACTTTTTACCGATATTGGTGAAACGTTAACTTACAGTATCGCCTTAGCTAATATAGGAAATATTGCTGCAACTAACGTAATATATACGGATCCGATTCCTAGCGGGACTACTTTCGTTCCTGGGAGTGTAACCGTTAACGGTGTTACGCAAGCTGGTGCAAATCCGGCTAATGGTATAGCAATTGGGTCTATTGCTGCTAATGCTACAACTACTGTTTCATTTCAAGTACTTGTCCCTTCTATCCCGCAAACAAATCCAATATTAAATAGTGGTACAACAACTTATCAATACATTCCTGTGCCAAATCAACCGGCAGTAAGCGGGACTGATACGACGAATATTGTCTCCACTCAAGTGAATAATGCTACTGTAACAATGACAAAAGCAGTAGATAAAAATTTTGCCGATATTGGTGATACACTAACGTACACTGTTTCCTTTACAGGTACAGGTAATACAAGTGCAAACAATGTTATTTTTACAGATGCCATTCCTACTGGAACAACTTTTGTTCTCAACAGTTTAACAATTGATGGAACGACACACGTTGGAGCAAATCCCGCAAACGGCGTAAATATAGGATCTATTCCTACTGGTACGACGAAAAACATTTCATTTCAAGTAGTAGTAAATACAATCCCAGCTTCGAATGTTGTATCTAATGGTTCAAGCGCTTCTTATCAGTACACTGTCAACCCTAGTCAATCACCCGTTACAAAAAACATTTCTTCAAATCTCGTTTCCACTCAAATTAACAATGCGAATGTAACTTTAACAAAATCAACAAATAAACAATTTGCTACGATTGGCGAAACAATCAGTTATACAATCCTTATTACAAACAGTGGAAATACAGCTGCTACTAACGTGCAACTAACAGATCCACTTCCAAATGGAACGATATTGACTCCAGGTACTGTAACACTAAACGGTGTTTTGCAAAATGTAAATTCTCTCGTCGCTTTGCCTATTGGTACAATTCCTGGCGGAGCTACTTTTACACTTTCTTTTCAAGTAACAGTCATCAATATTACTGCACAAAACCCTGTCATTAATAACGCTTTTGCTTCTTACATTTACACTGTAAATCCAAGCTTACCACCCACTTCAAAAACAGCAAATTCTAACTCTGTTACATCAACAATTAGATTAGCAAACATTCAAGCTACTAAATCTGTAGATAAAACATTTGCGGAAGTCGGAGATATATTAACGTACAATTTTTCTCTTACAAACGATGGAAATGTTACAGCGAACAATGTATTACTATCCGACTCAATTGCGAATGGTACTGCCTTTGTACCAAACAGTGTCATAGTTAACGGTGTTGCTCAGCCAGGCGTTACACCAACTAGCATTACTATTGGTAGTATTAATGCCGGCACTACAATTACAGCTTCATTCCAAGTATCAATAACTAGCATCCCAAATCCAAATCCTATTTCAAATAGCGCTTCTATTTCCTATAACTTTATCGTGGATCCAAATACATCTCCTGTAAGTAAGAACACAACTTCAACCACTACACTCACTCAAGTCAATGACGCAAATGTCATTTCAGCAAAAACAGTGGACCGAACGTTTGCCACTGTTGGGGATGTACTAACTTATAGCATTCTTTTGACGAATGCAGGAAGTGTTACTGCTGATAATCCTACTTTTGTGGATACAAATCCAGATGGTACTACCTTTATTCCAAACACTTTCCTTATTAATGGTGTGCTACAAAACAATGCAGATCCGAACGTTGGTGTTCCGTTGCCTTCCATTCCTGCTAACGGCTCCCTTACCGTCTCTTACCAAGTAACTGTCACCTCTTTACCAACACAAAATCCAACAATAAATTCATCTAGTACACAATATAGTTTCATTTTAAACCCAGGTGATCCACCAACTATAGAAACCTCTTTAAGTAATACTGTAAGTACGCAAATTAACATAGCAAATGTAGTGATTGTCAAACAGGTCGATTTAACTATTGCTGATGTTGGGCAACCAATCACATATACAATCTCCTTAGCTAACCTTGGCAACACTCCCGCTAATAATGTAGTCGTTACCGATATCATCCCTTCTGGCACCACACTCGTACCAAATAGTATTTTTATAGGTGGTACTTTACAGCTAGGCGCAGATCCAGGTGCAGGTCTTCAAGTCGGGACAATTCCTGCTGGCGGTTTTACAACGATTGTTTTTCAAATAAGCGCAAGTAGTTTACCTACACAAAATCCAGTTCAAAATAGTGCTGCACTACAATATAACTTTATTGCTGACCCAAATTTACCTGCTGTTGTTAGAAATGCTACTAGCAATATAGTATCGACACAAATTAATACTGCTAATATTGTTGCTACGAAACTAACAAGTACAAATTTCGCTGATGTTGACGATGTCATAACTTATGCAACAATTTTAACGAATAACGGCAATATCCCTGCCTCCAATGTAACGTTTACAGATATCATTCCAGCTGGTACCATCTTCCTTCCTAACACTGTAACGATTAACGGTGTCCCTATAGCTAATGCAAACCCTGCTAATGGCATTTTAATTGGTACAATAGGAGCGAATTCATCACGTACTGTCTCATTCCAAGTTTCTGTACCAACTATTCCTAGTCCAAATCCGATTACGAATCAATCGAGCACTACATTCCAATACATGTACGACGCATCCAAACCAATTGTAACGCAGATGGTGGCATCTAACACCGTACAGACGACTATTAATAATGCTACAATTGCCGCTGTAAAATCGGCAGATAAACAGTTTGCTAACGTAAATGATATGATTACGTACACGACTACTTTAACGAATAACGGGAACACACTTGCATCAAATGTAATTTTTACAGATGTACTTCCAAACGGAACATCATTTATCCCTAATAGTGTAACAGTAAATGGAAATACACTCCCTAATACAAATCCAGCAAGTGGGATTGCAATTGATCCAATAAACCCTAATACAAGTGCAACAATCTCATTTCAAGTAATAGTAAATTCTATACCGAATCCGAATCCAATTCCAAATGAGAGTAACACTACGTACCAATATGTCGTAGACCCGAACTTACCTCCAGCATCCGCCAATGCATCAAGTAATGTAATAACAACTCAAATTAACAACGCTACGATTATCGCAACAAAATCAGTGAACACACCGAATGCTGCAATTGGGGATATCGTTACTTATACGATTGCCGTTACGAATACAGGAAATATTCCTGCTAGTGCTACAGTTTTAACAGATGGACTCGGCGCAGGCGCTTCATTTGTCCAAAACTCTGTAACTATCAATAATATTCCGCAGCCGGGGTTAGATCCATCACTTGGTATTCACTTAGCAGATATTCCCCCAGGAGATACTATACTCATTACTTTTCAAGCACAAATTTTAGCGATACCACCTAGTGGCACATTAACAAATAATGCTCTTGTAAATTATGAGTATACCGTGAACCCAAACCAATCACCTGCTGTTGATAGCACAATTACGAATACGACGGTTACTCCAATTATTGATGCTACTTTAGTTTTAAATAAAAATGCGAGTACAACTTTCGCTACAATTGGTGATACGATTACATTCACTTCATCTATTACAAACACAGGAAATACTACTGCGAACAACATTGTGTTTACAGATTCCATTCCAAATGGTACTACCTTTGTCCCAAATAGCTTTAAGATAAATGGTGTAACCGTCCCAAATGCAAATCCGCAAAACGGTATCAATATTGGTAACTTGAATGCAAATGCATCGATTACACTCAATTTTCAAGTAAACATTACAACGCTGCCAAACCCGAATCCAATTCCGAACCAATCATCGCTTCAATATAACTTTATTGTTGATATAAATGAGCCGCCTGTTTCCCGAACAGTTCAATCCAATAAAACCTTTACACAAGTAAATACTGCTTCCGTTATCGCAACAAAAACTGCAAGCAGTGATTTTGCTGCTGTTGGAGATGCAATTACGTATACAACTACCCTCACTAATAGCGGAAATACTACCGCAAACACACCTGTTTTTATCGATATATTACCACCCGAACTTTCATTCGTTCCTGATAGTGTACAAATTAACTCCATCCCACAACTTGGATTTAGACCAGATAGCGGAATCTCTTTAGACGCAATTCCAGTTGGAGGAACGATAACAATTAGCTTTCAGGCTATTGTTGGCTCAATACCAGCTACAAATCCAACATTGAACCAATCTAGCACAACATACTCTATCATTGTTGATCCGAACCAGCCGCCGGTGACAGAAACAGCTACAAGTAATCCAACTTTAGTTCAAATTAACGAAGCGATTATTCAAGCAACGAAAAGTGTGGATCGACTATTTTCTGACATTGCACCTGGAAATTCATTTTTAACGTATACTGTTTTATTAGAAAATATAGGGAACACAACTGCTACGAATATCATTTTTACAGATACGATTCCAAATAATACAATATTTATAGAAGATAGCGTTCGAGTAGGTGGGGTTTTATTACCTGGAGTAAATCCAGCGAACGGGATACCAATTGGGGATATTATTGCAGGAGATTTTATAAATGTTACCTTCCGTGTGCAAGTAGTTAGCATTCCAAATCCAATTTTTACAATCGGACCTGGAGGACCAAACTCACCAGTTGTAAACGGCGCTTCTATTGATTATCAATTTATGACAGGACCTAATTTACCACTTGTTTCACGAAATTCGACATCTAATTCTGTTTCGACACAAATAAATTCTGGGGAGATTGTGGCAATCAAATCTGTAGATAAGATTTTCGCTACGATTGGCGATACAATTTCTTATACAATTACATTAAGTAACCCTGGAAATGTCACTTCACAAAATATAATTTTCACGGATACTTTACCTGATGGGACGACATTCATATCTGGCACTCTTACGAACGATTCTGGTACACAGCAAATCGGAAATCCATCTAACGGGATTCAGATTGGAAATATAAACCCAAATGGAACGGCCGTGATTACTCTTAATGTACTTGTTACAAACATTCCAAGTATAAATCCAATTTCTAATTTTAGTTCAGTACAATTTGCACATGTGGTTGATCCTAGCCAACCTGCCATAACACAAACGAATGTATCTAATTCTGTTTCGACAACAATTAATAGTGCAATATTAACGACCCAAAAAAGCGTTGATAAATCTATCATTTCTGTTGGAGATACGATTACGTATACAACAACTATTACAAATACAGGAAATACGACTGCAACGAATATAACGTTCACGAGCGCAATTCCAGCTAACACTACCTTTATACCAAACTCAGTCAAAATAAATGGGGTTCAGCAATCTGGTGCGAAACCAGCACTTGGAGTAACTATACCAAATATCGCTCCTGGTGAAACAGTAACCGTTACTTTCCAAGCAACTGTTCTTTCTGTTCCCCCTTCAAGTTCAATTATGGGTAGTGACACAATTTTATATTCTTATACTGTCGATCCAAACGTAACTCCTATTACAACTTCTACTTCAACGAATATCGTTACAAACCCGGTACTAGATGCTATGATAACGATGGTGAAATCTGTAAATCAAACACTTGTAACACTAGGTGATACCATTACCTATACGACACTTTTGACAAATACCGGTAATACAAACGCTACGAATATTACTTTCACTGATCTTATACCAAATGGTACAACGTTTATTACTGATAGCGTTACAATAGGTGGCATTACACAAATCGGGCTCAATCCTAATACTGGCATAACAATTGGATCAATTGCTCCTAACAGCTCAATATCTATAGCATTTCAAGTTACCGCTACTTCTACACCAGCCCAAAATCCTATTGTCAATTCCGCTACTGCTTCTTACACATTTATCGCTGATCCAAATGCACCAATTGTTTCAAGAAATGTTACTTCAAACACAACATTTACTACAATTAATACAGCTACCATTCTTTCATCTAAACAAGTTGATAAAGCATTTAGCCACATCGGAGATACACTCACTTATACGGTCACTTTAACAAACAATGGAAATTCATCTGCACAAAATGTTATTTTCACAGATACTATGCCAAGCGGAACTACATTTATTACAAACTCTTTTTCTATTAATGGCATTCCCCAAAGCGGTGCGGACCCATCGAACGGTGTAAATATTGGGACTATAACAGCTGGGACTACAGTAACAGTTTCGTTCCAAGTTACTGTAACGTCATTACCAATCGAAAACCCAATTGTAAATTTCTCATCAACATCGTATCAATTAGTTTCACCGCCTGATGCAGAAACTTCAATTAGTAATCCTGTTTCAACACAAATTAAAGAAGCTATATTATCCATGACGAAAAATGAAAGTGTCTCCTTTGCAGATATTGGGCAAACTGCTTTTTACACTACTTCTATTTCGAATATAGGAAATACAGATGCAGCCAACATTGTATTCACGGATGTATTACCGAGCGGACTCACATTTGTTCCTAACACATTAACTGTTGATGGTGTTTTACAACCTGACGCGAATCCAAATAACGGTGTATTACTTGCAGCACTTCCGCCTAATGAAATATATAGTATCGTATTTCAAGTTGCGGTGAACAACATTCCACCTATTAATCCAGCACCGAATACCGCATCCACGAATTATGAGTTTACTGTTGATCCAAATAACCCTCCCGTTTCAAGTACAGCTAATTCTAACACGACACTTCTTCAAATAAACAATGCAACTATTATTAGTACAAAAACAGCAAATCTTACTTTTGCGGATGTTGGTAATACAATAACATTTACACTTAACCTCCCTAACACCGGGAATGTGGCTGCAACGGACGTAACTGTTATCGATATTCTTGATAGCAATTTAAGTTTCGTTCCAAATAGTTTCACAGTTAATGGGCAAACCATTCCAAATGCTGATTTATCTACTGGTGTAAATATCGGTTCCATTAATGGTGGTAATGCGGCAATCGTCACATTCCAAGCAACTGTTACTACACTTCCTACACTTAATCCTATTTCTAATTCTGCTTCTATCACATATCATTATGTCGTTGATCCTAGCCAGCCATCTATTACAACTTCTAATCAATCTAATACAACGACTACACAAATTAATAGCGCTATCCTTACTGCACAAAAAAATTCAAATGTGTCAACAGTAGATATTGGGCAAGATATTGTCTACTCCGTTACCATTACAAATAGCGGAAATGTTAGTGCAACAAATGTTATTTTCACCGACCTTATTCCAGACGGAACTTCCTTTGAACCGAATAGTTTTACACTTAACGGCACTAGCATCCCAAATGCAGATATCGTTACAGGGGTTCCAATTGGTGATATCGCGCCAAACCAATCTGTCATCGTAACATTTCATATTAGTGCCGATGAAATTCCGCCTATAAATCCAATTACCAATCAAGCTAGCGTTAGCTTCCAGCATATCGTTAATCCAGCTAATCCTCCTGTTTCAAAAAACATTACTTCAAATAGTGTTACAACATCAATTGAAAGTGCTATTTTAACTACTACTAAAATCGGAGATAAAGCTTTTGCAACGATTGGTGATACGATTACGTATACAACTACGATTACGAACACAGGAAATATTCCTGCTAATAACGTTATTTTCTCAGACCCGATACCATCGTGGACACAATTTGTTGCAGGATCAGTTATTGTAGATGGCACTCCATTAGCATCCGCTTCTATCATTGACGGTATCGGCATAAATACAATCATTCCAAATCAAACTGTAACAATCATATTCCTAGTTCAAATTGTAAGCAATCCAACAACATTCACTCCTGAACTCCAAAACTTAGCATTTGTGAACTTCCAATATAACGTAGGCAATGCATTACAAGCTCAGCCTGGCAACGTGGAAACGAACGTCTTTGTTACTTCTATTAATACAGCAATACTTTCAGCTGTAAAAACTGCTAGTACAGCCTTTGCAAATATTGGCGACACGATCACTTATACCGTTTTAATTCAAAATAGCGGCAATACGAATGCTACGAATGTAAATTTCTCAGACCTCATTCCAGCAGGAACGACCTTTGTTGAAAATAGTTTTACTGTAAATGGAAATACCATTCCAGGTGCAAATCCAAATAGTGGAGTTACTATCGGGACCGTTAGCGCGGGTAGTTCCTTAACTGTTACTTTCCAAGTCATAGTTACATCTACTCCACCTTCAAATCCAATTACAAACGTTGCATCTATTCAATATGCATTCATCGTTGATCCGGCGGCTCCTCCTGTTACCGGCACAATAACTTCTAATAGCGCTTCAACACAAATTAATAACGCGACTGTTACAACTATTTTAGAGGCAAATCGAACAATCGTATCTATCGGCGATGTCATTACGTATACAGCAACATTAACAAACACTGGAAACTTCCCTGCAAACTCTGTATTACTCATTAACGGAGTTCCTGAAGGAGCATTATTTGTTCCAAATAGTGTTACACTTAACGGGATTTCACTTCCAGATGCAAGTCCAACTCTTGGCATTCCCGTTGGTATTATCGCACCAGGTAATTCTGCTACTATTACGTTCCAATTTCGTGCAAGCTCTATTCCACCGCAAGGAGCAATTATAAATCAAGCACTTACAAGTTACACGTATAATGTCGACCCGAGTCAACCTCCAGTTACAGCAACCTCCTCATCTAATACGGTTAGTACAGCTGTCGTTGATGCATCGCTGTCTGTAATTAAAAATACAGATTCTCTCGTACAATCTACTAACGGTACAATCACTTACACTGTAGTCGTTCAAAATAACGGGAATACAACTGCAAATACAGTTACTTTAACAGATTTGGTCCCAGAAGGAACTGCATTTATTCCGAATAGCGTAACCATTAATGGCGTTTCAACTCCAGGTGCCGATCCAAACGTAGGGATACCATTAAACTCCATAGCGCCTTCAGACATTATCACCATAACATTCCAAGTGATCGTTCAATCCATTCCAAGCGTGAATCCAATTTCTAATATAGCTCGTATTGACTATACTTTTATCGCGGATCCAACCGCTCCTATCATCTCTCGAACAATTACGTCTAACCCAGCTTTCACACAAATTTCGGATGCGAATGTTCTTTCTTTAAAAGCAGTCAATGCACAACAAGCAACAACAGGAGATATTTTAACCTACACGATAACGCTAGAGAATACCGGAAATATTCCAGCTACTAATCTTACTTTTTCAGATACTATTCCAGAAGGGACTACATTCGTAGACAATAGTTTTACACTTAACGGAACAGCTATACTTGGTGCAAATCCAAACGCAGGTGTTACTTTGCCTAACCTAGTTGCAAACGCTACGCACCTAATTTCGTTCCAAATTCTTATTAATGATTCATTCTCGCAACAATCGATTACAAATCACTCCAATACAACATATACAATTCAACCGGATCCAGGGCAACCGCCTATTACGGAAACATCTACTAGTAATATCGTCTTTACAAATTTCGTGCAAGCACAATTGACAATTACAAAAACATCCAATCCAACAACTGTAGATATTGGTGGAACGATCCTTTATATTTCTGAAGTGAAAAATATCGGAAATGTTGACGCAATAAATATTATTTTTACAGATTCGATTCCAGCTGGGACTACATTCGTTCCCGACAGTGTCACAATTAACGGTGTCCTTCAGCCAGGTGTAAATCCTGAAAACGGAATACCGATTGGAACAATTCCAGCAAACAGTTCCAAAACGATACTATTTCAAGTCCAAACAAATAATCCACCTACTGAAACCGAAATTGTAAATCAATCTTCAGCAACGTACCAATATGTAAGTATTCCTGCAGCTCCCCCAGTGAATCGTTCTGTAACTTCTAATATCGTTACAACATCGCTTCAAAATGCAAATATTATTTCTGTTAAACAGGCGAATGTTACTTTCGTATCCATCGGGCAAAATATTACTTACACAAATACACTACAAAATATCGGAACTGTTCCGGCTAACAATACAGTGTTCATTGACAATATTCCAGAAGGTACGATATTCATTAAAGATAGCTTATCAATAAATAATGTCATTCAGCCTGGTGCGAATCCTGAAATTGGCGTAACGCTTGACACGATACAACCAAATGAAACAGTCACTATTTCATTCCAAGTACAACTTACAAATATACCCGAGGGCAACACAGTCACTAACATTTCAGACACTTCGTATGAATACCAAATTGACCCTAGTTCTCCGGTTATTCAGCGTAGATCATTATCAAATGCAGTAAATACTGAAATCCGTACAGCAAATATTAGTGCAATTAAATCCGCTAACAGATCTATTACACGCATCGGTCAAATCATCACATATACAGTCGCAGTTACAAACGCTGGTACAGTACCTATTACAAATACTCTCCTAATTGACGCAATTGCTGCTGGCACTACATTCGTTCCAAATAGCATTCTTGTAGATGGCATACCAAGACCTAACGAAAATCCAATTACTGGAATCACCCTTAATATTATCCTTCCAAACAATACAATTATCGTTACATTCCAAGTAAATGTAGTCTCTATACCTCCTCAAAATAACATTAATAATATCGCCGTCATCCACTATGAGTATCAGCCAGACCCAAGCTTACCACCAATTTCAGAAACGACATCTTCCAATACTACAAATATACAATTTATTGATGCGATTCTTATCGCCACAAAATCTGCTAATACAATATTAGCTAATATTGATGAAACTATTGAATATACAGTACTCATTCAAAATAACGGATCCACTACAACTAACTCCATCTTTTTTACAGATACGATAGAGGATGGAACAATATTTATCCCGGGAAGTGTATTAGTTAACAATACTGCATTTCCTGCAGCGGATCCGAATATCGGCTTTTCCATTCCTAATATCGCATCAGGTCAAATGGCTACAATAACCTTCCAAGTTTCCGTTATGAATTTACCTACTGTAAACCCAACTCCTAATACTGCAAACATCATCTACGACTTTGTTTTCAACCCTGATTTTGCACCAATTCAAAAATCGACTACTTCCAACACTACTTTCGTTCAAATTAATGATGCTGATATCGTTTCACTTAAAACTGTTGATTTGACTTCTGTAACAATTGGTGACATTTTAACTTATACAACAACTTTAACGAATACAGGGAATACAGATGCCACTGCTGTTGTATTTACAGACAACATTCCTGGTGGAACTACCTTTATTGACGGTAGCGTTTTAGTAAATAACATTCCGCAGCTTAACGCCAATCCAAGTACCGGTATACTTGTAGGAACGATTGCTCCTAACATTTCTATCCCAGTCACGTTTTCCGTTACCGTGGTATCTCTTCCAGCTAGCAGTCGTATCCAAAACCAATCAACTTCTCGTTATACAATTAATGGCGAGGAACAAATATCAACTAGTAATATTACCTTCACTGAAGTTATTTCTGCTAATGTACTCGCTATAAAAACAACGCCTATCCAATATGCTGACCTACAAACGATTATCCCTTACACAATTTCCATTACAAACAATGGGAATATTCAAGTAGAAAACATTATCGTTACAGATATCATCCCAGCAAATACGAGCTTTATAGAGAACAGTGTTATTGTGAATGGCAACGCTCGTCCAAATGACAATCCACTTAGCGGGATACAAATTGATAACATTCCGCCTAATACAACAGCAACTATTCTATTCCAAGTACGGATTACTTCAATTCCGCAAACAAATCCAATCTCTAACACGAGTACAATTGAATACCAATACACGTTACCAAATCGACCACCTATTACCGAAACTATTATTTCATCAGCTGCCATAACAACAATTAATCATGCGACTTTGAATAGTAATAAAACTGTTGACCTAGCATTTGCAACAGTCGGTGATACGTTAACGTATACGATTACGCTCAATCAAACTGGTAATGTTGCAGCAAATGATGTAGTCATTCAAGATATGATTCCTCAAGGTACTACATTTATAGAAAATAGCGTCATTGTAAACGGAGAAACTCTTCCGGGAGTTAATCCAGTAAGTGGTATACCAATTGGTCCTATAACTGTTGGCGGAAATGCTATCACTTCATTCCAAGTAACTGTAACTTCTATTCCGACACCAAATGAACTCACCAACCAAGCAATCACTACTTTTAACTATATAGTCAATCCAAATAACGTACCTGTTACAAATACAATTACAACAAATACTGTCACAACAACTGTCCAAAATGATGATGTCATTGCGATAAAAGCTGTTGATTTCACGAGCGCCTTACCTGGTCAAACTTTAACGTACACCATTACCATTACGAATAATGGTAATATCACTATTGAAGATCTTCTTCTAGTAGACACAGCACCAGTAGATACGACATTCGTTATTGGTAGTGTTACGATTAACGGAATCCATCAACCTAATGCGAATCCTGAAAATGGTATTACGCTAGGCAACCTTGCTCCAAACGAATCTTTTATTATTACATTCCAAGTGACAATATCTTCTTCTACTCTTCAATCTACAATCAATAACGATGCTACTATTTCCTATACACCTATTGTCGGTCCAACCGAACCTCCTATTACGATTACAAGGCAAATAAATACCGTTACAAAGCAAACAAATACTGTTACAACAATAATAGTTGATCCAATGGTTAGTATTGAAAAAACAGCCGATAAATCTATCGTGGCGACAGGGGACATCATAACTTTCACATTAGAGGTGATAAATCATTCACCAATTCCTACAATCAGTACTTCCGTCCTAGATATAATTCCAGCCGGTACAACATTTATAGAAAACAGCGTATCAATTAATGGTACTCAAGTTCCAAATATCCGTCCAGACACTGGTATGAATATCGGCTCTTTACCTGCAGATGGAGTAGCAACGATAACATTTAAAGTTCTTGTAACTTCTATTCCTTCAAACAGTACAATTATAAATTCTGCAACAGTTACAGCCGCTTTCCAATTGACACCACAGGATCCGATTATTACTTTCGTTGTTAATTCGAATATTGTTCGTATACCAGTTCAATTTGTAACTGCGACAGTCACGAAAAACGCTTCCGTCAGCTCAGCTTATTTAAATCAATATTTTGATTATACGGTGCGTATTACGAATACTTCCGAGATTTCACTCTTAAATATTTCGTTACAGGATACTATTCCAGTAGGTTTACAATTTATGAACGGCACCGTCTCCATTAACGGAGAACGCTCTCCACTAGCGAATCCGAATATCGGTTTCCTAGTTGCTACTAATTTAGAACCAAGCGAAACAATTATCGTGTTATTCACCGTACAAGTGATAAGTCCACCTGTTACTAATGAGTTTAAAAATACGGCTAATATTTCGTTACAACTTCAAGCCTCACCTACCGATCCACCAATTACAGTAACCGTTACGAGTAATGAAAATACGGTCACCTTTGTTCCAGAAAATCCAGATGAGACACTTCCAAATTTTAATTGCTTCTTTGACGGTGAACGCTTCATACGGATTACTCCTCGAAATGTACGAAATTACCTTTGGACTTGGATTTGGTGGGATTAAATGAAACAAAAAGAGATTGTAGTTTGGTTGAAACCAAATTACAATCTCTTTTTCATTCTCTTTATCGTACTACTTAATAACTCGTCCAAGCATTTATAACCGAGCATCATCTCAAGTTAATTTAGTCGTAATAAGTTGGCCTGCCTCATTAATTGTTACTTTCCATTTCGCTCCACTAACAGTCTTCATAATGATACCTTTACTTGCTTCTATTTCAATATCTCCAAACATTCTTCCGCCTGTTGTTGCTAACCAAGCATTCCCATTTTCCATAGAAGATCTCGCAAATATACGATTAATTCGAAAACGTTTATGGTCTTGAACATAACCACTCAGTGTAATTCTCGCTTTATATAGTTGACTCGCCTTCATATTCGATATAATTGTGTCGCCTACATTTAATGGAACATCCGATGCAACAACCCAATTTCCAGTTGCACTTAATGCATACTCAATTTTAATTTTCTTCGGGCTCTCTCCCCATCCAAAATACATGCCAAAACAATTCAACATTTGGATTGGATTTTTCGTAAAATCTAATTCAATCACAACTGGATTACTATCCGGAACATCGATATAGTTTACACTTTGTTCATCTATTAAATTAAAACAATTTGCAAGATTCCCCCCGTAAGGTAATTTCCCACTTACTTGCTTAACAGTATACTTCTGCTGAGCATTTACTAATATATCATCTTGGTTCCCTATTAAATGTGGTTTATTTAACGTAATCGGCAACTGAATCCGAAGAGATTCTTCATAGGTAGACTTACAAACATTGTATTGTCCTTTATCTACAATAGTTGTGGAAAGTAAATTCGAAAAAAGGTAGTTACGATGCGAATTAGAAGAAAATTCAATGACAATCTGTTCGCTACTCATCCGGTACGTATCCCAGATCATACAATCAAATGTATTATAAGCGCCCGTACAACGAATTACTTTTTTCGTTTGCTGTCTACATTGTACTTGAATATCATGAAATGTATTACCTGAACTTTCATTTGGCAAATCACTATTTCCATCTACTTCTATCCCATACTGACATCCATCAATAAATATAGATTGAAATACATTTGCATTAATCCAGCAAGGGGTATTTATATCATCTATAAATTCTGTCTTTAAATGTATTGCAGTTTGAAAGTTTTTAATTTGAATAAAGTTGACTTGAAAAAAACTAATATAGTCCCATGCTTTTTGACAATAAAAGTGTATAGCCTTTCCTTTATATGACGACGTTGCATTTATTATATTTATATTTGATATAAGAGAGTGATTAGGAACTTCTATTTGTTGTGAACCGGAAACATAAATAACTGCAGATTGAAACAGTGGATTTATAACTTGAACTGTACCACCTGTTATAGACGCATTTTGTTGCAATTCGAACGCATTAAAATCTCCATCGATTTGTAGTGTTACAGTAGGATCTAGCTCTAATCTTACATTTGATTTAACAACAACCGGCTTTACAATTTTGTACGTATTTACCCCTGTAATTCTAACCGTCGAAATTCGATTCGCTACACAATAATTTATAGCTTGCTGAATTGCTAATGAACTATCATTTCCCGAGTTTGGAACTGCTCCAAAACAATCAATATGAACGCTATTTTCTGGTGCACAATCTTCTTGGGAAGAAATATATTCTGACAAAATAAATTCACTCCTCATATTACCTTTTTCATATAATATGTGAGTTTTATCTTAAAAGTTTCTATAATAAAAAAAAACAAACGACTTCTACAGTCATTTGTTTAATTCATATAAATCTTTCGTTTCTTCTATCATTTTCGTTAACGAGAAATATCTCTCTGCTTTCTCTCGTGCTTTCAGTCTAATACCATTCACCTTTTCTTCATTCTCTTTTAGTTCCTCAAGCGCACTTACAAATCCTGATTCGCAATATTCAGATATCAAAACACCTGATTCTCCATCTATTACTGCTTCATTTATTCCGCCGACATCTATTGAAATAATTGGTGTTCCTGTGGCCATCGCTTCAATTACCACCATCGGAAACACTTCACGAAAAGATAATAAAAGTAGGGCATCCATATTCCCTATAAATCTATGTGGTTCCGAAATATTCCCTAACATCTTTACATTTTGCTGCAATCCATACTTTTCTATTTCTTTCATAATAGACTCTTTCTCTGGTCCATCACCAGCAATATAAAACTTAAAATCATCTCTCTTTCTCAACACATTTGCAATTTTTACAAATAGTTGATGGTTTTTTTCTTTGGATAATCTGGCTAATATCCCTACATGATAAGTAGATTCTGTCTTTTTCTGCCGAAATAAAAACTTTTCAATATCCACACCATTATAAATCGTCTTTATTTTTTCTGCAGCTACATGCATTGAAATTAAATTATTTTTTTCAAACTCACTTACTGTAATAATATTGTTCACATATTTATTCATGAAATAACGAAAAAGAATTGGCATTTTCTTTTCTAATATCGTTACATTATGTTTCGTATACACGACTTTTATCTTTTTTTTCATAGACTTTTGAAGTAGAAATGAATATAAAACCATTCGTAAACTATTTGCATGAATAATTTCTATCTTTCGATCACAAATTTCTCTTCGCAAGTAATAAATATTTCTCAAATGATTCCATCGACTAAGCAACATGAAATTTTCTTTTCTAGTAAGAGATTCATATAGTTCTCCATCACCTGCAGCTGTATAAACTGTAAAGTTCTCATCACGCAAATTGCTTTCCAATTTACAGAAATAACTTTCAGCTCCTCCAGTTATCAATTTGTCTGTCATCAACAATATATTCATAATTGCGTCTTCCCAACTACATTGATTTTATTTTTTCTATAGGCATGAAAAGCATACTTACTAAAATAGTAAAAAATTTGCACTGCATTCAATCGTTTTTGTTCCTTTAATAATTTCCAATACCGAAAAGCCGCTCTCATTTTATTTCTCGAAACAGAATTCTCTACAATTCTATACTTCGCTAACACTTGCTGTATTCCTTTCGCTTCATGCCCTTCATGTAATAAGTTTAGCCATAGTGCTGTATCTTCCGGCTGTACATTAGGCATTTCAATATGCGAAATTTTTTCCCGATCAATCATTACTGTTAAACAACCGATAATTGTATTTCCTGCCAAACGATGATAGTCAACAAATTTTGGTACATTCACTTCTCGATTTAGTCCGTTACCGTTTTCATCAATTAAACTATACGATGTATATGAAAAGGCCGCATTCATTTCTTCCATAAATAACAATTGCGTCTTCAATTTATTTGGCAACCATATATCATCGCTATCTAAAAAAGCAATATATCTTCCTCTCGCCTCTTCAATCGCTAAATTCCGAGCTTTCGCAGCACCAACATTTTCTTTTAACGATATTAGCCTAATACGCGAGTCCCCTTCTATTATCTCTTTAATTTTTGCAGCAGATTGGTCAGTTGAAGCGTCATCAACGATAATCATTTCCCAATTTTCATATGATTGATTTTGTACTGATAAAATCGTCTCACCTATAAATCGTATACTATTATAAGAAGGTGTTATTACAGAAACATGAGGCGCCTTATTATGTGCTGATAGACATTTTACCATCTACCTTTCCCCTTCCTTCATATATTGAAATGTACTTCACAACCATTGCTAAAAATAAAAAGAACGCTTCGTTAATAATGAGTGACAATGACATCATCTGAAATAAAAATGCAATCATAGTCAATAAAAGATACGGTTTTTCACGAAACAGAGTATACTGCTTTAATTTAAACATTAATATGCATAAAAAAGCGCTATATAAAAGAAAACCAATTGTACCCGATTCAGACAAAATTTCTAAAAATGTATTGTGCACATATAATTTTTCATTAAATTGAAACTCATAATAATTCGAAAAATTAAACGCACCAATTCCGATATATGGATTGGATACATAATATTTAAAAGCAGCTTCCCATAATATAAATCTTCCACTTCCATTATCATGCGAAAAATCAGAAATTCGTTTATTCAATATATCATCCAATTGGCCACCCATTACACTATTCGATAAACTGAAGATCACTACACCAAACAATAGTAAACTCATTATTATTTTTATTTTTTTTGCAAAACTAGATGTACATACATATACAAAAACGACGAGCACAAGTGCTAATATCCCTCCCCTTGAGAAAGTTAATAAACTTGTCGTAACACATAAAATCAATCCTAAAATGTTCGTCATATTATGTAGGTTTGTCATATAATACATAAAAAATATTGTATTATAAAAAATAAAAATGTTAGGATCATCTAGCAAACCAATTAATCTTGGGTACCCTCTATCAACTAATAGTCCGGCAAAAATTTCTCTTTCTTCTCCACCGTACAATCCAAAGTGCTGTAAACCGACTATATACAGTATTAGACTTACAATATTAAATAGAATTCCTACATAGACAATAGATGATTCAAGTGTTGCTATTTCAACATTTCCTACTAAATTTCTCATTATAAAATAACAACCTAAAACAAGTAGCACACCAAAAATCATACGAATACTAGCATGTAAATATATAGAAAGAATTCCACTGAAACAATAGATGAAATAAAATAGTAAAAATACAACTTCGTGAAAATATAGCTTTTGAATACGAAAGTTTTTAACTGTTGCACAAAAATATATGACTAAAAAAATCATATATATCTTCAGCGAAAATCCAATATATATGTTGTATTTACTTAACATGACAAATAATATTAAGAGCATGATCCATTTCATCGATATTTTCATATTATTTTCCATAGGCTATATCCCCTGTTTCGTAATATAATCCTTTTTGCGTGTTTTTCTTATAAACGAAAGAAGAAGTTTTTTTAGCTCATAATCATATAGGAATATACCAACTACTACGATTAACGTATTCAGAACGAGCGCAATGAAATGATATGTATGCAACATATATTGCACCCCAATAAAAGTTACGCCAAAATAAATCGTATAAGGTATGACAATTTGAAATACAATTTCCCCCTTCACTACACTTACTGCTATATACCCAACTAAAGCTACAATTTCAAATAAAACCATAGCATAAGCAGCTCCTATCACCCCACCAATACTACTAAAGCTATAAAGCATAATCCCACCTATCACTAATGCTATACATTGCACAACTGTTCTTTTATTTTGACATCCACTCGTTGTTAAGCCGTCAGCTATAGCAATATTTAAACTTTGCAGCACAATGAGAAATGATAATATTTGGAGTGGCTCTACTGTATTTCTCCATTCCTCATGAAAAAATATAGAAATAAAGTATGGAGCTAAATAATATAAACCTATTGTCATACATATTCCCACGATCGCCATTAATTTTATTTGAAGTAAGTTTAATTTCGTATGCTCTTCTAATTTATTCTGATTATAATGCTTAAAGAGCACTGGATAAAACGCCCCTGCAATCACCCCTGGTACTTGATATAAAGCTGCTGGCATCCGATAAGCCACCGCGAAAACACCTACCATACTTAATGGCAATGTATAGTTAAGTAAGATAGGTGCTAATTGTGGCGTACTCATTATTAAAAAACCACTAATAATAAAAGGTGTCACTTGCCAAAACAACGCTTTATGAATTACAACTTTCATATTCACATTCGTCTTTCTTTTCATTACATATATGCTGCATATACCACCAATCATATAACCAAATCCATATAAACGCGCAGTTATATAAACTGGTAACTCTCCGAAAATACAAAAACATGTAATGATAATGACAACTGCCGCTGATACAACTTTAATAAGTGCTATATACTTCATACGCTCCGTTAGCTGAAAGTAGGCAATCCCTATATTTTGCCAAGTTAATCCTATTAACATGAAAAACATTACGTTTATCATCATATAAATCAAATTTCTATCCGCATACATATAATGAATAGCAATATAGCCGATTATAGAAATAAAAATAAGTAGAATCATCCTTACCTTTATATACGACGATAAAATCATCTCTAAGTCTATTCCATCTTTTGCCCCTTCTCGAAGAAACGTATTCGTTAGTCCTAAATCTGTAAAAAATAACATAAAAAACGTCACTGCTATAGCAACACTAAACATCCCATAATTTTGTGCATTAAAAAAATTTGCTAAAGCAATTAAACTCACAGCCTGAAGAAGATTAGCTAAAATTGTGCTATAAAATAGATGGATAATATTATTTAAAACAGATCTACCCATACCTGTTCTCCTTTGCAAGCAACCTACTTACATATATTTATCTTGCACCATTACGGTTCAATACAATTAAAACAGTTTTACATAAAATACGAATATCCATCCTGATCGTTTTCATTTCAATATACTCCATGTCCAACTTCAATTTTTCTTTTGCATCAAGATTATACCCTCCATTTATTTGTGCCCATCCTGTTAACCCTGGTTTCACGATTAAGCGGTCTTTGAATTCTGGAATATACGTATCAAATTGTTTATAAAAATACTCTCTCTCTGGCCTAGGTCCAACAAAAGACATATCGCCTTTTAAAATATTGAAAAGTTGCGGCAATTCATCAATTCTCGTTTTTCTTATAAATGACCCAACTTTAGTAATTCTTGGATCATTTTCGTCTGCCCACTGTGGTCCATTTATTTCAGCATCTGTTACCATCGACCTTAATTTAAATACATTAAATCTCTTCCCATTCATGCCTAAACGTTCTTGAAAATAAATTGGAGCTCCTGCTGTTTCGAAAACAATTATAATACAAAAAAACAACATAATTGGCAGCGTAACTAGTAACAATATGAGTGAAAATATAATATCAAACAAGCGCTTTATACTTCGATTCAAAATACTGGTCTTTTCTTGGGCCGGAATCGTATACAACTTGGCTTGATTTGTTTCACGAATCATAAATCGTTACCCCCACATTCAAGAATATAAAACTATACCTATTAATTCACATTCTTTCTTCTTTATATTTGCTATCACTTTTTGCACAGTACGTAGGGAATCTTTTCTCTTTTTAACTGCTAAGACCACTCCATCGCATTTCCCTGCAATCATGTGCGTAGCAGGAAGCTCAAATACTTCAGAGGAATACAAGAAAATGTAATCAAAATCTTCCTTCCATTTTGCAATTACATCATCAAATTCATCTGTAGCAACTAAAGGTGTACCGGTGTGTACTGTTTTTTTTGCAGGAATACAATATAAGTATTTAGATAAGTTACTAGAGAAAGTTTCATAACTACAGGAGGGATCGCTTATTATATCATTCACTGTTTTCGTATGGTTGCTTTGTAATAATAGATGTAGCTTAGGATCGGAAAAATTCACATCGATAAGTAACACCTTTTTTTTCATTTCTGCAAATACTAGCCCTATATTGACTATAAACGAGGCAACAACGCCTCTATCCTTCGTTGAACTAATTGTGAACACTTGTTTCCCCGATTTTTTTAACTCGTGATACAGCGTATAAAACTGCTCTTTCATTAAAGTATCATGCGGGTCAAATGGAAGCCGTTTCTTTGTCTTAAACATCGACATGTTCACCTCGATATATAGATGATTGCGGATCAACTTCTGTAGATTTCTTTTTTCTTTTCGGTTTCATATTTATGTAACCAATAACAGGGATTGTTGTTATTTTCTCCAAATCTTGTTCGACGTATATACGCTCATCAAAATAATCTCGAAATACAGCTAAACCTACCCCAACAAAAAAACTAACAAGTAAAGAAATAGGGATAATAAGTTGAAATTTCGGAAACAGTTTTTCAGCTTTTTCCTGTAACTCAGGGTCAGTTAATATTTTTACTCCCTGTACATTCGTATACTGCTGAAAGCTTTTTTGAGATTGTTCTGCCAGTGACTTTACAATTTCTTTTACAATTTGAGGATCCGAATCTTTTACTGTAACAGTAACAATTTGTGAATTGTCCATATTCACTACTGAAATCTTTTGAGCTAATTCGTAACTTGATTGCTCTAATTTCAAAGTTTTTTTGACGGTTGAAATAATAAGTGGACTTTTTAAAATATCAACATACGAAGTTACGAGTTGCTTATTTTCTTGTGTTTTATTTGCTGAATTTTCCTTATTAAACTCATCTAAATTCCCAACGAGAATTTGTGTTGAATATTGATATGAAGGCTTTAATACGTACATAGAGATAAGAATTAGAGAAACAGTTAAACAGCACATCGTCAAAATAATTGTTACTATCCTTCTTTTCAATAACTGTTGAAAATCCTTCATACTAATTTCTTGCTTCAATTATTTCACCGCCTTTGTCTGATTCATATTCTGCACATCATTCTTTACAGATAACTCTTTCTTCTTTCTATTCGCTTGCTTTGTTACATACTTTCCGACTCTGAATGCAAATTTTTCTACAAATATATACGAAAGCATTGCAAGTATAAATGAAAAAACGAGTGAAAAAATTAAAATGATAGGCAACGGCAATATTTCATGAAGCATGTATATAAGGGAAAATAACGATATGATATGGTATAAATAAAGACTGTAAGAAATCTTTCCCAAATATAACAAGTATTTATTACGCAGCAACGATGACAAAGTTGATACTGCTAAACTTAATATGACAAATAAACATGCACTTATCGCTACTACGTAGTCTCGCAATATAAAATTATTGAGCACTTTAATTTCTCCGATAAGCCCTTCATACATATAAAGTAAAATCGCTAATAAAAACCATGCAATTTTCTCATTTTTAGTACGATTACTATAAAAAACTATTACATTATTTTTATACTTCGCAACTAGTGCCCCTAGTAAAAACAGTACTGTGTAATGCAGGGTTAATGCATAGCTTGTTAATGTTAAACTTGAATGAAATAACAATAGAATCACGACAGAACATATACTAAAACTAAACAATGTCAATAACGAATCCCTCAACGTTTTTCGTAAACAAACCATCAAAACTAACGGGAAAATTATTGATATTCGCATTTCATGAACAAGTGACCAAATTACGCCGTTATATGCATCTGTATTATATTTCCCAACCAATAATATATGCTGCACGATTAGGCTTAAAGAACTTTCAAGCGTCCATGAGCGATTAAACCATTCACTTAAATCAGAAATTCCATATTTACTCATTGTAGTTTGACATAAAATAGCTATCAGTATTGCTACGATATATGGAATATAAATTCTGCATATACGCTTTAAAAGGAAGGACCTATAACTATCGTAGTTGTTTTGAATGGATCTATACAAAACAAATCCACTCAAAACAAAAAAGATAATAACAGATTCGTTACCACTACTAAAAATTAGACGAGCAGGTGTTTCTTTTAATAGATACATAACAAATGGTTTATTATCTTCATAACTGTAATTTTGAAATACTGAAAAAATCATTAAATGATGACCAATCATTACTACCAATGAGGAAATTCCTCGAATTGAATCCAGTTCTTCATACCTATCCATCGTTTTATATCAACTCCTAATGAAATGATAATAATCATTTCAAAGCGACACCATTATTCATATTCCTCTCCTTTCTTTTCATTCCAATTTTTCATATTAAAATGATTTATAGCGTAATTTTGAATGTATTGTAACATTTTTTGCAATATTATGAATAGTTAATCTTTTTAATTGATATATACCAATTTCAACCTCGAAAAATGAAAAAAATTGGTAGAAAAACACTATGAAAATATGTTGTATATTTACAAAAATTAAAGAAGAGAATATATTTATTTCAATATAAAACAAAAAAAGATAGCCTTTATCGGCTATCTTTTTTTACCTTATTTACCACTATATGTGACATGTCGTTTCTCAATTCGTTCCTCAATTTCTTTCATATTTTCTTTATTATTTAATAGTGATTGTTTATTTTCAATTAATAGTTGTTTAAAAGATTTTCTCACTTTTTTTCTCATTTTTTATTGTCCTCCTTGGGGGATGGTTTATATAAAGTGAAACTTTAATCAGTGGGGGTTTTCTTCATCCCCCACTGATTATTAGTTGAACCAATCGGACTTTTATGGGCAGTTAATCCCCCACCTAACTTCTTTGCTTTCGCTGAATTTTGAAGTGGGGGGTCTTACTGCCCATTAAAGTGGGATAAAAGATAAAGAATTATCTGGTTGTTCTTATAATAATTGATTGTTGTGAATTCCATTTGAACTTCATATGAAAATTACATTTATTTTCTGACAACTTTGTGAACACGAAAAAAGAGCTCCTTCTAAAGCAGTTTTCTAATCGCTTTATTTCATTACATAATTCGCCATTTACGCCATCTTATATCAATTACCTTGTCGAAATATTTATATATATTTCTAGCGCAGTTTCATATACTTTCGCTAACTTACATACTGTGTTCCAAAATAAAAAAGAAGGTGCCACCTAGTCAAAGTTCGACTCATGCAACATCCTTCTTTCTAAACTATTTACAGCATATTGATTAATATTTCAGGTCTTCCCCAATTCATTTCTTCACAAACGAATCGTAATTTTTCTTCATCTATTGTGTGTAATCCTTCTTCTAGTGAACATGAAATAGGAACTTCACAATGAATTTGCGCTAATTGTAATGAAATATTTAAATTCTCTAAATCACTTTCGATCTTCGTACGTTGCGCTTTCGTTAATGATGCCACATTTTCTAGTACAGTTGCTACTGTACCATGTTCTTGAATAAGCTTATACGCTGTTTTTTCACCGATACCTTTTACACCTGGGTAATTATCGCTCGTATCTCCCATGAAAGCTTTCGCATGCACGATTTGCCACGGTTCTACACCTTTTTCTTCCATAATTTTCTCCGGTGTGTAATACTCGTAATTTCCAATTCCTTTGCGCAGAAGCATAACTGTAACGTTCTTATCAACAAGTTGAAGTAAATCCGTATCACCTGTTAAAATATAAACTTCCGCTTCATTGCAGTATTGTTTTGCTAGTGTACCGATACAATCATCCGCTTCATACCCTTTCATGCCGATAACTGGAACAGATAATTTCGCAGTCATTTCTTGCACTAGATCAAATTGCGGAATTAATTCTTCAGGTGGCGCTGCACGATTCGCTTTATAATTTGAGAACGACTCTGTTCTAAATGTTGTACTTCCCATATCCCAGCATGTTACGATGTGTGTCGGTTCAATTGTTTGCATTGCCGTTAATAAATGTTTCATATAACCATGAATCCCGTTTGTAGGGGTACCATCTTGTCGTTTCATAAACTGCCCGTAGACACTTGTTGCATAAAAAGCACGAAATAATAGTGCCATACCATCAACTAATAATACTTTTTTCATAATTCCTCTCCTACCAAAAAAAATAATAACCCCACGTCATCACGTAAGGTTATATAAATAGATTACCATTCTACGTTTTTCAACTTTGTCTATTATACATTGTTTTTGTATATTTAGCATCATTTACACATTAAGACGTTTTACTACAACAAGTATGAAGAATCCCTGTATACGTATTTTTCCCAGTTGAAACTACTACAGCTTTTGCATTTCCACTAACAATATACGTCCCTTTGAAACATACATTTTCAAGTTCAAGTGGATTATAGTCTTTCATTCTTTTCAAAGGAATAAATCGTTTGCGTTCAAGATGATAACAACTTTCAAATTTCTCAACACTTGCATCGTTTCCTGTTAGCACAGATTCATTTACTAATAGATCATTTGCATAAATGATACGTACATCTGCTGGTACTGTATCACCTTCTGAAAGGAAAATCATATCTCCTGGAACAAGCTCTTGTACTGGCAAATCCATCATTTTTAATTCACCGTTTAAACCTGTTATACTAGAACATTCTACTCGAGACACAGTAATCTTCTCACATTGTAATCCATCTCTCACATGTTGTTTTGAAAAACCTGGGATCATTCCACCTAGCTTCATCATCACTTCTGCAATACGAGCTCTTTTTGAAGTTAATTCATTTCGGCCGTATACTTGAATACGTTTTTGTGCCTCTTTCATAGATAATCCATCTCTTGTTGTTTTAAAATACGCAAATACAGATTTTACATCTCTCGTTGCGATTTCAATTAATAAATCTTTATTTTTTTGAAGCATCGTTTGTTCTTTCATTGATTTTTTGCTTAATTTATATGACGTGTTACCCACATTTTTGTTTGCATATAACATATTATCGTCTCCTCCTTTACAACGTAGGAAGAAACGCTTTGTTTCTCAATTTATCCACTTTACAGTGAAAGTGTCTAGCGCCTAAACATACATATAAACGCTACATGATGATAAATATAGAGGGAGGAACAAGTCGTTTCCTGCCTACATCATATATTTTTGATTTGAAGTATATGGGTAACGGAACCGAGTCAGAATTTGACATGCTCCTCACCTCCTCGTTTTATTTTATAGTTTATACTATGAAATTACTCATAGCTTTGTAACAAAAAGACCCTTACTCCGAAAAGAGTAAAGGCCATGACATACACAAATAAACGATTCCTAATACAATTAGAAATCTACGGACCTCTCCCTCGCCGAGTTTTAGCACTGTATAGCATAGGTACATTACCAGCTACGTTAAGAAAAACCTTAATTCGATCATTCCTGTTGACCCATTGGCGTCTCTCGACATTTTTGGGCAGTAGCATTTCTCTATACAGGAGCCTCACCTAACAGAGACTTATTTTTATTACATAGAAAATGTTACTCTTATTTAAAATAGATGTCAACACCTTGAATGGAATCTTTTCCTTATTACAACAACTCCCTCTCATATACATACGATTTCTCTTTCTACGTATCAAATGAATGAAGCACATATTTTAAAATTAGTAAAAATAAAAACCTTACGTTTAAACGTAAAGTTTTTAATAAGTTATACAACCAGCAATTACAATCCCAATTGAAAGCGATAAAAACATAAGAAAAAGACCGACCGCTTGATTATCTTCTTCAAGACTTTTATTTATATTAAAGCGTGGTGTAAGCCACTCAGCTAAATAAAAGACGATAATTTGAGCCAAAATCCCAACCGCTCCCCACGAAACCATATCAAGAAGTGAAATGGAATTAGCTGCTGTCGAATATAAAACAATAGCTAAACCAAGTAATCGCCCTCCAAGTACATAGCTTACCGCCTTATTTCCTTGGGCCATTAGCTTAAATTCTTTTACTTTCGTTGTCACTTCCATCAGGAGAAGACCTATGCATAAAAGGCCAAGTGTTACTGCTAAATATAATAAAAAATTAATCATATACTTTCCTCCTTTTTTATACCTACCGGTAAATAGTACGATTCATTCCCCGTAATTTTTTCACCAGCACGAATACCAATACTACTTGCTTTTCCTGCAATTAAAAATGAACCAAACACATACGACAATTTCTCCATCCCTTTTTCTGTTTCCAACGATACGACTGGAAGTTCTGTATACTTTTGAAATATCGGCAGCGACGCTTTATACGTTTGGTGTATATTTTGAAGTAAAACATTTTCGTCCTTATCGCGAATCGTAATTGTATCTCCTTCTCTACCAAATGAAGGTTTTTGAACGAAAGAACCTTTTCCTAAAAATAAATCTGGTTCTAAATATGTAGGTAGCATATATTCTTTAATCCACTGTTGTTCCTCATTTGTATAAAAGGCCTCTTCTTCTGCTAACCCCCAAATAAGACACTGAACTGATTTTGGCTGAAGTAAAAATGCTGACAAAGGATTGATGATAAAAAGCTTTCCGGCTTTTACGAGTTGCAACAACTCCACACCTACCAAATCTCCTGTTTCAGGATCTTGATCCTCAATTAAATCTTCTATCGGATATGTTTGGCGGTATAAAACATCAATTTGCACTCCATCCCTATCCACTAAAGCATCTTTTGTAATTCTAAGTTCTGACATTGGCACTACTTTATTTTCAACATGGCATAGCTGACTCAAATACATAGTCGTATTCCAATCCTCAATATGTTCATGATGTGCTGTAAAAATAACATTCGGGTTGTCTATTCCCTTTGTCGCTTCCATAACGGCTTTTGTAATACCAGAAGATAGTAGTCGTTCTTGATCCGAATTTGGATTATCATAGCCTAGTTTCTCACAAACTTTTCCATTCATTTGAAAGCATTCCATAATAAATGTTGGCGTATCACTATTAAATTCGAGCATTTTAATTTGGTTATCATCTGTTAAAACGAAATCAAACCGCGAAATAACAGATTCAGGATATAATCCTTTCATTCTAATGAACGATAAGCTCGCAGGAGGAAATCCAAGTTCAAGAAGCTGTTCGTCACTTAAATTACGCAGAAGTCTAGCAGTCTTAAAAAATATTTTTCCCATTCGTTCAGTTGCTAACTGTAATTGTTTCATAGTCTCATTTGTTATAGAGAAAACATGAAATAAACTATACTCACATTCATATAGATCCGACCAGAAATCCGGATATTTCGAATAAAACTCTTTTCGCTCTCTTATGTACTGCGACATATGTTAGCCCCCAAATCCTCCCTTTGAACCGCTTCCAATTCCACCTTTAAATTCCGCAGACGATTGATAAGATTTAAACGCAGATGAATTTTTGAAAGTGGATTTATTTTGATAGTATCTCCCGCCATAGAAATAATGCCCACGATATCCTGAACTACTATCATCACACTGCCATACCCCAAGTTCATCATCCCAATCCCAATCTGCACAACTTTTATCATTCGGTTTTGGGGGAAGATCTTGTGCGCAGCCAAATAAGGTGCCAGTCATTAAAGACGTTACGACACCACCTACTAACCATTTCGTTTTTGTCACCTTCGCACTCCCCTTTTTAAATTCTATTCCTATTATATAGGATGGCATGATAAAGTAGAAGAAAAAGGAAGAAGAGTGATGAAATGCGCTTAGAATACCGACTTAATGATGAGACGAAAGGGTATCCAGCTTTATGGAACTATGCAAATATTTCTAATTCTGAAATCATTGCACGCATGACTTGTGAATATTTTATAAAAGATAAAAATACATATGTTGTCACTGCAACCTCAGTAGATCCAGACGGAACAGCAGTTATATATATTCAACAAGAAACTTTCTCTAACGATCCTTCAGATCCTACTTACTTCCACATCGGTTTTGAAATTAGAGAGCTAAAGGATACAAGTTCAAACTTGATTGAAAGTAAAGATGTATGGAACTATGAAGAAATCTTGCCATATCTGCATTCAGATATTATATATATTCAACAAGACGGCAAGCATATGGAGTTTGCTTTAGATTCAAGAGAGATTGATGAAGACAGAAAATGCTATATTTATTACGGAAACTTCACAGGTGAATCAAGATAACATGGATATATGTATACAACAAAAAAACCTTACGTATAAAACGTAAGGTTTTTATATAGCCCCACATATGCCGTTCTCTCTAGATGTCCATAAACCTGCTCTCACAGGTGGATGCTCTCACAAATGTTTGTAACTTCCTTCTTAAAAAGATGGCATGTTAGCTACATTTAAATATTGAACTTCCATATTAAACTTATTGGTTTAAGACATGCATAAGCTACGTACACCGTAGGAATTTTATATAATGTTAGTTGAAATAAGACCCCCGCACGTGCCGCTCCTCGTAAATGTCCAAAAACCCGCTACTCGCAGGTGGATGCCCTCACAGTTACCGTACATCTTCCTCCACAAAGAAGGCTTGATGATGGTCGCTAAATATTGAGCTTCCGTATAACTAACATCGGTTTTAGACATAAATAAGTTACGCACACCGCAGGATGTATTATTTACTTGTCGTTATATTATCACATTGTTTCCAATGTGTAAAATACAAAGTTTTTCGAGCAATCTCTTGCTTGTGACCTTATTTTAATACAAATTATTTTTGCATGCAAGTGATTAATCTTCTTCTTTTGCAATTTGATTTTCTGGATAAGAAATCCAATCACTCCAGCTACCTGCATACAATTTAACATTTTGGAATCCAGCTAATTTCAATGCAACGATATTTGGACATGCTGTAACACCAGAACCACAATATACAATTGTTTCCTTATCTTTCGAAAGGTTTTGGAATCGTTCTTGTTGCTGAGCTTCATTCTTAAATTGTCCTGATTGCAGCATTCCATCCTTCCAAAAATAATTTACTGCTGTTGGAATGTGTCCTGCTTTCGGATCAACAAGTTCCTCTACACCAACATAACGTTTTGGCTCTCTAGAATCAATTAACGTAACATCTGCACCTGCATAGATATTCTCTCTCACCGTTTCCATCGTTACAAGCATATGATTTTGTACATTTGCTTTGAATGCTTTTCGTTTAGCAACAGAAATTTCTGTTGTTACCGGTAGTCCATTCTCTTTCCATGCTGGAAATCCACCATCTAATATATATACTTCCTCATGTCCTACATAGTTTAATAACCACCAAAGACGAGAAGCATTTGCACCCGCTTCACTGTCATATGCAATCACTGTCGTATGTTCATCAATACCAGCTCGCGACAGCTTGTCTGCAAACTCCTCAATATTTGGTAACGGGTGGCGACCACCATGTTCTGTTATAGGACTTGATAAATCTACATTCAAATCAAAATATAATGCATGAGGAATATGTTCCTCCTCATACTTTTCTCTACCCCAATTAGGATTCGCTAAATCAAAACGACAATCGATTATACGGACGTTCTCATCTTCTATATGCTCACGTAACCATTCGACTGTAACTAACATCTTTAACGACCTTCTTTCTCTTTCAAACGACTTACATACTCCATAACCATTTCTTTTGTAACATATTTACGCTCTAGTGTAACACCATTTTTTGCAAGAGCATTAATTTGCTTCGTTACAACATTAATGACATCAACCGAAAATTCTTTCCCATTTGACGCAAGAGATACGGCTGCTTCAATAGCTGCTTCACGCTGCGCATCTAATTGTAAACATGCTTTTACACTTTCATTTTGTTTACGAGAATGTGCTGTAATTGCTTTATGTACTTCCATCTTCTCTTCCCCCTAAATAAGTTATACGTTCTGATTTAATTCCATTGCAAGCCGAATCATATCACGGCATACAATCCCATTTTCAATAATCTCTTCTTCATAATGCTTCGAAAAGTAATCAAAATCAATAGAAAAAATACGAAATCCACATTTTTGATAGAAAGCAAGTTGTGAAACACTAGAATTGCCTGTACCAACTTCAAGTTTTGACATACCATATCCTTTAGCAGTTTCTATAGCATGACTTATTAGCTTCTTTCCAATCCCTTTTCCTTGCAAATGCTCTACAACCGCAATATTCATAATTTCCATCGTCTTCGGCCTTGTTTCCAAAATTACATATATACCGATTACATTATCCTCTTGCTTAGCTACGTATGTTAATCCTCTTTGTACATATGCACCAATTTGCTGTTCACTTGGATCAGCAAGTAGTAATAAAGACTTCGGTATAGCTTCTTTTGAAATACGTTCTATTACAACAGTCATAAAAAATTCCCCCTTCTCTATTGTTCTAAACCCTCCTTGTCTACCATAAGTAATAGAAAGGAGGGATTCACCATGGACAACAATGAGAAAAAATGCAACGTCATCTCTATTGATGGAAAGAAGAAGAAGAGCGACACATATTCCTATCCAAAATTAGTAGTAGAAAATAAAACATATGAATTTTCTTCGTTCGTCTTATGCGGTGAAACACCAGACGGCAGACGACTCGTTCTTACTCATATGATTTCTACCGATGAATTTGCTGGATTTGTCAAATCTTTAGATACGGTACTACAAAAGAAAATCGAACGAATCTTTTTCTCATAACGACTACATCACATACATTTCTTTTTCAATCTCTACTAATTGCTTTTGCAATTGTTCTTTACTTTGTTCATATAGTGATACATCAATCGTTTCAGCCAATGCAAATAATACACTTTCATAATAATTCATCACATCTTGCTGCATCACTTTTTGGAATAAGTTCCATTTCAAATCCCACTCTTGCTTATAATGATGAACAAATAAATCTTTTTCATCAGCTACATAGTTTGATACGAGAGGTTCTAATACAGATTTAGCGTCTTCTTGCATAAAGGCTTTGTCATTCTTTTCAAAAAAGCTTTTCTCGTTTTTAAAGTGTGCCAATGCTTTTTTGAAATCTTTTATTTCAACTGAAGGGAACGGTTCTTTATGTGTAATATCTTTATATTCATATTCCACTGTTCCATTCATAGAAATTGATTCATTTTCTACTTTACAGTTCACCACAATTTCATTCTTTGCACGCTTCATCGCTTCATCTATCCATCTTTCAAGGCGTAATGATGTCGCACGCATTTCTTGTAATAAATCATGCTGAATAAATGCTACTAATTCCATAACACACTGCTGCAACTGCACTTTCACATTTCCATCCGTTCGAAGCGATGCTGGATTAATAAATTCAGTAAACACATCGTTATAGCGTAGGAATAGACGTTGTTGCACGTAATAAAGCAATTCTTTCACTTCATTTTGCATCGCCTGTTCTTCAGCAAGCACACTATATGATGAAATAATATGAAGTAGTTGATCACGCTCTGCTTCATATTTTTTCGTTTGCTTCTCTTTCTCTTCATTCCCCTGCTTTGCACCATTTATCATATTTACTAACAGCTGATCTGCCCCTTGCAATGCACCATATAAAGCATGAACAGATACGAGCATTAAATCTCTCATCATAAAGGATGTAAATGATTTCTCGAACTTAGCAATCCCAGAGTTTTGTAAAATACCGTACTTCTCTTTCTCAATATTTTTTCCTTGTTTCTCTTCAAGCGCACATAAACTTGAAATTGCAAATAAACGTGGATTTCTAATACCGTATTGCAGTAGCTGGTCTGCGATATAACCTTTTACCATTTTAAGTTCTTCTTCAGACTCTGCTAAATCGGCCGCATTAATTAAGAAGAACATTTTATCAAGAGCAAAAGTATCCTTTACACGACCAAGCTGAATTAAAAATTCACGGTCAGCACGAGAGAACACGTGATTATAATACGTGACAAACAAAATAGCATCTGCGTTTTTAATATACTGGAACGCAACGTCTGTATGGCGGGCGTTAATAGAATCCGCTCCAGGTGTATCTACAAGCGCTACTCCTTGCCTTGTTAATGCACAATCATAATAAAGCTCCATGTACTCAACAAAACAAGATTTTTCTTCATTCGCTACATAATCAGAAAACTCTTCTAATGTAACTTGTACTTTCTCACCTAAATGTGCAGAAACTGTATCATACCCTTTTTGTACTGCTCGTAAAAAGCTAAATGTTGTTTTTTGCTTCCCAGTTGGTGAAGGGTATTTCATAACTTTATCAATCTGTGCTAACGCTTCATCTAACGTAGTAATCTCATAATGAAACAGCTTATAAACAGCTTTCATATCTTCTAATAAGGCTTGCTTTGATTTAAATTGAACCATTACTGTTCCGTGTGGTTTTTCCTCTGTAACTGGCAAAATTTGATTAATCGTTGCCGTCGTCGGATTTGGTGACACTGGAAGTACTTTCTCACCAAGCAATGCATTGGCAAATGATGATTTCCCAGCACTAAAAGCTCCGAATAACGCTACTGTAAATTGTTTCGTTTCCACACGGCGCCTTTTTTCTATTACCTCTTGCTGTACATGTTTTAGCGCTGGCAATGGTTCTAATATCGTTTCAGCTTTCTTCACTTTCTCTAATATACGCTGAATATTTAAAGCTGCCGTTCCTTTTATCTCTTCCTCACGAGCCGCTACGTTATCATTTACAATTTCCTGCTCTTGTAGTGTGAATTTCTCACTAACAATTTGTTTTTTACTTTGCAATATCTCTTCTATTTGCAACCCTTCTGGTGTAGCAACACGATCATGCCAAACATTTTGTAAATAGCCTTCATATGCCTCCAAATTGTTACTGTATTGCAATTTCGTTTCTTTCGCCGTTTGCAACATCGTATATGTTTCAATCTCTTCTTCAATACGATCAACTGCTTCTTTTACCTTTTGCTTTAAAACGACTGCACTTTTATCAAAAATTTGCTGTGCTTTTATAAAATAACGTTTCTTTAATTCATTCGCTACATCCGCTGTATAAAGAAGTAAGTAATCACCTGTGAAACCTGCACCTTGTTTAATTACTTCTGCTAACATTTCTGGTCCAAAAGCAATTTCTAAATCATATATGTCTTTCCCAATTTCCTCTGTAAACAACCCTTCTTCTTTTAAGAAGGCAACAATAAATTCTTTCACATGAAAATCAAGTTGCGTTTCAACCGTCTTTTGCAAAGCTGAATAAAAAGCATCTAAACGTCTCTGTTTTTCTTGCTCAGTCTTTCCTTTCGCAAATAGCAAACCAACTTTAAATTTTGTTAATTTCGTTTCTAAGTACGCATTTGCCAATTCTCTCATTTCAAACGGCATTAAATACGCGTTATCTAATATAGCTTGTAAGCCTTTTATAAATTCATTTCTCATTTGAGACTCTTTATTAGCCTCGCGATGTTTCATTTCCGTTAGCTCTTCTTTCTTTTCAACTATTTCTGAAATGGAAAGCGGTGATGCTAACTCTTCCTCATATTTCAAAAGAGTTTTTTCATTTTCAGAAAGAATAAACGAGACATGTTCTCCCATTAAATATTCTGTTTCTCGCTCCATTCCAGCTCTTACATACTGCTCTTTTTCTTTCATAATAGAAGTAATTAATGTTTCCAAGTTTCCAATTTCATTATGTGGATGGTTCATCATTCGTAATGATGTATAATAAACTCCATCTACTTCAATATCCCAGTTAGAGAACGATTGTTTTACACTGTCTCTATAATCCTCAAATGATAATTCATTTTCTTTATGTTTATCTATTTGATTGACAACGAGATAAACCGTTTTATTACGTTGTTTCAATTCTTTAACAAATTGTAAATTCACTTCCGATTGGACGTGATTATAATCCATCATATAAAAAATTACGTCTGCTAGATGCAGCGTTGATTCTGTCGCTAGTTGATGGGCATCATCTGTTGAATCAATCCCTGGTGTATCAACTAACATAACACCTTCAGGAATTGGCGCATCATTCCGATAAATATGAACACCAATTACCTCGTCACCGTCTTTACAAATTTGTTTTAATTCTTCCGCTGAATATGCACCGTCATATTCGTACTGTTCTCCAGATTTAACCGTTACAACAACACGATCCATTCCTTTTTCAATTTTGACAACGTTAGCGCTTGTCGGAATTGGACTTGTCGGTAACAACTGCGCTTTATATAGATGATTCATCATCGTTGATTTCCCTGCAGAGAAGTGACCGCAGAACGCAATCATAAGCTGCTCTTGCTTATATTTTTGAATCACCTCAAATAACTTTAAACTATTCTCTGCATCGCCGTGTTTTTGCCACTCTTCATAAAAACAAACAAGTTTTTTCATACCGTTTGTCTGTACTATGTTTGTCATCCCCTTGTTCCCCTTTATCCAAGATGTATATACTTTTCCCCGCTATTTGCGAGCACATAATCAACAGGAGATACATCCCTCATTGATTACCGTTTCACTTTACTATCATACTAAATTTTCAGCATATTCTCATTAAAAATAAAAAATCCCTTTCATTCTTTTTACAAATGAAAGGGATTTTATGTAATATCACTCATTTTGCCGTTCCTACTCCATTTAAAACATACTTTGCAATAACTGCATATACAGCGACTGTACCTGCTACTAATGCATATACCATACTCGTGCACCAACCTTTTTTTGATAATGATTATCACTTTTGAATACATTTTATCATTAAAGAGAATCATTATCAACACTTTTCATAAAGAAAGCCCCTTATAAGAAGGAGCTTTACTGCCTGTTTTGAAGAAGATTAAAACTTGTTGTGCACTCTTATTATATCTCATCTTACATAACTTAATAGTTAAAAAAAATGGAAATCCACCCTATACCCTCCATCTTACATTTTGTATAATAAAAGGGAATTACTTAACAAGGAGGAAAATAATGACACAAAATATTTCACAAGGCGAGAGGATACACTCCATCGATATTATTAGAGGAATAGCTGTACTTGGTATTTTTCTTGTTAACTGGCCTGTTATCGCCGGAGTCGACTCCCGTGATATTACAGGAATTTACGAAGGGATAGACAGCTACATTCGCCTATTTTACGATATGTTTATTCAAACGAAATTTTATACCATTTTTTCGTTTTTATTCGGATTAGGTTTTTATATTTTTATGAATCGTGCTGAGGCGAAAACAGATCGACCAAAAACTTTATTTGTTCGTCGCTTACTTATTTTATTATTATTTGGTTTCTTACATTACGTTCTTTTATGGGACGGAGACATTTTACATACTTATGCAATTACCGGGTTTTTCTTATTTTTATTTTACAAAAGAAAGCCACGTACTATTTTAATATGGTCAGTTGTACTATTAAGTTTCATGCAATTGTTCACATTATTAGGTTCTCTTGTCATGTTAATCGTGCCAGTAGAGGAGTTAGGCCTTTCCACAGCAATTATGCCGTTAGAAAACTGGGGCTTACAAATCACAGACCGATTCTATTCTTTCTACTCTGAAGCAATAAGTAACAGTCTTATTATGCTTCCTGAAACACTAGGATTGTTTTTACTCGGATTATATGCCGGTAAAAAAGATATTTTCCGCCGTGCGAAAGAATTAGATCCAAAACTAAAGAAATGTCAAATCATTATGTTCATTTTAACATTACCGATGTGGTTTATTATGGTTTACTTCTTTATGAACAATCAACCATACACACCATTTTCACTTATGGGTATTACGATGATAAGCGGAAAGACATTATTCATATTCTACATTTTCACGCTCATGCGTTTATTACAAAAAGAAAAATGGCAAAAGATATTACGTCCGTTCCAGTACGTTGGTCGCATGGCATTAACAAATTATATCTCGCATACAATTGTTACGTTGCTTGTATTCGGACTATTGTTCAAAAATGATTATCTTGCTCCATTATGGGTAGGACCATTATTCTGCATCGGTTTCTACACGTTACAAATCTTTATTAGCCGCTGGTGGCTGTCACGTTATCAATACGGGCCACTTGAGTACATTTGGCGTCTTGGTACGTACGGGAAAATGATGCCACTTAAAAAGAAAAGCAAGGTCTCGTAATCCTATCAGGGTTTGTTTTAAATTATATAATTAACTATTCAAAAAGAGGTGCAATTCAGCACCTCTTTTATATTTATTTTACAATTAAAATTACACACTAATTTATTAATTTTAGGTTACTTCAAATTGATGATCCTATGAAGTCTTTCCATTATTTTTGATATTACTAAAATTGAATATTTCACTTCAAATCCTTCAATATCTAGGGAATGATTTGCATTTTGGACAACATCAATCATTAGATTTGAATTACTTAATCGAGCATTCATCATTTTACCCTCCCCAAATTCCATAACATGAAGTATCTATTCTCTATAAATAAAAATCCTCCTTTTTATTTATAGAGAATTTTTAACTCAACGCTTTTATTTATGGCTATCTCTAGTTCTTCTTTCTTTTCCATATAAATTAAGCAAAAATAAAAGGTTCAAATCATTTACGATTTGAACCTTTTATCACTTTTTACGCTTCTCTTACCGCACTTTGCATAGTCACTGGCTCTTCTTTTACTTTCACTTTACGCTGCGGCACCATATTAAATACGATATTTAACACTACTGCTGACGCACTTCCAAGTACAATTCCGTTATCTGTTAAAATACGAATACTTTCTGGAAGTTGTGAGAATAAAGTAGGAACAACTGTAACTCCAAGTCCGATTCCGACAGAACATGCAACGATTAATAAGTTTTCTTGTCTTCCAAAATCAACGCTACTTAACATTTTAATACCATATGCCATTACCATACCGAACATCGCTAACATCGCACCGCCAAGTACTGATTTCGGAATGATTGTAGTAATAGCTGCGATTTTTGGAATGAACCCAAGAACGATTAACATACCACCACACGTGTAAATAATCACGCGATTTCTTACTCCAGTTAATTGAACAAGCCCTACGTTTTGTGAGTATGTTGTATACGGAAAGGCGTTGAAAATACCACCTAACACCATCGCTAATCCTTCTGCACGATACCCTTTTGTTAATTCTTTTTCACCAATCTTTTTATTGCAAATATCAGATAATGCAAAGTAAACACCTGTTGCTTCTACAATCCCTACGCAAGCAACTAGAATCATCGTAATAATTGGCGTTAATTCAAATGTTGGTGTACCGAAGTAAAATGGCTGAACACCATGGAACCAATCTGCTTCTCCAACCGCTTGCAAGCTTACTTTCCCCATAAATGCTGCAACGATTGTACCAAACAATAGACCTAGTAAAATAGAGATTGAACGAATAAATCCGTCAAAGAAACGATACATAATGATAATAAATAGTAACACACCAAATGCTAATGCTAAATTTTCAAGACTACCGAAATCTTTACTTCCTACCCCTCCAGCCATATCATTAATTGCTGCTGGAACAAGTGTAACTCCAATTACGGTAACGACAGATCCTGTTACAACAGGAGGAAACAGTTTTACAAGCTTTCCAAATAATTTCGCAAAAATAACAACGAATAAACCCGCAGCAATAATTGCTCCATAAATAGAAGACACGCCGTATTGTTTTCCAATTGCAATCATCGGCCCAACGGCTGTAAATGTACAACCTAGTACAACTGGGAGTCCAATACCGAAAAAGCGATTTGATAATGCTTGTAAAATTGTCGCAACGCCGCACATTAATAAATCAATTGAGACTAAATATGTTAACTCTTTTTGATTTAAACCAAGTCCGCCGCCCACAATAAGCGGAACGATAATTGCGCCAGCATACATAGCAAGCATATGCTGCATACCAAGCGATGCGATTTTAATTGGATGTTGCTTCATCGTTTATTTCACCTCCGCAGTTTCTTGCTGTACAAATGTAACTGCGTTATTATCAAGTGATGCAATTTCTGCTAGTGATTCAACACGAACGCCTTGTTCACGAAGCTTCTTTCCTCCATCTTGAAATGCTTTTTCAATAACAATACCAAGTCCAGCAATACTTGCTCCAGCTTGCTCTACTAGGCTCATTAAACCTAAAGCAGCCTGACCGTTTGCTAAAAAGTCATCAATAATTAAAACGCGATCACTTTCATCAATATGATTTCGAGATAACGAAATTTCATTCGTTTCTTGTTTTGTAAATGAATATACGTTTGCAACATACATATTATCTTGTAACGTTAACGATTTACGCTTTCTAGCAAAGATTACTTTTACACCAAGCTCTAATGCAGCCATAACTGCTGGTGCAATACCTGAAGATTCAATCGTCACGATTTTTGTAATGTTCTCTTCTTTAAAACGTTTAGCAAATTCTTTTCCGATTTCTTGCATAAGTACTGGATCAATTTGATGATTTAAAAATGCATCTACCTTTAATACATCACCAGATAAAACCTTTCCTTCGTTCAAAATCTTTTCTTGTAATACTTTCATGTTTGTTCCCCCTCTTATGCAATAAAAAAACTCCAAAAGCCGCCACCACTCGTTACAAGTGAGAGACGCGCTTTTGGAGTTTCGCAAAAAAGAATGCTAAACAAGCAAATATATTCGTCCTCACTCATAGTCAAAGTATTTACGGTACTTCGGTAGAAACTTGCAGGCCATATCCCCGCGATTATATGAGTGTAGCTAACTATTTATTTTATAGAAGGATTATAACGCACTTTTTATACTTTGAAAAGCTTTTATTCATAAAACACGTACAAATTTTATAAAAACATCATTTTCGTTCGAGTTTTGTAAACTCTTTCATTCCCAATTATAACTTCGTTAAAATGATTGGTCCATCTTCTGTAATCGCAATTGTATGCTCATATTGAGCTGATAATTTCCCGTCCATCGTTCTCGCGGTCCATCCATTTAAATCTACTTTCGAATATCGCATACCTACATTGACAATTGGCTCAATTGTAATTACCATTCCTTCTTGTAACTCAGGCCCTTGTCCTTGCTTCCCAAAATGAAAAATTGCTGGTTCTTCATGAATTTCTTTACCGATTCCATGTCCCGTAAAGTCTCTTGCGACAGAAAAACCTTCAGCAGCTACATAACTTTCAATCGCATAACCAATATCTCCTACATGATTACCGATTATCGCCTGCTCAATGCCTTTATACAAAGCATTCTCAGCTACTAGTAATAACTTTTCTGCTTCATCAGAAACTTTTCCAATTCTATACGTCCAAGCAGAATCTGAAAGACCACCATTTAAGTTTACTACCATGTCAATTGTTACAATATCACCCTCAGTCAAAGGAACATCGGCCGGAAATGCATGACACATTTCATCGTTTACAGATGCACATATCGCATATGGATATCCGTTGTACCCTTTCTGCTCAGACGTTGCACCATGTTTTTCTAAATACGCTTCCACAAACGTATTAATTTCTTTTGTTGTAATACCTGGTTTCATTATCTTCGCAATTTCTCTATGACATGAAGCAAGTAACTTTCCAGATTCATGCATTAAATCTATTTCATTTTTCGTTTTAATTGTAATCATGCTGTCTCTCCTTACTAAACTTGCTATTTACCATTAAACTTCAATCATACACATCCTCTTCCAAAATTACAAAACTTCCAATTACAAATAGTAAGATTTATTTCTGCATAAAAAACAGAAGGAGATTCTTCTGTTTTTTTAATCATTTTTACATATATAATTCATTTTCAAAAATTCAAAATAACTACCATTCGTCTTCTGTATAAACGTTCCAACTGCTTCAAACCCTGCCCTTTTATACACTTTAATCGCTCTTTTATTAAATGTAGCTACTGATAGTGTTATATAATTACATCCATATTTTTCTTTACTAAAAGCTAGTATAGCATTTATGAACTGTAAACCAAATCCATTCCCCGTTATATTAGGTCTCATTCCAAGACCTATATCAACCGTCCCATCAGTTATTTTACAAACAGTAAAATAACCAATGAGAGTGCCATTTTCCTTCACAGAAAATGTATGATCCCCTCTACTCTCATCATGTAAAAATTCAGCTAAATCTTCTTCATCTGCCTCTATATCGTAAAAGGAATATTTCCCTTCATAATGCCAGTTGTATGCAATTTCTTCTGCTTCTTCTTGCGTCATTACTGTATAAGTATACTCCATTTTTCTATCCCCTTAAAAAAAGAGCTGCAAGTAAGCAGCCCTTTTTCATAACTCGTAAATCTCTCTATACTTCGCTTCTAAATAATCTGCTAAGTAATTTGCATTCAATCCTTCACCTGTTACATCTTCTAAAATTTCAAGTGGCTTTTTCGTTTTACCGTATTGGTGAATGTTTTCTGTTAACCATTCACGAATTGGCGTTACGTTTCCTTCTTCTAATAATGCATCAAAATTCGGAATGTCTTTTACCATTCTTTGCTTAAATTGCGCTGCATACATATAACCAAGCGCATAAGATGGGAAGTATCCAAATGAACCACCAGCCCAGTGAACATCTTGTAATACGCCTTGTGCATCGTTAGCCGGACGAATTCCTAAATATGCTTCCATTTTATCGTTCCAAGCCGCTGGTAAATCCTTCACTTGTAATGTGCCATCAAATAACTCTTTCTCAAGTTCATAACGAACCATAACGTGAAGCGGATATGTAAGCTCATCTGCTTCTATGCGAATAAATGAAGGCTTCGATTCATTTATTGCATCATAAAACTCATCTACTGATATATCATTGAATTGACCATCGCTATACTCTTTTAATAAATCATAATTTTTCTTCCAGAATGATTTATTACGACCGATAAAGTTCTCAAAGAATAATGATTGTGACTCATGAATCCCCATAGATGTTCCACTACATAGCGGTGTACCTTCAAATTTCTCTGCAATATTTTGTTCATATACAGCATGACCACATTCATGAATTGTTCCAAACACAGCCATACGGAAATCTTTTTCGTCATAGCGTGTCGTAATACGAACATCCCCTCTATTTAATGTGATCTCGAATGGATGTACCGTTTCATCAAGACGACCTGCTTCAAAGTCATAATTTAATTGCTTTAATAGCTCTAATGTAAAGTTTTTTTGTTTTTCTTTTGAAAAATGTTCTGATAAAGCACTTGTCTTTAATCTCTTTTGCGAATCCGATATTTCTTTTACGAGCGGTACGATACGCTCACGAAGTTGACCAAATACGTGGTCTAACACTTCTACTGTAATGCCCGGCTCATACATATCTAATAATGTATTATATTTATATGTTTCATAACCCCAATATGCAATAAATTTCTTTTTAAATTCAACGATTTGTTCTAAATACGGACGGAACATTTCGAAATCAGATTTTTCGCGAGCTTCTTCCCACACACTTTCTGCTTTCGCTTCTAATTTCACATACGCTTCATATTCCGCTTGTGGAATTTTCTTATTTCTATCATATTCTTTACGGCACTCTTCCACCATTTTCTTCGTCGTTTCAGAAAGCTTGTCTTCACGTATTAAATCTTCAAGCTCTGTTAAATAATTTCCCATTTCATCTGAAGTCGACATAGCAAACACTTCTGATGAAAGCATGCCAATTACTTCTGAACGCTGGTCTACACCTTTTTTAGGCGCCCCTGTTCTCAAGTCCCAAAACATTAAGCTTAATGCTTCTCCGTAATTTTGTATCTTCTTCACATATGTTAAAAATTGTTTTTCTACTTCATATGTAGCTACTGTCATTATATAAAAACCTCCTTTTTCTACCTCAAACTTAATTCGACATGAAAATATAAATTCCTTTTATAATAGAAAAAAGCTTGGCAAGCGCCAAGCTTTCTCCTTATAATTCTTTACCTTCTACTGGTAGTACGTTTTTCACTGCCTCTACCACTTTCTCATCTTCTGTATCAGATAAGAAGATTGATATAGCACCTTTATCTTCGCTCGTACGAATTAAACGGCCAATCCCTTGACGAAGACGTAAAATCATATATGGTACATCTACATCCCAAAATGGATCATTTACGTGCTTACGCTTCGCTTCAAACACAGGATCGTTTGGAGGGAATGGTAATGACCAAATAATAACATGTGATAATGATGAACCAGGAATATCTAAACCTTCCCATAAATGAACGGCACAAAGTACAGTCTCTTCTTCATTTTGGAAACGAGAAACAAGCTGACTAATTTCTTGGTCCCCTTCATATAGGAACGGAACTGACATTTGTTCTTTACTTACATATTCTTTAAACGCTGCAAGTTCTTGCGTTGTACGGAATAATACAAGTGTACGTCCATTTGTTTTTTGTATATTTTCAAGTGTATATTGACACTTTCTTTCCCATTCATTTTCTTTCGTATGAGATAGTAAGTTTACTGCCATTTGCTCTTCGTAATCAAACGGGGAGGCAACTGAGAATGATAAGTAATCTTTTACCCCTAAGCTATTTGCTGTAAATGCGAATGAATCGTTGTTAGATAATGTAGCAGAAGAGAAAATATACGGGATTTTCTTCGAGAATACTTTCTCTTGTAATACTTCTTCAACTGCACGCGGCATAATTACTAACGTGAAAGCTCCATCACCTTCTTCACCCCATGTAATTACATTTTTCTCGTGCATAAACAGACGAAGTGAATGCTCTAATACATCTAAATGTTCATCAACGATATTTAAATCATACGTGTTTACTGTATGCATTTCACTTTCAAATACTAATGCATCACCGACTTCACCAATTTTCGCATAAAGTCGCTTCGCTTCAGCCGTTACTTTTTCTGTCACAGTAATTTCTAAACGATCAGAACCAGCAATTTCTTTTTTATTCTCTTGTAACACATCAAAGAATCGCTCTGTTTGCCAAATTGTTTCTTCTACTAAATGCGCAAACTCCTCGCGAATATCATTTTGTAATAATCTCGTTAAAAGTTGCTCCATCATCGTTTGCTTTAAACGATATGTTAAAGCTTTTTGAGCTGCATATTCTACAAGATGTCCTTCATCAAATACAACACAACTACTTTCTGGTAATAATGGAATTTGTCCTTCACGCTTACGAGCATCATACGTCCAAATATGATCCATATAGAAATCTTGAGAGCAAATAATTAAATCTGCTGCTTTACGATAATGTTCACGTGATAGAGTTTGCCCGCAACGATGTCGAGAATCACAAGTGAAACAATCTTGGAAGTAATCCCAATTTACTTTTGACCATTCCTCGTCATTTAAAAGCGGAAATTCTTTTCGGTCACCATAGTGAGTAAAGTTTTGCATCGTACCATGGTCAAATACAAACTGCGGTAATTCGTAGTATACATCTTCAATTACTTCAGGAGCTCGTCCACTCATAACATCTTCAAGTTTACGTAAACATAAATAATTATCCATCGATTTCGCAAGTCTTACATCTACCGATAAGCCTAATGCCTCAGATAATTTAGCAATGTCCCCTTCTTCTTTCACAAGCTGCTCAATTAATGTTTCATCTGCACAAGCGATAATCGCTGGCTTTCCAGTATAACGTGCATAACAAATTGCATATAGAAGATATACAATTGTTTTCCCGGTTCCTACACCTGCTTCTGCGAACATTACCTTCTTTTCTTGGAAAGCACGCTCTAATTGAAACGCCATAAAAATTTGTTCATCACGCTCTTCAAAACCTTTTTCCGGAAGGATGTCATAAAACACATCTCCAATCCACTCATTCAACTTATCATAAAAATTGTCTTGTTTCCCTACTTCAAATGGTAATCTCTTCTCAGTAAACATCCTTAGCCTCCAACCAAAAAGTTTTTCTATAAAAGATATAGCAACTGCTACTCATATGTGCGCAGCCACTTTCCCCTGTTGTAATACATGGAAATACACGAAAAAAAATTTTCCTTTCGAAAAAGGAAAATTTTCTTCTATATTAATGACTTTAAATACCGTTTATCTATCGCTGTTTCATGCGAAAGAGCTAACAAATATTCTTCTTGTGCTTTTTGTATTTCATCTACAATCGCACCTTGGTTATCCACTTCTTTTCCGAGCTCATCATACGTACGGTGAATAGCTTTTTGAATCATTGATAATTGGAAACTATCCATATCAGTTCCTCCTTTACGCATTACATAATAGCCAGTATATGCGCGCTGGAGGAGTTTTATACTATGAATTACGAGGTGGACGTTTTCCGAAGTATTGGTAGTAATCTGTACGGATAAATCCATTAAACAGTTTACGTTTCTTCGATGCATCTTTTCCGTAGCACTTCTCAAATGCTTCGTAACTTGTTAATACATATGCCGACCATGTGTCTAATGGACGGAATACTTGTCCCATTTCTTTATACAGTTGTTCAACAAGTGCTTTTTCACTTAAACGCTCTCCGTATGGAGGATTCGTTACAACATAGCCATAATCCTCTTTTGTTGTGAAATCTTTTACTTGCATCTGTTTAAATGTAATTAAATCACCTAAACCTACTTCTTCTGCGTTATCTTGAGCAACTCGAATCATACGATGATCAATATCTGATCCAATGATTTGCAATGGTTGATCATAGTTCGCTAAATCTTCTGCTTCTTGACGAGCTTCACGCCAGTTTTGTTTACCAACCCAGCCCCACTCATCCGATGCAAAACCACGGTTAAAACCTGGTGCGATATTTTGTCCAATTAATGCTGCTTCAATCGGAATTGTACCTGATCCACAGAAAGGATCCACGAAAGGACGATCTGGCTTCCAGTTTGTTAATTTAATTAAAGACGCAGCTAATGTTTCTTTTAAAGGAGCTTCCCCTTGATCCACACGATATCCACGTTTATGAAGTCCAACACCGCTCGCATCGATTGTTAATGTTGCGATATCTTTTAACATTGCAATCTCAATACGGAATAACGGGCCATCTTCTTCAAACCAAGTTGTACGTTTATATGTTGTTTTTAATTTTTCAACGACAGCCTTTTTAACGATACGCTGGCAATCCGAAACACTGAATAACTCAGATTTTAAAGATTTACCGATAACAGGGAACTCACCGTTCTCTGGAATATAATCTCCCCAGTTTAATGCTTTTGTTTTCTCAAACAGCTCATCAAATGTTGTCGCTTTAAATTCGCCAACTTTAATTTTCACACGGTCCGCAGTACGTAACCATAAATTCGTGCGACAAATCGCCTTTTCATCTGCTTCAAATGTTACTTTGCTGTTTTCTACTTGGCATTCATAACCTAGATCACGAACTTCTCGGGCAACTAAAGCTTCAATACCCATTGCCGCTGTTGCGATTAAAGTAACTTTTCCCATTTGCATTCACCTCTTATGTATATTCAAACAATAATTAATAGCCATTTCTCCTATTAATTATTACATTTTACGAAGAATTTTCTCATTAACCATTTTAACTCATCATTTATAACTTCATACAAATAAAAAGCCCTCCTCTAACAAAGGAGAGCTGAGTTATTTCATAGTTGGTTCATAACGTTCTGTAAGCCATGTTCTGTTCCTTTGTACTGCAAACGGCCCACGCCTCGTACTCCGGTGGCAATCATCTATCTACAGGTTATACAACCTGTCCTTTCCCATCGTTCATTTCCTTGGAAAAGATTCCCCTACCATTATTTGGGTTTCTCGCTCGTGGGGTTTACCTCGTTCCACTCCTATCATTTCTTCAAGGACTTCGTCACTGTGGCACTTTAAAGGTAGTCAAACCATATCCGAAAGGACTTAGGTTTTTTCCCTGCCGTTAAACCAGCCTTACAGCCAGAATACCCTAGCTTATGAATTGGCTAGGCACGAACACTACAGCCATCTCAGGCCGTGCGAGCATGGACTTTCCTCTACAACGTTGGCGTTGCAGCGATTACCCAAACGTTATGACATCCATTAGTATAGTGGAAACAAAAAGATTTTGCAATGTTTTTTTCTATGTAAAATGCTGTAACCTTTTTATCACCAGAAATTATTCGTATAACTTACTTCCAAATACAGCTTTTTCTAAATTCGATAAACGTTTTAAAATGTCCGTATTCGTGTTGTTATATACTGGTTGTGCAACTGGTGTTTGTACAACTGGTTGTTGTGGAACTTGCGTTGCTGCTAGCTTTTGCTCTTCTAATTCACGCTTTAAACGAGCATTTTGTTGCTTTAATTGTTCAAATTCCTTGTGAAAAGCTTCATAATCTTTAATGATCATATCAAGAAACTTGTCTACTTCTTCTTGTTGATAACCTCTCATACCTGTTTTAAATTCTTTTTCTAAAATATCTTTCGCCGTTAATTTAATTTTATCCGAAATCATTTTCTTCACCTCAAATTTTTGCCAAAACTTTCATTAACTAAATTTTTTCAGAAACAATGCTTTTTGTCAATCATATATACGAGTACTATATTACATATTACTCAGCATTATTCCACTGTTCCTCTTCTATTATATCTTGTAAATCGGAAAAAAGAATGAAATAACTGTGATAATTTTCTATTTCTCCTTTTTTCTTTGCTGCTTCTACAATATATTTAGGACTCCCTGGTTTTTCTTCATCATATACAGCTAAAAGCGCATCACTTTTTTCAATAAAAAATTGATTTTTTAATTTAAATTGCTCTGGGCTTTCGTACTTACGTTTCGTGATACTATCAACATGGTCTGCTTGAGAGAGAATAAATTCGTAATATTCACGGTTATCTTCCTTCCAACCTTCTTCTTGTTCTAAAAATGGAGTAAATACCGCTAATTTTAAATCTGGATATTCTACTTGTATTTCAAAAACAACTTCAGCAGCCCATAATTCTACACCTAACTGGCCACTTATTATAACCCACTCTAAACCATCTTCTACAAAAGCAATTAATTTACGACGCAACGCCTTTTTTATACATTCTACTCCTGGATGATCATTTTTAAATATTCCAAGTTCAAAGGGCTTATAGCCTGTTACTGCAATAACTTTCATATCAACACTCCAATTACAAAAAAAGAACTAGCATTTCGCTAGTTCTAACATATCATTTACTTTTTAAATATTCCACCAACGTTTGGTCCAATATTCGGACCTACTGGTGATACATTGTTTGGTAAAAATGGTGATACATTTGGTCCTGGTCCAAACGGCGATACATTTGGTCCTGGTCCGAATGGGGATATTTGATGACCGTGGTGGTGATGATGATGACCATGGCCACATGGTCCACATCCGCCGAATCCTGGATCGATTGGGTCCACAACATTTACATTTGAATTTGTTTGCGGGAAGAAGTTTTGGTTTTTAATTTGTTGATGATGTACATGTGTTGTATGCGTCGGGAAAATGTGTGGCACCACCGTTGTTGAAAAAGAATGTGTTACGCATTGTTTCGTCGGATGAATGACAGGAGCAGTTGTACAAATAGGTCCTGTAGGCTTATGCCCTCCAAAGCAAGGATGACAATGATGCATAGTTTTTCTCTCCTCTCTCATAAAAAAAATCTGATTACACTTTACAGTATGAGAAAAGAGGGTAAGCCGCTTGTTATATATACCCATTTATTCTAAGGAAATTTGTCTAGTCTTTGATTTTCTATCCAATGCTTTTTATAGACAAACCTTTTACATTACTTACCAAAAAAGCCTCCCACTTGCTTTACAATACCTGTCACTTGATTCATCGCATTCATCATTTGTCCAGCTGTATTCATCATTTTATTTACATCATAGTTACCATCTGAATTTTTAAATTGGGAAACAAAACTAGAAAATTGACTTGGTTGCTGCTGTTGCTTTTGTTTATTTTGTGTCGGATACGGTTGTTTTGGTGGATAAAACATCGCTTGTTGATTGCCATAGGGAGATGGTGGTGGCATATAGTATTGTGAATTTATATAAGGTTGCGGTTGTTGATTCATATACGGTTGCTGCGGTTGATTCATAAACGATACTTCAAATGGCTGGTAATAATTTTGATTTCCATAATGAGGCTCGAAAGGATACATATTGTAACGTAAATATGTATCCGTATTATATTGGTACATATTTTGCTGTGCATATGGATTAGATTGCTGATATACGTTAGATTGTTGAAACATGCATTCTCTCCTCCTTCACATAAGTTTCTACATATATAATATGTACTTGTAAAATAATTTGTGTGACGGAGTATGTGTCTATTTTTGTCGGAAGTTTAAATTTTTAAAAAATTATAAAAGAAAACCCTTCCATGCTATGATAAAAAAGAAGAAGATTCTCATGGGGGAGGAATCAACATGGTATTAGGGGATTTAAAACAAGCGTTTTCTCAAAAAAAGGGGTATTACACAGAGAATGTAAATGAATTGTTAGACTTTGCGAGACATTGGTATCTCGAAGGGAAAATATGTATTTCAGATTACCGAACAGTAATAAAAGAACTAGAAATAAACGGGGCAACAAAACCTACAACAGTGACAGAAGCATAAAAAACAAGAGGGTTTCCCCTCTTGTTACTTACATTGCTCAATTATATTTTGCAAAGTATACGAAATGGCTTGATGCGTTTCAAAGAATCGCTTACCTTTACCTTTATTTACAAAGCATTGCAACACATTTGTTTGTAAATTATCGTACACTTGATCAATTTGCTGTACATGTATATACTTCGGTTTTTCTTCCTTAATCCATTCATAAGCTAATTCTTTCCACACTTTTAATTCCTCATCTACCATATCTACAAACGGTTTCATATCCTTATAAAAATCGTATTCAATCATTTCTCTTTTTTTCACATTTGCTTCATTATTATGTTGCATAAGTTTTTCCGAAGACTTTATTAATGCTTCATACTTCATTTTATTCCCACCTTATTATGCACTCACTACGACGTTTTGAAATGCCTTCACCCAATTCCCTTTTTCTTCGTGATGCACTAATTTATTTTCCATATGCTCAATATGCATTTCTGTTATTTCTATCTTGTTGCATATTTTTTCACTCTTATCCTTTAATGCATGATTCATTCTAATCCCTATATTCATTTCCAGCAAATCGAGAGAACTTAACATTTGATCCATTGTTTTCATTACATCTTCCTTCTGAACCATCGCCATATACAAAACGCCTCCTTCTTTGCTTTTCCTTTGTCATGTAATTTCGCCGAATGATTCTTCACTCCTGCCCACATGACAAAACTAGTTGTTATTCGTCAAAGAAATCATTTTGTATGTCATTTATAGAAATGGTAACAATACAAAAAGGAGGTGCATGAAAATGACAAAGAACAAAAACGAAAAAAAGAAAAAACAAAATAAACAAAATAAACCCGAAACTGGCAATCCAAAATTAGATGGTCCAAACTTCCCTGCTACATAAAGTGAAACTTCTTTAATCTCTTATATTCATTACGTTTTGAGATTAAATGTTTAGCACGCATAGTAGGGTTACTTCACATTAAGAAGTCCCGTCTTCATTTATGAAGACGGGACTTCTTTTTTATTATATCACGAACTCATCTATCCTTTTAACAAAACGATTTACGGTGGAAGCAATATAGATTTGCTCCCTCTTTCTTTTATACCATTCTGTTATATCAACTTCACCCGTATACTCTTCTGGTAAAAATAGTTCATTTATTTCCGTATCTCTACAAAACCAATCTCTCATACTTATTTCATCATGTGCAACAGCAGGATAAACTTCCCTAAGAGCTGGTGTACAAGATTTTCTAGCTTCACTTACATAACATTCATAATCTGCTCTTGATCCTGTGTGTATCGTTTGCGATGCAAATCTATGGAATAAACTTTTGTAATTCGGATGGAACAGTAACGCTGCTAATTTCTTTCCTAGTTCTATACGCTTCTGTAACGTTTCAAATTGATAAACTGAAAAACCATACACCTTCCCTTCAACGGTTGGGAATATAACGGCACTAATATGAAGCATTTCTTGTAATTTAAAAAGGGCTGTATGGAATACATGTTTTTTAAAGTATGCATTCTCAATAACTGGTTTTTGAATTTTATTTTGTTCATTTATAATAAGCGCTGTCATAAGTCTATTTATATCTTTTTTCTCCCAAAAATATATCCATTCTTTTTCCATAAAAATGGATACATTAAAATATTGTAACAAATGGAATAGTGGGATCTGCCTCCTCTTACTTTCTTCGTATAACAACAGCTGAGGAAATACATCTAAAAAAATAATCCAATTCGCTTCTTCATAAGTCAAAAACAAATGTTTTTTTACTGTTTGAGGTAAAACAGTAGCATAATACCTCCCTTGTAAATCAGTCATATTCCACCCCGCATTTCTCGAGACCATACTTGCTAAAAAAGCCCACCTAATTTCACTATTTCTTACATAATATTCTTGATAACACTGCGTTCGAGAAATGTTGTCCATATTAGCTATTTCTATTTCCCTCTTCATGTTGTAAACCATTGTTTTTTCTTCCTCTGTACAGACCGTATTTTTACGATATTGTTTAATTTTTTCATAATCATTCCATGTAAACATGAATAAGTCATCATACCTTTCTGCAAAAAGGTCACATCTTTTTTCATTTTTTGTTATAATCACCTTTGTAAGTAATTCTTAGCAAGTTGGGAGTGGACACACTATGACCATTCGTTACCCAAATGGAAAACGGTACAATCAAGCTTCACAACCTCATAAAACACCAATTAAAAAACATACTTATAGTAACAGAGGTATGTCCCTTGAAGAGGAATTGAATGAAACGAATGAATATTACTTAACCCATAATATTGCATGCGTACATAAAAAACCTACCCCTCTTCAAATTGTAAAAGTAGATTACCCCGCTCGAAGTGCTGCAGTGGTAAAAGAAGCGTATTTTAAACAACCTTCTACAACAGATTACAACGGTGTATATAAAGGGAAATACATCGATTTTGAAGCGAAAGAAACAAAAAATAAAACGAGTTTTCCACTTCAAAACTTCCACCTTCATCAAATTGAGCATATGAAGCAAGTAATCGCTCATAATGGAATTGCATTTGTTATTATTAAATTTACACTTTTTGATGAACTTTATTTATTAGATGCAAAACATATTATTGCATTTTGGAATCGTCAAAATACAGGTGGAAGAAAATCGATTACGAAAGAAGAAATAGAAGAGCATGGATCTTTATTATCATGCGGTTATCACCCTCGGATTGATTATATCCGTGTACTAGACACGGTTTATTTTTCGTGATAGAGTCATCACTAAGGCTCTTTTTTCGACTTTTGGGGAGAGAATGAAAGGTAGGAGAAAGTATAATGTCAGATAATTATCGTTCTCGTACAGAACGAAATCATGTAAAAAATCAAAAGCAAGAAACAAATACAGAGAAAAAACCAAAGAAAAAAGGCTCCTTTTTTAAAAAATTCCTTATAGGTTGTCTACTTCTTGGTATCGTTGGTCTTGTAGCTGGCGTTTCCGCTTTCTTTGTTATGGTGAAGGATGCTCCAAAATTAGACAAATCAAAACTCGTCAATCCTTTATCAACAAAGTTTCTTGATAAAGATGGGAACTTTTTCTATGAATACGGTGCTGAAAAACGAACCCACGTTACGTATGATCAAATTCCAAAAGTAGTTGAAAATGCATTCCTTGCAACTGAGGACTCACGTTTCTATGATCATAATGGAATTGATTTTAAACGAACTACAAAAGCAGTTATGGAAAATGTCACTGGAGGTTTCGGATCTCAAGGTGGTAGTACGATTACACAACAAGTAGTCAAAAACTATTTTCTAACGATGGACAAAACTGCAAAGAGAAAAGTACAAGAATGGTACCTATCTTACAAATTAGAGCAACAATACTCTAAACATGAGATTTTAGAAATGTACTTAAATAAGATTAATTTAGGTAACCGTTCATATGGTATTGCGACAGCAGCGCAAAAATATTATGGTAAAGATTTAAAAGACTTACAGTTACATGAAGCTGCTATGCTCGCTGGTTTACCCCAAGGTCCAAACATTTATGATCCAACCAAAAAGGAAAATGTTGAACGAGCAACAAATCGTCGTAATGTCGTATTGTCATTAATGAATCGACATGGTTATATAACAAAAGAAGAAATGAATAATGCAGTTAAGATTCCAGTAACAGAGGGTCTTCAACCGTCTTCAGAAATAACTGAGATGAAGTATCAAGCATTTTTAGATGCGGTTGTAAAAGAAGTTGAAAAAGAATATCCTGATGTAAATATTGGTTCAGATGGTTTAACGATTCATACAACACTTGATCAAAATGCTCAAGATTATGCTGAAAAAATTATGGATGGCAATCTTATTAAGTATCCGAATGATCAATTCCAAGGATCGTTCGTATTTATGGATACACAATCTGGTGAAGTTCGAGCAATTGGAGCTGGGCGTAAAGGAAGTAAGTCTACTTTCAAAGGTCATAATATGGCCACCGATTTAAAACGCCAAGTCGGTTCAACAATGAAACCAATTTTTGACTACGGCCCAGCAATTGAAAATTTACAATGGTCTACATACCATCAATTAAATGACTCAGAGTATACGTATTCCAATGGTAAAAAAATACGAAATGCAACAAATAGTTACAAAGGTGACGTTTCACTACGTGAAGCTTTGAAAAAGTCATTAAACATCCCAGCTTTAAAAACAGCCCAAGCGGTTGGTCTTCCTAAGTCACAAGCGTTTGCTGAAGGTTTAGGTATGACATTTAAAGACGGCAAAACATTTGAATCAACAGCAATTGGTAGTAACGATAGTTCTCCATTACAAGTAGCAGGTGCATATGCAGCCTTTGGTAATGGTGGGAACTACAATAAACCGCATTTCGTAAAAGAAGTTACCTTCCCAGATGGGAAAAAGAAAAGTTTTAAACCGAAAGAACAACGTGCGATGCAAGACTACACAGCTTACATGGTGACTGACGTTCTTCGTGACGTCGTAAAACCTGGTTCTGGCGGTACTGGTCCAACAGCATACGTTTCAGGTGTTGATGTTGCCGGTAAAACAGGAACACAAAACTTTGATGAAGACGTTATAAAAAAATATGGTATACCAGCTGATGCAAACAGAGATAGTTGGTTCGCTGGATATACACCGCAATATACAATGGCAGTATGGACTGGTTACGAAAAAAACGGCCCAGAAAACTACATTAGTGATCGTTATACTAGAATTGCACAGCAAATGTTCCAAATAATGATGAGCAAATTTGCTACAGATAAATCCCGTTTCGAACGTCCTTCTTCTGTACAAGAAATAAACGGAGAGTTATATGTAAAAGGTGCGAAGAAAGATGCAATTAAACAAATTAAAGTAGATGCACCTAGTGGTCTTAATGTCACTTTCGATGGCGCTAGCACAGTTACACTAAACTGGTCTGGACCAGCAGAAGTTGATGCGTATGCAGCAAGCTATAAAGCGACTGACGGTTCAAGTGGTAGTTTATCAGTAAAAGGTACGACAGCTACTCTTGGTGGTATTAAACCAGGCGTTACTTACAGCTTCTCTGTAGTAGCGAAAAAAGGTACTGGAACAAGCCCTGCAGTTGGAGCATCCTTCACTGCGCCTGGCGGAACTCCAGACGCGAAGAAAGCCGAAGAAGAAGCTAAGAAGAAGGCTGAAGAAGAAGCTAAGAAAAAAGCTGATGAGGAAGCTCAGAAAAAGGCCAATGAAGATAAATTAAAACAAGAAGAAGCTACTAAAAAAGCTGAAGAAGAAGCTAAAAAACAACAAGAACAACAACGTAAACAACAAGAAGAAGCTCAAAAGAAAGCTGATGAGGAAGCTAGAAAAAAAGCTGAAGAAGAAGCTAAGAAACAGCAAGAAGAGGCTCAAAAGAAAGCTGATGAGGAAGCTAGAAAAAAAGCTGAAGAAGAAGCTAAGAAACAACAAGAGCAACAGCATCAGCAAGAACAACAACAAAATACCGGAGGAGATACACCTCACGCAGACGGAAATGTTGTTACAACAGAGTCTTAATACCCAAAAAAGAAGTCCTTTCTCTTAACGAGAACAGGACTTCTTTTTTGTTATCATTTTCTTTACATATAGCTTTTCTATTTCAATATACAACTGCGCTAACTGAATATAAGAATGATAATTATTCGGTTTCTTTATAATGAACGAATATCGCTCTATAAAATTAACTGGTTGCACTTCCAATTCACTCGTAAAATCTTCTATTTTATTCAAACTATGAACAGGTTGCTCATTTAGCCAATATACAATTGATAATAAATGTGCTGCAAAAAGAATCATCGGACCTTCAGCTTCTTGTTTCTTTCTGTTTCGAAATAAAGTAGCAATGTCCTCATGCTTATTTTTCCATACATTCAACATTACAGGAATACTGTTTTCAATTTCATTCCACGGTTCATATTGTCTTTCCATATCATATATAAAATAAGTCTTTTGTATTGTTTCTTCAAATGACTGTTCTGTATAATACGCAATCGAATTTATACTTTCTTTAAAAAATGGTAAGCACCGAAATTCTCTCGGTATTTCTATCACTCGCTCCATCCTTTATTTCCCCTTCATTCGCTTCTTTCCTTCTCGACATACTTCTAGTAAAGGGCACTCTTCACATTGTGGTCGCTGCGCTTTACAGTGATAACGTCCAAAGAAAATCATACGGTGATGTGTAACGCTCCATTCATCCATCGGAATTTTCTTCATTAATGTCTTTTCTACTTCTAACACCGAATCTTTCCACCTACAAAACGCTAACCGTTTACTCACTCTCTCTACATGCGTATCAACAGCAATTGCCGGAATACCAAACGCTACCGAAACAACTACGTTTGCTGTTTTTCGACCTACTCCTGGTAACTTCGTAAGCTCATCTCGATCTTTCGGCACTTCCCCATTGTAATCATCTAATAACATTCTGCACAATTTTTGAATGTTTTTTGCTTTATTTCTATACAATCCAATAGAACGTATATCTTGTTGTAATTCTTCTAGAGAAACACTTAAATAATCTTCTGGTGTTTTATATTTTTGAAATAAATTTTTCGTCACTTTATTTACAAGTGCATCTGTACATTGTGCAGATAACGCTACCGCTATTACTAGTTCAAACGGATTATCATGAATTAATTCACAATGTGCTTCTGGATACATATCCGCCATTGTGTCTAAACAATAGCGAATTTGCGTTTTATTTAACATATACTTCCTCCTACATTACTGCTCCAACCAATTATAAAAAGGCACTTTTCCAGTAAATTTCGTCTCTTGTTTTGTCGTTTGCTGCGCTCGTTGTTGATTTGCTCTAAATTTCCGTCCTTGGTTTAGGGCTTGATCTACTGTTTTAATACCATTCTTTTTCCATTCAAATAAAATACGATCAATATATCGGAAATTAAGCTTACCACTCATTACAGCTTCCCTGAGGGCCGCTTGAATTAAATTCGGATGATGTTGATCTTGATCTTCCCACATTCCCAACGTTTCACATTCAAATGGAGAAAGTGGTCTTCCAAATTCTTTTTCAAATACTGTATATAAATTTACTTGCAATTGCTTTATTTCTTTTTGTTCTTCCTCTATTGATTCATTCATTAAGAAATGCAATATTTTTTCCCATAGCGGTTGTAAAGAATAACTTTCACACATCATCGCTTCTGATTTTTGTCCACCTTCTAGTGATAAAAAACCTTTTTGAATCAATGCCTGAATGACTTCCATACATTTCATTTCGGTAATCGTCATCCGTTCTGAAATCTCTGACGGAGTCGGAAACGAATTGCCCGATTCTAAAAATGTATGTACATGAAGTACAACCATAAATTCCGTTTCATTTAACCCTAATTTTTTATAATGCATCATAAGTAATTTTGGAATTGCAATGCTTCCCTGCTCAAACCACTGTAACATCATTTTCTTTTTCATCACCAAACACCTCGCTCTCTAGTATAACACACCTTTCGCTATTTCTTTTTGCCACAATTCGTCAAAAAAAACCTCCCTATTATGTAGGAAGGTTTTTGTATTACATTAATAAAATATACAATTAAGCTTGCACTTTACTTTTCATAAACGTATGAATACGTTCTAATGCTTTCTCCACTTGTTCAAGAGATGTCGCATATGATAAACGAACGTTATTTGGAGCACCAAATCCTGTACCTGGTACAAGAGCTACTTTTTCCTCTTCTAATAGAGCTTTTGCCCAATCATCAACAGTTTCGTATCCTGATAAAGCTACTGCTTCTTTTACATTAGGGAATAAGTAAAATGCACCTTGTGGTTTAATGCAAGTAAAGCCAGGGATTTGAATTAATTTATCATAAATAATGTTTAATCTCTCTTCAAATGCTTGACGCATTGTTTCTACAGGTTCTTGTGAGCCTGCATATGCCGCGATTGCGCCGTATTGAGCGATTGAAGTAGGGTTTGACGTACTATGACTCGCTAAGTTCGTCATCGCTTTAATAAGCTGCTTATTTCCTGCTGCATATCCAATACGCCATCCTGTCATAGAATGAGATTTAGATACACCATTAATAATAAGTGTTTGTTCTTTTAATGCATTAGAAAGCTGGGCAACCGAAGTATATTCTGCTCCACCATAAATTAATTTCTCATAAATTTCATCTGAAACGATTAAAATATTGTGTTCTAAACATACTTCTCCAAGCTGTTGTAATTCTTCTTTGCTGTAAATCATTCCTGTTGGATTGCTCGGTGAATTAATAATAACTGCTTTCGTTTTCTCTGTAATTGCCTCACGCAGCTGCTTCGCTGTAATTTTGTATTCATTATCTTCAAGGCCTTCTACATAAACTGGCTTACCACCAGCAAGCTTTACTTGTTCCGGATAACTTACCCAGTATGGCGTAGGGATGATAACTTCATCACCTTCATCAAGTAACACTTGGAATAATGTATATAATGCATGCTTTGCGCCGTTACATACAATAATTTCAGACGGATCATACGCAATTCCTTGATCGCGAGTAAACTTCTTCACAATTTCTTGTTTTAACGCTTGTAACCCACCTGTTGGTGTATACTTCGTATGTCCTTCTAACATCGCTTTATGTGCAGCATCCATAATATGTTCTGGCGTATTAAAGTCAGGTTCTCCTGCCCCTAATCCAATTACATCATGACCTTCTGCTTTTAATGCTTGTGCCTTTGCTGTAATTTCTAAAGTTGCAGATGGTGTTAAAGCAGCTACTCGCTTTGCTAATTTCATTTGTAGTTCCCCCTACATCTATTTTTCAATGCTGTATCGTCGTAAAAACTGCCCATCTTTAAATGCAAGATAGTAATAACTATAACGATTTTCATCATCAATATATGTAACTTCCCATAATGGTATATTGCTTTCAAAGCCTAATTTTATTTTTAAAATTTCTTTAGGCTTACTTTTGTGCTCTTTACTGTCATCTCCGACTTGTTCAATCGTTCTTTGTAAAGCCTCTTTTTCAGAAATACCTTCACTCTTTTTCCTTACTATAGTTTCCCCTTTTTTCTCAGGCACCCAAACGATAAGTTGTTCTCCTTTTTCATCTGTACCTTGTACGACAGTATATGAAGATTCTCCGTTATAATAATCCACAGATTTTACTTTTATAAGCTTTGCTTTTTCTTTTGCAATTTCTACAGATTTTGCCTCTTTAGGGATTTTCTTTTCCATTGCTTTATTATAAACATACGCCCCATATATTCCGCTAGCAACGATTACGATAACGATTGCAAAGATCCACTTTTTCATTGTATCACTACGTTCTGTAAATCGTAAATACAGCTGTTTCTTTATCTTTTTCGTCTAATGCTAATCCGAACATGAGGTCCTGCTCTTTTAACGTACGATTCAAACTATCAACGATTTTATACAAGTCAGACGAATATTTAATACGCGTCGTTGATAGGACTTCGATTTTCTTATCCATGAAAAAACTCCTCCGTTACACAAAAATTTCTAATTATAGAAGAACGCAATGCGGTTACAATAAGAGTACATTCTTTACAACCCCTGCTTCATCACCCATCTATTATAGCAGGACATGTACAGCAAAAAAAGGTTTCAAGTCGAAAACCAATACATTTTGTATACAAGAAGTAAGAAAAATAAAATTCCTCCTACCCACATTTTTTACGCCTGAAGTTTACATGCACTTCAGGCGTGTTTTTCCTTCCAATTTTATTCAATTGGCCGTTCCTTTAATTGTTCTAACAATTCTTCTAGAGGGCCTTCATAAAGCGGAACAGTTGGAATTGATTGTAAAAAACGTTTTCCATAGGAAGCGCTTGTCAAACGACGATCTAATACAAACACCGTTCCGGTATCTGTACTTGTTCTAATAAGACGACCAAATCCTTGTTTGAAACGCAGTATTGCTTGCGGGAGTGCTAACTTAGCGAATACGTCCTCTCCTTGATTTTTTAACCACTCTCCTTTTGCTTCCATCATCGGTTGATGAGGAGGCGTAAAGGGAAGGCGGACAATAACAAGACAACTAAGGGCATCTCCAGGTATATCTATCCCTTCCCAAAAACTACTTGTTCCTAATAAAATTGATTTATCAAACTCTTGAAACTTACGAATGAGACGACTTCTGCTCTTATTATTCACACTTTGCGTTAATAATAAATAGCCTTCTAATTCCTCATCATTTTTCAAATTCGTATACGCTTCTTTCAACATTTCATACGAAGTGAACAAAACAAGCATTCTACCTTCTGTAGCTTTCGCTATTTTTGCAATATGAGCCGACACAGATTCAATATATTCTTCATTACTTGCTTGCTTAATAAAGGGCACATCCGTTGAAACCATTAATTTCATCTGTTCTTCAAAATGGAATGGTGATGGGACCTGTAATGTATTTGGAGCAAAATCATGTAAGCCTAGCTCTTCTTTTATATAGTCAAATGAATCGTTTACTGTTAGCGTTGCTGATGTGAAAATAACACTCTTTTTCTCTGTTAAAAATTCATCAGCAAATCTTTCACCAATATGAACAGGTTGTCCATATAAAACAGTTGAATGAATGGTTCCCTTCGTTTCAGTTTCCATCCATGTCACATATAAATTTTTTTCTAAAATGAGTACTTGTAAAGAATGCGCCATCTTTCTCAACAACTCAATTAAATGCATAAATTCACCTGTAACAACATGCATTTCCCATTCTAATTTACTTTGCAATATATCAACTTGCTTCTCAAGTGTAGAGAGTAATTTTCTTACATCATATACAAAGCGATTTGTTAACTCGGTAATACTATCCCATAACTTACCTTTCTCTACTTCCGTGTTATATCGATAAATGAGTGGCATATTGCTTATCCCTTGTTCCTGCTTTGTTTGTTTAAAGATGAATGCACGTAACATTTGGAATAGCTCATCCGCATCAAATTTCAATTCCTTCAAACTATGACTTACCATGCGGAAAGTAGAACGGGAGGCTTGCTCTGATTTTTTCATCATTTTATATACTTTAGAAAGTACATCATCTGTTTCTAGCGTACCAAGACGAGATAAAACTAGCTGGAAATACATACAGGAGAACTGTTCACCTAATGTTCTACTCGCTGCTTCCTCGATATGATGAGCCTCATCAAAAATAATATGTTCACATGAAGCAAACAGTGGTTCTTCACTTGAAAAATCTTGAAATAATAACGCATGATTTGTAATAACGATATCTGCAAATAATGCTCTATTCTTTGCTCGTTGATAAAAACAACGACTAAACCAGTTGCTTTGCATCCCACCCGGACTATGTACATCACTACAAATCCGGTTCCAAAGTAACTTTCCGCCCTCAGGAATATTTAATTCATCACGATCGCCCGTTTCCGTTTGCAATAACCACACTAAAATTTTTGCCTTCGTGAGCGCCATGTCATAATTCTTCTCTTCTTCTTGCAAAGCATATTCAAATTTATGTAGACAAAGATAATGCTTTCTTCCTTTCAGAAGAGCTACTTCAAATGAAAATGGCATTATTTTCTGTAATAATGGAATTTCTTTTTCTAGTATTTGTTGCTGCAGTTGTACAGTTTGGGTACTTATGATGACAGGTTCTTCTTTTTTCTTTGCAAAATAAATACTTGGAAGCAAATATGCAAGAGTCTTTCCTGTTCCTGTTCCTGCTTCAATTAGTGAAAACCTAGAATCTCTTAGCGCTGTATATATTTCCTTCATCATACTCTGTTGGCTTTCTCTTTTTTCAAAATTTGGCATATTCGACTCAAGTTTATCAATTGTCTTATGCAAGAAAGCATCAAATTTAAATGCACATGTTTCACTTAAGTTTAAAGAATAATTCCGTTTTCGAAGGGCAATATTTCGATACACTTCATATCCCTCTGCTCCTTTTTTACCATGCATCATTTTCTTTAAAATATTTTCAGAAAGCACATCCGCTATATCACTTTGAAACACATCACTCAATTCATAAAGCGATTGCAAGGTGACAAGGGGTAACTTCTCAATTTCATTTAAAAATTGTAAAAACAATTCCGCTGTTGCAAGAGCATCACTATCCGCACGATGCGGTTGATCATGCTCTAATTCGTGTTGTTTAGCTAAATCACGTAATTTATAACTATCAGCCGTTGGCAAAAGAATTTGCGCCAACTCAACTGTATCAACTTTTGGACAATGTATTTCTGTATATCCAGCCTGCCTTAATTCTTCCGTTAAAAAATTCCAATCAAAGTGAACGTTATGTGCAACGAAAGCTGCACCTTGTAATAGCTCAACAACCATCGGGGCTACATCTTCAAATAACGGGGCTTGCTTAACCATACTCTCATCAATCCCTGTTAACTCTGTAATAAATGGTGGAATCTCTCTCTTCGGATTAATAAAAGATGAAAAAATCTCTAATATCTCTCCATCTTCCACTACAACAGCTGCAATTTGGGTAATTTTATCTTTCCCATCCTTCCAGGAGTTCCCTGTCGTCTCTAAATCCACAACGACATAACGCTTACTCATATATGTAACACCTCAATTTCTTACCTATCAAACAGAAAATTATATAATGTTACTATACCACGTTTTATCTCATCTTAATGAAAAGATGCACAAAAAAGGCTATCTCCATAATAGAGATAGCCTTCTTACTTATAATATCGTACCCGCTTTTTCAGCACCTAACATTTCAATAATTTGATTATCATCGTCTAATACTGCAATTTTCGGCTCTTGTTTATGAATATTTTCTTCTGCCACTAGACCGTAGCAAATAATAATAACTTTATCTCCTGGCTGTACAAGCCTTGCAGCTGCACCATTCAAACAAACAACACCGCTACCACGTTCCCCTTTAATAACATATGTCTCTAAGCGAGCACCATTATTATTATTTACAATTTGGACTTTTTCGTTTTCTACAATATTTACTGCATCCATTAAATCTTCATCAATTGTAATACTACCTACATAATTTAAATTTGCTTCTGTTACTGTTGCGCGATGTAACTTCGCTCTCATCATTGTGCGAAACATAGATGCTCCCCCTTATTTAACCGTTAATGTTATATTGTCAATTAATCGTACATTGTCAAATTTAACTGCAATTGCTAAAATGATTCGTCCTTCAATTTTATCCACTACTTGTAGTGAAGGATACGTATATAAATCAGCATAATCTACAGTGCCTTTCGTATACGTCTCAATATACTCCTTCACAAGAGTTGTAATGATTTCTGCATTACGTTCTCCTGTCTCAATTCTTTCTTTCGCTATACATAGACTGCGGTATAAATGAGGAGCCTCTTCACGCTCTTCTGGTGATAAATACACGTTACGAGAACTTTTGGCTAATCCATCTTCTTCCCTTACAATATCCACCGGTACGATTGTAACCGGAATATTAAAATCAGCGACAAATCCTTCAATGACAGCAACTTGCTGTGCATCTTTCATACCGAAATAAGCACGTGTTGGCAATGTAATATTAAATAGTTTCATTAGTACAATCGCAACACCAGCGAAATGACCAGGTCTTTGTTTTCCGCATAACACATCGGTACGCTTCATAACTTCTACTGTTGTCGTTTGTTCTGCTGGATACATTTCTTCTACGCTCGGATAAAATAAATAATCTACACCGTTTTCTTTTGCTACATTTTCATCTCTATCAATATCACGAGGGTATCGATCTAAATCTTCATTTGGTCCAAACTGTAGCGGATTAACAAACACGCTTAAAACTACAATTTCATTTTCTTCTCTTGCCTTACGTAATAAAGTCGCATGACCTTCATGTAAATAACCCATCGTTGGGACAAAACCAATACTTTTTCCACTTGCACGTAGTTCGTTTGTAATTTGCTGCATCTCTTGCACTGTATTTATGATTTTCATTATTGTTTTCCTCCGTATAACGCTAAACATTCTTCCTCTTTCATTGTGAATGAATGTTTTTCTTCCGGAAATTGACCTGTCTTTACTTCAGTTACGTATTGTGAAATCCCTCGCACAATCTCCTCTTGAACAGACGTATATTGCTTCACAAATTTCGGAACACGATTTACGCCATATGAGATAAGATCATGATAAACGAGTACTTGCCCATCCACTTTTTGTCCTGCTCCAATTCCAATCGTTGGAATTGTTAGTTGCTTCGAAATAAATTCTGCTAGCTGCATTGGCACACATTCTAATACAAGTGCTATCGCACCAGCCTCCTCACATCTCTTCGCATCTTCTATTAATTTTTTTGCACTTTCAGCATCTTTTCCTTGTACTTTATAGCCACCTAACACTCCTACAGATTGAGGAGTTAAGCCTAAGTGTGCCACGACAGGAATTCCCGCACTCGTCAAGTAATGAATAGTTGATATCACTTCTCCTGCACCTTCTACCTTCAGTGCATGAGCACCACTCTCTTGAACGATGCGGCGTGCATTCACCATCGTATCTTGAGGCGACACATGATACGACATAAATGGCATATCAGTTACAATAAACGTCTCTTTCGCTCCTCGGCGTACAGCTTTCGTATGATGAATCATATCCTCTACTGTTACAGGTACTGTTGAATCATAGCCGAGCACAACCATCCCAAGGGAATCTCCAACTAAAATCATATCAACTTCCGCTTCTTCTGCTAACTTAGCAGATGGATAATCATACGCCGTTAGCATTGTAATCGGCTCACCTTGCTCTTTCATTTTCAAAAAATCTGTTTTTGTTTTCAAAAACTACTCCTCCTTTATACAGGAGAGAGGAGATGGCCGAAATCATATAAAAAACCCCTCTGGCCATAAAAGGGCAGAAGGGTTGTGTGTTAGTCGGCATTATTCATCCCTCTGTCCCAGTCCGTTATTGGATCAAGGCAGAATCCAAGTTATTATTTTTCGTATTGCATCGAATCATGGTGCAGTTCGCTCTGATACTGCCCATATTCGAACTAATTATAGCAAACTCCAAAAAGGAATTACTACATTTTTTTGAAAAAATAATTTTTATTCTTATTACGGTATGTGAAATTTTTAAATAACGTATGCATAGAAAGATAAACAAATTTGTTTACATGCATAGTATAACTCTTAAAATAATGATGCAGGTTAATTGAGGAGATATACTTACAAAAGGAGAATTAGAATTGCGAATGTCTATAAACAAATGGTTATTTCGATTCATCGGTTTTCTTGTGATGCTTGTGGTAATAACAACTTTAAATTCCCTCAATGTATTTGCCTCAGTTAACGACTTGGCACAACCTATTGCGTCAGCGAAAGTGATTGAAGTTGAGCTAAACGATGATTACTTTAATCCAAACGTCATCACGATTCCAATTAACGAATCAACAACATTACTGTTGAAAAATAAAGGTAAGAGTGAGCATACCTTTACAATCAAAAAACTCGGTATTGACGTCGTCGTCGAGTCAGGAAAAGAAAAAAACATTACCGTGAAACCTAACAGTGCCGGTACATATGAATTAATATGTCGATACCATCTCCTCAAAGGAATGGAAGGTAAAGTAATCGTCAAATAAGAAGCAAACTCAACTGGACGATCTTTTAAAATAAAACTTAAATATTAAAAGATTTTATTAATATTGAAATAAAAAAGAAGTTCCAAAATAGGAACTTCTTTTACTTAATTTCGATATCCGCAGAATGAATGTGATGTACTTTTCCTTCATGATCTTCTAGAAGCAATACACCATCCTCTGTAATTCCTTTTGCTACACCCGTAATCGTCTCTCTCATCGTTCGAGCGTTAATTTCTTTCCCGATACTCACAGCGTAACTTTCCCAAAGAATTTTAATGACAGAGAAACCATTTTGTAAATACTCTTCATATAATTTTTCTAGTTGTAAAAAGATTTGTTGCATAAGCTCCGCACGAACAATTGGCTTACCAGATTCAATCGCTAAAGAAGTAGCAATATGCTGAATTTCCTCATCAAAATGTTCTTGCTTTTGATTCGCATTAATACCAATACCCATAATGACAGCATTAATTTTATCAGGATCAGCTTGCATTTCTGTTAATATTCCTACAGCCTTTTTCCCTTGAATTAAAATATCATTCGGCCATTTTATTCCTACGTTTACACCTGTGCACTTTTCAATTGCTTGCGCAACGCTAACAGCGGCTAACAAAGTAAGTTGTGGTGCATGTTGAACCGGGATTGATGGACGTAAAATAATACTCATCCAAATTCCTGTTCCTTTTGGTGAATGCCATTTTCTGCTTAAACGACCTCTACCCGCTGTTTGTTCTTCTGCCACAACAATTGTTCCTTCTTCTGCACCTTCATAAGCAAGCTTTGCTGCAATATGTTGCGTCGATTCAACGGACTCTTCAAAATACACTGTTCTACCAATATGTTTCGTTTGTAACCCTAACTGTATTTCATTCGCAGTCACTTTGTCTGGCTTACTTGCAATTCGATAACCTAATCGACGCACAGCTTCAAGTTCATATCCCTCATTCCGAAGGTCCTCCATATGTTTCCACACAGCAGTTCTTGAGCAACCAAGTTTATCACTAATCGTTTGACCAGATACAAACTCGCCATCCGCTTCCGAAAAAACTTGCAATAACTGCTTTCTTATAGTAGATTGCATTCTTGCAGCCACTCCCTTATACACTCTTTCTCATTTACTACGTTTCCTTGTACAATTGCTTCTTCAATTTTTTGAATCATTTCAGCAACCCACGGACCTGGCTTTTTACTTGCCCAGTTTAACAAATCATTCCCAGTCACATTCATCTCTTGTCGACTCTTAATTGGCAATGCTTGAAACAACGTTTGTACCCGGTTAACAGCTGTATGATCATAGCTTTCAATCATCGCTTCATATACTCTTTCTGCCATTTCAGCTATATGAATTCCCGTTTTATAAAGAAGAACTGTATCCCAATCCTTCTCCTTTCTCTTACGGATTGTTAATAATACTGCGACGATATCTTTTATTTTTTTATTCGAAAACTTCCATTGACGTAAAAAGACAGCTGGATGTTCTTCCCCGATACAATATAAGAAAAACGCCCACGCCTCAATGTCTGCTTCAAAAGAATCCCATTTATACTGCGTAGCTTTTAACAATTTCTCTTCTGACATCTGTAAATATGGTAGATGAGAAAATAGTTTCGTTTCTACTAATTGTTTGAGAGCCTTCACACAATATGTGCCAGTTAACAGTTTTTCAAACTCCACTGTAATTCTCTCAATTGCTATATGTTCCAGTAAATGTCCATATGTTTCAATTGCTTGCTTCGTTTTCGTCTCTAAAGAAAAACCTAACGTACTTACGAACCGAATACCACGCATCATTCGCAGGGCATCTTCTTGAAACCGATCCGCAGCATTTCCCACTGTCACAATTTCTCTCTTTTGAATCGCTTCCTGTCCAGCAAATAAATCGACCATTTTTCCTTCTTCTGTCATTGCAATTGCATTCATTGTGAAATCACGACGTTTTAAATCCTCTTCTAATGAACGAACAAATTGAACACTACTAGGTCTTCGAAAGTCTTCATATTCACTCTCTGTTCGAAAAGTGGTTACCTCATAAGGCTCACCATTTTCTACTACAATTACAGTTCCGTGTTCAAGACCAACAGGAACATGTCTTGGAAATATAGCCATCACTTCTTCTGGTAAAGCAGATGTCGCAATATCAATATCTCCAATCGGCCTATCGATAATAAGGTCTCTTACGCTTCCACCGACAAAGTAAGCCTCATGCCCTTGTTGCTTTAAAGTCTCAATAATAGAACTAGCTTTTTTAAATCTTTCCATTTTTGTCATCCCTTAGTACATCATAGTAAATCGTTTCATATTGTGAGACGATTTTTTCAGAGCGAAACTGCTCGTAAACACTTTCTCTTGCTCGCTCTCCCATATTACGGTGAAGTTCTTCATCCTTTAATAGCTGAATGGCTTGATCTGCCACTCCTGTTGTATCGCCAACTTCACATAAATATCCTGTATCACCATGTTGAATGACTTCTGGAATACCTCCAACCCTTGTTCCGATACAAGGTACACCACACGCCATCGCTTCTAATAAAACAAGACCAAAACTCTCCTTCTCTGATAAAAGCAACATTAAATCACTCATCGCAAGTAGTTCTGCAACATTATCTTGCTTCCCTAAGAATAAGACGCGATCTTCAATATGTAAATTTTTCACCAACTGTAAAATCGTGCAAAATTCTGGTCCATCTCCAACAAGAAGCAACTTCGCATCTACTTCTGTAACAATTTTAGCAAATGCCTGCACAACATCTTGCACACGTTTCACTTTACGGAAGTTTGAAATGTGAATGAGTATCTTTTCACTCTCACTTATACCGTATTCTTTCTTTAATTGGGTCATATCACGTTTGAAATATACACGTTCGTCTATAAAGTTATATACCGTTTGAATGTCTTTATTTGGTTTTACAAGCTCATGCGTTTCGTTAATTAATGAATGCGAGACAGCCGTCACAACATCAGATTGCTCAATACCAAAACGAATTAAATTATTTAGCGAAGGGTCGGATCCTAACACAGTAATATCTGTTCCATGCAAGGTTGTAACAATTTTAATACGCTCTCCAATCATTTGTTTTGCTAAATAAGCACAAATGGCATGCGGTATTGCGTAATGCACATGTAAAATGTCTAGATTTTCTCTTTGTGCAACCTCTGCCATTTTACTCGCTAATGCTAAATCGTATGGTGGATATTGAAATACAGAGTATTGATTTACCGTCACTTCATGAAAATAAATGTTTGGATACACTTTATTTAACCGGAATGGTAAACCGGATGTAATAAAATGAATTTCATGCCCGCGTTCCGCTAATTGCTTTCCTAATTCTGTTCCAACAACTCCAGAACCACCTACAGAAGGATAACATGTAATACCTATTTTTAATTTCATTTACATCCCCCTATTAAATCAGCATGTAATAAAACCGGTTTCTTACTCATAAACCCTTCGGCATATAAGACTCCAACTTCTTTTCCAAACATTTTCTCACGAGCGACTACAGTTTCAACGTAACCTTCTGTTAACGGCGTTTTCACACCATCACTCCCTGTTGAAAACTGACTTTCATACGCTTCTAATGCTTCCACTTTTTGCGATACGTATTCACTAATATCTATACAAAAATTCGGTTTATGAAAACCATTAATCATATAATGATAAAAAGACTCCACACGATGTGGTGGGATCTCTGGCATATATTTACGAATTCCCGCTGAAAAAATAGCTTCTTCCACCAGTTTTGCACAATTTGCATGATCCGGATGACGATCTTCATAATACGGTGCAAAAACTAGTTTTGGTTTATATGTACGAATTACCTTTACAATTTCACGTATATACTCTTCTTTCATATACAAACCACGGTCTGGCATCGCTAAATTTAATCTCGTTTTTACTCCCATTATACGAGCTGCCGCCTTTGCTTCTTCTTTTCTTAACTCTATCGTTCCATTAGAAGAAAGATCAGCTTCTGTTAAATCACAAATACCTACTTCATACCCTTGCTTCGTATATTTAGCAATGGTACCAGCCATGCCGATTTCAACATCATCGGCATGAGCACCAAACGCTAATATATGTAATCCACTCATAATTGTTCCCCTCATTTTCTTAACTTGCGGTAATCTAAATCTCCTCGCTCTAATGCGTGCATTAACATTTCAGCACTTGCCATATTCGTTGCAAGTGGAATTGCATATACATCACATAAACGAAGCAATGCATTCACATCCGGTTCATGCGGCTGTGCTGTTAATGGATCGCGGAAGAAAATTACCATGTCTAAATCATTTTTCGCAATCATTGCACCAATTTCTTGATCGCCACCAAGAGGACCAGATTGATATCTTGTTACAACTAAACCGGTCGCTTCCATAATACGAAGCCCTGTCGTTCCTGTTGCAAATAATTCATGTTGTTCAAAAATTGGTTTATATGCGTATGCAAACGAAACCATGTCATTTTTCTTTTTGTCATGTGCAATTAAGGCAATTTTCATCCGTTGTCTCCCCTTTAGTCGATAATATTTTCTAAACCGTACACAAGATGATCTAGATTCATTACTGTCTCAATTGATAGTTTTACACCAGACATAAATGATGCACGATTGAATGAATCATGACGAACTGTTAACATTTGTCCGTCTCCACCAAACATTACTTCTTGGTGTGCAATAAGTCCTGGTAAACGTACACTATGAATGTGAATGCCGTCTACGTTTGCACCACGAGCCCCTTCTAGTTGCTCTACTTCATTTGGATGACCTTGCTGCTTTGATTCACGATTTTGACGAATCAATTCTACTGTTTTTACCGCTGTACCAGATGGTGCATCTAGTTTTTGATCATGATGCAATTCAATTACTTCAACATCTTGGAAGTATTTCGCTGCCATTTGTGAGAATTTCATCATAAGAACTGCACCAATTGCAAAGTTTGGAGCGATAATTGTTCCTACTGCTTTTTCTTTCGCAGTCTCGGTTAATTGTTTTAGCTCTTCTTCTGTAAATCCAGTTGTACCAATAACAGAACGAAGTCCACGCTCAACTGCTAGTGTAACGTGTTGTTTCCCAACTTCTGGCGTTGTTAAATCTAACAACACATCTGCTTCTACTTCCTCTAAACAAGTATGTAAATCTGCGTAAATAGGTGTATCTAGCGCTGGCATTCCCGGTAAATCAGAGATTTTCTCTCCACCATGCTTATAATCCACTGCTGCTATTAAATTAAAATGTTCCGTTCTTTCCATAAGAAGAACTGCTTCATGTCCCATACGTCCTCTTGGTCCAGCGATAATTACTTTAATTTCTTTCATTATTCTTTCTCTCCCTCATCAATACGTGTCCAGCGATCTTTATCGCGAGTATTAAATTTATTCATTACAATGTTATGTGCTGTTTCTAAATCAATATTTAAACTATTTGCCATACAAATCATAACAAATAATACATCTCCAAGCTCTTCTTCAATACTACGTTCTTTTTCAGTTGTTTTCTTCGGTTTCTCACCATAATAATGATTAACCTCTCTTGCAAGCTCCCCCATTTCTTCCGTTAAACGAGCCATCATTGCAAGTGGACTGAAATAACCTTCTTTAAACTGACCAATATATGCATCAACTTCTTTCTGCATATCCTTCATCGTTTTCGTTTCCATACAATTCACCTCTAATCCTTCCTCTTTCATGTTAGCCAATTCATCGCGATTTGACAAATATTATTCCCCGCCAAACACCTATTTGCGACCCTTTTTGGGAAAGATTATAATAAAGTGAAACTTCTTTTGCGTTTTTGGCAAAAAATCAACCAGAACCAATCGATTTTTATAGCCTTCACTATTTTCACTAGCAACTAGAAATTACTTATCATTATGTTTTACCGTTTCAGCGGAGCAATGCCATTTACATAATTAGGGGGATTTCTATATGACATCAAATTTGAAGATTCGAAATATCATTTTTATTTTAATCGGTTCCGCTATTTTTTCTTTCGGTATTGTGAATATCAATATTGAAAATCACCTTGCAGAAGGTGGATTTACCGGTATTACACTATTATTGTATTTTCTATTTAAGTTTGATCCTTCTTATTCAAACTTAGTTTTAAATATTCCTATATTTTTCATTGGTTGGAAATTACTTGGAAGAACAACATTTATCTATACACTAATCGGTACCTTTAGCGTATCTTTATTTCTATGGATTTTTCAGCGTTACGAAGTTCTCAACTTACATGTAAACTTACAAAATGATATGACACTCGCCGCTTTATTTGCTGGGGCATTTATTGGTATCGGTCTCGGGATCATATTTAAATACGGCGGAACTACTGGCGGTGTAGATATTATTGCGAGACTCGCTCATAAATATGTTGGCTGGAGTATGGGGAAAACGATGTTTATGTTTGATGCTATCGTTATTATCGTCTCTATCCTTACCTATTTATCATATCGCGAGGGTATGTATACGTTAGTTGCTGTTTTTATCGGGGCGAAAGTCATTGATTTTATGCAAGAAGGAGCCTATGCAGCAAAAGGAGCAACTATTATCTCCGATAAAAACGATGAAATTGCTGCTAAGATTTTATCTGAGATGGAGCGCGGAGCAACCTTTTTAAAAGCTGTTGGATCTTATACAAAAGTGGAACGGAACGTATTGTATTGCGTTGTTGCTAAAAATGAAATCGTGAAATTAAAAAATATTATTACTTCTGTAGATCCTCATGCATTTGTTGCAGTAAGTGACGTACATGATGTAGTTGGTGAAGGTTTTACGTTGGATGAAAATAAAAACCCATTACATACATAAACACAACTAGAAAAGCTTTTTAGCTTTTCTAGTTTTTTATTACATATTGCTTAAGTTTCTCTAAATCCTCATAAATAAGCTCCAATAAGCTCCGATTATAAAAAATAGAAGCAGGATGGAAGGTCGGAAAAATATGATATTCTTTCTCTGACCATGTAAATTCTGCACTTTGCATATCCTTTAATTTTTGAATGGGCTGTTTTAATAATTGCCCGTGTACATCTGTGATTTTTTTATCTTTTCCTGTTAAACGTTGAAGACCGATATTGCCAAGTGTGACGATTAGCTTCGGATTTAGTTTCTCTAATTCATAATCTAACAAAGGTGCATGGGCGAGTATTTCTCCTTGATTTGGCGTTCTATTATACTTTTTCTGTACGATCTCACCATTTCGTTCTTTTTTCTCTCGCCACTTATAAGGTCTACTCCGAACAGCGCTCGTAATATATACTTCTTCCCTTGTAACGTGAATACGTTCTAAAAAGCCCATTAATTGTTTTCCCGCTCTCCCGCTAAACGGAATCCCATTATGAATTTCTGTTTCACCAGGCGCTTCTCCTAACAACATAAATTTCGGATTTTCAGGGCCTTGTCCACTTAAAAAACCTTCTAATTGATAAGGAGCACTACGCTCTTTCACCTGTTTTACTAAATGGTCTGGATATTTCATTTCCCCCACCGCCTTTCCACATTACTTCTATTATTTCTATTTGCAATACATTATATAATTCAATCCACAAAACAAAAAAGACTATCAAAATTGATAGTCTTTAGTCATCGCTACGCTGCATACCAGTATAAATCAATACGAGACGTAATAATTCAAATACCGCTACGGCTGCAGCTGCTACATATGTTAATGCTGCCGCATTTAATACTTTACGAGCTTGCCCATATTCATCTGTTGATACGATACCTAACGCTTCAATTTGTTGCATAGCACGCTTTGATGCATCAAACTCAACTGGTAATGTAACAAGTTGGAACACAACACCTGCTGCCATTAAAATGATACCTAAAAATATCATGTTGGCCATCGATGCAAAAATACCGATCATAATAAATATCCAAGAAATATTCGATCCAAAGTTCGCAACTGGCACTAACGAATGACGAATACGCATAAAGTTATAATCTTTTGCATCTTGAATTGCGTGTCCTACTTCGTGTGCTGCAACTGCTGTACCAGCAACTGAATGACCGTAATAGTTATCTGTTGATAATCGAACTGTTTTGGCAGTTGGATCATAATGGTCTGATAAATGACCTGGTGTTTCTTCAACGGCTACGTTGTATAATCCATTTTCATCTAAAATTTTCCGAGCCACTTCTGCTCCTGTCATACCTGATGTTGAATAAACTTGTGAATACTTGCTATAGGCACTACGTACTTTTGACTGTGCATACAACGGTATGATCATTATGATCGCGAAGTAAATTAAATAAAACATCATGAACCTCCATTGAAGTTTTAATTATAGTACTTCTCATTCTATTTTCTTCTGCCACCATTGTCAATGAATAAACCTTACAATCCGAATCTTTATTTATTACATTATCTATTCTTAGAATGTACATTACTTTTTCTTTTTTCTCTCTCTCCTTTATACTTTCTCCACCCAACATAAGTTAATGTGAATAAAATAAGACCTCCAGTAATTGTCATAAACCAAATGAGAGAAGGTGCAATTTCATCTTTTTTTACTGTATGAAATATTTTTTGCAAATCCCCTTTAATGATTCCTAATTGCATTTGCCCACCTTTTGTTTTTAACATAACGTTACGAAATTCATCCAAATAAGATAAATGGGCATTTACACGCTGCACTTCATTTTCTGGCAAGGCAATCATTAAGCTTGGATAAATAATATTAAATTCATGTAAAAATGTGTTTAACGTTTGTTGAAACTGTCCCGTATCTTCTTTTTTCATCGCTTTTTCCATTTGAGAAAAGGCATCCATTACTTTTCCTTCTCTTTCCATCCAAAGTGGTTGATATTTCGATACTTGCGCATCGACAGCGAGCTGCAGGGCTAACACATTATCGATTTTAACTTGTTTCCTTACATCTTCTTCCGCGAGAGATTGTTTCGCCTTGTCGTAAGCTAAAGAAATAACTCTAACTTGATCTGGCGTTACTTCCTGCTTCTTTTCATTCTCCTTTATGACAAACTGCTCCGAGAAATGTTGTAATACTTGTACTGCTTTTTCATCTTCATTACGCTTCACTAATTGTAATGAGTCATCTAACAACCCTGTTAGTTCACTCCACTCCTCAGCATATATACGTAACGGAAACATGATAATTAGAAATGCAATCAGTCCAATTAATGTTCTCTTCATCACGGTCCCCCCTATAACTACTAGTACAAAATATGTTAATGTGGACAAGAATAGAACAGAACTGGACCGAAAAATATATTATCGTTTTACAAACAAAAAAATTCTCTTTAAGCAGAGAATTTTTTATTTGACATCCTTTTCTTTTTTAAAAAGTATCTATACAAACTGTAACAAAGTATGCTACCAAATAAAATGAATAATAAAATAGCACACGCAGCATGCATAAAGAATTCTTCTGGTAACATTAATATAATCGGATCCTTCTCAGGATCAAAAACCCAATAATCATTACTGAATAAAAGCTTATGGAATATCACAAAACTCTTTTCAAAATTAATAGCAATCGGTAACATTAACGCTATCGGAAAAATGATTGTTAAAATAGATCCATGTAGTAAAAACTTTTCATTTTTCTTTTTTAACAAATAAACGCCGCCTATCATTGCAATCATAATTGTTGCATACATTACATATTGAATCTTTACTAAAATGTTTTTCACATCTACAAAATGAATACGGCCATTTGTAGACATATCTAATGTGGGCAACTGTAATGCACCGTCATAAAACGGAGATAAATATGTGATAAGCACATCATAGTTTCTTTTAATATCATCCTTCGTCATATCTGCTAAATCTGGAATGTTTAAAAAATCAATTTCAAAATAATATAGCCATTTTCCGTATACAACCGCCGTTGTTGCGAGTGCAAATATAGAAAATGCTATGCTATATGAAACAACTATCGTAATCAATCGATCTAATATTTTTGTACCACTCTTATTTTTCTTCATTTTCTCCCCCTACATATTCTAACTATCATAAAGAAAACTGTTTTCGATTCTCGCGTAAGCAATAATAATATGTAATACATAGCACAGCAATACTTAGCCAAAACGTAAAATAACCAATTTCTCCTACAAACAAATGCATAATTCCGTATCTCGGCATTTGCCAGAACAAATAATCAATTGCATCATTATGTAATGTCCATATAGCGGCTACCGCAAAATGCCATTTTTTTATACGGTAAAACGGTGCATATAGCACTGCTTGTACTGCCATCGCAAAATGCGAAAGCATTAACATATACCCGATAAGGCCAATAGGACCTTTTACATAGATCATAACCCCATTTACAACAACAGCCCATATACCATATTTTATTAAAGTAACAATCGCTAGCGCCTCTATTAATCCCCAATTTCTCTTTATTAAAAAAGCGATTAAAACAAAGACAAAAAAGAGACTTGCCATAGGACTATCGGGTACAAACGGCCAAAATATAGGTGAAGTTTCTTTTAATTGATTTCCATACCATATAAATCCGTATATTGTACCTAATATGTTAACAACTAATAAAAATAATAATACAGAGCGTTGCCTTAACATTGCATACAAGTAAACCAAGCTGTATGTCCAACACCTTTCATTCTTTCATCAAACTCTACTCTATTATATAGTAAACTTTCTATCATCAAAATAAAAAGCTGACTACAAATTTTGTAGTCAGCTTTTTATTATTTTTTATTATATTTTGCAACGAATTCCGAAAGCTTCTTCAGTTCCTCATCTGTACCTTTAAATACACCTTTAGGCATGGAACCTTTTCCCTCTTTCGCAATTTTAGCAATTTCTTCTGGCTTTAAAGTTAAGTTTTGCAGTGCTGGTGCTGCTGCGCCGCCCTGTAAATTGTCACCGTGACATGTTAAACAAGTATTTTTTTGCATTAATTTATAACCGTCATCATTTTTATCAACTGGTGCTGTTTTTACAATTGCTCCTTGTTTTTTTGCAGCTTCCCAGTCGTGGTGTGCTACAGATTCCCAAGTTAAAAAGATAATCGATGCAACTGCTAAAAGCATAAATCCCGTTGCTACAGGACGCTTCAATGGGCGTCTTTCTGGGCCTCGATCAAGAAATGGAGCTAACAGTAATGCGCCAAACGCAATCCCTGGCATAATGAACGCTCCAATTACAGTAAATGAGCCAGAAGCATAAGAATACTTTAATAACTGATACAAGAATAAGAAATACCAATCTGGAAGTGGTATATACCCAGCATCAGTTGGATCCGCCATTCTTTCAAGCGGTGACGGATGTGCCACTGTTAAACATAAATAACCGATTAAAAAAACTGCACCAACCATCCATTCTTTTAACAAGAAGTTCGGCCAAAATGCTTCTGTTTTCCCTGGGTATTCCGAATAGTCTTTTGGAATATTTGGTTTCCGAGCTACTGGTACCCGAGAATCTCCTACAAACTTCATCCCTTTGCCGCGATGCATAATCTCCCTCCTTTAGTTCTTTCCCCTTTAATTTAGCAATCTCTTATAGCGGACCGGAAATACCTTGTTTGCGAATCATGATGAAGTGGAAGGCCATTAAACCTAGAAGTGCTGCTGGTAAGAAGAAGACGTGAATAGCAAAGAAGCGAGTTAATGTTTGAGCGCCAACAATTTCGGAATGACCAGCGAGTAATGTTTTAATGTAAGGACCAATAAGCGGCGTTTGCTCTGCAATTTGAATCCCTACTTTCGTAGCAAATAACGCTTTCATATCCCACGGTAATAAATATCCGGTAAAACCAAGACCTAACATAACAAAGAAAATAAGAACACCAACAATCCAGTTTAGCTCACGAGGCTTTTTATACGCACCCTGGAAGAAAACTCTAAGTGTATGTAAAAACATCATTACAATTACGAGACTAGCACCCCAGTGGTGCATACCACGAACAATTTGCCCATATGCAACTTCATTTTGCAAATAATAAACCGATTCCCAAGCATTTTTAATATCAGGCACATAATACATCGTCAAAAACATTCCAGATAAAATTTGAATTACAGTAACGAAAAAGGTAAGTCCGCCAAAGCAATAAACGAATGCAGAAAAGTGATGTGCCGGGTTTACATGTTCAGGTACTTCATGATCAGCGATATCACGCCATATTGGTGTAATATCTAACCTTTCATCTACCCAATCATAAATTTTATTTAGCATCTACTTTGCACCCCCTCTTGGCTTCGCTTTTCCTAGGTACAGCGTTCCATCTTTCACTTTAGATTCGTATACATCAAGTGGAGCAAGGGGCGGCGTGCCTTTAATATTTATCCCGTCTTTTGTGTAACGGCCCCCGTGACATGGACAAAAGAATTGATTCGGATGTGCTTTGTCCGAATTCCAGTTCACTGTACATCCTAAATGTTTACATACTGGAGAGAACGCAACAATGTCTCCGCTTTCATCTTTATGAACCCAAGCTGATTTTGGCTCTTCGGACTTGTACCAACCATCAACCTGCTTCACCTTAAAATCGAAACGTTTCGGCTCTGTTGTAATATCCTTTACTTGTGCAACAGCAACCATATCCGTTCCCGCTTCTTTTCTTAACACCGGATCAAGCGCAAATCGCGTCATCGGCATTAAAATACCCGCTGCCATAAAGCCTCCTACCCCTGTAAGAGTGTAATTTAAAAACTGTCTTCTTGACACACGATGTTCTTTCTCGCTCACGAAAATTTCCCCCCTCTATCAGAAATTGTCCCCTCGTGATAAATTATATAAAAAATAAAAACTAGGACACTATCATGATATAATACGCTCATGCACAGGTCAATATCATACTACTCATAATAATAAGAACTTTCTGTTTATTATTGTTTTCCCCATTTTTCTTCTAACATTACCATTATATTTTTTATATGTGCATGAATCACTTCTCTTTTCGCTTGATCACTAAATTGTTCTAACGCTAATGAAGGAAACCAAAATAAATCTCCCTGCAATTCTTGCATATCTTCTTTCCATGAAAAATCACTTGTAACATAAGCAATATGCTTAAAACCTTGCTTTTGTAAATGATTTGTCCATTCTTGCAAACGACCTTTTTCATTTTTTTGACTTTCTACTAAATACGTAAATGCAGGTAATAAAAGGACTCTTCCTTTATATTCTCTTTCCAACTCCATACTCAACAGTTCAATAAATTCACCTTGTTCTACTACCGTTTTCATTTCTTTCGCTGCCGAAATTGATAAAAGTGGTATAATACCTGTATCTACATATTCTCTTGCTTGCTCAAACTGTTCCACATCTTTTACAATCCATTTCAAATGTCTTCCCTCCCCCACCTATAAATGACAGAACTTTCACTTTATATATATTAAACCATACTAAAAGAGGTAAAAAAAGAAAAACTACCTATATTAAGGTAGTTTTTCTTGAAAAAGTCTGAAATTTGTAAAATTTTATGAATCCAAATGAATTCTATAACATCTTTAACTCCGCTGTTAACCTATGAAACGCTTCCTTATCTTGCTTATCCAGCGCTTCATCAATTTGTTTCAAAAGACGTTCTCTTCTAAAAGAAAATACACTTTCTTCTAAAAATCTTTCTGCAAGTAAACGATCTTTTTCATTTACTTCAATGTGCTTTGGTAAATACGGGTTTTCTTCTAATACAGCTACGTAATTGGCATTTTGAAACGATGATTTAAAATTGAGTTGAATATAAATATCCTCATCTCGATTTAAACGAATATCATGAAACGATTTTTCAGCATCTGTTGTCATAACATTTTGTTTAAAAAAGTGAAACGGTGTATCTTTTACACAATTCGCGGACATTACTAAGCCACGCGGACAATATTTTGCATGCTCTACGAAGTGGACTTTATGCATCAATTGGTCGTGACTCATTAAATAATTCAAAATCCATACACATTCACGCTGTTTCAGTTGGTAATTATTCAAAAACCATTTTACAAAATCCTTCTTCTCGTTTACAGAAACAGGGGTATTCATAGCAATTAAGTCCCTCCTCTGTCTTTCTCTTTTCTTTTTAGATTCAAGAAGCGGCATTCAGTTTCCTTCCAACTTATGAAAAATCCTCTAAATTATATAACAATTCTTCAATATGAATTTGTGTCGGGTCTAGTTGTATTAACTGAGTAAATACTTCTTTCGCCTCTTTTCGCATACCTTCTTCCAATAAGAAATAACCGTACTCTTCCAAGAAGTCTGGATGATTCTTAAAAGAAGTATATGCACTTTCATAGTGTTTTAATGCATCCGAATACATTTCTAATTGTTTTTTTGCAAATGCAAGATCCCAAAGTAGTTGTGTATCTGGTTCTCCGCTATCAATTGCACGCTCTACAACAGCGATTAACTCTTCATATTTTTCTTGTTCCTTTAAGATGTACGCATATTTTAATGTTGCACCTAAATGTCCTGGATCTAACTCAAGCGCTTTTTGAAGTACTTCCTCTGCTTCCGCAATTTTCCCTAATTTCGCCGCAATGTTTGCTAACTCTACATAAAATGGTACAGAAAGCTCATCTACTTTAATTCCTTCATGAAGTGTTTCATAGCTTTCCTGAAACATCCCTTCTTTTTCATAGCTTTTCGCTAAATACATGTAAAGCGATGCATACTCAGGATCTAATTCTTTCAGTTCTTGCCAAGCACCAATTGCTCTTTGGTATTCTTCACCTTGGTATAACGTGAAGGCATACCCAAATAATGAGTGAATATCTTTTTGTTCCTCTAAACCTGCTTCGTAGTAAGAAATCGCCTCTTCCCAATTTCCAATCGCGCTTAACGTTTCTCCAAGGCGTAGCGCAATGACAACACCACCCATTACTTTATGTTCCGCTAATAGCGACTCATAATAAGTGATTGCTTTTTGTTCTTCACCTTTACTACTATATAACTCTGCTAATCCAAACGTAATGACAGGCTCGTCAGGCATCATTTCTTTCGCCTTTAATAGTTTTTGTTCTGCTACATCATCAAAACCTTGCATTTGGAATAAATCCGCAACTAGTAATAATGATTGAACATATAAATCATCATTTTCTGGAATATCATGAAGCACTTCAATTGCTTCATCTTCTTTGTCTAGATCAATATATAATTCTGCTAAAAATACAGTGAATTCACTTTCCTCTGGATACAATAAACGTAAGTCTTCTGTAATAGCTAACGCTTCATCCGTAAATCCAAGTGTATGATAATAGCGAGCGATATCATACTTCTCTTCATCATTCGCAATTTTTAATTGTTCTTTTAATAATTGTAATCCTTTTTCCGCTTCACCATTTTCAATATATGAAACAGCTTGTTCAAACTTTTGCATAAACGTCTCCTTTAATTCTAAAAAATATTCTTTTCTGTTCATTTATCATAAGCAACTCATTGTTAGAACGCAACCTTTACAATGTGCATGCTTCTTCTTACAGAGTAGTTAATTGTTCAAAAGGTTCGGATATGATACCGATACCTTCTTACCTTCTTACCTTCTTACCTTCTTACCTTCTTCTATTGTACCGCTTTCTTTTATGACCGTGCAAATAACTTCTCCCACTAATTATCGAGCCATACCAATCTTGATTTACAGAACAACTTAATTACCAAACTTCAACTTTTTTAATGCGATAAAAAAGACTCCTCTAATAGGAGCCTTCACAATCTCTTAAGAATATGTTTCCTCTTTCTGTACTTGCTCATTTACAAGTTCTTTCAGTAACTCTATAATTTCATCATTTTCTTCTTTCAAACCGACAGTAATACGAATGCCATCATGTATACCAAATGCAGCACCAGAACGAACGATATAGCCTTTCTTCATTAATCGTTCGAAAGCTTCATTACCAGGAATACCGAGTTTTAAGAAAATGAAATTTGTTTGAGATGGATAATAGAATACGTTATATTCCTTACAAAATGCGTAATATTGATGTAATCCTTCTTCATTCTTTTTCACACATTCTTGTAAAAATGCTTGATCTTCTAATGCAGCAAGTGCTACAGATTGCGCTACAGTCGATGTATTAAATGGTAACCTTGCTACTTCTAGCTGCCCGATTAACTCCGTATTACCAACTGCATATCCGATACGAAAAGCAGCTAGACCATATGCTTTTGAAAACGTACGTAATACCATAAGATTTTCATACTTTTCAAGAAGTGGTAACGTTTGCGGATAGTCTTCTGCTCCCGCATATTCATAATATGCCTCGTCCATAATAACGAGCGCTGACTTAGGAACTGATTCTAAAAATGAAAGTAATTTTTGTTTCTCTACATATGTACCTGTCGGATTATTCGGATTACAAATCCATACAATCTTCGTTTGATCATCTACTTGCTGTAACATCGCATCTAAATCGTGAACGCCATCTTTAAGTGGTACTTCACGAACTTCTGCTCCTTCAATAACAGCATGGTGATGGTATTGTGAGAATGTTGGATTCGCCATTACAACGTTTGTTCCTTCGTGTAGTAACGCACGACTAATCATTTGAATAACTTCATCTAATCCACTACCAAATAACAGTTGTTCCGCTTTAACACCTAAATGTTTTGCTACTTGTGTCCGAAGTTCAAAGGCATGTCCATCTGGATAAAGAGCGTATTGACTCGTTAAAGAAGTTAATGCTTCTGTTACACGTGCTGAGCAACCGAATGGATTTTCGTTCGATGCTAATTTCACAATTTTTGATAATCCATATTCCCTTTTTACTTCTTCAATATTTTTCCCAGGTACATATGCTCTCAAAGTTAACAATTGTTCTTTTACTCTCATTTTTCTTCCCCCAGTCGTTTTATTCAATTCGATTACAATGAGGTTATAATCTCTCACTGCAATCGTTTATCTTAACCGTCACTATTACGAGGACACCTTGAAACAAGCACTCCTTAGCTCTTAAACCATATCCTTTTGAAATGCCTCTAACGCAATATGAACAGTCTCATCTGGAATAGATACGACATTCACTACCCCATATTCCTGCATAAGTACCATATGTATTGCTCCAGCATTCGCTTTCTTATCTTGTTTCATCAACCCGACGAGGCGTTCTACATTCAAATCACGTGGCATTTTTGGATAACCGTACTTTAAAAACCACTGCTTCATCTCTTCATAAGCAAGATTAACCTTATACACTTGCTCACTTAAGAATATAGCAAATAACATTCCAACCGCCACTCCGTCACCGTGAGTAATATTTCCGTATCCTAGTTCTTTTTCAAGAGCATGGCCTAACGTATGCCCAAAGTTTAAATGTGCACGTACACCTTTTTCTGTTTCATCTTGTGCTACAATGTTTGCCTTTACAGGAATTGCCTTCGTTAATATGTGGATTAATTTCTCATCACGAAGATCTGCTAATGTTTGCACTTCTTCTTTTAGCCAATGATATAGGTTTACATCACCAATTAGAGCATGTTTTATCACTTCTGCATAACCCGAGCGCCACTCTTTTTCAGGAAGAGACTGTAAAAACGGCGTATGATATACAACTGCTTCCGGTTGATGGAATGCACCTATCATATTTTTACCTAACGGATGATTGATTGCTACTTTCCCACCTACCGCGCTATCGTGAGCTAATAAAGTAGTCGGAACTTGAACAAAGCGAATTCCACGCATAAACGACGCAGCAACAAAACCAGCTAAATCTCCAATCATCCCACCTCCAAGTGCAACAATTAAAGAATTTCTATCTAATTTATTTTCAAGAGCTGACGTATGAGCCGCATAGAAATTTTCAAAGGACTTCTCTTTTTCACCACTCGGTACAACGAATGAAAATACTTTTTGATCTATTTGCAACGCGTCTACAACTGTCTGTAAATGTAAAGATGCAACAGCTTCATCTGAAATGATCATAATATTTGATACAGATGGCTGCATGTTTTGAACGATTGTTGTCAAATGTGACAACGATTCTTTTCCTACATATACATCATATTCTTTTGATTTCGTTTGAATATGTATGTTTCCCATTAAAATCCCCTCGCATATTCATTATGTTTCTCAATATTTTCACGAATAAGGTCCATACGATCTAATCCGAATTGTTCTATTAAAGCTGTCGCTAATTCCCAAGCTACAACCGCTTCCGCAACGACACTAGCTGCTGGAACAGCACAACTATCTGAACGTTCAATACTTGCTGTAAAAGGCTCTTTCGTATCAATATCGACACTTTGCAGAGGTTTATATAGTGTAGGTATCGGTTTCATCACTCCGCGCACAACAATTGGCATTCCAGTCGTCATACCACCTTCTAAACCACCCGCGTTATTTGTTCTTCTTGTATATCCATGCTCTTCATCCCACAAAATTTCATCATGAACTTCGCTACCCGGTCTATGTGCTGCTTCAAAACCAATTCCAATCTCGACCCCTTTAAAGGCATTAATGCTCATTATTGCGGCTGCTAATTTTGCATCTAGTTTTCGATCATAATGCACATAGCTGCCTACTCCAATTGGCATTCCTTCCACAATTACTTCCACGATGCCACCGATTGAATCACCATTTGATTTCGCATCATCAATTGCTTTTATCATTTGATTACCAGCTTCTTCATCTAAACAGCGTACAGGTGATGCTTCTGTAATACTTTTTAATTCTTCAATTGAACGATACGTAGTCTCTTTAGCCTGTACACCGCCAATTTCAATTACATGGCCTGCTACTGCAATACCAAGTTCCGCTAACACTTTTTTTGCAACCGCACCAGCAGCAACACGTACTGTCGTTTCGCGTGCCGAAGAGCGTTCCAGTACATTTCTCATATCTCTATGACCATATTTAATCGCACCATTTAAATCAGCATGTCCAGGTCTTGGTTTTGTTACTTTCCTTTTCATTTCTTTTTCTTCTTGTTCCGTTAACGGCTCTGCACCCATAATTTTTGTCCAATGTGCAAAATCACGGTTTTCAACAACAAGTGCAATTGGAGAACCTAATGTCTCTCCATGCCTAACACCACTTACAATTTGCACTTGATCTGTTTCAATTTGCATGCGTCTACCACGCCCATATCCCTTTTGCCTTCTAGCTAACTCTTCATTTATATCATCCGCTACTAATGGTAGTCCGGCTGGAACACCTTCTATAATCGTTGTAAGTTGTGGACCATGAGACTCACCAGCTGTAATATATCGCATACGTTATTCCTCTTTTCGTATATGTATTTATCTCGCTATATTAAGTAATAATTTTATCTTTCATTACTCTAAAAATATGAAAGAGTTATTCATACATCAGCCATTCGCTTATTCTCCGATAGGCCTTTACTTTACATATCAATATATCATAACAGCTCTAACTTCGTAACTAATAGAAATAAAAAAAGTGCAAGAAGAATACCCCTATTCTCCTTGCACTTTCTACTATTATCACAGTGATTAAAGCGTTTACAAATTATTTCAAAATAATTAGTAAATCCATTCATTCATTAATTTTGAGTAGTCAACTAATTCTTCTTCTTTAAAGAAAATAGCAATCTCGCGCTCTGCACTTTCTAACGAATCAGAACCATGGATAATGTTTTTTGCAACAGTTACACCGAAATCTCCACGAATTGTTCCAGGAGCTGCTTCATGTGGTCTTGTTTTACCCATCATGTTACGAGCTGTATCTACTACACCTTCACCTTGCCATACCATTGCGAATACAGGACCAGATGTAATAAAGTCTACTAATTCACCAAAGAAAGGTTTTTCTGTGTGCTCAGCATAGTGTTGTCCAGCGATTTCTGGAGTGACTTGCATTAATTTTGCACCAACTAATTGAAAGCCCTTCTTCTCAAAACGAGCTACAATTTCCCCAATGAAGGCACGTTGTACACCGTCTGGTTTAACCATTAGAAATGTTTTTTCCATAAAAAATCTCTCCACTTCTGAATTATGTATGTAATTGTATATCCCCACACACATATTAACACCCTTATCACAATTGTGCAATAGTTTTGAAATAGAGAGATTATTTTATTTTTTAGAAAAAACACTAAAATTTTCGTTTTCCAATATACTTTGCTACATTTTGTAATGCATACTTTGCTTGTCCACGTGGGAGTGGTTTTATCATTTCTAATGCTTTATGTAAATAACGTTCACTAAACGCAAATGCTTTATCAATAGCAGCACTATTTTTTACAGCTTCAATAATTTCTTTCATTTCGTCCGCTGTTGTATTTTCATGTACAGATCTGATTTTCTTACAAAGGATTGGATCTTCCATAGCATATAAGGCAGGAAGCGTAATGTTTCCTTGCAATAAATCGCCCCCAGCAGGTTTTCCAAGTTTCTCTTCTGTAGAAACGAAGTCTAAAATGTCATCAATAATTTGATACGACATCCCTACGAAATAGCCATACCAAAACAGACGGCTTACCGTATCACGATTAGCGCCAGCAGCAATCGCTCCTAGTTGGCAACTTGCAGCAATTAATAAAGCGGTTTTTCGCTTTATTCTTCTTAAATATGTTCTTAAATTTTGGTCATAGTTATACTTATCTTTAATTTGTTCGATTTCACCTTTACAAACTTCTAAAATGGTATGCGATAGCGCCTGATGCGCCTCTGGAATTTCAATATTCGTTATACATTCAAGAGACTTAGCGAATAAATAGTCCCCTGTATACATTGCAATACGATCTCCCCATTTCGCATTCACAGTTGCACTACCACGTCGTAAAAACGCAGCATCAATAACATCATCGTGAACAAGAGAAGCCATATGAATAAGTTCTAACGCAACAGCTACATGCTTAATTGCATCTAACTTATAATCTCCAAATTTCCCCGCAAGCAACACAAATACAGGACGAATTCGCTTCCCACCAGCTTCAATAAGTTGTAATGCCGCCTCTTCTACTAATGGCTGTTCAGAAGCAACTGTCTTTTTTAATTCTTTTTCTATCACATTAATATCCGATCGTAAAAAAGAGTACATAAGTTGTAACTTCATATTGTTCACCTTAACCTAAAACTTCTTTTTTCTATTTTGATTCTGGTTTCATGCCTAAATGCATCGCTGCTACCCCAAAAGTAAATGGCTTCACTTGCACACGTTCAAGTCCAGCTTTTTCGAACATATTAGCCAATTCTTTCATACCTGGGAATGTACTAGCAGATTCTTGTAGCCATGAATATTCTTTATAACTTTTCGCAAATAACTTTCCAAATAACGGCATGATATATTTAAAGTATAAAATATAACCTTGTCGAAAACCAATCATTGTTGGTTGAGATGTTTCTAAACAAATTACTTTTCCACCTGGTTTTACTACACGCGTCATTTCTTTTAATACGTGCATATAATCCGGTACATTACGTAAACCAAATCCAATCGTTACATAATCAAACGTGTTATCTTCAAATGGAAGTTCCATTGCATTCCCGTGCAGAAGTTCTACTTGTTTTAGTTGTAACGCCTCTACCTTTTGCTTACCAACAGATAACATATTTTCGCTGAAGTCTAAACCAACAACCTTGCCCTGTTCACCCACCGCTCCAGCTAGCGCAATTGTCCAGTCCGCTGTTCCGCAACATACATCAAGCGCTTTACTACCTGGTTTTACATCCATAATGCGCATCGTCTCTTTGCGCCACGCTTTATGTCTTTGAAAACTAATTACAGAATTCATCACATCGTATTTATCAGAGATTTTCTCAAATACATCATGTACTCTTTCTTCTTTTGATTGTTGCATGCTCGTACCTTCTTCCAATGTAAAATTGCTTATGTCTTCGATGTATCTCTTAACACAGAGTTTATTTCGCTTATATCTGTGTGATTTTCTAAAAATTGATTTTCTTTCTTTCCAAGTTTCATCATCCATCCATTCATAACTGTTTCTGCATCTGCTTTATCGTTCACAATCCCTTGAACAGCTTGAAAAACAGGTGAATGTTGTTTATTAACATGTAGTTCACATTCTTTTTGGAGACGATTTTTTCCTAGTACATACGTTATAAACGGCTTCCAATGCGCTAAATGAAAATGATCACATGTTTTTTGCAACAGTGCAGACTCAATCATTACTACACTTTCCATTATGTCATCCACCGTTTTATGCGCTTTTTGATATAACATTATTTTGTGTTCATTAATTTCTTTAATTCCTTCAGCAAGCGCACGAATTAAAACAATATCACGATTCATAGACAATAAGTAATAATATAACCCGCTATAGTAATCACCAGCAAGCACTGTTAACTGGCGACGCTTATGCGATTCATTCGCTTCTTCCCCTGCTTTATTTGATACTCTTTCATGTGTATCAAGCGCAATTTGCACAAGCATAATCGTCACTACATAATGCTCAATTTGTTCTATATGTAAATTTGCACCTTTTAAAGCACCATATAACAATGCGATTTTCTCTTCATCAATAAATGGTTCTTCAATATAGTTTATAAAATAAGGATGGCGTAATTTCACCATCAATTTCTCTCTTATACCCGCATACCCTCCGTAGATGTCACACACAAAAATCACCCTTGTTTTCTAATTCATAAAACTTATTATAACACATACACTCTATTTTCTATAACCAAAACTTGGCTACTCTTTCCAAACTTCTACCGAACTACATAACATCTTCTATTCTTTTAAGTAATCTTTCTATTCTCACTCTGCCTCGCTAAAACTATATCATTTATTTACAAAAAAAAAAAAGAAAAGCAGTTTCCCACTTTTCTTTACTTCGTTTTAATAAAAGATAAAATTTCACTACGTGCTGCAGCATCATTTTCTAGCACACCACGTACTGCTGTTGTTACTGTTTTTGCACCTGGCTTTTTCACACCGCGCATCGTCATACACATATGTTCCGCTTCTACTACTACCATTACACCATGCGGCTCTAGTACTTCCATAATAGAGTTCGCTACTGTTGATGTAATACGTTCTTGCAGTTGTGGACGACGTGCAATTGTATCTACAGTACGAGCTAATTTACTTAACCCTGTCACTTTTCCGCCTTGCGGAATATATGCAACGTGAGCAACTCCATAGAATGGAACTAAATGATGCTCACACATCGAATAAAACGGTATATCTTTTACTAGTACAAGCTCCTCATGATCTTCTCCGAACACTTTGTGTAAATGTTCTTTCGGATCTTCATGCATACCTGAGAACACTTCTGCGTACATTTTTGCAACACGCTTTGGTGTATCAAGTACTCCCTCTCGATTAGGATCATCTCCAATTGCCTCTAAAATAAGGCGTACTGCATGTTCAATTTGTTCTAAATTAACTTTTGCCATCCGCTAGCCCTCCCGAAAACCTAAAAGTGATACGAACACATTCTAGCATATTTATGTTTTTAAAAGCAAAAAGAAGAGTTTCCAAAAAGGAAACTCTTCTTCCCTGTTAATATGTAAGGATTATTTAACCGCATCTTTTAATGCTTTACCAGGTTTGAATGCAGGTACTTTACTTGCAGCGATTTCAATCTCCTCACCTGTTTGTGGGTTACGACCTTTACGAGCCGCACGCTCACGAACTTCGAAGTTACCGAATCCGATCAGTTGTACTTTATCACCTTGTTTTAAAGCTTCTAAGATAGAATCAAAAACAGCGTCTACTGCTTTTGTTGCGTCCTTTTTAGAAAGGGAACTTGCTTCTGCAACAGCATTGATTAAATCTGTCTTGTTCATGCCATTCACCTCCTCCCAAAGATAAGACTGTATAATGATCATAAAATGAGTCTTACTTTCATTTGTAGGCAATTTTTGCAAATTCTATACTACAAAGATGTAGATAAATCATTATCAACGCCTATATTATACGATTCTCCTTTATAATTCAATATTTTTAAGGAAATTGTTACTCTTAAAATGTGAAAATCTGATGAAACTTGACAATTTACAACAATATATTAGATAATAGCTGTTTATTTTCCTATTCTATATGCGAAAATTAAAAAATCCCTCTACGATGAGAGGGATTTTTTCTTATAATATAATCGCAATTAATCCGCCAGATCCTTCATTAATAATTCTTTCTAGCGTTTCTTTTAATTTATATCTCGCATTTTCTGGCATTAAAGATAGTTTCGCTTGAATGCCTTCCCGAACAATAGAACTCAGTGAACGTCCAAATATATCAGAATTCCAAATTGATAATGGATCATCTTCAAAATCTTGCATTAAGTAACGAACTAGTTCTTCACTTTGTTTTTCCGTACCAATGATTGGCTCAAACGTAGACTCCACATCTACTTTAATCATATGAATAGATGGAGCTACAGCTTTTAATTTCACACCAAATCTTGAACCGTGACGAATAATTTCTGGTTCATCTAAACTCATGTCAGCTAACGCAGGCGCCGCTACACCATATCCTGTTTGTTTGACCATACGCAGAGCATCCGCCACTTGATCGTACTCTATTTTCGCATGAGATAAATCGAGCATAAGCTTCAATAAATGATCTTTCCCTCGAATTTCTACTCCTACTACTTCTTTTAAAATTTGATCATATAATTCATCTGGTGCATATAAATCAATCTCTGCTACGCCTTGCCCCATATCAATGCCAGCTAGGCTCGCTCGATCAATAAATTCATACTGACTAAACTGCCATACGACACGGTCTACATCACGAAGACGTTTTATATCCTTCACAGTCTCTTGAACGGCTTCTTGATAACTTTGGCGTAACCAATGCCCTTCATTTAGTACCATTACCCAGCTCGGAAGGTTCACATTCACTTCTAAAACAGGGAACTCGAATAACGCCTCTCGAAGTACATTGTATACATCTGTTTCTCTTAAACTTTCAACACTCATCGCAATGACTGGGATATCATATTCTTCAGATAAGCTTTGGCGCAATTGCTCTGTATCTGGATGATACGGCTGTACAGTGTTAATGATCATAATGAAAGGTTTTCCGACTTCTTTTAGCTCATTTACGACGCGTTCTTCTGCCTCTATATAATCTCTTCTTGGAATTTCACCAATCGTTCCATCTGTTGTAATTACAACACCAATTGTTGAATGTTCTTGAATTACTTTACGTGTTCCGATTTCTGCAGCTTCATGGAATGGAATAGGCTCTTCATACCAAGGAGTATTAATCATGCGCGGGCCATTCTCATCTTCATAACCTTTTGCTCCTGGAACAGTATATCCGACGCAATCTACTAATCGAATATTCACTTCAAGACCTTCATCTACTTCGATAGAAACCGCTTGGTTTGGAACAAATTTCGGTTCCGTCGTCATAATTGTACGGCCAGCAGCACTTTGAGGTAGTTCATCCTGCGCCCTTTGACGGTCAGACTCATTTTCAATATTAGGAATAACTACAAGTTCCATAAATTTTTTAATGAATGTTGATTTCCCTGTTCGAACAGCTCCTACAACTCCAAAATAAATATCACCGCCTGTGCGTTCCGCAATATCTTTAAAAATATCTACCTTTTCCAATTGATTCCCTCCCTCAATATTTTTGGGAATAATTCCACGTTTATAGTCAACTAATACCTTCTCTAACGTTGCCTATAATATCTGATATAATATAATGGTATTCTAGAAGTTCGGACAATATATCATATAATTTTGTCCAATTTCATATGACTATTAAAAAATACCTTTTGTTTGCATCGCAAGTTGTGTAACATAAAAAACCTTTCTTCTAGAACTTATTCACTAAAAGAAAGGTTCATGACTTATGATTTTAAAAAAATTGGTTCTCCATTCTTTACCGTATACGGTAAAGAATACGCAGGTACAAACGGAGAATCTTTCGAAAGGATATTTCGAATATCTTCTCCCTCCTTAAATTGCCCTTCATTTTTTTTCAACGCTTCATATAAGTCGATTCTATAATCAACATAAATTTCTCCCTTCTCATTAATTACAAAAGGAAGGCCTTTACCAGAATACGGACTTGTCACTTGCGGTACATCTTTATATCCAAGTTTTCTGAAATCTAATTCATACACACCATCTGAAATTACCTTTTTAAAAGGTGGATATTGATGTTCATCTCGATACATCCTAAGCTTTAATGATAATTGCTGAATTTGTTCAGCCATCCTAACATCAATTAACTTTACTGTTGGGTTTGTTTCAACGTCTATTAATACGTATTGATATACTCCCCCGCTTTCATAGGCATTCCCTGGTGCTTCTTGTATGTAACGCGGAGAAATCTTTTGAAAATCGATTGGATATTTTTGATAAATAGGCGTATTCATATCCCGCGTCTTAATTGGCAATATCCCGTCATTTTGCTCCTTAAATGTCACAACAGCTTTTTGAACGACTTGTAGCTGATCTTCATAAGGAACAGCATTTTGTTTCATATTTTCTTTTGGATACAGACATCCTGTTAAAATGCTCATACAACAAAATATTAAAATAATATGGACTTTTTTCACTAGTAATCACCTTTTCATACTAATATAACTCGCTCCGTACCATGCCCTTTACTGCTGTACAGGACCACTAAATACAACAAGAAAAATAACAATTCCTGACACAATCATGAGGGTGTACGCTACCAATGCTGTAATCCCTTTCAAAACTTTATTCTTTATTTTATATCTGCTTAGTAAAATAAAACTTACTGCAAAAAACATAAATCCAATTGCTCCTAAAGCAAACCACATTTTTATAAGCCCTTCCGACATATACACACCCCTTTTTATTAATCTATTTTTATACTATTTTAACAAATTAAAATCTTTAAACAAATACAAAAAAGAACATTTTACTACAAATCGAGAATATGTAGTTTTAATCAATAGGTTTTTCAACATTTTCCACCAGTCTAGATAAAAATAAAACCGAAGCAAGCATACCTCTCGCTTCGGTTGACCAAATATGCCCAAAACAGCTCTATTCCCATACTTTCATGGCTATCATATGCAATTTACAAACTCTTTGTTTCTCATATTTTATTTTTTAAACATTTTGCTTAACGAGCCAAAATCTGTCGGCATATTATTGTTAATAATCGCTTTTACAATTTGATCCTCTTGTTCTTTCGGCACCTCACGTCCTGCCATAAGAGCCACTTGATGAATCAATTGACGAAGTACAGTCTCATCACGTAAATTCGCATTTTGTACAGATGATGCTAATTTAAAAATATCTTCTTTATTCACTTTCGCTTCTTTTTCAATGTTATTAAAAATGTTGTTATCCATTCTTTTCACCCTCTCCTCAAGTTACTCTTCATCCTATGCAAAAATAAAAAAATGGTGAAAAGACCCAAAAAAATAAAAAGCGACAGAAGTACAATTGTACTTCTGTCGCTTTTCTTTAAAGTAAGTCAGGTATAGCTTCCACTTCATGTTTTCGAACACGCCCCATTAATGAGCCCACTGCATCTTTTACATTATTCCCATTGAATAAGACGTCATATAAAGCAGCTGTAATCGGCATTTCCACTTCCATTTTCTCTGCCAACTCATGCGCAGCTTTCGTTGTTCTTACACCTTCGACAACCATACCCATACTTTCTAACACTTCTTCTAAAGAGTGTCCTTTTCCAAGCAAATTCCCAGCACGCCAATTTCGGCTATGGACACTTGTACAAGTTACAATTAAGTCTCCCATACCAGTTAGACCAGCAAACGTTAACGGATTTCCACCCATTTTTCTTCCTAAACGAGCAATCTCCGTTAAACCACGCGTCATTAATGCCGCTTTCGCATTATCACCTAATCCAAGACCATCAGTTATCCCAGCAGCTAATGCGATAATATTTTTTAACGCACCACCAAGTTCAACTCCAACGATATCTGGATTTGTGTATACACGGAAGTAACTATTCATAAACAAATCTTGTACTTCCTCAGCCGCTTCCATACGCTTTGCTGCAGACGTAACAGTTGTCGCCTGACGTAACCCAACTTCTTCAGCATGACTCGGTCCAGACAGTACAACAACATCTTTAATCAAGTCCTCTGGAATTTCTTCCTCAATCACTTCCGAAATACGTTTTGACGTACCAGGTTCAATTCCTTTACTTGCATGAATCCAAGTAGTCGGACCCGATACATATTTCTTCATATCTTGTAGTACTTCTCTATACGCTTTCGTTGGTACTACAAGCAATACTACATTTACATCTACTAATGCTTCTTCTAAAGAAGAGTAGGCTACGATTGTGCTTGGCAATGTAATTCCCGGAAGATATCGACTATTCTCATGTTTTGTATTAATCTCATCCATAAGTTCAGAACGATTTCCCCAAATACGTACATCATGCCCATTGTCAGCTAATACCATCGCTAACGCTGTTCCCCAGCTACCTGCTCCAACTACTGTGATTTTTGTCATAAAATCACATCCTCTCCATTAGTCTCTTGCTCTAGCGATAATGTGAATCGGCGTTCCCACAAAGCCGAATGATTCACGTAAACGATTCTTTAAGAAACGCTCATATGAGAAATGCAATAGTTCTGGATCGTTTACAAACACAACAAATGTTGGTGGTTTTACCGCAACTTGTGTTGCATAGAAAATCTTCAGACGACTACCGTTATGCGTTGGCGTTGGATTCATCGCTACCGCATCCATAATTACATCATTTAATACGTTCGTTTGAATACGGATACTATGACTTTCATTTACCTCATCGATAACCGGTATTAGCGTTTGTGTACGTTTTCTCGTTTTTGCAGATAAGAATACAATCGGTGCGTACTCTAAAAATTGGAAATGAGCACGAATGTTTTCTTCAAATGCTTTCATTGTTTTCTCGTCTTTTTTCACTGCGTCCCATTTGTTAACAACGATAACGACAGCTCGCCCTGAATCATGAGCGTATCCAGCGATTTTTTTATCTTGTTCAATAATTCCTTCTTCACCGTCTAAAACGACTAAAACAACGTCAGAACGTTCAATCGCTCTTAGTGCACGAAGTACACTATACTTTTCTGTACTTTCATACACTTTCCCTTTTTTACGCATACCAGCTGTATCGATAATTACATAATCTTTCCCATCTTTACTATATGGTGTATCGACCGCATCACGAGTTGTTCCTGCTACATTACTAACAATTACACGCTCTTGACCAAGAAGAGCATTTACAAGTGATGATTTCCCTACGTTTGGACGTCCAATTAAAGAGAAACGAATTGTATCTTCATCATATCCGTCTTCTTCAATCTTTGGAAAATGCTGTGCAGCTTCGTCTAATAAGTCACCTAACCCTAATCCGTGTGTACCTGAAATTGGGAATGGCTCACCAAATCCTAATGCATAGAAATCATAAATATCACTGCGCATTTCCGGATTGTCCACTTTATTTACTGCAAGTACAACCGGTTTATTTGAACGATATAATATTTTTGCAACTTCTTCATCAGCTGCTGTTACACCGTCACGACCATTTGTCATAAAAATGATAACATCCGCTTCATCAATTGCCACTTCAGCTTGTTGACGAATTTGTGTCAAAAATGGCTCGTCTCCAATATCAATTCCACCTGTATCAATAATGTTAAATTCATGATTTAACCATTCTCCAGCGCTATAAATACGATCGCGCGTTACACCTGGAATATCTTCTACGATTGAAACTCTCTCTCCAACAATTCTATTGAAAATAGTAGATTTCCCTACGTTCGGGCGGCCTACTATTGCTATTACTGGTTTCGGCATATACTTTCATCCTTTCAACTTGCTTCTGTTTATTATGTAAAAAACCCTTCTTTGTGCAAGAAGGGATTTGCATTCCAGAATATTTCTCAACGTATCAAAACAACTCACATTATAACACACGTTGCTAATGTTTCACAATAATATATACATTCTCTTGTAAGCGATGCGCAATGCCATCTAGAATTGCCTCTAAATTATTTGCAACAAATTCTAATTCCTCTGTCGATTCACAAGTAAACAGAGGAGCACCACCAGCAAATTTCTCCGGGGTCGTTGTAATAACTGCAAGAATTACACTTTCTAACATCATCTCTTTTCTCCCCTTCCTTTCGGGGCTTCCGATGACATATGAACAGCACTTTCTAACGTCGGCACGTTCCCTATGACACCTATTGCTTTCTCCACATCTTGATCTTGTGGCAAGACAAAGATTCCAACCCTGCCATCTTCTAAATCACGCTTTGCTAACGGTACAAGTGCCGGCGTACCAGAATCTCTATAAATTCCTAAAGCAACAGAAACATCATGTAAAATAGCTTGTCGTTGTCCTAAGTTAGAGATTGTCACCATCGCATCAATTGATTTCGGTCTTAAAATAAAACCCATTCCATACTTCATAATTTCCTCTTGTCTTGCTGGCAATCCAATATTCATAATGTAAATATTATCAATATACAGCCCCGCTCCTTCAAAACGAAGTGGAACATGCTCGATATCAACAAGATCATGCAACCTCTTACCAGACATTAATTTTTTCGCGATAAAAAATGCGATGATAGCCATAACTACTCCAGCAATCCATGAACGGAACCCTATATAAGCAAACGTCGTTACAAACGACGTTAACATCGCCAAATAGTTGCGACTTTCAAAAACTAATGCAATTCCTTCAATATATGTATTCCCACGTGGTACAAGCTCATAACCATCTAATTGTTGCAATGTATTTCTTTCCATATTACGCACATCACGAAACTGTGTTGCTGCTAACGTAAGAAACGTAATGGCAGAAAAATCTTTTTTCAATATAGACGGAATCGCAATCGCTCCTAAAGCCGCCGCAATTAACCCCATCGCAATATGAATAATTTTCCCGTGGAGCCTCGTCGGATATTGCCGGGTATCTGTCCGAAGCATGAGCACTCTCGTTACTGTCCCTGCTATTACGCCGCATAAAATGGCCGGTGTATATTCAATCATGTATTACCCTCGCCTTTCTTTTACGTGTTTTCCTCTTAAACTGTTCCATGTGTACGGAGACTTTCGCAATCCAAAATAAAATTGCCATGAATAATGTAGAAACAGCAACGATATCAAAAAACGCTAAACTACCGTAATCGTAAGGAAAATGCAGTTTCCGAAAAATAATTGTCACAAACAATTCTCCCTGTAACATTCCTATATAAAGAGAACATAGTCGTAATATGCGATCCTCATGTAATAAAACGGATGCATATACAAGAGCACTACTTAACAAAAACAACCTGTCCACCACAATCCAAATTGGATCATATACTTCTAACAAATGAAAACTTGTATATAACATTGCAATAATAAGTGCCGAAAGTAAGCTATATAATTTTTTCCAAATAGAATAGAGGGTGAGTCCTATAAAAGCTATACCAGAAAGTAAAAGTGCATTTACTGATACTGTGAATGAAGCAATCGTTACATGTAACGGAGAACAAATAATAAAAATCAATATACAGGCGCTTATCTTCCACCGAATAGAGTCCTTTTTCATAAAAAATGTTACGACAATCCACCCTATCCAAGCTACAAAATAAAAAGTACTCCCTTCCATCATTTCACCTCCTATGTTTTCCATTATGGGAACTTTTTATGAAAGTTAATCCACTTTCTTCGCGCATAGTTTTTTCATATAACAGCAACACTTTTAATAAGGAGGTGCTATTCATTATGGGTAAAGATCGTCAAGAACGAAAACTAAGAGAATCTCGCCGCGTTGAATCTGATCGTGACCAATCACTACAATATCCGGGTGCAACTGGACTTGATACACCTGAGCAAGCTCGAAAACAGAATCAGCACTAATGAATACAAAAAGACGGTTTCGATATTGTACGAAACCGTCTTTTACATATTTCTTCATAATTTCTATTCATATTGAAATAACATTTCACATACAAATCTTTCTAAACTTTATTTTTATCCATACCTATTTTTCTTAGCAAAATTAAACCTTCTGCAATAATTCAATGGCACATTATCTACATTTCTCAGTCGCAAATTTTACAAGATACTGTTTATATATAGGAATTATTTCATTTTTCTAGAATATCAATTCCATCCCTCGCTTTATATTACTAAAATGAATAGAAAACAAAAAATCAACCAAACGGTTGATTTTTTATCTCCTACTATAATGCGTCGTATCAATACCACGCTGCGTTAACCAATGATACGTTTCGCCCTTTACAACAAGAGGTACAGATTGTAACTCTTCTATCGTCTTCGCACCGAGAGCTGTCATAATAAATTTCAAATCTGTATGTAGAAGATCAATTTCATCCACTAACTTCTCGATGCCATCTTGCATTAAAATGCGTAAAAAGTATCCAGCAAAAGCAGTTGTATTCGCCCCTAATGCGATTGCTTTCGCTACGTCAAGCGCTGTTTGTATACCCCCAGATGCAATAAAAGAGAGGTTATTATTTGTAGAGGTTGCTTCAATAATCGAGGTTGCTGTTTGTATGCCCCAGTTATTAAAATAAGAAAGCATTCGCTGTCTTCTTTCATTTTCAACAGCAGCAAAATTCGTACCACCTTGTCCGCCAATATCAATTGCCGTTACACCTATGCTCGCTAACTGTTGCATTGTTTCCTTACTCATTCCGAATCCAACTTCTTTCACAATGACAGGAACTTTACTATTTAAAACAATTTTCTCAACACGCTGAAGCACACCAGTAAAGTCACGGTCTCCTTCTGGCATCGTTAACTCTTGTATGACATTTAAATGAATTTGTAATGCGTTCGCTTCAATCATATCAACGGCACGCTCTGCCTGCTCAGTAGTTGCCTCACTACCTAAATTAGCAAAGAAAACCCCATGTGGATTTACCTTTCTAATTATCTTATAAGAAGCAGCCTCACTTTCATCTTTTAACGCAGCCATTTGCGATCCTACAGCCATAGCAAGATTATGATGTTTCGCTACATATGCTAATTGCTCATTAATATGTAACGTTTTCTCTCCTCCACCACCAGTCATCGCATTGATAAAAATCGGCGAACTTAGTGAAAGTTCGCCGATTTTTGTTTCACATGTTATTGTGTCATAATTTGAATTTGGCAAGCTTTGATGCACAAAATCAATATCATGAAAGCCATGCGTACGAGACTGACCAGTAGAAAGAGCGTATTCAATATGATCTAATTTACGTTTTGCCCTTACCACTTGTACCCCTCTTTATTTCTTTAATTTTTTCAGTTGTTCACCAATAATGTCACTTAATTGGAAAGTAGCAGAATCAGCATTCGGTTCATACTGACTATAATCTTCAGTTACATTATTTTCCTCAAGCGCTTCTTTTATACTTAAAGAAATACGTTTCTCTGCTACATGAACTTCAAGTACTTTCACTTTTACTTCTTGTCCCATTTCCAATACTTCATTTGGATTTTTCACGTGACGATTTGCAATTTGAGATACATGCACAAGACCTTCGACGCCAGGTAAAATTTCAACGAATGCACCAAATGTAACAAGACGTTTTACTATTCCCTCACGAATATCACCAGCTTTTACTTCACCAGCAATATTTTCCCAAGGTCCTGGTTGAGCTGCTTTAATTGATAAAGAAATACGTTGTGTATCAGCATCCACAGATAACACCTTCACCTTTACCTTTTGACCTTGCTCTAATACTTCAGAAGGTTGCTCTACACGTTCGTGTGAAATTTGTGAAATATGAACTAAACCGTCCACACCGCCAACATTAACGAAAGCACCAAAATCCGTTAGTCGTTGTACTGTCCCTTCAACAACGTCGCCTTCTTTTAATGAAGAAATTGCTTCTTTCTTCTTAGAATCTAGTTCTAATTCTACTACCGCTTTATGCGAAAGGATCACACGATTTTTTTCACGGTCCAATTCAACAATTTTCACGGCTAATGTTTTGCCTTTATAGTCAGTAAAATCTTCTACATAATGTACTTCTACAAGTGAAGCTGGTATAAAGCCACGAACACCAAGGTCCACAACTAATCCACCATTCACGATATCTTTTACGGTAACATCAAATACGTGACCAGAAGTAAATTTCTCTTGTAATTCTACCCATGCTTTTTCTGCATCAACAGCACGTTTAGATAATACAAGATCATCCTCTTCTAACTTAATAACCTTTAATTCTAGTGTTTGATCTAATTCTACAACATCGCTTGCTTTTTCAATATGAACGTTAGCTAATTCACTAATTGGAATTACGCCATCTGTTTTGTATCCAACATTTACAAGCACTTGTTTCTCTTCAACTTTCGTTACAGAACCTGTAACAACGTCACCAACTTGTAATTCTTTTGAATCCATAACTTCTTCATTCATTTTCTCTACCATGGAAATACCTCCCTACAGAATTGACAAAGCATTTTTTATGTATATACGAAATGAAAACAATTGTTTTCATTTGCATGTTTAAGAATTTATCATCACATACGTAAGCTTCATACATTTCACTAGAAAATATATTAAACCTATATAAATAGTATACAGCAAAATCATCTTGAAGAAAGTATGTTTTGAAATATAATAGCGAATATATTCTGAAAGTTTTATCCCTCTTTTATTAACTTCTTACAAATCTGATTATTTGTCAAGGAAAGAGACTCACAATTCACGTATCCTTTACATTTCATAAATAAAAAAAGAAAGGGGCTATGCCCTTTCTTTATTTCGCAAACACTCCTGAAACAATACTCATAATCTTTTGGACAACTTCTTCAATTGATAAAGAAGTTGTATCTAATTCCAATGCATCATCAGCTTTTTTTAGAGGAGAAACTTCACGTTCTGAATCTAATTTATCACGCTGAGCAATTTCTTCTTTTAACTGCTCTAAATTAGAATTGAAGCCTTTATTCATATTTTCTAAATGTCTTCTCTCTGCTCTTTCTTCAACAGAAGCAAGCATAAAGATCTTCACTTCAGCATCTGGTAACACATGTGTACCAATATCACGGCCATCCATTACAACGCCGCCTTTTTCTGCTAACTCTTGTTGACGACGTACCATTTCTTCACGAACAAGGCGATGTTTTGCCACAATCGATACTCGATTCGTCACCTCAGGTGTACGAATGACTTCCGAAACATCTTGTCCATTTAAAAATACAAGTTGTGTATTTTCTCCTTGCTGAAACTCAATTTTCACATTTTTTACAACTTCCATTAACTGCTCTTCATTTTCAATGTCCACTTTTTGCTCAAGGGCTGCATATGTAATTGTACGATACATTGCGCCTGTATCAATATAAACGTAAGAAAGCTTCTTCGCCACAACTTTCGCAACTGTACTTTTTCCAGCCGCTGCTGGACCATCTATAGCAATTGAAATTCGTTTATCCATTGTAACACCTCATTTTTTCACTTATAAAACAAAACGAAAAGCAGGTATTCTCCTGCTTCTTTTCATTTGCTTCACGTCATTAAATCCTCAATTATTGTAGCATAATCCTTCATAGAAGAAAATGAAAACTACCTATTCACCCGTAAGATTTCTGCTCTGTTTTTTACCATGACACCTTCATAATAAACAATTTTAGATAAATATTTCACTGATGACTTATGTATAAATAACAATTGCACAACAGAAAGACAAATGAATTGTATTATTAATATACGAATAAGCATTCTCTCCATCTTTTTCAACGTAATGGCTCCCTCCTATACTGTATTTGCACATTTCGTTTCGTAATTTTATACATCGTACATATAGCATTTCATTTTATTGTCATTTTCGAGGCATACTTTTATACATTTCCATTGTCGAATTTACTCAAAACATGTTATGTTCTAAATGTATTTTTTTACTTGAAAGGGGTATAAGCATTGAAAAGAATCCTAGTTTTACACACAGGTGGAACAATTGCAATGGAGGAAGATAAAGAAACTGGGGTCGTACAACCAGGTGAAAAAAATCCTCTTTTAAAATTCATTCCTGATTTAGAAGACGATGTTGATTTAATCGTTGAAGATGTGTTTCATCTACCATCTCCTCATATGACACCGAGCGAAATGTTACAATTACAAGTCATCATTGATGAAAGAGTAAAACAAGACAACATTCATGGCGTAGTCATTACGCATGGTACGGATACATTAGAAGAAACGGCCTACTTCTTAGATTTAACAGTACAAGCAACTATTCCGATCGTTGTAACAGGCGCAATGCGCTCTAGCAATGAATTAGGTGCTGATGGTCTATATAACTTCTTATCAGCTGTAAAAGTCGCTAGCAGTAGTGAAGCTGCCGAAAAAGGCGTTTTAGTCGTATTAAACGACGAAATTCATTGCGCTACAAACGTAACGAAAACACATACAAGTAATGTAGCAACATTCCAAAGTCCACAGTATGGACCAATCGGTATGGTAACAAAACGTGGTGTTGTATTCCACCATGCTTTAGTACATCACGAAACATATTCAGTAAATAAGGTTTCTAAAAATGTAGTCGTTCTAAAAGCGTACGCTGGTATGGACGATACATTGTTAGCAGCAATTGAAAATCTTCCGGTAGACGGGATTGTTATTGAAGCGCTTGGACAAGGTAATTTACCTCCAAGAACACTTCCTAGTCTAGAACGGCTAATAAATAAAGGAATTCCTGTCGTATTAGTTTCTCGCTGTTTCAACGGGATCGTTCAAGATGTATATTCATATGAAGGTGGCGGCAAACAATTAAAAGATATGGGTATTGTATTCACATACGGTTTAAACGCTCAAAAAGCACGTATTAAATTATTAGTTGCATTAGAGAATACAACTTCTCATGAAGCAATCCAAAACATGTTTATGCACGATTAAAAAAGAAGCTGTCGAAGTTTATTCCGACAGCTTCTTTTTATATTTCTCTTGTTGCAATGGTTTGCGCAATCGCATCCCCATGAAATCGACCGTTCTCAATAAATATTTCATTTGCATTATTTCCAGCAGCAATTACACCTGCAATGAAAATATTTTCAGCGTTCGTTTCCATCGTATCCTCTGCATAAATTGGACGTCCTGTCTCTTCATCAATCCGAACACCCATCTTTGTTAAGAAACTATGATCAGGATGGTAACCAGTCATCGCAAATACAAAATCATTTTGGATTGTATATGCTTCGCCATCAACTGTATACGTTAATGTATGTTCAGTAATTTCTTTCACATGAGCCCCGAAATACATATCAATTGTACCATTTCGGACTAACGCCTCAAACTCTGGCAAAATCCACGGCTTTATACTTGGTGAATACTCACTTCCGCGATATAAAACCGTTACACGCGCACCAGCTTTCACAAGCTCTAAAGCGGCATCTACACTCGAGTTTTTCCCACCTATAACGACTACATCTCGATCAAAATAAGGATGTCCTTCTTTAAAATAGTGAGCTACCTTCTTCAATTCCTCACCAGGAACATTCATATAATTTGGATTGTCATAATATCCAGTTGCTACTACAATATATTTCGCTATATATATTTCTTTACTTCCGTCACGCTTTGTCGTCTCAACCTGAAAAGCTTCTCCATCTTTTTGAACGTTCTCCACTCGTTCAAAAGCATTTACACGTACAGATTTACGCTTTACTACTTCACGATAATACGCAAGCGCTTGATTTCGAACAGGCTTACGATTTTCTGTAATAAAAGCTACATCACCAATTTCTAATTTTTCACTAGAGGAGAAAAATGTTTGATGAGTTGGATAATTATAAATTGCATTTACAATGTTTCCTTTTTCAATTACTAACGGATTTATCCCTACCTTTTGCAACGAAATTGCTGCTGCTAATCCGCACGGACCGCCTCCAATTATAATAGCTGTTTCTTTCTGCATACTCGGTTCACTCCTAGTCTTCTACCAATACACTATTTATAAAAACAAGAAAAAACCTACTTACAGCAGTAGGCACCTATCTTTATTGTATTCATTTTTCATATGTTTGTCATCTAAACGAAACGTACATCCGATAGACATCTGCTAAAAACTGCTGAAATTTAATACCTTGTTTCCCTAATACATTTTCAGGATCAATCTTTCTAGCTGGGTCAAGTGTTTTATGTGATACGATATCTTTTTTCGGATTCAAGCCGAAGTTTTGACATAAATACGCATGATACCACGTAAAACGGGTATATGCTTCCCAAAAGTTAACATCACCACCATAACAAAGCTCTACTCCAATGGCAGCCTTATTGGCATCATACCCATATAAGTCATTATCTGTCGGCACACCATATCGAACATGGTAGGCAACTTCATTTATAGGAATAATTTCCAATATCGTTTTATCATCTATAAATGTATGTGCCGAAGCTTTCGGCTGTATTTCATTAAAATAATCCCGATTCCCAATCGCATTGCTACCAGGATTCCCCGTATCATGACTTACAATAAACCTTACTTTAGAAAGAGGAATACCCGGTCGTGAACTTCCATATCCAATATAGTTACGCTCTATAGGAAACATCGCCATTACTACCAACTCCCGCTTCAGAAGATTACCTTACTTCTTTATATATGTATTCGGTAGCAATGTCCTTATAGCATATTTCTTACGCGAAGAGAAAATCGAAAATATTTGATGTGAACACCATAAATAATAAAATACTTACAGCAACTCCATAAAAACCGTAAAACCAAACACAATCTTCTTTCGTATCTAAACCGAAAAATTTATTTACTGATTGTAATAATGTGCCGCGCTTACTTTGTTTGTTTCTTAATACTTCCACTCGTTCTACAACATCTGCTGGCATCATAAATCTTTGGTCTACTGTCATTTTCATCATTTATCTCTCCTTAAAATCATTTCCGTTTTGTTTATCTAAAGAGAGTATAGCACGTTTGTTCGTGTAGAACAAGCGTTCTTTTTGTTTTTATTTTATTTTTCAACAAACCAATTAATAATTACTAATACAAAAGCGATAATCGGTCCTACTACAACCGCACCAAATATTAAAAACAATAATCCTTCTCCGAACACCCGAGCGGTACTTGCTTTTCGGTCTTGCTTCGTTTTTACGAGTTCTCCCTCTAACCTCTTAACCTTTTCTTCTAATTGTTCTACCCGTTCCATCATTTCATTTCCCATTTACAACACCTCACTCTAATACCTCAACAAAAAAACGTGATTCCCTCGAAAGGAATCACGTTTTCTCACAATATAATATTATACCCAACCTCTGAAGCGACTTGCTTCAGCCATTTTACGAACACCGACCATATACGCTGCTAAGCGCATATTCACTTTACGAACTTGTGCTGTTTCATAAATAGAATCAAATGATCTTACCATTACTTTTTCTAAACGTTGTTCTACTTCTTCTTCAGTCCAGTAGTAACCTTGGTTATTTTGTACCCACTCAAAGTAAGATACTGTTACCCCACCAGCACTCGCTAATACGTCTGGAACAAGTAAAATTCCGCGATCTGTTAAAATTTTAGTTGCTTCTAATGTTGTTGGACCATTTGCAGCTTCAACAACAATTTTTGCTTTAATATCATTAGCATTTTCTTCTGTAATTTGATTCTCAATTGCAGCTGGAACTAAAATGTCACAATCAAGTTCTAACAATTCTTTGTTTGAAATTGTATTATTAAATAGTTTTGTTACTGTACCGAAGCTATCACGACGGTCTAATAAATAATCAATATCTAATCCATTTGGATCATGCAATGCGCCGTAAGCATCTGAGATTGCAATAACTTTTGCACCTGCATCATGCATAAATTTAGCTAAGAAGCTACCAGCATTACCGAATCCTTGAACAACAACGCGTGCACCTTTAATATCAATGTCGCGTTTTTTTGCAGCTTCGCGAATACAAATTGTAACACCTTTCGCCGTTGCTGTTTCACGTCCATGTGATCCACCTAATACAAGTGGCTTACCTGTAATAAATCCTGGTGAGTTAAATTCATCGATACGGCTATACTCATCCATCATCCATGCCATAATTTGAGAGTTTGTGAATACATCTGGAGCTGGAATATCTTTCGTCGGCCCTACGATTTGACTAATTGCTCGTACATAACCGCGGCTTAATCTTTCTAACTCACGGAATGACATTTCACGTGGGTCACAGATAATTCCACCTTTACCTCCGCCATATGGTAAATCGACAATACCACATTTTAAACTCATCCAAATTGAAAGTGCTTTCACTTCGTTTTCTGTTACATTCGGATGGAAGCGAATTCCACCTTTCGTTGGACCAACAGCATCATTATGTTGTGCACGATATCCTGTAAATATTTTAACAGTCCCGTCATCCATACGAACTGGTATTTTCACTGTCATCATACGAACTGGTTCTTTTAATAATTCATATACTTCGTTTGGATAACCCAATTTTTCTAACGCTTCACTGATAACAATTTGTGTTGAATTCAATAGTTCAAAATGTTGTTCCCTTTGTTGTTGTGTTTTTGTTTGAGTTCCCTTTTCGGCTACCATAGTAAGTAAACCCCCTGTAATTTCACTTGTTTAGTAAACCTTCATTGCCTAGTATACACCGTTAAATTTGGAATGCAATAGAAAACGCTAACAAATATATACAAAGTATTTTCTTTTGCAAGCGTTTTCACTATCATTATAGTCCTTTTATTACTTTTAGAAAAGTAAAATACTTAAATATTTAAATATTTTTTATTGTATTCATGTACAGTACTTTGAAAAGATACATTTAAGTAAGGTAAAAAAACAAAACCTTAGCTATGTTACATTAGCTAAGGTTTTGTTTTTTCACAAAGTAATTGTGTATTTGTTCAATTGCTTGAGAAGCCATTAATTCTTTACCATACTCCATTAGACGATAAATAGTTGCTGTAGACGGATTACCATATTCCGCTAAAATAGCTATAAAATCTGCCTTCAGTAATTGAATTTGCTCCTCTTCTTCCATCCAAAGATAGAAACGCCCATCCCACGTATATAATTTTCCGCCAGTTACATCAAGGTTATATAAACGATTCGACAGGTTAATTACGTCATCTAGTGTAGCAAACTCATAAAGGATATGCTCGCTTTCATCTAGAGTCACTTGCATTTCAATAAACTCGTCACGAAACTCATCATCTGTATCCGCTTCTTGATGTTCTTTCGTTACAATTACGACCATTCCTTGCGCTTGTAGAGAAAATACTTCAACTGCAATCGGACCATCCGCTTCAAATCCTAATTCTTTATTTGCTTCTTGCATCATATCACGAAATAATTGCTGTACTTTCGGTGCATTTCTCCACAAATCTTCTTTCGTTAATCCTCTTTCAGATAAATCATCAAATGTTAAGAAAATTTTTATCTTATTGTAATTTAATCGTTCCAGCCTCATCTCATACCCTCCCTACGCAACCAATGAATATAATTTTTATTATATGAAATAGAAAATAGATGGTTCTTTTCGAACAACTATTCTAACATGTTTAACCAATTATCCCATTCTTCTTTCGTATCACCAATTAGGCTTGTTTGAATGTTCAACTGATCTCGAGCACCTATTTCTCCTATAATCCCAACAGAAAGGTTCTCATTTTTTTCTTGCAAAAAATCCACATAGCTCATTGCGTTCTTCCGTTCTCGTCCGTCATCACAAGAGATTACTACATATTTAGGTCTTATTTGCTCAACAGCTAACGAAATACTATCTTCCGCTAAGTTTGCCCGAATATATATCACATCATATCCTTTTAATCGTAAATACGTTGAGAAAACAAACCCTTTCAACATATTACTTTCTAACACGACAACTTTGTGTATAGAAGAAAACGATGATGCATTATGATATACCATCCCTAGACGCGTTTGTAAAAATGATACGACATATTGGAATTGCACCATTGTAACTTCATTGTTATTTTTTAACGCTAACAATTTATTTGACACTTGAAGAACAATACTTGCTATAACTTTTTCTGTTGCATAAATACTAAAAGCCTCGTTTAACAATGCAGAAGTTGTAATTTCATCAAATTTTAACAAAGCTTGTAGTAAATCGTCCACTAAAACAACTTCTCTATCGTAATGTATTTCATTTTGAACATTACTCTGCAAACGATTCCCTTCTAATAATTGAACTGCTTGTCCAATCATCATGCCGGATGAAACCTTGTCCATTAACCATTTCAAAATTTGAATATGCTCTTCTGTATATAATCGATGCCCCGCGTGATTCCGCTTTGGGGCTATAATTTGATATCGTCTTTCCCATGCACGAAGCGTACTTGGTTGAATTCCAATTATATTCGAAACAGCTTTTATGTTATATTTTCCGTTTAGAGTTGGCATCATTTCCCTCCGCATAACGTAATAATATGTGTTTGAGCAGGTGCTCGGAAGCGAAGTGGAACCAACGTTGTTCCATACCCATTACTAACAAAAAGAGTCATATTTGAATGCTTATATACGCCACCTTTTAAATATTTTTTAGATGGGAATAATCGAATCTGTCCTCCATGTGTATGTCCACTTAACACAAGTGAAATTTGTTCTTTTCCAGATATTTTATTTATTATATCAGGGTTGTGGCTAATTAATATGCGAAAACCATCTTCTTTACAATCAGCCAACGCTAAATCTAAACGATCACGTTTCAAGCCAACATCATCTACACCGAGCAAACAAATTTTCTCTCCTAATTCAGACTCAAATACAACTCTTGTATTATCTAAAACTTTCACATTATTTTCTAATAATAAAGCATCCAATTCATGATATTCAATCTCATAATCATTATTTCCCCATACAAAATATACAGGAGCTATCGCTCTTAACTTTTGTATATTTGCAGAGATTTTCGATAAAGGGACACCTTTTTCCGCTAAATCACCACCAATAATTACAAGATCTACTTTTCCTTTTACTTGTTCAATTAACGAATTCGAAATGCCCCTTCTATGAATATCTGATATAAAGAATACATTTACTTTTTGAAAACTTTTCGGAAATTCTTCAAATATTAAAGTATGTTCTAGCACCGTATCACGCGTTGCTTCCGTATACATTACAAGAAGAAATATAATACCAATACAAACGAGAGTACTTAATAAGATAATCCATATCATATATTTTTTACTCCCTTCCTCATAAAGATAATTCCCAGTTTTTATAGTAAGTATTTTACTAACTCTCTCGCTTTGTGGACTTATCTTTTATCGGAATTTTTAATTCTTGACCTACATTCACTTCATCTTTTTGTAAATCATTATACTTTTTAATCACTTCGATCCCAGTTTCATCTGAAAAATATTGCTTCGCTATACTTTCTAAAGTTTCTCCCTCTTTCACCGTATGCGTGACGACTTTCTCAGATGATGCCTCGGACTGAGATTTAGCTGAATCAAAGAAAATGACCTCAAATGCACTTTTTCCAGCGTTATTACTATCACTTTTCACCTGAATATATTTATCTGTATACCATAAGATGCTAATTGGTAGTAATATGAATAGAAATGTTAAAACTCGAACGAAAATATGATTCATTTTAAACTTTTGTTTTTTTTCTTTATTTCTATGAATTTCACTACGCGGCGGTAAACCTTCTTTTTCTTCCACTCGCTCAACTTCTAATTCCTCTTCAAAATCAGGAATTCGTTTCCTCATGTTGTTCACCACCACCTTCCATTTATTTTCTTAATTGGAGTCCCATTATAAAATCAACAAGAAAGTGTGCAAAGATTGTTATAAACAAATTTCCTGTCCATTCAAATACGTAACCAAAGACAAAACTAATTAAACAGACGAAACAAAACAAAAATGGCTTTTTCATATACCGAATATGTAACACTGCAAATACAAAACTCGCTATTACAATTCCAAAGTGCGTCTGCACTACACCTCTAAATAAAAATTCTTCCGCAAAGCCGATAATGAATGTAATAACAAGTAGATGCATAACCGACATCCCTTGAAACATCCTATCATTAATACCACCATCATCAAACCAAGACTCTGGAAATACTCGCATTGCAACATAATCTAATAACACAATACCAATCGCTAACAAGCCACCTATTATAAGTATAGACACCGGTTCCCATTTCCACAGACTATACACCGATTTTATATCTCGGAATAGTATATATGCTAGTAAACAACCGATACCGATAATAATGAACTGTGTGATATACAGATTCAGCCTTATTTCTTTCGGACTCATGTCTTCAATATTATGCCTTTGAATGTTCATCATTCCCCCATCTTTTCTAGACCGAAAAGCTTTTGTAACTCTGTTTCCCAATTATAGTCGAAATCCGATTGTTGCGCTTGTCTTTTTTTATAATCTGTTTTTGTAATATGACAATAGTCGCAGCAATTCTTTAACTCGCCCTCTTTTCTGTAACCGAACTGTCGCAGCAAATATTCTCGTCTACATTCTTTCACTTGTATCCATGATTTCATGTTTTCTAGCTCACTATATTTATTACGTAGCCTGATTTCTACTTCAGCTATTAATCTTGTCATAATTTCATCTGACAAGCTCTCTAATATTAATTTTCTCTGTTGTATGATTCCAAGCTTTTCAAGATGATAGCGGATGAAACGCCAATATTGTTCATTAAATCTTGCTGCATTATAACAAATTTCTTCTACCTCTTCTATTGGTAATTCTTTCGTTTGAAACATTCTTTCCTGCAGTAAAGAAAATAAAAATTGTATTTGTGACTGGCTTGGCAATTCATCTTCAATGATTGAAATTGGTAAATCGTGATCTAACGGACTGCATAGTAAAATAGCTATACTAGGTTCACCATCTCTTCCAGCTCTTCCGATTTCTTGTAAATAAGAAGCTATATTAGTCGGATAGTGGAAATGAATAATGTATCTCGTATTTGATTTATTTACTCCCATACCAAAAGCACTTGTACATATTACAAGCTGCAACTGGTCATTCATAAACTGCTGTTGAATTAACATGCGCTCTTCATGTTCCATACCACCATGATAGAAAGCGACACCAGTAACGCCTTTTCCTCTTAAATATTCCGTTAAACGTTCTGTCCACGCTCTGCTTGAACAATATACAATCCCCGGCCCTTGTAAATACATCACCTGTTCCAAAAGCGCCTCTTTCTTCTCTTCTATCGTCTCCACAAATTGTACTTCCATTGCTATATTTGGACGATCAATAGAATACACATGCTGCGTCACATTCTCCAAATTCAAACTCTCTGCTATATCTCGGAGTACATCTTTCGTCGCTGTTGCAGTTAATGCTAGCACCGTAGGAGACCCGATATTTTCAATAACTACATTTAGTTTTTTATAATCTGGTCTAAAATCATAACCCCATTGCGAAATACAATGAGCTTCATCCACAACAAATAATGAAATATGAACTTTCTTCAATTCTCTTATTAACAATTCCGACTGCAACATCTCAGGTGAAACAAAAATAAATTTATAGGAAGCTAACCTTTTCATTGCTTCTCTTTTTTCATGTAATGTCCGAAAACTATTAAATGCTATCACTCGGTTTTTCACAACATATTTTAATTGTGTAACCTGATCTTCCATCAAAGATAATAATGGTGATACAACAAGTACTGTCCCTTCTTGCATGAGCCCTGGAAGTTGATAGCACATAGACTTCCCTCTTCCGGTCGGAAGCATCGCTATAACATCTTTTCCTTCCAATAAATCTGTAATTACCCCTTTTTGACCTGGACGAAATTCAGAATATCCAAACCACCTATATAAATATTCCTCAAGTTTCATTTATACCCTCCATCCGCGCCAATACAAGACGAACTTCAAAATAAGAGATACCCTCTCCAACAGCTTGTTTCAACTCACGCAGCTTACGTGTTTGTAATGCATCAATTACTTCTGTTACTTTATCTATTTTGTCTTTTTCCATAAACATCTCAATAGAAAAATCTCTTTCTCGCAAAGCAATTTCAACAAAATGATCTTCTATCGTTGCTACCTTTAGATTTCTAATTGTCGCTATTTCTTCTAATGAGCGCCCTTGTCTCCAAAAATTATATGTTTTTTTTGTTGATAAACTAAATAATTCAGCTCTCTCATTTGGATAAGAGATAATCTCAGCTAATAACGGAAATTCATTTTCTTTATCGCGAACTTCTTGTATAAGGAAATGAATTGTACCCCAAAATAAAAAATATACTCTGAAAATATCTCGTTTCGTAATTTCCGCTAACTGCTGCAATGTACAACCGATACGTTCATATCCTGTTAATCTATATGTTACAATTGTCGCTTCTATCACATCACATTTCCCTAAAAGAATATGTATTTCTTTCCATAATCTTTTCGCCAATTCACTTCGCCTATATGGCATACCTGTTAAAAAGCGCTTCACCCACACCATTATTTCTGTATCTTGTTGAATAGGAATAAACTTCGTATTATTCTGTTGTAAATTAGATACAGTTTGAATAATTAAAGATAATCTTTTCCAAAACGTTTCACCTAATTCACCATAGTGCAAACCATGCAAATGGGCTGGAAAAGCATACCCTTCCTCCCATGTATGTAACTGCTTTTTACCTTTAGGTGTTAACAAATATGTATTTTCATGTATTTCTTGAATTAAATCTGCTTGCAACAACTTTGCAACTTCACGATCATATTCATTTCTATTTAACGATTTATATATTCCAAACAAAAAAGAAATTCGGAACATATTTCCATCTTGTAACGTTTGCGAAGAACGTTTTCCCTTTAATAAATAATAAATAGAAGAAACGGTTCTTTCACCATTCAATTGTTTTAAACAATACAATACAGTATATTGCAGTTGCATTACCGCTTCCACCTTTCAATCTAACCTAATTACTTTTGATATGATTGCGCCCTCTACCGTTACTCATTAAACTTATCATATGGGCAATATATACTTGTATATATTATATTGTACCAAACGAAATAACATTTACGTATTTTGAAAATCTTATGACATAATGCAAAAATTAGTTGACACTCTAATTGATAAGGATTATCATTATAATTTTATGTTGAAAAGTTTTAAAAACCGTTTTACAATAAGGTTATAATTTTTATGGCGAGCTTTTCACATACATATTATCAGGAGGGAAAAAAGATGGCAAAATATACAATCGTTGATAAAGATACTTGTATTGCATGTGGTGCTTGTGGTGCTGCTGCACCAGACATTTATGACTATGATGATGAAGGTATTGCATTCGTAACATTAGACGATAACCAAGGTATCGTTGAAATTCCAGATGTATTACTTGAAGATATGATGGATGCATTCGAAGGTTGTCCAACTGACTCAATTAAAGTTGCTGACGAATCATTCGACGGCGATGCTTTAAAATTCGAATAGTCTTTTATTAACTTCAAAAAATACCCCTCATTCATTTGAGGGGTATTTTTTGTTTTCTATTTTCAGTCTCCTTAATAAAAAACCATTAGTAGTTGTATACTACTAATGGTTTTATTTTATATTTATGCATTTTTCATTTTTGCAAATACCCATACTTTCAGGCGTGAGAATAACGCTACAAATACAATTGTTACAACAATTCCTTTAATCAAATTAAATGGTAAGATTGCCGTTACAACCGTTGTTTTTATCGCTTCGCTAGACATAGCTGGTGAATTTAAAAACCAAGTGTAAGCTGGGAATATGATGATGTAATTTAATACACTCATAATGAGCGCCATTGTAATTGTCCCTAGCATTAATCCTGTCGTTAAACTCTTAACAGTACGATACTTCCTAAATAAGAAAGCTGCTGGTCCAATAAATAAACATCCTGCAATAAAGTTAGCAATTTCTCCAACTGGTACTCCCGTTAAACTCCCTTGAATCCCGTAATGTAAAATATTCTTTATCGCTTCTACAATTACCCCTGCAACTGGTCCGAAAATAATCGCAGCAATTAAAGCTGGCACATCACTAAAATCAATTTTTAAAAATGGCGGAAGCCCTGGGAACGGGAAATCCAACATCATCAGTAAATATGCAATACTACTTAGCATTGCTACACTCACCATCTGCACTACACTGTTTTTTTGTTTCATCTTTCTCTCTCCTTTTCCATCGATCATCTCATGGAAAGTGGAAAGGTTCTGCTATGCCTACTTTTTCATAGAACGAAAAAACCCTTTGTGTTTTACACAAAGGGAGAATTTAAGGCACATCAAACAGACGTTCAAATACCTATCTTTTTTGAACGCTTGAACCTCCATCTTCTCCCATCCAGACTGTACTGTCGGCTTTGGAATCACACCAAATCCTGCCTTAACGGCTCGCGGGCTTAGAACAAAATCACATATAGTTCATCACCGCCGGTCGGGATTTTCACCCTGCCCCGAAGATAGACCGATATTCTATTTTCTACTTCATTATACAACAACATGATCGTATTGTGAACAAAAAAACCGTAACTTATTAAAAATAAGTTATTAATTTTACATAATCAAAATCATTCATTATATTTTACAATACACTCCATATTTTTTAGTATTCGGCATTTCTCCTATGAATCCCCTAGTCATATATAATTAAAAGTGATAAGATGTTGAATTGTTAAGATAAGAACATTTTCTGGATTATGGAGGAAATGTCATGAAGAAAGAGAAGAGACACTCTATTCGAGAAACAATGAAAAAAAACTTAAGGAAAGAATACTTTTACTTAAAAAAAGAATTACTTTTCTACTGTCCAATTGATTTAGGCACATTCTCAAGCGAGACATACTATGCTGCTTTCGATGAAGATGGCATCAGTATTTATCAGTATGATAAAAAGACAGAAAGTAAATTAAAATTATGTGAGCGTCATCCATGGAAGAGTTGGAATAAAGTAAAGGTTGATCATTATTTGACAACTTCACAATTTATTTTTCAAGGTGAGCGAAACTGGATATTATCCCTTTTCCAAAAAGGAAAAGAAGCTCAAAAAATAATAGAAGAGCATACATCTTTACAAACTGAAGTTGTTTCCCGCTCTTTCTTAAAAAAGCTTCCTGGTTTCCGTTCTAATGCACCATTGAATAAATACATCGGCAGCATTTGCTATACTGCACTCATTGCATTTTTATTAAAATGGATGATTCCATTTCAAGGACCACAAATCGCCCTGTACTCTATTTCAATCGGTTGTATGCTTCTTGGTTTACTTTGTTTGACAATTGGTTTAATTGAACCGACTATTGTACTATTTCGAACAAACGAAAAAACAAGAGCGAAAGTATTTTACTTATATAGCTACTTAGCTATTTCTGGATTTATATGTGTCTTTATTTTTTGGTAAAAAAGAGCTAGTTATAAACTAGCTCTTTTTTTTACTTTACATATAATTGTTGATTTGGATAAATCAGCTCTTGTTGCAACCCATTTTTTTCTTGAATTTCCTTAACTGACATTCTAAATTTCCGCGCAATGCTAACTAGAGTGTCGCCTTTTTGGACGACGTATAACGATGAAGAAACTGCTTCATTTCTTTGTTCATGTAAAACAAGCAATGGATTCATCGCATTTTTTTTTGCCATCGTCCATCTTCCTTGATGAACTTCTAAATGTAAGTGTGCACCTCGGGATTCTCCTGTATTTCCTACTTCTCCAATTATTTCTCCCTTTGAAATATAATCCCCTTGAACTACATATCTCTTATTTAAATGTGCATACACAGCCTCATATTCTCCATGTTTAATAAAAACAACATTTCCATAACTACTTGAATAATAAGACTTTGTTACCTTACCTTCTTGAATAGCTGACACAGGCGCGCCGATCGGTGCCGCTATATCTATACCGTAGTGTTTTCCGTGCCTTGTCCCAAAATAATCACTTATCTGCCCTTCAACAGGCCATGCCCATTGATTTCCCTCTGCGTACACATGTAATTGAGATAAAAACAGTACTGTCAATAACATGACGCCATATTTTAAAGCTTTCATATACATCCTCCGTTTTCTAATTACGACCATACCTTCTCTATTTTGGTATATTACAGAAAAAACTATACAAAAAAAGAAAGTGAATCACTCCACTTCCTTCTCTTTCTTATCACGAAAAACGATTGCACTGCGATTATACTCTACATCTTTTACTTGTAATCGAGCGTTTATTACTCTAGCTACTGCAAATAAATAATCAGATAATCTATTTACATACTTTAGAACAACTTCATTTATTTCTCCTTCTTTTTGCAGGGACACGATACATCGTTCTGCTCGCCTTACAACTGTACGTGCAATATGAATAGCAGCTGCCGACTCGCTTCCACCTGGTAAAATAAACCGTTCTAGTGGCGGTGCTTCTTCTATATACGAATCAATCCTACTTTCTAAGTTTTCGACCATTTCAATTTTTACTTTATAAGGAATTTTCTCGCCTACTATCGCCAAGTCTCCCCCGCAATCAAATAGTTCATGTTGAATCGTTTCAAGTTCATTGTAAATATCTCCGAAAGACCCGCCTTGTAGTTTAGTCATCGCATATCCAATATGAGAATTCGCCTCATCTATCGTGCCATATGCTTCAACTCGGATATTATCTTTATCCACTCTGCCGCCTATTACACTTGTTGTCCCTTTATCTCCTGTTTTTGTATATAATTTCATCACTTTACGACACCCCTCTCATCATTCTTTATTCGACTAAGTTAGAAAAAAAGTTCTACTATTATTTATTTAATTGATTTTACAAAAAAATAAACAACAGTAGAACTTTATTCATTATCAACTTAAAAAACACATATCTAAATTATACGATTCGGTAAATATACAGAGAATGTAGTTCCCTCTCCAACAACACTTGAAACAGCAATTTTCCCATCATGGCCTTGCACAATATTTTTTGCAATCGCAAGCCCGAGTCCTGTTCCACCTTTTTTCCCACGGGTTCTTGCTTTATCAGCTTTATAGAAACGATCAAATAAAAATGGAATATCTTCTTCTGGAATACCAGCGCCCGAATCTTGCACTTCAAAAATAAGACCATTATTTTTCGTATCAATTACAAGTGTTACGTGTCCACCTGCGTTCGTATGACGTATTGCGTTATCAATTAAATTCGTCAATACTTGTTCCATACGATCTGCATCAAACGGGTATTGCTCAATTGGATTTTTGAAATCAACCGTTAACGCGACTTCTTTATCCTTTGCAATCCCTTGGAATTTACGACCTATTTTTTCAACGAAAGGATGAATATCAACTTCACCTATATGTAATTCTACATTACCACTTTCCATACGCGCTAAATCTAACAATTCATTTACAAGTTTACCTAAACGAACGGATTCGTCATAAATGATTTGAACAAACTCATTAATTTCTTCTTTTGTTTGCACAATATCGTCTAAAATCGCTTCACTATACCCTTGAAGCATGACCATCGGTGTACGAAGTTCATGTGATACGTTCGCAATAAAGTCTTGACGCATCTTCTCAAGACGGCGTTCTTCCGTCATATCACGCAATACAGCTACAGCCCCGCGAATTTTCGTTTGATTGTAAAGCGGCGTCATAAGAACTACATAGTTACCTTTTTGTAAATTAATTTCAACCACTTGTTGTTGTTCGCTTTCTACAACGAGATGGAATAGTTCAACAAGTTCAGAAGGTAGTTTTTTACTGAGCTCTATCTCTTTTTCTTCTTGCCAAACTTGTAAGAAATGTTCAGCCGGCGGATTGATTACAACGACTTCACCCTCTTGATTTAATGTAATAACCCCATCTGCCATACTACTTAAAATACTAGCTAACTGCTCTTTCTCTTGCTGCAGGGCATTCATATTAAACTTCAACTGTTTCCCCATTTGATTTAAGGCTGTTGCAAGCTCACCAATCTCGTCCTGGGATACCATAGGAGCTTTTGCATCAAACTTCCCACGCGACACCTCAAAAGCAACCTCACGCATTTTACGAAGTGGCGCTGTAATTCGAGTAGATAAGAAGAATGCAAAGAAAGTTGTTAATATAATCGCAATCCCTGCTGATAAGAATATAAAATCAGTCGTTCTTTCCATACCTTGTATCGGTACTTGTAAAGATTCGTATACAAACACTGCACTTTCATTTTTTGACTGTACTGGTTTTCCGACAATCATAATATCATTTTCAGTATTTTTATTCTTTCTACTATTAGAGGCTTTTCTAATGTTATTCTTAATTTCTTTTTTGTCTGTAAAAACAGCCGCTAATTCTTTATCTTCTTTTAAGTCATCCATTGTAAGAGTGACTAATCCTTCTTGTTTCGGTGAAGAAGATATTTCTTTACCATCTTCTACAATAATGATCCTTGAAAGTGGGTCAGAGAATTTGTACGCGATATTCTCAATCGTTTTGACATCGGCACCTTCTTCAATTAACTCTGAAACACTTGTTGCAACCTTTTGAAGCCTAGCTTCACTCATATCAACATAATATGTTCTAAAAAACTGTGAAAGTAAAATCGCAACAAATCCAAGCACGAACGAAACGAGAAGTAATATGGTCATCCATAACTTCCCTACTACACTTCTCCAAAGCATCAGTCGTTCACAACCTCAAACTTGTAACCTACGCCCCAAACGGTAACAATCATCTTCGCAGCATCGGGTGATTTTTTACTTAACTTCTCACGTAAACGCTTTACATGCGTATCAACTGTACGTAAATCTCCGAAGAATTCATATTGCCATACTTCTTTTAGCAATTGCTCACGATCGAATACTTTATCAGGCGCTTTCGCTAAGAATAATAGTAATTCGTACTCTTTCGGTGTTAAGTTCACCTCATTACCATCTGCTGTAACACGGTGTGCATCATTATCAATTGTTAAATGAGGGAATACAGTAACATCTTTTGTCGTTGTATCTTGCGTAAAGAATGTTGTTGGTACAGAACGGCGTAAGACCGCTTTCACTCGAAGCACTACTTCACGTGGGCTAAATGGTTTCACAATATAATCATCGGTTCCTACCTCAAACCCTTGTACTCGATTTACTTCTTCACCTTTTGCTGTCAACATAATAATTGGCGTCGCTTTCTTCTCACGAACCCCTTTACATACTTCGATACCATCTTTACCAGGCATCATAAGATCTAATAAAATTAAATCATAATCATTTTGCAGTGCCATTTCTAAAGCTGTATCACCATTGTCTGCTTCTTCAATTGTGTATTGTTCTCTCTCTAAATACATTTTCAACAAACGACGAATACGATCCTCATCGTCTACAATTAAAATTCTTGATTCATTTTCCATTTCTACCCGTTGCGTACTTTTACCACAACGGTTCACACCTACCCTTCTATACTATTATGTTGCGCTATTCTCGTTTATTTAAGCAATCCTCTAAATGTTTCACTTTCCATATTATGCTTCACAAGAATAATAAAGTTTGTTCAATTTTTTTCCAAAACTATGTATTTTTTTTGAACAGTATATAATGTCCTCGACATCATTTTACAAAATCAACCGCTACTTTGTCATGTTTTTCTCAAAAAAGAAGAAAAGTTGACAAAAATAAAATAGGAAAGTGACATACACTCTCCTATTTTATTTCTCTATGCGTATGAATGTAAACCCGCGATAATTAAGTTTACTACAATAAAGTTAAACATAATAATTGCAAAACCAATTACCGCTAACCATGCTGACTTCTCTCCATGCCATCCTTTTGATAAACGTAAATGTAATACCGCCGCATAAAAAAGCCACGTTATAAGTGCCCAAACCTCTTTCGGATCCCAGCCCCAAAAACGTGTCCACGCTATTTGAGCCCAAATCATGGCGAAAATTAATGCACCCAATGTGAAAACTGGGAATCCAATTGCAATAGAACGATATCCTATTTCATCTAACAAATCGCTATTCGTATTTTTCACTAACGGCTGAAGTGCCGCTGATACTCGTTTACGTAAAATTAGCCTTAATACAATATAGAGTAACGTTCCGACTAACACTGACCAAATAACAGTATTTAATTTTTTCGCATTTACAATCGCCGGAACTTCAACTGTCGGCTCTAATTTATTTTCTGTCAGTAACTTCCCTTCATGCGGCCCCACTAAAGCCGGAAGATTGTATTTCATTTCCACTTGTTGTTCATTTTTATCAATCCATTGAAACTTTGCTTCATATTTCATACTAGAATATACCGTTGTTACTCCAATAAACCCAACTGTACAAACAAGTGTGAATACTACCGTCTCTAGCCAAAATGTACGTTTACTTTTCACTGATTGATCTACATTTTTCAATAAATACATAACGCCCGTAATAAAACTAATTGCTAAAATTGCTTGTCCTGCAGCCGCAGTCGTCACGTGAATATGTAACCAATTACTTTTTAAAGATGGAATAAGCGGTGATATTTCCCTCGGAAACATACTTGCATAAGCAATTAATAAAAGCGCAACTGGTAATGCAAATAGTCCGATTATACTTACGCGGTACATAAAGTACATGACAATAAATGCTCCGACAAGCATCATGCCGAAAAACGTACCAAATTCAAAAAAGTTACTAACTGGCGCATGACCTGATGCGATCCACCTTGTTACAAAATAAACTGTTTGTGCAATAAACCCTAAAATTGTAATCGTTATTCCTACGTTTGCCCATTTATGACCCTTTTCTTTAATTGCTCCCCCAAAAAATAGAGTGGCAATTAAATATAAAATAAATGCGGTAAAGAGAAAGTTACTACTTATTTGCACCATATCGTTTCCCCACCTTAACTAATTTTTTTATCGACTACTTTATCATTTGGTTGCGGAATTGCTGTACCTTCTAGTACTCTTTCAATATCTTTCTTTAAACCGAACCAGTTTTTATTCGTATGTCCTGCAATCCACCATTCATCATTAACGCGTTGTATCCAAATACGGCGATGATTCCAATACATACCTTGAATGACACCAACCATAAATATAAACCCTCCAATACCGAGAATCCAAAGCGTTAAATCTTTTCTTACAGTAAGTGCTGTTGCATTTTGCATTTCCACACCTGCAAAGGACATTTTATATTTGTTATTCCCATCAGCTTCTATATTTTGCTGTATACCAACAAAACTCACTTCACCATCTGGTGTTTCAGGTGTAAACATTTTAAATACGAATGCAGGGTTGTTTGGTAATTTTGTTTTTGTATTTGGTCTTCCATTCTCATCAAAATAAAAATCAGGGAAATAGCTTAATAGTTCTAAAGAATAACCATTTCCTAAATCATATTTTTCTGCAGGGTTTGTTAAATCAACTTTAATCGGTCCCCACTTTTGATTATTTTCTTTATTTTGCAAACGGAAGGACATACTTTTAAATTCATTTTCTCTATAACTCAATTGATAAACAGCAAATTGATCAAATTTCAGCGGTTCATTTACTCGAATTTCAACTTCTTTTACTTTTTCCAATTTTGGTTTTTGTCCAGCTATCTTTTCACCTACCGCTTTATATAATACGGCATTCGTTTGGAAGTTTTTCGCAATCATTTTATCACCTACACGGTCAATTGCTTCATCAAAAACTTCCTTGTCCTTACTTTTATCATAAACTTCCTTTATAAACTTCTCACTTTTTAAATAATATTGGCCATCCGTCCCTGGTATTTCTTTCGTTTCACCATCACGTAACCAAAGCGTTTCATCTACATACATACTCGGTAAAAAACGAAGCATCGCACCGAATAAAAAGATAATAAGACCGATATGATTTACATATGGACCCCAACGCGAGAAACGCCCCTTTTCTGCTAAAACGTTTCCGTCTTCCACTTTCACATTATAGTTCGTTTTCTTTAAGTTCTTTTGAACTTTTTCAAAATCTCCCTCTTGCGGTGTACCGGTGCCATATAATCTTTGTCTCTTTAAAAAGCTAGGGTGTCTTTTTACCCCTTGCTTCTTTAAAGCTTTATAAAGTGGAATGACACGGTCTAAGCTACATATCACAAGAGAAATACCAATTGAAGCAATTAACATCATATACCACCATGAACCGTATAAATTATTAAAGCCTAATTGATAGTATAATTGCCCTAAAAATCCGTATTCTTGCTTATAATATTCAGCTGGTGCAATTCCTGGAGTTATGTACATTTCTTGCGGAAAAATAGTCCCTATCGCCGATGCAGCTAAAGTGATTACAATGAGCCATACACCTACTTTTACAGAAGAGAAAAAGCTCCAAATTTTATCAATAATCGTTTTTGTTTGCGTGAGAGATCTCCGAGCACTCCCCTCATAGCGCATATCCAATAGTTTTATATTTTCATTGCTTTCAAATGGTTTCCCACAAGCTTCACAAAAAACAGTTCCTATCGGATTCACATGTCCACATTCACATTTAATTTCTTTCAACACTCTCACCGCCCCTGTATCTATATGTACTATTGTATATTCTAACTTCAAGTTACCGCAATACTCAGAATTTTTAAACCGAAGGCACTATAGGTAAGCGCCTTGTATGTAAAGGTTTTCTTTATTACGGAGTGATTTTCTTTAAATACTCCTCCAATTGTTCCTTCGTTTGTTCACCTTTAATCTCTTGAATCACCTTACCATCTTTATCAATCAAGAAGCTTGTTGGTAATGGTATTACTCCATACGTTTTTATAATTTCTCCACCTTTATCGATTGCAACGGGAAACTTAAGATCGTATTGTTTCACAAAATTCTTAACAGCAATATCCGTTTCATCTGCATCTAACGCAATGATTTCAACGCCTTTTTCTTTATACTTTGGATATAGTTCATTCATATAAGGCATTTCTTTCTCACAAGGTTTACACCACGTACCCCAAAAGTTTAAAAATACACCTTTTCCCTTAAAATCTTTTAGCTCAATTTTCTTTCCTTCTAAATCTGTCACAACAAAGTTAGGTGCTTCTTTTCCAATTTCCATTTTCTCTTCTTTAGAGAAATATCCTTGATAAAGTGTAAATCCTACAGCACCGCTTAAAATGAGCAGAATAATAACGCGAAATAATAAACGATTTTTTTTCATATTGTTTCCCCTCTCTTCGACGAGTGATGAATATATGTATTTTTAATAAATCACCAGCGGAGCATTCCACTGGTGAAAGTTTCACAATATCGATTAGCGAGGCTTTGTAGAAGCCAATGCACGTAATTGTTTCACCTCATGCGGTGTCAATTCTCTTGCATCACCAGGTCGCAAGCTACCCACTTCTAAAAAGGCGTAGCGTTCACGCTTTAGTTTCACTACTTTACAGTCTAAAGCTTCAAACATACGACGTACTTGACGGTTACGACCTTCATGAATTGTTAATTGTACAATCGCCATTTCTTTACGCTTGTCCCAAGAAATGATTTTCACACGCGCTGGTGCTGTTTTTCCGTCTTCTAACATAACACCGCGTTCTAACATGCGAATTTTCTCACCTGTTAGAGGACCTTTTATTTTTGCAACATATGTTTTTTCAACTTTATATCTAGGGTGCATTAATACATTTGCGAAGTCCCCATCGTTTGTCATTAATAATACGCCAGACGTATCATAATCTAAGCGTCCGATTGGGAATAAACGTTGTGTAATTTCCGGGAAAAAGTCTGTTACAACACTTCTTCCTTTATCATCTGATACACTTGAAATTACGCCAGTTGGTTTATATAGTAAAAAATAAACAGGTTCTTCTTTTTCAAGAGGGATGTTATTTACTTCTACTTTATCTTGAGGAGTTACTTTCGTTCCTAACTCCTTCACTATTTTCCCGTTAACTTTCACTTTTCCTTGCTGAATTAATTCCTCAGCCTTTCTTCTCGATGCAATACCTGCTTGCGCAATCACTTTTTGTAATCGTTCCATTTCTTTTTTTCACCTCGAATTTATCTTACCTTACATTAGAAAGACTTGGCAACCGCATACGCTTAACGGCTTTTCGCTTCCTCTTACTTAAACAACATAGCGATGATAATAAACATATAAAGGTCAAATCATGGTTTTACCTTTTATTATTGTCCATATTTTTCATATTGCTCACAATAAAAGTTCATTATTTTGTCAAAAATACCGCATAAAAAAACCACTATTAAGCAACACCTTAATAGTGGTCGTATACGTATTATAAGCGAAATAGCATAAAAAATGAATAGTATTACTTAAACATTAAAGAAACAAACACAATCGAACAAATAATTCCGATTAAATCAGCAAAAAGTCCTACTTTTAATGCATCTCCCATTTTTCTAATTCCAACAGCTCCGAAGTATACTGTTAAAATATAAAAAGTCGTATCTGTACTCCCTTGCATTGTAGAAGCCAATCGTCCAATGAACGAGTCTGGTCCATATGTGGCAATTAAATCGGTCGTAATACTTAAACCAGCAGAGCCCGAAATAGGGCGTATAAGTGCTAGTGGAACAATTTCTGCTGGGACATGAATTAAATCTAACATCGGCTTCATTACTGATATCATTGCATCTAATGCACCTGAAGCTCGAAATATAGAAATAGATACGAGCATTCCAACCATAAACGGTAAAATAGAGATTGCAATTTGAATCCCTTCTTTCCCCCCCTCAACGAACGATTCATACGTCGGCACTTTCTTTATCGTTCCATATAAAAGGATAAAACCAATTACACAAGGGATTACCCATAATGATATCGTATTAACAATACTCATTTTTTCCGCCCCTTCCTACTCCTTCTTCGGTAAAAATAGCGATCAATCCAAATCGCTCCGATCATAGAGAGTACTTGTGCAATGAATGTTACCCCAACAATTTCAGTTGGATTCGCTGATTCATACGTCATTCGAATTGAGATGACAGTAGTAGGAATTAAAGTAATCGCTGATGTATTTAACGCAAGAAACGTCACCATAGAACGGCTCGCCGAATCCTTTCCCCCATTTAACTCTTTCAATTGTTCCATCGCTTTTATACCAAGAGGGGTCGCAGCATTACCTAACCCAAAAAAGTTAGCCATCATATTCGATAAAATAAATCCCATTGACGGATGGTCCTTTGGTATTTCTGGAAACAATCTTTTTACTATCGGCATAAAAAGTGACACTAACTTTTTTAACAATCCTGCTTCCTCTGCAACTTTCATTAAACCGAGCCAAAATACTAAAACACTAATGAGTCCTATACAAATTGTTACTGCGTCTTTTGCTCCATCAAATACTGCTTTATTGATTGCTTCCATCGTTCCATTTATCATGGCATATACAATCCCTATGACTGCCATCGCTACCCATACGAGATTAACCATCGCTTCCAACACCTATCATATGAGAAAAAATTTCTTTCACATTATTCCAATACACTCCCGTTGTAGCTACTAACTTTCGTTTACTATAAAATAAATTTCGTTCTCCAACTTTCTCATTGCCAACATAAATTTCTGTCTTTCCAACCTTTACTCCATCCTTAAGTTTCGCACTTTTATCAAGTTCAACTTTTAATACGACATTCTTTCTTTCCTGCTCAGTTAAAGGTACCGCAAAACTATTTTTCGTATAAACATGATTGGCATATTTCTTTTCAGTTATTTCAGCAAGAGCTCCTTGTCCTACCACGTTTGTTTGTTTGAAACGTTCAAAACCTTTATCAAATAAATTCATATGATCATCCCAATCGCTAGAAGCGCTCAAAGTTACGACAATTAAATCTAGTCCATCTTTTGATGCTGTTGTAACAAGCGTCCGGCCTGCTTTCTTCGTAAAACCCGTTTTTCCTCCTGTTGCAAATTCATAATAAGACGTCACAAGTTTATGTTTGTTTTTCCACGGATAATCCCACGAATCTGATTTATACGTTTTTGTCCCAAAAATCTTCTTAAAGGTTTCGTTCCCCATTGCATACCTTGTTAAAAGTGCCATATCATAGGCCGACGAATAATGGGAGCCATCTCCATCCAAACCATGTGGGTTTGAAAAGTGAGTATCTTTCATTCCAATTTGTTTCGCCTTTTCATTCATTAAATATACAAACCCTTCTATACTCCCTCCTACATTTTCAGCAATTACTTGTGCTGCATCATTACCAGATCTAAGCATGAGTCCATATACTAAATCCTCTAATTTTACTTTCTGTCCAGGCTTTAAATAAATTGCTGAGCCTTCTACTCTCACTGCTTCATTACTAACCGAGACCATTTCTTTCATTTTCCCTGACTCAGCAGCTAACAAGGCAGTCATAATTTTTGTTATACTAGCAATCTTCTGCGGCTCATGTTCTGCTTTTCCGTATAATACGCGACCTGACTGTTGCTCCATTAATACAGCATTTCGAGCACTAACATTGCTGGTCATCTTTGCATATGTAGGAATTGGTATAACGCTTGCGTACATAATAAGAAGCGTAATGATTACACAAATTCGTCTCATATTTCCCCCCACGTCCTTTTGGCACTTTTTGTACAAGTGTATGCTTGGCCTTTTAAAATATGAACGAAATCTCCCTCTCCTTCCAATAAAAAAGACGCAGAGAACCTGCGTCTAATAAGGTGTCCATTCTATTTGTTTTGCACTTTCAAATCTTTTTTCTACATCCGGCCAATTTACAACATTCCACCAATTTTTAATATATTCATCTTTTCGATTTTGGTATTGTAAATAATACGCATGTTCCCACACGTCTAGTACAAGGAGCGGTATCGTATCCCATTGTGTAAATAATTGATGAAGTGTACTCTGTAAAATTTCTAATCTTCCCGATCGCGGAACCCAAACGAGAATTGCCCATCCTGAACCTTCCACTTTAGAGGCTGCTTCTGTAAAATGTTTTTGAAAACGCAAGAAACTTCCAAAATCTTGTTCAATCCGGTGTGAAAGAGCCCCTCTTGGACTTCCGCCGCCACCTTTTTTCATGTTATTCCAAAATATTGTGTGCAAGTAATGACCTGATCCATGAAAAGCAGCTTCTCTTTCCCAATGCTTAATTAAATCAAATTGATTTGTTTTTCTCGCTTCTTCCATCATCTTCTCTGCCTTATTTAATCCTTCCACGTAACTACGATGATGTTTATCATGGTGTAACATCATAATTTCTCTAGAAATATACGGTTCTAACGCATTATATGGATAAGGTAGTGGTGGGAGTATATGCCCTCCAATTGGAACAGCTCGTTCACTATCCCCTCTTTCACATAGTTCATATTCCTCTTCTCCCTGCACGAATACTTCCTGCAAATGATGCTGAATATGTTCTACATCATCACTTATTTCATACATAAACTCTGCATCTGTATCATACTCATGCTCTTTCATACGGTCTAATAACGTTTGAATTTTATAAGCAAGCATATGGACATCATACACTTCCATTGCACGGCTATCTAATACGTGAAGAACACTTTCACACCAGCTTTCTACTTCATGAAAGTAATCTGTGAATACACCTTGCTGACTCATGTTACACCTCCTTAATGCTATCCCCTTAAATATATTCAAAGGAAACCCCTTATATAACTTTACAAAAGGAAAAGAAGCTAAGTACCCTTAGCTTCTTTTTCACAATTAATATTTGTGTAACATCTTTGTTTGGTAATCCGTCTCATAATATTCTAGTTCTTCACGCATCAATTGAAATTTACCTTCTAAATTCTTCATTACTTGCTCTATAGATGCAGGTGGCGTTTGTTGAAAAACGATGGAGTTTTTCCCTGTATAAGCAGACCGACTATTTTCATACCAATGATCACTCTTTGGTGAAAAAAACTCTGCAATTACTTGATGATAAATTTTATATAAAATCTTTTCAGCTGCTGTCTTTCGAAATGGCTGGCTATTTAACAAAACAAAACACGCATCATGCCCTTCTTCACAAAAAACGAGAAGACGTCTTATTGACGCTAATAACCCTTTATAATATTGTTCGTTTCCTGCCGGTGTCTCTTCTAATAAAGAAGGCAACGTATGATAATTTACATAATTGGTTATCAAATGAATAACATCTTCTAAAAACATAGAAACTTGTTCTGTTTGATTTTCCACCATTAGATTAGACATTTTTCCCTCTCCTTTGCCAGTTCACTCTATTTCTACTCTTTTATTTTTATGTAATTCAGCCAATATTTCTTGTACTTTCACGACTATTTCCTCATCAAAATATTGTTGGAATTCTTCTATATTATTTAAATACAAACGTTTTTGCATGCGAAGCTCATTCTCTTTCAGTAAACAACAGATCGCTACAATATCCCGCAAATATATGTCTTGATTTTCTACTTTACATACCGGATTTCCTTCAAAAGGAGTAATTTCTTGTACAACTTCTTCAAAATATCGAACATATAAAACAGAAAAGATTCTTTCTTTATCATTTAATATATATTTCACTTCAGATCTATTAAAAAAATCTTCTGACGTATTAGGTTTTGCTTTCTCTAGCTCATATCCCGCATAACCTATTATAATCATCTACTTCCCCTCTCTTCCTTCTTTCAATTCATTTTAACTTAATTTTCTGACAAACGAAATACTCTTTTAAATATAACCCTTATAAAAAATAGCTTCCTTATACAGGAATTTACCTTTTTATTTTTCTTGAAGTTTGTCATAATAATATTATTGTCTCAGTTTTCTTATACAAGGAGAGTTGTATTTATGTCGTTTTCATGGAAACGTTTCTTACAAATCGGGAAAATTATCTTCCCATTTGTTGTATTAACCATTGTATTCTTTCAAGCAAAAAAAGAATTAGCAGGCATTTCTTTTTTAGAAGCAATCAATACAATTAAAAACATTCCAACCGGAGGAGTCTTTTTAGCCATTACACTTGGTGCATTTGCCGTATCAACAATGTTCTTTTACGACTATGTTATGCTTCGTTATTTAAAAGCTGATATACCTGTCCAAAAGATTTTTCGTATCTCATGGATTGCTAATACCTTAAATGGATTTATTGGATTTGGTGGTCTCGTTGGAGCGGGTGTACGTACGATGCTTTATCGTCCATACATAAAAGAAAATGGCAAACTGATTAAAAGTATCGCCTGGATGACAACTGCTTTTATTAACGGACTCGCTATTCTTTCATTCCTCGGCCTTATTGGAATATTAGACACAAGTTTTATTTTGCATGAAAAACCGTGGCTATGGCCTGTTTTGATCTTCTTCGCCCTTTTCGTCCCTATATACATTGGCTTTTCTAAACTAAAAAATAGAAAACCAAAGCAAACCGAAGGACAAGATGAACGAGAAGAAGAGAAAAATCCAACTGTTTTATACTCATTAGTTTCATTAGTTGAGTGGGTATCTGCTGGTATTGTTATGTACGTCATACTAATATTATTTGGCATTGATATCGAATTTCAAAAGTTTTTAGGTGTGTATGTAATTGCCGCTTTAGCTGGTGTTGTTAGTCTTGTACCTGGTGGACTTGGTTCATTTGACCTTGTCTTTTTAACTGGGCTCGGACAATATGGCATTGATACAGGCGTATTACTACCTGCTATGTTATTATATCGCCTCGTCTATTACATTTTACCATTCTGCCTTGGTCTTATTTTTGCAGCTTTTGAAATGACAGGCGTGGCCATTAAAAAGTTTGAAGACAAACCTTTTATTGCGCCTGCATTAGAAACAACTGGTGTTATATGGACTTTGCAGCGTGATTTTCTAGGAAAACTAGGTTCATGGGCCTCTGCTGCTTTAACAGTATTTGCTGGATTAATGGTTATTTTATCGACCATTCTACCGACAAGTATAAACAGAGCTCACGCCTTACATATTCTAGCTCCAAAACATCTTATTCAATTTTCTTTTAGCTTATCACTAACATTCGGTATTCTCCTCCTGATCCTTTCACGAGGCATATATTATGGAACAAAACGTTCTTACTATATGACGATTATTTCTTTAATCGGAGCAGCTATCTTTAATACGCTAAAAGGGATTGATATTGAAGAAACGTTTATTTTATTAATTGTACTCGCTGTATTATATATGCTTCGTAAAAGATTTGTACGCGAGAAAATGGAAGTCTCACTTTCTGATATCGTAAAAGTTTTTATATTCTTACTTATAACTTTATATTTATATAAAAACTTAGGTATTTTATTTGCAGGTGCAAAAGAAGCTTTTAAACCTGATTTTGTCGTTCGTAATATTACGCAAGTAAAACGAAGTGCATTAGCAGCTGCCTTTTTCGTTCCTACATTTTTACTGATTGGCTCACTCATTGCTAATCGTTATCGAAATGAATTTCCCGGGCAACCAGCTAATGATAAAAGATTACAAAACTTTTTAGATGAACATGGTGGAAATGTACTTAGTCATTTAGGTTTTTTAGGCGATAAACAATTCTTCTTTAGTAGTGATGGGAAAGCGCTCCTTCTCTTCTCTATAACTGGAAAACGTCTTGTTGTGCTAGGTGATCCAATTGGAGATCCTTCCTCCTACCGTACTGTGTTACAAGAGTTTTTAGCTGAAGCTGACCGATTTGGATACATTTGTGTATTCTACCAAATCGAAAGTAAATGGATGAGTTTATATCATGATTTTGGTTACAACTTCTTTAAGCTTGGTGAAGAAGCTGTCGTTGATTTGAATACATTTACAATAACAGGAAAAAAACGCGCCGGTATGCGAGCGACTTTCAACCGTTTTGAACGAGAAGGCTATATATTCTCTATTCACCAGCCGCCGTTCTCAGATGAACTATTTGAAGAATTAAAAAAAGTTTCAGATGCATGGCTCGGTGGAAAAAAAGAGAAAAGTTTCTCACTCGGATACTTTGATCGTGAATATATTAGCCGTGCTCCTATCGCTACATTATCTGATGCAGATGGAAAAATCATTGCATTCACGACATTTATGCCCGTATATCAAGACGGATCATTGTCTGTTGATTTAATGCGCTATTATCCAGATGCGCCTAGCGGCATTATGGATGCAATTTTCATCCACCTATTCCAGTGGGCAAAAGAAAATGAATACCACTCCTTTAATATTGGTATGGCACCACTTTCAAATGTAGGTTTATCGACACAATCTTTCTGGTCTGAACGGGTTGCTGCTGCCATCTTTAATAATGTTCGTTACACATATAGTTTCAGCGGGTTACGACATTTTAAAGAAAAATATAAACCAACATGGAGCGGTAAATATTTAGCATTTAGAAAGAATCATTCTTTACCAATTACAATGCTCTCTGTAACAAAATTAATAGGAAAAAGAAAAAACAGCTAAATAGTTAGCTGTTTTTTCTTTTTTGAACTTGTACAATAAATTCTTTTTCATATTTCTTTCCATTTATATAGAAATCTCCCCATATTTTATACGTTCCTTCGGCAGGAAATGTAATGCGATATTGTAATTGCTCATCTGTATCAACAGGTATTGCATATAAAAAGTTTTCTCTCGTTTCATCCACGATATAGAGCGCCTCAATTTCTCCTCTCTCTGCATGTAATTTCAATTTCTCACCCTTTTTTGCTTGGAATTGAAATGTTAACGTCACTGGCTCATTCGGATGCAATGCACCAAATAAAAGAGAAACTTCATATTCCCCTATTTTTTTTGTAAGTACATTATCAATTGGAAATTTTACTTTTTTCTTATTTTTCTCGTCTATTTCTTTCCCAAAATCTTTCTTCGCAAATGAGTTCACAGACTTGTTTTTGTCTTCATATAAAAATATTGTATATCCTTCATCTCTCGCTATTTTAGAAGATACCTTATATGATCCACTCCCTGCAAATGTAGGTTTCATTTGTTGTACATGTTTTAACTTTCCGTCTACAATAACTGCCCGAATTTGATCATTCACACCACGAACTTCGTTATTTTTATTATTTAATAATTGAAACGAAATATCTACTTTCTCATTTCCTTTTCCATTTGACACATCCCATTTCACTTCCTGAACATCACCTACAGTCTCTGTAGTTTCCTGATACTTTTTTATGTAAAATCCACCTACTACAATAAATAACAAAGCAACAAATCCAATGACAAGATTTTTCAAGACATCACCTACTATTTTTATTGTCTCTGTTCATACAAAACTTCTTACTTATATATTCTAGATTGTGATTTATGAAATCCTCCTGTTTTGCACATATTACAAAGAATAAAAAGATTTTAATTAAAAGGATTCGTAGTGTATAATGCAAATGATATTGATTTCTATCAATACATTATAAGGAGGACTTTTCATGAGTGTACATATTGAAGCAAAACAAGGTGAAATCGCTGAATCTATTCTATTACCTGGTGATCCATTACGTGCAAAATATATTGCTGAAACATTTCTAGAGGACGTTACTTGCTATAATAACGTACGTGGTATGTTAGGTTTCACTGGAACTTATAAAGGAAAACGTGTATCTGTGCAAGGTACAGGTATGGGTGTTCCTTCTATTTCTATTTATGTAAACGAATTAATCCAAAGCTACGGAGTTAAAAATTTAATTCGCGTTGGAACTTGTGGTGCGATTCAAAAAGACGTAAAAGTACGTGACGTTATTATTGCAATGACAGCTTGTACGGATTCTAATATGAACCGTTTAACATTCCCAGGATTTGATTTTGCACCAGCTGCAAACTTTGATCTTTTAAAGAAAGCTTACGATGCTGGAACTGAAAAAGGCTTACACGTTCGTGTTGGTAACGTTTTAACAGCAGATGTATTTTACCGTGAGAGCATGGACATAGTGAAAAAACTTGGAGATTACGGTGTACTAGCAGTAGAAATGGAAACAACTGCTCTTTACACATTAGCAGCGAAATACGGTGTAAATGCGTTATCTGTATTAACAGTAAGCGATCACATCTTCACTGGTGAAGAAACAACATCTGAAGAGCGTCAAACTACATTTAACGAAATGATTGAAATCGCTTTAGATGCAGCAATTCAACAATAATACATTAAAGAACTCGTCATACGTCTGTCGAGTTCTTTTTATGTGACCTTTTATTAAAAACTACTTTCGAAAGAGACAGATTTTCTCCTCTACTTTTTTGTAACGTTTGTTATAATAAAGTAATCATTTACAGTATTTCTCACAAGAGGTGACGCAGTGAAAAACAGAAGTATCGTCTTTAAACTATTTCTATTAACATCAACATTATTTACAATCATATTCCTCCTTTTTTTCCTAGGGCAATCTCTATTTTTAGAAAAATTTTATATCAATAAAAAAGTAAAAACCGTTCAAACTGCTTTTGAAAAATTCGTAGCTAATTATGAAAAAAGCGAAAAAGATCCTGAGGAAGTTAGAAAACTAAAACAAGAATTTCATGATAAAACAAATGCTGACATGCAATTTTTAAATAAGAATGGCATTATTAAAAGCGACAACAATTACTACATTGATGTATTTAATCCTAAAAATCATGAAACATATTCCATTCCGCTTAATAATCTTTTAACACCCGAAGAATATAAGAAATTCGAAAACTTAGGATTGAAAAAAGACGATGTGATAAACGTCGTAGGTTTGCTACAAAACAAAACAATAACACCAATAAAATTGACAACAAATTATAATCATTGGCAAAACGAATATACCAATTCAGATTTTTCATCTATTAATGGTAATCCTTCTAAAAATAGACTTACAAACCGATACAAAACTGTTACTCAAATTGAGTTTACTGGTACTATATCTAAGTTACAGCTTCCATCGAAAGCCGAGGTTCGTCTTGCAAATGATATTGAAACATTACAAGCCGTTCAATATTTTGCAGAGCTTATTAGAAATGGCACTGCTAACTCGCAGCAATTAAACACTTATATCATAGATAGCGGGGAAAATATAAAGAATAGTATCTTTGTAAAACCTATTATAGAAAATGGAGAGATTACAGAATATGCTTTTGCGATAGCATCCTTGCAACCTGTTAATGAAGCGATGCTCGTTTTAAAAGATTATTATGTCTATGCCTTAATCATCGTATTTCTCGTAATTATTTTGTTATCCTTCTACTACTCAAAAATCATTGTGAAACCATTAATTAAAATCAATCGCGTTACAAAGAAAATGGCCAACTTTGATTTTAGCGAGAAATTACCTGTAACAGCAGACGATGAAATTGGCGGACTTTCTGGTAGTATTAATACGTTATCTGTAAATTTAAAAGATCGAATCGATCGATTAAATGTTGCAAACACAAAATTACAACAAGATATTGAACGTGAACGTCAATTAGAAAAAACGCGGAAAGAATTCATCTCTGGTGTATCACACGAATTAAAAACACCGCTCAGTGTAATTAGAAGTTTCGCAGAAGGAATTAAAGATGGTGTTAGTAAAGATACGACGTATTACACAGATGTTATTTTAGAAGAAACAGAAAATATGAACAGACTTATTGTTGAAATGTTAGAATTAGCAAAATTAGAATCAGGTACGTACAAACTAGATATGACGACATTCTCAATCGGTGAATTAATTCAACAAGTCTATACAAAATTATTATTTAGCATGGAAGAAAAGCATTTACAAGTGAACATAGATGTAGACTCTTCTATAGTTGTGAAAGCGAATCGTAGTCGTATTGAGCAAGTGGTTGTGAACTTACTTAGCAATGCAATTCGCTATACGCCAGATGGAGAAAAAATACAAGTCTCCGTTATAGCAATGGAAGATACAGTAAAAGTCGAAATCGAAAACACAGGAAATCCTATCCCAGAAGAAAGTCTTGAAAAAATTTGGGATCGCTTCTACCGTTTAGATGCATCTCGTAGCCGTCATACTGGTGGTACTGGTCTCGGTTTATCTATTGTAAAAAACATTTTAGATCTCCACCATGCTGAGTACGGTGTATATAACACGACTAATAGCGTTGTATTCTACTTTAATTTACAAAAAGTAAAAGAAGTCAAATAATTTGTCTTAATTTCACTAGGAGTTCACATGAAATTCACACTCTCCCTTTATAGTTAAAAACAAGTTAATCCTTTCCTTTACACATATAAAAGAGGAGAGTGCGTGAAATGAAACAAGCAGGACAACCTATTCAAAACGAAAAACAATTAGAAACTATCAAAAATATACTTTTACAATCTTCGAAACGTGATGGCTTACTATTCGTATTAGCTGTAAATTCTGGCTTAAAAGTAAGTGAAATCTTACAATTAAAAGTTAGTGATGTAATCGATGAAAACGAAAATGTTCGCCATTCCATTTTATTTTACAATGAAAAAGTAAAAAAACATAAATGGTTCGCTGTAAATGAAGACTTACAGCACGCAATCGAAGACTACATGAAAGAACGTAAAACTTGGAAACGTAATGAACCATTGTTAAAGTCTCAAAAAGGAACAAAATCTATTACGAGACAACATGCGTGGTACATTTTAAACAAAGCTGCAAAAGAAGTTGGATTAGAAGGGATTAGCTCACATACACTTCGAAAAACTTGGGGATATTGCGCATACAAATCAGGTGTTGATATCGCATTTTTACAACACTTCTTTGATCATAGTACTCCATCAAAAACTTTAAAGTATATCGGTATTGCTTAATAACTCTTATACATAAAAAAGGTTACCATTTATAAATGGTAACCTTTTTTATGTTTCACATTCTCTTTTCTTGTCTCTCCTATATTGTAGTGGTACTCTAATAGTAAGGGGGAGAAATTATGAACACTTTAACAATTGAATTACCGAAAGAAACGGCTGAAAAACTTGATTTATTGAAACAAGCTTATGAAAAGAAAACAGGTGCTTCTATTTCTGAGAGTACTCTTGTTCAAACACTTATCTCAAAAGAATTTATCCAAGCGATAACTCCTTTTGATTTACAACAATTCATCACTAGCAAAGAACAGCATTAATTGCTGTTCTTTTTTTATACTTTATCCCGCATTAACGGGCAGTATGACCCCCACCTCAAAATTCAGCGGAAGTAAAGAAGTTAGATGGAGGTCGGGCTGCCCGTAAAAGCCCGATTGGTGAGGGCTGATAATCAGTGGGGGATGAACAAAACCTCACTGATTAAAGTTTCACTTTATCAGGGGTTTGCAGGAAATCTACCTCGAAACAATTCTTTACTTTAGCCAAACTCCTATTAGGGATCTCCCTATCGTTACTATCCCATAAAAAATTTTTTATTTATTTTCAGGAAAACCATTGACAATGATAATGATAACCATTATCATTTATTACGAAGCCAACAATTGATGAATCAACCAAACGCTCAGTAACATTGTTACCCCTCTTTTTCATATAGAAAGGCACTGTACATTCCCCCTGTTTGTACAGTGCCTTTCTTGTTTATTATCACTCAAACAAATTTAATTGCTCAGGCTTTGGCTCACCATATGTAATGTTCATCATTTTCATAAGCTGTTTCGCATTATCAGCTGCATCTCCGCCTGAATTATTGTTAAATAATACGTATATGTCCTTTGTCTTCTTTTTTAATTGTTCTAGTCTTTCTACCCATTCTTCTAATTCTTTATTGTTGTAGCGATATAAGCAACGAACCGCTCTCCAATTTTCCCCTTTATCAAGCCAGCCATGAACATTTCGGCCATGAAAACGTATTAACACCATCTCTGCATTCGTTACTTCTAATACGAGTGGTACTGAACCCATCCCTGCCTGTGGCTCATCACAAATTGTATGAATCCATTTTTCTTGCTCTAGAAACTGTAACGTCTTATCTCTCATTTCTGGATAAAACCATGTTTGATTTCGAAATTCTATTGCACACGGCAAACCTTCCATTTTTTCTTTCGTATATCGAAGAAAATCTACATTTTTCTTTTTACAATCAAACCATGGTGGATATTGAAATAAAATCGTTTTTAATTTACCAGCTTCAATTAAAGGAAGAATAGATTGTTTATATACATCAAACATCTCATCGAACGTAGAAAAAGGAACTTCACCTTTCATATGTCCTGTCATTCCTTGATATGCTTTGACGATAAAAGAAAAATCTTTCGGTGTTTCCATTGCCCATTTTGTATAGTTTCGTGCAGGTTGCATCGCATAAAATGAACTATCCACTTCTACTATAGGGAAATACTCACTATATGTTCGTAATTTATTTCTATTTTCATAGGGGTCTATATATAAAGAATCATGATCTCCCCACCCTGTTACTCCAATGAAAAGCAAATATATTCCTCCCTTTTTAACTTCACCTACTATCCATTCTACTCACTTCCTGAACACTTCGACCAATCAATTTCATTAAGTAGTCCCTTCTTTAAGAGTATCCGTATAAAAATATGATATACTAGATGGAAGAATTTTTAAATTGAGGGGTTATTTATTTATGCTTCCAAAAGATGATATTGTGTCTCATGAAAAACGAATAGAAGAATTAGAAAATAAAGTACGTTTTTATGAAGAACTTGTGAATCAATTACCACATCATTTCACATATAAAAATCCACAGATTGGTTTACAAATAAAGAAAACGAGATCAACTCATTCTATTCAAAACATACAAAAAGAGAATAAAGAGGCTGATTTTCAGCTTACTTGCGATTCATTATTTTTATTTAAACAACTTGAAACATACTTTGTTCATATTTTTGATGCTTTTTCACATCATGTAACCTTTGTTGATAATAAAGGAAATATAACTTTATGTAATCAGGCTGCGGCAGATGATTTTGGTGTAGTACGAAATGATATAATTGGAAAGCCAATTCAACAATTACTAAAATTACCTGAAGAAAAAATTAAAGCTCTTGAAACATTAAGAACAGGCATGGAAATATATAATGAAGAAGTTTTAGACAAAAACTATGGTATTTTAAATAACCGAATTATTCGTGATTATAATGGAGAAATTTTTAGAGTTATTAGTGTCTTTCATTATTTAAACACAGAACGTGATGCAGAAAAATTTTCGTTAGCAGGGCGAATCGCAGCTGGTATTGCACATGAAGTCCGTAATCCTCTTACAACCGTACGAGGTTATTTACAATTTTTACAAGAAACTGTTTCTCCATCTAATAAAGAACTATTTAAAAACTTACTTATTCCTGAATTAGATCGCGCAAATAGTATCATTACAAAATTTTTATCTATTTCAAAAACACGTGAATTTACAAGAGAACCCTTTCCCATTAATACGTTTTTACGTGAGTATATTCAACAGTTACTAGCTAGCGAAGTCTTTTTACATAACATTTCAATTAATTATAATTTTTCTACCGAATTAGATGATATTTTAGTTCATATTGATCGTCATGAACTTGTGCAAGTTTTTTTAAACTTATTCCAGAACGCTGTCGATGCTCAAGGGGAAAAAAAACTTTCTATCCAAATTACTAGTTACCGCCTAGATAATTTTGTTCGTATTACTTTCACTGATAATGGGACTGGTATTCCATCAGCGATTCAAGAATATATCTTTGATCCATTCTTCTCAACAAAAGATTCCGGTACAGGACTCGGCTTGGCAGTAACAAAAAAAATTATTCAAAATCATAACGGTACATTAAAAATGACTAGTAATGAAGATGGTACTACTTTTACTATTTCAATTCCAATCTTACCTAAAACAGCCCTTGAAAGATTAAATCAAGACAAATAAAATCCAATCCACGAACTGCATGTCAATTGTTAAATCCCTTAACAATTGACATGCAGTTTTTTATGTTGAACTTTCCTTCTTTACATTATATGAAACCTTCTCTATATCTTACTTATTTGTTTGCCAAGCGGGCCAATTTCTTATTTTTTTAGAAATGGTAGTTTGTCCATCACGGATTTAGTATAAATTTCATTTTAATATATAGTAATGACTATTGATTCTATGAAAGAAAGGAATGAAAAGATGAACAATAAAAATAAAGGAAAAGTATTTTATGGTAATGACTGTTGCGAAGTCAGAGCTTGTAGTCATATTAACATCTCTAAGTCCGAACTTACAGAATTTGTTAGACTTCTTCAAGCTCTTGGCCAAGCTATTCAAGCTGTTTTTCAAAACCCTTCTCAAAATAATATCGATAACTTAATCGCTGCCCTAAATAACTTACAAAAATTTCTCAATTGCTTAGATTTATCTCCAGCACAAAAACAAATTGGAAATTCTATCATTGCTAATCTATTAACTATTTTAAGAACAACACCTTTCTCATGCGGAGCGTTGTACGTTGAACTACAAAGCCTGCTTAATTATTTATTGTATATCGCTAAGTTATTCAAAGTAGATTGTTGTACGACCGACAAACTAGTTAAACTTATAACCGAGATCCAAGCTATCCTAGTTCAATACGGATCAGGTTGTCTTGGAGGCGGAGGCGCTACTGGTGCTACTGGCGCTACTGGGCCTCAAGGACCGGCGGGGGCTACTGGCGCTACTGGGCCTCAAGGACCAGCGGGGGCTCAAGGTGCCACTGGACCTCAAGGACCTCAAGGCGCTCAAGGACCTGCAGGTGTTCAAGGCGCTACTGGACCTCAAGGGCCTCAAGGTATTCAAGGGCCAGCAGGCGCTACTGGTGCTCAAGGACCTCAAGGCGTTCAAGGGCCTGCAGGGGCTACTGGCGCTACTGGTGCTCAAGGACCTCAAGGCGTTCAAGGGCCAGCAGGCGCTACTGGCGCTACTGGTGCTCAAGGACCTCAAGGCGTTCAAGGGCCAGCAGGCGCTACTGGCGCTACTGGTGCTCAAGGACCTCAAGGCGTTCAAGGGCCTGCGGGGGCTACTGGCGCTACTGGTGCTCAAGGACCTCAAGGCGTTCAAGGGCCTGCGGGGGCTACCGGCGCTACTGGACCTCAAGGACCTCAAGGCGTTCAAGGGCCAGCAGGCGCTACAGGCGCTACTGGTGCTCAAGGACCTCAAGGCGTTCAAGGACCTGCAGGCGCTACTGGCGCTACTGGTGCTCAAGGACCTCAAGGCGTTCAAGGGCCTGCGGGGGCTACTGGCGCTCAAGGACCTCAAGGCGTTCAAGGACCTGCGGGTGCTACCGGCGCTACTGGACCTCAAGGTATTCAAGGGCCGGCGGGCGCTACAGGCGCTACTGGACCTCAAGGGCCTCAAGGCGTCCAAGGGCCAGGAGGGGCAACAGGCGCTACTGGTGCTACTGGACCTCAAGGCGTTCAAGGACCTGCGGGGGCTACTGGCGCTACTGGTGCTCAAGGACCTCAAGGCGTTCAAGGGCCTGCGGGGGCTACCGGCGCTACTGGACCTCAAGGACCTCAAGGCGTTCAAGGACCTCAAGGACCAGCAGGCGCTACTGGCGCAACCGGACCAGCGGGTACACCAATTCCTGTAACGATCGCCGCAATCGGAAACTCAAATCCACAAACTATATCACCTGGAACAAACCTTCAATTCAATCAAGTGTTTGAATTAACTAATATCTCTTTCAATGATACTTCAGATACTTTAACGATTTTAGAAACAGGCGTATATGATATTAGTTTCTCAGCGTCTACAACTTTCCCAGGGTCTTCACCATTTGGATTCGGTATTTCATTCAATGGTCAACCACCTACTCGTAATTTCTCAACTAACGTTATCGGTAGTGCTGTTTCTTTCTCTACAATTGTTACTTTACAAGCTGGTACAACGATTTCTATACAGCCTACAGCAAACACTATTTCTATTCCTAACACAGGCGATACAACAGCAACACTATCTGTATTCCGAATTTACTAATTTTCGCTTAAAAAGTATATTTATAATAATATGTATCGTTTAACCGTGCATTAAATCTCTCTTTATATAGAAAGGAGCACTTATTTGGGAGGATAAGTGCTCCTTCTTTACGTTTCTTTACCTCAAATTTACTCTATCTTAATCCTTATTTTGTATGATAAATAGTGAAGTCAAAGATATGAAAGAGGGATGAAAATGAGAGTTATGTCACTAATACGCATTTGGTTTGCACTTATGGTATGCATTATTTTATGTGTAGGATTTTTTTTAACTCTAAAATATTCCACTATATCAAAAGCAGAGAGAAAAACTGCTCCATACAAACTTTTGTATACAAAACAAAGCAACATCCCTTATTCCAATTCCACAAATAATGAAAAAAGGGTTATAAAAGGAATGCTTATTACGAAAGCTTCTAGTTCCGAGGCGTTACTCCAAATTGCTGAAACGATTAAAAATCAGTATACAAATAAAAAAATCGATGAAATTACACTTTCTATCCACAATGAGAATAACGGTAATTACGAAGAAGAATTACCTTATGAACCTATAAGCAAAGGTAGAATAAGTGTCACATACGATTCCGAATCCTATGGCAGTGCGAACATTATACTTAACGAATAATAGCTAATAAAGATAGATGAAAATCTCTACCATTTAAAGTTTCATTTTGTTTTTCATACAAAAAAGAGGCGAATTTCGTTATTCGCCTCTTTCTTTTACCAAAATGAAGGAATCCATTCTTTCACTTTATCAAGCCACTCTTGTTGCTCTTGTTTTCGTTGTTGTTCCTCTTCTTTCCTTCTCTTCTCTTCTTCTTTTCTTCGTTTTTCCTCTTCTATTGTAGTCAATTGTTTTTTATAATCAGCCTCAGATATGAGCGATAACTGAAATGCTTTTTGAGCTGGATTTGCGTTCGCTTTTTTCATAATATCCCGGAACATTGTCGTCGTAATTTGACTACCACCCGGAACATAATGATCGCTATCGGTTTTATCATACCCTACCCAAATCGCACCTACTAAATCTGGTGTGTATCCAACAAACCATGAATCCTTTGCACCGGTGCTCGGGCCATTTACAATTTGAGTAGTTCCTGTCTTACCTGCTGTATCAACATTATTAACTTTTGCCTTTTCGCCCGTTCCCTTTTCGACAACACCTTTTAATAAATATGTCATTTTTTGAGAAACTTTCTCACTCGTCACTCGTGTCTCTTTCTTATACCACTTTCCAAGCGTTTCACCTTCAGCATTTTGTATCTCCCTAATTGCATGAGCTTCCACTTGGACTCCGTCATTTGCAAATGTACTGTATGCTTGAGCCATTACAAATGGAGATGTCCCCACATGCATACCGCCTAAAGCAATCGGATACGTACGATCTTCTGGCACTAATGGAATACCAAATCGCTCTAAAGATTTCAATCCTTTATCTAATCCAATTTGTTCTAATAGCCACACAGCTGAAACATTATACGACTTTGCTACGGCTTCATACATTGTCACATCACCGTGAAAAGTATGATCGCTATTTTGTGGTTTATATTCTTTAATGTTAAATGGTTCATCTTTTAATATATCGTATACTTCATATCCTTGTTCTAACGCTGGTACATATACAGCCAAAGGTTTTAACGTTGAGCCCGGTTGTCTTTTTAATTGGGTTGCATGGTTAAACTGTAAAAACTGATACGGCCCTCTGCCTCCAACTAAAGCTGGTATACCACCTGTTTTGGGATTCATAAGAACTACACCCGTTTGCATGAGTTGGTCTGAGCCACTATCTTTGAAATAACTATCATTATTCACAACGTCTTCTACGGCCTGTTGTTTTTTCGGGTCAAGCTCTGTATAAATACGATAACCACCTGCTAAAATTTCATTTTGTGTTAATTCGTACTTGTCCATCGCCTCTCTAACAATATAGTCTACATATTGAGAGTATTTTCCCTTGTATTTATCATCAACGCCACGTTTTAACACAAGTCCACTCTCTTTTTCTTTATTATACTGTTCGTCCGAAATATACCCTTGCTCTTTCATTAAACTTAATACGACATTACGTCTTTCAATTGACTTGTTAAAGTTTTTATAAGGTGAATACGCAGATGGTGCTTTAATCAAGCCCGCAATCGTTGCTGCTTCTGAAATTGTTAAATCTTTTACATCTTTATCAAAATAAGATTTAGCTGCCCTTTTTATACCCCAAGCACCTTCACCAAAATAAATTTGGTTCATATACATTTCAATGATTTCATCTTTCGTATACGTACGCTCTATTTTTTTTGTTAAAAAATATTCCTTAATTTTTCGAGAGTATGTGCGGTCTTGTGTCAGAAATACATTTTTCGCAAGTTGTTGTGTAATTGTACTTCCACCTGCTACAACTTCTCCTGCTGTAATATTTTTAAAAACTGCACTTATAATTCCACTATAGTAAATCCCGTGATGGTTAAAAAATTCCTTATCTTCTACTGCAACAATGGCCTGAACCATAATATCAGGAATATCTTTCTTTTTTACGCCTTCTGTTTTAGAAGAAGCTAATTTAGTCGCAACTTCATTATTTGCATCATAAATTAAGGTCGGCTGCGGAACAGCTTGCTTTAATTCAGATATGTCTTGAATAGAAATTATTATATTTATAGCAATAAATAGAGTAGCGAGCAAACTTCCTAATACAATTAATGAATTACGAAGCTTCTTCCTCTTGTTGAACCACTCCTGCATTTTTTTTAAGTGAGTGTTCTTCAATTTCATTCGTTCACTTCCTTCGTTTGTTTACACTCTTCTCTTCAAAAGGAAGAATATACCTCCTTTTAAATTTATTATAATAACGTAGTCTTTCCTGTAGTGTAAAGCTTTTCTTTCACATTCATACTTTTTGCAAGAAAAGGACATTCTACAAGTAAGATATTCAATATTGATTATTAATATTATTAATACAACAATAAGAGTTATGTTAAGTTTTTGTAAACTTTTCGATAAAATGTTTTAAAAAACGACAGTTTTTTGTTAGAATTGACTAGCCAATATATTTTACATATATTACTTTTGTGGGGGTAACTAATAATGGTCTTTAAATCAAAAAAAGATAAATTTTCTGAAATGTTAATGAATGTTTCCGAAAATTTAAAAGAAGGCGCGCAGTTTTTCGTGGAGTATAAAATTAAAAATGCTAGCGATTTAAAAGAGTTTTCTATGCGCATGAAAGAGTATGAGTCAAAAGGTGACTCATTTATTCACGAAATCATTATGGAGCTAAACAAAGCGTTTATTACTCCTATTGAACGTGAGGACATCCTACAGCTTGCAATGAGTATGGATGATGTATTAGACGGATTAGATCATAGTGCTGGTCTATTCGAAATGTATTCTATTACAGAAGCTGATGAATACATGATTAAATTCGTAGAAGCAATTAATCAATGTGCGATTGAAATTGCAAACTCTGTTGAATTAATGTCTAACAAAAAATTAGTCGACATTCGTACAAATGCGATTAAGATTAAAGATTATGAATCACAATGTGATGATATTCGCCGTCACGCGATTAAGCACTTATTCTCTCGTGAAAAAGATCCAATTAAGATCATTCAATACAAAGAGATTTACGAAGAGCTTGAAGAAGTAGCGGATAGCTGCCAAAGCGTTGCAAACGTATTAGAAACAATTATTATGAAGAACGCGTAAGGAGTTTGATCATGGATACACTCTTGATACTGACCGTTTTAGTAGTCATTTGCGCTTTAGCTTTTGACTTTATTAATGGATTTCACGATACAGCAAACGCTATTGCAACGGCTGTTTCAACGAAAGCTCTAAAGCCTAGACATGCAATTATTATGGCAGCTATTATGAACTTTTTAGGTGCGATGACATTTACAGGTGTAGCAAAAACGATTACGAAAGATATCGTTGATCCGTTCGCTTTACAAAATGGTTCTCTTGTAATTTTAGCCGCTTTACTTGCAGCAATAGCATGGAATTTGATTACTTGGTACTACGGTATTCCAAGTAGTTCTTCGCATGCAATCATTGGCTCCATCGCAGGTGCAGCTATCGCTGCTGCTGGTTTTAGTTCATTAAACTTTAAAGGATTCATAAAAATTATTGAAGCTTTAATCATTTCACCAATTATCGCATTTGTTATTGGTTATATCGTATACAGTATTTTTAAAGTCGTCTTTAAAAACTTTAATTTAACTAAGACGAACAAAAACTTCCGTATATTCCAGATTTTCACTGCTGCATTACAAGCTTATACACATGGTACGAATGATGCGCAAAAAGCAATGGGAATTATTACAATGGCTCTTATGGCGAATAGTTATCATACTTCTAGCGACATCCCGTTCTGGGTACAATTATCTTGTGCCATTGCAATGGGTCTTGGTACTTCTGTCGGCGGATGGAAAATTATTAAAACTGTCGGTGGACAAATTATGAAAATTCGTCCTGTAAATGGTGTAGCTGCTGATTTATCATCATCTCTTGTTATTTTCGGGGCAACATTCATTCACTTACCAGTTAGTACGACGCACGTTATCTCCTCTTCTATTTTAGGGGTTGGTGCTTCTCATCGTGTAAAAGGTGTAAAATGGGGAACTGCAAAACGCATGTTAATTACTTGGGTTATCACACTTCCTATTTCAGCTTCATTAGCTGCTTTATTTTATTCTTTATTACATTTAATCTTTTAATTAAAAGTCGTCTTCCTTATTTTTCTAGGAAGACGACTTTTTTGTGAACAAAGCTTTTTCTCATGAAAAAGCGTGTATAATAATTGGTGGATAAGTTATATAGAGGAGTTGGCAATTTTGGAATACATCATGTTACTTTTCATCGGGCTAATCGCCGGGACAGTCGGGAGTCTAGTCGGACTTGGCGGCGGAATTATTATTGTTCCGTTATTAATCGGATTACATAGCCTGTCACCACAACTTGCAGTAGGAACTTCAATGGTAACAGTCGTTTTTACGGGACTATCTTCCACCCTTACTTATATGAAGCATAAACGAGTAGATTACAAAAGTGGACTTATTTTATTTATCGGGAGTGGCCCTGGTGGTATCATCGGCTCGTGGGCGAATAAATTTTTAAACCAAGATACATTTTCTTTATATTTTGGGATTTTTCTTATTTTTGTCTCCATTCTTCTTATGTTACGAGACAAATTAAAACCCCTTTCTTTATCAAATATGACTGTAATCAAGCGCTCTTTTACAGATAACGAAGGAAACACTGTACACTATCAATTCCCACCGCTTCTCGCTATCTTTATCGCCTTTATAGTTGGTTTTATATCTGGATTATTTGGAATTGGTGGCGGTGCTTTACTTGTTCCAGCAATGATGCTACTTTTTGCATTCCCAGCACATATTGCTGTAGCAACTTCGATGTTTATCGTATTTCTATCAGCAATTGTAAGTTCTGCAACTCACATCTCCCTTGGAAATGTCAGCTGGATTTACGCATTAATTCTTATTCCTGGTGCATGGATTGGTGGAAAAATCGGGGCATATATTAATACAAAATTAAGCGGTAACGCCGTAATTAATTTATTGCGTATCACATTAATTATTCTTGGGACTAGATTAATCATTACTTCTTTTTTATAACGCGTTCTTTTTAGAATGCGTTTTTTCTTATACACATGAATATAAAAATCCTCCTAAGAGAACAAATAAAATTAGACAAACACATAATAACATGTAATTGGAAATATGTACTTTCTTCACGTTGACCACTCCTATGACTGCGACTGTTATCTTTATGATAGCGAAAAAATAATTCAGTTGCAGTTACAAAGTGCTAACAATGCAAAATCATTTATTACAAATTTTATCCTTATATTTCATTTCTTTGTATATTCTATCGGTTTAATAAAAAAAGATGTCATATTGACATCTTTTTTAATGAAGAAGTGACCATCCCATAAAATCTTCATGTACTTGGCACGCCCTCTTATCGTTTCGATCATATAATTCAGCATAACTATCTGTTTCTTCATCATAAGCCATCGTATAAATAATTTGGCCATCTACTTCAACGGATAACACGACTCCACCTTTCATCTCTTCTACATGAATGATGGCATTCGCTGGAATTCTCATATCCGTCATTTTTATCGCATCTAACAATATACTAAACCCCCTACAGCGTATTCATTGCTAGTACTATTACACACTAAATAGTATACTACTGTAATAGCATATATTTCGTCAATGAAATTGCTGTTTAAAAACATATTGTCTGTATACATATACGCTAAAATAAAAGTAATAGAAATGTTTAAATGGGGGGCTAACATTGATTTTACACAAAGGAGATGTACTATTCCGTCAAGGTGAGGACGGTCCTTTATATTTTATAAAAACAGGTTTATTAAAAGTAGTAAGGTTAGAAGAAAATGGAACACCATTTCTATTCAATATTATCGTTCCAGGAGAAACGATACCTCACCATTCTTTAATTTCACCGAAAGAATATCACGGTACAGCAATCGCTTTAATGAAAACAGAAGTTGAACCTATAATGAGTAATGAATGGTATGATCAACTTCAAGCGGATCCTGCATCATATGCAAATATCGCTATGCAATTACAGTCAAAATTAAGAATGATGCAGCAACGTATCGACCAATTGACGACCGTCTCTCCGAAAGAACGCCTTCATCGCTTACAAGAATGGTTCACACTATATTTAGGTGACATTCCTATATATGAAATATTAACACAAACTGAAATTGGTCAACTGATCGGTATACGCCGTGAAACGGTAAATCGGCTATTACGAGAACAAATAAAAAACGAGGTAAAATAAATACCTCGTTTTTTTGCTTATTCAAACTACATCTATTGTAAGCTTGCTGCCGGACCGAAAAATTCATAATGAATATGCTCTTGTTTCACGCCTAAATTAGTTAGTGCAGCATTTATGTGTTTCATAAATGGTACGGGACCACAGAAATAAAATTCTGCTTCTGTTGTCGGAATAATCGTTTGCAACCATTCAGCGTCAATGAAACCTTCTTTATCAAAGTTTTTCATTTCCAGATCTTTTTCAGTCGGTGCCGAATAGCAAGTGTATGCTTTAACTTGTTCGTATTCATTATCTACTGCCTCAACGTGTTCTTTCATTGCATGTGTATTGCTATTTATCGCTGCATGAATAAAACATACATTACGTTTTGAATTTTGTTCAATTAACGTATTTAGCATACTCATCATTGGTGTAATACCTACTCCACCACTAATTAGTACAACTGGTAATGTTGAATCCATATTTAATACGAAATCTCCTGCAGGTGCACTTACTGGTAATATATCGCCTTCTTTTACATGATCATGTAAGTAGTTAGATACTTTACCATCCGGTGTATCTACACCTTTTTCTTTCTTTACACTAATACGATAATATTCTTTTCCAGGGGCATCTGATAAGCTATATTGACGATTATGTGTATATGTTTCACCTTCAATATTTATCTGAACCGTTACATATTGTCCTGGGATGAATGAAGAAACTTTCCCTCCATCTTCAGGTTTCAAATAAAATGATGTAATAACATCGCTTTCCTTCACTTTTTTAACAACTACAAAGTTACGGAAATCCTTCCATCCGCCCTCTTTATGTGCCGCTTCTTCATACATCTCTGCTTCAATGCTAATGAATGCATCAGCGATGACACCGTAAGCTTCTCCCCATGCGTTTAACACTTCATCAGGTGCACCTGCGACCTCTTTAATTGCACGTAGTAAACATGTACCTACAATCGGATAATGCTCTGCTTTAATACCTAAACTTCTATGCTTATGACCAATTTGTTTTACAACCGGAATAATAACTTCTAAATTATCAATATACGTTGCAGCTGCATAAACAGCATTCGCTAACGCTTGTTGTTGTCTTCCCTTTTTCTGATTTGTATGGTTGAAAATATTCAATAACTCCGGATGTTCCGAAAATAAAATTTCATAAAATCTCGTTGTAATTTCAACGCCTTTTTCCTGTAATAATGGTACTGTTGACTTTACGATTTCAATTGTTTTTTCACTTAACATTGTATCCCACTCCTCTATTTCCTTAACTGTTTTTAGTTTAACTGAATTGTATAATACAGATTGTGATTTTAATCACTATTAACACGGTGTTTTTGTGAAAAATATATGAACATTGTACGTAAAAAAGAAAATAAGCCAACTAGAATTTGAACTGCACCCCAATTGTTAGACACAGTCTAACAATTGGAGGTGCAGTTTTTTTATGACAAAATTTACGAAGGATTCAAAGTTAACGCTTGTTCAAGGATTTAATCCAAAAACAAGTTCTCAAGCAGAATATGCAAAACAGATGCATATTACAAAGGCACAATTTCAATACTGGTTGCGCTTATACGAACTTCATGGAGAAGAAGGTTTACACGAGGTCTATACAAATTACACCGTAGAGTTTAAACTAAACGTACTAAATTTTATGGCTCAATCGGGTATGTCGTTAATGGATACGGCAGCTACATTCATGATTCCTTCTTTTTCAACGCTTTATCAATGGAAGAAGCAATTTGAAGTAGGTGGTTTAGATGCCCTTGAACCAAAGAAAAAGGGGCGTCCATCCATGAAAAATAAAAACACAAAACAGGATACGAAAAAGATTCCGGTAGAAGGTTCAGTTGAAGCGTTACAAGCTGAATTAGAACGCTTACGTATGGAAAATGCGTATTTAAAAAAGTTGAATGCCTTAGTTCAAAACAAGGAAAAATCACGAAACAAGACAAGGCACAAGTAGTCTATGAATTAAGGCATGAGTTTCAAGTGAAAGAATTAGTAAGGTTAGCGGGTATCCCTCGAAGCACATATTACTTTTATGTAAAACAAATGGATAGAATCGATCCAGATGCGGATTTAAAAGTAGAAATTAAAGCGATTTATGATGAACACGAAGGTCGTTATGGATATCGCCGTATTCGTGATGAATTAGTTAACCGTAATCGAATAGTGAATCATAAAAAAGTGCAACGGATTATGAAAGAGTTAGGTTTAAAATGCCTTATACGTATGAAAAAATATAAATCTTATAAAGGAACAGTTGGTAAAATTGCACCCCATATTTTAGAACGTAATTTTACTGCATATGCGCCAAATGAAAAATGGGTAACCGATATTACGGAATTTAAATTATTTGGTGAGAAACTTTATTTATCACCTGTATTAGACTTGTATAATGGTGAAATTATTACCTATACAATTGGCTCTAGACCGACTTATTCACTTGTTTCAGAAATGTTAGAGACAGCATTAGAATGTTTACCTGAAAGTCACCAATTATTGATGCATTCAGATCAAGGTTGGCATTATCAAATGAAACAGTACCGTCACGCATTACAAGAAAGAGGTATCGTACAAAGTATGTCTCGTAAAGGCAACTGTTACGACAACGCAGTAATGGAGAATTTCTTTGGCATCATGAAGTCTGAATTTCTCTACATAAAAGAATTTGAAAGTGTAGAGCATTTCAAAATAGAATTAGAAAAATATATAGATTATTATAATACGAAACGGATTAAGGCAAAATTAAAAATGAGCCCGGTACAATACCGGACTCACTTTTATCAAGCTGCCTAATGAAATAACCGTGTCTAACTTTTAGGGGTCACTTCAAATTCTAGCTAGCTTATTATTTAGACTGAATAGCTTGTTCAATTAATCTTATATCTTTCCCACCTCCAAATTCTGTATACCCCCAGATGTTCGTTTCACCCCTATATTTATTTACGATAATATCTAAGTCATGATATACACGATGTGCGTAAACTACATACTCAATATTTTGAAGTTCCACACCTTTTTTTGCAATTTCATAGCTTCTATTTACATCACGTTTTATTTTTTCATTCTTTATGTCTGTATGTATATTTTTTAACGATGATTCTTGTTGTTGAAACCATTGTTTAAATTGGTTCCAGTCCCCTTCTGTATAATTCTCTGCTTTACCATAATTTAAGAAATTATTATAACTTTCATGTGTCATACGAATAAAATCTAGTACTTTTGTCTCTTCTTGCACATCTTCTATTTCAGATGTTGTACTTACCCCAGCGGGCTTATTCGCATAATGTAATAATACTTTCATAAGACTATAGCTCGCAATGATCATTACGGTAATAATCACGAATACATTTAACAATTTCTTCATATACAGAACTCCTTCTCTACTAAAGTTATTACAATGTATGACTATACTTGTAACATTCTCTCGTAGAAATATAATTCCTGTATAAATTCTCCCTATCATTTCGACAATATTCTTTTATACATTTCTCGTTGGCAAATGTTCTTGTAAAACAATATATCCTTCATAAGCTGCGTAACCGAGTATAGCCATTAATCCGATATAACAAGCAAATACCGTCCATTTCGTTTTCGTATCCACTTTATAATAGTTTTTCTGTTGTCTCTTTTCTGCATCCCATTCCTGTATTTTTCTTTCTGACAATTCAAACGCTGCTCTTATATGAATGGTATGTGTTTCTTTTTCATCTTTATATGGGACTTAATCTAGCGGCTCAAACTTTCGTAACAGATACTCTAATACTTCAATTTTTGAAGCTCTCCTTTTTTTAATTCTTTCCCTCTTTCTTTTTGCCTTAATACATTTATTTCATGTTGCATCATTTATGACATCTTTTTTTCTATTGTTAGAAATAATGTTTATATAATCCATTTTTAGCCAAAAATATAAATAAAAGGAGGTGCACACAATTGAATTTACAATCTCTCATAATAGGCGCTCTATCGTTTTTAGCTTCAACTCTTATTTTTTATACCGTTTGTTACGTATTATTATTAGATTTGTTGCCTAATCACGTATTTATTGCCCTTATCATCCTTTCCGCTCTTATGATTTCTTTCCTTATTACACGAAAATCAATGAATGAGCCATCTGCAAAAGCAAAGTAATAGAGAGGGGCGTCCCCTCTCTATTATCATTTCCTAGGAAAGTACATATAAAATTGACAAATTTTTATTCACCCCAATCTGTAAGGACTAAATAAAGATTCACTTTACCTTTGTAAATTCATTTTTTCACCATACTCTTTAACAATTTGAATAATATTTTGAAAAACACCTATTTTTTCTTGTTTACTATTTAATATTTTCAAATCATAATTTTCATAATATGTTTCTAATGCCTTTAATTGTGATTCTGAAGCACCTTTTACCTGCACAGTAGCATGTAATTCATACTGTTTATATCCTTCCTTTACCTTTTCACCTAAAATTTCTTCACTCTCTTTTGCTCCAATTAATTTTTGAACTTTTTCCGGATAAATGACTTGCAAATAATACTCTCGTTCCTTCTCTAACTTGTTGTATAGTGATTGTGAAATCGTATACCGTACCGTATAATTCACTTTTTGATCACTTGCTTTAATATGAAACGCGGTAATCTGCAAATCTTTTTTTGTTACTTCCGTTAAAGGACCTACCTGCTTCTCATCTTCTTTTTGTTCTGAAACATTTGGAAATATAGCCAAAAGCTTTTCTGTATCTTTTTTATTCAGCATATACATAGATTTCTTATGTTGTACCCAACCTCGTCTGTCTTCTCCTCTTAGCCATGCATAATACGTTTCTTTCTTCCCATCTCTACTAATTTGTATTTCATATTCGGGTTCACCAAAGCTCCCTGTTATTTCTTGTTTCTCCGCTTTATCCATAATGTCTATTACTAACTTAGCTTCCGATTCCTGTAACTTTTTCTCTTTATGTTTTTTTTGTATAACAGTTACCCCTATTGTTTCTTTCACTTCATTCACCGTCTCTTCTACTTTTTCTGTTTCTTTTTTTGGCTCAGTTTGACTACAAGATGCTAGTAACATAGCAAACAACAATAATAATACATATTTCCTTTTCAACTTAATCCTCCCTTTACAATAAGAAATCCTTATAATCTTCATACCAAAAACAAAAACGTGACACACTATAAAATACGCTATACTAAGCATTGAAAGGAGGTCTTTTTCATGTCTATTAATTTTCACGATGCAAACAATAAATACACATACGCACAGCGAAACGCCCATATTTCTTGGGGAGAAATGATAAAAAGTATTACAAATATACAAAACAAGCAAATAATTGATATCGGCTGTGGTGGCGGAATTTATACGAAAGAACTTGCTCTTATGGGAGCAAAAAGTGTTGTTGGACTTGATTTTTCAAAAGAAATATTACAGGCTGCAAAAGAAAATTGTAGCGGATTTTCAAATATTTCATTCATTCACGGTGATGCACATAGCGTCCCATATCCTAATGATACATTCGACATTGTTATTTCGCGCGCAGTTATTCATCATTTACAAGACGTTCCTACATTTCTACGTGAAGCTTCTCGTATATTAAAGAAAAACGGTGTACTTATTGTACAAGACCGAACTATTGAAGATTGTACGATCCCTGGAAGTCCCGAACACATCCGTGGATATTTTTTCTCTATCTTTCCAAAACTCATTGAAATCGAATCAAAAAGACGTCCAAAAACCACCACGATACAGCAAGAATTACAAAAACATTTTCTTTACGTTTTCCCGACTCAAACACAATGGGAGATACGAAAAATACATGGTTCTGTAGAGGCATTATTGCAAGATTTATCACCTCGAACAGGCCGATCCATTCTATATGAACTAACAGATTATGAACTTTCTCAACTTCTACAACAAGTAAAGACCGCCTTACAAAACGTCTCTCCTATTATCGAAAGAGATCGTTGGACTATTTGGAGCGCCATGAAGTTGTAAGGAAGGAAGCCTCACAAAATAATGTGAGGCTTCCTTCTTTCATAATCTAATTTTGCAACACTCTTGATATCCTCCACTTCTGGCCTGTGCACTTCCACACTTCGGACATACTAAATATCTAGACTGATTTGTCAACAAACTACCTTTTTGAAAGAGTAAAACTTCTGCTTGTTTAAACGAACGCGAATAATATAACCACATAAAACCAATTATAGCAATAATGCCAAATAATACTCCCATCGCAAGCATTTCAGTCACCTCTTTTGGTTTGTTCTTTCCAGCAAGTGGATTGTTGTATTATTCTCTCTAAATTCAAACAATCCCTTCTTTACTCCTATAAATATCAACTTTCTCTATAATTTTTACAATTCTCCGCAAATTTTTACTTCTGTTTTACAATTCAATTTACATCAACTATTCATTTCAAAACAAATAACATTTCCGCATATATATATTTTATTAAAAAATATATTGACTTTCTAAAAAAAAAATGTGACAATACTGTCAGAATACTTGAATAAAAATTCATTGACGAGAACGAGTACGTTATAGAACTGTTCCCCAGAGAGTTGGCGATTTGCTGAAAGCCAACGTTCAGTGCGTAGCCGAAAATCATCTCCGAGAAGTAGAACCGAATGTTATAGTAAGTTCTTACCGGCTGTCCCCCGTTACAAGGAACACGTATCATGTTGTACGTTGCAAAGCCGTATACATATAGAATTATTTCTACATGTATAAATTAGGGTGGTATCGCGGGTAAATATAACTCGTCCCTTTCTTTAGGGACGAGTTTTTTGTGTTCTTACAAATGAATTTTAAAAAAGGAGGAAAAACAATGAACACTGTATCAAAAAAACATATTTTTTTCACGGGTCTTATGCTATTTTCTTTATTTTTTGGGGCAGGTAATTTAATTTTCCCTCCCATGCTTGGACAAAATGCAGGCGAAAACTTTTGGCCGGCAATGATTGGATTTTTACTAACAGGAGTCGGTTTACCACTACTAACAGTTATCGCAATTTCTTTATCAGGAAATGGTATGCAGCAACTTGCAAGTCATGTTCACCCATTATTCGGAATATTCTTTACGGTAGTTGTATACATCGCCATCGGTCCTTCTATGGGTATTCCACGCGTTGCAAATGTCGCTTATGAAATGGGCGCTAGTTCTTTCTTACCAGAAACGATTCGCTCTAGCAACCTCGTACTTTTTGTATATACAATCATCTTCTTTGCTATCGTATATTGGCTGAGTTTGAATCCATCTAAACTTGTAGATCGTATTGGAAATATATTAACACCTATTTTATTACTCTCTATTTTCTTATTGTTTGTTAAAAGTGTCTTTACACCACTTGGACAATCAGGACCTGCAATGCAAGAGTATCAAACTTCTCCGATTTTCAAAGGCTTTATGGAAGGATACTTAACGATGGATACCATTTCAGCACTTGCATTTGGAATTATCGTTGTAAATACCATTCGCTCTAAAGGTGTAAAGGATCGTAAATCCATTGCCATCGCAACAGCCAAAGCTGGACTTATTGCTGCTACTGGCCTCGTACTTGTATATGGTGCGCTTGGCTGGCTCGGTGCAACTAGCGTCTCGCTCGGATATGCAAAGAATGGTGGGCAATTACTTACTGTGATCGTACAACAATTATTCGGTCCATATGGTCTACTTTTATTATCTCTTATCGTTACACTCGCTTGCTTAACAACATGTGTTGGACTTGTATCTGCATGTAGTCAATATTTCTCGACATTATTGACTAAATTTTCATACAAAACGTTCGCAAGTATCATTTGTGTATTGGGATTATTAGTTGCCAACTTAGGTTTAACAAAAATCATTTCCATCTCTGTTCCAATTCTACTTGTTGTATATCCAGTTGCGATTGTACTTGTTCTACTATCGTTACTTCATAAATATTTTGGTGGATATCGCTCTGTTTATGTAGGTGCTTTAATTGGAGCTGCAATTGTAAGCGTATTTGATGGATTAAAACAAGGTGGTATTTCAGTTTCATTTATCACATCATATTTTGAATTTATCCCTTTATATAATGAAGGAATAGGTTGGCTAGTACCTGCATTAGCCGGAGCTCTTATTGGCCTTGCAATCGCTAAGCTAAGTGGCGCGAAAAAAGTTCCCTTACTAACCGAATCTCATGAAGTAAAAGCATCCTAAAAAACTCCCGAAAGGGAGTTTTTTTACTTTTGATAAGCGCTATGATTAAAACTACTTATTTTATACGCTTTCGTATAATAATCAATATTTGTATCCACTGTTTCTACTTTGACAACATCGTAGCACTCTTCTTGCTTTACTAAAAATAAATAGTACTCTTCTGTCGCCTCAACAATTGCAATTTTATCTGTTTCAACATTATATTCTTCACAAAGCGCTTGTAATGCGTTCACATAGTCCCCTAATTTTTTAGACTTACCCATGCCGAATATAGTTTGAACTAGCATATACATTCTCCCCTTTGTATGTACTGTTAACAACCAAATGATAACGCTTACATTTATTGGCGTCAATAAAAAGATTTTGTACAAACTAATAACCAGTGGGGACCACCCCACTGGTTAAAATTTCACTTTATCATTTCGTCAATTGATGTCGAAACGCATAAATAACCGCCTGTGTCCGATCACTTACATTTAGCTTATTTAATATATTGCTCACATGTGTCTTTACTGTTTTGAGGGCAATAAACAACTCGTCTGCAATCTCTTGATTACTTTTCCCCTCTGCAATTAATAACAAAATTTCAGACTCTCTTTCTGTTAACTCCTCATGCAAAGGTTGTTCTTTCTTCTGACGCATACGAGACATCATTTTACCAGTAACTTTCGGCTCTAATACCGTTTCTCCATCATAAGTAGCTCGTACAGCGTCTGCTATATCACTCGCTCTTGATGTTTTTAATAAATAACTTGTCGCTCCAGCCTCAATAACAGGATACAATTTCTCATCATCTAAAAAGCTCGTTACAACTACAATTTTTGCTTCTGGCCATTCTTGAATAATAGCACGTGTTGCTTCAACACCATCCATCTCATCCATGACAAGGTCCATCAAAATAATATCCGGCCTTAATTGCAAAGCTAACTCTGAACCTTTTCTTCCATTTTCAGCTTCTCCAACTACTTCAATATCTGGCTGCGTTGATAAATATGCTGATACACCCATTCGAACCATTTCATGATCATCCACTAGTAATACTTTAATCATGATTCTCCCCCTCTCTCAATCATAATCGGTACTTTTACTTCTATTTGTGTACCTTTATTTGGAAAACTAAGTACCTTTAGTGTCCCACCAATTTCATGAACACGCTCTTGTATTGACCTTAATCCGTAAGAACCAGCCTTATTCACTCCTACTTTAAAACCTACACCATCATCAATAATTTTCAATATTGCATATTGATCAATTTTTCGAAGACGCACTTCCGTTTTCTTTGCCTTCGCATGACGTAAAGTGTTAGATAGCGCTTCTTGTACAATGCGGAATAAGTGATCTTCTACACCTTTTTTTAATTGAATCGGTTCAATTAACCATTCAATTTTCATATGTTGCTTTCTAGATAGTTCTGTTAATAATTCTTCTATACCTTCTGTTAGTTTCTTACCTTCTAACTGTACTGGGCGTAAATGAAGAAGCAATGCTCTCATTTCTGACTGTGCATTTACAACCATATTTTCAACGAGCTGTAACTGCTTTTTCGTCGTTTCTGGAAATTCAGCTACTTGTTCATTAATAGCCGACATCATCATCGACATTGCAAAAAGCTGCTGACTTACAGAATCATGCAGCTCCCTCGCCAATCGATGCCTTTCTTGGGAAATCGCTTCTTGTCTCATCTCTTCATTCCAATGAGCTCGTTCATTCGTTACCTTTTGAAAGAGTCCAGCTTGCTCCTCTAATCGACGAGCCAGACCGATTACTTTTCGTTCCACTTCATGAAATTCATCATCTGCGGTAAACGAAACATCACTCGGAAAATTCCCTCGCTCTACTTCAAATAGAAACGTATTTAATCCTTGTATACGCTGCTCTATATAGTAACCGATTGCATATCCTACAATTCCCCCGATAAGTAAGCTTGTAGTCATAATAAACAAGCCAATTGGAACAGAAGCGATGGATTCCTTCCATAATAAATCATATACTTGTTGCTCGCTTTTCCATACATATACAATTGTACAAATGAGTGCGATACTAACTGAGGACAACATAGAATAACGAATATACATCCACGAAATATTTTTTTGTTTCTTCATTATACTTTCCTCACTTCCGTATCGCCTACGACAAGCGAAGAAATAATTTTAATACGACGAGGAGCCTCTTTATACTGCTCTGTTCTAAATGTAACATTGCGGTTAAACCCTGTCTCCTCATGACCTGGCAAGAGCACACGTCCGACAATAACAGAATGATTTAAAGACAGTTCAATATCATATGGCACATATAAACGAATATTACCAACGACACCCCGAATAACAATTACCGTTTCTCCTTCTGGAATCATAGCAGTTGTTAAATCTATTTCCACATCACAAGCACCATATTGAACATTAATATCCTCAAGTTCATAAATATGATCCATCATTCGTACATTGCCTACAAACATATTTTTTAAATATGGTTCTGTACGATATATTTGCTTCTCTTCGTCTATAATCCCTTCTTCTTTAATTTCAACCTTCATTGCTTTTTGCTGATGCCCTTGTTGAATCAATTGATAACCAATTAAAGCTAAACAAGCAAATACGACAAGAACAAATGCTGCTGATGAAAATAAGAAGAATAAAAATACGATACCACCGACAAATAAAAATACATTTCCCCGTACATAACGATTCTTTTTACGATAATGCCTTCCAAACATAAGCATAATAAATGCAAAAATGAGACCACCTGGTTCAAAATGTCCAAGTATCATATCAAGAAAAAGACCGAATCCAAATATGATGAGGAGCATCCCCATTAATTGTGTCTTTGAAAAATGTTTCTTCATTTCAGCTCCCCCCTTCTTGTCACATATACATAGAAGAAAAGGCATTGCTTTCCAACACCTTTTCTCCTATCACTATATCATAAGCCTGTTTTATAATATACTACTATTATTTTGTTAACTCTTTCGTTAACGATACATCATTCTTTTCTTTCATTTCACGCTCAAGCTTTGCAATCTTCATATCAAATGTATCACGTTCATGCTCCTCGTTCATACGAGTTTCTAAGTCGCGAATATGATCTTCAATTTCTTCAAAGCGTAAGAATGGATTATTTTCATCCATTTTATGCATCGCAGTATTCATACGACGATTTGCATGTGCCATATTTTCACGTGCCATTAATTCCATACGTTTTGCGTGCATTTCTTTTAATTTATTTTTCATTTCAGAAAGACGACGCTCTAGCTCATCAATTTGTTCTACAACACCTGCATACATTTCTTCTAATCGAGTTACTTGCCCTTCATAATAAGCTACTTCTTCTAATGCACGCTCATGTAGTTGTAATTCGCCTGCTTCTTGAGCGATGATCGCTTGCTTAGATCTTTTATTCACGAAATAACGTGCTTGCTCAAGCTCACGAGCAAAGTTAGATTTTAATGTTTTATGACGCTGAATTAACTTCTCAATTTTTGTTATTTCACGCTCACTATCACGTAAATATTGGTTTAACATAGCAATTGGATTTTTTCTTTCTTTCTCATCTAACACATTATGAAAATCTGCTAAAATTGCATCGCGTACACGTCCGAATAAAGATTGTTTCATTATAATCTTCCTCTCTTCTACTTTATAAATTTGATTTGATTGATTTTATATTAGTTTTTCATTAACTTGTTCCACTCATCTTCAAAGTTGCTATATGGTTTAGAACTTTCTGGAGCAGAATCAACAACTACATCTTTTTCTTTTTTCCACTCACGGTATCCGTAGTATAAAACTACTAATGCTGCAATACCGATTAATGCTGGGGAATGAGAAAGGGCGATGGACAAACCGATCAAACCAACAATACCCCAAGCTAACTTTCCAAAAAATGATTGTGCTCGCACAAATGATTTATAGCTCCAGTACACAACTCCTGCTCCGATTGCGAATCCTACAATACCAGCAAGACTACCAAGAGCAATTAAAGCTAAAATACCAGCCGCGATAAACGCTAGAAATTGTTTCATCTTGTGCTTGCCTCCCTTCGATTTGATACTCTTATCTTAACTATTTTTTCTTTTTTCCATAACGAGCTTAAGAACCGTTTTTAACTCAGACTTAAGACCGAGTTGCATTCAGCCTTTTGTAAAAACATACGGTAGCATGGGATCATTCACTCTTTTCCCGCACATAAAAAGCCGTACAGAGAACATTCTCTGTACGGCTTTCGTTACTTTTCATACACTTCATTTTCATTATGCTGTTTTATGATACCCTTTCTTTTCCGCTACTTTAGAAAACCTCGGGAAACCAATTAATATAGAAATGATTCCACATACTCCAACTAAAATTGGATAAAACGCATATGGTAACAGTTCAATTGGAGATAGCGCCGCAAATCCTGCTGCTGTTAACATTTGCGCACCATACGGAATTAACCCTTGCACACAGCACGAGAAAAGATCTAATACACTCGCTGATTTACGAGGATCAATTTCATATTGATCTGCAATGTTTTTCGCAAGCGGACCTGTAAAGATAATAGAAATGGTATTATTCGCTGTACACATATTCGTCATACCTACTAAACCAGCTATACCGAACTCTGCTCCTTTTTTTGAACGAATGTTACGCGTTAAAATATTCATTAAATATTGAATGCCACCATTATATTGAATCAATTCGACCATACCGCCAATTAAAATAGCAAGTAATACTAACTCCATCATACCGCCCATTCCAGTCGTTACACTTTTAAAGAAACTCTCTAACGTATAACTTCCATCTAAAAGACCGATAACCCCAGATAGTACAGTTCCACCAGTTAACACGATAAGTACATTCCAACCAAGTAGCGCTGTAATAAGTACTCCTGCATACGGTAAAATCTTTATCCAGTCAAAGCTATGCGTTTTAATCTGCGTATCACTTCCTAAAGTAATGATTACTAATAGTACAATTGTAATAATAGCTGCTGGTAATACAATTAAAAAGTTCGTTTTAAACTTATCTTTCATTTCTGTTCCTTGTGAACGTACAGCTGCGATTGTTGTATCTGAAATAAATGATAAATTATCACCAAACATCGCTCCGCCAACAACAGTAGCCATCGTAAGTGCAATTGAGATATCAGTTTGCCCACTAATACCTACAGCAATTGGTGCTAATGCAGCAATTGTTCCCATTGAAGTTCCCATCGCTAATGAAATAAATGCTCCTATAACGAAAATGCCAGCTACGATAAATCCTTGTGGTAAAATTGATAACGCTAAGTTAACTGTAGAATCAACGCCACCCATCCCTTTTGCTGTTTCAGAAAATGCCCCTGCCAGTACAAAAATTAGAACCATAATCATAATGTCTGGGTTCCCTGCACCTTTAGCAAATCGTTCCACTTTTACATGAAAACTTTCTTTACGATTCATTGCTAAAGCGACTCCTACAGCAATTGAAATTGCTACAAGTATCGGCAATTTATAGAAATCACCTGTAATAATTCCAGAACCAATAAATAGCGCCAAAAATATCCCAAGTGGTAATAATGCCAAACCATTTCCTCTCGTTTCTTTCAAAGTACCATCTCTCCCTAGTTTCAACCTTTTTCTAATGAATAACAAAAGACCTCTTCCAACGAGAAGAGGTCTTATACATCTATAAGAAACGCTCTTCTCATCTTTCAAGCATATGCTTGCTGGATTTGGCACAGCACTCTGAAATCGAGTCCGCTGCCGAGGCATCGTAGGGCCAGTCCCTCCGCCTCTCTTTATAAGAAGGTTTCATATTTATTTTTTAATAATAATTTCTTCCCTAACTTTACTCGCTTACAAAACAAAAGTCAATTATTTTTTGTATAGATTTTTTTGGTAATTATACAAAAATTTGAATACAATAATCATTTTAACTTTTTGATTTCTTCTTCCAATATTGAAATCCAATAAAATTCATTATTTTTTATTGCAGCTATAATCCACTTTGTAGTGTACCAAGCTAACTCATACTCTTCTTTTGTAACATCGCCACTTTTATAAGCATCCTCTAACTCATCTTCATCCAATACATACATTTTACCATTGGGTAATAATACTACATCTAAATATAAATCATCAAAATACGGTAAACCACGCTCGTCTATTTCATAGTCTTTCGCCACATCGATATAATATTGCACTAATTCCTTTTGATCATCTAACATAGCGGTAATCGCAAAGTTTTTCTCGTCTATGAAATATTGAATCCACGTATACTGATTGCCAGCAATACATAGCTCTTTACCGTCATATTCTTTACAACTAGGTTCTCTCACCTTTTTTATTTCCAGTATTCCTAGTATTCCCTCTTCTATTTGCTTAACCGTATAATCTTTCTCTATTAGTCGCTTCCACGAAGAACCGTCACCATATTTACGTTTCATTACGTCCGCTCCCCTTCTATATAGAAAAGCTCCCACATATTATGTGAGAGCTTTTTCAAATTATAATTAAGCTGCTTGCTTATTGGAAATTTCCTCTAAATAGGCTTGTCCTTTTTCAGCATCATACTGACCTTCCCACTTAGACATAACTACAGCTGCTAAAGAGTTACCTACAACGTTAACTGCTGTACGAGCCATATCTAAAATACGGTCAATACCGGCGATGAAGGCTAAACCTTCAGCTGGAATACCTACTGTACCAAGTGTCGCTAATAATACAACGAATGATACGCCCGGTACACCTGCGATACCTTTTGATGTAACCATCAATACAAGTAATAATGTAATTTGTTGTGTAATAGATAAATCAATACCGTACATTTGTGCTAAGAAAAGAGCTGCAATTGCTTGATATAAAGTTGATCCATCTAAGTTAAAGGAATAACCTGTCGGAATAACGAAAGATGTAATTGCTTTCGGACAACCGAACTTTTCCATTTTCTCCATAATTTTCGGTAAAACTGTTTCTGAACTTGCTGTTGAATACGCTAAGATCAGTTCGTCTTTTAAAATTTTAAAGAATTGGAAAATGTTAATTCCAAATATTTTCGCTGTAAGTCCTAAGACAACTACAACGAAGAAAATCATTGCCCCATATACTACAATTAGTAATTTCCCTAATGGAATTAATGAAGCAAGACCAAATGTAGAAACTGTAACACCAATTAGTGCGAATACACCAAATGGTGCAAATTTCATAACTTGGTTTGTTACGTAAAACATTGCATCAGCTACACCTTGGAAAAATTGAAGAACCGGTCTTCCCCTTTCACCAATTGCTGCTACCCCTAAACCAAATAATACAGAGAAGAAGATAATAGCAAGCATATCTCCGTCAGCTAATGACTTCATAATGTTCGTTGGAACAATATTTACAAATGTATCTGCAAATGAATGACTTTGTACTTGCTCTGTCGTATGTGTATATTTCGAAATATCTGTCTTCGTTAACTGATCCATATTTACGCCTTTTCCCGGTTGGAAAATATTCGCAATTAATAGACCTACAATAATTGCAATTGTTGTAATAATTTCAAAGTAAATAATTGTTTTTCCGCCTAGTCGGCCTAATTTTTTTACATCGCCAACACCAGCAACCCCAACAACAATACTTGCTACAACAATCGGTACAACGATCATTTTAATTAATCGGATGAAAATATCACCAATTGGTTGTAAGTAACTCACCACTGCCGGATTGCCAAAGAAAATCGCTCCAACTGCAATACCAAGCGCAAGCCCTATTAAAATTTGCCATGCAAGTCCTATTCTTTTCATATTTGTTGTAACCCCCTCTTCGATGTGTCACTCTACCTCTCATTCTATATCTATAAAACTTGAAATTAAGAGTATTACATATTATTCGACAATTCACTACATTTTGTCCCTGTTAAAAATCATAAATCAAAATTTAAAATCTGACAACAAAATAACTTTGCCCGAACGCAAATAATTTTCTTGACAAAAACAAAACCCATGTCAGAAAACCTCACATGAGAACGATTCCTTACTAGTATTTTATTGAGTTTCCAAATTAAATTTCACTACATAAAATAGACCTATTTATTCCTTTATTTAACAAAACGTAATCCAGAACACACCTTTGTTACACAAACTAAAAAATAGAATCACCATTACAATTACCGTAAAAAAATGATAAATTCCGACAAAACTTAGTAATTTTATAAAATTTTCTTTACATTATGGTTACAACGATAGACACTCTTCTTCTTATGATATATAACATTCATAGGGAAAGGAGCCAGACAACCATGAAAAAGAAATTTGTAGCGTTCAGCGTTTTAGCAGCAGGAACGATTTTTGCTTCCCCATTACTTTCACCCGCATACGCTGAAACGAATCAAGATAAATTATCTAATATTCAATCTGAATTAGAAGGAAAACAAAATGACTTACAAAATAAATCAGCCGAGAAAGAACAAATAGAAAAAGAAATTCAAGAATTACAAAAGAAAATCGACGATTTAACTACTTCTATTAATAAAAACGAAGCTGAATTAAACGATACAAAAAAAGAAATTAGTAAGACACAACAAGTAATTACTGAAAAAAAGAAACATATAGAGCAATTACAAACAAACATAGATACGCGTCAGGAAGTTATTAAGCAACGACTGCAATCTATGCAAGAAAAACCTCGCACAAATATCATTACGGAAGTATTAACAAATTCTGCAAACATTGCTGATCTTGTTGATAATATGTACTCTGTCAGTTTAATTTTAAATAACGATACTGATATTGTGAAAAAACAAACAAATGACCAAGATGCTGTGACGAAAGAAAAAGAGGCTGTTGAGAAAAAAGAGCAACAACTGAAAGAATCCGAGCAAAAATTAGAACAAAAACAACAAGAATTACGAAACAACCAACAACAGCAACAAATTCTTATTAGCGATCTACATACGAAAGTAGCAAAAGTAGATTCAGAGATTGAAGGATTAGAAGAATCTAAAGGCATTTTAGAAAATCAACGTCAAGCTGTTCAAAAGGCAATTGAAGAAGAAAAACGCGCAGAAGAAGCTCGTAAAGCTGAGGAAGCTCGCAAGGCGGAAGAAGCTCGTAAACAAGCTGCTACATCTGCTCAATCAGCTCAAGCGGCCCCAACACCACACGATACAAACATCGGAGGATTTATTAAACCAGCAGCTGGATCAAAAACTTCTGGTTTTGGCGTGCGCTCTATAGATAACCATAAAGGAATCGATATCGCTGCTTCAGGAACTGTTCCAATTATTGCCGCTGCAGATGGCGTTGTTATTCGCTCAGAATTATCATCTAGTTACGGAAATGTTGTGTACTTATCTCATCGTATTAACGGAAAAACATATACAACAGTATATGCTCATATGAGTAGCCGTTCTGTATCAAATGGACAAACTGTAAAACAAGGAGCTCAACTTGGATTTATGGGGAATACTGGCCAATCATACGGACAACATTTACACTTTGAACTTCATCTTGGAGAATGGAATGTCGGTAAGACAAACGCAGTTGATCCATCTCCTTATATCGGATTATAAAAAAACTCGGTGCATACCGAGTTTTTTTATTTCCACTTCACACACTATAGGCATTCTACATAGACTATAACTAAATGCCTATAGTTTACGGGGTGAATTATATGAATACACAATTACAACAAGAAATACAAGAAGCTAGAGAGACTTTTATTGGCCGGATATTTACATTTGGTGGCTCAGTTTTATTTTTAATCGGGTCATTCCTCGCAGTCGTCACAGCCTATAAAGCATATAATCGTTTATTAAATACACCTACAACATAATAAAAAGACGGAGATTTCTCCGTCTTTTTATTATGCAAACATTTTAAATACACCTATCACATTTAAAAATACAATAATTACAGTTACTGGAATAACATAACGAAGTAAGAAGAACCAAATATTAAATAATGTTTTCCCTTTCGTTTCCGTAACTTCTAATTCTTTCATTAACATTTCTTTACTCATTTTATTTGGTACGAATAGCGAAATAGCTAGTACCCCTAACGGCAGCAATACGTTACTTACTGAGAAGTCGACTAAGTCAAAGAATGTTTTCCCAAATATTTTCACATCACTCATAATACCAAACGATAACGCTGACGGAATTCCAACTGCAAAAATTAGAATACCAATTAATAACGATGCTGACGGACGCTTTTTCTCATTATCTTTCGCAACAGATGCTACTACAATTTCAAGCATGGAAATCGCAGATGTTAACGTTGCAAAGAAGAATAACACCAAAAACATAATGAAGAAAAATTGTCCAAATGGTATTTTCGCAAATACCGCTGGAAGGACGATAAATAGTAACCCCGGTCCTTCAGTCGGCTTAACACCTAATGCGAAAATCGCTGGAAAAATCGCTAATCCTGCAAGTACTGTAATAAAAACAGTTAAACTTACAATAGATGTTGCTGATTTTGCTAAATGTTCTTCTTTCTTCAAATAGGAACTATACGTGACCATTACCGAGGCCCCAACTGTTAGCGAGAAGAATGATTGTCCCATCGCGTATAAAATCGTATCTGCTGTCAGCTTTGAAAAATCTGGTTTTAAGAAGAACTCTACCCCAGCAAAAGCACCATCCAGTGTTAACGCACGAACAATAATTGCAATAAACAAAATAAATAATAGCGGCATCATATACTTACTTGCTTTTTCTATCCCTTTCTCTACACCTTTACTTACAACAAAAATCGTACAAAGCATAAAGACAAATTGCGCTCCAATCGCGCTTACTGGATTTGAAATCGTCTCACCGAATAATTGCCCATAATCAGTCACTCCATTCCAGAAACTTCCTGTCACACTATAGTATAAGTAAAGTAAAATCCATCCACCTACAACACTATAAAAAGATAGTACACTAAAACAAGTAACAACTCCCATACGACCAATCCAAGGATATAACTTGCTATTTGGCACCAATACTTTATACGCTGTAACTGCCTCTTTTTGCGTACTACGTCCAATAACAAATTCAGCTAAAAGGAGTGGCATACCTATAAATAAAGTTAATAGTAAAAATACAAGGAAGAATGCGCCTCCCCCGCCATTACCTGCAACATATGGAAATTTCCATATTGCACCAAGACCTACTGCGGCTCCGGCTGCTGCGAGTACAAAGCCTATTTTCGACGTCCATTGCTGTGTTTCTTTCATCATAAATTCTCCTTTTCTGAATATTTAAACTTTTATCAATTATACACTTTCATTTCATACTCGCACACCTCCTTTAGAAAATAAAAAAGTCCCCTACACGCAAATATGCATGTAGAGGACGATATATGTAATGTTAATACCGTGGTACCACCTCAATTGGATTGACAAATCCCACTTGTTCAAGTACAGGAAAAACTCCGATACTCTATCCTTTTAACGGCGGAACCCGGGTTGCCTACTACAATGTTCAACATACCTCTCGCAAGCCCATTCTGTATATTTTATCGTACCGGGCTCACACCTTACCCCAGCTCTCTGAACGTATCAAATATACATACTCTTCTTGCTCATCGATTTCATCTATTGAAGTTACTTGTGATTATAAATTATATTCTTATAGTTGTAAAGTACAATTTATTTATTATCCTATATGAAGTCTTCTCTCTAATTCTTGTAAAAACAATTCTCTTTTTTGTTCATTTTGAACATATATCGACTTCAATACCTCTTGCAACAATATATTTCTCTCTCTTTTCTCTATTTGTAATTCTTTCACCTTTATTCTAACTTCGTATAAAAAATCAAGATACGATTCATACGTCTCATCATATTTATTTGCGATATCATCTCGAATTTTTTTTGCAAGTTTTGGGCTCGCTCCCCCAGTAGAAACAGCCACATTCAGTAATCCACGATGAATCGCTGCCGGAAAATGAACATTACCACTTTCCGGATTCGTAATAACATTTACTAATTGATTTTCTGCGCTATCTTCAGCAATTTGTTCATTTAATACAGCATCACTACTCGCTGCAACAACTAAAAAGGCGTCTTTAATATCACTTTTTTCATACTCCCTTTGATACCAACGAATTTTCTTTTCTTCTACAAGTTTCACTAAATTTGCATCCAATTCAGGACTTACCACAACTATATCTGCACCTTGTTTTAGTAAAGGAATAATTTTGAATCCCGCGACTTTCCCTCCACCAATGACAACAACACGTTTCTTCTCAACTCGCACTGTAAGTGGATACATATTGATCTCCCTTCAATAATTTCTTCGTTTTCTGAATTAACATATACTGAAACGCTTCATTCTTCCCTAAATATGGACTTATTTTTATCTCATCTAGCTCATATTGGCGTACTTCTTTTTCAATATGCTTCATAAGCAAACCTGTAAATAACAAGTAAGGCAGTACAACGATATTCTTTTCTTTTCGTTCTACAACTTCCTTTAACTTCTCCTCAAATTTCGGCTCGGCAGCTGCTAAATAACAAACTTCTACTTTTTTAATTTTCTCTTCCATTTGAAATAAAGAAGCGATCCAGTTTATATCTTTTAGTACTTCAGGATCACTGCTCCCTCTTGCAACGAGAAGTAACGTCACTTCATTCTTATCTTCCTGTTCAATGCCACTTCCGCTATACACCGATTTAACAAGTGTTTCTGATACACCAAACGGATTACCATAGGTCACTTTAACATTCAAAAATTGATTGGTTAACTTTTCCAATTCAAACGGGATATCTTTTTTCACATGACCTGCCGCTAATAAAAAAACTGGAATAACAATAATCTCTGTAGCACCACGCTTCACACATGTACGGAACCCTTCATCAATAGTTGGACTCGCTAACTCTAAAAAACAAATTTCTTGAATACTTGCCTCTACACGGTTCATACATGACGTAATAAATGCAACCGCTTCTTCTTTCGCTGCTTTCAAGCGACTTCCATGACATATATATAAGATGGCTTTCATTTTATAACACTCCACTTACTTGATACGTACTTTCTGTCTGTTTCTCAAACCAATGGATTTTTTCTCGAAAACGGACGACTTCTCCAATTACAATCATGCTTGGATTTTGAATTTGTTCTTTTTTCGCAACATCTACAATTGTTCCTAACGTCCCAACAACTGTGCGCTGCATAGATGTCGTTCCCCGCTCAATAATAGCAGCAGGCGTACTTTTATCTTTTCCATGCTTTATCAGTTGCTCACATATGTAGGGTAAATTACTAACCCCCATATATACAGCTAAAGTCTCTACACCTTTCGCTAAATTTCCCCACTTCACTTCCTCTTCAGCATCTTCTTTTCTATGCCCTGTCACAATAGCAAAACTTGCACTTGCATCACGATGTGTCACTGGAATACCAGCATAAGCAGGAGCAGCTATTCCAGCTGAAATACCAGGAACGATTTCAAACGGTACACCTTGCTTTGCTAACGCTTCAGCTTCTTCTCCTCCTCTACCAAATACAAATGGATCCCCACCTTTTAGCCTCGTTACAACTTTTCCTTTTTTCGCATATTTGATAAGAAACGTGTTAATTGTCTCTTGCTTCATCGTGTGATAATTTGGTAGTTTTCCGCAATAAATTAAATCCGCTTCGGGCTTTGCATAGGAAAGCAATTCTTTATTCACGAGACGGTCGTATAAAATAACATCTGCTTTCTCAATGCATTTCAATCCTTTTACAGTAATTAAATCTGGATCACCAGGGCCCGCTCCAACGATATATACTTTTCCCATCATCTCTCCTCATTTCTACTATTAAAGTGAAACTTCCATCCTTATATAGGAATGGAAGTTTTCATTTCTTCATATTTCAATGTTCCTTACTCATGAATAACAAAAGCCGCGCTTTTTCGAATCTTCTTTTTTTCAAATAGAGCAATCTCCTTTACTTCTGGTAACGGTAAAAAATGTTTTTCAAGCTCAATCTCCGCCATCTTAAATGCCTTTTCTTCACTTTCAGCAACAACAACAATTGGAACAATACTATTCTCTAATACAGCTTCAAATCGATATAAATCCATATTGTCCCTCCTAAGACGCTATTACCTCTTCTAACACGTTATTTAACGCTGTTTGTAATGTCTCTACACCAACACGGCCTACAAAATCATAAAACGTTTCAGCTGGTAATTTATTTTCTTTGAAATAACTTATAAATGATACGAGTACATCAGGTAGATCCTCACCATCTATTTTTCCTTTTAACTTTTGGTTATAAGCACCACCATCTAACAGCGTTCCACCTACATATATTTCAAAGGCTTCAACAATTCCTTTTTCCTTCGTTTTCATTTTTACACCTTGTAATCCAATGTCAGCAATTTGACGTTGACCACATGAATTCGGGCATCCTACCATATGAATACGAATCGGAACATCGAGTGCAATTTGTGTATCTAAGTATTCGGCAATTTTTCGTAATCTTTCTTTCGTTTCTACTAATGCAAGATTGCAATATTCAATACCCGTACAAGAAACCGCGTGACCAATAAACGATTTCGGATTTGCTGATATCGCTTCAAACAACGGCTCATTTAGCAAGCCAGTTACATTTTCTGGCGGAACATTCGGAATAATGAAGTTTTGTGAATTACATGTACGAATTTGTCCATTTCCATATTGTTTAGCAATTCTTGCAATCTCAAACATTTCTTCTGCATGTAGGCGTCCTACCGGCACATTAAAACCTACATATTTTAGTCCATCTTGTTTTTGGTCTTGGACACCATAAAAGTATCCCGCATTCCAGCCTTTAAGAGCACTTTCTCCTTTACTTTGTAATGGTCCTGTATATTCTATTAGTTTCTCTTTAAACTTCTCTGCTCCCCAGTCTGCAACAAGAAATTTCAAACGAGCTAAATGACGTTTTTCACGATATCCAAAATCACGGAATATCGTAGCAATCGCAATCGCTACCGCTTTGACTTCTTCTGGTAAAACGAATACATCTAATTCATCAGCTAAATATGGACGAGCCGATAACCCACCGCCTACTTTTATATGAAAACCAACTTTTTTCTCACCATCTATTTCTTTCGTAGCAGGTGTAAATGCAACACAGTTAATCTCTGCGTTTGCTGCGTTATAAATGTTAGAACTAATAGACATTTTAAATTTACGTGGTAAGTTAGAAAACTCTTCATTATGTTGGAAGTAGTCATATACCTCTTTCACAATATGCGTTGTATCAAATAATTCATTTGCATCAATGCCAGCAAGTGGATTTCCTGTAATATTACGCGTTATATCACCACACGCCCCAGCTGAAGATAACCCAACTCTTGCTAATCTTTTAAAAATATCTGGAATTTGATGAATTTCTAACCAATGAAACTGAATCGCCTGTCTTGTCGTAATATCTATTACGTCACGTCCATAATCCTCAGCGATAGAAGCAAGCACTTCTGCCTGTGCATTCGTAATAATGCCAGAAGGAATATTTACACGCATCATAAAATAACCAGCTTCTTTCGGTCTTTGCAAATACAACCCTGCCCATTTGAATGCGTCCCACTCTTCTTTCGGAATAGATTCGAAGCCATTCTCTGCATAGTAAGGAATGTCATTAAAGATTTCCAATCCATCTTTTTTTAATTTATTTTTCTCAGTTTGATTTAATTTTTCATTGTTAGCCCATACTTTTTCATAACTCATTTTTTATCCCCCTATATAAAACTACGCTCTTGTAAGTACTTCACGATTTGTTCTGCACATTCTTCAATAGAATACTTGTGCGTTTGTACAATTAATTCCGCTTTCTCTGGTTCCTCATATGGTGAATCGATACCTGTAAAGTCTTTAATATCACCTTTTCTTGCTTTTTTATAAAGCCCTTTCGGATCACGTTTCTCACACTCTTCAATTGGACATTTTACAAACACTTCTATAAATTCATCTGCAGCTAATAGATCTCTAACTTGTTTTCGGTCTACTCGAAACGGTGAAATAAACGCTGTAAGAACAACAGTCCCTTGATCTACAAATAACTTCGCCACTTCGCCAATCCGCCTTATATTTTCCATACGATCACTTTCAGAAAAGCCTAAGTCTTTATTTAAACCGTGGCGTATATTATCTCCGTCAAGTACATAGTTTCCAATATTCTTTTCAAATAGTTTACGAGCAACCGCGTTTGCTACTGTAGATTTACCCGAAGCTGATAAACCAGTAAACCAAATTACAAAACTATGATGCCCATTCTTCACTCTTCTCTCATCTTTTGAAACAGAAGCTGTATGCCAAGTAATATTCGTATCCATCTCATTCTCTCCCTATTCTGTTACTACTTCTTTTTTCAAACCTTTAATTAGTACCTCTACTACCTCTTTACGACTAAATGTACTTGGCGGAATCTCACCGTTTCTTAATAGTTCTCTTACTTTCGTACCCGATAAAATAACATGATCTTCTTTTCCGTGCGGGCATGTTTTTGTCGAAGCCATCGCTTCACATTTCGTACAGTAAAAACTATGTTCAAAAAATAACGGTGTAATCCCTAACTCTTCCACTGTAAAGTTTGTAAAAATTTCTTGCGCTTCATAAGTACCGTAATAATCTCCTACCCCAGCATGATCGCGCCCTACGATAAAGTGGGTACATCCAAAATTCTTTCTAACTAATGCATGGAATATTGCTTCCCTCGGTCCTGCGTAACGCATTGCCGCAGGAAATACACTTAAAAAGACACGATCTTTCGGATAATAGTTTTGAAGTAATACTTCATAGCTTTCCATCCTTACATCAGCTGGAATATCGTCCGATTTTGTTTCCCCAACGAGCGGATTTAAAAAGAGTCCATCTACAATTTCAAGAGCAGATTTTTGAATGTATTCATGGGCACGATGCACCGGGTTCCTCGTTTGAAATCCTACTACTGTTTTCCAACCACGTTTTTTAAATTCTTCTCTCGTTTCAATTGGGTCTAAATGATAAGAAGGAAACGGATTATTTTCAAAGCGTTTCGTCAGAACAATAGCTCCTCCGACGTAAACGTTCGGTCTTTCGTATAATTTTTTCACTCCAGGATGAGCCTCATCCGTCGTTTTATACACTAGTAACGCTTCTTTTTCCTTATCAGGCACAAAAATATCTTCTATTTGAATAACACCATATACATTTCCACCGTTAACAAGTTTTACTTCCTCTCCAACTTTTAGCGTCTCTGCTACCTCTTCCGTTACTGGTAATGTAATGGGTATACTCCAAACACTTCCATTATTTAAACGAAGCGTTCCTACAACCGAATCATAATCTTTCTTTCCTAGAAAACCAGTAAGCGGGCTATATCCCCCTGTCGCTAATAGTTCTAAATCACTTAATGCAATGTTGTCTAGCCCAATTTCTTTTTCAATTTGTGATACGTCGTATGTCTCGTCTATTCGATTTATTAATTCGTTTCTTGTACTCATTTTCTATACCCTCTCTTAGTTTTATTTTCAAATTCACCTTATTGATAATGAAGGCCACATTCAGTTTTTACTTTCCCTGCCCATCTACCATCTCTTGAATCGCCACCCTCTCCTACAGGCAACGTACACTTCTCACACCCAATACTTGGATATCCAATGTCATGTAATGGGTTATACGGCAAACTATGTTTGTATACATATCGCCATACCTCTTTCCACGTCCAATGAATGAGCGGACAAACTTTAATAGATCGAAAGCGATGATCTTGATTTATAAACTTTGTATGCTTACGCGTTTCTGATTGTTCCCTCCTCAGTCCCGATATCCACGCTTTTTCATTCGCTAATGATTCTTCTAATGGTAAAATTTTCCTAATTTTACAACAAAGATTAGGATTGCTTTCCCATAGCTTGTTACCATGCAAGTTGACTTGTTCATCAAGTGTAAGTTTCGGCTGTTTTTCTATAATATTTAATGAAGGAAATCGTTCCCGCACTTTTTGAATTAATTCATACGTTTCTTGAAAATGTACGTTAGTATCTAAAAAAACAACTTTAGCAGATGGATTTACTTGGTTAATAAGATGCAGCAGTACCATCCCTTCCACTCCGAAGCTACATGCGTATACAATTTCACTTTTATATTCTTTATAAGCCCAACTTAATACAGATAACGCGCCTTTCGTTTCATCTTCTTCTGAAAATGAAACATCATTTTCTTCCCACGTTTCATACGTCAACATGTTTTTTCCCCCTGTAAAAGCAAAAAGACGGTTTTAACCTAATAAAATAGGTTAAAACCGCCTCTAGTTTTTCTAGTCAGCGCTTTTTACTTTAAACGTACTTTTTCACTTTTCTCTAATTGAATGACTTTTCCATCTTGCACAACAATTGTAATTGAACCATATTTCATATCAGCAAGCATCGCTTCAATTTTCTCAGATACTTCCTCAAAATGTTCCCGTACACTCACGCGAACAGCCCCCCTTTTTATTCATAAAAAAAATCTTTCCCATTTCGAAAAGACTGTTCGGTAATATATTTTACCTTATCTTTCAAAATGGATTCCATTTTGCTGGATTTAGCACCTTGCTTTCTATAAGCAGGTTGCCGAGCTTCGCCGGGCCAGTTCCCTCCGCTTCTCTTGATAAGCTTTGTATTTGTATTTTATCACAATTCTGATTTTTTTCAATCCTAGTTTTCCGATATATTTTAATTATTTTATTTTATAAAAAAGGAATTGCCCATCCGAACAACTCCTTTTTCCTCATTTAAACAAGTTCTTTTATACGTATGCGATCGTTCCCAATAATATTTTCATATGTTTCGCGCTCTACAACAATTTGTGATGTACCACCTTTCGCGAAGACGACAGCTGGTCTACGAATCCGATTATAATTATTCGCCATCGAGTACCCGTATGCCCCTGTACAAGAAATTGCTAGTAAATCCGCAGAAGCAACTTTCGGTAGATTAATATCCCAAATTAACATATCTCCACTCTCACAGCATTTCCCTGCAATCGAAACAACTTCCTCGTTCTCATCATTCCCTCGATTCGCTAACATCGCTTCATAACGAGCGTTATATAAAGCAGGTCTTAAGTTATCAGTCATCCCACCATCCACTGATACATATTTCCGAATACCAGGAATGTCTTTCACAGATCCGACTGTATAAAGTGTCGTTCCGGCATCACCCACAATACTACGGCCTGGTTCAACCCATATTTCTGGCAATGGATAATTACATAACGTAAATTGTTCTCTCACCGCACTTGTTATAGCTCGCACATACGTCTCAAGAGTTAATGGTGTATCGGACTCTGTGTAGCGTATTCCGAATCCTCCCCCTACATTTAGCACTTTTACTACATAGTTTGTTCGCTCTCTCACTGCTTCTAAAAATTGACGAAGAACTTCAATCGCTCGCACAAAGCCAGCCGTTTCAAATATTTGTGATCCGATATGTGAATGAATTCCTAACACGTTATAATTTGATTTTTGTAAAGCAAGCTCAATTGCCTGCATCGCTTGACCATTTGACACGCCAAATCCAAATTTTGAATCATCTTGACCTGTTGTAATATATTCATGTGTGTGCGCCTCTACTCCGGGCGTTACACGAATTAATATGTTCACAAATTTCCCATGTTGCACTGCTAAATCATGCAAAATTTCTAATTCTAAGAAGTTATCTACGACAAAACAACCAATATTCGCCTGAAGAGCCATCACAATTTCTTCATCTGTTTTGTTATTGCCGTGAAAATGAATGCGCGATGCAGGAAATCCTGCTTGTAGTGCAGTATATAATTCTCCTCCAGAAACAACATCTAATGACATATTCTCTTCACGTGCTACTCGGCACATCTCCATGCACAAGAACGCCTTGCTTGCATATGCTACTTGATAAGAGAACCCACTTTCTTTAAAAGCACGATGAAACGCGCGGCACTTTCCTCGAATTGACTCTTCATCGTATACATAAAGTGGTGTTCCATATTGTTTTGCTAGCTGCGTCGTGTCGCACCCTCCAATTTCTAAGTGTCCTTGCCCATTGATTCGGCTTGTGCCGTGTAAATACATTTGAATTCCTCCCTTATTTCCTCTAAAACTCATAACCCCAATCTTCTATTCATTGCAGCACGCTTTTAGATAGACAAAAAACGCGCGGAACAATGTTCACACGCGTTTCTTATTAGGAAAAATATATATTGAAAAAATAAACGAGTTGTTATCTCCTCAAAATAAGAAACCGCATCAACATCTCCAAATAGCTCTCCATAAAATAAATCTTATGACAGTACTACATTTATTCAATGCAGTCCCAATATATGAATAAGATGGTTATTCTTATATTTCGGCAATAGTCCCTTTCAACCTATGATCACAGATTCCATTAAATCTCCCATAGCTTACTCTTTCCTATCGCGGCCTCTACCTTTGAGAGTAGATGAGGTAAGTCTATTTAATTTTCAAACATCTAATTGTTGCTATTAACAATACCAAAGGACCATTTTATTTGTCAAACAATTTTTTATATTGCTTTTTGACAGTTTAGTTTCGTATCGTTTGGTAAGCGCTTTACTGAAACCTTTGTCACTTCCCATTCACCTTCTTCGTTATTAAATGTAATCGTTACCTTCTCAAATGGTGGCGCAATTTTCCCTGCAACACGTTCATACTTTGTCACTTCAATACTCGCTTGAAATAAATATGTGCCGCTATACACTTTTTTTAAACTAATAATTTTCGGGCATTGATAAGGCTTCAAGCTCCCATATTGTTTTTCGATTGCTTTATTTATTTTCGGAAATAACACAGAATAAAGGGCATCTTCCATAAGAGGTGCATCATACTCTGCTACCGACACACTTGGTGAAGCAAAAAGTATAACACTACTGCATACTATAAAATATAATAATTTTCGCATTATAACCTCCGTATTGTTACACGATTCTTTCCGCGCACGATAATAATCATACATAGAAACTCCATTTTATTGTCTCCTACTGCCCTTTTTCTACTCAATTGTTATAAAAAAGTCCACAACTCTCTTTTATTTTCGTATAATGATACTCATAGTATAATAAACATAATAATAAAGGACTGTTCGTATATATAAAATGAGGCGCTAATCAAATAGGCCCACAAGAACCGTCATGCTTTTTAGGAGAGGAGTATATTATGCTACAACGTCTGTTTCCAAAACTGCGATTCGCACTCGTTGCAGTCGTTTTATTATGGATAAAAACATATATTGTGTACAAGCTAGCGTTTGATATTAAAATTGATAATTTCTTTGAAGAATTTATGCTTTTTATGAATCCACTAGCTGCGTTACTTTTATTTTTCGGTTTTGCATTATTTGCATCTAAACACCGAAATCGCATTATAGTTGGAATTAGTTTTATACTGTCATTCATTTTATTTGGAAATGCAATGTTTTATGGGTTTTATAACGATTTCGTTACGTTCCCAGTATTATTTCAAACAAATAATATGGCTGATTTAGGGACGAGTATAAAAGAACTCTTTACGTATAAAACATTACTGTTATTTGCAGATGCGATCATCTTAATGTTTCTTTCGCGTAAATTCCCATCATTTTGCGACAAAACGCCGCTTTCTCGCTCTGAGAAGAGAACTTTCTTTAGCGGTGTAACAGCTCTATTAGCACTACAAATTGTTGTTTCCATTATTTATAAACCACAAATGTTCTCACGCTCGTTTGACCGTCAAACTGTCGTGAAAAATTTAGGTTTATACACATATCATCTATTTGATATTACACTGCAATCAAAATCTTCAGCTGAACGTGTATTTGCAAGTGGGGACGGGTTCTCTGAAATTAAAAACTATACAGACTCAAAAGATAAGCAAGTTGATAAGAACTTATTTGGAGCTGCAAAAGGTAAAAATGTAATTTTGATTTCAATGGAATCTACACAAAGTTTTGTTATTAATAAAAAAATAAATGGAAAAGAAATTACTCCATTTTTAAATGAATTTATTAAAGATAGTTTTTATTTCGATAACTTCTATCATCAAACAGGGCAAGGTAAAACTTCTGATGCTGAATTTATCGTTGAAAATTCACTTTATCCGTTAGACCGCGGTTCTGTATTCTTTACTCATGCAACAAATGAATATACAGCTACACCAGAACAATTAAAGAAATACGGATATTCTTCTGCTGTCTTCCATTCAAACGATAAAACGTTTTGGAATCGTGATGTAATGTACCCTGCACTTGGATATGATCGTTACTTTAATTTAAGTGATTACGTAGGCACGGAACAAATGTCTGTCGGTTGGGGGTTAAAAGATAAAGAGTTCTTTGAACAATCTATTCCAAAGTTAAAATCTTTACCACAGCCGTTCTATACAAAATTCATTACTTTAACAAACCATTTTCCATTTCTTCTAAATCCAGAAGATCAATATGTTGATGAGTTTAATTCGGAAAGTGGCGTTGTAAACCGTTACTTCCCAACCGTTCGTTATACGGATGAAGCTCTTAAACAATTTATTAAACAATTAAAAGCAGAAGGACTGTATGACAACTCTGTTATTGTCATTTACGGAGATCATTACGGTATTTCTGAAAACCATAACGCAGCTATGGCTCAGTTCCTTGGGAAAGACGCTATTACACCATTTGATTCTATGCAATTACAACGCGTCCCTCTCATTATTCATGTACCTGGTCAAGAAGGAAAAGTCATTTCTAAAGTGTCTGGTCAAATTGATATTAAACCAACGCTACTTCATTTACTTGGTATTAAAACAAATAAATCAGTTGAATTTGGAACTGACTTATTTATTAAAGAAGAAGATCCACTTATGGTAATGCGTGATGGTAGCTTCGTTTCGGAAGATTATGTGTATACAAAAAACATGTGCTATAAACGAAACACAGGTGAAGAAGCAGACATCTCATTATGTCAACCGAATATTGAAAAAGCAAAAACAGAATTGAAACTTTCCGACAAACTCATTTATGGAGATTTGTTACGTTTCGATCCTAACAATCGGTATAAAACTGGAACTATGATAACGAACTTTGAATAATACAAGAAGAGGCTGTCCCAAAAAGTGCTTTTTAGCCAAAATCGAATAAAAAGTGAAGGGCAGAAATGTTAATTTTATAACGTTTCTGCCTTTTCAATTTCATGTGATCTTACTTCGAAAGAGACTTATGAGACAGCCCCTTCTTTTTTCACTTATTTTTCAAATCATTCTGATATGAAATCTTTCACAAATTGGGAATTTCTTTCGTGTGAAGAAGAAATTTATGGTATGATAAAATAAGTAAACTTTCATACACTAATTAAGAATTTATTACAGAAAGCAAGGGATCAGATTTTGTATAGAGCAGCTATTCCAAACTTATTTACGCTCGGAAATTTATATAGTGGATTCTTGTCAATCGGCTATGCATCTTTAGGATATTATAAATCAGCTGCTATTTTAGTACTTATCGGGATGATGTTAGATAGTCTTGATGGGCGTGTTGCTCGTTTATTACGTGTTGATTCACAAATGGGAAAAGAGCTTGACTCGCTTGCGGATGTCGTAACATTTGGTGCAGCACCTGCTGTTCTCATGTATTACACATCTTTCTCTAATTATGGAATCATCGGACTATACATAGCGGGGCTATTCCCTCTTTTCGGAGCATATCGTTTAGCACGATTTAATGTAACACCATCTTCTACTTCAATGAAATATTTCACTGGGGTACCGATTACAGCAGCGGGAGGGCTTGTTGCTTTCTTAACATTATTTTCACATACCATTCCAAAAATCGTTCTTATTACAGTATTTGTAACGTTCGCATTTTTAATGGTGAGCCGCATTCGTATCCCAAGTTTAAAAGATGTACCAATTCCACGATATAGCATCATTATTACACTATTTTTAGTGGGCATCATTATCACAATGTACCAAACAGGGTTCGGTAATTTTTCTGTTTTCTTATTCATTGCTATTCCACTATATATTTTGTACATGCTATCTCAATTCCTTAGACAAAGACCATCAAAAAGAGCAAATAAAGAAAAATAAAAAGAAACCTTCCGGAATCGGAAGGTTTCTTTTTATTTTGTAACGAATACTTTTTGATTAACAGGCGTTACAGCTTCTTCGCCATTTAATACAGCTAAAATATTTCTTACCGCCGTTTCGGCCATCGCATCACGCGTTTCGAATGTTGCATTTCCTACGTGAGGAGCAAGTACCACATTCTTTAATCCTTTTAGCTCTTCCGTAATTTTCGGCTCAAATTCAAACACGTCAAGAGCTGCCCCTTCAATTTCATTTGTTTTTAAAGCATGAGCAAGTGCCGCTTCATGCATAATTGGTCCACGTGAAGCATTTATAATATACGCTGTTTTCTTCATCATTTTGAACTGTTCTTCATCAATCATATGGTGCAATTTCGGATTATACGCACAGTTAATTGTAATAAAGTCTGCTGTTTGTAATAATTCTTCCAATGTTACATATGTTGCTTCCAGTTCACTTTCAGCTTCAGGCTTTCGATTTGGTCCTGTATATAAAACATTCATTCCAAACGCTTTCGCACGCTTTGCAACTGCCTTTCCGATTTCTCCAAGGCCGATAATTCCAATTGTCTTACCATGTACTTCGCGGCCTAAGAAAAATAACGGTGCCCATCCGTTAAATCCAGTTGTACGACATAGCGTATCACCTTCAGGAATTCTACGTGCCGCTGCTAAAAGAAGTGCAAATGTTAGTTCTGCGGTAGCTTCCGTTGATACTTTCGGTGTATTCGTTACCGCAATCCCTTTTTTTTCGGCATATGAGTAATCAATATTATCGTAACCAGCACCGTAGTTTGCAACAATCTTCAAATTAGGTGCCGCATCAATCACTTCTTTTGTCACCTTTGTAGAAAGTAGGCTTAACAATGCATCTTTGTCTTTTACACGCTCTGTTAATTCATCTAAAGAAATTAACTCCTCTTTATCGTACATTTCTACATCATGATCCTTTAATAGTTCTAATCCGATTGCTGGAATTTTCCCTGCTACTAATATTTTTGCCACTACTAACACCTCTTCTATAGAAAATAAGATCTCTCTTATCTTTCATTGTAAGAAATCCACATATAAAAACCAAGGAATTTGATTATAGTTTTGAAAATCGACACTTTTCCACAAAAAAAGAGGAGATGCAAGTCTCCCCCTCTTCTTATGCTTTTTCTTGCGATTGTTTTCCAAGCTTCACATCGATCGTTCCTTCTGCAACTGTATCACTAATTTGTTCCTCAATAACGGATTGAGATGTAGCATTCGTTTCAGAAGTATACGCTTGTTGCTGTGCACCTTGTACATTTTGCTTATTTTGCTGTTTCGACATTTCTTACCCTCCTTTTTATTCTTTCTTATTTTGAACAAAAAGATGGGTTTTCATGAAAAAATCGTGATCATTTTGAAATTGTTACTTCTTCTAGTAATCTCATCGTTCTAACTCGTTTCGTAAATGTAGCTAAGTGAGCAATATCATGATTACGTAACGTCTTTATATTCTCTTCCACATATTTTCCTAAATCATTCGGATAATGAGCATCTGAAGAGAGTGTAATCGGAACTTCGTGTTTAGCTAATACTTGTAAATATAGCGGACTCGGACACATTTCGCGCACAGGATAGCGATAGTACAATCCCGCATTTATTTCCGTTGCTGTATTTGTTTCTACTAATGCACGCGCAATTTTCTTATAATAAGAAAGTTGTTCATTCTCATCTAATCGATAATTAAATACTTTTATGTTGTCAAGATGAGCAATAATATCAAATAACTCAGAACGAACTGCGCACTCAACCGTTTTGAAAAACGTATCATATAAAACATATAAGTCATGTTCCTTAAAATATTCTTTCGTATCTGGATTATCAAATCCCCAGCCATTTAAAAAATGAACAGAACCAATTACATAATCAAAATCTCCTAATGCGAGTAAAGATTGTAATTGTTGTTCACCACCAATAAAATAATCTGCTTCAATTCCAAGTTTAAGCGTAACACCTCTTTTACTCCACCGTTCTTTCGCCTCTTCAATTGCCTTTGTAAAATCATGTAGTGAAGCTACCCTTACTTGGTCTAACCATTCCTTTTGTAAACGTCCAAGACCCGAATCACTAATATCAACATATTTTTCATAGTATTCTTTCGCTTCATAAAAACGATATAAATGATCGACAATACCAACTTCTTTTATCCCTTTTCGCAAAGCTTCTTCTAAATATAAATCAATCCATTTCATTGTAAATGGCCCTTCATTCACACGTCTTTGCAGGCGTTCTTGTGTTTTCACAAGCCATTCCATAGAATGTTTTTCTTCTTTTAGCGGTTCATAATGTTGTAATGATTCATTTATTTTAGCTAGCCATCCTATTGAATATGGCCCTTCTTCTAAATGAATGTGATAATCCACCTTCATACATATTCCCCCTATAATGTATCTATTTCTCTTCTGTCCCCTACTCTCGAAAGCTTCCCATTTCTTTCTGTCACTTCCTCCATAATATCTTCTAATGATATATTTTTTTCGGCTAATAAAACGAAGCAGTGATACATTACATCAACCATTTCTTTCACTAGCTCTTCGTTATCATTATTTTTGGATGCAATAATTACTTCTGTACATTCCTCACCAATTTTCTTTAAAATTTTATCTTCTCCTTTTGAAAACAAGTAATTTGTATATGATTCAGAAAGTGGATTTCTCTTTCGTTCTTTAATTGTTTCAAATAGTAATGTAAAGGCATTTTTCATATGTATCCCCCTATATAATTTTGTAATGAAAACATGTTTTTTCTCCCGTATGACATGCAGGTCCTACTTGCTTTACGACAACAACGATTGAATCTTGATCACAATCTAAATAAAGAGATTGCACATTTTGGACATTACCTGATGTTTCTCCTTTATTCCATAACGACCTTCTTGAACGAGAATAAAACCATGTTCTTTTCGTTTCTATTGTTTTTTCATATGCCTCTTCATTCATATAAGCTAGCATTAAAACTTCTTTTGTATCTTCTTCAATTACAACTGCTGGTAATAGTCCTTTTGAAAAGTTAGGTTTCATAGCCGCACCTCAACATTTGCATTTCTTAACTTTCTCTTTACGTCCCCTATTGTCGCCTCACCGTAATGAAAGATTGATGCCGCTAATGCTGCATCAACTGTTGTCTTTTGAAACACTTCTATAATGTGATCAGCATGACCGCATCCACCTGACGCGATGACAGGTACGGAAACACTTTTTGAAATTTCTTCTGTTAAACGAAGGTCATATCCGTTTTTCGTTCCGTCTGCATCCATACTCGTTAATAAAATTTCGCCTGCGCCTAGCTCTGTAACACGCTTTGCCCACCTGATTGCATCCATTCCTGTATCAACTCTTCCGCCGTTCACATATACATTCCACTTATCCTCCGCTACTTTTCTAGCATCAATTGCTACAACAATACATTGTGAGCCAAAATGCTCTGCCCCTTCTTCGATTAATTTTGGATTTCGCACTGTTGCTGAGTTAATTGAAACTTTATCTGCTCCAGCTCTTAGTAAATTGTACATATCTTTCACACTTGAAATTCCTCCTCCAACTGTAAGAGGAATAAATACTTTTGAAGCCGTTTTTTCTACAACATCTATAATCGTTTTTCGTCCTTCATGCGTTGCCGTAATATCTAAAAATACTATTTCATCTGCTCCCGCATCATTATATAAAGCTGCTATTTCAACAGGATCACCGACATCTTGTAACCCTATAAAATTTACCCCCTTTACGACTCGCCCTTCTTTCACATCTAGACATGGAATAATGCGTTTCGCTAACATAACTTTGTTACCTCTAGCACTTCTTCTAAATCAATCGTTTTCTCGTAAAGAGCCTTACCAATTATGACGCCGTATATATTCATATCATTTAACTTTTTCACATCTTGTATAGATGCAATTCCTCCAGAAGCAATAAGTCGAGTAGAAACGCTTTTTTGTAGTAACTCCAATTGTTCTATATTCGGTCCTGCAAGTGTCCCGTCTTTCGAAATGTCTGTAAATACAATCGTTTGAACACCTACATTCTCCATTTGTTTTGCTAAATCAATGTAAGAAATTTCAGACATATCAAGCCAGCCTCTCGTTGCTACGAAACCATTTTTCGCATCAATTCCGACGATGATTTTTTCTTTATATAGAAAAACTGCTTCTTCTAAAAATGGCTTATCATAAAGAGCAGCTGTTCCTAAAATCACTTTATCTACCCCTACTGAAAATAATTTCTCTACGGCTACAAGTGATCGAATTCCTCCGCCAACTTGCACTGGAATACGTACTGCCTTGCAAATTCTTTCAATGACGGACAAGTTTAACGACTCACCAGCAACTGCACCATCTAAATCAACAATGTGCAACCGTTTCGCTCCAAAATTTTCAAATATAATCGCTTGCGCAACCGGATCTTCATTCATTACTGTTTCTTTACTAAATTCTCCTTGATACAGTCTAACGCATCGTCCCTTTTTTAAATCGATAGCTGGGAAGATTTCCATGATTCTACCACTCCTTTAAAATTTTTCAACATTTGCATTCCTATGTCACCACTTTTTTCAGGATGAAACTGTGCACCATATATATTTCCTTTTGCTACAAAACCAGGTACTTTCACTCCATATTCACTTATTCCATATACAATTTCATTTGGACAATCTGCGTAATAAGAGTGGACATAATATACGAAAGAACCGTCCTCTACTCCATTCCAAAGCGCTATTTCTCCTTCTTTCTTTAACTCATTCCATCCCATATGAGGAATTTTATAAGGAACCTTTAACTTTCGAATAACGCCTGGCAATAAACTTAACCCGTTACAGTCTTGTAGTTCCTCACTTTTTTCAAATAAAAGCTGCATTCCTAGACAAATACCTAGAAGTGGTTTTCTGGAACGCCCAATTTCTTGTAACACACGTACTAAATCTTTTTCTTCCAATACATCCATCGCTTTTGGAAATGCACCTACTCCTGGTAAAATCACTCCATCACTTCTAAAAATCTCTTCTTTATCACTCGTTACGATATACGCTGCTCCAATATACTTTAATGCTTGTTCTACACTACGAATGTTTCCCATTCCATAATCTATAATGGCAATCAATTACAACATCCCTTTCGTTGAATTTACACCAGTAATATTGGCATTTCTTTCAACTGCTTCTCTAAGCGCTCTACCAAACGCTTTAAATAACGCTTCAATTTTGTGATGTGTATTGCTTCCGTATAAAATACGAGCATGTAATGTAATATTGGCAGCATGAGCAACTGCTCTAAAAAATTCTTCCGTTAGTTCTGTATCAAAATCCCCAAGCTTCGGATTCGTTAATTCTCCTTGAAATACAATATATGAGCGTCCACTTATATCAATTGCAACAAAGCCTAAAGACTCATCCATCGGTACATATGCTGAGCCGTACCTGTTAATCCCCTCTTTACTGTGCAATGCTTCTTTCAAACAATTTCCGAGTACAATCCCAACATCCTCAACTGTATGATGTGCATCAACGAATACATCCCCTTCTACCTCCACTTGCAAACCGAATCTTCCATGCCTTGCAAATAAAGTTAGCATATGATCAAAAAAACCAACTCCCGTTTGTACAGAAACGTTCTTCCCATCATCAAGCTGTAAACTTAATTTTATTTTTGTCTCTGTCGTCTCACGTATTTGACTAGACTCCCGCATTATTCTTCCTCCCCAAATCTTATTTGAATTGCTCTCGCATGCGCATGTAGCCCTTCTTTATTGGCAAGTTCTACAATATGATGTTTTACATCTCTTAATGCTTCCTCCGTATAAGATAGAAAACTTGATTTTTTCACAAAATCATCGACTGATAACGGCGAGAAAAACCTTGCCGTTCCACTTGTCGGTAACACGTGATTCGGTCCTGCTAAATAATCCCCGAGCGGTTCTGGTGCATATGGTCCAAGAAAGATAGATCCTGCATGTTTCACATAAGCTAGAGCATTCATCGGTTCTTTTATATGTAACTCTAAATGTTCCGGGGCAATTTCATTCGATAACTTTAGCGCCTCATCTAAAGAAGGAACGATAAAAATGGCTCCATTTCTCTTTATTGATTCACGTGCAATTTCGCTTCTTGGTAATGTTTCTAACTGCCTTTCTATCTCTTTTTCTACTTCTTTTGCTAAATCTATATTTGTTGTAATACAAATTGCTGTCGCTCTCTCGTCATGTTCTGCTTGTGATAATAAATCAGCAGCAATATATTTTGCATTGCCAGTTTCATCTGCAATAACTACAATTTCTGACGGTCCAGCAATCATATCGATATTTACTATTCCATATACTTCTCGTTTCGCTAAAGCGACGTACAAATTTCCTGGTCCAACTATTTTATCCACTTTCGGAATCGATTCCGTCCCGTATGCTAAAGCAGCAATTGCTTGCGCACCACCTATCGTATAAATTTCATCTACTCCTGCAAGGCTTGCAGCAACTAAAATATGCGGATCAATTCCTACTGCTCTTGGCGGTGTTACCATTACAATCTTTTTCACACCAGCGAGCTTTGCTGGCAATACATTCATTAATACTGACGAAGGATACGAAGCAGTTCCGCCTGGCACATATACCCCTATATTTTCTAACGGCCGAATGATTTGTCCCCTTATGATGCCTTTACTCGTGCAATCAAACATCGATTGTCTTTTTTGCTTTTCATGGTACGAAATAATGTTTTTCTTCGCCTCTTGTAACGCTTCTAAAAATGAACTCTCTACAAACATACTCGCTTGTTTTATTTCTTCTTCACTTACACGAACATCTTTAATCTCTACACCATCAAACTTTTTTGTATAGAAAGATAACGCCTCATCTCTACTCTCTCTTACGTTATGAACGATTTCCCTGACACTTCTTTGAACAGTTTCTTCTATTATATTAGCGTTTTCTCGTAACAGTTTTATTTTCGTTAACGCCTTTTGAAAATCCTCACAAACTATCTCCATTACAAGTCCCCCTATTTTCCTGACAAAATTTCTTGCTCCATCACATTTATAATACTGAATATTTCGTCTTTTTTAGTTTTTAAGGCAGCCTTATTTACAATCATTCGAGCAGATATAGAATACATTTCCTCAAATACAATGAGTCCATTTTCTTGTAATGTTTTTCCTGTTTCAACAATATCAACAATCGCATCTGCCAATCCAAGAATAGGAGCAATTTCTACAGAACCTTCTATTTTAATAATTTCTACATCCTCTCCTTTATTATGAAAATAGTTAGAAGTAATATGTGGATATTTCGTCGCAATACGTTTCTTCCGGTAGCTCTTCGGATTATAAGTAGGAATAGAAGCAACACAAAACTTACACACACCTACTCCTAAATCTAACATTTCATAAATATCTTTCTCGTTTTCCATTAAAATATCTTTTCCAACGACTCCGATATCCGCTACTCCATGTTCTACATAAGTAGCAACATCTACTGCTTTCACTAAAATAAATGAGATATCTGTATTTTTACTTTGAAAGACAAGCTTTCGTCCTTTATTTTTAAGCTCTGAACAATCGATTCCAATCTGCTCAAAGAGTGGAATCACATGTTTTTCTAATCTCCCTTTCGTTAACGCAATTTGAATGTTACGCATGAAGTTTCTCCTTCTTTCTGGACTACCCATTTCTCGTTCCATACATATTCCACTAACGATTCGTTCTTTGCCTCAACGACCGTTATTATTTGATTTTTTCTTGCAAATTGAAAGGTGTCATTTAAATTAGAAAATAAAGATAGCTCAACTTTTTTCCCGTCCTTTTGAAGTAAATTTCGTAACCGTTCCGCCTCTGCTAATCTATTTAACTCGTAATGAATCATAATATCTGTTCTCTTTCGTTCATATGGTTCTTGCTGCTCCTGCAGCGCCTTCACAATTTGATTAACTTGCACCGCGAGTCCAACAGCCGGCAACATTTCTCCAAAATTTCCAATTAACTCATCATATCTTCCGCCACTAACAATTTCTTCCCCAATTTCATATATATACCCTTTGAAAATAACACCTGTATAATAGTCCAAATGTTGAATCATACCTAAATCAATGGATATGTACGATCCATAGCCTAGCTTATCAATTGCTTCATATATTTCTTTCACTCTGGCAATGGCCATTTTCATTTCATTACTGGAGGCGAGTTTTTCTGCTTCCTCAATCACTTCTAAATTCCCAAATAACCTTGGTAATTTCTCTAGTAAACTTACTGTTTCATCACATCGATCTAATTTCTTTTCTCTAATAAAATTTGATAGAGCAGCATAATTTTTACTTTCAATATATGTTCTAAGAGCTTTCTCTTCTTCCTCATGAATGGAGAGCTTTTTAACAATACATTTATATAACTGCACTTGCCCAATCTCTATTGTAAAAGATTGCACTTTCAACTTTTGAAGTGATTGAATAACACTTATAACACATTCAATTTCAGCTCTTACATTATCAATACCGATAATTTCAATACCACTTTGCACGATCTCATTATATTTTCCAGTAAGGGACTCATTCGCTCGAAATACATTTCCGCTATACGTCACTTTAAGTGGCGTATCACACCTCTGCGTTCCGATCACTCTCGCTAAAGGAATTGTCATATCTGGACGCAATACGATAATCCTTCCCTTTTCATCAAAAAATTTATACATCTTTTCTTCATCTATCGGCCTGCTTTGAAAGGCGAACACATCATAAAATTCAATTGTTGGTGTCCTTATTTCTTCATAACCTCTCTCTAAAAAAGTACGCCTTAATTTTTGCTCCACTTCTTCAATCAACGTACATTCTTCGAATAAATAATCTCTCGTTCCATTTGGATTTGCCCGTTTCCATTTTGTCATCGAAATTCTCACACCTTTCCCTTTCTAATGTATGCTTATTTCATGCACCTAAACCGAAAATAAAAAGAGCCTTGTAGATAAAATATACCTACAAGGCTCTTTAGTAGCGTGTAGGTACAACGGGAATAACCCTTGCACCTACACGTTTTCACGCTAGGTTCAAGGGCTTTATGTATGATGATGTAGTTGTGTAAGCATTTTAATAGATTGCATTGTTTTCATAATACTTACTCCCTTTCTCCTCTAATTTTTACATAGTATATAATACTTAATTCTGAATGTAAATACATTTTAAATATTCCGTTATCTTTTAATATACAGCTACCCTTCTTTCATACTCTTTTATTTCTTGTTCATATTGCATTGTAATACTAATTTCATCTAAACCATTTAATAATTTCTCTTTCCACATTTTTTCGATTGTAAAATGAAACCTGTGCGTACTCGTTGTAATGACTTCATTCTCTAAATCTACTTCTATTTGTTCTCTTGCATCCGTTTTGGCAAGCTTTTCTCGCATTTCTTTATCCATTACAATTGGTAACATACCATTCTTCATACAATTCATATAAAAAATATCTGCAAACCCTCCCGCAATAATTACGCGAAAACCATAATCAGCAAGTGCCCAAGGTGCATGTTCTCTTGAAGAACCACATCCAAAATTATCACCTGTAATTAATATACTTGCCCCTTTTCTTTCGTGTGCATTAAGCGGGAAATTAGGGTTTTCTTGTCGTTCATTATCATATCGCCACTCATCAAATAAATATTTTCCAAATCCCGTCCTTTCAATTCTCTTTAAATATTGCTTCGGAATAATTTGATCTGTATCAATGTTATCATTCATAAGTACTGCGGCAGTACCTTTATGAATACGAAATGGCTCCATCATAACTCTCCTTTCTAGTATCAACAAAATGCCCATATAACGCAGCTGCTGCCGCCATTGCTGGGCTAACTAAATGTGTTCGTGCCCCTTTTCCTTGTCTTCCTTCAAAATTTCGATTTGAAGTGGAAGCGCAATGCTCTCCTTCAGGTACTTGATCTGGATTCATTCCAAGACACATGGAACATCCAGGTTCTCTCCATTCAAATCCCGCTTCTTCAAATATGTGATGTAGTCCTTTTTGCATCGCCGCGTTCCTTACTCTTTTCGATCCAGGCACAACGAGTGCTCGCACACCTTCTTTTACCTTTCTCCCTTTCACAACAGCTGCAGCAATTTCTAAATCAGAGAGCCTGGAATTTGTACAAGATCCAATGAAGACATGCTGAACTGGAATGTCATACGTACTTTGTCCAGGGCTTAATCCCATATAAGAAAATGCTCTTTCGTCATTTACATCATGTTTTTCTGGCAATTTCTCATCAATACGAACTCCCATACTCGGATTTGTTCCCCACGTAACGTATGGCGCTAAATCTGTAACATCTATCGAAATATGTAAATCATAAATTGCATCTGCATCTGTATAAAGTTCAGACCATTTCTTCTCGAAAGTTTCATAGTCTCTCGGTGCATATTTACGTCCTTTTACATAAGCAACTGTTTTTTCATCTGGCGCGATAATACCTGCTTTTGCTCCTCCTTCAATCGCCATATTACAAAGCGTCATTCTCTCTTCCATCTCCATAGCCTGAATCGTCTCTCCGTAAAATTCCATTACGTATCCAGTTCCAACTGCTACACCGTACTTTGAAAGGAGATGCAAAATAATATCTTTTGCGTAAACACCTTTCTGTAATTTTCCTTTTAGTTCAATTCCCATCGCTTTCGGTTTTCTTTGCCACAGCGTTTGCGTTGCCAATACATGTTCCACTTCACTCGTACCAATACCAAACGCTAGCGCACCAAACGCACCGTGCGTCGCTGTATGACTATCACCACAAACAATTGTTTTTCCTGGCTGCGTGAGCCCAAGTTCTGGCCCTATAACATGAACGATCCCTTGCTCTTCATCTCCGATATCTGCTAACGGCACCTGAAATTGTTTACAATTTTCCCGAAGTGTATCTAGTTGCTGCTTCGCAATGCGATCGGTAATATTCCAAACATCTTTCGTTGGAATATTATGATCCATCGTTGCGAATGTTAAATCTGGTCTGCGTACCGTTCGATTTGTAAGCCGCAAGCCTTCAAAGGCTTGCGGTGACGTTACTTCATGAACAAGGTGCAGATCGATATATAATAAATCTAATCCATTTTCATTTGTCGCAACTACGTGTCTTTCCCAAAGTTTATCTAGCAACCTTTTCCCCATTATCTTCCTCTCCCTACTAGTGCTTGCTCTTCCATTTCTTGCATTACTGCCTTCGTAAATGAAGTTGTCGTTTCAGTCCCCCCGATATCTGCTGTACATTTTCCTAATTTAAGGACTGCTGAAATCGCTTCTTCAATTGCACACCCTTCTCTCGTTAATCCGAACGATTGCCCAAGCATCATCGCAACAGAGCGCATCATCGCAATTGGATTTGCCTTATTTTTCCCGGCAATATCCGGTGCTGATCCGTGAATAGGCTCGTATAGCGAAGGGCCCTTTTCCGCGTGACTTGCTGACGGAAGCATTCCTAATGATCCAGCTAATACGGAAGCTTCGTCACTTAAAATATCCCCAAATAAATTTTCTGTTACAATTACATCAAACCGTCCTGGATTCCGAATTAACTCCATAGCAGCTGCATCTACTAAAATATGTTCTAGTTCAACATCTGGATAACGAAGTGCTACTTCTTCTGTTACAGTTCTCCATAGTTTACTAGATTCTAAAACATTCGCCTTATCAATAGATGTTACTTTTTTCTTCCGTTTACTTGCTAATTGAAAAGCATAAGAAACGATACGTTCAATTTCATGGCGATGATACGTAAGTGTATCCGTTGCTACTTCGTCGGTTCGTTCTTTCGGATAAGAAAAATAAATCCCACCTGTTAATTCACGAACGACAACGAAATCAATTTCATCAGCCTTTTTTAATGGCGATAAATGTGCCGTTGCACTTTCTACCGTTACAGGGCGAACGTTCGCAAATACACCGAGCCCTTTTCTTAAAGCTAATAATCCTTTCTCTGGTCTTTCTTTCGCACTATCCCACCTTGGTCCACCAACTGCTCCTAGTAAAACCGCATCACTTGCTAAACAAGCGGCAAGCGTTCGTTGTGGTAATGGTTGCCCATTTAAATCGATAGCACTCCCGCCGAAGTACTCATCTTGCAAATGAAAATGATGACCATATAACCTTTCTACCATATGCAATACTTCCTTCGCACTTTCCATAACTTCCGGTCCAACCCCATCACCAGCTAAACAAACGATACGTTTTTCCAATTTCAACACTCCTTTTAGCTGAATTTTCAGAACTTTGATTTGATAGGTGAGAATAACTCCTCTCACCTATCAAACACTTATTTCACAAGCTGGATAAAAGATTTCAATTTCCCCGCTGCGTGGACATATGCTCTTGCCGACGCTTCCAATACGTCTTGTGCAACACCAAAACCTGATACTTGATGTGTTCCTTCTTTTAATTCAACATGAACATGAGCCAGTGCATCTTGACCTTGTGTAATAGATTGTATGCGATAATCCGCTAATTCACATTCTAACCCTAAAATTCTTTGGATTGCATTGTAAATCGCTTCAATACTACCAGAGCCAGTAGCTGCATCTTCGAATACATTTCCTTCCTCATCTTTTAGTACAACTGTCGCGCATTGTGTACTATTTGATACGAAATGTACTTGCAATTGCGTAATGTTATATTGCTGAGCCGCAAATGCCGCTTCACCAAGCATAAGTGCTCGTAAATCTTCCTCAGTAATTTCCTTCTTACGATCAGCTAATTTTTTAAACGCTTCAAACACCGCATCTCGTTCTTCCGTTGTAAATTCATAACCAAGCTCTTTCATTTTTTCTGTAAACGCATGACGTCCAGAATGTTTCCCAAGTACAAATAGGTTTTGAGATTCACCTACTAGCGCTGGTTCAATAATTTCATATGTTGTCACTTCTTTTAATACACCATCTTGATGAATTCCTGATTCATGAGCAAATGCATTCGCTCCAACGATCGCTTTATTTTTCGGTACAACCATACCTGTTAATCTGCTTACTAATGTACTTGTCGCTTTAATTTCTTTTAGCGTCATAGAAGGCTCTGCTTGATAGAAATCTTTTCTAATATGAAGAGCAACTGCAACCTCTTCTAACGCCGCATTCCCTGCTCTTTCACCAATTCCATTAATTGTTCCCTCTACTTGCAATGCTCCCCCTTCAACTGCAGCTAACGAATTTGCTACAGCCATTCCAAGGTCATCGTGACAATGACAAGAGAAAATTGCTTTTTCATATGAAGGAACGGATTCTTGTAAGTACTTAAAAAGAGAATAATATTCTTCTGGATTCGTATATCCAACTGTATCTGGAATGTTAATTACATTGGCTCCTGCACGAATCGCAACTTCTACTGCCTCAGCTAAAAAATCTCTTGCTGTTCTTGTAGCATCTTCTGCAGAAAATTGTACTGTTGGAAATAATGATTTTCCAAGTGTAACAGAACGATGAATACTATCTAACACATCCTCTTTTGACATACAAAGTTTATATTTCATATGAATATCACTCGTAGCTAAAAATACGTGTAAACGGGGAGATACCGCACCTTTCACAGCTTCATATGCTCTTCGAATATCGCTTTCTTTCGCTCTAGCTAAACTCATAACTGTAGCATTTTGAATTGTATTTGCGATACGTTTTACCGATTGAAAATCCCCTTCGGAAGCTGCTGCAAAGCCAGCTTCCATAACATGAATCCCTAGTCTTTCTAATTGCCTTGCAATTTGCAATTTCTCTTGTTCATTTAAATTCACTCCTGGTGATTGTTCGCCATCACGTAGCGTCGTATCCATGAACAAAATCTGCTTCATATTATTTCATCCCTACCTTTACTCGCGGCTGTACGAAAGGCATCATTTCACGTAATTTACGTCCAACTACTTCGATTTCGTGTTCATTCTCTTTCTCATTTGTCGCATGGAAATTCGGTCTTCCTGCTTTATGCTCTGCAATCCAACCTCTTGCAAATGTACCATCTTGAATTTCTGCTAGCACTGTACCCATCGCTTTCTTCGTATCTTCCGTTACAACGCGTGGCCCTGATACGAAGTCGCCCCACTGCGCTGTATCTGAAACTGAATATCTCATATTTTCAAGTCCACCTTCATACATAAGGTCAACGATTAGTTTTAGTTCATGTAAACATTCAAAATATGCAAGTTCCGGCTGATATCCAGCATCAACTAACGTTTCGAATCCAGCTTTTACTAGCGCAGTTACTCCTCCGCAAAGTACAGCTTGCTCTCCAAATAAATCTGTTTCCGTTTCTTCTTTAAATGTCGTTTCTAATACACCAGCTCTCGTCGCTCCAATTCCATCGGCATAAGAAAGTGCCTTTTCAGTCGCAACTCCTGTTGCATCTTGGTATACTGCAAATAATGCAGGAACAGCTCCTCCTTCAGCAAATGTACGACGCACAAGATGTCCTGGACCTTTTGGTGCTACTAGAAATACATCTACATTCGCTGGCGGTTTCACTTGATCAAAGTGAACGTTAAATCCGTGTGCAAAAACGAGAGAATTTCCTGCCTGTAAATTTGGCGCAATTTCCGCTTCATATACTTCTGGCTGCAGTTCATCCGGTAGTAAAATCATTACTACATCAGCCTGCTTTGCTGCTTCTGCTACTGTATATACAGAAAATCCATCTTCTTTCGCTTTATCCCAAGACTTCCCTTTTCTTAAACCTACTACTACATCAAATCCGTTATCACGTAAATTTTGCGCATGCGCATGACCTTGCGAGCCATATCCAATGATTGCTACTTTTTTTTCCTTTAATACATTTACCGTTACATCTTTTTCATAATAAACTTTTGCCATTTTCATTTCCCCCTATATTTAAATGATTATTGAATTAACATTACTTGCTTATCTTGCTTTTTCATACTACGCGTAAAGGCTGTTACACCTGTTCTTGCAATTTCTTTCAAACCGTATGGACGAAGTAATTCAATTAACGCTTCTACTTTCTCCTGCGTACCTGTTACTTGCACAACTATGGAATCCTTCCCAACATCTATTACAGCGGCTCGAAACGGTTCAATTAAACTGTATAATTCTGCTCTTGCTACTGATGTTGCTACTTTAATAAGTGCGAGTTCTCTTGCAATCATCGCTTCTTCTGTAATATCTGATACTTTCAAAACATCAATTTGCTTATGAAGTTGTTTAATTAACTGCTCTACTTGCTGTTCATTTTCAACGTGTACAACAATCGTCATCCGCGATATGTCCGATGATTCCGTATGACCTACTGAAATACTTTCAATATTAAAATGTCTTCGTGTCATAACACCTGTAATTCGGTTTAACACACCACTTTGATTTCGAACTGTTGCTGTAACAATTCTCTTCACCTTTTTTCCACTCCCTCCATTTGGTGAACACCTTTCCCGGGCGCAACCATCGGCATTACCTTTTCTGATTGAAGTACACGGCAATCAATTACAACTGGCTCTTGTAATTGAATTGCATGCTGCAATTGTTTCTTTGCAAGAAGTGGATTATCTATGCGAACCCCTTTTATGCCATACGCATTCGCAAGAGCAACGAAATCTGGTTGACACGATAGTAAAGAGTGCGAATATCTTTTGTTATAAAATTCATCTTGCCATTGTCTTACCATCCCTAAAGCTTCATTATTTAAAATAAATACTTTAACAGGTAAAGAGTGTTCTTTTAACACACTTAATTCTTGCAGAGTCATTTGAAATCCAGCGTCACCAACAATTGCAATAACTAATTCATCAGGCTTTGCAATTTGGGCACCAATTGCTGCTGGAAATCCGAAGCCCATCGTTCCTAATCCTCCTGAAGTTACCCATTTATCTGGATTTTTCAGCGGATAATATTGGGCTGCCCACATTTGATGTTGCCCCACATCTGTCGTTACAATCGCTTCTCCCTTCGTAATTTCATATAACATATCAATTGCATATTGAGGCTTAATACTTTCAGAATTTCGTTTATAAGAGAATGGATACTTTTCTTTTCTATGCTTTAATAAAGAGATCCACTCATGATGATTTTCTTTCCTTCCTTCTGGTTGAAGTAATACTTGGAGCGCTTGCTTAGCACTTGCAACAATAGGAATTTCAGTCGGCACATTTTTTCCGATTTCTGCTGGATCAATATCAATATGCGCGACAGTCGCCTCCTTAGCAAAATAAGCTAAATTTCCAGTAAGACGATCATCGAATCTCGCACCTATATTAATGAGTAAGTCGCATTCATATAACGCCATATTAGCTGTGTAAGAACCATGCATTCCTCCCATCCCTAGAAAAAGCTCTTCATCTGGCGGAAAGCCACCAAGACCAAGTAATGTATGCACAACAGGAATTTCGTATTTACGAGCAAAACTTGTTAATTCTTTCGAAGCTTTCGCATGCAATACACCTGCTCCAGCTAAAATTAATGGCTTGTTTGCAACCATAATTGCTTGTAATAATTTGTTTATTTGAAGTAGATTCGGTTCATAATTCGGGTTGTATCCTGGTAAATCCATTTGCGCATCACTACATCGTTCGCCTTGCTCTACTACCATATCTTTCGGAAGGTCAATAACGACTGGCCCTGGTCTTCCTGTTCTAGCAATATGAAATGCTTCTTTAATAATTCGAGGTAAATCTGAAGCCTTTCGCACTTGATAATTATGTTTTGTCACCGGCATCGTAAGCCCCATAATATCGGCTTCTTGGAAAGCATCACTTCCAATTAACGTTGTCGCTACTTGCCCTGTGAATACAACAAGTGGTAACGAATCAATCATCGCATCTGCTAGACCAGTAATCACATTTGTAGCACCCGGTCCACTCGTTGCAATGACAACCCCTGGATTGCCAGTAATTCTGGCATATCCTTCAGCAGCATGAATAGCACCTTGTTCATGTCTCGTTAAAATATGCGGAATTTCACAGTCATAGAGTGCATCATAAAGAGGTAAAACAGCACCACCAGGATAACCAAAAATCACTTCTACTCCTTCCTTTTCTAGCGCTTCTAACAATAGCTGTGCACCAGTTGCCAGTTTCTCTTCCGTTTTTGAAGACATTGTTCTTATAAGCCCCCTTTAAAAAACTTTTATCAATAAAAAAAATCCTACGTCCACACTCCAGCTATGTGCTGAAGGGACGAAAGATTTCGCGGTACCACCCTTCTTTGCAAGAATACTCTTGCCTCAGTGACTCATAAAATGAGTCTAGCTAATAACGGAGCTACCGTCTAAGCCTAGACAAATGCTTCAGCTTAGCACTCAAGGGCGATGTTCGTCGACGTGAACCATCGGTTTCCAGCAACCACCGACTCTCTGTGAGGCTTCACAATCAACTACTCCTCCCTATCAACGCTTTCTTATGTTATAAAAAGTTGTTATCCAACTTTATTTTCTTCGTAAATTTTCTCTCCATCTTCTATAACTAACTTTCGGAATTCTTCTAGTAAACGATTCGTATGTGGACCCGTTTGCCCTAAACCAATCGTTCTACCATCTACTGTCGTAACAGCAATTACTTCCGCAGCCGTTCCTGTTAAAAATACTTCATCAGCTACATATACATCATGTCTTGTAAATAACTCTTCTCTAACGTCATATCCAAGTTTTTCACCAATTTCTAAAATAGCGTTTCGTGTAATGCCTTCTAACGCTCCAGCAGAACTTGGTGGTGTAATTAATTTATTTCCTTTTACAATAAATACGTTATCCCCTGAGCCTTCAGCTACGTATCCTTGATCATTTAACATAAGCGCTTCTTGTACTCCAGCCAATTTCGCTTCGATGCGAACTAAAATATTGTTTAAATAATTTAAAGATTTTACTTGAGGCGACAATACATCTGGACGGTTTCGACGCGTTGCAACTGTTACAACTGGAATCCCTTTTTCATAATATTCTTGCGGGAATAAAGATAGTTGCTCTGCAATTACTACTACATTCGGTTTTTTACAAGAATCAGGATCTAACCCAAGATTTCCTGCTCCTCTCGATACAACTAGGCGAATGTATCCATTAGATAATTTATTTTGTCGAATCGTCTCAACAACAATATTCGTTACTTCATCTAAAGAATATGGAATTTCTAACATGATGGATTTTGCTGATTCATATAACCGGACAAGATGCTCTCTCAAACGGAAAACATTACCGCTATAGACTCTAATTCCTTCAAATACTCCATCTCCATATAAATAACCATGATCATATACTGATACTTTTGCCTCGTCTTTTGGAACAAATTCTCCATTTAAGAAAATCCATTGCTCGTTCACTGGAAAGCGCCTCCTATGTTCTATGAATTTTTTATTGTTTCCTAGTTTACTCTCCTTTCTAAATAAATCAAGTGAATTTTTAGAAAATTTATAATTTTTATTCGTACGTACATCTTTAATTATATTGATTTAACAACATTGTTAACGTTTACAAAAAGTCAAAAAATTTTTTTCGTCAATTTCCATTAAAAAAATATTTGCTTAAAAGAAGGATTTTCGTCAATTGATACGAATCTATTGTATTCAATAAACGGACGTCCGTTTTTATAAATTCGGGAATATACAACGACTTTTGCTGAAAAAGGGGGGAAATAGTAAAAATAACGCTGTCTAAAAATAACATTCATATTTTCCATTTCGGAATCATAATCCTATTTTTAAAAAACAATTTGTCAAAATGAAGGAGGAAATCAATATGGCGTGTGTACAAATTAAAGGAACGAGACAAGAGGTAGTAGAAATGCTTCAACTATTTGATCTAATGGATACGAAAGGTTTTTGTAAATTCGATAATTATGTAGAGGTAGAACCAAATAATAAAAAACATAACAATTTTATTGCTTCCATCGACATCCATTCAAATACTTCTTCCGCCCAAGATACTTTAAACGATCAATTCGTAAGCCAAATGCTTACTGGTGTATATAACGACTAAACAAATAAAGTGAAATTTTAATCAGTGGGGGTTTTCTTCATCCCCCACCTAACTTCTTTGCTTTCGCTGCATTTTGAGGTGGGGGTCTTACTGCCCATTAAAGTCGGATAAATGTATCCTACCATCTTTCATAAATATATGCGATGTACTTGAGCATACTAGCAACTAGATGGTAGGAGGTGAGAATTATGGCTAGAATCGGTGTTGAAAACTCGCTAACAGATGTTCAGCAAGCTCTTAAGCAACAAGGACATGAAGTCGTTCCCCTTAACTCCGAACAGGATGCACAAGGATGCGACTGTTGCGTTGTAACTGGGCAAGATTCTAATATGATGGGTATCGCAGATGCATCAATTAAGGGTTCAGTAATTACAGCTCATGGTTTAACAACGGATGAAATTTGTCAACAAGTTGAAAGTCGCACTTAAAAAATGAAAGAGGACCCCTTTTGAAAAGGAGTCCTCTTTTTTATATTCACCTAACGGGAAAGTAACATATACTGGATGAAAGCCCTACCTCTCTCTCATCATTACGGTTCCACTGACCGCTCCTTGATTCACTAGTATACCTATAAAGCCTATAATTATAATTTATAGGGTTTGTTCACAAAAGTTGTTGGTAAGATTACCCGATCTTTCGCAAACTTTTCGTATTATATTTATAAGATTTATTTACTTTACACTAGCTGTAACCGAGACACGAATTAAAATTTTAACATCAATACGATAACTTGTCAACATTTTTTACAAATTTAAAACAGACAGTAACGGTTTGTCTGTTTTAGAATGGAGCTTTTTCTTTTATTACATATACAACAAAGCCGCTTACTAACATACATAACCCAACTACTAAGTTTTTGATATTAATCATAAATTCCTCTCCCTTATTCCACACATCATATATATTTACAGTTCATTTATTCCGATCATCATAAAGCACACTTGTTCTAATATATCATAATTCCTAAAAAATGCAAGTTCACTTTTGACGATTATTTACAAATTTATCTACAGTGCTTGGTACAGTATTTAAAGCCTTCTCAATTAAATGTGTACTACTATTGAGGTGCAATACTTGCACACCGTTAGAACCAACTACTAAAAAAGCAACTGGGCTAATAGAAACCCCAGCCCCGCTCCCGCCTCCAAATGGATGACTTTGTTTGTGCTCTTTATGTTGCCCTTGTCCGTTCTTATGTTTTTCGGAAATAAAATCACCTTTAAAATCACTTCCGCCAGCTCCAAAACCAAAGGCCACTTGAGATACTGTTAATACTACATTTCCGTCAGCTGTTGAAACCGGGCTGCCAACAATTGTATTTACATCTACCATCTCTTTTAAATTTGTCATTGCTGTTTTCATTAAATTTTCAATTGGATGTTCCATTATGTATTGCACCCTTTCCTCATTATTCTTTTTTATACTTTCCAAAATAGAGGAAGTCATACTAACTTTTCCTATTTCAAAAAAACAATCTTCACCTTTTAAATGGATATTACTCCCTGTACATACTCGGATAAAAAGGGAAAAGAGATACATACTACTATTGAACCCTGTTATGAAAGGAGTCATGACTTTGACTGAGAAATTTGATGAGTATAAAAAAAGAGATAGAATAGATAGTGATTATAGTGACTATAAAGAAGAATATGCAGCTGAGGTTGCACCACAGCGCATTGATTATGATTACGATGAGAAGGAACATAAAGATGATGTAAGATCGTCCGCTGCTGGGTCAACGGCTGGCTTTATCGCTCTTGCCTTATCTATCTTATCACTTTTCACCTTCCCAACATTATTCGGTCTTGTTTCTGTACTACTAGGTATTTACGCTTATAACCGCGGAGCTACTGTAACTGGTGGTATCGCTGCGATTGTCGGCGGAATTGCAGCACTCATTGCAATTTTATTCCGAGTAGCGCTTATCGGCTTATTGTTCTCCCTCTTTTAAAAAGAAAAAGGTATCTCGCTTATGCGGGATACCTTATCCTGTAAATACATCTTCTGACGGATATTTAATTTTTTGTTTTGCTGGTCGCGCTAAAGAAAATACAAGTGTTAACGGTCCGATTAATCCACAAAACATAACAAACATAATCATACATTTTCCAAACGCTGATAACTTTGCAGTAATTCCCATCGTTAATCCTACCGTTCCAAACGCTGAAATTGTTTCAAATAGTAACTGAATAAAACTGAAGTCTTCTGTAAGCATTAATATAAATACTGCTGCAAAAATGAGAATTTGACTGGCCACAGCAATTGCTAATGCTCTCGTTACTGTCGACATTTTAATTGTGCGCTGAAATAATACGATTTCCTCTTTCTTTCTAAAGAAAGAAAGAACAGATGTAACTAAAATAACAAACGTTGTTAATTTAATCCCTCCACCTGTTGATACACTTCCTGCACCAATAAACATTAAAACCATCGTAAATAATATAGATGATTCTTCCATTCCACCGTAGTCAACTGTATTAAATCCAGCCGTACGAGGAGTAATCCCTTGGAAAAAAGAAGCCCATAACTTTTCATTTAACGGTAAATTCCCTAAAGTCTTCACATTATTATATTCCAATACAAAAATCACAATCATCGCTATCACATTTAGCGCTACCGTTCCAATAATCATGATTTTGGAATGAAGCGATAGCTTTCGAAAACTCCGGCTATACCATATATCAATTAGTACGGTAAATCCGAGACCACCTATTACGATTAAAGAGCAAATCCCAATATTAATAATCGGATCGCCTACATACCTCGTTAAATTATCCGGCCATAGAGCAAATCCGGCATTATTATAAGATGCGATCACGTGAAAAATACTATAGTGTATACCTTTTCCAAAGCCAAACTCTGGAATAAAGCGAAACGATAAAAAGATAACCCCAATCAACTCAATACAAATTGAAAATATAAAGACACGTTTTACTAATTTTACAAGACCACCTATATTCGTCTGATTAAATGCCTCTCCAATTAATAAGCGATGACGTAATCCGATTTTTTTACCTAATACCCAAACAATTAAAATGGCAATTGTCATAAGACCTAAACCGCCCGTTTGAATTAAAAACATAATTACAATTTCGCCAAACATCGTAAACGTACTTGCAGTATCTACTACTCCCAACCCCGTTACAGTTGCTGCTGACGTTGCCGTAAAGAAAGCATCTACCCAACTAATATGTACTTTCGTTGCGAATGGTAACTTTAATAACAAACCGCCAACCACAATTAAGCAGAAAAAACCTAATGCTAATATTTGTGGTGGATTTAATCGTATAAAACGATTATACAGCCTTTGTCTTTTTGTTACTTCCATATTCACTAGCTCCCTTTTTCCCCTCATAACTAAAGGCTTATAAAAAACCTTAAATAGCAGGATAAACCTTATATTCTTATAATATAGTTGAGCATAATCCTTTTTTTCATAGTTTTCAACTTTTATTTATACTCGAACTTCACTTCATTTATGAAAAGACTCTTTCTATTATAAGTATCCTTACTCTATAACTCTCACAACAATCATTTTATATGTATCATTGCTTAAATCCTCATATCTTTCACTCTATGTTCACATAGGGGTCACATCTATCTTTTATAGTATATGTATCGGAGCTGTTCCTCCCTAATTTATAAGACATTCCCCAGTGTCTTGAACAGCTTTCCATCCCTAATTAAATTGACATAAATTGTCCCCTTCCTTTGGCCATCCTGTGTGATGGTCTTATTTTTTTGTCTTTCTATCTTCTATTTAAAACTCCCTCTCTCTTTCACTCTATGTTCACATGGGCGTCACATCCACATTTTATAGTATATGTATCGAAGTTGTTCCTCCCTAATCTATAAGACATTCCCCAGTGTCTTGAACAACTTCCATCCCTAATTAAATTGACATAAATTGTCCCTTCCTTTGGCCATCCTGTGTGATGGTCTTATTTTTGTCTTTCTATCTTCTATTTAAAACTCCCTCTCTCTTTCACTCTATGTTCACATGGGCGTCACATCCACATTTTATAGTATATGTATCGAAGTTGTTCCTCCCTAATTTATAAGACATTCCCCAGTGTCTTGAACAACTTCCATCCCTAATTAAATTGACATAAATTGTCCCCTTCCTTTGGCCATCCTGCGTGATGGTCTTATTTTTTGTCTTTCTATCTTCTATTTAAAACTCCCTCTCTCTTTCACTCTATGTTCACATGGGCGTCACATCCACATTTTATAGTATATGTATCGAAGTTGTTCCTCCCTAATTTATAAGACATTCCCCAGTGTCTTGAACAACTTCCATCCCTAATTAAATTGACATAAATTGTCCCCTTCCCTAGGCCATCATATGTGATGGTCTATTTTGTTTTCTAAATAGTTTATTTAGCTTTTTCTGCTTACTTTCGTAAAAGCAATCTATATTTAAATAGATACTTTTGTACTAAATATTCAGAAAATATTGTCAAAATAGGTAGTTTTTCGGTACAATTAATGTAGAAAGTAATTTCACAAAAATAAGGAGGGGGTTTTATTGAAACAAACAAAAGCAATCTTAATTGCATTATTTCTCGGTTTAGTTGTCGGACTCACTTTAAATTTAGCTGCACCATCCATTTTTGAACCATTAAATCAATATGTGTTCAATCCACTTGGTCAATTGTTTATTCGCCTCATTAAAATGCTAGTTGTCCCTGTTGTATTCATTTCTATCGTACTTGGAGCTGCTGGTCTTGGGGACCCGAAGCAACTTGGAAGAATTGGTTTAAAATCAATTTCATTTTTTCTTGTAACTACAGCCGTTGCCATCTCTATTGCAGTTACATTTGCACTGATTATACAACCAGGATCTGGCGGTAATTTTAAAACCGAAGGGCTTAAATATGAAGGTGCAAAAACCGAAACATCTTTCGTTGATACATTGCTAAATATCGTACCAGATAACCCAGCAAAAGCGATGGCTGATGGAAACATGTTACAAATTATTGCCTTTGCCGTATTAATTGGACTTGGTATAGCTATTTTAGGAAAACGTGTCCAAGGTATTCATTCATTACTTGAACAGGGCAACGAATTAATGATGTATCTCGTTAATCTCGTTATGAAATTAGCTCCAATCGGAACATTTGGGTTGCTTGCTTCATCCGTCGGTAAAATGGGTCTTGCAGGCGTCGCTGCGATGTTCAAGTATATGATTGTCGTTATGCTAGTACTTATTATTCATGGTGTCTTCGTATATGGTGGCTTATTAAAAGTATTAGCAAAAGAAAGCATTGTCCGTTTCTTTAAACATTTCGGACCAGTAATGGCGATTGGATTTAGTACATCTAGCTCTAATGCATCTCTTCCATTTGCAATGAAAACCGCACAAGAGAAGCTTGGTGTTCCAAAAGCAATCAGCTCTTTTGTACAACCACTAGGTGCAACAATTAATATGGATGGTACTGCCATTATGCAAGGTGTAGCAACTGTATTTATCGCTCAAGTATACGGCGTTGAACTTACTATTTCCCAACTAGCTGTAGTCGTATTAACTGCTGTACTAGCTAGTATCGGCACTGCTGGTGTACCAGGTGTTGGGCTTGTAATGCTGACGATGGTTTTAAATCAAGTAAATCTACCGGTAGAAGGTATTGCCTTAATTATCGGTATTGACCGCATTCTAGATATGTCAAGAACAGCTGTAAATATTTCTGGTGATGCAATTTGCGCAATGATTGTCGCAAAATCAGAAGAAAAATATAATACAGATCAATCTGCCGCATCTTAAATCAAAAAAGGAGTGAAATGATTCACTCCTTTTTTGATTTACTTCCCTTTTTCGAACGATATTCTTTTCCTTTATTATCGTTACCAGTTTCAAATTCTGCACTAAACTCTTGTTGAAATTGCCCTGATTTCGGTGAGCCTTGATTTCCGCTCCCTTTACTACCATTTCGATTTGTCATATTTCTGCCCCCTTCCTTTATTAGTAGTATGTTACATATTTTCTTTTTTATAATCTTTTACATGCGAAAAAAGACCTTCCTCATATAAGGAAAGTCTTCTTTTTCGGAGTGTAAGCGTTTTCTCACTTATAATGACTTAAATAAGTTTTTTAGAAATAGATATCATTATATTCATTTCTTCTTCTGAGAGCGTAGAAAATCTTTCTTGCAAATATTGTTTTTTTGCACCTTCCATTTTTGCAACTAAATCTTTTCCTTGTTCAGTAATCTCCAAATATACAACTCGGCGATCTGACGTAGAACGTGAACGAGTTACAAAACCTTTATTAATTAATTTTTCTGTAACAGCTGTAATATGACTATTCGACACATTTAACTCATTCGCCACACGTGATACCATTTCTTTATTCGTACGATTCAATATTCTAAGGACGATGAACTCATTCCACGGTATGTAACCACCAAATATTTTTCCAATATCATTACGCAACGTGCGGAACATAGCAAAAACATTTGTCGATAGTTCTTCCATTAATTGCTCTCGATTTTGAGACAACTTTGACAGCCCCTTTTATTTCATTTGATTAAATAAAAACCTTATTAATAATTTTACATGAAATCTTACTTTTTGTCACCTTATTTTCCCATAATTCGTAGTTTTTTAATAGATATTTCATGATAAAATGAAGTTAAATTTCCAAAAAAAGGAGTTGGGATAGTGGGTGAAGAAGACAAATTTTCGAATTTCAATCTAAAAGATAAAACTTTGATCATTGGTTTTGTTATTCTGTTCCTCATTGTAATTTTTGCATTTATATTTTTTGTATATGTAGGAATCTTTCATATTACTGGTGTAGAGTATAGGTCGCGCACTGCCTTACTTCTATTTTTTTTATTAATTACTTTCTTAGACGGTATTATATTTTTCATCTTCAGTTTCTTCAAGGCACTGCTATATCCAATGACACAAAACATGCCAAATTGGCTTTCTATTACTCTTTTCGCAATCATTGAAATTACACTAGATTGGTTCGTCATTCATACCGCTGACGATTGGATAGAGAGCGTACAACTGTCCAACATAGCTGAATTATGTGTCGTACTATTCCTTTTCCTATTAAATAAATTATTAAGTGACAAGAAAGAGTAAGAATACAAGCTTTTCTATATAAAAATTGGTACAATGAAAGCAAATCATACGAAAGAGGTGTTACTTATGAACTTACAACAATGGGCTGATAAAGGTATGTCCTTTGATACATATGTAAATGAAATGAAAGTAAATCAATACGAGTTACTTCACATTTACAATAATTTTTTAATTCCAAATGAATTACTTCCTGTATTAGAAGAACGTCAAAATGACGGCTGGCGTGTTATCGTATTAACAGCTGATTGGTGTGGCGATGCTCTTTTATGCGTACCTGTTATGAAACGAATTTCTGAAGTTGCAAATATTGATATGTCATTATTAATTCGCGATGAAAACTTAGAATTAATGGATCAATATTTAACAAACGGAACAGCACGTGCGATTCCAATCTTTATTTTCATTGATAAAGATGGAAACGAACAAGCCGTTTGGGGACCACGTGCTCCAAAAGTACAAGAGTTAGTAACTTCAATGCGCGCTACATTGCCTGAAAAAGAAGATCCAACATTCGAAGAGAAACAAAAAGAAATGTACGCTAATTTCCGTGCTACATTAGCTGATGACACTTCTCTTTGGGAACATGTAATGGAAAGCATGATGGAAAAAGTAGTAAAATAAAAAAAACTGCCGAACTCGGCAGTTTTTTTTATTACATAATGAAGAAATAGAATACCGCAGCTAAAATGAAACGGTAGTAAGCAAACGGTGTTAGTTTTACACGAGATAGTAATTTTAAGAATGAAACAATTGCAAGCATCGCAACAACGAATGCTGTAATAAATCCTGTTGCAAATAACGGTAGATCAGCCGCACTTAATATATCCCAGCTTTTAATTAAATCTAAACCACTTGCAGCTACCATCATTGGTACTGCTAAAATGAATGTATATTCAGCTGCCGCTGTATGTGATACGCGAGCTAATAAACCACCACTTATTGTAGAACCAGAACGAGAAAATCCTGGCCAAAGTGCTAAACATTGGAACATTCCAATTGTAAATGCTTGCTTATATGTGATTTCATCTAATGTTCTTGCTGTACTTGGTTTCGAAAACTTCTCAGCAACAATCATTAAAATACCACCAGCCACTAAGCTAATGACAACTGGGCCTGGCCCAAATAAAACTTCTTTAATCGCACTATGGAATAATACGCCAAGTACGCCGGCAGGAATCATCCCGATAATAATATGTAATAAATTTAACGACGGTCCATCTGTTACTTTTCCTATACCTACTAAAGACCATAGACGCTTCCAAAATATAACTACAACTGCTAAAATCGATCCCAATTGAATAACAACTTCGAAAACTTTCGCTCTCTCATCGTCAAATCCAAGTAAATGACCTGTTAAAATCATATGCCCTGTTGATGAAACTGGTAAAAACTCTGTTAAACCTTCAACAGCACCCATGATTATTCCAATTAACCAATCAGCCACGAGTAGTGCCTCCTTAATAACAAATATGTAATTTTTCACACCTTATCATAATACCTTATCCCCTTTTAAAGTGCATCCTTTTTTTATTGATTGTACATATTGCATACGCGTATTTCTTTTCTATTTTTTGATTAAATTGTATGATAGTTAGAGTTTGTTTTTTAGCGGAAAGGGGATTTTATGAAAGAAACTAATTCATTATCACAAAAATTAAAGCAATTTGTATTACTATTTTTCCCGATTTTCGTTACGCAAATGTCATTATTTGCAATGAGTTTTTTCGATACGACAATGTCAGGACATGCAAGCCCTATTGATTTAGCAGGTGTTGCTATCGGAACAAGTATATGGATTCCAGTTAGTACGGGATTAACAGGAATTTTGATGGCTACGACTCCAATTGTTGCACAACTCGTTGGATCTAAGAAAAAAGAGGATGTTCCTCACGTTGTCATACAAGCAGTATATTTAGCCATTTTCGCTAGCCTCGTTGTTATCCTTATCGGTTTCTTTACTGTTACACCTATTTTAAATGGCATGCAATTAGAAGGACCTGTAGAACGTATTGCAGCACAATTTTTAAGTATTATCGCAATTGGAATTATCCCTTTATTTACTTACACAGTTTTACGCGGATTTATTGATGCATTAGGAAAAACTCGTACAACGATGATCATTACATTACTATCATTACCAATTAATGTAGTATTAAATTATGTATTAATTTTCGGTAACTTCGGTTTTCCAAAACTCGGTGGTGTCGGAGCAGCAATTGCTTCTGCAGCAACCTATTGGTGCATTTTAATTATTACCGTTATGATTATTCGTACGAAAGAGCCTTTTGCATCTTTCCATATCTTTAAACAATTATATCGCCCTTCTCTTTCGAGTTGGAAAGAATTCTTAAAACTTGGCGTCCCTATCGGATTTGCTATCTTTTTTGAAACGAGTATTTTCGCTGCGGTAACACTTATGATGAGTAATTTTAGTACGACAACAATCGCAGCTCATCAAGCGGCTATGAACTTCGCTTCCTTGCTATATATGACTCCTTTAAGTTTAGCAATGGCCATGACCATCTCTGTTGGATTTGAAGTTGGAGCGAAACGATATAATAACGCAAAACAATATGGATTTATCGGGATTGGCTTAGCACTTGCATTCGCCCTATTATATTCCATTCTTCTTTACTTCTTTGATGATGAAATTGCTTCGATTTATACGACAGATATACAAGTTCATCATTTAGCAAAAGAATTCCTTATATTTGCGATTTTATTTCAAATTTCAGATGCAATTGCAACTCCTGTACAAGGGGCACTACGTGGTTATAAAGATGTAAATGTCGCCTTAATTATGACATTGATCGCCTATTGGGTAATTGGTCTCCCTCTCGGTTACATATTAGCAACCTATACTGATTGGGCAGCAAAAGGATATTGGATCGGTCTTATTATCGGTCTAGCATTTGGAGCAACCTTCCTCCTTATCCGTCTCTTTCAAGTTCAGAGAAAATATACAACGCAAAACAGCCGCTCATAATATAGCGGTTGTTTTCTTTATGCATATTTTTTCTTGTAACGTATAACATAATGAAAAAGAAAGGTGGATACATATGGACGAAAAAGAAAAAAAGCAATCATTCGACGAAGAATTCGCCCCTGAAATTTCACCTGGATATCGGCAAGATGTACATAAACAACCTAAATATAAAAACACTTCGTTTTTAATGGGTATTACCATTTTTGCTGCTGTATTGCTTGTGCTTATCATTTTCGTTTATTTTTGATGGAAGGTGATTTATTATATGAAGAAACAAGATTCCAATCGTTCAAAAAGAACTGTAAAAACAGAAAAAGGGTATGCAGGTGATTCTGTTCTTACTCAAAAACAAGTTGAGCAAGGAAATTTATATATTGCTCAAAAAGAAATTGGTCAACAAAATGAAAACCTTTAAAATCCCTCAAAGAACTGGGGGATTTTTTTATCCCGCTATTTATGGCACTGATTTATGTTTCACTTTATTGTACGTACTGTTTTTGTTCTAACACCTTTAATGCATGATTAACCTTTACAATTTTCATTTCATAATTCAATTTCATTTCATAATTCAATTTCATTTCGCTTCTCTTACCATTTTCAGTACCCGCCACGTACGCTACAGTTTGATAGAGAAAACTTTTAGCCGTTACTTCACGTATCTCTCCGTTTATAAATTTATACTCTAAATCCTGAAAACGATTTGGATAATAGTTTTTCATTAATTGTTCATACCCACTATATAAAAATAGTTCTTCACCTTTTCGTTTTACATCTTCTTTATTATGAAATCCAAACACTGATAGTTGCTCGGTCACAAAATGTTCTCCTACCTTTTTCATTTCATTATGAGTTAAAGTTTCTATACTTTTGTTCTTTAATTCCTTATTTAATCCGTACTGATCAATTGGTTTATAGCTAGCAAAAACTTCTTCTTTATATGACCAAAACAGTCCAAAAACGATACATAGAGAAATGATTACTATTCTTTTCTTCGTAATTCTCCCGCCCTTCTTCATAATGATAGTTATATTTTAACATATAGAAAGAAAATTCTGATATCATAAAGTAGAATAACTTAAATTAGAAACGAGGAACAAGTATGGACTCTTACAAACAATATATAAAAGAAGCTTTGCCTAATCTTTCTATACACTCATATAAACAAAATGAAGAAGGATGGGATAATGTAGCGGTTATAGTAAATGATGAACTACTGTTTCGTTTCCCGCGAAAACAGGAATATGCACTGCGAATTCCGTTAGAAAAAGAACTGTGCACAATTCTCACTCACTCACTACAAGAAATCGAAGTTCCACAATATCACCTAATTTATAAAAATGAATCTGATGAGGTTCCTCTTTGTAGTTACTATACTCTCATTCATGGTGAACCATTAAAAACAGAAATAGTTGCGAACTTAGATGAAAAAGAACGAAAAATAATTATTACACAATTAGCTACTTTCCTTGCGGCTCTACATAGCATTCCTCTAAAAAGTGTTACAGCGTTAGGGTTCCCTACCGAAAAAACACTTATCTACTGGAAAGAGCTACAAACTAAATTAAATGAGTATGTTACTAACAGTCTAACTTCGTTCCAGAAATCAACCTTAAACCGTTTATTCGAGAATTTTTTTGCCTGTATAGCTACATCGGTATTTCCAAATGCAATCATTCACGCTGACTTTACACATCATCACATTTTATTTGATAACCAAAATAAAACCATTTCAGGAATCATTGATTTTGGTGATGCTCAAATTGGAGATCCTGCCTTTGACTTTGCTGGGCTATATGATGATTTCGGACATGAATTTACTACATCAGTATATGAACAATACTGTACACTTACTTCACACCATGATCCATTACTCATTCACCGTATCACAAATTTTTATCAATACAGTCCTTTACTACATAATATAATTTATAACTTTGAAACAAAGAATGAACTTGAGTTTTTAGCTGGTATAGAACAACTGAAAGTAATACTGCAGGGATGAGATTACATTCTCTCCCTATATTCCCTCTCCTCATACATCATTAACTTTTTATCCATTTCCACAATGACTTGATACAGTTGAAATGCTTGTAAAATTTGCAGTTGAATTCCAAAAGGAGCATTCTGTTCTTTTAACCATTGAAATACTTTCGTTTCATCTTTCATTGATTATTCCTCCCTTTATTAAAATCTGCTACAAATATACGGTAAATGATGAAAAGCTTTTCATGTCAACAACAAAAAAGGATGCAAATTTGCATCCTTTAATGTATGATATTTTTCTTCTGCTCCGCTTCTTTCTTTACTTCTTCCCCTTGGCATTCACTACGAAATGCACAACTTATACACTCAGAACGAAAATGACGCTCTGTATAATGCTCAGGTTGCTGTAACATTTCTTTCATTCTAGATAAATGAGCCATTCCAGTTATAATATCTTCCTGTTTCGGAATGTACTCATACTTAGTTCCTTCTATTAAATTAATAACTTCAATTTTTCCGGGAAGAATGCCGAAAGCTTTATAACTAAACACTATCATTAACTTTTGACAAAGAGCAAGCATTTCCTCATCTGCATCGACAACATACTTTTTAATTACAAACGACTCAGTACTCCACTCACCAACTTCTAATGTCAATGACATGTGGACACCTAACTCTTCCATATATGTTTGAAATTTTTCATATAAAAATAACGGCGGTGTTTGACTATCATCTCTTTCAACAAACTGTAATAAATGATCCGTTAGCTTCGCTAACACAATATAATACTCCGTCTTTGAAGCAAACATATTAATCCTTACTTTTTTCCAATACTTTTCTATTAATATTAAAAGTACGATTTTCGTTTGTTGGCCCGCAGGTAGTGTGTAATATTCGTTAATAATTCGATTCACAATCATTTGTGCGATTTGTTGCCATTCAAACGAAGAAGGTTCTCTTCTTTTTATATGACGGAAATAAAATTTATGCGGACAACGCATAAAATCATACAAATGATAATCTGTCATCGTTTTGATTGCGATTTTCTCATGCACTTGCTCTTCCTCTCCCTTCTGCCATTAAGAAAGGTGTTTTACAAATTCAGCTCCAAACTGTAAACATTTTTCTACATCTTCATCTTCTGGCGTTAATTCTACTTTTAGTCCTTCTAACACAACTGCTGCCCCGCGCTCTTGTAGCTTTTCTATTAAAATGTCAACTGCCACTCCGTATTTCGGATAAGCCGAATCACACGATCCGAATACTGCTGCTTTTTTCCCAGTTAAATCAATAGAATCCATTGCATCATAAAAATCTAAGAAATCATCAGGAAGATCACCATCTCCCCAAGTGTATGCACCTAAAATAATTCCATCATACTGTTCTAATATAGAAGCTTCTGGTGAATCCATAATATCAATAACTTCAATTTCATTTTCTGTTTCACGAATTACGCCGGCAATATGGTCAGCCATTTCCTCTGTATTTCCACTCATACTTGCAAAAATCATTACTAACTTACTCAACTGAACCTCTCCCTTTACTTTGTATCTCTTTTTCTGTTTGAATGCTCTTCTTCTCATCTACATATTCAGACCGAATTACATTTCTTTGCCATTCCATATGCTGATCAACATCTTTATTTTTATCTTTTAATCCCCTCCGCAGAAGGTGAAAATTTTTTCTCATTAACATGTCGCATCCATCCTATTGATAATAATTATCAATTTCAACTATTTTTAGATTAATTGATATTGATTATCACTGTCAACAACTTTTTTTTTTAAAATGATTAAAATGTACAAGCTTGTCCGTTAGCTATTCATATACTATAAATGAGCATAGTTCTTTCTCAGCCCTCTCTGACGGAAAGAAATAAAAGCAACTGCAATAGAGTGCAGTTGCCTTTTTTTGTTTTTCTATGATTTTAGTAATCTTATAGTCGTCTCTAAAAATAGCTCCACTCCACAAATTAATGCTGATTCATCCAAGTCAAATTTCGGATGATGATGTGGATAACAAGTATATATATTTTCATTACCTGTTCCTAATTTAATGAAACAACCAGGTGCTTTTCTTAAATATGCTGAAAAATCTTCTCCACCCATAGAAGGTTCAAGCTTCACAACACGCTCATTCCCAAACAAATGTAGTGCACTTTCTTCTACTATTTTCGTAATATATTCATCATTAATAACGGGATCATATCCATATCGATACGTATATGTATACGATCCTCCATGTGCTTCTGTAATTCCTTTCACAATTTTCTCGATTTTCCCTTCTGCTTCCACCCTCAATGCTTGATTAAATGAACGAACAGTTCCCATTAAAGTTGCTGTACTAGGAATAATATTGTCAGCCGTTCCCCCATGAAATTGTGTAACTGAAACAACCCTTTGCATAAAAGCACTTGTATTTCTTGATACGATATGTTGTAGATTTGTAATAATCTGTGCTCCGATAGCAATAGGATCTATCGTTTCTTCTGGTCGCGCCGCGTGTCCTCCTTTGCCTTGAATCTCAACTGTAAATACGTCTGGTGCAGCCATCATCGGCCCATACGCAATGCCTATCTTCCCGCTCTCAAGTCCTGACATAACATGTAAACCTATTACATAATCAACACCATCCATTACGCCTGCTTCAACCATTTCTTGTCCCCCGCCAGGATACACCTCTTCTGCATGCTGAAAGAATAAACGAATCTCACCTGAAAAATTTCCCTTTATATTTGCTAGCACTTCTGCTGTACCCAACAAAATAGCCGCGTGAGCATCATGCCCACATGCATGCATTACACCTTTATTCACAGACGTATAAGGTTTACTTGTCTCCTCTTGAATTGGCAAAGCATCTATATCAGCTCGAATCGCAATTACTTTCCCTTGCTTCACACCTCTTTTAATTGCTAGTACACTATACTTCGTCGGTCTCGTTACTTCAAAAGAAGAAAATGAGCATAATGTATCATATATAAATTGCGAAGTTTCTTTTTCATGAAATGATAATTCCGGATACTTATGGAAGTGCCTTCTCCATTTCACGATATTTTCTTCCGAAATTAGATTCTTCCACACTCTATTCATGATAATTTCCTCCTTTTCAAAATAACTAGAAATTTAAAAGTTTACTCCATCTTGAATGATTAATAAAAACAAATACTGTATTTTTACGTATTCTTATAGTCCACTTTTATGTATTCACACAATCTCCTTTCTATTTACATGTCAAACCCATTACAAATTCATGCTGAATGTAATATAATTGCTAAGTTAGGGATTTTCTTTTTTAGTATTTAGTGCTAATATCAAAAAAGAGCCTTTTGACTTATTTTTACCTAAAATGTGGGATTTTGTTTTTTTCACAATAATGTAGGACATGATACCTACAAAGAGCTATTATTTCATTAAGAGAGGGAAAGACATGGAAAGATTAAAAGAGATATGGTCTCGACCACTCACACAATGGGTTGCAAAGACGGTTTATTACCTTGCAATTTTATTTGCATTACTTTGGTTGTATGGATTCCATGATACAAACACAAGTACATTTATTTACAATGAATTCTAGGGTGGGAACGTTATGAAGTTATTAGAACAAATTGAAAAGTGGGCTGCAGAAACGCCTGATCAAACCGCTTTTGTTTGGCGAGATGCGAAAATTACGTACAAACAATTAAAGGAAGATTCTGATGCGTTAGCACATTGGATTTCTTCTGAGTATCCAGACGATCGTTCACCAATTATGGTGTATGGCCATATGCAACCTGAAATGATTATTAACTTTTTAGGATGTGTAAAAGCTGGACATGCTTACATCCCTGTAGATTTATCTATCCCAGCTGATCGTGTACAACGTATTGCTGAAAATTCTGGTGCGAAATTACTTTTATCGGCAACAGCAGTAACTGTAACTGATTTACCAGTTCGCATCGTAAGTGAAGACAACTTAAAAGATATTTTCTTTACTCATAAAGGGAACACTCCAAATCCTGAACATGCGGTAAAAGGTGATGAGAACTTCTACATTATTTACACATCAGGAAGCACAGGTAATCCGAAAGGGGTTCAGATTACTTATAACTGCCTTGTTAGCTTTACAAAATGGGCTGTAGAAGATTTCAACTTACAAACGGGGCAAGTATTCTTAAACCAAGCACCTTTCTCATTCGATTTATCTGTCATGGATATTTACCCATCATTAGTAACAGGTGGGACACTTTGGGCAATCGATAAAGATATGATTGCACGTCCAAAAGACTTGTTTGCTTCTTTAGAGCAATCGGATATACAAGTATGGACTTCCACACCATCTTTCGCAGAGATGTGTTTAATGGAAGCATCTTTCTCTGAGAGTATGCTACCAAACATGAAAACATTCTTATTCTGCGGTGAAGTGTTACCAAATGAAGTAGCTAGAAAATTAATTGAGCGTTTCCCAAAAGCAACAATTATGAATACGTACGGTCCAACTGAAGCTACTGTCGCTGTAACAGGTATTCACGTTACAGAAGAAGTGCTTGATCAATACAAATCACTTCCAGTTGGCTACTGTAAATCAGACTGCCGCCTTCTTATTATGAAAGAAGATGGTACGATTGCGCCTGATGGTGAAAAAGGTGAAATCGTAATTGTTGGTCCAAGCGTAAGCGTTGGATATTTAGGAAGCCCTGAATTAACAGAAAAAGCATTTACTATGATTGACGGTGAGCGCGCCTATAAAACAGGCGATGCTGGCTATGTTGAAAATGGTCTTCTATTCTATAATGGTCGTCTTGATTTCCAAATTAAGCTGCATGGTTATCGAATGGAATTAGAAGAAATTGAGCATCACCTTCGTGCTTGTTCTTACGTAGAAGGAGCAGTTATCGTTCCAATTAAAAAAGGTGAGAAATACGATTATTTATTAGCGGTTGTTGTTCCTGGAGAACATTCATTTGAAAAAGAATTCAAATTAACATCTGCAATCAAAAAAGAACTCAATGAGCGATTACCAAACTACATGATTCCACGTAAATTCATGTATCAATCTTCTATTCCAATGACACCAAATGGAAAGGTAGATCGCAAAAAATTATTGAGTGAGGTTACAGCATGACCGCATATGGATCATTTTATTTTTTCGCTATAGTGGGCATTTTATTAATACCTACTATCATAGCTGGATTAAAAGGTAAAATGTTGCGTAAATATAATGCCGTTTTAACACTAGTCATGCTTGCTATTATCTTCTCGGATAAACCGAAGCAAGCAATTATGTTAGCCGCATTTATTATTTGGCAATATGCCTTAATTAAAGGCTATTTATTATTAAGAAAACAAAAGAATAGTACACTCACTTTTTGTGTAGCTGTTATTTTATCGATTTTGCCACTTATTTTGGCAAAAATCGCACCGTTTGCACCTGATCTAAAGTTTATTGTATTTCTAGGAATGTCCTATGTAACATTTAGAGCAGTACAAATGGTATTTGAGGTTCGTGATGGCTTAATTAAAGAACTATCCTTCTTTAATTTTTGGGAATTCGTTTTATTCTTCCCAGCTATTTCAACGGGACCTATCGATCGTTACCGTAGATTCCAAAAAGATATTCAAAAGCCACCTAGCGCTGAGGAGTATCAAAACTTATTATATACAGGATTAAACCGTATTTTCCAAGGTTTCTTGTATAAATTTATTATCGCTTACTTAATAAAACAATATTTTATGGATCCCGCATTTGCACAGCAAGATACAATTCTATCTAATATGATTTACATGTATAGCTATAGCTTATATTTATTCTTCGACTTTGCTGGTTATAGCTCATTTGTAATTGGTGTAAGTTATATGATGGGAATTAAGACGCCAGAAAACTTTAATAAGCCATTCATTAGCCGTAATATTAAAGACTTCTGGAACCGCTGGCACATGAGTTTATCATTCTGGTTCCGTGATTTTATTTACATGCGTTTCGTCTTTTTTGCAACGAAGAAAAAGTTAATTAAGAACCGTTACACAATTTCGTATATCGGTGCATTTTTAAACTTTTTCATCATGGGAATTTGGCATATTACTGGTGAGCATGTGTATCAATACATTATTTATGGTCTCTATCATGCCGCACTGTTCATTTTATTCGATATTTTCGAACGAAAAAACAAGAAGCATAAGTTTTGGCCAAACAATAAATTTACACACGTCCTTGCGATCGTAATTACGTTCCACGTTGTATGTTTCGGTTTCCTTATTTTCTCTGGACACCTTAACAGATACTTTTAATGCACTCTTCTTATAACTAATAAGAAGTTGCACATATAATATATTTCGGATATAAAGGAGATTTTAAAAATGGCAGAATTCAAAGAGCAAGTATTAGATATTTTAGAAGAAGTATGTGAAAACGATATTGTGAAAGAAAACTTAGATGTTCAATTATTTGAAGAAGGTATTCTTGATTCTTTCGCTGTAGTATCTTTATTAGTTGAATTCCAAGAGCGTTTAGATATTGAAGTTTCTATTTCTGATTTTGACCGTGACGAGTGGGCTACTCCAAACATGGTTATTAAGAAGTTGGAAGAAATCCGATGAACAAAGCAAAATTTGGTCCGATGCTTTTAGCATTGGCCCTTTTTGCTGTATTCTTACTTATTCCAACGCGCTTCCTACTTCCACTTTTAAGTGATGAAAAAGTAGAACAAGCTGCAACTTCTTTAAAAGAAGAAAAGATTCAAAGTATGATTTTACAGCAAAAGATGTTAGCAGACTCGAAATACCTTCCGATGTATGGATCATCAGAATTCGCACGTATGGATGCTTACCATCCATCAAACTATTTCAAAGTAAAGCCTGAAGGCTTCACACCATTCCTACTTGGACGCGGTGGAACACAAGATCTTGTACATGTATTAAACTTTGCATCTACAATGGATCAATTGAAGGATAAGAAAATGGTATTCGTTCTTTCTCCGCAATGGTTTGTGCCACAAGGTATTGATGAAACACACTTTGCACCTAACTTTTCAAAACAACAAGGTTACCACTTCATTTTCAACGATGATGTAAAACCTGAAATGAAAAAGCAAATTGCAAAACGTTTATTAAACTTTGAGATTGTTAAGAAAGAAACTTTACTTAAAATTTCGCTTGAAGGTATCGTTTACGATGATACAAAGCATAAAGTAAAAGCACTTGCTGCTAAACCTTTCGCTTATATTTATCGAAACATTTTAGATCGCAAAGATTTATTTACAGCAATGTTTGATATTAAACCGCATAAAGAAAAACTTGACCCTTCATTAAAACAAATGAACTGGGATGAAGCTCGTAAACATGCAGATCAAACAGGTGCAGCGGAATCTGGATCTAACGAATATGGTATCGAAGATGGTTACTTCAACAGCAAAATCAAGAAGAAATTAAAACAACGTGAAGGCTACTTAAAAAATGATGCTTATGATCAATCGCCAGAATATGAAGATTTACAAATTGCACTTGATTTATTAAAACAATCTCGTGCAAAACCACTCTTCATTTCTGTTCCTGTAAAAGGTCCTTGGTACGATTACGCTGGCTTCCCGAAAGAACGCCGAGAATTGTACTATAAGAAAGTTCATGAGCAAATTGAGAAAGCTGGCTATCCAATTGCCGACTTCTCAAATCATGAGTATGATAAGTACTTCTTAAAAGATCACATGCACTTAGGTTGGAAAGGCTGGGTTTATATCGATGAAGCCATCCAACAATTTTATAAAGCAAACTAAAGAAAAGACCGCTTGAATTATTCAAGTGGTCTTTTTCTATATACATTTTGCAATTGTTCGATTACGTTATCTGCTTCTTTCATCACTCGCTCCACTACATGCTGAGCTGATTCCATTCGTGCTAATGATGACGCTTGTCCTGCCCAAAGCGACATATATTCTCCTTTATTACGTTTTGCTGCTTCTTGGCGTATTTTAGAGGTTAATACATTTTGCACTGGATACATCGGAAGCCCTTCTTCTTTCCCTTCATGCTTCTCTATAAATTCATTACGAATACCCCGTGCATATTTCCCGGAAAACGCACGAGTCACAGTTGTACTCGTATCTGTACTACGTAAAACCGCTTGTTTATATACATCATGCGTAATACTTTCTTCACTCGTTAAAAAGGCTGATCCCATTTGAACAGCTTCTGCCCCCAGTGTAAATGCCGCAACAAGCCCTTGTCCGTTCATTACACCACCTGCTGCAACAATCGGGATATGAGGGACAGCTGCTACTAACTGCGGAATTAATGCGAACGTCCCAATCATAGCGTCCTGTTCTTTCCCGATAAACGTTCCTCTATGCCCCCCCGCCTCGCTACCTTGACCGACAATAATGTCTACTCCTAATTCAGCAAGTACTTTCGCCTCTGCCACATGAGTAGCTGTTCCGATGACTTTAATTCCTCTTCTTTTCAATTCATCTATTTCTTCTTTTTCTAACGTTTGAAATGCAAAGCTAACGACTGGCACGTTTTCTTCTACTAACACTTGTAATTGTTCTTTATAACTTTTTGGAAGCTTTAACTGCTCTTCTTCCTCTATACCGAATTCTCTATTCACTCCGCTAAGTAATCCCTTGGCCAAATTTATCTTCTCTTCTTCTATTTGTATCTCTTTCGTTAGCAGTAAATTCACACCGAAAGGCTTATCCGTTCGTTCCCTTATTTTATAAATTGCATCACGAATTTGTTCAGGGCTCATATAGCCTGCTCCAAGCGTTCCTAATCCTCCGCTATTACTTACAGCTGCAACAAGCTCAGGCGTCGTAATTGCACCTGCCATACCCGCTTGAATGATGGGATACTTAATTTGTAATGTATCTATAACTCGACTTGTAAACATCATTTCTCCTCCTATTCCCTTTATATCTTCTTTATTTGACAAACTTTCCCCTTCTTTTACAAGGATTGAACTTCCTATGAAGCGAATATATTGAAAGTGAAGGAGGCTGAAAACAATGATATATCCAAATGCATTACAACAAGGTGATACAGTAATGATTATTGCACCGTCCGGCCCACCAACAATTGAAAATGTATTAAAAGGGGTAAACGTACTACAAGAAATGGGTTTATCTGTAGTAATCGGGAAGAGTGTTTATGAGAAGTACGGATATTTAGCTGGAAGGGATCAAGTTCGGCTCGATGATATACATGAAGCATTTTCAAATGATGAAGTAAAGGCCGTTTTCTGTGCACGAGGTGGTTACGGAAGTGCTCGTCTCCTCCCTCACATTCAATATGAAATCATTCAGCAAAACCCTAAAATCTTTTGGGGATATAGCGATATTACAGCTTTACACACTGCCTTTTCACGTTATGCAAAGCTTGTTACTTTTCATGGCCCAATGGTAGAAGAATTAGGTAAAGGTGTAGATTCTCTTTCTTTATCTTCTTTCAACCAACTATTTCACCCATATTCAACTATCTTATCTGCTTCAGAATGTATCGTACCTAGCTCTTCCCGTACAGTTACAGGTCAGTTAGTTGGCGGCAATTTAGCGGTGTTAACGAGTATCATTGGCTCCTCCTACGAGATAAATACAGCCAATAAACTTTTATTGCTTGAAGACATTGGGGAAGAACCGTATCGCGTTGATCGTATGTTAAATCAGCTACTTTTATCTGGAAAGTTTAATGAATGTAGTGGTGTTATTTTTACAAGTTGTCATGACTGCACTCCTTCTAAACCATCTCAATCATTGCAAACAATACTATATGAATATTTCACTTCATATGCTATACCTGTCCTATTCGGTTTACCGATTGGACATATAAGCCCAAACATCGGAATCCCTCTTGGAGCTACAGCGACAATAAATACAAATAATAAAACACTCTCTATTTCTTCTGGCATAGCCACTCCGTGTTCAAATTAAAAAGGAAAAGCGATTACGCTTTTCCTTTTATTTATAATAATTAAAAATTCGTCCAGATGCGATATCTGCAATTTCTTCTGGAATAAATGTTTTACTTATATCAGTACCGACATTTAATACGGCTGTAGCATCTTTCTCAATACTACTAAATAATTCTTTCCCACGTATCGTAATAAGGGGTGTTCCTTCTGGCAACACGTCTTTTACAAATTCCATTTGTGTAAAGAACGGAACGATCCATCTACCCTCTCCTTGGAAATGACGCAAACGAAGTATCCCTTCTGTTGCCCCTTCCTCTGCTTCTAGTGAGCCAGCAACATAAAACTCAGTAGATAAGAGCAATTCATAAAATTCCTTTTGCTTTTGTTTGTCATCCCCTGCTACAACAAGTACTTCTTCTATTCTCTTTACCGGAATTTGCTCCATATGATGCCACCCCTATTTTCAAAATAATTGTACTTAAATTATACGAAATATTCTTATTTTTTTCTACATAATTCGCAATTATTTTCTTAAAATAATTTTAATGCTAATTGAAATGCCTTTTGTACATCAATTATAATAAGTGCTATTTGATTATTCATCATTTTCTCCTTCTTTCGGCTGCAATTGAAACAGAAAACCCAATTGTTGTGACGCAGTAATAAAACAAATATAAGCGCAAAGCTCTACAATTTCTTTTTCCGTCCAGTATTGTTTCAACACACGAAACATATTGTCATCTATCGCTTGTTTATCATGAACAAACGTATGTGCAAAAGTAACGGCTACACTTATTTCCTCTACTTTTTGCATATCATCAGGCCTTCCCTTTGCCATACAGTACGGACATTCATTCCCGTAAGCTAATGTTCTTCTTACTTGCTCCTTCAACTCTGCCGAGAGAGTTCCTTTACTATACAATGTATTCTCTACCATACTCCATGAATGTAATAACTCTGGATTATGCCCTAATAACTTTTGAAACTTTGTATTTCCCACATTTGATAATGAAATTCTCTCCATCATTTCCCCTCCTATTTCCTTCTATTTTATTGTAAAATAAATAAAGTTCTCTTTACATTTCATATGAATCTTAATTTATATTTTTCCTTTACAAAAATTATCATTTTACTGGAGGTATATTTACAAATGCAACTAGACCGTGTTGATCGAAAAATTTTAAATGAATTATATAATGATAGTCGCCTTTCCATGCGTGAATTGGCGAAACGAGTAAACTTATCTGCTCCGTCTACTGCAGAACGTGTTCGTAAACTCGAAAGTGAAGGCGTGATCCAAAAATACACAATCGATATCGATTATAAAAAAGCAGGACTTGTTTTAGACTGTATTTTAGAAATCACTTTAAAAAACGGTGATACAACACGTATGCAACAGTTTATTCAGTACTATCCATCTGCAAGTTTTTGTTACCGCGTAACAGGAAGCTTATGCTACATTGTAAAAATTTCTGTTCCTTCACTCGTTGAACTTGAAGAATTTATTAATGATGTTTCTTCATATGCAACGACTGTTTCTCATATCGTATTATCAGAAATATCTCTTACTCCTGATATTGAACATATCTTTCCAGAAGATTAATTAATTTTTATTCATAAAATATATAAAAACCCCTTACAATAAGAATAAAAATAATATATTATGTATTAAAATACATATAGTTCGAGAAAGGGGCTTTACATTGAAAATCTGGTTTTATGAAAAAACGGCACAATTAGATGACTTGCTTGGCATTTGGGACAATGTTCCGACTATCCCTCGAATTGGTGAAAAAGTTGAGATTTTAAAAGCAGTCCGCACTGTTACAGATATTAAATATGTAAAGAACGGCAATAATTTTCGTGTGGAAATTATCACAAAGTAAAAAGTAGCTCACAAGGAGCTACTTTTTACTTATCTATCATGCGCTTTCTTTATAACGATTTTATCGTCTTCTACAGATACTGTTACATAATCATTTTCTTCTAACCCGAGCTTATTTACAGCCTCATCTGGTAGCTCTACAGCCATCAATCTATCTGTTACAATCACTTGACTATACACTTCATTTTCTTGTGATGCACTCACTACTTTTTCCTCATTTATGAAGCGCACTGGTGGCACACCCACTTCTTTTACCGTACGCCATTGTTTCCAAACGTAAGGAATTAACCAAAGTAATCCAACAACTGTAAGACCGATACCGATCCATACATTACTTTGCGCTTGTAATTCAGGAATTGAAATTGCGCTACTCTCTTCTCCGCCAACAAATTGCATACTTGTTGCAATGAAATTATTTAAAGCGTGTACAGCGATATTCGTCCATATATTTTGTGTCTTTATGTATAAAAGACACATAACAACACCAAACATGAACGCACCAATAACATCAAAATGTCCTAAGCCAAAAATAATGGAAGATATAATGACAGCTTTTTTAATCCCCCATTTATAAGCCATTCGCTGTAAAAAGAAACCTCTAAAAATAACCTCTTCCATAATAGGTGCTAATACACATGCTGAAATGAAAGTAAATATCGTCATATATATGTTACTCGTATTAATAACAGTTCCGTCTTCTAACATAGTAACTAAGAAATTCGGTAACGTATGTGCTAATATGTAAAATTGAATATGAGATATACCAACGGAAAAAATCATTCCCATTATCGTTGCTAATACAATTAATCCCCACGGTAAACGTCCTGGTTTATCAAAAAAACTATTGAATACAACATTATTTTTATTTGTTTTTACGTATAACCAAAATAACGGAAATACAAAAAATAAAGTTATTTGTGAAATAACCTCCATCGTATTCTCAGAAACATTGGCTAGACTTAATGGGATCATCGTAAGGAACAATCCTATAATCATCCATCCAAAAAAGCTGCGTAGTCTTATACGTGAAAATGCATAGTGCACATAGAACACCTCCAAAGATAGTAAAAATAAATGGTGTGATAACTAAATTTTAATATAAATATAGTTGAAATTCTTCCTATTTTTCTCAAATTATTTCGAACGACATATATAGTAATTTTTTTCTTTCCTTTGAAATCTATGAAAAAGTTATGTAATAAAAATCCCCGTTTTTACAAGCGGGGATTTCTTTTATTATAATACGTCACGTTTTTGGAATAATGCACTTGATGCTACAAGTAATACAACAAAGTATACAGCTACAAGTAATAAGGAAGTTGTAAATGTAAACTCTGTAAATGTAGGTTCCGCTCCGCCGCTTACTAATTTATTGCTATCGTACACACTTAAATTTAAATGGAAAAACACTACAAACTTCGCTACACCTTTTGCAAACATCATATTAATTGCTCCTTGTAAGAAGAAGAGGAACATCGTAATAATTAATGGTAAGACAGACTTTCTAAATACGTTCGCTAAGAAAAATGCAAGTGTCGCAAAGAAGAGCGGTGAAAGTACTTGATATACAGTAGATTTCATTACGATTCCTAACGTTAATTCTGTTTTACTACCATCCATTACGATTCCGCCGATAATCATTGAAATGATCATGTTAGCAAATATGATAAATACTATAGTAAGTAACACTGTAATATATTTAGAGAATAAAACTGTCATTCGTTTTCTTGGACGGATTAATAACTGCTTAATTGTACCTTTTTGAAACTCATCCGTAATCATACGAGAAGCAATTGTAATTCCAAATATCGTTGTAAACAAAGTAATTAAACCAATATCTGAACTTGCAAAATCTAAATATGATCCTTTAAATTCAGTTCCTTCTCCCCATTTCAACATCACTAAAACTCCCAAAATCTCCAATACTGCAATAACACCAATTAAAATATACATTCCTTTTTTCGCATGCAGCTTTAAAAATTCATTTTGAATTAATTTCAACATTACGCTTTCACTCCCCCTGTAATCGCTAAGAACTCATCCTCTAACGTTTTATTTTGAACAGTAACTCCGTATACAAGCACATCGTCATTCACAAGTTTCTTTACAAGTTGTGGAATTTCTTCTTTCGTTACAGATACTACAATGACATTTCCTTGCGCCTTACCTTGAACGATTTCATTTGCTTTCTGTACTTGATCTACTTCAAACGCTACAACTACTGTCTCATCATGTTTTGCTTGTTCATGTAAGTTGTACTCTTGTACAAACTCACCTTGCTTAATAATAACGACGCGATCACACATGAGTTCAATTTCACTTAATAAGTGACTTGATACGATTACAGCAATATTCTCTTCTTTCGCTAAACGTTGTAAATAATCACGAATTTGACGAATACCAGCTGGATCTAATCCATTTGTCGGTTCATCTAAAATTAAAATTTTCGGCTGATGAAGTAATGCCTGTGCAATTCCTAAACGCTGTTTCATACCAAGTGAATATGTTTTCACCTTTTTATGAATCGCATGCTCTAATTCAACCAGTTTTACAATTTCAGCAATGCGCTCTTTACTAATTTGTGTAATTGCCATGTTCGCAAAATGCTTTAAGTTTTGCATTCCTGTCATATAATCATATAGTTCAGGATTTTCTACAATCGCTCCAATTTGCTCTAGCGCCTTTTCACGCTCCGTGCGAATACTATGACCGCAAATTGTAATATCGCCCTCTGTCATTGAAATAAGACCTGTCATCATACGGATCGTCGTTGTCTTACCGCTACCGTTTGGTCCAAGGAACCCGTATACTTCCCCTTCACGAACTTCAAATGATAAACCACGAATAATTTCCGTTCCACCAATTTTTTTTCGAACATTCTCTAATTTTACTACTACGTTTCCCAATGCCGATTCCTCCTTTAGACTTCTAGTTTTTTATCGATTATGCGACCTGTTATATAAACAAGTAGAATAAATATTCCTATAGAAAAACTAAGGCTATATAAATTCATAAGACTTTCCGGATAGAGTATGAGATTTATATCCACCGATTCATCTATATAAACTGATTTTTTAATAAAAGTAGGTGTAGGCGCAAGTCGGCCCAGCATTTCATATATCAGATTGATTATTTTCGTTACTAGTAAAAATAAGAAGAAAATAATTACATACTCCATTTTTTTCTTTTTCATAGAAAATACTTTCACACCAGCTACTGTAAAAAGTAAAACTAACAATATACTTGATAAATTAAATACATATAACACACTACTAAATAATTGTTTTACTATATCTATCTCAATTGTACTTTCCGTAAATAACATTCCATAGAGTTCTGTACCTTTTATTACTTTCATCGAAATACTATAGACAAATATAGCACCTATTACTTCAAAACACATGAAGCTAATTGCCGCATATGACAATATTGCTAAAACAATTTTTTTACCGGATATCGGTGTTAATCGAAATAATGTACTTTCGGTCATTTTCCCAAACGCAGATATCGCCTGCAGAAATACTAATACTGCAAAAATCATATAAACTAAGAATACTAAAGCAATAATAATCATTTGCCTTACTTCTCCTGATTCTTGTTTAATATAATTCCCCATACTTACAAAAGCGACAGCTACAATAAATATGAATGACAATAACGAAATAAAAATTTGTTTTTTATTCGCATTGTACATATATATTAAACTGGCCTTCATCTACTAAACACCTCCTTAAACAAATCCGTAACAGCTTTTCCTCGCTGGAAGCGTAACTCCTCTACATTTTCATGAAGTACACTTTCACCATCTTTTAAAAAGATTACTTCATCAAAAATATTTTCAACTTCATTTATTAAATGAGTCGAGATTAGGATTGTACAATCTTCTCTATAAAATTGTAGAATAAGTTCCAGTACGTGTTCCCTAGAAATGAGATCAATCCCGCCCAACGGTTCATCTAGTACGTATAACTTCGCTTTCCTCGAAAATGTTAAAATGATTTGTAGCTTTTCAACCATCCCTTTTGATAAAGCTGTAATTTTTTCTTCTAACGGTATTTTAAACTCCGCAACCGTATCTACCGCTTTTTGAATGTCAAAGTCTTTATAAAAATCACGGTAGAAAAATATAGAATCTTTTACTGTCATCCAATCATCAAATACTGGCTTATCAGACATAAACGAAACAATTTCTTTCGTTTCTAATCCTACCTTTTGACCAGCGATTGTAATGCTACCTTCAGAAGGATGCTGCAGACCAGCAATCATTTTCAATAACGTCGTTTTCCCGCTCCCGTTATCTCCAACAAGCCCTATAATTTTCCCTTCAGTAATCTCTATGTTTAATTCACGGATCACAGCTTTCAATCCGTACCTCTTCCATAAGTTTTCTATTTTTAATAACTCTGTCATTCGCTCTCCTCCCTTTTCTCATGTAATGAAGAACGAAGAATTGTAACAATTTCTTCTTCTGAAAAACCTAAATTGTCCATTCCATCTATAAAAGAGTGAAGTAATTCTTTCGCCATCTCTTTTCGCAGCTCCATAATTTTCTCCCCTTCATTCGTTACATATCGTCCCATTCCTCTACGCGTTACAACAACTCCATCTCGTTCTAGCTCTTGAAATGTACGCTGGATCGTATTTGGATTTACTTGTAATTCACTCGCTAATTCACGTACAGAGGGAATTTTATCACCAGGCAATAAATGTCCTGTTACGATTTCTTTTTTTATGTATTCCATTACCTGAATGTAAATTGGTGTATTTGGAGAAAACTCTATTTTCATTTCTTCCCTCCTTTTGTATCGGTGTACTAGTTAAATAATACACCGATACAAAGGGATTGTAAATACCCATTTACTTACAAAAAAATCGTTATACAAAAAATAATAGTGTTATGTAAACGAAATTATAAAGAAAAGCTGTCTTATTCATTGATAAGACAGCTTTTCTTTATAATCATATATTAAAAATTAAACACGAAGTCATCATCAGATAACTTTTCAACGTTCGTTGCTTTTACGTAACCATTTCCTTTTACAGAGAAGAAATCATGGTTTTTCGTATCTGTACGTAAACCATTTAAAACGATTGGGTTAATTTCTTCTTCTTCAAACTTCGGCTCAAGTCCTAAGTTCATAAGTCCTTTATTCGCATTGTAACGAACGAAACGATTTACATCCTCTACAAGACCAATAGAAGTGTAAATTTCTTCTGTGTATGCCATTTCAATTTCATATAGTTCCATTAATAACTCTTGCGTTTCTTTTTGCACTTCTTGTTGATCTTCTGCAGAAAGTTCCGCGAAGATTTGTTGTGCCAAAATACCGACGAATACGCCGTGAATTGACTCATCACGAATTATTAAGTTAATAATCTCACCACTTGCCGTCAGTTTACCTTGACCAGCTAAGTAAAGCGGATAGAAGAATCCACTATAGAATAAGTAACTTTCTAAGAACACACTTGCTACCATTGCCATGTATAACTCTTTTTTCGTCACTTCAGGTTTTAATAAACGACGATAGTAACTCGTAATAATACCAGCCTTTTTCTCAAGTAACGGATGAGTATCTACCCAGTCAAAAATCTCATCGATTTCTTCTTCAGTAGCTAATGTTGTAAAGATATGACTGTAACTCTTCGCATGTACTTCTTCCATTGCACCCATGAAAGCTAATACACTTTTTGCTTGTAAATTTTCAAGATGAACAAGTACAAGTGGCATCCCTTCGCCGCCTTGTTTCGTATCTAAAAGTGTTAAACCACCTAATACACGCTTATAAGCAATTTGCTCTTCTTTTGATAATTGCACCCAAGTATTTTTGTCAGAAGACACCGCGATTTCTTCTTCTGTCCAAAACTGAGCGATGTTTTGCTTCCAAAACATTAAACTAAAATCATCTTCTTTTTTGTTCCAGTTTACCGCACGCATTCAATCGCCCCTTCTCTAAATATGATAACTAAGCATGAGCAGGGTTCAGAAAACCCTGCTCATCATATCTCGCTTTTTATATTAAACAGTACAAGCCACACACTCTTCCACGCTTAATTTACGTGTTCTCGTATAATACAGACTCTTTAAGCCTTTTTTATGTGCATAGATGTAGTAACGTGCTAATTCACGTGTTGAAATATCACTATTAACGTAAAGAATTGTACTAATTCCTTGGTCAATATGTTCTTGAATTTCTGCGATTAAATCAATTAATTTAAACTGATTCATATCGTAAGAAGATTTATAGTACCAGAACGTATCTTTTGATAAATACGGCATTGGATAATATGTTGTCGCATTCGCATACGTTCTTGATTCGATTTGACTTACAATTGGCATTACGCTTGAAGTTGCATTTTGAACGTAACTGATTGATTGTGTCGGAGCGATAGCAAGACGATATGAGTTATATAAACCATTCTTCTGCACTTGCTCTTTTAAACTTGTCCAATCTTCTTTTGTTGGAATATGCATTCCTTCAAATAATTGCTGAACTTTTTCAGTTACTGGGCTGTAATCTGTCGTTTCATACTTTTCAAAGTATGTGCCATTCGCATAATCAGATTTATCGAAGTCTTTAAATGTTTCGCCTTTTTCTTTAGCGATTTCCATACTTTTCTCAATAGAGTAGTAATTTAACATCATAAAGAATGTACGAGCGAACTCTTTCGCTTCTGCACTTTCATAAGCGATTTTATTTTTTGCTAAATATCCGTGTAAGTTCATTGCGCCAAGCCCTACTGAATGAAGCTCATCATTTGCTTTTTTCACAGTTGGTGCATTCGGAATGATTGTCATATCAGAAACAGCTGTTAAAGCTTCCATTCCCGCATGAACTGCTTCACGAATTTCTTTATTTTCCATTACATTTACGATATTTAACGATCCTAAGTTACAGTTAATATCACGACGGATAATGTCATCTGTACCGTAATCGTTAATTTCAGAAGTTTCTTGAAGCTGGAAGATTTCTGTCTCGAATGTTCAACCGAGTTCGCTATTCCTCAGTCCGTTGCTCATGCAACTGCTGTATGTCACCATACAGGACAGACTATATCATCACCTACAGCATTACCTGATTAGGTGCTCCGCTTTTCGAACGCCAATCGCTTGCGCTCTACTCCCATAAGGGATAGTCGTTAGGCTTTTACTTATCTTAATCTTTCAGAAAGTCTCTTATTACTTTATGTTGTCCCATAACTCTGCTATACAAAATAATAAGATACATTCTGAACTTTTATATTTTCATTCTAAGATAAGATTTAGCACGGTAGGTTACCTCAAATTTGAGGCTTTCCCCGTTTAACGGAGTTTTCGACTAGCATTTCTACTAGAAGGTGCTACATATTTAACACAAGTTCGACATCTTCACAGTTCCAATATCCTTCAATGGATGTTGGTTATTTGCATTTGATTTAAACATTAAGTACGGATAACCAGACTCAAGCTGAATCATAGCAATTTTAATCAGCATATCACGCGCACTAATATCTAGCGGCTTCTTCTTCACTTTTGGATTGCTCATTAATTCATCGTACATTTCATCGATATCAATGTCATCTAAATGCTTTCCGTATTCTTTATACACCGTATAAGGCGCGAAAACATGGAAAGGTTCGTTTTTCTCAGCAAGCTCAAAGAACTTACTTGGAACGATAATTCCGATTGATAGAGACTGAATACGGCTCTTCTCATCGGCATTTATTTTTTTCGTATCAAGGAATTCAATAATATCCCAATGGAAAATGTTTAAATATACTGCGCCGGCACCTTTTCGTTGGCCAAGCTGATTCGCATATGAAAACGAATCTTCAAGTAATTTCATAACAGGTACTACACCACTTGCAGCGTTGTCGATACCTTTAATTTGCTCACCGCGTGCGCGTAGCTTAGATAAGTTTAAAGCTACTCCTCCGCCGATTTTTGATAATTGCATTGCAGTATTAATGTTAAAGCCGATTGAATTTAAGCTATCATCCATCTCTAACAAGAAACAAGACACCATTTCTCCTCTTCTGCTTCTTCCCGCATTTAAAAAGGTTGGTGTCGCTGGTTGGTAGTTTTGTTTGACAATCATGCTTGCGAATTGTTTTGCCTTCGCAACATCACCGCGTCCTAAGTATAATGACACAATTGCTACACGATCTTCATAGCTTTCTAAGTATTGTTTTTGATCATTTGTTTTTAACGCATAATCTTTGTAGAACTTAGATGCTGCCATATAAGATTGGAACTCGAAGTTTTCACCATAAGCGATGTTATATACCTCTTCTACTTCCTCCAAGTTATACTCGTCCAGAACGTTGTAATAGTAATCATGTTCTTTCATATACTCCATTCGCTCTGCCACGCTATTAAAATGAACGGTATTCTCTCTAGCTTCTTCCATAAAGACTTCTAATGCCTCTTTATCTTTATGAAGCTGATAAAAACCGTCCTGCATTTGCGTGATTTCATTATTCAGTTCAATGTGTCGCAATCTCCCGCACCCTTTCCTTAAAATATTCTACATCGTTATTTGTTCCTGATAACTCAAATTTTGATACAATAGGCACTTCATATTTAGCAGAAATTTTGTCAGCACTTGCACCGAACATGTCTCCCCAGTTACGATTGCCGCTTGCAGATACGCCTTTTAATTTTTCATTATTGCGCTCTAAAAATTCTAAAACACGTTCTGGTACATTGCCAAAACCTGTTGTATACGTAATTAAAATAAAGTCTTCATCTATTACTAGATCTTCACCAATTTGAACGGCCGGCATATTTAATTTGTGGATGAAACGCTTCACGTTTCCTGTCATAGAATCATATGCAACTAACATTTCCGACCCTCCCTTTTCAATCTATACTCTCTGTATGTTGTTTCTTGATTTCTCTATATATTGTATTACGTTTCAAAATAAGACACAAGATATATGTATAAATTCTTTCTTTTTTTAACTTTTACTTTTCGACAAGACCGTCGATTTTTTTCAATACAATGACTATGAAACAACATTCTAAAACTCATGTCAATAAAGTGCTTTTCAAAAAAGTTGTCAACGAATTTAACCTTATTTTTAAAAAAGTTAACAATATATTTTGTCATAAAACGGCAAATGCTGGAGGAATATATTTCTCCAGCATCACGCAAAAAAGAACAGACATGAAACGATAATCTGTTCTAAAAAACGATTACATTTATCAACTTTACTTTATTAAATATTATACATATACTTTCGATTCGCGTTACATACTAAAAGATAACTATTATAGAAAAAGATTATTATTATGGAAATTCAACTTATTTATGAAAAGATTATTCAGAGTGCTCAATACGCAAAATATCTTTTACAAATATATGATGTGGATTTTCATCTTTATCAATCATTGTACATACAGGAGCTTCTTCATCAAAGTACACAATCATTCCTTCAACGTACTCATATGTATGTTGAACTTGTACAGTTACTTTAATTTCTACAGCCTCTTCATATGCTCTTTTTATTTTCTGAAGCATTTTTGTCGAACACTTTCGTTTCTCTGGATACATGACCATCCCCATAAATCGATTTCCGGCTCTATCTTTCCACATATAATCCCAATGCGGTAATATGCCTTGTTTAAAATCGCCCATAAGTCTCCTCCCTATATTCTTTTAGTTACGAACGTGGCGTTTCTGAATATGTATAAATGACCTGTCCGCCGCGCTGTGCGTTACCAATGAAATGTTTAAAGTCTTCTCGATTTACTAAAACTTCTCTGAACGTATAAAATACATCTTTTGTAACAACATACTCCTTTATTTCACCATTTTTCAGCTGATCCAAAATTGTATTTGCTAATTCTTTATCCATGTATTTCACCTCTATGCAATATTTTATTTTATCTTATATTCTATAGGTCAACAACTGTAAAATTATCCAGATGCTATACCTTCATTTCATTTTCATTATTTTTCAAAAGATATCTCTTTAGTATATGTCCACTAAATATCATATACTAACATAGCTACTTCTCTATATCAAACATTTCGACATTCAATTATGCAAAGTTTCACACCGCTATGCTACAATATATGAATAGAACTAGGAGGGATACTATGATTCGGAAAGCAAAAAAGACAGATGCGAAACTGGTAGCACCTTTATTGTATAACGCTCTGCACGAAATTGCTGAAAAAATCACAGGTAGCACAGTTGAGACAGAAGTATTACTAGGACTTGAAACATGGTTCTCAAAAGAGAAAAATCGACTGAGCTATGAAAACTGTTTTGTATATGAACAAGACGGGGATGCAGTTGGAGTTATTGTCGCTTATCACGGTAGTGAAGCAACAATGCTTGATGCACCAATCGTACATCACTTAAGAGAATTACATAAAGATGAATCGATTACGTTAGAAAAAGAAGCCGAGCTTGATGAATATTACATTGATACTTTATCCGTTTCAAGTGTATATGGCGGAAAAGGAATTGGTTCTAAATTAATTGAAGCTGCTGAAATACATGCAACTGAAAAGGAGTATGAAAAAATCGCATTACTTGTTAATTTAGAAAACAAACGTGCCTATTCACTATACGAAAAACTAGGTTATAAAAAAGATCAAATCGTTATGCTTGTAGGCGAACCTTATGCACATCTCGTAAAACCATTAAACATCAAAATTTCTATATCTTAAAAAAAGCACACGATTTATATAAATCGTGTGCTTTTATGTTAAATTCGTATTTAATACATTTCCATTCATCGCCTCATGAAACGTATATGTTGTACATCCCCATGGCTCTCTGTGCAAGATAGGAGAACCAGACCATCCCATCGCTCTCAGTTCGGCACCAATCATTCCATTCACATAATTATGACCTACAAGAGCAATACTTCCATGTACGAGAGCGTAACGATGTAATAAGTAGGCCGCTTGTCTTGCCCTCTCTCTTACTTCCTTGTAGGACTCAACATCTTTATGGTAACCAAGTATCCATAATGTTCGTCCGATAAACATCCATACGTTAGGCTTGCATTTTATCCATTTCGGAGCATAAAAGCTCGTGGGAACTGCAGCTTCTCTAAAGAGAGGATTTTGTATAAACGATAAAGAATCCATTAATTCAGCTGCTGACTGTACAGCACACCGTTGATCACTTGATACAATCAATTTTGCTGCCTCAACCGCTTCTCTTGTTTCCATTGGTATAGGTGCTTTTTCTGTTATAGTATGTAAGTCATATCCTTTCATCCATTCATGAAAGGATGTAACCGTCATTGGTTCTATAGTACGATTTAAGCGACCATGACGAATAAAAGAAATCTTCATTCTTTCCACTCTCCATTCATCACTTACGAACTCTATTATGTACTATTTTTACATATCATACCACGCAAAAAAAGAAAGTTATACAACTTTACATATCCCCCCCACTCTCATGTGTGACCCCAGCATGTATCCCATCCATCCCATCAAAATATGTAGTCGTTTCATGATGACGAATCTTTTTTAAATTTATATAAGAAAATACAAATAAAGTTAATACTATAACACTCCCCACAAATTCAAACATCATTTTACCGCCTCTAATTTCTCCCACTTTAGTAGGTTATTGTATATTTTTATTATACCCCTATATAAAGATGTCTGCATTTAAACCTTTCTTTTTTTCTAATAACGTGACATTTTTGCATATTTTCTTACAAAAAGTGAATATTTTTCGAATTTTTACTTTGAAAACATTTACAAAACAGGAAACATAGTTCAAAATAAAGGAAAATAAAAAATCCCAAATTATTCTTTTTTGGAAAAACTGTAACAAGGAGAGTTGCTTATGCAGATCGCAGAAACTGGAGATATCATTGAATTTAAAGGTGGAATGCAAGGCCGTGTTCAAAAAGTAAATCAAAACTCTGTTATTGTGGATATAACAATTATGGAGAATTTTAGAGAACTAGATATGGAACCTCTTACAGTTGTTAGTCATAAAAACTATACTGTCATTAATCAAAATGCATAATATAATAGAAAGAAAGGATCTGTATAACATACAGATCCTTTCTTTCTATTATATATTAACGATTATCAATTGTTTCTGGATATAGATCATGGTTCATCATGCGGTAGTCTGCCATTTGTTCATACTTCGTTCCTGGGCGACCGTAGTTACAGTAAGGATCAATTGAAATCCCTCCACGTGGTGTGAATTTACCCCATACCTCGATGTAACGTGGATCCATTAATTTAATTAAGTCATTCATAATAACGTTCATACAATCTTCGTGGAAGTCACCATGATTGCGGAAACTAAATAAATATAGTTTTAAAGATTTACTCTCTACCATTCTTTGTTCTGGAATGTAGCTAATATAAATTGTCGCAAAATCTGGTTGGCCTGTTTTCGGACATAAGCTTGTAAATTCAGGACAATTGAATTTTACAAAATAATCACGGTTTGGATGATTATTATCAAAAACCTCTAAAATTTCTGGGCTATATTCAAATAAATATTTTGTATTTTGATTTCCTAATAATGTTACATCTTTTAAATCTTCATCTAATCTTCCTGCCATTTTAAACATCCCTTCTCATTATACTCCGCGTTTATTTCCCCATACTAACGCATGAAGCTGCGGCAATACTTTTGCATTATTCATTTCTTTGCAGTTAACCGCTTTTTCAATAAGCCACTCATACTTATCTAATAGCTTTTTAATCAACATCGTATCATCCACAGTTTTTGTATCATCATTCCCTACTTGTAAGAAAAATGGCACATCTGGATAACGTTCGTGCATCTTAACTGCATACTCAAAATCATAATCGTCAAATACTACTACCTTTAAGCTAATATCTTTTCCTGCTAGCTTCTGAATCACATCATCTAACTTCTGAAAATCAGTATTCATCGTCGAACTCGGTGGTTTTGGAGAAATCGTTATTTCATCAATTTCAAGTAACCAATCTTGCCATTTGCTCCCTTGCGTTTCGATTGCCGTTCGCATTCCATTCTCTTTTAATATAGAAAGAAGAAACTCAATATTTTTCAGCAATGCCGGATTTCCACCTGAAATCGTAACATGAGAAAAATTTTCGCCACCAATTTCTACAAGCTCATTCCAAACGTCTTCTGCTGTCATCTGTCTAATTTGATCTTTAGCCGATCCATCCCACGTAAAAGCAGAATCACACCAAGCACAGCTATAATCACAGCCAGCTGTACGGATAAACATCGTCTTTTGTCCTACAACCATTCCTTCACCTTGAATAGTCGGACCAAATATTTCTAAGACCGGAATTTTACTCATCGAGCATCCACTCCCGTCTTACTTCCGCATAACTAGTTGGCGTCTCAAACAGACGAACAAATTCAACACGAGCTCCTTTGTATTCGTTCGCACGATTATCTTTTGTTAACGCCTCTGCCATCTTTTCATAAATCCAAACGACCATATTTTCAGCAGTTGTATTCATCGCTGGTAACGTTTCGTTTAAATAACGATGATCTAAATAAATTTCTATTTCATTCTTCCAAATTTCTTTTATATCTCCAAAGTCAATTGCAAGACCTATTTCATTTACATATCCACTAATCCCAAATACAACTTTATATGTGTGACCATGTAAGTTTTTACATTTCCCTTCATAACAGTGTAAATGGTGTGCTGCATCAAATGTAAATTCCTTGCTGACCATTACTCTTTTATTATGATATTTGAGCTGTTTACGCTGAATATCCTTGTCCATTTTTTGCAAATTTTCTACGATGCGAAATCCAAAGAAATTATCCATTAGTTGCTCGCTCCTTCGCGTTCTTGTAGGTACGTATCTAATCCTGCTTTACGAAGTTGACATGCTGGACATTCACCGCAACCATCACCAATGATTCCGTTATAACATGTTAATGTTTTTTCTCGAACAAACTCGAATGCTCCAAGTTCATCTGATAATTTCCATGTTTCCGCTTTATCAATCCACATAAGTGGTGTATGAATCACAAACGGATAATCCATGGATAAATTTAAAGTAACGTTTAACGATTTCACAAACACGTCACGGCAATCTGGATAACCACTAAAATCAGTTTCACATACACCCGTTACAATATGACGTGCTCCAACTTGTTTTGCTAATACAGCAGCAAATGATAAGAATAGTAAATTTCGTCCATCTACAAACGTCGATGGTAATTCCCCTTCTTCATGTGTAATCTCCATATCCGTTCTCGTTAACGCATTTGGAGCAAGTTGATTTAATAGACTCATATCTAGTACTGTATGTTTAATTCCTAGCTCTTTTGCAATTTCCGCTGCACAATCAATTTCTAACTTATGACGTTGATTGTAATTAAACGTTACAGCCTCTACTTCTGCAAACTGCTCTATTGCCCAAAATAAACATGTCGTACTATCTTGTCCTCCACTAAAAACAACAACTGCCTTTTCTTTTTTCATTTCACTCATTCTCCTTCTCTACTACGAATAAGAAGAAAGAACGTTCTTGAACTGTCACAATAAAAAAACAAAACAATACCTAAAGATATTGTTGTTTCCATAGTTTTTTATAGAGGGAGTTCGCGAACCTCTCCCGTGCATTGCACGGAATTCCTTCTTTCATTGACAAAGCTTATTGTAACATATTGTATACTACCAGAAAAAATTTCTGATTTTTCCGCTATTTCTCATTTCATTTCTTTCATTTTATAGTATGATTAATTTACTATAAGAAGAGAGGAGGCATCCCACTGAAATCCTTTATTATTTATCTCTTTCTAAATATATTATTCATCCTTGTTACAATGCTCGTATACCATTTATTTTGGAATCAAAAAGGGAAACGCTCTCCTAAATTAAATTCAGCTATATTTATTGTATTATGCTGCCTCGTTACTATACTATGTATCACTTTCGCAGCAAAAACAAATTATGGATTTCAATTTGATATGCGTCATATCGTATTAGTTGTCGGTACATTAACCGGAGGTCCTATTGCTGGTGGATCAATATTAGTTGTATTAAATATATATCGCTTCTTATTAGGAGGAATAGGTGTTTTCCCATCGCTTATCGGTTCTATCTTTCTATTTATTGTTCTACTATTTACATACAAATTTTTCAATCGAACTTCTAATCGTATAAAAATAATACTCGCTATTATATACAGTCTCACATACGGATTGAGTTGGATACCTTTCTTCCTTTCAAAGGTTACAAATAAGACTGATTATATACCACATATTATTGTGTATGAGTTATGTACGATACTTGGTACGATTCTTATTTTATATTTACTACACATATTACAAACCCAAGTTCGTCTCCAAAACGAACTTATGAATGCTGAAAAATTTCATTTAATTGGCGAAATGGCAGCATCCATCTCTCATGAGATTCGCAATCCGTTAACTTCAACGAAAGGATTTTTACAACTTTTGCAGTCAGGTACATGCACTGAACAAGAGCGAAAATTATATATTGACATAGCCATCAACGGAATCGAACAAGCAAATCACGTTCTTACAGATTATTTAACCTTTGCAAAACCAAGTATTGAAAAAGAACAAACATTACAGTTAGAAGAAGAACTACTGCATGCATTATCGTTAATTACACCGCTTGCTAATTTAACAAATGTGCGTACACATTATATAAAGCAAAGTACTTCTTTTTTTATCGCGGGAGAAAAACAAAAACTAAATCAATGTTTGTTAAATATTTTAAAAAACTGCATTGAGGCCATGCCAAAAGGCGGTGATCTTTATTTCACATTAGTTCCTGATCATAAGCATATTCAATTATATATAAAAGATACAGGAGTTGGTATGGATCAAGAACAAGTAAAACGTCTTGGATCCCCTTTCTATTCAACAAAAGAAAAAGGTACTGGTCTTGGAATGATGGTCGTATTCAGTGTTGTGCAAGCTATGAACGGAAAAATTGATATTATAAGTGAAAAAGGTACAGGTACAACTTTCTTATTAACTTTTCCACTCATACAAAAAACGTGATGAAATACTCATCACGTTTTTTCTGTTCCTTCAACTAATTCAGCAAAAGCTTTCACTTTTCCATGTGGTTTTTGATTTTCTTTACGTGCTTTCCAAGCGCGCTCTTCTTCTTTCTTTTTCTTGGACATACTTTTCAACTCCTTCTTTTCTTTCTCTCTGTAGTATTCCAAAATAAGAAGAAAAACTATGCACATATGAAAAAGAAGTGGTCTCCCACTTCTTCCTAATTATCGCTGTAAAATTGCGTGTTTCGCTTCTTTTAACTGCGTAAGATGTCTTTGTTCATGCAAATCAAGAAATTGAACCCACTGATATAAATTCAAATCATTAAAAACAGGATGCTTTAACCCATTTTCAAATAGGTCTTTTTCATCTATAACGCTATGAAGCGCATGTAATAGTTCTTGTCGTGAATGTTCTAGTAATTGGATTCCTTGCTGTTTTTTCATTAACGTTTCTGTTGGTTTCATCTGCTGAGGAGCTTCTCGTTTATGTGTGCGATCAAGTGTAAGTTGGAGGTCTTTAAATGGAGTCGTGTTTCTTTCGTTTTTTTGTAAAGCATATACAAGGGCAGACGTGACAGATTGTTCAACTAAATGCAAGTGATGCAAAATTTGAATAATACTCCATTTATCACGGCGTGGCTTTACATTCACTTCTGTATCATTTAACATTTCAATTTCTGATAATAGCGTGCTTCGGGTAGACTGTAATGAGTTCACCAAACTTTCTAAACTCACATCCATATTAGATTGAAGCATACTTCTTTCCCCCCTTTTTGTTGGTGAAAAGAGGTGCTCCTTATTAGAAACACCTCTTTAGTATTCTGAATTTTCTTTTATTATCTCATTATTTTCTCTTTATGTCGATGTTAAACATGTGAAAAAAAGCGCATGTTTTTTACAATTTTGTGTCGTCAATTGCATGTAGCCATGCTTCAATTTCTGTAATAACACTTTTCACACAGCCTTCAGCAAATGGAGATGTTAAATTTGCAACTTCTACTAATTCCAAGAATGATTTACTTCCACCTTGTTGGCACAGGTTCACATAATCTTCCCACGCCTCTTGTCTATTATCTCTTGCACGTTTCCAAAATTGCAGTGCACAGATTTGAGCTAACGTGTAGTCGATATAGTAGAACGGTGAGCTATATATATGCCCTTGACGTTGCCAGAATCCACCGCGCTCTAAATAATCATTATCTTCATAATCGCGATGCGGTAAATACTTTTTCTCTATATTACGCCATGCAGTCTTACGCTCTTCTGGTGTTGCTTCAGGATTTTCATATACATAATGTTGATACTCATCAACAGATACACCATACGGTAAAAACAGAAGTGCTGAACTTAAGTGAGAGAAATAATATTTATCTGCATCTTCTTCAAAGAATAGCTTCATCCATGGCCATGTGAAGAATTCCATACTCATAGAGTGAATTTCACACGCTTCATATGTTGGCCAATTATATTCTGGAATTTCAAATTTACGACTTTCGTATACTTGGAAAGCATGGCCCGCTTCATGTGTTAATACGTCAATATCACCAGACGTTCCGTTAAAATTCGAGAAGATAAACGGCGCTTTATAATTCTCAATATATGTACAATATCCACCGCCAGCTTTTCCTTTTTTCGCAACTAAATCTAATAAATCATTATCTAACATGAAATTGAAAAATTCATCTGTTTCAGCCGATAACTCTTTATACATCGTTTTTCCATGATTAACAATCCAATCCGCATCTCCTTTTGGAGTTGGATTACCTGTAGGGAATTCAAAGTTTTCGTCGTAATATGCTAACTTCTCTACACCGATACGTGCTTGTTGTCGTTTTCTTAATTCCGTTGTAACAGGAACGATATAATCTAGCACTTGCTGACGATAATTCGCCACCATTTCCGCATTATAATCTGTACGGTACATTCGTGCATATCCAAGTTCAACAAAGTTTTTGAAACCTAAAGATTTTGCGATTTTCGTTCTCACTTTAACAAGCTCGTCATAAATACGATCTAATTCTTCTTCATTCTCAGCTAAAAATCCGTAATATGCTTCACTCGCTGCTTTACGTTCACTTCTTTCTTTTCCTTGCATAAATGGAATAAGCTGTGATAACGTTCTTTCTTCCCCTGCAAAGTCAATCTTTGCAGATGCTAATAACTGTGTATATTGTGAAGACAATTTATTCTCTAATTGTAAATCTTTCACGACTTCATCAGAATATGTTTTTAAATCACACTCCGCAAGAGCAAATAATTGCTTCCCATAATACGCCTCTAATTCTTCACGGAATGGAGAATGAATTAACGCATTATAATACTTTGTACCATACCCTTGTACAACTGGAGAGAATTCATCAAAGAAATCTTGTTCTTCCTTATAAAAAGCATCTGTCGTATCGACAGAATGACGAATGTAACAAAGATTCCCCATTGTACCAAAATCGTTGCGAATTTCGTTAATTGAATGAATAACTTGTTTTTGTTCTTCCGCAGTTTTCGCGTTATCAAACTTCTCTAAAGCAACAGTAAACTTCTCTTTTAATTCTTCAATATTTGGCCGTTTATATTCATAGTCTTTAAATGACATGAATGAGCCTCCTCTCCATTATATGCATCCTTACTATAATTCAATGCTTACTTACAAATCTCCTCTTATTCTTCAGCAAAATACGGCATATACTGCCAACATTACATGTAAACAAAAAAGCTTTGGATTTCTTTATCCAAAGCTCCTTTGGAACATATTATTACTTTTCATACTTTCCAATCTTTTTTAATAGATCCAGTAATTCGTCCTTTTCCTCTTTCGTTAACATTTCAAAAGACTGATGTATAACTTGTTCATGCCCTGGAAAAATAGAAGCAATAAAGTTCTCTCCAGCCTCAGTTAATTGTGCATAAATAACACGTCTGTCATTCGGGCACGGAATTCTTTTTACTAGTCCCTTTTTTTCTAGCTTATCCACAACATATGTAATGCTGCCACTAGCTATTAAAATACGCTCACCAATTTGCTGAAGTGGTTGACCGCCTTTATGATATAGCAGTTCTAATACAGCAAATTCAGTTGGATTTAACCCGTTACTTTGTATAGATTTGTTTGTAGTATCCATAACAGAACGATGTACACGAGATAATGCAATAAATACTTTTAAAGATTGAGAAATTTCTTCTCGTCCATTATTTGATGTCATACAACTTTCAACCCTTCACTTAAATTCTCAATAATAAAAAGAACAAAATAGTACTTCATATAAATTCCGAATGAGTATTCACTCATTCATTATCTCTCCCCAAATATATTATGAATGATTCTTGAATAAAAACATGACAATTTTAACATAGTTTATATATAATGATAATAAAAAAGAAGGAGTACCAAATTTGAAGTTCAAATTCCACAGCATAGTTTTATATATATTGCTTGTTATCCTACCAACAACAGGGATTGGTGCTACATTTTATTCATATCATTCGTATAAAATGAAACAAGAAAATAAACAAGTTGCCCATACGGTTCTCTTTTTATATAGAGACTATTTAGATCACCACCTTGGCGAAGCAATTTCTGCCCTAGAAATGCTCGCAAAGGTCGTAGGAACCGAGACTGGAAATATTAATGGGATGAAAGAAATTGTACATGATACAGATGGAAACGATGCACGTTTTTCTGGTCTATATTACGCTACACCAGAAGGTATCATTACAATCGCATCGGAAGGTGACCGACCACCTGTTGATGTCTCAGATCGTAAATATATTCAAAACGCATTACAAACTAAGAAAACAACTGTATCATCCGTCATTACAGATCGTGTTCTTGGCCATCAAGCTATTATGATTGCTTCCCCCATTTTTAATAAACAGAAGGAGCTCTCAGGCTTATTGTTAGCAAGTTTACGCTTTGACTACATTTCATCATCTTTAAATGCCATTAAGCCACAATACCATTTTGAAGTAACTGATAAGTATAATGTAGTTTTTCTAACCGATGATAATAACGAAACAAGTGATGCACATTCTAATATGCTTACTACCCCACTCCAAAGATTAGATTGGAAGGTCTCTGTTTCTCCGTTACCTATTCATCAAAAAACTTTAAACCAGTGGGTTGCCGTAGAATGTATAGCTACTTTATTTTTAATGTCAATTTTATTTTTACTCGCTCAATATATGTTGTTAAAACGACAAACAAAACTAGAAAGACAACAAAATGAACTACAAAAAATTGAATTAGTTGGAACTTTTGCAGCTAGTACCGCCCACGAAATCCGTAATCCACTTACCGGAATTAAAGGGCTCGTCGCTCTATTAAAAGAGAAATATAAAGATGAACAAGATCAGTTCTATTTTTCCATCATCGAACAAGAAATAGAACGAATTAATGAAATTGTAAGTGAATTTCTTATTCTTGGAAAGCCAACTGCAATCATTGAACAAACATATGATGTGAGAACCATTCTAAATGAGGTAGCATTAATTATTCAATCTGAGGCGAATCTACATAATATTGTATTCCATTTACATTTGCCAGACCGTCCTGTTCATATCCGGTGCTCAAAAGACCATATGAAACAAGTGGTTTTAAACATTACAAAAAATGCAATTGAAGCTATGACTTCTGGCGATACACTAACTATTTTCGTAACAAACAATGAAACACACGCACAATTGCAAATTATAGATACTGGAAAAGGGATTCCAAAACATATTCAAAAACACCTCTTTCATCCGTTCTTTACTAATAAAGATACTGGAACAGGTCTTGGACTTGTCATATGTAAACGAATTATAGAGATGTACAACGGGCATATTTTTATTAATAGTATAGAAAACGAAGGAACGACAGTTCATATCGAAATTCCGTTACACATAGTATAATTATCCTTATCCCTAAAGGGTAATTATACTTATTTCATAAAACCAGCCACAAGCATTCGCCAAAAATTACTTGATTTCCCTTCATACCCAATTTGAAAAATAGGTACCTTTATAATTGATAACCATTTTGGTGTTTGTTTTTCTTTATAACACTGGTACTGTAAAATAAGCTTGTCCAATTCTTGACTAACTTGAATCGTCTCCGTACTATTTAACCCACTCGTTAAACCTAATTGAATCATCTCTTCACGTTTCATATGAATATCACGTGAAAGCTTTTCTAATGTGTACTTCCTTTTTACAGTAAACATTCATATCCCCCTTATTATACTTCCATGCTCTCTACTTTACTTCTCCATTGAACTTTTAACTGCTTATCATATTTGAATTTGAAGAATCAGAAAATTTAACATTTTCTCCCTGTAATTTACAAATCTTTACCCTCACTTTGAGAATTATTACAAATTATTCTATCTTTGTAAATACATTCGCAATAATAGACAATTTTTTTATCTCCTTTTTTTACAAACACCAATTAAATAGCGGATTCCCTATTTTCCATATACTTTTCTTCGACATTTTTTGTTTAATTTATATAAAAACGCAAACCATAATGGTGATTGATAATATAGAAAGGAACTATTTATATGCACAAATATACGATTGCATTGCTTATTTTGACTATGTTTTTACCATCCTTCTTGTTTCCTGTTGAGGCCAAGGCCCATACAAATAAAGTAGCTATTGTCATTGATGACTTCGGCAATAATATGAAAGGAACTGATAAAATGTTATCACTTCCTATTCCACTAACTGTTGCTGTTATGCCTTTTCTTCCTTCCACAAAGGAAGATGCGATAGCGGCTCATAAGAAAGGACACGAAGTTATTATACATATGCCAATGGAACCGATTAAAGGTAAAAAAGAATGGCTTGGACCAAAAGCAATTACAACTGATTTAAGCGACGAAGAAATAAATAATCGACTCGAACAAGCGATTCAAGAAGTACCACATGCAATTGGGATGAATAATCATATGGGATCAAAGGTGACTGCAGACGAAAGAATTGTACGACTTATACTCGCAGCTTGTAAAAAACACGGTTTATTTTATTTAGATAGCAAAACAAATCCTAAGAGTGTCGTCCCAAAAATCGGGAAAGAATTAGGAGTACCAATTATTGAAAATCAATTATTTTTTGATGACGTGTACACAGCGGCACATATTTCAAAACAAGCCCAATTACTCATTAAAAAACTTCAAGAAAAACCGATTATGGTAGCTATCGGACATGTTGGGCCTCCAGGTGAAATTACATCACGTGTTATAGAAACCTCTATTCCTAAAATTCGTGAACATGCAGATTTTATTTTTTTATCCGATTTAGCATTATCTCCGCCTCCTGTTTCAAAATAAGATTCATGACTCAAACTAAAAAAGAGAGCAATCTGCATATAGCAAATTGCTCCCTTTCCTCTTCATCTTAAATATAATCTACATGACTCACCCTGAATCCTTTTTTCTCTATTTTTTCGATTAATTGCTTTAATCTTTTTTCATTTAACTCATCTGTTATATTGACAATAACGCGGCGAATATATTGATCGCCGTTATCTAGCGTAAATAGTCCACCGATATGAAATGCTTTCAACAATGTCCCAAGTTCTTTAATCGTTCCCTTACAATCTTGTGTTGCAATCGTTAATATATAACCACCCGTCCGCATACCAAATGAATCCTCAATAACATCAAATATATTGGAATGAGTTAAGATGCCAACAAATTCATTATAATCATTTAGTACAGCTAAAAACGGCAAACGACGAATAACATAAAATGCTCTGAAAAAAGAGTCCTTTTCAAAAATAAATGCAGTGGAATCTTCCAGCATATGTTCCGTACTTAATTCCTCTAATCCACCATTACACTTCTTTTCTAAAAGATCCACTTTATAAATAATCCCCATGAATTTCTTTTCATCTTCTGCTAATACAGGGATTGCTCGAAATCCCGTTTCATTCATAATTTGCAGAGCCTTCTTACCTGAATCGTTCATTTTGCAAAATGTTACTTGCTGTTTTGGCAGAAAATGATATTTAACTCGCAAAATATGTTCCTCCTTACATGTCAACATGTAATCTATATATAATAAGGAGACCTATATTTTATGAGTAAAATTATTTTTAAAACGCTTTCATTTACTTATTGACTTGTAACGACATCACAAACATTTCATATAACAGAGCTCTTTGCACCTTTTATCATTAACAATTTTACATGGTAGTTCATTAAATATTCTATACCCTCCAACCATTTTTTCGCGTATTCTGGAGTTCTTCCCCACACAATCATGCCATAATTATGAACGAGAACTACTCCTCCACCTTCAATAAAATTCGGCACATTATTCTCTAATAAATCTGCGAATTTTTTCTCATCTTCTACAATGGGAATTGTCATTTCTGTTATACCTTCTTTTCCAAAAACACGTTCCACGCTACGTTTATCGAATGTTACTTCCCCTTTTTCTCCATACAACTCTGATATTAAATGACTATCTACAGTCTGTACTTGTAAAATACATTCTGCACTACTTTTTTTATAAATATCTGCATGCATAAATGATTCCGCAGCTGGTTTTTCTTCATTTTCAAATACTGGTTCACACATACAGTTCACAACAATAAAATCTTCTTCTGAAAATAACCCTTTATCTCTTCCTTCAACGTTTACTAAAAAAGTTAACGGCTCTTTTGACGTACAAAGTGATAAGCTAATTTTTGTACCATAAAACCAATCACGAAGTGCTAGTTCAGATTTCACATCTTTTAATTCATTCCATTTCTTTAGAAAAAATAACATTTCGTCACCCCCGGCGTAATATTCATATAATGTTCGAATCCTTTCTATGTAAAAGGAATATTTTTTGATTATTCTAAAAATTTAATTGAATTATCACATGAGAACGCTTTTTTGTCAATATGGTTTCATCATTCCTCTTTAAAATAGGCTATTCATATGTCAATACTCCTATCTATTCTTTACTTGATTTCGCAATAAAAAATACGTTATTCTCCTTATGGAAAAATAACGTATTTTTTCACTAATCATTTAGTTATTGCATTATATAAAAACTGCGCATATTGTTCACGTGTTACGAAATCATCACCTAAAAACTTTCCGTTTCCATCACCTTTTGATATATTATGATCCGCTAACGCTTTCACATATCCTTCTGCCCAATGGCCAGTTGGTACATCTTTAAAGCTCTCTTTATTATTTCCATCTTCTTTTAACTGAAATGCTTTATATAATACTACAGACATTTCGTATCGAGTTAATATTCCATCTGGACGAAACTCCCCAGTACCATCTCCTTGCATAATTCCAGCTTGCGCAACTGTAGCAATATCTTGCTCAAACATATGTCCCTTCGTATCTGTAAATCTCTCTTTCTGCTCTACTTTATTTTCTAATTTCAAATACCTTTGTACTAAAGACGCAACTTGTCCACGAGTAATACGATCCCCAAATCCAAATTGTCCATTTCCATATCCCTTAAAAATATTTTCTTTCGCTAAATAATGAATTGCTTCCTCTGACCAATGTCCTTTTGGTACATCTTTAAATTCTACTACTCCTACTTTTTCATCTTCTTTAGAAGTGTTATCTTCTTTACTTTCTACCACATTTTGAATCACAGATCCTGTGAAGAAGATTCCTGTATCCGCAAATGGATCTTTTACACCAAATTCATATACTTTCTCACCCGGTGTACTCCACTTAACTGCATCATTACTATACGTACCACCTTCGCTCTTTAAACGAATTTTTGTAGAGATTTTACCATCTTTCTCGTATATAGGTACTTTTACTTCTTTATTTACTTCTGTTTCCTCTAAAAATACTTTTTGATTTTGAACATTGATATAGGCTGTTTTACTTAGTTCTATAACTGGTCGAACATCACGAATTTCATTTGCAACAAAACTTAAGAATACTAACTTTTTCAAATTGCTAGCTGGTGTTAAGTCTGAAATATAATTCGCTTCTAAATCAAGCTTTTGTAAGTTTACTAGACTTGATAATGGAGTAATATCCTTTAACTCATTGTTAGGTAAGTGTAATTGTTTTAACTGTGTCATCTTACTTAGAGGAGTAACATCTTTTATTTCATTTTTCCCGATCCACAATTCTTCTAATTGCTTCATTTGCTCAATACCGGATAAATCTTTTACTTTATTACGTGTTAATACTAAGTCTTTTAAAGGTAATGAATATAACGGTTTAATATCTTCAATTTGATTACCTGCTAAAGTTAAATATGTTACATTTTTCAACGCGCTTAATGGCGCAACATTCGTAATTTTATTATTTGCTAAATTCAAGTAATCTAGTTGTTCCATTTTCGCTAATGATGTTACATCTTCTATTTGGTTACCTGATAAATATAAACTTTTTACATTTTTCATTTCAATTAGTGGTGCAACGTTCGTAATTTTATTATTACTTAAATCAAGAGAATCTAAATTATCCATCTTAACAAGTGGTGTTACATCTGAAAATTCATTACCACGTAAAGCTAAATGTTTCAATTGTTTTAAGCTCGTAAAGAATGATGGATCTTTTATCTTCGCATTCGCAACTGTTAAAGATTTTAAATTTGGCATATATTTTAATGCACTATAATCCAGTATCTCATTCGTATTTAAAAACAAGTCCTTTACTTGTAATAACTCTTCTTTCGTGATTGGTGTATTTAAATCTTTTCTATTAAATACCTTTTTATTAACAAGCTCTCTTAATTTATTATCTGTTATCATATTTTGATTATCAACTGGATGATCCGTCTCCATATTGCCTGAATTAGAGTTATCATCTGGTTTCTCTGTTTCTTTGTCACCTACAGTTGGATCTTTAATTTCAAATTGAACTTGATATTTGTGATCATATCCAATAGCCGGAATAAGTATATGCATTTGCATATTGTGCTTCTTCTCAAACTCGCCAATTTCAAATTGAACTACTTTCGTTCCATTCTTCCTCTTATCTTCTGACAAAACTTTTACATCATGAAATACGCCAGGTTGGTTTTTATCCTCTATTCTAAGGTATTGAAAATAATCGCTATCTTGCATTGTTACAGTTACAATTTTTTTCCCATCCGCAATCGTTACTTTAGGATCTTTTATATATTGAGAAACCATAGATGGCTCGTCTTTTTGATCCTTATATATTTTAATCTCAGTATCGTATGTACGTTCACTAGCTGCCGCTACCGATTGGTTTGCTTCAATTTTTATTGCTGCTAACGCTGGAGTAGAGTATGCAGCAAATGGAATTGCTAATGTTGTCGCTACTACTAGCGCCTTCATATAATTTTTTTTCAAAATAATATCCCCTATCATATATAATCTTTATAATTGATAAACATTATCAATTACTCATAAATAAATGATAATGAATGTCATTATCGATGTCAACGAGAATATTACATTAAATTTATATTTTTAAAGGCAAAAAATATAAAAGCCCTTTATTCAAAGAGCTTTTTTACCTATCGTATGAAGAATTTCATTTTTCTCCTTCTCATTGATGACACCAATTTTTTGCAAAATATTTGCATACAATACAAGTTTATTATATATCCGTTCTGACATACTTCCCCTTCTTTCCTTCGACCAACTTTTTTTGTATTGGTAAATTATATGAAAGAGATGGGAAAATGTGTCCACTTTTTTTGCATAAATACAAATCTTTTATCCCGCTATTTGCAGGCAGTAAAACTCCCACCTCACAATCAGGTGGGAGTTCTACGTATTTAACAAATTGTCCATTGAATATTATGCCTTTTAACTTCCTCTTCAAAACTATAGGGCATTTTCTTATCACAAATTACATGTTGAATGCGCGAAAACGCTGCTATTCGGTAATTTCCTTTTACGCCTACCTTTGTATGATCACATAAAATATATGTTTTCTCTGCTAATTTCATCATCGCTTCTGACAGTTTAGCCTTTTCTAATTCAAAACTAGAAACTCCAAAACCAGGTAATAATCCATCAATCGAAACAAATGCTTTATGAAAATGAAATTGCTGGATAACTTGCTGCGAAATAGATCCTGATACGCGTGAATGTTTTGGAGATACTTTTCCACCAATAAATAAAACTTCACCGTGAAACATCTTTTTATTAATAGAAGAAATTAATTGTGTTGCTACTGGAAATGAACTTGTTACAATCGTTAAATTTTTGCGATGTACAAGATATGGTACCATTTGAAGTGGTGTACTTCCGTCATCAATCGCAATAACATCTCCATCTTCTACAAATGTTGCTGCTTTATACCCAATTCGCTTCTTCTCTTCTATATGTAGCATCTCTCGTTCTAACATTGGTGCCTCTATTCCAGCTCCCGGAAGTTGGACGGCTCCACCATACACTTTCTTCAACTTTTTTTCACGATCCAATTCTTCTAAATAACGACGAATCGTCTCTGTTGATACAGCAAACTCTCTCGCTAATTCTGAAACTTTTACCTTCCCTTTAAACTCTACCTTCTCAAGAATGGTTCGCTTTCTTTCTTCACCTACTACAGACATAACCTCACCCCATTGATTTCTACCTCATACACTGCCTTACTTATACAAAGTTATAACTTTCCTTTTCAACGAAAACTTCCTCGTGAATATGAATACCACGCTTTTTTAGTTCATCAAAAATAATTTGTGGTTTGACAAAAGCTTCCTCGGGTGTCACAACACCAACTTTATTTACATTCCCATTTGCGATTAGCTCTGTAGCAATCCCAAATGGAATACCGACGTTTCTCGTATAAGCTCTTAATTTTTCCCATCCTACAACAGATCCATCAGATAACGGGTGTGTATGATATAATACACGTCTTTGTTTCTCATTATTTTTCATACCTATTACTTCTACATGAAGTGCATAACCGTAAATCTCTGTTTCTTGTCCTTCTTTCGATTGCAATAAATACTTCGCAATACAATCCATTATGCCGATTTCTTTTCCATTTATTTCAACTGGATCATTACGCAATATACCGTAATCATACAATGCACGTACGAGCTGCATATTTTGCTTTGGCCAAGTTCCTCTCGTCTCTATTAGTTTAACGCCTTTATTTTCTAATGCTTTTGCTAACGTAATCGTTTCAGAATGCGGTATGATATACTGCGTTGTCTTACCATAAGGCGCCGGTAATTCAATTTCTCTTGGACGCGCAAACGGAGGCACTTGCTTAAACTCACCATCTTCATACACTGTACGCGATGGCAAATGTGGATCATATTCATATGTTGTTGTTTCTGTAATGGATGCAGAAAAAGCAATGGGACGATACGAATCATGACTTACACGAACTGACTCTACAGTATGTAACTGATTTGCTGCATGCATCGCCATCATTTGCGTTACACCTGGCGTCATACCAAACCCAGGTAAACATGTTTTTCCGTTTTGAACAAATATAGAATGCGAATCATTTTCTTCACCAAATCCATTTAAATTCACACCGTGACAACCTGCTTCTGCAATACATCGAGTAGATAATCCATTTAACTTAATTGTTGTACCATCCATTACAATGTCATAGCCCTTCATTTTTGCAACCGTATCCTCATGATTCGTTACATCTACTTTCACAAAATCAACGCGAGGATCGTTGAGCCATTCTACTACTTTAAGCCCCTCTTCTTCGTTAAAATCTGCTACTGTAATCGTCTCAAAAGATGAAAATTGCACTAAATCTAAAATTGCTTCACGACAAATTTTACCTGCTCCACCTAAGCAAAATACTTTCAACCTATAACAACTCCTTTAGCGATACTATCAACTAAGCGATGAATATCTGCCTCATGTACATCACCGATATTTCCAATGCGGAATGTATCTACTTTTGAAATTTTACCTGGATATATAACAAATCCATCACGCTTTAATTCCTTGTATAATTGCTCAAAATCAAACCATTCTTCTGGATAAATGAAAGATGTAATAATAGGTGATTGATATTTTTCATCTACTAGTGGCTTAAATCCGATTTCTCTCATTCGATTCACTAATAGTTTTTGATTGTTATCATATCGATTGTAACGTGCTTTTACTCCGCCCTCTTTTTCTAATTCAAGTAGTGCTTGATAAAAAGCGTGTACAACATGTGTAGGTGATGTAAAACGCCATTTTCCATTTTGATTTTCCATCGTTTCCCATTGATCGTATAAATCTAAAGATAATGAACGTGCCTGCCCTTTACATTTCAACAATTCATCGCGCTTTGCAATAACAAATCCGAACCCTGGAACCCCTTGAATACATTTATTCGCACTACTAATTAGAAAGTCAATTTGCAACTCAGCGATGTCTATTTCAATACCACCAAAACTACTCATTGCATCAACTAGTGTTACTTTTCCGTATTGCTTCCCTAATTTACATACATCTACAATTGGATTGATAATACCTGTTGTTGTTTCACAATGAACAACTGCAATATGTGTAATCTCTTTATCTTGTTGTAATATCTTTTCTACTTCTACAATATTAGTAGGCTCCCACTCTTCTGTTTGACTGACCACCACATCTATATGTAACATCTCTGCCATTTGTACAATTCGCTTACCATACGCACCATTTGTACAAACAAGCAGCTTTCCGTTTTTTGGAATGACAGAACCGATTACTGCTTCAACTGAAAACGTACCGCTTCCTTGCATTAATACTGTTGTATATCTCTCTTCTTCCTTCGTTGCTAACGATACAAGTTTAGCTCTTACCTGTTGCACCATCGTGTTATATTCAACATCCCACGTACACCAATCGTATAGCATAACTTCTTTTACTGTTTTTGTTGTCGTTAATGGTCCTGGCGTTAATAATAAGTAGTGATTTTCAGTCATGATCCTATTCCCCTTTTATGAAATAATAAATTCTTGTTTCTCGATCTGTTCAATTACGTTTTCGAGTCCCTGCATCGTTTCAATTGTAAAATGAGCCCCGTTTTCAACGAAACGCTTTCGAACTACTTCCATTTTTTCACGAAGTTCTACCGGATCCATAGTTTCAGCTGCCCACTCGCTTAAGCCGAGCTCACTACTACCGAGAATTACACCCACAGTCCACATACCAGCATTTCTGCCCTCTTTCATATCTGACACTGTGTCCCCGACTTTTATCATATGATTCATCGGATACACACCAAGTTCCATCGCATTTTTATAACACATCCAAGGGTACGGACGGCCTGCTGAAACATCATCTGGCGTCACAAGAACATCAGGTTTATATCCTTGTATTTCTGCTTCTTTTGCAACGATGTCCATCATTTCTCTCGTATAACCAGTCGTTGAGCCAATTTTAAGGCCTCTTTTACGTAATGAAGCAACCACTTCTTTCACCCCATCAATTGGCGTGGCATAGTGTGGCAAAATAGTAAAGAGTATTTCTTCAAACTCTTCATACATCTCGTGAATGTCTGCTTCTGTTGGTAAATGTCCGAAAATACGCTCCCACTCATTCGCAATACGAGGCATTTCTGTTAGTGCCCTTACATGATCGATCTTTAATAATCCCATCGGTTTACGGGCTTCTTCATCTGTAATTTTAACACCACGTTTACGAAAAATTTTTATGAATACTTCCAGTGGTGCAAAACATCCGTAATCAACTGTCGTACCTGCCCAATCAAAAATAACTGCTTCTATTTTCATTCAATCCATCACCCTTCTCACTTATCTTTTTTGCCATTGTGAAGTTCGGTTACGAAGTGCTTTCGTTCCCCATTCATATACAACTCTCACTACAATATTTGTAACAACAATAAGTACACTCATTGCAGCTGCTGGCGCTACATTTCCTGCATCATCCATATTTACGATTGATACGGCAGCTAGTTTAAAATCAGCTGCGTATAAGAATACAACCGCTGACACAGTTACCATCGAATTGACGAAATAGTACATCACCATTTCTAAAATTGCTGGTAAACACATCGGTACTGTTACTCTAAAGAATGTTTTATAAAACGGAATGCCCATCGACTGCGAAACAAGCTCAAACTCTCGGTCTAATTTCTTTAAAGCAGTCGTTGCGGTAACGAATGTTACCGAATAAAAATGAATGATGTTTACTAGTACTAGCACAGCAATTGTTCCGTATAAAGAATGAAACGGATTCGTTACTGAAAGTCCAAGTATTTGAATCGTTGGTTGACTAAAGAAAAAGACGTATCCCAATCCAAGTACTAAACCTGGGATTGCTAAAGGGACAATCGAGAAAAAGTAGCCTGTTTTTCGGAAAAACTTTAGCTGATCTATTTTCTCAATCGCATATGCGAACATAAATGTTAAAATTGCCCCAATAACTGCTGTAACTGCTGAGACAATCACACTATTTTTAAATGCTTCAAGTCCATCTCCTGTTAAACTCGAAAAATTAAAATGCTCAAATGTAAAACTCATATTATATGGCCATACTTTCACACTTGCAGCAATACCAACCGCCACAAATAAAAGAATAATCATAAATGTAATCACACTACAATATATGAATGAGACTACATCTCTTTTCTTATTAGCCGTTATTCTATATGGCACTGCTTTGGAAGATAAGAAATTCGCCTGCTTTCTTTGCGTAATGCGATCAACTGCAAATGCAAATATAGCTGGAATTAATAAAATCATTCCGACAGTTGCACCCATCGGCATATTTTGTTGTCCAATTACTTGTTTGTATACATCAGTAGCAAGTACATTATATTGCCCACCAACAATTTTTGGTGCGCCAAAATCAGTAAAACTAAGTGTAAACACAACAAACATCGCACTAATTAATCCATACTTTACACTAGGTAAAGTAACAGTGAGAAATTGCTTTGTTTTACTCGCTCCCAACATATTAGAAGCTTCGTATAAACGATAATCAGAACCTTGGAAAGCAATTAATAATATAAGAAATGCTTGCGGAAATGTATACATGACTTCAGCCATTACAATTCCTACTGGTCCATATAAAGGGGTTTGTATACCTTCAAATAAACCAAACATCCCTTTCGTTACTAATCCTTGATTACCAAATAAATATGTAAGTGCGATACCATGCATCATCGTTGGTGCGAATAATGGTAACAACGCGACATATTGAAATACACGCTTTCCAAATACATTCGTACGAGCGATCGCATAGGCGTAAGCGAAAGCAAGTGTCACTGCAATAATTGTTGTCGCGCCCGAAATCCATATCGTATTTTGTAATGATTGAACTAATGTTGGGGTTGTGAAATATTTACTGAAATTCGCAACACCAATGAAAGCTCCATCTTTATCATAAAAAGCTTGTGTAAACAATTGTAATAGTGGTAATACAAGCATAATCAAAAAAGCAAGAATCATACCAATAATTAATAGTCTTTGTATCCATTCTTCTTTACCGATACGTCTCTTAATCTTTTTTTTCGTACTTTCTACCTTTAAATTTTCTAACATCTCCATCTATACAACAACCTTCTTTCCATATGACAACATATGATTTTCTGAGAAAGAGATTTGAATCGGCTTTCCTTTCCTAATAGCTGTTTTTTCTACTTCTGATGCCAATATATCTACAACGATTTTCTCATTATATAGATGCGTTTTCTCATCTATAACGCGCACTTCTGTCCGGTATACAGATCCGCGAAACTCCATGCTTTCTACAATTGTTTTCATACCATTATTTTGTACGACTGTTACATGTTCCGGACGAATTGCATGTTCTTCGTTATTTTTCGAAAAGAAATTAATAGAACCAATAAAATCTGCCACAAACGGATTGGCTGGTCTTTGGTAAATCTCCTCTGGTGTGCCAATCTGCATAATTTCCGCATGATTCATTACAACAATTTTATCAGCCATCGTTAATGCCTCTTCTTGATCATGCGTGACCATAATAGTTGTCACTCCTACTTTTTCTTGCAAATCACGCATTTCTCTACGTAACTTTTCACGTACTTTTGCATCTAAAGCAGATAACGGCTCATCGAGTAACAAAATATCCGGAGACAGAGCGAGTGCACGTGCAAGTGCTACTCGCTGCTGTTGTCCACCAGACATTTGAGCAGGATATTTATCTTTTACATTCAGTAAATCAACTAGTTCTAACGCCGATAGCGCCTTCTCTTTTACTTCTGCTTTTCCATACTTTTTTGTCTTTAAGCCGTATTCAATGTTTTCAAGTGCTGTTAAATTCGGAAATAACGCATAGGATTGAAACACCATTCCGAAATTCCTCTTTCCAGGAGGTAATGCTGTAATATCTTTTCCATTCACAGCTATACTACCTGTTGTCGCCTCTTCTAGCCCTGCTAAAATTCGAAGCAATGTTGTTTTCCCACAACCACTTGGGCCTAATAAACATACAAACTCATTTTTTTTCACAGTAAAAGAAATATCTTTTAACGCTGTAAATGCATCAAACTGTTTTTGAATGTGTTGAATTGATAAATATTCGCTCATTTTTTCTCTCTCCCACTCACTTACTTTTTCGGTTCTGCTTTTTGGCCAAACTCTTTTTCCCATTTTTCTAAAATTTTGTCTCGATTTTCTGCTGCCCACTTAAAGTCGTTCTTTTTGTATAACTTTTCCGTCACATCTTTAGGGAATCCGTCTGGAAGTTTATAATCATTTTTAATTGTCGCAAATCCATTTTTCTCGAAGTATAACTTCATTACATCATCAGTAATTGCCCAATCTAAAAATGCTTGCGCTAATTTTTCATTTTTTTCATTATCTTTTTTAATAAGTGCGTTCGCTTCTACTTCCCAACCTAATCCTTCTTTTGGCAATACAACTTCAACTGGTGCACCTTTTTGTTTCTCTTTCAAAGCACTATAAACCATCGATACACCAACTGGATATTCACCCGCACCCGCTAATTTCGCTGGTTTTGAACCTGAATGAGTATAAGTTGCCATATTATCATGAAGTTTCTTCATGTAATCCCAGCCTTTATCTTCACCCATAATTTGTAACCATGCAGAAACTGTTAAAAATCCTGTTCCAGAAGATGCTGGATGTGGCATAACAAGCGTTCCTTTATACTCTGGTTTCGTTAAGTCTTCGTATGATTCTGGCATCGGTAAATTTTTCTTCTTTAATTCTTCTTTATTTATAGCAATCCCCGTCATAAATGCAGTATTTCCTACCCATTTTTCTGGTTGTTTATCATCTTTAAATTGCGGTAAAACGCGATCCGCTCCTTTTGGAGAGTATCCTTTTAACATATCTTTTTTATCTAAAGCTAATAAACTTGAAGCTGCAGTTCCCCATACAACATCTGCTTGTGTATTTTTCCCTTCAGCTAGCAATTTTGCTGTAATAACTCCAGTTGAATCACGAACAATATTCAGCTTCACATCTGGATATTTCTTTTTAAAAGAATCAAGATAAATTGGTACAAGTTCTTCTTCAATTGCTGTGTAAACAGTTAATGATCCAGATAATTTATCATCTTTTACTTTTGCCCCAGCACTTTCTTCTTTCTTTGCACCACACCCCATTAATAACGAAAATACCATTCCAGTTGCTACAGCTTTAAAGATTGTTTTTTTCACTGTCTCTCTCTCCTTTTACAAATCTTATGTACAACTCAAATATAAACAACTAGTGTAAAAGCAGTATTAAACCAACATTAATCTTTTGTTTGTTGTTTGTTTTTGTGTAATACGTTGCTACTTCTATGTTTTTTCGCATTTTTCTGCTAATAATGAACACTAAATTTACAAATAATTAAAAAAACCTTTATAATCCCACAAAAAAATGAGGCGTTTGTAAAAAACGCCTCACTTTTGTTTACCTTTTTTTGAATTACGATTTGCATACTTCGCGCTATTTTCTCCTTCATACTCTAATGCAAATTCTGCATCTGGTAAGCTTTCTTTCGGAGTTTTATTATTGTTGATTGCCGCATTTTGTTTCACTTTTCTTTTTACCAATACATTCACCTGCTCTCAAAAATTCACTTTCTACTCTAGTTTGAAGCAAGCTAAAATAATTATTACTGGCAAGTGTTAACAAGTACATAAGAACTGCTAGATGGAAATACTACATATGAAGAAATCATAATAAAAAGGAGCTCTTATTTTGAAGAAGAAAGATAAAATCCAGTCACCCATTTTAGATGAAACGCTCCCGCATCAAATGAATTTCCCATCTTTTAAAGGAACAGGAAAGAAGATGCAACAACCTTTCATAAATCAATATGACGTCGTAATCGGAGACAGTAAATATGATTCCGAGAACAGTCCACTTCACAATTGGAGTGATGATGTAGATCCTGCCATTATGGCTGGAGAAGAATGGATCCATCCTACAAATGATATTGGGTGGATTTCAGAAGAAAATCAAGAGTTACTAAAAAAAGAAGGAGATAATAAGAAGGATACTTTTATGCATCCGCAATTTGGCATTAATGACTAAAAAACCATTCTACCTAACATAGGTAGAATGGTTTCATACTATCCAATAATAATTCTCTCTTTCGGATATTTATAGCGAGGTGGCTGTTCTCTTCCGCCACTAGCTAGTATAAATGTTAAAATACCGACACGCCCGATAAACATAAGTACAATGAGTACAAGTTTACCAACAGTTGTTAAATCTGGCGTAATACCTGTCGATAGTCCTGTCGTCCCGAAAGCAGAACAGACTTCAACAATTAAACTCATAAGCGGTACATTTTCCGTAATAGATAAAATAAATAGTGCTGTGGCACATAATAAAATCCCCATTGTCATAACGACAGATGCTTTCAGCACGTCCTCTTCATGTAGCTGACGTTTGAAGACTCTAACCGTTCTCCCGCCTCTTGCAAAAGTGTATAGTGACAATATACTAACAGCAAATGTTGTTGTACGTATCCCACCCCCAACCGAACTTGGAGATGCTCCTATAAACATTAATATACTCATAAATAAAAGCGTCGGTTGTGACAATTCAAGTATATCCATTGTAGCAAGTCCCCCGCTTCGCGTCGTCACAGATTGGAATAGTGTATAGAAAACTGTTTCATGCCATGACTTTCCTGCTAAAAAATGATTTCGTTCTAGTAAAAAAATCATAATCGTTCCAACGACCACGAGTGCAAAAAATGTTGTTGTCGTCAATTTTGTAAATAGCGAAAAACGAAATAGTTGCTGTCTCCTTTTACTAAGGAATTGTTTCACTTCCATTAATACAGGGAAGCCGATTGCTCCTAAAATAATAAGTAACATATGAATCATTTGAACAATGTAATCTTTTTTATACGGAATTAGCGATTGTCCTGTTAAATCAAATCCGCCGTTCGTAGTTGCACTAACAGCTGCAAAAAAACCGTGAAAATAAGCTTCTTGCCAAGTTGGAAAGTAAAGTAAGAATCTTGTACCTAATAATATTGCTCCAATAAGCTCTATTGAAATAATTACAATTAAAATAGAACGCATCAATTCTACAAGACCTGATAAATTCCCTTGATTATGGTCTGCCATAATGAGTCTTCTTCTCTGCAAACCAATCTTTTTTCCTGTTATAATCCAAACGAATGTACCTAACGCCATAATTCCTAAGCCGCCCAATTGTAAAATAAGGGCTAAAATAATAATTCCTGCCGTAGTAAATGTATCTGAAATCGTAACAACAGACAGTCCCGTAACACTTACCGCACTAACAGATGTAAAGAGGGCATCGATAAATGTCCATTTCACATCAGCCTTTGTAACAAACGGTAAACTAAGTAATATTACCGATACAACTACTGCTAATAAATAAAACAAAACAATGAGTTGTACAGGACGCAATTTTTGTAAAAACTTTTTTATATCTCTCATTCCATCACTTCGCTACCTTTTTTCTATCGATTAAATAAAGAAAAATCTTCACTTTCTTTATTTGTAAATAACTGCTCAAATATTTTAGCAAATACCATTCCATACACAGTTCCATTACCTCCATATGGCAATGCATAAAATAAATTATGTATCTTATTATCTTCTTTTAAAATAGGGAGACCATCATGACTACCGCCAAATGCTGCCGCCCAATAATACTCCGCCTGTATATCTTTATACTGCGGGAACATCTCTTTTATAATGTTAATAAGGACATCACGCTTATGCAATAATTTCGTATCACCGATTGTTTGAATTGTCATTGCTTCATCCAATCCACCTGCAATAATACGATTTTCATACTTCCTAAAATATAAGTAAGGCCTTGCTGTTTCCCAAATTAATGATTGCTCATGCCAGTCTTCAAATGAATCCACCTTATTTGTCACAACTGCATATGATGTTTCCACTGTTGTATTTTTTTCTTTCTTTCCGAAAAGTGCTTCATAACCCGTCGCCATAATAATATTCTTTGCTACAATTTGATTTCCTGTTTTCGTATAACAAATTAAATCATTTTGACGTTTTTTTATATGTATGGCCTCTGTATGTTCATATATAGTAGCACCCATTTGATTTGCTTTATGCAAAAGGCTATGCGCTAATAAATACGGATTTACCTCAGCATCACCGTGTGTATATAATGCCGCTTGTCTTGTAAAAGGATACCGTTCCTTAATATCAGATGCTGTAAAATACTCAACTGGAAACCCATAATTCTGTAACGTTTTGTATTCCTCTTGTAAAAATGAGACATCTTCACTTTTACTTGCATAATATAAACTGTTTCGCGGAATAAACTGGGGATCGATATCGAGAGTCGGTACAACTTTTTCCATTGTTCGTAACGCTTCGTAACAAAGCTTATATGCTCGCACCCCTTTTTCTTCCCCAAATGTATGGATAAGTGAGGTTAACGATTTATCATGAAGAAATTGTAATAACCCTGTATTAGCAGCTGTGCTGCCACATGAAATCATATTTTTTTCAATAAGTGTAACGCGCATTCCCATTTTCGCTAACGAATACGCTATTTGAGCACCCGCTTCGCCACTTCCAACTACAAGCACATCACATATCATATCATTTTCTAACGATGGATAACAAGGCATAGAAGCTCCTGTATCCCAAAACAACTTACCAATCATAAGCTTCATAATTATACTCCTAAAATATAAATTTCTCCTTTCTATATTTTGTTATTTTACATAAAAAAATCCAACTAACATATGCTAGTTGGATTTTTTATTTTTACTTAGAGCGCTCGTCAAGCCAGTCTCCAATCGTCGGATACGTTTGTTTTACCGCTGTTCCACCGTAAACAATCGACATATGTCCCGTTGGTAAACATACATATTGTTTATCTGTGCTAGAAATATGATCTAGCAACGCTTCTACTTGGCACGGTAGGGCGATATGATCACGTTTCCCTGAAATATTTAAGACATTCGCCTTAATATTTGCAAGGTCTACCTTTTGTCCGCGAATAACGAGTTCACCCTTAACCAATTTATTGTTTTGATAAAAATCACGAATCCACTGTCTGTATGATTCACCTGGGAACGGAATACCATCGCCAACCCACTTTTGAACTAACCTCCAGCTTTCAACGAAGCGCTCATTCTCTGAACGATCTACTAAAGCAACATATGGACCAACAAAGTTCGTAATTGGTTTTAACATTTTGTTTCCGAAATCAATCATTTCTGGCGGAATATTTCCAAATGTATCAACCGCTTTATCTAAATTGAAGTATTTCTCATCTAATAAAGGACCATATAATCCTGTTTCAGAGAAATCAAAAGGACTTGTCATAAAGATTAGGTTACGAATTGGCATGTGCGGATGAAGTGCCGCATAAATAGAAGTTAGCGTTCCCCCCATGCAATAACCAAGTAAAGAAATCTCGTCCGATTTTGCAGTTCGCATTACTTTTTTCACTGCTTTTGCAATATAATCAAACACAAAATCATCAAATTTCAAATGACTATCTTCTAAACCAAATGTGCCCCAATCAAGCATATACACATCAAAACCACGGTCCACTAAATATTCCACTAAACTATTTCCAGGAGTTAAATCCATAATATATGGTTTATTAATAAGAGCATATATTAATAGAATTGGAACTCTTTGTGTTTTTTCTTGTTTTGGAATGTAGCGATAAAGCTTCGTCTTATTCTTCGTCCAAATAACCTCTTTCGGCGTTAATCCTACTTGTGGCTCTGGTTCACGTAATAAAATTTCACTCGCCCTTTTCACACGGCGGTACGCTTTTCGGTATTCTTCTGGGTATAGCTCTAATTGCTTTTCCCATTCTGTTGCGAATGTAGTCATTTTTCTATCTCCTTTTTGGTCAATTTCCTTCTAAAAAAAGAAGTGCATTCCTGCTATGGATATGCACTTTTTTCTTACTTCATTACATATATAATCCGCCGTTAATGTTTAATTGCTGACCTGTGATATAAGCACCGTCACGGCATAGATATACTACACCTTTTGCAATTTCATCAGCTTGACCAAAACGTTTTTTCGGGATTTTCGCAACGATTTTTTGGCGTACTTCTTCTGGTACTTCTGCTACCATTTCAGTATCAATAAATCCTGGGCAAATAGCGTTTACAGTTACATTTGTTTTTGCAAGCTCTAATGCTAATGATTTTGTAAATCCTAGCATACCTGCTTTTGCTGCTGAGTAGTTTGTTTGTCCAAATCCACCGGCTTGACCAATAATAGAAGAAATGCTAATAATTCTACCTTCTTCTGCTTCCGTTATGTATGGAAGTACCGCGCTTGTCGTATTAAACACACTGCTTAAGTTCACGTCAATTACGCGTTCCCAATCTTCACGATTTAACTTTTTGAATGTACGATCTCTTGTAATACCAGCATTATTAACAAGAATATCAACTTTACCAAAATGATTCACTGCTTCTTCTACAAGTCGGTTTGCGTCTTCTACTTTAGAAACATCTGCTTGAACTGCATAAACGTCATGTCCTTCTTTTCCTAGTTCATTTACTAAGTTTTCAGCTGCTTCTTTACTGCTGTTATAGTTAATAACAACTTTTGCGCCCTCTTGTGCTAACGCTACTGTGATCGCTTTTCCAATCCCTTTTGCCCCACCTGTTACGATTGCTACTTTTCCATTTAATTGAACCATTTCTTTTCCCCCTTAAATGAATTTGTGAACGACTATTATGAATCATTTTGGTACTCATACTATGGAGTCCCTATATAATTATGTTTCGCTGTTTATACATAGAAAAGAGATTCTCCCTTTCTCTTTCATATGTTATAAACAAGCGCTATTATCACTTTTTATTTTCTGGCTTATTCGTAGGTTTTACTTCTTCTTTTACAGGTTCTTGTAGTTTTGCTAGTACTGCATTTTGCTTTTCTAGCAATTGTAAAATTTGATCAACTTTCGTTTCTAATGTGCGAATATCTTGTTTTACTTTCGTAACATCGCGCTTTAATGTAGGAGCTTGTCCTACTGACTCTACCTTATCTTCTAGAAACTCCTCAATGTTATCCACTTTATTTTCTAAGTTAATAACAAGCGTAGCCACTCTAGCGATATCCTCTTTCGTAGGCACATTCACCTGCTCTAAATAATTTTTTGTCGTATCATTTAATGCTTTTTGATAAAACAAATTCAAATCTAGAACGCTGCCCATCCAAGCAGAATATTCTTCTGTTTTAATTGTTTCATTGAGCGCTTTTCCCCAAAATGTTTCGGTTTGTTCATAAGCATTTTTCCATGCTTGTAGTGGATCGAATTTTTGATCAATCACTTTACCTACACTCCCTTTTTTGTTTTTGAAACAATTCAACCTATTCATTATTTTCTAATATTCTGAATAAAACTTCAAGTCTATATTTTATTTTTTTCTATTTTCTAACAAATGTATTGACTTTAAAAACAGATAGGTGTAAATTGCACTTATAAGCAAAAAATTCCATCTAACTGATTCATGAGGTGATGCACAATCATGCTACATAATGAACCAGAACAACGCGAAAGTTTGGAGAACAACCAAGCAAAACAACCAAACTCCATGCCAAAAAACTTCTTAGTTCCCTTCTTACTTCTCTGTCTTAAAGACTGGAGTCTTCATGGTTACAAACTTATTCAAATGCTAATGGATATCGGCTTTTCTTCTGTTGACCAAGGTAATGTGTACAGAACACTACGCAAATTAGAAAAAGAAAACCTTATTTCTTCTACTTGGGATACAAGCGACGGAGGGCCAGCAAAAAGAATTTATTCTTTAACTGAATATGGAGAGCAATATTTAACAACATGTGCGACTTCTTTTGAGCATTATCAAAATATGTTGCGGACGTTTTTCACGTTATACACCAATGCATTCTTTCCATTTTCTACTTCTCCAGAAAAGGATGAAAAAGATTCTTCATCTTCACCTGGTGATACAGCAGAGTAATCTGCGTTCACAATATGTAAAAAAACATTTGGGGGTCAAACAATGGAAACTAAACCATACGAATTAGTCGATGCATTTTGGAAAAACTGGTCTCAATCACTTTCCCTTTTCTCTTCAGCTGGGAAACAATTAGAGCAACTTACTTTAGAAACATTAAAACAACAACAAGATGCTTTGCATAAATTAACATCAGGAGTAGATGAACTAGAAAAAGAACTGCAACAATTTACTACTCAATTCAATAATCAGTATACAGATTACGTGAAGCAATTAACTGGAAACTCCTTAAATGATCAAATTAATGAGTGGCAAGACAAATGGAAAGAGCTTTCTGCTCATATGCAACAGCTAACTGTTTCTCCTACAAAAACATCTTTGTCTATCCTTACTCAAACAAGCGGTCAATTTGAAGAAACAACGAAGCAATTTATTGAACAACAACAATTACAACGTGAAGAGGCTCAAAAACAGTTAGAAGGTTTTTTGGAAGATTTCAAGACAAAACAGTTGGAACTCGCAAAAAAGTTCGAGGAAAACTCAAAAAATCTATTTACTTCCATCAAGTAAGAAAAATGTGGGAGCTAACTGCAGCACAAACAAAACTCTTTCTTCCTCCTACTACATCAAGATGGCTAGCATTTTTCGATATGGAAAAGAAGGAGGACAAAATGAATCCATTTCAAGAAGCACAAACCGTCCCGGAGCTTCGTTATGATGAGATTCAAGTTGGTGATCAAGCATCACTTACAAAAACGATTACGGATGAGGACGTTATCAATTTTGCAAAATTGACTGGAGATGTGAATCCTATTCATATTTTAGATTCTTTTGCAAAAACGACAATGTTTAAAGAACGTATTGCTCATGGTATGCTCGTTTCAAGTTTTATTTCTACCATCCTTGGAACGAAACTCCCGGGTAAAAATACGATTTATTTATCTCAAAACGTTTCATTCCGCGCTCCTGTCAAAATTGGCGATACACTTCGCGTTGTGGCAGAGGTCATCAAAAAACGTGACGATAAAAAAATCATTACGTTGCAAACAAATATATATAATCAATCGGATGATATTGTCGTGGAAGGTACAGCGACAATACTAAAAAAAGAGTAGCAAAAATTGCTACTCTTTTTTCTATCCAATAACTTCTAATCACACCGATTACTTCCGCGTATGAGCACGCCGGTTCCACATAAAATAACGGTACCAGTTCAGATACATACTTAGCTGAACTGGATTACTCATAAGGATGTGTATCATCATGGCAAAAACAAACAAATTACTAGTTCCAGGTGCTGAACAAGCACTTGATCAATTTAAATATGAAATTGCACAAGAATTCGGCGTAAGCTTAGGGTCTAATACTGCATCACGTTCTAACGGATCAGTTGGCGGTGAAGTAACAAAACGTCTTGTTTCTTTAGCTCAACAACAATTACGTGGATAACAATATAACATATGGCTTAGAGGCAGATATTCTCTGCCTCTTTCTATTTTTAACATACATAATGGTGCTTTTTCACATACTAGTAAAAGCAAACAGAAAGGAACGATATGTAACATGAAACGGATTAACATTCACATGAGTCCTCCCCGTGTTCTTACTTTGTCTTTTATTATGTTATCAATTATCGGTACATGCTTATTAAAATTGCCAATTGCTACAACGACGTCTATTTCATGGCTCGATGCTTTATTTACAACCGTTTCTGCTTGTACGGTTACAGGGCTTGGTGTTGTGGACACTGGGAAAGTATTTACCTTATTTGGCCAATGTGTCATTTTAATACTTATACAAGTGGGCGGACTTGGCATTATGAGCTTTGCCGTTTTAATTGCGATTATGCTTGGCAGAAAAATTGGCCTTCAAAACCGAATTTTACTGCAACAAGCATTAAATCAAACGAATATAGGCGGTGTCATTCGTCTTGCCAAAGCATTATTTTTATTCTCTTTTACAGTCGAATGTATCGCTGCTTTCATTCTTTCTTTTGAGTGGGTACCGAAATATGGGATTGCTAAAGGGATCTATTATAGCTTTTTTCATTCCATCTCTGCTTTTAACAATGCAGGTTTTTCTGTTTGGAGCGATAATTTAATGTCCCACTCTCACAGCATTCTTGTCAATCTCGTCATTTCCTCCCTCATTATTTTAGGTGGGATTGGTTTTACAGTAATCGTAGATATAAAAAGAAAGAAAAATTTTAAAAACCTTACATTACACTCAAAACTTATGCTCTCTTCTACTCTAATCATCAATATTATTGCGACTGTTTTTATTTTTATATTCGAGTTTCACAATTCTCTTTCTATGAGAGGCTTTACCCCATTTGAAGAAGGCATGGCTGCTTATTTCCAAGCTATTTCAACGCGTACTGCCGGATTTAATACAGTTGATATTTCCGCATTATCAAAGCCTTCCCTTTTATTAATGATGCTTCTAATGTTTATCGGAGCCGGTAGTGCTTCAACTGGCGGTGGGATTAAATTAACAACCTTTTTAATCATGTTTTTTGGGGTATTTAAATTTTTACAAGAACAAGATGATATTGTCGTGTTTAAAAAGTCCATTAAAGATACTCTCATTGTCAAATCATTAACCATCGCTATTATTTCTATTTCATTTATTTTTTTTGCTATTTTAATTTTAAGCATTACTGAGCGAGTTCCTCTATTGATGAGTGCTTTCGAAGTATTTTCAGCATTTGGGACTGTCGGTCTCAGTATGAATTTCACACCACACTTAACGATGATTGGAAAAGCTATTATTATCTTTATGATGTTTTTTGGGAAGATGGGGCCTTTAACATTAGCTTTTTCATTTGCACGTAAAAAGAACCGGAAAATAAAATATCCGAATGAAGACATTTTAACAGGTTGACAACCGTATAAATTATCCATATAATGAGAGTACAATAGCATATCTCCAAAGGGGAGTAGCGTCCAAGAATATTTCTTGGAAACAAAGTCGTCATTACGTAGAACTTAGTTCTTCCGGCTTTGTTGGCATTTTCATTACATATGTCTAGCAAGACCTTTGCCTATTAACGGCAGAGGTCTTTTTTGCATTCATTACCAAATTCTTCTAAAGTTAATAGGCAGGAGTATGGGGAAACTAAATAGTGGGGAAATTCTTCACTTATTTAGTACTTATAGAAATGAGAGGAGAATGTACATGGATGTATCATTATTATTGGAGTATGGTTGGGTATTACTCATCCTAATTGCACTAGAGGGGATTTTAGCGGCTGACAACGCTCTTGTTCTTGCAATTATGGTAAAACATTTACCAGAAGAAAAAAGAAAGAAAGCACTATTTTATGGATTAGCAGGGGCATTTGTTTTCCGTTTCGGATCGTTATTTATGATTTCGTTCCTAGTCGACGTATGGCAAGTGCAAGCAATCGGTGCCATTTACCTTATGTTTATCGCTGGTAATCACTTATTTAAAACGTATGTTAAAAAGAATACAGATGAAGAAACAGAAGAAAAAGAAGCAAAGAAAAAACAAGAGAACTTTTGGTGGACTGTATTTAAAGTTGAAGTTGCAGATATCGCCTTCGCAGTTGATTCTATTTTAGCTGCTGTTGCATTAGCAATGACTTTACCAAAAACAGGATTAGGTACAATTGGTAGTCTTGATACTGGACAATTCGTTGTTATCTTTGTAGGTGGACTTATCGGATTAATCATTATGCGATTTGCGGCAACTGCTTTCGTACAAATTTTAAAACGTAAACCAGGACTTGAAACTGCGGCATTCTTAATTGTAGGTTGGGTTGGTGTGAAACTAGCAGTTTATACGTTAGCACACCCTGCATTAAATGTAATTCCGCACTCATTCCCAGAATCTACACCATGGAAGCTTACATTCTGGATTGTATTAGTTGGAATCGCAGCTGGTGGTTGGTTCTTCTCAAAAGAAGTAGAAACAAAAGTAGAAAAGAATTTAGACGAAAAAGCGCTGTAATTACAGTGCTTTTTCTTTTTGCCCTTCCCCCTCTCAATGTCCAGAAAAAATTCTATTATACTATCTTTTGTAAACGCTTTCCTTATATATGTATGTCCTTTTTGTGAAACATTGCACAAACTTATTGAAACTATAAAAGAATCCATGTACTTTATTCATATAAGGAGTATTTATAGATGATGTACTAAAGGAGCGTATTACTCATGCTAGAACAAGGATTAGATTATGTTGTCAAACTGGCTAAGAGCAAAAAACAAATGTTAGATACAAACCCGATGCAATATTTCATTCGTGCCGCACTTGCGGGTATTTATATCGGTTTTATTATTGTACTATGTTTTAAATTAGGTAACTTTTTTCACATTGCAGATTCACCAGCAACTTATTTAGCTGCTTCTATGTTTTTCGGAATTGCCCTCATACTTATTATATATGGTGGTGCTGAATTGTTTACTGGAAACACAATGTACTTCACTGTAGCAACTTTAAGAAAAGAAACAACAATTGCTGATACACTTCGTAACTGGTTTGCTTGTTATGCAGGCAATTTAGCTGGTGCTTTATTCTTTGCCTTACTATTTTACGCAACTGGCATTTTTGAAGCAATTGATCACGGTCATTTCATGAATAAAGTAGTAGAAGGAAAAATGAATACACCTACAATGCAACTATTCTTTAAAGCAATTTTATGTAACTGGCTTGTATGTCTTGCTTGTTTCTTACCTTCTCAAGTTAAAGGTGATACAGCAAAAATTATGATGATGATGATGCTCGTTTTCACATTCTTCTTATCTGGTTACGAGCATAGCATCGCAAACTTATCACTGTTTGCTTTATCTTTAGTTTCACCGCATCCTGAGACAATTTCTTTTGCAGGTGCTATTCATAACTTAATTCCAGTTACAATCGGTAACATTATTGGTGGGTCTGTATTTGTCGGTATGGTATACCATTACCTAACAAAGAAAGTACCTGACGTGAAACAAGAAGAAACTGAATTAGGAGCAGCTCAACAAGAAGAAATCATTCCGTTGCAAGCGCATATGAAACATTAAAAACTCCAAAGTTTTACTTTGGAGTTTTTAGCTCCCCACATATTTAACAACAAGATTAGGATTAATCTCTCCTTCTTCCTTTCCCTTATTCATTCTCTGTTTCATCTTATGCATACCGATGACATCATTCGTATGAAAGTGTATTTCATTTACATATAAACCCTCTTTACAAAAAGCTTCGACAAAATCTAATCCACTTTTTTCTCCCCATCCCATATTGAAATCAAGGGAAAGAACATTCACCTCATAATCTCGTACCATTTGCAAAGCACATTCTACTGTAGTTGCGAGCACGTAACCGTACGGACAACTTCTTTGATCATTCATATATACATTCATTTTCTATCCCCTCTCTATTTTGCATACGTGACCAACATGTAACATATTGCCCCAAGACTAATAAAAGGACCAAACGGTATTTGAGTCCTCATTTTCATACGTTTTAATACGAGACCAGCTCCAAAGAAACAAAGACTAAAGCAAGATGCTAAAAATAAAACGATAAAAATCCCTTTCAGTCCCACTATAAATCCAAGTAACGAAAGTAATTTTATATCCCCTCCCCCAAGCCCTTCTGGACATATCTTTTGCATGCAGTATAACAAAATGAATATAACGCAGCTACCAACTATACTATCTATCCAAGTGACTAACGGTATAAAAGCACATTCTAAAATGAGTAAACAAGCAAACCAAGCTAAAATACGATTTGGAATTAACATATATATGTAATCTGTAACTGAAATAATAAGAAGTAACGAAAAAAGTGATAAAACGATAATAAGCTCTCGTTCCACCCCAATCATATATACAGTAAGAAGACATATCATTCCAGTTACAAGTTCAAATACTACGTACAAAATTGAAATTTTCCTCTTACAATTCGTACAACGCCCTCTTTGCATACAAAAAGAAATGATTGGAATCAATTCTTTTGGCTTTAGCACATACTTACAATAATGACAATATGAACGCGGGGTTATGATAGACTCCCCTAGCGGAACTCTCATCGCAATTACCATAAAAAAAGAACCAAACACCATCCCCGCTAACAATGCATATACATAAGTGAACATCCCTTCCTCTCCTTTCCAGAAGAACATAGCAAAAAAAGGAGAGAACTTCTACTTCATATTATCTCTATTCTATTAAAAAAGCAGGCCATTTTCTGGCCTGCTTTCCCCTATTTTATACGATAAAATATACTGCTTTTAATGGTCCATGTACTCCGACAACAAGATTCATTTCTATATCTGCCGAGTTACTAGGTCCTGTAATAAAGTTAATACAAGATGCCACTGTCTCGCCATTTTCTACACGCTTGTTCATATCCTCAACTGCTTGTGTAATACGAGGTACAAGTGTTTCACGTGGAATAATAGCAAGGTATACAGTCGGTAAAAAGTGTAAAGAACGGCCTTGGCCTTTATGACTTTGTACAACGATCGTACCAGATTCGGCTAAAGTATAATCACTAAATGCAATTCCAATATTCGCTCTTTCCGCAATACGCATATTCTCTTCTTTTTTCTCAGGATCCCATACGTTCACTTCAACATTTTGCTTTGGAAGTTCTTCTTTAAATAAAGAAGTCAACCCATAAGAATCAAAACGTTCATCTGCCGATAACATAATAGGTCCCCCGCCGTTTTCAACGATTACTTTTTGAATATCTTCACGTAAACGGTCATTTGTCGTTTCCACAACAGTTGTATGAATGTTTGTACATTGATTTTTAAATACTTCTAACAATTCTTCTTGTGAATAATTTTTTAACGTTTCTTTATTCACATTGTTTTTCCATACTGGACGTTTTACACCATCCGTTTTACGCGCGCGTCCAAGTTCTTTTGCAATATTTTCTAGAAAGGACTCACGGTTTTGAATTAATCCTGTCATTATTTGTCCCCGCCTTTCTTATGATCTTTATACCAATCACGGAATCGTTCTTTACTTGGAGCCGGGAATTCACGAATATCTGTCCAGTTTTTAAGTGGCCCAACACCTTTTGATACACGGTTACCAGATGTAAATGGACTCATTGCTGCTGGCGCCATCTTTGATCCCATTTTATATAAAGCTGCTGAAGATGCACCCATACTAAACATTTTCATTGCTAATTTTTCTGCAAGTGGAGCACGACCTTCTTGCTCAACGATAACTTGACGATGTTTTAATAATAAATCATGCAATGGAATTTTTACTGGACAAGCTTCTGTACACGCTCCGCATAAACTAGAAGCATAAGGAAGCTCTTTATAATCATCATATCCACCTAAAAGTGGTGTTAATACCGCCCCAATTGGTCCTGAGTATATAGAGCCGTATGAATGTCCACCAACATGTCGATATACAGGGCATACGTTCACACAAGCAGCACAACGAATACATTGCAACACTTGACGGAATTCAGATCCAAGAATTTGAGAACGACCATTATCAACCACAACTAAGTGGAATTCTTCTGGGCCATCTACTTCCTCTTCTTGAATTGGTCCCGCTACCGTTACATAACTTGTTAACTTTTGACCTACTGCACTACGACATAGTAAACCAACTAAAACATCTAATTCTTCCATTGTCGGAACCATACGTTCCATACCCATAACCGCAATTTGTGTTTTTGGAATCGACATAACAAGGTCGGCATTACCTTCATTTGTTACTAAACAAAGAGAGCCAGTATTTGCAACAGCGAAGTTACAACCTGTCACACCAATTTCAGCATCCATAAATTTTTCACGAAGTTGTTTACGAACAAACTTTGTCATTTCGTATGGATCATCAGAATTTTCATAGCCAAGCTTTTCTTTAAATACGTCACGAATTTGCGTTCTATTTTTATGAAGAGCCGGCGCAATAATATGTGAAGGTGGATCGTTATCTACTTGCAGAATATACTCTCCTAGATCACTTTCTAACACTTCACAACCGATTTCTTCAAGCGCATGGTTCATACTAATTTCTTCTGTTACCATTGACTTTGATTTTACTACCTTTTTTGCCTGCTTCTTTTTTGCAACGTCTTGAATATACTTTGCTGCTTCCTCTTTCGTTTTCGCAAAGTACACATGTCCGCCTCTTTTGGATACATTTTCACTTAACTGCATTAAGTAATAATCAAGATTTTCTAACGTATGTTGACGAATTTCTTCACCGAGTTCACGCCATTCTTCCCAGTTTCCTAATTCATCTGCTGCTTTTAAACGATTCGTATATAAGCGTGTTTGTGCAGAAGATACTGCTCCGCGCATAAACGAATCTTGAATTCCATCGCCAACGCGATCATTAAATTTTTTCTCACTGATTTTCATAGACATAGCTTATGTTCCCCCTTCATGAGCGACTATTCAGTACCTCAGCAATATGCATTACTTTTATTTCTTTTCCTAAACGCTCAATACGTCCGCCAATGTTTAACAAACACCCACAATCTGCACCGATTAAATAATCAGCGCCTGTTTCCATTGCACTATCTACCTTTTCATCTACCATTTGCTCAGAAATTGGAGTCATCTTCACTGAAAACGTTCCCCCAAACCCGCAACAATTTTGCACATTTGGTAACTCTCTCACAGTTAACCCTTTTACATTTGATAATAAAATTCCTGGTGCCTCTGTTACTCCAAGCATACGTGTCATATGACATGATTTATGAATAGTAGCAATCCCTGGTAAACTTGCACCAACATCAGTAACCTTTAAAACGTCTACAATAAATTGTGTAAATTCATATGTTTTATCAGCAACTTTTTGTGCACGTTTAGCCCACTTCGGATCATCTTTAAAAACATGCGGATACTCATGAAACATTGTCGCACAAGAACCAGATGGCGTAACGATATATTCTGCATCTTCAAAAGTTTCAATCATATGTTTCATCGCTTCTTTTGCAGCTTCTACATGGCCGCTATTATAAGCAGGCTGACCGCAACAAACTTGTGCTTCTGGAAATTCAATTTCACAACCTAAACGCTCCAACACCTCAACTGTTGCTTTGCCGACATTTGTTTCAAACATATCGACTAAACAAGTAACAAATAAAGTAACTTTCATAATTATTACTCCCCCTTTTTACAACTCCACCAACAAACATATGGTCATCAGATGACTAAGGAGAGAAGAAATAGGCTCAACCATGGCCTATCCTCTCCCTCTTCTAAAGAAAACGCTTACTTAATCTCTCTCTATTTTATCAGAAAATTAGATTTTTAAAAGATTAAATTAAGAATTTATATCGTTGCTACCTGTGACAATATGTTCTACATTTGTTAAATGATCTAGCATTGCTTGCTGCGCTAATTCTACATCTTGCTTTAACACTGCATCATATATAACTTGATGCTCTTCTATAAGTCGTTCTGATGTTGTTTGTTCACCATATAAAATAATGCGTCTTGATTCACCAATCGTTTCAGCAATCATCTCTGAAACATGATTCATAAGTTCAAGCAAAATGTTGTTATGCGAAGACTCTGCAATTCCCATATGGAACTGAAAATCTGCTTTTTCACCAGCTTTTTCATCTCCAACGCTCTTTGCCATTTCATCTAACCAATGCTTCATATTTTGTAAATTATCTTCCGTACGTTTTGCCGCAGCTGCTCGAACTGCCCCCACTTCAAGCACCTTTCGTACTTCTAATAAATTCAAAATATCTTCTTTCTTCATCAATAATCTATTGTTTAATGATTTTGTTAATGAAGAAGAATCGAAGTTCTTCACATATGTACCTTCTCCTTGTTTCATCTCAATTAAGCCCATTGCTCTTAGCGCACTTAGCGCTTCACGAACAGCAGATCTACCAACTTGAAACTGCTCAGCTAATTGATGTACAGGAAGTAGTTTGTCACCAGGTTTTAACGTACCATTTTTAATCATTGTTAAAATAGCTTCAGATACTTCTTCGTAAATCTTTTTCGGTTTAATAGATTTGTACTCCAGTTAAATCACCTCAGTATCTTCCAAACAACAATTGAAACGATTTATAAGAACTTTGCATCATAACTATTTTAGAACGAATTGGTAAGAAGTACAAATGTTTTGTTCATAAAATCGTCAAAATTCCGATATTTATTACATATTAATTTATATCTTACGTATAATTATTGTCTTCCATATAAAGAGCATGCCCTAAAAATTAGAACATGCTCTCCTCATCCTGTACTTTCAATTTAATACTAACCGTCGTACCGTTCCCTTTTTCACTTTCAATTCGCCACTGTCCGTCATGTATATGAACAATTTGTCTTACAATTGCCAGGCCTAAACCTGTTCCACCATGTTGACGACTTCTCGCTTTATCAACTCGGTAAAAACGCTCGCCAAGGTTTTCCAAATGCTCTGTATCAATACCGATCCCCGTATCTTTTATGTTCAATTCACAGTAATCATCTATCTGTCTGAGCGTTACCATAATATCCCCGTTTTGATTTGTATACCGTATCGCATTATCTAACACGTTATGAAGCACTTGTTGCATACGATCCTCATCAATCATTACAATGATTTCTGGATTTAAATTTGTTGAAATACGAATTTTCTTTTCTATAAACTTAATCTCATACGTATCTAACACATCTTCAATTAGTTGTGAAAAAACGATAGGTTGTTTCTTTAACGGAAAATGTTCACCTTCTAATTGTGCTAAATCTAATAAATCATGAACGAGACGCTGCATACGATCTGCTTCTTTATGAATAAGCTGTGTTACTTTTTCCTGTTGTGGTCCCTTCGCTACACCGTCTAAAATAGCCTCGCTATATCCTTTTATATAACTAAGCGGTGTTCTTAGTTCATGCGAAACGTTGGCTAAAAACTCCTTACGCTTTACGTCTTCTGTCTCCAAAGAATTTGCCATTTTATTAAATGCTTTTCCTAATCGCCCAATTTCATCTTCAGAAGAAATTGTAATTCGTTCCGAAAAATCCCCCGTAGCCAAATGATTGACAACTCGTTCCATTTGCGAAAGTGGTTTCGTAATAGCAATAATAATTTTTCTACCAATCCATATTGTCAGTAAAGTTATAGCAAGTGCTAACGGTGCTAAAATAAGACCCATATCATATATTAAGTCTTTTATACTTTTTAAAGGAATATAAGAATATACAATACCAACTAATTTTTTATTTTCTAAAACAGGGATGACAACCCCCATAATATTACGGTCAAAATGTTCCTCGTATCCTATCTTTGTCACAGTTTTTCCATCTAATAATGCTTGCCTGTCCCCTTCACTTATAAGAGAATGATGGTGCACATCAAATGGTAAACATGCACTTAAATCACGTGGGTTCGATACGAAAAGAACGTCTGAACTAGATATTTGATCAAATGCTCTTACTTTCTCTTCAAAAATTGATATTCCTTCGCGCTTATCATATTGCGCAGAAAGACGCTTTCCTTCCATTACTAATGAATCTTTTAAATTATCAACGTATAGCTTTTCATACGAGTATAAAGATACAAAATAAAGAAAGGAAACTGTTACAAATACTGCACATACTACTGTCAGCCAAAGCTTCTGTACCATCGTAAACATACGTTACACCTCAAATTTATAGCCTACACCCCAAACAGTTTGAATGTAGTTTCCACTTTCTCCAAGCTTTAAACGCATCGTTTTCACGTGCGTATCTACGGTTCTTGTACTTCCGGCATAATCATATCCCCATACCTTTTCCAGCAATTGTTCTCGGCTAAATACTTGTCCCGTATGTTGGCAAAGAAAATAGAGTAAATCAAACTCTTTTACTGTAAGAGAAATTGGCTCACCATCCACCTCAATTTTCCTACTTTTTTCATTAATAAGGATCGGCCCAAACTGAAATTCCTCTTGTTGCTCTTGCTTTGTATAGCGCCTTAATACAGCTTCCATACGAGCAATTAATTCACCAGGACTAAATGGCTTTACAATATAATCATCTGCTCCCATACGTAAGCCGTTCACCCTATTCCACTCTTCACCTTTTGCTGTTAAAAATATTATTGGTACATCTGACGTTTTTCTAATTTCTTTACAAACTGAAAGTCCATCCATCTCTGGCATCATAATATCTAGTACAACGAAATCATAATGATTTGTCTCTAATTTTTTTAAAGCTTCTTTTCCATTTTCAGCTTCTCCCCACTCGTATCCGAAATTATCTAAGTACATTCCAACAAGTTGCCTCATATCACTTTCATCATCTACAACTAATACCCTATATTTATTCATTGTCCTCCCCTTCCCTCTCTATGAGTTGAAACGGCCCTTTTCCGACTTTAATTGTTTGTTTTATTTTCAAGTTCTTCATATCCATGACGCAAACTTCATCACTATCATAACTTGCTACGTACCCTTCTGCTCCGCTCTTCAAAAATGCAAATGGGTTCGATCCTACTTCTACAGAATCTACCTCTTTATACGTGCTAACATCAAACTTTCTAAGCGTATTTGAACCGTGACTTAATGCATATACGTACTTATTATCCTTCGTTATATTCACAGGCATAAAAGGAGCGTGTAAAGAACGTACCATTTCTCCGCTCTGCAAAGAATACACTAATACTTTCTCATTGACTTGATTTCCATCACCATGTCCACCAATCCATATTTCTTTCCCATCCGGACTAATTGTCGCTCCCGTTGACGCTGGGGGAATCATAAAGGATTGTATTACTTCTTTTTTCTTTGTATCAATTGTCGTTAGCTTCGTATCATAAAAGTTTAATACAGATAACTGGTTATGGTACTCTACCATCGTTATTGGCCCTTTTCCAGTTGACACACTTCCTGTCTCTTTACCTTTTATCGTAAAGAACCTTATCTTTTGGGCATTTTGATCGGCAGCAAATAATTGCTTTTTATCTTCTGATACGACTACATTTACAATGCCTTTTCCTGTTTTATATTTTTCCACTTGCCTTCCTTCTGCTAGTGAATATACATACATGTACTCTAACTGCTTACCATATACAAGTATGTCCTCACCATTTGGAAGTAGTGCAATCCCTGCCATTGGTTCGTTAAGTTCCCATGTCGTAATTAACTTTTTAGTATGTTTATCAATAAAACTAAGGCTACCTTCTTTTATATTCGTTGTTATAATAACACTTTTATCTTTAGCAATCGATGTATAGGAACTTCCTTGACACCCTACTAATAGAAATAAAAAACAGAGAAGAAAAACATACTTTCTCAAAAGATCCCCTCCATCTTCGGATGATTTCGTTATAATTGTAAAATAACAAATAAATGTGTGGAAAGTGTGAAATTTCCCTTTCTTACTTCATTTACATATATAATGTACAACAAATAGAATTTGAGGTGTGCCAATTATGCTTTTTCCTGATTTAGCGAATAAAATTGTACGAGAAGTACGCAGGCTAATTAAAGAAAATATTATTATCATTAATATACAAGGCGTTATTATCGCAAGTACAGATATAGAAAGAATCGGCCAATTTCATGAAGGCGCACTCCACTGCGCAAAACAAAAGAAAACTGTCATTATTACAAAAGAGGATGAACGACGTTTGCAAGGCGTAAAGGCAGGTATGAATCTCCCTTTACTATTCCATGACGAAGTAATTGGTGTCATTGGAATTACAGGCGAACCTGAAAATATTTCACAATACGGAGAAATATTACGTAAAATGACCGAACTACTCATCCATGAAAACTACTTTTTAGAACAACTAGAACTTGAACACCGTTCTTATGAGGCATTTGTCTTTGATTGGCTTCAAAATACAGACTGGTCTCCAAGCTTTCTCGATCGTGCCAAAACACTTGGTATTGATTTATATAAGAAAAAACAACTTATTTTGTTCTCTATCGATCGAAATGACACGATGCTTCAGCGTAAGATTTGGCAACATGTACGCAATCTATTAACAAAGGAGCATTTATTTATTCGCTGGGGAAATGATCGATTCATTTTATTTACAGCCACGAACTCCAAAGAGCAAACATATCAATTTTTAAAACGATTAAAACAAGACTGTGAAACTTTGTTTTCTATTCCTTTATATATCGGGATTGGCCAATCCGTTACGCCAAGCAATATGAACTTATCATACGAACAAGCATTACAAGCTCTTTCCGTATCACTTGAAACGAAAAACATTGTATTTAATGAAGATTTACGTTTAGAAATGTGCTTACAAGATATTTCTGCGGAAACGCGGGAACAATTTCTAAAGCGCACCATCGAAAACTTACTATCATCGCCTGAACTTATGCACACTTTACGTTTATTTATTGATTATAACCAATCCTATAAACAAACAGCGGAGCAATTACATATACACATTAACACATTGCATTACAGACTTAAAAAAATTGAGGAGTATACAGGACTTGATCCGAAACAATTCAAAGACTTAAATATTTTATATTTCTCGCTCCTCTTATTAGATAATCACACAAAAAAGAATGATAAAATAGATTAATCTTTAGATGATTATACATAGAAAGAATCCCCCGACTTTTTTATCATTATAATGAAAGCACTGTGACAACGTTTTTTATTATGACTAATTACGTTAACAGTTTGAGGGGGATTTCCAATGTTAGAAAAACAAATTATTGATTCATTCGTATCCATTGTTGGCGAAGATAATGTAGATACATCCAATATGGGGCGTTTAACGTATAGTTATGATGCCACTCCAAACTTCCAAGCAATGCCTGATGCAGTCATTGCTCCTCGTAATACAAATGAAGTAGCTGAAGTATTAAAAGTATGTAACACTCACAAAATCCCTGTATATGTTCGTGGGTCTGGAACAAATCTTTGCGCAGGGACATGTCCACTTGAAGGCGGTATCGTCCTTATCTTCCGCCATATGAATAACATTTTAGAAATTGATGAAGAAAATTTAACAATTACTGTACAAGCTGGTGTTATTACGCTTGATATTATTAAAGCAGTAGAAGAAAAAGGTTTATTTTATCCACCAGATCCAAGCTCAATGAAAATTTCTACAATTGGCGGTAACATTAATGAAAACTCGGGTGGATTACGTGGATTAAAATATGGCGTAACACGTGATTATGTGATGGGGCTTGAACTTGTCTTACCAAATGGTGATATGATTCGCACTGGTGGTAAATTAGCAAAAGATGTAGCTGGTTACGATTTAACTCGTTTATTTATCGGTTCTGAAGGAACACTTGGCGTCGTAACAGAAGCAATATTAAAACTTGTTCCTATGCCTGAAACGAAGAAAACGATGCTTGCACTCTATGAAGATATTAATGAAGCTGCACGTGCTGTTTCTTCTATTATTGCAAATAAAATCATTCCAGCGACACTTGAGTTTTTAGACCAGCCGACAATTGAAGTAGTAGAAGAGTTTGCTCAAATCGGTTTACCAACTGACGTAAAAGCAATTTTATTAATTGAACAAGACGGTCCGCCTGAAGTTGTTAATCGAGATATTGAAAAAATGGCTAACGTTTGTCGTTCCATGAATGCAGTTGATGTTCGCGTCGCAAAAGATGAAGCGGAAGCAGATGCGCTTCGGACAGCTCGCCGTAGTGCACTGTCAGCACTGGCAAGATTAAAACCTACTACAATATTAGAAGATGCAACGGTACCACGCTCACAGATTGCTCCGATGGTTGAAGCTATTAATGCCATTGCCAAAAAATATAATATTCCTATTTGTACGTTTGGCCATGCTGGCGATGGCAACCTACACCCAACTTGTATGACAGATGCTCGCAACGAAGAAGAAATGCACCGAGCTGAACAAGCTTTTGCTGAAATATTTGCGAAAGCAATTGAACTTGGTGGCACGATTACTGGTGAACATGGTGTTGGTGCGATGAAGGCTCCGTATTTAGAAATGAAGTTAGGTAAAGAAGGTATTGCTGCTATGCAAGGAATTAAACAAGCCTTCGATCCAAATAACATTATGAATCCAGGAAAGATGTTCGCGAAGGACACTCGCAAAAGAGTGGTGGTTGAGCGATGACAACATTAAATAAAGAAAACATTCAAAAGGAATTTAAAGAACGATTAAGTGAAGACGAACTACTAAACTGTATGCGATGCGGTTTCTGCTTACCAACTTGTCCTACTTACATTCAATCTGGATATAAAGAATCACATTCTCCGCGTGGACGTATCGCATTAATGAAAGCGGTCGTTGACGGCTTAATTGAGCCAGATGAAGATGTTGAAAACACATTAAATGTTTGCCTCGGCTGCCGTGCTTGTGAACCTGTTTGTCCATCTGGTGTGAATTATGGACATTTATTAGAAGAAGCTCGTGATATTATAAATCAAAACAAAAAGTTTTCAATGCCAGTGAGAGCTGTTCGTAAAGTCGTTTTTGAAGGACTTTTCCCGCATCAAAATCGAATGAGAACATTGACAGGATTAATCGGATTTTACCAACGTTCCGGTTTACAAACGCTAACACACAAAACAGGAATTATGAAGTTATTCCCTGAAACACTTGCAACAATGGATCTCGTTTTACCAAAAGTCCCAAAAATGAAAGCAATGAAAGATCGCCCTGAATTTTTACCTGCTGAAATTACAAAAAAGAAACAAGTTGCATTCTTCACAGGTTGTTTAATGGATACAATGTTTTTAGAAACAAATAACGCAACGATGAAACTACTTCAGTTAGCTGGTTGTGATATCGTTATTCCAAAAACACAAAGTTGCTGCGGGGCATTACATGGACATGCTGGTGAGAAAAATGGAGCAAAAGAATTAGCAAAACGCAATATAAAAGCATTCGAAGATTTAAACATCGACTATATTATTACGAATGCTGGTGGTTGCGGAGCTTACCTCGTAGACTACGATTACTTGTTAAAAGATGATCCACAGTGGGCTGAACGTGCAAAGCAGTTCGTTTCTAAAATTAAAGATATTACTGCTATTCTAGTAGAACTAGATTTCCATAAACGTAATGACTTACGAGTCACGCCGCAAGTTATTACGTATCAAGACTCTTGTCACTTACGCAATGTTATGCGAACATCTTCAGAACCTCGTATGTTACTAGAAGCAATTCAAGGCGCAACATACCGTGAAATGAAAGATGCGGATCGCTGCTGTGGTTCTGCTGGTATTTATAACATTGTTCATTCAGAACTATCTATGGAATTTCTAGATTACAAAATGGACCGTGTGCATGAAACAGAAGCAGCAACCATTGTTACTGCAAATCCAGGTTGTTTATTACAAATGAAATTAGGCATTGAACGAGAAGGTCTTTCTCATAAAATGAGAGGAATTCACATCGTTGATTTATTATTAGAAGCAATTGAAACCAACTCGTAATAACTCGTAACATACGTAATAATAGGAAAACGGCTATCTCCTTCGTCTATGTAAAGAGATAGCCGCTTTTTTGTCCGCTACAACATTAAAAATATGTTACTTTATTATAAAAAAGAACAACAGAAACATTACAGTTTTGTAAAAATCAATCCAGTATATTCCTCAAAAAAACGCTCAAACCATTGATACAATAGGATTCTTCATTTTCAATATAGGTACATTTATCCAAAAACCGCGTCTTATAACCAAGTATAAAAATGCTGAAAATTCCTTTTATACTCTATGTTTCTCTTATTTTTCCCCTTTTCCCCTCTTAGGATAAATTAGGTAAATTTTAAGTCTATGAATTTTTTTCCATCTTTTTTCTCACGAAATCTATGCTACGATGAATTTGTCAGTCAGACAGGCTGTCAAAAACAAATCGTGTGAAAACAAATTAAAACTTTATATAGGGGGACACACATCATGAAAAAGCGTGTTTTATTATCTGTAGCTGCTGCAACGGCTCTTACTTTAGGAGTATCTTCTCTAGATGCACAAGCTGCAACAGTACAACCATCTAACATAAAGGTTCAAAATATTCAGCATTCAAAAGTGATGATGAAACAAATGAGCCAACAAGAATTACAAGCATTCTTACAATCTATGGGCGTTGAGTCATTAGCACAATGGCAACAAGGAAACTTCCAACCAAATTGCATTATTCCTGGTCAACAACCTACTGAAAATGTTGTAACTGAGCAACCGACAGCTAAGCCAGAAACTCAAAAGCCTGCTGAGCAAAAACCTGCCGAGCAAAAGCCTGCTGAAGAAGTTCAAAAACCAGAAGCTCAAAAGCCTGCTGAAAACAATAATACGCAAAAACCGGCTGAACAAAAACCAGCTGAGCAAAAGCCTGCTGAAGAAGCAAAATCTTTAAGCGAGTTCGAACAACGTGTTGTTGAATTAACAAACGCTGAGCGTGCAAAACAAGGTTTACCAGCTTTAAAAATCGACACTGAATTAAGCAAAGTAGCACGCATTAAATCTGAAGATATGCAAAAAAATAACTACTTTGATCATAACAGCCCTACATACGGGTCTCCGTTTGACATGATGAAGAAATTTGGTATTTCTTATACATCTGCAGGTGAAAACATCGCCCAAGGCCAACGTACACCTGAAGAAGTAGTACAAGCTTGGATGAACAGTGCTGGACACCGTGCAAACATCTTAAATAATGGCTTCACTCACATCGGTGTTGGCTATGTAGAAAGCGGCAACTACTGGACACAACAATTTATTACGAAGTAAATAGATTAAAAGAGTCTTCTCATAATGAGAAGACTCTTTTTTACGTTTCATAACTTTCTATTATGTATGAGTATAAAGCGTAGAACATAAACAAAATAGAACCACCACTTATTACGCTAAGTAACACATAAAATCCCCATTTCAAGTTCAAAAACAATGAAAACAATATACTACATGCCATCACTTGAAAAATCCGTCTACTCACTAAACGGATTTTTTTTAATTTGATTGAGTCTTTTTCCGTACTCTGAACTTTTTTAAACGCCTTACTAAGCATAAAGAGAAACATACTAATCCCAATTGTTAGTCCTGTTTGAAAGGATATCATGCTTCCAAAATTAATAAAAAGAATGAGCATATGGATAAACAACATAAATAAAGTAATCGTCTTTAGAAATCCACTTATAATGACATGCTCGTCTTCATTAAACTTATATATATTATGTGAAATAATATACATCAATCCATGTAAGAAAATAATAAGACAAGGAATAAGTGCTATAACAACTTGTTTACTCATGAACTCGTTTGGCCGACCATTTCCATTCCAATGTACCGCCAAATGCTCTGGTAAATATGGATAGAGACATAGAGTAACTAAAAGACAAGCGAAAAATATTCCTAGTATATATTTATATTTGATCAAGTGATTCTCACCTCTCTTTTCTCTTAACGGCTTCGCTTCTTTTAGAGAAATTCCTGCAAAAATCTACTTTTCTCAAATTTAAACTTACACTTTACGCATTTACTCTTTGAAATTCTTTCATTTTGTCATTTAATTTTGTAGGAAATGGTACATCCACTTCAATCTCTTCTTTCGTAATTGGATGTAAAAAGTTTATCTTCATCGCATGTAACGCTTGCCTAGACATATATTTCGTTCCTCCACCATATAAAACATCCCCAACTAACGGATTACCATTATAGCTCATATGAACACGAATTTGATGGGTTCTACCAGTTTCTAATTGTAACGTTACAAGCGTAACATTTTGTTTTCTAAAATACTTCTCTACTTTATAATATGTAATTGCTTGATCTCCCTTTGGAGAAACACGTCGTCTCGTCGCATGATGGCGATCTCTTCCGATAGCCGCGTCAATCGTTCCTTGCTTCTTTTTCACTTTGCCTTCTACAAGAGCTGCATATGTTCTTTTAATTTTTCGTTCCATTAATAAACGATCCATAATTGCACCAGCAATTCTATGTTTGGCAAACACGACACCACCTGTCGTATCTTTATCTAACCGATGAATATGACGAACCTTCGTCTCTAAACCTTGCATTTGAAAATGAAAGGCAACAAGATTTGCAAGAGTTCCCATCCCACCTTTTTCAGCAGGGTGCGTATCCATCTTCTCAGGCTTATTGACAATGAGTACATGATCGTCTTCATATACTACATGTAATTCACCATATTCAGGCTCTACACCGTATTCTTCCTCCATAAACATATGAACTTGTAACTTTTCGTCCTCTTTTAAAAGCTCATTCCATCTTCTCTGTTCTCCGTTAACAGTAACACCTTTTTCCATACGAAGCTGATGTAACAACTTTTTCGGTATTTCCCATTCTATTTTTAATAGCGACTCGATGCTTATACCATTCCATTTCGCTGGCACAGTAATTTCGCACCATTCGCCCTTCTTCTTCGTTTCCATACTGTATCACCTTATTTCTATTGATTCTCTCATTGTAACGGAAAATACACTTTGATGCACCGTCAAAAATAGAGGACAGTCTTATAATAGACTGCCCTTCACGCTCTACGCCTTCTCATTTCCTGCAACACTTCTTCCGCTTTTTGTTCATACGATAAATCTTTAAAGAAATCCGCCAATCTCTTATAATCGTTATACGTATCTAATAAGTCATCCATCTTTTCTGTTTTCATCACTTGTTGTTTTTGCTTCATTTTTACCGGATAACGATAGCCCGATACTTCTTGTATTTTGTAATACTCATCCTCTACTTGAATGACCTTTACAAGTTCCTCTTCTTCCGCATCCATCGTATACCCATCAAAATCTCTAAGCAATTCATAAATGATATGAGTCCATTCATCTTTTGGATAAAACCCTTTTTCTAACCGATAACCGACAATGCGATACAAATGCCCATCATTTTCTGCAAACTGTACTGTATCATTTAGCTTAAACTTAAAATAACGAAACATTGCCTTCACCTACTTATATGTAATGTTCTTATCACATACTATTTGCAAAATGTAGGTCCTGCTATTCATAAAAAAATACTCATCTTATAGATGAGTATTTTTTATAATGATTTTTCTCTTTTCTTTCGAAATGGTAACCACCAATTCCAGTCTCCAAACAATTTCATTAAACTTGGTACAAGCATAAGACGAATAATTGTTGCATCAAGGAATATTGCTAATGCAACACCAAGCCCCATTTGTCTTACTGGTAAAATATCAGTAAAGGCGAATGCGCCCGTTACAACGATCATAATTAATGCAGCTGATGTAATAATTCTACTTGTTGAAACAAGTCCTTCTAACGTCGCCTGATCGTTATCTCCTGTTTCTTCATATAATTCATGGATACGTGAAATAAGAAAGACTTCATAATCCATGCTAAGCCCAAAGACGAGGCCGAAAATGAAGATTGGTAAAACAAATAGAACTGGACTTGCTTCTAAACCAAAATGACCACCTTCGAATAACCAAACAACAATTCCAATTGTTGCGCTTAAACTAAGTATATTCATAATAATCGCCTTAATTGGAATGAGTATAGATCGAAATGCAAATAATAATATAACAAAAGTCGATCCAAATATAACAGACATACCAATTGCAACTTTATCTTTAATTTCATCTTCTAACTCTTGTTGGAACGTCGTCATTCCGCCTAGATAATATGTAACGTTCGTTTCTTTATAGTTTTGTTTAAAATCACGAACCCACTGTTTCCCAATTTCTGTACGTGGTTTTGTATGTAAAAAGACTTCGATTGTTGTCTTATTTCCTTTCGTATACGCTTCAAATACCGGAGCTATTTTAGCAGCTTCTGGCGACTGTAACATCCCAGCAACTTGATCTGATTTCATTCCATTTAAACTGTCGTATAAACTTCTTACTTCATATACTTTCTTATCATCTTTTAACTTTTGAATGACTTCTTCTACCTTTTGTAAACTCTCTTTTTCTCTCATATCTTTTTTCGTCTCTACCACTAACGTAGCATCAGCATGTGTTTTTGCAGTTTTATTAAATGCCTCTTCGTACTTCTCATATGCAATTCTTGTATCACTTTGTTTAGGTAAAGCTTCTACGTCAGGGAACTGTAAATTAGCTGTACGTAATGGTAATAAACAAATCACAATAAATGTTGTAACAACAATAATCATCGCAATTGGATGTTTCATTACAAATTGTGCAAATGTACGCCACGCCTTTGCCGGCGTATGTGCTACTTGATTCTTTTTTAATATTCGTTTACCAATTAAGGATAATAGCGCTGGAAGGAGTGTGAGCGAGAATATAATACTCATAATCACAACAATCATTCCACTAATTGCGACAGACTGAATATAATCGATTTTAAAGAAAAACAAACCGGATAGGCCAACGAATACACATAATCCTGAAAATACGATTGCCCGCCCTGCTGTCTGATATGTAATTGCTATTGCTTCTTTTACCGTTCGCTTTGCAACTTCCTCTCGAAAACGATTTACAAATAATAGCGCAAAATCAATAGATAACGCAAGTCCGATCATCGGTGCAACATTTAGCACAAAGATAGATAGTTCCTTATCGCTACCTATAAAATATAATATGCCCATCGTACTAATAACACTAAGTGCCCCATTTACAATTGGTAAAATAGATGCCAAAAGGCTACCGAATGAAAATAGTAATACGAGAAATGCAATTGGTAACCCAATCATCTCTGCCACTTTTAAATCATTTTGCGTTCTTTCATTAATTTCTTTATTAATTTTCGGAAACCCTGTAGGTGTTACTTTTAATGCTGTATTACTTTCCTTTTCAATTTTATCAGCAAATTGTAATGTCTTTTCCATTCGTTCTTTATTTGTTTTCCCGGAAAATAAAATTGTCGCATAGCCGATATCATCTTGTAACATTTCTTTATTTTGCACTGGGTGATGGAAAGATTCATATGTCTCTTTCTCTTGTACATTTTTTACAATTCCCTCTACTTGCTTTTGAAATTCCTCATGTGAAACACCTTTATTTTTTTCAAAAACGAGTAACAGCGTATCTTGAGACCTCTTAAAATCTTTATCTAAAATTTCTTTCGTTTTTTGATAGTCTCCTTCTGTTTGGAAACCGTCACCACCTAATACTCCCGGTAACTTTGGAGCGAAAATACCGAGTACTATCGCAAGCAATAATAATGCTACAATTACTGTATAACGAAACTGATATAAAAAAGCTCCTAACTTCCCCCACTTATCTACTTTATGTACATTTGTTTTCACACATTTTCACCTACTTTACATCATTCAATTGTTACTTATAATGTATCACATCTTCATACAAACAAAAAACGTCTAGAAAAACTATAATAATAGTTTTTCTAGACGTTTTTCTATCTCTCTTTATTAAGAGCAAACCTCTCAGTAAGTAAACGATGGTAATAAATCGCCATAATTAATAAAATACCACCTACGCAGTAGCCTGCTAAAATATCAGTTGGATAATGTACATTTAAAATGACTCTACTTAATCCAATCGATACGATTACTATTCCCATGAAAAGCGTTATCACATATTTTCCGGTCACACTCTTCAAATTTGCTGCAATGATATAAGCAAGAAACCCGAATGTCATAATAGATAACATCGCATGACCACTAGGGAAGCTATACCCAAGTGCATCCAACGCTTCGTTTAACGAAGGACGATCTCTTTTCACAATTTCTTTTATTCCTTTATTCACAAGATGTGTTACTAAAATGCCCATAGGATATACAATCATCGCAGCAAAATAACGTTTTCTCCAAAAAACAAGTAAACTTATAATGAGCGTAGTTACGATTCCAATGGCAGACCCTAATTTTGTATAATGTGAGAAAAATGCAAACGACTCTTCTGTTTGTACTCCTTTTACTAATCCTCGGACATATGTATCCATCACTGTAACGCCACCAGCATGTACTCTCCAAGCAACAATGCCAAATACAGCAAATAATAAACCGATACACATTACCTCATATTGATGCAACTTCTTCTTCAAACGATTTCCTCCTACTATGAAAAAATGCGATTTCTACTTTAGAAACCGCATTTTCTCACTTATTTACCTTTTGTTTTTAACTCTGTCCAGTAACGGTCGTAGTCTTTTAGCTTATCGTCTACATCAACAAGCCATTCTGTACGATCTAATTCTTCTTTCGTTAAGAAGATCATGTGGTTTTCACGATATTCTTTACTATGAAGAGGATGAGCTTTTTCATTTGGATTACTGTATCCAATTGACTCGTAGTTTTTCACACTTACTTTTTCATCTAATAAGTAGTTCATAAACTTCTCTGCAAGCTCTTTGTTTTTCGCACCTTTTGGAATTGCTAACGTATCAGCCCAAATTGTGCCGCCTTCTTTTGGTACAACGTACTCTACATCTTTATTATCTTTTGCGATAAATGCTGCATCCCCAGACCAAACTGTTCCGATCCAAGCATCTTCTGTAATGAATTTTTGTTTAATATTATCTGTATCAAATGCTAATAAGTTTGGAAGTAGCTTCTGTAAATCAGTTGCTGCTGTCTTTAACTGTGCATCGTCTTTCGTGCTGTTTGAGAATCCATGCTTCTTAAGACCCATTCCTAACACTTCACGAGAATCATTTAATAAAGTTACATGCCCTTTATATTTCTCATTCCATAAGTCAGCCCAGCTTGTAGGTGCTTCCTTCACATACTTTTTATTGTATGCAATACCTGTTACGCCCCAAGTATATACTAAAGAATATTTATTCTCTGGATCAAACGCAGGTGTTTTAAAATTAGAAATCATGTTTTCGATATTTGGGATATTCTTTTTATCTAACGGCGCTAATAAATCCATTTTCGCCATCGTTTTAACCATATAATCCGACGGCTGAATTAAATCATACTTCGCGCCACCTGCTTGTAATTTCGCAAACATTTCTTCATTACTTGCATACTTATCATAGTTAATTTTCACGTTATATTTCTTTTCAAAATCTCTTAGCACTTGCTCATCAAAATTGTCAGCCCAGCTATAAATGTTTAACTCTTCTTTTTTTTCACCACAACCAGCAAGTGCACCAGCAACAAGGCTAAAGCTAATTGCTGCGCCGGCTAATCTTTTCATTAATTTCATCGGTTTTATTACCTCCTCGTACTTTCTATATCGTTCGTATTATAAAGGAAGGTGTCCTCCAGAGTTTTCTTCACCATCTGCACCTTTGTTACGGAAGATTTCAGATAGAACCATTAATCCTACGATAGCCACAATTAAAATTGTAGAAAGTGCATTAATTTCTGGTGATACTCCGCGCTTAACCATACTGTAAATGTATAATGGCAATGTTGTTGATCCTGGTCCTGATACGAAGAAACTAATTACAAAATCATCAATTGATAATGTGAATGTTAATAATGCAGCCGAAATAACTCCAGGTGCAATCGCTGGGAACGTTACAAAACGAAATGTTTGCCACGGCGTTGCTCCTAAATCATTCGCAGCCTCTTCTAAATCACGTCCCATACCAGAAAGACGTGCTGCTAAAATAACGACAACAAATGAAATGCTAAAAGTAATGTGTGCAATAATAATTGTTGTTTTACCAAGCTCCATACCTAATTGACTAAATAAAATAAGTAAAGATAATCCCATTAAAATATCAGGAATTAAAATTGGTAAATACACAAGACCGTTAATGGCCCCTTCATAACGATATTTATAACGATGTAATGCAATTGCGAAAATCACACCAAGAACAGTCGTTACAATCGTCGTTACGATCGCAATCGTCATACTATTTACAAATGCATCAATAACATCTTGTTTTTGAAATAAATCTGTATACCAATGGAATGTGAACCCTTCCCATTCCGCATTAATGCGAGAATCATTGAAGGAATATACCATTAAAACCATCATTGGAAAATACAAGAACAATAAAATTAACCAAGAATAAGAAACTAAAAACTTCTTCATTTTTGCCTATTCCCCTCCGTTCCCATCATATTTATATACTTTCGTTGCACGATAATATAAGTAAATTAACAGAACAGAGAATAGAACAACAATCATAGATAACGCAGATCCAAACGGCCAATCACGCGCTCCTAAGAATTGATTTTGAATTACGTTTCCGATTAATGCTACTTTCGATCCACCCATAACGTCTGATACAACAAACATTCCGATAGAAGAAACAAACACTAAAATAGAACCGGTAGCAATCCCTGACATCGTCATTGGTACTGTAACATTCCAAAATGCCTTTACTGGTGTTGCCCCTAAATCATAAGCTGCTTCTAGCTTACGCTTATCAAGCTGCTCAATCGCTGCATACACCGGTAAAATCATAAATGGTAATAAAGAATATACCATCCCAAGTATTACAGAAGGTGTATTGTATAGTAAATTTAACGGTTCACTAATAACGCCTAGCTTCAATAACAATGTGTTTACAAGACCTTGTGAACGTAAAATAACAATCCATGCGTATGAACGAACAAGGAAGTTAATCCAAAACGGGATCGTTGCCAATAATAAAAGAATCGAACGATATTTACGATCAACAATTGTAATTGTATACGCAAATGGATAACCAATTAGTAAACATATTACTGTCGTAATAACCGCAATTTTCACTGTTTCCCATAACGTCCCCATATATAATGGGTCAAATACACGTGCTATGTTTTCTAATGTAAATTGCATTTCCACTGTCCCATATGCTCCGCGCTGCATGAAGGCAAATGCCAATACAAACAGAAGGGGAATTAGGAAGAAGATTAACAGCCACGCGACTGTAGGTAGTGCGAGTAATTTCCCTTTTTTCAATTTAAGGTCACCTCGTCCTCTTGCTCCCAGCCTACGTATACATTATCTCCAATGCTCCACTGCGCTGCTTCTTCAGCAGTTTGATATGCCATTAGTAATTCTGATGTTTTCTCATCACGTACATAAAGCTTTTCCATATTTCCAACAAACTCAATGTCTTCAATATGTCCAAGGTGGTATTCTTTTAAAATCTGCTCTTCAACCGAACGCACTTTTACATTTTCAGGGCGAATTGCTACATAGCCTTCCCCGTTTTTCACAATATTATTTTCACCGATAAATGTCGCAACGAACAACGTTTTCGGCTTATTATAAATTTCTTTCGGCGTTCCGATTTGTTCAATATGGCCTTTATTCATAACAACGATACGATCACTCATGCTCATCGCTTCTTCTTGGTCGTGCGTTACGTATATGAACGTAATTCCTAAATTACGTTGTAAGTTTTTCAATTCACGTTGCAAGTCTTTTCTTAACTTAAAGTCTAATGCTCCAAGTGGCTCGTCTAGTAATAATACACGCGGGTTATTTACAATCGCTCTCGCAATTGCTACACGCTGCTGCTGTCCACCAGAAAGCTTTGCAGGTTTACGATTACGGAACTCAAGTAACTGCGTTAAACGCATTGCCTCTTCAGCACGCTCTTTCTGCTCTGCTGCCGGTACTTTCTGCATTTTCATACCGAAACAAATATTTTTCTCCACATTCATATGTGGGAATAGCGCATAATGTTGGAACACTAGGTTCATATGACGCTTATATGGTGGCAAATCGTTAATCTTTTCATCATCTAATAAAAGATTCCCTTTAGTTGGAGTTTCAAACCCTGCGATCATACGAAGTAACGTCGTTTTCCCGCAACCACTCGGTCCTAAAATAGTTAAAAATTCCCCTTCTTTAATATCTAAAGAAAGCGGTGGGATAATCACTTGATTTCCAAAATGTTTTTCTACTGCTTCAACTTTAATAATCTTTTTCATTTTCCCGTCCTATCTACCTCAAATTTAAATTTTTATATTCATGAATAAATATTTATGTTCTATAGACTATTTTTTGTTTCGATCCAAACAAAAATGGTTATTTAGCAAGCGTTCACTTCTATTCTTTATGTAGTATGTTTGATTCATTTTCGCCTGATACATAATGTCGAACAGAAAAACCCCTTCCATTGCGAAGGGGCTTTTATCATACGGCTACGCCTACTGATAAACACCATCATCATTTTAACAACTTTCGTATGAATTTTAAAGCACTTTTTGTAGAAGAGTAGCGAATTTTCATATCGAATGCCGTAGATTGGGCTAAAATGCTTTTATAATGTGAAAAAGTCCGAAAACTTTCTTCCCCATGATAACTCCCTAATCCACTACTTCCGACGCCACCAAAAGGTAAATATGGTGTTGCAAGATGATAGACGACATCATTAATACAGCCTCCGCCATACGAAATATTACTCGTTACTTTCTTTTGTACCTCTTTATCTTCAGAAAATACATATAACGCTAACGGCTTCGGATGTTGCTGGATTGTGCCAATTACATCTTCTATATTGTCATACTCTATGATTGGTAAAATCGGACCAAAAATTTCATCTTCCATAACGGAACTTTTCCATGTAACATTAGTTAACACTGTTGGTTCTATATGTAAAGTCTCTTTTTTATAGTTCCCACCAATTACAGTTTTCCCATCTTTCAAAAACGTACATAAACGTTCAAAATGACGCTCACTCACAATTCGTACATAATTATCATTGTGCAGTGGCTCTTTCCCATACTGCTCCGCAATTTCATGTCGCAACGCTTCAATTAACTGTTCTTTCACGGAAGCATGCACATACATATAATCAGGTGCTACACACGTTTGCCCTGCATTTAAAAACTTTCCCCACACAATCCTTCTTGCCGTTACATCTATTTTCGCATCTTTATGTACAATACATGGACTTTTCCCGCCAAGTTCTAACGTAAGCGGCGTCAACTGTTTTGCTGCTGCTTCCATGACAACTTTCCCCACGCCCACACTACCTGTGAAGAAAATATAATCAAATGGTTCCTTCAGCAAAGCTGTACTCTCTTCAACGCCGCCTTCTACTACCGCTACAAGCTCTTCTTGGAATAAATCCTCTAACATCCTTGTAATCACTTTGGAAACGTTTGGCGTTAACTCCGACGGTTTTAAAACGATTGTATTTCCAGCTGCTAGAGCTCCTACAAGTGGCGCAATTGCTAATTGAAACGGATAGTTCCACGGTGCAATAATAAGTGTCACACCGTACGGTTCAGGTACTACTTTCCCCTTTGATCCAAAATGAGTCAGCGCTGTTCGAACACGCTTCGGTTTACTCCACGATGAAATATGCTTCAATTGAAAGGAAATTTCTTTTAATACATATCCCACTTCCGTTGTAAACGACTCATGAACTGACTTATTTAAATCTAATTTCAACGCCTGAAATATTTCTTCTTCAAAACGCTGAATGCCTTCATAAAGCTTCTTCAAATTATTCTTTCTCACTTCTATACTTCTCGTATGGCCATTATAAAAATATGCTTTTTGTTTATTTACAATAGAAGAAACACTCATTCATTCACCTTCTCCCACTATTTTTATCCAATTCTTTCATTATTTATATAGACTTCATATATAATAAATTTCTATTCATAAAGTTACATTATATATAATTTCTTCTTTTATATAAAATTCATTGCTCACAAAAAAACTACCGAAAGCAAATCTCTCGGTAGTTTTACTGTATTAACGATATAAACGAACAGCACCTGCAGAATTATCATCAGCTTGTCCTACTACTTCAAACTTCAGGCCAAGATTCGGTAAAATACGCCCTGCATCTGGAATCTGTTGATTAATATACGTTTTTGAATCATCAAACTTCGGTACACCCGCTAAGCCATCATACGTAAATGTTCCACGCGTTGGAGATACAACTTTCCAAGCTGGTGTTTTGTCGAATGAGAACGCCGCATCAGCAATTTGGAATCGTGTACTACTCTTAACTGTCGGTTTACCATTTAAAGTTCCTACAATTGCTTCTGGATGAGAATCCACTACGCCAAGGAAACCGTGTCCTGGGTGTACGCCAACCCAGTTATCTGTGTAAGCTGAATCCGCATACCATACAACCATACCAGTGTTAAATACTGGACCGCGTGCAAATTTCAATGCGTTATCTGCACCAGCATAGTTTCTCCACTCTACATAATAGTTATGTTTTTTCTTCTCAGTTCCGTTAGATACAACGAAGCCGTCTAATTTTAATTGTGGTGTCCCTTCTGCATCATCAGAGAATACTACTTTACCATCTACTGTTAATGAAGCATTATCAAGAGCAAATCCATTTAATGCTAAACCACCATCAGTAATGTAATCAAATGTTAATTTTACTTTCTTACCTTTGAATTGGCTTAAGTCATATGATTTGTCAATCCATTTTCCATTTGTCGAATCTGCATTTCCACTATTAGCTTTCTCACCAAGTCTTTCAATTAACGTTTGTTTACCATCTTCTGTTACAGCATGTACTTCAAGGAAGTCATACTCTGCTTCAATTTCATATAATGATTTGAAATCAAATTTTGCATTCGTTGCATTCGTTAAATCGAACAGTGGTGTTTCCATCTTCGTATGAAGATCGTCACCTTTTGTGCTGTAGTAATACTGTTTACCAAATGCTGGGGCAATTGTTTTTACATCTTTATCAGGTAAGTTTACACGAATCATACCTGGACGGTTAGATTTCGTAACACTTTGGTCTAAATATGTTGCTAAACCGATACCTTTATTTAATTTCTCGTAATCTACTTCTACGATATTTGCCCAGTTACCACCGATTGTTTTTTGGAAAAACTCTTTATTTTGCGGTGAGAAACTTGTTGGCGTTGTTCCTGCAATTTTACCAGCCCAGCTACCGCCACTCATAATAGACCAAGATTCAATCGGCTCACCTTGACCGCTATATTGTGTATCATACTCATCTGGAAGACCTAAATCATGACCATATTCATGTGCGAATACACCAACTGCGCCATCTTCTGGCTCAATTGTGTAGTCAAATGCTGCCATCTTTCCTCCCCAATACGGAACTTTCGCTTGTGTGCCTTCGATTGGGAATGGTTTCGGTCCAACAGTCCAGCGATGTGACCAAATTGCATCGTCACCTAATTTACCACCGCCTGCTTCTTGTCCAACACCTGCATGAATAATCATTAAGTGATCGATTAAACCGTCCGGTTGATTTTGATTTCCATCGCCATTTACATCGTATTGATCGAATTGGTCGAACTCTGATAAATCAATACCGCTATCTACAGCTGCTTTTAATGCATCTTTTACTAAATCACGTGGTCCTTTTGGTCCTTTATTATCATGACCGCCGCTTGCAGCATCCGCACCGTAATCAGCAGCTTTACCAGGAACTGTTAACCATTTTGTAACCGTGCCGTCTACTGTATAACTACCGCCAGATTGCTCTTCATAATATTGTTTAAATGTTTCAATTTTACTTCCATCATCTAATGTGAATGGCTCATTACCGAATAACATTTTTTCATAATGTTCTTTGTTAAAGTCTTCCGAATACATATAACCAGGTTCTTTATCGATATTGTTATGTTTAAAGTCAGCGTACTCTACAAGTAGAACGAGTACTTTATCTTTACGAACATCACCGTTGTACGCTTTTTGCTTTGCTGGAGATGTTGGTACTTTACCATTTAGACCACCCTTAACTGGCCCTGTCGCTGCAGGTGTTCCTGTCGCAGGTTTATCTAACTTTTCTTTCGTATCTGCTTTTGCATCTTTCACTTTCTTTAAAAAGTCAGATGCTTCTTTCGTAAGTGGGTCCCCATTTGATACTTCTTTCCCAGGATTTTCACCCTTTTTGTTCTCTACGTATTTTTCGACAGCTTTCTTTGTTTCTGTCTCTGAAGCCTTCGAATCAATTACCCCACGTTTTTTTAGCGCATCTGCTAAACGTTCTTCCGGAATTAAATGATCATCAACTGGGCTCGTAGCTGTCTTATTAACAGGCGTTTCAGCATATGCAGACTGGCCACCCGCTCCGAATGAAAGACCTAATACAGCTGTCAAAGCGATTGATGATAAAACTTTGAACGGTTTCTTGTTCATCCCTTATTTCCTCCCCTAATAAATAATATGTATTACAAATTGAATTTTATTAAAAATTCAATATTTTTTCAATATTTAGTCATATTATGTAATGTTTTTAATATATTTGTAAAAATTCCATAGTTAGCATACGAATATATCACAATTCAACAATGTTTTCTGAAAATATTGAAAATATTTGTCAGAAACTTTATAATCGCCATAGAGGGAATTTAATGGGGATTTTATCTTTGTTTTATCTACAAAATATTTGATAATTCACTACATAAAAATACAAAATCTGATTGTATTATCACGTATTCTGTAGCAGCAGTTATGACCGATAATTAGGGAGGAATTACATTTGTACAAAGATAAGACTGACGCATTGGATCAAGAATGGATTGATTTAATACTTGAAGCTCTAGACGCTGGTATCGCCTTGCAAGATATCGAACATTTTTTCCAACGTATGAAGCCGGCCACTCAGGCTCAATAGGTTTGTTCTTTTTAGCGAAGTTTATGTTATAATAATGACATCATAAGACGACGACATATTGATAGAAAGGTGCGCAAATATGATTGGAGAACGTATAAAACGCCTGCGTTTACAAAAAGGTATTTCATTAACTGAACTTGCCGAAAAAGCTGGCGTTGCTAAATCTTACATTAGTTCTATAGAACGAAATTTACAAAAAAACCCTTCCATTCAGTTTCTTGAAAAAATTGCAGCAGTTCTACAAATTCCAGTTGATACTTTACTTCATGATGAAACAACAAAGGAAAATCACTTAGACTCCGAATGGACACAGCTCGTTAAAGATGCAATGAACTCCGGCGTCTCCAAAGAACAATTTCGTGAATTTCTTGAATTTACAAAATGGAAGCAAGATCAAAAATAATAAATAGAAAGAAGTGCTTACAATCAGCACTTCTTTTTTCTTTATAAAAAAAGCGGGGGATACCCGCTTTTTTATTATTTTTCTTCGCCAGCTTCTTGGTTAGCATTGAATGTCCATTCTAAATTCAATGAATCGCCTTGGAAGATATTTTGGTCTTTTCCATCATCTACAAATTCAAATTGTACCCATAAATAATCCTCTGTACCAGCTTCTAATCCACCCTTTTCTCCCCACTCAGGAGCAAAGATGTCTTTAGCTAAAAGATCTGGATCGGTTTTTTGTAAGTCTGCTAAAGTTGTTTCATATACAGGTTCACTTTGTTTATCCCAGTTCCAAAGGAATTTCACTTTAATGTGCTTACCAAAGTCTTCACCAGCATTATCGCCTTTTGCATCTTTCACAGTATACTTTGTCGCTAATTTAACGTCTTTAATTGTTAATGAACCGCTATTCTTTAATAAGAACTCTTTCTTAACAGAATCCCCTGGTTTTAAATCTTTAATATCTACAAGCGTTTTAGGGTCTAATGTAAGATCTAACGTCCCAGCTGCAAATGTATTGTTCGATACTTCTTTATCGCTAAAGTATGCAAACGTTCCTCCACCAATTAAAGATAACCCCAATGCTGCTGATGCAACTCCCATACCTAATTTCTTTTTCAGACTCACAATCAATTCCCCCTAGCTGTTTTTTATATTTTTATTGCTATCTCTTATTTAAAATAAGAGATGTAACTAAAACTATATTAGCTTAGCTAATATGTGTTCTTTTTTAAAAACCTTATGTTCATTATAACGAACATTATTATATAAATACAACACATATTTATTAATATTTTCAGTTATTTTTATTTCTCAATATTATTTAGAAATTTCCGAAAAAATGAGAAATAAAGAAAAACTTTAATTAATATTCCCTATCTATACTAATTATTAATCTTCACATCATATTGCCAATTAATTTTCTCATATCTGTTTTTTGACGTAGATTGTTAAAATAAAGAAGACACGCCGAATAGGTGAGTCGCAATATTCTCTCACCTACTCGGCTTTATAACCGCTATTCTCTCTATATGTCGCTGTATTTTACTTGCTATTCTTGTTTCTTACTCTCTTCTTGATTTTTTGCTTCCTCTTGTTTCTTCTTCTCTTCTAGCTTTTTCGCTTCCTCTTGTTTCTTCTCTTCTAGTTTTTTTGCTTCTTCTTGTTTCTTCTCTTCTAGCTTTCTCGCTTCCTCTTGTTTCTTCTCTTCTAGCTTTTTCGCTTCCTCTTGTTTCTTCTCTTCTAGTTCTTTTTGCTTCTCAGCCTCACTCACTTGTTTTGCTGTTTCATCTACTAGTAACTTCTCAAAATCTTGAATTTGTTTATCAATCACTTGTAAATTAACTTCTTTATCAATATACTCACAGTTTTCTTTTACTATATGGAAGCCAGCATTCACATACGAGAATACTTGCTTATTCGATTCAGTTGTATGTCCTTTTAACTCTTCTTGTACTTGATTATACGGTTCTTCTATTGATTTATATACTTTTTGTAACGATTCTCTCTCAGCAGCTATCTTCTCGCGTCCTTGCTTCCATATAACAAGCGCCTGTTCTATCTCCTGAGTGGATCTAACATTTAATTTTGATTTCATCTCTTTATACTCATGCAAAATAACTTCCTTATGCTGCTTAGCTTGTTCTATTAATTGATCAACTGTTTTTGGAAAAATACTTGCTGTAGAAATAGTAGCCGCTACTTTCGTTTCATGAACGAAAGCTGCTTCTGTATAAGTCATCATTTGAGAGCCTAAATAAAAAGTAATAGAACACAAACATGGCAATATAAGCATCTTTTTGAATTTACGCGGTTGCTTCAGCATTTTAATCTCTCCTATCGAACAACTTGTTCTTTATCAAGAACTATATCTTTATTATAATAAAGTGAATTATAAAATGATATACAAATTATGTTTCTTTTTACATTTCACTTTTAGCAGAAAAAGAGACTATCACTTTCGATAGTCTCTTTTTGTTGTCCTTATTATTTTGTTTCACCATCGCCTTGCTGTGCATCAAACGTCCAAGTTAATTGTAACTTATCGCCTTGGAATTCATTTTGATCTTTTTTATTATCAACGAATTCAAATTTCACTTTGAATTTATCAGATTTACCTGCTGAAATACCTTTTTCATCCCAGAACCAAGCAGCTAAATCGTTATTTACCGCAGTAAGTGTGTCACCCTTCAATTTATCTAGCGTTGTTTCTTTTACGATTGTTTCATGCTTGTCTACATTTTTTAAGAATGTTACTTTAATATGTTTACCAAAATCATCTTTATTATCTTTCTTCACATCTTCTACATTGTAATCTGTTTTTAGTAGTACTTTTTTAATATCTAGTGTCCCTTTATTTTCTAATTTAAATTCTTTTTCAACTGTATCACCAGGCTTTAAATTCGATACATTAACAACTGTTGATGGATTTAATGCTAAATCAAGCGTACCAGACGCAAATGTATTATTTGACACTTCTTTATCGCTAAAGTATGCAAATGTTCCTCCGCCAACTAATGCCGCTCCTAATACTGCTGATGCGATACCCATCCCTAATTTTTTCTTTAAAGTCATGTCCATATCCCCTTGATTTATATATTTGTCAACTTCCTAAACGGAAAGTATAACCAAATGAACTAGACGGATTGTTCTACTTTTTTCTCTTTCTTTTCTCCGTCTATGCTACGAATCGCACTAAAAATAGTAATAGCGGAATATCCTAGCAAAAAGACTCCTGGAATAATAAGAAGTAAAGCAGCTCCAGCTTTTGAATTCGCATAATTTAATGCATAGCCTGCATAAGGAACTGTAATATCCGCATATTTTCCAATTACATTCTCCGCAAGTACTGGTTCTAAATCAGCACCGTTGTTGTTATCCCCTTTTGTTTCATACATTACTTTTCCATTTGTATCTTTCACACCGATAATACGGTGAGTGATAATTTTTTCATCTTTCTCTTTAAAGGTAATAACATCACCTTTTTTATATTTAGAACCATCTTTCGTCGGCTCTATCGCAATGATTGATCCTGTTAAAAATGTCGGTTCCATCGATCCTGATAACACTGATTTAAATTGATATCCCATCACTGTTGGATCTCCGCCGCTCGCTTTTGAAGAAATAACTACAAAAGCTAAGCAAATCATCAATGCAAATAAAACAAATGAGATAACGTTGCTAATCACCTTCCAAATTAATTTCATCGTATCTCTCCCTCTCCGTTGTTTTATATTATTTGAAGTATGCAATATTCACTTCCGTTCTTTAACAAGAACACAACTAAATAATATAACGAACATACCGGAAATGCAATAAGAAAATTTACAATTATTAGTTATTTTCGATATATAAAAAAGACTGTGACAAAGTCTCTTCACAGCCTTTTAACTAGTAATTTATTTTTCTTCTGCTTTCATTCCTTTTGTATTTCGGCGTAGCACTACAAATAAAATGACTCCAAATAATATGGCAGCACCTATCCCAATGCTTATTATTTTCACGTTTGATTCGTTTACTTCAGGCTCAATCGTATCTTTTTTAGGCATTGCAAAAGTAACATCTTCTTTAGAAAGAACATTAACCGTCGCAATTGTTTGATTATTCTTTGTGATATCAACTGCCCCAACTACCTCACCACGATGAATTCCTTTATGATATAAAGAATCTTTATCTAATGAAGCCGCACGGAAAATTGTCCTTACGTTTTTTCCTTCATCTTTCTTAAGCATAAGTTCTGCACTTTGCTCAAGTTCGCTATCAATGTCTTTATTTAAATACGTTGTCTTTTGATGCCAACTATGTTTATCTAGTACCGTTTGCTTCACAAATTGACCAAAAGAATAGTCCGCCATCTGCTTTAAATCTTCATAAATTTCAGGTCTTTGAGAAGCCATTACTACATTTATAATACGATTTCCATCCTTCTCATTTAATAGAACGAGCGTATTGCGCGCTTCATTTGTAAAACCTGTCTTACCGCCAATACTAAATGGATTTTCAAAATAAGTAGATTTATTAAAAATAGACACCGTCTGCCTAGATGTCGTAACTGTCGTCCTTTTCGTATTCATCGCTTGCAAAATCTCAGGGTACTTTTGCACACCTCTCGTAATCATAGCCATATCATATGGCGTAGTATAATGGTTCGGATCATGCAATCCATTTGGTGTTACAAAATGACTATCGGTAGCCCCTAATTGCTTCGCTCTCTCATTCATCATATTAGCGAAATTCTCAACACTTCCGCCAATACGCTCTGCAATTGCATATGACACATCATTCGCACTTAGCACCATTAAAATCATAAGTGCAGTATTTCTATTAATCGTCTCACCAGGTTGAAACTCAATTTGATAATTACTCTTCTCTTGATCTAATGCTACTTGTGAAAACGTAAATTGATCCTCTGGCTTCGTATGCTCCATAAGTAAAATCGCCGTTAACACTTTCGTCATACTAGCCGGAAACGCCCGATGATGTGCGTTTTTATCGTACAAAATATCTCCAGTTTTCGCATCGATCGTAGTTGCAAACTGACTAAAAACATTTGGCCCTTCCTTAGGTGGTGGTGCCACTTGTTCTGGATTCACTCCAACATTCGTCTCAGCACGTAACGTCATAGGTGTCAAAAAAAATAAACAAATAACGGTAATAAAAGCCAAAATTTTCTTTAAATTTACCATATGACTCTCCCTTTTCCCTATACTCTCACAGTTTAAAAATTGAATCTACCAATCTATATGTAATTTGTATTAAATTGGAAGAATATTCACTGTTTTTTACTATATCATACTTTTACGATAAAGAACATAAATATACAATAAAAAATAAGAAAGAATTATTCTTTCTTATCCTTCTCATCAATTAATGAATCTATTAATTTTTGACTAGCTTCCTCAGGTGTAATCTCATCTGTCATTCCCATAAACGACCAACCTTTAGAATCAACCCACTCAACAAACTCTTGTAAAAACTCATCATGTGTAACATCCACATCAAGAATTGAGCCATTAATTGAAATCGTTCTATTTCTAGATACGCGCATCTTGAACGTCTTCCTTACCATTACAATAATTCTCCCTCTACTTCTGAATATTTATAAAGTGAAACTTTAATCAGTGGGGGGTCTTCATTCCCCACTGATTATTAGTTGAACCAATCGGGCTTTTACGGGCAGTTAATCTCCCACCTAAATTCTTTGCTTTCGCTGAATTTTGAGCGGGGATCTTACTGCCCGCAAATAGCGGGGTAAAATAATCTTGTATCTCTGTTATACATGATTTTAAGTAAATTGTAAAAAGGATATATTGGCCAATTTGCATATTGAAAATGCGAAGCTCTTATCCTACATACCCCTCGTGCGATATACAAGTGGTCATATTATTCAACAATTAGACCATTTAGATGAATAAGAACTCATGGTCTTTTGGAAGATATCATATAAAATAGTATAATTTGAATAAGGGAACTAAGGCAGCTCCATTTAGCTGGACTTTTACATTGTAGACTTAGAGACTGATGCAGAAATTACTATTTGGTTCCTATTTCTATACATAATATCGCGGGAAAGAAGGTAGTACGGTGAAAACAACAGAAAATTTTACTGACAAGGCCGATATATATGCGAAATATCGACCTAGTTATCCCAATGAATATATTGAGTATTTGCTTTCAGCTAACGAACTAAATGAGAATCAGATTGTGGCCGATATTGGTTCAGGTACGGGGATATTTAGCCGCCAGCTGCTTGAAAGTGGTTTACATGTTATTGGAGTGGAGCCAAATGATGACATGAGAAAAATGGCATAACAATCGTTAAACCAATATTCTCGTTTTCAATCTATAAAAGCAACTGCCGAACATACCACTTTAAAGGAAAATAGTGTGGATTTAATAACTGTTGCTCAAGCATTTCATTGGTTTGATAAAGAAACTTTCAAAATCGAATGCCAACGAATTTTGAAACAAAAGGCAAATGTTGCTCTTGTTTGGAATAGTAGAGATGTAACTAGTCCACTTATTAAAGAGAACGCAGAAATTTGCCAGAAAACCTGTCCAACCTTTAAAGGCTTTAGCGGTGGAATAGATGAAACTCCAGAAGCATTTAACAGCTTCTTTAAAGATGGAGAGTATGAGTTTAAAGAATATCAAAATGATTTACTTCTTGATTATGATGGATTTTTAGGAAGGAATTTATCGGCGTCCTATGCTCCAAAGGAAAATGAAGAAGAGTATAAAAACTTTGTTCTTCTCCTATCAGAGTTATTCGACAAATACAGTAAGAATGGAAAAATTATTCTCCCAAACTTAACGCGAAGTTATTTGGGCAATGTGTAAACGCCGGACATATAATTAACCTTCACCAATCGGGCATGATCATTGAATAAACCTTAGCTTTATTGTTATATGTTGAGTACAATGCAGTACACTATACTGAAAATTAAGCAAGCATACTCCCGGTTTGGATTTAGGGCGGGGTATGCTTGTTTCGTGTGATGAAATTTAATAGCTTTATTATCTTTTATAAAAAACACACATTTTATCACACGAAATACACTTGACTTTATCACAATGAAATGGAATATATTAAAAAATATCGAAAACCGAGGAGGAATTTCATGGCGCGTTGTACGTATTGTAAAACGAAATGGAAAGTAAAAGATGTATGGTCGATACTCATGGCATTTGAAAAAGATTGTCCGTATTGTTTCGGAAGGCAATATTTATCAAAGAAAACCGTAAACGCTATGCCAGAACTTTTAAGCTTACCTTTACACTTCTTATTCCCTTTTCTTGTTGATTTGAGTGATGAAAGTCCTTTGAATTGGTATCGAAAAAAATGATATAACCGCTCTATTTGAACCCACTTTTCATTACATTCTCTACTTATATATTCCTTAATACACTACTAAATTGACTCCAAATTCTTCCGGTTCAAAAGATTACTATAAAAATATTGTAAAATTTCAGTTAATTATATATAATTGTTTTAACATAATGATTAAAGATGCTGTTACATAAGCATTTTGAAGATCCCGTAGCTCAGTAGGGAGAGCGCCACCTTGACAGGGTGGAGGTCGTGAGTTCGAGCCTCTCCGGGGTCATATGAAAAACCCCTTGATAGTCAAGGGGTTTCTATTTTATACTTATTAATTTTAAAGCCTTCACAGATTCTCTGGTCACATATTGGTCACCCTACCATAAAGTTGTTCATTTACTACCGCGCTCCGCTTGCTGTCCTCTACAAAATAATTTAGGACGTTGTCCTAAATCATTTCGTAAAGGATACAATTCGGATATTTATTCTACGACTTTATCCTAAACTATTAATCAAATTATAATAATATTACGTTATTATTTATGTTTTTTTAATTCACTCTCTTTCCAGCCATCAAACTCATAATAAAAAAGTTCAGGATCATATTCCCTAAGATTATACATAGATTTAGCATCTAAACGTTTATATAAATCTAAATGAAACCCAGCATATTTCTTCTTAACAGGATATAAAGGATATCCCATAATAAAAGCAAATTCTGCCCAATCAATTAAATTAATTTTATTACCACAACACACATTTACATCTTCACATCTATAAACACTCTCACACTTCGTACAATAGCAATAAGACATCAATAATCTCCTTCAAATGTTTTTGTTTAATCGTCGTTTCATTCTTAAATAAACTCTTGAAAAGCTGGATTAGATTCCCATTTTTGATCACTTACTAAGTCTATGAAATAGTTTATTACTTCCATATTATTTTTATTGCGTATAAATCCAATAGGATCATTATCCTTCAACAATTCAGCAATTGAATTAAGTAAAAGAAAAGTAATTTTTTCATTAATTAAAAAGTCTTCTGTATCTTTTTGAATAAATCCGACGGGCAACTCATCAATTAAAAGTTTTATAGCCTTAACATTTGATTTCCATCCTTCATTTTGAATATCATCATCTTGAATAACCACTCTTATATCTTTGCCTTCAATAAAATTAATCGGCGTATTTTGTTTTAATAAATCATTTAAAATATTTTTCTCCATTTTAAACATCCTCCTGTACAATAAATTAGAATAATAGCTGATTTATTTTATTTGCAGTCTCAAGTTGCATACTCGGTAATACATGACTATAAGTATCTAATGTGACACGTATATTTGAATGTCCAAGTCGTTCTGCAACTACTTTAGGATGAACACCTTCTTTCAATAACAAAGTTGCATGTGTATGCCTTAAATCATGGAATCTAATCTTTGTTATATCTATTTTCTCTATTAAGCTATAAAAAGACCTTAATAAATTTCTAGGTAAACATGGTGTCCCGATATTTGTGCATACCACAAGATCATTGTTTATATATAAAATCGCTGCTACCCTTTTTTCATTATCAATGATTTCTTTATGCTTTACTAAAAAATTTATTGTTTCATTAGGTAATGCAATACTTCTTTGTCCAGACTTTGTTTTTGCTCCTGCTATTATTTTGTTCCCTGCATGATTTAAAGTCTGTTTAATTGAAAGTGTATTATTATTAAAATCAATATCTTTCCATCTTAGGGCTAATATCTCACCCTGTCGCATTCCGGTAGTAAGTGCCAAAAGGAATGCAATATAATATCTACTACTTTCTGCTACCTTTAGAAAACTCTTAACCTCTCCTATATCCCAGACTTTCAATTCACTTTTATATGCTTTAGGTCTATCAACCAAAGAAGCAACATTGCGTTTTATTAATCCCCACCTTTCAGCTTTTTTTAAAGAATCATTTATTAAAGAATGTATTTTTTGTACATTCTCCCTTGATAATAAATTATTCTTTATTATCTCATTATACAATTTTTGGATATCTATAGGTCTTATTCTGGAAATTTCTATGTTTCCTAGATTAGGAATAATATATTTATTTATTAACCAACTATAGGTTTTAAAGGTGGATTCTTTTATAAGTATCTTTTTATCATCAAGCCAACTATTTAAATATTCTTTATACAACATTTTAGACGGTTCACTAAATGTACCATCTTTTAAAAGAGCATGTTCTGCTTCAGTCAAAGCATTTTGTGCTTCCTTTTTTGTTTTAAATCCCCTCTTCTTTTTTTGCCTTCTCTTCCCGTTTACTTTCCCTAGTTCTAGTACATAATACCAACTGTTACCGTCTTTTTTTACAGAGCCAGCCAATTAATTTCCCTCCTTTACATCGCTACCTTCTAGCCAAGATATAAAGACAGTCTTTAATACTTTAATTCTTCTTCCTATTCGAACTGTATGAAAATCCCCAGAGTTAGCTAATTCATAAGCTTGTCTTCTTCCAATTCCTAATATTTCTTGAATATGTACAACATCTAATACTGATGGGTATTGTTCTAATGTATTCATAAAATCCTCCTGTTTTAGCACGAATGAGTTGATAGAAAGCGCCTACTCCTTTGTATTTTTTCTTGATCAAAAGTAGTGTTTTTCTTATTTAACTTCGATTCAGTCCATCTCTTTGCAATTTTAGTAGTAACCTCTAAACTATCATGATTATTTAAGGCTCCCACTGAAATAAGTAAACCAGCAATTTGATCTAATAGCTGTTCTGTATTCCCTATTTTCACTTTTTTTCTTATAATGGGAGAAAAATTTTGTGTTAAATCTGCTTTTTGAACGATAGTCCACCTAGGATCTAGCGGCCACCTAGTTTTATTTTTATCTATTAATGGAACCTTAAGGTTTAACCATTCCATTGTTAAGTAAGACCAAATGTTATTTTCTTTTAGAATAAAATCTTCTATAGAGCTAACTCCAAATTCTTTTAGACATTTTCTTCTAATTTGAAATTCAACCCTCCATACAGATTTTATTTCATCCCATAAATGTTCTTTCCACAAATCATAAAACCAAAGTTTTTGAGATTTTTTCACTTCAAGCGTTTTATTATATATACGTGCCAACAATGGATCGCCACGCCCTATTGTAAAACCACTAAATTCACTTCCATTGTAATATTCATCATTTACAAAATGATTTACTTTCCCTCTTGCTCTAGTTACTACTTTCTCCAAATCATATCTAGTAAAAGGAGTTTCATCACTATCTACACATACATCAATCCTTGATAACTTTGTATCTGTTATAGAGATTCCAAAACCACTTAACCAATTAAGAAACTCTTTAACAGCCTTTTCAAAGCCAAGTGACCATAAATAAGATGCAAGAAACCGCACTTTAATCGGTGACGTATTTTTTATTTCCTTATCCATAAAGTACATTAGGAAATCATTACAAGATACCTTATAGGAATAGAAAGGAATCCCATTTCTATGTACTTTTAAACTAATGCCATTTATTTCAACTTCATACTCTTTGGATTCTTCTTGAGCTTTAGATTTTAATAAAGCTAACATATCTAATGTGCTTTTAAAAGATTGAAAATAGTCAAAGACTTCAACTCCAAATTCAACTGTATCAATACCTTTAATAATCAATATATGTTCCTCCTTACCCTAATGTTGTAATTTGAACCCCGCATGTTATATGGTTGCGGGGAAGTGAAACCATTTAATCTCCCTAATTTTGATACAAAGCTTCTGCCAAACTAGATTAAACCGATCAGCCCTCAAAGGAGGTCTGATCCGCTTAATCAACCTAGCATGATTTACTCCTCCATATCAAAACTTAGCCGCTCTCTCTATTTTTCAATATTTAACACGAAATAATCTTAAGTTTTATCAAACTTTCTTTCAATGACTAAAAAGTAATTTACATATGACTTTTTAATCATTAACTGAATATTAACCTTAAATGATTTTATTGTCAATATAAAATGACTAAAAAGTCACTAAAGATATATTTGACTAATTTATGATGTAAAACTACTATTAAGATAAGGAGGGAAACTCTTGAATTACTATGACAAATTAAATCAAATGATAGAAAAAAGTAACCTAACTTTAAAAGAAATTGCAGAAAAGTGTATGCTTTATGGAGTAAGTATTAATCCCTCATACATAAGCAAGCTTAGAACAGGGAAGCAACCTCCAGCATCTGATGATGTTAATATCGCAATAGCAAAAGCTTGTGGATTCGAAAAACAAATAGAGGACTTTCTTTTTGAAGCTTATTTAGAGAAATCACCTGAATATATAAAAAAATTATTGCTTGAAATTACTGATTTATTTAGTAATACAGCTCAAACAATTCTTGAAACACAAACACCCCCTCATCTTCTTCCATTGATTAAAGCACAATTCAATCAAATGACTAGATATGACGTTGTACGACAAACTCTAAATAATGCAGGAACAATCAATAAAGTTAATATACAACCCTCTAAATCAATAACAATGACAGATGATTCAATGGAACCTTTAATACCTAAAGGAGCAATGTTGCATTTTGAAGAGGTTGATAAAGTTGAAAATGGTGATGTTATAGTCACAACGTCTGATGAGAGTTACTTGATAAGAAAAGTAGTTTTAGTTGAAGATAAAATTGTACTGGTGGCTTTAAAAAAAGAAATAAAACCTATAATAATTGGCGATATAAATTCACAATTTTTAGGTAGAATAACATCTATAACTAAATTTATTGATTAATTATCATTACAATAAAAGTACTTACGTTTTAAGTAAGTACTTTTTCTTTTTGGAATACTTGAACGAGTCCCTTCTTTATGTTAAAAATTTTTTATACTCAAAAAAGAATTTCTAATACTTTTAAAAACAAAAAACGGTATTCCTTCTACATCTTAAATAGAAAGAATACCGTTTTTCATTTTATAATATCTGAGCTCTTTGTTACTTACTTTATTTCATTATACCTTGAATGTATATCATTTAAAAAATATAATCCATTTTGCGCATAAATATTACAAATTTCATTTGTTAATTTATTTATGCACTTATCCTTAGCTTCATAAAGATATTCGACTAGAATTTCAATTGAGTCTTGAGGATATTTTGGCATACAACTCTTGACCAAATCATTCATTAACTCACCAATAATTAATTTTTTGTCTGCAGAATCACTAGGAGCTATTCTCTCATGTAAACTTTGTATTATTCCATAAGAGTTAAAATTATCTTCAGCATAAGGTATGGCGATTTTCAATCTATAATAATCATCTCTTTCAATCTCATCTAATATAGATATTAGATCTAATGAGTCTGATAGCAGCACTCTATCTTCTTTACTTAATTCTCCTGATTTACGATTCTTGTAATATTTATAGAATGTCTTCCAAAATTCAATTATTCTTTCCTTATCACTTTCTGGAGTATGCCCATCGTGATAGCAAAACATTCTTATAAACTCACCAATTGCTTCATGATTCCATGTGGCCAAAACCATTTCATATAACTCGTTATCCTCATAGCGGCTATCTAAATAACCTGTAGCAATATCCTTTGCTATTTGTTTTAGCTTTAAATTATGGTCAATTGCGTATTTATAATGATCTTTCATTAAAGTATAAATATCACTAGAAATACCTCCATGATGAGTATAACCTGTCATAAAGGATATCCAAATTTTATCTCCAAAATTCATTTTTTCTATTTTATTAATAGTCCAATCTTTGTCTAAAAAATAAAAAAGTGATAGTTTCCAACCTAATAAGATATATGCATCTTCAACCTTATGCTCTATGTATTCATCATATATCTCTCGAAAAGCACTATCCCAGCTCCCGTTCTTATCTTTATTATACAGCGACATAAATAATACTGTCCTTAATGCTTGTCCTTTAACTGAATTTAGAATATAAGATAGTGGATCATTATTTAAATCTTTTTCTTCTAAATTTTTTATTTTTCTTAAGATATCTAATAAAATTTCTTTAGCTTTCGTATAATGTTTACTTTCAAACTCCCATTCTTTATTTTCCGAACCAGCTCTTAAAAGGGAGAAAATACACTTTAAAGTAGCTTTATAATCAGCATGCCAGACTTCATGATTTAATCTATATTTGTCATTCCAAAAATCTTCTCTACATACATAGTCTGAAATAAACTTTAAAACTTTTCCCCAATCAAAAGAATTTTTCTCTCTCCAAGCTTCATTTAAACCTGAAAATATTTGGCAGATATAATCATATGCTGTATCAGTAAACGGTTGTAAGTCTTCTACTATTTTATTTGGATGTTTTTTAGTAACTTCTTTTATTGCTCTTCCTAAGTCAGCAGTTGTAGAACCTTCCCCAAAATCATTTATTTTAAATTCACTTATATATACCGCCAGCTCATGATTTGTCTTTTTTATAAGCAGATTCTCATCTATAGATACTGAGTTAGAATCTCTGTTTATTTCCTCTACTCTTATTATTGGTCTCATTTCAACCTTTAATTTCTCGTTCTTCTCTTTTAAATTTCTATATTCAGCATCAAAAGGTGATAGTTCTTTTAATGTATTTAATCTTTTCATCTTCCAAATTTCTGTATATTTATCCTTATTTTCAATTTCCCAATATAATTCTGGACCTTTTTCAATTAAATTCATTAGTTGCTTTTCATGATTAGGCTTTAAATTTTTTATTTGTTCTAGAATCACTCTCAATTCATCTTCGAAAGCACCATCTTGAAAAATAAATCTCCCTTTTTTACCAGATAACAAGTTCCAGAAAATATCGTTATACATTGAGAACTTTTCACCTATAACATACAATAATATTTTTTGAAATAGAAAATATTCTTCATTCATTAATTTATTTAAAAAACCCTCTAAATAACTATCTTTTTTGGAAACTAGTACCCTTTTAAATATATTAAGAATCAGTTCTAAACCATCTTGATTATATATTTCATCTTTAGCATGGAGAGAATAGAAAATTTCCTTACAATATAAGCTATAATATGCAAATTTAATTATTTTCTTTAAATCAGATTCTATTCTTTTCCCCTTAAATTTATTGCTGATGAAAGTTGTAACATTCTCAACAAATTCTTCTATCCCTGCTTTTTTTAATTCAAATTTATGAATAACTTCACTTTTTTCTAGTAACTCAATACTATATTGATCAGTAGTATTAAATACTTTAATTACATATTGATGACCATCACAATTAAAAACTGTATTACTTTCTGAATCACCAAGAAACTGATTTATCTCCTCTTTCATATTTATTAATAAATCTTCAGAGCATTTTTCTGAGATTCTATTAACAATATTTTCATTGAAGATATGATAAAAATCGAAACTTTTTAACCTTAGTGAATTCTTTTCATGATCTAATTTTAATAATAGCTGTATAATTTTCTCAGCTATTTCTATGTCTTTTTCTTCATCAGACATTAAGAATTTAGGCAGGAGTTTTTCTCCAATTTTAAAAGAGATACGATCTTGATCAAATTTTGAATTCATCCATGTTTCTATAACATCAACCACTTCTAAACCTATATACTTATTCGGGATTTCTGCTAAAATCCTAATAAATTCAAGCCAAACAAAGTAGTTATCGAGCACCTCTTCTTCATTCTTATGATTAGATATATCATTAATTATATTTAAAATTTCACTTATTTTACTTTCATTTCGAACGACTTTCTTTAGGTAATCTGTTTGTGGCCAGTATGTTATCTTATACCCCTCTCCAATCTTCTTAGGATTAGGCACTTTTGTTGGATCAAAAAATCCTTTATCTTTCAAATAATCAAACCACTTAACATCATCAATATTTTCAAACAAATATGCTCCTAGAGATTCATCCTTATCAATTAACTCTACTACGGATTTCATTCCAGCCTCAAATGCATTTTTCTCTTCTCGATTAATAACGTCCTTTATAAATGAGATATTTTGCATATAATCCTGTTCTTCACTCACTTCACTTAATTCAGTTGACCATTTTTTAATTATATGAATTAATTGTTCATAACCAGTTTGACCAATATCATAAGGGATTAGCTCAACACCCAATTCATTATAATATTTGTTAAGAAGATCAACCATTTTATAGTCTTCTTTATAAGTTGAGTACAGCATATAATGTTTTTTTACATTTTCAGGATTATTATTTTTAGATAGCATATACTCTAAAATTTCAAATTCCTCTAATCCATACCCCATAAACAACACTACATACTTGGAATTAAATACCTTATCAAGAAAAACTGATAACTCCGGATATATATTCTTGGAATTGGTCCCATAACATTCTAAATAGTGATTCAAGTTAACTACCATCTGTTTTTCTTGCTTTATGCTACCATGAATATGAATTACATTCCCATTTTTAAGCTTAGATTCTAATAGATGTGAGCGTTCAAATACAATCTCTCTCCCTAATTCACTTTGCTTTGGTTCATATTTTAGTTTGGTATTAACCTTTTCATCTAACTTTTCATCTAACCTTTCACTTTCTTTAACTTGTATAGCGATTTTATCTAAACATTCATCATAATTAGTAGTTATGTAAATGGCATTCATTGAATATAAAGCAGAATATAATTCATGATATTTTTGTTGATTGTCTTTATTTATTTGAAATACTTCCTCTACGGGTCTTGATTTAATTTTCTGTTCACCCATTAACACATCGCAAATCGTCAATAATTTCTTTGCATCTAGTTTTTTTAGACTTTCATATGTCCGAAAATCTATTAACCCTTTTTCACGAATAGTTTCAAGTCTACCTATAGCGAATTCGTCCCAAGATGGTAATTTCACTAACCTTGAGACACCAGCACCAACAAAAATAATTAAATTACCCAATTTTGCAGCCTCTATTATATTGGGATATTTCTGGATTTCTGGTATTCCCTTAATATCGTCTAGTTTAATTTTTTTTTCATCTTCCATCTTTATTCCCTCAAATCTTTATTAATATTAAGTTTTAACAAAAATCAACAAATAGTACTAATAAACCTGCTAATTTAAACTTGAATAAACTTTTAGTTAAGGTTCCTCTTTTTATACAATCTAACAATTCTTTAATTTTACCAATTATTGTTTAAAAAAGTAATATAATTATTATTTATACATTTTGCTTTTTAATTAACTGCTACACCATAACCATATCTACATATTGACTAACAAAAAATGTATTGGTCACAATTATGGTCACCAACTATAGGAATCTTACAAATATAAGAGGAAATTAAAAATGTATTTCTTAACAGAATTCCCTTAGTATAAGCCTCTCTAGGACACTATAGGCTATAATAGAAAATCATTGACTATATCTTGACAGGGTGGAGGTCGTGAGTTCGAGCCTCTCCGGGGTCATAAAACCTAATAGTATCACGGCTTGAGAGGATATTCTCAAAAGCTAAAACTGTGGAGGCCTCCATCAGACACCAAAAGTTAACAGAGGACTACTTCTAGTCAGCAAACTAGCTGGCTAGAAGTAGTCCTCTGTTTGTTTCCATAAAGCTGAGAAAGGACTGAAAAGAAAATGCTACTTAAGTTTGTATAGTAATTAAAATTATAGTTTTTACACTTGTTGAAATCAGTAAGATAGCTCTTAAGACTACTGTTTCTTTAACTCAGATCCCTCTCCCCCTCAGATATCCTAATTTAACGATACTCTACTTAATAATTCTATACAAAAATAAAGCAAGGATTTCTCCCTGCTTCTGTTAGCTTCTTTTATTGAAAAGAATAGCCACCAATATTCTTATCTGCCAGTCTATACAATTTATATCTATTTTGCCCTCTTCTTTTTTCGATTTCTTAATATTACCTCTAACACTACTACTGCGATGAATCCTACAGTTAGTTGTAAACCTGTAAACAGAAGTTTAACATTTAGAGGAATGTCAGGTGCACTCCACAGCAACGCTGGAGGAATAAGGATGCCAATGATTACAATGATTCTCATTATCTTCCCCATTTTGTTTCTCCTATCATATCTTTAAGATTTACGTTTCTTTTTACAATTCTACTAATTTCTCACGTAGAACTAATTCACTCTCAGTCATATACCCTCTATGCATTTCCTCTACAATTTTATCATGATTAAAACATAATACTTTTTCATCACCTAGATAGCCTACTGGATAAGGAACACCCACATAATCAAAATCACGTTTATCTGCTGATACAACCATTCTTCCAATGATCATAACAAATTGTTCTATCTCTTCTAGCTTAACTACTGTTCCGATTGGTAAAAGTTTCATCTATTTATTCCCCTTTTTATATATTTTTTGATAAACGCGTTCAATAAGCACTGAGGACCCCATAGCTATTACACCAAATAAAAGTATTACAAGTACATTTATTATTTTTGTATTAATGTCTGCAGGTACCATAAAACTTGCAATGATTGTTACTATTGTACCAATTATAATAATAACCTTTCCTTGTTTGAACATTAAATTACTCCTTTTTCTCTTTGCTAAACTTGAAGGAAAACCCACCACCGTAACCATTTGGTGTAGTAACATACCCCCCTGTTTCTTTCCCTATATTAAATTTATAACCATATGAACCGACTGCGTATTCTCCTTTTAAGGTTACGTCATATGCACCTAAAATTGGAATAAAGTCAGGAATATCTATTTTACTTAATTCCAATTCGTACGAATGAAGCGCTACTGCATATTCATTCTTCCAAGAATATTCATCAACCCCAACTATATAAGAACCTGTTGCGAATTTTTGAGTTGTTTTCAAGTTCTCCCCAACTCCTATTGGAGAATCTGTTTGAATAGAGGCTTCTAATCCAGTTACTTCAGTTTTTATTCCAATAGTCTTCCCTTCCATCACATCATCCTTAATAGAATTAAGGGCAAAAGGAAGGTTGACCTCTGAAGATCCACCTATTGCTTTAAAAGCAAGTTCATTACCTTTCGCAAATTTATATTGCCCTTCAACTAAACTACCATTTACTTCAAAACCAAACCTTTTACCCTCTTGAAGTTTAGCTTCCCCATTAAAAAAATTAGTTTCACCATCTAAAACAGGCTTCCCCAAATAAGCAGATGCCATCGCAATAGCAACATCCATGTTATCTACTTGTTCAAATTTATTAGCAGAATCAAGAAGAAACTTCTCAAGTGGCTCTAATATGGTTATAAATTGTGCCATTTTAAATGATGAATCACGGAAATCCGTATTAAATTTCATATAGGTTGAGCCCAACCAATTACTAGAAATCATATCAATATCTCGTTTTAGTCGCTCCTGTGTTGCAGTTGCATTCGTGATAGTTGATCTAATAGTCCATGCTACTTTTCGCAACTGTTCAGGAGTAACTTTTATATCCCCCATAACCATTCCCCTTTTAAATATTTATATAGGATATTTTACCATAGGAAATTCATTTTACAGAATAATTTTTTATACTCTTAAAAATCTGAAAACTCCTTACCCCTAGCCTTATCTTTCTAGGTAAAACTAAAGAGGTAGCTTTGGATTGCTACCTCACGAGACACAACCGTCCAGTGTAATCTGCTGGAGGAATCTCAATTCAGCATCCTCCTCAGCTCTACCTGCTCGGTATTCTATCTCACATACCTCAGTAACGTTAACCCCATCGAGGTAGACTAACTTATCAAACAGATTACTAAACATGTGTAACACATCATTTTTAACTTGCTGGATATCTTTCTCATGTGTTACCTCTCTATAGTGTGCTTGTTTGTGTATTTCCCCTCAGGTTTAAACTTATAATCGACAGCTATTTTAATATATTTGTTCATATTAGTTTCCTCTCTTTCTATCCATCTCTTTTATTTTGTTGTGTGGCTTAAAAGCTTCTCTTTTATATTCCATCTCACTAACCTCCTTAATAGTTACATCTAGCACTTTGCCCCCTGAGGTGTACTTACCAACTGTTTCCTGTATAGTATCTCTATGGAACGGAGCTACAACAACTTTCATCCCTTATCATCTACTATAATCATGAAAGATTGTTGATGGAGATCCTGAGTTCGAGCCTCTCCAGGGTCATAAAAAAAGAGAAACCATATCAACCTTCTACGTGATATGGTTTCTCTTTTTTTATCTAAGTCAATTACTTCCCATCAAACATCTTCTTCAACGACTTCGCATTAGCAAACAATACTTCTTTCAAGTTATCATCTGCAACGATTTTATAGTCGCCATCTTTGTTTTTCTTTAAGTTCAATGTAACTTTGCGAGTTGCCATGATTGCATCTTTATCTGATAAATGTTTGATGATCGCTGATGTCATTGTTTTTTCGATTGCTTTTTCAGATTGTTCTTTGTCTTCGCTAAATGCGCTAGCAAAGGCCATTGGCATAACTTCTCCCACTGCTTTTGTTACAGCAACGGATAGATCAGCAGATGTAATTTCCACTTGCACTTCTGCTTTGTCATCCTTTTTCGATACTTCTTCTAGCTTTTCAAATTTAAAGTTTTTTGTAATTGCACTTAGCATTGCTTTTGCCTCAGCATCATCTGTTTTTTCATTTAGTTTGTTAAATTCCTTGTCACTCTCAACAAATGTACGAGCCTTTTCTATATCACCTTTTTGTATCGCTGTTAAAAATTCTTCTGTAGTATCTTTTGGATTTGCACACCCTGCTAAAACACCTACTGTTAATCCTACTACCATCATTAACAGTAATAGTTTCTTTATCTTTTGCATGCTCATTCTCCTCTTATCTTTTCTAGTAAGTCAGCATTATATAATAGTATGAAACTGACATTACAAACATTTTTTAGTATAGCATTTATATGATTTATTTTCTATTCATTCCCAAAATATTAAGAGCCTTGCAGCTTTCCTACAAGGCCCCTCTTCTATCAATCCGTATCCGTAGCACAGATGAACCACATTTTCTGCTCCTTACTATCTAACACCATCCAAGTAACATCCCACGCAACATCATAAAACCAATCTGTCCAAGGGTGATAGCTTTCAAATACTTTAATATCTTCGTATCGATCTTGGAACATATATTGACATAGATTAACTGCTAATTGTTTTGCGATAGCTGGTCGTTCCTTAAATGTTTCATATGCTCCGCCCGACAAAATTTGAGCGGCAATGCTACCATCAAGCATGACTGCCCATTGCTCTTTAAAATGAAACTTATATTTTTCTGACGTATGTATTTTTAACTCTTCTAAGCTATTGATTATGTCTAAAGAGTTACAGATTCTTCTAAAGAAGTGCTCGTGTCCATCTTTCCAATATGGTATTTCTTTGAAAAAATTTTCGTTATGTACTTTAAAACAGCTTATAACCGCTCCACCATTTACATTTTGTTCCTTGAATGTATGTATGAGTTGCTCAACAGATGAGTCATTCGTTTCTATTTTTTCAAACGTTCCTGCTTTCCATCTCATAACGCCCACTACTCTCTATTAAAAATTTGTTTCTTCATTATAAATAGCAAAATAAAAACCAGCAACTTTAAAATTGCTGGCTTATCTCTTATTCATATTCGAAAAAACAATCACAATTGCCCCAAGCACATAATGCCCCGACACCAGCCACACGCCCCAATCAAAAATCATAAGTGACAACCAAAGCGATATATTAATAGCAGCAAATAATACGTATAAAATGAAGTCTCTCTTTTGTAGTGCTTCTCTATTCCTCAAAATATAAATGGCGCCGATTGGTGGAAGAATGAAGCAAAGGAAAAAAACAAACATTTTTCTTAACGACCATGGATATGAAGTTACTGTCTGCATATGAATCTCCTTTTCACTTTATAGTACCTTTAACATCGGTCTTACTACTCTATATTCGTCACTATAAGGCTCCTTTATGATTAAAGGTGAGTGAGAATGTTTTTCTTCTTCTATCATTGTAAATACTTCTGTTTTTTCCTGTACTATGTTGGATTCACTATTTTTAATAGGTTTTTCACTTGTTTCAATTTTCTTTGTTACTTCTCCTAGCCTTTGCCCGACTTCTTCTGCTTTGGCAGGTTCATGCGTTACGTAGTATTCCTGTCCCTCCCATACTAACATAGGTGGCACTTGTTCTCGTTTGTTACATATTATATAAGTAGTACTAGCTACAAGTAGTAGACATGTTAATAAAAAGAAGATAGTTTTTTTATTCATATACTATTCTCCCTATCCATCATTTTATTAAATTATATAATATCCATTATATGTGGTAAATGGATTTAATGGGAATTTTCGGATTTTAAACTATAAAGAAAAACCTTACTCAAGTAAGGTTACATTTTTACATTCTATAGTGACCGATTTATTAAAACGATCATGACGATAATCGCTATAAACATAACAACTAAACAGCCGATCATTTTATAAAAGCCTCTTTTCGTTAACGTCCCACCTTGCACGTCTTTACGAATAAATAAGAATACGGCTAAAAATAATACAAGCCCAATGCCAAAAGCATACATCATTTGCATATATTAATCTTCCTTTCTCTCTTCCATCTTAATATCTTTTTGCCAAAACAACAAATGAGATAAAGACGGTACTCATTGTAAGTGCCATAAGTATATTCAATAGTTCAGTAGCAGATAGTGTAAGTATTTTTAAGTTTAAGCCGAAAGAGAAAAGAAGATAATATGCCGTTAGCGCAAAAAAGCTGAAGAACATTCCTTTATAACGAATAAGTTTCATTCGCTCATCTTTTTCTTTAAATTGTGGGTGTAAATAACTTAAGCAAAAACACATAATCATCATACCAAGTAATGGATAAGTTGCTTCTGGCGGTGCGGAATGCGTCATTATACCTGTTAATATCATAAATCCACTCATGAATAGAAAAATAATTCCCATGATAACGAAGTACTTTTGTGAATAGTTCATCTTTATTCCTCCCCTTCTTTTCCTTCATAAATAAATACATGTTCTATCGTTGTCTGAAATGTTTTCGCGATTTCAAATGCTAACGGAAGTGACGGATCGTATTTTCCCTTTTCAATTGAAATGATGGTTTGTCTGGAAACGCCAAGTTTCTCAGCCAATTTTTCTTGAGATAGTCCAAATTTTTTTCGGTATTCGACCATTTTATTTTCCAAGGAAATTTCTCCCTCCTTCCTTATAACGAGTATATACGTAAAGGAAACTTTACGTCAAGTTTCCTTTACATCCGTTTTGTTTATTTTTCGTTCTATTTATATAGAAGAAACTTTTTAATTTCAGCACGTCTATTTTGAAACAAAATACGGAACACTGTAACTAACAGTTACTATATCTCCTCCTCTCTTTTTTTAAAATTTAATATCTCCATATTTGTTTTATCCTTTTAAAATATTTCATTTATCCCTTTATTCGGCGAAATGTGTTATTGGTTTTACGGTGTTTTTCGTCATATTTATAGAAACTAACTGTTTATAAAGCATTTTTTATGTTTAGCAACTTTTTTTGTAGAAATCCTTCACTTTCCTTTCAATATTTAACACTATCTAAATAAAGTTTACGATAAATTCATAATTTTTTATTTTTTATACTATATTCCGTTATATTGTTGTATAATATCAATGAAAGCGCTTATTATTTCAATATACATAATTCGAACTCATTTTTATCAAAACATTCTAACTATTATACTTATATTTACATGCAACAATTTTAGTTATTCGTATAGGTATACCAAATATATCCACCCTATTTTTCTGTAAAATTACTTTATAACATGAAAGATTAACTTGGGTGATAAGTTATTGTGAATGTTTTTTTACAAAACAGATAAGTAATAGTGTTTGGTATTATGTAAATTATTGTAATAACATAAGAGTAAAGAAAAACATTTACATTGATTATTGGTTCATCAATTATTGAAAAGAGCAAAATGCACCTTTTTGTATGGAAAAAGGATTATATGCATTGGGAGGTTTAAACAAATGACGAGGAAGAATACAACGACAAACCCTTGGGCCAAGTTCCACGGTCCGAACCTTGGTTATGTTATTGAACAGTATGATCTTTACGTAACTGGAGCAGGTTCTGTTGATCCGGAATTACAAGAGCTTTTTGAAATTTTTGGAGCTCCTTCGTTTCAAGGTGATGTCGTAACAGGGGACAACACAGCAACACATTTTTCTCCTCAAAACACAGGGAACATTGAAAAAATTCTTAAAGTCGTTCAGCTTGTTGAACAGATTCGTTCTTTCGGGCATACGTTGGCTCACATCAATCCGATGGAAGATGCTGCAAATGGACAATCTCTTCTTGAGAAAGCAATGAACGAACTGAGCGACGCTGATTTGAAAGCGATTCCAGCAAAAACAGTATGGCAAGATGCACCAGAAGGTATTCACACTGCACTTGATGTAATTCATAGATTAAAAGAAGTGTATACACAAACTTTAGCTTATGAATTTTCTCATATACAAGATAGTGAAGAACGCGCGTGGTTGCATCAAATGGTGGAATCAAATTCATTGCGTCAACCACTATCAAATCAAAAACGAACTGCTCTTTTAAAACGTTTAACAGCTGTTGAAGGTTTCGAGCAATTCTTGCATAAAACATTCGTTGGGCAAAAGCGTTTCTCTATCGAGGGCGTTGATATGCTTGTACCCGTTCTAGATGAAATTGTGCTAGAAGGTGCTAAAAACGGCGTAGAAGATGTCATGATTGGTATGGCTCACCGCGGTCGCCTAAGCGTACTTGCACACGTATTAGAAAAACCATATAGTCACATGTTTGCTGAGTTCAAACATGCAAAAATAGAAGGCGCAGTAGCAAACTCTGGTTGGACTGGCGACGTAAAATACCATTTAGGTAGAGAACAAGTCGTTAGTAACGAAGAAGTTAGTACTCGCGTTACATTAGCAAATAACCCAAGTCACCTTGAGTTCGTGAATCCTGTTGTAGAAGGTTTCGCACGTGCGGCTCAAGAAAATCGTAAAAAATCTGGTCTTCCAGAACAAGATACTTCAAAATCATTCGTAATTTTAGTTCACGGTGATGCTGCATTCCCTGGTCAAGGTATTGTATCTGAGACACTCAACTTAAGCAGATTGAATGCATATCAAACAGGCGGAACAATTCATGTTATCGCAAACAATGCAGTCGGTTTTACGACTGATAGCTATGATTCTCGTTCTACGAAATATTCAAGTGACCTTGCAAAAGGTTTCGATATTCCGATTGTTCACGTGAACGCTGATGATCCGGAAGCTTGTCTTGCTGCTGCTAATCTTGCGATTCAATATCGCATGTTGTTCAAAAAAGATTTCTTAATCGATTTAATTGGTTACCGCCGCTACGGTCATAACGAAATGGATGATCCAGCAGTTACACAACCACAAGTGTACAAAAAGATTAAAAATCACCCAACTGTAAGAGCAATTTATGCAGATCAATTACAAGCTGCTGGTGTTCTAAATGCAGATGAAATTGAAACAATTACACAGTTTACGCAAGAGCAATTAAAATCTGACTATGCACAAGTACCGCCAGCTGATACGAGCGATGCAACAATTCACGTTAAAGTGCCAGATGTTGTTGCAAAGGGCATTCAGTCAATTGATACTGGTGTTGAGCTTGATTCACTTCGTGCAATTAATGAAGGTCTGCTATCTTGGCCAGAAGGCTTTAACGTATATCCGAAAGTGAAGAAAATTCTTGAGCGCCGTAAAGACGCTCTTGAAGAGAACGGTAAAATTGAATGGGCACTTGCTGAATCATTAGCATTCGCTTCTATTTTACAAGAAGGTACACCAATTCGTTTAACTGGTCAAGATTCACAGCGTGGTACATTCGCGCATCGTCACATCGTATTACACGATACTGATACAAATGAAACATATTCACCATTACATCGCTTACCAAACATCAACGCTTCATTCTCTGTTCATAACAGTCCGTTATCAGAAGCTGCTGTTGTTGGTTACGAGTATGGTTATAACGTATTCGCTCCAGAAACGCTTGTTATGTGGGAAGCGCAATATGGTGACTTCTCAAATACTGCGCAAGCATTATTTGATCAATATGTTTCAGCTGGAAGAGCAAAATGGGGTCAAAAATCTGGTTTAGTTCTTCTATTACCACACGGTTATGAAGGTCAAGGGCCAGAGCACTCTAGTGCGCGTCCTGAACGTTTCTTACAGTTAGCTGCTGAGAACAACTGGACAGTTGCAAACTTAACGAGCGCGGCACAATATTTCCATATCCTGCGTCGTCAAGCATCTATCTTAGGAACAGAAGCTGTTCGACCATTAGTATTGATGACGCCGAAAAGTTTATTACGTCACCCACTTACGCTTTCAACTGCTAGTCAGTTAAGCGAAGGACGTTTCCAACCTGCTTTAGAACAAGAAAACCTTGGCATGAAACCAAACAAAGTAAAACGTCTTGTTTTAAGTACAGGTAAAATGGCGATTGACTTAGCAGCAGAAATCGAGTCTGGTAAGCATGAGTACAACTTAGATGAAATTCATATCGTTCGTATTGAACAGTTGTACCCATTCCCTGCTGAGAAAGTTCAATCTATTATTAAACGCTTTAAAAACTTAGAAGAAATTATTTGGGTTCAAGAAGAGCCTCGTAATATGGGCGCATGGCATTACATGGCTCCAATTCTGTTCGAACTAGCTGGAGATAAAGTGAAAACAGGTTATATTGGACGCCCAGATCGCTCTAGCCCATCTGGCGGCGATCCATTCGCTCACAAAGCTGAGCAAGAACTAATTGTTTCACACGCTTTAGATGTGAAGTATAACTTCCGTCAAGATAAACTAGAAATTGAAGTTTTCAGCAACTAAAAAGTAACAATGAAGATTTCTAGCTTGTTCCTTGGGCAGATATTCTGCCCAAGGTCAGGCTAACAAATGGAGATTACCGAAGACAAAAGAAGAAAAAACACACCGTTAGGCAAATAAGGGGAGGACATTTAAAATGATCGAAATTAAAGTACCTGAGCTTGCAGAATCTATTACTGAAGGAACTATCTCACAATGGCTTATCAACGTAGGCGACAAAGTTGAGAAAGGTGGCAGCGTTGTTGAGCTTGAAACTGATAAAGTCAATGTAGAAATCATTGCAGAAGATTCAGGTATTGTATCGAAGTTACTAGGCGAACCTGGGGATACAGTTGAAGTTGGCGCAACTATCGCAATTTTAGACGCAAACGGAGCACCAGTTGCAGTAAGTACGCCTGCACCGTTGGCTGAGCAACCAAAACAAGAAACAGCTGAAGCACCAAAAGCTGCGGCACCAAGTGCTGAACAAACTGCAACTTTACAAGGTTTACCAAATACAAACCGTCCTATCGCATCACCAGCTGCTAGAAAAATGGCTCGTGAATTAGGAATCGACTTAAACGACGTACGTAGCACAGATCCACTTGGACGTGTGAGACCACACGATGTACAAGCTCATGCTGCAGCACCAAAAGAAGCACCAGCTGCTCCAAAAAGTCCAGCTCCTGCTCCAGTTGCAAAAACTGAATTCGAAAAACCAGTTGAGCGCGTGAAAATGTCCCGCCGCCGTCAAACAATTGCAAAACGTCTTGTAGAAGTTCAACAAACATCTGCAATGTTAACAACATTTAACGAAGTTGATATGACTGCAATCATGGAATTACGTAAAGAGCGTAAAGATGCTTTCGAGAAAAAACATGATGTACGTCTTGGTTTCATGTCATTCTTCACAAAAGCAGTTGTTGCAGCATTAAAACAATTCCCATTATTAAATGCTGAAATTCAAGGCGACGAGCTTATCATTAAAAAATTCTATGATATCGGTATTGCAGTAGCAGCTCCAGATGGATTAGTTGTTCCAGTTGTACGCGATGCGAACCAATTAAACTTCGCTGAAATTGAAAGCGAAATTCGTGAATTAGGTAAAAAAGCACGTGATAACAAACTTTCACTAAAAGAACTACAAGGTGGTACATTTACAATTACAAACGGTGGTGTGTTCGGTTCTCTAATGTCAACACCGATCCTAAACAGCCCACAAGTTGGTATTTTAGGAATGCACAAAATCCAAGTACGTCCAGTTGCAATCGATAACGAACGTATGGAAAACCGCCCAATGATGTACATCGCTTTATCTTACGATCACCGTATTGTTGATGGTAAAGAAGCAGTTAGCTTCCTTGTTGCTGTTAAAGATATGCTTGAAGATCCAAAATCATTATTATTAGAAGGTTGATGGATTCATAATCTATTACAGGCTGTAGAATATATCATTCTACAGCTTTTTTTATTGCATTCATACGGGACAAATCGCATGACATAAGGTAATAATGTATGCCTAAAAAGTAAGGAGGATTAAAATGAGTAACCTTCCAGCACATGCAAAACTAAAAGCAAATAAAGATACTTTCTTCCTCCCCGACTCAAACGGGGGTGTCTATTTTCGAAATAACGCCAGTTCATTTCGTATGGACGGTGACGGAATTTATAACTGGATTGAAAAATTAATGCCAATGTTTAACGGTAATCATTCTTTAGCAGAAATAACGGATGGTCTCCCTCTCCCCTATCAAAATCGTGTATTTGAAATTGGAGAGATTTTATATACAAATGGGTTTGTCCGTGATGTAAGTCAAGATGCACCTCATGAATTAAACAGTGCATTACTTGATAGATATGCTTCGCAAATTGAATTTCTAGAAGCAGATTCTCATTCAGGCGCTTTAAAATTCGAAACGTACCGCAATGCAAATGTACTTATAATCGGCTCTGGAGATATGCTTACTTCCTTAGTTTCTTCTTTATTAGAATCCGGATTACCTACCTTTCATTACCTTGTGACAGATTATGAAGAAACGAATTACGACCGTATTCACGAGCTAGTAGAACTTGCGCATGAAGTAGATGATGCTGTACTTGTTCAAGAAATAGATACAACAAATGATCGTCCCCTGCATGAAGTGTTCGAGCCTTTCGACTGGATTTTATACGTTTCGCAAAATGGAGATATCGAAGGACTAAGAGCAGTTCATGCGATTTGCAAGGAAATAGGAAAGAACTTCATACCAGCCGTTTGTTTATCAACAGTTGGTTTAGCTGGTCCTGTCGTAATGGCTAATCGTGAAGAATGCTGGGAATCCGCATGGCATCGGCTACATGAAACAACTTTACAAAATGAACATTCATCAGCTTCATTTTCACCAATTACATCTGCAATGCTAGCAAATATAATCGTTTTTGAATTATTTAAACATGTTGCTGATGATTCACATCGAGAAAAGAATCCACAATTCTTTTTATTAAATTATGAAACACTTGAAGGAACATGGCATCCTTTTATAAAACATCCTATCGCCACTGATGAAAGTTTTACAATTGATACGATAGAAAACCTTTCTGAAAAACTTGAGCATCGGTCTAACCAACATACCTCAACTGATTTATTCCGTTTTTTCGATTCATTAACTTCTAAAGAAACTGGTATATTCCATGTATGGGATGAACAAGATTTACATCAATTACCGTTATCACAATGCCATATTCAAGTAGCTACACCTCTATCAGATGGCCCAGCTTCTCTCCTGCCTCTTATAACTTGCAGTGGTTTAACTCATAACGAAGCGCGCCGAGAAGCTGGTTTAGTAGGAATCGAAACATACGTAGCAGAAATTATGTACCGCCTTATTCCTGAACATAACGATATCGGTATTGGCGCTGGAGAAACGATGACAGAGGGTGTATACCGGGCACTACAACAACATTTAAATAATAAATTGTATGAACGACAATCACATATGCTAGAAGAAATTACGACGGTCGACTTAACGGACATTCATGATAAACATTGTAGATTTTATTACGATGCCCTCGCTACCATTCATGAAACACCTAAAATCGCAATGGGTGAAGAGATTCTCAGCTTTCCAGTCGTTTGGGTTGGTATACATGATCGATGGTATGGTGCATCTAATATTAATATGACGTTAGCGTTACGAAACGCACTACAACTATCGCTTCTTCATATTCAAAATGAAGAAACTCCTTACAGAACTAATATTTTGCCTGAATCATCTATTATTTTATATGACACGGATTCTTTTAGGTTAGAAATACAAGCAGAAGAAGAAATTCCAAGTACGCAATCTGTACAGCTTGCCTTGCAACATTTAGAAGAACATCATTTTTATCCATTCGTGTTTGATTTAGCGATTGAATCATTTTTGAAAGAAAACTTAGATGGTGTGTACGGGGTATTAATTGCAAAGGAGGACGGTCTATGACTCAAAATATATTACTTATAGGTGATGGCATTCTTGCAGACTATGTACATGATCAATTATACAAACAATATTCCATCATTCGCCAACATACAATTGCAGACGAACTCCCTGAAAATATCGACCTCGCTCTCGTATTACACGACGGCTCTCCTTCTACGATTCATCATGACGCTGAACTAATTTTTCGTTCCAATCATATTCCATGGCTACGTGGTTTTACTTCATTTGGTGAAGGTATTATCGGCCCTTATATTCACCCTCCTGCTGCGGGATGTACTCATTGTGCCGATGGACGACGCTTTATCGCTGGATTTGATCAAAAAGAAATGTGGGAGTTACAACGAAAATATGCGGTAAAAGAAGAAAACGTAACGAGGCGTGATGTACGTGCCACCCAAAATGGCATTCTGCAAATGTGCCATCTGATTTGCGCAGAAACAGAGAAAATATTAACTCATAATCATCCTTCTTTAGAAAATGAACTCATTTTACTAAACTTACAAACACTGCAATGTACGCGGCATTCTTTTCTTCCAGATCCGCTCTGCCCTGTATGTAGTAATTTACCTAATGACACAGCAGATGCAGCATTGATTTCATTACAACCGAGCTTAAAAACAAATGATGCAACATATCGCTGTCGTTCCATTCATGAACTAAACACATTTTTAACGAAGGACTATTTAGATTACCGAGTCGGTATGTTGAACGGAAAAATGCAGCATTCTTTATTACCATTTGCTGACGTTATTATAAACATGCCATTAATGTTTGGAAATGAAGGGGTTGCAGGCCGAACTCTTTCATTTGCAATAAGTGAAGCAACTGCTATTTTAGAAGGTTTAGAACGTTATTGTGGTATGTCACCTCGAGGGAAAAAGACAAATGTGCATGGTAGTTTTCATGATTTAGAGGATCATGCACTAAATCCCCTTACGCTCGGTGTACATACAAATGAACACTATAATCGTGATGGTTTTCCATTTAAACCGTTTGACCCTGACTATGAACAAAACTGGGTATGGGGATATTCATTGTCACAAAACCGTCCAATTTTAGTTCCTGAATCAATCGCTTATTATAGTCTCGGTCATCGAGATGCTTACGTATATGAAACATCAAATGGCTGTGCCATTGGTGGTAGTTTAGAAGAAGCAATTTTTCACGGTATTTTAGAAGTTATAGAGCGTGACGCCTTTTTGCTCACTTGGTATGCTGAATTACCTCTTCCCCGCCTTGATCTTAGTTCAGCAAATGATACGGAATTACAATTAATGATTCAGCGGCTGTACACGATTACCGGTTATGAATTGCATGCTTTTAACGCAACGATGGAACACGGCATCCCAAGCTTATGGGTAATCGCGAAAAATACGCGTGAAAATGGAATGAACGTTGTTTGTGCTGGAGGCTCTCATTTGGACCCAATCCGCGCTTTAAAGAGTGCCATCCATGAAATAGCAGGCATGTTACTTATAGCAGACGATGAACTTGAGGAAAAAAGAGAGCACTACGAAAATTGCTTACAAGACCCTTATCTCGTAAATAAAATGGAAGATCATAGTATGCTGTACGGATTGAAAGAAGCAGAAGAACGTCTTCACTTTCTTTTACGCGGGGATGCCCCGGTGCAAACATTCCAAGAAATGAATGCATTACAATCAGTTGATCTAGATTTAACATCCGATCTTCATCAACTTTTAAACCGCCTGCAGCAATCTGGACTTGACGTAATCGTTGTAGATCAAACAGTACCTCTTATAGAAAAAAACGGATTACATTGTGTAAAAGTCATTATTCCAGGCATGCTACCGATGACGTTCGGTCACCATCTCACTCGACTTACAGGGCTAGATCGAGTGTATACCGTACCGATGACACTTGGATATACAGACGAACCTTTAACGACTGAACAATTAAATCCACATCCGCACCCGTTTCCATAGTAAAGGAGGGATTCTATGCAGCTGGATTCTTTTTTACATCATCTCCATTTTTCTATAGACGAAATTATGCCAAATCATGAAGTGGACTGGGCAGATGCACCGCTTCCTTATAAACTATATCGAAATGTACCTATCATTCCTCTCTCTTTAGAAATCCCATTATCTTTACCTAACTCTTCTGCTACACCTACTTTGAAAGAGATTGGTCATTATCTTTGGTGTTCATTTGGTTTAACCCAGTTATGTCAGCTAAATAGCGAGAAAATTTTATTTCGAAGATCTATCCCTTCCGGCGGCGCTTTGTATCCAAATGAATTGTATATATATTTAAAAATTGACGATTATCCAGACGGCATTTACCATTACGACGCCGCGCATCACCGACTTATCTTACTTCGCGAAGGAAATTTCGATTCTTATATTACAGAAGCACTCGGCAATCGTTGTAACATACAATCTTGTTTTGGTGCTGCATTCGTATCCACCATGTTTTGGAAAAACTTCTTTAAATACAATAATTTTTCATATCGTCTTCAAGGATTAGATAGTGGTGTTCTCATCGGCCAATTACTTGAATGTGCCAAACAATTTGGTTACACAAATGGTGTGTATTTTCAGTTTCTAGACCGTGCAATCAATCATTTACTCGGACTGTCAGAAGGCGAAGAAAGTGTGTATGCTATCGTTCCTTTCAGTACAGAACCACAAACGAATTGGTTTCACAATGATTACCGTGAAATTAAAACAGTTACTTCTCATGAGTTGTTACAACAAATTCCGCTTTTAGCACATGAACATTTCGTTCGCTCAAAGCATGTAAATGAGTATCCGATGATAACAAAAATAAATGAAGCTTCTATGATCGAATCGACAGCACAGTTCCAAACACTAGCTCATGAAGAGCACTATCAACATCATGCGCATGCTGTACAACTGCCGAAAGTAGAGCGTTTATCTTATGATTTCTTACAACTTTGTCGAAAACGGTATTCCCCTGATGCTGACTTTATTTTAACAAAATGGGATGCAACCGAGCTCGCTACTTTACTACAAGAAGCGAGCCTCTCCTTCCCTTATTACAATGACATTGATGGTAAGTATGTAAATGAAAATGTGCGCGTCTCATTATATGGATGTTTCTATAATGTAAAAGATATAGAAAACGGCGCTTACACTTATAACAGTAAAACACATTCCATACAATCACTTCGATATGGGGACCTTCGTTATCCCCTTCAATCTAGTATGACGATGGATAACGTAAACCTTTTTCAAGTACCACTTTGCTTACATGTAGTCGGAAAGAAAGATTACTATACAAATGCATTAGGCTATAGAGGGTACCGTATTCATCAAATGGAAGCAGGTATACTCGTTCACAAACTCGTTTTTGCAGCGACCGCAATGGGGATGGGCGGGCATCCTTTACTTAGTTTTGATACAAATTCATGTAATCAGTTATACGGGATAGATGCTGGAAATGAAACGTCACTTATTCAAATTCCTGTAGGAGCGTATCGAGCGCGGAATTGGTTAAAAGGGGATTTGCGTAATTAGAAGCACGCCGCTCATCGGCGTGCTTTTTTTAAAGGACTTACTTAATAAAAAGAGAAGTGAGTATATATTCTTACATAAAAGGAGAGTTTAACTTGAGCATTTTACAACGATTAATCCAGCAAGCAAAAAATCCTCGGGGGACAATTGGTTCTTCCATGCTTTGTATTATGAACATTGCACATACGAGACTAACCAATTGGGCATTACAAAAAGTATATATAAAGAAAGAGGCAATTATATTAGATATCGGTTGTGGCGGCGGTAAAACGATACACACTCTTTCAAAACGAACTCCACTTGGAAAAATATACGGGATTGATTACTCCTATCAAGCTGTAAAAAATTCGATACAGACGAATATAAAGGATGTTCAAAAACAAAAAGTCATTGTTCAACAAGCAAGCGTTTCTTCTATTCCCTATCATACGAACTTCTTCGATCTCATTACCGCTTTTCAAACACACTACTTCTGGCCTGATGTGGAACAAGATATAAAAGAAGTATTCCGCGTCCTACAGCCAAACGGATCCTTTTTATTAGTGGCTGAAACTTTCAAAATTCAATATCATATGGAGAAATGCAAAACGAATGAAGAATTAGTAAACCTATTTTATAAAACAGGATTTACAAGCGTGAAATGTTATGAAGAAAGAGGATACCTTTGTGTAATAGGGACCAAGTAAAAAAACAGACCCTTTGAGGTCTGCTTTTTTACTAGATTAATTTAAAAATACTCTTTATTTGTCTCGCAAATAACCAGTTTTTCGTACCGTAGTTATCATTTAAACTATCTAAATTGATAGTTTGTCCGTTAGAAAACTTTAATTCTAACGTTGTATTTTTGTCATTTGTTTTTAAATTACTATTTGTAATAGCATCATACTTTAATTTTTCAATCTCAATATATTCGTCTTTTTCTTGTCCGATCACGACATGGTCTTGGAAGAAGAACAATACTTCTACTTTCTTACCGAAACAAAATACGTTTTTCGTATAAATTAATGTCGCATTATCAAGTCCAATGCATACTTCTTTCATCTCTTCAACAACGTTTCCAAAGTCTTCTTCCTGTCTTGCGTTTGATTCAGCAATCCATTCTTCGATTGTTTTCATGTTAATTGCCATACTGTGCCCCCTGGTTCGTTCATTGCTTTGTTTAAAAACTAAATACTATATGACAATATAAGCGATACGTACTATGTTTTCAAGGGTGAACGGTATATTCAAAATAAAGTTAAATTTCAAAGTAATATACTAGGAGCACCAATCTCATTGTATTTTAAACGTTTGAACGAGGCATTCTTCATCGTCGATTAACTGTATTTTCTCATCAAATTCGATGTTTAACTCCCTATATACTTTCTTCCAAAAAGAAACGGCTGGTACATTTTTCACAAGTTCGATAACGAAATATTGCCCTCGTTTCTCTTTTAGTACATTCTTAATAACTTGTTTACCGATTCCTTTCCCCTTGTATTGATTCAATATGAAAATGTCATTTATACCAAAATCGTTTTCCTTCTTCAAAAATGGACGTTCCAGTAGTAATAAAAATCCTACAATCTCATTATCACTTTTAATAAAATACGGAGTGATTCCATCATTTCCCCAAAACATATGTAAATCTTCGTATTCAAAAAATCCATTTGCTTCAATTGTTATATTGGGTGTGAACTTAGAGAGGTCATGCAGATATAGTGCATATAAATTACGCAATATTTCTTTTTCTGATTCTTGAACAGTTTGAAGTGTTACAAACATTTTTAATAATCCCCTTCCCCATATGTAACTATTTCCCAAACCTCTTCATTCGACAAAAATGATGATTACCCTTTAACGAAAAAAATAGCACTTAAAAAGTGCTATTCCGCTCGTCTTGCCGCTTGCTGAATTGGATCCCAAACGCTGTTATATGGTGGTGCATAACTTAAGTCCACATCTTCTAAATCGTGAATGCTCATTTTATTGAAGAGTGCCATTGCGATCACATCAATCCGTTTATCTACACCTTCTTCTCCAATTACTTGTCCACCTAATAATTGTTTCGTGTCAGAACGGTATAGTAATTTCAAGTAAAGTGGTTTCGCATTTGGATAATAGCCCGCCATATTTGTGGAATCTACTTTGACTGTTTTATACGGGATATGTAATCCTTTTGCTTCCTTTTCATTTAAGCCTGTTCTTGCGAGCGTCAAATTCATAAATTTAATAATGCCTGTACCCAACGTTCCTTTAAAAGCTCTTCGTTTATCCAGCATATTCAGTCCAGCAAGTCGCCCTTGTTTATTTGCAGTTGTTCCAATTGGAATATGATCATGAATTTCTTTTATAACGTGATAATGTGTCGCACAATCACCAGCTGCATATACGTCTTGCACATTCGTTTGCATATATGCATTCACCTCGATTGCCCCTTTATGATTTGTACGTATATTCGTTCCTTCAAGAAAATCAGTATTCGGCTTCACTCCGACAGATACTAGAACAAGATCCGCTTTATACGTACCTTTATCCGTTTCAACTGCTTCTACTCGTTCATTCCCTTTAAACGCTTTTACATTTTCATTCGTTAAAATTTCAATATGATGTTTATCTGCTTCTTTATGTATATACTCCGCCATATCCGCATCATAAATCGTACCAATATGATCATTTCGCTCAATCATTCTTACTTTTTTACCAAGTTCAACGAATGTTTCTGCCATCTCAAGCCCAATTGCACCGCCGCCAATAATAGTTACATCTTCAACTTTATTCGTTTCTAGCGTTTTTAATATGCGCTCAGCATCTGGGATTGTTTTTAACAGATGAACGCCTTGTAAATCTCGCCCTTCCCATTCTGGCATAACAGGACGTACTCCGGTCGCAATTAATAAACGGTCATACGAAAATTCAAAGACATCTTTCGTCTTCGTATGCTCTGCGTATACCATTTTCTTTTCCGTATCTACTTTCGTTACTTCATGTCGTACTTTCGCATCAATTCCGTATTTATCACGAAACGTCTTTACATTACGCGCGATTAACTTTTCCGTTGAAGCGATAGCACCACTAATGACATATGGTAACCCACACTGTGCGTACGAATAAATTTCACCTTTTTCTAACGTCACAACATTTGCATTTTCATCGTTTCTAACAATTTGCATCGCTGCACTCATACCAGCTGCATCTCCGCCAATAATGACATAGTTCACTTTACCACTCCTTCTTTTTTACATACTCTTTACGTTTTCCATATTTTATCGAAATAACACCTACTTCTATTGTAAAGAAAGAGAATTTCATCTTCAAATTTAGTGCACAAACCTATGCCTAAATAGGTAACCGTCGTGCCTTATAAACAACATGTTTAATATGCTATAACAGTAACAATTGAAAGTAGGTGAAACATACATGTGCGCCGGCCTTCTCGCCCAGCTTCCAGATGAACCGCAAGAACCAAAAGAACCGAAACCCGCCGTCTCACTTGACCAAGAATTTTCCATTAATGCAACAATATATAGCGCTCGTGCTTGGTTATCTAACGATGATACATTTGCGCAAGATATTTGGAAAGCTACCCAATTCGCTTCAGCATCACATGCTGGCAAGTCCATCTTTCCAGTCGGTTCTGTTAAAATTATAAACTTCTCTGATGATACAATTACTGTTATTGCTTCACCAGAATCAGATCATGCGCTCAAAATAGTCGTCCCACCCCATTCCGAGGCAGCCCTAACGTCTGGTCCTTTATCACATATACAAGCTAGTACATCAGGGGGATCCAGTAAAGTCACATTTCTCTTTCACATCTTTTTCTCAAGGGATCCTGGTTCAGATAAATAACCATAAAAAAGGTACAGTTACGCACTGTACCTTTTTCATATGTTCTATTCTCTTGATTTATTCAGTTCAACATTATAAGATTCAATCTTCAAATTGAGTCCCACACTTTGTACATACATCCATCTATTCAACCACCTTTTCTTTAGAAGCCAGTGAATCCCTGTGTAAAGGTTTGAATTATCGTGCTAATGTAAGACCACAGTACAATGAATGTTGCAATTCCAATTAAAACATTTGCGATAAGAAGTGTATAAATAAGGTCTAATCCGCCGTTATCTAGCTTTACTATAGCGACAATTATACTAATTGACATATACGTTGTAGCCAGCCCTAATAAGATTGGTAAGAAAAAGATTAATAAAAAGCTAAACAGAAAAGAAAGAACTAATATAGCAATAGCTGGCGTCGCTATCGTTCCCCACACACCGAATACTTCAAGAAATGAAAATGAAGATTTCATCATCTTTCCACTTACAAAAATAATAAATCCGACAAATAAAGTTAAAATTAGTAAAAATAAAAAGACCGTTACAGAGTCCCAAAAGAAATTAGGAGTCGTTATATCTGGTGCAAATGTTCTCGTAACAGCAGCTGCTGTGCTCATCATTCTATAAAAAATACATGCTCCTAAAAAACAAATAAGAACAAGACTTACAATTCCATTTCGTACTTCAATCTTGCCGCTTTTCATAATCGCTGTCGGTGCTTTGAAAGCATGTTTAAAAAACTGAAAATATCCACTCGCAAATCGCTTTGCTTGCTCTACCGTTTCATTTGGTCGAGTTTCCTTTGCTAAAGCTACGCGTTCCTGTTGCTCACCTTCACTCGCTACGGCTTCCTCCGTTAACGAATGTCCACAATGCCCGCAAAACTTTGCCTCTGTTGCATTTTCTGTATGACACGCCAGACATTTCATTCTCGCATTCCCCCCTTAAGCAGATACCATATAGGGTGTTACAAATTCAATATATGACTTTGTACATAAAACATGACTACAAGAAAAAGATTCTGAAATCCTCCTTCCAAAAGAAAATATATGTGCTAGCAATCTTGAAAAAAAATGCTATTATGAAACAGAATAAAGTGAAACTTTAATCAGTGGGGGTTTTCTTCATCCCCCACTGATTATTAGTTGAACCAATCGGACTTTTATGGGCAGTTGATCCCCTACCTAACTTCTTTGCTTTCGCTGAATTTTGAGGTGGGGGTCTTACTGCCCATCAAAGTCGGATAAATAATGTTTCTAACAGATTGGATGACTGGCAATGGAATTGGTAAACTCAATTTTTCAAATACTCCTTACAAGCGTAATCCAATTATTTTCTTTAATTGGCGTTATCATTGTAATTGGATTTCTATTAGGCTATTTAGAATCTCTCACGCGCATGTATTGGTCGAGAGCTTTCGGAAGAAAAGGCTTCCTTTTAACAGCTTGGATTGGTGTTCCGATTCACGAACTTGGACATGCCATTATGTGTGTACTATTTCGTCATAAAATTGTAGCAACGCAGTTTTTCCCAACAGATACAAGTCAGGGCGCTTTAGGCTACGTACAACATCAATACAATCATAAAAGTGTATATCAACGAATTGGGAACTTCTTTATCGGCATCGGGCCTATTATTTCTGGTATTACCGCACTAATCCTTTTAATGCGCTATTTCGTACCAGATTCATATTTTTTATTTCATACAACTCTCGAAAAAACAATCACTTCTACTTCTATTAATGTAGAAATGGTTCAAAACATGCTCTTGTCGACGTTCGTATTATTGAAAAGTTTATTTACAATAAATAATGTATTGAATCCTTCCTTTTGGCTATTTTTATTTATCGCCATTTGTATTTCTGCCCATATCGCTTTAAGTAAACCAGACATTAAAGGATCAATAGACGGTGTTATCGTCATGTTTATCGTGTTATTTTTATTCAACATCATAGCGGGATTGTTTCAGTATGATAGCAACCAACTAATTGGAAAAGTGATGAAGTATAATATGTACCTCATTGCGTTTTCTAGCGTAGCACTATTGTTCTCTTGTATTTCTACACTTGTTAGTTTTGGGTTTTGTAAAATAAGAGGAGGGCGTTCGTTGTGAACGCCCTCTTCTCCTCAATTATTACTCTTATAATCACAATACTCAACGGGAACGCGAGCATGTCCCTCGTCATCCGTACACCATGATTGCGACTGGAAGGCAAGAAAGATACCGATCCATTCTTCTTCCTTTTCAAAGTGAATGAGTATGCCTCCGTCTTGCCATATACCATTATCCCCTTTCCATTTCTCTACATTTCCTTGATTCATGTGAATATCATGTATACCGTTTCCTGGTTCGAAATGAAAGTAAGAATCAGATGTATTTTCTTCTGGTCCCCATCTTTCACCGAATGCGTATATAATTGCTTTTTCTTCTATCGCTCGTTTTATATAATGTTCTATTTTTTCATTTAAATCATTGTCTACTCCTGCTTTTTCAGCAGGTAAAGGAATCATTTGCTTGGAATCAAATAAATTACCTCTTACATAATCTAAAGCTACTTCCGGCTCATTGTTTTTTATTTCGGTAAAACCAAATGGCAATGTCGGTAAAATATGAATTGCTTCTGACCGGATATCGTTACTCGCAAAATATAAAACTTCTGATGGATAACTTTGCGACTTTACGTTAATTGCAATACGGTAATCTACTTCTGCTTCGCCTTGTAAATGAACTTGATAATGAGGTGTTTTCCCTTTTCCAATCTTTGATTGTATAACTGTACCTTTTAACACACCGTAGTTTTTTAGGGGCATACATTTCATCTCCTATTCATTTAGTAGAAGCTTTACATACTTAAGGCATTATCCATATAAAAAGAAAATCCTCCTTTCTCAGGAGGATTTCTTATTTTCTCAACATATACCAAACAATAACCTCCACCACTACGAGCAACACCGCACCAAAGATCATTAACGTCGTCTTCTTTAATAGTTCATTTTCACGATACGGGATGTTACATAAATACGCACCTAATGTAATACGTGACGGGCAAGCAATTGTCGCTACTGATGATGCGGTGTTTTGAAGCGTTGTGACATATTGCCACGGGAGTGCTACATTTTGCGCAGTTTGCATTTGTAGTTTTATAAACATCGCATTTGAGCCTGCATTACTACCTGTTAAAAATCCACCGATTCCTCCGATAAACGGAGCAACGAAAACGAAAAATGTTCCAAACGTTTCACCAGCTGTTTTTGCCAGTAATGAATGCATGCCAGATGCACCCATTAGTTCTGAAATGGCGATAAACATTGTCGTCGTAATCGCAAAGGGAATCCATTGTTTTATTGTTTGCGTGATTGATTGTTTCATAATATGAGATGGAATACGGAAGAAAATAATAGTAAATAAGCAAGTCATACCGAGCCAAAATCCTGGTGAATATAGTAGCTCCAGTTTATAAGAGTATGATTTTAAATCAAGAACGGCATATGACCGGAACAAATCATGTAATGCTGGAACGAGGCGAGAAAGTAAAATACAAACTGTTAGAAATATATAAGAGCTAATAATTTTTAGAATAGATACTTCTCTCTCCGTTGCCGCAGCATGTTCTGTTATTAGATTTTGTTCGTTTTTGCCCTTTAATTTAATGATAAGAAAGCCAAATGTAATTGTAACGATAGAACTTAATATACCTGCGAGTTCAACACTTACATATGCGTTAGAAAGATAGATTCCGAGAGAAAATAATAGAAAGAAACCGAATCCTTCCTTCCACTTTTCAATCACGGCCTGCCAGCCACCAACAACATGTAGAGAAAGAATGACGAAATAAGCGAACATCGGGATACTTAATAGCGCTGTATTTGTACCGAGTGTTGTAAGCGGCATATTGATGAGCTGGGAACCGATAATCGTACCAGTTGCCATTGCGCCCCATGAACTAGCTAGTAAGCCGATAAAAGAGAGCAGTACAGCTTGAAACGGTTTATAACCTAATGAAAGAAAAATAGGTGCTGCGACCATGAAGCCGATTCCGAATCCACTTACGGATTCAATTAGTGGGCAAATGCCAAAACACATAAGAAGCATTTGTAATAAACGATCTTGCGTCACTTCTTCTAGAAAACGTGCTACTTGATCGATGTAACCCATTTTGTTCATGAGGTGAAATAAAAAAATACCAAAAAATAAAACGTATCCGACAATAAAACAAATTAACGAACCTTTAATCGTTGCGTGCACAGTTTCACTTATCCCTAGTTGAAACGTTGGCGAGAGTAAAACGATTCCAACAGACACAGCATAAGAAATTAACGAGGACCTTAATGACGTTTGTTTAAATAAAAATAAACAAATGAAAATCATCATAATTGGGATAAGTGCCAACAATATGGCCATGTTATCATCTCATTTCGTTTAAAATACAATTTTTAACTATTATATAACAGATGAAATATTTTTCAAATTTTTATAACAGATTCACAAAAGAAGACGAGTGATTAAACATATTATAATGAAAGAGATTATTTATTATGTATCCCCTGTTAAAAGAACATATATTAGTTTTTGAGACAAAGAAGTAACTCACAGCAAAAGGGTTATTGAGGTCAGTTGACCGAGTACAAAAATTTCAGGAAGGAAGATTTGTGTACAAGAGTTAATACCAGAATATAGGAAAAGGTACATATGGGTAGATAAAGAAGGTATTTTTGCGATAATGCATTAAGTATTTGGATTATACAGAGGCCAGTAGGAACACATAGAAAACGTACTGTTATGCATTAAAGTAATATTTCTTATATATATACAAGAAACTAGGAAAGATCTCAAACGTATGAGACTAGAAGAGTTTGTAAGTTGGTTGCAACGTCCCTATAAAAACACAATTGAATAATTTATTACTACAGCTATTCATGAAAAAGTTAGGTGTTATAGTATAAGGGTACCGAAAAAGCCCATTTTATAAGAAAAAAGAGACTTTTGATAAAAATTCTTGTTTTTTTAATTAATTACTTTTTCAGTCCCTCTATAGTACTTGGAACATTTTATTTTTTTGATTTCAACAAGAACGTTTCTTCATTCTTACCATTCCATTTAATGGTAACTTTTATACTCTCCTTTTTATCAGTTGCCATACATCCCTGACAATTAGAGGATAAAAAAATAGTTGCCCCCTTATGAATCTCTACCTTTTTAGAAGTCTGTTCAAATTTACTACTAATACTAATTTCTAAATTCTCAAATTTTGTATCTTTATCACCATTCTTATAATGAAAATCATAATTCCCATGTTCTTCATTCCCATCAATGTTTACTGAATATCTTCCTGCCCAATGTTGACTTTCTCCAGAAAAAACACTGTATTCTTTTGAGCAGCTTCCTAAAATGGGAATAAAAATTAATAAAAAAGCAATTAATTTTTTCAATGTTTTCCTCCTATAATCACAATTTTTTCTATGCCTATATAAGTTGTTGAAAAACAATCTTCCAATTTAATATTTAATTCTATATAGTAAAACAATCCCCTTCTATTTTAAGAGGATTGTTTTACTATATATTTGTATAATATTAAAAGTTATTTGACCAACTAAATTGCCAAGAAGAACCCCCTCGTTTAATTGTTACATATTGTCCAGCCCCTACATACGCTTGTCCAGCTCCTGATGTAATAGTTGATACTTTTGGCCATGAAGGTGCCGTGTAGTTAAATGTAAGACCTCCTGGGTAGTAATCTTGTTGCTTCATCACTGCCCCATTTACACCAACTCCAGATTGGTTTAATCTCACACGTCTGTTTGGTATAGTGTAACTACTATCTGCTATTTGCCAACCACCTTGTACACTTGAAAGAGATATCCATCCTGATGTTTCATTTATATAGAGTCTACTATAAGCTTTCAAACCACCAGTGTCATCTCATTTTTCTCTATATTTATCTGCTAAAGCGACAATACCTTTTTTAGAATCATTCTCAGCCTCTTGGATAACAGCAAGATTAGTAACAACATATGTCTTGCTTTTCGTTCCGTCTGCATAAGTTATTTCTTCAAGTAATTGAGAAGTTTGATAATCGTCAGCGTTTAATGTATTTGATGTGCTTTCACTAATAGCAACTCCTTGTTGGATTGGGGTGATTTTCGCTTCTGATTTAAATTTTAGACTGTCTTTAAAATCTTGTTTATTGATTTTTGCTCTCTCATATAATACGTTTAAATCTGTAATTTCATCATATTTCTTAACATCTTTAATTTTAGATTCCCCAGTAGTTTTTTTAATCGCTGGAGCATCTTGTGTTTGAGCTAAGCTAGAAGTAGGAGCAATGAAACTAGTAAAACCAATTGATAAAGCTAGACTTGCATAAAACAAACCTTTAGTTTTCTTCATAGTATTCCTCCCTAATTATAATAGTTTTGCCACAAACCCATTATATGTAATTTTTTTCAAACAAAACAACAATATGTAATTAATTGGAATATAATAATTACATATACATTTATGCTACTATCTATTTAATTATTTTAAATGATAAACAATCACTTAAAAATTAACGGAATTTTTGCTTACAAAATTTGTTTTCACGTATGGAAAACAAATTTATTGTCAATCTGCATTGCAGCTATAATAGTAAATCCTATGTATATAAGAAATCCAAATTCAGTTTTAAAAATCATATCAAAATAAAATATCTTAATAACATAGGCTTCTTTTTTGAGTACACAATAATTTATCTATTATCCTCAAAAACCGTCTGCTGGCCGACTATTTTGTCTAACACAACAAACACAATATAAGCACATATGACTTGCAATACAACATTCCCAAATTTCATTAATTCAAATGAGTGGATCCATCGGAATAATTCATTTAACAATACAATCGAAACGATACTAAATAATTCTATACTAATCGAAAATATACATATTTCTAAAATAGATTGCTCTTGAATGCGATTTAAGTTGGAAAAGATGAATACATATCCTAAAAATAGAGCCATCAATTCTATTTTCGTCATGCTAATGAGCCAAGCGTATAGTGGTACAGTTAAGAGAAGATATAGTAGTTTACGTCTTAGCATGCTTTCTCACCCTCTAAATTATATGTATTTTCTGTATATTTTAACATTTATTGCGGAAAACAAAAAGAAGAGACTTACGCCTCTTCTTTTTGTTTTGTTACCTGTATTAATTCACATATTTCTTCTCGTTTTTCATTTTCTAATAGCTCAATCACTTTACTTCCAACGACAACACCATCACATATTGTAACCATTTCTTCTACATGTCCCTTTGTTGAAATACCGAACCCTGCCACTACCGGTAAATGCGTATGTGATTTTACTTTTTCTAAGTAATTATGAATCTCTTCTTTAAAATTTTGACGTACGCCTGTTACGCCCGCTACTGTAACGGCGTAGACGAATCCTTCTGATTCACTCGTAATTTTCTCAATTCGCTCAATTGGGCTTGTAACGGTAACGAGTGGGATTAAAGCGATATTTGCAGTTCGGAGAAGCGGTACAATAATGTCTTGTTCTTCATACGGTAAATCTGGAACGATAATACCATCCACCCCTGCTTCTATACAAATTTCGATGAATTGTTCTTTTCCGAATGCGAGTACTGGATTTAAATATGTCATAAGTACAAACGGAATTTGTACTTCTTTCCTTACCTCTATTAATGCTTGAAAAATGCCCTTTAATGTTACACCACCATCTAGCGCTCGTTTCCCTGCTCTTTGAATCGTTGGGCCATCTGCGACTGGATCTGAAAACGGGATACCAATTTCAACGATGCTTGCTCCTGCTTCATCAAGAAAACGAATTCTTTCTTTTAATTTTTCAAGGCCACCATCTCCGCCCATTACGTACGGAATAAATGCTTTCTTACCATTTTCAAATGCTGCTTTAATTCTTTCTACTCCCATTTTTTACACCTCTTCCATATAACGTTTTATACTCTCTACATCTTTATCACCACGGCCGGATAAACAAATGACAAGTCCTTCATCTTCCTTCATTTGCGGCGCTAATTTTAATGCGTATGCGACAGCATGCGAGCTTTCTAATGCCGGGATAATCCCTTCTTTTTTCGTTAATAACTGAAACGCTTCTAACGCCTCATCATCAGTAATGGAATGATAAGAAACGCGGCCAATATCTTTTAGCAAGCTATGTTCTGGACCAACTCCCGGGTAATCAAGCCCTGCTGAAATAGAGTGCGCTTCTTGAATTTGACCTTCTTCATTTTGCAGAAGATACATCATCGATCCGTGTAAAACACCGACGCTTCCTTTCGTTAAAGTTGCTGCATGCTTTTCTGTATGAACACCTTTTCCAGCTGCTTCTACGCCGTAAAGAGCAACTTCTCCATTATGTACAAACGGATAAAACATTCCCATTGCGTTACTCCCACCACCAATGCAAGCAACGACTGCTTCTGGTAACTTTCCTTCTAACGCTTCATATTGTTTTTTCGTCTCATTCCCAATTACACTTTGGAAATCACGGACAATTTGCGGGAATGGATGTGGTCCGAGAACAGATCCCATAATGTAGTGCGTATCATGCACGTGTGAAACCCAGTAACGAAGCGCCTCGTTTACCGCATCTTTTAATGTACCGCTACCTGCCGATACACTTTCTACTTTCGCTCCGAGTAATTCCATTCGGAACACATTTAATTTTTGACGTCTCACATCTTCTTCTCCCATAAAGATGACGCACTCTAAACCGAGAAGGGCACATACAGTAGCTGTTGCAACACCGTGTTGTCCAGCCCCTGTTTCAGCGACAACTTTTTTCTTGCCCATTCGCACCGCAAGAAGTGCCTGACCAATTGTATTGTTAATTTTATGAGCTCCTGTATGGTTCAAATCTTCACGTTTTAAATAAATCTTTGCACCTCCGCAATACTCCGTCATATTCTCAGCGAAATAAAGCGGTGTTTCTCTTCCGACATACGTTTTTAAATAATGATTTAATTCCTTTTGAAATGCTTCATCTTCCATCGCCTCTTTATATGCTTCTTCTAGTTCTAATACAGATTGCATTAACGTTTCTGGAACGTATCGTCCTCCGTATATACCGTAGTGACCTTTTTCATCTGGATATGCGTAGTTCATTTAGAACACTCCTTCGCTTTTATAATAAATTGTTTTATTTTCTCTACATCTTTCTTTCCTTCTGTCTCTACTCCGCTGCTCACATCAACCATATATGGCCGAACAGTTCGAATTGCTTCTTCTATATTAAGAGTGTTTAATCCACCAGCTAATATCGTTTTCTCTCTTAATTCTTTTGGCATATGCGCAAGTAACCCCCAAGAAAATGTCTTTCCATTTCCTCCATGAAACTTTTCTTTCGGGCTATCAAATAATATATAGTCCGTTTCATACCCTTGAGCGTTTTTCATATCACTCTCTGAAGTTACTCCTAGCGACTTTATAGACGGAATATTCAATCTTCTAATTTGATGATTGTCTTCACCCCCATGTAGTTGTACATGTGTTAACCCGCAATCCTCTGTAATTTTCTGGATACCTTCTACTGATTCATTTACGAAAACACCGATTTTTAACACGTTGGCTGGAAGTTCTGCAATAATTTCTTTCGCTCGCTCTGGGGTAATTTTTCTTTTACTTTCTGCAAAAACAAATCCAAGTGCATCAGCTCCGTATTCGCAAGCACGTTTTGCTGTTTCCATATCAGTGATCCCGCAAATTTTCACTTTCATATGTTCACCTTACAATCTTCAAAAAAGGTATGAATAGAAGACGATGTCATAAGCGCTTCTCCAACTAGTACACCTTTTGCCCCAGCTCGTTTAACGCGGAGCATGTCTTCTTTTGAATGAACCCCGCTCTCACTAATCCAAAGTAATTTCTCCTCATTTAATCGTTTTCCAAGCTTTTCTGTTTGACTTAAATCGACTTCGAATGTTTTTAAATTACGGTTGTTAATACCGATAACGTGCGGATTTAATTCGATTGCAATTTCTAATTCCTGTTCATCATGAACTTCAACAATCGCTTCTAATCCTTTTTCTAGTACGTAGCTATACAACTCTTTTAATTTCTCTTTCGTTAACGCCGCTACGATTAATAAAATAATATCTGCACCAGCTTCATACGCTCTATCAATTTGAATCTTATCGATTATGAAATCTTTACATAAAAGCGGAATGCTACTTTCTTCTCTTGCCGTTTGTAAATCATAAAATGATCCTTTAAAAAATTGACCGTCTGTTAAAACAGAAACTGCACCAGCGCCGCATTCTTCATATGTCTTCACTTGTTTTCGTACATCAACATGTAAATTAATATCTCCTTTTGATGGTGATGCTCGCTTTACTTCTGCAATGACAGTAAATTGCTCTAGAGCCTTTACAAGTGAGCGCGTTTTTCTTTTTTCTTTTACTGGTGTATATGTTTCATATAATGCCGCAACTTCCTTTTTCTTTTGATCTACAATTTTGTCTAAAATCGTCCCCACTTTAATTCACCCTTTCTAATTTTTCGTTACTTGCTGCAATTAATAAGTTTAATTTGGCTAATGCTTTTCCAGAGTCAATGCTATGTGCCGCGAGTTTAATTCCTTCTTCAATCGTCTTTGCTTTTCCATTTGCGAAAAGAGCAAGCCCTGCATTTAATAAAACTGTATCGCGATAAACACTCTTTTCTCCGCTTAATACTCCGAGTGTAATCTTTGCATTTTCTTTCGAACTTCCGCCTCTAATCTCTTCATTTTTCACTATTGAGAAACCGTATTTCTCGGGTTTAATACTCGTTTCTACTATTTCATTTTCTTTTAAAATGACAACATGATTTTCTCCTTGCAATGATGCTTCATCTAAAAACCCACTTCCGTTTACAACAAGTGCTTGTTTTCTTCCTAGTTTCTGTAGTACTTGCGCAACTGGTAGTAACATATCTCGTTTATAAATGCCGACAAATTGTGTTTCTAAATTCACCGGATTCGTTAACGGTCCAATTAAGTTAAAGATCGTCGGAACGTTTAATTCTTTTCTTATTTTCATAATGCGCTTTAATGCTGGATGCATCGCTGGTGCGAATAAAAATGCGATTCCGACATGCTCTAATAAATAATCAATTTCGTTTGGCGTACTACTAATATTTACACCGAGTTCTTCTAATAAATCTGCACTTCCTGTTTTACTAGAAACAGCACGATTACCATGTTTTGCAACCTTTACGTCAGCTCCTGCCAGTACAAATGCTGATGTTGTACTAATATTAAACGTTTGGGCACCGTCACCACCTGTCCCGCAATTGTCCATCGCGCCTTGTATATGATTCGAAAACGGTAATGCCTTTTCGCGAAGAGCTCGAACGAGACCGTATATTTCTTCTGCCGTTTCACCTTTCGCTTTCAGTAAGACTAAGAAAGCTGCAATTTCACTTTCCAATATGTTTTCATTTAATAAAAGAAGCCCCGCTTTATACATTTCCTCTTCTGTTAAATGTTGTCCCTCCACCAATTTACGAAGATAGTTATTCATACTCTTTCCTCCTCTTTCACTTCGCCTAAAAAGGCACGTATTAACTTTCCGCCTTCTTCTGTCGCGATTGATTCCGGATGAAACTGTAATCCGAAGAGCGGATAATAATTGTGACGAACTGCCATTATTTCTCCATCGTCCATCGCTGTCGCTAATATGTCAAAACACTGTGGCAAGCTCGTTTGTGCTGCAACAAGAGAATGATAGCGCATCGCTGTTAGCGGCTGCGTCACATATGAAAAGATTGACGTTCCGTTATGTTTCACACGCGATGTTTTTCCGTGTTTAATGCGCTCTGCTCTTACAATCTCTCCTCCAAACGCTGATATAATCGCCTGATGGCCAAGGCAAATACCTAATATGGGAACGTTCTTATAAAAATGACGAATTACTTCAATACAAATACCAGCCTCCTCTGGTTTTCCTGGTCCTGGTGAAAGTACAATTCCTTTCGGCTTCATTTCTTCTAATTGTTCTATCGTTATTTGATCATTTCTTACGACAACAATCTCTTCTTCGTATTCGCCTAATAGTTGATACAAGTTATATGTGAATGAATCATAATTATCGATCAGTACAATCATTTCATTACCTCCAATAGCGCTCTCGCTTTATTTAATGTTTCTTCATATTCAGCTACTGGATCTGAATCGTAAACGATACCCGCTCCTGCCTGAACGTATGCTTTTTCATCCTTTACGACCATCGTTCGAATGGCGAGCGCCATGTCAAGATTCCCTGAAAAACTAACGTATCCAACTGCACCTGCATATACATTTCTTTTTTCATTCTCTAGCTCATTTATAATTTCCATCGCTCTAATTTTCGGAGCGCCTGACACTGTTCCTGCTGGTAAACAATACGCTAATGCATCAAATCCGCTCATTCGTTTTCGCAATGTTCCGTAAACTTCAGATACAATGTGCATAACGTGAGAATATTTTTCTACTTTCATATATTTATCTATCGTCACGGATCCAATTTCACTTACTCTGCCAATATCATTCCGCCCAAGGTCCACAAGCATCATATGCTCCGCTCGTTCTTTCTCATTTTCTAACAGCTCTTTTTCAATTTCCTTATCTTCCTGCTTTGTCTTCCCTCTCGGTCTCGTACCAGCAATTGGATTCGTCATCACTTTATCTTCTCTTACTGATAACAAACTTTCCGGCGAAGAACCGAGTACAACATAATTTTGAAAATCGATATAGAACATATATGGTGATGGATTGGCAATTCGTAGTTTTCGGTATAACGCGAATGGATCACCAATACATTCACTTTGCAAACGCTGGGATAATACGACTTGGAATATGTCCCCGGCCCGAATGTATTCTTTCGCCGTTTCTACCATCGTGCAAAATTCTTTTTCTGTTATAGAAGATGTGAATGATAATGTCGATTTTGTTTCAATTACTTCCGCTTCTTCTCCCTGTAACACTTGCTCTTTGTATACTTGCAATCTTTCATATACTTCTTCATAATCTGCTGAAGCATCTTCCCTGCATACATATACAAATGATAATTTTTGGCGTAAGTGGTCATACACGATAAACTCACGGTACAGTAAAAGGTGTACTTCTGGAATATTCAATGGATCGTGTAAATCTGCTCCAATGTTTTCATATTGACGAATGACGTCATAGCCAATATAACCAACTGCTCCTCCGCAAAACGGAAATGGACTGTCTACTTGAGCTGACGCGATTTCTTCTTCTAACACTTGTAGTACGTTACTTTGCAACTTTTCTGACCTGCCGTAAATGGTTCGTTCCACTTCTGTACCAGCACTTTTCACTTCACCATATGGATTACAACCTAAGTAAGAATAGCGCCCTTTATCTTGATGAAGCTGTGAGCTTTCTAATAAAAATTTCTTCTTCCCTTTCATACGTCTATATAAAGAAATTGGCGTAATGCTATCTCCTTCTTCTTCAGCGATTACTAAAAATGCTCTTCCCTGTTCTTTTTGCTTCATAAATTCCTCTTTTGTCATCATGCCTTTCACCTCAATCTGAAAAATAAAAAAGTCCCCTACATATCGAAAATATGTAGAGGACGATAAATTTACCGTGGTACCACCTCATGTTGGACGCAAAAGCATCCCGCTTTATTCAGGTACAAAATATATACCTTATCCTTGTAACGGCGGAACCCGGGTTGCCTACTGAAAAGAATTGTTCAGCATACCTCTCGTAAGCCCATTCCGTATATGGCACCGCACCGGGCTCCCACCTACCCCCGGCTCTCTGTAACGTCTCCAATATACGTACTCTTCTTACTTCAACGATTTCATTTATTTAATTTTTTGTACACAAAAAGGGAGTACTCATCCTATAGAAAGGACGGGTACTCCCGTGGTGCCACCTTAATTCGTTACGAATGTAACGCACTTTACCGTATCAAAAACAATACGTGTCTCTCGTATCGATGAGATCATGTCGCCAAAGCCTACTTCTTTCGTTTCGGTTTGGAAGCTCCGAAGCCCATTCCACATCAATTCCATACTGATTCGCACCAACCATCAGCTCTCTGACATGTTCATCATGTGTACTCTTCTTCATCAACGCTTGCATTTTTTTAAGTTGCACTCATTATAGACCTAACTTTTTTCACAAGTCAATACTTTTTAAAAAAATTTATTTTTCTCTTCTTTCAATATTATATTGACAAAACAACCTCTTTTTATGTAAATATAATAAATACTCTATTAAAAATAAGGTTTTTTGTATGAATATTATATACTAAAAAAGTAAAATGACATCAAAAAACGCTTACATTTCTGAAAATTCGTATTTCTGTATGGATTTTTCAGAATAATCATGATAGATTATAAAGTGAAACTTTAATCAGTGGGGATTTTGTCCATCCCCCACTGATTATTAGTTGAACCAATCGGGCATTTACGGGCAGTTGATCTCCCACCTAACTTCCTTGCCCAGCCGATTTTAAGGTGGGAGTTTTACTGCCCGTTAATGCGGGATAAATATGCATAACGCATCAAAAGACATGACAAAAGGAAGGGGAACTACATGAGTACGCAGATGTTAACTTTAACTTCTATCTCTATTTACATGCTCGGGATGTTAGTGATTGGCTATTTCGCCTATAAACGAACGTCCAACTTAACAGATTATATGCTTGGCGGGCGTACACTAGGCCCCGCAGTAACAGCATTAAGTGCTGGAGCATCCGATATGAGTGGTTGGCTTTTAATGGGGTTACCCGGTGCAATGTTTAGCGTTGGATTAAGTAGTAGTTGGATTGCGATCGGCCTAACACTAGGCGCATACGCAAACTGGCTATATGTCGCTCCTCGCTTACGTACCTACTCAGAAATTGCAAACAACTCTATTACTATCCCAGAATTTTTGGAACACCGTTTCCAAGACAAATCCCATATGCTACGCTTAGTATCTGGACTTGTTATTATGATTTTCTTTACTTTTTATGTAGCTTCAGGATTAGTTTCAGGCGCTGTATTATTTGAAAATTCATTTGGTATGAACTACCATGTTGGATTATTCATTGTTGCAGGCGTTGTTGTCGCTTACACGTTATTTGGTGGTTTCTTAGCAGTAAGTTGGACAGACTTCGTGCAAGGAATCATTATGGTAATTGCTCTTATTCTTGTTCCTACTGTTACAATTATGAATGTAAATGGGCTTGGTCCAGCATTTAGCACAATTAAATCAATTGATCCAACATTATTAGACATTTTTAAAGGCACTTCTGTATTAGGTATTATTTCATTATTCGCATGGGGCCTTGGTTATGTTGGACAACCACATATTATCGTACGATTTATGGCAATTTCTTCTGTAAAAGAAATTAAAAGTGCAAGACGAATTGGTATGAGCTGGATGATTTTCTCTGTTGTTGGAGCTATGTTTACTGGTCTTATCGGTATTGCATACTACTCAGACAAAGGATTAAAGCTATCCAATCCAGAGACAATTTTCCTTGAACTGGGGAAAATTTTATTCCACCCGCTTATTACTGGATTTTTATTAGCAGCTATTTTAGCAGCTATTATGAGTACAATTTCATCTCAGTTACTCGTTACTTCTAGTGCTGTAACGGAAGACTTATATCGTACTTTCTTTAAACGTTCTGCTTCTGATAAAGAGCTTGTATTTGTCGGCCGTATGGCTGTTCTTGTTATTGCATTAGTTGGGTGTGCATTAGCGTTTAAACAAAATGATACGATTTTAGCTCTTGTTGGATACGCTTGGGCTGGATTTGGCTCTTCATTCGGACCTGCTATTTTATTAAGCTTATATTGGAAACGTATGACGAAGTGGGGCGCACTTGCTGGTATGATTTCTGGTGCCGCTACTGTTATTATATGGACGCAATTCAAATTCTTAAAAGAATTCTTATATGAAATGATTCCTGGTTTTACTATTAGTTTACTAGTAATCGTAATTGTTAGTTTACTAACACAGCCTTCAAAAGAAACTACAGAGCAATTTGAGAATTTCGAAAAACAACATAGTCATAATTTATAAAGGAAAAGCTCTGCTGTTATCGTATCAGCAGAGCTTTCTTTTTTCTCAAAGTTCGACAATCTTCTGCTCGAATTTAACAATTTCTTTATGTTTCATTAAATTAAACGTAACACTACTCCTTTATAGTAGTACTATCAGCACTTATACAGAAAGGGGACTCCAACATGTTAGCAGCTTTCCAGCAACAACAAACACGAAAATTTTCACCTATCACCAATACTTCTGCGTCTTGTTTGAACATACAACCTAATCCACCTAAAATTTCAATCGCTCCTTCTGTTATTTCAGTCATCGGTGTTCATATGGAAAAAAATAAGTTGAAAATAAGAACTGGCCAAAGCACTGAGTTGTCCGCCACTGTTTTGCCAGTACAAGCAACCAATAACGAACTTATTTGGACAAATATGAATGCTGATGTTATCACACTGTATCCAAAAGGTGATACAGTAACGATTACTGGAAAAAGTGCAGGTAGAGCAGTCGTAATTGTTACAACTGCTGAAGGTAAGTTCAGGGACCTATGTATCATTCATGTACAACCTTATATGACAAACCCAAAGTAAAAGAGTGGCTATGAAGCCACTCTTTTACTTTATTTCAATGTGTGGATTTTTACTTGTAACGAGATTGATAAATTGCTCTTTATCTTTAGGAGAAATAATTTCTGTTTGATGTGTATCGTAAAAAATTTCAAGTCGATCAAGTGACAATGCATAGGCTGCTATTGGATTTTTCGTATTTGAAATTTGTTTTATATCTCGTATCAATATGCGCTTTTTCACGAAACCGGATCTAATAGTAATTGTTTCTTCTCCAACAATATATTTTGTTGAAAACCAACTCCACATCAATAAGATAGATAATGGGATTGTGAAAAACAAAAGAAAATATTCCCTTCCTGCAAATATTGGAGCAAAACACGCTCCAATGATAACGAAAAAAATCGGATATAACCAGGCATCTTTTTTTGATAGAAACTCCATTTCCCTCCCCCTTCTACGCCCGTATTTCTATAAAACAAAAAGAGAAGTATCACAACTTCTCTTTTCTCTCTTAACATTATAATTCCTGTGTATAAACAGGCTCGTTTACGACATTTTTTGCTGTTCTTTTTTGTTGCTGCAATAAGAAAACAGATACACCAAACAATACGAGTATGCTACCGATCATTTGCATAGCATTTAATCTTTCCCCAAGTAAGAAGAACGCTAGTATTGATGCTCCAACTGGTTCCCCTAAAATACTCATCGAAATTGTTGTTGCATTTACGTAGTTTAATAGCCAGTTATTAATGACGTGTGACACTGTCGGCACGACCGCAAGTAAAAGAAAAATGGTCCAATCCCACTTTGTATAACCTGTAAAAGGCACTTGCAATACTATATTATAAATCCCCATAAAAATACCGGCGAATGCAAAGACTGTAAAGCTGTAAATCCAGTGTGATACTTTCTTTACTGTCGTTTGGCCGATAAATAAATAACCGACAACTGCTATTACACTTAAAAAGGATAATATATCGCCATAAATTGCTTGTTCACTTAGTCCTAAATCTCCCCAACCAATACACACTACACCTAATATCGCAATTCCCATTGTCGCAATGGCTGAGTATGTTGTTCTTTCTTTAAATAAGAAAAAACCTCCAACTAAAGATACGATTGGTTGAAGCGCTAAAATAATCGTCGAACTCGCAACTGTTGTATGCTTTAAAGATTCAAACCATAAAAGAAAATGAAGTGCTAAAAAGAAACCAGATCCAATTAAAAATCCCCAATCTTTTATTTGAATCTTACTAAACTCTTCCCGTTTTTTCCAAACGATAGGCAGCATAAGAAGTACGATAATCCATAATCGATACATACTTAATATGGAAGATGGTGCCGAGGACATCTTTACAAAAACTGCTGCGAATGAAATGGCTATAATGGAAATAGCTAATGGTAGCGCGATTGACCTTTCTTGTTTCAAATTCCGTCTCCCCTCTCACCTGTCAAAAATCCCACTTCATTATATCCGTTTTCTTCCCTAACTTAAATACTAATTTTTTAGATTCTTCGTACCATTATGGTAAAATAGAAACGAAAGCACCTATTAGTGAATATTTCTTTCTTTTTCACTACAAGCGTCGCTCTTACAATTATTACAGTAAATTTTTATTTAGGGGGATCTACATGAATCAAACAATTGGGAGAATTGAAGAGATTTCATTTTATAGTGCATCACTTCAAGAAGATGTTACACTTCTCGTTTACTTACCGGTAAATTACACACCGCTGCACAAACATACAGTGGTCATTGCACAAGATGGCAGAGATTATTTTCAGCTTGGTAAAGCACACCGTGTAATTGAGCGCCTTCGTGAAACTGAAGAAATTGACCGCACAATTATTGTCGGTATTCCATATAAAAATGTACACGATCGTAAAGAAAAATATTTCCCAAATGAGGTAAAAAACGCTGCGTATATTCGTTTCCTTGCTCATGAACTTGCACCATATATCGATGAAAATTATCCAACGTACCAAATGGGAAAAGGTCGTGTGTTAATTGGAGATTCTCTTGGCGGGACAGTTTCCTTTATGACCGCACTTATGTATCCGCATACATTCGGTAAAGTCGTTATGCAATCACCTTTTGTAGATGAAACAGTAATGAACTTAGCAAAAGACTTCAAAAATCCGGAGGCACTAGAGCTTTATCACGTTATTGGGACAGAAGAAACAGCTGTAAAGCGCACTGATGGACAAGTATCTGATTTCGTAGGGCCGAACCGTGAGCTTCATACGCTTCTGACAGATAGAAATTTCATCACGCATTACGAGGAGTTTGAAGGTAATCATACGTGGAAATATTGGCAAACTGATTTACCGAAAGCTTTCTCTCATATGCTATCAATGAAATAATAGAGAGCAGTATTCAGAATAATTTGATATAATAGATTAAGAGAGTTATTTTCTCAAAATCTAACTAGACTTACAAAGGGAGGAATTGGAACATGAAATTAGGCATTGTAATTTTTCCATCTAAAATGATTCAAGATAAAGCGAACGGATTGCGTAAACGTTATGATCCGCACTACGCATTAGTTCCGCCACATATTACATTGAAAACACCCTTTGAGACACAAGATGAACAATTAGAATCGATTGTAAACGAGTTACATACAATCGCAAGTAAAACGAACCCTTTCACCCTTCATGTTGGAAAAGTTGGTTCATTCGCACCTGTTAATAATGTTATTTATTTTAAAGTAGAAAAAACACCTGAACTTACTTTCTTAAATGAGGAAATGCATAGCGGATTCTTTACACAAGAACGCGAATACGCTTTTGTACCTCATTTAACAATTGGACAAGGCTTATCAGATGCAGAGCATGCTGATGTACTAGGTCGATTACGTATGAAAGATTTCTATTACGAACAACCAATTGACCGCTTCCACCTTCTATATCAATTAGAAAACGGAACATGGACTGTACACGAAACATTCCGCCTTGGAAAGGGGAACAACTAATTTGCATGCACAGATCGTACAAACGGACGAACAACTAAGAGATGCATTCTCTGTACGTAAGCAAGTATTTGTGAAGGAACAGCAAGTTTCTGCCGAAGAAGAGTATGATGAGTTTGAAGAAACTTCCATACACGTTGTTATATATGATAATGATGTTCCCGTTGGTGCTGGGCGTTTTCGCACCATTGATGGAATAGGAAAAATGGAACGCATTTGCGTACTAGCTTCCCATCGAAAAAAAGGCATCGGAAAAATTGTTATGAATGCACTTGAAGCATATGCGAAGGAAAACTCGCTACCAAAATTGAAGCTGCATGCTCAAACACATGCTGAAGATTTCTATAAGAAACTTGGATATGTAACGAATTCTGATGTATTTATGGAAGCAAATATTCCTCACATCGTTATGATAAAAGAATTGTAATTTGAAAACAGGAGGTATCCCCTCCTGTTTTTTACATTGCTATTTTCTTTTTCTTCCGCTAAAGTTAAATGTTGATGCTATAGTTTTGAAGGTGAATATATGACACAAGAAAAATTTTCACAAAAATCATTAACGCACGCTGATATTCCACGTGCAACATATCATATTCCGAAAACATCTACCCATTTAATTATGGCAGAAGATGCAGATGCGGCGTATTTCCGCGCTCTCGAACAGCAAAATGTATTTTTAAATGAAAAACAATTAGAAGCCGTACGAACGACAGAAGGCCCTGTTCTTACACTGGCTGGTGCCGGAAGCGGGAAAACATCTGTTTTAACAACTCGCGTCGGTTATTTAGTAAATGTAAAACAAGTTCATCCGCGAAATATTTTATTACTTACATTTACACAAAAAGCGGCTGAAGAAATCCGAAATCGTGTAGCGAATTTACCGGGTATGAATCATGCTGCAAGTAGCTACGTTGTTGCTGGTACATTCCACTCTGTCTTTTTAAAATTGCTTCGTAGTCAAGGATATAATCAGCAAATTTTAGCAAACGAAAAACATAAACAAATTATGATAAAGAAAATTTTAAAAGAATTGCGTTTAAAAGACGATTATGATGCTGAAACGATGCTCGCGATGATTTCACTTGAGAAAAACAAATTAAATCGTCCGAAAGATGTAAAAGCAAAAACACCCGTTGAACAAGAATTTAAAGAAGTATACGAGCGTTTTGAAGAAGTGAAACAACGATATAATTATATTGATTTCGATGACATCTTATTAGAAACATATTATATGTTAGAAAATAACGCTCCTTTGCTTACCCAATTACAACAACGTTTCCACTATATTGAAGTAGATGAGTTCCAAGATACATCGTATGCTCAATATGAAATTGTAAAATTGTTAGCTTCGCCAAGAAATAATTTATTTATCGCAGGTGATGACGATCAAGCTATATACGGCTGGCGAGGAGCAAGTCACCAAATTATTTTATCTTTTCCAAAAGAATTTGATAACACTACGATTATCGCCCTTAATACGAATTATCGATCCAATCCTTTTATTGTCGGACTTGGAAATGAAGTTATCAAACTAAATCAAGAAAGGTTTGATAAAGAGCTATATTCTGTTCGTGAAGAAGGTGTACAACCTTTTTATGCAAGACCGGCTACGACTCTTGATGAAGCAAATCAAATTTTGCAGCTCATTCAAGAAAAAGTAGATAGTGGTGAACGAAATTATAAAGATTTTTGTTTGCTGTATCGCACACATTCTGTAAGCCGTTCGTTACTTGATCAGCTTACCATTCATAAAATCCCGTTTATTAAGCACGGTGCGAGTCAATCATTTTATGAACATTCTTTAATTAAGCCTGTATTGGATCATTTACGACTAGTAATTGAACCATTTCGATTAGAATCACTTTCAAACATATTACCAACGATGTATATCGGGCGTGATGATTGTATTTCATTTATTGAACGTGAACAATGGAAATATGGTGAAGGCCGTTTCCCTTCTCTTCTTCATTTCTTATTATTAAATCCGAACTTAAAACCTTTTCAAGTGAAAAAGGTAAATGAGCGTATCGATTTTATTAAATTTATAAAAGAATTAGAACCGAAAAAAGCATTAAAAGAAATTATTCATGGTAAAGGAAAGTATTTAGAGTACTTACAAAGTAACGATCGTTCTTCCTTTACGATGCATAAAGATATACAAGAAGAAATGTTAGAAGAATTAATGGAGTCAGCAAATCGTTTCACCGACATTCCAGCTTATTTACAATTTATTGATGAAGCCATTCAAGGGCAAAAAGAAATGGAAGCATTAAAAACAATGCCGCCAAAAGATGCTGTTTCGCTTATGTCTATTCATAACGCAAAAGGCCTTGAATTTCCATGTGTCTTTTTACTCGGGGCGAGCGATGGTATTCTGCCTCATACTTCTTCTTTAAAAGATGCAAACGATCGTGTTACAGAGACTTCTGAAGCTTTAGAAGAAGAACGCCGACTACTTTATGTCGCAATTACACGTGCGAAAGAAGAATTGTACATTTCCTCTCCGCAATTTTTTAGAGGAAAAAAATTAGATGTATCTCGCTTTTTGTATACTGTGCGAAAAGATTTACCTGAAAAGACATCCACGAAATAAGGATGTCTTTTTTTATATTGCAATATGTACATCCCTCCTATATAAATTCCTCTTTTTATCATAAGAATTAACGTAATATCAACCATATCCCACTCATATTGTAATAGTGTATGTCAGAACTCACGAGAAGGAGTGAACATAATGAGCTGCAATTGTAACGAAGATCATCAACATGATTTTGATTTCAACTGTGTATCTAATGTCGTTCGTTTTATACATGAATTACAAGAATGTGCAACCACAACATGTGGGTCTGGTTGCGAAGTTCCATTTTTAGGAGCACATAATAGTGCATCCGTAGCAAATACGCGTCCTTTTATTTTATACACAAAAGCTGGAGTACCTTTTGAAGCATTCGCGCCATCTGCAAGCCTTACTAGCTGCCGATCTCCAATTTTCCGTGTCGAGAGTATAGATGATGATGATTGTGCTGTATTGCGTGTATTAAGTGTAGTATTAGGTGATACCTCTCCTGTACCACCTACTGACGATCCAATCTGTACATTTTTAGCTGTACCAAATGCAAGATTAATATCGACTAACACTTGTCTTACTGTTGATTTAAGTTGCTTCTGCGCTATTCAATGCTTACGTGATGTTACGATTTAAATCTAAATAATGAGTTAAGCATGGATTGGGTGGCAGAATTATCTGCCACCCAATCCATGCTTAAAGAGTATTATTATGTAAATTTATTAAAATTGGGAACTTGTCTAGAACATAGAACCTGTCCTTTTCATTAACTGAAAGTAGAAACAGATAAAGGAGTGAAAAACATGTTCTCTTCTGATTGCGAATTTACGAAAATTGATTGCGAGGCAAAACCAGCTAGTACACTACCTGCCTTCGGTTTTGCTTTCAACGCGTCTGCACCTCAGTTCGCTTCACTATTTACACCACTACTATTACCTAGCGTAAGTCCAAACCCAAATATTACTGTTCCTGTAATAAATGATACAGTAAGTGTCGGAGATGGCATTCGAATTCTACGAGCTGGTATTTATCAAATCAGTTATACATTAACAATTAGTCTTGATAACTCACCTGTTGCACCAGAAGCTGGTCGTTTCTTCTTATCATTAGGTACACCAGCTAACATTATTCCTGGATCAGGTACAGCGGTTCGTTCTAACGTTATTGGTACTGGTGAAGTAGACGTATCCAGCGGTGTTATTCTGATTAACTTAAACCCTGGTGACTTAATTCAAATTGTACCAGTTGAATTGATTGGAACTGTAGACATCCGTGCTGCAGCATTAACAGTTGCACAAATTAGCTAGTAAAAAGCGGTATTTCTAATACAGAAATACCGCTTTTTTATATGTATAATAAAAAACACTCACAGTAACATGAGTGTTTCATTCTTCATAGTGTTTTATTGTGTTCTTCTTTTTCCCACAATTACATCCCTTTTTCTTCACAAATCCTTGTTGTTGCAATTGTTCTTGATATGCCTGTTGTTGTGCATGGTGCTGTTGCTGTATGTTATACCATTGCTGCAGGTCATATGAATTTTGCCTTGGATTATTGCTCACAGCAAACATCTCCTCTACTGTCAATTCTGTCTATTTACTATATGAACAACTCTTTATTTCCGTTCCCTCATTCTTTTAAACTCCGCTTTTTCTCGTATTATGGAAATATATTATTCTCCCATAAAGTATCCTGTAATCGTTTCAATGATTGCTGCTGCTCCTGCAATAGCTAATAATGCAAGTAACGGCTCTGCAACGATCGGAATCCAATTATATAAGACTAATAAAAAAGCACTAACCCATACACCTGTACACCAATAACAGCTTAATAATTCGCCAATCCACTTTCGTAATCCTTTACCTTTTACTTTTGTAAAAGTTGATACACTTCCATCCGGCTCTGTAATCTCTAATTCATCAATAAATGGCCTTCGCAAAAAGCCTGTAATTTTATCATAAACAATTAAACGAGTGAGCCTAAAAGCAGCTAACGCGAAAATAAAAAATAAAAGCCAGCTTGTAAACAGCATAAATCCACCTTCCCTTATCCTCTTTCGCCTATTTAAAAAAAAAGGTCTTGAGATTGTGACCAAATCTCCTCGACTCCAATATCTTATTAATGTAAATACAAACAAGAAGATAAGGAGTGACATTAATGAGTTGTAACGAAAATAAACACCATGGCTCTTCTCATTGTGTAGTTGACGTTGTAAAATTCATCAATGAATTACAAGATTGTTCTACAACAACGTGTGGATCTGGTTGTGAAATTCCATTTTTAGGGGCACACAATACTGCATCCGTAGCAAATACACGTCCTTTTATTTTATACACAAAAGCTGGAGCACCATTTGAAGCATTCGCGCCATCCGCAAGCCTTACTAGCTGCCGATCTCCAATTTTCCGTGTGGAAAGTGTAGATGATGATAGCTGTGCTGTACTACGTGTATTAAGTGTAGTATTAGGTGATAGCTCTCCTGTACCACCTACTGATGACCCAATTTGTACGTTTTTAGCTGTACCAAATGCAAGACTAGTATCGACATCTACTTGTATTACTGTTGATTTAAGCTGTTTCTGTGCTATTCAATGCTTACGCGACGTTTCTATCTAATAAGTGAAGTAAACTAAAAAACTATTGGGGTGGTAGAAAATTTCTACCACCTTTACATATTTAAAAGCCGGCCATACTAATTGATTGGATATCCTCTATAGATAATTTAATATCTCGCATACTATTTGGCGGCATAATCGCTACAATTCCATTACGATACGATATGATTGATCCAACATATGAGACTGTAGCTGTTTTTATTCTGCACCTTACTTTCGGAATATAATGAGGACGATTTAATAAAAAATGAATTTTCTCTTCATTATTCATATCCTTAAATGATTTATTATACGGAACAGTTCTCACTGGCTCTTGCTGCTCTTGTACTTGTTCCTCTTCTTCTATTTTTTCTTCTACTTGTTCTTCTTGTTGCTCTTCTTCTTGTTGTTCTATTACCTCTTCCACAGCACTACTTACAACATTTTCGTTTCTATTCCTTTCCTCTTTTCTATCCTCATTTTCAAAGTTTGTTAAAATAATTCTTTTTATTTTCGGTGCGGCAAGTTCCAAACTTACTTGCGCAATATATAACAACGGTTTTCCAACTGTTGAACTTTTATTTTTATTCTTCACACTCGTCCCTCCCACTTCCATACGTAGCTGAATAAATCGTGTACTATTATAGTTATATTCATTACATGGTAAGAACTTTCGTTAAAAATCGTTCTTTCCAGGAACAAATAAAAAGGACAATCTCAACATATAGAGATTGTCCTTTAACATTTAACATTTAACATTATATTTATCCTAGGATATGATACCCTGAATCAACGTGAATGTTTTCTCCTGTTACACCGCGTGCTAAGTCACTGAATAAGAATACTGCTGTATCTCCAACTTCTTCTTGCGTTGTTGTACGACGAAGTGGTGCGCGCTCCTCAATTTCTCTTAAGATTGAGTTAAAGTCGCCTACACCTTTTGCAGATAACGTACGAATTGGACCTGCAGAAATAGCGTTAACACGAATGCCATGTTGACCTAAATCGTTAGCTAAATATTTCACGCTCGCTTCTAATGAAGCTTTCGCAACACCCATAACGTTATAGTTTTTCACAACGCGCTCGCCGCCAAGATATGTTAACGTTAAAATATTTCCGCCTTCTGTCATTACTTTCTTCGCTTCTCTTGCTACAGCTGTTAAAGAGAATGCACTAATATTTTGTGCAAGTAAAAATCCATCGCGAGAAGTATCTACAAATTCACCTTTTAAGTCGTCACGATTTGCAAAAGCAATACAATGTGCTACACCGTGAATTGTACCAACTTCTTGTTTGATTGTTTCAAAGCAAGCTGTAAGTTCTTCATCATTTGTTACATCACAAGGTAATACAAGTGACTCTTGTCCTTCTAATGTATCCGCTAATTCACGAACGTTTTTCTCTAAACGTTCTCCTGCATATGTGAAGATTAATTTTGCACCTGCATTATGCAAAGAGCGAGCAATTCCCCATGCAATACTTCTTTGGTTCGCAACGCCCATAACAACAAATGTTTTCCCTTGTAATAGTTCCATGATATATCCTCCCAGAAATACTTATACTTGTTATTAGTACCTGATACTATAATTATAGTAACATAAAACCTCTTAAAGGCAAACAAAAAAGTCATTAACTTAAAATTGTTAATGACTTTTTGTTTCTATAAAAAAACGTTCTAATCCTTCTTCCCAAGAAGGCATTTGTAAAAAACCATTTAATCGCAGCATGTTATGTTGGAAAATAGAATATTTTGGTCTCGCTGCCGCCGATCCAAATTCTTCAGTTGAAACCGGTAATACATCCACTTTCATATTTGCATACGAAAATATTTTCTTTGCAAATTCAAACCAAGAACATGATCCTCTATTGGATACGTGATACGTACCGTATAAAGAAGTATGGATGAGCTTATTAATCATTACATTTAAATCCGCCACATACGTAGGAGAACCGATTTGATCCGCTACAACAGATACTTCTTCTCTTTCTTTCCCTAATCGCATCATCGTTTTCACAAAATTATTTCCATACTTACCATACAACCATGATGTACGAACGATAAAGTATTTATTATGTAACTCTTTGACGAACTGCTCTCCCGCATATTTAGAAGCCCCGTATATATTTATCGGCGCCGGATTATGAAATTCATCGTACCCTTCCGGTCTGTCACCTTGAAATACATAATCCGTACTAATATAAACTAACTTTGCCTCCACTAATTGTGAGGCAACTGCTACATTTCGAGCCCCTATTGCATTTATTCTATAAGCAAGATCTCGTTCTTTCTCAGCTTGATCAACCTTCGTATACGCTGCACAATGAATAATGATATGTGGCCTTATTTTTTGTACCACTTGCTGCACTTTGGATATATTTGTTATATCTAGTAACTTTTTATCAAATGGATATATGTCATATTCTTCAGGATTTAACTCTTCTTGTAGTTGCTTTCCCAATTGACCATTTGCTCCTGTTATGATAATCCGTTCTCTCATTTATATGCCCCTTACTTTTTTAATGGTTTCCACCATTCCTCATTCTTCTCATACCATTGCACCGTTTCTTGTAACCCTTGCTCAAACGTATACTTCGGTTCCCAATCAAATTCATTCTTCATTTTCTCTGCATCAATCGCATAACGGCGGTCGTGTCCTAAACGATCTGTCACATATTCAATATCCTTTTCCGTTTTTCCTAAGAGAGTAATAATTTGTTCCACAACATCTATATTTGTTTTTTCATTATTTCCACCTATATTATATACTTCTCCTATACGTCCCTTATGCAAAACAACGTCAATCGCACGACAATGATCCGTTACATGTAACCAATCTCTTACATTTAATCCATCGCCATATAACGGTAATTTTTTTCCTTCGAGCGCATTCGTAACCATTAACGGAATTAGTTTTTCAGGATATTGATACGGCCCGTAGTTATTGGAACAACGCGTTACTATAACTGGTAATTGATATGTTTTATAATAAGATAAAGCTATCATATCGGCGCTCGCTTTGCTTGAAGAATATGGACTATTTGGAGCTAACGGGGTTTCCTCGGTAAATCGCCCTGTTTTTCCTAAAGAGCCATACACCTCATCCGTTGATACTTGCACGAGTTTAATATACGGATATTTTTTTACTAATTCTAATAAGGTGACTGTCCCAATTACATTTGTATCATAAAAAGGAAGCGGATTTTCAATACTACGGTCCACATGTGATTCAGCTGCGAAATTGACAATGACTTGCACATCACGTTCCTTAATAACATGCTCCAGCAGCTCTCCATTTTGAATTTCACCTTTTACAAAATAGTAATTCGGATGATCTTGAATAGACTTTACATTATTTAAGTTTCCACTATATGTTAATGCATCGAAATTAATAATTTTATATGTTTCATAGCTTTGTAACATATAATGCACAAAATTACTTCCAATAAATCCGGCCCCACCTGTTACTAATATATTCATACACAACTCTCCTACTCAAAAACTATCTTCACATTCCTGAAGCGATGGTAATATTCGATCTTTATCAGACAAAATAGGGCTTGTTACCGGCCATGGAATTGCTAAGTCTTTATCATTCCAAAGTACCCCTGAGTCATGATTAGCACTATAATACTCATCTACTTTATACATAACAATAGTATGCGGGACAAGTGTACAAAAACCATGTGCAAATCCTTTTGGCACTAATAATTGCCGATGATTATCCGCGCTTAAAATATATCCTCTCCATTGTTTAAACGTTGGTGAATCTTTTCGCAAATCAACGATAACGTCATAAATTGCTCCTTGCATAACTTGAATAAGTTTCGTTTGTGCTTTCGGATTTTTTTGAAAGTGTAACCCCCGAATCGTTCCCGCTTCTGTCGAATACGAAACATTATCCTGTACAAATGAATACGTAACTCCTAATGTTTCTAGCACCTTCTTATTATAACTTTCAGTAAAAAAGCCACGCTCATCTCCAAATAACCTCGGTTCTAACAATTTTGCGTCGGTAAAGTTTGTTTCTATAACTTCCATATTCTCACCTATTCTCCGTTAAACTGTTTACCAAAGTTTATATCCCGCGCCAACATATTCGCCCTTTGAAGAGAAACATGAGTTCCTGCATCAGTCCACCAACCGCTCATTTCATTATAAGTAAGTACCTCACGTTTTAAATACCAATTATTGATATCTGTAATTTCAAGCTCTCCCCTTGCGGAAGGTTTTAATTCTTTTATATAAGAAAAGACTTTCGAATCATACAAATAAATTCCTGTGACTGCATAGGAACTTTTCGGCTCTTTCGGCTTTTCTTCAATTTCAATTATTTTGCCGTTTTGAATATTTGCTACGCCAAATCTCTCTGGATCATCTACAGATTGCAGCAGTACTTTCGCACCTTCTTTTTGATTTGCAAACTCTTCAACATACGGACGAATATCATCCGAAAAAATATTATCACCTAATATAACTACCATGCGATCATTCCCAACGAAATCTTCACAAAGCCCTAATGCTTGCGCAATTCCACCAGCCTTATCTTGCACACGATACGTAAAGGACACGCCAAACTCTTGACCGCTTCCTAAAAAACTAACAACATCTCCCATATGCTCTTTACCTGTAATAATCATAATATCTGTAATCTCGCATTGTTTCAGCTTATATACCGCATGATAAATCATTGGATAACGTCCAACAGGAAGCAAATGTTTATTCGTTACTTTCGTTATTGGGTATAACCTCGATCCAGTACCGCCTGCTAAAATAATCCCTTTCACTCTGCATCTCTCCCTTATGATGGAGATAATATATCTTTATACTGTTCTACAAACACTTTTCGATCTTTCTCATATGTATCCGCATCAAATTCATCTCCGTTATAATGAATACACCATAAATTTGATTGATTTGGGATACCAATTAAATAACCAGCCCTTTGAAACTCTAAAGACTGTGATACATCATAAAAGTGGAACCCTTGAAACAAATCTTCTCGCCACGGAATATCATACTGCGTTGCCATGAATAAGCCATCAATTGCCTGCACCGACATAAAAGATTGGCTTCCATAAAACCCCTGATCTAAATTTAATAGTTGATAATTCCGTCTTCTATACTCAATCACTTTCCCTACTAAATTTTTCCCTTCCCACCATATCCCGTTACTCGGTAAAAATTGAGCTCCAGCTACTCCAATTAAGCCGAGCTTTTCATTATCTTTAAACAGGGAAATAAGTGTATAAAACATCTCTCGATTAATAAGATAAGTGTCCTGATGTATATAAACCTTATACTTCGCGGGATATGAAAGTGCTCGGTTATATGCGCTTGCCATACTTTTCGCATCTCGTATCGGAAAAATTTGCACGACATAATCAGGGGGAACAAAAAGGTTTCTTATTTGTCTCTCGCATTGTTCAAATAGCTCTTCATTATTTACACAAACAACAACTAATATTGTACGATCCTTCATTTTGTAGCCCCTCTATTCATCTTGATTTACATCTGACATATAGTTCTCCACAAATATCTTTCTATACTTGTCATAGTTGGTCATATTTACATCAATATGATAGTGAATGCACCACGCATCACGCTGTACAGGAACCCCAACTGTATAGCCAGCTTTTCTAAATTCAAATGACTGAGATACATCATAATAGTCAAACCCATCAAACAAGTCTTCTCGCCACGGAATATCGTATTGCGTTGCCATCAATAAACCGTCTATACATTCCACAGGTATAAATGTTTTTGACTCATGGTACGGTTGTTCTTGCGTTGCCATATAAAATAAATCGTTCATATAACCAATTACTTTCCCAACAACTCCCTTGCCTTCATTCCATATCCCGTTTGGAGGAACATACTGGGCTCCAATCATTCCAATCATTCCAAGATGTTCATGTTCGTTAAATAATTGAAGTAATCCGTATAAAAATGCCACATTCATAATGAAAACATCTTGGTGTATATATACTTTATATTTCGCTGGATGCGAAATCGCTTGATTATATCCGCTCGTCATACTTTTCGCATTCCGAATTGGCATAAATTGTACAATATATCCTGGAGGCACTGCCAATCTCAATATATGCCGTACACACTGTGCATACATTTTCCGATCATTTATACACGTAACAAATAATATTGTTTTTTCACCAGCACTCATAACTGTGATTTTTCTGCTTCAATAATATACTGAAATACGACCGTCTCAGCCATGAAGCCACTTCCAAGACGATATTTCTTACAAATTCCATATAACTCCTCAATTAACGGTTCATACACTTTATGATCAATATATACACGATCTACTTTACTAATCGAATATCCTGCTTTTAAAAACATTCGGAGCATTTCATTAAATGTAAAGAAACGAATATGCGTTTTATCTAATAAACCATATTCTGTATACGTCCAATTTCCAGCAAGTAACGGTGCTAATACTGAAATGTGAGCAACGTTTGGTATACTTGCTAAAATCACACCATTTTCTTTTATATATGGCTTTACTTTTTCTATTACAGCCCAAGGATCAAATAAATGCTCTAATACGTCACCAAATATAACGCAATCAAATTGCTCCTCCTCGTACGGCATATCCATTGTTTCTATATCGCCTAAAACGACATGATCTAGTTTTTCTTTTGCTTGTTCTGCCGCCTCTGGGAATGCCTCAATTCCAGATACACGTGTGCCATTTTCTTTTATGGCAGCTCCCAATGCACCACTCGAGCAACCGATATCAAGAACTTCTTTCCATTCCTTTTTTATATGCTTTAATAAATTCGGATTCACTGCATTATAATAATGCCCAGACTTTTCTTCGTATAAAGAATTTTTTGGGGAATTCATTTTACACACTCCTTATGCAAATTGAATTTGAAATATAAATCTCATTTAAAGTCTATAAATGTAACCTGTACTAGTTACATTGCCGATACTTTACTATATAGCCAATCTATTAGAGTTAGAATCGCGATGAGCCATTTCTAAAAAAAGCTGCCTATAACGATTTATATTGTTTATCAAAAACACTCCGAAAATATTTGCGGTTATATTCGATTGCAGCATTATTTGGAACATAAGCAGCCGCTAATTCGTTGTAATAATAAGCTTTGTCTTGATCTCCTAACTTGCTATAACAAATACACATTTGTAAATAGGGAAGCCATGTGTAGCTCGCTGGACTATGAAATGGACTCTCCGTCGCCATTGGTACTTCCGTTGCAAGTTTAAACCAAAATATCGCTTCGTTATATTTTTGTTGTTCCATATATATATATCCTATTCTTGTACAATTCTCCCCTCTAGGAACATCATATCGAAACGACTTCACGCAAGATTCAATTGCCTTTTCCCATGATCCAAGCTTTGCATAGCAATCTCCTAACTTACCACATGCATAAATTTTCTCTTCATACCATCCTTCATCTTGATTAAGAAATGTTTCATATAACATAACTGCATCATCATATTTTTGGTTATCCATAGATTCATTAGCGTAATAAAATAAATCTCTCGGACTCAATTCTTCTCCTGCAGCTACAGCATTTTGAAAAATTTTCAAATTACGATTTGTTACCTTTTTTTCTTTTTTATGTGTAATAGCAACATTACTACTAAAAGTTTCACCAGAAATAGCTAAATACTCATGAACCTTTCCAAACCATTGAAATTGTTTTTCACGCTTTACAAGTCGATTTCTTTTTGTACAATATAAAGGTTTCCCGCTAGAATCCAATGCAAGATGATACGGCATCGAAACAGCATCAATTTTAGGATCTAATTCTCTTTTTAAAAGTTTCAATGCTTCTTGAGCATCTTCTAATAATACGTCATCTGCATCTAGCCACAATATATACTCTTGCGTTGCTTTTGAAAAAGAAAAATTTCTTGCTGCTGCAAAATCATTAATCCATGGAAAGTCATATATGTTAGAGGTATATTGAGCTACAATTTCTTTCGTTCGATCAATGGAACCTGTATCAACTATAATAATTTCATCAACAATTTTTTCGACTGCATCTAAACATCGACCTATTGTATCTTCCTCATCTCGAACAATCATACATAAACTAATTGTAATTCCTTGCTTGTTCAACATAATCACCCTCTTCCAAATCAATCATATGTTATACATACAATAAACTTTCCACTTTTTTAACTTGCACAAGCAGTTTAAGATTTCTTTTCAATAATTCAAATGTCCGTGTCATTTTCTTTCGGTTTTGCATCTACTATATAATGAACGCTTTATGGAGGTGAATTTATGTCAAATAATAATTATTCAGATGGATTGAATCCCGATGAATCTTTATCAGCTAGTGCATTTGACCCTAATCTTGTAGGACCAACATTACCACCAATACCACCGTTTACCCTTCCGACTGGGCCAACTGGACCGACTGGACCAACTGGGCCGACTGGGCCAACTGTACCAACTGGGCCAACTGGGCCAACTGGACCGACTGGACCGACTGGGCCAACTGGTACAACTGGTACAACTGGTGCTACTGGACCGACTGGGCCAACTGGTACAACTGGTACGACTGGACCAACTGGGCCAACTGGTGACACTGGTACGACTGGATCAACTGGGCCAACTGGTGACACTGGTGCGACTGGACCGACTGGGCCAACTGGTGACACTGGTGCGACTGGACCGACTGGGCCAACTGGTGACACTGGTGCGACTGGACCGACTGGGGCTACCGGACCGACTGGGCCAACTGGACCGACTGGACCATCAGGGCTAGGACTTCCAGCAGGATTATATGCATTTAACTCCGGTGGGATTTCTTTAGATCTAGGAATTAATGATCCACTACCATTTAATACTGTTGGATCTCAGTTTGGTACAGCAATTTCTCAATTAGATGCTGATACTTTCGTAATTAGTGAAACTGGATTCTATAAAATTACTGTTATCGCTAATACTGCAACAGTCAGTGCATTAGGAGGTCTTACAATCCAAGTGAATGGAGTACCTGTACCAGGTACTGGATCAAGTTTAATCTCACTTGGAGCACCTATCGTTATTCAAGCAATTACGCAAATTACGACAACTCCATCATTAGTTGAAGTAATTGTTACAGGGCTTGGATTATCATTAGCTCTTGGTACGAGTGCATCCATTATTATTGAAAAAATCGCTTAAATTTTTACTTAGCAGTAAAACTGATATCAGTTTTACTGCTTTTTCATTGGTAAATTCAATCATTAAATCCTTCTTTTCTACATAGTCATAATGTTGTATGACATTCTTCAGGAGGCACTTATATGGAAAATAAATCGGCTGTCCAGCTTTATCTCGAGTTATTAAAGAAAACAATTTTATTTGAAATATGGTTGGAATACGAGCCATACTTACCTGCTTCGTTACATATTTCTAAAGAACTATCATATGAACCAGTTACGGTTCCCCTTCCTTTATTTCTTAAGCAGTATATAGAAAATCACAATTTAAAAATCGTTAATCCTAACGTTTCAAACAATGAGCGTCAAGGTGGTAAGGATTGGCCAAGAGCTGCACATAGTATGGTTGGGCGAAAACGTATGAATCAATTACAAGAGGCGATGGAAACTGTAGTCAGGGAAAATATAGAAGGTGATTTTATTGAAACTGGTGTATGGCGCGGAGGATCATGCATTTTTATGAATGGTTTTTTACAAGCAAACAACATTAAGGATCGTACTGTATGGGTTGCCGATTCGTTTGAAGGTCTGCCCGCACCTAACTTAGAACAATATCCGAAAGATTACGGTGATTATTTGCACACATTCGATTACTTACGAGTTTCTTTAGAAACAGTGCAAGAAAACTTTAGAAAATATGATTTATTAAATGATCAGGTGAAATTTTTAAAGGGTTGGTTTAAAGATACATTGCCTTCAGCACCGATAGAAAAAATTGCAATTGCACGCCTTGATGGTGATATGTATGAATCAACGATGGATAGTCTTGTAAATTTATACGATAAAGTTTCAATAGGTGGCTTTATTATTATTGATGATTATGGACTGATAACATGCGCAGAGGCTGTAACAGATTTCAGAAGTGAAAGAAACATAAAAACTCCTATGACTCAAATCGATGATTTCGGTATTTTTTGGAGAAAAGAATAGAATAAAAAAATATTTAGTTGAGGGGTACTATTATACTACTAATTCATGAAAACCAATCTTGTAATGAATAAAAGCAAAGCTCCCCTCAATATAAAGTAGGAATTTCCTACTTTACTATAAGAAAGGTGTGAATTTTTTGAACGAAAATGAGAAAAAAATTACATTAATCCCACCTCCAGAACTTGTTCAATATGTAGGTGGTCATTTTGAAGAAGTTGGAAAAGAGTTTATGCAGTATTTTATTGAAATTGGCAATTTAAAATCAAATGAAACAGTGTTAGATGTAGGCTGTGGTATCGGCCGGATGGCGGTTCCATTAATGAACTATTTAAGCGATGATGGTACTTATTATGGATTTGACTTGTTCAATAAGGGAATTACATGGTGCAAAAACAACATTTCAACACGACGTAACAATTTCCATTTTGAACATGTCGATATATATAATCAATTCTATAATCCTGATGGAAAAGAAGATGCTTCCCAATACAAGTTTCCATATGAAGATGAATCATTTGATTTTATTTTTTTAACGTCTATATTTACCCACCTCCTTCCGAAAGAATTGGAACATTACTTAAGTGAAATTTCTCGAGTTTTAAAAAAGGATGGGAGATGTTTTATTACTTTCTTTTTAATTAACCCTGAATCTTCCTATTACTTAAATGCAGGACTAAGTACGTTAGGTTTTTATCATCAAATTGACAATTGTTATGTTCTAAATAAAGATATCCCGAATTTCGCAGTTGCCTATCTTGAGAAAGATATTCTTACCCTATTAAATAAGTATGGACTAGAAATGCAGACTCCTCCCCATTATGGCTCATGGTGTGGCAGAACTGAACATACAAGTTATCAAGATATGATTCTTACACAAAAAATTGCTGAAAGGTAGTTGTATATGAATAATATAAAAAATCTGCCGCTCGTTTCCATCCTTATTCCCACCTATAATCGACCACATTATTTTAAAATTGCTCTAGAAAGTGCATTAGCACAAACGTATTCCAATATTGAAATCATTGTAGGAGACGATAGTACAAATAATGAAACAGAAAAATTAATATACCGACATTATTTACATAAGCATAAAAATATAACATACATTCGAAATGCCACTACTCTAGGGCAATTTCATAACGCCCTTATGCTCTTAAAGCAGTCAAATGGAGAGTACATAAATTTCTTAATGGACGATGATATATTTTATAGTAGTAAAATTGAAAAAATGATGTTTTATTTCCAAAAAGACTTAGATCAAAATCTCGCGCTTATTACATCTTATCGGACTTGGATTAATGATGATGGAGAGATTATTGAACAACATCCCTCCATGAAAAGATTATATGATGAAGATACTCTACTAAATGGGACAGATCTTGGAAACCATATGCTTATACTAGGACAAAATATTATCGGTGAACCTACGACTGTACTCTTTCGAAAACGCCTATTAACAGAACCTTTCGGTACTTTAAATGGGAGAAATTATAATTGTAGTGTTGATATGGCCTCTTGGATCAGTTTACTTTCCAAAGGTGATGCGATCTACATCACGGAACCTTTAAGTTCTTTCCGCCTTCATACTGGACAGCAAGTACATCACAAATACCTTGAAGGCTGCGAAGATTTTTCACATCTCGTTTTAAATTCAAAAAAATATGGTTTCCTACAAGAGATTGACTATTACAAAACGAGTCTGTTAAAAGCTTGCGAATGGCATAAAAATGCTACAACATTTTATCAACTATATCCAGAGCTCATTCCAACGACTGATACACATATACGCCTTTCTCATTGTTTGAATATAGTTACAAAAGAACTCCGTGCCATATAGTCCATCACACGGTAGGTACTATTCCTTCCGTGTGATGTATGACTTCCCACAAATAGTGGAATAAATGTATGCATAGTCTGCTTGTATATTATTTTTATCATGACATGATCCGTATACTTACTAGGCGATAGAAAGGAATACACACATTGAAAGATCCAAATTCTCAATATCAAATAGACTACGTATTACTATTCATTTTATTTGCCATTGGGATTGTTAGTTGCTTTGCAATTGCAAGTGCACAAGCCTCTTTACCACCATTTTTGCAAAATGTAAATTTTGTATTAAAACAAATCCAGTGGTACTTCATTGGATTCATAGCCATTGGCATGATTATGATTATTGATTTTGACCGTTATCAAAAAATTGCTTGGTATTTATATAGCTTTGCATTGGTACTACTTATTGGGCTAGAATTTCAAGTACCAGGTGCCATTACAATTAAAGGTGCGACCGCTTGGTACAGGCTCCCAGGCATCGGAAATTTCCAGCCTTCCGAAATTATGAAGTTGTTTTTAATTATCGTCACCGGAAGAATTATAGCCAATCACAATGAGAAATATTTTTACCGAACAATACACGACGATTTTCTATTACTCGGAAAAATATGCGCAACAAGTTTGCCGCCACTACTACTTATTGCAAAAGAACCTGATTTAGGAAACACAATGGTAATTTCAGCTATGCTCGCAGCAATGATATTAGTTTCTGGTATACGTTGGCGTTTTATTTTCGGGTTAGTTTCTGGTATCTTTGTAGCTGGCTTTACATTAACGTATATTTTTTTCACTCATACAAAATTCTTTAAAGCACACATTTTACAAGAATATCAACTAAATCGCTTCTACGGCTGGTTAGCGCCATACAAATATGATGCGCAAGGCTATCAATTAAGACAAGCTTTCTTAGCTACTGGATCAGGAGAAATGCAAGGAAAAGGTTGGGAAAATGGACAAGTATACTTTCCAGAACCACATACAGATTTTATTTTCACGAATGTCGCTGAGCAATTCGGATTTTTAGGCGCAAGCGTCATTATTGCGCTTTTTTTCCTACTTATTTTCCGCATGATTCATATCGCTATAGAAAGTAATGACCCTTTCGGCAGTTACATCTGCGCTGGTACAATCGGAATGTTTACTTTTCAAGTATTTCAAAATATCGGGATGACAATCGGATTACTACCTATTACAGGCATTACACTACCCCTTATGAGCTACGGAGGAAGCTCCTTACTCACATACATGATAGCGATTGGATTTGTTTTAAACGTCCACTCAAGAACGAAAATCTTTATGTTCAACTGAAGCACAAAAACGGTATATTTTTATCTCTATCCTTTTTTAGATATACTAATGAAAAATATGATGGAGGTTTAAATATGAAATATGACATTATAGGGGATATTCATGGATGCTTCCAAGAGTTTCAAGATTTAACGAAAAAACTCGGATATAACTGGAATAGTGACTTGCCGATTCACCCTGATCAACGCAATCTTGCTTTTGTTGGCGATATCACAGATCGCGGTCCTCATTCATTACGTATGATTGAAATTGTATGGGAACTTGTCATAAATAAAAAAGTAGCGTATTACGCTCCGGGAAATCACTGCAATAAACTATACCGATTTTTCCTTGGACGTAATGTGACAATCGCTCATGGACTCGAAACAACTGTTGCCGAATATGAAGCACTACCTTCTCATCAACAAAACATGATAAAAGAAAAATTCATCACACTTTACGAGCAATCCCCTTTATATCATGTGCTCGATGAAAAAAGGTTAATTGTGTGTCACGCCGGCATTCGGCAAGATTACATAGGAAGAAAAGATAAAAAAGTACAAACCTTTGTATTATACGGCGATATTACAGGAGAAAAACATGCTGACGGTTCACCTGTCCGTCGCGACTGGGCGAAGGAGTATAAAGGAACAGCTTGGGTTGTATATGGACATACACCCGTAAAAGAACCTCGCTTTGTAAATCATACAGTCAATATTGACACTGGTGCTGTATTTGGTGGCAAACTAACTGGACTACGTTATCCTGAAATGGAGATTATTTCCGTTCCTTCCTCCCTGCCTTTTGTCCCTGAGAAATTCCGCCCAATTTCATAACTCATATGTAAGGATTACCGTATCTTTTAGGCGTCTCTCATATAAAGTGAAACTTTAATCAGCCCTCACCAATCCCACTTTAATGGGCAGCCCGTCCATTAAAGTGGGATAAAAATTGGGTAAAGTCATTAAAAAAAGATGCAATAAAGTGCATCTTTTTTTAATGACACGGCATATACTGTCGCAGGAGGTGACAGAATGAAGAAAAAATCTTCTAAACAAAAAAGAAAATGCCCGCCTTTTTATCTGCCCATGTACGGAATTAACAACTGGTGCAGCATTCGAGCTGCAGCTGTAGAAGAACTGGAAGAACAAGAGGCTTCCACAAAAAACAAAGATAGACCAAAATATGTCTCATTACAGAATGCTGTAATGAGCCGCATAATTGATAATAGAAAAGCAAAGATGCAGCAAAAAAATAAACCTCTCTCTACTCATATTGAACAGATTGTGCCTTCTGAGCAAGTAGAGAAGAATACCGAAGAAAACAGCCCTGTAGCAATAAATAAAAAAGCGGAAGCAGAAATTCCAGCTGCTATTATAAATCAAGTAAAAAAAATTAAAGAAGCATTAGTACCGTCAGGTGATATACAAACAGAAAAAACGATTATCATTCAGACCCCTACATCTGAAAATAAAAAAGTAAAAAAAGATGGGCGGTATGCATATGCAGAGGGTCTTCACTCTCATGCAGAGGGTACAGCTTCACATGCAGAAGGACTTCTGACACATGCAAAAGGTTCTTTCTCTCATGCAGAAGGATCAAAAACGAAAGCAACTGGACATAGTTCCCATAGTGAAGGAAGTGAAACGACAGCAGGTGGCTCTTATTCTCATGCGGAAGGTAAACATACAATCGCTTTAGGCGAAGCAGCGCATGCAGAAGGAACCGCGACTATCGCTAACGGATTCTCTTCTCATGCGGAAGGTAATCATACATCAACAGCTCATTTTGCAGGTAGCCATATTATGGGGCGCTTCGGCACAGCAGATGAATCTTATTCTTGGTTTATTGCAAACGGCACAAATGAAACCGATCATAATATCGGTGCAAAGTGGCTTGCTCATAATGGAGAAATGTACATTGAGGGCGCTTCTTACAATGCAAGCGGAACTGATTTTGCGCAAATGTTTGAAACAGTAGACAATACTTTTATTGATGTAGGTTATTTCGTTACATTTAGTAGCGAAGAAAAAATTCGAATCGCTACTTCAAACGATTCATTCATCTTAGGAATATCTAGTGCCACCCCCGCTCTTATAGGAAATAGCGGTGCTTTAAGTTGGCAAAAACGCTATAAAACAGATAGCTTCGGAAAACGTCAATATGTACGTACGGAATCGCAAGACATACAACCTCTTTTAAATACAGAATGGGATCCAGCTTGCAAATATATAGCAAGAAAAGACCGTAACGAGTGGCTTCCTGTCGGATTAATTGGACAAATGTTAGTACGTGATGACGGTACTTGCGAAACGCATGGATATTGTCGTCCAAATAACGATGGCATTGCTACAAAATCTGAAAGTGGCTTTTTCGTTATAAAGCGCACGGGCGACAATCAAATTTTAATATTATTCCGCTAAGAAAAAGGGAACAAAATTCTTCGTTACATAAGAATTTTGTTCCCTTTTTAAGTATGTCTTAATACCGCTTGCATATCGCTTGGAATCGGTGTAGTGAAAGACATTTCTTTCTCTAAAATAGGATGATAAAACGTCAAGGATGTACTGTGAAGCGCTTGTCGTTTCATTTCATCTCTTTTTCCACCATATAAATTATCGCCAAGTAGCGGATGTCCTATGTACGCCATATGCACACGAATTTGATGCGTTCTCCCTGTATCGAGCTCAAGTGATACGTGCGTCTTATGATTGACGCTATCGATCACTCTAAAATGAGTAACGGCTCTTTGCCCCTCCTCACAAACGGTTCGCTCAATAATGCTATCCGATTTTCGTCCAATCGGTGCGTCAATCGTTCCTTCTCTTTCTACCATCTCACCGTGAACAATCGCTTCATACGTTCTTTTCACAGCTTTTTGTTGATGCTGTTTCGATAAAAGATGATGTACGAAACGATTTTTTGCAATAAGCATAAGCCCTGAAGTATCACGATCTAACCTCGTTACGATGTGCACCGTACTTGCAAGATGTCGCTTATCATAATGAGATAAGAGCGCATTCGCAACACTTCCTGCCGGATGTTCTCTAGACGGGATCGTTGACATGTTTGCCTCTTTGTTTATGACAAGAACTGCATCATCTTCATATACGATACATAAAGGAATATCTTCAGCAATCATCCCTTCACTTCTTTCCTCTACTGGAAAAAAGACACGTAATTCTTCACCAGCTTGCAACTGATGACGAACGCTCGCATGTTGACCATTTACTTCTATAGATCCGCCATGAAACTTTATATCCGTTAATGCGGCTTTGGAGATCCCTTTTGTTTTTAAAAATTCTCTAACCAAAGTTCCGTCCTCAGCCGAGTCTATATCCCATTTCAATGTAAATCTGTTCAAATATATAAACCCTTTCTATTTATCTGCAACAAACGAGTCACGAACTCGTTTCCAGAACGGAAATGGACGGAAACGAACGAATCGTACTTTCTCATTTGCCACGCGATACTGAATTGATTTCACATCTTGATGAACCATCGTTAAATGGTCCACCGTAATTTGTAAGTTCATTCCTGCAGTCGGCTTCAGCACGCATGTATGATGTTTCGGCAATACGAGCGGCGAACCTACCGTACGAAACACCCGGTTATTAATAGATGCCATTTCCGCAATTTGAATCGCTTCAATAGAAGGGTGAATAATTGCTCCGCCAAGCGCCTTATTATACGCAGTACTTCCCGAAGGAGTAGAAATACAAAGGCCATCCCCACGGAACGTTTCAAAGTACTCTCCGCGTATTTCCACTTCTGTTACTAATGTACCTTCTGCACTTTTTACAGTCGCTTCATTCATCGCTAAATACTGCGACTCTTTACTCCCATTCACATAGCGAATAATCACTTCTAAAAGCGGATATTCCACCACTTGGAATGGTGTTTTAGCAATTGCAATTACTAATTTCTCTACTTCTGTCGGTAACCAATCTGCATAGAAACCTAAATGCCCTGTATGTACACCAACAAATGCTGTTTCATCCAATCGATTATAATAACGATGAAACGCATATAAAAGCGTTCCATCTCCCCCAACAGAAATTACAATATCGGGTTCCTTTTCATCCATTATAAATCCAAAATCTAGCAAGTATTCTTTCATCGTGCTTGCCAGTGCATCTGATGATTGATCTCCCTTTGACATAATTGTAAATTTCATCGCCCAACACCCTTTAGTTTATGATTCGGAATCTTTCGTTTCTTGCTTTCTTGAAAAAGCTTTCTGCGCTTCTTGAATTTCAAGACGGATAGAAGACATTTCTTCATCTAATAAAAATGCTGCTTCCGCTGCACGTTGCAAGCGTATTTTAATATCTTCAGGAAAACGTCCACTATATTTATAATTTAAAGAATGCTCAATTGTTGCCCAAAAGTTCATTGCTAGCGTACGTATTTGGATTTCTACCAATACTTTTTGTTCACCTTGAATCGTTTGAACTGGGTAACTAATGACAACGTGATAAGAACGATAACCGCTATCTTTCTTCTGCGTGACGTAATCACGTTCTTCCACGATTTCAAAGTCATTTCGTTTTCGAAGATATTCTACAACAGGCTTAATCTCATCAACAAATTGACACATCATTCGAAGGCCCGCGATATCTTGCATATCTTCTCTTAGCCTGTCTAACGGTACATTTCTCTTCTCCGCTTTATCAATAATACTTGCAACCGACTTTACCCTTCCTGTTACAAACTCAATTGGAGAATGCTCTGTTAACATTGCAAATTGAGTACGCATTCCTTTTAGTTTCACTTTCAGCTCTGCCACCGCTTGGTGGTAAGGTGCTAAAAATTCTTCCCAATTTCGATTCATTTCAACCACCACCAAAATCAATCCATTTGCTTATAGAAATACTTTTTCTACAGCAGTTACTAGTTCTTCTCCGTAATTTGCATTACCTTCAATATTTTCAACTAAATATTCTACTTCTTCTTTCAAACCTTCTAATTCCATTTCAATGTCATTCACGCGAACGAACATAACCACGTCGTTATTCATCGCTTCATGCATTGCTTCCCAGCATGTATGCGGAATGCTTACATAAATGAAAGATGATTCGTTTTCTAAGATATATAAAAATGATAAATTATCTGAGTCTACAAGTACGTGATTACGCGCACTTAACTCCTTTACCTCTATTTCACTATTTTCCGCACAAAAAATAAGAGCATTATCTCTCTTTTCTACGCTCTTAACTTGGATTTTATTTTGCATGCTCTAACTCCTCCATCTCAACTTCCTGTCTTACTTAACAGTATTATTGTATCATAACATGGACGCAAACAAATAAAACATTGAACCAAATTTGTGAAAAAGCGATAATGTGTAAAGAATTATTTTTCAAAAGGAGCGCGCATACAATGACACAAGAAATTGAAATTGAATTTAAAAATATTGTTACAGAAGAAGAATTCCATACATTATGTAAATCATTCTCTATTGAAGGATTTACGAAACAGGTGAATCACTACTTTGAAACACCGAGCCTCTCATTAAAAGAAGCTGGCTCTGCACTTCGTATTCGTCATAAAGGAGAAACTTATACATTAACATTGAAACAACCTGCAGAAGTCGGCTTGTTAGAAACGCATCAAGTTATAACAGCAGATGAAGCAAGATTGATGATGGAAACAAATACAATTATTCAAGGCGCTGTAGTAGATCAACTACACACATTACAAATTCCTGTTTCTGCTTTAACTTATATGGGTAGTTTAACAACTGAAAGAGCCGAAACACTATTTGAAGGCGGAACGCTTGTCTTTGATCATAGTTTCTATTACAATCACGATGATTATGAAATTGAATTTGAAGTGCAAGATGAAGAAGCAGGCAAAGCTGCATTTATTCATTTATTAACGCAGCATAACATACCAATCCGTCATACAAATAATAAAGTAAAACGCTTTTTCCTTGCCAAACAAAACAAAGCACGCTAAAGTGAAAATTCCACTAGTGAATACGTTCTACTAGTGGATACATCTCGCTTTTTGAAAAAGAAAAGATTCTTTTACATCTGTAGAATAAGCAAAGAACGTTATGAAGGCTGTTTATTTGCCCTCCCTAACATTCCATTGCTACAATAGATATACATTTCATGGAAAAAGGAGTTTAAAAGGATGAGCAAGCAACCGATGACACCATTTGAAGCAATTGGCGGTGAACAATGCATTGCAATATTAGTAGACACATTTTATTCCTATGTCAGTAAACACCCTGACCTATCTCCCATCTTCCCGGATGATTTAACAGAAACAGCTAGGAAGCAGAAGCAATTTTTAACACAATATTTAGGTGGTCCTAATTTGTATACGGAAGAACATGGTCATCCTATGTTAAGAGCACGCCATCTCCCGTTTGAGATTACTCCAAAACGAGCAGAGGCTTGGCTATCGTGCATGGAGCAAGCAATGGATGACACAGGAGTGCACGGTCATATAAGAGAGTTCGTTTTTGAACGTTTAGCATTAACTGCTCAGCATATGGTTAATACTCCAGACGAAACAGGTGAAATATAATGGATAAACAGGAAGCAAAGCATATCAATATGCCATCTCCTTCCGCATGTGAGCATAAGTCTGTAGAAGCATATTTATTTATTGATCCACTTTGTAAAGATTGCTGGGAAATTGAACCCTTTATTATTAAACTATGGCTTGAATATGGGAAATACTTCTCTATTCGTCATATCGTAACAGGAAAAGTGGACGGAACGAACGCTTCCTCACACAAATGGAATAAACCTGCTAATATTCGATTTGTGTGGGAAAAGACAACAAGTTTACAAGGTTTTTCATGTGATGGAAAGGTACATATGCAAGAAGCATCGTCAACACCATATTTAGTTTCGATGGCAATTAAAGCAGCGGAGTTGCAGGGCCGAAAAGCAGGTTCGAAGTTTTTGCGAAAACTCCAAGAATACATTTTCCTTGAAAATGTATCAAATCCTGACTGCGAATTATTACTTGCATGCGCAAAAGATAGCAATATTGATGTAGAAGAATTTAAAAAAGACCTATATTCCGCTAGCGCAAAAAAGGCTTTCCAATGTGACTTAAAATTCACAAATGAGATGCATATTACAGAAATACCTTCTCTCGTATTCTTTCATGCAAATTCAGATGAAGAAGGTATTAAAATCGCTGGAACGTATTCCTACGACGTCTACGTACAATTATTGAAAGAACTTGTAAAATGTGAAATCGAGCCAGAGCCATTACCACCTTTAGAAGTATTACTGGAAGCGACACAATTTATCTCTTCAAAAGAAGTAGCATTTATATATGACTGCTCGAAGCAAGAAATTGAACGTGAACTAAAAAAATTACAACTGAAACGAAAAGTACAAATGATTGAAGTAAAATGTGAGCGTTATTGGAAATGGATAGCAAAAGAAAAAGACCTGGTGTAAACACCAGGTCTTTTTCTTTACGGCTTATAAAAATATTAAAGGGGATGGGAGAAATTTTCACGTTCAAACAAAGGGGTATATGTTTGTATGTGAATTCGTTCACGCTTATTATATTACAAGATTCGACGTCAGATGACAACCCCTTTTGTCGAATTTCACACTTTTGTCACATTCTAAACGTTTTCATTTTTGAATAAGCTATAAAAAAGCTATTTTGGAGGTGTTTTGTATGAAAAAAACGTATATTTTACTTATCATTCTAGCTATCATTGTTTCTTTTTTCTTGTACATCCTCTCCCTACTACAAGCTTTTCCTAAAATGATTGCCTTTCCTCTTTTATTCGGAGTCATTGTCATCGCTCTCTCTTATTTCAACCATAAAAAACGATTTAAAGGGTTTTAATGAACTGTAAAACTGCCTTCTAGTTTAGAAAAAAGAAGACAATTCGATTTATTTTCTCGACAAATATCGACAAAATGACATCAAGAAAAAGACGAGGCAAATTCCTCGTCTTTTCTATTACTTCTCTTCAAATAATAATGCTTCTAATTCATTTAATTTCTCTTCAAATACTTGCAATGCTTCTTTTACCGGTTCTGGAGATGCCATATCTACTCCAGCTTTTTTCAGCACTTCAATTGGGTAATCTGAGCTTCCTGCTTTTAAGAACTCATTAATGTAACGTTCTACTGCTGGTTGCCCTTCTTCTAAAATTTGTTTAGATAGAGCCGTTGCTGCACTAAATCCTGTTGCGTATTGGTATACGTAATAGTTGTAGTAGAAGTGCGGAATACGAGACCACTCTAAACCAATTTCTTCATCAATTACTAAAGCATCACCGAAATATTTCTTATTTAAATCATAGTAGATCTCCGTTAGCATGTCTGGTGTTACCGCATGTCCCTCTTGTACTTTCTTATGAATAATATGCTCAAACTCTGCGAACATCGTTTGACGGAATACAGTACCACGGAATCCTTCTAAATAATGATTTAATAAGTATAGACGCTCTTTCTTATCTTCTGTCGTTTTTAATAAATAATCGTTTAGAAGCGCTTCATTACAAGTTGATGCTACTTCCGCAACAAAGATTGAATAATCCCCGTATACGTGCGGCTGCGTTTTTCTTGTGTAGTAACTATGGACAGAATGGCCAAACTCATGAGCAAGTGTAAATAAATTATTTACATTATCATGCCAGTTCATTAAAATATAAGGATTTGTTCCATATGCACCAGATGAATATGCTCCGCTTCGTTTTCCTTTATTCTCATACACATCTACCCAGCGATTTTCATATGCTTCTTTCAAAATATCAACATACTCATCCCCAAGTACATGTAAAGACTTTAATAACATGTCTTGCGCTTCTTCATACTTCACATTCATTTTCACTTCTGGTACAAGTGGTGTATATAAATCATACATATGAAGCTCATCAAGCCCTAGTGCTCGCTTACGAATATCAATGTAACGATGTAGCAAGTGTAAATTGTCATTTACAGATTGAACAAGTTGATCATACACCGCTTCAGGAATATTATTATTACTTAATGCTGCTTGACGTGCAGAGTCATATTTACGAACGCGTGCATTAAAGTTATTACGCTTCACAGCTCCGCTTAACGTACTTGCAAATGTGTTCTTATATTTCCCGTACGTTTCATATACAGCTTTGAATGCATCTTCACGCACACGACGATCATTACTTTCTAAAAACTGAATGTAACGGCCATGTGTAATTTCTACTTCTTCTCCATCCTCACCTTTAATAGATGGGAATTTCAAATCCGCATTATTCAACATACCAAATGTATTACTTGACGCACTCATTACTTCAGATGCTTCTGCTAATAAAGCCTCTTCCGCTTCAGATAATACGTGAGGGCGTTGACGCGTAATTTCTTCTAACGCATGTTCATATACACTTAAGTCTCTATTTTCTTTCAAGAATGTTTGCAATGTATCTTCTGAAATCGATAAAATTTCAGGCACAATATATGCTGTGCTACTAGATACTTGTGAATATAAATTTGTTGCACGGTCATTTAACGCTTGATACACAGAGTTTGTTGTATCTTGATCGTAACGCATATGTGCATATGTATATAGCTTACCTAATCGCATTGAAATTTCATCTTCATATTGCAATGCTTCAAGTAAATTGTTCGCAGAGTCACCAAGTTTCCCTTTAAATTCAGTTAACTTCGGTAATAGCTCTTTAATAGCTTGGAATTCCTGTTCCCATTCTGCATCTGTTTGGAAAATATCTTCTAATCGCCACGTACTTGATTCTTCAATTTCGTTACGATCCGGTAATGTTTTTGCTGTGTTTTGTTCAGACATGCTTTAAGCCCTCCTTTAAATATCTCTACTTACATACAATTCGATTTTTCTTATGTAATTCCTTCACGATCAGTCTTTATTATATCCGCTTTTCCTTCTCTCATGTTGTACTTTGCCTCAAATAAAGATAAGGCATACGCTAAACTCCTTTCATCATATTTCATAACTTCCTCCTCTGTTTTTAACATGGATATCCCCCGTATTTTCCGGTACTTATAAGTCCCTACTCTCTGCAAGACACCTGCATAACATAAAAATGTCATATATTCAGTAACTGCCACTTTCCATATATGCTGTGAAAAGTACGGGAGCATACGCCTTTTCGAATACTTTTTTATATAACTACACACGTACTCGAAGGAAATACAATCCCCTACCGCAAGCTCACCTATACACTTCATGTATATAACAGCTTGCCATATAAATGGATTTGTTCGAAAAGCAAATGTGGACGGGAGTGGCACACCAATTTCAGAAGGAAAATTTGCTGGGGTACATTTACATTGATATAAGAGGCGTAATAGTGACTTATGATTATAATTCCAAATAGGCAAAGCATTTTTTCGAAAATAGTCCTTTCGCTTCTTCCATTCTCGTTCTAATATCTCCTTTTGAAAAGGAACAGAAGAAAAGAGCATTTCAAAAGTAGTCGTTTCAGGTGGTAAATATATAATATGTGAAAAAGCAACGCTTGTAGAAAATGATGTAATAAACGTGCATTTCATAAATGATTTTTGTTTCGAACAGAAGAAAATAAGAAGTGGCTGAGGATAAGATTGTAAGGAGAAAGCCATAAGTGAGGAGAATTTCATCCAATATGCTGATTGCTTCTTCAATTGATTTCCACCAATAATCCAAATGACCCGTATACCAGCTTTCCAATACGAATAGGTTCGTTTGCAGAGCTGCTCTATAGAAAGATTGGCGCATTGATATTCAATCGCAATTTTTCTCCCTGCTCTCTCTATAAAAATATCCGGTCGTTGCTGAATCTCTGGTAGATAATGCTCTATCTCTACATGAACATTTTGACGTTTGAACCACCGATATAACAATTCTTTACCGTACATATGATATGTAGATTCTGCTTCATAAAAGGCTAAACATGAATCTACTTTCTTATGAGCAAAATGCCACCTTTTTTGTTTTCCTAATCTCATTAGTACTTCCTTCCCGCAAGCTATGCAAAAGAAACTTTCCCTTTTACGCATATGGTGTAAAAGCTCTTCATCATGATGATCGAGTAGATGAATTTTTTCTCCGTTTTCTCTTTTTGCGATAAATATTGGAATCACACCCTTTCAGCTCCTTATATTCTACAATTTATTACAAATTCCTTTTAAAAAAGAGATGTCCCAATTTTGGACATCTCTTTTTATAATAAAGGCGATAATAACCGGTACGTTGATTCAACAATTCGTCTATGAAGACGCCTTTTATGAAAACGATCGACATGAATTTCACTTGATTCTTCTAAATCGTCTTTAAAATCTTGAACAAGTTTTCGAATGCTATCTGTATCATATAAAAAGGCATTTACTTCAAAGTTCAAATGAAAACTTCTCATATCCATATTCGCTGTCCCAATTGAAGCTAAATCAGAATCGACAATGACAACTTTACTATGGAGAAAACCTTTTTCGTATTCATATATCTTTACCCCTGCATCTAAAAGCTCTGGGAAGTACGATCTCGATGCGTAAAAGACAGTTCGCTTATCAGGCTTACTCGGCATTAACAACCGAACATCAATACCAGCAAGTGCCGCTACTTTTAATGCGGATAAAATATCATCATCCGGAATGAAATACGGCGTTGCAATCCAAATGGATTTCCGCGCAGAAGCAATCATGGCAAAATATAAATGTTTAATTGTTTCCCATTTATTATCCGGCCCACCTGCAACGAGCTGCACGCCGCCCCAATGCTCCCCCTCAACTGCTTTCGCTTGTAAATATTCAGGGGCTAGCACAGCCTCACCAGTCATATAAAACCAATCTTGAAGGAAAATAAGCTGCAAACTTTGCACAGCTTCCCCACGCAAATATAAATGCGTGTCTCGCCAAAAGCCGAAGTACTTATCCTTTCCTAAATATTCATCACCAATATTTAATCCACCTACAAATCCTTCATTCCCATCAATAATAACGATTTTTCGGTGATTTCGATAATTAATCTTATCGTTTAAAATCGGAAAACGTACAGGGAAGAACGGAATCATTTCGACACCTGCGTCGTTTAATTCTTCAATATATGATTTTGATAATTTAAAACTTCCAACCGCATCATATAAAAAACGAACGACTACGCCTTCTTTTGATTTTTGTATTAAAATATCTTTAATTTCTGTTCCAAGTTTATCATCACGCACAATGTAATATTCCATATGAATGTGATGTTTCGCTCGTTTTAATCCATCTAAAATAGCCTGAAACGTTTCATCTCCATTTGTTAATGTTCTCGTTTCAGTTTGAAATGAAATATTTAAAGCGCCTAAGCGATCCGCTAAACGAAATAACAGCTCTTGATGCTTATGATTGCGCAAAATCCGTTCTTCGTAATCTTCATGCCCCTTATATTGTAAAAACGCTTGTTCATCGAGCAACGCCTTCTTTTGGAACATTCTCTTCCTCCGAAAGTTCTGCCCGAATAATAAATAAGCGAAGAATCCAAATACCGGAAAAATCCCTAACACAATGAGCCATGTAAGTGTTTTTGACGGATGGCGGTTCTCTAAGAAAATAACGCAACCAATTAAAAATGCAGATACCGTAAATAAAATACTAATAATACCTAAAACCGAAACATCTTTTATCCCAATTACATCCGAATAAAACGCTACATCAATAAACATACGTAATGACACGAATAATGCGAACAATAGTAAAACAAAGAAAATCAACTTTAACGTATTTTTCATCTCTTACCTCCTTACTAAGAAAGCTTTCCTATTCTTCATATAAAAAGCCGATTTCATACTACAGAAATCGGCCTACGTTTTAGCAGGAAAATTATTGCGAATTGTTTCAAGCGCATGCTCTTTCACAATTTGTTTCCCATACTCACTTACACGATGAATTGTTAAAGTTGATTCTTCCCCGTATTCTAAAACAATGCTTAAAATGCGATCAATTTCTTCTTCATCATGTAGCACTTCATCGAATTCCACATATACATAATAGCGGTCCTCAAATGAATACAGCTCATCTTTTATATCTTCAAAGATAAGACGATGACTTAATGAAATGACATCTTCAAAATCATTAAACTTAATTAAAAAGCCAAACGTACCATCTTCGTTAAAGTTTGTACCTGCTTGTTCCTCTACCTCTTCCACTAATTCTTGCTGGAATAATGATTCAATACCTTCATCTAGAGGAATGTCTATAATTTTATCTACACCTATTGGTAGTTCTAGCTTTTGTCCATCCTTTGAAAGTTCTGCTTTCGTTACAAGTACTTCAATCCCTTTATCGACTGCTTGCACTTGAATCCATAACGGCCCATCAATAAAGAAATCGTCATGATCACGAGCTTCGTCCATCATTTCCCAAAAGAGCTCTTCGCTTCTTTCGCGGTCATACCAAATTTCCTCACGATTAAAGCCTCTGTCCTCTATATCAATGTACGTAATAAAAAATTTCATCGTATGATCATTAATTCTTTCAATATCCAAAATACAACTCTCCCTTCCTGCTTAGAATTGTTATGAAGGGATTCCCCACTCATATGACAAATCAATAGATTCTTGTACTCTCATTTTATGATAAGATTCTCCAGAATGGAAATAAAATCGATTTATTTTACAAAAATAGTTATATACCTATCTTCATTCAATGGTATACACAAATATATCATTGTCGCGATGCCTCACTTATAAAAAATTTGGACATACATTTCCATCTTCCCCCGTACACTGTAATAAAGTGAAACTTTTATTAGAGAAGATGCTTTAGTCCTTTTCACCACATACATATAGTTCGCTTATTAAAACATCATAAATGGAGGCAGACGAATGGACTTAGAGTTTTTAACATCTGTACTAATGATTGTCGGTATCGATGTTGTATTAGGTGGTGACAACGCAATTGTCATCGCACTAGCTAGCCGAAATTTACCTGAATCGAAACGAAATAAAGCTATTTTGATCGGTACTCTTTTAGCAATCGTACTAAGAATTATCCTTACTATACTAGCTGTCTATTTGCTCGACATTCCATTTCTGCAGCTTATCGGGGGCATTTTACTTACATTCATTGCAGTAAATTTACTAACTGATAATAGCAACGATCTTTCTTCTATTCAAGGAAAAACAACTTTATTTCAAGCTGTGCGTACAATTGTATTCGCGGACCTTGTTATGGGATTTGACAACGTTATCGCCATTGCAGGGGCAGCTCACGGAAGATTTTTACTCGTAATAATCGGTTTACTCATTTCTATCCCGATTATTATTTGGGGCAGCAAACTCATTTTAATACTTATGGAACGCTTTCCATTCCTCATTTATTGCGGGGCAGCAATTCTCGCTTATACAGCAGGAAAAATGGTCACACATGAAGACAGACTTGCAACCTTTTTTCATAACAACCCAAGTTTCACTGCAGGCATTCCTTACTTATTTATTTTCACCATCTTATGCATCGGCTTTATCGTTCAACGAGTTCGATTACGAAATTTGAAACATTAAAAAAAACCTTCTACTATATAATAGGTAGAAGGTTTTCATATTATTATAATTAATTTACAAGACGCTGTGCTTCACGTAATTGGAACGTTCTTACTGTACGTGGTAAGAAACGGCGGATTTCGTCTTCATTGTAACCTACTTGAAGGCGTTTCTCGTCAATCATAATTGGACGACGTAAAATCCCTGGATAGTCACGAATCATCTTATATAAATCTTGAAGTGGTAAAGACTCTAAGTTTACATTTAATTCTTGGAAAACTTTCGAACGAGTAGAAATAATCTCATCCGTTCCGCTTTCTGTCATACGTAAAATCTCTTTAATTTCCTCAATCGTTAACGGATCTGAGAAAATATTACGTTCTGTATAAGGAATATGATTTTCCTCTAGCCATAATTTCGCCTTTCTACAAGACGTACAGCTTGGAGAACTATATAATGTTACCATACAAAGCTCACTCTCCTTAAAGAGTACAAATTCTGTACTAATTACAGTTTAAATTTCTAAATTCAGCAATTTTTCGCGATACCTTGTCTTAAAACAAAGTGCAAAAATTGCTTTTCATGTAAGCAACAACTTTTAGTAAACAACAATTACTTTTAATAAGTAACTACTATAATCATTATACAATAGATTTTGCAAGAAATATACAGTAAATTTCCTTCTAATTGAGAAAACTCTTCCGTGCATTTCACTGCTATGTAACATAATCACACTTACTTCAGCTGTTCTTTAACAATAATCTTCAACCCTCTTAACACTTGATTTTCATAGATTTCTCATAATGATATACAGTTATTTTCTCATAATCTTTTCTATGAAAAAAGAACGTTTTCTTACCTTTTTCTGATAAATCAATTAAGAAATGTAAGACTATATAAGTGAGAATCTCAAAGAACATTTGTTCTTATTTTAACAAACATTCGCATCCATGTCTATAAGATTTCTAAAATAAACTGAACATTTTTCTGACATTTCTTTCTTTTTTATCTTTTATCTCATACAATAAACATACAGACAGGCAAAGGGGGAATTTGCGAATGATTGCTTTTTTTATTGATTTTGTCACTGTTGCTGCCCTCATCATCGGAATAACAGCATTGATTGGCGTCATTACAAATAGTATTGGTGAAAAACTCTTTGGCGGAAAAGAAAAGATGAAGTTTGTTAATAAAAGTTTGGATGTACAATCCGGCTGGAACGAGGTCGGCGGGAAAGGTATTTATAAGAAACGTACGTATTAAAAAAAGCAGGCAATTACCTGCTTTTTTCTTATTTCTCTACTGACGCCCATTTAAAGCTTAAATCGCCGCCATATTTATGGTTGTACATATTTTTAATGGAATCTCTTTGTAAGTATGCTCTACCACGTTGATATACCGGTACAATCGCAGCGTCATCAAGTAACATTTTCTCTGCTTCTAGTAAGCTTTTCCAACGAGCATTTACATCGCTTCCATCTTTTTTTGCTTTCATGATGATCTCATCATATTTCGGATTAGAATATTTCATTTTATTTTGTGATCCGTCAGTTACAAACATATCAAGATATGTAATTGGATCTGGGAAGTCTGCACTCCATCCAGAGAATGACATGACGAAATCGCCCGCATCTTCTAATTTTAGTTTTTGCGCGAATGGTTGTTGTTTAATTTTCACTGTTAAACCTGGTAAATTCTTTTCTAACTCACCTTTTAAATATTCCCCTGTTTTCTTCGATAATTCAACATCTTCGTTTAATAACTCTAATTCGATTTCATTTTTACCAAGCTCTTTTTTACCAGCTTCCCAATATTTCTTCGCTTCTTTCACGTTTGGTTTTACAATATTTCCATTTACAGCACGGAAGTCCTTTTTATCCGGTCCTTTAATGAAGTTATCAGGAATTAATCCTGTTGCTGGCTTAGAACCGTTATTTAATAATGTATCAACGAACGGTTTACGTTCAAAAGCAAGTGAAATTGCTTTACGAATATTTTTATTTGCTAACGCTGGATCTTTTTGATTTAAACGAAGGAAGAATACAGATGTATCTTCTACTGTTTGGAAATCTGGTTTTCCTTTATATTTATCGATGAACTCCGCTAATAACGTTGCTCGATCGACTGCGTTTGTTTCATATAAATTAATTGGTGTAGACGTATCTTTAACAATATTAAAGTTTACTTCCTCAATCTTCACTTCTTTATTATCCCAATATGACGGGCTCTTTGTCATTTTAAAGCTACGTTCATGTTGCCAATCACTTAATGTAAATGGTCCGTTATAAAGTGTTGTATTCGCTTCCAAACCAAACTTCGTACCTTGCTCTTTCACAAACTTTTCATTCACAGGATAGAAGATTGGATATACCATTAAATCTACAAGGTATGGAATGGAATTGTCTAATTCCACTTCTAATGTGTAATCATCAATCGCCTTTACCCCTAATTGGTCCGGACTCATCTCTTTTTTATTAATTTTCTCTGCATTTTTTATATCATACATAATGTACGCTGATTTCGCAGCTGTATCTGGGTTAATCGCTCTTTGCCATGCGTATACGAAATCTTTCGCTGTCACAGGCTCACCATTTGACCATTTTGCGTCTTCACGTAATGTAAATGTATATTTTTTACCATCTTTTGACTTTTTGAATTCCTTCGCTACACCAGGAACTAGCTTATCATCTTTTCCTAAACTGTATAAGCCTTCCATCGTATTAGTCATTACTCTTGAAGAAACTGCATCAGCTGATAACGCTGGATCCATCGTTGGAATTTCTTGCGTTTCAATTAAGTTAATAACTTGCTTCGCACCGCTTTTCCCGCTATCCCCTTTTGCGTTCGCTTGCGGCTCATCTTTTTGGTAGCTACATGCCCCTAACATCATGCTCATTGCTACTGTTGATACTACAAAAACTGGCATCTTTTTTTTCATATTTCCACCCTCCACAAAAATGTTAGCCCTTTCATTTTCAAACAAAAAGAAATATATATATGTTCTAACAATTCATATTATACACACAAATATATTTTTTGTATATTTATATTCCTATTTTATTAAAATTTTCTGTTAAAACTTAATCCTTTGTAAACGTTTCATATTGCTGATTTCCCTTACTGAAGTGTCAGAAATAATTGTTTTTATATTTTTCTAAATTATTAGATAAAAATAAATTTTATATTTTATAATACTTTATGCATAATTATCCTTCTGTTTTTATCATAAAATAACACTCCCTTCATAATAAAGATATGTAGGTTAAAATGAGTGCAAAGGATAAGAAAGTATGTTACGATACACTTTGCTAAAAATAGATATCGGTAAAGAGGGGACGGACATGACAGCAATTCAGGCAAAAAAAGGGCCTACTGAGAAATTAAGTTTATTCTTATTAACATGGCCTATTTTTCTAGAAGTTTTTCTATTTATGTTAATGGGGATCGCTGATACTTTCATGTTAAGTGCATTATCAGACGATGCTGTATCTGGGGTTGGTGCAGCGAATCAATATCTCCATATCGCTATTTTGGTACTAGAAGTCATCGGGAACGGCGCAGCTATCGTCGTATCTCAATACCTCGGTTCCAAACGTTTTATGGAAGCATCTAAAATATCAGCTTTAGCCGTCACATTAAATTTAGTGGTCGGACTCGTTATAAGTGCTGGTTTTCTTTTATTTTCAAAACATATGATGATGGCGATGAACTTACAAGGCGATGTACTTATGTATGCACAGAGCTATTTATCTATCGTCGGAGGAGCTATTTTCCTTCAAGCTATTATTAATTCATTAGCCGCAATTATCCGCGTACATGGCTTCACAAAGCAAGCGATGTTTATTTCACTTGGAATGAATATTATTCATATCGCTGGAAACTACGTACTCATTTTCGGAAAATTTGGTTTCCCAGAGCTAGGTGTACAAGGGGCTGCCATTTCTTCTGCTGTCAGCCGACTTATAGCGCTTATCGTTTTCTTCTGGTTACTGTACCGCGTTATGGAGTACCGTGTAAAATTACAATATTATTTCACCTTATCAAAAGAATATATCGGGAAAATTTTAAAAATCGGAATTCCATCTGCGTTTGAGCAGGTTATGTATCAAGCTTGCCAAATTGTCTTCTTATACTATGCAACATATTTAGGAACGGAATCGTTAGCGGCTAGACAATACGCTACGAACATTTCTATGTTCACTTATTTATTCGCTATTGCAATCGGTATGGGAACTGCAATTATTATCGGACGTCTCGTTGGCGGTGGTGAAAAAGATGAAGCGTATGAACGTGTATGGAAAAGTGTAAAGTGGGCGATTGGTGTCACTTTATGTATGGTTGCTCTCGTTATTACATTCCGCACACAATTAATGGGACTATTTACAGATAATCCGCACATTATTGCGTTAGGTGCAAGCGTTCTTTTACTAAGTGTACTACTTGAAACAGGGCGTACGATGAACATCGTCATCATCAATTCACTTCGCGCAGCTGGTGATGCAAAGTACCCAGTTTTAATCGGCGCATTCTCTATGGTGTTAATGAGTTTACCACTCGGTTATTTTTTCGCCTTCCATTTAGATATGGGGCTCGTTGGTATTTGGCTAGCAATTGCTATTGATGAATGGACACGTGCCATTATTATGTTCTTCCGCTGGAAAAGTAGAGCCTGGGAGCGTTATGCACTTGTTAAACCTGAAGAACAAGAGGAGATTGTTTCTGTTCCGGCACAGTAATACTCATTGAATCAAATCCATGTATTCACTTACAAACAAATGTTAACAATAAAACTGTTTATATAGTAGAAAAACAGCCAATCTTCCATAACGGAAGATTGGCTGTTTTATTATTGATAAATCTCTTTATATTTCTTATACTCCGCTTCAGAACATAGCACAAAATGTCCTGGGCGAATTTCACGCATTGTTGGTTCTTCACTACCATAATTATGCTGAGATGGATCGTATACAATACGTTTACGATTGCGCTCATAATCTGGATCTGGAAGCGGAATTGCTGATAATAGTGATTTTGTATATGGATGAATTGGATTCGCATATAACTCATCACTTGTTGTTAGCTCAACGATTTGACCACGGTACATTACGCCAATGCGGTCACTAATGTATTTTACCATTGATAAATCGTGGGCAATGAATAAGTATGTTAAACCTTTTTCTTTTTGTAGCTTTTTCAGTAAGTTTACAACTTGCGCCTGGATTGATACGTCAAGTGCTGAGATTGGCTCATCGGCAATGATAAATTCAGGTTCTACAGCAAGTGCGCGAGCGATACCGATACGTTGACGTTGTCCACCTGAGAATTCATGCGGGAAACGGTTTGCGTGTTCTTTATTTAAACCAACTGTGTTTAATAATTCATGAACACGGTCCATACGCTCTTTTTTGTTTTTTGCTAGTCCGTGAATATCGATACCTTCCGCAATAATATCCCCTACTGTCATACGAGGGTTTAATGATGCATATGGATCTTGGAAAATCATTTGCATTTTACGGTTGAATTTCTTCAACTCTGCACGTGATTTTTTACCATGTACATTTTCACCATCGAATAACACTTCACCAGCAGTTGCATCATATAAACGAATGATCGTTCTTCCAGTTGTTGATTTCCCACAACCTGATTCTCCTACAAGACCAAATGTTTCGCCGCGGTAAATATCAAATGAAATATCATTAACCGCTTTGACAACACCACCACTCACGTCGAAGTGCTGTTTTACGTTTTTTACTTCAATTAATTTCTCACGTTGTTTAGTCATGTTGTTCACCTGCTTTCATTTGAAGAATGCGTTTTTCAACGACTGCCGGCGGTTTTACTTCTGGAGCTTGCTCGTGAAGTAACCAAGTTGCCGCATAGTGTGTATCACTTACTTTAAATAAAGGTGGATCCATTTCAAAATCAATTTTCAATGCCTGCGGGTTACGTGGTGCAAAAGCATCTCCCTTTGGCGGCTTCAATAAATCTGGAGGCGTTCCAGGGATCGCATATAACTCTTCTTCTGAACCATCTAAACTTGGCATAGATGCGATCAAGCCCCAAGTATATGGATGTTTTGGATTGTAGAAAATTTCATCTACAGTTCCGATTTCAACAACTTTACCAGCGTACATAACTGCTACGCGATCCGCAACGTTCGCCACTACACCTAAGTCATGCGTAATAAAAATGATTGCTGCTTCTGTTTTTTGCTGAATGTCCTTCATAAGTTCTAAAATTTGCGCCTGAATTGTAACGTCTAGCGCTGTTGTCGGCTCATCGGCAATCAATAATTTTGGGTTACAAGCTAACGCCATCGCAATAACTACACGCTGTCTCATACCACCTGAGAATTGGTGAGGATATTGTTTTAATCGAGCTTCTGGATTTGGAATACCTACAAGGTCGATTAATTCTAATGCGACTTTACGTGCATCAGCTTTACTCATCCCTTGGTGTTTAATAAGGCCTTCCATAATTTGATTTCCAATTGTCATCGTTGGGTTCAATGATGTCATTGGATCTTGGAAAATCATCGCGATATCTTTACCACGAACTTGTTGCATTTCTTTTTCTGTTAATTTCGTTAAGTCGCGACCTTCAAATACGATTTCACCATTTTTAATGCGTCCAGGAGGATTCGGAATTAATCCCATTAACGCTTTAGAAGTAACTGATTTCCCCGAACCAGATTCTCCTACAATCGCTAATGTTTCTCCTTTTTTCAAATCAAAAGTAACGCCGCGTACAGCTTGTACTTCACCTGCATGTGTATCAAAGGAGACTTGTAAATCTTTTACCTCTAACAATGTTTTCATCTTTGCCTCTCCCCTCTTTTACTTACGCATTTTTGGATCTAACGCGTCGCGTAATCCGTCTGCCATTAAGTTAAACGCTAAAATTAATATACTGATGACAACCGCAGGGATGAACATCATATGCGGATACGTTTGAATTGATTTATAACCGTCATTTACAAGAGAACCAAGTGATGCGAATGGTGGCTGGATACCTAAACCGATGAAACTTAAGAATGCCTCACCAAACACCGCTGTTGGGATTGTAAACATTGTCATTACGATAATTGGTCCCATTACGTTCGGGATTAAGTGTTTTACAATTAATTGTGTATTTGTTGCACCTAATGTACGAGATGCTAATACGTATTCTTGGTTTTTTAATTTTAAGATTTGTCCACGAACGATACGCGACATCCCTATCCAACCTGTAATTGCCATTGCAAGTGTAATTGACCATATACCAGATCCCATAATGATTACCATTAAAATAACGATGATTAAGTATGGAATACCGTTAATAATCTCCATAATACGTTGCATAATGTTATCTACTCTACCGCCATAGAATGCTGAAATACCTCCATATGCAACCCCAATTACTAAGTCAATTGCTGCTGCTAAAAGAGCGATATATAATGATACTCGTGTACCTTCCCATGTTCTTGTCCATAAATCGCGTCCAAGATCATCTGTACCAAACCAGAAATACTCTTTAATATCACGTTTTTCATATTGGTCAACACCATATTGATCTGTACCGTCAAATGGTAACCAATGAACATTTTCAATAACTGGAATTTTCGGTGGCAATTTTGCACGTCCTAAATCTTGCTCTTTATACGAGTGCTTACTTACCATCGGTCCGAAGATTGCTAGTAAGATAATAAGCGTTAATAAAACTAAACCAAACATTGCTCCTTTATGTTGGAACAAACGTCTTCTTACATCTTGCCAAAACGTTAAGCTTGGACGGGCAATGACTTCATTATCCACATTATTTTGATTAGCTTGTTGAAATAAGTCTGGAGATAATTTTTGTACATCTTTCATCATTTTTTCCCTCCCGCTAAACGAATACGAGGATCAATAATTCCGTATAAAATATCAACAATGAAAATAACTAAGATGAAGATCGCACTATAGAAAATTGTAGTTCCCATAATAACTGTATAGTCATTCACTGTAATAGATTTAACGAACTGTTCCCCTAGTCCTGGTACAGCATAAATTTGCTCAATAACTAATGTACCTGTAATTAACCCTGCAACCATTGGTCCTAAAATTGTTACAACTGGAATTAACGCGTTACGAAGGGCGTGTTTAATAATGATAACGCCTTGGCTAATTCCTTTCGCTTTCGCTGTTAAAATGTAGTCAGCTTGCATAACTTCAATTAACTCTGCACGAGCGAAACGTGCGATTGTTGCGATAACTGCCATCGATAAAGCAATTGTAGGCATTACTGTAAACTCTGGTCCTTTCCAGAACGCTACTGGGAACCATCCAAGTTTTACCCCTACGAAATATTGTAGTAATGCGGCAAATACGAACGATGGTACCGACATCCCGAGTACGGAAATAATTGTTGCTCCATAATCGACCCACGTATTGTTACGAAGTGCCGCAACGATTCCTAAAATTAAACCAATAAATGTTCCTAATATAATCGCTTGTAAACCAAGTTGTGCTGATGGTCCAATGCGATCCACAATCATGTCTGTTACTGGACGGTTATCATATTGGAATGATACCCCTAAATCCCCTTTTGCTAAGTTACCTAAGTAACGTGCGTATTGAACTGGTACTGGATCATTTAAGCCATATTTTTCAAGAATGATTTCTTTTTGTGCCGGTGATAACTTCTCCTGGTTTTTAAGCGGAGAACCCGGAAGTAATTTCATTAAAAAGAAAGTCAGTGTAGTAATTAAAAATAATGTCAAAGCCATGTACACGAAACGTTTTAATACATAACGTCCCATAGTCAAGCACCTCCCCGTTTTTCTCAAAAGCAATAAGATAGTTTTAAATATTCTTACTTTTATTTTTTTAAAATAAGAGTACATGCCCATCATAGGCATATACCCTTATTCATGATGGAAACCATTTTTAGTTTTTGAGTTCAACCCACTTATAGCTAAATTCCCCGCCATATTTATGTTCTAATAGGCCAGTAATAGATTGGCGTTGTAAATATGCTTTTCCAGGTTGATATACTGGAGCAATTGCTGCATCTTCAAGTAGTTGTTTTTCTGCTTGTAATAATGCATCCCAACGAGCTTGTACATCAACTTCTGTTTTTGCTTTTTTAATTAAATCATCATACGCTGGGTTTGCGTAATGTACTTTGTTTTGCGCATTACCTGTCGTATACATTTCAAGGAATGACATTGGATCCATATAATCTGGACTCCATCCCGCATATGACATTGCATAATCTCCACTTGCTTCAAGTTTTAATTTTTGTGCAAATGGTTGCATTTTTGTTGGAACTGTTAAACCTGGTAAGTTCTTTTCAAATTGGCCTTTTAAATACTCTCCGATTTTTTTAGCATCATCAGTATCAAAGTTTAATAGCTCTAACTCTACTTTGTCTACACCAAGTTCTTTTTTACCAGCTTCCCAGTATTTTTGTGCTTCTTTCATATCCTCTTTTATAAGCTTTCCGTTTTCTTCACGGAAGTCTTTTCCATTCGGACCTTTTGCTAAGCCTTTCGGAACAAAACCATATATACCCTCTGAACCATCGTTTAAGATTACTTTTCCGATGTTTTCACGTTCAAAGGACATTGCAATTGCTTTTCGGATATTTTTATTTGCTAAAAATTTATTCTTTTCATTTAAGCGAATAAATTGTGTAGATGGTCTCTTAATCGTTTTAAAGTCAGCATCTGATTTGTATTTATCTACAAACTCTGATGTTAAGACTACACGATCAATTGCTTTCGTTTCATATAAATTTATAGCAGTTGAACGATCCTTAACAATATTGAAGTTTATTTCCTCAAGTTTTACTTCTTTATTTTCCCAATACGTTGGATTCTTCTTAAGCTTGAAACTTTGTTCATGCTTCCATTCATTTAATACGAATGGACCGTTATAAAGTGTCGTATTGGATTCTAATCCAAACTTTGCTCCTTGTTCTGTTACAAATTTCTCATTCAAAGGATATAATGTTGGATAGACTGTTAAACTTACAAAATAAGGAACAGGGTTATCTAATTCCACTTCAAGTGTATGATCATCAATTGCCTTTACACCAAGTTCTTCAACTGGTAACTCTTTTTTGTTAACTTTCTCCGCATTTTTAACATCAAATAGTATGTAAGCAAACTTGGCACCCGTGTTTGAATCTACAGCCCTTCGCCAAGAATAAACGAAGTCCTTCGCTGTTACAGGTTCACCATTAGACCATTTCGCATCTTCACGTAACTTAAACACATATTTTTTGCCATCCTCTGATTTCTCATAAGATTTAGCTACACCCGGAACAAGTTTATCATCTTTCCCCAGACGATATAACCCTTCCATTGTGTTATTCATGATGTTAGAAGATGTTGCATCTGTTGATAACGTCGTATCCATAGTTGGGATTTCAGCTGTCTCAGTTAGATTTAACACTTGCTTGTTTGAGGATTTTTCTTTCGCGCCTGCTTTATTATCCTCTTTTTGGTAACTACAAGCTCCTAACATACTGACAGTCAACGTCGATGCAAGTAATAACGGTATCTTTTTCTTCATGTTGTGTTGCCTCCCCTAATTGCACTTCCTGTACCCTCACTTGTAAAAAAGTAGAATTGAAAGAATAATCTCCAAGTTTCTACAATTTTCATTATACATATAATATAACAATTGTGAATATAGTTTTTTGTTTTTTTGTTAAAATTTTTAATAAAATGTTTATTTTTTTATTTTTTTGTAAAGGGATACGTTAACATTGCTACCATCATCTTGCAATCAGACCTTTAATTGCGTATAATTTTCAAAAAATTAGTTCTAGTACATATTATAGCTTTTATAGTATAATAATTCTAGTAATATTTTGACGGAGGGGAACATTTTGAATAAAGTTTTTTTTCATACTTGTATACTAATTTTCATAGCGATAATCGCTTCTAGTATTGGTGCATTCCTCGTTTCATCGCATTTTTTGTTGAATTTTGTCAACATCTCTTTTTATATTGCACTATTTTTTATTCTTATAGGCGGTTTTTTATTCATATTTCAAAATGGATTTTTTAACGTAACAATTTACGCATTCCAAAGAGTATTTGGTACGAACAAAAAAATTGACTCTTTAATTGAAGAAGTAGAGGAACCTGTCGATAAGAAAGAACGTATTTATAAAACATATTCATTCAAATGGACGTACCCAATTTGCATTACCGGTATCATTCTTGGATTATTCTCGACCTTCATTAGCTTTACTATTTTGATGTAGTTTGCAAACACTATCCCATATGATATAATAATCAGCAAAACATTTTGTTATAAAACTTTAGTTCTTTCATATTTAAAAGAACTCAGGTAACAATAAATAAATTTATATGTATGCGATGATAAAGAAGAGTACATATTGAGGCAATTTCAGAGAGCTTGTGGCTGGTGTGAACAAGTAATTGTACAGTATGGAATGGGCTTTTGAGCTCCAAACCGAACCGAAAGTAGTAGGCTTTGGCGTTATATCCAAACGTTATTATGGATTAGAGAGATTTCACAGCAGTGAAATAATTAGGGTGGTACCGCGGTCCATTCGTCCCTATAGTTTTTTGGGATGAATGGGCTTTTTTGTTTGCCTTCTCTTCCCCCATTACGCATTCAAATTTAGGAGGAATTACTTATGTCAGTTATCTTTTCTGGTATTCAGCCAAGTGGAACGATTACACTTGGAAACTATTTAGGAGCTATGAAGCAATTTACAGAGCTTCAAAATGAACACGACTGTTATTTCTGTATTGTAAACCAACATGCGATTACAGTACCTCAAGATCCTGTCGGGCTTCGTAAAAACATCCGCAGTCTTGCTGCACTTTATGTAGCATGCGGTATCGATCCTGAAAAAGCTACGTTATTTGTACAGTCAGAAGTACCGGCACACGCTCAACTAGGATGGATTATGCAATCAGTTGCTTACGTTGGAGAATTAGAGCGTATGACGCAATATAAAGATAAAGCGTCAGGTAGAGATTCAGTACCAGCTGGATTACTAACGTATCCACCATTAATGGCTGCTGATATTTTACTTTACAACACTGAGATCGTGCCTGTTGGTGATGATCAAAAGCAACATATGGAATTAACACGTGACCTAGCAGAGCGTTTCAACAAACGCTTCCGTGAAGTATTCACAATTCCTGAAATCCGCATTCCAAAAGTAGGAGCTCGCGTTATGTCACTAACAGAGCCTACGAAAAAAATGAGTAAATCTGATCCGAATCCAAAATCAATGATCAGCATGCTTGATGAACCAAAAACAATTGAAAAGAAAATTAAAAGTGCTGTAACTGATTCTGAAGGTATCATGAAATTCGATAAAGAAAACAAACCTGGCATCTCTAACTTATTAACAATCTACTCTTCATTCTCTGGAAAAACAGTTGAAGAAATCGAAGAAATGTACGAAGGAAAAGGATATGGCGACTTCAAAGGCGACCTAGCACAAGTAGTCGTAGAAGCGATTCGCCCAATCCAAGACAAATATAACGAACTAATTAACTCACCAGAACTAGACGAAATTCTAGACAAAGGTGCCGAAAAAGCAAACCGCGTCGCATTCAAACAACTACGCAAAGTAGAAAACGCAATGGGACTAAGTAGAAAACGTAGGTAACATATAAAGCGGAGGCGGCTCGCTTAGAATGTGAGGGGGATGGAGCTCCTGACGTAGAGGCGTTTTTTGCCTCGCAGGAAGGCGCGAAGTCACCGAACATTCTTGCCGCTGGAGCTGGATTTCATATAAAAGCGGAGGCAGCTCGTTCAGTTCTTAGACACGAAGAGCTTGCTGCTGAAGATAAGTTACACCAAATTAAAAAAACCGCCGATTGGCGGTTTTTTAATTTACCTTTTGCTCGTTTTCCATTTCCCATAACTTTTCAAAAAATGGCTGTCCTTTTACGAGACGCTCGCATAATTGTTCGTGCTTCTCAGACCAACCTGTTTTCGCTTCATCGTACAGCTTAGCCCAAATATCTTCAAATTCCATATGTTGAACCATTCCGTATGCTGATGGATCCCACTCTGTGAACCAATAGCGAATTTCTGCTGTGTTTTTCGTTGTATGTAATTGATCTAACGCCATAAATAGTAATTGTTTAAGCTGCCTTTCTTTACGAGTTAAGCCATTCATAATGAAAGGTGATGGTGATAAAATATGATGTTCTTTTTCCATTTCTTCTACTTGGAACTCATACTTTTCTGCTTGTACGTTTTCTACCATCTCATATACCATCTGCTCTTGGCGCGGTATAAGTCTGCTCTTTCGAATTGGCACGTTGTAACCAATTGTATCGATCGCAATAATTCCTTTTCCATCTGTAACTACAAAGCAATACTCTTGCTGCAAACGTTCATGATTTTTACGAATATAAGCCTTATGATGTACGTCTTCCAACATTTTTTGCGGAAGCTCTAACAATTCGTTCTCGATGTAATGATATAATGTGGAATCTACTTTTAATAATGGCACTTGATCTAATAGCTCAATCGTATCATCTTTCCGCCATTCGTAAAAATGACAAACGTTATACCCATTCTCTTCACCTTCAAACCAATTTACCCATACATCATGTAGATATAACATTCACTACCCCTCACTTCACTACTGTTTGTATCCATCATTATGTTCAATTTTTCTTAACTTTATTCCACCTAAGGAAATATATTCTAATTATTATTTTTTCTTCTATTAATACTAAAAAAACAGGAAAGAGAGCTCCTGTTTTTTTATATATGAAATGTATTGGCTTTATTTAATATTTCTTTCGCATCTATAGGCAATAAAGAAAGTGTATCTTCTCCTTGCAAAGTTACACAATCATTGACAATATGAAATCCAAGCGCATAGCCAAGCATCTTCGGATAAGAGTGAAATCCATTTAATAAGATGTCGTGCTCCCTTGTTCCTCGCTTTATACTTATTCTTTCATGTACAACGTTTTTCCAATAATATATAGCCTCTTCTTTTGAAAGATACGTCGTCCACGGTGCATTGTTTTTTTCTGAATATCTTTCCGTTACCGCTTGCTCAGCTAACCCTTCCATAATCATCGTATCAAGTAATGTATATTCCGTTTCTTTCGTCTCAATTTGATGCAACCTGCATATGTGATGATATTCATGCGCCAATAGCACTTTTAATTCTTCCACCGAATTCCGCCCACATACGAATAAGAAAATAACGTGACGCATAGATAATCCAGCCCTGCCGTTATACTCTTCTTGTACAGTTCGATTATAGGAATCTGATAATAGAATAAAAACAGGGACATCTGGACCTTTTAACCAATTTTTCAGTTTCTCATACTCCGCACGTAACTCTTTCCAAACTTCCTTTTTCTCTAACTCTTTAATTTCTCGTTCTCCTCGCATAACAGGGCGATACATACCTTTAGAAATTAAAAAGCGATACAACCTTTCTTTTGGCAGCGGGATATACTTCGTAAACTTCTCACACAGCTTTTCTGGCCGTCCATAATATAGATGTAACCACTCAGCAGTTTCAACAATCCCCATCTTTATCCCTCCTTTTTCTTATGTATATGCAAAAGGAGAAAAAGGCGTAAAAATAAATAAGGAGTTTTTTCGCAATATGTTACGAAAAAACTCCTTATTTCATCTATTATTTATACGCTTTAAATACTAATACTGCGTTATGACCACCGAATCCTAATGAATTACTTAACACCGCGTTTACTTCTTGATGTCTCGCATTATTCGGTACGTAATCTAAGTCACATTCTGGATCTGGTGTCTCATAGTTAATTGTTGGAGGAATTACTCCATCTGTAATTGATTTAATAGAGAAGATTGCTTCAACAGCACCAGCTGCCCCTAATAAGTGACCTGTCATTGATTTCGTTGAGCTGATTGCTACTTTATACGCATGCTCACCGAACGTTTCTTTAATTGCCATCGTTTCATACTTTTCATTCGCATCCGTACTTGTACCATGCGCATTAATGTAATCAATATCTTCTGGCTGTAGACCTGCATCCGCTAAAGCTTGACGCATTGCGCGCACGCCGCCTTCACCGCCAGGAGCTGGCATTGTAATATGGAATGCATCACCAGTTGCACCGTAACCAGCGATTTCCGCATAAATGTGAGCACCACGAGCTAATGCGTGCTCTAATTCTTCAAGAATTAAAATACCTGAACCTTCACCCATTACGAAACCACTACGGTTTTTATCGAATGGGCGGCAAGCTGTTGCTGGATCTTCATTGAATGTTAATGCTTTCGCTGAGCTAAATCCTGCGAATGCCATACTTGTTAACGGCGCCTCTGCTCCGCCCGTAATCATTGCATCAGCATCACCACGCTGAATTGCTTTAAACGCATCACCAATTGAGTTTGCACCAGATGCACAAGCCGTTACAGAACAAGTGTTAATTCCTTTTGCTCCTGTTGCGATTGATACTTGGCCTGCTGCCATATCTGGAATCATCATCGGTACGAAGAATGGGCTCACGCGGCGCGGGCCTTTCTCAGTAAAAATCTTAAATTGTTCTTCGTATGTTTCCATACCACCAATACCAGAACCAATCCATACACCAATTCGAGGTCCATTTTCTTCTGTAATCTCAAGCTTTGCATCTGCCACTGCCATTTTCGCTGCTGCTACTGCATATTGTGTAAAGCGATCCATACGACGCGCTTCTTTTTTATCAATATATTTCTCGACTTCAAAATCGTTAATTTCTGCTGCTACTTTTGCTGGAAATAGTTCCGGATCAATTCTTGTAAGTCGTCCGATTCCAGATACACCTTTTTTAATGTTTTCCCACGCTGTTTCAACATCTGTACCGACCGGTGTAACAGCTCCTAGTCCTGTAATTACGACCCTCTTTTTTTCCATACAAAATACACTCCTTTTTTTCTCTCAGTCCTTATTTACCCCAACGAAGAGCGACTGCTCCCCATGTTAATCCGCCGCCAAAACCAACAAGTATAATTAAATCACCATCTTGAATACGTCCGTTTTGCAATTCCTCTACCATTGCAATCGGAATGGAAGAAGCTGATGTATTACCGAACTTCTCAATTGTCATACTCATTTTTTCTTGTGGTAGATTTAATCTCTCTCTTGCAGATTCCATAATACGAATATTCGCTTGATGCGGTACTAAGAAATCCACATCTTCTTTCGTAAGACCAGCTTTATCTAGAACGCGAAGACAAGAATCCCCAAGTTGACGAACAGCAAATTTAAAGACTTCTCTGCCATTCATCATAACATACTCATCTTGATAAAGATGCTTACCGCCACTTCCGTCCGCTCCTAATTCGAAAGATAGAACGCCTTTACCTTCTGAAACAGCTCCCATTACGATCGCACCGGCTCCGTCTCCAAATAGTACTGCTGTATTTCGATCGTTCCAATCTACAATTTTAGATAGTTTATCACTACCAACTACTAGTATATTTTTATAAGTTCCCGTTTGAATAAATTGCTGCGCTGTAATCATTCCGTACATAAAACCAGCACACGCTGCACTTAAATCCATTGCAGCTGCATGTTTTGCGCCAATCGCTTCTTGAATAACACAAGCTACTGCTGGAAAAGCACGATCTGGCGTTACTGTTGCTACTAAAATAAGATCGATATCCTCTCCGCTAATCCCTGCATCTTCAAGTGCTTTTTTAGAAGCCTCTACGGCCATATATGAAGTATCTATTGTATCATCGGCAATGCGTCTTTCCGCAATACCTGTTCTCGTACGAATCCATTCATCGGATGTATCCATTACTTTCTCTAAATCGTGATTTGTGACTACTTTTTCCGGCACATATCTTCCGATCCCTAAAATGCCCACGTTCACATCGCAGCCCTCCGTTTTATATCAATTATTATGACTTGGTACTAATTTTAAAACATAAATGTATTTTTGTCTAGAATATATTTCAGCTAAAACATAAAGCTAACGCATTATTCACCTTATTGTTTATGAAAAGAAACGGAAACATACCTTTACCTGTTCTTTCGAAATATAAAAAAGCCCGAACCGTTTCTACTTACAGTTCAGGCCTCTCTTCCATCTAAATTTTTATTCTTTATCTGCTTTCCTTCTAAACTAGAGAATTTTCCTCACTACTTTTCCTTTACCCTCTTCATATATCTGGTTTTCCCCCAGGCGAGAATAAAAAAAGGCCCTGACCGCTTCTATCCACGGTTCGGGCCTCTCTTCCATCTCAAAAGATGCTTTTTATTCTCTTTATGCTTTTTATTCTTGATCTGCTTTCCCAAGCTCATATGCTTCGTTCATAACTTTCATCAATAACTCTAATACTGGTTGAGCTTTCTCCATATCAAGCGCAATTCCATTATCATCTAAAATGGCCTTTGCTTCTGGTAAATGCTTCATTGCGATTTGTAAAAATTGCATGCTTTTCTCATTCATATTATGTTCTTCCTCTCCATTAAAACTTTCACATACATAGTGTAACACGCTCGCTATCCTTCGTATAACTCTTTATATTTTTTCATATGTGCCAATTGTTTATTTAAACCGTATTCTAACGGAGTATTTCTTTTTATCGAAATAACCTCTACAGTTCCATCTCTTTCTTCCACATTCTCTTTCTTCACTTTATCCTCTGCACGTAAAAGGTTCATACCTTTTTTCCATAATGATTTTTTACCACTAAGTAAATTATATATACCGAGATGCTCCTCGTTCATTCCATTTTCCCATAAGCATTCACATACATCTTCAACGTACAGTAGATCACTGGCGTTTTCCTCACTCGTATAATGGCACTCTTTCTCACCCAGTTCTGATAAAATGAGCTGATGATACATCATAAAAGATGGTTGCCATGGCCCATATAATGTAGGAACTCGAAATACACTATATTGTACCTCTCCTTTTTTCAATCCTTCTTCCACTTTCGCAAATAGACGTTTATTTTCGGACTCATCTACGTTTCCTACTTCAATAGAAGAAATTAGATTTAACTTCACTTTATGTTCTTCACACAGTCTTATCATTCGCTTTAAATACTGTAATATAACTCTTTCATTTCGAAAGCCACTTTGTTGGTTAGGCTCATACAGACAAAAGTAAACAGCATCAAATTTCTCTTCCTCTACGGATCTCCATCCGTCTTCATCTCTTATCGAATAATACGTAAATAACGCATTTCGCCCAATTAACAATAACTTCTCTTCATTAATTTTTGTCATATTATCGAATTCATCAAAATCAAGACCATATACTTCTACTTCTTCTGCAATCATTTTATTCACAAGGTGATAACCTACAAACGTAAGTGCACCTATAATTAGCACGCGTTCCATACCACCAACCCTTTCTCCTTGAAACAAATAGCTCCTCATTTATGTATATGGGAGCTTCACAATTCTTCTTCATATTTTTTAAAGAAATCAGTCGTTTGCCTAACCATTTTATATTTCACATCTTGCAGATGGAATAAGACAGAAGTATCGCATTGGTTCAATTGCCTCATTTTCTCGTATTTACGTAGCAGCTGTTTTCTTCCTCTTTTTTCTTGTGTTGATACAAAAATTTTAACAGGTACACAAGACGGAAGAAGCGTAAATGATTTCTTATTTATTTTCGCTTCTAATTCTTCTTCTTTAGCATCATACGCTAAACTTAATTCCTTCAAGAGCCTCTTGTAAAAAAATTTATGCTCTTTCTCAAACTCCACATATTCTGGTAAATCTAAACACGGATTTAACATAACGACAGAACGTATACATTCAGGGTATTTGTTCATCATTTCAAGCGCAACAAGTGCCCCCATACCATCTGCCATAATGTGCATTTTCGCATTCAATGTCTCTTTTCTCAGAACAACGTCATATAGGCGTTTTGCTAGACGAACAGATTGATCGTTTCCCCAATGTCTTCCGTATAAATTAGAAGAAAAGACCGTATAGCCTTCCTCAATAAGGCCATGTAAAAAATAAGATCTACCCGCATGCTGTGTCCATAAACTTGTACCATTCTCAATAAAGTAGTTGTAATCACCGAGAAGCATGACAGAAAATCCATTTGGCTTCTCCGGTAAATAAATGACACATGGTTCTTTTTCTAAGTAAAAAAAACGTTCCGTAATACTCATTTTTCCCCCGCCTTATTTTCTAAACGTATAAAAGTACTCTTTTATAATGTATGAACGGAATGCAAATTTGCGTTGAAAAATCTACAAATATTTTTCTATATTCTTTTTTCAATTGTGTTACAATAAGGACAGATTGAACGAATAGAGGTGTAAAATATGCGTTTCATTTGGGCATTAATTTGGTCGTTCTTGCTTGTACATATGATGAGCTACGTAATCGGCTCTATGACTGGCGGTACATACGATTTTAACCAAGCGTCTATTTTCTCAGTTGTTCTTGCGGTATTCGTACTAGCAATTTCAGCTGCAATTCCAAACGAGCCAGTAGAACAACACTAAAAAAAGAGTCCGGATTTTATCCGAACTCTTTTTTGTTTTACTTCACATGAACGACTAATTCGTTATTTTCTACATCAACAACTACATGACTATTGTCAGTAATCGTTCCTGCAATTAATTCTCTCGCTAATTTCGTCTCAACTTGACGCTGCACATATCGTTTTAACGGACGAGCTCCGTACATTGGATCGAAGCCAGCTTCGACAACAAACTCTTTCGCTGCGTCTGTTAATTCTACCGTAATATGACGGTCAGCTAAACGGCCTTGTAATTCTTTTACAATTTTATCAACAATACCTTTAATTTCATTCGTTGTAAGAGGTTTGAATAAAATAATTTCGTCGACACGGTTTAAAAACTCTGGTCGGAAATGACCTCTTAATTGTCCCATTACAAGTTCTCTTGATTCTTCTTTAATGGAGCCATCTTCTCCTAATCCATCTAATAAATGAGCAGATCCAATATTTGAAGTCATAATAATAACCGTGTTTTTAAAGTCTACTGTACGTCCTTGCGAATCTGTAATGCGACCGTCATCTAACATTTGTAATAAAATGTTGAATACTTCTGGATGTGCTTTTTCGATTTCGTCTAATAAAATAACGGAATACGGTTTACGTCTTACCGCTTCTGTTAATTGACCGCCCTCTTCATATCCAACATATCCAGGAGGCGCACCAATTAAGCGTGACACAGCGTGTTTCTCCATATACTCAGACATATCAATACGAATCATTTGTTCTTCACTATCGAATAATGACTGCGCTAACGTTTTTGCAAGTTCTGTTTTACCAACACCAGTCGGTCCTAAGAAAATGAAGGAACCAATCGGACGGTTCGGGTCTTTAATACCTGCGCGTGCACGAAGAACTGCGTCTGATACTAAGCTTACTGCTTCCTCTTGTCCGATGACACGCTCTGATAAAATTTGCTCTAAACGTAGTAATTTCTCGCGTTCACCTTCAACGAGTTTTGCAACAGGAATACCAGTCCAGCGCGAAACAATATCAGCAATCTCTTCTTCACTTACTTCCTCACGTAATAAACGATTTTCTTGTTTATTATGTGCGCCCATTTCTTCTGCTTCTTTTAACTCTTTTTCAATTGCAGGAATTTTTCCGTGGCGAAGTTCCGCTGCTTTATTTAAATCGTAATTCCCTTCTGCTTCTTCTAATTCACGGCGCAGACGCTCTAAATGTTCACGTAAGTCACGCACTTTGTGAATATCTTCTTTTTCTTTCTCCCATTTCGCTCTCATACCACTTGCAACTTCTTTTAAATCCGATAATTCACGTTGCAACGTTTTTAGACGTTCTTGGCTACCAAAGTCCTTTTCTTTTCCAAGAGCTGCTTCTTCAATTTCCAGCTGCATAATGCGGCGCGTTACTTCATCTAATTCTGTCGGCATAGAATCGATTTCTGTACGAATTGTTGCACAAGCTTCATCGACAAGATCAATTGCTTTATCCGGTAAGAAACGGTCCGAAATATATCGATCTGATAAAACTGATGCCGCTACAATCGCGCGGTCATGAATATTTACACCGTGATAAATTTCAAAACGCTCTTTTAAGCCACGTAAAATGGAAATTGTATCTTCAACAGTTGGTTCTTCTGCTAATACTTGTTGGAAACGTCTTTCTAGCGCTGGATCTTTCTCAATATATTTACGATATTCATCTAACGTCGTCGCCCCGATACAATGCAGTTCACCACGCGCAAGCATCGGTTTTAACATATTTCCTGCATCCATTGCGCCTTCTGTTTTACCAGCGCCGACGATTGTGTGAAGTTCATCAATGAATAGTAAAATACGACCTTCACTCTTTTTAATTTCATTTAATACAGCTTGGAGACGCTCTTCAAATTCACCGCGGAATTTCGCTCCAGCTACAAGCGCACTCATATCTAATGCAAAGATTGTTCTATCTTTTAATCCTTCAGGTACATCCTTTTTCACAATACGCTGTGCTAACCCTTCAACAATTGCTGTTTTACCAACACCTGGTTCACCAATTAAAACTGGGTTGTTTTTCGTTTTACGTGAAAGAATGCGGATTACGCGGCGAATTTCACTATCGCGGCCGATAACAGGGTCAATTTTCCCCGCTCTTACTTCCGCCACTAAATCACGACCATATTTTTCTAACGCTTCATAAGTTGCTTCTGGATTTTGACTAGTCACTCTTTGATTCCCCCGAACTGTCATTAAAGACTGTAATAAGTTATCTTTCGTAATATGAAATCTTGTAAATAATTGGTTTATATCGCCTTTTTCTTCAGTAAAAGCAAGTAATACATGTTCAACTGAAATGTAATCATCTTGCAATTTCTCTGCTTCTTTTCCTGCTCTTACAAGCAGTTGTTGCAAAGCACCTGTTATATATAATTTACCTGCTTCTGCACCGCTCCCCGTTACGGAAGGCTTTTTCTTAATTAAATTTTCGGCGCCTTCTTTTAATGCTTCTATATCGACGTTCATTTTTTGAAAAATACGTACTGCTAACCCATCTTGCTCTTCTAATAATGTAAACAAGAGATGAACAGTATCTACTTCTTGATGATGATGAGATACCGCTAAAGATTGAGCACTCATAATCGCCTCTTGTGTTTTTGTTGTCATTTGATTTAAGTCCATCTTTACAGTCCTCCAAATGTTTGACTTTCTTTGACCTTTGATTTGATTATACGCCAACTGACTTTTTTATACAATAATTTTGCTTATGTATTTTCAAACTTATTATTGGAAAAAGAAAAAGGGAAAATTCATTATGCTGCTTAAAAAAGTACGGTAAATGAAATTCTAATGTGTGATGAAAAAAAGCCGCAATAACGATTGCGGCTTCTGTTACGGTTTTCTTTTATATGTCCACTGACGGTTATGATTTGTGTTATCTGGAAACTTTTCACCGGCAGTTAGTTTCACCATTTGCGGGTCTTTCACCATACTTCCCGTTTCACCAATTTCTACGTAAATGCCATCATTCGGCGCTTTTTGTCCAGAACGAAACCTGCGATTTTGTCCCATTTCCATTCTCCTTCCATGACGTCTTTGCCTCATTAGTATATCCATTTTAAAAGAAAGCTTGTCTGTCATGTTTAGGAAACAAGTACTACATTTCATTCTTGTACATATACATGAATGACACAAGCTTAAAGCAGGGATTTCTTCCCTATTTGTAGAAAAAAAAGAAACCAACCTACTATAGGCCAGTTTCAAAGGAGAGTCAAACATATACGAGAAGATTACATGTTCATTATAAGCCTCATCCTACGAACAATGTAACCCTTTTCACAATTTGTCCATAATGAAAGAAACATTGTTTGAACTTTCTAAAAAGATGTTGACTTTTCTTAATTTCCAGCGAGAAATAGTAGACACCGCAACACTTTGCGACGTAAGATGGATATATAGTGAAGTTTCCATCTTTGGTGGTCTCACCCAGCTTAACCTCTTATTTCTGCATATTAAAACGGAAATACAGATCGAAACAAAAATAAATTATTATAAGAGGTGAAATTATGAACAAACAGCATTTAATCGCACTAGACTTAGACGGCACTTTATTAACAGACAACAAAATAATTTCCACTCGAACGAAACATACAATTGCAAAAGCAAAGGAACAAGGACATATTGTTGTTATCTCAACAGGTCGTCCATTCCGCGCTAGTTATGATTACTATAAAGAACTTGGTTTAAATACACCAATCGTAAACTTTAATGGCGCTTACGTACATCATCCTCTTGATTCAAAGTGGGGCACACATCACTCTCCTCTTGAGCTAGCAACCGCACAAGAAATTGTCCGAGCTTGCTTTGATTTTGGCGTAAAAAATATATACGCTGAAGTAATGGATGATGTGTATGTTCGTGAAATTGATGAAGATAAAAAACATATTTTTGAATTCGGTTCTCCAAACATTTTTACAGGAGACTTATTAAATATTTTAAACGATCATCCAACTTGCTTATTAATTGACGCACATGACGAGCATTCTACTGCAATTCGTCAACATTTAACTGATATGCACGCTGAGGTAATCGACCATAGAAAATGGGGCGCACCTTGGCCGATTATTGAAATTGTAAAAAGCGGATTAAATAAAGCTGTTGGACTACAAAAAATTTCTAGTCATTACAACATTCCACAAGAGCGAATTATCGCTTTCGGTGATGAAGATAACGACTTTGAAATGATTGAATTTGCTGGTCACGGCATCGCAATGGGAAATGCCATCCCTGAATTAAAATCACTTGCAAACCATACGACGTTAACGAACGAAGAAGATGGTATTGCACTATATTTAGAAGAGGTTCTTGGGTTGTAATCTAAAAATTCCCTGCTTATAGTTTCTCGCCAAACGCTCATACTATCATTAGACGCAAAAGTTAGCGCGTCGATTGTTTTCAGCTAAATAAAGGGGGTTTTTCGAATGGGTAAAAAGAATAAATCAAAACGTTTTATCCAACAAGGAGCCGATGCTGTTATGAAGCATGATGCAAGATTCCCGTACAGAGGTACATTAGCTGAGGCAGAAAAAGTGAGAAGTAACTCTTCTTTTGGAGGGGTCTAAATGGGGAACTTACTATTTCAACAAGCTAGAGATGCTGTTGCAAATGCCGTATCTTGTTCAAGTGGCGCCGAGCAACAAGATCTCGTATATAGAGCAAAAAACGCTTTGCACTCTGCTTACGCAAACTCTTCAACAGCTGAAAAAGTTCAGCTACGTGAAATGCAAGAGCAGTTGCAAAACATTACGAATGCACATTAAAAAAGAGGACCAGCTTTGGTCCTCTTTAATCTTTTCGAAACAATCCGAACACCCCAACTGTTTGCAGTACGTTTGTAAATGCACCTGGGTCCACTTGTTTAATAACCCTCTCCAATTCATACAGTTCGTAACGGGTAATAACAATCATTAACATTTCCTTATTTTCATTCGTATAAGCACCAGTTGCTGGTATAGTTGTAATCCCCCTCACTAAGCGTGAGTGAATCGCCTTTCGTACATCCGCCCCATTCTTCGTAACGATTAATGCCGTAATCTTCACATGACGCGTATGAATTGCATCGATGATTCGCGTTGACACATACAAAGTCACTAAAGTATATAATGCTTTTTCCCATCCATACACATAGCCGGCAGCGATAATGATCAGTGCATTAAAGAAGAAAAAATACGTACCGACAGGCTTGTCTTTAATCTTTGATAAAATCATGGCGATTATATCTAAACCACCTGTAGAAGCCCCCCACTTCAACGCAATCCCTACCCCGATTGCTGAAATAAGCCCACCAAAAATCGCATTTAATATGATGTCGTTTGAAACTGCTCTAACTGGGATAATTTCTAAAAACATAGTCATAAAGATAACGCAAAGAAAACTAAAGAAAGTAAAGGCCTTTCCAACCTTTTTCCAGGCTAAAATAACGACTGGAATGTTAAACAAGCTAAATAATACCCCGGTTGATATGTGAATAGATAAAAAATCACCTAATATTTGTGATAGCAATTGAGACAATCCAGCAAAGCCACTTGCATACACTTTCGCTGGCGTTAAAAATAAATTCATTCCAATCGCATTTAACAAACCTGCGACGATTACAACGATTAACTTCTTTATAAGTTCGGTATAATTCAACTTCAAATCCATTTCTAATCCACCCTTATTATTCATGAATGCACTGCTATACATAGTCTTTACGAAAAAGGAAATGATAAACGTACAACGTTTAGAAATGGAGTTGATACATATGCCACATACGAGTGATAACGACAAAAAAGCACGCGATAATAATGCAAAACGCGCGCAAAAAAATGAGCAAGAACAAAAGAATATAGAGCAAGGTAAGCGTGCCTATTCTAAAAAGACCGATCACCTTTGATTCCATCGTACACCAACAATATTGTTGGTGTACTTTTTTTACAGTTTACAGGGAAAAAACATTAAAAATTCACTTCATGTTCACTTCTATATTCTACAATAGCGATAACATATTCGGATGAGGTGTTAGCATGAGAGTAAAACACATTTTCATTATTACTGCACTACTAAGTATATTAATGCTATCTGCTTGCGGACAAAAAAACGACTCAGATACAGTCGCTACAGCAACAGACTCAACCATTACGAAGAGCGACTTCGAAAAACAGTTGAAAGATCGTTACGGAAAAGACATGCTGTACGAAATGATGGCGCAAGACGTTATCACGAAAAAATATAAAGTATCTGACGATGATGTAGATAAAGAATTACAAAAAGCAAAAAATCAATACGGAGACCAATTTAAAAACGTATTGAAAAACAATGGTTTAAAAGATGAAGCTGATTTCAAAAATCAAATTAAGTTCAAACTTGCTATGAATGAAGCGATTAAGAAAAGTATTACAGAAAAAGACGTGAAAGACCACTATAAACCAGAAATTAAAGCAAGCCATATTTTAGTAAGTGACGAAAATGAAGCGAAAGAAATAAAGAAAAAATTAGATGCTGGTGCTTCATTTGAAGAACTAGCAAAACAAGAATCGCAAGACCTACTATCAAAAGAAAAAGGCGGAGACCTCGGATATTTCAATTCAGGTAGAATGGCACCTGAATTTGAAACTGCTGCCTATAAACTAAAGGTCGGACAAATTAGCAATCCCGTTACATCACCAAACGGTTATCATATTATTAAATTAACTGATAAAAAAGAATTAAAACCCTATGATGAAGTGAAAGACTCTATTCGTAAAAACTTAGAAGAAGAACGTATCTCTGACCCTATATTCGGCAAAAAACTATTGCAAGATGAATTGAAAAAAGCAAATATTAAAATAAACGATAGTGAGTTGAAAGATACGTTTACTCTTGTACATGAGCAAGGGAATTAAAAAAGCACCACCTTATAGGTAAAATATAAGGTGGTGCTTTTTATTTCCTTTATTTCTTAAAGTACGTCCAACCTTCTTCTTGGTAAACCTTTTCTTCTTTCATCAACTTACCAAGTGCACGCTTAAATGCAGCTTTACTCATATTGAAACGTTCTTTAATGTCTTCTGGATAGCTCTTATCCCAAAACGGCATTGCTCCGCCTCGTTCTTCCATATATGCATAAATCACTGCAGCATCATCTTCCATTCCTTCTTCTTTACGAGGAAGAAGGGAGATGTTAATTGTACCGTCATCTTTTACATCAATAATTCGTCCCGTTACACGTTGACCGATACGAACTTGCTCTTTTCTTTCTGTATGATGTAAAAATGCACGGAAATGCTCATCTGTTAATACGAACGAACCAACTTGAAGTGAACGATACACACGTCCGTTTACGTTTTTATTACGCATAGATGGTGTCGCATCTACAACGATTTCTTGCATATCACTATCTCTTGCTGGAAGAGCAATTAAACGATCACGATTCGTTAATTTTAACGTACAATATAATTCGTCTCCAACTTCTGGCCATACTGGCATATAAATTGGGAATTCATCAGCTGGAATTAGTATATCTTTTGATACACCAATATCAACAAACACACCTAAACTTGGAATAACTTCTACAACCTTTACCCAGTTCCAATCATACGTTGTAATAATTGGCTCCTTCATTGTTGCTGAAATACGATTTTGGTGATCAAGGTATAAGAATACGTCAATCGTATCGCCTTCTTCAATTTCTCCAGCTACTTCATTTTTATGTAGGAAAATTTCTTCTTCTTCATTCCCAACCATATATCCGATTTCCGTTTCGCGTAAAACAGTTACCTGTTCAATCGATCCTATTTGTAAATACATATTTTTTTAATTCCCTTCTATATATATAAAATGAACTTTTTAACTTTTTATATTTTTATCATTCCAAACAAAAGTTAATTATAACACGATTTTCTCTTTATTTGTCCAACTGCCCAAAATTCACTATAATAAAATGAGGTTACATCATTATAAGTATGAAAACACTTAAGTCTAAGCTCGTTTTCAGCTATACTTTAGTATGTACAGTACATAAAAAGATTAGAAATTTATTTGGAGGTGCTAACTATGGCAAAAGATAGTTCTTTTGACATCGTTTCGAAAGTAGAATTACCTGAAGTAACAAACGCAATTAACACTGCATTAAAAGAAATCCAAAACCGATATGACTTTAAAGGAAGTAAAAGTGATATTAAACTTGAGAAAGAAGTACTTGTTTTAACTTCTGACGATGAGTTCAAATTAGAGCAAGTAAAAGACGTTCTTATTTCTAAACTCGTAAAACGTAACGTTCCAATTAAGAACTTAGATTACGGAAAAGTTGAAGCGGCGGCTGGTAACACTGTTCGCCAACGCGCAACACTTCAACAAGGTATCGATAAAGATAACGCAAAAAAAATTAACAACATCATTAAAGAAATGAAATTAAAAGTAAAAACACAAGTACAAGATGATCAAGTACGTGTTACAGCGAAAAGCCGTGATGACTTACAAGCAGTTATCGCAGCAGTTCGTAGCGCTGACTTACCGATTGACGTACAATTTATTAACTACCGCTAAAAAGAAAAACATCCTCTATGTAGAGGATGTTTTTCTTTTTAGCGGGTAAAAGTCTAAGCTTACGGGCAATCGGATAAATTTTATGCATAAATGAAGAAGACCCTTTTAAAAATCGGAACAAAAACCTCCTTCCCCAATCAAATGTAACAAATTATGAGTATATGAATATTTTCCACCCTTTCCTGTAATGTAAAATTAGTAAGGAATTTATTTTATGAAAAATGTTAATTAAAAAGAGTTAGAAGTGGTTATTTGAAGAAATTAATACTATGTTTTTTATTAACTACATTCTGTCTATATATTGCAGGGTGTTCTAATAATATAACTACACCTGGGGATACATCTAAAACTTCAACACCTGCGAATTGTAAATACATCAACAAAGCTTGGTATAAGAAACCTACGAACTGTAATAATCGATGATATAAGTCATAAAAAAGACACCATAAGGTGCTTTTTTTATAGAGAATAATAAGATGTTCATCAGAAATTATGAGTGATTTTTTTATTTTGTTGTTCAAAATATTTTTCTTTAACTATTTTTATCAGATCTTCTTTTTCTGTTAGTTCAAAGATAAATAATGCTTTTTTCATATTATCAGCTACATCTTCTTCATTACATTGTTTCAGCTTTAGCATGTTCCAAGCTTTCCCATAGTATAATTCGCCTAATAAATATAAAGTATTTAGATTAATAGCTAATTTAATACCCATATCATTGTATTTTATTGCCTCTTCATGTTGATTTGCATGACCTAACATTTTCCCTAAATTAAAAATGATTTTTAATTTAACCTCTTTATCTCTAGGGAAATCTAACTTATTAAAATTAGTTAAACATCTTCTTAATATAGTAATACTCTTTTCATATTCTTTATTTGCCCAATGAAATATAGCCATCGACTGCATAATATCTATTTCTCTTTCCGATAAAAAATCACCATTCGTTACAGTTAGTTTTAGTGCATTATTTAAAAGATTTAAAGCAGTTTTTATTGATTTATTCACATAAAATATAGCAATCGCTTCATGCCATATTAGAAATTGTTTATCTTCTTTTAACTGGAAATTATTTTCGGTTTTCTCTTGTTTCACTATTTCATAAAGTTCATTATATTGTTTTTGTTTTGTACAATCTCTCATTACACATTTTACATTTTCTACATATTTTAGTTTTTTGTTTTGAGTTAGTGCGAAAATATGATTTGGATCAATACCAAGTCTTTCAGATAATTGATATAACAATACGCTAGATGGATAAATCATACCTTTTTCTATTTTGCTAATTTGACTTTGCGAACATATTCCATGACACAATTCAGATTGTGATATATTCTTTTTCATTCTAAGTTCTTTAATGGTAATACCCAAATCGTAAAATTCCATTTTTCCTCCTCAAATATAGCCCTCAATGAGTAACAAAATACTTTTCACCCTTTAATGTAATGTAAAATTAGTATATTTTCAATTATTGTTGCTTCTATCGATTTTTTTACTTCTTTGCTCAGTTGCATTTCGAGGTGAGAGTCTTACTTCAAAGAAAAACAGACTAGAGAGAAAGTTTTCTCCTTAGCCTGTCCCACCAAACAAATTTCCCATCGTCACTGTTATCCCCAAAATACAGAATTACGAATACGATAAGAAGACTTAAACATCTCACCCCATCACGCACTTTTAATTGAACACAAAAGAGAATATCCCCTTATTTCCGCCTCTTTTTAACCACAATTAAAAAAGCAATAAACAATACGTTCACACCGACGATTAAAGAAATAAATAGCCAATTCACACCTGTTTCCCCGTTAACTTTATACACATTCGATTCCTCACGCTTTAAAACGAGATAAAATTTTCCGTTTTCTTCTCTTATAATTTCATCTTCTAACAATCCCCTTAGCTCTTGTTTTTCACCAATCGCACTTGCAGGTAAAGCAACTTTTTGTGTTTCTTTCGTATTATTAATCGCTACTACTGTCACTTCATCTTTATACTTTCTCTTTAGTACACTCATTCCATCTTTATCGTATAGAAGCTCAAACGTACCGCGGCGTAAAGATAGCCTCGCTTGTCTAAGCTCACCGAGTTTCGTTATGTGTTGCATAAACTTTTCATCTGATTTGAAGTCCATTAATCGTCTATTATCTGGCGTACCTCCTCCATCCAATGCAATTTCAGTTCCGTAATAAAAATTCGGAATACCTGGTGTTGTTAATAAATATGTAAGAGCTAGTTTCAAACGAGATGGTGGATAATTCATATTCTCTTTTGCAATACGAGCAAATCTTTTTGTATCTTGATTATCTAAAAATGTAGCGGCTGCTCCGTCTTTTTTACTTACATCATATAAAGGTTTCACCGATACGTCCGCTTTGGAAAACGCATCTACTATTTTTTCGTTGTATTCACTATCTTCTTTTGTCATAACTCGAAAATCTTTCTTTATCACTTGCATATCTTTTTGCACATCATCCCAAAAAGCAGGCGACTTTTTTTCACTATGTATTACATAACTTGCATCTAAATCAACTTCTTTGATCCACCATTTCATCGAGTCGATTACTTGTTGTTCGTTTTCTCCAAGCGGAAATTGAAATACAACTTTCATTCCTTTTGCATGAGCTTCTTGCACAAGTTCTTTCACATCATTTTCTGTTCCGAAATGTTCATTTACCTTCTGAAAATTGCGCACGTCTAACCCATCGTATTTTACACTTTCAAAAAGCGGCGAAAGCATAACAGTAGTAAATCCCATTTTTTTTATGTAATCCAGTCTTTTTATAATACCTCTTATATCTCCGCCATGATATCCTTCTAAATTGCCAACTTCTAACTGTTTGTCATTTTTCGGTTCCCCATTATTAAAACGATCAATCATAATGGAATATATGACTTCGTCTCGCCACTCTCTTTTTTCGTCTGCAAATGTATGTATTGGTACAAACAAAACGACAGCTAAACAAAAACAAATGAATAGTTTCCTAGTATGTATTTTCCCCACACGCATCCCCCATGTATTTTAATTGTAAGAATATTATACCAATTATCCAAACGAATCGCATACTTTGATTTCATTCTTATCAAATTAACACATGTTAAGTTTTCTAACATTACATATAAAATTTTCTGAATTTTTAGTTGATTTTTCTTTTTATTTCGAATATGATATGAAACATAACAAATTGATGTTATTTTTTCTAACATTATAGGAGGAGAGAGAATGAATATAGGAGATACAGTTTTTATGTTTGTAGCGACAGTAATGGTCATGTTAATGACACCAGGATTAGCACTTTTTTATGGAGGTATGGTTCGCAGTAAAAACGTACTCAGTACGACAATGCATAGTTATAGCGCAATGGCTATCGTTTCGATTCAATGGATTGTAATTGGTTATTCTTTATCATTCGGACCAGATTGGCACGGACTTATCGGCACATTCGATTGGTTCGGTTTAAACGGAGTTAGCTACGCACCAAATCCAGACTACTCATCTACTATTCCTCACAATTTATTTATGATGTTTCAACTCATGTTTGCTATTCTAACCCCCGCTCTAATTTCAGGAGCATTTGCCGAAAGAATGCGATTTTCAGCTTTCCTTATTTTCATCCTTCTATGGACAACAATCGTTTACAATCCTGTCGCTCATTGGGTATGGGGCGTTGGCGGATGGCTAAGAGAACTTGGCGCATTAGACTTCGCTGGCGGTAATGTCGTTCATATTACATCTGGCGTGGCTGGCCTCGTATTAGCTATTTTCCTTGGAAAACGCAAAAACATAAACGGTTCGTCTCCTCATCATTTACCATTTACAATGTTAGGCGCTGGGCTACTATGGTTCGGCTGGTTCGGTTTTAACGTCGGAAGCGCATTATCTTTAAATGATGTAGCTTTAACTGCATTTATTAATACAAATATAGCTGCCGCTGCCTCCGCATTAACTTGGATGCTTTCAGAGTGGTTCTTCCAATCAAAACCGACCGCGATGGGAGCTGCTTGCGGCGTTGTTTCCGGTCTAGTCGCTATTACACCAGCTTGCGGGTTCGTTACACCTTTCTCAGCTCTTCTTATCGGAGCAATTGGCGGCGTATTATGCTTCGGAGCAGTCTTTTTCTTAAAAACAAAATTCGGATACGACGATACACTCGATGCATTTGGATGTCACGGCATCGGCGGAACTTGGGGCGGCATTGCGACAGGACTATTTGCAACTACCACCGTAAACAGTGATGGCGCTAACGGATTATTTTACGGAAACGCCGCGCTGCTGTTTAAACAACTTATAGCAATCGGCGCAACATATGCGTTCACAATTATAATGACGTACGCGATTATTAAAGCAATTAACTTCTTCCTCCCTGTCCGGGTAGATGAGCACGAGGAACATATGGGACTTGATATTTCAATGCATGGGGAGAAAGCTTATGAATATACTGAGCGAGTGAACTAAAAAAGAGATGCAATCTATTTGATAGTAGATTGCATCTCTTTTTATTAGACTTGCCGGCAGCATACCCTGAGCGGTATTAATATAAATATATCAGCGATTCTTCGGATATATCGACGATTTTTCAAATATATCAGCGATTATTTCAATATATCGACGTTTCGACACGATATATCGATTTACCAACAAATTCCGACATAACGAAACTGAAGAATACCCGCGTGTAACTTTACATAAACAAAAAAGACGACCGTTTCATAACAGTCGTCTTTTCCAATTTATTTCGGAGCATTTCCTACATATTGCGTAATATCAACGTTTAATGCTTGCGCTAAACGCATACCGTACTCTTGATCTGCACGGAAGAAGTTACATACAGCTAGTAATTTCGTACGTTCATTTACGTCTTTTAAGTCATTTGTTAAGTTTGCAATTAAGTTGTCTTGCTCTTCTTTAGAGAATGAACGGTAACGCTCACCTGCTTGTTTGAAATCATTTGGTTTGTCAATTTTTTCACGAGATACGTAGCCTTCTACTTTCATAGTTGAATCGCGGTAAGCTGGGTCTTCAACTGGATTTTCAGCATGACGGCTCGGTTCGTAGTTAATTGTAGATGGGTTTTGACCCACTTGCATCGCACCATCACGTTGTTGGTTATGAACAGCTGCGTATGGGCAGTTTACAGGAATTTGTAAGTAGTTTGCACCAAGGCGGTAACGCTGTGTATCTGGATAAGAGAATAAACGACCTTGTAATAATTTATCTTCAGATGGTTCAATACCATTTACAGTTGCACTTGGAGAGAACGCCACTTGTTCTACTTCAGCAAAGAAGTTTTTCGGGTTACGATTTAACGTCATTGTCCCTACTTCTATTAATGGAAAACGATCTTCTGGCCAAACTTTCGTTGGATCTAACGGATCAAAATCTAAAGAATCCGTTTCTTCTAGTTGCATCACTTGTACGTGTAAATCCCACTTCGGATAATTTCCTTTTTCGATTGCATCGAATAAGTCACGAGTTGCATGGTTAAAGTCTTTTCCTTGTACTTCTTGCACTTCTTTTGTACTTAAGTTACGTACACCTTGCTGTGGTTTCCAGTGATATTTAATGTAGACGATTTTACCTTCTGCATTAATCCATTTGAATGAATGTACACCGAAACCTTCCATTTCACGATAGCTTGCTGGTGTACCGTAATCAGAAAATACCCATGTCATCATATGTGTAGATTCTGGACTTAACGTCATGAAATCCCAGTAACGATCTGGTGTTTGAATATTTGTATCAGGTGCTGGTTTTAAAGAATGAACCATATCAGGGAATTTAATTGCATCACGAATGAAGAAGACTGGTAAATGGTTACCTACAATATCGTAATTTCCTTCTTCTGTATAAAATTTAACAGCGAAACCGCGTGGATCACGTGCTGTTTCAGGAGAACCTTGACCATGAATAACCGTTGAAAAACGAACAAACACAGGTGTTTCAGTTCCTTCATTTTGTAAAAATGCTGCTTTCGTATATTTCTTCATGCTGTTTTTCGTTACGAATACACCGTGAGCACCTGCACCACGTGCATGCACAACACGCTCTGGAATACGTTCACGATCAAAGTGAGCTAGTTTTTCTACTAAATGATAGTCTTCTAATAATACTGGTCCACGGCGACCAGCTGTACGAGAATTTTGGTTATCTCCGACCGGAGCACCTTGGTTTGTTGTTAAGCGATTATTTGGATTCATCTAGGGGGATCCTCCTCTTTCTTTCATAGTAATTATTATTTATTTAAAATTATTATAAATTAATTATTATTTAAAATTAGTTCTTTGTCAACTATTTCTTTCATTTTTCTGGAAACAATTGTAGCTAAACATTCAATAAATGTAGATTGTGCATTCGGCATATTTGGTCTAAAATACGCAGCATTTAATTCATCCGTCACAACTTTACACTCGTAATCGTTGTCATATAAAACTTCTAAATGCTCTGCCACAAAACCAACTGGGCAATATATGAAAGATTTATATCTATGCTCTTCAAATAAATCTCTCGTTAAATCTTGCACATCCGGTCCAATCCATGGATCAGGTGTATTTCCGGCACTTTGCCAACCAATTGTATAGTTTTGGATGTTTGCAGCTGCTGCGATTAAATCCGCTGTATGCTGCAATTGCTCCACATAAGGATCACCTACTGCAATAATTTTTTCTGGTAAACTATGCGCTGAAAAAATTACGACCGCTTTCTCTTTATCTTCAATTTTTGTAAATGTTTCTTTTATTTGATCTGCCCAATACGAAATAAACTTCGGTTCATCATACCATTGTTTAATTGGTTCAATAACAGGACCACCTATTTCCTCCGAGAGACGAATTGCACGCTCGTTATATGCCTTAATGCTAAAGGTAGAATAATGCGGCGCTAATACGATACTAATTGCTTGCTCAATTCCATCGCGCTTCATCTCTTCTACTGCATCTTCTATAAACGGAGCAGTATGTTTTAAGCCTAAGTAACAATTAAATTCATACTCTGTAAACATATTATTCATTGAGTCTGTTAATTTATGCGCTTGCTCTTTCGTAATTTTTGCAAGCGGTGAAATTCCACCAATCGCTTTATAGCGTCCAATTAAATCTTGGAGTGCTTCTTTTGATGGCTTACGCCCATGACGAATATGTGTATAATATGCCTCTACTTCATCTAATGAATCCGGCGTTCCATACGCCATTACGAGTAAACCCATTTTTTTCTTTTTCATCTATATAACACCTCAATTTTATAAAGTGAAACTTTAATCAGTGGGGAGGTTCTTCATCCCCCACTGATTATTAGTTGAACCAATCGGACTTTTATGGGCAGTTGATCCCCCACCTAAATTCTTTTCTTTCGCTGAATTTTGAGGTGGGGGTCTTACTGCCCATTAAAGCGGGATAAATGAGAATCTTTTTCAAGAACATTTGTTTCCAATTATAACAACTAATAATAAGTCCGTAAAGATAATTATTCTAAATAAGTATTTTTTCTAATATGATTTTGAATTTTATATGACAATTTATTTAATAAAAAGCGACTTACTTATAAAGTAAGTCGCTTTTCTCCTATTCTTTAATATTTACTCCATATTCTTTAAACCAAACGTGAATTTGTGCTAAATGAGCTAAAAGTTGTGGCCCAGTCATTAATTGACCATACCATGGCGTTTGGAATGCACTGCCGCCTGACTCAATTAATCCACTCAGCTGTTCTTTATCAAATAGCTCGTGTAAAATCGAGCCTTTATCTGTTAATAAATCTTGTATCCATACTGTTACTGCTTTCGTATAGTGCGGATTATGTGTTTTTGGATACGGGCTCTTCTTTCTATATAATATCTCATTTGGAAGTAACCCTTCTAACGCTTTACGCAATAGACCTTTTTCGCGGTTTTTATACATTTTCATTTCCCAAGGAATATTCCACGCATATTCGACAAGACGATGATCTGCAAATGGAACACGTACTTCTAAGCTCGCCCCCATACTCATACGGTCTTTTCTGTCTAATAATGTTGTCATAAACCATACCATATTTAAATAAAATAATTGGCGTCTTTTCGCTTCTAGCGGACTTTCCCCATCTAAAATAGGAACTTCTTGAATCGATTCCTCATAACGTTGTTGCACATATTGTTGTAAATTTAATTTATTTCTCCATTCTTTCTTTAGCAATTGTTCACGCGCTTCTGTAGAACGCATCCACGGAAATGCGCTCGATTGTAAATCATCTTCTCTATAAAACCACGGATAACCACCAAATATTTCATCTGCACATTCCCCAGATAAACCGACGACAAAATCTTGTTTAATTTCGCGGCAAAACCATAATAATGACGAATCGATATCTGCCATACCAGGCAAATCACGAACGAGTACTGCTTCTGTTAAATACTGCGCTAATTGTTCATTTGAAATGACGCAGCGATGATGGATCGTTTGAAACGTCTCCGTCATCAAATGAATAAATGGTGCATCTGAATTTGGCTGAAACGCATTTGCTTTAAAGTATTTGTCATTATCTTCGTAATCAACCGAATACGTGTGTAATTGACCTTTTCCCGATCTTTCGTATTCTTTTGCAGCAATTGCTGTTATAGCGCTTGAATCTACACCGCCTGATAAAAAAGTGCATAATGGTACATCAGAAACGAGCTGCCTTGTAATCGAATCTTGTAATAAAAAGCGTGTTTTTTCTACTGTTTCTTCAAAGGAATCTTCATGCTTTTTACTTTCTACATTCCAATATCTCCATATGCATAAACCGTTCTTTGAAAATGTCATCGCATGACCTGGACGTAATTCTTTTATACCAGCATATATACCGTGACCAGGCGTTCTAGATGGTCCAAGGCCGAATATTTCAGATAATCCTTCTAACGTCACTTCCGCCTTCACATCTGGATGCACCAATATCGCTTTTAACTCTGAACCAAATAGTAATCGCCCACTGTCATATTTATAAAATAGTGGTTTTACCCCTAATCGATCGCGCGCAATAAACACTTGTTCTTTCTGTTCATCCCATACAGCAAACGCATATATACCGTTTAAATGATCGACACATTCTTCTTTCCATTCGATATAAGAAGCTAACAATACTTCCGTATCAGAGTGACCTTTGAACGTATATCCTCTTCTTAATAGTTCCTTTCGAATGTCTTCCGTGTTATAAAGTTCGCCGTTATAGCAAATTGCATAATTTGCTTCATCTTTTAAACAAGTCATCGGCTGTTTACCACCTTCAGGATCAACAACGATTAACCGTTTATGCCCAAATGCGACATTGCCTTTAATCCAAACTTTATTATCATCTGGGCCACGCTTCGCTAACGTCTCAGCCATCTTCGTAACGACGTCCCGTTCTCCTTCTAATGAGCGTTTATAATCCACCCATCCTGTAATCCCGCACATATAAATCATCCTTCCATCTTATTTCTTTTCTTGAACGTACAGTAACCCCACTCTAAAAGTGCGGATCAAAAAAATGACAAACTTGACGATAACCTACTATCCACATATGGAATAGCATTTTCACTCAGTAAAACGTGTTTTATTGTATGCCCGCCTATGTCCGGATGTGTCTAGTTATAAAGAATGCACGAACTGTCTATAACAGAGATAACTACTTTTCATAAAGGAGAAATCGTGTATGATACAACGTAAACATATTTTATATAACCAGCCCCGCGCTCATACAGTCGGTAATGTAGAATATATAAACAATGAATGGGTATTCTTTGATGATGAAAATGAGGAAGCATTTTTATTAGAAGATATTGCCGGTGATGGCTTTGAAATTTTATATAACAACAACTGGCTACCAGCTCGTTTCTATGAACAAGATATATTACAAATCGCCAACGAACAGCACCACCTGCAAAACGGGGAAATGATACGAATTCGAAAAAAATTACTTCTTAGTTATACGGAATGGCTTGAGGAGTTACCTGACTCTGTCTTTGCCTTATTAACAGAGGCATTGCAATCACTTCATTACTCTTTATATGATTGCATGTATTGTCATAATTATTTATCTTTCTTACCGAAAGAGGAGGCATGCGAAGGAGTAAATATTCTTTTATTTGATAACGAAGAGATGATTTGTGCATTGCAGCACCATTTCGTTCGTCACGCTACGTCAAATAAAAATATGTTTCGTTTTACGAAAGTAAACGGAGAAGAGCTGCATATCGATGCGACATAAAATAAAAAACCACCTTATCTCCCAAGTCTTTGAGATTATAAGGTGGTTTTATTTTCTTTATTAGAATACTTGCCAACCAATCGGTAATTTCAGTCCTAGATAAAATACCGCTACAAGCGCGATAATAAATAATCCCCAGAATGCCCCCGTTGCCTTGTTCTTACTCATTTTCACAAGAACCATTTCCATTCCAGCGATAACTAAAATACCAGCTAGCATTTTTAAACCGTACCACATGTGCATGTTACTTGTTGCAGTCTTCATAATACCCATGTACAACATGAAACCTGTCACAATAATGATAATGTACATAAGACGAAGCCCCATATGTACGCCTTTCCCTTTTCTTCCTGCTGAATAAAGTGAATACGCAACGAAGAATAAAATTAAACCTAACGCCCATGCTGTAATATGCATATGTACCATCGTATCCCTTACCTCCTCTTTTCACACTTTTTCACTCTATATGATAACATGTTCATTTATTTTCAGGAAATGTTTCGCTTTTTTACATTTAAATGATATAATATTTAGAGTATTTACAAACTTCTTGTAATAACAAAAGGGGGAACAATCATGATTCAAACTAAGGATATTATCGAACTTACAGACACATACGGAGCAAATAACTATCACCCACTTCCAATCGTTATTTCTAAAGCGGAAGGCGTTTGGGTAGAAGATCCTGAAGGAAATCGCTATATGGACTTATTAAGTGCATATTCTGCAGTAAACCAAGGGCATCGTCACCCAAAAATTATTAACGCTTTAATTGACCAAGCTAATCGTGTTACGTTAACTTCTCGTGCTTTCCATAGCGATCAATTAGGTCCTTGGTACGAAAAAGTTGCGAAACTAACTAATAAAGAAATGGTACTTCCAATGAATACAGGTGCAGAAGCTGTTGAAACTGCAATTAAAACAGCTCGCCGATGGGCTTATGATGTGAAGAAAGTAGAAGCAAACCGTGCTGAAATTATCGTTTGTGAAGATAACTTCCACGGACGTACGATGGGTTCTGTTTCTATGTCTTCAAACGAAGAGTACAAGCGCGGATTCGGTCCAATGCTTCCTGGCATCGTTGTAATTCCTTACGGTGATTTAGAAGCGTTAAAAGCTGCTATTACACCAAATACAGCTGCATTCATTTTAGAGCCAATCCAAGGTGAAGCAGGAATTAACATCCCACCAGCTGGTTACTTAAAAGAAGCTCTTGAAGTATGTAAAAAAGAAAACGTTTTATTCGTAGCAGATGAAATCCAAACTGGCTTAGGCCGTACTGGTAAAGTATTTGCTTGTGACTGGGATGGTGTAACTCCTGACATGTACATACTTGGTAAAGCACTTGGCGGCGGCGTATTCCCAATCTCTTGCGTAGCAGCAAACCGCGACATTTTAGGTGTATTCGAGCCAGGTTCTCACGGTTCTACATTCGGTGGTAACCCACTTGCATGTGCTGTTTCTATCGCAGCTCTTGAAGTGTTAGAAGAAGAAAAATTAACAGAGCGTTCTCTTCAATTAGGTGAAAAATTAGTTGGACAATTAAAAGAGATTGATAACCCAATGATCACTGAAGTTCGCGGTAAAGGTTTATTTATCGGTATCGAATTAAACGAACCAGCTCGTCCTTACTGTGAACAACTAAAAGCAGCTGGACTGTTATGTAAAGAAACACACGAAAATGTAATTCGTATCGCACCACCTCTAGTAATCTCTGAAGAAGATTTAGAGTGGGCATTCCAAAAAATTAAAGCTGTATTATCGTAATAATAGAGAGGTTGTTCTACACGTTAGGACAACCTCTTTCTTTTTATATTGATTTATACTAAAATTAAATTGTAATTTTCTGTATTTTAAAATCACAAAGGAGGTGCGATATGTTATTAAGATATGGCAAACATATTAACTATTTAGCTACATCTTTTCTTTTAGTTACATTCTTTGGCTTCCTACTTTCTGTAACATTGCTTAGTCACTACTCAACTCCCACTACATTCACACTACTGAAAGCATCATTTTGGACTACTGTTATTCTTACTATTATTGGTTTTGGACGAGAAAAAAGCGCACTTACGGTTATACTATTTGGCATTTGTACACTTGCAGTCATTGGTCTTTACACTTTTTCCGTTATCGATTACCTCTATCACCCAAGACCATAGAAAAGAGCTATCTTTTCATAAGATAGCTCTTTTCTTCACTTCACTACATTTCGCAAAGTACCAATTCCTTCTACTGTAACGACCACTTCATCACCCGCATGCAAAAACTTCGGTGGCGTGAAACCTTTGCCAACACCAGCTGGCGTTCCTGTTGCGATAATATCTCCTGGTTCTAACGTCATTCCTTTACTTATCGTTGAAATGATTTCTTCTATTGAAAAAATCATTTTATTTGTATTTGAAGTTTGCCTTACTTCCCCATTTACTATCGTTTCAATGTGTAACGCATTTGGCGCACTAATCATCGATTTATGAATTAAATACGGTCCCATCGGACAAAATGTATCGAAACTTTTTCCAAGGAAAAATTGTTTATGCTTCCTTTGAATGTCGCGAGCAGTTATATCATTTATAATGGTATAACCAAAAACATGCTCAAGCGCTTTTTCTTTTTTTATTTGTTTCCCTCGCTTACCAATGACAATAGCTAGTTCTCCTTCATAGTCTAATTCATTCGTTGCGTGGGGATGACTATTAATTTTTTCATCCATTCCAATAACTGTCGTTGGCGCTTTCGTAAAGATCATTATATTTTCTGGAATTGACTCTACTCCGCCCATTTCTATCGCATGCTCACGATAGTTTTTTCCAACGCACAAAATATTTTTTCTTGGCCTTGGAATTGGAGCTAATATTTTCACTTCAGTTAACGGATAATACGCCGCCCCTTCATTTTCCTTCGCCCAATTTAAAATATCACATATTTTTTCAAAACATTCAGTTCCTCTTTCAATACACTCTAACATTGTAATGGGGATTGTAACCTTTTCTCCCTTTTGCCTTTGCGCTTCTCTTAAGTGCAATACCTTTTCTTCCTCTTCATCCACAATACCTACAAATACCTTTTCTTCTTTTTTCGCCGTTACCAAACGCAATATTTCCACTCTCCATCCTAAAACTCATACCTTTTAATTGTATTCGCATCCGTAAGAAAAAAACCTTCTCATACACGCTAATTTTTACAATATTCTTCTCATACCCTATTCGTTACTCCTTTATCATTTGGCATAAAATGTAGAAATTTTACTTTTTTTAGCGAATGCATTTCTTTTTTATGAAGTTTTTGTATAATATGTACTACATATATACAAAAAATTTCATTTAGAGATGGAGCCGATTTCAATGTTTGAGCAAGCGATTGAAAAAAAACGTGAAAAAATGATTTATTTTGCTGAACGCTACGGAATGACTTCTCAAAAAACAGTGGATTGTAGCCAAGAACTGGACAGGCTCTTAAATGTAATTTGGCATGTACATACGGATGTTCACCCTAACCAAACACTCGATACGCACACGCAATAACGTGTGTGTTTCTTTTATTTCAAAAAAACACACATTTTATTGAAAACGCCCATACAATAATAGAAAAGAAAATTTTAAAAACGAAAGGTGTTTTGTATGCCAGCTATGGTCGGACATATTCGTATCGTCAATATTGGATCAAGTGGTATTTTTCATATTGGAGATGTATTTGCGATTAGACCTATTAGTTATTCACGCGCTTTCGCGGGGGCCGGCTCTTTTAACGTTGGAGATAACGTTTCTGTCTACAATTATCAAAGCGCAACGACTGTTAATGATTCAGATGTCGTTGATCAAGCGATAATTGGTTCAACTTAAAGGGGGCGATTATATTGAATTTTTATGTAAACCAAAGCATCATCATTAACAGTATTAAAATTGATAGCATTACAACCTCTTCTGTATTCCAAATTGGTACTGCCGGAAGTATTAAAGCCCTATCTAAATTCTCAAATACTGGCGGATTTACAGAACCCCTTCGCCCATTACAGGCAAAAGGACAAATTATTTCTATCAAACCATCAACTAGTTCTTCTTAAGACATCCTTGTCATAAATATATAGTAGGAATATATTTACCCTCCCTATTGAAAAGGAGGTTTCACAAATGAATCAAGATATATATACTTACTTACACCAACTTCAACAAGCTCTTCAAGCACAACAAGCGACCATTCTTAACTTAGAAGATCAAGTTCGTCAATTACAAGAAGAGCTTAATGAATTAAAAAGTCGCCCCTCCTCTTCTATAGGAAAAGTGGAATATAAATTCGATCAATTAAAAGTAGAAAATTTAAATGGCACTTTAAATATTGGATTAAATCCATTTTCAACAAAAGGACAACAAATTGAGGATTTTCAAGTTGACACGGAAACTTTGAAGGTCAATCCTGAAACAGATACAAACCCAGACTTTTACCAAGGTATCCTTCAGGAAATGCATCGTTACTTAGATGAAGAAGCATATAATCGAATTCTCCATTTTGAACAAGAAGAGAGAACGCCGCTCGATGAAATGTATCGACAAATGATGGTTGACGACATAAAGAAACAGATGGAGCATAGACTTCCTTATTATTTATCACAAGCACAATCACATGAAGGGATTTCAACAGATCCAGATTATTTACGAGATATCATTATTCAAGCTATGAAACATGATATCGACAAAGCCTTCCTCTCTTTTATTCAACACATACCGGGCAATTTCCGAAAGGAGTAAGTATGTATGAACCTTAACGTTGTAAACCGCGAGTTCAAAGTCGGACAGATTAAAATGAACGGTGTATCGTCGTCCGCACTCTTTTTAATTGGGGATGCAAATTTCCTCATTCTATCTTCTATTCTTGATACGCCGTTTGAAACTGTTACAGAGGGTCCATTTGTGCCATTAGTAACAGATGTCCCTCCTACTCCAGGTTAAGGAGACTGAGAAATTATGTTACATCACGTGTCTATTGTCCAAAATGTTTCTATTGTTTCGTTAGGGATTGCTGCCGTATTTCAAGTTGGGGATGCAAATCAAATGGAATTAAAAAGTAGAGCTCTTGCCGTTCACCGGGAATTCCCTTGTTATATAAAAGACGAAGGTCGCTTAGATGCATTTGAAATCTTTACAGATGAATACATTACAATCCCGAAACGAACGACAGATGTAAAATTAAACATTATAAATGAGTGTCCTTTTATTGAAGTGAATAACGTTGAATTGCGCACACTTTTAAACTCTGGTGGATTTCAAATTGGAAATGTTGATTATGTTTTTAATAACTCTCGTATTATGCAAATTCGCCAATATATTACAGATGAACCTTCCGCACAATAATTCATATAGTAATTACAAAGTTTAGTAAAGTAGGTGGATGGTATGCCTTCTGTTGTTGGAAATCTCGTCGTGCAAAACAGTAATGGTTCTTTCAATTTAGGGGATTTTTATAACGTTTCTCCGAAAGAAAATACGAAAGCTTATAATGGATCTGGAGCTTCCAATGTTGGATTTGTCGTGAATACGTTTAACGGTGTTAGTGCAACAAATACGTTTGATTCTGATGTGGCGGATCAAGACCAGATTGGAACAGCGTAAAAAAAAGTAGGAGAATATCTCCTACTTTTTCTTTTATTTAAATGATAACCCGCTCTCCTCCAAAGCCTTTCTAAGCTTTGGCAAAGATGCTGGTCCCATACCATGTAGTTTTAAAATTTCTTTCTCACTATACTTCGAGAGTTCTTCTACAGTATGAATTCCATGATGTTCTAGTGCCCTTCTGGCTGGTGCTGAAAGAAGAGCGAGAAAACCTTCTTTCGGCGCTCTCTCGTTCTCACAGGTTGGGCAAGTTGGACAATCGCTACTTTTGTAGTATTCATGTCCTTTTTCACACATTCTTAACGTCTTTTCTGTTGCCATTTTCAAGTTCCTCTATTCTTCGATTTTTACAACATGATTGCCATCAAAGAAGTATAAACATTTCTCTTTCACAGGGTGTTGTAAGCTTTTCTCGAGCGCTTTTGCATATAACGAAAGTTGTACTTTATATCGCTCTTCTAAAATTGGTTTCGCTTGATCAAATCCACCTGGGAATTTTCCTGCAATCGTATCCGTTTTGAAGTCGATTAAAGTAATACCGTCTTCCTCTTCGATCATACAGTCGATAACCCCTTGAACAAGAATGGATTCCCCGCTCTTCCCTTGCCAATCTTGATATGCTTCTTCTGCTGCAAGCATCATCGTAAATGGTACTTCACGCTCAACACTTTTCGCCGCTAATACCCTTTTACCTAGGTCACTATCAAAGAATGAAATTACTTTTTCAATCGCAATTTCTTCCGCCTGCTCGAATGTTAATAATTCTTTATTTACCATTCCAGCAATTTGCTCCCGAATCACTTCTTCTGTAATCGGCTTCTTCAAATCAACATGCTGCATAACGGCATGTACTGCTGTTCCGCGCTCTGCATATGTTAATCCCTTTTTCTCCATAAAACGAGGACGTGTTTGAATTGGTGCACGTAATTTTTTAATAAAGGCATTATCGCTACCTTCTTCAGATTGATAATTTCTCTTTATTTCTGTAACAGATTGCTTCGCACGATGAGATGTCGCTTCCTCATATCCGTACTTCCACATTAATCTATCGTACACCTCTTCTTTCCGTTCACTTTGCAGGGGAACGGCCTTTTTCTCACGAAGTGCTTCTAACAATTCTTGTTTCTCTTCTTGAACCGGTTCTGGCGCGAGTAACGTGTTACCGTCAACAACTTCTACTTTCCAGCTAGTGTCATACCCATAAATTTCATCTGGAACACTTCCTTGTCCTAATTCAAGAAGTATTTCACTATCACGGTGCCTATATAATGAAGGTGCAATCCAGTCTAAGTAGCAGGACGCTCCGGCACGTATGTGATCTGGTAATAACCATTCACTATACTCCCTCGCATCAAGCCATTTTTCCATTTCTTTATTTGCATCCTTAACTGTTCCAATTAAAATTAACTTCTCTTTTGCACGTGTTAACGCTACGTATAATACGCGCATTTCTTCCGCAATTAATTCCATTTTCATTTTACGCTTAATCGCAAGTTGCGATAATGTCGTATATTTAATTCGTTTACGTGGATCAATAAATTGTGAACCGAAACCGAAGTCTTTATGCAGTAAGAAACGTTTCATTAAGTCTTGTGTATTAAAGCGACGACCTAGTCCAGCTACAAATACGACTGGGAACTCAAGTCCTTTACTTTTATGAATTGTCATAATGCGAACGACATCTTCTTGTTCACCTAAAGCTCTCGCCGTACCCATATCATCACCGCGTTCTAAAATACGCTCAATAAAACGCAAGAAGCGGAATAATCCTCTAAACGACGTTGCTTCATATTGTCTTGCGCGGTCATATAGTACACGCAAGTTTGCTTGCCTTTGCTTTCCAGCTGGTAAACCGCCAACGAAATCGTAATAACCTGTCTCACCGTATACTTTCCAAATTAAATCAGAAAGTGACTGTTGGCGTGCAAATTCACGCCATCCTTGCAGTAAGTTATAGAACCACTCTAATTTATCATGTAGTTCTTTTTCTTCTTCAAGCGGTGCCCCTTTTAAGAATGAGCTCATTACTTCATAAAACGATCCTTTCTTCCCATGAGCACGAAGCGTTGCAAGTTCTTCATCATTTAATCCAACGATTGGGGAACGAAGTACGGCTGCAAGCGGAATATCTTGCATCGGATTATCAATAACGCGGAATACGTTCATCATAATATTTACTTCTGTCGCTTCAAAGTAACCAGTCGCAAGATCAGCGTATACTGGAATTCCTTGCAATTTTAACTCTTCCATAATTTGCGGTGCCCACGGCATGGATCGAAGTAAAATAACGAAGTCACGGTATTGTACAGGGCGCATACTATCCGTTTTACGATCATACACTTCATAACCTGAATCAACCATCGCTTTAATGCGCTGCGCCATAAGACGTGCTTCAAGCTGTGCTTTTTCTACTTCCGCACCTTCTTCACCATCGCTTACTTCTTCTTCTGTTTGCTGAATGCACAATAGTTCAGCTGCTACATCTTCACCTTCTGGATAGCTAGCACCTAGCTTTAATTCAGCGTCAGCATCGTAATCGATTTCTCCAACTTCTTCGCCCATAATTTGTTTGAAAATAAAGTTCGTACCCGCTAACACTTCATGACGACTACGGAAGTTTTTCGCTAAGTCAATTTTCATTCCGCCGCCTAATCCTTCTTGTGTGAAACGTTTATACTTTCCTAAGAATAATCCTGGTTCTGCTAGTCGGAAACGATAAATCGACTGCTTCACGTCACCAACCATGAATAAGTTTCCTTCACTCTCAGAATCTTTCGTTACGAATTTAATAATTGATTCTTGTACGAAGTTCGTATCTTGATATTCATCGACTAATACTTCAGCAAATTTATTACGATATTGAAGTGCTACAGCTGACGGTTTCATTTCACCATCTTCACTTTGCTCACTTAAAATTTGTAAACAGAAATGCTCTAAATCTGTGAAATCGACCATGCCTTTATCTCGCTTCATCGCTTGGAAACGCTCTGTAAATACTTTTACAAGTTGAACGAGCTTTTCTAATACAGGATGCATATCTTGAAAATCTCGTAAGAAACTTTCAGGTTTGCGACTAAATAGCTCTTCTTGTAATTTCTTCACTTCATCTTTCGCTTTATTACGAAGAGAGTCTACTTGTTTCACAACATCCTCGTTATAATCGCTTTTCTTAATGCGCTTTAACGTTTGCCACGATACGTTTTGCATCGCTTCATACACGCTTGTCCACGATTCACGAGCAGCTGATGATAACGTTCCAAGTAAAGCTAAATCTGCTTGCAGCGTTTCAACGCGAGGCGCTGGACCGTCAGGAAGCATTGCGAGTTCCGTCGCTTTACGAATATGCTGTTCCGCTGTTTCAAGCTGGAATCTTACATCTTCTAATAAATAAGAAGCATACACTAAATCTTCAATTGTCTTTCCTTCTACGTCATATGCTTCTACTAATTTATCGAGCCATTTTTCCGGATTTGGATGCGCTCTTGATTCTGTATGAAGCGCTAAAATCATACGTTGTAAATCATCGTCACTACGGTCACTCGTATAACGATCAACGAGTTCAAAGAATATCGTATTATCTTCTATTCCATACTCTTCTTCTAATATGTCATCTAACACTTCTTCTTTTAACAATTCATTTTCGGTTTGATTCGCAATGCGGAAACGAGGATCAACATCAAGCATGTAATAGTATCCTCTAATAACTTGTAAACAAAAGGAATGGATCGTTGAAATGGAAGCTTTATTTAATAAGCTCAGCTGCTTTCGGATGTGCTGAGAGCCAGGCTCATCAATTAATACTTTTTCTAACGCTTCCCCAATTCTGTTTTTCATCTCTTGCGCCGCTGCATTCGTAAATGTTACAACGAGCAGGCGGTCGACATCGACTGGATTCTCTTCATTAATAATCTTTTTAATAATACGTTCAACTAATACTGCTGTTTTCCCTGATCCTGCTGCAGCCGCAACTAAAATATCACGCCCGTTCGCTACAACGGCTTTCCACTGGTCATCTGTCCACTGACTACCTTCTGGTTTTTTAGGCCAATTTTCTATCATTCTCCGCCAACCTCCTCTCTAATTTTCTCCATCGCTTCGCTATCTTTCATATCTTTTAGCGTACGGAATTGGTTATCTTCAAGTGATTCATCGAACTGACAAACCGATTTGAAGTTACAGAACGTACACGCCGCTTTATTTCCTTTTTTGTAAGGGGCAATATCGATCACACCTTCTGTAATGTCTTTTCCGATATTTTCAAACGTATGGTGTACATATTTTTGCAGGACGTTAAACTCTTGTTCACTTGCAATACTTGAACGCGCACTAAAGCTACCGTCTTTTTTCAGACCAGCAGAAATAATATCAGAGCTTCCTGTTGAAAGTTTGTTATCCATTAAACGAACAACGTCAGCATCTCCTAATACGAGACCTTTCATTTTGAATTTCTTTAAAATTTCCTTTTCAATTTCTGCTTCAGATGCGTCACCTTTCACCTCAACAATTGGGTTATGAATGTGGAAATACAATACACCCGCTGGTGATGCTGTACCGCCTTTTTTCATCCACGTATGTGCATTTGAAGTAACAACATCTAAATACGTTAACATTTGAAGTGCCAATCCGTAATACACTTCCGTTAAGTCTAACGCTTTTGAGCTTGATTTATAGTCAATAATACGTAGGAATGTTCCATTTTCATCTTCTGCCTTATCAACACGGTCAATACGGCCAACTACTTCCATCTTCACACCATTTGGTAATGAGAATTCCATTGGCGGAAGCGATCCTGTACCGCCCATACCGAATGGTACTTCTAAATCAACTGGTACGAAACCACTCGATTTCGCGTGCTCACGAAGAATGATTGACGTACGGAAAATGATTTGTTGTAGTTTTTGTTTTAAATAGAAATGACGGTTTGAACTTAATAAAATTTGTCTTTGTAATAACGGTGCAATCTCTTCTATTACTACAGCAGAAAGATGCTCACACTCTTTTATTGATAAATCCGCCCAAGTACGATTTTCACGTAATAGCCTGTCCGCAATTTTCTTCAGCGCTGCATGGAAGAGCTCTCCGATATCTGGCGCATCCAGTTTGAAAATATCACGCTCTCTTAACGATAAACCGTGCTGCGCAAAATGAGCGTACGCACAACGGTTAAATAATTCCATACGAGAAACGCTTCCTTTTATTTTATCTCCGTATAAATCTCTACTTACAGCTGTACTTAGCTTTTGCGCACGATTTCGGTAGAATAAGCTTGATAATACGCGGCTACTTTTTTGCTTCCATTCATCTGAAGTAACGTAGAAATTATATACGTCCCACCAAAAGTCTAAGTTGCCTTCAAATCCATATCGCTTCCACGTTTGAAGTTGCTGCATAACATATGACAACGTTACTTCTGGTGTTGCTACATATGAAATTTGTTCCGAACGTGATAAATCATTTACGTCGTTCGTAATAAATGTATCTTTCACATCAGGGAACATTCTTTTTATTTTCTTAATAAAGCTAGAAGCAAGTAACGTCTTTCCTTCCTCATCTGCAAGCGGGCATGAAATGTATAATTTCTCAGTTGCTCTCGTTACCATTTGGTACATAACAAACTGTTCTTCTAATAAAGTTTGTCTCGTCGTTGGTGCGAGTTCAATACCTGCAGCGCTAAGAACATCTCTTTCTTCATCAGAAAGCATACCTTCATCCATCGGTGCTGCTGGAATCACACCTTCATTCACTCCAATGACGAATGTTGCTTTCACATTTGATAATCTAGAACGATCAATATTCGCAATTAACACTTGGTCTAATGACGGCGGAATGTTTGCGAATTGAAGCGCCTCAAGACCTGTCGACATAACGTCTGTGAACATAGAAAGTGACATTTTTTCTTCGCCAAGCATCTCAACGAACGTATCAAGAAGACTCATTACTTCTTCCCATACTTGTTCATGATCTGTCGCAAATAAGAAATCTCCGCTCTCTTCTGCACGAATACGTAATGCTTCTAATTTTTTCGGAACGTCAAGCTCTTCTAAAAATAAGTAAACAGCTTCGCACATTTGCATAACCGTTCCCGCACGCTTCAGTCTTTTTTGCATACGAATAACAGGCGTTCTTACAACGTCACGCAATCGATTTATTTTCTCTTCCATTTCACGTTCACTGTCTGTAATCATCCCGTTCGTATCGTCAAGAGAACGATAGCGGCGATACATCCACGGATCTTCAGAAGTCCATCTTTTCCCTTGTACACCGTATGCTAAACAGTAGTTTTCAAACTCATCCATTTCTTCGCGCATCGTTTCTTTTCTTACGTCTAATGGATATAAAAGCTCTGTTTTCACGCAGCGAAATACTGCATCATAACGCCAATTCCCGCTAATAATCTCGAGTGCAGAACGAATGCATTCTACTAACGGATGATGTGACATCGGGCGTTTTTCATCGATAAAGTGCGGGATATTATAATCTGTAAATAGAGTCCGCATTACATCGTAATAACTTTCTCCGTTCCGAAGAAGAACTGCAATATCTCGGTAACGATAGTCTTCATCTGCCACAAGTCTACGAATTTCACGAGCAACGCCTTCTACTTCAGCTCGTAAATTCGCGGCTGTATGAATCGTTACACTTGCTTCCCCGTTAAATTTCTCATTCGGACGCGCTTCATAATGAGCTTCTAAATGCGCTAATGCTGGAGAATGAAAACGCGGTTGTTCCATAAGCGGAATCGTTTTTTCAATTTCTATTTTCTCTTCACGCGCTACTTGTTTTATTTTTTCATACGTTAACGTCGTTTCATAAAATAAATCTAGTTCATTTACTGGCTGCGCTAACGTTTTTTCATCTATCGTTAATGTAATTGTCACTCTCGCACCGCAAATCATAAGCTGTCTTACAATTTCTAGTTCTTGCGGTGAAAACGAATGGAAGCCATCTATATAAATTTCAGCTCCCTTTACATATTCAGACTGCGGAAGCTTTTCCACTAGCAATTGCAGATAGTCTTCTGAATCTAAGTACTTTCCGATTAAAGCACGTTCAAAATCATCATATAATAACTGTAAATCATACACTTTATTCGCTAATAGCTTTTGTTCAGCACTGCTACTATGTGCATCTAATTGTTGCCACATTTCATATACGTTTGATGGTGTCACGTTATATCTTTTAAACTCCGCAATCATACTGCCAAGATGTTCAAAGAAACCATTTTGCTCCGCTGCTTTTTGGAATACCGATAATCCATCTTTACGAGACTCTACAATTTTACGAAGTAACATATGTACGCCCGCTTCATCAATGTGAAGACGACTCGCTCCGCCAACTTCTTGCAATACTTTCCACGCTAATCGTGAAAAACTAAAAACTTGTGCCCGAATAGAACCTCTAACATCCTCACTACCAATTAACGCCTGCTGCGTTTGGAATGTCATCTGTTCTGGCACAAGATATAATATTGTTTCCCCTCTTGGACGCTGCTTTAACTCTTCTTGCACTTCGTGTAAACAAAGTGTACTTTTTCCACTTCCCGCTCTACCAATCACAAATCGAAGTGACATGTAACCCCACCTTTCACTTACATAACGAACGTTAGTTTGCTACTATAATTGTATTATAGGACACGAAAAAAGACAAACGGAGTAGTTTGTCTTTTTCTATACTTCCACCTATTATATCAACCTTTTGAAAAATTCGTTTGCACCTCTTGAATTGGCCAATATCGTAAATCAACTTTACCGACAACTGTATCAGCTTTTACAAAACCAAAATGTCTACTATCCCAGCTCCCGAGGCGGTTATCACCTACTACAAAAATATATCCAGGTGGCACCGTTTTTTCCTTCGTTAACTCTTCTAGCGTAAAGTCACCTGTTAGTTGTCGTCCATGTATCTCTTTCTTATATTTCTCTAGATAAGGTTCATCCACGAATTGTCCGTTTATATATAGTTTATCATGCTTATATTCAATATGATCCCCAGGTAAACCGATAATTCGTTTTACGTAGTCCTCTTTTTTGTTCGCATGAAATACAACAACATCAAACCTATTCAAGTCCCCCACTTGATAACTCACCTTATTTACAACGAGCATATTGCCATCTTGCAATGTCGGCATCATTGACTTCCCCTCTACAACATACGTTGAAAAGAAAAACGTTCGAAAAAATACAGCTAATAATACACCAATTAAAATTGTTCGTATCCACTCTATGCCTTCTTTTTTCAAAGTTTTCTTCATCCGCTTCTCCCCTTATCCTTTAATAATGAAGCTTTCCTTTACAAAGAAGACTATTCTTAATGCAGTTCTAACTTTACTTCAATTTTCTTACCGACATACCATAAAATAAAAATACCAATCGCTACAATGACTGATTTTACCGGATTATGAATAAATGACATTAAATCATGACCGATATACGTTAAAATAAAAATCATCACAAGCTTTCCGAACGCGAGCGCAAGGCCAAACTGTTTTACACTAATGCGTGATAGACCAGCAACAACATTTATAAGCGCAGACGGTGTAAACGGAAAACAAAAGATGACGAAAATCGGCGCGAACCCTTTCCTTTCAATCCATCCCATTGCCTTTCGTACTTTCTCATGCTTATTCACAAAAGAAAAGAAACGACTTCGGCCAAAATGGCGGATTATGAAAAAAACAAGTAAGGCACCCATTACTGATCCAAGCCAAGAATAAAGAAAACCGAGCCAAAATCCAAATGCAACAGCATTCGCCAGTACAAATACGATAAGTGGCAATGCTGGAATTAGCGCCTCTATCATCGGTAACCCAATACCAAGAAGTGGTCCGAACGCTTTATAGCTTTCAACAATATGATCCATATTTTCTGGTGAAAAATACTCTTTGATTGTCTGAAAATCCATTCTACACTTTACCCCTTTACTCTAAGTACTACCTCTACTGTATCATTGCCTATATGAAAGAGGAAATGGTAGATACGACATATGGAGATGTAATTATTAAGTTTCCATATCTTTCATTAGAATTCCTTCATTATTATGCTATGATAATCTATCAATATTCGACAGGACGTGTCGTGAACTTGGTTATTTAGGAAATGGATTTTTTTTGCATTTGCGATTTCTCCAATATATCCACTTACTAAGAAATAAAAAGGATGGGGGTTCCCCATCCTTTCACACCTCTTCTTCTTTCACAAAATACACACTCTCATATGCTGGTTTTAATCTAGATTCTTCATTTTTATCAACCTCTTTAAAACAAGGATTCCCTTGTTTTTTCCTACGATCTTCATACTCAGTACGCAATTTTGCTGTACGATTTTGTTGATTTTCAAAGCTAGTTTTCGATATCTCTAACTTCACCGCAAAGCCATTTATAAATCGAATAATAAGGTTTCCATCTTTTAATTCTTTATTGCTTTCAATATAAAAATGAGATAACCACGCGCACTCTTTTCTAGAATACGAATAGGTAGGGAAAAAATAAAGTTGATCGGTCGGACTAATCGCAATTGGTGCTTTATGTGTAATGTGAGTTAACTCTTTCGTTCCTTCTTTTCTGCCTAAGAAACTAGAACCATGCTTGCGACAACTTCTTTCTATAATATCTAGAGGTTTTTGAAATACGAAAAAAGAGTCTTGCACTTCAACAACTCGCGTAACAATTTTCTTTTCACTGAGAATTACAGGAAGTAAGGCCATTGTATTTTTATTTACAACATAGTTTTCGACGTAGCGTTCTACTTTACTTTCCATATTCCACTATCTCCTTTTTTCTATTTATATTAGCAGCTGCATGTATAATTTTAGCATCTATGAAAAGGAAATGGCTTACAGATTCCGCTTTTTTACAATACTTTATTATTTGTCAAACACCTTTTAAATTATAAAATAAAAATATATTGTTTTTATAAAAATAAACCTATACAAAATCTATTTATACTACCTATAAATATTTACAACTACTTCCTCATTTCGCATCATTAAGACAATTAACTTTGCTATAATTAAAATAAAAATCCAATATATGGAGGTCCACTATGAAAGAAAAAGAAATGCAACCAACGATTCACATGAAAAATAGCAGCATTGTGATCGTGAACAACTCAGCTAGCATTATATTCGCTTTATTTTTCATTCTATTATTTTTTGTAAAGCCTTTTCGTAAATCGAAATGCTCTGAATGTAAGAAACGCAAGAAGAAAAAAGTTGAAAAAGAAGAGTAAAAGGCTTTCTATTTTGGAAAGCCTTTTGCTCTTCTTCCTATTTTCTTCCGGGTATGCTTGTATCCCCTTTTTAATATTAATACATACAAAAAACATGATTAAAAATGATCCACTACGTTAAAAAGTACTTGTACGTGTTACCCATTTTTATTAAGAACTTCACCTTTATACATCACTAGCAACTTTTTAACTCGTTAAATCTGCAATATAAGTTTTGTATATAATTCCACTTCAAAACACAAAATATGTAAGTGATTATTTATGATTACATTCGTTTTTTATCTAATTCCAAAAAGGAGCTGTATAATATGGAGAAAAAAAGTCTATTAAGCCAACAGATTAATAGCGTCCCATCAGATGCTCTGAATACCCCTAGTAAGGAGCAAGAACAAATGTTAGAAACATCATCTCAAGACGAACAAAATTCTAACAACAATGCTAACAAAAAAGATGATACTCAAAGCCTATATGGCGCAGATTTACCCATTTCAGATATAGACAGAACAACAAATAAAGTGAAACTTTAATCAGTGGGGGTTTTGTTCATCCCCACTGATTATCAGCCCTCACCAATCGGACTTTTACGGACAGTTGATCCCCCACCTAACTTCTTTGCTTCCACTGAATTTTGAGGTGGGGATCTTACTGCCCGTTAAAGCGGGATAAAAAATGAATTGCAAAGAAAAAATTAAGAACAAATAAAGTTTTACTTTCTCGTTTAGAAAGTAAAACTTTATTCAGCCCTCAATAATTGAGCGTTAACAAGCAGTTGGTCTCCCGTCGAATTTTAAGATGGAAAGACTTTCTCCACAACAAAAAAAGGATGGCAGCAGCCATCCTTTTTTCCATAATAAACTATAAAATTATAGTTTGATTACGTTTTTAGCTTGTGGTCCACGGTTGCCATCTTCGATTTCGAAGCTAACTTTTTGACCTTCTTCTAGAGATTTGAAACCGTCAGTTTCGATTGCAGAGAAATGTACGAATACATCGTTTTCGCCTGGAACTTCGATGAAACCGAAGCCTTTTTCGTTGTTAAACCATTTTACTTGTCCTGTTACTGCCATAATTATTTCCTCCTAAGAAAATACATTTTTTTAAATTTTTAGTTTTCCTATCTAAAAAAAGAATCCACACATTATCAAATACGAAACATAAACTAGTTCTCACATACTTTTTCTCGTTCGTTTCCAGCACTTGATAATATATGGATTGCTTAATTTAACTATTCAACTGACATTATCATAGCACATTAAAATAAAATGTACAATCTTTTTTGAAAATAACTGACAAATTAAATCACGTATGCAATTATCAATATCTTATTTGAATAAAAATAAACAAATCTTTCGAATGCCACTATATTCCTTTTTCTAAGTGTTAAAATGTAATCTGACAGCACTTACTGGAGGGGATGAAATGTCAAACTACGCCAACGAAGAAAAACTAACTGGTGGAAACGTATCAAACGTATATCGTTCTAAAAATACTGTTCGGAGAGAATTAAAGCCAGGCAGTTCAAAAATCCATACGTTATTACAACACTTAGAAAAGAAAGGGTTTCATCATGCTCCAAAGTTTTTAGGTATAGATGAGAAAAATAGAGAGATTTTATCTTTTATTGAAGGAGATGCTGGAAATTATCCTTTAAAAGAATATATGCGATCTAATGATGTGTTAAAAGAAATAGCAAAGATGCTTCGCCTTTATCATGATGCTGTAAGTGACTTTCCGTTATTAGATGATTGGAAACCTATGGACCATACCCCAAATAACATTGAGGTTTTATGCCACAATGATTTTGCTATATATAACATTATATTTAATAACGAGAAACCAGTAGGTATTATTGATTTCGATGTTGCTGCTCCCGGACCAAGAATTTGGGATATCGCTTATACACTGTATACTTGTGTGCCTTTAAGTAGAGTGTATTATACAGAATCAGGCGAGGCAGTTCATTATGAATCGCCGCAACATGCTGATCGCATGAAAGAAAGAGTGAAATTGTTTGTTCAGTCCTACGGGAAAAGTATGGACGAAGATTACATAGGTATGGTACTACTACGCCTAGAAGCGTTATGTACGTATATGAAAAGAAAAGCACAAGAAGGCGACGTAAATTTCCAAAGAATGATTGATGAAGGACATTTAGAGCATTACGAGAAAGATATGCAGTTTATTCGTGATTATGGAGCTGAGTGGATTTAATCATATTGTCTTTTTTTGTCGGTAAGTCGATATCCTTTTTCGAATCGTTGATATATTTTAAGTTATGATAGATATATCGAAAAAATCGTCGATATATTTTTATTTACTCCTCGAATCGTTCGAAAAATAATAAGGGGCACCCTTCAAAAAGGGGGCCCCTTCCTTTTATCCCGCTTTAATGGGCAGTAAGACCCCCACCTCAAAATGCAGCGAAAGCAAAGAATTTAGGTGGGGGTCGGGCTGCCCCTAAAAGTCCGATTGGTGAGGGCTAATAATCAGTGGGGGATGAAGAAAACCCCCACTGATTAAAGTTTCACTTTATTTCGTAAATTGTGCTTCTTCTGTAGATCCTTTTAATGCTGTCGTTGATGAAGTACCACCTGTAATCACCTGTGCTACTTCATCAAAGTAACCTGTTCCTACTTCTCGTTGATGGCGAGTTGCAGAGTAGCCGTGTTTTTCTGCTGCGAATTCTGCTTGTTGTAGTTCAGAGTACGCTGCCATGCCGCGCTCTTTATAGCCGCGTGCTAATTCGAACATGCCGTAGTTTAATGAGTGGAATCCAGCAAGTGTTACGAACTGGAACTTATAACCGTAAGATGCGATTTCTTTTTGGAAGCTCGCAATTGTTTTCTCATCTAGTTTTTGTTTCCAGTTAAATGAAGGTGAACAATTGTATGCAAGCAATTTCCCTGGATGCTCTTTATGAATTGCGTCCGCAAATCGTTTTGCATCTTCTAAATTTGGTTCAGATGTTTCACACCAAACGAGGTCTGCATAAGGAGCGTATGCTAAACCACGTGCAATCGCTTGATCAAGACCTGCTTTCGTACGGTAAAATCCTTCTGGTGTTCTTTCTCCTGTAATAAACGCTTTATCAACAGGATCGATATCGCTCGTAATTAAATCTGCTGCATCCGCATCTGTTCTTGCAACAATAATTGTCGGCACTCCCATTACGTCTGCAGCAAGGCGTGCCGAAATTAAATTACGTACCGCTGTTTGCGTTGGTAGTAATACTTTTCCACCTAAATGACCGCATTTCTTCTCTGAAGATAATTGATCTTCAAAGTGTACACCAGATGCGCCTGCTTCAATCATACCTTTCATTAGCTCAAATACGTTTAATTGTCCGCCAAATCCAGCTTCTGCATCTGCTACAATTGGTACGAAATAATCTGTATCACCGCTTCCTTCCATATGCTGAATTTGATCCGCACGTTGAAGCGTTTGATTAATTCGTTTTACTACAGCAGGTACGCTATTTGCTGGATATAAACTTTGGTCTGGATACATATGTCCAGAAAGGTTTGCATCTGCTGCTACTTGCCATCCACTTAAATAAATTGCTTTTAACCCAGCCTTTACTTGCTGCATCGCTTGGTTTCCTGTTAATGCGCCAAGTGCATTAATATAATCTTCCGTATGAAGCGACGCCCACAGCTTTTCAGCACCGCGGCGCGCTAACGTATGTTCAATATCAATTGACCCGCGCAGGCGAATTACATCTTCTGCCGAATATGGACGTGTGATCCCTTTCCAGCGCGTATCTAACTCCCAGCTCTCTTGTAATTTCTCGATTCTTTCGTTTTTCATTTGTTCCATCCCCTTTTCATTTTTCATCCCACATTAACGGGCTGTAAGACTCCCACCTCAAAATTCAGCGAATACAAGGAAGTTAGGTGGGAGCCAACTGCCCGTAAAAGTCCGATTGGTGAGGGCTGATAATCAATGGGGGATACCCCTCCCCCCACTGATTAAAGTTTCACTTTATAAAATTTCATAACCCGGTAATGTTAAAAATGGTACGAATTCATCATTCCGAACGAGATTTGTAAATAACGTTGTCGCCTCTTGGAATCTCCCTTTCTTAAAGGCTTCTTTACCAATCTCTCTTTCTATTTTTGCTAACTCTTCTTCTTTTAGCTCTTCCATTAATTCAAGTGTAATATTACGGCCATCATTTAATTTTCCACCTTCATGGCGAATCCATTGCCATACTTGTGCCCTAGAAATTTCCGCTGTTGCTGCATCTTCCATTAAGTTATAAATTGGTGCTGCTCCCCGTCCGCTTAACCAAGATGCGATATATTGAATACCTACGCTAATATTCATACGAAGACCCTCTTCTGTAATCGTTCCCACTGGTACTTCTAATAAATCCTTTTCTGTAACATGTATTTCTTCACGTTTTCTAAAAATTTGATTCGGCGTTTTCATAATGTGATTAAATACTTCCATCGCGACTGGTACAAGTCCCGGGTGGGCAACCCAAGTCCCGTCATGACCGTCTAAAGCTTCGCGCTCCTTATCCGCACGTACTTTTTCAAAAGCTGCTTCATTTGCTTCTGGATTGTTTTTAATTGGAATTTGTGCTGCCATTCCTCCAATAGCTGGTGCATTACGACGATGACACGTTTGAATGACTTTCAAAGAATACGCGCGCATAAACGGCGCCGTCATCGTGACTTGCGCTCTATCTGGAAGTAAAAATTCATTATGATTACGGAAACCCTTTAAAAAACTAAAAATATAATCCCATCTTCCGCAATTTAATCCAGCAGAATGATCTTTAAGTTCATACAAAATTTCATCCATTTCAAACGAAGCGTGAATCGTTTCCAATAATACTGTTGCTTTAATCGTTCCGTTTGGAATACCGATATATTTTTGAGCAAATACGAAAACATCATTCCATAACCTTGCTTCTAAATGGCTTTCCATTTTCGGTAAGTAAAAGTATGGACCGCTTCCTTTTGCTAAAAGAGCTTTCGCATTATGGAAAAAATAAAGTCCAAAATCTACTAAGCTACCAGACATATTCTTTCCGTCAACTTGCATATGTTTTTCTTCTAAATGCCATCCTCTTGGACGCACAATTAATACTGCTGTTTTACTATTTAAACGATATTCTTTTCCGTTTTCATTTTTATGTGAAATCGTTCCCTTTACTGCATCTCGTAAGTTTATTTGACCTTCAATCGTATTTTCCCAAGTTGGTGAATTCGAATCTTCAAAATCCGCCATAAAAAGATTTGCTCCTGAATTTAAAGCGTTAATAACCATCTTTCTATCTACTGGGCCAGTAATCTCTACGCGGCGATCCTCTAAATCTTTTGGCAATTTAGCAATTGTCCAATCAGCTTCACGTATGTGCTTCGTTTCTTCTAAAAACTTCGGAAACTCCCCTGCATCAATTCTCTTTTGTTTCTCCGCACGCTTTTGTAAAAGTTCTATGCGGCGCTCATTGAAATTTCCATGTAGTTCCTTCAAAAAACTAAGCGCCTCAGGTGTCAATATTTCGTTGTACGCTGGCAACATTTCTCCGGGCAATGTAACCCGTGAAGTTTGCGTCGACATATTAGCATCCCCTTTTTAAACTGTTTTATAACAGATTTGATTTTATGTTTTATATTATATAACAAATCTTCAGAAAAGGAAGTTTTTTTTGAAAATTTAATTGTTTTTTTGTAAAACTGTATTCTTCCACCGGTATTACACATAAAAAAGAAGCCGGTGTTATACAACACCAGCTTCTTGTTCTATTATTTATTCAAAAATTGTTTTAAATAAGAATTGCGCATATTGTTCACGTGTTACTTTCATGTTTGGAGCAAAGTTACCCTTTCCATCTCCTACCGAAATACCATTTGAACCTACTGCATTAATCGCATTTTCTGCCCAATGTCCTTTTGGTACATCTTTAAATCCTTTTGTTTCTTTTACTTCTAACTCATATGCTACTGTAAGCACTTGTGCCATTTCTGCACGTGTTAATGTATCTTTCGGTCTAAAGTTTCCAGTTCCATCACCATTAAAGATACCTAATTCTGTTAATACTAAAATTTCTTCTAAGAACATTGTTGATCTTTCATTAATATCTTTATATGGATTTTCAAGAATATCGCCTTCCTCGAATACTTCACTGAAATCCATTGTGCGATAAATTAAAGCGGCTACTTGTTCACGTGTTACGTTATGTCCAAAACCGAACACACCATTTCCATAACCAAGCATAATTTCTTGTTCTGCTAAAGTTTGAATTGCTTCATAAGACCAATGTCCTGCTGGTACATCTTTAAAGAATGCCTGACTTGCTTGCTGTGGCTTTGCAGCTAATTCAGCTTTTGCTGTTGTCCCTTCAGCACTAAATGCCACTCCACCCATAATTGTTAAAGCTGTTGCTACTTTTAAAAACTTTTTCTTCAAAGTATTCTCTCCCTAAAAACATATTTTTTTCTAATATAAAGAATTAATGGAAGCGTAACAATATTATTTCCATGTGATTTTTGTCTAATTTATGAACTATATTTCATATACTTTTATTTACACTTTATTAACAATAAAGTTACTAAAACGTATATTTAAACAATAAAAAGTCACTTTATTCAATCTCTTCTTATCCACTAAAATCGAAAAACTAAATTACGAATAGAAAATCGATATAATTACAAATAATTTTAAATAAGAAAAAAGCGTGGAATTCCCGCGCTTTTTTCTTAATATATATTATATTAATATAACTTAAACGTCCTTATACTTTAACTTTCATTCATAATCTTCATCTTTTACTGGAAAATAAAAAACAGCTCTATTTAAAAACGTTGCATATTGCTCACGTGTTACAACTTTATTCGGTTCAAATTGCCCATTTCCTGTTCCTACTATGACATGATTAGACTGTAGTGCACTAATCGCATTTTTTGCCCAATGATTATTTGGTACATCTTTAAATGTATGGTTCTTCTTCACCTCAAATGTAAATGCATTCGTAAGAATTTGTGCCATTTCTGCGCGTGTTACTGGTGCAGTTGGTCTAAAGTTTCCTTTTTCATCACCTTTAAAAATACCATGCTCTGTTAATACTAAAATTTCATCTAAAAACATTGTTGCTCTCTCAGAAATATCTTTGTATGGATTTTTTAAAGGTCCTTCCCTTTTCAAATTCAATGTACGATACAGCACTGCTGCTACTTGTTCTCTTGTTACATTATCACCTACACCAAACTTACCATTTCCATACCCTAACATTACTTTATTGTATACTACATCCATTATATCGTCATATGCCCAGTAGTTTACTGGAACATCATCAAACACAATCATTTCTGGATATTCTTCTGCTTTTACGTTGGGAACATTCGTACTTACAAACAAACCACCCATAATAGTTACCGTTGCCATTATACGTAACATGTTCTTCTTCATTGCCCTCTCCCCTTTACCTCCATTTTAAAAAACGGAAAATAATAGACTGAAATCCTTTCCAATATTACATATGTTGCCTTTGCACCATTTATGCAATATATTACATTTAAAAAATCTATTATTGTGAAAATCACTACTAAAGGAGAGCCAATTCGCTCTCAATTTCAATTTTTATACCGAATTGTACGCAAACTAATTTTCTTTCCTGTATTCATGTAAAGGTGTTTCTATAATATAAATATTCTACTTTTTTCAAAAGAAATCCTTCACGTTTTAAGAGTTCATTTTCTAGACAAAAAATGCAATTATATCGACTTAACTACAACATACGACAATAGTAGCCTCTCTATTAACAAAAGCTCATAATGAGCGAAAGATACCTCTTCCACAAATTATGAGCTTTCTCTTTATCTATTCCATTTTCCCTGGAGAATTATCAATTGATCGTTGTAAAAACTTTGCAAATTGCCCACGTGTAACGAGCATTTCAGGCTGGAACTTGCCATCTCCTGTTCCTACCGCTACTTTATTAGACTGCAATGCGCTAATTGCATCCCTTGCCCAATGATTTTCTGGTATATCTGTAAATGTATGTGGACTCTTTGTTTTCAACTCATATGCTTTCGTTAAAATTTGTGCTAATTCTGCACGAGTCAATGTATCTTTCGGACGGAAATTCCCATTTTCGTCTCCTTTAAAAATACCAAGCTGTGTTAAGCGTAAAATTTCGTAAAGAAACATGGTTGATTTCGCACTAATATCTCCATATGGATTTCCAATAGTCGCACTTCTTTTCACATGAAGTGCGCGGTACAATACTGCTGCCGCTTGTTCACGTGTTATATTATCTTCCGTCCCAAACTTACCATTTCCATAGCCATACATAATGCGATGATGTACTAAATTTGTAATTTCATCATATGCCCAATGATCTGTTGTTACATCATCAAACTTTATCATAATATTAGGACTAGATTTTTGGATAATACCTGTATTTGCAGACACACCATTTGCACCTACAAATATTCCTCCCATTAGTGCTAACGATGTCGCTATCTTTACTAGCTTTTTCATCTCTCTCATCTACCTTTTCCTTTATTTCCCTGCAAATTATATTATACAATGAATCTGAAAATTATAAATTCATTTCAACCTAATTATTTACAATTAAGAATATAATTTTTCTTCTACTACTATTTTTTCATCCTTCGTTTTTCGAAAAGTAAATGCCATTCCAACAAATATAAGAACAATTCCTACTATTTGCATACTAGTCGGTCTAAACCCGGTAAAGACTGTATCTAATAGTATTGCAACCGCAGGATCTAAAAACACTAATACAGAAATTAATCTCGTCGATAAATCTCTTAAACTGTCAAAAAATAAGTAATATACAAATCCCGTATGTATAAGACCTGTCGCTGTAATCATCATCCAGTTCATCTCTGTTAACCCTTGAAACTTGCCAAAGTCTACGAATGGTAGCAATAAAAATATACCTAAAAATGTTTGTAAAAATGTCATCGCATATGCGCTCGTATGCTTAATTCCTTTTCCTAGTAAAGTAGTAAAAGCATAAAATAGTGCCGCAAGTAGTGCCCATACCATGCCAGATGACATCAGTTTTTCAAGTGATAGACTTCCATCTACTCCAGCCACTAACACTGTACCGATAAAACAAATGACAATGGACAAAACAGCAAACATTGTAAGTCTCTCTTTAAATACGATACTACCAATCATTAATACGATAATGGGTGCTAGATGATAAACTGAAATTGCAATTGTAATCGACATAACTTCAAATGCTTTAAATAGAAATACCCAGTTAAAAACGAGAAATACACCGCATGCTAATATTTGCATGACTTCTTTTTTATTCCATTGCTCACTTTTATATTGTCCTGTTACGAGCCAACATAATGCTAAAAATATAGTCGCACAAATGCAACGAACGAATACTAATTCGAAAGACGGTAAACCTGTTTGAACAGAAAAAAATCCAATTGATCCGAAAATAGACATCGAAAGGATCATTTTTATAGCCGGCATTGATCTTTTATTGAACACCCTTTCTCTCCTCCTATAAACTATCTTTTACAAATGAATACTCTCCAAAACATTACGTATTATTATATATTACAATCGGAAAATTGTAAAAAATTAGAATATAACAAGTGAAATCCGCATAAAATTCCCATAAAAAAATCATCCTTTTTTTATAGGATGATTTTTTTATTATTGAGAGGAATTTCTCTATATTAAAACTTAAATATACTACTACTTTTGAAGAGTAAATTGGGAAACTATTTGTTTTAATTCTCCTGCTGCGTTATGCATATGTCCAATTGAAACCGAAATCTCTTGAACAGATTTTTCTTGTTGTTGAATAGACTCTTTTACCCTATCAGTTCGGTCAGATGATCTTTGGGAAATTTGAGCTATGTCTTCTGCAGAAGCCGAAATCTCCTCACTGCTCGCTGCAATTTCATCTGTAGACATAGATACCGTTTGAATTTGCTCAGACACTTGCTGTACTTTTTCTGTAATTTTTCCAAATACTTTTTCTGTATGCATTACTACTTGTGTACCTGCCTGTACCTCATTATCTACTTTCCCCATCATATCTACGGTATGGCTCGTTGTTCCCATAACTTGAGTAATAAGCTTCTCAATTTGTTTTGCAGAATTACTAGATTGTTCCGCTAATTTCCGTACTTCATCTGCCACAATTGCAAACCCTCTACCACTTTCCCCAGCACGGGCGGCCTCAATTGCGGCATTTAATGCTAATAAGTTAATCTGAGAGGCAATAGCTTGCATAACATCAATGATTTTAACAATTTCTTCTGATTGTTCTTTCATAGTCTCTACTTGTTTAACACCGCTATGTACTGAATTTTGGATTATATTCATCTGTTGAATCATTTGTTTCATTAACTTATTACCACTCTCTGCATCTAATGCTGACTGAGCAGACAATTCATTTACAGATGATGATGTATTCACTATACTCTGCATTCCTTGTGTCAACTCTTCCATCGCACCTGCAGTTTGTTCCATTGCTTGCATTTGGCTCTCTGCACCATTAGCAACTTCTTCAATATCCATCGTTATTTTCTTCGCCGCACTGCTAGATACTTCTGATGCAGATACCACTCCGTCTGCATGTTGGAATAAAAGCTGAATATTATTATCTACTTCTTTCATATTTGTTCTTAGCCCTGTAATCATCTCATTAAAATCACTTACTAATACACCTAATTCATCTTTAGCATTATACTCACCACGTACAGTTAAATCCCCATCTTTTGCTCTTTCCATCATACGACTAACAGTTTGTAAAGGAGCAACTATAAGCTTGCTAATAATATAACTTACTATACATATAACGATTGTAGTAACTACTACGAGAATGATAAAAGTAATAACTGACCGATCTATCATTTTTTGAGAATCTTTAAATACTTGATCAGCTAAGTTTGAAACATACGATTCTAGATCCACTGCATATCCAGCTAACTCTACTCCCTTCGGTTTTAATTCCTTCTGAAATTCGTTTACCATTTGTGACTCAGTTGTTACCTTCGCCTTTTCAAACAATTTTTTATATGTACCCATATAACTTGGCAAAGATTTCTTCATCTTCTGAAACAGTTCATCCTCTTGCTTACTTAAATTAAAGCCATCATCATATTCTTTTAATAAAGAATCATATTTTTTTAGATCCTTTTCAATATTATCAATTATCTCCGCCTTATTTGTCCCTTCATTTTGTGATGCCGTAATTAATTCTAATAAGTTATATTCTAATGAATTTTGTGTACGAAGCATTCCTTCTAATAAAATTGTAGAATATTGATAGTCATCTACTACAACCTCTGTATTGTGCTTAATCTTATTAATAGAATGAATTGCTACACCGCTCATAATTACCATGCTCAAAACTGCTAATGAAATAAGCGATAATAATTTATATTTCACTTTTAAATTTTGTAAAAAATACATTTTTTCACCTTTATTCCTTTATATATAGATTTTTAGAATTTTATAGCTTATTATTTACAAAATCACAATAAAAAGCAATGATAAATATTCCCAATATAAAACTTATATCTCTATAAAAAAGAAGTAGCATAATAGCTACTTCTTTTTGCTTTGTTTCTCATATTGTTCAAACGCATGAATTCTTTCAAAAATTGGTGGGTGTGTATATAAGAAAAACTTTACTAAAGCAGGCGGATTTACTTGGCTTAAACTCGTTTTTGATAAATATTGAAACGTCTTTACACCAGATTTCCCGTCTTTCGTCATGTCTAGAGCGTATTGATCTGCCGCTCGTTCTTCTATACGAGAAACATAGTTTGTTGCTGGCTGTGATGCAAAAGAGAGTACAGAAGAAATTAAGAAAAATAACGGTAAAATTGAGAAACATGCTGCTTTTGAAATTTGCAGCGTATCCCCCCATTTTCGAATACACCTATTTATAATACGACTAATGAGGTACATTCCTATAAACGATAGCAACACATAACTGGCAACGCCCCAATATATATGTTTCATAACATAATGCCCCATTTCGTGGGCCATTATAAATAAAATCTCTTTATCTTTTAATTGTTTAAGCGTTGTATCCCACATTACAATACGTGAATTAGGTCCTATTCCTGTTACATATGCATTTAACGCATTCGTTTTTTCCGACATATTGACTTCATATACATGTTTTGCTGGAATATCGGCTTTGTCTGCCATCGCTAAAATTTTCGTTTCTAACTCTTTATTTTTTAGCGTCGAAAAGTCGTCATACAGTGGATCAATCACGACAGGCTGTATGAATGTTAAAAAGATTGTAAACGGAACAGAGAGTGCCCACCCTGCTAACCACCATCTCTTCGGGAATTTGCGAATAAGCCATAGAAGAACCGTAACTACAATTAACATAGTTGCATAACTTTCCCAAAAACCGATAACATGATCTTTTATCCAGCTTTGTGTACTTTGCGTTGAAATACCGTAATCAACAGAAACTTTTCGGCTAATCCATTGCATTGGCAGGGCAAGAACTGTTGTAAGTAATGATAAATAAAAGAAATAAATCGCAACTTGCAGGATACTTATTTTCGTCGTTTCCTTCGACCATTTCTCAAACTTTTTTGAAATACCGAGCACAAGTACAAATAATAAAATAATCCATTCAAGAGGCGTCGCTAAAAAGTACAATAAATTTTTCACGCGCGAATAATCTTGGCTTAGCGTAAGCTCTCTTGCATTCATAAATGTTTCTGGATCTGCACTCGTTCCTTTATACATGTCCGGAATCAATTCATGACTCCATCCAAATAAATACCAATATATAAATAACGCAAACCCAACGTACAAAAAAAGCGACCACCCAATAACCTTCCTCACGCTATTCCCTCCTCTATGCTGCCTGTCTATTATTATTGTAAGTTCGTACATGCTAAATTAGAACAAGCTTATTATGCAAATTGCTCAAGAACCCTCTATTTACATAAAAAAACTCTTCTATATAAAGAAGAGTTTTACCTACCTTTAGACGCTTTCTTCGGTTCATACTCTGGGATAAGAAACGTACTTACAACCCAGCATATTAAACCAGCGCCTTTTATATAGCGTATATATTCATAGTCCTGAAAAAATAACGTCGTTACAATAAGCGTAAAAAATCCAATTAAAACTAGTACATATCCTATTTGCTTCTTAGATAACATAACGTGCCTCCTTAAGGAAGTACATCCATTAATAAGCTAAAATCTTGCAGAGAAAAAGAACTATATTTCATAATCCCTTGTACAGCTAAAAGTAAAATAAGACCGGTCACACACATATAATTAACGTTTTCTTCACTCTTTTTTTCAGCAACTACACCGCCACTAATACATAAAATTCCTAACAAATGGAGTGCTAAATACATAAAAAAATAAGCTTCCGCCCAGCGAAGAATAACGTTGACTGTCGTTATTAGCACTATACTAAGCACAATCAAATAAAAAAACTTATTTGATGATATTGTTTCATTCATATAATTTTATACATCCCTTTCAAATTTAGAATGAATGATGTTTCAAAGCTATAAAGTAAATGATTGTTTTCATACTATAAAACAAAAGGAAAGCCACTATTACTTTCTCGAATATTTTATGAATCCACATATACTTCTCTTCATTTTTTCTGAAGATGCGCTTCATCATTTCTTCTACAATTAGACCAAATAGTAGTAAAACTCCTAACACAATGAGAAGAGAAATAATATTTTCTTTTACATGCGTACTAGAAAATAAGTAATACTCCGGAAACACAATCGTATCTACTACAGGTTGCAGCCAATGACAAACGCTTTTATCACATATATCTGTAATAGACGTAGAATCTATAATATCTTTCAATATTTTTTCAATCGTCTTTTTCATCTCATTTACTCCCCACTACGTCTGAAAAGCTTTTTTCCTGCTCTACATATATAGCGGGCATTTCTTTACTCCAATATTTGCGGTTAACAAATAAAAAGATGAGTACTAAGTTTAATCCTGTTATAAAAATAATAAGTCCTGGAAAGAACGTCGTATAATTTGAGAAATCTGCAAAACTCATTATCTCTTCTTTATTTATTAAAAAAGAAGCACCGATTACAAATGCATTGTTTAACATGTGAATAGCGATTGGCATGAGTAAACTATTCGTACGAATATATACGATTGATAGTACAACGCTAAATACAATTGCACCTAGGAAATCAACGTGTAACAATGCAAACAATATCGCTACAACGATGATTGCTATACTCGTTCCCCATTTTGCTGCGAAGCGTTGCAGTAAAAATCCGCGAAAAACAAATTCCCCAATAATTGGTGCGATGAATACGACCATAATAACTTGATAAACATATCCTCCAGTGCTATCCATAATCGGTTCGCGTAATGCGTTCATAATAAATGTCGGTGTAATCCATGCAAAGCTATACATGTACAAAATAAGATATCCATAACTAAACACGCATAACATGATCGTAATGTATAAAACTTGCACCAGGTTAAATGTTTCATTTCTATTAATAAATAATGAAAATGCAACACGGTGTTTTTTATACTCAAAATAAATCCACGTAATCGGCAGGATATAGAATATAAGAATATTTATAAAAGTAGAATTTTGCATATGAAATGTATTTTCTATCAATTCATTACTGGCTCTTGCAACTACAGTTAATAGTGCAAATACAATTAAAAAATATCTAGCTCGCATCGTTTGAAACGGATTCACACTCATCTCCTCCCCTATGTTACTTTTATCATATCATTTGATTCTTAATTTTTTGAGAAAGAAAACCTTAAAATTTCCTTAAAAATTCCATAAGTTACCGAAAGATGATATGATATTCGAGGAAATTAGGAGGGATTTTTTATGTATGAAGCAAATATTTTGCTCGTTGATGATGAAACAGCAATTTTACAATTACTAACTACCATTCTTGAAAAAGAAGGTTTTTCTCATATTACAACTGCAACATCCGCTGAAATAGCTTTATCTCTTACTCAACAAAACGATTACGATTTAATTATTTTAGATGTCATGCTTCCTGGACAATCTGGTTTTGATATTTGTCCAATCATTCGCCAAAAAACAGATTGCCCTATCTTCTTCCTCACAGCTAAAACATCTGATTTAGATAAAATATCTGGATTTTCACACGGTGCAGACGATTATATTACGAAGCCATTTAACCCACTTGAAGTGGTAGCTCGTATGAAAGCACAACTCCGAAGACATATGAAGCAAGTCATGCCACACGAACAAAAAGCACACTCTAGTTCATTTGGCAGATTTGAAATTGATCGATATTCCGCAGAGCTTACAGTAAATGGGCGTGTTGTCGAATGTTCCGCCCAGCTATTTCAGCTATTACTCTTCTTTTGCGAGAATCCGAACTACGTATTTTCAAAAGAAGAAATATACGAGAAAGTTTGGGGAGCACCTGCCTACAATGGCGATGACAATACCGTTATGGTCCACATTCGAAAACTACGTGAAAAAATCGAACAAGACCCAAGTAAACCAGAATATATAAAAACCGTTCGCGGGCTTGGCTATAAGTTCATTACAAAGTAGGGTGACGATATGAACTTTAATAAACGACTTATTATCCAGTTTATCATGCAACACGTATTTGTTTTAGTTACATTACTGATTGCTGTAGTAGCTGCATTCACGTATTTAATTTTTCTTGTTACGAGTACTTCATACGAACCGAACATTCCAGATGCTGAAAATTTTATGATTGCAAGATACATTTCTTCAGAAGATGGCGATATTTCGTTAAAAGCTGAAGTAAAAGACTTAATTAAAGAGAAAAATGATTGGATTCAAGTTGTAGAGGAAAACGGAAAAGTTCTCTATCACTTTAATACACCTAGTGACGTACCGACATCTTATACGAAAACATCTTTATTCTCGTATATACAGAATCACATAGAAAGTCCTTATACATTTACATATTGGGAAATTGAATTAGAAGAAAAAAACGTACTTGTTATTTACGGTGGTATGTTAAAAAGCAATGCATTACTAAAAACAATCCAGAAAACGCACCCTTCTGTATCTACAGATTCGTTCACATTAACAGAAGAAGAAAAACAGTTACTTTCTAAAGAAAAAGCAACACTTCAAATCTTTAATAGCGTTGGCGAAGAAGTATTCTCCTATCCAAACGGAAAGAAAAAAACATTTTCTGTTATACAAGCCGCTCTTAGCGAAAAAGAGCCGTGGAATCATAAGGAAAACACGTCTAGCTTTTATGACACAAATAGCAATCATCTTCTCGTTGTAACTGCCAAAAATGAGTACTACTACCCAGATGATGAAATAGACGATGTATTTGCTAAAAAGTTTCTAATCGGATGCGGATTAATCCTTCTTATCGTATTTGTTTATTTAGTCATTCTTTCTATTTGGTACGGTAATAAATTTGGAAAACCGTTATTACATGCGATGCGCTGGCTTAAAAACATAGCTGGTGGAAAATACGAAGAGCCTGTTAGTAAAAAAGGAAAACCTATTAGGTTCAGGAAATCTGGTAAAGAAAAATGGTCATTCCGCTTATTTAGCGATGTTACAAATTCACTAGAGCACCTTTCTATTACACTCAAAAAAAATGATGCGATGAGGCAAGTACTGCAGCAAACTCGTGAAGAATGGATTACCGGTCTCACCCATGACTTAAAAACACCACTTAGCTCTATATATGGCTACGCATTATTACTAGAATCAAAGCAGTACAACTGGACTGATCGTGACATTCAACAATTCGGCAGCGTTATGAAAGAGAAATCGCAATATATGACGACATTAATTGATGACTTAAGCTTAACGTATCAATTAAAAAATAACAGTCTTCCTGCGCAGCACGTAAACATTGAAATGAATCAATTCGTTCAAAAAGTATTATTACAATTCATTAATAATCCGACACTTCAAAATCAAAATATTGAATTCGTACCAAGCTCAAACAAAATTCAATATTTTATTGAAGAAAAATGGTTCCAGCGTATTATCGAAAACTTACTCGTAAACGCTGTAAAACATAATAATGAAACGACAAACGTCATCGTAAAACTTTCGCAAAATGAAAATTCATTTACACTCTCTATTTCAGATAACGGAAAAGGAATGGATGATAAAACGAAAGAACTTCTTTTTGAGCGATATTACAGAGGAACAAATACAGAAGAAAGCAACATCGGAACGGGACTTGGTCTCGCTATTACGAAACAGCTCGTTCATGCTCATAACGGAACGATTTCTATTGATAGCGAACTTGGAAAAGGAACGACAATTATACTTGTGTTTCCGTTTCGTTCGTAGAAAAGGCGCTATGTGGCGTCTTTTCTTTTTTCTTGGGAGTCGGTAATTGAAATTATATCGGCGATTTTCTGAATATATCAGCGCAACTCGAATTATATCAGCGATTTTCAAGATATATCGACTTACCGACAAAAATCGGCATATACCGCAACCTATATGATAAAAGCGAACCACTCAGTGGCTCGCTTTTCTTTCTATTATTTCTTCTTCACCGGTATCCAAAGCTCTACTTGAGCGAACTCACTTTTATCTTCGTGACAACGCTCATCGTATAATTCAAACTCTGTAACGCCGCAATGTTCGTATCCTGAATGCGGGAACCACTCTGAGAATACTGCATTCCACGTTTGGTGAATAGACGATACCATTTCTTCATGAGGAACTTTCGGCGTTGTAAACACAGCATATGTCGCTGCTGGGAACGTACGCTTTGCAATTTCATTTGGTACATTTTCAAAGTCTGTAACTTCCATTCCAATAATATAAGTGAAGTCCCCTGTTTCTAAATTAAAATCAGTACATAATCCAAGCTCTACCCATTGGCTCGTATCTTTACGATTCGGAATCGTTGTTCCAAGATCTTTTTGTAAATATTCTTGCCAAAATGCTGGAATGTCTTGATGGTTTTTCCCTTCTTTACTTGTCGTCTTCAGTTCATAACCTGCCACTAAAAATTCTGGTTTATTTACAATACGATATTCCATTTGTATGCCTCCTAAATACGGATTTAATTTTCTTTGCTTTACATTCACGCTGTAATACATCGGTGTTTCTATTTCTTGCTTTCGATATTCACTCGGTGTCATTTGAAATAATTTTTTAAAGGCTCTCGTGAACGTTTCGTGAGATTGAAAGCCATGTTCAAATGCGATATCAATAATTTTTTCATCCGTATGAGAAAGTTGATAAGCTGCCCGGGCTAACCTCCTCTTCCGAACATACTCCATTACCGTATCACCTACTAACGCCTGGAATACACGATGAAAATGCGACTCAGAAAAACCTGCAATGCGAGCTAACTTACGCAGCGTCTGTTTTTCCATTACATCTTCCTCGATATAATCAATGGACCTTTGAATTTGTGTTTCATAGCTTTCCATCTCTGTTCACCCGCCTTATATGTATTATGATAAAAGAGAATCCTATCCAATTCTTGACGTTTTTTACTATAATTCCATAAAAAATTGTAACTTTTTTATATGTTTTTCGTTGTTATGTATGAAGGGAGGGAAATGTAGTGAAACGTAAACAATCATTAGAAGAAATTTACTCAGAACATATGCAAGATTTATCCCACTTTAATGGGCAGTAAGACCCCCACCTCAAAATGCAGCGAAAGCAAAGAAGTTAGGTGGGGGATCAACTGCCCATAAAAGTCCGATTGGTTCAACTAATAATCAGTGGGGGATGAAGAAAACCCCCACTGATTAAAGTTTCACTTTATTTCGCTATCTTCTCTCCCTAACCGGAGATTCCCATTTTGCTGAAGATCTCATGCAAGAAACCTTTTATCGAATGCTCGTCCATATTGACTATTATAAAGGAGAAGAAATTAGGCCTTGGTTATTTACAATTGCCTACAACGCCTTTATCGATTGGTATCGAAAAGAAAAAAGATATAAAACGACGACAATTACAGAATTCCATTTACCAAACGTGCCAAGTACAGAGCACTCTTATTTCATAAAACATGAGATTGCTAGTTGGTTAGACAGTTTATCTTCTCTTCCGCTCGAGAGACGAAATGTTCTATTACTACGAGATTACTACGGATTCTCTTATAAGGAAATAGCAGTAATGACGGTTCTCTCACTAGCAAAAGTGAAAATTGAATTACACCGTGGTCGAAAAGAAATGAAAAGCATAAAGGAGTGATACAGATGGGTTGTACAGAATTTAAAAAACTATGGGAGAGATACGAAAACGAAACGCTCACGCATGATGAACAAGAACTGTTAGAAAATCATATTGAGACATGTGAAGAATGCGAGGCTTACTTAGATCAATTGCTTTCAAAAAGTGAAACAATAAAGAAAAAACTACCACCACAAAATCTGAAAGTTCCGTTTTGGAAAATAAAATGGAAACAACGTTGGCAAACCGTTAGTTTTGTCCTTGCCGTTTGTATTGCAATCTATTTTGTCGGCCATTTTTCGTCTTCTCTTTACTTCTATAATATGAAAAAGTTAGTCGAAGTAGATGAAATTCCAGCACTCGCACTTGAAGCAACAATTCCAAATAGTCGTTCCACTGGAGGCAGTACGAAGGTTAAACCCTTTTTCCGTACAGAAAATGAAATGAATTTAGTTAAAACGGTCGGCAAAAAAGAAATTCCAATTGGTACAGTAACAACGCGTAGCTTCTTATCATCTGTAACTGACACAAATCAATCATGGACAAATAAACCCTATTCCAACAAACTTTCCTTTGTTCACCCAAAAATAAAGCAAGATGATCATTTGAAAGAAATCTCTAAAAAAGTTTGGGATACACTTGGGAAGATACATGAGGGCACCGTTGCAGAAGTAGCGTTATCTTTTGACAAACCTTACACTTTACAAGAGTTAGAATCCATTCTATATAGCGCATTTGAAGCACAAGAAATGCCGCCCACTCCTATATGGTACGCTTTAGACACAGGACAAGAAAGAATAGATGAAGAAGATTTTATTTTGCATAGCGGAGAGGTTATCGGATTTCCAGAACATATAAACCTTCCCGATAATGAAGCAAAACGACCGAAGACAAAAGAAGATGAAGTAATCGAAATGATGCGCATTCTTTCTGAGCATAAAAAAACTGTAAGTAAAACTACTCGGACTCCTGAAAAAGAACTGAATTTAGATAAGCGCTATGAGTATGTAAAAGATAACGGTGTGAAAGTATACGGCATGGTCATTACCGGACCGTCGAAAGAGTTATTAAAATTACAAAACTCACCGAATGTGCGTTATGCGACTCTTGGAGATATTGAGGTTTGGAATTGGTTTAATCAGTGATGTGAAAAAGTAGAGCATCACTCCTAGATGCTCTACTTTTTAATCCGAAATCACTTTCACATACATCCCTCTCACTGCTTTTTCATAAGCTCTATCACTCATCCGTCTTATGTTTTCTGACACAACAGACGATGGAACGACTTCCCCTTCACGAAGTAACGGAGGATCAATAAGGCGTACTTTATTGTTCTGATGTAAATCATAATCGCTTCTATCTTCTTTTACTATTACATTCGGATGAACTTTTCTTAATAAAGCATGTACTTCTGGCTCACTACATTGCTGCAATTTCGAAATAAGCTCATCGTCTTCAAGAAGGAAATCATCTGCATGAATAACCTTTTTGTGTAGAGCTAACTTTAGCGTTTTTGCTAACATATCATTTCCGTAACTATTCATTGGTTGCATAAAGAAATCGATGACTTCTTTGTAATACGTTTCTGTAAACCACTCTGCCATTTCGATATTTTGAAGGACCATTTTCCCATTTACTACGATGAGATCCTCTAAAAAACTGTGAGCTTCTTCTAAAGAAATGTACCCATATGTATACATATCTCGTAACGTATAATCCACTCGATCTGCGCATAATTCGGGCGCTGACCTTTCCAGTAACGTCCACTTCGAATCATCTAACAAAATATCTTCATAGTTATAACCATACTTTGAAAGAATCGCTGGAATTTCTGAGTTTTTCACGACAGAACTAAATATCTCTTCATGATAACTTTCATTTCTATTATCAAAAACGTAATCAATCACATGAGAAAAAGCAGTATGTGATACGTCATGCAGTAAACCTGCAATTTGTTCTTCTACTGAACCACCGAGTTTCTTCACTAACAACATAACGCCAACTGAATGATCAAAGCGCGTTACATTCCATTCCTTGTTTACTAAATAACTTGCGCCAGTTTGATGAATACCTTTAAGTCTTTGCACAGACTTACTTAAAATTAATTCTTCTAACACTTGATCCACTTCAAGTTCTCCGTATAGTACATCTGATATGATCAATTGTAATCCCCCTTTATCTCAGCCGTCTCTTATAATCATACCTCTTTTATAAAATCGAAACTAATTAATATTTTAAATCTAAATATATTGATATTAAATTATAAATATTGTATATTATACATGTCTGTTATTTGTTTTAATTCATTTATTTTTATTGAGTGCTCCTTATATGGAGCCTTTTTTTATTTGTAAAAATAGAGAGCCATTAGCTCTCTATTACATAAATTTATTCAAACGTAACCTCCACCCGCACAATCTCCGACCTACTTCCAAGTCTAAGCGGTGGTCCCCAAAATCCGAAACCAGAAGAAACAATTGCGTGGAATGCACCTTTTTGTACGTATCCCCAGTCTAGTTCGTACATTCTTCTCGTTACAATATGGTTTGGTGCCATTTGTCCGCGGTGCGTGTGACCGGATAATAGTAAATCTACGCCAGCATCCGCTGCTTGTTTTAACTCAAAGGGTTGGTGATCCATTGCGATAACTGGCATCGTTTTATCTACCGTACTCATAAGATTTTCAAAACTTTGGCGGTCTCGTTCTGTTTTATCTCTTCTTCCAACGAGATAAAAGGCATCTTCAATGGTAATCACTTCATCTAACAAAATACGAATATCGATCTTATCCATCTCTTGTAAAAATTCTGGAACTGCTCGTCCGTAATATTCGTGATTTCCTAACACACCATATACGCCTAGTGGAGCTGTCATTTGTTTCATAATATGTCCCATATTTTTTTGAATGAACACACCTGGATGATCATCGATAATATCACCTGGCAGTAAAATAATATCAGGCTCCATTTCATTTACATGACGAACAAGCCTTTTCAAATGCGAAACGCCAGATAATTTACCGAAATGCATATCAGAAGCCATCGCAATGCGTAAACTTTTACGTCCCTCTACTTTTTTCGGGATGTGCACCTCGTACTTTCTAACTACTGGGCTATATGCGTTGAATACTCCGTACGCAAAGATAAAAATAAATGCAGCTAATACAGCCGCTCCTGTCCAAATAATTGCCGCTTCTTTCTCTACTGAAAACTGTAAAAGAAAGACTGTAATATTTGCTAACGGCAATAACATAAGCGCGTATTGTATAACCGCAAACCAAATTGAACCTATCGTTCGTAGGAAAGGCAAAAACTTAAACACTTGCACGAGAATGTACGCATACGAAATGAAGCCAACTATGAAAGCGTAATATCCCCAAGACTCCCAGCCAAATACCGCATGAAGCCAAACCCAGCCGTTCCAGCCAATGTAAAACATAAGTAGTGTGTATATAATTAATATCGTAAATATATTGAGATAACGAAGATTCTTCACAACTAGCCTCCTTATTCATTTCTTCTATTATATCTTGTTATGCACTTATAGCGTAAATAATAAGCACAGCAATCTTCACAATAAAAACCTCTAACTGCTAGATGCAAACCTAACAATTAGAGGTGCAATTCAAAACAACATTACTTTTACAGATTTTCGTTATAGAAGCTTGTTAATTTTTTAACTGTAATTTTTACTGGTTCTGGTTGGTCATATAAATCGTAATGACTCGCACCTTCCACAACAAGTAAGTCTTTCTTCTCTGAAGCTGCTTTCTCATAAAGCTCATGACCATCTTTATAAGAACCGAATGCACCTTGCTTACTGCCGACAATAATTTGCAGCGGCTGCGTTAATAACGTATCTGCTAAATGGAACGCATCAAAACCAATTACCGATCCCATACTCGTAAAGTTTAACTTATTTGGAGAGTTAACACTTTGCCCTCGCGGTGTTGTATAGTACTCAACTGCTTCTACAATATCTATATCTGTCATACCTGCTACCGCTAACTCTTCCTGATTTTTAGGAATCCAATTTGTAATCATTACCTCTGCTCCGCGTGCTTCAGCAGTACGTTGTTTACCAATTGCCTCTAACACACCAATCGGGTTAGACTCACGATTTAAACGACCGATATTTGCACCAACAACTGTACCAACCGCTTTAATGCGGCGCTCTGTCATCGCAGCATTTACTGCATAACCACCGCCTGCACAAACCCCTAACACACCGATACGTTCTTCATCTATATAAGGAAGGGTAGTTACATAATCTACTGCTGAGCGAATATCCTCAACTCGCGCAGCTGGCTCTTCAATATACCTCGGCGCACCTTCACTTTCACCTTGATATGATGCATCAAACGCAAGCGTTACATATCCTTGTTCCGCTAACTTCTCGGCATACAATCCTGCTGTTTGATCTTTACAGCTACTACCTGGATGCACACAAACAATCGCTGGATTTTGTTTCTTTTCCTCAGCACCTTCAGGAATGTTCAAAATACCTGCAACTTGTAAACTTCTTGCATAAAATCTTACATTTTTCTTCGTAACTGCCATATATAAAACCACCCTTATCTTATTTTGAATTTTACACTTGCGAGAGTTATTACTCACGTGTATATTTATAATAAAATGAGTAGCACCTTGTTTCAATGACCACATTTACGCATTTGGGTGATAATACACACATACAGAAATATGTGTATCAACAACGGAGGAACACCATATGGAGAAAATCGATCGAAGAATTATAAAATCACAAAACGCCATTCAATCTGCATTTATAGAGATGTTAATTACAGATGGTTTTGACGAAATTACAGTAAAAAACATTACAGAAAAAGCAAACATCGGCAGAAAAACATTCTACTTACACTACCTAGACAAATACAATTTATTAGATAAAATTGTGGACGATCATTTAGAACAATTAAAAGAAATATGCTACAAGAAGCAAAACAAAGCGTTTATAGAAGGAACAATCATATGGTTTGAATACTTCAAAGAACACAAACCATTTTTCGCGGCGTTATTTAACAGTAACAGCACCTTATCATTTCAAAAAAAATTACTAATTTTCATTATGGGTGAAATAGAGAAAAAACTAAACACAAATACATCAGTAAATAAAAACATCGATAAACATATCATCTTAAAGTTTTTAGGAACAGCTGTAATGGGCATTTTGGAATCGTACGTGTTAGACGAAATTGATAGTGATGTTGCGTTTGTTGCGACGCAAGTTGGGGAGTTGATGAAGAGGAATATATAAACAATACAGCGATGATTCCCTTGAGAAGGATTCATAAAATTTCACTATCTAAAACTTACCTATGCAATTATGCATAACCATCCCTTCCGTTTTATTTTCATGTTACGATATAAACGAAATACGACATATATCGACAAAAAATAAAAGGAAGTGATTGTATGAAACGCTCTAAAACATATTTAAAATGTTTAGCATTATCCGCTGTTTTTGCTAGTAGCGCTTTAGTGCTTTCAACACCTGCTGCTTACGCTCAAACGACGTCACAAGTTGTAACAGATATCGGACAAAATGCAAAAACACATACGAGCTATAATACATTTAATAATGATCAAACTGATAATATGACAATGTCTTTAAAGGTAACTTTCATCGATGATCCAAGCGCTGATAAACAGATTGCCGTTATTAATACAACTGGTAGTTTTCTAAAAGCAAATCCTACTATAAGTAGTGCGCCTATTGATAACTACCCAATCCCTGGCGCTAGTGCAACATTACGCTATCCTTCACAATATGATATTGCCTTTAATCTTCAAGATAACAGCGCTCGTTTCTTTAACGTAGCACCTACAAATGCTGTAGAAGAAACGACTGTAACCTCTAGTGTATCTTATCAACTTGGCGGTTCTGTTAAAGCTTCTGCAACGCCAAATGGACCTAGCGCTGAAGCGGGTGCAACTGGCCAAGTAACTTGGTCTGATTCTGTAAGCTATAAACAAACTAGTTATAAAACAAACTTAATTGACCAAACAAATAAAAACGTAAAATGGAACGTATTCTTTAACGGATATAACAATCAAAACTGGGGTATTTACACACGTGATTCCTACCATTCTTTATATGGAAACCAACTGTTCATGTACTCTCGCACATACTTATATGAATCTGATGCAAAAGGTAATTTAATACCGATGGATCAACTTCCAGCGCTAACAAATAGTGGTTTCTCTCCTGGTATGATCGCTGTTGTTATCTCTGAAAAAAATACAGACCAATCTAACCTACAAGTCGCTTATACGAAACATGCCGACGACTACCAACTTCGTCCAGGCTACACATTCGGAACTGCAAACTGGGTTGGAAACAACGTAAAAGACGTTGATCAAAAAACATTTAATAAATCGTTTACACTAGATTGGAAGAATAAAAAGCTAGTAGAGAAAAAATAAAGAAAACCGAACTGCCATTTAGATGGTGGTTCGGTTTTTTATTGAAATAAAAAACTCCTTTAGTTCTTTCGGCAACATAAACAGACTTTTTTTCACTTTATGGAAAGATTCATGTGCCTTTCTACTTAAAGCTAATATTGGTACTTTATTTCAACTTATCCGCTTTCGCAATAAATTGTGCTGCTTCCGCACGGCTTACCGCTTTATCTGGAACCCAGCCATTATCTGTTCCAATTGAAATCTTTTCTTGGATTAAAATATTGGCATACTTCGCACCCCAATGATTGTTTAAGTCAGCAAATTCTTTCGGTAGTTTTATATTTTCATTTCTTTCTAATTTATATGCATTTACTAACATAGAAGCCATTGATGCACGGTTAATTAACCCGCTCGGATTAAAATTTCCCTTCTCATCACCTTTTACAATACCTGCTTTTTCAACAGCAGCAATATATGGCGTTGCCCAGTGGTTTTGTGCATCACGGAATGATGGCTTTGCATCTTTCTTAATTTCTAAACCTAAAACAGTTGCTACTATTTTTGCAGCGGAACTACGATCAATATTTTCAGCTGGTGCAAATATACCGTCTGGCTTACCGTGTACTGCTTCTTTATCTACTAAATATTGAACTGATTCTTGTGCCCATGCTGGTACGTCAGAGAATTTAGGCTTCTGTTCAATTGCACTCGCATCGATTTCAAACTGTACTTGATATTTATGATCATATTTAATTGCTGGAATTAATATATGCATTTGCATATTATATTTTTTCGAAAACTCACCAATTTCAAATTGAACAACTTTCGTACCGTTATTTGCTTTATCTTCGGAAATTACTTTTACATCATGGAATGTCCCTAATTTTTTTGGATCTTCTACTCTAAGATACTGAAAATAGCTACTATCTTGAACTGTTAACGTAACGATTTTTTTATCACCTTGAATCGTTACTTTTGCATTTTTTAAATATGTAGAAGCAACTGATGTATCATTCGTTTGATCTTTATAAGTCTTTAAAATAACGTCATACGTACCATCTGCTAATTTGCTAGCTGCTTTCATTTCTACTACCGCTTCTGCTTTCGCAATCGGTGCCATCATACCGCTAAATGGAACTGCTAACGTTGCTGCTATAACGAATGCATTCATATATTTTTTCTTAATCATTATCAATATGACATCTCCCTTTATATAAATATACTTAACACAACTATCTTATTGATAATGATTATCAATGTCAAATAAAAATAATACTATTATTTCCTACATAAGTACGCTTTCCGCTCATTTTTAAAAAGTAAATAATGCGCTGTATGAACTTTCCTTTCCAAATAATCGATAGAATACGTGCTCGATGGATCCACTAAATCACCTATCGCTCCTGAAAGGTGATCAATGACTTGCTGCAGTATTTCTAAGTTGTTCTTCTCACTTTCAGCATTCATTTCATCCATAATGTCACAAATAAGATACTGCACTCGCCGTAAACGTAATTCCTTCTGTTCCACTTATATCTCCTCCTTTTTAGTCATATTACGGTTTAAATATATGGCACCATAGCTTAACCAATGCTAAAAAATAGAAAGGCAACCATCTTCATAAAGATGGTTGCCCCTATATTTAAACTTGCATCGCTTTTTCTCTTAAAGCTCTTCTCAGCAACTTACCTGTCGTATTCTTCGGCAGTTCTGTTAAAAATTCAATACTCTTTGGTACTTTATATTTCGCTAAATGTAACGCACAGTAATGCATAAGTTCTTCTTCTGTTACGTTCGTTTGTTTCAGAACGACGTACGCTCGCACTGCTTCTCCTAAGTTTTCATCAGGAACACCGATTACGACAACTTCTGCTACAGATTCGTGTGTATACAATACTTCTTCTACTTCACGAGGGTATACGTTATAACCGCCAACTAAGACGATATCCTTTTTACGATCAACTATATAGAAGTAACCTTCTTCATCCATTTTCGCTAAGTCTCCTGTATACAACCAGCCGTCCTTTAATGTCGCAGCTGTATCTTCTGGTGCGTTATAATATCCTTTCATAACATTAGGTCCGCGAACAATTAATTCACCGACTGCACCAACTGGTACTTCTTCCCCAAGTTCATTTACAATTTTATTTTCTACATGCCAAATATTTGTACCGATCGATCCTGGCTTACGCGGACGATCTAGCGGGTTGAAACAAGTAACTGGTGATGCTTCTGATAAACCGTATCCTTCTGAAACGATAACGTCAAAACGTTGTTCAAAGTTTTGCAGAAGAGCAACAGGCATTGAAGCACCACCTGAAATACAAAGACGAAGCGTCTTCACATCTTCTGCGCTTGCTTCTTCGAATAAATATAAATAATTATACATTGTCGGTACACCGGCAAAAATCGTCGGTTCGTACGTGCGGCAAATACGGAATACTTCTTTCGGGCTAAATTTCGGTAACATCAAAATCGTTGCCCCGTTCACAATCGGTGCATTGACCGCCACTGTTAAACAGAATACGTGGAACATTGGCAGTGCCGCAACGACGCGATCATCAGCCGTATATTGTAAATACGACGCCACATCGCTCGCATTACTATATAAATTTTTATGCGTTAACATAGCGCCTTTCGGTTTTCCGGTTGTGCCCGAAGTGTATAGAATAACCGCTACATCTTCTTCATCTAGTTCTGGGCCTTCGTAAGTTAAATCTCCAGCCCCTATCATTCTAGTAAACGTTTTCATTTTTTCAGTTTCTGTATGGTTAAAATCTGATGAGGTTTCGCATATGATGATGTTTTCAAGTGAAGGAAGTCTAGTTGTAAGAGATTGTATAACAGGTAGAAGGACGTCGAGTACGATGATTGTTTTTACATCTCCATTTTGTAAAATGTAATGCATTTCGTCTGCTGTATAAATTGGATTAACTGGAATAACAGTTGCTCCAGCTTTCATTGTTCCGTATAAACCGACCAAAAAATGTGGTGAATTTCCAACAACTAATGCAACATTGTCCCCTTTTCCAATGCCCATTTCTGCTAAATTGCTAGAAAACCTTGTGACCATTTTGTTTAATTGGTCATACGAGACCGACTGATCCATAAATATATAAGCCGGTTTATCCCCCTTCTTTTTCGCCGTTTCAGCCAAAGATTGAACGAGATTCACACAAACCCCACCTTTATAAAATTTAGAATATTTAAAAATTCTAAATTAATTATATTAAAAGAAAATTAAAGTGGCAAGTGTTATTCCATTAACTGCATATAAACAGATCACCTCCTCTTCATTTACTTTGGAAGGATAAGGGAATTTTATTTACAAGTAATTTATGAAACTAGACCAAAAATCATTTTAGGATAATATGCACTCATCTTTTCTCTAAGTTTAGTAAGTTCCTCTTTATTTAACGTCGTATGCTCTCCAAACAAGTTAATCGCGTCCGCTCCATCTTCATGAAAATACACCGTAACATATAATGTCGGTAACCCTGCATTGTCTTCATCTATTGAAAAGACGACATCTGGTGTCTTATTAACAGTGCTGAATGTTTCATTTCTTTTCCACTTCTTATTTTGAAACATGTCTTGTATTTCCTGTATCTTTCGTCTGTTATCTGTATGCGTAAAATATATGACATTATCCTCCGCTGGTTTTCCAATAGATAAAAGTGTGCGACTTGAAGACGTTTCATCGTTACAGGCTGTCATTCCGATGACAAAGCTAAGCAATACTACAACGTACATTACCCTTCTCATTTCGATCCGCCTCCTTTTGAATATATATTCCTTTATGAGAGGCAAATGTCCTGTGATTTTATGGTATATGGAATTATATCGGCGATTTTTCAGATATATCAGCGCAACTCAATTTATATCAGCGATTTTCCAAATATATCGACCGTAACTCGAAATATATCAGCGATTTTTCTAATATATCGACTTACCGACAAAACGCGACAATCTACGCAAAAAGAAAGAGGCTGCCAGTTACGGTAGCCTCCCTTATTTTTAGAAGAACAAATGTAAGAAATCTTCTGTTGTAATATTACCGAAGTAACGTGCGATATCTACGCCTTCTAAAGCTGCAGTGAATGCATCTTTATCAAATTGTACGCCTGTTAGACGTTCTTCAATATCATGCACATCGAGTGAACCGAAGAAGTCACCGTAAATTTTGCATTCTGTTACTGTTCCTTTTTTCACTTCAAGACGAACGTCAACTTGTCCAACTGGGAAGCGGTGTGAATGTTGTAAGTTGAACTTCGGAGATTTTCCGTAGTTCCAATCCCAATTTTGGTAGCGCTCTTCAGAAAGTTTATGGATTTCTGTCCAATCATGTTCTGTTAATTCGTACGTCGGAATTTCTGTTTCCCCTTCGAAAATTGTTTCTAGAAGAAGTTGTCTAAACTCTTCTGTCGTCATTTTTTCGTTTAAGAATTCTGTAATGTTCGCAACGCGGCTACGGATTGATTTAATACCTTTTGATTGAATCTTATCCATTTTTACTTTTAACGCTGATACGACGTGATCGATTTCAGAGTCAAATAGTAACGTACCGTGACTGAACATACGACCTTTCGTTGAGAACTGCGCGTTACCTGAAATTTTTCTGCCTTCAGCTAAAATGTCGTTACGACCACTTAGTTCTGCATTTACGCCTAATTTACCAAGCGCTTTCGTTACAGGCTCTGTGAATTTTTTGAAGTTGCTGAAACTGTCTCCATCATCTTTCGTAATAAAACTGAAGTTTAAGTTTCCTAAATCATGATATACTGCGCCTCCGCCTGATAGACGACGAACGACATGAATACCTTTTTCTTTTACGTAATCTGCATTAATTTCTTCTACTGTGTTTTGGTTTTTACCAATGATAATCGAAGGTTCATTAATGTAGAACAGTAAATATGTTTCGTTAATATCTAAATTCTTCACACAATATTCTTCAATCGCTAAGTTTATTCTAGGATCTGTAATCCCTTTATTATCAATAAATAACATCGTATCACCTCATGAGTTCCATACGTAGCCACTATGCGCTAGCGTAATATGGCCACTGAAAATTTGTTTTGCTTCTGTTACTAAATCAGCTGGATTGCCTGTATGCGGTAAGTGCGTTAATAAAAGTTCTTTTACATTCGCATCTTTCGCAATACTTGCTACTTCTGTACTATTCATATGCCCTGCTTTTGCAGCCTCTTGATGTGCATACATATTACACTCACAAATGAAAAGATCAGCATCTTTTGTGAATGGAATAAATTCAGGAATATAACTGGAATCTGCGCTATATACTACAGCGTCATTACCTGCTGTAATACGCATCGCAAAGCATGTAACAGGATGAACAGTTTTTAAGAATGAGATCGAGAACGGTCCAACTTGAAGTGTTTCTTCTGGATTGTACGCGATTCCTTTCGTATGCGGTTCATGCGTTAAAGAATGGAATCCACTCTCATCAAACGTATGACCGTATATTGGTAGTTCCGGTAGTTGTCCCTTTGTCGCACTCGTAATTAGTCTCGCATATTGCAATACCCCAATGTCTGCAACATGATCGTGATGATAGTGCGAAAGTACAACTGCATCTATATGAGATGGTGTTATATATTTTTGAAGCTGTGCTAGTACACCACTACCACAGTCTACAAGTAAACGAAAACCATCGTGTTCAAACAAATACCCCGACGTTGCTTCTCCCGCTTCTGGAAAGCCGCCCCAAAAGCCGACAACAGTCATTTTCATATGTATCCATCCTTTCTAAAACCGAGTAGAAATGCATGTTTCACTTACATTCTACATTGTTAACTATAATCCATTTCCTAAACTTTTTCATTAATTTTCAATTTTGTTATAAAACAGTTGTTGACTTTTGTTTTTTGTACTAATACAATGATAGTAAGAAATGGAAATGGAGGGATTGACATGATCGATCAACCAATGGAGTTTTTCAGAAATTTACCGACGAAAACTTGTGCGCACTGCGGGAAAGAAATTGATGAGCAACACGAAGCATACCATAACAAATGTGATGACTGCGTTCACGAAGAATAGTAGTTTGTGAACAGAAAAAAACCTAGCAGACATAGTCTACTAGGCTAATAACATCGTATCCTTCATCGTTGAACCTTTCACCAAGAGCTCCAGTTCAAACTCATACAATTCTTTTTTTCGATAATTTTTCGTATGGATTTTATCCATCATCAGGTCGACAACTTTTCGGGCCATCTCATCGATTGGCTGTTCAATTGTCGTAATACCTGGCTCTGTAATCTGTGATAAAATTTGATTATCAAAACCGATAACAGCGAGATCATCTGGAATGCTCCAGTCATGGCGTTTCGCCTCTGAAATAATTCCAGCTGCTACCTCATCGCCTCCTGCCAAAATCGCGGTAGGATTTTTTTTGTCCTTTAATACTTCATGGAATATTCGTTTTCCATCTTCCCAAGAGAAAGCGTTTTCAAGAAAATCAATCGCTTCTACTTGGCGGCTCTTCTCCGTTATTGCACGTAAAAAGCCCATTTTTCGCTGTTGGCTAACGACTTTGGTTTCGTTACCACGGCAAAAAATAAGATTACGATATCCTTGTTCTAACACATGCTTAGCAGCTATGTATGCTCCTTGCGCATGATCAAACTTCACTGTTGGAATATTTGCTTCCTCAATATATTCATTACATAACACGATTGGACCGTGTTGTAAGTATGGCTCTACATCTTCCCACGGATTTTCTAGTGAACATAGAATAATCCCATCTACTTGTTTCGTAGATAATAATTGTAAATACTCCATCTCTTTTTCCGGTAAATATCTTGTTTGACAAATAATCAGTTTATATTTATGTTCAGAAGCAGCAATCTCGATTGCTTCGATAAATCTACTGAAGAAAGGATTTGTAATCCTTGGAACTAGCACCGCAATTGTTTCCGTCTTTTGTTTACGAAGCCTTCTCGCCGCAGAATTAGGAACGAAGCCTAAATGCTTCATTGCTAATTGAACCCTTTTTTTCTTCTCATCTGAAACATATGGATGATTATTAATCACCCTAGAAACCGTTGTCCTTGATAACCCCGCTAATTTCGCCACGTCCTCTATAGTCGACACGAAATTCTCCCCCTTTGCATGAAAACGTTTTCTTAAATTGATTATATAGTATATTATTGGAAACTGCAATACGGCTTCTTATGATTTTACTATATTAATATTATACATAGTGAAAAGTATGTTAATGGGAGGGGAATTTATATTACTTTTAGAAGTTTACAGGAGGCATATTTATTAAATATAAAAGGAGATATTTCATGAATCGGACCGATCGTTTATTAGCTATATTAATTGAATTACAAAGAAGACAAACTGTTACAGCAAAAAGCTTAGCTGAAAAATTCGAAACAAGTATAAGGACTATTTATCGAGACATGGATGCACTTAACGAATCGGGTGTTCCTATTTATTCAATGCCTGGTCACGGTTATTCATTAATGGATGGTTATTTCTTGCCCCCCATTCAGCTTACGCCTGAAGAGGCTGTTACTCTTTTACTAGGCGGTGATTATATCGAGAAAACTTTCACTTCTTCTTTTTCTGTACATGCACGATCAGCAAAAGAGAAACTTGAAATTGTTCTCCCTGCTGATCAACAAAAGAAAGCCCAGGAATTACGAGAAACTTTTCGTTTCCTTTCTCCTATATTTTCACATCAGCAATCTGAACAAGAAAAACTAGAAAATCAACTTCTCCTATTGCAAGAATCTATTCAAAAAGAACAAGCTATCTCTTTTTCTTATCGGAAACCGAGAGAAACTACAAAAATAAAGCGGACCGTTCATCCTTATGGCTTAGTCAATATTTCAGGAATTTGGTACATCGTTGCCCACTGTTTACTTCGAAAACAAATACGCAATTTCCGCTTAGATCGTATGGATACGTTACAGCAAGAACAAGAATTTTTCACAAAACCGAAAGACTTTTCTTTACAAAACTATAAGCCTGAAAGCAATCGTACTGTTATGATTCATTTGTTGTTTCCATCTCATATTGCACATAAAATTATTGAATCACGATATTTTTTTATAGATTCATATGAACATAGAGATAACGATTTTCACGTCTTTTTGAAATCAAGAAACATAGACGAAGTGTTTCAATGGGTATTGAGCTGGGGAAGCCAAGTGCAAATACTTGAACCAAAAATTCTTTCTGAAAAAATTCGTGATGAAGCAAAAAAAATATTAAAACTTTAATTTCACTACTGACATAATGTTGTCAGTATCCCTCCTTTATAGTAGGTATTAACAAATACATTTTCATAAAAAGGAGTTAGCAATATGAAGAAATTTGAGGAATTAGCTACGTATTACATAGAGGAATTAGAAAGGTACTCTATAGAACAATTTAGGACGAAGCCGTCTAGCGAAGAATGGTCCCTCGGTCAAATGTATAGTCATTTAATTGCCTCTACATATATGCAGTTAGATGCAATCGCGAAATGTAAAACTGAAACACCATCAGCAACTAACAAGAAAACGGATATGGGTGAAAAAGTATATAAACTTGGTGCTTTCCCGGATATACAAATCAAAGTACCAAATCATCCTGGATATACACCTGAAAATCCCTCTAATAAAGAAGAAATACAAAAACGTATGCTAGAATTAATTACAGTTGTTAAAGACATTGAGCCAACACTTTCTTCTATTCCAAGTGATTGTAAAATCGAACATCCTGGGCTTGGTTACTTACATGCAGCAGAATGGTTTCAACTTATTTCTATGCATTTTGCTCATCATCTTCGTCAGAAAGAAAGATTGGAGCTTAAGGTTTGCTAAGTGTTAACATTCCCACTAAAAAGAGACTGCCAATATTGGCAGTCTCTTCACTAACGTATGCATCGCCTATACAATTACTCATAAAATCCCACGTGCTATCAATAGAAAACTCCTTTGTTTCATTCAATATAAAACCCCATCAATACATCATCTCCATAAGATCCATCTTCATATTTAATTTGATTCCTTTGTCTTCCTTCTTCTACAAATCCCATACGTTTATACACCTTAATCGCCCTGTCATTAATAGAAACTACACCTAAACAAACTTTCTCTAAACCTTCCTGCCCTTTAGCCCAGCTAATAAGGAATTCAATTAGTTCTGCACCAATGCCTTGATTACAGTACGCCTCTCTAATCCCCATTCCCATTGTACCTGCATGTCGTAAGCGGTCTAATTCATATCGATTGAAAATTAAAAAGCCAACCACTTTTTTATCTACTTCATAAACTATGTAAAGATTACCCTTTTCATTGCTTTTCCGTATCTTTTCTTTTTCTGCATCAATATCATTTTGTAATTTATTTGGAGATACTATAAAAAACTTTGTAGTAGTTTTCGATAATATAATTTCTTTTCTAATATCTATAATTGATTCCGCATCAATCTCTTTTGCTAAGCGTATCACTGAATCACCTCATACCTTTTTCTAAAAGCTACAAAGAAAAATAGATAACGTAAGGATTCCCCTTCTGATTCATTATTTTAACTCCTCCCACTTCGTCCAAACTTCTCTCCCATTTATACGGTACATATTATCCTCACGATCCATAAACCCGTGTACAATAAACTCGCGTCTAATCGTACAAAAATCGTCATGATATTGTTTGATGAATGCATTGATTTCTTTTTCCGTATACTGATTCTCCGCATTTAACTTGCTAATTAAATACTCTAACAATACTAGTTTTTTCTTCTTTTGACCTGGAATCGATTTTAAACGGTCCTCTTTATCAAAAAAGTTACGAATGGTCGCATCCCTAAATTTCATTTCACTGTCAGTCATTTTATTGTCCTCCATTAATTTTTATACAATAAGACTTTATTGTTTGTCCTTACTATTCTTCTTCATTCTTTCACTTACAACATCCATAAAGTAATACCCACTAATAAGCACATAGTAAACTACAAGTATTCCTAGTGCATCTTTCATATTTATATATTTTTCTTTATGAAACAAGATAGGTGAAAGGGCGTAAACAAGAAAGATGATTAGCGGATTTAAGATAAAATAGTAAGTACGATTTCCTTTCATCATATCAACTCCTCTATATCTAATTTTCTCTATAAATTGTTGTAAATCCTTTTCTTTCGTTTTTGATTCATAGCCGAACTACAAAAAAATGCCCTGCATTACAATAAAAAAGCACCGAAAAGGTGCTTTTTTCTACGCTTCAATCGATTGATTTTCCGCAATATTTCTAAATTGTCGTTTGTGCATCCAAGTTAAGGAGGCAATTGTTCCAAGTGATAATACAACGATGAAAATCATGAGTATTCCTATGTTTTGCCACATGAAGTTAAAGTCTCCACTTGATACGACTGCTTTCAATCCGGATACAGAGTATGTCATCGGTAACCAAGCATTGAATGGTTGTAAAAACTTCGGAATCAATTCTAGCGGGAATGTTCCGGCACTTGTTGTAAGCTGAATAATTAATGTGATGATGGCGATAAAACGTCCTGCATCACCAAATGCTGTTACTAAACATTGAATTAATGCGATAAACGCTAAACTTGTAACGATGCTAAAGAGTATGAAATACGGAATACTTTGTACTTCTACACCTAATCCGAATAGTAATATCACATCCGCTACTACCGCTTGAATAATACCGACTGATAGTAACACACCGAACTTACTAATAAACCAACTAAATCCTGATTTTGGAACGCCCACTGTATCACGTAATGGATATACGATAGATAATAATAATGCCCCAACGAATAAACCAAGTGATAAGAAGTACGGTGTAAATCCAGTTCCGTAGTTAGGAACTTCCGCCATTTTCTCCGTCTTCACTTTTACAGGACTTGCAAACATATCATACGTTTTATCTGTTCCTTTTACTTCACCAGTTTTCTCTGCTCCTTCGCCAAGTTTCTCAGCAAGTTCACCTGAACCGTCGTTTACTTTTACAAGGCCATCCGTTACTTTTCCTGATCCGTCTGCTAGTTTATTTACGCCGTCGATTAGCTGGGTTGAGCCAGTTGACATTTTATTTAGACCACCATTTAGCGTACCTATGCCAGTTGTTACTTGACCAGAGCCATCTGCTAATTGGGTTACTCCACCTGCCATTTGGTTTACTCCTACAGATAATGTTCCTAAACCTCCTGTTACTTGCTTTGAGCCATCTGCTAATTTGGATACTCCTACAGATAATGTTCCTAAACCACCTGTTACTTGGCTTGAGCCATTTGCTAATTGATTTACACCACCTGCCATTTGATTTGCCCCTGCAGATAATGTTCCTAAACCTCCTGTTACTCGGCTTGAGCCATTTGCTAACTGATTTACACCACCTGCCATTTGATTTGCTCCTGCAGATAATGCACCTAATCCACCCGTTACTTTATCCGAGCCATCTGCTAATTGATTTATCGCATCAATTAAGTGACCTGATTCGTTTTTTAATGTATTTGCCCCTTCTTTAGCATTATTTAATTTCACACCAAACCCTTGGAATTTTTCAACAAACCCTGTTTGTGCACTGGATAATCGCTCAATACCAACAGTTAAAGATTGTAATTCTGCTGGATTCGGTAATTTGCTTTGTCCATTACCTGTTTTTTGATTTATTTCACCTTTTAATTGTTTTACTTCTTCATTTAATTTATTTGTTCCGCCTGCTACTCCAGCAGCTTTCTGCTGAACTGTTGTTGTATTTTTTATGGCACTTGTTACGAATGGTTGTAACTGCTCTTGATATTCTTTTGGTAAACTTTCAATTTGCTTTTGTAAATCCGCTACATCTTGCGCTGCATTTTTTGCATCTCTTGCTGTTGATTGTGTAAGTTCATTTAACTGATTTACATTCGCCCCAGCTCCATCTATTTTCTCATTTACTGTACTCAATATAGCAGGGTCTTTTGACTGCATTTCCTCTAAAGCTGCAGTAGATTTTTGTACGTTACTACTTAAATCTTGCAATCCCTTTTGAATCTCTTGAGACCATTTTTCTAATTGTCTTTGCCCTTCAACAAGTGCTTCCATACCATTTGATAGGCCAGTTGTTCCTATTTTTAATTCACCGGATTTACTTACTAATTTGTTCAAACCCCCGGTCACTTTCTCAGATCCATCATGCAATTCATCAATTCCTTTTTGCATTTCACCTGTTTTGCTATTTAACGTATTTAAACCGTCTGTTACTTTTCCAGAGCCATCTATTAATTTTCCGATACCTGTCTGCATCTCACCGGTTTTACTATTTAACGTATTTAAACCGTTCGTTACTTTTCCAGACCCGTCTACTAATTTTCCGATACCTGCATTGCTATTTAATACATGTAAACCATCTGTTACTTTTCCCGATCCGTCTACTAATTTCCCGATACCTATCTGCATTTCACCTGTCTTGCTATTTAGCGTATTTAAACCATTTGTTACTTTTCCTGACCCATCTACTAATTTATTAGATCCATCTGCTAATTTCTGAACTCCATCCTTCATCTCTCCAGACTTCCCTTGAAGTGTATGAAGGCCATCCGTCACTTTACTTGAACCATCATGTAGCTCACTTGATCCGTCGTGTAGTTTACTTGCACCTTCCGCCCCATCTGCTAATCCTTTTGAGACATCTTGAATGGAATCAAACATTTTCTCTGCATATGTTTTCGTTAACGTACTTGCTACCTCACCTTTAATTTTTTCAATGGCTGTTCCGCCAATTTGTGAAGATAAGAAGTTTAAGCTTTCGTTTGGAATATATTCTAAGTTTAATGGTTTTGGTTCATCTTTTAATAATGTTGTAGCGTTACTTGAGAAGTCATCTGGAATGCGTACTAACATGTAATACTTTCTGCCTTCCATTCCTTTTTTCGCTTCTTTTTCACTTACAAACTCCCATTTAAAACTGGTATTATCTTTTAAATTATCAACAAGCCCTTTTCCGACCTCAATTGGTTTCCCATCAAATACTGCACCTTTATCTAAATTGACTACCGCCACTGGCAAATCATCTAACTGTTTATATGGATCCCAAAAGGCCCATAAAAACATACCTGCATATAAAATTGGTACGAATAGAACCGCGATAATTGGAATTAATATTTTTTTACTTTTTATAATTTGTGTGAACTCTTTACGAAGTAACTGATTTCCTTTCATCATTTCTCCCCCTTTTTAAAATGACCAAATTGTTCAATCGGTCATTTTTACCCAAACAAAAAGGCTATACTGATTCATACATATGCCTTATCTCCGAATTTATACTATGCAACTGTTTCTTAATATGAAGTGAATATTTCTATTATCCCTCCTAAATCAAATGTATGACCATTTCGTTCAATTGGTCACTTTTTATAATAATAAAAGGATTATCTTAGTTTGACAATCCTTTTAATAAATAAAGTTCAAATAATTCTGCAATTTTTTCTTTTTCTAGCGGTTCATGATTTTTTTCCCAATCAAAAATAAGAGATACGTATAAGCGAAGCATAATAAATGCTGTAATTTCTGGATCACATTTGCTAATTTCACCTTTATCAATCGCAATCTTTAAATACGATTGAATGACAGAAACGATTTCCACATCTACTTGTTGCATCACTTCTTGTACTTCTTTCGTTCCCATATCGCGCTCTTCTTGAATTAACTTAATCATGAGCTGATGTTCTTTTCTGAATTCTAATATGCTATATAATGCTCTATGTACATTTTCAAAAAATGAAACATCTGAACGAATTGCATTTTCTGCAACTTGCTTCATTTCTGTAATTAAATTAGAAATAATCTCGCCAAATAGCTCTTCTTTATTTTTGAAAAAAGTATAAATCGTTCCTTTTCCTACATTCGCTAACTTCGCTACTTGATCCATCGTTGTTGCTTTATAACCGAATGCTGAAAAAGACTTTGTTGCAGCCTCAATAATAGAACGTTTTCGATCTATCGCCACATCTTCACCTCCAAAAATGACCAATTGGATAATATAGTCAATCAGTACATCTTTGATATTACCACACGCTTACATTGTATACAAGTTCTCTTTTTTATTATTTCCAGTATAAAAAATTCCAGTCAAGTTATATCATACTGTCCATAGTTTATCAGAAGAAAAGAGAAAAGGAAAAGGTGTCCTTAAGATATACATCTCTAGAACACCTTTTTATTATTTCAACATAGAAATCATAATCTTCTCTAACTCTTCCTTATTTACATTTTTATCAAATACTGCTTCTCCTTGACGCTCTAAACTATGATTAATAATAACAACTTGGTATGCACTATTTTTCCCTTTTGCTGGAACAATCATCTTCATACCTTGTAAATTACTATCCGAGTGATCAGTAGCGTAGAATATTTGATTCCCTTCTAATTCGTACTGTTCTATATTTTCAGGTACTACAAACTGGGGACTAAATGGATCTTTACTTTCTCCAAATACTTGTGATTGATAAATTGTATAGTTTCCTTTTCCGTTTGTATACTCTAATTCAATAATTAATTCAGGTCTTCTCTTAATAAAATAACCTACCTTTTCATCCTTCAGATTGTATCCTTCAATTGTGTACGTTGGCTTCTTAATTTGAAAATCAACATGTTGTTGCGCTTCCTTTACCGTGTAATTTAAAGATTCGTATACTTTGTCATCAAATGGTTTTGCTTGATCATAAAGTGCATATAATTTGTCACGATCAGCTTTTGATAAACGCTCTTCTCTAAAAACTGTTGACTCGTAGTCAGAATCTCTCGGAGCACCTTTTTTCTGTATATTAATAATTTTTTTAGATAATTTTATGTACTGCTGGAATTCATCTTTTGTTAAAGCTTTTTCAGCTAAATATAAGTAATCTGTCTTTTCTTCATACACTCTTGCTGAATAATGATATTCTTTTTTCGCATTTTCTTCTGTACCATACAGCATATCTACAGCATTTTGGAAAGCATCCTTTGACTGCTCTACTTTATCCTCTTGCTTTTCCTTTCCTTCCGTTGTACGTGCATTGAATAAAGAAAGAGATGCTATAGCAACTATGACAATAACTCCGAGTAAAGAAAGACGATACGATTTCTTTTGAAACTTTTTAATCATAACGATTCTCCTTTTTAGTGTTCGTTTATTTCTACTTAAATTTGCTAGACTTGGTGCTTGATAGGAGTAGTGTTCTAAAAGGGTAATAATTGTATGACCATATGCAATTTGCTCCTCTTTATCTATAAAAGTAAGCGCATATGCATCACAGGCTAATTCTTGATCTTCTCGCATACAAAAATAGGCGTACCAAAGAATCGGATTGAACCAATTTAATAGAATTAAGCTGTACATAATCCAATTTACAGCTACGTCGTTTCTCTTAATATGAGCTAACTCATGGTAAAAGACATATTGTAATTGTTGCTCGTTTAATACTTTCATATGTTTTTTTGATAGTAATACTTTCGGGCGAAAGAAACTAAACACAGTTGGACTCGCAATCTTTCCTGCTAAACGTAATGAAACTGCCTTCTTCATTTTCATAGACTGCTTACAGCGATTAAACACTGTAACGACTTGTTCATCCGTAATATCTGGTTGTTTCTTTATGTAAGAATATAAACGTCTATTTGTAATAAACGTGATGACTGCTAATACGATTACTCCAGCTAACCAAACATATAGAGCGATTTTGTATAAAGAAAGTGTAGTCTGTTGTTCCGCACTCGCGTTTACTTCAGGTTCACTATTTTTGATCACAGTTTCAGAATTTGTTTCTAATTCTACTTTCTGTTTTATCTCGTTATTCACTGCATTCTCAGGGGAAGATGTATTTTTTTGAATCACTTCCGACACACTAGAACTATAAGAAAGTAATGAATAAATGCTATAAGAGCTATCTGGTGACCATGGTAAAAGGAGTCGTATCATTAGTACGATCCACAGCATATATTGCCACCGGGGCGTTAACTTATTTTTGAATAGCACTTTTATACATAAAATAATTCCAACTAATATACTGGCCATAAGTGACGTTTCTATAAGCCAATCAAAAAAATGGGGAAGGTATACATTCATTAGCATGTCTATCATTGTTATCTATCCTTCCTCTTATTCTCCTCTGTCTTTTCATCTAAAATGCGTTTCAGTTCATTAATATCATCTGAAGACAATTTTTCTTCTTTTAAGAAATTAACAAGTAATGGCTTGAACGCTGCACCGCAAAAACGCTTCAGCAAAGATTTCGTTTCAACTTGTAAATAATTATCTTGTGATACTAACGGATAATAAGCATACATACGCCCTTTATCTTGGTGGTAAGAAACTGCTTCTTTTTGTACTAACCGATTAATTAATGTGCGAATTGTTTTCGGTTTCCAGTCCATTGCATCTTCTAGTTCTTCTATAATTTCATTCGCTGTTTGTGGAGAATTAGACCAAAGTACTTTCATAATTTCTAATTCAGCTTCAGATATTTTAGGTAATTGATTTGTCATAAACATTTCACTCCTTCGTATTACATTTGTAATCTACAATTAAGATTACAAATGTAATACTTAATTGTCAACCATATTTTAGAAAATAAAGTTTCAGTTAAACCTTACTTAACGACAACGAATTTCCCTTTTTTCAAATAATCAAATAAAAAAACAAGAAAATCCTTACATTTAATAGTAATATAGAAAATAGACAAGTTTATCAAAACAGTGGAGGCTTTTTCAGTCATGATGCGTGCACTTCGTTTAAATATAAAGCAAGCTTTTTGTAATCGTGTTTCTTTAATTATTATGTTTAGTGGATTCGTTCTTATTTGTATTTATCATTATTATTATGTCATTCGTTATTTAGGAGACGCTGCGAGCGGACCTATATCAACAGATATAAAATGGATTGGATTTCGTGATAATGAAATGGATGTTTATTTATTATTAATGCCAGTTATTGCGAGTTTCCCCTTTAGTACAAGTTACAATTCCGATAAGTCAGATGGTTTTAAACCGTTCGTGAGCAAAGGAATTTCTTTATTTCCTTATTCAGTAACGAAATATATCGTTACGTTTTTTTGCGGAGGATTTCTTTATACATTTCCGTTCATCTTATCATTATTATTTTGCAAATTAACAATTCCAGACGGAGAACCTATAGCTGGTTCAGGCATCATAAATGATGATGGAATGTTCGCAAACCTATATTTAGATGCGCCTCTCACTTACATTACGGTATATATCGGAATTAATTTTTTATTTGCAGGTTTAATGGCCCTCTTAGGACTCGCTGCATCTGCATGGTCACAAAAGGACTATATGGCGATTCTATTTCCATTTGCTGTTAACTCCATTCCGTACGTCCTGCTAAATACAATATTCCCTACAATAGGCGGAGCACCTATTCATTTATATGACCCAAAGCAACCATTGCAAGGCATGTCACCATATATTTTAATGATGCAATGTGCTTTCTTCTTTTTCGTTAGCTTACTTATGTATATACAAGGAGTAAAACGTGATAGAAAAAAATATAAAAGAAGACTGCAAAAAAGAGATCGATGTAGAAAAGCGTTTCAAGTAATTTCAGACTAAATCATTGAACGAATAAGAGCGTAATTCCCTGAGTTATATGGGAGTTACGCTCTTATTCTTAGTTCTCAAAAAAACTATATGCGATATTACACATTTGTTTTGGCTGTTCCACTACCGTCCAATGTCCGCAGTTTGCAATCTCTACAAACTCTATATGAGGTATATATTCTGTAAAATGTTCTTTTATAGTAGCAAGAGTTAAAATATCATGACTTCCTTGTGCAATTAATATTGGAATTTTCGAGAGCTTTTTTATATGTTTAGTCACATCATAATTTTTCACCATATCTGCACCTAGTATCGTATTAACTTCATTACTAAAAGTTGTTTTCTGTTTATAAGTTAAAGTTTTCGTAGCAAATACATAATACGGATCTAACACTTGTAACATCTCGTATATAGAAGCCTCTCCTATTTTAATCTTCTCGCTTACTTCAGAAATGATTACTTTATCTTCTTCCGTTAACCTCTTCTGCAGTTCTTCACCAAATCTTTCTAATCCCTTTACATTAACTCCTATCGCAGCAGTTAAAAGTAACTTATTCACTCGTTCGGGATATGTAGTTGCATATAATAATGCAAGCATCGATCCCCATGATTCACCTAATACATTTATTTTTTCAAACCCTAATTGCACACGCAATGTTTCTAAGTTTTCAACCTCATCTCTCATAGAATATTGATTATTCTTTGGTTCATCCGATTCTCCACAACCTGTTTGATCATAAAAAACTAGTTGGAATTTTTCTGCTAGTGGAGCCATATAGGGAAGAAAAAAACGGTGTTCACTTCCAGGTCCTCCATGAAGAAACACAATAGGCTCACCTTGTCCTAATATTTTTACAAAAAGATTATTACCATTTACATTTATCAATCTTATATTTTCGATACTCATATAATCATCCCCCCCCTTTAAGGCGTCCCTGCCACCATCCATAAAATCACAAAAACTACTGCGTATAGGATTTGAATCCCTATCGCTGAACATACTGAAATAATTGCATACTTACTTAATTCCTTTTTAATGCCCAATATAGTACAAATCACCGCTAGACCGAATAACGTATAAACGATGTTTGTGCTTAGTGTGCCTAAATAATACATACCTAGCAATTGCGTAAGACCTGTTACATCAGCTACAAACTTAATGATTATAAAAATACTAAAAAAAATCGCTAGTTTATTCATTAATTTCCCGTTTAGTTGGGCTACCATACATGTACACCTCCCTTTATATAACTCTGAATATTCAATTAACCATATGCCATTTTACAAAAAAAGGGATTCTCTCTTTGTAATTATATGACGATGCAAAAACAAAAAAGAACGCTTAGTTACCTAAGCGTTCCTCTACTTTAAGATGCCTTCTTCAAATCAATTTGAGCAAGTACTGGGTCGTGATCACTTACACGTCCATGCTCTTTCATAATGTTTGTGTTTAAGTGTACTGGATCTACGATTGTGTGCGGTGCGATGTTGTTTGTTACTAAAATATGATCTAGCACTTGTGCATTTCCTTCATGAATGTACGTGTAGCGGTTCTCTTTCGGCACTGTGTTTAACATATTTTTTAAGATTGTTCCTTCTAGTGCTTTTAGTGGTTTAGCAAACTCAAAATCGTTCATATCCCCTAACACAACAACTGGTGCATTCGTATTCTTTTTCTGAATATCTTGTACGAATTGATTCACCTCTTGCGCTAATTGAATTCGTTTTTCTTCACTTTTTAATACGAGCGGCTGTACTTTTCCAAATGGTGTTGCATCTCCTATTTTTGAGTTTAAGTGATTTGCAACAACAACTAAATTTTGTCCTTGGAACGTAAATTCTGCCGCTAACGGTTTACGTGTACTTTCAAACAATGGATTTTCGTCTCCAATGCGAACGACATTTTTATCAAGCAACTTCGGTACTTTCGCTAATTTCACGCGTGATGGGTTATAGAAGAACCCGACGCGAATGTTAGCTCCTGGTGCTCCCCCGTCTAGATTATTATTCGGAGCAATTTCTACATACTCATACTTTGGCCCGCGAATTTCTAGCACTGCATCAATGATACGTTTTGCGCTTAACGAAGCATCTGTTGTACCGTCATTAACCGTTCCGTTATTATCTTGCATTTCCTCTACACCGATAATATCCGGCATTTTTAAATTGTACTTAATAGAATACGCTAACGCTTTTACTCTTTCATCTGTTGTTTCTTTTTTATTCGCCGAGAAGTTTTCAATATTATATGTAGCAACCGTTAATTTATCAAGACGCGGCTGAATATTTGCTCCTATTTGCTTAAATCCGCCGTCTACTACAGATGGTAATTCCGTTATTGGCGCAATGCGGAACGCACCGTAATCATATCCAACTACTCCTGTTATATCTCCAGTGAAAGTATCTCCTACTTTTGCTACATAATCACGAGGTACTTTTACAGAAAGACGCTCTGGGTTTAATTGATTTTCATCTAATACAGGTGTACCATATTTCGTTACGACTTTATTCCCGCCATTTTTCACGGTTACATATAAATTCCCGTTTTTCTGAGGTGCAATAATTTTTGGCGTTGGCATCGTAACGCGCATACCTTCTATACTTTCATAAAAATCGATTGCATCTTCATTTGGATCAAATAAACCAAATGCATCATTATCGATAATTTGATCAGGAATTTTCACACCTTTTTCTCCAAGTACAATCGGTGCTGGTAAATCTTGATTTTTTGCGATTACAGCAACGCGGCTCGCTTTAATTTCAGTCGTCGTTAAGTCTGTGTCAAACCTTTCTGCATATCCAGGCCCAACATATTCTTCTACTACTCCATCAACTTGAATAAGATCTCCTACTGCTACATTCGCATCTTTTTTGTACACATACATACCTTCTGAAGTAGCTGGATCATTATCTGGCTGATTATCTTCTATATAAAAACCATTTTTATCAAGCGCTGTTACAACGCCTTCCACATTGTATACTTTCTTCCCGTTGTAAGGAGAAAGATGTGATTTCCCTTGAATATCATGAATACGAACCTGTTCATTGTTTACGATAACAAATGAAAAAGTTGAAATTGCTGAAGAAGTAAGCCCTTCTTTCTCTGCAATTGCTTTAATCACACTGTTTTCATTCACCATAATTTGTCCGTTATAACGAACACTTTTATTTGTAGGGTTTGAGCCATCTAACGTATAGTAGATTGTTGCTCCTTCTGTATTCGTTGTTAACGTTATCGCTGTTCCTTTCGCAACTTCTCCGCCACTAGGTGAAGCTACTACATCGCTAACACGGTTTTGTCCTTCTCCTTGAAACTTATGAGCTGTTACTGATTTTAAACCTGGGCTACTAAAATATAATTCAAGCGTCCCTGTTAAACTAACTTTCTTCCCAATATTTTCAGGATGATCTTTTACGTTTACTGCCGCTCTCACATCGCCTTTTGGCAACTGAACAGGCATAATTTTGTCTGGATTCGTTTCATTTGGCGAATCGGCAATTGCCACATTTGTGTCGTCAAACTTAGCCGGATCCTTCGTGTACTTAGAAGGACTTTGCGTATATCCGACAATATATCCTCCCACTACCCCCTTCGTTTTCCCTTGCTGCTTAAATACTTGAATTGCTTTTTCTACTGACATAGAAGTAGTTTCTTCTGCCTTTGCTAAAGTTCCAGTAAATGAAAGCAATAGCAAGAATGATAAAAAGATACTTAACAATTTCTTCACAGCCATTTTCCTCTCTCTATTTCATATTTTCTCAGCATTTCTATCATAACAAATGATTCGTTATATAGAATGGTATTTCGACAAGTTTTACAAAAAATTAATCTGATTTACTCGTTTTCAAACTATCATACAAAATAATAATTTTACACTTTCTACAAATGCGTTTTATAATATGAAAGAGCAAAAAACAGAAAATATCGAAATTTTATTGGCATGGAAAATGAATTCATTTGAATAGGAGTGATTGGATGGAAGTGCAAACAGAAACATACCGCGCAGCTATGAATGGAACATTAGAACGTCATTTTTCAGATATGATTGCTGTTATACCGACTAGAATTACAATTGAGCAATTAAAACAGCGGCTAGAAACTATCGCTACTAAAGTTGATGAGTTAAAAATTGTTTATAGTGATGAGACAAGCCTTATCGCGGAGTTACATATGGACGATAAAGTCATACCGTATGAACTGCATATCGATGAGGCAAATGACCCAGAAGAATATAAAATGTACAATAGACAAGATTCTACAATCGTAGATCGTCATTTTGAAGATGCGGCTTTCGGTACTGAAATTTTCACCCGTACGCTATTTGTAGGCGATGTACTGGAATGCTTTTTCCAGCAGTTACAGTTTTTATGGAACCTCGCCCCAGATTTGTTATTTGTAATCGATTCAAGTGCAGCAATGAAGGTAATATCTAGAAGCTATATTGAATATCACGTTGAAAATGAATTATTACCTGACATTCCTGACTTGTACGTTATTCATTCTGTTTATGAAGACGATAAAGAAGGCGAGCCTACGCAATATTGGTTTCATACACACGGCCTTTTAAGAGCGGGCGTAACAGAAATAGAATTAATTATTCCAAATCGCATTTCTTCCTACTACGGCATTGGTGACCTCTTTCAAACATTTGCGAATAATGCCGTTGAGAATGGACAAGTCCCTATGAATGAGCCTATCGTTATCGCGCATAGTCAGCAAGGTTCTATACATACAGTAGCTGTTCCGTGGGAAAAAGGATTATCTTATATTGGGCATAAAACGAGTATGGATCAATTATCTTCAATTGAGAATGAAGAAGTGAAACTACAACCTATAGATGCACAAAACACATTCTTAGGCGGGATGGATGACCGAGATGAATACCATCAATCGCCATCTGTTCTCTTGTTCAAATTTGATACTTCAGAAGAATGTATCGAAAGCTTTTTCAAAGAACACGAGGAAGCTACAGGGCTCATGTTTTATAAAACAAATAGTGAAACGGCTCGTATGGCTTACAATGCGAAGAATACTTTCGGGTATTTCAACAACATTTTTCAAATTGAAAAATCAAATGAAGAATTTCGTTTTCTCGCTAAGTTTGGCGTTTCCTACGAAGAGGGAAAAAGTGAACATATGTGGTTTGAAATGCAACATATTACAGAAGACTTTATTCAAGGAATACTCATTAATGAACCATATTTTATAGAAGATATGAGTGAAGGAAATAGTTATCATTTAGATTTTGATGACTTAACAGAATGGGTTATTTATGCAGGAGATGCCGTTATAAAGCCAAATAACTTATATATGTTTATTGGTGAATAAGTAACAAAACGCCTTCAATATGATTGAAGGCGTTTCTCTTTATTGTGCGATTAATTCCGTATTCATTACTTTCTCCAAATGAGAGAGTACACGCTTTGCAGCCCTCTCACCTTGATCAATACAGTCCGGCAGACCAGAACCAGCGTAAGAACTACCTGCCAAGTATATACCTGGCAACTCTTTCTCCATAAATGTTGTGAGTTTCTTCATTCGCTCGTTATGGCCTACTGTATATTGGGGCATTGCTTCTTTCCAACGGCTTACGACTGTAAACTCTGGATCCTCTGTAATATGCATCGTCTTTCGTAAGTCTTCTAGTACAAGCTCCACGAGTTCCTCTTCTGTTTGTTCTACAACTGCTTCATCACCAGGTCGTCCAACGTAACAGCGAAGTAGCATTTTTCCTTCTGGCGTTGTATGTGGCCACTTCTTATGCGTCCACGTACATGCTGTAATTGTGTAATCACTATTTCGAGAGACAACAAATCCTGTACCATCAATATCTCGCTGAATGGCTGATTTCGGGAAAGCCATTGCTACATTCGCAACTGATGTGGACGGAATGTTGCGGAAGAAACGAAACTGCTTGTACTGTGCAAACATAGATGGCAATACTTTATGTGAACTTGCCACTACGACCGCGTCCGCTTCTATTTCTTTTCCGTTACTAAGAGTAATCGTATAGCCATCACCCTGTTTTGCAACTTTTTCAATGCGAGTTCCCTTTATTATCGTACCTTCATGCATCTTTGCTTCGAGAGATTCTACGATAGATTCTAAACCTTTTTTCACTGTTTGGAAGATTCCTTTTTTCGGTTCAGCTTTCTCTTCTTTCGGAGCGAGCGTACGCATACCGAGTGAAATACTGCGATGTTTCTGCTCAATTTGATACATTTGCGGGAATGTTGACATTAAGCTCATTTCATCAATATCCCCTGCATAAATACCCGATAGTAACGGTTCTATTAAATTTTCAACCACTTCATTTCCGAGGCGATGTCTGAAAAAGTGCCCGAGTGATTGGTCAGATACTGGCTTTGACCTCGGCATTAATAGATCAAAACCAGCTCTTAGTTTACCAATTGGGGAGAACAGCCCGGAGAATAGAAACGGCGTAATTTGCGTTGGAATTCCCATCATTGATCCGCTCGGCATTTTATGTAACCGATTGTTTACGAGGATAAATGATTGACCGGCCTCATTATTTACAAGTTCATCGCCAAGACCTAATTCTTTCGCTAATCTAGCTGCACTTTCTTTTCGTGCTAAGAAAGAATCCGGTCCGCGTTCAATTGTAAATCCATCTTTTCGAACGGTTTGAATTTTTCCGCCAAGTTTACCCGATGCTTCTATCAGTAATGTATCAATCGGCAAGTTTTTTTCATGAATATTTTTTTGTAAGTTATACATTGCTGTTAATCCAGTGATGCCTCCGCCGATGATCACAACTTTTTTCCTCAAGCAGGCTCCTCCTTTCTTCTTACAGTACAGATTCTTTTTTCTTTAATACAACATCTGTTAAACAATCAATAAATGCGTCCGATGCATTTGGCATTTCTGGACGATAATATTTCGCGCCAATTTCATCCGTTACAACTTTACACTCAAAGTCGTTGTCATATAAAACTTCTAAATGTTCCGCAACAAATCCAACTGGTGCATATACGAATGAAGTATAACCGTGCTTTTCATTTAGTTCTCTCGTTAAATCTTGTACATCTGGACCAATCCAAGGATCTGGTGTGTTTCCTGCACTTTGCCAGCCTACTGCATAGTTTGCTACTTCAGCGCCTCTTGCAATATAGTCCGCTGTTTCATTTAATTGATCTGGATATGGATCGCCCATTGCGATAATTTTTTCTGGTAAGCTATGAGCTGATACGATTAATACTGCTTTTTCACGTTCTGCGTCTGACATACCGTTATATATACCTTTCACTGCATCAACCCAGTACTGGATAAATTTCGGTTCTTTATACCAGCTATCGATGCCATGAATTGTTAAGTTTCCAAGTTTCTCAGCTTCTTCTTGTGCTCGTCCAACGTATGATTTTACGCTAAACGTAGAATAGTGCGGAGCAAGAACAAGTGCGATTGCATCTTGTATACCGTCGTTATGCATATCTTTCACCGCATCTTCAATAAACGGTTCAATATGTTTTAAGCCAAGATACATATGGTACTCGACTTCATCTTGTACTTCATTTAAACGCTTCTCTAACTTCTTAGCTTGCTCTAATGTAATAGTAGCTAAAGGAGAAATACCACCAATTGCACGGTAACGCTCTGTTAAATCTTCTAGCATTTCAGGACTTGGCTTTCTTCCTCTGCGAATATGTGTATAGTAACGTTCAATATCTTCTTCTTTATATGGCGTTCCGTATGCCATTACAAGCAAACCAATTTTCTTTTTCATACAGCAATTCTCCTTTACTTCGCTAACTGCCCTTTAGAGTATTCATGAATAAATGTAGTTAAACGTTTTAATGTATCTGGATTTACTTCTGGGAATACACCGTGACCTAAGTTAAAGATATAACCCGGCTGTTTCATCCCTTGATCTAAAATACCTTTTACATGTTCTTCAATAACAGACCATGGTGCAAGTAAGAACGAAGGATCCATATTACCTTGTACTGCCTTGTGAACGCCGCGTGCACGTGCTTCTTCAATTGGTAAACGCCAGTCTAAACCGACTACATCAAGCGGTAAGTCGTGCCATTCATTTACTAAGTGTGCAGCTCCTACGCCGTGCATAATCATCGGTACACCCATCGTGCGAACTTCTGCAAAAATACGCTCCATTGCTGGTTTAATAAATACGCGGTAATCTGCTACGTTTACTGTTCCAACCCAAGAATCGAAAATTTGAACTGCTTTTGCTCCTGCGTTAATTTGCGCTTTTAAATATGTAATAACCATATCTGCTAGTTTATCCATTAATGCGAACCAAGCTTTCGGCTCTGCATACATGAACGCTTTCGTATTATGGTAGTTACGAGATGGACCGCCTTCAATCATATAGCTCGCTAATGTAAATGGAGCTCCTGAAAAACCGATTAACGGTACGTCTAACATTTCTGTCGTTAATAAACGAATTGTATCTAATATGTACGGTACGTCATCTTCTGGATTGATTTCCCCTAGTTTTTCTACGTCTTGTAAAGAACGGATTGGATTATCAATAACTGGGCCAATACCTGATTTAATTTCTACATCCACGCCAATTGCAGGTAGTGGTGACATAATATCTTTATAAAGAATTGCTGCGTCTACGTTATATTGATCAACTGGCAGTTTTGTAACGTAAGCACATAACTCTGGATTATGTGTAATTTCAAATAAAGAATACTTTTCTTTTATCTTTCTATATTCCGGCTGCGAACGACCTGCTTGACGCATATACCATGCTGGTACATAATCAGTACGTTCCCCCCTACATGCTTTTAAAAATGTCTCATTTATAGTTCTTACCAAGACCCTAGCTCCTTTCCTTACCACAATGCTTCGAATACGTTCGATATTTATCTTTTTTTACTATACAGCTTGTAAAAACAAAATGCATAATATTATGTACGTTGTTCATTAAATTGACACAAACATTCTTAAAAACGCTTACTATTTTCACAACATTCTTATTATAACACATAGAAAAACTATGGTTTAGCTACTTTTGACTTTTCTCCTTCGCGATTCGTTTGTGTGTTATATGGTACAACGTAAAAACTCGGTTTTGAAAAGATGTTAACGAACTTTTCCTCATATTCCCCGGCACCATTTACAGTACCTACATGCGTATGAATTCCATTTTCCACTCTATAAATACGATACATAATTCTTTCATCTGGAAGTGGTGTCCAGCTTAATTTCGCTTTAAATAAACCGAAAGGGCTAAATGCTAATTTCATTTTCACATCTTCAATCTTGCGCAGCCGAATTGGAGCACCGATTGTTTCCACACCTTCCGGTTTCCTAAACTGCTCTTTCTGTTCTACATTTGCTTTCGTTAAAATTTTCTTAAACAATTTTGTTGCTGATGCACTTTCTCCTTGCAACTGATGCTCTTTATCTATGCGGTCATAACCAATCCAAACAGCGCCTACTAGATTTGGCGTATAGCCAACGAACCACATATCCCTCGCCCCATTATCGTCATTTGGTAAGGAAGTTGTACCTGTTTTCCCAGCTAACGCTCCGTTATATACACCGGCTTTCGCTGTCCCTTCCTTTACAACTCCTTCTAACATTTTCGTCATATACCATGCCGTTTGTTTCGAGAAAATTTTCGTTTCTACTTTTGGCGATTCTCCAATAACTGCGCCGTGTCTATTTAACACTTTGTCAATAACGTGCGGCTCAATAATAGCGCCATTTGCTAAAAACGCACGATACATTTTCACAAGATCAAATGTTGAAACACCATTTTTCAATCCGCCAAGCGCTGTACTTAAGCCGGCATCAGCAATCTGAACATTTCCTTTCTCTAAATATTGCTTTCCTTCTTCTACCCCTAACTCATTTAATAAAGAAACTGCCGGTACATTTGCTGACTCTACAATCGCATCGTACATCGTCATTTCTTTCGAATACTCATGGTTATAATTTCGAGGTTCATACCCTTCAAAAGAATGTCTTTCATTCTTTAATAAAGAATACGGATTATACTTTTTCGTTTCGAGTGCTGGCGCATAAACGATAAGTGGTTTTAGCACAGAACCGGGCTGTCTTTTTGCAAAAACACGATTGAACCCTCTCGGAACGTACTTTCTTCCGCCAATCGCCGCTTTAATGCCGCCTGTACGATTATCCATTAATAAAAAAGCACCTTGCGCTCCCTCTTCTTTCCCAGGGAAATTCCTTGCATCTTGAAACTGGTTATATGCTACCTTTTGAATCTTTTCATCCATCGGTACAACAAACGTATACCCTCCGCGAAGTACTTCTTGATGAGACAATCCGTATAAACGTGCTGCTTCATCTATGACCATATCAATATACGGCATATATGCGAGCTCATTCTCATCTAAGTTTTTATAGAGAGCGATTGTCTTTCCTTGATAACGTACGCTTTCTTCGGCAGTCAAATAGCCTTGTTTATGCATAAGTGACAATACGAGATCCCGACGCTCCTTACTCTTCTCTGGAGAAAAATAAGGTGAATAACCGTTTGGCGACTTCGGAAGACCTGCAAGCATTGCTCCTTCTTCTACTGTTAAATCTTCTACATTTTTATTAAAATACAACTTTGCTGCAGCTTGAATACCGTAAGCTCCATGGCCAAAATAAATATGATTCATATACATTTCAAGAATTTGTTGTTTCGTATATTTTTGCTCTAATTGAAGGGAAATTGCGACTTCCTTCAACTTACGCGTAAATGTTTTTTCACGAGTTAAAAAAACGTTTTTAGCAAGTTGCTGCGTAATCGTACTGCCGCCTTCGACCTTCTCTCCAGCTAACGTGTCTTTATACAGAGCGCGGAATATAGACGGATAATCGATTCCTTGATGCTCATAAAAACGAGAATCCTCTACCGCAACAAACGCCTGCTGCACGTATTTTGGAATTTGTTCGATTGGTACGAGATCTCTATTTTCTACATATAATTTCGTAATTTCTTTCCCTTTCTGGTCAACGATACGTGATGAAGAGTGGAAAACGAGCTGTTTTTCATCCATCATATAGCCACCAGCTAACACAATTAGTTTATAAAGTACAATCGCTAATACAAGCGTTGCTAACCCACCTAATAAAGTCCACTTTACTTTCTTCATACATCGGCCTTCTTTCCAAATGATGGTACATTTATTATTTGAAAAAGAAGTATCTTTATGTATATAATCTTCGAAGTTTTTTAAGAGAGTTGATATAATAGAAACAAACGATTAAGGGGGCATTAAAATGAAGGCTATTATTTCATACGAAACACCTCTAGAACAAGCACATTTCACTGCAAAAAATAATGAAAAAAATATGTTTTATAAAGAAAATACAGAAGAATCTGTAGAAGGTTCTCTTCAGTATGACGTACTAGACGCTGTTGGCGAATTTAAAGGACAACCTGGCTATATCGTTTGTAACAACATTTCTGTAACAGATGAAGGTCGCCCAGTATTTGAAAACCGTTTTAAAAACCGCGCAGGCCTTATTGAAAACGAACCAGGATTCCAAGCAATCCGCGTTCTACGCCCATTAAGTAACGATACATATGTCATCTTAACAATGTGGGAAACAGAGCAAAACTTTAAAGACTGGACAGAATCACGTTCATTCGAAAATGCTCATAAAAAACGTCCTGCCCAAGCAGAAGGACAAGCTCCGGCGCATCCACATGCAGAACAGCAAAAGAGTATTTTCTCTCGTCCGTCATTTGTGACTACTTTTGATGTGGTAGTTTAAGTTTTGGAGTTTGGAGTTCGCGGTTGTCGGTACATGAAATTAATATCAGCGATTTTCCGGATATATCGGCGCAACTCGAAATATATCAGCGATTTTTGAAATATATCGGCGCAACTCAAATTATATCAGCGATTTTTCAGATATATCGACTTATCGACAAATCACGACACAAAAAAAGGCAACACCGTTACGCACCGGTGTTGCCTTTTTCTTTATACCAATTATATATACGAAGCGCATCTTCTTTTTGCATATGCTTCACTTTATATACATGCCCCGCTACTGATACGACAGCTGTACATAACTCGTCTTTCTTTTGAAAATACGATTGATTGTATCCTACTGCTTGAACATGCCTTCTTCTCATGATTCCTGTATATTTCGCAAGACCTCTGTGCACCATGATTAACTGATCGCCTCGTATCATATATCCGCCACTTTTATACCGGGCGTATGAAAGTAACGTAAATATGATAAATAGTGGTATCAAGGTGAATAACGCAATATTTTGCTTAAAGTATATACTCGCGCCGGCGATCGGCACAGCAAGCACTGCACTTGTAATCCAGCCCATTATGATGTAACGACGTAATGCAGCCTTCGGTAAATGAACGATTTCCTCTTCCATTTCATACGGTAACTGCAAATACGTAAGTAACTGCTGGACACCTTTCTTTTTCATAAAGGGATGTAGCATTACTTCATTTCCAGCCGCTTCTATACTTTGAATGACTTCTACTTCAACAGAACAATAACCGAAAGGGTGGCGGAGAATTCCCTCTTTCACCGTAATCGCTTGAATGCGATGTAATTTTAAAACGAACTCTTTCTTATCAAATAACCCTTGTACGATGCGAATTTCATTTCCTTTTCTCTCTATTTTAAAGTTCGCATATTTTAACGCATAACCAGCTGTTGAAATGACCCACGACACTGCCATTAAAACCGCCGCCATAACGATTAATTCGTATACACCGTTATCCATCACATACGCTTCTACTTTATTGATAAGCCACTCTGGCAGAAATTGATTAAACTCTGTGTAAAGGATGACTAACATAGAAAATACTAATCCAAATCTACCAGATGTAATAGATGCTGCTAAAATTTCTTTCGCTGTTAACTGATAAACCGTCTTACTTCCTTCTTCCGCAGGCGGTTCTTCACTCACAATGCTTCTCTCTTTATGTAATAAAGAAATCAGTTCCTTCGCTTCACTTTCTCTAATGCCAGCTAACATCACTTCTGGCTCAGTACCGCCGCCTGCCACTTCAATATTTAATTTCGTCAGTCCGAGCACTTGATAAATGATGTTAGAAGACGTACTAATATTTTGCACACGTTCTTTATTTAAGTAGCTTTCCTTCTTAACGAACACACCGTGCTTTATATGTACAATATTATTTTCAACCCAGTACACTTTGAAATACCATTTTATAGCTGAAAAAATTGCCATAATAAATAATATAGCCAAAAGAACGAGATGAAAGAAATACCAAGGTTTTACTTGACCATCTGGTTTAAATAAAACAAGAAAAATAAAAGGCAATAAACCCGCAATTCGAATACCTAATAAGATTGTGATCGGGTGTTGCCTCTTATACATTCTCATCACTCACTTTCGCAAGTTCTCCAATTTGTCTTTTCAGCTGCTCTGCTTCTTCTTTCGTTAAACCTGGAATACTATGAGAAGTTGCCGCTGTGGAAATATGTAATTCTGCTAAATTATACTTTCTCATAATCGGGCCCTGTTCAATCGTTACGTGCTGCACGCGCATCATCGGAATAAGTACGCGTTTCACAACGAACATTCCCTTTTGTATCTCAATCTCTTCTTCATTTAATCTGTAACTATAATAGCGTTGACGTAAATTTGGAAACACAAAATAATCAAGCGGGATAAATGTAATAGCGCCTGTTACTAACAAGCCAAACAACCAACCCCACCAATTAAAATTGATCATAAAAAAGAAATATGCAATTACGACTGCTAGTATAACTGCCGCCCCAATTAAAGCATGAATTCGCCACACTTTCAGCATATTAGAATGAATCTCCCTTTCTAACGGCTGCATCTCATCACTCCAATTATATGAATGTATTACTTATATATTAGTTGGTATATACATTTTTGTAAAATTATAGTTTTTTTACATCGTATCGAGAACTTCTTTAAAATTCCCTTCATTAATGGAATACACTTGAAACTGAATGTAATCTATCTCATTCGTATCTGGCTTAGCAAATGGCAAAATGTTAAATCTAGAAGCCGATCTTCCTAGCATATCTACAATCATAAGAGAAACGTCAATATACTCGAAGTCTACACAGAATACGACTGCTTCTCCCGTACATTCATACTCTTTAATCGCATCATAAGACTTATTGGCACTAATTAACATTACTTTTAATAGTTGGTTCAAATTTTCTGGTTTAAAATTAATCATATACGTGGCTCCTTTTTCAACAAAACACTACAAAAATAGTGTAATCTTATACTTTCATAGCTTCACACATCAATTATATTAAAAATAAAGCTAGTTTTTTATAAATTTTTTGATATAATTACTTACGGGAAAAGGGAAGAATTTTGTCTTCCCTTGTGTTTTTATTTGCATCTAGTACTTTTGCTAGATGCTTTTTTTTATGCTAAAAAGGTATCCTCAAAATATCTTCAAATAAAAATAGCTGCTAGAATTGAAAGACCAATTTTAACAGCTATTAATTTAACATTACGCATATTAGTCACTCCTGTGATAGTTGGAGTTTTAACTAATATTGATACGTTTCTCCAGTTGTTGTCATTAAAGTAACAGAACCATTAAATTTGACATGATAATCTACAATATGTGTTATATGAGTTTCCTTGTTCTCATATATTCCACCACCGTAACCTTGTTCTGTATTCATACCTGAATCTGGCATAATTCTTATATCTGCTTTACTTAATGGATTACCTGCTAAATATTTCTCTAATGCTTTCCGTACATATGGTATTGCTTCCTCATCACTTTTTATATCAACCTGTTTTTTTTCTTCAACTTGCTTTTTCTCTTCAGCCTGTTTTTTTTCTTTAACTTCTTTTTGTTTCTTTTCATCCTCTATTTTTGTAAGTTCCATATCCACTGTCGCCATTAATTTCGTGACTTTTTGATTATGCTCTTTTAATTTCTCATTTGTTGCGGTTTCTTGCTGAACAGTACTCAATAGTTGCTTAGCCTCATCTAAAGATTTATTATTTATTAGTTCTTGCGCTTGAGATAATTTGTTATTGTACGTATCCAAAGTCTCCTTATTAGACTTTAGCTCGCCTTTCATTTTTTTTGCATCTTCTTTAAGGGAGCTTATACCACCTTTAGTTTCCACTACCTCTCCAAAAAGCTTATTCGCTTCATCCCAGTTCTGCTCATCCTTTGCCTTCATTGCATCCATCCATTTTTTCGTTTGTGTATGTAAAACCTTTGCTTCGTCACTTTTTTCATCTAATGCTAAACTAAATGATGCTAAAGCCTTGTCATACTCCTTATTAGCTAGTGCCAATTTCCCTTGTTCTATTGCCTTGTTAGCTGTCTTATCTCCACATCCAGCTAATAAAATAAAACATGAACATATAATCCCTAAAATTCTAGTCTTCATACTTTCTCTCCCCCACTATTATAAATATTTCTTCCAACTTAACAATCATAACATTATTTTATAACATTATATAAATTTACAATCTCTCCAAGCCTTTTATTGATAGAATCTAAATTAAAATAGAATTACAAGTTTTGGCCTCTCTGTAGGATGGACAATTCTTCCAATTAAACATCTTACATGACGTATTACAATCATTATAGATTTCAATGGAACTAAAAAAAGATGACCTCTGTCGAATACAGAAATCATCCTCTTTATGTTGCATAACCTTTTTCAAAATGTTCTTTACAAAGAGTACAGATTAATCATTAGGCTTCTTTTCTTATCTATTGTATTTACAAATCATTATAACTACCAAAATGTTTTTCACATTCGTCTGTCATTATTTATGATACAGCTTACTGCACATACTTAAATAACAATTTTCACTCATAAAATATACTTGATTCTTACTAGAAATATAAAGATCATCTCATCAATTTAGTGCACTTCAACAATCGTACCATCTTCAAATACTTTAAATACGCCCGTAAATCCTGATCCAGCTGCGCCTTCTATTTTATATGTCGTACGCACTCTAATTTGATAATATTTCTTTCCATTCTCTACTTGCGTATTTTCTAGCGTATAATCATAGTCTTCTTTATATTCATTTTTAATATATTCTTTCGCTTTCTCAAAAGTAAATGCATCTTGAGTCTTTCCTGTCTCTACCTTTTGGTTCTTCTCTGTCGTTACCTTCTGGTTCTTTTCTGTTTCTACTTTTTGAGGCTTCTCTGCTGTTACCTTTTGGTTCTTTTCTACTTCTACCTTTTGAGGCTTCTCTGTCGTTACCTTTTGGTTCTTTTCTGTCTCTACCTTTTGAGGCTTCTCTGTTGTTACCTTTTGATTTGTTGCTACATTAGTTTTTTCTGCCTTCGCTACCGTTGCATTCTTTTCTGCTTCACCAATTTTAGTAATTAATCCTGAAGCTTTTTTATTATATTCTTCAAGATTTTTGTTATCTTTTGTTTCTGAAACTAGCTTATTTAATATATCTTTCGCTTCTGCGTAATTTTTCTTATTTATTAACTCTTCACTTTTCACCAGTTGCTCGCTATACTTCTTTTTTTGTTCGACGATAGCTAATAATGCTGTTCGTTCTTCCTTCGCTTGTTTTACTAACGTACTATTTCCATTCTTCATGTTCTCTACTTTTTCAAATGACTTGATTGATTCTTCTACCTTTGTTTCTTCTTTTAACTTCACAGCTTCAATCATTACTTTCGTTTGTTCTACAAGCACCTTTGCATCTGAATCATCTTTCTTCTCATCTAGCGCTTTTTCAAATGATGATAAGGCATTTTTATACTCTTTATTCGTTAACGCGGTCTTTCCTTCACCCATTGCTTTGTCAAAATTCCCATTACTACATCCAGCTAACATTAAAAATGTAAGTCCAATTACCATTAATAACTTTTTCATTTTTTCTCCTCCTATATATCCCCTAAAACAATAGTTTTATATGTATAAAAGTCTGTGTAGTAATTAGACTGAGCGTAAATATGTACTTTGTGTGCGGGAAAGGAAGTACATTTCATTTACTATCATTACTTAAAACTCCTAAATAGTTGGTAGTTGGTTTTCTTCTTTTAAAGACAGAAAGGAATTTTAATAATGTGCGCAAAGTTCTCACCAGGCTCTTTACTACACACACTCTTATACACACAGAAAAAACTTTTTGAACTTTATATATCTTCTGACGATTCGATACGTACTCCGATTTGTAACATACCGAAAAACAAAAGAAAACAAACCGCAACATAAGTTACAGTTTGTAACTATTTTGTAACACAAATGTAACACATGATTTTTAAACATACAATAGTTTTTTTACATTATTTTCCCCACCTTCTATGTTTTAAAGCGTTAATCCGGTTCTAATCCTTAATGTAATACGTATTTTCATAACAATCGCGCTAAAAAAAGAATTTACATTTTTGATTAAATTGAAGGATATACCCCCTTAAAAAGAAAAAATACGCTATTCTTTCCTATGAGCCTATAGGAAGAAAGAATAACGTATTTTTCAAAAATGAGTTCTTTTATACAAACGCTTTAGTTCTATATCACAATTAAAAGGGCAATCAACGCTAATATAGCTGGAAGCCCTTGTTTCACAATAATTGATTTATTAGATGTGAAACCACCGAACAGAGCTGCTACTACCACACATATTACAAAGAATAATTGAACCATATAACCAATTGAATTGAGACCAAGTATAAGTCCCCAAATGAGACCAACGGCTAAAAATCCATTATATAAACCTTGGTTTGCAAACATAATGGCTACGTTTCGATCTCCTTCTAAATGCTCCGGTAATTGAAAAGCACGTTTTGCCACTTTTGAATTCATAAAAAACATTTCGAGGATCATGATAAATAAATGTTCTAATGCTACGATCCCGACTAAAATAGCTGCGATTATTTCCACAGTGTTGTGCCCCCTCTATCTTCGCTTTAATCTTATAGCTTATATAAAAATCCGACATCGTCTGAATAACACGTTTTCGAAAATTCCTCCTTCTTACTTATTAAAACATTAATTGATATATCAATATTTGATGCATCAATTAATATACAACTCCTCTTTTAGTTTTGCAAGTTTTTTTGCTCAATTCGTTTTATCCCATTTTAATGGGCAGTAAGACCCCCATCTCAAAATTCAGCGAGAGCAAAGAATTTAGGTGGGGATCAACTGCCCATTAAAGTCCGATTAATTCAACTAATAATCAGTGCGGATGAAGAAAACCCACACTGATTAAAGTTTCACCTTATTTTGTTCCATCATCTTTAAATCAATTCAAATCCTATGTTAGCTCCCTAGAAACTATACTGTTTATAAAAGGAATCAGCTATATCGTCAAAATATATTATTCATTATTTTCACATAAAAAACAGCCCGCCTTCCGCAAAAGACGAGCCATTCCACTTAATTCTCAATTATTCTCTTCTTATACCAATCCTGCATTCTCTCCGCATCTTCTACTCTCGTATGCTCTAATTTATAATTCGATGATGCGTTAGAGAACTTATACGTACATAAATCCGCGCGGCGCTGGAAATAGGATTGCGTCTTCTCCATTGATTGGACGTGTCTTCTTCTAACAAGTCCTGTATATTTGCCAACGCTGCGATATACAAGCGTAATTTGCTCTCCGTTTACACCGTAACCATTTGTTTTAAATGTTGCGTATCCAAGTGTAAAGATGAGGATCGCAAGCGGAATGAGTGCCCACATGATGAAGTGCTTTTCAAAGTATATACTTATTCCAATAAGCGGGATAGCTATCATTGCGAAGAAGATGAAGCTATCAATGAGATAGCGACGTAATGCTGTTTTTGGTAATGAAATAATATTTGTATGAAGTTCGTATGGTAATTGTAAATGCGCGAGTAACTGTTGTACTCGATCTTTTCGAATGATTGGGTGGAGTGTAACTTTTTCTTTTTCGTCACCCGTTCCCTTACTTTGAATCACTTCTACTTGCACAGCACAATAACCGAATGGCTGACGTAAAATACTTTCTTTTATCGTAATCCCTTGAATACGATGTAACTTTAGGACAAGTTCTTTTTTCTCAAGTAATCCTTGTGAAATGCGGACTTCGTCATTTCTTCGATTTACTGTGAAATCTCCATGTTTTAGCGCATACCCGATTGTAGATATAATCCACGAAAGGACAAGCAAAATAGCTACCATGAAAATCCAGCCATATATATCATGTTTCATTACATACGACTTTACGCTATTCTCTATCCATTTCGGAATATACTCATCTACTTGGTGATACACGAAAAAGATTAACCAGAATAATAGCCCAAACTGACCCGATGTAACAGAGGCTAATAAAATTTCCTTCCAAGTCAATTTATATTCTGTCGTTTGTTTTTCTTCTGTAACGATTTCTTTTTCTACTGTATTTTCTATTGCTTCGTCTATCGTTCCTTCTGCTTTCACTTCTGGAGTTGGCTCATTTAGCAAAGCAATAAGCTCAGTTGCCTCTTCTACTGTAATACCGGCTAAGCTAACCTCCGCATCATCGCCCCCGCCAGCGGTTTCAATTTGGATTTTCTTTAAGCCAAGCATTTGATATAACACGTTAGAGCTTGTATTGATTGTTTGAACACGTTCTTTATTTAAGTAGCTCTCCTTCTTCACGAAGAGACCTTGTTTCACATGTAATACGTTATTTTCAACCCAATACGTTGTGTAATACCATTTTTCAAACGCTGAAAAAACGGTGAGTAAACCGAATGCAGCGGGAATTAAATACCAAAACGGAAATTTTCCGTTTAAACTAAACATGAAAATAATGAGTGGGATAAAGTCTGTTATTTTTAATTCTAATAACATCGTGATCGGATGCTGTCTCTTATACATCCTCATCACTCACTTTCGCTAATTCTGCGATTTTCGTTTTCAACATTTCTGCTTCATACATCGTTAAGCCTGGGATGCTGTGAGAAGTTGCTGCTGTTGAAATGTGTAATTCTGCTAAACCATATTTTCTCATAATCGGCCCTTGTTCAATCGTCACGTGCTGCACACGAATCATCGGTACTAATACGCGCTTTACGACGAAAAGGCCGTGCTGAATTTCAAGTTCTTCTTCATTTAGTTGGTAGCTGTAATAACGTTGACGTAATTTCGGGAATAAGAAGTACGAAAATGGTGCGAACACAACTGTTAGCCCAATCATCACATACAAAATCCATGCCCACCAATCAAACTTTATCATGAGAAAAAGGTACGTTAACATGACGAGAATACCGATCCCTTCTTCTATTACAGCCCGAACTTTCCACACCTTGACCATGTCAGGGTGAATTTCATTTTTCAATGGATCCATGTAACCACTCCAAATCTAGTAATCTAATATACGAATAGTCTCAATCTATATTTTACGTAACCTTACAGAAAATTGAAATTCAATCTTCTTTCTTCTCAGGTATAAAATATCCGAACCAAAGTAGCCAAATGAAACCGATTAACTTCATCCAATTTCCATCCGCTTGAAAAGCTTCTATCATGCCTGGAATTTTATACACCCCAATAAATCCAAGAAAACCGAGCCACCAGTTTTTTTGCATTTTCACTTTTATTCCTCCTTCATGACGTTTTTCACATTTCGAATCCAAATTTCTTTATACTTTAACTGAAATCCCATGAGCATGTAATTACTCATATTATCAATTACAAGCGCTAACGTATGAGCGTTTTCTTCTGTTGCATGCTGTGACACAACGCCTAGTCTCGCGCCTTTCTTCAATAATTCGTGGAAACCATTTAAAAACTCTTCTTGTATTTCAAATAAGCGTTTCTGATACTTTTCATTTCGCGTCGCAGTTACGATAAATTCATTTATAACACGTAGTATTCCTTCTTGTCCTTCATACTCAGAGAGCATATGTAAACCATCTGCGATTAACTTTTCTGCAAAATTTTCTTTCGTATATTGCTCTTTATCAAAATAACTCACGAAATGATACCCAGAAAAAATTTCTTCAAATAAAAAGTCCACTAACGCTTCTTTAGAAGAAAAATGATAATAAATAGCCGGTTTTGAAATACCTACCTCTTTCGCAATCATGGAAAGACTCATTTTCTCAATACCGTGCTCTGCCATAAGTTTAAATGACGCCTCTACAATGTTTTGCGATGTTTGTAAATTCTTTGTCATACTGTACCTCACTTATTTTTACTTACCGGTCGGTAAATAAATTGTAAAATAAAAAATTATCGTTTGCAAGTTTGATTTAAAACTACATATTACTTTCTCCATTTACTTTATGAATCAGAATCATATTCCTCCATAATTACTACAGTAATCTTTCATCCAATTAAACTACAACAAGCACCGTTGTGAGTGCTTGTTGTAATCTAATATTTAGGCCCCATGTAATCATAACTTTGATCTAACGCTTTTAATAAATCAATCGCACCCTTTAACTCTCTTTTATCAGACTCTAATTCTTCCATTCTTCTTTCAATATCTTTTTTGAAAGATTCTAAATCGCTAATGGCTTTTTTCCCTACTCCAAGTTGAGACCAGCTTGATAAGAGTAAATTATGTACATTACTTACAACCCTTTTATTATGGTTTAAGTCTTGAATCATCTGGTCAAATTGTTGTAAAGCTTGGTTCAATGCTTCTTCATTTAAGTAGATTCTCGGCATCCTAATCTTCTCCCTTAATATTGTTGATCCGTCTTCTTATAATCATCGGCTTTCTTCTCAATAAAATCTGAAATTTCCGTTGCTGTTCGTATGTACCAAAAACTTAAATGCTCTACATGTGCACGTATATTATTTACTTTAGCCTCTACCCGTCTACTTTCAGCCGTTTCTAATAATGTCATCATATTAGAAATTAACCTTGGTACTCTATCTTGAAATTCTTGTGCGTTTCGCTTCATATCTCTTACAGCTTGTTCTAGATTCTCTACAACTACACGAATTTCTCCCCCGCCTAATAACTTACCAGGTGAATCATATACTCTTTCCCCTGTATCTAAATTCAAAAGATAGGAACTCGACAAATTCCCATCTTTCCCCATCTTGAAATACTTATTATTTTGATAATGAAATCCAGGTTTATCTTTTACGGAGTCCAAAAAGCGATTAGCTTCAAACAATATTCTTTGTTCCAATGGTAATTTAGAAAGGTCTTCTTTCGTAACAGGTGGTGTAACAGCATAAGTTGAACCTATATGACCATCATATGGACCAAAAGGACCATAACCGATTGAATCTGATCCGTGAACAATCGAGACAATTCTACCTTTAAATTCTCCATTATTAGCTCTTTCTTGTAAATCAGGCGGTAACAAATGTTTTGCACTCGGTGCATTCCATGACATACACCTTACATTGTCATTAGATGCCGCTGCATATTCAGCTAAGGCGCCGCCTAATGAATGCCCCGTCGTATATATCTCCACATCATCCCTGTCCTTATATGTATCCGTTACTTGTTTCATGACCCTTTCAGCTTGTTCAAATTGATTATGTGTTTCCCAGCGCTGATTCTCTTCATTCCAATATTTCTTTGAACCTTCATTCTCAGTCCCTGCTACTGGAGGTGCTGCCGGTTCATGAACACCTTCTCGTAATACAAAATGATTCGTATCCGTTTTTAAATCCTTCATACCTTCCCCTGGTTTCATCGGAATGCCTAAAGAATTTTTCTCTATAATTTTATCCCCTTCTGTTCCTCGGAAAGATACCATAACTTGCTTTTTCCCATCGACATCTCGTTCAAAGACTACTGCGTCCATTCCGGTTTGTTTATCGTGGAATGTTTCTCCTACTTTCCATGTTTGGACAATATTATCATGAGTATCTTTAACATCAAATTCTTTTTTTAATTGCTTATCATTACGATAAGCCCCTTTTGCTAATTGGTAATAACTTATGTCTAATACTTGATCATTTTCACTCAAAACATTTCCCCTCCCAAGAATTTTAAGATATCCTAAATATATGATAACATTCAAGGAGGCTTATTGATTGAAAAAATATTATTTAGGATTAATGATGGTCTTTATATTAATGTTTATAGGAGGGTGTAGTATGGATAAAAAAAATGAGGAAAAACAAATCGTTAATAGAGCAGAAGAAACAACCATTCAATATTTTAAAGAAAAACATAATTTAGATGTAGTAATTACAGGGCATAGCTTTCCTCCAAATGATTTTCAAACTGTATTTATAGATGGTTATGTTAAGAATGATAAAAGTAAAGAATTCTCAGTAGATGTAGAATTTGGTGATGGGGAATATAGGGTCGGTTCTATATCTCGTTCTGAAAACTTTAAATTAAATTATTAATAATAAATCTAAAAAACTTTAATAATACTTAAGATTAATATAATATATAAAGTTTGGTTACCAAGTCTATTGAAGACACCTTATGGTGTCTTTTTTGCGTAAAGTACTTTAGCATATGAATTTCTTTCTTAACAAAATAATTTGTATCTCTTTTTAAATCCTTCATACCTTCCCTGGCTTCATCGGAATGCCTAAAGAATTTTTCTCTATAATTTTATCCCCTTCTGTTCCTCGGAAAGATACCATAACTTGCTTTTTCCCATCAACATCTCGTTCAAAGACTACTGCGTCCATTCCGGTTTGTTTGTCGTGGAATGTTTTTTCTACCTTCCATTCTTGAATCAGATTTTTATCACTATCTTTAAGCACAACTTTACCTTGAAGTGTTTCATCATCATCATATGCCCTCTGGGCTAATTCATAATACGTAACATCTAATACTTGATTATTATTGTTCAAACCATTCCCCTCCCGTAAAATTTAGGTTATTCTAAAAATTAGAATAACATTTTTCGGAGGATAATCATGGAAATAAAAAGAAAAAAAGTTTTATTTTCTTTGATATTAATGATTTTAATTACCATTTTTGGAGGATGTACTATGGAAAATAAACAAGAAAAACAACAAGAACAACAAGTAATTGATAAGGCAAAAGAAGAAACTATTAAATATTTCAAAGAAACAGAGGGATTAGATGTAACAATTACCAAACATAAATTTGGACCAAAAGATTTTCAAACTATCCTTATCTCAGGTTATGTAACAAATGACAAAAGTAAAAAGTTTACCGCCTCAGTCCAATATGCTAATGATTATCATATTGGTTCTATCTCAGCATCTAATAATTTTGATTTTAAACACTAAATCTAATAGTTTCACGTCAACATAATTATTTAAGTTTGCTTTTTTCATTCAGGAGTATTCCTTATAAGAAAAAAAACGAAAAAGCACCCGCTATCAGAAAAAGTGAGTGCTTTTTTCACTAAAAACATTCCTTCTATCACGATATTTTATATAATCAAGATGCCATTACTGGAGGATAAATATGGATATTAAAATCAAAAAAATTAGTTTTTTTCTATTCTTTATATTTATTTCAAGTATTTTAGGAGGATGTACTATAGATCAAAAAAATACTGAACAACAAATAGTTAATAAAGCAACAGAAACTACCATTCAGTATTTCAAAAAAACAGAAGGCTTAGATGTAACAATTGCTGATCAAGAATTTGGATCAAAAGACTTTCAAACTATCTCTATATCAGGCTATGTGACTAATGATAAAACGAAAGAATTTACCGCTTCAGTTGAATACGCAAATAATTATCATATAGGCGCTATTTCAACTACCAAAAATTTAGAGCTTAAAAACTAATAATCGGGGCACTTTAGAGTGCCTTTTCTTTATGCTTCACCACACAATGTTCAGTGAATATAAAATTTATTGCAGAGGAATATAACGCACTATTAACGGAGTGATTATTCGTGAAAAAATATAGTATAAGGTTATTCATTATTTTTACACTTATCCTTTTAGGAGGATGTACTATAGATCAAAAGAATGAGGAACAACAAATAGTTAATAAGGCAACAGAAACTACAATCCAATATTTTAAAGAAAAAGAAAATTTAGAATTGACTATTACGAATCATCGATTTCCTTCTAATGACATCGAAACTATTTTTATAACTGGTCATATCAAAGATGATACAAATAAGAAATTTACTACTTCAATTGATTATAAAGATGATTATAATATCGGTTCTATCTCTACCACTAATTTCAGCCTAAAACACTGAATAGACAATCTGAAATTTTCCTTTTAAACATTAATCATTAGAGCAAAAAGACATCCTAAATGTGTGATTAGGATGTCTTTTTTATAAAACAAATCAATTCCTATTTAGATAAACGAAAAAAGGTTTCATCTGTAATTTTATTATTTTCTTTCAAAATATTCCCTCCTTGTAAAAAATGTTATATCCTAATAACTAGGATAACATCATTGGAGGGAGAAAATGGTTATTAAATTCAAAAAAATTAGTTTTTATTTCCTTTTAATCTTTGTATTTACTACTTTAGGAGGGTGTACTGTGGATAATAAAAAAGAAGAGCAACTAATAATAGATAAGGCTACAGAAGCAACTATTAAATATTTTAAAGAAAAAGAAAATCTAGACGTAGTGATTACTAAACATAAATTTGCCCCGAAGGACTTTCAAAGTGTTTGGATTTCAGGGCATGTGAAAGATGATAAAAATAAAAAATTCTCAGCAGATGTTGAATACGCTAATGATTATCACATCGGTTCCATTTCCACATCTGAAGGTTTTGATTTAAACTACTAAATCTAATAGTTTCACTTCAACATAACTATTTAAGTTTGCTTCTTTCATTCAGGAGTGTCCCTTATAAGAAAGAAAAACTAAAAAACACCTGCTACCAGAAAAAGTGAGTGCTTTTTTCACTAAAAACATTCCTTCTATCACGATATTTTATATAATCAAGATGTCATTATTGGAGCACAAATATGGATATTAAAATTGAAAAATTTAGTTTTCATTTATTATTTATACTTATTTTAGGTACTTTAGGGGGATGTACTATGGATCAAAAAAATACTGAACAACCAATAGTTGAAAAAGCAAATGAAACAACCATTAAATATTTTAAGGAAAAAGAAAATCTAGATGTAGTAATTACTGGATATGAATTTGCTCCGAGTGATTTTCAAACTGTTTTTATAAAAGGACATGTTAAAGACGATAAAACTCAAGCATTTACATTGCATGTCGAATATGGAGATAGTGATTATAGAGTCACTTCTAGAACATATTCTGAAAGTCTAGAATGAAAAAACTAGGTCATTAGATACTCACTAGAGGCTCTTTTTAGTTACCATCATACAGCAATGTCATTTCATTATTTAACTTCAGTCCATTTAAAATTAAATTCTCCCCCAAAATCATTCGTCACAAGCACTTTAATAGACAATTGTTATAAGTATGAGCGTCCCGTTTGATAGAAAGGAGCTACTGCACCATCTTCTAACAAGATTTTTTCCTTTTGTATCATCGCTTCCCAACATGCTTTTTCATCACCACGATAAGCAAACCTTGACAGCTAATAATAACTAGAATCTAAAACTTTATCATTTTCCTTCAAAACATCCCACTCCCAGATAATTTAATATATTCTAAATATAGAATAACATTAATGGAGGGGTTTTGATTGAAAAAAAATGGTATAAGATTATTCATTATCCTTACACTTATCCTTTTAGGAGGATGCAGTATGAATAATAAAACAAATGAAGAAAAAGAAATAGTAGCAAAGGCAGAAGAGGTAACCATTAAATATTTTAAAGAAAGAGAGGAGCTAGATGTAGTAATTACAGGACATGAGTTCTCCCCCAATGATTTTCAAACTGTATTTATAGATGGACACGTTAAAGGAGATAAAAGCAAAACGTTTGGGGTAGGTGTAGAATATGGGGGTGGAGAGTATAATATAAGTTCTAGATCATACTCTAAAAATCTAAAATTAAAAGAATAATCATTAGACACTCACTAGAGTGTCTTTTTTACGTAAAATATTTTAGCATATGAATTTTTTTCTTAACAAAATGATTTGTATCTGTTTTTAAATCCTTCATACCTTCCCCTGGCTTCACCGGAATGCCTAAAGAGTTTTTCTCTATAATTTTATCCCCTTCTGTTCCTCGGAAAGATACCATAACTTGCTTTTTCCCATCAACATCTCGTTCAAAGACTACTGCGTCTATTCCGGTTTGTTTGTCGTGGAATGTTCCTCCCTTTTCCTATGCTTGTAAACTTCGACCTTCTTTATTGGTAATAACAACTTCTTCTTCAATATCTTTATCAGATTTATACGTTGTGTCTGCTAATTGATAGAAAGTAGAATCTAAAATTTCATTTTTGTTACTCAAAACATTTTTCTCCTACAACATTTGATATATTCTTATAATTAAGATAACATTCATGGAGGATAAATATGGATATTAAAATCAAAAAAATTAGTTTTTTTCTATTCTTTATATTTATTTCAAGTATTTTAGGGGGATGTACTATAGATCAAAAAAATACTGAACAACAAATAGTTGAACAGGCAGAAGAAAGAACAATCCAATACTTCAAAGAAAAACAAGACTTAGATGTAGTAATCACTGATTATAGATTTGGTCCAAGTGATTTACAAGGTATCTTTATCTCCGGCTATATAAAAAATGATGAAAGCAAAACATTTAATATTACAATAGAATACGGTGGAGATGAATATACAATAGGTTCTATCTCTACAAGTGAAAATTTACATTTAAAATAATAAAGAAAAGGCACTCTTTTAAAGTGCCTTTTCTTTATACCTCGCCCCACAATGTTCTGTCGATATAAAATTTAGTAAAGAGAAATATAACGCAACATTTATGGAGTGATTATTCATGAAAAAATACGGTATAAGATTATTCTTTATCTTTACATTTATCCTTTTAGGAGGATGTACGATAGATCAAAAGAATGAGGAACAACAAATTGTTAATAAAGCAACAGAAGAAACCATTCAGTATTTCAAAGAAAAAGAGAATTTAGAAGTGACTATTACGAATCATCGATTTCCTTCTAATGATATCGAAACTATTTTTATAACTGGTCATATCAAAGATGATACAAATAAAAAATTTACTACTTCAATTGATTATAAGGATGATTATAATATCGGTTCTATCTCTACTACTAATTTCAGCCTAAAACGCTAAAAAGACAATCTGAATTATACCTTCTTCTTTTCAAGCATTAATCATTAAAACAAAAAAGCATCCTAAATCACAAATTTAGGATGCTTTCTTTTTAATCCTTATTCAACAATCGCATACGATAGCAATTCATCGTTACTTCTCCGAGTCTTTGCAATAATTGATAGTTCGCATATGCGCCGACCGGGGCACCGATTATGGGTACGAGCTGAAGCATTTTCGCTAAATCGATATAGTCTCGGTACTCTGTTTGGAACTTTTCCCAGTCCATATGATTTTCTTCTTCTGTATCCCATGTTTCGATTGCTTTCCATATTTCTTTTCGGTGGTCGTCACTTGAAAAGGCAAGTTGGAAAACGTGAAGGATAAAAAGGCGCTCTTCTTTATCGCTCGTATCAAATCCGTACAATGTTGCTGCATCGAATAAAAATTTAATTTTAATGCCGAGTAAAAGCGGAAAGTCAGCAAGGCCAAGGAGAATACCGCCTGCTCCCGTCCCCGCTCCTTCTGCCGCTGCTATTTTTTTATACTCATCCATTTTTTTACGTACTTCATCATCTCGTCTTTGCAACGACCAGTTCGTCTCTTTTAATTTCGGCTTTATAAAGTTTGATCCGGCACTAATTGTTTGCACCATCATCCGAATCGTTTCTGTTAATACTTTTTGCACTTTCGCCGGAATAAGCTGTTGTACTTTCGTCTGCACTTTCTTTGAGAACCGTGTCATCATAGAAGAATCTTTCATGAATGTAGCTTTCCACTGCTCCAGTTCTTTTATAACCTTTTCTTCATATGTAATCATAGGTTCCTTCCCTTCAATTTAAACGCTCAATACGTTTTGCCCCGTATTGATAAACGAAACCGATACTAAATACTATGCTTACGACTAGTAAAATTCCCGTCATCATGAAATCTTTCGTAGCAAGTGCAAATATGATTGTAAATATAACGCTACCTGTAATAAGAATTGCATTTAATAAAGTAAGAAAATCTTTTTTCTTCTCTTCTCCGCCTACTGGGTACAAATCAAGCCAAATTTTCATGCGGTGATGTTTCCATAAAGTTAATAGCTGATAACCGATTAAGTATAAGAAAATAAGGCTTACAATAAATCGTCCATATAAAAACGGAATGAAGTAAAGAATAACTCCGCCAAGAGCGAGCAGGCGTACATATAAGCCGAAATAGTTACCAGATCTTAAGAACGTTCTCGTATATAAGTATAAATAGGTACGCTTTTCACCAATCATCGAAAGAATGAAATCAAGCCATTTTCTGCGTGCTACTCTCTCTTTTAATGCTGGTACATCAACGAACATATTCGCGATGCGGTATAGCAGCATCATCTTCTTACCTTCTTCAGAAATTAAATACTCCCAGTTTAGTGGTTTCCCCTTCACCATTTGATGCAGAATAGCAAGGTATAACACCATCAGAAGGACGATTCCGCCAATAAACATAATGGAAGTACGTTCTACAAGGAAGTAAACAAATAATCCGTTTAAAATAAAACGAATGAACCAATCGACTCTTTGTATATTTTGATCTGTTAAAAATGACTTTTCCCACGCTACGAATAAGTTCCACGCTTTTACAATGACAAACGCAAGTACAATCCATATGTAAGCCGCTCCTGTTTGCTTCATTTGCTGGAAGTATAACGGGGCAAGCGCTGCCGCTACGATTGCGATTATATATAACTGAATCATAAACGTAAAAAGAAATGCCTTTGTGAAGTACGGTTTTAACTTTTCTTCAACTGGCAGTAAGTAAACGAGATCCGCTTCTTTTAACAACGTTTGAATGGATCCGGTCGTTAATACGAGTCCAAGTAACACTGCCATAACGAGCCCAGTTGGAAACAAAGGTGTTAACGTTTGTAACCATTGCTGGTAATAATACGCTCCTGCGCCGATGATGAATACGAAAATAAATTTTAAATGATCATTAAATACGTATTTACTATATGTACGAACTTCTTGTAGAAAGTGACGAAATCGTTCTTTCCATAATGCTGCGCTATTCATAATCTTCTTCCTTCGTTAATGCAATATAAATATCATCTAACGTTGCACCTGGCATATGAAACTGTGATTGCAGCTCAGATAATGTTCCCTTCGCTCTTACTTCGCCTTGATGCAGAATAATGAACGAATCACAATAACGCTCTGCCGTCGCTAAAATATGTGTACTCATTAAAATACCTGCACCGCTCTTTTTCATTTGATCCATCATTTGAAGGAGTGATTGGATTGCTAACGGATCAAGCCCAACAAACGGTTCGTCCACAATATAAAGAGATGGCTCCACTAAAAACGCACTCATAATCATTACTTTTTGTTTCATCCCTTTTGAGAAATGAGACGGAAACCATTTCAAACGATTTTTCATACGAAATTCTTGTAATAATTGTCCTACACGTTCTTCATATTGTTTTTCATCGACACCGTAAGCCATCGCTGTTAACTTCAAATGTTCTTCTAGCGTTAGCTCATCATATAATACCGGTGTTTCTGGGATGAACGAAAAACTAGAACGGTACGCTGTCATATCATCACGAATTGTTTTCCCATTAATTGTGACAGTTCCTTTTTTCGGTTCCATTAAACCAATAATATGTTTAATCGTCGTACTTTTACCAGCTCCATTTAAACCGATTAAGCCGACAAGTTCGCCTTTATTCACAGAGAACGAAACATCTTTTAATACAGGTCGTTTCGTATATCCTCCTGTAACATTTTCTACACGCAATAACTCGCTCATACGACACCACTTTCTTCATTTATATTCGTTCTATATTCATCTTACCAAAAATTACGCTGCACTACATAGTATCGATGCATTCAAAAAAAATTTAAATTTGTTCGCATATATTTTTACGAAAGCGGACATCATAATTAAGGAAGAAGGAACACATTGAAAAAGCGACCACCAATTGATGAGTACAACAACATAGTGAAGTCATCATGAAATGGGGTGTCCATGTTGGACAAAGAAATTTACACATAACCAGATTATTTGTTTCATTTTCGAAACGGGGTGTCTCTGAAAGAGCATATACTGTTTTAAAAAATAAACAATTTCATTTTATAAAAGATTGCAATTCATTTCACTTGAAAATGGGGTGTCTACGGCAGAAACTTTAGCCGATTTACCGTGCATTTCTTAAAATAAATGAGGTGTCTGCGAAACGTAAATTACGATAATGCTTTTTTCAATCCCTCTTCAGAAAACAGGAAGCTGAGTCAGCTTCCTGTTTTTCGTGTTTGTTCTCTTATGTAATTATGGTAAAATACGGCTAAGGATATTTGAAAGGATGAGATCAATGAATCATACAGCAGATAATTGTATTTTTTGCAAAATCATTGACGGGCAAATCCCTTGCTCAAAAGTATACGAAGATGAACATGTGCTTGCATTTTTAGATATTAGTCAAGTAACAAAAGGACATACTCTTGTTATTCCGAAAGTTCACAAACAAGACATTTTTGCGTTAACGCCAGAAATCGCATCACATATTTTTTCTGTCGTTCCAAAAATCGCAAATGCGATTAAAGCAGAGTTTAATCCAGTTGGCTTTAACCTACTTAACAACAACGGTGAAAAAGCTGGACAAACTGTGTTCCACTTCCACCTTCATTTAATTCCACGCTACGGTGAAAACGATGGTTTCGGTGCTGTTTGGAAATCACATCAGAATGAATACACTATGGAAAATTTACAAAACATCGCAAGTACAATTGCAAATAGCGTGAAATAGTGACACTATAATAAGTAGTCATACATAACAAGCCACTTTCCTAAAGTGATTAAATATGGCACGGCTTGTTTCTCCACTTAAGATGCCAGGGACTGCACATTTTCCTTTCCCTCGTCTTAAAGATATGCATATTTTTTCACATCATGAATACGAACAAAAAATAAGGAGGTCTCCTTTTATGTCAAAAGCTAAATCCTTTATTACAGGTGTCATTTGCGGCGGAGCAGTTGCTGGACTAACTGTTCTTTTCTCAACTCCTTCTTCTGGCAAAGACATGCGCGGTAAGTTAAAAGAAAAAGGAAATGATATTAAAAAGACTTTAGCTGATATTACAGCTGATACAAAATTATTAAAACGTCAAATCGTTGAAACTGCTTCAGAAGGTAAAGAAGTGTTCCAAGAATTAAAAGACGACATGCACGATACACTTTCTAACTGGAAGCAAGATATTTCTCAAAACAAACGACATATTGAGCAAGAGATTTTGGACATTCAAAAATCAATTGAGAAACTACAAAAAGCTGTTCCGGAAAAAGCGTAAACAAATTCCTGCTTAGTTTTTTGCATATAACAAATATTTTTTATATAAATTGACCTTAACACGGCATATCACACAAGTATGCCGTGTTTTTATGCATTTACAATATATGTTATCACTTAACATGTATGGACAACACATGTATTCACGACTCATAAAACGCTTCCATAGTTATGCATGATTTGTATAGAATGTCATTTTTCCAAAAAATTTTCACAATTCTCACAAAAAGACTTTATTAATTTTTATTTTACTGGCATAATAGATAGTAATGAAAAAGAATGTTAAAGTGGGTGAGTATATGAAAAGTGGAGAAAAAGATTACTCGGTAAAAGAAGCGATGATTTTCAGCCAACGCATTGCTCAATTATCGAAAGCGTTATGGAAATGTGTAGAAAAAGATTGGCAGATGTGGATTAAGCCTTACGATTTAAACATTAATGAGCATCATATTTTAACAATCGCTTATCATTTAAAAGGGGCTTCTATTTCTGAGATTGCTAAGTTTGGAGTTATGCACGTATCAACGGCGTTTAACTTCTCAAAAAAGCTGGAAGAACGCGGGTATCTTGTATTCTCTAAAAAAGAAGATGACAAACGAAATACGTACATTGAAATTACAGACAAAGGGGAAGAATTACTACTTCGCTTAATGGAGGAGTATGATCCTGAAAATAATTCAGTGTTTAATGGGGCTCTTGCACTTCGTAATTTTTATGGGAAGTTCCCAGAAAATATCGAACTGATTGCTATCTTGCGCAACATTTACGGACAAGACTTCATCGATATTTTTGAGAAATCATTAGAAGATATTGAAGAGAACTTTACAGAATCCGATCAGAAGTTAGTTAAGAAGTAATCTATTTACTTTTTCGCAATCATGCTTAAGAATTCATTCATAAGCGGTTTGAATAAACCTTGTTTTGCTAGCGCTTCCGCAGTTTCGTGTACTTCGAGCTGATGTGGAAGCGCTTTTTCAAATTGATCTAACAGCGCATCGAACAAAAGAAGTCCTTCTGCTTTCTCCACTACATATTGTTCGTTCAGTATTTCACAAAGATTTAGTATACGTTCAATATCTTTTTTACGAGCTTTTTTCTTTATGATCAAAGAATAAAATGGACACTTTTCTTCATCAATCATTTTAAATAGTAGGTCTACGTAGTATTCAGCTTGTTCTAATCTTCTAACAACGTCCATTTTCTCCCTCACTTTCTAACACAAAGTCTTCTATTTCTGAATTTTATAACACGAACAAAATATCGTATGATACAATATATAAAGTATATGTATTTTAGCCAAAAGGAGGTCTCGCCTCATGACACTTATAACAGTTGTTTTTGTCGCATTCGCACTTCTTGTTATATTTTACACGAATTTCATGACACATACACTGTGTGAACGAAAACAAATATCTGCGAGCCGCCAACCCGGTGTCTTTCGGGTTATTAATGTATGTATAACAATTTTATTAATTTCTAGTTATATAGAAATTATATTTCATGGAAAGTGAGGAAGGAAAGCCCCTTCCTCACTTTTTTCCTCTATAAGCAAATTATACCTACTATAACCAATAAAATAAACAGTACAAGTAATAAAATAAGTTGAGAATTCATCCCCATCCCCTCCTCTATTCTGTATATGCGGCATACGCCCAATATGGTACACCTTCAAAATCTGACACGTACTGGTTAATTTTTCTTTATCAATATGAAAACACGTCGAAATATGATATATTAAATTTTGTACATATTGCTTATACTATGAAATACATGACACGCATCTTAACTTTATCCTAAAGCCTCGGTAAGCCCTGTTAAGCGAGCTTTACCAACAAAAAAAGCAAAAGTATCAGTGAGACTTAATCGGGCTCTAATGAACTAAAATTCATTGGTATAGGATAAATTAAAAATACATAATAGTAGGAGTGTTTATCGAATGAAGAAAGCTATGCTTGCCTTAGCCGCAACAAGTGTAATCGCATTATCAGCATGTGGAACATCATCATCAGACAAAATCGTTACATCTAAAGCTGGTGACATTACAAAAGAAGAATTCTACGAGCAAATGAAGACACAAGCTGGTAAACAAGTACTAAACAACATGGTTATGGAAAAAGTACTTATTAAAAACTACAAAGTTGAAGACAAAGAAGTAGACAAAAAGTTCGATGAAATGAAAAAACAATACGGTGATCAATTCGATACACTATTAAAACAACAAGGTATTAAAGAAGAAACGTTAAAAACTGGTGTACGTGCTCAATTAGCGCAAGAAAAAGCTATTGAGAAAACAATCACTGATAAAGAATTAAAAGATAACTACAAGCCTGAAATTAAAGCAAGCCACATTCTTGTAAAAGATGAAGCAACTGCGAAAAAGGTTAAAGAAGAACTTGGACAAGGTAAATCTTTCGAAGAGTTAGCAAAACAATACTCTGAAGATACTGGTTCAAAAGAAAAAGGTGGAGACTTAGGATTCTTCGGACCTGGCAAAATGGTTAAAGAATTCGAAGAGGCTGCTTATAAACTGAAAAAAGATGAAGTAAGCGAACCTGTGAAATCACAATTCGGTTACCACATCATTAAAGTAACAGACATTAAAGAGCCAGAAAAATCATTCGAACAATCTAAAGCTGACATCAAAAAAGAAATCGTTCAAAAGAAAGCACAAGATGGCGCATTCATGAACGATCTTATGATGAAAGAAATCAAAAAAGCTGACGTAAAAGTTGACGATAAAGATTTGAAAGATCTTTTCGAAGAGAAGAAAACTGACGCTAAAAAAGAAGAAAAGAAATAATGAAATAAAAAGCTTGGGCTTAGGCCCGAGCTTTTTTTATCCCCTCTTCTCTCGGTAGTTATATCTAGATTCGGTAAATGAAATTATATAGTTGGTCCTCTGAATGAATTATATCAGCGATTTTTTAAATATATCGACCACAACTCCAATTATATCGGCGATTTTCATAATATATCGACTTACCGACAGAAACTGACAATAACTGCGAACCCCTCTTAAAACACAAAAAAACCTTGATCCACGCCACACGGAACCAAGGTTTATCTTATTATCATTGATTAAATTCAAAAACTATGTTAAATTAGTACAGAAACACGTTTCACTAAATATAAAGAACGTATTTATCCGTATCTTAATTTTACACCAAAACACATCTTCAGTCAACCTCTATTTTTCACTTTTAAAGGAGTGCTTACCGTATGAACAAAAAACTTGATTTAGAGCAAAAAAGATTGGATACCGTAATCGAAACGATTACGCAGCAAATTGATAAACTGGAAAACGAAACTGGCAGACGCCGGGCAGAAGTAATCCATATTCGTAAACACTTTTGGGATGACGTGAAAGTGAATACTGATACTTTTGATGATTATCTTGAAACAGTTATCAACTTAAGACAACAAGCTCAGTCACTAGCTGTCACACAAATTACCCATAAGCACACCTTTAATCGACTTGCCGCACTAAAACGCATGCATAAAGCACCTTATTTCGGACGAATTGATTTCAAAGAAGAAGGAGAATCTGCTGCGGAACAAATTTATATTGGCGTTGCTACACTTACGGATGCTAGCGGAGAAAACTTTCTTATATATGACTGGCGCGCACCTATTTCGAGTGTATACTACGATTATCCACCAGGACCAGCTGAATATAGTACACCAGGAGGCGTAATCCACGGTAACGTGGAGAAAAAATTACAATACATTATTCAAAATGGCGAGATTGATTCTATGTTCGATACGAGCCTTACAATTGGCGATGAGATCTTGCAACAAGCGCTCGGAAAAGGTACAAACAAACATATGCAAAGTATCGTCGCTACGATTCAGCGCGAACAAAATGAAATTATTCGTCACGATGAAGGCCGACTCCTTATCGTGCAAGGAGCTGCTGGTAGTGGTAAAACGTCAGCTGCCCTGCAACGAATCGCCTACTTACTATATAAATATCGCGAATGGCTAAAAGCAGATCAAATTATTCTCTTCTCCCCTAACTCTATGTTCAATAGCTACGTATCTAACGTACTACCTGAACTCGGCGAAGAAAATATGCAGCAAGTGACATTCCAAGAATATTTAAATCATAGACTAAGTAAGTCATTTGACGTGGAAGATCCATACGAGCAATTAGAATATATGCTCACTGAAACAAATAGCCCTATCTATAAAACAAGAAATGCAAGCATTCGCTTTAAAGCATCTACTCAATTTTTCGAAATGATTCGAGCGTACAGACAATCTCTTGAATCATCAGGCATGCTATTTAGAGGAATGAAATTTAGAGGAAAGCTAATTGTCTCTGCGAAAGAAATTACAGAGCAATTTTATAATACTGACTCCTCCCTCCGCTTCCATAATCGAATTGAAAAGTTAACGGATTGGCTAAATAAACAAATAGATGAAATTGAAAAAACAGAACTGAAAAAGCCTTGGGTAGAAGAGGAAATTGAATTACTTAGTAAAGATGAATATCAAAAGGCTTATAAATATTTACAGAAAAAAGGTGAGTTCGACGACAACTCCTTTAACGATTTTGAGAAAGAAGCGAAAGTACTTGGACGTATGATTGTCCGTAAAAAATTGAAACCACTTCGCAAAGGTGTTCAAACATTGCGCTTTATCAATTTCACAGGCATATATAAACAGCTATTCACAGATGCATCATGGGTTACGGGAGAAAAACCGAAAGACTGGGATGACATTTGTTCTTTAACGGTGAACATGCTCGATGAAGGAAAATTATATTACGAGGATGCAACTCCATTTTTACTTTTAAAAGAGTTAATTGAAGGCTTCCAAACGAACCGATCAATTAAACACGTACTCGTAGACGAAGCGCAAGATTATTCACCGTTTCAGTTCGAGTTTTTAAAACGTCTCTTCCCTGCTGCGAGAATGACGGTACTCGGAGACTTTAACCAAGCGATATTTGCCCATGCGAGTGAAACAGTGAATTTCGATACACTTACGAATTTATACGGGCCAGACGAAACAAACGGCATTAACTTAACTCGTAGCTATCGCTCAACAAAACCAATTATTGAGTTCACACGTGCTCTCGTACCGGAAGGCAAGAACATTCACGCCTTTGAACGTGACGGCGAGAAACCTACAGTAACGAAAGTATCAAATGAGAGCGAACTGCACGAACGTATTACTGCCAAAATTGCTGAACTGCAAAAAGAGCAGCACAATACAATCGCAATTATATGTAAATCCGCAGCTGAAAGTGCCGCTGCATACGAAGCGCTTAGTCATATCGAGAATATTAAACTCGTTAAGAGTAACTCAGCTGAGTATGAGCAAGGCATCGTTGTGATCCCTGCTTACTTAGCGAAGGGTATCGAATTTGACGCTGTTATTATTTACGATGCTTCTAAAGATGTGTACAGTGATGAGAGCGTACGTAGATTGTTCTATACTGCTTGTACGCGCGCGATGCATGAACTACAACTTTATAGCGTTGGCGAGGTTAGTCCTTTTATTCTTGAGGCTGATTCGGAGAGTTTTGAGCTTATTACAACACCTTGATAACAATCAAGGTGTTTTCTTTTTTATGCAGGACTTACACCTTTAAAGTAGAATATATCAGTTTAGAAAAAAGTTAAGGAGCGAAAAGATGAACCATTATTTTATTGCTATTTATGACGGTGAATTTCCTGCCGAAAAATTACATACCATTTTACAATCTAAGCACACTTTTACTGACCTAAACGTCCGCACCATTTCAATCTCCTCACCAAGACCTTTCACATTATTAGTTGGCGAAGAACAAGATGTACTTACAACTGAACTTACAGACAAATACCACTTATTAACGAAAGAGTTGCAAACAATCAAGCAGCAAGAAAAGTACTACTATGTATACGATTATAAAATTAGAAAGACCATCGGGAATCCTACCCAAAAATGCTTTCCATTCGCACAAATCCATATAAGTGTTACGAAATTCCATCAGATGATTCAAAAAGTAAAAGACTTAAAACAACCTGTATTTGCAGGTTATAACATCATTTCTCATGATGCAGACATACTTACGATTGATGTACTTCTTTCTTCACCTGTATTGGATCCTAACACTTCCGAAAAAGACGCGGAAGAATACGCCTATTTACAGCAGCTAGCTGAATCAATTTCTCGTTCTGAATTATGTATTTCTATTAAAGAGAGTGCACTTATTTAAACACGAAAAGAGGGTTATTTATCATACCCCTCTTCTGCTCTCTATTTATGTCTATACTTGATCATAATAATACAATCTTTTACATGCAATTTATATAAGTATCAAGGTGTTTTTCTTATTCTAAACGACATATCTTTACGTCGATATACACTCAGTACGATTCCCATTAAAAGCGCATGAAATACAGTTGGTGTTAATCCATAACTAATAAAAGGTAATAATATAGCGGTAATCGGTAATAAACCTAAAATCATACCAACGTTATAAAGGAATTGAACTACGAAAAGAGTCATTCCTCCAATGAGAAGCAATTTACCATACCGGTCATTTATTGTATAAGATATGAACATTAACCGTGCTACAAAAAGAGAAAGAATTAAAACAAGGACCAGTGCAAGCACATATCCATAATAATAAGTCAAACTTGCAAATACAAAATCACTATCTGGATTAGGGATGAGCTTTACATCTCCATATGTACCAAACCACCCTGCTGACGACATTACCTCTTTTAAACGTATATACATAAATCCTGCGCCCTGTGCATCACGCTCTGGATTCAAATACCCTAAAAATCTATCCAAATAAACTCCTTTTACTGTGGCCCAGGAAAAATAGGCCCCTATAATCAATAAACAGATTGGTACAATTGTAATAATTAATGCCTTTTTCTTCCCTAACTTACTCCACCAAAGCATAACGAATACCATCGTGATATAAATAAAAATCACTGAAAAAGCTGCGCCAATTAAGAATAAATACAAAGAAAATAAATACAACACTACAAGATACCTAACTTTCAATCTATTGTTATTGAAAAAAGAAGCCCAAGCCAGAAAAAAGAACGGTACTGACATTAAACGATCAATTGCAATAGGACCAACTTTTATTATCGGTTCTCCAAGTATCGAATCGTTCGGAAAACAGTATATCATTAACAAGATAAGTACTCCAATTGTGTAAAACAGCCACCCTAATCTCTCTAACTTCCGATAATCAATCAGCATCATCCCTAACGCTGTTGCAATACCAAGAACAACAGCTATCACCTTATCCATTAGTAAATCATTCATGTATCCAAAGGCTATAACCGGCAAAAACCCTAACCCCATCGCAGCCACTAATAAACCAATTAAAAACCAATCAACCTTTGGCTTATGAAGTTTGTTAAGTTCCTGCCCCAGTTTAATCGGACTCCCCATTTGTTCAACGGCCTTATCTTCAGCAACTTCCTCACTTAACCCTTTTTCTATCCACATATTCTTCGCCTGTTTTAAGTGAAAGTCTAGTTCCGTTGCCACCAAGTCCTTCGCTTCTTTTGATTTAATATGGTTCGTAACCTCTTTTAAAAAACGCTCCCCTTTTTTGTTCAATTTGTTCTCACTCCTGTACTAATCCTTTTAATATAAATCGTGCCTTCGTAGCATTCTTCTCTGCCTTTCGTACCATCTTGTTTCCTTTATCATTTAATTGATAATATTTAGCTCCCGCGTGGTCCCAGCTAGATTGGATAAAGCGATTCTGCTCTAGCCGATGTAATAAAGTGTATAGAGACCCTTCATCACCTTCGAATTTTTGAATCCCTCTCCCCCGCAACAGCTGCATCAATTCATAACCTGTTTTTTCATTCATAAGAAGTTGCAACACTGCTAAAAGGATATCTTCTTCTTTCTCGGACGATTGATTGATTTTTTCGCGCACCCGCTTTTGGTGCTGATCAGAAAAACTCAAATGTTTAAACGTTGTGTTCTCCATTGATTTTCGCAAACCTTTTAATCGATCTTCCATGTGATTATTCCTCCAATCCTTTCTTCAAAAGTTCCTTCGCTTTTTTCAGTCTCGTTTTTATCGTGTTTTCCTTCACTTCTATTACAATCGCAATCTCTTTAATTGATAACTCTTCATAATAAAATAAATAAATCACTTCTCGATATTTGATCGGTAAATTCATTACTGCAGAAGTCAGTTCACGATCCTCCGCATTTTGAATGACAGTTTGTTCCACACTTTCTTTTTGACTCCCCATATACGTAAAGTCATCCTCTGTCACGATAACTTTTTTGTTATACCAACTTTTTAAATAGTCCTTACAATGATTGATTGCAATTCTCCATAACCATGTTTTTAAGTTCGAATTCCCTTTATATGTATGAAGAGATTTATAGCATTTCACAAATATATCTTGCGTTAAATCCTCCGCAACCTCTTTATTATTCACATATGAATACACAAGCTGTAAGACTTCTTGTCCATACTTGTTCATGATTTCGTCGATAAGGTCCTCCTTATCTTCTATTTCAAACGCTTCTACCGTTAATTCATCCACAGCATTTCCTCCTTCCCATATATTAGACGACGCACTGTATGGAAAAGTTTTATAAATTAAATAAAAAAATGTAATTGATAATAACATTTTTTATAAAACACTTCCTCAGCAAATTACATATAATAAACCGAATAGTTATTACACTACATTCACCTAAAGAGCGTCTTTCTCCCAAGGCGCTCTTTCATTTTGAAATTCTTCTTCAAAAACCGCTAAATAAAAAAGAACCCATTTAATCAGGGTCCCCCTTCTTCCTAACACTCACTTAAAGAATCTAATATCTCATAGCCATACAAAGAGGGCTTCATAATATCAAAACCGATAAATTCTTCATACTTCTTATCCGAAAAATAAAATACGATATTATGAAATAACACTTTTTGCAAATGAGTATCCTGAGAAAGTCTAAATGAGTATATGTATGTATTATCATTTGAAGTTTTCTTTATATATATTTTACTCTTATTTGTTAATTCTTTTAATTTACGAGCATTTTCTCCAAAAAACTCTATCCCCACTATACGATCGAATTGATCTATATCTAAATTTAATGTCGGATTTTCTTCCAATTCTTCAGTTGATTCAATCTCAATTTCTGAAGTGAATGGAATTACATACAGATATGCCATCTGGATTGCAGGGTCGTAAGTAATTAATTTTTTCATGATACACCTCATATCGGTATCTTATTTTTTTGTATTACACTTATCTCAATAAACTAAATATTAGGTTTTCGAGTTATAAAATACAAGTATAGTATTTGAATTTCTATACATAACGCAGCTGCTTGCTATTGTTGATCTACTGCTTTTCTAGTTCTGTTGTTTATTTCATCTGAACGTTGTTATCATTATCCTTATTTTTTAGTTATGTTTGTTTATTTAACAAGGTTGAATGAAAACCTTAACTTGTAGGCGGTCACAAATAAGTTGTATATGACAAAACACGCTTTACACACTACCCAACCATTTAAAACTAGGGCTTTTCATCCATTTGTCTTGTTCCCTATTTTAAAACATAATACAATTAAACTGTAACTTAATAAGCTATAACTAGTAGGTGTGGTAATCATCTCTTCCATTTTGAAAAAAGGGGGGAGGTGATAATATGATCGCGATGTTTGTAATGAAATTAATGTACGGTATCCTAACCGGAGCTGGCGTTGTCATCGGTAGAAGATACGTCGGTCCGTGGCTAATTTCTGTATACAAAAAAGCGAGAACCACCCTGCTTCGTGGAAAAGGTAAGGGCGGTTCTCGGCTAAAACGTTAATGTAATTGTCTTATAACCGCACCTACTACCACCACAATAGCAAGTTAGGTTACAAAGGCAGAAGTTTCTCAGGCTTCTGTCTTCTTTATTTTATGCAAAATTCATACTATATACTCTACCATCATTGTAACACATTTTATTTATTTTTAGTCAAGATAAAAAACACCTGAAGAGGTTCTCTTCAGGTGTTTCTCTATTTTACGCTAATGCAGCTGCTTGTTCTTGTTGGTCTACAGGAACGACAGCGTCTGTTAATGCTTTTTCTAGTTCTGCTGTGTGTTTCATTTGCTCTTCTTTGCTCCAGCCTAGTTTCGCAGCCATGTAGTTGATTACTGCTTCTTTCCACTCGTATACCCAGTGGATGTTGAAGAATACAGCACCTCTGCGGCGTACGAAGAAGTCAACTGGTTTTGCTGTCATTTCGTAATCCATTGCGTATACAAGTGGGATTAGAACGTCTAGCGGCATGTTGTATTCTTTCGCTTCATCTTTATGTTTTTTCGCTAAGTCGAATAGTATGTCAACGTTAGAGCCGTAGAATTTCGCGAATTCTTCTGCTTGTGCTGTCGTTAAACCGTATTTTGTACCTTCGCCTGCTTTTTTCGCAATAAATGCTGGTAATCCTTTAGAGCCATCTACATGTCCACCAGAGATTGGCATATGTTTCGTTGTGCTCTTCGGATATGCACTATGACCTTCTTTTTGTAGTAAATTCGTTACGTAGTCTACTACCATTTCAGCCATTTTGCGGTATCCTGTTAATTTACCACCTGCGATTGTAATTAAACCAGATTCAGAAGTCCAAATTTCGTCTTTACGAGAAATTTCAGATGCACTCTTACCTTCTTCATAAATTAACGGACGTACACCAGCCCAGCTTGATTCGATGTCTTTTTCCGTAATTTTTACGCTTGGGAACATATAGTTAATCGCATTAATGATGTATGTGCGATCTTCTGTTGTCATTTGTGGTACAGCTGCATCTTTATCATAGAACGTATCTGTTGTACCTACATATGTTTTTCCTCCGCGCGGAATCGCGAATACCATACGTTTATCTGGTGTATCGAAGTAAATCGCTTGACCTAATGGGAAACGTTTTTGATCAATTACTAAGTGAACACCTTTTGATAACTGAAGTACTTTCCCTTTTTTCGAGTTATCTTTTTCACGAAGTGTATCTACCCAAGGACCCGCTGCGTTTACAATTTTCTTACCGTAAACTTCATATACTTCTCCGTCTAGTAAATCGATTACACGTACACCACATACTTTTCCATCTTTATATAAGAAACCGTCTACTTTTGCGTAGTTAACAGCTTTTGCGCCGTGTTCAATTGCTTCTTTCATTACTTCAATTGTAAGACGCGCATCATCAGTGCGATATTCAACGTAGTAACCGCCGCCTTTTAATCCTTCTTGTTTTACAAGAGGCTCTTTCTTCAGCGTTTCTTCACGGCTAAACATTTTTCTGCGCTCGCTTCGTTTTACACCTGCTAAGAAGTCGTATACACGAAGACCAATTGATGTACTGAATGATCCGAACGTACCACCTGTATGGAACGGAAGTAACATCCACTCTGGTGTTGTTACATGGGGACCGTTCTCATATACGATCGCACGCTCTTTACCCACCTCTGCTACCATTTTCACTTCAAGTTGTTTTAAATAACGTAGACCACCGTGTACAAGCTTCGTTGAACGACTTGATGTACCTGCTGCAAAGTCCTGCATTTCAAACACAATTGTTGATAACCCGCGTGTTGCTCCATCTAATGCAATACCAGAACCAGTAATACCTCCACCAATTACGATCACATCTAATTCTTGTTTATTTACTCCGTTTAATACGTCTTTACGTTGTTTACTTGAAAATTTCATGGTAATTCCTCCCTTTGATAACGAAAAAAGAGACCACAAACTCCGCTATAGATTTCGCCTCTATAGCGTGTTGTGGTCTCTCCAAATCTCCTACCGAATTATTAACTTGTCACCATTATAACACTGTTTATGATTATTTGAAAGCTTTTGTTGCTTCAATTGCTTTTTTCCATCCAGCATATAGCTCTTCGCTTGTTTTCGCTTCCATCGTTGGTTCAAAGCGTTTGTCCATATGCCACTGTTCTTTAATTTCATCTTGGTTTTTCCAATATCCAACCGCAAGACCAGCTAAGTACGCTGCACCTAAAGCTGTTGTTTCATTGATTACTGGACGCTCTACAGGAACGTCTAAAATATCACTTTGGAACTTCATTAAGAAGTTATTTTTAACTGCCCCGCCGTCAACGCGTAATGTTTTTAGTTCAATACCTGAATCTGCTTCCATTGCGCATAATACGTCTTTTGTTTGGTAAGCTAAAGATTCTAGTGTTGCACGAATGAAGTGCTCTTTCGTCGTACCGCGTGTTACACCAAACATAGCACCGCGTACTTCACTATCCCAGTAAGGTGTACCTAATCCTACGAATGCTGGTACAACGTATACACCGTCAGTTGATTCAACACGAGAAGCATACACTTCACTCTCACTTGCATCTTTAAACATGCGCATTCCGTCACGTAACCACTGAATTGCAGAACCTGCTACGAAAATACTTCCTTCTAATGCATATTTTACTTTACCATCTATTCCCCATGCAATTGTTGTTAATAGACCATGCTCAGAAGCTACTGCTTTTTCACCAGTGTTCATTAACATGAAGCAACCAGTTCCGTAAGTATTTTTCGCCATACCTTCACCGAAACAAGCTTGTCCAAATAATGCTGCTTGTTGGTCACCAGCTACACCGGCAATCGGTACATTTTGACCGAAGAAGTGATAGTCAATTGTTTCTCCATACACTTCAGATGATGGACGTACTTCTGGAAGCATGCTCTTTGGTACTGTTAACATTTCTAGAAGCTCATCATCCCACTGTAAGTCGTGGATGTTAAACATTAATGTACGTGATGCATTTGAGTAATCCGTTACGTGCGCTTTACCACCAGATAGTTTCCATACAAGCCACGAATCAATTGTTCCGAATAATAGATCGCCGTTTTCTGCTTTCTCTCTTGCACCTTCAACGTTATCTAAAATCCATTTTACTTTCGTACCAGAGAAGTATGCATCAATTAAAAGACCTGTTTTTTCGCGAACCATTTCGCCATAACCTTTTTCTTTTAACTCATCACAAATTTCAGCTGTTTGGCGAGATTGCCATACGATTGCGTTGTAAATTGGTTTACTAGTTGTTTTATCCCATACAACCGTTGTTTCACGTTGGTTCGTAATACCGATACCAGCGATTTGTTCTGGTTTTACATCAGCTTCACTTAAACAAGTTGCGATAACTGCTAAAATAGATCCCCAAATTTCCTGCGCGTTATGCTCTACCCAGCCCGGCTTTGGAAAATGTTGTGTAAATTCTTTTTGAGCTGAATGAACAATTTCACCTTTTTTATTGAAAAGAATTGCGCGTGAGCTAGTTGTTCCTTGGTCTAATGAAAGAATATATTTTTTCATATCGGTTTCCCCCTTATGCTACTTTTCTACTATTTGTATTGCTTCCACTTTTTTTGCTTGTCATATAAGAGATTGCTAGTACAATCACTGTTGCAATAATCACATAAATAAGTGCTGCATTTTGTTTTCCTTCAAATACAACTTGATGGAATAATCCTGCAAGTGATCCACCTAAAATCGGACCTACTACTGGAATCCATGCATACTTCCAGTTTGAACCGCCTTTTCCTGCAATCGGAAGGAAGAAGTGTGCGATACGCGGGCCTAAATCACGTGCTGGGTTGATTGCGTATCCTGTCGTTCCACCTAATGATAAACCAATACTTACAATTAAGAAACCTACGATGAATGGATTTAATCCATCTGCAAATTTATTTGCACCAATTGCTAATATACCAAATACTAAAACGAATGTTCCAATCATTTCACTTAAAAGGTTTGCAAATGTGTTCGGAATTGCTGGACCTGTTGCAAATACGCCTAACTTTGTTCCTGGATCTTCTGTTTCTTTCCAGTGTGGTAAGTAATGTAAATATACGATAACTGCCCCGATAATTGCCCCAATCATTTGTGCTGCGATATAACCAGGTACGTCACTCCATGGGAACGCTCCCTTAAATGCTAATCCTATCGTTAAAGCTGGATTCAAATGTGCCCCACTAATTGATCCAACCGCATATGCTGCAACCGCTACCGCTAAGCCCCAGCCCATTGTAATTACAATCCAACCAGAATCTTTCGCAAACGACTTCTTTAAACTTACACCAGCACAAACGCCGCCACCAAGTACGATTAACAACGCAGTCCCTATTAACTCTCCTAAAAATGCTGACATAGTATCCCTCCACAATCAATTTAAACGCTTCCAAATGTGATAGAGGTAAAATGAATGGCCATTCGTTTTTATCAAAAGAAAAAGACCCACAGCTTTGCACGCTTCTATATAAATTTATATAGAAACAATGAAATGTGGATCTCTTCTTTTCTCCGTCACGTTTATTAACTTGTCTATAATGTTAACCGTTAATGAAAGCGGTGTCAACAGAATTATTTCACATTTTCGTCACTTTTTTTGGTAATGTTTCCATAGTTCGCGTTTTGATGTCGTAATTGCTGTCGCACCAGCATTTAACGCTTTCTCCACATCATCCACTGTACGAATAAAACCACCCGCTAAAATCGGTACACCAGTACGCTCTTTCACTTCAGCGATAACGTCCGTTAATGCTCCAGGAAGTACCTCTATATAATCCGGTTTCGTCTTATCTAAAAGATTACAACTCTTCTCCATCGCACTCGAATCGATTAAAAAGATGCGTTGTATTGCCACAACACCTTTTTGCTTCGCCTTCATAATCACGCTCGCCTTTGTTGAAAGTAACCCGTACGGTCTAAACTCCTGACATAAATATTCCGTCGCATGCCCATCACTCTGCAAACCATGAATTAAATCCACATGTAAAAACACCTTTTTACAATATTGCTTCGCAAGTGATATAACACTCTTCAATTGACCGACATGAATATCTAAAATAACGATATACTCATACGAACTATGTAATAGCTTTTCCAAATCTTTAATTTGCCTCACTGCCGGCAAAATCTTTTGTTCATGAAATTCCATTCTATATGTCCCCTTCTTTATGTCGTCCTATCCTTTATAGTACACAATTTAAGTGAAAAGAACAGCTAGTGTAGGGGATTTCTTTCATTTTTCTCGTTCTTCTTTTAAGCGTTCACTAAAAATCATACTATGTTTCTCACCTATCTACTTCTAGTATGAGCAAATACATGATGATGAGTAAAGCGAGTTGTCGTTGCGTTGGCTGTGCAACTTGTGCGTTACAGCTTATAATGGTGCTATTTAGTATGTACATTCTATATGCTATGTTCCAATAATAATTTCCCGAACAATAACCGTGCTTCTTAATATTGTCGTTTTGTGTCGGTAAGTCGATATCCTATGTCGAATCGTCGATATATTGAAAAAATCGTTGATATATTTCAAGTTGTGTTCGATATATTTGAAAAATCGTTGATATATTTTAGGAAATAAAACAGTGGATAACAGTACGTTATCCACGCTCCCATAATTATAATAAAACCGAATCCTTATCACTATCCCGATTCCCCTTCTTATCATTTTCCAGAAAGAAAATCATTTTATTCATCTCCCAACTTATACTAGTATCTAGGAAAATAATGAAGAAATACAATTAGAACGAACAAAAAAACCTGTAAAATTTATCACAGAGTTTCTTGCCGATTATTTATTGTTTTGCATACCGAATACGAACGTTATCGTCCATATGATAAATTTGTAATGTGTTTCCATCATAGTAATCAAATCGTCTTAACATATCCTGTTCAATGTCTAATAAATATGTGCATAATCTTCATCAAAAACGCGAACCTTTTGAACATCTTTACTTTCTTCTTTCGAATTAGTTGATTTCCCCTTCGTTTCAGAGGCCTTAGATTTACTTGTTTCTTCTGTCTTTTCTTCTTTATTTGCCGAATCTTTTACTGTAACACAACCACTTAATAATAAAGCAACTGGAACTGCAGCAGCTATTAGTTTCTTCACTTTCATACCTCATAGCCCTTTAAGCCATTTATTCTTAGTTGGTTTTACTACCGATACTCTTCGCTGCTTCTTCAAACAGTTTTGAACCTTCTTGTGCTTTACTTAATGATTGATGCATTTTACTCTCGTCTTCTTGGTCTAATGCATCAAAGAGAAGTTGGAAACAATCCGCATACAGTTCCATCGATTGCTTTATCTTCGCTTGTTCTCCCTGTAATTCAGGAGGCGCTTGTAAATTTTTCAGTTTCTTCGTTGTTGCCTTCGCTCCACCTAAACTCAGTTGTACTTCACTTTTCTTTTGTTTGTATGATTTTACGTCTGAATTTGCTATTCCTTCAATTAATTTCATTGTATCTTCAATTTGAGTAGCACTGTTTATGATATCTGCCTTGTACCTTTCAACATCCGAACCAGTTACCTTACCAGTTGAAGAATTAAAAGAGGAACTTTGTTGACTACTTGATGAACTACTGTTTGTACCTTCACCTTTCGCTACAGATGAGCTATCCTCTTTCTTGCTATCAGTTGACTTACTCTCTTTTTCAGAAGCCTTATTCTCTTTCTCTACCTTTTGTGTTTCTTCTTTCTTTGGTTCATCAGCTTTCTTACCATCCGTTTCAATTGTAATACAACCGCTCAATAACATAACTGGTAATGCTAAACTCACTAATTTCTTTGCCTTCATGATTACTACTACCCCTTTAGTTGTAAAATTGATTGTGAAAAAATTAATATACTTAATTAATAAATTTTCCCCGAATAATTTATTAGAATCTACTACGAATAGATTTCCTGTATATTCACAATCTTTCCATATATATCATTTTACAGAGAATTACATATTTGGTCAAAGGGAATTATGTAGTTTTTAAAGAGACATTTCTACGCGAAAAAAGAAGCTAACAATTCATTGTTAACTTCTCAACTGAAAGCAAAATAGTATCTTTCCTTACCTTCTAATATCTATGTTGTGATTGAATATTTGTAAGATGAACATCATACATATCAATGATTTCAAGAAATCTATCAGCTTCACGGAAAACATGGTCTGCCAATAGTGGGTGAATGATACTCTTTATTTTACATTGCTCAATTAAATCACGTGCTGTCTTCTTAAAATCCCGAAGAGATGCAACCGATACACGATTTTGATCTAAAAATTGATCTAAAAGAGGGACTGTTTGGGATTGTGGTTTCATTGATTCTAAGTCAATTGCTTGATACATTAATGCATCAAAATCATTGCTAAAATTTCGCGCTGTATCTACAAGCTTTCTTTCTGATGGATCAAGAAGATGACCAATAAATTTAGCATGGTCTGCCATAATCCTTAGAAAGAAAACATTTTCTTTAATAATAGCATCAGGAAGAGCATCTAATTTTCCTTCATTTAATTCCATTAAACGTTTTCTAAAATAATCAGCTTCCCTACTCGTATGGTCAACTAACAGTGGAAAGTTATTTTGTCCCGGCAATTTACATGTGAGAATCAACCCTAAAATCTTTCGTTTAAATCCCCAAATATTAGTTGCGGCTTGTTGTACTTCTGCATTAAACCTTTTGATTTGCTCAGGATCTGTTTCATTTGTATAGGAATGCGCTATTTGTTCAATATGTTCAAACAATCGATAAAATTGATTCGCCTCTTCGATTAGTTGCGTATCCTCACATCTAAACCCTAAGCGAAGAAAAAGAGAATGCTCCTTCATGATTCTAGACCAAAAACGAATTTCATTTAATGAACGCTCAACAAACATTACAGATGTAACACCTGTATCCGGATGTAATGAAGTTTCATCCCTATGCATTGTTAATCCCCCCCCCAATAAAATACCCCGCTAGTTCCATTCTTATGAAGAAACATATATATAAATGCCCTCAATAAAAGTTCATGATGAATTTCGTATACATGCTTCCAAAAAAGAAAAAGGCTACCATCTAGATGTAAACTTCTACTAGATAATAGCCTTTCAACATTTCTATTAAAGCAATACAGAATCTTTATCACTATCCTGATTACGTTTCTCGCGTTCCTCTGCTAAACGCTTCATATACACTTCGCCTTCTTTTTCAATAAACTCATTATCCATCTCTTGCTCTTTTTTCGAAGTATATAAAACCATGTAGCCACTTAATACGATCCCAACGATTACAAGATACACCCACCATGGTAAAGTTTCCACTCTACTTCATTCCTTTCCTTAGACAAGCCTTATTAGTTTCACTGTATGAGGAAAGAAGTAGATTTATGCTTAAAATTTTATCATTGTGGATTCTTCGCGAAGAACGCTTGTACATATTCCATAAACTCGATTGGTTCCTGGCGAAACGGCGCATGGTATCCTTTTTCAATAATATGGAACGTACTATTCGCAAATAGCTGATGATACAGTTCACCATTTTTCCAAGAAACGCTCTTATCATTTCTACCCCATATAATTAGAGTCGGCACCTTAATTTTATCGGCTTCCATCGCAATGCGGCGCTCTCTCATTTTCGTCAGCTGATCATAATGCTGTTTATCGTCACGACTATTTTTCACTTCATTTTTATTATAATCCGTAATCTCAGTTACAGTTTGTAAGTCTGTCGATAGCGGCGGCACTTCATAACTTTCTTTTTGCTGGAAAGACTCTATTCCTGTAGAATCCGCTAAAATGAGATGCGTTACTGCATCCGGATATAAATATGCTAAATTCAGTGACATCTCTCCGCCCATCGAATGACCAAGTACTGCGAATTGATCATATCCAAGCTTCTTCATTAACTTATAATATAAATTCACTTGCGCAGGAAACGAATACTCAAAATCAATTGGCTTTGAAGAACGCCCAAACCCTAAAATATCCACTGCAATAATCGTGTGATCTCGCGCAAGTTCCGGATAAATATCACTAAATCCATCAGAAGAACCACCAAACCCGTGCAGCATAAGTAAAGGAGGCTTCCCCTCACCAATTTTCTTAAAATAGATCGTCTGCCCGTCGATTTGTGCCATACTCTCTTTCGTATTCAGCTTCATCATAACAGTATCTTTCACTTCTCCAACCTTCGCGATTGGCTTATCAACGAAGTTACATACGATAAGCAAAACGAGCACAATACCGCTAATCATATAAAACTTAAACCGTTTCAACATTCCCGTCTCCTTTCTCTTGTTGCTATTTAAAGTTTTTACATTTTTTGGTTGTTTTATGATTAATTTCAATTGTAACTACTAAAGTTACAATTACACTAAAAAAATATAACTCATTTCTATTACTAATGGTTGTTTTGTAACTATTATAGTTACATATTTAAAGTAAGTCAATTGTTTTTAGTCGCAAAAAGAAAAGAGACCTCGTTATGAGGTCCCTTCACTTTGTTATTTAATTTAAAAATGGTCAGCGTGTGAATCTTGTTTGCTAATACCGCCACCGTCACCTTTATTGAAGTTGGCTGGTGCTCCTCCATCGCCTCTATTATCTGCTGGTGCTCCGCCTGTTTCACCAATGTTAACGTAGTCTGGTCTTGCTGGCGCTCCACCCGTGTCTCCTCTATTAAAACTAGCATAGTCTGGTTTTACTGGTGCTCCACCAGTATCTCCTTTATTAAAGCTAACATAGTCTGGCCTTGCTGGTGCTCCACCTGTGTCTCCTCTATTTAATGATTGCTCTTGAAACCCAGCCAAAGAATTCAGTCCAATTGACAGTGTAACTACTAAACCGGTAATGAATAAACTAGCCTTTTTCATTTATTTTAACGCTCCCTTTTTGAGAATTCTTTTTTGAGCTTGACTACTAATAAAGAAGTACTTACTAGCTTTTTCATGATTTTCTTCCTGATAAAACTTATAAGCTAATATTTCCATATATTCTTTAACACACTCTAAAAGAGAATGTTCTTCAAAATATAAAATCCCTTCTAAAGTTACTTTCTCTAATTGACTAGCACTGGATTTAATATTCAGCTCTTTTAAAATTATAAATCGATATTGAAATTCTTTATTTTGTAATTTGTTACAAATTCTTAAGCCCAATTCTATTAACTCATCAGCAGTTTCTACCCTACCTAATTTGTAGTTTTCCTCCGCTTCAGTAAAAATTGCTTTAAAATTTTCAGGCATTTTTTGAGTAACTTCGCTTAAATGTCTAATCGCTAAATCAGATAAATCTTGACTGCCGTATAGCCATCCTAAATTATTTCTAACCATTAAAATATATTTTTCATGATTAGCTTGTTGGAAAACATTTAATGCATCATTTAAATTTTCCTCCGCCAATTCAAATTGTCTTAAATCTATACAACATAAACCCAATACATTCTTACATAAAGCCAAATTAATCTCATATCCTGGTTGCTTTGTAAAATCTTCTTTTGCCTTTTTCAAATAATCAATTGCATTAATTTGTTGATAGGAATGATAATAGAAATTCCCCATCCGATAATGAAACTCCGCATGCTCTATCGGATCTGCAATATATTTTAATAACTTCTCAGCTTGCTCATACTGTTCTTTCGCTTCGTTATAATTTGAAATTAATGTACAATGAAACCCTTTAAAAAAGTGATAATAATAAGCTAAAAAGCCCTCTGTTGGAATTTCGAAAGCTTCCACTTTATCAAAACTATCTTCTCTAACCCCAATCCAATCAACTAATGCATCATATCTAAAGTTCAATAACGCATGATAAAGCAATACATCCTGATCCACATCCAGCACACTAATCTTACTATCAATCTCCTCTTTCATTTCCGTGGCTTTCTCTATGTTTTGCTGCAACATTACACGATACCAATCATCTAAAGAATGTTTCATTTGCTCCCGTGTTACTACATCTGCTCCCATACACTCGCATCCCCTTCTCTTCAAACTTACAAAATTAGGATATTTATACAATTATCCAAATTGTATATTACCACCTCTTTTCTATGTATTGAAAAATAATTATCAGAAAATTAAATATTTTAATTGATTATACCAAAGTTTTCCTTTTTGATAACTTGAGAAAAAATTGTCAGAAAACTTCATAGAACAAATAAAAAAACAAGCAGTTCCAGCGATCAGCTAAAACTACTTGCTCTCCTACTTACTATTTCTATTGTTACTCTTTCATAAATTCCTTCGTACTTCTCACTGTATCAATTGGACGAACTAATTTTTCGATTTCTTCACGTTTTGGCTCTAAGAACGGAGGTAATGATAACTTTTCGCCAAGTGTTTCGTATGGCTCATCTCCCATAAACCCTGGGCCGTCTGTTGCGAATTCAAATAAAATTTGTGGTGCAACTCTTGCATATAATGACTCGAAGAAGTGGCGATTTACATATCCAGATGACGGAAGTCCAACGCTACTGATTCTCTCAATCCATTCTTCTAATACAGCACGATCTTCTACGCGGAATGCAGCATGGTGCACCGTACCAAACCCTTGTTGTGCTTCAGGAAGAACTGTATTATGTTCTACAATGACAGAAGCACCGTTTCCACCTTTATTCACTTCAAATAAATAGAATTCTCCTTCTTGCGCAACCTCTTTAAATAATAGAACTTTCTCTAACACTTCTTTGAAGAAACTAAAGTTTGCAATACGGATGAATACAGGGCCTAAACCAGTAATTGCATATTCTAATGGAACTGGTCCGTTTTGCCACGGTGTACCTGATTCTATTCCATTATCTAATTCATCTGAGATTAATTGATAGTGTTGATCGTCAAAGTCAACGAACGAAAGAGTTTTCTTACCAAATTGCTCTTTAATTCCTGTATGTTCTACTTCAAGACGGTCAAAACGTTTCACCCAATACGCTAGTGCTGCATCAGTTGGCACGCGGAATGACGTTTTTGAAATTTCATTTGTACCGTGTACTCCTTTTGGAATACCTGGGAAGTCAAAGAATGTCATATCTGTTCCTGCACTACCTTTATCATCTGCAAAGAATAAATGATACGTTTGAATGTCATCTTGGTTTACTGTTTTTTTAACTAAACGCATTCCTAAAACGTGAGTGAAAAACTCATAGTTCTTTTCTGCACTACTTGTAATCGCTGTAACGTGGTGAATTCCTTTTAATTGGTTCATTTTATATTCCTCCAATGGTTTTAAAATTTATATTTTCTCTTCTATTACTTCTCTTCTATAGGTGCTAAATTCGCTTCAATCTCTGCACGCTGATCTTCTAGGAACGGTGGTAAATCAAGTTTTTCTCCTAAATGTTCCACATCTCCATCAACTGTAAATCCTGGTCCATCTGTCGCAATTTCAAATAGGATTCCGTTTGATTCGCGGAAATATAAGCTTTTAAAATAGAAACGGTCGATGATTCCTGAAGACTGGAAGCCTCTTTGTATCACCTGTTCTTCCCAATAAGCAAGCTCTGTATCGTTTTTCACACGAATTGCTAAATGGTGGATGCTACCGCGGCCCGGTTTTTCAGTAGGACCATCTAAATATTTCACAACGATTTCTCCAAAAGCCTCTCCTTTAATGGACTGGAAAATTGCTTCCTCTTCGCTACGGCTAACCTCTGTATAACCAAACATCTCTGTAAGTGTGCTCGCCATTTTATCAAGTCTACGAACTGTCATTTCCACAGAACCCATTCCTTGAATTTGATGCTCTGCAGGAACTTCTGATTTCTCCCAAGTTTCCCAGTGCTCCACTTTTTCTCCGTTTGAAACGAGTAGTACTAAGCGAAGACCTTCAGCATCCTCAAATTGCAAAGCAGGACGATTTGCATATGTTGTCATTTCACTATGCTTTACATCAAATTTCTCAAATCGTTCTTTCCAATAATGTAAGCTTTCCTCTGAAGGCACGAGTAATCCAATTCGCGTAATTGCATTCGTACCACGGTACGTTTTTCCTACTAAAGGCATTTCAAAAAATGATAATTCCGTACCTGGACTTCCTGTTTTATCTCCGTAAAATAAGTGATACATAGACGGATCATCTTGGTTTACCGTCATTTTCACACGACGTAAGCCAAGCACATTTTTATAAAAGTAATTATTTTCATTTGCATTTTTCGTAACCATTGAAATATGATGATGCCCTTTAATTTCATACATAGTTTATTCCTCCGTTTCATTTTACTAGTCAAGTGATGACTAAAAAAATAACATTTCCCACAACTAATATGGTTTTTAGCGTTTTAATTTATTCTCATTATGTTTTTGTAAATTCATCTTAGTTTTTACTGCATAAGTTGCTTTGTTTTGTAAGTCGAAAGCAAATGAGTGTATGTTTTTCATATGACTCAATCGCTTTCGTTACTATCACTTTACACCTCAAGTGATTAAAAAGCAAGTGATTTATCTCAAATTCGAGATATTTTTTTATTAAATAACATTTTGGACTAAAAACACGAGAAATTCTTGGTTTGAGGACATTATAAAATTCATAAGTTGATGGATGTGAGATATCGCCAGCATTTTTGAAAAAAACACGCTACGAGTATGCGAGATTTTATACAGTTTTTCCGTTAATCCAATAACAGACAAGCACCCTAAAACCGCACCAGAATAGGAATGTATAAAAAATTGCATAGATCCATAGAACGTAAAAAGGAGGTTCCCTTGTGAGAGCAGGGTTCCTCCTTGTCCTTGCTACTGATAATAGAACGTTATGTTAACTGATCATGTATAGGATATTCATATAGGAATTGTTTCTATCAATGCTGAATTATACAAAGAAGGAGGCATGATAATGAAAAAAGAACAATTAATATTAATTGCTAGTCTTACTCTTTTATTTCCTGTCCTTGAATTTTTCTTCCAGAAATATGATTACTTCAATTTTTACGCACATATAGGTATTATAGCCATTGCTGTATCAACTGTCGTATTCACACTCCATTATATAAAACAAATTTATTGGAAATTATCGATCGTATGAGGAAAGTATGACAGAATAGAATTTAATTGAATATGTTTTCTATTACCCGTTTCAAGCTTCTCCCCATACCTTTTACTGCCCATACTAGTTTAAGGAACACTTTAAAGATAGCATCCCATACGTGTTCATTAATAAAAAATTCGTATACTTTCTTTAACCACTCTTTCGGGGATTTACTCTTACGTTTAAACCTTTGCCAATGCGTTTCTTCACTAGTTTTCATAACTACCCCTTCTTTCTTAATCGAATATGCTTTCTATTAGAAGTTTTAACACCTCGCTATAATGATGAAAAGAACGAGGTTTATCATATCTGGCAATTTAATCACTCCTAATTTTAAATTAAATTCATTATATAACGATTTCTAAATTTTTAGTGAATTACCAGTGAGAATTAAGCAAAATTTAAACAAAAACACCTATATTAGGCTTTAGTTACAGGTTTCCCCCCTATAAAATCAACTATTTGCGCCACCAACTATGGGGTACGCGAATTACTTTGATATTATCTTTGAACGAACAAAATAACTCCTTTTGAAAAACAAATGAACTGATATTAATCAACTCCCAATAACGAGAATTATGTAAATAAGCTGCCCATATGGACAGCCTATTGTATTTTTTGCTTAGCATAATTTTTCTGACATGCTGGCGGTACTCAACTAAAAAGTTGATATGCTCCCATTCTAGTGGCAAGATATGTTTTATTAGTTCTTCATTACACCCATACGTACTTCTTAACTATTTTATTTCATTTTCAATAAAAAACAGCCCCACTAAGCATATTAACACTTAATGAGGCCACTTTATTCACACTATTAATTATGAAACGACGGTTTATAGAACGAACGATTATCAAGTGCAAAGACACGCTCAGTGTATTCGCCTGGTTTTGTGCGTCCTAATGCGCGGTCCATCATGTTCATTTTTGCATCTAAGTTATCGATGTAGTGCAGAATTTCTGCTTCTTTTACTAATGGTGGTTTCGGGCTACCCCATTCTGCTTTTCCGTGGTGAGAAAGCACGATGTGTTGAAGAATTAATACTTCTTCTGCATCGATTTGCAGCTCGTCTGCTGCTTTCCCAATTTCGTTCACCATAATTGAAATGTGGCCTAGTAAATTTCCTTCTAACGTATACGTTGTAGAAATTGGGCCAGATAATTCGATTACTTTACCAAGGTCATGTAAAATAACGCCTGCATATAGTAAGTCTTTATCTAATGATGGATATAGATTTGAGATAGCTTTCGCTAAATCAAGCATCGATACGACGTGATAAGCTAATCCAGATACGAACTCGTGATGGTTCTTCGTCGCTGCTGGATAGTCTAAAAATTCGTTTTGATGCTTATTTAATAAATGTCTTGTTAGACGTTGAATGTTCGGGTTTCTCATTTCAAATATGTATTGCGTAATTTTCTCAACCATATCTTCTTTTTTCACTGGTGCTTTTTCTACGAAGTCTGAGATATCTGTTACTTCATTTTCATTCGCAACTCGAATTTGTTTCACACGTAATTGAATACGGCCTTTGTAGTTTAAAATATCTCCAGCTACTTTCACGATTGTTTCCGCTACATATTGTTTCTCAACTTCTGGTGATACGTCCCACAATTTCGCTTCAATATCTCCACTTGGATCTTGTAAGATTACTGTTAAAAATGGCTTTCCATTGCTTGCGATACCTTTTGTCGCTGTTTTAATTAACAAGAAAATATCGACTTGTTCACCAACTTCATACTCTGCAATTTTCTTTTTCATTCGAATTCCTCCACCAAATCAGTTACTTTTAGTATAGCACACTACAACTCATTTTCTTTACGCTTATGCGTTAATTTTATAATCTGTTTTTCTGTAAAATACGCGAGTAAATGCGCATGACATGTAAAGAAGATCACTTGTCTATCCTTTGCAATTTCCTTTATAAGTTCAATCGTCCGATTCGTCCTTACCGCATCAAAGTGCACGAAACTGTCATCAATAATAAATGGATAATCATGCTCAAATGTTTTTGCTAACGCAAATCTCAGCGATAAATACAACTGCTCAGCTGTGGCTTGGCTTAGTTCATGACTATAAAAACGCATACCATCGTTACGCTCTACAATAAACGGCTCCGCCTCTGACGGTGAAAAGATTTTACTATATCGTCCGCCCGTTAAATACACAAAATACTCTTCTGATTTTTGTAAAATACGAGGAAGATGTACTTCATGATAATATTGCTTCGTTTTCGTTAACACTGTCTTTGCGGCCGCATACGCAGCCCACTTCTTCACTTGTTCACGCACTTGCGCTTTTTTCATTTCCCATTCGTGCATTAAATCACCGTACGTACTACCTTCTTCTAAATTCGCAATTTCCATACGATGCTGTGCAATACGCTCTGTCAGTTCTTTTTCCTTTGTAAGACAGTTTTGCGCGGTTGTCAGTTCTTGCTTTAATTTTTCATCATAACCGTCAGCTTCATAATGTTCAGCTAATGATAAACTCGTTAAACGTTGTTCTAAAAGATCAATTTGCGGCAATAAACGCCCCACTTGTTTCTCTGCATCTTCACGTTTTTCCGCTAGTTTACCTGCCTCTAGAAACATCTCTTCATTTGTAGCTTCTGCGATATGCCATAAACTATCTCGTTCTACTACTAATTGCTTTAATTGTTCTTGCATGAACGCATATTCTTCTTGCCATTCAGCTAGTTTCTCTTTTAGCTGCTTACAAGTTTGGCGTTTTTCTTTCTCATTTTGCATACGGCTTTGTGCCTCGTGCAGCTTACTATACTCCCCACTACCGATAACCGTTTCTAGTTTATGTTCAAATTGGGAAATCATTTCATATAATAAAGATTTTCGCGCACCTTGCTTCTCTAATTCACGATATAATTGCTGCATTTTTTCCATACGCTCAAACGCCGGCAATATGTGCGCATACGTATAAAATTCAGGGAACGTATAGCGCTTCTTATACACATTTACTTGTTCGCTTATGCGGAACGTTTCTCTCTCCCATTCTTCATACGATGAAACGACTTTATCATATGCGCGCTCCATTTGCTGCAATTTATAAGACTCACGCTCAAATAGTTTACGTATCTCTTCATCTTTTTCTAACTCATACCGCACAGACATCGCTTCTTCACTTTGTCTCCCGCCAGCACTTTGCTGAAGAGTAAGAAGTTCTTCTTGTAATCCACTTGACGGATCTTTATATAAAACGAGGGCAAGAACAATCCCTACAAAAATAATGACACTAATAAATAAGAGCGGGCGGTTATCTATAAATAAGCTTGTGAATAACACGCCTGTGTTAATAAGAAGTAACAGAAGACAAACTCTTTGCCACTGTTTTTTCTTTTGCATCGCTGCTCCTGCTTTTTCCTCATATTTACGCTTCATTCTCTCAGCGCCCATACCGATAAACGCCGCATCTTGGAACGATTTTTCTTTCTCAACTAACGTATTTCGCTCTTCATCCGCTAACATTTGCTTCTGAATTTGTCTTATATTTTCTTCTTGTTCTTCTAATTGCTCTTGCGCTACTTTAAAACGATCATCAAGCTGTGCTTTTTGCGTTTCTAATTCGCGCGCCTTTTGCACTGCTTGCGTAATTAACTCTTTCGTTGCCAAACTCATATCAAACGAAAGGACTGTTTCTTTTTCAAAAGTAGCACCGATTTGTTGCTCTAGTTCTGCAAGCTCTTCTTTTATATTCGTAATCGTTCCTGTTATATCACGCATTTCTTGACGTGCATTTTCATAAGACATATGCTGCATACGAAGTTCTTCTACATAACTTTCTTTTTGTAAAAATTCTTCATCTATTTGAATCGATTCCATTTCCAATTGCACTGTCTCTATTTTTTTATGGAGCGAATCAACTTGCAACTGAAGCGGCTCCATCTTCGCCTTAATCGCTTCATAACGCGCAATCCCGTTTACAGGAAATTGCCCGCTCTCGTTTTGTAACACTTTCTCGTGTGCACGCTTTTCAATAACGAGAGGTTCAAGTGCTGCTAATATTTCATAATCTTGCTTTCGCTTTTCTGCATTCTCTTTTTCCACGCGAACAGAAGCAAGTTTCTCTTCACTTTCTTTTAGCTGCTCCACTTGCTTTTCATACGTGCCAATTTTCCCTTGCCACTCTTTCATCTTCTCTTCCAGCTTTTTCATCTCTTGCAGTGACACGTTAATTTCAGGTTTACGCCCGCTCGGCTTAAAGCGCTGATCCATTTCTTTTTCTAGCTTTTTATCTAACTGCAATAGCGCATCGCTTCCGACTGCACTTGCCGAAAATAAATAATTGCCGATATCCGCTTCGCCAAGCTGATGAATATTTTGAAGGCCATGCATATCAAAAGAAAAGACCGATTCAAATAAACTTTCATTCATCCCGGTTAATATATCGTGTAAAATTTCTTCGCCGCCCGTTTTCCCGTCTTCAAAATAAACAGTTACCTCCCCAGCGGCCGTCTTTGGCAATCGTTCAATTTTCAAACGGCCGTACTTCTCTGTTTGTACAGTGATCGCCCCGCCATACTTGCCGCCTTCTTTCGGTTCATAACGGCGCTGTCCTCTCGTCGGAAAGCCGAACAAAATACTTTTCATAAACGAGCGAATTGTCGATTTTCCCGCTTCATTTTCACCGTACAACACCGTCAGCATTGACAGATCCATTTCCACATTTTCTAATTTTCCGTACCCATAAATATGGAGTTTTTCCATTCTCATTTCTTATCCCTCTCTTGCTGGAATAATTGTTCTAAAATAATATTTTCTGCTTCCTTTTGAATCTCTCTCTTCTCTTCCTCTGTAAAAGATTCAATACTATTACGTGCTACAGGAGATGTCCAAATTGTGCGCAATACGCCGTCCATATTAGTGAAGGCTTCTAACTCTTTTAGCACACTACCGACGAAATGATTTTCTTCTTTCAAACGCTCGATTTCTGCAAAAGAAACCGTCTCATTTTTCCACTTCATCGCATATACGAAATCTTTTCGCTCTTCGCCCGCTGCTAAAATATGAAAAACCTCTTCCACACGTTTTTCGTCACGTAAATAAGGAGAAAGTGTTCCCTGACCTGTAAATACGACGGTTAAAAGCGTCCCTTCCTCTTCTCTTCGGCATTCATTCATCGCACTCGATACGCTCGTCATAAGTTCATCAACAGTTTCAAGTCCATCGATACTCACTTCTATCTCATCCCACACAACATCCGCCGTATGGAAAAATGAACAGTGCGTTCCTCGTTTCGTAAGTTCAATAAGGTACGCACCCTTCTCGCCCGTTTCCTTACGATGACGTCCTTGTATATTACCTGGATAAATAATGTATGGCTCTTCTGATAAAATTTCACGTTTATGTATATGGCCAAGAGCCCAATAATCAAACTGCTTTTCTTTCAGCTCACGAATTTGAAACGGCGCATAGCGATTATGCTCTGCATCTCCTTCCACACTTCCGTGAAGCATGCCAATATGAAAAGGCGCATCACTCATTTTCGTATACTGCGCTGTCATATTATCCGTTACCGCTTGCTGCAAATAACTAAAACCGTAAATAGAAGCTAACAACTCACCATTTTTATAAAATGATTTCTCTTCTACATAAGGCTCCGTAAACACGTGAACATTTTCCGGAAACTCAATTGCTGCCCAGCTTCCCCCTAAATGATCGTGGTTACCGTGAATAATAAAAACAGGGATATCGTACTGCGAAAGTCTCTTCATTTGCTCGCGCACAAACACTTGCGCTCTCAAACTTCTCGTCTCCGCATCATACAAATCCCCGGCTAGTAATACGAAATCAACGCGCTCTTGAATCGCTTTATCAACAATACGCTCGAACGATTCAAACGTACTCTGCTTCATTCTCTCCCAAACAGACTGCGGTACATTCATCTCCATCCCTTTAAACGGACTATCCAAATGCAAATCAGCCGCATGTATAAACTTCACTTGTTTCACAAATAACGATCCTTTCTTTTTCCGTACTTTACTACGAATAGTAAATCTAGTGCCCATAAAACTTCCCCTTTATTTTAACACGCAATGTCATATATTTCTTTGCATATTCTAGTGATTTATGCCAAAATAGTTATAAGATTCTGATTTTTATTATTGGAGGGAATTTTCATGGGAGTATACGTTCTAACAGTCTTTGAAAAAGATGGTTCAAAAGCATTAGACGAATCATTCGAGGCGGCAACTGAAAAAGAAGCGAAAGCAAAAGGTGAATCTATTTTACGAGAAAAAGGATTGTATGAAAAAACACATCGCTGCACATCTACTGCAGGTAAGCTCGTTTTATTCCAGCGCTAAAAAAAAGAAGCGTCATCCGCTTCTTTTTCACTCTACTATATCTTCGTCACACCACGTAAACACCACATCTAGAATGCGATTACCGATACGTACGCGTTTATTCCATTTTCCTGTTTGGATCTGATGTTGCAATTCCGCTTTCATCTTTTCCGTCCAGTCGTGAATCGTTTCACTACCGTCGTACGGATATACGCTTGGAAACTCTTCCTGCAGTAGATGCAAGCTCTCTGCATCAAAATGAAAATGGAAGAAGTAGTTTGCTGTAAGCGATGGTTCTTGCAATCGTAAAAACTGATCATCAATTTGCTTTCTATTTCGATAGAAAGTAAAGATATTCACTTTACCGCTCGTAATTTGGTCAATTTGAATTTCGTGCTTCTCTATAATCACGTCTTGTCCACCTCGTTGTATACTATCTTTAGTATATATGTCTTTTGCAACAAAGTTAACCATTTTTGCGCGAAATTCATTTCCTTCATTATATTACCTGTACCTCCATATGCAATCAGAGCAGATAAAGTGAAACTTTAATCATTGGGGAATCTTTTAATCCCAAATGATTATTAGTTGAACCAATCGGGCATTTACGGGCAGTTGATCTCCCACCTAACTGCTTTGCTTCATAGCCCAATTTCAAGGTGGGAGTCTTACTGCCCGTTAATGCGGGGTAAAAACAAAGTTGAAGGGGAGCGATCACATGTATTTCGGAAGCAAAGGTTGGTATGTAAAAGAACTTAAAAAATTAGGTATCCGTACTTATGAAGGTAAAAAACTAGAGTCGTATCGTACGCATGTGTTATCTAGTTTACTTGAGAGAATGAAGAGAGCTTCGGCTTAATTGATGTAGGAAGCAACTACGGTTGCTTCCTTTTTATATAGTGGAAAAAAAGAAATAATCCTATCTTAACGTTCTATCTTTACCGTTATACTCTCTTGATAAAAACCACCCATTATCAACTGAATCTCTATTACCAAATCTCTTTCTAGATAATCATTCGTACATACTTTAAATTTCCCATACTTATTAACCCGTCCGCTTCCAACATACATATCACCACTTGTTATGACAATTGTTGAATGTGGTTCTGCACGACCCAACACAAAATTATGACCATATTCCACAGAAGCTATCGTTATTTTTTGATGCATATTATTAATTGAACCTATACATTTCTTTTTACACAAATTAACATTACTTTCTTCAGCCCTCGAAAACGCCAGATTCCTGTTCATCTTTTCTGAAGACGAAGCAACATTCCCCAGCCAAATAAACCTATCAAATGTAGTAATAGGTAGAAACATCTACGCTAACTCCCCCATTCTTCCTTCTCGTTTTTATCGACTACAATCTTTTGTTGAACTTACATCATTAATTTATATATAAATATAAAAAAATATTATTTTTCCATTCAATTTCGCACTGTTAATTTGTATAGAATACATAGAATACTATTTTTCACCCCAGATGCAATGACAACACTACACAAAATAATCCACAATCCATTAAAAGTAAATCCACCTTCAAATGTGTTAATAATAATTATGTTGCCGATTATTAAAAGAATCCATGAAATGGAATACTGTTTTCCATTTGTAATATATAAAACTCCATCCTCATAACAAACTGTAATTCCTCCACCTTGCCAAACACCGATAGCGAAAGAAAAAAGCGTAACGGCCAATAACTCTGCTTGTAAATCTCTAGTCATTGGTTGCGGCGCCGTATAAGTAATAATCCCTATCATCATGAGAAAAGTAATAATATGTATCCAGTTTAATTTTGTTTGTTTACTTTGCAGCCAAATAAAGAAAATTACTACAGAAATTAAAAACAAAGTTGCCATTTAATTATTCTTCTTCCTTTCCCACATTAAAAACGTCTGTGTAATGCAATTAGAGCGTTCTTAAATCTCTCATCCTTTCTAAAGCATAACATGAGAAAATAATAAAAAAATCGTACAAAAGGGCAAGCCTATAATGTACGATTGGGCATATATAATGTTTTAAAAATGAATTAACTTCCTTTCAATAGATACAGCAACTGCTTCTGACCTTGAATTAACACCTAATTTATTGTATATATTTGTTAAATACGCTTTTACTGTTCGCTCAGCTATTCCCATATCGAATGCAATTTCTTTATTCTTATTTCCACGCGCAATAGCTTTCAACACAAACAATTCTTTTTCTGTTAAGTTATTTTCTTCAACCTTATCAGCATATACTTCTTTCCTTTTATAATTCACTATCTTTTCCATAATATTAGGTTGTAGTAAAATCTCACCTCGAATAGCCGCTTCCAATGTTCGAAACAAATTCTCACGATCCGTATCTTTTAGCAAATATCCTTTTGCTCCTAACTCAATTCCCTGTAACATTAATTCATCTTCGTTATAAGTAGTTAATATAATAATCGGCGTATGATTTTGTTTTTTATTTAAAGCTTCAATTGTTTCTAAACCACTCATTTTAGGCATATTTAAATCCATTAAAATAACATCAGGTTTCTTTTTTTCTATGAAAGAAAGGGCTTCTTCTCCATTTGCAGCCTCACCAATAATTTGAAATGAATCACTCGTTTCTATTATTAATTTCAGACCTTCTCTTACAACGAAATGATCATCCACAATTAATACGTTATACTTCATCGCTATCTCCTTCATTATTGATAGGTACTTGAATACACACTTTCGTACCCTTCACCTTTTCACTCAATATATGTATTTCTCCATTAATCAATCGAACTCGCTCATTTAAGCCAATTAAGCCGTAATGTCCAGGATTCTTACCGATATATCCAGTGTCAAAACCAATTCCATTATCTTCAACTTCAATAGTAAGTCTTTCAAGGCTATCGCTATATTCAACTTTCAAATGTACATCTGTTGCCTGCGAATGTTTTGCGATATTCGTTAAACATTCACTAATTACATATAAACAATGTTCCTTTACTAATCTTGAAATATGCGGGGGGCTTTGAATAGTAAATCTCACATGTATAGACGTAGCCTCAGAAAAACGTTGAACTTCTTCCTCTACAGCTTTATTAAATGAATTAGTAGTATGACGCAAATCATCAATAACCAGCCTTGCGTCATGTAAAGTTTGTCTCGCTCTTATCATAGTTTGTTTCATAATCTCTTGAGATCGCCCTGTATTCCCTTTTTGCATATGGGCGTCTATTGCTTCCAATTGCATAATTAAGCTCGCTACACCTTGCGCTAACGTATCATGTAAATCCCTTGCCATTCGCTGCCTTTCATTAGCTAATGTCAATTCTTCTACTCTCATATATGCAGACTCTAACTCTTGAATGTAGCTCTGTATACGATTACGTGCATCATATTGCTGCTTATTAATATAAGAAAAAGGAATAATAATTGCTAGTACTAAAAGGAACATAGAGATAAGAATAGCTACTTTATTCACACCATAATTCATACTAATCGCAGTACAAAATATGGCATACATGAAAGTAAAAACCGCCATTACTTTAAATATATTGTTATAAACATATAAACTTTGGGCAATTAAAATAGGCGTTAATCCAACAAAAATAGCTATTGAACCATTTGGTACAATAAATGCAGCAAGAAACACAATGAAGAGTTGTACAAAAAAGAAATACAACAATTGTCTATTCTTTAATGAACTTGCATACCAATGAAAGATAGTATGAATAACAATAATTATTGTGAAGAAGAAACTATCCATTGAGAGAATATTATTACGAAATTCTAAAAGCATTGAAGCTATATATACGAGTGTAATCCATAAAACAATAAACCTTCTTGGAATAAATACCGCTTCCAATACATTTGTATCCACGTCTATATTTGAATTCATTTTTTTCATATTCAACCTCCACCATTATATTATACAAGATGCAGCTTACATTTTGATAAAGTGAAACTTTAATTAGAGGGGCTTTTTCCCATCCCCATTACAGAATATAAATATGAAATATTGCATATCGAAATGCATTGATATAATTGTAAGCGCTTACTATAATAAGCGTATAAAGATTTATTGCATCTTACCATTAAAAAAGGAGGCACTCATATGGAAATCGCAATGGCAGTTTTAAAATTTGTAGGTGGAGTAATTCCATTAGTTCAAGAACTTTTAAAAGCATTCATGTAAGGTTATCATTCAGCAATTATCTATAATAATTATCATACAAATGATCTGTATATCAAAAACAAATTGATACACAGATCATTTGTGTGAGAAAACTTTATACGAGAACTATGTAACCTAGTAGAACAATAATAATGCATCTATCTCAAGTTAGAAAAAGACGCTCACAAGGGCGTCTTTTTCTTATATTACTATGTATTTAGGAGAAAGCGATTTTATCAAATAGATAAACGACGAATTTCTGTTCCCGTTTATTTTTTGATAACGAAATAATCACTCCAACCAAAAATGCTATAATAAACCCAATCAAACTAAGGGGGAACATTACTTTGCACGGAAAACACATTCAATTTCACAAGTTCGGCAATCCAAAAGATGTATTACAAGTTGAATATAAAAATATAGAACCATTAAAAGAGAATGAAGTTTTAGTTCGTATGCTAGTTAGACCGATTAATCCATCTGACTTAATTCCAATAACCGGAGCGTATGCCCATAGAATTCCGTTACCTAACATACCTGGTTATGAAGGTGTTGGCATTGTAGAAGATGTAGGGGCTTTTGTTTCTAGAGAACTTATCGGCAAACGTGTTTTACCGTTACGCGGCGAAGGTACTTGGCAAGAATATGTGAAAACATCAGCTGATTTTGTAGTTCCTATTCCCGATTCCATCGATGATTTCACAGCGGCACAAATGTATATTAATCCTCTTACGGCGTGGGTCACTTGTACAGAAACGCTAAACTTACAGAGTAATGACATTTTATTAGTGAATGCTTGCGGATCCGCTATTGGACATCTATTTGCGCAGTTATCACAAATTTTAAACTTCCGATTAATTGCCGTTACACGAAATAATAAGCATACAGAAGAATTACTGCGCCTTGGTGCTGCATATGTAATCGATACTTCCACTGCCCCGCTTTATGAAACTGTTATGGAATTAACGAACGGGCTCGGTGCGGATGCTGCAATTGATTCTATCGGGGGACCGGATGGAAATGCATTAGCTTTCTCCTTACGTCCAAACGGGCACTTTTTAACGATCGGGCTTCTATCAGGTGTACAAGTAAACTGGGCAGAGATTGTCACGAAAGCAAAAGTACACGCGAACATATTTCATTTACGACATTGGAATAAAGAGGTATCACCATATAAATGGCAAGAAACGTTTCGTCACTTAATTCGCTTAGTAGAAAATAAGCAATTACGTTTTATGAAAGTCCATTCTACATATGATTTAGCGGATGTGAAAGCGGCAGTTGATGTTGTGCAGTCTGCTGAGAAAACGAAAGGGAAAGTATTTTTGACTAGTTATTAACTACAATTGAAGTGGGCTTTTTGATTGACCTTTTAAATAGACTAGATAATACATTTAGGAACGAAAATTTGTAAGTATCTGGTATAATTATATTAAAAGGTGAAAGGAGCTTCTAACATGTGGCTAATTTCGGCAATTTGGCCTGTTATACTAGTCGGGGGAATTGTAGTATTTGTAATAAAAAGATTGGAACATAAATATAAGCACGGCAAATTGGGTAAGAAAAAATCAAATGAGGCTCAAATTTTATTAGACAGTTTCATACCGATAGGAATGTTTATTGGCTGTATAATCGGTTTGATTTTCGGCATGTTTTTCCCGGATTATTCACTTCTTGCAGTGAGTTTAGGATCCGGAATCGGCTATTTATTGGGGTTTTTCGCCTATGAAATTTATAGCAAAACAGGAAACCACTTCTCATAATCAAAAAAGAATAAACGGGACAGTACATAGTAGTCATCAAAATATGTACTGCCCTTTATTTTTGCATCAATGTTATCACCGTACGTTCCACATCCTATACACCTTTTTGATTGATTTTCCTCTCCTCCCTCTTTTGTATATTCGCTTTTTTGTTTTCATTAGATCTATACCCATAGTAAAGTAGAGCACATGTAATGACAGAGCCTACAATGTATCCTAAAAAACACCCTAACCAAAACATAATGTAATCGCCTCCATTCATTATAAATTTTATGTAATATAACGCTTTACATGCTCAATCGTTTATTTCTATCAACTATACACTCTCTAAAATTATTCATACCACTCATTCTCGCCGTACATCAAATAGCAATTTTATTATTTGTCATAAAGTTAACATCTTCATTAAATATATACAAATTTCCCATACTATCACTTTCGTATTTGGAAATAATATACTAAACTTGAAATAAGTAAGCTAGCAATCAACTCTTTTCCCTCTTAACTTTAGTTATGAACAAAAAAATCCCCTCAAAGCATAAACTTCAAGGGGGAGCCTGTTTTTCATTTACTTATATACGTACAGCTGTACCACTTACAGCAACCATTAACATTCCATCACGAACAACTTCATAATCTACGTCAACCCCAACGATAGCGTTCGCACCTTTTTGTTTTGCAAGTTCTTTCATTTCATCCATTGCGATATCACGAGCTTCTTTTAGCTTGCTTTCGTAAGAACCGGCACGACCACCGACAACATCACGAACAGATGCGAATAAGTCGCGGACAATATTTGCACCCATAATAGCTTCACCATTTACAATATCGATATACTCAATAATTTCTTTACCTTGAATTCCAGACGTTGTTGTTACAATCATGACTGACACTCTCCTAATAAGTTGTAGTTTTAATAAGCTTTCTTATGTCTTTATTATGACATGGAACAAGTAACGAATCTATTGAATTACCTTACAGGAATGTGACAGTTTTGTAAGAATACAGCGACTATTTTGTTTAATAAAGCGCTTTAACATTAGGATACATAAACGATTCCCTATTTTCTTTCCAGTCGCGTTCTACTTCTTTAAAAGTTGGTCGCCCTAATTCTTCCTTGTTTTCATGTTTACGAAACCATTTCTTCACATACTGATCTCCATTTTTATTTTGCACTGTACAAAGGAAGCTATTACTACTATCCTTTAATATTTTTACAATCACGACAAGACACCCCTTCTCTCTTAAACTTGATCTTTTACCATAAGCCCTTCCTCTCTTATAGTCATACGACTCCTCGGTCGCGCCAAAGTTGTAAGATCAAAAACGATATTTACTTTGTTTACATTTTATTTAAAGAAATCCGAGTTATAAGCATGATGCTTATCAAATATTTTGTAGATTTCTAACTTATCATCTAATTTTGCATCTACTAAAATTAATATATTCCCATCGTAAATATATTCTTCATACTTTTTAGCATGGTCTTCAGGGATTCCTAAGCCGATAAATGCTCCTATTAAACTTCCAGCTCCTCCGCCAATACCGGCTCCCCCAATAGCTGCTGCGATCGGTCCTGCTGCTACAATTGGGCCCAGTCCAGATACAGCAAGTACACCAAGACCTGTTAATAAACCACCGAGTCCGCCTGCTACTCCTCCTGCTACAAGCCCGGTTGCTGAAAAGATATCTGCTTTATGTGCCGTTTCGCTATTCACTTTTTCACCCGATTTTTCTTCCAGATGTTCAATTTCCTTTTGATCCTTCGCAATAGCTGAAATGTTATCTGCTGGGTATCCTTTTTCCTTTAATTCATTAATAACGAGTGCCGCATCATCAATTGTTGGAAAAACACCTACTATTTTTCTATCTACATTCATAACTATTAACCTCCTAAAATTTTATATAACGTATCTTTATTACTCTTCGTTTTTATATACACTAATTTTTTTATTCACATAACCATTTACGAAAAATGCTAACAATAAAAGGACTACAAGAGAACTACTTAACAAGGAAATGAAATCAAATGTAATATCCGTTATCATTTTATCCATATGTAACAGTCTCCTTTTTATTTAAAGTAAAAGTATATTTTTATAGACTAGAACTTTACAATTCATCTTCGGTCAATCTCTTTATGGTATATGTATACCCTTCTTACCCCTTTCTAAACGTAAAAAACTATAATTATATTTTTTCTTATTTATATGTTTAACTTTTTTTAAAACGGGTACGTTTATATTGTTATGCTTATTATATGGAAAGGAATATTACGATGAATGCCATTCACTCTACTACTATTCTTTATAATGAAACACCTACAATAACGCAGATTCATCATTTTTATGCTTTAATGACAACATTTCAAACAAATGTATTTATAAGTAAACAAGGAACACTTACTTCTATTAAAAACTTAAGCACATTAGTATCATTTTTCCTTACTGTAAAAAAGAGGGAGCTTGTATTATTTATATTTGAAGGAGTAGATGCAAAAAGAGCTTTAAGAACACTCTTTCCTTCTTAAAGGTTTTATTATCTCCCTATTCCCTCGATTGTTACTTTTCATATATAGTTTTATACTTCAAAATAATTTCCTCTATTCAAAACGAACCCCCTAATACAATAGGGGGATTTCTAGTTTGGCCTTATGAAAACTGATATAATATATATTACGTTTTTCATTCTTTAAAATAGAAAACTTTTAATAACCTTGAAGGTAGGAATTTTTAATGAAATCGGAAGCAAAATTTAGTATTCGCTACAAAATTATGGCTGGTTATTTAGTTATCATTTTGTTTTTACTTATTTCTTTTATTATGTTAAACAATCAGATTTCCAATTTACAAAAATCTCGTAATTTTATTATTGATCACGATTTTAAAGTTCTCAATTTAACGAACCAAGTGGAAAAAGACTTGCTAACAATAGAAAATAAGGCGAAAGGCTTTATCACTTCTAATAACGCGAACTATTTGCAATCTCTTAACTCTGCCGAAAGAGATTATGAAAAACATTACCATAATCTTTTTTCTTTATTAGAAGATAATCCATCTCAGCAAGAAAAATTAAAAGAGATTAACGGAAACATTACTAATTGGATGAATAAAGAGATTCACCCGTTAATTGCAAATCATAATAGTAATAAAATACAAGAAATCGACACTACCGAAATCCAATCATTACAATCACAACTAACTGACTTCCGTAGCACTGAGGAGCAATTAACGAAAAAAAGAGCTGCACAATTAGATACTAAAAATAATAAATTAGAGCTTTGGTTATACAGTTTATTGTTCTTACTATCTTGTATTTCTATTATCGTTTCACTTTATATTTCCAATTCCATTACAAAAACGATTAAAAATGTAATTCAAGCTATTAAATCCATTTCTTCTAAAGAAAAAATTACGGAAAGAATTCATGTAAATACACATGATGAAATAAAAGATCTTGCTCATACAACGAACCATCTGCTAGACGAAATATCTAAAAGAGAGTGGTTACAAACGGAGATTGCAGAATTAATTTTAATGTATCAAGGTGTATCTTCTATTGAGATGTTAGGTAACAAAATTTTGAGTGGCATTATACAAAAAACGCAAACTTCTTGCGGTGCATTCTATGTACGTGAAGAAGTTGAAGAAACTGTCTACTTTGTGAAAAAAGCTTCTTTCGCCGATCAAGGTATTGATATTGGAAAACAATCCATTAAAATGGGTGAAGGTTTCATTGGACAGTCTGCTTTAGAAAAGAAAAGTTTTATTCTTAGGGATATACCTGAAGAGTTTCGTTACGTTACTACTGGATTATTAGAAATACGCCCTAAAAATTTACTAGTCATCCCTGTCTTATTTGAGGATGAAGTGATTGCAGTAATGGAGTTAGTAAGTGTAACTGACATTTCAGATTTACATCAAGATTTAATTCACCAAACTGTTGATAATCTAGGTTTAACAATCCACAGCATTATGGGACGTATGCGAATTCAAACTCTTTTACATGAATCACAAGCAATGACAGAAGAGTTACAAGTTCAATCAGAAGAATTGCAAACGCAAGCGGAAGAACTACAAATGCAAGCCGAGGAATTAAGAACAACGAACGAACAGTTAGAGTCTAGAACGAAAGAGGCCGAGCAAAAGACAGCTGACTTACAAGTGACTAAATTAGAATTAGAAGAAAAAGCAAGCGAGTTGTTACGTAGCTCAAAATACAAATCTGAGTTCCTAGCAAATATGTCACATGAATTACGCACACCGTTAAATAGTATTTTACTATTATCTGAAATGTTAAAAGAAAATCATGATAATCATTTATCCGATGATGAAATTGAATTGGCAACCGTCATTAATTCATCAGGGAAGGATTTACTTACTTTAATTAATGACATACTAGATTTATCTAAAGTAGAAGCCGGAAAACTAGATGTCATTTTTGAAGCAACGAACATAAGTGATATGGCAGCAAGTATGCAGCAAAACTTCTTACATATCGCTGCACAAAAAAATGTTGAATTTACTGTTGAAGACAGTGACACGATTCCTGATCTGTTTTATACAGATGCAAAACGGATTGAACAAATTATTAAAAACTTATTATCCAATGCATTTAAATTCACGGAAAAAGGATCTGTCTCTTTACATTTCGATTCGATAGAAACAAGCAATTTAAGTGATGATATGCAGTCTATAAGTAAAGACTGGATGACAATTTCAGTAAAAGATACTGGTATTGGTATCGCTAAAGAACAACATCAACTTATTTTCGAAGCCTTTCAACAGGCAGATGGCGCAACGATTCGGAAGTATGGTGGTACAGGCTTAGGATTATCTATTTGTAAAGAGTTTGCTAGATTATTAGGTGGTTGGATTACGTTACAGAGTCACGTAGGAGAAGGCAGTACTTTCACCGTATATATTCCTAACCTTCCAAATGGATTACATGATGTACAGTTGTCCAATTTAGAAGTCGCAGCAACGGTAGATGAAGTTATTCCTGCTGAAGTTGTCGAGGAAACTATCGTGATTCCAGAAACAAATAACGTCTTCCAAGAGAAAACTATTTTAATTGTCGATGATGATCATCGGAATATATTTGCATTACAAAATGCATTAAAAAAACAACATGCCAATATCATTACTGCACAAAACGGCCTAGAGTGTTTAGAAATACTAAAAAACAATACAAATATCGACCTTATTTTAATGGATATTATGATGCCAAATATGGACGGTTATGAAACGATGGAACATATCCGAATGAACTTAGGGTTACATGAAATACCTATTATCGCATTAACTGCTAAAGCAATGCCAAATGATAAGGAAAAATGTTTATCTGCTGGCGCTTCAGATTATATAAGTAAACCATTAAATTTACATCAACTCTATTCGGTAATGAGTGTATGGTTAATAAAATAAGTGAGGTTTCGTTTCAGTGGAAAATAAGTATTATAATTTTGATCCATCAGTAGATACGGATAAGCGTACGAACTTAGAAATTGACTTACTATTAGAAGCGGTATTTAAACTATCAGGATTTGATTTTCGCCAATATGCTCGCACATCTATTTATAGGCGGATTTGTAATCGAATGCAGATTTCTAATATCCCTACCATTTCAAAATTAATTGAAAAAGTAATTCATGAGGAAGGGGTTTTAGAGCAGTTATTAAATGATTTCTCGATCAATGTAACTGAGATGTTCCGTAATCCTATCTTTTTTAAGGCGCTGAGAGAGCATGTTATTCCTGAATTAAGAAAGCATCCTGAAATTAGAATTTGGCATGCTGGATGCGCAACTGGTGAAGAAGTATTATCCATGTCCATCTTACTTCATGAAGAAGGATTAAGTGAAAAAGCTATTATTTACGCAACAGATATGAATACAGATGTGTTAGAAAAAGCAAAACAAGGTATTCTTCCATTAAATAAAATGCAAACTTATACGAAAAATTATTTACAAGCTGGCGGTACACAAGCATTTTCTAACTATTATTCAACGGATAATCGTTTTGCTTATTTTAATCCTTCACTGTTACAAAACATTATTTTTGCACAACATAATTTAGTAACCGATCAATCTTTTAACGAATTTCATATTATCCTTTGCCGTAACGTTTTAATTTACTTTACAAGTAAACTTCAAAACCAAGTACAGCAACTATTTTATGAAAGTTTAAGTCACAATGGATTCCTATGTTTAGGAAATAAAGAAACTCTTCGTTTCTCGGATATCATGCCGCATTATACGCAATTTAATCCACACGAACAAATCTATCAAAAAATACAATAAAAGCGTATGAAATCCTCTATTTGGATTTCATACGCTTTTTATTTCGCATTCGTTTGTATCATAATTAAACACATATCATCTGATTGTGCTTCTTTCTGTTCTTCCTTATAAAACTCTTCTATCTCTTCTTCTAGCTCTCCCCATTTTCTTTCTGTAAAAGTACGTAATTTCTCTTCAGCCTCAAATTCATCATTTGCTATTGCTTCAAGTACACCATCTGTAAACAATACGATTTGAGCGTTCTTCTCAAAAGGTATAACTGTCTTTTCAACTTTTATTTCATCAAAAAATCCTACCGCACAACTCCCGCGATTTAGTTCCACTACATTTGTTTCATCAACTAAAACATATCCAGAAGGATGTCCTGCATTTACATATTCAATCGTTCTATCTTCTGTATTAACTACTAAGTATATCGCTGTAAAATAATATGGAATATTGTCATTCTCATTATGTAAAAGAGTCATATATTTATTTAAGTCTTTCATGACAAGTTCTGGATCGATTAAACATTTAATTGTTTCACGTAATACAGACGAAATGAACATGCAAACTAAGGAAGCGGATACACCATGTCCCATCACATCTAATAATATAATACCGTAGCGGTTTTCATCGATTTTATACCAGTAATACATATCTCCAGCTAGTTTAAATGAAGGTAAATAACTTGCTTCGATTTTTATATGCTCTTCTCTTAATGGGCTACTTAATAAGTTTCTTTGTACTTGCGTAGCTAAATCTAGTTCATTCCGAAGATTTTCTTCCTGTTCTTTATGCCAATTTAATTCCGATTTCAAGCGTAGTGCTACACGCATACGCGCTAACAATTCAACCTTATTTATTGGTTTTGTAATATAATCCATTGCACCTATATCAAGTGCTTCAGCTAATTTATTCGCATCTTCTAAAGCTGTAACAAAAATAATAGGGATATCTTTAAACTTCTCCTCTTTTTGTAATCGCCTACAAACTTCAAGTCCATCAATTTCAGGCATCATAATATCTAATAGTATTAAATCTATTTCGTTATGCCTGGAAGAATCTTTTCCAAAATGGATGTATTCGAAAAGCTCTTGTGCAGAATTAAGTGATACAAGATCCTGATATCCGGCTTGTTTTAAAATCTTCTTAATTACAAAGATATTCACCGGATTATCATCTACAATTAAAATGGACACAAGTGATTTCCCCTTTTCTTATATAAAATGTAAATCGATTATTATTTTCTATTTTTCTAGTATTACATACTCAGTTATAAAATGAAAATTTCCTACTCAAACATATTTTTTATATAGCAAAAGAACAAACCCCCAGAAATGAGAGTTTGTTCTTTCACTCTATAAGTTTCCACTTTTAATTTAACACCATTGCTTTATCATTTAAAAGACGATCTAATTCTTCCATATGATTTGTTTCATCTGCAATCATATCTTCTAACTTTACAACTAACTCTGTCATATTTAATTTCGCTGCTTGTTCTTTTCTCTTTTCATAACGCTTAATTGTTTCATATTCTGACTTTCTAGCTTCTTCTAACATTTCTCTAACGTCTTCTACTTGTTTCACTGGTAAAGGGATCGTAGTAGGTGTACCACCTAACGTCTTAATTTTCTCCGCTAAATATAGGGCATGTCCTTGTTCATCACTAATTTCAGATTCAAAGAAAGGTTTTAACACTTGTCTATATATACCAGAAACTGTTGCTGCATTATGGTTATACATAATAATTGCTGAGTATTCTCCTGCTAAATCTTCATTCAATCCTTCGATTAGTTCTTTCACATCGTGTGACATTTTTATATCTCCTCCTATACTTAATACGTACCCCTTTTCCCATGTTTTAAACATCATTATTTTAAATTTTTTATGTATCTAAAAATGCGGCTTGCTTCAATTTACTTATCGCTTGTCTTTTAATACGAGAAACGTGCATTTGTGAAATACCTAACCGTTCCCCTGTATCCTTTTGATTTAAATTCTCTTCAAATATATAATGAATAACACTCTTTTCCGTTTCATTTAATACGTTAAAAATATCCTTTAAAACGAGACGCCTTTCTGTCTCTTCATATCCTTGCTCTACTTCACCTACAGATTCAATTCTCGCTACCGAACTTCCATCAGATGCATTTTCAACTACATCATCTAAGGAAGATACTCGATAATTATTTTTCGCATCCATAATTTCTAGTACTTCCTCTTCGGATAGTCCTAAATGGTCTGCAATCTCTATAATCTTCGGTGAACGTTGCAGGTGATCTGTTAACTCCTCTATCGCAAGTTTAATTTTTCCGCCTAAATCTTTAATTCGCCTTGGAACGTGAATGCCCCAAGTTTTATCGCGTAAATACTTCTTTATTTCCCCTACTATCGTAGGTATTGCAAAAGGCTCAAAAGCATTCCCTATCGAATAATCATACCTTCTTATTGCGCCTAAGAGCCCTAACATGCCTACTTGTATAATATCTTCATGCATCGGTCCGCCTTTTGAATAGCGATATGCAATGGAATAGACAAGATTTTTATAATGCTCAACTAACCTTTCCTGCGCTTCATCACATTGGTTTTGTTGAAATTCTGCAATTAGTTTCATAACGTCTTCTTTAGTAAGATTCGTAGGTTGAGATTGGATTTCCATCATTCTCCACCTGCTCTCTTTGTATATATTTTGTCATTAAAACTGTCATGCCCTCATCATGCATGATTTGTATATCATCCATTAACGTATTGATTAAATATAAACCTAAACCATTTTCCGGCAAATGTTCTACTGGTTTACTAATATCATACGGACCAACTTTCCTTTTTAAGTTATTAAAATCAAAGCTAACCCCATTATCCGCAACCATAATTTCTAATCGATCTTCATATAGCCCAAAGACAATTGCAATTTCTCCAACGTCTTCTTTGTATGCATGTTGTACAATATTTGTACATGCTTCACTAATAGCAATTTTCATATCTTCTATATCGTCATAAGCAAAGCCCATTCGATTCGCAACACCAGCCATCGTTAAACGAATAATAGCCACATATTCTGCCTTTGCAGGAATTTTCATTTCTATCTTTTCAAATCTCTCCATCATCCCTAGTCACCTTCTTTCTACTTTTTCAAAATCGGAATTCAAATTTAATATTTCTGTCAACCCTGTAATATCAAATAATCTTTTTAGTCTTTTAGATACACCAATAAACTCTAGTTTTCCATTATTTTTCTTAACCGCTTTTAATAGAGCTATAAAAACACCTAAACCTGTACTATCCATATACTCTACCTCAGTAAAATCTACTACCATATGAACCTCTTTTTCGCTCGCAATAGGCATGATCTTATTTTTCAAATCTGATGCCGTATATGCATCAATTTCACCATTAAGCTGTACCGTATACCCTACATCATTTTGCAAAATATTTATTCCCAAATTCATCATTTCCGCCCCCTTATCTCAAACTACTACTATGTTAATTACCCATAAAAATTAGTTTTAAACATATTTTTTTATTTTTATTATAAATAAATTTTCCACACCTTTCTCGGCTTAACACGTAAAAAATAATACCAAATGTTTAAACCTTATAAATTTGTGTATGTATAATGTATAAACATTATTTTTAGGGGGATCTATCTATGGAAGAGCACAACTTTAAAAAGGGAGATTTCGTTCAATTTTCTTATCGACACGATCATGCTACAAAATTAGTTGGTTCCATTATTAATATACTAACGAATACGATTGTAGTGGATATAGGTAATAGCGAGGACTTACCTCATATAGAACCAAGGCAGGTCGTAAGAATAAATAATTGTAAAAAAGTAACGATGGCTTAATACATAAATAGAAAGTGTAATTTCAATGAGCGGGGGCCTTCATCCCCCGCTCATTCCTATGCAGATTACATAAAAAAGCATCCAAATTATTTGAATTGGATGCTTTTTTATGTATATTTATCATTCTATTTACTTTATAACTATATATAATAAACTTAAGATTACTATTCATTATCATACTTACGCTTTCCGTAGCATTCTAGAGAAGAATGTAACAATTAAAATAAAGACGATTGCACCTAATAACGCTGGAAGAATAAAGATGCCTCCCCATTCAGGACCCCAATGACCAAATAACGCACTACCTACCCAAGATCCGATTAATCCGGCAATCACATTACCAACTATACCTAAAGGAAAGTCTTTTCCCGTAATCATTCCAGCTAACGCACCAATAAGTCCACCTACAATACACGTAATAATAAGTCCCACAATTAACCCTCCTATATTCGTTTTATATTGGATTTATCAAGCTTTGGTATGTAACCAAAGCTTGATAAACATGTATTATTCTTTATTATCCAACCCATCACTTATCTTTTGTTTAACTTTTCCGACTTTTTCTTTTATCGTTCCCTTCGTCTTGTCCCACTTCCCTTCATTTTTCAACTTTCTATCTTCTGTAACTTCACCAATTCCTTCTTTTACTTGTCCCTTTGTCTTTTCCACTTTACCAGTAATTTGTTCTTTTAGTCCGCTCTCACTCATATTTCCCATCTCCTTTTCGTAATAGATTTATAGATTTACAGGATACAAATTTAAATAGAATACATGCATCTTCTTTCTTGTAACCATTCACCGACTCTCTCTAAATCTTTAACGAATAACAAGATCTTCCCTTCATCTAGCTTTTCTTCGTAGAAGTTTGCTTCTTCTTCATTAAGTCCTAACTCTTGCATCTTATTTCTTAACTGATCTCCCGTGTTTTGAAAGACGTTAATAATGCTTGTCCCAAGTCCCTCCTCTTTTATTCCAATTGTATTCACGTCTGCGTTGTCTGCAATTCTGTCTGTCCTTTCTTTCTCATGTGTTAATACGTAAATATCTTTTTGGTCTATTCCTTTCTTCACTAGATCATTCGCCGCATTCATGACCTCTTTCTCCGTAATAAATTCATATACAAAAGGTTTACTATACTTCGTTTCCATCTTTAACTTCCTCCTTTAAAATGAATTATTTGTTATATTATATGTAGTACACCTATTTTCGAAATGTTAAACATAAAATTTGAAAAAAGTTATGTGAATTTTGCTTTTAATAGAGAATGAACAACATCATTTACCATTTTAAAAACATCTTCTCCTTACAATAACTACCTAAATTAACGGAAAATTGTTACAATTAAGCGTGAGGAGGGATACTATGAAAAAAATTATATCTATATGCGCTCTAACCGCTCTATCTTTCACTTTAATAGGCTGTACAAGCACCTTATCTACAGATAAAGCTTCACAAGCTAAGCAAGAACATACACAAACTACCTTTCAATTAAAATCCGCAAATATTACAGACATTGAAATACTTAGCACAATAAATAACAACGTTTCAAAATCTCAAACAGACAACGAAGAAATGATACAATCTATCGTTTCCGCAGTTCAAAAAGGCACGCCTAAAACAATCACTTTAGATCAAAAAAAGCGAGAATCGGCACATTCTACTATTACCGTTACATATAAAGATGACACAAAAGAAGAATTTCTTGTGTGGGTTGATAATAAGGAGCAAATTACGATTGCTAAAGATGAGAAGAAAGATAAAGTTGAAGGTGTGACAGTGAATATTAAAGATGTGAAAATGATGAAGGATTTCTTTTAAAATTTTAATATAATTGATGTTAAAAAAGAGTAGGATTACATCCTACTCTTTTTTAATCTTGTCCAATAAATAAACTTTTATAAAAGCTATTTAAGATCTAATTTTGCTAAATCATGTTGTAAAACATTATTTCCTTCTTGTGGGTTAAATACTATTGCACTAAGACCAAAAACATTCGTAACAACATCTCTATCTTTCGAACGAATGATTCTTACTTCATAAGCAAAAACACCTGAAGGAAGAGCTGCTGAACGAAAAGTAACACGTCGATTAGGTGCCAATGTCTGTGTTGAAGGGTCTACTAATGGTAACAATACCGGAGAACCCGATGACCAATCAAACATTTCAACAGTTACTGTATGAGTATCATCTGGATCAACATTCATAGCTTCCACAGTAAGAAACAACGTAGCGGAATGTCTACGTAATACACCCGTTGACAAAGTTTCATTGTGATGTTTATGATGTTTTTCAGGAGGATGATCATAGCCATAACTCATATCAATCCCCCCTTTCATTTACAATTAAGGATAAGCATTCCTTACAATATATAATGCTAGTATTATTTTAATGAAAGGTATAAAAGCGGATTTCTATCTGTATTTTTGGATATTTTGTTTTTTATTTATTCCTTCTTAAAGAACAATATAGATTCTCCTATTTTGTCCTTGAACTCCTTCAAAGAATAAATCTATTTTGAAAAGAACCCGCTCCATTCATAAATACATAAAGTAAATGGAATCCGTTAAAACACATAATTGATCCTTTGTTTTCCCCCTCCTATTTAAAGGAGGAATTGTTCTCGGCTTTGGTGATAGTTATGGCTTCGCGGGAGGATTTGCTTTATTAGTTGTTTATTTTATTAATCATCGTTGGAGCTGCTTGCTTCTGCTAAAAAACTATTGGAAAAGACATGCGATATGCAGAGATTCAAGTGTAACTAATACTTTAATGATGTAATATTACATTCGCCCCCAAAATGAACTTCGATGCTATAAAAAAGATAAAGTGTTCATTTATACAACCTTAGCTTGATAGCAATATCATGAGTTCCCATCCCAGACAAACTAGTTAACATCTCAATAATTGCTATTGCAGAAAAGTACAACAAGCTGGACAACATAGATTTCAAACTGTAAGATTAGATGTTGGTGAAATCGGACAGCAAAGTATATATAGAAAATAGGTGCTAATTTTGAAAATCAATAAAAAATTTGAACCGATAATTTTTAATCTCTTTATGATTTTAGGTATATCTAGTATTATCTCTTTCGTCATGGTTTCAATGAACGTTGGGTATACAGCTTTATTTCTCAAATCATGGATAAAAACATGGGCAATTGCTTTCGTGCTTGCATTTTTAGCTTCTAAATTACTACCCTTTGTAGTGAAAAGGATAATGAAAATATTCATATTTGTTGAGAAGGATGCTTAAAAATAAAGTGATGTACTACTCTAGTTCATTTAAATGAAAAGAAATAATCATCACAAAACTTAACCTAGTAAAATGTTTCAACTCAAAGAAAGGTACTTGAAAAGTTGTCTTTTCTTTATATGTTAAAAAAGCTCGCCTATTTCCGTAGGCGAGCTTTATCTTTATTACACAATAAGAAAGTATACTCTCTTTTTCTCGGAAATTTTATGTAATTTTACATATTCATGAACATACATGTTTTGATGGACTTTATCTATATACTCATGGTAGTAATCCATTGAAAATGTATCTTCTTGAAAGCAAAACTCTCTTTTAGAAAAAAGAAAAGACACCCTAAAGTGCCTTCCTCCGACTTGAACCATCTTAATTTTAATAATATGTATTGGACTCTTATCTAAAAAATAATCTAATGTATTACAATAAGAGAAAGATAATGATACAATAAAAGTGCAACAAGATGTTGCTTAGTTTTTAAATTTTATGGGAATAACACAAAAGCTAGGTTTGGTCGCCAAGTTTTTTCATTCCTATCGGTCATGAAATACCCCGGTTGGTCGCTGGGGTATTTCTTTTTTATTAACGTATATATAGGTCTATTATGGACAAAATAAAATATAATCTTAGTAGAAGATAGAACACTGACACCTTTGCCGCTTCTAAATCACTTTGGTCTTGTGCGAAGAAAGTATGGTCAGTACTTTCAGCTCAGTGTTCCATCTACTTTAGTTTTGAGTTGAGTGTTGCTAATCATAGCAGCACTTTTTTACATTCCAATTTGTTCTTTGATGAATTGAATTATATGTTTTACAAACTGGCTTTGCGTGAAGAAGTAATGAATATTTCTCAGTACTGTCGTCCACGATGCTAGATTACTTACAAAAGACTGGGATTTCGCCTTTTTGGTCGCCTTTTTTTTACGTTTTTTCATTCCTGTCCCTCCCTTCTTAAGGGAAGGGCAAAGATGGCACATTTTATATTTTAAAGAGTTATATAGAAGAGGACAATCTATTCATTAGCAAAATAAAGAAAAGACACCCTAAGGTGCCTTCCTCCGACTTGAACCATCTTAATTTTAATAATATGTATTGGACTCCCATCCAACTATTATTTTACCATGTTAAGTTATTTTTGTTTATTGAGAAATACAATAATTTACTTGTGCTGGTTTTCTGTATGAGGTCTTTTTGTAGTCCATACAGCGATTAACAAAAGAACAATAGTAGTAATAACACCTAAAAGTCCTTGCTTGAGACAATGGCTAAGAACATAAGCATTACTGTGTATGTATTAAATTCCATTATAAGCAATCTCCTAATGGAACTACATATTGGTAGAAAAAATATATACTTCTCTGCCTATCTTAATGTTACTTGATAAGTGCTTGTTTTCATCTTCTCTCTTCATACAACCGATGTGCTTTATATGAGCAAATTAAATACATAACAATTGCAGTAGGAATAAACAACCATGCAAAGCCTCTCATCAATGCAAATGGTGTTTCAAATAAGAATGACCATAGAAATGATACACCTTGCTTATCCCATAGTCCTGGCGTAAAATATAGTTCTTTCGGATTTGCAAGTGCTCCTAAACGAATCGTGTCATTAAACATAAATAGGATTAATATCGGAATAGAGCATATAGCTAATTCTAAAAATGTTTTAGATAGACGTTTATATTTCCCTGCTCGTGACATTTGATCTGAAAAAATGTCATCTTCGCTTTCCTCATTTACCTTTTTAAAATAGTGCGTACCTGACCACCAATTACCGGCTATATGCTCCCAGCCACTATCTTCAAATAATGTGCAGTAATTCATAAAATCACTTTTTCTACTAAATACCCTATGGTCTATTTTAATCGTCGCATCTTCTGGTTCTGTATATCTAAATGTATAACCAAATGTATTACTTTCTAGTTCATATCCTTTCCAAGCCATCTCTTCTAACCATTTTTCCTCTTTCTCAAAGTCTAAAAAGAATTTCAATTTCCACATAATCGTTTCCCCCTAACTATACGTGTAATAAACTTTTTGTAACTGCAATAATGTGCTGCATTCTCATAAAGTCTAAATGCAATACTTCTTTCCCACGTTCCGTAATGGCATACACTTTTCTTCGTTTATCTTCACTTTTTACCGATTCTATTAACCCTTGTTTTAATAAATTTTCAACCGCCCCATACAATGTACCCGCTGCGATTTTCACTTGATGATTACTCAGCTCCTCCACCTTTTGCATAATTAAATAACCATGTGCTGGCTCTAATAAAGCTAAAAGAACGTAATACGTCGTTTCCGTTAATGGTAAATTTTTATCTCTATTCATAAAGACCTCCAATGTAACGATAAATATATAGCTAAACTATATAGTTCAACTGTATAGTTTGATTTTATACAGTTAGACTGTATATGTCAAATTAAGTTTAAAAAAATAACCTAGATCCCATAGGATCCAGGTTTTTTTTACATAAATGTAATCGTCACTAAAGAATATCCTTCTTTCGCATTATACGGCTCCGCTTTATAAGAAACACGGTTCGCCCCTTGCGGATAACCGATTTCCCCAATTGCTTTTTTCACATCTTGCAATGCGCCATCCATTGATTGTTTATAAAGGATTTCGATCTTTGGTGACTTTTCGTTATAACGTTGCTGCATTTTATTTTTTAATTCGTTATAGTTATTTGCGATGTATTCATTTCCTAAATAGTTTAACTTTGTATCTTTTAATATTTGCTGATAGGCAGGGATTTTCGTACCACCTGCAGCAATTTTATTTGTTAATGTACTATAATAATTTGTTGTAGCTTGCGGATAGTCCCCGCGGTTCCACTCATGATTTCTTGCGATTTGCTCATCTGATAAGTTGAAATAAGAATATGTTACGCGGCCTTGTTCATCTGGCACAGGATCATCGAATGTTGTATCAAGGTGATACCATTTGTTTTCGATTTTCACTAAGTTCCAAGCATGAGGCTGACCGTCTCCAGTTCCTACTACAAAATGATTCTCAATTCCCGCTTCTTTTAATAATTGGTAAGTTAATAGTGCGTAACCTTGGCAAACAGCAGAACGATTTACAAGTGCTTCATATGCTGTGTAAGCTTTATAAGACGTATCATAAGAAACATGTTTTACGACATAATCATGAATCGCTTTCACTTTTTCGTGATCATCCATCCCAACTTGTGTAATAGAAGAAACAATTGCTTTTGCTTGCTTCATTACATATTCTGTTTGTTCTTTCGTTTCACGATATGTAATTTTCAGCGTAAACGTATAATTTCCAGGTGATCCAGAAAGTCCATATGAAACATTCGATCTATTATTATTTGTATACTCATTTTTACTTGCCACTTCTTTATAGGCGTTAAAAAGTGTATTCATCACTTCTTTTGTATTACTGTTTGTCGTTTTATATGGCAGTGTAATATTCATTTCATACGCATTAATACGCTTCTGTACTTCATCTTTAAATGCTGCTAATAATGCCGCATCTCCTGTATCTTGCACCGCAACCGCAGGCTTTTTATACTGCAAAGCATTATATAAAAACTGTGCATATTGTTCACGCGTTACCGTTTTAGCAGGTTCAAATTTCCCGTCGCCTGTACCAGATGCAATCCCGTTTGACTGCACCGCACTAATCGCCCCTTCTGCCCAAAAACCATTCGGAACATCATTAAATGTATGCTTTTGCTTAGCCGAAACTTGAAAAGCGTTTTTAATAATTTGCGCCATTTCTGCACGGCTAACAGAATCTTTCGGTCTAAAACCTCCATTTCCATCCCCGTTAAAAATCCCTAATTTCGTTAACGTTAAAACCTCTTCTGGAAACAATGTAGATCCTGCGCGAATATCTCGATACGGATTGTTTAAAGTAGATCCATCTTGTAATACGTAACGAGCACCATCATTACTAAACGTACCACCTTGCTTATTCGGTAACAGCGCACGATAAATTAAAGCTGCAACTTGCTCTCTCGTCGCAACATCACCGAAACCAAACTTCCCATTTCCATAACCTGAAATAATATTTTTACTCGCTAAATCTTTAATCGCCGGATACGACCAATGTGATGTAGGCACGTCAGAAAAAACACCCGCCTCAGCAGCTTTCACATCACTGCCGTTTGTATACAGTAAAGCACCACCAATAAGTGTTAATGATGTAATTGATTTTAATAGTTTTGTGTACATAATTCCTTCTCCCAATTCGTTCTCTATTTATGTTATTTTTTGTCGAAAAATCTAAAAGAATATGACAAAACATATTATACTATTAAAATTTTTTGAAGGATACACTAAGTTTTGAAATATGCAAAAACTCATATTAATATATTTTTCCGTATTAATATTATGTTGTTTTACTTGCGAATATATAAGTAGTAAGTCGTTATAACTCCCTCATGGTAACCTCTAATTTAGTATTGAAATTCTCTAAATCTCGATGTATTATATTTTTGTATTTTCTCAGTTTCCTAATCCGAGAAAACATCATCACTTCTAAAAGGACCCAAACTCCAGCGGGTCCTTTCTTATATTCCTTATTTTTATAAACTTATTTATCGTTTTATCTAGTACGATAATAAGAGACTCTCGCGTTTGCTTCCTTTCCATATCATTACTTATTTCATTATACAAGCTATAGCCTTTTCTAATTTCTGTAGAGCAATGTATTTCCTTACTAATCCTAAACCAATAGTATGATTTTTTAAATCGTCTATAATAGCTGTTTGTTCTTGGTTTCCCCTTGGAGATGAGCAGTTAGTTTTTGCTAACTGCTCCTTTATTTATAACAATGATCAAATTCTTTAAAATAATTCTTCTTTATTTCTCAATATAAGAAACCTTGGATTTTCATTAACACTCCTGTAGTATATAAACAAAGAGTAAGGTAAGAGTTACTCTTTGCCATTTTAGAAAAGGTTCTGTTGGAGACAGCAGAATCTTTTTTCATATAGAGATAGTTTTGCTGAATTTTTCACCACTAACCTCAAAAACATCTTATAATCCTTATATAACAAATAAATATATTAGGAGCGGATCAAATGCCAGTTACACTAGAACTTATTCTTTTCATTCTTATAGCAATTAGTGCTATTGGCTATTTAATAAAAGAATTTCAAAAAACTAGGAAAAGAACACTTGGAATTTCACTAGAATTCTTGGTTCTTTTCTGGTCAATATGGAGAATATCGACTATCGTAATCTAATTTATAAAATATGAATTCCTTCGAATAAAACTCAATATTATGTCCATAATGTTGATAGGCTGTATGCCAAAACTCATTTCGTTTTCTCTGTATCTCCTTGTATTGAGCAGTTAGCCCTTGCTAGCTGCTCTTTTATATGAAACCTTGTTAGACAAGCTTTCATATAATGTAGTCATTCCTTTCTTATAAATTAAGCTCGTCACTTGAATTATAAAAATGGGATTATATCCTATAACATTTTCAGGAATTATTCATATTTTATTTCTGAAAAAGTGCTTTATTTTGCTGAAAGGTGGTTGCGGAAACAACCGCCTTTTTATTTATGGCAAAATGAGATTTCTATTACGATCTATTACAAAGTATGTTATTACTGGTACAATCCGGTATAATAAATACAGATCAAATATTGAAAGGAAATATGACAATGAAAAGATATTTGAACTTCATTTCACTTTTCTTAACTGTACTTGTAATAATTAATCTTACAAATATACATACGAAGTACCAATTCTTTATAGGTGCATCTATAGCAATATGTTTAACTATTATTTCTACAAATGAAATTATAAAATTCCTTGCTACTAGTAGCTTATTAGTTTATGGATTTGCCGCTTTTACTTATTTAAGTATTGCTTGCTAACTTTCAATTTCGTTTTGTATTAAAATAACATTTTTATTTAACTTCATCACGTTAAGTTATATAGAAAACTATATATAATTGAATATTAAAAATGTTATTTCGATTCTAATATAGAGGCACATACGACTTTTTTCTTTGTTTAAGGGTTCTTACGTAATAGTAAAAACCCTTTTTTCATGCCAATCACGATTTATTCATTTTTTTTGATACATTTTATGGAACATTCATACGTTACGTTAGATAAATCCTTTTTGACAGAATGAATAATGAGTTATATCTTTCTCTCAATGAATTTAGGTATTTAACATGGTAAAATAATATTCGTATGAGCTTCCAATACATATTATTAAAATTAAGATGGTTCAAGTTGCAGGAGGCACCTTTGGGTATCTTCTTTGTACATACTAAAATCCTCACCACCTTATAAAAACGGTAAGCCCTTTACACCAAACAATAATTGCAACTATATTATTTTTACATTACATTAAGGTAAAAGGATGTCCTTTTACAAATAAAGTGCTAGATAGTAGGTGGAAAAATGGAATTTAACGATTTGGGTATTATCATTAAAGAACTTAGAATGAAAAAAAATATATCACAATCCGAATTATGTCATGGAATATGTTCACAAAGTCAAATTAGCAAGATTGAAAAAGGTATGATTTATCCATCTAGTATATTGTTATATCAATTATCAGAAAGACTTGGTATTGATCCAAATAATATATTTGCACTAACTCAAAACAAAAGATTAAAATATGTAGAAAACGTAAAATACGTAATAAAAGACTGCTTAAAGCAAAAACAATATAAAGAACTTTATGAAATAGTAAAAAAAGAGAAAAACTTAAATAATTTTCAAACAAAAGAAGAGAAACAGTTTCTAATATGGCACGAAGCAATTGCTATATTTATGGTGGATAGATCAATAAAAACTGCTTTAGATCTTTTAAATAATGCATTAAAACTGACTTTAACTAATTCTGATTTTTTATCAGAAAGAGAAATAGATATTATGCAAACAATGGCTATATTTTATGCAGAAAATAAAAATTATGAAAAAGGTATTAATATATTAAAAAGATGTTTAACTAATTTTAATAAGTTAGATTTTCCTAGAGATAAAGAAATTAAATTAAAAATCATGTTAAATTTAGCAAAATGTTTAGACTCCATATATCAACATGAAGAGGCAATAAAATACCTTGATAAGGGTATAAAATTAGCAATTAATTTAAATACTTTATACCTATTAGGTGAACTATTCTATTTAAAAGGTCAATATTTATTAAAGATTAAACAACATAATGTAGAAGAGGTTGTTTATAACTGGAAAAAAGCATTATTTATATTTGAACTAACAGAAAAAGAATATTATACAAAAACGCTACCAGATGAACTGATTGAAATACAAAATAAAAAACAATCATAATTTCGTAAAAGATACTTACAAAAGTCGCAGGAAGGCACCTTTAGGTGTCTTTTTTTGTGAAGAATCAGTTTAAAAACTAAAAGAACCTCAATAAATGAGGTTCAAAGAATCTACTATTTTAAATTACCTTCGTAAAAAGCAACTCCATTTTGAACATGCTTTAAATACCATGTAATCGTCCCGCCACAAACATTTTCATTAAAACTATTAGCATATACTCCATTTGAGTAATAAAGAGTTCTTTTGAATTTACCGTTAGAATACTCATAAGGAATTGAGCATGTTGCTTGCTTCGGAGAACTCACAGCTTTTTGCGTATCAGCTGAAGCCGCTCCAATTCCTCCTGTTAATACAATACCAGTTGCCAATAGCCCTACTACTAATTTCTTAAACATAATAAATCCCCCTTTAATAGTTTTTATAGCTTACAACTTAAATGTATCACTTTTGTAATTTATGTAAATATCTTGAATATGTAGAAATATTTATTTGATTCTTGGTAATATTAGGATTCCATTTTATCAAATGAAAAATAGAGGAATTTAGAGAAGTATGTAACAGTGCATAATAAAGTGAAACTTTAATCAGCGGGGGGTTCTTTATCCTCCACTGATTATTAGTTGAACCAATCGGACTTTTATGGGCAGTTGATCCCCCACCTAACTTCTTTGCTTTCGCTGGAGGATTTGCTTTATTAGTTGTATTATTTATTCTATTGATCATTATCGGATGCAGTTGTTTCTGCTAAAAAACTATTAGAAAAGGTACCTATATGGGTACCTTTTCTTTATATGCCTTATTCATTATCTAGTTCCAAATTTTTATCACGATTGAATTTGTTTTTTCATTTTTCTTATTCATCATACCTGAAATAAGAATCGATTTCAGACATGTGTTTTTAACGAAAAGAATTGGGGACCATTTTTTCCCACAAAGGAAATACCTTTTTGAAAATCTCTACCATGAAAGGATCAAATTGTGTACCAGATCCTTCTATAATACGTCTATACGCTTCTTCAGGAGATAGAGCCGAACGATACGCTCTTGAAGAAGTCATCGCATCAAAAGCATCTGCTATTGCAACAATTCTTGCGCATAATGGTATTTGATTTCCTTTTAGTTTTTGAGGATAGCCCTTTCCATCCCATCTTTCATGATGAGAAAGAATTATGTCTTCATTACCTTTTATTAAAGATATATTTTTAAAAACTTCTAATCCTAATTGTGGGTGTGTCTTAATAAGATTATACTCTTCTTCTGTAAGAGAAGATGCTTTCTTTAAAACATCATCCGGAATACCTATTTTCCCTATATCATGTAATAAACAAATAAAATGAAATTGTTTTAAAAAATTATCATCATATTCATTTGTTTCTTTAGCAAGAATCGTAGCATAATTGGCTACACGTTCACTATGTCCTTTCGTATATTGATCCTTTAATTCCATTATCCTCATTATCGATAAAGCTGTTTCTTTCATTTGTTTTTCATAGGATACTTTAATTTTTTGTACTAAAAATTTTAATGAAAGAAATACAAAAAATGACGTAACAAAAATGATTAGAAACAATAATATTAATGATATTGGATAATTAATTTCAAAATAATAAATAGCAATTAAAAATCTACATACCATACAAATAGATACCGTTAGAAGATAATGAATACTTAAAAATAAAGGTGCAGAAATTACTAGGAAGCACTCTAAATATGGGATATGTAAAGACGAACCTGGATCACGTATAAACATAAGATCATATGCCAAAAGATAAATAATACTAACACCAAGAAAAATATATTTTGTAAACATTTGTTTATTCATTTTTTGTAAACACTTATTACATAAAAAAAATGAAATGAAAATAAATAAAAATACGAATTCAAATAAAAGCTTCTCTAGTGTAAAATCCTTTCCAAGAATAAAATGTTGATAAATATTATCAAACAAAAGAGTACTGCAGGGAATAAATAGAAACATGTTTATCGGTTCTTTCGTTTCAATATTTTTAATCCCTTTCATCATTTTACACACCGCCAAACCTTTTTAATAAAAAAATAAGTTCATATAGATATTATTAATAATATCCAAGAATAGATAATAGTGCAAAAAATACCCTTTCTCATAACCTATAAATAGGGTACTGCCATGATAGGAATGTATAAAGATATGGATAGGGTTATAGAAAAAGAAAAAGGCGAATTCCTTTTGAAATTTGGAATTCGCCTTTTTCTTGCTACCGATAATGAGACGTTATATTAACCTCATATGTATAGAATATACAGTAAACTAAAAATGAAAAGTTTACATTTTTTATTGTTTCTTATAAGTGAACTATTTGTATTCCTGTCTATATAATTTAAACGAATAAATAGCTCCAATAAAGAATACAAAAGCTTCAAATAATATAAAGATTTGACGGAAATTCTCGATATCTTTACCAACTAAAGAAATAAATATAGCATTCATTAGAATTTGAGTAGTAAACATACGAGAAGTAATTTTTAAATAAATAGCATTTGTTCCTTCATTTGGTTTACCAATTTTTTTGTAAATAATAATAAGTGCAATTACTGAACCCAAAAGTAGCAGTGCTGTAAGTCCTACAACAATATTGAAATTCCCTGTACTTTCTAACATCCATTTATTTAATAAATCAATCATTATTATCTTCCTTTCCTACATAAGAGAATATTTCTTTCTTCTTTTTCACTATAATAAAAAAAGAAAAAGGAAAACATCGAACTTTCTTACAAACATTCTTGTATTCTTACAATTTTGTCATTTTGCAAATGTATTCATCGCCTTTCCTTTCATTATTTTCTTTGGAAAACATAGTGAATTACGAAATAGAGCGCTACATGATCAACTTCCAAGAAGTAGTGCACGAAACCTCTTAATTCATGCAATTAGTATGTAGAATACTAATGAGTTATTGATTAAGAAGATAAAGGAATAAGAAATACGATAAAGAATTAGAATAGATAATGTAAAAAATGGAAAGAGGGGAAAAGATGAATCTAAAATTAATAGATGTAACAGAAGAAAATTTCTTTGAAATTATTAATTTAAAATCAGATAAACTTCAAGAAAAACACATTCAAATATATGAAAGATGGGTTGGTTCAAATGCTTTCTTTCTTGCAGCTTGCCAAACGTTTGGGTTTACTCCGAAAGCTATATATGATAATGATGTTTTAATAGGTTTTGCTTCGTATGGGTTTAGAAATGAAACGAAGCAATATGAGTTAATTAGTATGATGCTTGGCCATCAATATCAAGGGTTAGGGTATGGGATTCCTGTTTTAAAAGCAGTAATAGATAGTATGGTTCAGACGTACAAATGTGAAGAAATATTCTTATCGGTTATTCACGATAATGAACGCGCAAAGCGGATTTATGAAAAAGTGGGTTTTAGGCCAACAGGAGAGATTGAAGAAGGACACCATCCAGAATTAGTTTACTGTTTAAAATTAAAAAACTATGTAAATGTATAAAATTATATATACCTCTAGTTCTGTATGAATCATTTCATTTTCTGGTTTTTACTCCATATTCTTTAACATATGAAGCAAAAAAATTAATTTTGTGTAGTTTATTTTTGTTAGCATGATAGCGATGTGGTGCTCCCCCTATTAGTAGTAATTTTAATATCACTATGGATAAATTACTTTTAGAACTTTACTTCCAAGAATGAATTTTATGTGAACAATTAGTTGAAAATTCCCTTTATTAATTAACTAAGTAATATTTTGAAAGAACATATAGATATAATAGAAAGAATACTCGGTGCATCATCTCAACGCGCTGAATAGGTACATTATTGCATGTTAAAAATTTAACTTAAGGTGGGATTGTATATGACTGAATATAAAAGACTGAAAAAGCCGGTGGTAAGTTTTATATTACTAACCAACATTATTTTTTGGCCACTTTTTCTGCTTGTAGGAATTACAAAGTTATTACATTTTCCAACTTGGATTTTTGATGTAATGCTCTGCATATCAGCTTGGTCTTCCACTTTTGCTTTTATGTTTCTATTTAAAAGAATTTATCCTGGACAAAGTTTTATTCAATTCGTAAAAGATAGATTTAAAAATAAACTTAACTACTCTATCGTTCTTACTGTCAGTATGATTCAAATAATTATATTTTTGACGATGTTGTTTCTCATTTCGACTAATAGTGAAGCAGACTCTATTTTTAATAGAACTACATGGGGCGTGTTAATTTATTATGTTGTTAAAACTATTGTATCTGGACCACTAGGAGAAGAATTAGGGTGGAGGGGTTTTGCATTAATGGAGCTCCAGAAAAAATACTCGCCATTAAAATCTTCAATCATTATTGGTTTTTGGTGGGGAATGTGGCATCTGCCTATATGGTTTACTACAGGTTTTACAGGCAGTAATTTAATCAAATATATTTTATTTTTTATGATTGCAATTATATCTACTACAATTATCATGGCAACATTTTATAATTTAAATCAAAATTTAATTGTTCCAATTATCATCCACTTTTTCTTTAATTTATTTATTGGCATAATAAATGGACCATTAATTGAATTAATTATGTATACTGCAATTTTTTATTTAATAGTTGCCATTTTACTTATAGTTATAAATCCAAAGAAAGTTTTATATGGAAATAAAATTAAAAACTTTGTTAATAAAGAACATGATTCAATTTAGTAATAGTTTTTACAGATTTTTTATGTTTGTTCTATACAAAATTAGTAGACATAGCGTCTCATTGCCAATAGTCAACGATGCATAAAATTTTCGTTATGAGGGAGTTGTATTTTTTTAGCTTGATGGTGATGTGACGCAACCTCAACTTAGTAAAATATCATTAAAACTATTAATCCAATAGATTCTTGAAAAAAACTAGTTATCTATACACTACTTTTGTTAAATATGGATATTTTTTTAAGAGGTAAAGTTAATATAGATCAACTAAATAACGCAAAGAAAATGTTTTATTTCATAAAAAAAGGCTCCATTGCTGGAGCGCTCAAAAATAAAATAAGTAAATGAATTAAAACAAATAACAGACAATTTAACTATATAGAATAAATATAAATAAATCTATATATATGCAATGTTACATATTGAACCCTGTTTATTGATGCTATAATAGGCTTACTCGATGATTGTTATATTTTTTATAGTTTTTAAGCAATATGATACCTTCTTAACACCAAGTGTACAAGTAAGAGAAGACATCTTAATGGATGTCTTCTTTTCTTATATAATAACAACACAATAAAATGAAGTTGATTCAAGCTGCAGGATGGTACTTATGATAGTAAAGCATACTTCATCACGATGTCAGCAAGCAAAAGTGTATTCTGCATTTCTGAAAACAGTAGATGGAAGATTGTGACCTGCTGAATCTGCTAAGAAAGAATATACAAGAACATCCTTAACATCATCTTTATTTCCACTAATGATGACATCAAGAAAATCTTCTATGTGGAATTCTGGCGTAAACAACACAATCTTAGTCGTTCTGTTTCGTTCTAAAGAAACAAAAGTACGAGAGATTTCAACTAATTCATTTTGAGTTGGGAAAGAAGTGTTTGGACTTCTCTTAACAGTTACCGTTACATTACTAGTATGGCAGCGTGAATCATTGTTTAACATAATGTTGAGAGCAGTTGGAATAATCCCATTTTCAGAAACGGGAACTCGAAACACTCCAGTAGATTTATGAGCCATATCATCACATCCTTTCAAAATAAAATATAGTTACAATATATTAGATACAAGAAACGTTCATTTTGATAGGGACAAATTATATGATTAATATATCTATTTGATTGAAGAAATCTCTCAAATAAGCAAAAACATTGAAAGATTTGATATAGGTACAAATGAATCATATATAAACATAAAGCTATTGATTTAATGAATCGTTGGTTTTCCCCAAAAAAATGCTCCATTAAAAACTAGGAAATAAAAAAGAACTAATCCCTAGAAGGGATTAGTTCAATATCTCAAAAGCTATTATATTACATAGTTTTATGAGCAAACGTTATATAATGTTGTGTGGGATACATAACCTGTCATCCCTTTATAAGTAACTTTTAACCACTGTTTAGAATTACTATAATGCCCTTGAACATACTCACCTGTTACCCATGTGCCAGTAATTTTCTGACCACTAGTAAATGTATGTAAGACAGGTGATCCCACAGTGTAACCACTGCGCATCTTTGCACCATATGTACCTACCGTACCTCCCTTGGCACAAGCTGCTACTACTGTTTCATTTTCAGTAGTATTCGTAGCCGCAAAAGCAGAGCCGTTAAATGTAAATAAAGTAAACATAAAAGCTGTTAATAAAGTACAAATAGATAAGCGACGTAACAAAATAAATTCCCCCTTTTTTTATAATTTCTTTCTTCATAAACTATTTTCTTGAATATTCTAATTATTTTCAATATATTAATGTTGAGAAATATTAGTTGTATTTTTGAAATAAAATTTTATCAAAAATAGTAACAAACTCATATTTTACAGAGAGCCCGAAAATAGTCTTCTACCAACTATATAAAAGCCCCTTCACCTTAAGGCAAAGGGACTTTCTCATTCCTACTTCAAACTACCCGCAATCTCCGTAAAGATAACCCCAAGTGCATGTGCACCTGCATCTGGGTAGCCTAAGCTTCTTTCACCAACTGTACCGGCGCGGCCCATGCGAGCTACGATTTCTTTCGTGTACTCTGCTCCTTTAACCGCTGCTTCTGCTCCTTTTTCAAAGGCAGTTTTCATGTCTACTTCATTTGAAGCGTTATCTAACCAAGAATCTACACATGGAGCAAGTGCGTCAACAAGTGTTTTATCACCAACTACTGCTCCTCTTCCGAATGACCTTTCACCGATCGATTGTATGCCTTGCAGTGCTCCTTGCAACACTTCAGCGAACTCTTTCACTGTTAACTCACGCTTCTCGCCTGCTGCTTTACTAGCTGCGCGGAATGCACCGCCCCAAATTGGACCAGATGCGCCGCCGCAATGTTCCATAATAATCATGGAGCAACCGTCAAGGAATGATCCGATCGTTACGTTTTCTTGTTCTACAATCGAATGCCATTCACGTTTTAATTGCTTAAATCCTTTTGCCACACTCATTCCAAAGTCGCCGTCACCTGCATGTGTATCTAACTCACAGAACGGTACTTCATTTTTAATAATAATATCGCTCATTTTATCAACGAGATAAATCATGTTGTTTAATGTGATGATATTATCTTTTATAACAGCGTGCTCTTCCGCTGTTTCTAGTTCAAAGGAAACTTCCTTCTCTTCTGCCTCTTCAAGTACATTTACATACTCAACACTTTCAACTGGCCCATCTACTTTAAACGCTGGTGTATTACACTCTTTCGATAATAATGTTTTTAACTCATCATCTAATTTCATCACTGTTAAAGACATACCAGCCATATCGATACTCGTCATATAGTTACCGACAAATACTCTATTAATTTTAATGTTTCTAGCTGCTAGTTCTCTCGTAACAGCGTTGTTAAATAAGTAAAGTTCTTGCAGTGGTGTTCCGCCAAAACCGTTAACTAGAAGTGCGATTTCCTCGCCACCTTTTACTCCTAAATCTTTCATTAAATCATTTGTCATACGATTAGCTAGTTCATCCGCTGACAGCATTTTTTCACGCTTAATTCCTGGCTCACCGTGAATACCTACGCCGTATTCCATTTCATCTTCCGCAAGTGTGAAAGTAGGTGATCCGCTCGCTGGAACTGTACAAGAAGTTAACGCTAAACCGATTGTACGCACGTTAGCCGCTGCTTTTTCTGCTACAGCTTTCACCGCCCCTAAATCCATATCTGCTTCCGCTGCTGCACCGGCAATTTTATGGACTAAAATAACGCCCGCAACGCCGCGGCGTCCTACTGTGTACAGGCTATCTTCTACCGCAATATCATCGTCCACTTTTACATAGTCGACTTCAATTCCATCTTCTGTCGCTAAATGCGCACCGTTTTTGAAATTCATAATATCGCCGCTATAATTTTTAATAATTAATAACGTACCTTTTTTACTAGCTGTTTCTTTAATTGCTTGATATACCTGAATTTGTGAAGGTGACGCAAACACATCTCCGCACACTGCCGCATCTAACATTCCTTTTCCGACTAGTCCTGCATGCGCTGGCTCGTGACCACTACCGCCGCCACTAATTAACGTTACTTTGTTTTCGTTCATTTTTTTCTTCTTGATGACTTTATATTTTTTCAAAAGCTCAAGCTCTGGATGAGCCATAACCATTCCGTTGCACATTTCCATTACTAATGTTTCTGGTTTGTTTATAATCTTTTTCATTGTGATTCTCCCTCAATTCCTTTAATATATTGTGATATATTTGAAATCTTCTTCTTACTACTCATGTTAAAATGAAAGCGTTTTATAGTAAACGGACAAAATGGACAATCTGTCTAAAGACACCGCTCTCATTTATAGATAGGATTTTTATATTACTAACATTCTAGGGATGATTGAGATGACCTCTTCTATAATTTCTAAAAAAATAATCGCGAACTCATTGAAATATTTAATGGAAACAGAGTCGTTTCATAAAATATCAGTGAGCGATATTATGTTACACTGTCAAATGCGTAGGCAAACTTTTTATTATCATTTTAAAGATAAATTTGAACTATTAAGCTGGATTTATAGAGAAGAAACGAAAGAAAACATTATCGACTTTCTTGACTATGAAACGTGGGAAAACATTTTTGATTTATTATTTGATTACTTTTATGAAAATCAAAAATTTTACCGAAATGCTTTTAAAGTCATTGAACAAAACTCGTTTAATCACTATTTATTTGAGCATACAAAAAACTTATATATGAAGATTATTGATGAACTATCCGTGAGCTGCGGATTCAGTCTTTCTGATGAGACAAAAAATACGATTGCCTCTTTTTATAGTCACGGCTTCGTCGGAACGATAAAAGATTGGATTGAAAGCAAATGCGAAGTAGATCCTTCCATTATGTCTTCTCTCATGAAAAATATGATAAACAATCAATTACTACTATTACTGGAGCAATCAGCAAAGTAATTAAAGGGTGGCAAAAGCAATGAAAAAGATTATGAATGATGTACAACATATCGTTCAAGATATGATGCATGGCTTTTATTTTGAACATAACGACAAAGTAAATTACGACGAAACAAATAACATCATTTATGTAAAAAATATCGAAAAACTGAAGCAAAACGTCGTCATCATAAGCGGCGGTGGTAGCGGACACGAACCAGCTGATATTGGTTATGTAGGAAAAGGTATGCTTACGGCGGCCGTAAACGGCAGTATTTTCACTCCGCCTACAGTAGAACAAATCGTCGCAGCAACTAGCCTCATACCAAAAGAAAAAAGTATACTATTCATCATAAAAAACTTTAAAGATGACGTAGCTAACTTTTTAGCGGCAGAACAAATCGCAAAAGAAGAAGGAAGACAAATTGACCACATCATCGTAAATGACGACGTTTCAATTGAAGATGACGCTTCGTTTAATAAAAGAAGACGCGGTGTTGCTGGTACTGTTTTCGTTCAAAAAATATTAGGTGCGGCCGCTCTTGAAGGTCATTCTTTAGAAGAACTGACTGCACTTGGCCGTTCTATCACTGAAAACTTACACACATTAGGAGTCGCCCTTTCACCTGCAAACGATCCAGTGAAAGGAAAAGCTTCTTTCACGTTAAACGACGATGAAGTCTTTTATGGCGTCGGTATCCACGGCGAAAAAGGTTACCGTAAAGAAGCACTATCCTCTTCTGAAATATTAGCGATTGAACTAGTGAACAAATTAAAAAGCATTTATCGCTGGAGAAAAAGTGACAACTTTGCGATTCTCATTAATGGACTCGGTGCAACGCCATTAATGGAACAATACATTTTCGCAAATGACATTCGTCGTTTATGTGAACTGGAAGGATTACATGTGAAATTCGTAAAGGTTGGTACGCTGTTGACTTCTTTAGATATGAAGGGTGTTTCGCTCAGTTTGCTTAAGGTAGAGGATTTGGATTGGGTGAAGTGGTTGAAAGAAAATACGGAAACTGCTAGTTGGTAGTACAAATAAAAATAGGATGGCTTCAATTGGCCATCCTATTTTTGTACGTAATTCAGCTATGAGAAAAATTCAATTACTGAAGAATTCTGCACTCAATATTACAGCAAATTTACATCAAAAATGTAAATCCTCATTTCCTTCGTATTTTCCTTTATTAAGCCTTTTTCTTATGAATAATTCTGCAACAATTAAATTAGGTACCCATGCTAACCAAGCAATAATAGCGTAACTAAGTTCAAAATGTTCTATCCCAAATAGAACGATAAACAAAGGTAGCCAAATTCTTAATGTAACTGCCGCAAAGGTTAAAGCATAATTTCTAATCATCCAATTCCGATGCTCTTTAATTTTTTTATTCTTAACTCTATGTAATGCTTCATATGCTGATGTTAGCCAAAGTACGGATAACAAACCGAAACCTAGCTTCGCTACCAATCCTCCCGTAGCATAAAAGGATAGGTATAGTCCAGAAACGCCGCCTAATAATATACCAACCATATAAATTCTCCCAGCTATTCGATGACGGTTCATATTCTTTTCTCTAAATTGAGTGGATAATGTAAAAGGGCCAATTACTAATGCTACTATACTAGTTATAATATGTATAAATAACATCATATACCAAAACTCACTTAATTTAGATCCATACATAAGCTTCGCTTTTACAAGCCCTGTTTGAAATCCATCCATAATAAAATATTGGACAACAATATAACTAGCTACTAAAAGAGCAAAACAAGTAAATACATACCAGATTTTCCTGTTCAAATTTCACTGCCTCCTTATTACATGAAGGAATTAGATTATACATTACTGTTCATTCTAGGGAAAAGTAGAAAAGCCTTCTTTACTGATTTATTCAACACATTGTTTTTATGCAGCGACGAATAAAATATATGATACAAGGCCCTTCTTCATACATAAAAACCCTCAAGTATGTCGTTCTATACTTGAGGGTTTTTTCATTTATTCTCTCTCGTCTCTCATTTTCTTAAATCAATAATTAGCTCATCTGTAATCTGCTCAAGATGGAAAAATCTTTTTATATAATGGATATCAGACCATTTTTCTTCTCCACCAATAATAAATAATTCTTGCGCATCATACATAAATGAAAAGCTTGGATAGAAACTGTCAGCCTTTATTTCAATCTCACCAATACGATTACTGATAATCTTACAGTCTGCCGAATAGCTTACTAACGTATAGAGAGAATCTTGTGCTGATTGGAAGAAATACTTCATAAGTGTGGTTATATCATCACTATTGGTAATGCACACTTTAAAAAAGTTCGTATCCTTTTTCTTATTAGTAAAAACTAGCTCAAAATGAAGTTTATTCTCTTCTAAAAATCCTTCAATAAAGTCTCTACATAAATAAGTTTCAAATAGCATATACATAGGAAATTTGTTATGTGTACTCATAAATCCTTTAACGATTTCTTCGAATCCTGTATGCTGATTCCAATTCGTCCCCACTCCTATCATAATAGGGTGATTTAAATAAATAGGATACGGCGATAATCCTTCATCTTTTAACATATATACTCGTTTTTCATCTGTATGAAGAGCTGGTTTTGATTCTTTTAGTAAGTATTGAGATAATTGAACATGTAACACCTTTACACCTACCTATCATGTAATACATAAACTATATCTATTAAGTTAGAAAAAGAGAATGCATCATTCACATTTTACTGTGTTTGGGTGTGGAGAACGAGAATCATTTTATAAACGAGATCACACATCTCATTGGAGAATTACAGGTCTTCCAAATAAAATTGGATAATAAATTAACATCGCACCTACAAATGAACACACTAAACAAAAAATAGCCTCGTATTTTATGACTAGCGAAGAGTTCGTATCAATCTTTTTTTCCTCTCTTTTCAATATCATTTTAAATAATGCTGTATATAATACTTTATATAATACATACCCAATAATTGACCCAAGGGTGTTCGTAAATAAATCATCAATATCTGTAATTCTATTATTTAGTAATTGATTTAACTCAATTGCCAATGAAAAAAAGAATCCTGCACATACGGTGTTTTTCATTTTTCTAAACTGCGGCCAAATAGTCGGCAATAAAAAACCGAATGGCATAAACAGTACAATATTTAAAAGATACGTAGTACTACCTGCCGTATCAAATAGAGTCAAATTGATTTGATTTACACGAATCCACGTTTCATATCTACTTATATCCCATACAGTCGCGATCTGCGTCACCTTATACACTAACGAAAGGTAGAATAGAAAAACATATACCCATAAAAAATGCCGAATAGATATATTGTTTTTCGCTTTAAAATAAAATCCAATTTGAAATAAAATACAAAACATAATTGTAAAAAAATAAGTATACAAATAACTCATCAAAACTTCTCTATGCATGTGGAATCCCCTAACTTTACATTTTCATCTATGACTTTGTTGTTTATAGGATAGGAGAAACTTTTAAAATAAAAAGTGGGGTAAATATAAAATTTTTCTTAACTCTTCACATGCAACCCTTGTAGTATTTTTATCAATGCAGTATATATAATCATTTGTTTAGTTAAAGTCTGACTCAATCAGATATACTTATTCTGACAAGAGGAAAACAGTAAGCGTGAATGAAAAGATACTTAATGAAATAAGAATTCGTGATGCGTGGGTGAATACATAATGTTAAAAAAGCTAGAAAATTTTATCACTTCGGCCGCTTTCGAAAAAGCTGAACAGTTATTTAAAAACAATAGCTTTGAGGAATTCTCAGAAGAAATGCTATATGTTACTTATAAAAATAGTAGTATTACCAATTATAGTTTTATCAATTATTTATTAACAAAAAAGAATCAAGTGATTTACATGACCTTGCATTTGATTTACTAGTAAATCCTTTATGTCATATAGAAGGAGCCTATTATTCTGCTTTGTATCATGCTACAAGATCAGTGGAATTAACAAACGAAGAAAATGTGGATAGTTTATTACAATTACCCTTTTTGCATTCCGTACCAGACAAATTAATTTCTGATAAACAAGCAATTACAATTTGTAATAAAATTTTAGCTTTAGATGCTTCTAATAAAATTGCTAAAGAAACTATTAAGGAATTATGTTAATTAGGGGATTGCTAAATAGCTACTTCCCTTTCTTTTAAAAACGACGATGAAGTATTTTATGACGTCGGCATCCACGGTGAAAAAGGTTACCGTAAAAAAGCACTTTCCTCTTCTGAAATATTAGCAATCGAACTAATGAATAAACTAAAAAGCATGTATCACTGGAGAAAAGGTGACAACTTAGCCATCCTCATTAACGCGCTCGGCACAACGCCATTAATGGAACAATACATTTTCGCAAACCACATTCGCCGTTTATGTGAGCTTGAAGGATCACAAGTTACATTCGTAAAAGTTGGTACCCTTCTAACTTCTTTAGATATGAAAGATGTTTCGCTCAATTTGCTTAAGGTAGAGGATTTGGAGTGGGTAATTAGTGATAAAACAAGGGGGGACTCTAGGTTCCCATCTTGTTTTTTGTATGCGCCTAGTTAAAAAAGCCTAACAACCACATAATACAATTCCACATAAAACGAAATTCTGATAATATAAAATAGATAATCATTTCTATATGGAATTTTTTTCATATACACAGCTATCTTATTTAAGGGGGATAAAGAAAGTTGAAAATTTTAGTAACACCTGAGCTATTAGAAGAAACAGCAAATAAATTTAAAAGTGCACAAGAACAATCACAACAAATTTTTACTGGCCTACGCCAAGATATTTCACATCTTGAAATGGTTTGGTACGGTACAACAAGAGAAAAATTTTATTATGACTATCAACAATCTGGCCAAGTAATGGATAAATATATTTATTCACTTCAACAAATTGAAACAGAATTAAAAAGAATAGCTGAAAAATTCAGAACGACCGATAATGAAACAGGTTCTGAATTATCAAAAGGAGAAAACAGTAGTCAAGATATTCTTAAAAGACTTGCTATTGCAGGAACAGTAACAACTGGAAAATTAGGATTTATATTAGGAACATTAAATATAATGTCAAATAAAAAACGTGCTGATCTTGTAAATATCGGCACAAGAAATTGGGTTAACGGAAAATTTGGGGCTATGTGGAGGGAATTAGGTTCTAATAAAACATTAAATAAATTAATAAAAGACTACTCATCACCTGAAAAAGCGGCTGCATCATTGGGGAAATTAAACCCCGCACTGCCTAATAATAGTATAAAAGAATCAAATATTGCTAATCATATAAAGAAAAATGTAAAAACTATTACAAAAGGAAGTATAATACTTGAAAGCGCACTAGAAGTGCCTTCTTTAATAACTAACGTAACTTCAGATATCAAAAAATATGATGGATTAGATGCCGGATCTCGTGTATCAGCAGATCTAGCATATTCTACTGTGAAGGTTGCAACTAATATCGGCGCTAGTTGGGCTGGTGGACTAGCAGGTGCTGAAGCCGGAGCTTTAGCTGGATCACTTGTGTTCCCACCAATTGGTACAGCCGTAGGTGCTCTTGCAGGAGGTATAATTGGTTCTACTGCAAGTGGAACTATTGTTAAAGAAACTATAAACCATTTGATGCCTCGCGAACAATTCAAGGATAGCGTAGCAAATCTAGCAAATGGGATTGAAAAATTCTTCAAAAAATAAATATTTAAGAAAAGAGGCGACTAAAAAGTCTAGTAATTAGACTTTTAATTAATTATGAATACAAAACAATTAATTTCATTAGAAGAACTAGTGTTTTTATTAAATTCTACAAATAATACTGCATATGCAAAAGAGCTATTAAGTATTGCTTACAATGAACTTACAGAAAAAGAATTAGAAATAATTGTTTCGACAGTATCACATTCACTTTTAACAAGGAATCTAATTACATATGATCAACATAAAGAAGAAATTGATATACAACCAGATTTAAAACAATGGCTTAATATAATTAACAATCCGTCCACCGTGCTTCTATTACAAAAAATTAATATTGAAAACACAACAACAACAACTGGAAATATCTATTTTAGTGATAAAACAATTATTGGATATCAAAGTTTAAATGGTATTACCCATCAATTACAAAAAATAAACAATGAACAATTATATGTAGAATCAAAGACTCTTTTACAACTTACAATTAAAGAAGATCATTTGCAAAATAAAAAGTATGGATCAATATCTACTGACTTAATAAACAACATTGAAAAACTAATAACACTACCCTCTCAAGAAAGTATTAAAATTTTAACTGCTCATGATTTTGATATAAAATCTGCAGAAGAATTCATACAAGACCTAAAAACAACAAAAAATATATATAGCGTAATAAAACTTGAAACAAAAGATAATAAAGAAATCACTTCTGATAATGGCTTCTTTATTATTGAAACAAAAGGAAAACAATGGTTGTTTTCTCAAGATGAACAAAATGATGGAACATTATCATTAACGAATCTCAATGATATCCTGTTTGAGCAAAAAATAAATCAATTACTTAACAATCGTTGAAATTAAATTGGAGCTGATTTTTATTCATGAATAGACAAAATTCTTCTAATAACAAAGATGATTCCTCAAATAAAATTGCTGCTTTTATTGCAACGCTAGGAGCTCTATTAGTAAGTGTAGAAGTTTTATCTAATTTTTTTATAATTTTTTGGTTAATGATAATAGCAGTAACAAATTTAATAGTTATATTTTATCTTCAAATTAGTGTTTTTAGTTTAGTAACAACAATCCTTTTTGTAATCTTTTACTTTATATACAAAAAGTTATTTGCACATTCTAAATTTGTAGAAACCTTTTCAAAATATAATATGATCATTACAATAATTTCTTTATTAATTTTAAATATTTTATACATATCAAAAAAAATGTTTAACGGTGCATTAATTACTCCTGTGGTAATAATTATTACATGGTTAATTTACAAATTTATGTTTAAAAAAATAAAAAATAAGAAGAGCTAGTTTTATAGAGCAGACTCAAAATAGAGCACTTACTTTCATTTTTTATATTTTTTGGGAATTGTATTGATTTTATTGTAAGTATTAATAACCCCCTCCTCAAGAGCTTGAGGAGGGGGGGTAATTTCTAATTTAAAATGTACTAATCTATCCCTTCTCTTCCCTCATACTATAATACCCCAAATTAATAATAACCAAGAAGTACCCACCCATAATTCCAGCAGCGAATGTCCACATGTACTCACGATGTTCAATTTCATACATAATAATCGCACCGAGTATTGCGGCTGCGAACCGATTTATCATTGCGAGCATCGGTGCTTTTTCTTTTTTTACAATGCTGTTTCCGAACTTTTCGATACGCCTTCCTAAAATCCAGGCGCAGTACATACTAACTAACAGGCCAATGCTTATCCCTACAAACTGGGCTCGAAAAGGTGTCATCAACCATCCCAGTAACATCACGCCTAGCAAACAATATATTTGTATGTTAAATGATCTTAATGCCATACGAATCATGTTATGCTCCTTATCTCTCCCATTAATCCCATCTTTCGGACTTCAAGCTTTCCGATATATCTTTTTTAAAATGGGGGAATTTGATTTTGCTTACCATTAAATAAGCGAGTACGCATGTGCCAAACGCTACGGAAACTGGATTATTCAAAAAGCATAAAATGAGGAGACACATTGCCGCAAATGGAATGGGCATTCCGATAAAGGTTGGGAGTTTGCTTTGCTGCGTGTTAAATCTCGCAAGTCGAAGCATTCCGCAAATACTGTAAGCGAGCGCACATATCATCCCAATAGATTGCAAATCTTTTAAAGCGACACTATAGGCAAGAATAGATGGCGCTACGCCAAAAGTAACTAAATCTGCAAATGAGTCTAACTCTCCGCCAATTTCCGAAACAGCATCCATTTTCCGAGCAACCATGCCATCAAACAAATCAAATACCATACCTGTAATAATGAACATGACTGCACCATACATATCGTGAACGATAACAGCGTGAATAGCCAAAAGTCCACACACAAAGTTTGCTATCGTCATCATATTTGGTATGTAACTCATCACACGCTTCGCCTCCTTTCTACTAATTGCTTCATCTTCATTCTCACTCATTAGACTCAAGATCCTTCTGTTTTTCTTCCAATATCACTTTATTTATGTTCTTTAGCGTATCCGTCATTTGTTCTAAAGCACCGATATCGATTTTTGAAAAATACTTCTCAATTAATACATCATCTAACTCAGACAACTCCTCCATATACTTACTACCGTTCGGACCAAGTGTAAGGAAATACTCCCTTTTATTATTAGGATTTACTTGTTTTGAAATCATCTTCTGCTTTTCCAATTTCGATAAAACTTGACTCACAGCGCTTTTCGATATATTAAAAGTAGTCGCGATGTGATTTGCTGTCGTGTTTTCATTTAAATGAATATGAAATAACATACTCTCTTGCTGTCCTGTAAGACCGTACTCATCTTTCAACTCCTGAAATAGTAAAATGTAGAATTCATTATAGGCTCGATTCATTTCATTAATTATTTCTTTATAAGTTCTAGTCATAGCACTCTTCCTCCATGCTGTTATTTTGTTTCGTTTAATAGTTAAGTTCACTTAACTTAACTATATTATACCGTTATGTTTGTGTAAAGGGAAATCAATCTCTATCCATTCCTATAACACGGAATAAAGTATGCCATTTGCCTTTTCCACTGTTTTTCATTGATCAAATTCCGATCTCTCTGGCATGATACATCTATCATTTTGAATAAATAAACATAATCATTACAAAAATTCCATATAGACCCATTACTGGTTAAAATGTTATAATAAAATTACCCTACATAGTTACTCATATTCCGATTGAGGAACTAGCGTCTTATTAAGCAATGCGCATAACTCAAATAAAAAAGACACTTTTTACAGTGTCTTTTTTATTTATATTCTAAGGATTTATCTCTTTTAGACACAAAATCTATTACATGATAAAGGAGACTATCAAATGGAACATCCTGTTGCAAGAGAATTACGTAACATACGTATATGCCTTATCATCTTAATTATCGTCATCGCATTTTGGGACCGTGAGAAACCTGTAGAAATCACTGACCATAGTAGCGATCCTATGTTAAACACTAGTAATATGACCCAAATTGGCGATCATACATTTGCCTATAAAGACGAATCTAATCAAATTAAAATATTTAAGTTTGATCCGGATACAAACGAAATAAAGCTAATAAAAGAGTTTTATGCTAGCGAATATTGATTATATACAATAAATAATTCAAATTGATAAAAGGCACTTTAGGGTGTCTTTTCTTTATGGAGTAGGATTATGAAAAGACAGATTTACAATTCTAAGCGACTCGTTGGTAATACTCCATCACCATCAAGCTAATATTTTCATATCCCCCTAAATTAAAACTTTCTTTCTCTAACGATAGTTACTCTGAGAAGCCGGGCATTTTTTTCTTAAGTTGATGGACATGTATGGTGACCCCTATTAGACGATAGTAAATTAACAATTTCGGGGTTCAGTTCAACTTTATTCAAAATAAGATTTTTTTGCAGTAAAATCAATGTTGGTGGAACTTTTTTAATCAAACTTTTTTTAAAATTAACATAAATACTTGCAATATTTAAATTAGTACTATATAGTTCTAATTATGACAAAGGTAAAATTAATGAATCAAAAACGTGTGATTGAAGTAGCTGCAACATTATTTTTAGAAAAAGGGTTTGCTTATACAAGTATGGATGAATTAGTACGTGTAAGCAAAGTTTCAAAGTCGAATGTGTATTATCACTTTTCTAATAAGGAACAATTATTAGAAGGAGTCGTTGATTATTGGATTGAAATGTATCAATCTGCAATTGATGACGTAATTTCTCAGAGCCAATTTTTAGTTGAAGATCGTATCCAACTGTTTTTAAAGCAATTATCACAAGGAGTTCAGTCGAGAGAGTATAAGGGGAGCTGTCCATTTATTACTCTTTATATTCAAAGTCCTATACAGGCCACGCAAATAAAAGAAAAAATAGGTCTTTTTTTTACAGGATTACAAAAGAAAGTTTCTCTATTACTTAAACAAGGGGTAGAGAATGGAGAATTCAGAAATACGATTCATATTGATGAGGTTGCATCACTTTTTATTACAAATCTTGAAGGAGCGTTATTTATTTCAGAAACATTGAAGGATGCAACTGTAATCACGAAAACAGCAGATCATTTTTTAAAATTGCTTCGATAAAAGAAGCATTTTTTTTACATCAAATTAGTACTAAGTAGTACTAAAAGGGGGATTTTATATGAGAACAGTATTTTTAACTGGTGGAACAGGCTTTATTGGAAAGCAATTAGTGAAAGAATTAGCTAGAGAGGATGTTAAAATTCTTCTTTTAGTGAGGTCGAAAAGTAAAGCAACAAGCATTTTTCAAGAAAGAGGCATCTTAAAAAAGGCAGTTATGCACTTTATTGAAGGTGATTTAACGAAAATAGATTTAGGTCTAAGTGCTGAAGATAAGGAGAGGGTGTTGGAAACGGATGTGATTATTCACGCAGGAGGCCCCATGGATATTCAAGCGACAAGTAATGAGGCAGCTTCCGTATTTTTAAATGGCGCGAAACATATTAGTGAATTAGCTAAAAGTATTCATCAATTGAAGGGCTTGCAACAATTTATTCATGTTGTAGGTTATATGAGCCCCTTTGATGATAAAAATAGCAACATTGCAATTGATGTGTTTAAAGAAGGAAACAATTATTTGAAAATAAAAAATCCATATGAGAGAACAAAATTTTTAGCAGATCTTTATATCCGTCACCAGGCATCAGCAATAGGTTATCCACTTTCTGTAATTAATCCGCCAACTGTAGTCGGTAGTAGCAAAACAGGGAGTACAGAGCAGATAGCAGGATTAGGTTTACTTGTGATGAGTATGCGAAGAGGGCTCATGCCAGTGATTCCTGGAGGTAAGGGATATAGGTTACCACTTATTTCAAACGATGAGTTTGCGAAGTTTATTGTGCAGGTTTTCAGGTTGGAGCAACCGACTATCCAAACATATACACTTGTTGAAGACAAACAGCACGATCAGAACATTGCTGAATTATTAAGTATTATGTCGGAAAGTATGAATATGAGGGCACCAAAAATCTCGGTTCCAATGCCGCTTATGAAAACAATTATGAATAGTGGAGTAAGTAAAATAACAAAAATTCCTTCTGATGGACTGAATTTTATTACAAAACGAAAATTTTCAAATGTTTCAGCGAAAAAAATTATGGGAGAGGATTGGTTTAAGAAGACGAGTGTAATGAAATTTCTCCCTGCTGTAGTAGCAGATCTGGACTATCGAATGATATATCAAAATGGCCAGCATAATCATTTATTTAAACGAACATTATGCGATAACACTACCCTTTACCAATTACAAGGAGAGGGTAAACCGTTTATTTTATTACATGGTTTATTGAGTGATGGAGAGGATTTATTTCCTTTAGCACAAGAGCTTCATGAAAAAACTGGTCAACCTGTATGGATCTTGGATCTTCCAGGTTTGGGGCGTTCTCCTTTTAAACGAGATAAAAATCTTCTAGATATCTATTTGAATGTAGTGAAAAAGTTATTGGAGAAAGCTACTAATGGTGCACATCTAATTGGTCATTCATTCGGTGCATTTATTCTTCTGGAAGCATTGGTACAACAGTACATAGATAAGAAGTATGCAATCACTTTACTTCAGCCACCTGTTGTTAAAAAAAATGCTAAATCGCTAAATGTTCCTCAATTTATGAACAAATGGACATTAAAACTGGCAACTACTAATTTCATAGAGCGATATTTATTAAGTAATGGTTTGTTTGAAAGTATAGAGAGCATCCCTGAACATTATATTGAAAAGATAAGTAAAAGTTTTACTTCTCCTAGAATTTTAAATACTACGGTTCAGCTTAACAGTTTCCTACTGAAAAACGATCAAGGTGATTTCAATGAAGTAACAAAGTATAATCTTCACATTATCTGGGGGGGTTATGACAGAGCATATTCTGCTCCATCGCATGTTGGTAAGATTGATTTTGTTCCATATGGCCATCATTTTCCTCTTAGCCATCCGAGTGAAACGGCAACATTAGTAATAAAAAATAGTAATACTAGCAGATGAGAGTGTGGGATAAATAAAAGTGTGTAGTAAGATCGTTGTGTCTTTGAAATAAAATTGTACTGTTTTGGGTCCCACCCTATGCCCATCAACTTCAAGATTTTATAACACCCCAAAACGAAAAAATGAGATTTTTATTACAAGTAAGCACAATTTTTCGTTCTGGGGGTAAAATAATCTTCGGATGGGAGTCCAATACATATTATTAAAATTAAGATGGTTCAAGTCGGAGGAAAGCGCCTTAAGGTGTCTTTTCTCTTTAAATTAAAAAGGAGCTGACTGTATGGAACATAATAAAAACGGAATCCTTGCTTTAATTGTTTTGTTTGTGGGACTCGCATTTTTTGTTATCGGTATGGTTTATCATTTGTGGGGGACCTTTTAAATTGAAGAAATTTTATTTACTGGATACGAAAATGAAGAAGAACTTTCCTTACGAAAAGAACTCATATGAATTTTTAAAGAGGATGCAAAGATGCATCCTCTTTAATTTATCTTCCGTCCGAAAAATGTAAAAACAAAAACATCTTTTGTCCATTTTCCTTTCCCGTACATATAAAATACGAATCCACTAATACTAGTTAGTATAATAAGTACAGCGAAATATATCCAATTTTTTTCATTACCATTCTTTAAGCTATCTATAATTTGCTCCTTCGTATGTCCAATATGAACAAATTTCCCGTACCTACTAGGTAATTCTTTTATTACTTTTCCATCTACTGTTCCAAGTACAACTACATTTTCTTTATTTTCTACTGCTCTAAATGAATAAAAGCGTTTTTTTCCATCTGCTAACTTGGTAGTATTCGCCTGAATATCATTTATTCTTGTTGAAATTACATTCTGATCATTTAATTCCATAAAGGGAGTTTCCAAAGACACATTTTCTTTATTTATTAATTTTAATTCTTTATTTCCGATATGTATTGGTTCATTATAAAAAGCTGTTACTTGACCGTTACTCCATAACGAACGATTTGGTGCAGAAGTCTGTGTATAGTATGTTGTTTTTTTCTTTTGAATTCGATTCACTACCGCATACCCATCAGCAAGTAGCGTTTCATCTCCTGTTACACGTTCAGAATATATCTCTCCCCTTACAAAATATATACCATTTGCAACCTCTTTTTCACTTGAAATCATCTGTATATCACCGAGTTCATTCCAGACTAAAAAACTATTTAAACTCCTATATCCATAAAACAAACATGCCATTAATAAAATGGTAAACATTGCCCCTATTTTAAATGTTGCCTTTTTATTCATTACTTGTTATTCCCCCATATATTATGAATGCTTTCATCTTAATTATAATTAGCAATATTATTGCTGTATATATATTAATCTTTTTCTCTAAGCTAACTAACTTTTTTATCACAATTTAAGTAAAACATCAAATAACACTGATTCCACACGCACATTTAGATTTGGATTTTACCCTTTCACTTCAGATGATAATTTTTTCAGCCAGTAATAAAGCCGATGAACCGATAAGTTTTGCTTTAACACCAAAAACCCTTTGATAACCCACTGTTTTTATAGTCCTGAATATACATTTCTCATTCTTTATATACTAGGTATCTTTTCATAAAAAACCTTTACATGTAATACGTATAGAGTAATAACAGACAACTAAAATATATACGACTAAATATTATATAATTCATATATATGCAATATTACATAAAAATCTTTATTATTACATGCTATACTAAAACAGGAGTCGACAATCGTTATTTTCTTCTTAGTTTTAAAGCAATATGGATATATACCTTCTTATCGCATTTGGATTGTACAAGCAAAAGAAGACATCTTAATTGATGTCTTCTTTTCTTATATTTTTATGAATTCCTTTGAGCAGATGCTCTCCAAGCACGAAAAGATGTTGGGTGTCCAGAATGAGCTCTTTGCTTTGCAGCAGCAACAGCTGGTTTTTCTTCAATAGTCTTTGGTTTTTCTTCCACAATCACTGATTTTTCTTCAAGAGTATTCACAGCTGTTTGCATTTTTTCCAGCTGTTCTTTTAAAGCTTGCTGTTCAATCTTTAAATCTGTAAGTAAACGTAAAATCATTTCAGAATTAGCCATAAAGATCCTCCTTCCCCCAATGCACAGAATAAAATAGAATATGTCATCAGCGGAATAGCGGTGACAAAAATAAGGTCGTCAACTCTTATAAAATCTAAGCACCTTTATTTTTCAAAAGGACCTGCTCAAGATTATCCGTAAAAACATAAAGTGAATTAAATCCATTAATTAATGGTCTTTATGGAAGGAGGAGTTAATATGGGCTATGGCGGTACTTGTGGTGGAGGCTGCGGTTTCGGCGGCGGTTTCGCTTTACTAGTTGTACTCTTTATTTTATTAATCATCGTTGGCGCTAGCTGTTGGGGCGGCGGATTCGGCTGCTAAGGGAAGGCACTCTTGAGAGTGTCTTTTTTTACTTATAATAATTAATTTTCCCTCTAGCTGCACTCAATTTACATATATAATCCGTTAATGCCCTATGAACTGATTACTACGTCTCCCTTATATAAACTCCTCTTAAACAACGGGTTTTTAGAGTCATGAATATAATACATTACGTTTAACCTCTATTGGTATTATTTTCCTAACTTGTAATAGGCAGCACCTTGTATTCAAACAAAAAGAAATAGTATGCTTAAACTGTAAGAGTACACTTATTGTAAAGAAACATTAATTACAGCGTCTCTTTTTTGATCTAATAGCTCAATCAATTCCACAAAGTATAGATTTAAATATTAGATACCATTAATGGAGGGAATTGAATTGAAAAAAATCTTTTCCAGTTTGAGTATTATTTTTATATTAATCATTTTAGGAGGGTGTAACATGAATGATGATAAGAAAGAAGAACAAAAAATAGTAAAAAAGGCCGAAGAAGTAACTATTAAATATTTCAAAGAAAAAGAGAATTTAGAAGTAGTCATTACAGGACATAAATTTGCTCCAAGTGATTTTCAAACCGTCTTTATAAACGGGCATATAAAAGATGATGAGAGTAAAACCTTTTCTGCAGATGTAGAATACGGTGGAGAAAAATATCATGTAAGTTCCATGTCTCATTCTAAAAATTTAGAACTTAAAAACTAACACTGTAGGCACTCATAAGAGCATAGCCATCAACTTAAGAAAATGAATAAAATAATGAATTAGGGTACCCTTTCATGCAGTACTGTATGAAAGGGTGTTTTAATTTATGGCTATAAACAATGACGCACCAATCGAGGAACTTATGTATTAAACAGGTATGATTCAACCAAAACAAAAATCTCAGGCACAGAATCTTCTATTACTCTTTGTATTTTTAGGACAAACAATTAGTTCTGAGTCTTTAGTTACTCTTTGCACAAAATTAAATGCAGCCACTGTTAGTTGTATTTCAACCGAGGTACTCAATAAACATTTGAACGAGAATGCCGCATGCTTTAATTTTGTCACTCAACAAAATCAGAAAACAATTACAATTAAACCGATTATATTTTTCTTCTGAAGAATTACACATTTTGAAATTGACATAACACTTCATGCACCATATACTGTTAACAACAGTATACTGTCATTAACAGTATAAATCCAAATTCATTCTAGGAGGTATATCCATGAAACATACAGGAAGACATACAGGTGCATTTCTTTTGTTATTTCTAGCTGAGGGTGATAACTATGGCGGACAATTACTGCAAAAGTGCGAGGAAGAACTTCCCGTCAATCCAATCGATAGTGCCATTTTATATCGTACGCTAAAAAAATTAGAAAACGAAGGTGCAATTGAATCTTATGTAAGTACAGATCATCAAGACAAACCGAGAAAGATGTACAAAATTACATCTGCTGGAAAAGAACAATTGGCAGATTTTCAAATGGATATTGAAGAAAAAATGAAGAACTTATCCTTTTTCCTAGGCAAATATAAAGACTTACAGGAATCCGACCATGCTTAACGGCGTGATTCTTTACACGTTAGCCATTATTCTTACGGGGATTTCTTTTATGAAGGAACGCAAGAAAACGAAAGATTCTCTAATGAAGTCGTGGAAAATGTTTCGCAACCTTCTCCCTGCGATGCTCTCCGTCATGCTTTTCGTTGGCTTATCGCTTTCTATATTAACGCCGTCCTTTATCTCTTCTATCATTGGAGAACAGTCCGGAGTGTTAGGTATTATGTATTCAGCAATACTCGGATCCATTGCACTTATTCCAAGCTTTGTCGTATTTCCTCTTGGTCATACGTTAGTCCAACACGGTGCAGGCTTACCTCAAGTTGCGGCACTTATGTCTACATTCATGTCAGTAGGAATTACAACCTTGCCGATGGAACAAAAGATATTTGGGCGAAGCTTTGCTTACGCACGTAATGCATCTGCTTTGCTCATGTCTCTTCTATTCTCCTATATCATTTGGATGGTGATGGTATGAAAGAACTAAAAAGATATCGCTTCTTTTTCGTCTTACTACTCGGGCTCTTTCTATTAACTTTTATAAATCAATCTTTAGGATGGCGTGCATTACAACTAACAGGGAATAGCATTTTAGATATGTTGTTTCTCCTCCCCCCTGTCTTACTATTTGTAGGGTTACTTGATCAGTGGGTGAAAAAAGAAACGCTCATGAAATATATGGGTAAAAAATCAGGTATGTACGGAATCTTGTTTTCTCTATTATTAGGAGGCATTGCAGCTGGTCCCCTCTACGTCGCCTTTCCAATCGCAGCACTACTATTAAAAAAAGGTGCAAGCATTCGGTACATCGTATTTTTCTTAGGCGTTTGGACAACTGCGAAATTGCCAATTCTCGTGTATGAATTTTCTTCATTTGGAGCTACTTTTACACTTATTCATATTGGTTTCGGTTTAGTATTCTTTTATGTAATGGGGATTGTGTTTGAGAGGTTTTATGATCCGGGAGAGTTGCTTCGGTATGATGTTACGGAGGAAATGTAGGATTCTTAAAAAATCTTACATTTCTTAATTTTTCCTATTGTATTTTCGAATATTTGAATGTAAAATATTTCAATGTAATACATAATATTGGGAAAAGGGAGAAAATCATGAAAAAATTATTAGTTTCAGCAACAGCGTTCACACTTTTAACTGTGGGGTACAGTTCTTCTGCATTTGCAGCGAAAAATCCAAACGACAAAAACTGTGGGCACTTCAAAAACAAGCAAGAAGTTATGGAGTTCTGGCACAGCAATGGATATAGCGCAACTAACGACCCTCACGATCTAGACCGTGACAACGATGGTTTACCTTGTGAAGTTAAAAAAGGGGATTATGACCAATTTATAGCTAGTAAACAAACTGATAAAAAAGATGAAAACAAACCACAAGAACAAACTAAGCAAGAACCTGCTAAACAAGAAAACACGAAACAAGAACAAACTAAACCTCAAACAACTACAAAAGAAACAAAGAAAAACAACGATACAGCTGTGAAAAAAGAAACTAAAAAACAAGGCGAAAAATTGCCAAATACAGCATCAAACGGTGTTACAATGATGTTAGCAAGCTTAGGTTTAGCTGCAGTTGGATCTGTATTAATGTTCCGTCGTAAAAAAACAAACGCATAAAATAATTCCTTTACAGGACAGGGTTCCCCTGTCCTTTTAAAATGGAGTGATAGAAATGAAAATAAACCAATGGATCGGCTTATGTTTATTTATCGTTGGAATTTCGATCTTTTCTTATTGTTTTATAGAATGGTATAGTGCTAGAAGCTCAGCGGAATCTTTAGCCTCTAGTGAAATAAAAAAATATGAAACGCAAACATCCATCATAGCATCTCCTGAAGACAATAACGATACAATAGAAACTCCGCAAAAACATGAAGAAATTTTACGAATTCCGTCTTCAGAAGTAAATCATAGATTAGGACAAAAAATAGCCTACTTAATCATTCCTAAAATCCAAAAGAAATACTCCATATATTGGGGCGCTGATGATAAAGTACTAAAAAAGGGTGTTGGTATGTTTGTTAGCGAATTAACGACTACACCATCTGGAAATGGTCACACGGTTTTAAGTGGTCATCGAGATACTGTATTTACCGAACTAGGTCAACTAAAGGAAAATGACCAACTAATTGTAGAATATGAGAATAAAACCTATACATACAGCATTAACAAACATTGGATAACAAACGCAGAAGATCGAACTGTCATTGTAGAAAAAGAGGAACCAACATTAACATTAACAACGTGTTACCCTTTCAACTACATTGGTGACGCCCCAGATCGTTATATTATTGAAGCGTCTTTACTTTCTACTACTTAAAAGGAGATGTCCCAAGAGTCATTTTTTGACTATGTGACACCTCCTTTTTATTTTAGAAACATTACCGTAACTTTAATTTGATACAGTATAATTAATGTATAATACAGAAAATTCAACATAATCATTTTGTAATATTTTTGGGAGGTGATTATCTTGAGTAAAAACGTCAATTTACTTTTTCAAATAGTAATTGGAATTATCATTATGATCGCACCTATTCTCATTACAGGGACTATGTATGATGTCACGAAAACGATGGGTGACTTATTAGTTGCAGAACTTATTATAAGAACACTTTCCCTCATTATTGGACTTTTAGTTATTAGTAAGGCTTTACATCGTTATTCTCAATAGATCTTTATACTAAAAAATAGACAATACATACACCACATTTCCCTCCGCTGTTTGAACTATTATTACGAAAGAAATATAAAAAGACATCTTTAATCATAAAGATGTCTTTTTATATAAACCTTAATTTTCGTTCTGTAAAACCCCTGCCACCTTTACTCCCTTTTTCTCTTCTTTTAAGAATAGCGATACGATAAATGCAACAACGATAAAGACTAATCCAAGTGCAAATGCACCTTGGAATCCTGACGTTAAACCATTTAACTTCTCTACTGGATCCATTGGATTTGCGGAGCTTTCCATATACTGAGTTGTTCCTGAAGACATTTTTGAAATAAAGATAGCCGTACCAATTGCGCCAGCTACTTGCTGCAGCGTATTAAACAGTGCTGTTCCGTGCGGATATAGATCTGGTGTTAATTGATTTAAACCGTATGTTTGTGCTGTCATGACAAACATGAGTCCAACCATTAATACGCTGTGCATAATAATAATTTGTAACATTGATGTGTCAGGTGTAATGCCTTTAAATAAGAACATTGCAATCCCTACTAACACAATGCCGGGAACGATAATAACTTTCGGACTAAATTTATCAAATAGTTTACCTGCAATTGGTCCCATTATGGCGCTAATAATACTTCCCGGAAGCATGATAATTCCTGATTTAAAAGCTGTAACGAGTAAAACTGTTTGCAGGAACATCGGTAATAACGTCATCGTTGAAAATAACGACATCATCACAATGACAATTAATCCAACTGATAATGTAAACATCGGAACTTTAAATGCTCGTAATTCTAAAATTGGATTTTCAATTTTCAATTGTCGAACAGCAAAAATACATAATGAGATAAGCCCAACAAGTAAAGTACCATACACTTTCGCATCAGACCACCCTAAATCACCCGATGCACTAAAGCTATACACAAGCCCACCAAATCCTAATGTCGATAAAAGGATTGATGGATAATCTACTTTTGGTCTTGTTAACTCTGAAACATTTTGAATGTACTTCATCCCAATCATAATGGAAATGATCACGATTGGAATAACAATATAGAATAACCAGCGCCAATTTAATGAATCCACAATTACTCCAGATAATGTAGGACCAATTGCCGGAGCTGCCATCATCACAAGTGCAATTAATCCCATTGTGGCACCACGTTTTTCAGGCGGACAAATGATTAAAATCGTATTCATTAATAACGGTGTAATTAATCCCGTCGCTACAGCTTGGACGATACGGCCAATTAATAAAATGGAAAATGTCGGTGCGAATCCCGCAATTAATGTACCAGCTAAAAACGTTACCATAGCGATCAAAAACATCTGTCTCGTTGTAAGCCATTGCTGAAGTAACGCTGTAATTGGAACTAAAACCCCAACCACCAACATGTATGCTGTAGAAAGCCATTGAATCGTTGAAGCTGTTACACCGAATTCTTTCATTAATACTGTTAACGCATTACCAAGTAACGTTTCGTTTAATAACGCAACCATTGCCCCTAAAAGTAATGCAATTAAAATGGGGGTATGTTTCATATTAGAAGTATCAACTTTGCCACTTGCAGGGCTCTTAGTTGTCATATTCATTTGCAAATTCTCCTCCTGTTTCTTACTTAAAAAACTTTAAATATACCTGAACACATGTAATATAATATACATATGTAGATTAAAAAGGGAGAATCAATTTTCAACCACTGTATATTTAATCTACAAAAAAGGAGAATTGTAGATGAACGATAATGAAAAACAACTCGATTTACGTATTAGACGTACACATAAATTACTATGGGATTCCTTATTTGAATTAATGACGCAATCAAAACAAAAATATAGCACGATCACGATTAACCAAATTTGCGACCGTGCGATGGTACACCGAACAACCTTTTATAAACACTTTGAAGATAAAGATGCTTTATTAGCCTTTGGATTTAAACGATACAGCAAGATGATTGCTGAAATACCCGTTTCAGATCGATTAAGTAAACCATTTCAAGTAATGGAACAATTTCTACACCATGAAGAACTCGGTAAAATATTAGAGACGCAAATGTCTGATGAACAATTTATTAACCAGACACAGTATTTAAGTCACGAAACGAGAAAACAAGAAATAGAAGCGTTATATCAACTGCGCAAAAATCATACGATGCCAAATGATTTAATCATTGAATTTTATTCAGGGGCAATCACCTCATTAAGCGCATGGTGGTTTAAAAATGAAAGAAAAGTTTCTGCTACTGAAATGGATATGTATCTCCACCAACTTATTAACCGGGATATTTTTCAGTTTGAAAAGGAATAAGACTGCACCTTTTCAATCATGCAATCAAATTGACCCCAAAATAGGAATATGATATATTTTCCGTAGAATACTATATAAGTGTAACAGCGAATGAATTGGCATATAATAAAAAGAAGAGATGCGCTAACATCTCTTCCTTAACTGCTACCGTATAGGGTGGTGGTTATTATACGTTATTATTTTTTACGAAACCCACCCTTTTGCTTCCTACGGCGCGGAGTGGGTTTTTTGTTGTCCTTACCCAGAAGTTGCTTCTGCAAAAAATACGCTGAAACTTCGCGCACAGTTGCTTTGACAAACTCTTTTACAAGATCAAACAAAAAGTCCATATTATCACCTCCTTTCCTTCCAAATAGAAAGAAGGGATAACCACCCACCCTCACAATACGCAGTTGACTTTATTTTATCAAATGATTGTAAAGATATTATGTAAATAAAACAAATGAAATTTTATATGGAAAAATATGAGTTTATATTATTTTCATTCTCTTCACTTAGATTACTTACTGAATATAGTCATACAAGTTTTTCGCTAACAACAAACAAGTTACGGTAATGAAAAGGGCGCGAACATACCCGCTTCCTTTTTTTATAGCAAATCTGGAGCCGGCGATTCCTCCAGCAATTTGAGCAACTCCCATTATAAAACCATACACATAGTTTACTTGCCCTACATACATAAACATGAACAATGCACCAACGTTACTTCCTAAATTAAGAAACTTCGCCGTACCTGCTGCTTTTAAAAAATCATACCCAATAAATAAAAGAGAAAACATTAAAAATGAACCTGTACCAGGACCTAGAAATCCATCATAAAAACCAATAATAAAAATAAAAAAGGTAAAAATAATGACGTGTCGACCAGACAATTTTTTATGAGTGGAAATACTTCCCCAATCCTTTTTGAATATCGTATAAATAGCGACCACACCGAGCATGATCAGCATTAATGGCTTTAATACTTCTGGATTCATTAAATGAACGGTCCATGCCCCTATTATGGAACCTATGAAAGTGATTGGAAATAATTTAAACGCCGATTTCAAATCAAGATTACCAGAACGATAAAACACAATATTACTAGTTGCACTCCCCATTGTTGATGCTAATTTATTTGTGGCTACCGCACTTGCTGGATTCAATCCTGAAAATAATAAAGCTGGTAAAGCGATTAATCCACCACCACCTACAACTGAATCAATAAATGCAGCCACAAACCCAAAAACAATCAAAATCATTAATACAGATGGGTCTAAATAAAAATCCATATTAGTAGCCTCCCCTTTAGTCACTATTGTAATAGTAACTATCAATTTGCTAAATGTAAAGAGTTATTGTAACGTTGAAATATAACAGCAAACATCGGAGGACAAAAAAGTGGACTACATAGTGCAACAGCTTAAAAAAATTGGTTTTAATGAATATGAAGCTAAATCTTATGTATCTCTTGTGAAACAAGGGCCTGTCACAGCCTATCAAGTAAGTAAGGATTCGGGTGTCCCAAGAGCGCGAATATATGAGATTTTAGGTAACCTTGTAGAAAAAGGAATTGTCATGAAGGAAGAAATAAATGACACCACTCGCTATTCACCTCTACCTGTTGAAATCTTTTTACAGAAGGCTCAATCAGAATGGCAGTCTACTTATGAAGGAATTAGTGATTCATTAAAGAAACTAGAAACTTCCGAAGAAAAAACGGATAATCGAGTCATTACTTTAAAAGATAATCAAACAATCATTAGCTACTGTCAAACATTAATAAAAAAAGCAGAACGACGTATTGTCATTTCGATGTGGGATGAAATGTATGAAGCGTTAAAAGAGGACCTAGCTGAGGTAGCTGATAAAGTCACAGTACAAGGCATTACTCTGCATGTTGAAAATCCTATTAAAAATCTAGAAGCCCATCGTATAACAACTTATACAGAAACCCTCTCTACAGAACATTGGTTTATTTTATCGATAGATTCTAAAGAGATGATTTATGGCCCATCACTTGAAGAGCGTAATATTGCTTTTTATACAGATGACCCCGTTCATATATACTTATTAGAGGATTATGTATGGCATGATGTTTTAGTAAATCGACTTGTCCGACGTAGCCAAGATGACTTGGAGCAATGGATTACTGCAGAGAGAAAGTCTTTCTTTATGGAGAAATGAGGAACATATTGAAAGAATCAAAGAATTTGAGGTGCGACGCTTATATTGTTAAGTATGTTGATTGCTGAGGTGGATTTTAAGGGGAATGTGACGTAGGCATTTTATTGAGATAGATGAACATGCCCCGGGGAAATCTTTCTTTTCAACATCTAAATAAAAAAGACACCAATTGGTGTCTTTTTTAAACATTTAATGTAAAATTTTTATTATCAGATTTTACATTTGTTTTTCTTACAATTTCCGTTATTCTCTTCATTAACAATAAGAGAATAATAGCTGCGTATATAACATATATAATTCCACATTTAATAATAACCTCTAATCCATCAGTATCTATCTTTATAAAAGTGACATAATCTACATTTTCAAACAAACAACCTAGTTGCTAGAGCTAAACACCCTAAATAAAATATATAAATGAGCAAAAAACAAACGCATATATTATTTATTTATTTATTTATTTATATAAGAAACTAATTTATCAGATGTTATTTCCTTTAATTCTTTTAAATTCTCCTCTAGCATAAGTAAATAATCTTTCAACTCGTTCTTTGTGTCAAAAGATCTCTCAGTATAAATAGCTTCAAAAAACAAATTACTTTTTTTATACAAATCAAAATGCTCTATTTCAACAACTATTTCAATAACCTCATCTTCTATCTTTTTTATTTCATCAAGTTTATTTTTAAATATTTGTTTTAATTCAATACTTAAATTTTGATTTAACAATAAGCCCTCCATACCTTTAATATTTCTTTGAATTTTATCAATCCTTCTTTTCAATATATGAAGCTTTATAACTTTCTTTTTTATACTCTTATTTTTATCCTTTTCTTCACTATTTGTGAAATTCCAATAAATAGTTGCCATTGCTACAAGCATAGCACCAAAAGTGGAATTTGTAGATTTTATTATTTCAGCATTATTATTCATATTAAATCCTTGAGCAATCAATGAACTTATTCCTTCTAAACCAGCAAACAACCCAAAGTATAACAATATTGCTAGCAAACCAAATATTATAGGGTAAATTATCGGTTTTAAAAAAGTTAACTTCCAATTTGTTTTTTCTTTAAACACAAAAACACTCCTTTATCCATATATTCAAATTAAATTATATCATACATAATATAATTTGAAGCTTTTATACACAACTCTCTCACAAAAGGATAAGGAAAAAAGATAAAGAGAATAGGGAAGTGCGTGGTATTTCTAGAAAATCATTGGATGCTCTTTGCAAAATAAATTAATGCATTTAATTAGATTATTTCCGATATGGAAGCCTACTACACAAACTGTAAGTCATGAAAATGTTTCGTAATCTTCTACCTGCCATGCTTTTCGTTGGCTTATCCCTTTCTATATTAATGCCGCCTTTCATCTCTTGCATCATTGGGGAACAATCTGGATTTATCGGCATTGTTTATTCAGCGATACTCGGATCCATTGCACTTATGTCGACATTAATGTCAGAGCGCATAAAAAAAGAGCAATGACGGACATTGCTCCTCTGTTAATGAGATAAACGCTTCTCCCACTCTTTCACCTTTTCAATTGTTACATCTAATTTTTCAGCTATTTCTTCTACACTCATTCCTTTAAAGAGCATTCCAGCTACCGAAAGTGCTTTATCAATTTCTTCTTGCTTCTCTTGCTCATATAAACGACCTACTTTTGTCATCCGTAACTACTCCTTTACCTTTTTATATGCCTTCTTCTATTTTATCATCCAATCTCCACAAACCGACCAAACTCCTTCAAAAACCGCAGCTTAAAAATCCCCACAGGTCCATTCCGATGCTTCGCCACATGGATCTCCGTCATCTCTTTCTGCTTCGTTTCTTTATCGTAATAATCTTCTCGATACATAAGCATAATGACATCCGCATCTTGTTCAATTTGTCCTGTCTCCCTTAGATCAGATAAAAGAGGACGCTTATCCTGACGTGACTCTACAGAACGAGACAATTGCGATAATGCTACTACACAAACATTTAACTCACGTGCTAATAACTTAAGCTTACGAGAAATCTCACTAATCTCTTGAAATCGATTTCCCTTATGCTTCGGATCACCCGTAATAAGCTGCAAGTAATCTACAATGACTAAAACCTTCTTATCACCGTGCTTCCTCTTTAACTTACGCGTTTGCATCCAAATATCTTGCACCGAAATGCCTGCGTTATCGTAAATTTCAAATGGTAATTCCCCGATTTCCGCAAACGCCTTACTCACCTTTTCCCAGTCCTCTATCGCAAAACGATGCTTCGGATTTTTCAGCCTACCTCCTGACACTTCACCTACGCACGACGCCATCCGTTTTAGCAATTGCTTACTACTCATCTCTAACGAAAACAACCCAACCGCCGCGCCAGACTTCGCCGCATGCAGTCCCACATTTAACGCAAACGCAGTCTTCCCCATAGAAGGACGCGCACCAAGAACGACAAAATCACCTTCCTGCAATCCGCACGTCATTTTATTGAGCGATGTATAACCAGTCTCAATACCCGTAATCTCTTTCGCATCTTGATGAAGTTCTTCATATAAACCAACTAGCGCATCCTTCAAATCAAACTCACATACACAGTCCTTTTCCTCTAACTCACAAAGTGCCGTAATCGTCTCACCAATAATCTTCTCATTCTTCTCCGCAATAAGACGCTCTCCCATCTTGTGCCCAAGAACGCCAGCCTGATACATTTTCCAGGCACCTCGAACAAGCCCCTCATAATAAGAGAAGTTGGCAGTTGTAGGCACACCATCCATTAACCCTATAAAATACTCCATTCCCCCGATTCCCTCTAAAAACTTCGGATCCACCCTAGAAATGAATGTCACAAGATCAATCGGTTGCCCCTCTTCTTCCATTTTTCGCATTAGCTGAAATATAGACTTATGCACTGACAGAGAAAAATACTGCTCCGTCAAACGACACTCCTTAATAAGCTCTCCATCAAGTAATAGAGAACCTAATACCGTCTTTTCCGCCTCCACATTTTGAATACTCATGGCCGCCACCCGCGTTCTGCTAAAAAGCGCTGCAACTCTTCCTCAGACGGCGCATTCTTCTCCCACTCCTCACACCTCGCCAAAAACTCCTCCGTCTCAACCGTACTAACAGACGAATCCTTCTTTCTAAAGCTCGCCGTATCCGCCTCAACCTCAGAAACTTTCGTAAACCCTTTCCCATGCCACCCTCTCAAAATCCCCTTCACATAAGCAACCGTCCGCTTATTATTCTCAAACGCAATTTGAAGAGCCTTCAGCACAAGCTCCTCTGACAAATTTTCCATCCACGCACTCAATTCCTCCACCGTATGCGGAGACAAACTACCGAAATTTTGCTCATAAAAAGAAAACACGCGACTCCCTGTCTCTTCCTCTATAACCTCTTCTTCCTCTGTCTCCTCGCAAACTGGCTCAACATCATCCACAGCTAAATCACTCGGCATACCGAAATGCGCTAAAAGCATCGGAGCATTCAGCTCCTCCTCTACGCACTTCTGAAGAAACATATGTACAAACTCCTTATTCTTCACACCCTTAAGCTCACGAAGCACGCACTTCTCCACATTCGTATTCGTCACCGGATTATAACGAAGCCAATTCAAAACGAATAACTCACGAGTATCCGCATCATAAAGAATCTTCCCATAATCAATGAAGCGCTGCACAAGCTTATCAACAGTCTCCCGATTATAACCCGTCTCCATCTCAGCTAACCGCTTCGGAAAAGGAAAAATCCCACACTGCGTCGTCTTCGAACAAGTTAACAAATACACATAAAAATACCGTTCCTCCGGCGTCAAATCCAAAACAAAATCATCCTGCCAAAAATTCACCTGCACAGTACGATACACCGCCATCCAAATTCCTCCCGTCCTCATTCAAAATGTAAAAGCCCCTTTGTAATATATAGGCGGGAGGTCCGGGTTTTTGGCGTGTTATTTCAAAATTTTTTTTGACTACTACTACGGTGTTTGTAGTTGTTTTTGTTTTGTTGTGTTTTTTCTTAGTGATTTATTACTTGGTAGGGGCTTGTAAGGGGCTTAGGAGGGGTTAGCATCATTCGTTTTTATAAACATACTCATTTTCTTATTTATGAATTAACACTCTTTACATGGCCTAATAAAAAAACGGGAGCATCTCTACTCCCGCTTCTCTCCTAATATGTAACTTAAGCTTTTCTTATCATTTGGTTATATAGGAATTGTACATACTGTTCACGTTTTACAACTGCATCTCCTGCGAACTTACCATTACCTACACCTATCGAAATTTTGTTTCCATATAAAATGCGAGTGTAGTCATATGCCCAATGACCTTTTGGTACATCTACATAGTTTTCATTACTTTGTGTCTCTAAGTTAAACGCCTTCTTCATTACAGCTGCCATTTCATAACGCGTTAAAGTATCTTTCGGTCTAAATTCCCCAGTACCGTCACCTACCATGATTCCCATACGACCTACTTTTTCAATATCCTTCTCGAACATATCACCTTTTGTATCTGTAAACATTGAACTACCCTGTACGTCCCCTAAATTCAGATAACGACTAATTAATGAAGCCACTTGACCTCGCGTTACATTGTCTCCAAGTCCAAATCTTCCATCACCGTATCCGTTAACCAAACCTTTTTTTGCTAAATCGTTAATTGCGTCTTCAGACCAATGATCTTTCGGGACATCTTTAAATACGGATTGTTTTCCATCTTCCTTCTTCGGTAGCACCTTTAACGTTCTCTCTTCCACAGTCAGATTTCCATCACTATCTTTAACCGTAAATTGTACTTTGTATGTCCCTTCTTGATTTAAATCTCCCAATAGCTTACCCGTTTTAGAATCAAAGACCTTAACCCGACTCGTTATATCTCCATCCTCAACATCTGTAGCTGTAACGTAATCAGGAGGATTGAACGTATCACCTACATGGGCAACCATCTCTCCATTCTTAAACGTAAAAGCAGGAACTCTATTATCTACAACATGAATAATAGCCTCTCCCTTACCTACAAACCTTGCTTTCCCATCATCATCTTTTCTATCTAAGACAAACACAACACGGTAGTCCCCCACCTTGTCTACATCCACTGAACTAAACTCATAATCTACATAATATTCTAGGCTTCGAAGCCCCTCTGGAGTCTGTACCTGTGCCTTCACACCAAGTAAATCTAGTAAATTATTTAGAACACCCGTTGTACCCTTTTTCATTGTATATTCTGTCTTATCAAACGTAATAGGTACGTTGTACAGCTTAATCCCTTGTACATTTGCAACCTCACTTACCTGCATAGTATCTACTGTTTGTGCCTGTACTCCGCCTGTTACCATCGTAACCGCCATTACAGCAGTTGCCGCAACTCCAGCTAACTTCTTATAATTTTTATTCATACTTAACCCCTCATCTTCATTATCATTTTATATACATTATACAATGCAAATTCTCTCCTGACTTAATTTAATTACAATTAATTCCACTTATCATCACCAAGGACATTAAACGAAAAACATTTCCATACAAAATAAAAGAACCTCTAAATAATAAAATGGAACTTGAATCCGTGCGGAGTATCCATCCCTCACGGATTGTGAATTAAGTCAATCAGGCTTTTACAGCCAGTTAAATCTATCACTTAACATCTTGTAAGAAGATTCTATTTTGGAAGCCACCTCGCTCTTCTGCTTTCTTTCTACGAATTTTATCTATTTCTTCTAGTGTCGTACCTTCGTATTCGGTTAGAGCGTTTATTAGTTCTAGTAGGTCGGATAGCTCTTCTAGTTTATGTTCTTTCGTTGTTGCTTCTAGGTATTCGATTAATTCTTCTTGTGTTTTTTTACAGATTTCTTTTATGTATTCGTCTTCGGGTAGGATTCTTGTTGTGGGTGTTTTTCCGTTAGCTTTTATTATTTGCGGGATGTTGTTTCGGATTAGTTTGTTGTAGGTTGGCATGGGCTTTCCCTCCGTTAGTTTTTTCTTCTATTCTTTGTACCAAACAATTTTCACTAAGGTGCTTTTACACTGTTGAAAAAATTTTAACTTGACAGTTACAATAAAAATCGTGGCTGTTAAATTAAACAACCACAATTTTCAAAGTTAACTTTTGTTAAAATCAGAAAAATAATATTCCATTTAGATTATCATGAGCATTTTTGAAAGGCATACTAAGAGTTGTGCCGCATTAGCTACACAACAATTTATGTTGTCTCACACCGAAATACTCTTAGCGTGACAATTTCCTTAGTGTGTTTTTTTATTTGCATTCTGTATCAACTTTAACTTTCTAACAAATAATGATTTAATGTAGATACTAACTCATTCGGTCTATTATCTGAAAAACCATAATACTCGTAATCTGTATTAACTCGTTGTTTCATTAGATATGATTGCCATATTGAATTAGATACACTCCAATCTATTAATTTCAACCGTTCTACTTCAGATTCCCAATCAGCGAACCACTTCACATCTTCTTTTGTTTCTAGGATTATCGCTTGATGTAAGTATATTGCCATAGATGTCTGCAAAACTTCATGCCCCAGTATATATTTCTTAACGTCTCCAGAATCAGAAGGAAGTACATCAAATAATATAGTGAAAAATTTCTCTAAAAAAATTAATATATCATCATAATTTTCCTTAAGAAGTTTCTCATTCTTTTTAGAAAGCTTTTGATTTGTACCAAAAAGCAAACTAATAATAAACGTTCTTAAACGAGCACTAGTAAAAAACAAAGTACTCGTAGGTCTTACTATCCGACTTTTATTAAACTCTACACCAGCTACCTGCAAAGCCTTACATGAAGAGTAAAGATCCCTTATTAAAACTCTCATAATATCTCTTGTATCATATTTAGTTACTAAGGACATGGAAACACGTTTAGCATTAGAATTAATATCAGCAAATAAAACCTTCTCATCTTCTTCTTTCAAATTAAAATAAATTTGAGCTGTTATACTACTATTTAATATTTCCTCTCTTCTCTTAGAATCATTCAAACTATTTAATAATTCTTCTAATCCTTTAATACGATGTTGTCCATCTAAGACTTTTAATTTTGATCCTAAGGGTATTGTTAACTCCTTTGAAACCTTATCATATAAATAAAGTGGATTTTCTTGAAAAGAAAATACGAGTGAAGGTAAAAAGATACCTATTTCAGAATCGTAAGAATTAATGTAACTAGAAATAGGTTTTAATCTATTATAATTCACATCCCTATTTACAGAATTATCAATCTTATAAATGTCCAGGATATCTCTGATAAAAATTTGTGTAGTCATCATACCCTTATTATTATTTATTATATTTATAATACCCTTTAATTTAACTTCAAACATTAATAGCTACCTCCCTAAATTTCAAAAAATCTTCAAGTAAAAGATCACAAATTTGAGAAGTAGTCCTAGTACCCACATTAATTCTAAACTTTTTTGTTTTCGGGTTATATGGAATACCTACTTGTTTCAATTTTTTATTTTTATGAGACCAATCAAATGAAAAAATAACATGTTTAAAAAATTCTTCCATATCAAATATCTCATTATCTTTTTTTAACAGATAAACAGCTTTAGCAATTCCTTTTAATACATTAGGATTCATAATAATATATTTATTTCTATCTAACCCTTGATCCGGTGCATATTTCACTAGTAATGTCAAAAAATTCTCTACATTCATTTTAAACGAATCATAATTCCCAGCATTTAATTTACTATTACTACCTTTAATAACAACAATACCCTCATTTAATGTAAGTACTAAATTATATAAAGTAAATGCTGTCATTAATTTCGTCTTTGTTGTTTTGGCTCTAACTTCAAATTTGTCTGAGGAAATAGAAGAATGATTGTAGATTACACTTTTAACTAATTTACTACACAAATCATTATCTTTATACATAACTAATAAAGTATTGCTAACTGGAGAAGACTTAGTATTAACATCTGTAAATAACTGCTTTTCTTGATCTAAAGTCAAATTCGTAAATACTTGAATTGTAAAAGGAAAATTCTTTATATAATCTAATTTCCTTTTATCTTCTGGATAATCACTCAATTCTAGTCTTTTCTTTATTACTTCAAAAGCTTTTATTCTATGTTGACCATCTAAAACTATCATACTATCATTAGTTCCAATCGAAAATTCATTAGTTCTAACATTAAAAATTCCTTTTCCCCTTGCCGAAAAAATTAAAGGTGGAAAATATATATCATTTCCATCTAGACCATATTGTATATACTTAGATATTGAGGCGACCTGCTTTTCCAGCATATCACGTTGTACAGATCTATCGATTTCCAAAAATTTCAATACATAATCCACACTACATTGTAAAGAAATCACTTCTTGTCCAAATTGATTGCCCTTAGTTCCAAACATTGTTAGATAATTAGTTGAATTATCTGATATACTCATTAAATCCACTTAAAAACCCTCCTCTGTGTCCTGAAAATTTCTCCGCTTCATATTAAATTATAACAAAAATACCCAATTAAGTTGAATCATTTATATATTTCTCTATAAATTGGATAGGCTGCACGATAAAATAAGGGCACATGCTAATGTGGGATGTCACCATCGAACTTTTATACCCACATTGAAACTACAATTAGTGAATTTTCACAAAAATAAAAAAACTCATAGGTATTGCACGTAAATATAACATGACGCCTTCAACATGAAAGTGTTAGATTAAAAATTATACAGCAACCGGATTGTTCATTGCGAAAGATAGTCGAACAGAAAAAGAAGAACTGGCTCAATTACGTAAAGAAAACCACTGTTCATTGATAGAGAACAACATTTTAAAGCAACGCTTATTATGAGACAAAAATAGATGTGACTCATAATATAATGGTCACATCCATTCGATATTAATAATGTATGACGTCCTCAATATTCCGACAAGCACATATTACTTACCACGCCTATTAAAACAGCAAATATCCACTTAAAAGGGCAGTTGACCTGTGTCTCACTTATCAAATTCCAGATGAAATAGAAAGTGAAGCAATTTAACTAGGTGTTAAACTGCTTTACTGCTTCTTTTATATAGTTTTCTTCTTCAGTTGTGAAGAGCGTTGGGAATTCGGCTAATGGGATTTTTGATTGTTTGATTATATCCTCTATATCGCTTTGAGGTGTCTCAAAATAGTTCGTTACTTCTTCTATTACATTGAAAAATTCCTTCAAGGTAACTTGAACGTCTTCATGACTCGAATCCCTCTCTTCTTCCTTATACTTTTTCAACTCCCCTATTACATCCATAAATCGCCGATCGAACTTTTCTTTTAATTCCTTATTATTATAAAAAGCTTGAACACTATCCTTCGAAAAATGTTCCTCTAGCCATTCTTTATTTTCTTTCTCCCATATAAAAGTTTGCAGAAATGAAGAAAACAAAGCAACATCCACTCGTTCTTCCTTTTGAAACTTCTTCGTCATCTCATCCATATGCGAAAGCACCTTCGCAATTCTTTCTTGCTCCGCCAAAAGCAATTCCCTTTGAAAATGTATTTGTCTTAAAAATTCTTCCGTCTCAATATCACGCTGCAATATAATATTTTGAATTTCCCCAAGCGAAAAACCGAGATGCTTAAACGATTGAATTTGCTGCAGCACATACAAATCATCTTTCGTATATAACCGATGTCCGCCTTCAGTATAATCATTCGGCTTTAATAAATTAATCTTGTCATAATAACGAAGCGTCCGCACCGTAACATCCCCAACACTTGCAAACTCACTAATCATCCACGCCATATCATCACCTACTCCGATAACTTCTCTTTCACGTACTGAAGCATATGAGAAAAACTCATCTCATTCTGCCTACAATATTGAAACAAACCTACAACAAGCAATATAAAAGGAACATTCCTTCTATAACGATGTTCATACTCACTAATACCATCATAAAAGTACTCATACTTTCTTTTTCGTAAAATAATATAAATCGCAATAAACAACACTGCAATCATGATAAAAATTCGCTTTCCCCTTATCTCCACTTCTTGTTTCATCGCCTATTCTCCTTCCACGATATACTTATCTTCTTTAAATAACGGAATTCGAATGAAATAACGATACGGTTCATCGCGTATTACTTTCCACGCAACAATGATTACTTGAACGACCTCAAAGGGAAATACAATCCAAAATAAAACATCACTAATACGCGAACTAATATTAAATAGAAGAAAAATTAACAAATGAAAGTTGAACGCCTTTCGGCAATGATATTTGTACACCTCATTTTTCCGTGCCAGCGTGATGTACATGAGTAGTGGTGAAAAGATTCCTATTGCAGCTGAAAGTAGTAGCATGATGATGGTGTTTCTTTTTTCTTTTGTGGTAGTTTTCATGAGTAGTTTGGTCCCCCTTTTTGATTTGTCTTCTTTAGGTTAGGGGGTGACGTTGGGGGAGATGCAAGAAATAAACTGTAATTAATTCTGAAAAATAGACACAATGAAATATCTTACATACTTCGTTGTGTCTATTTACCTCATAAAAAACTAATTATCTATCAAAAAACATTTGAAATAAATACTGCAGCCAAAATAACATACATGTAATAAATATCCCAAACACTACATTTTCATTAAGCTTCTTAAAAATAGCACTCCATTTAACTACAATATATTGATTCACAACACACCAATAGCAGAGAAACAAGATTGAGATACCAGTCAAAGGAATCATAAAATTCACCGCTCTTCCCCCTTTCATTTTTATGATTCACCTATTATATCTCTACTAAATTAAAAGATCAACTGTATATATCCTCTTTAAATACTAAGGATTTATCTAGTCACGAATTCCCCCCACATTAATCTCTATGAAAATCACTTGAAAATTAAAAGAACTTGACAAGGGAGGCCTCCTACTTTTTCAAAGATTCAACACGATTAGTAATACAAAAATCAAATGAACCCGAAGAGTGGTACATGAAAAAACACCTCCGTATATTCGTATTTAAATTAAATACGAATATACGGAGGTGTTTCTTTTATGGGAACGAGAAAATCTTATTCAGAAGAAATTAAATGGAAAGCAATCGAGCTGAAAAAACAAGGATACACAAACAAAGAAATTATGGAACAATTAGGAATTAAAAATAAAGCACAGATTAAACTTGGATGAAGTGGCATCGTGAAGGTGAAACGTATCGTTTTAGTCGCCCTGTAGGAAAACAAAGTACGCTACAAAAGATTAGTGAAGAAGGCATAACTGAAATCGAGAAACTTCAAATAAAGAATCGGAAATTAAAAATGCAACTAGATAAAAAAAAAAAGTACCACGAAATCGAGAGGAGTTGGTTAAAGAAGTAGTTGTAGAAGTAGTGGAGTTGATCAAAGATGAGTACTCCATTAAAGAGATATGTATATTAATTGGTATACCTCATTCTACTTATTATCGATGGAAAAATAAAGCAAAAGATGTAAAGGAAGCAAAATTAGAACAGGCTATTTTGACAATTTGTATGACAAATCACTTTCGATATGGCCATCGAAAAGTTACTGCTTTATTGAAACGAAAATATAATTATCACCTAAATCGAAAAACTGTACAAAAAATAATGCAAAAGAAAAGTTTACAATGTAGGGTCAAAAGAAAAAGAAGAACCTGGATCAATAGAGAAAGTAGAATTGTTATAGAGAATCTCTTAAATCTAAACTTTCAAGCTAACAAGCCAAATGAAAAATAGGTTACAGACATTACATATTTGCCATTTGGTACAGAGATGTTGTATTTATCAATTATGATGGATTTATATAACAATGAAATCATTGTGTATGAAATAAGTAACAGACAAGACGTAACACTTGTCTTAAACACAGTTGAGAAGGCAATCAAACTAAAACAAAAGACTCAAATTATACTACATAGTGATTAAGGGGCCGTGTATACCTCCTACGCTTTCCAAATATCCCGTAAAGGAAATTGTCTTGATAATGCCGCAATAGAATCTTTTTATTCCTCATTGAAATCTGAATTATTTTATTCACAAGAAAAACAACTCCTTCACGATTACATTGAGTATTATAATATGGAACGTATTCATGAAAAGTTACACTACCTGTCTCCTATAAAATACAAGAAACAGGTAGCATAGTTTTTTTCATGTACCACTATTCGAGTTCACTTCACTTGTTTTTTATCTTTTACCTTAATAATGTATTTAAGTTCAATGCCATTATATTCTTAAACTCCTCAATCATATCGAGTGTTTCATCATTCATAATATTTAGTTCAGCTGTTGCCAAAGAGTAAATCATAAAATCAATTGAAGTAGATAATGTTTTGTCATCCTTTGTACCAATTACAAAGCGCTCATAGAAAGGGTGATCAATATTCCAGACAATCACCGTTGTTTTCCCTTCCATTCTAGCTTCATAAATATGACCAGCCTTACCATCATGCTGCGCCTCAAATCTCACACGAACATTTTCACGAGGCTTACGCGAAACCTTATCTTTCCCTCTTACACCATCTTCTTTCCTTTTATTATTGATCTGCTTTCCAGTATCATCCGATGGCTTTGGTGTTTTTAATAAAGGCGCTTTCTTATTAATATGACGTTCTGATTCCTTATGATCTATGTCCTGTGCTTCTTTTGCCGCTTTTCCCCTCTGTAACATCCGCCTAATAGCAATTATTTGATGCTTCACATCAGCCTGAATTTTATCAAAAATCGATTGTTCTAAATTCACACCATTCTTCTGAAAGTTAACCCCCATATTTTCATCAAGTGCAGCAGAGAAATAAATTTCTCCACGAAACCTATTAAGTTGTGGATGTCGAGTGTAAAGATCTAGCACTGAGCCCTTTTCAATTTCACGATTGTTACGCATCACATAAAAACCTTGAGTTGATGCATTAATTTTTCGAGATAAATTACCCGCTACCCCAAAATCAGGAAGAATTCCTAAACGTACACGAATTGTTTCCTTCTTCTCAATCCCTTCTTCATCTTTAATAGTAAATTCATATTCCTCATCAGAATAAATTTCTCCACCTTCAGATAACATGTAAATATCATCTGCTTCTACTTTTTTTCCATTAACATAAAATTCTCGCCCTGCGTTAATGTACTCACGAAACGTGCGTCCTATATCCTTCATAAGTTGAGAAGCAAAATTATTCAACTTTTTATTCGTAATTTTGTCACAATCAATCAATCTAATAACAGTACCTTGATCCTTCTCGTCTAAATGTACATTAAAGAAGTCTATATCTTCCTTTTCTGGTTCTCCAATATATTTAACGAAAGCATTTTCATTAATAATTTCATCTATATCCTGAGCTGCCTTTAAAATTGCTTGAGATTTTAATTGTTTCGTTATCACCTCTACACGGCGAGCGATTGAAATAGATGCTGTAGAAAGACCCATTCCAAATTTCCCTAATTCTGTTGTGATATCACGTTCAACAGCCGATCCTAAACGAAGAGATTGATCTAACACATCAAAATTCATACCATATCCATTGTCTATAATAGATATTACAATAAGACCATCAATACTTTCGATTTTCACAATAATTTTATCTGCTTCCGCATCAAGTGCGTTATCAATAAGATCATTGATAGCGGATATATTGTTATACCCTAAATTGCGTAATGCCACAATAAATAAACCTGCGTTTGGACTATTCTCACGATTATGTTTAACCATGAACCAACACTTCCTTATCTTATTAAATTTGTCTTGAAAATAAAAAGGTCTGCTCCTAAAAGGACAGACCTCACCTACGTACATGAAAAGTTATGAAACACCTTTAATAAAACTAGGAACTCTTAATTTTTTGCACGTAGACTCGGTACTATACCAAATCTAATTACATTTTAATATAAGACCCCATGAATAAAAATATAATCCGACAAAAAACCAAAAATTACCACATATAAATAACCTTCTATTTATCTACTTCGTACATTTATTCTTTACAAGAAAAAAAGTATAGTGAACTAATTCACTATACTCCTTTCCTCATTTATTAAAATAAACTCAACTGCACAATACTATCCATCTTCTCTTCTTCTTTGTTAATCTCTAAAATCCTTTGACCCATTCGCTCCACCAAATCAACCACTAAAGCATTTCCCATACAAAAATATCTATTTCTTTGTGGCATACCTGTATTTGTCCAGTCCATCGGGAAACCATTTAACAATTCACATTCAACTGGTGTTAAATATCTTAGTCTTTTTGTATAAGGATCCTCAATGACATGTGAACTTCTATTACATGTTCCTTCACTTGTTAACATTGTACGCCCAGGCTTATTTAAATCATCAGGGAAAGCCATTCCTCCCTCAGAGTAGAAATATTTATGACCTGTCGCCTTTGATACTCTTTCTTCTTTTTTAGGACCTTTAAGATACTTAAGTTCCTCAAATTCAGTTCTGCCCTTTTTGTTAACCTTATCCATTTTCAAATAATATGATTCATCTGCAGGACCAAATTTATCATATACCTTTTGAACAACTTCACCTAAAGTCTCTGGACTCTCAGTTACTGGAACTAATTCTTCCGTATATACTTGTCCATCCATCATTACGCCAGAATTATAGTATTCAGCTTTAAATGTATCAGAAACCTCAATAATATCGACTGGCAACTCAAATTGCCCTCTTTTTTTGTTTTCTTCAGGTGCTTCATGCACATTAAAAATTGGAGCGAAGAATCCATTTTTACACAATATCTCTAAAGGCTTCATTTTACTTTGAACAGATGTGAAATGAGATTCTTTTAAATACGCAAAAATAAATACTCTTCGTCTTCTTTGAGAATTCCCATAATCCGCAGCGTTAATAACTCTCCATTCCACTACATATCCTGCATCTCTAAAGCTCGCCAGCATAATAGAAAAATCACGACCTCTTTGTTTTGCTGGTGACTTTAATAATCTATCTACATTCTCTAACAAAACAAATCTTGGCTTACGAGAATTAACTATGTTCATTATCTCCCAAAAAAGAACACCTTTTTTCCCTTGTATTCCTTTTTCATTTGATAAAGTACGTGCTACAGAATAGTCTTGACAAGGGAATCCACCTACTAATAAATCATGCTCAGGTATTTCCGGCCAAGCTTCTGCTATATCTCTATTTACATGTATTCCTTTATTTTCAAAGCGAGTTGCATAACAATTAAATGCATGTTGTGCTTTAGTTGAGGGCTCCCACTGGTTTCCCCAAAGAACTTCAAAGTTTTCGTTTGCTTCTAGTCCTAATCTAAAACCTCCTACTCCCGCGAAAAGTTCTACTACTTTCACCATAAATACACGAACATCCTTTCGGTATTTTATTTATCTATGCTTCATTATAATAAAAAGTGAGGAAAAGATCAACTATAACATTTTAGGAATCATATTTTTTTACAGTTCCTTTTTTGACTTGTAACCGTTAAGAAAATAATTCGTTACTATATCAATAGTATAAACGAAACAAATCGCCTTGAATAGATCCAATATAACTGTTCTTTAATAGAACAAACTGACTTTTCCTTCTTATAAATTTTACTTGTATAAAATTGAAACAGCTTTTTATTATAGCATAGATTTAATATGTATTGTTTAAAATCATACAACGCAGCACTGGATACAGAAAGGAGTTTATTATGGACTATACTACAATAGAAGAACTAATGAAAAAAGCACATGAAGCTGAAGGAAAAACATTTGGTGAAATTGATTCCACTAACCGACTGGCAAATGCTAAATCGAAAGGTGGACTAGGGCAAGTAATCGAAGAAAGCTTTTTTGGATATGAAGTCAATTCAAACGCAGAAGCTGACTTTAAACACCTTGGTATTGAACTTAAAGTAACTGCATTTAAACAAAATAAAAACGGTTCATTATCTGCCAAAGAGCGGCTAGTCTTAAATATTATCAACTATATGGAAGAAGTTCATACACACTTTGAAACCTCAAGCTTTTGGAAGAAAAACGAAAAACTACTATTAATGTTCTATGAATGGGTACCTGGTGTAGACCGTAAAGATTTTCACATTACAAAAAGCCTTTTATTCACCTATCCCGAAGCTGATTTAGAAATAATTAGACAAGACTGGGAAACCATCGTAAATAAAATTCGTGCCGGCAAAGCACATGAATTATCTGAAGGTGATACAAACTATTTAGGAGCTTGCACTAAGGGTTCCAATAAAAATTCACTTCGCTCACAACCGTATTCTGAAATTCCAGCAATGCAAAGAGCTTTTTCGTTAAAGCCTTCTTATATGACAGCACTAGTTCGCAGGTATCACCTAAACGAAGAACTAGTAAGTTTTACAACAACAAATGAACTAAAAGGAAAATCTTTAGAAAAAATCCTTTATTCAAAATTTGAAAATTACATAGGCTTAACTGATCAAGAAATCGCTCAAAAATTATCTATTGATTACAAACCTACAACCAAAAGCTTTGTTCCACTATTAGTAAGCTCTTTACTTGGCATCAAAGGAACTCGACTCGATAAAATTGAAGAATTTGCGAAAGCTAATATAGAATTTAAAACAGTTCGTTTAGAGCCCAACGGTAAACCCGAACAAAGCATGTCATTTGAAACAATCGATTTTCATCAATGGACAAACGAATCATGGGAAGAAAGCGAAATTAGAGAACGCTTCTATCAAACCAAGTTTTTATTCGTAATTTTTGAATTTAACCAAACAAAAAAAGAAAATCCAAATCGTAAACTCTACTTTAAAGGTATTAAACTTTGGAACATGCCTACTCCTACAATAGAAAAAGAAATACGTGAACTATGGGAAGAGGTTAATAAAGTAATACATGAGGGTATTCAAATCGAATATAAAAAACGCGGTGATAAAGTCGTCGAAGCAAATAACCTACCAAAAATAAACTTCAACGGTGTCGCGCACATTAGACCAAAAGCCCGCAACGGTGCCGATAAAGTAACTTTACCTGATGGCCAGCAAATTACAAAGCAGTGTTATTGGTTAAATAATTCATACATAGCTGATATTATTACTGATAAAAAATCATAAGGATTTAATTTATAAAGAAATTACCATTCATGATAAAAAGCAGATATCAATTTTATCCCTAAAGATATCTGCTTTTATCAATTTGTTACGATTTTACAAATAGTATCTCTAATGACCGATTATCTAGTTATTCCAACATTAATTGAAGTTGAAATCCCTAATAATATAATTAATAATTGATGAATATTCAAAAAAAAATCCCAATAAAAATAACTACTTTCCCTAACCTTTTATACTTTTAAATCATTTATGTATCCTTTCACTATCTCACAATGCTGAGGATATGTATCTTTTAGTGCTCCTTTCAAAACTTTTAAATCTTCTGTAATATCTTTTACATTCCAGGCTGTAGAGCCATCATCAAAAAGTCCAATAACTAGTGTTGGAACAGTAACAGAGAGTTTTGCAGCTGGTATTTCCCTTATTGTTTTTTCATAATTTGAAACACCACTATCAATTCTCTTACAAAGTTCATAAGAAGGAACAATTAAAATACATATATCTGTTAAATCATAAGAAAAGCTAAGTTGAAACTTGAAGTAGTTACGATAACTGGAAGCAACGTTACCAAACTCAACTTCAATTTGAAGTTTAAGAATAACTTCTCCTGTATCAGGATCAATATAGTATTTTCGAAAATCAGAGCGTAATGCATCATCAGATGTATTCGGTGTAGCTCGAGGCTCTTTTTCCCAGCCAAGCTCTTCGAATCTCAAAAGAAAATAAGTATTCATTATCTGCTGTATAACTTCCAGCTGTGACTGACTGCCCGATTTCCCCTTGTATATTGGAACAGGGCAATCACGACAAACCATTATCAATTCGTTATATGCAGCTTCAAAACGGGGATGTTGCAAAATCTCTTCTGCATACCTATAAGAATATGTTTCTACTTTCATTTTTCTATCTCCCTAAATATCTTAGTTACAATACTTCTCTAGCATTCAATTAATTTGCTACTCCCAAAGTATACCTTAAAATTCAGCATTATTAACGTTGAATATACTAATTTTTACAAACAAACCAATAGAAAGGTGTTAATTACTAAATCCAACCATTCCCCCATACCACCCACTACTCTCCTCCAAAAACCCCCTAGCCTCCCCACTCCCCTTATAAAAACTCTCCCAACCCCGCTCCCTCAAAACCCCCTTCCAACTATCACTCTCCACCATCCTCTTAATCACACCATCCCAATAAGCAACCTCTTCCTCCGTCATATCCTTCGGGCCCATAATGCCTTTCCAGTGCTGGAATATGACGTCGATGCCTTGTTCTTTCCATGTTGGGATTTCTGGTAGTCGATCTAGTCGTTTTGGTGCGGATACGGCTAGTATTTTTATTTTGCCGGCTTTGTATTGTTTTTCGGCTTCGGATAGGGTCATGGTTGCGGCGCCTATTTGTTTGTTCGTTAGGGCGTTTATGATTTTTTCTTTGTTTTCGTAGACGAAGAATTGTAGTTCGGCTGGGTTTATGCCGAATGCTTTGCTTACTTGTACGAAGGATAGGTGATCGTCATTTCCTAGGCCGGGGGCAACGCCGATTTTGAAGTTTTTCTTGTCTTGTTTTAGTTGTTCCATTAGTTCGTTTGCGTTATCTATGGTGCTGTCTTTTGATACGACAACGACTTCCCAGTCCGATGCTAATGTTGCGAGCGGCGTGAAGTCTTTATATGTTAGTTTACTGTGACCTAGTAGGTTGTTCGTTATGAGTAAGCTTGAGTTAATCGCCAGTACGTGACCGCCTTTTTGTTTCGTATATTTCCATCCGACATCACCACTACCACCTACTTTGTTTGTGACAGTAATTGGTTTTGTGAAGATTTTTTCTTCTGCGAGCGTTTTTTGCATTGCCCGTGCTGTTAAGTCCCATCCTGCTCCTTGAACGTTTGGCGCAACGATTTCTACTTTGTCGATATTCACTTTATTTGTTTCGGATTTCTCCGAGGAACAACCCGCTATTACTCCTGTCATGATCCATATACATAGTAATAATCGTTTTTTCATAGCCCTCGTCCTATTCGATATTTTCGTTCTGGTCGTCCAATTATTCCGTATGTATATTCTACTGTGCACTCGTTGGTCGCTACTAAGTATTCTAAATATCTTCTTGCGGTTGTTCTGGAGGCCCCCATTTGTTCTCCCATTTCTTCTATTGTAATGCCCTCTTCGAATCCTTTTATAATGCCTTTCACTTTTTGCAGTGTTAACGGATCAACACCTGTCGGTAAGTTTTTTATATCTTGTGTTTGCGACATACCGAAGAAGTTATCGATTAGTGCTTGATTCACTTCATTGTTACTATGTAGTAATTGCTTCTTTCTTTTATAGTCTTCAATTGTGCAAACGAATTTTTCTAACGTGACCGGTTTTATAAGGTAGTTACTTACGCCGTTTCGGATTGCTTTTTCTAGCATATGGTTTTCATTCGCTGCAGTAACCATAATGACGTCAACGTTTGGAAAGTCAGCGTGAATTTTCGGCAATAAGTCTGTTCCGATTCCGTCTGGTAAGTAATTATCTAATAGAAGCAAATCGATTTCTTCCTTTTGTAGTAGTTCCATCGTTTCTTTTGCATTTAATGCTTTTCCAATCACTTTTACGTCCTTTATTTTTAATAAAAACTCTTCCTGAATTTGTGCGATGCGGAAATCATCTTCTGCAATTGCAACCTTCAACATATATCCATCCCCCTATTTGTCATGTACTTTCTCTCAATGTTTTCGGAAGGTAAATTGTAAAAATAGCTCCCCCATTTTTCTCGTTTTGAATTTCAATCGTTCCTTCTAGTACATCTACCATTTCTTTCACATTTGCTAGTCCGTAACCACGATTGTTTCCTTTCGTTGAAAATCCTTTTTGAAAAATGGTCGTTATTTTTTCTGCCGGTACTCCTATCCCGCTATCTATCACTTCAAATACAATATCGTGTCCAATATCCGTAACGAAGAAGGAAACACTCTTTTCCTCTCGTTCACTCACCGCATCAAATGCATTGTCGATTATGTTTCCAAGAATCGTAATAAGGTGCGAAACTTTTATATGGTCTGGTAATGGATGAAGCGCACTATCTCCTTCAATATGAAAATCAATTTTCTTCTCAGACGCTGTTCCGATTTTTCCTAATAAAATAGCTTGTACTTTCGCATCGTGAATTTGATGGAATAAAATATGGTTTTGGCTTTGATGAATATTAGATTCTTGCTGGATAAATTCAATCGCTTCTCTGTAGTGCCCTAACTGAAGTAATCCTGATAAGACGAAAAGTTTATTTGTAAATTCATGTGTTTGAGCGCGTAAGTCCTCTGAATACTTTCTTACCTCAGATATTGTATTCACTAAATTTTGCAGTTCTGTTTTATCTCTAAAACTGCATACAACGCCTACCGTACTGTTATTTTCGAGTATCGGCGTCATGTTTAAAATAAACACCTTATCTTGAAATGCGATTTCTTGATCGTTTTCTAGTACTCTCTCCATATGAAATTCCGGTAAAACTTTTGAAATGTGCTGCTGCATATAATCACCATTTACATGTAGCATCTCTTCTGCCGACGTATTCATCATCGTAATAAAACCGTTTTGATCAATGGCGATAATCCCTTCTTTTATAGATAGTAGTATTGCGCTTCGCTCCCGGTATAGCGCTGCGATTTCATTCGGCTCTAAACCGAGTGTATCTTTACGAATGCTACGTGCTAAAAGAATGCCACCAACAATGCCCGCTAATAATACAGCTAAAGAAAAGAGTGTAATTTCTTTCGTTCTGCTCAATATGTTAGATTCAATGCCTTTTATTAAAAACTCCACTGTCACAACACCTACTACTTGATCGTAATCTCCGTTATGAACAATAATCGGTGCTTTCGCCATTAAAGCCGGACCACTTACACTATTTCCTTCGAGTGTATAATAACCACCAAAAGTGAGTGCTTCATAGTTATATGGATTGTTACTCTTTGTACCAATCAACTCCGAATTAGAATTCGAATACATAATCCCATAGCTATCTTCTATAATGACAGTATCGGCACCAGCTTGCTCACGAACTTGTTCCGCAATGGATTGAATCGTACTTTTATGCTCATTATTTTGAAAAGCTTCTTTTATAGCTGGCATAAAAGATAGAGATTTAGCTGTTTGCAGTGCTAACTGTTCCACTTGACGCTTCGTATCAACGGACTGAATGTAAACAAATATTCCTGCTAATAGGAGAACGACAAATAAAATTAACGCGATAATTAAGCTTACTATTTTCGTTTGTAATGACACTTTGCGTGATTTTTTCATACCCCATACCCTTTGATAAAATATTCAAAACTATCAATCTCCTTTTTCTATTATTATGACAAAACGAATAATGAAGCAACTATTAAAAATATCCATGTTCATAAAGTACAAAAAGAATAAAATTGTCATAATATTGAGATTTCATTCTACAAACAGTACAATTCAACTATAATGAACACGCTTTCATAATTATCATTTTATTTATAGCACGGGGAGGAATTAGTATGGCTCAAGTAAAATCAAACCGAGTCGCCGGCAATATTTTCAAAGGTTCTGTCGGTAATTTAATTGAATGGTACGACTGGTACGTTTACTCTGCTTTCGCTGTTTACTTCTCAGCAGAGTTCTTTCCTAAAGGCGATCCAACGAGTCAATTATTGAACACAGCAGCTATTTTCGCAGTTGGATTTTTAATGCGCCCTATCGGAAGTTTATTAATGGGGCGTTATGCAGATCGGCACGGACGCCGGGCAGCATTAACGCTTTCGATTACAGTTATGGCAGGTGGTTCTTTCATTATCGCCTGTACACCTAGTTACGAAAGCATCGGTATTATGGCACCAATTATTTTAGTTCTTGCCCGTTTACTACAAGGATTATCACTTGGCGGAGAGTACGGAACTTCCGCAACGTATTTATCTGAAATGGCTAGTAGTGGACGCCGTGGTTTTTATTCCAGCTTCCAATATGTAACGCTCGTTGCTGGACAAATGGTTGCGTTAGGCGTTCAAATTGTTCTTCAGCAATTACTAAGCGAACCAGATATGAAAGCTTGGGGATGGCGCATTCCGTTCATTATTGGAGCGATGGGTGCAGTAGCTGTATTATGGCTTCGCCGCACGATGGATGAGTCGGAGCAATTCGCAAACATTAAATCACAAAAACGCGAAAGCGCAGGAACCGTTCGCACTCTTATGAAACACCCGAAAGCAGTATTAACAGTAGTCGGCCTAACACTCGGAGGCACTGTTGCATTCTATACGTACACAACATATTTACAAAAATTCATGGTAAACACAGTCGGTCTTCCGAAAGAAGTTGTAAGCTGGATTAACTTTGTCGCACTACTTATATTCGTCGTACTTCAACCGATTGCAGGGCTACTATCCGATAAAATCGGACGCCGTCCACTATTAATGGCATTCGGTATTCTCGGAACGTTACTAACAGCACCGATCTTCTTCTTTATGGAAAAAACGACAGAACCAATCGTAGCATTTTTACTTATGATGGTCGGCCTCATCATCGTTACTGGTTACACATCGATTAACGCAATTGTAAAAGCAGAACTCTTTCCAACTGAAATCCGTGCACTAGGCGTAGGTTTACCATATGCACTAACCGTTGCAATATTCGGCGGAACAGCAGAATTCATCGCTTTATGGCTAAAGAGTATCGGAATGGAGTCATTATTCTACTTCTACGTAGCCGGATGTATCGCGATCAGCTTTATTACGTATTGGCGTATGGATGAGTCATCGAAGACTTCGCAGATTGAGGCGGAGCTTGGTGGTGGGGATACATTCGTTAATAATAAATCTAGCTAGAAAAAGGCACCTTAAGGTGCCTTTTTCTCATTTGAATTTATTATTTGAGCAATCTAATCGTTTACCTTTGATCCTTAAATCCCCAACCAGAGACTAAATAGTTTTGCGTTTTGTTTATCGTAACGCGGATTACCTTTTTCTTATCATTTTTAGAATAACCTTCTACATCAATAAAACCTTCACGTACTCCATGTAAAATCTCAGCTTTAGTAACTACAAGATCTATATTTTCTTTATCCTTCATGTGATTTATTGCTACTTTCGAAGCTTTATCTTGCGTAATATTTTTGCTGTACATTGTATAAAATATGTAGCCTATTATTAATAATAAAATTGTTAAAATAGCAATATTCATCCTGTTTTTCTTATTCAATATACCCTCTCCTTAAGAAGATTTATAATATAACTATAAATCTTTTTTAAGACGATGGAAATGCTAGTAGTGGTTATGGCGATACTGTACAGCAGTTATAAAATTTAGAAACCTGTAGAAATAAATGACTCAGTTCTTCATAACACCTAAAATAACTTTGATGCAACTCTTTATTTCTATTGGAAAGGACCAAATGTTATTACCCCTCAACCCCAAATTAAAAAGACCACCAAAAGGCGGCCCCTCAAAACTCAATCCTATTCCCCACCCCATTCTCCACCGCTCTCTCATACAAATACTTCGCCACAATAATATCCACTACCGCCAAACCAACCGATTTAAAAACAGTAATCTCTTCATCATTTTCGCGACCGGCTTTTTCTCCGCTTATAATTTGACCGAGTTCGGCGTGGAGGTTGCTAGCTTCGAATAGACCTTCTTTTATCGGAACTTGAAGGTCCCCTGTCTCTTCTAATGCTGCTTCTTTCGATTCTACTACTACTTTGTTTGCGCCCGCAATGGCATGGGATGGTAGTTCTTGCATGTTCGGTTTGAATGAGCCGACGGCGTTTACATGGACGCCTTTTTGTAGTTTTTTTGAGAAGACTGGTGTGGATGCATTCGTAGTTGTGACGATGATATCTGCTTCGCTTATTGCTTCATTTGCATTTTTGTGAACATAAGCAGGTGTATTGAATCTCTCTTGTATATATTGCGAGAATGCGTATGCTTTTTCCTCTGTTCGATTGTATAACATGACTTTTTCAATATTTCTAACCGCAAATACTGCTTCAGCAATTCCCTTTGCCTGTTCTCCTGTCCCGATGATGCATAAAGTTTTTGCGTTATGACGAGCTAAATGTTTTGTCGCTACTCCTGATAATGCGCCTGTTCGAATCATCGTTAAGTAGGATCCTTCTAAAAGTGCGAGCGGTTCTCCTGTTTGAAAGTCTGATAGCATCACAATCCCGTTTATTGTTTTCCTTCCTATCTTTTTGTTCTCAGGGACTACTGTTACTACTTTTAAGCCAATTGCCTCAAGCCCTTCTGCGACTGAAGGCATAATTAATGCCGTATTTTGCTCGTTCGCAAATGGTAACGAACCGCGAATTGGCGTGATTGTTCTTTCTGCGGAAAATTCTTTTAAGGCAAGCGCCGCGTATGCAATGACTTCATTCATATTTACTAAGTTTCGTTGTTCGTTCGCGCTTATGACTAGCATATCTTTCCACCTCCTTCTTCTATCCTAACAAAAATCCCCGATTCAAATCATCTCTCGGGTCTATAACGAACTGATGAAATCCTGTAATAAATGCATGCCCCGTTACTTTCGGAACGACAGCTTCATATGTATGTACCGCTGTTACCGACAATACTTCCCCTTCGAATTTCCCGTCAGTAATACATTCGTGGACGAAAATTTCTCCCTTTTGCAGGGCATCTTTTGCAAAAAGAGTTGCGATTCTTGCGGAAGTTCCTGTGCCGCAAGGAGAACGGTCTACTTGCCCATCAGCGAAGATTGTTACATTTCGTAACGTTGCGTCTTCCCCTTTCGGTTCATCTGAGAAAATAACGCCGTATATTCCTTTTAATCCTTCTTCAAGTGGATGCTTCACTTCCATCTGACTCTCAATGTAGCGCTTAATTTTACCGCCCCACGTTTGAATAGCAGCTAAGTCTTTAAAATCAACTTTCAAACCAAATTCTTTACTATCCACAACAGCGTAAAAAGCTCCGCCAAATGCGATATCTACTTGAAACTCATAGTCATCTATTTTAATAGGAACATCTTTTTTGTATACAAATGAAGGAACGTTTTCAAATGATACGGACTCTACTTCACTTCCCCTATATGTTGCGTACGCAATGACTTCCCCAGCAGGGCTATCAATAATGAACTTTTGTTTCTCACCTGTCACTTCAAACATACCTGTCTCAATTCCGACTGTAATAACAGCGATAATGCCGTGTCCACACATCGTACTCCATCCTTCATTGTGCATAAATAACACACCAAAATCAGCGTGAGCACTCGCAGGCGGAGTAATAATACAACCGTACATACCGTGATGTCCTCTCGGTTCATACATAAGAACCTCGCGAAGATGATCCAAATGTTCCATGCAATATGCACGTCTTTCTAGCTGCGTTTCTCCCTTTATTTCTGGCACGCCTCCTGTAATAATTCGAAGTGGTTCCCCAGCTACGTGAGCATCAATTGTCGTATACACTTTACTAACCTTCATTTCCATCTCTCCCCTATATGTTGATACTCTTTTTATTGCAAATATCATGCCAACGCATAGGGTATAAATTTGTATACATTGTTTAAAAAAGCATACACTACTGTCTATTTTTTTATACACGATCCAGAAGCTATTTTATGGAACCACTTGATACAGCCAGGCTTATTATTTTCACTGGAAAGTTACTTCCACCCCCAACATATACTGTTCAAAAGCAAAAAGGAAGTGATCCAATGTACTACGGAACAAAAGGCTGGTACGTAGCTGAACTAAAAAAATTAGGCGTGCGTTATCATGAAGGACGCAAACTAGAAAGTTACCGCGGACACATCTTGCGCAATTTACTACTTGCACAACAAGAGAAATTAAAAGAACGGTAATATACTAATGTAACGATATCGACGATTCTCGGAATATATCAGCGATTTCACACAATATATCGGCGATTTTTTAAATTTATCGACGATTCGACATGGAATATCGACTTACCGACAAATTTCGCCAAATCCCTTCTCCATTCCACCAACCAATCACACATCAAACCACCATAAAAAAGGTCACCCAAACGGGTGACCTTTCTTCCTTATTCACAAACAAGAATTTGTCTAGAAAATGTTCCTTTTTTTGTAGTGCAGCGATCTATAATTTCAAATCCTGCTTCATGAATCATATCGTCCATTGTTTCCATTGTAACAACGACTACCTTTTTAGCAATGCGGCGCGCGCTTGAAAGAATGGAGAGCTGATTTTCTGGTGTTGCATGCGTAAATAAGTCATATGGCATGTCGATAATTGCGACGTCGTAATTATCCGTAATCTCCTCGATCGGGCCTTTCGTTATCGTCCCATCGAATCCGAAGTGTGCAATATTTTCTCTCGCTCCAATCGCAACGAGCGGGCTTATATCTCTACCAACGATGTTAATTCCCATCGAAAGAGCTTCTACTACAACCGTTCCAATGCCGCAGCACGGATCAATCGCTCTTACTCCCTCTGGATTTGGCACCGCAATATTTGCAACGGATCTTGCAACGCGTGTGCTAAGAGATGTCGAATAGCTACGTGGTTTTTTTATATGATGATACCAAACTGGCTTACTCTCTACATAATGTCCAAAATACCAACGTCCGCCTAATGGAACAATACCAAAAGTACGCTCTGGATTGCGCACATCTGCTTCCGCATCAATACAATCTCCAATACGTCGTTCAATGATACGCCTTTCCGCATACTCTATTTTATTTTCCCCCTCAAGATCATTGATTTTCACGAAGATAACTTTAAACGTCATTTCTCCTAATTCAATTTCCTTTACTTGTTCCAAAATACTTTCTAAGTCGTCTCCTTCATACATAACCTCAACGCGCTCTTTCATAAAAGGACTTCTACTCGGGTCAATTTTGACATCACTTTTCAAAATATTAATGTGGGACTCCATTCCAAAGAACGAGCGCATTTCCAAGTAACATAAAGCACGCTCCTCCTCACGAAATGCATACGTATATATACATGCAGGTGTTTTCCTATGATTATTCAATCTATGATCATCCTCTATATCGTTATAATTACAATACTTTCTTATGTAAAATTAAATGATATCACATGCCTGAAATAAAGAGAAACGTTAATAAATAAAAGAGACTGCCTATTGGCAATCTCTTTTAGTGTATTAACGGAAAGAAGATACGTTATTACCCTTTGCTTCGTAATAATCTAAAATACCTTGATAAATCGCTTCTGCTGCACTTTGCTTCTGTGCTGGTGTAGCGAGTTTATTTGCATCATCCTTATTATCTACAAATGCTAATTCTGCTAATACAGCTGGCATTGTATTATATTTTACTACGTACCAATTATCCTTTTTCACACCACGATCTTTTGTTCCAAGAGCTGCTACAAGGCGCTTTTGAATTTTTTCTGCTAATAAGCGACTGTCTTCCGTATGTGGATTCGTTGATCTTGTCGGTGCTGCTGCATAATAGAATGTTTCTGTACCATGTCCATCTTTACCTGTAGAACCGTTACCGTGAATACTTACGAAAATATCACCATTATTTTCATTAGCAAATTCTACTCTTTTTCTTAAAGAATCACTAGAATCTACTCCTGGGCGTGTATCGTTCGTACGTGTTAACTTAACAGTAAATGGTGTCTTTTTCTCAAATAGTTTTTGTAATCGTAAAGATGTATCTAATACGATTTGACTTTCTTTCTCGTAATAACCAACATTACCCGAGTCAATTCCACCGTGACCTGGATCAATAATAATTGCTTTACCTTCTAAGAAGTTCTCTTGTTTTACTGGGTTTAATTGATTTTTATCAACCCATTGGAAACCAGCGCCTACGCGGATACGAATCCAGCTTCCACTCTCTTCCATAACCGTTACTGTTTGTGCATTATATGTACCTAGCACTTTAGAACTATGTGAAGCTGTTTCATAAGTAGTAAATCCTTCATTAATCGTTTCTGTTTTTTCTGTTAGAGGTGTCCACTTCTCACCTTTACTTGTTACAATTTTTAACCAGCCGTCTGCTCTTTGTTCTTTCACTACAACCATTTGTGGCTTATGCTGAACATCAGTAATACCAGATGATAATGATGGTTGATGATATGTAATAAAGTTTCTGTTCATATACATTCTTTTTGATGTATCTGTTTTATTTTGATCAGCCATCGCAATAAACTGAGCTGCTTCTGCACGAGTTACAGTTCCTTCAGGCTCCCAGCCATTTCCCGTACCTTTAGAAATCTCTAAAGCTACTAAAATATTAGCTTGTTTCTTACCCCAATGAGGTTCCAAATCTTTAAACTGTGTTGGAAGTTCTCCAATAATTTTCTTATCTAATGAGTATGCTTGTACTAACATAGATGCCATAGATGCACGGTTAATTTGGCTTGATGGATTAAATTTACCAGTACCATCTCCACTAATTACACCTGCTTTTTCCACTGCAGCAATGTACGGAGCTGCCCAATGGTTTTGTGCATCTTTAAAAGATGGCTTTGCTTTTGGATCAATTGGTAAACCAAGAACGACTGCTAAAATTTTTGCAGCTGATCCTCTATCTACTGCTTCAGATGGAGAAAACGTTCCATCTGGCTTTCCATCAAGCGCCTTTTTTCCTACTAAATAATCAACTGATTCTTGCGCCCATGAAGGAACATCCGAAAACTTCTTCGCTGCTGCGAAACTACTTACTGGAGACGATAATAAACTTGCGGCTAAAATACCTGCCGCGACTGCACGATACTTCATAAAAAATAATACTCCTCTCGACAATCATCTTTTAATAACGCGTAATCTTAATATATAAATTTCGACAAATTCGAACAAAAAAAATTAGTGCGCCTCTATTATTTTATAATACTCGAATTATGTAGTAAACCTACTTTCTTAATATTGTAAAATAAATTACAATTAATTTACTCTTTGTTAAATAAAGTCGATTTCTCTGCAAACAAAAAATAGGCTACTAGAGGTAGCCTATTTCTTTTCTTATTCTGCAATCATCTCTGATAATACATATGCATAAACAAGTGCTTCTGTATGAGCAATCGAACTTTCATGTGTACGCTCAAATGCATGAGAAGAATCAATACCTGCTCCAATTAATGCATGCTTCACATCAAATCCAGCGCGAATCGCAGCTGATGCATCCGATCCATAGTACGGATAAATATCTACTTTATATTCAATATTGTTCGTTTTCGCAAGCTCTACTAAATGTTTACGTAGTGCATAATGATACGGACCACTAGAGTCTTTTGCACAAATAGATACTGTATACTCGTCAGATGCTTGTCCATCACCTAGCGCTCCCATATCAACCGCTAAATATTCAACCGTTTCTTCTGGAATGTTAGAGTTACCACCGTATCCAATCTCTTCATTGTTAGAAATTAAGAAATGAGTTGTATATGGTAATGTTACGTTTTCATCTTGTAATCGCTTAATTAATTTTAATAGAATCGCAACACTTACTTTGTCATCTAAATGACGTGATTTTATGTATCCACTCTCTGTAATTTGAACGCGTGGATCAAATGAAACGAAGTCTCCTACTTCAATTCCTAATTCACGTACTTCATCAGCTGAAAATACGCGCTCATCAATACGAACCTCAATATTTTTCTCATCGCGTTTCGCTTCACCTGCATCTTTATATACATGTACAGATGTTTGATGCATTAAAATCGTTCCTGTATACGTCTTGCCACTTGATGTTTCAATTTCGCAATATTCCCCTTCTACAGAGTTCCAGCGAAATCCGCCAATCATAGAAAGACTGAGACGACCATCTGGCTTAATTTCTTTTACCATCGCACCTAACGTATCAACATGTGCTGTTAATAAACGGTGCTGTGCATCATTTTTCCCTTTTACCGTTAAAATAAGAGCACCTTTATTGTTACGCTTCGTTTCTACATTCCACTCACTTACATAGTTTTCAATAAAACGAATAATTTTCTCTGTATTTCCAGATGGACTTGGAATAGAGACAAGCTCCTTAATCAATTCCATCGTTTCTTTCGTATGATGTGCCATTGTCATTTCCTCCTCATTTTTCCTATTATTTAGTATACCGAATTTACTATAAATCCTCTACTCATATAGCTTAATTTTCTAAATTATAGTAAAATTCACTTTAGTATATAAAAGGAGTTATACAATATGAATATATCAAAAAAATATGTACACATTGCACTCATTTGGTTTCTAGCATCATTACTTTGTTTACAAGTTTCTTATGCAGTTCATACTACTACTTCTATTACAACTGGCTGGGTATTAACAGCTATCTTCTTCATTATTAGTTTATTTGCAACAAAAAAGCATAGCATTAATGAGTAACGCTATGCTTTCCCTACAAATCTATTCTTCTGAAACATCCAACAAGTAAATACCTCTTTCAAACCCACCGCGCTCTATCTCTTTCTGCTTACGAAGACGTTCTACATCTTCAATTGTTGCACCTTCTGCACGCGCTAATGATATGATTACTTCCAGTGCATCCGCAAGAGAATCAAGCGCATGTTCACGCTCTTTCATAGAAGCAAATTCACGAATTTCTTCTGTCCCAATTTTCGCCAAAGCTTGTATGTATGCTTGTCCTGTTAATTTTTGTGCTGTATATGTTTTTCCAGACATTAAAATCTTCTCTGGAACACGATCTCTTACTAACTTGTTATATGCTGACATCATTCATCCTCCTATGTTTAATAGCAGCCGAGCTCTGCCTTATAAAATAACCACTCTTTTTTCACACAAGCACTTAACATATCAATTCCTGATCCATGTGCCCTTACTGCCGGAAAGAAATAATGCTCTGGTTCTTCTTTCTTATCGCCATATAAGGTTTGGTACTCATCAGGAATCGCCTCTTTTTTCACATCCCGTTCTTTCTCCACTTCACCTGAGAAAGCAACAATTGGATGCCCTTCAAAGAATAGTGCAGTTCGTACCGCAAGAGATGGTGTACTATGCAAAGCATAATATGTAAGTAAAATAATAACGATAACACCAATAATTTTCTTCATATATTACTCCTAAAAAAAGTGCTAACACAATTATACTAAAATGTGTTAGCACTTTCTCCCTTTATCCTAAATTAGCCGGCAGTAAAACTACCACTACACTTTATTCTCCTTTAAATGCTGGCAAACGTTTTTCTAAAAATGCAGCGATGCCCTCTTTATGATCCGCTGTTTGTCTCATCGCATATTGGCCGCGTTTTTCAAGCTGCAGCGTTTGTTCTAAATTAGAGCGATTTACTTCACATAAAATTTGCTTCGTTTGAATCATCGCTTTGATTGGCTTTTGTGACCATTCACTAATTTTTTGCTTCACAGCCGTTTGGAAATCTTCGCCGATTACTTCATCAATTAAACCGATATCAAGCGCTTCGCTCGCCGATAATTTCTTTCCTTCCCAAATAATTTGCTTCGTCATATTTTCACCAACGCGCTTCTGAAGGAAGAAATGGCCGCCACCATCTGGAATTAAAGCGATTCCAATAAAGTTCATCGCAATAATTGATGATATATCTGCCATCACATAGTCAGCTGTTAGTGCAATACTTAATCCAAGACCAGCAGTTGGTCCATGAATAGCACTAATAACAAGTTTCGGCATCGTGTATAAAGTCACAACGACTTCAGAAATAGTATTCATAATACCATCAAACTTGCTTTCATCATTACTTGAAAGCATCGATTTAATATCTCCACCCGCAGAAAAACCACGGCCGTTCCCGCATAACACAACAATGTGTGCAGAACTCTCCGCTACTTCTTTCAGCTTTTGTAATAACTCTTTTAACGTTGGCTCATCTAATGCATTTAACACCTCTGGGCGATTGACCATAACCGTTGCAACGTGCCCTTCATATTTCACAATGACAGATTCTGTTTTACTTGTTACTTCCATTATATATACCCCTCTTTTCTACATAAAGTGAAACTTTAATCAGTGGGGTGGGGGTTTTCTTCATCCCCCACTCCACTGATTATTAGTTGAACCAATCGGACTTTTATGGGCAGTTGATTCCCCACCTAACTTCTTTGCTTTCTCTGAATTTTGAGGTGGGGGTCTTACTGCCCATTAAAGCGGGACAAAGATTATACTTATATAATTATAGAAAGGATGTGAAAAACCCTTCTTTTTTTCTTAATTTTCTGTCTAATAATCTCGTAATTTGTATATCACCTTGTATAAAACATACAATTTCGTTGAAAAATATAGAAATTAAAGTCGGTTTATCCCGGCTCTTCATCTATTTACCATTACAATGAAATGGTGTATTCTTAAGTCTGATATAAAAATTAAATATAGAAATTCATTCCCCTTCCTATTATATAGAGGGGTGCTGAAATAAAGGAATGAAGAAATGGAGGAACATATGGTTACTAAGTTAAAACAGACGGATAACTACTTCCCGCATTTCCTACTGCTATTCATCGTGTTTCAACCAATTTTAGATTTATTAACATCTTTTTCAATCTATGTATTACACATGAGCGCAACAGTCGGAATCGTAGTCCGTTTCGCCTTTATGCTTCTTGCATTAGGTTATCTACTTCTTCATCATAAACAACAAGGCGCGAAAAAGTACATTCTCTATTTATGTTTACTCGGAATTGCACTGGCAATCGGTCTTGTAAATAATATGATGGTTAAATCTCCAGTTTCATTTGGAGAAGAAGTTAAATTTATTTTAAAGAGCATATATCCAATTGTGCTACTGTTTGGATATATTATCGTCTTTAAAGAGCTAAAAAATAAAGAATATGTGTTTCATAAAATCATTACATATTTCTTATATGCAACTTTAATTTTAAGCATCACAATGATTATCGCAATGCAAACTGGAACTGATTTCCCAAGCTATCCTCACTCAAAAATTGGTTCAAGAGGATGGTTCTTTGCTGGAAATGATTTAAGTGCTCTCTTCGCGATTATGTTCCCAATCGTTGTCTTATATTCGATTTATAAAACAACTTCTTTCTCGAAAATATATTACTGGATCCCAACAATACTTGCGATGTATGCAAGTATTATGGTCGGAACAAAAGTTGGATATGGTGCAATTGTGCTAACATTAGGCGTAGCACTTTTCTTCTCGTTCATTGAATATATGATAAACCGTAAAAAAGAAAAAAAAGGATTCACATATCTTGTAAACACCATCGTTGCAGCAGTTGTACTAGGCGGTTTAATTGTTCTTACACCGCATACTCCTATCGCAAAAAATATGGGAATCCACATGCAAATATACGAATACAAAAAATCAGTACAAGAAGAACAGGATAAAAAAGAAGGAAAAGTAATTAAAGAAAATCCAGAGGATGCAAAAAAACACGCAAAAGGTGAACTAACAGACTCTGAAGTGAAGAGTTTAATTTATAGTGATCGGGACAAATTCTTAAAAGTATACAAACAATACTATAAAGAAGCACCGCTCTCACAAAAACTTTTTGGAATGGGTTACGCTGGTAACTACACAGTTAAAATTAAATTAATTGAAATGGACTTCCATGACCTATTTTTCGCCTTTGGAATTATCGGTTTCCTTATTTACTTAATACCACTTCTATACTTCGGTATTAAGCTATTCATCCGTATGATCACAAACTTTAAGAAAATTATAACTGTAAAATATATGCTATTATCTAGTACACTCATCCTATCACTTGGCATCGGCTTTATGTCTGGTCACGTATTAACAGCGCCATCTGTTAGCATTTTTTTCATCGTTATACTTGCCTACTTAATTGTTGATTTAGAAATAGAATAGAAAGAAGCAGCATCTATTTGGATGCTGCTTCTTTCTACTCCGGTCATAATTGCTTTTTCTCGCTTAATTAAATTTTTTGTGGACTACTAAAAAAGATCGAATCACATGACGATTCGATCTTTGAAACAAAACTATTTCTTTCTATTGAAACGATGCATGAATCTGCTCCAGCACCTCATCAATATTATCCTTCGTAATAACAATACCGAAATCTTTCGGCACATTACGATCTTCTTCATTTACAACTTTATGTGCAATTATCTTTCCGACTTCTGGCCTGAAATGATGTCCATCCATATAATTATCTAAGTTCTTTGTTACTGAATTTAAATACATGAAATGATGCACTTCTCCAAATATATCGACAGTATCATGGAGCCACCTTTTATAATCTTCCCAACGCCCTGATTGAATCATCGCACGGAACAATGGCTCTGAAACAGGAGTTGTAAAAATATAAAACTTTGTATTCGGATTATGAGATTTTACAGTTCCTAATATTTCCTTCATATTTTGATACTCATAATTCCCGCCATAAATCTCTCTACTAAATTTATCTACTTGCGCGGCAATTTGTGTGTCACGCTCTTCTTTCGTATACTCACGCATCGATTTTATGTTATCGCGATTATATACATCAATAGTCTTATTGTGATGAATGGAGTTTTGAATTGTATTTCGGGAATATGTAATCCCATCCATACTCACATACGATTTAATTGGATATAGTAAGCTTTGTGCCTCATTAATATATACTTCTGGCTTTTCAAAACCGATTTCTCTATTTTTGTTCGTTCCAAGGAAATCTAAACCAATCACAATAGAAGATAATTCACTACCTTTTCTCTCTTTTGCATATTCAATGTACGCATCGTACTCACGCGGATCTGTACTACTTACCGCATAATTAAATGCGTTTAATCCAGTAAAATCATTCTCATTGATAAACGTTGTTCTACTACTTCCAAGTATAACGCCATCATAAGTAAACGGACGATATGTTATATAATTCGTTTTTTGTTGTCTCTCATTAAACCCAAACTGAACATTATTCCACTTATTTTTATGCGAGAATAACCAAAGTGAATCTGCATAGCCATTAAATATTCCAACACCTGCAAGTGGAACAAAAACACATACAAAAACGAAAATAAGCCACTGTTTGTTTTTCATATTCTCCACCTAGAAATTAAAGTATAAAAACTCACTAATACTCGTTAAATGCAATACACTATACACAAGTAATATTGCAGTAAATAACGCCGTCCATACTGTCGGACGGAATGAGTCTTTTAACTGAATTGAATTTTTTAAGAAGAAACTAATACATAATGCTCCGAAAATATACGCTACTATTTCCGTATTTAATAATGAAACATGGTATGCTTCAGTAAATGAAACACCGTACCCTTTTAAAAATTGTAGCTTCTCAATAACAAATACCGGGAATACGCTATTGGCTAGTTCGAATCCATTAAATCCAAACATTCCTTTTAACACTTTCACCGCATCATGCATCGATGTTGCTCTAAAGAATACCCACGTTATATTAATGAAGAAAAACGTCACGAGCCATCCCGCCCAGGCCGGCATGCACCCTCCTGCTTTGTTCCACAAACGATGAACGACAGAAGCTAATCCGTGCAGAAATCCCCAGAAAATAAATGTCCAACCAGCCCCATGCCAAAGTCCACTTATTAAGAAGACAATCATAATATTGACGTATGTACGCGTAATACCTTTTCGATTTCCTCCAAGAGAAATATACACATATTTCGTTAAAAACTGGCTTAAAGTCATATGCCAACGATGCCAAAAGTCTTGTATACTCACCGCTTTATAAGGTGAGTTAAAGTTTTGAGGCAATTTAATGTTGAACATTAACGCAATTCCAATTGCCATATCGCTATATCCACTGAAATCAAAGTATAACTGAAATGTAAACGCTAATGATGAAAGCCAAGCTTCAACAAAGGTTAGCGACTGCTGTACATCAAACCCTTCCCGTACGACAGGAGATAAAACGTCTGCAATCCCTACTTTCTTGAAAATACCGATGGCAAATACAAAAATACCGAGAACGATATAATTTGATTGCCAACGCTTTTTACTACGATCCGCAAATTGCGGCATAATTTGCGCATGGTGTACAATTGGTCCTGCAATAAGTTGCGGGAAAAATGTTACAAACAGAGCGTAATCAAGAAAATGACATGCCTCCGTTTCCCCGCGATATGTATCTACTAAAAACGCAATCTTTTGGAATGTATAGAAACTAATCGCAAGCGGTAACGTTAATGATAATAATGTAAAATGAGTTCCAAATAACGAATTTACATTTTGCAAAAAGAAATCATAGTACTTGAAATAACTAAGCATTCCAATATTAAATAGTAAGCCTACTGTTAAAAGAAGTTTACTCTTATGCTTCACGAGCCTCATTCCGATAAAGTAGTTCACAATGAGCGATACTAACATAAGCGGCAAATACTTTATGTTCCAATAACTATAGAAAAATAAAGATGCTGCCACAAGCCAAGCTTTCGCTAAAGTAGTTTGTCCAAATTTATTCAATAAAAAATATAAAAGAAATGCTATCGGTAAAAATAAAAAAATAAACTCAAACGAGTTAAATAACACACCATCTCTTCCCTTCTAAACAAATCACACCTTATTCATCTTATCTTATCCAGATAGTGGGTGTCAAAAGGATTCCATACCGCTTTTCTTCTATTATATAGAATAATTATTTTAATCGAATTATGAACATGCTAAAATATTAAAGGCACTATTATAAAAAAGAATATATAATAGATATGTCGTTTTTTTTACGAAATGTATTTCGAAAAAGTGAGGAGAGTCCTTTGGTATTTAGTAGTTCGATTTTCTTATTTATCTTTTTACCTCTCGTATTATTTCTCTATTTTATAGTGCGTGCCGAGCTACGTAATTTCGTATTACTTGCATTTAGTTTAATTTTCTATGCATGGGGCGAACCACGTTTCGTTCTTTTAATGCTCTTTTCCATCGTATTAAACTACTGCTTCGGCCTACTCGTGCATCATTATGATAAACGAAAAAATATGAAAGTCACATTTTTAATTATGGCTGTAGTCGGAAATATACTATTACTTTCTTATTTTAAGTATATTTCATTTTTTACAGACATTTTAAACAACGTATTGCACTTATCTATTCATGTGGAACCTATTCCACTACCAATTGGAATTTCATTTTATACATTCCAAGCGATGTCCTATGTCATCGATATATACCGTAAAGATGGGGATGTTCAAAAAAATCCACTTAACTTAGCGCTATATATCTCTATTTTCCCTCAGCTTATTGCCGGACCAATTGTTCGTTACAATATCGTCGCTGAGCAAATTAAAACGCGCATCCATTCTTTTGAACGATTCACAGAAGGTATTCAAATTTTCGTTCTCGGACTAGCAAAAAAGATATTAATCGCTAACCAAGTTGGATTCGTCGCTGATAAAATCTTTGCCTTACCACCATCTGAAATGAGTGTTGGAACGGCATGGATTGGTATTATCGCCTATACCCTGCAAATTTATTTCGATTTCTCAGGGTACTCTGATATGGCAATCGGACTTGGAAAAATGTTCGGCTTTGATTTCCCGAAAAACTTCAACTATCCGTACATCTCTAAATCTATTTCAGAGTTTTGGAGAAGATGGCATATTACACTCGGCTCTTGGTTCCGCGATTACATATATATCCCACTCGGCGGAAACCGCGTTTCAAAACTAGCGAATTATCGTAACCTCTTCATCGTATGGGGGTTAACTGGTTTATGGCACGGGGCGAGCTGGACATTTATCGCCTGGGGCTTATATTACGGCTTTATTATTTCAATTGAAAAAGCTGGATTCGAAAAAATATTAAACAAACTATGGAAGCCGCTGCAACATGCATACGTATTACTAATCGTTATGATTGGTTGGGTCTTCTTCCGAGCTGACAATTTCGCTTACTCGTTCCAATATTTAAAAGCGATGTTCGGCATAAGCGGCCAATCTTTCATCGATGACAATACGATGTTATACGTACATGAATACATTATCGTATTTCTCATTGCCTTTATCGCAGCGACACCAATTTTAAAAAGAATGAAAAACATACTAGAACTTGCGCCAAAAACGTATATGTTCACAATGCAATTTGTACGTCCTATATTATTACTAACATTATTTATGATTTCGGTTATGTACTTGATTAACTCAACATATAATCCATTTATTTATTTCAGGTTTTAACTGATGTAGGAAGGAAACGTTATTATGAAAAAATTGGGGAACCTCATCCTGTTTATCGGTTTTCTCACCATTATCTTTTCATTTGGCATATTATCGTTACTCAAAACAGACCGAGACATTTCACCAGTTGAAAATCGGCCGCTCGCTCAAAAACCAGCACTTACGAAAGAAGCTCTCCTAACTGGTAGCTTCTTTAAAGATGTCGAAACATACACAAATGATCAACTAATCGGACGAGATGAGCTTATTAAAAACTATACAATTGCTCAAATTAATATGGGCAAATCTCTCATTAACGACATTATTTTAACTGATGATAAATGGCTCCTGAAAAACCCGGCGTGGACAAAAAAATATAATGAAATTGACCAATCCATGCCTGCTATAAACGATTTGTCGCAGTTTTTAAAAGAACAAAACGTTGAGTTTTACTTTGCTTTACCACCGTCAAAAACGAATGCATTATCATTTAAATTACCTTCTCATATTCACACATATGCAGAGGAAAATTTAAATTACTTTCTAAAGAAGCTTCCAGCAGACGTAAAGCCAATAAAACTGATGGAACACTTTAAACAGAACTATACAAACGAAGAAATACAGGACATGTATTTCAAAACAGATCATCATTGGAATATGGACGGTGCCTTCTTAGGTTACCAATATATAATGAACACAATCGGGCAACAATCTTCTATATATAAAGGAAAAGAAATAAAAAAAGAAGACTACACTCGGACATGTGCGCAAAATAAACATTTAGTTGGAAGTTTTAACAACCAACTATACCAACTCATCGATGCCAATGGTGAAAAATTATGCTACTACACACCGAAAGACGGTTTCAACTTCACAAGCGTAACCGCAAAAGATGTGCAAGGTACTAATCACCAAAACTTAGATGAAATATACGGCGTAGAAAAACAAAAAGATACAACATCATACGCAGGTTATTACACAGATGACTATCCAGAAATCGTCATCGAAAATAACAATGCACAAAATGAAGTACGCGCCCTAGTCCTAAAAGACTCATTCGCAAACGCAATCGTGCCACACTTAGCACAAAGTTTCAAACACACATCTATCCTCGACCTGCGTCACTATCACGAAAAAGATGTATATCAATACATTCAAGACAACAACATTAACATGGTATTGTTCGTGTATAGTGATTCGAATTTGAGCGGGGATATGTTTAAGTTTAAGAAATAGAAAGAAGGCTCTTGTATTTTTACAAGAGCCTTCTTTCTATTAAAAAAATCAGCGGGGATGAATCCCCACTGATTTTTTACTTTATCTATAATCGACTTATAGATTTGGATTGTTAAGAACGTTCACTTGTACTGCTTGTGAACCAATTTCACTTGTTACAACATTCTTATCGCCTAATACTTTGAATACTAATGTACCTTTGTCAGTGTACTTCGTAGTTAAAGCATCATAAATGTCTGCTTTAAAGTTGTTGAATACTGAATCACTTGATGCTGTTACTGTTACATCGCCAAGTTTTTGGTCAAAGATGTCATAATGAGCATTACCATTTGTATCAAGGTAAAGAGTTCCTTTATCTTTGCCAGACTTCACAACACGTACTTTATGTTGTGTTTCTTTTGTTAAGTTAATACCTTTTACGATATCATCAAGGTTACTCTTCTCAAGTTCTAATACAGTACCGATGTTAATTTTCTTCTCAACGAAGTTTTCTGTTTGAACTGGTTTGAAGTCTACAGATTTAATAGCGATTTTCTCTTGAACGATTTCTAATGTCGCTTTACCAGCAGTTGCACCATTTTTCGTTAAGTGGATATCAACTTTACCTGGTTTTAAACCTTTAACAACAACTTTATTTCCAACAATTTCAGCTGTAGCTACTGCTGGATTTTTAGACTCAACTTCATAACCTTCTAAGTTTTCAGGATCAGAATATACGCGATCTGAAGTGTACTTAGATAATTGATACTCAACTGTGTTAGCCACATTTAAGTCAAGTTTTGAATCAGGTGATTCACCGTATTTACCTACTTTAGATACAAGTTCGAAGTTTTTGAATGCAACGTTACCTTCTGTTACGTTCACATATAATGAACCTAAAGTTTCACCGTTAGCATTTTGGAAATGAACTGTACCTTCTCCTACTTCATTACCTGTAACACCAATTGTTTTTGTACCGATTGAGCCAGCATCAGTTGTTGTTACATCTAATTTTTTCACTACGCCAGTTTTTGGAAGAACCTCTTTAATTGCAGCTGTGTTAGCACCAAATGGATCGCCATATTGGTCAGTTGTTACAAATGTAACAGGTAACTCTTTGTTTTGAACAACTTGTAATTTATCTGGATTAGCTTTTACTGATTTTAACGTACGAGAACCAGTCGTTACTTTGAATTTAACGTCTTTTGTAACGTCGCCTACTTTAATAGTAAGTGTAGCTTCACCAGCAGCTTCAGCTGTAATGTAGTTGTTTACTACAGAGATAATACCGCTGTTTGAAGATTTAATGCTAATTGAGTTTGGATCAACTACTTTATCTTCTCCAGCGATTGTAGCAACTACGTTATGGATTTGTGCTTTTTCACCAACCACTAACGTTTGGCTGTTTAGTTTGAAGTCTTTTCCAGTCAATGTATTACCGTATACTACACCGTTTTTATCTGCATCTACCGCAAATACAGTGCTCTTAATTGCAGAAGCTGGTGTATCAAGGTTTTTCACTGAAATAATACCAGTGTTAGAAACAGTTAAACCACCGCGTTTTGTAACTTGAACCTCTACTTTGTAATCACCGTGAGAAAGGCCAACACCAAGTTTACCTGTAGAAGAAGTTGACTTTCCACCCTCAAAAATGTTTGCTGGTGAACCGTCTAAGTTATTTGCTACAAATTTGACGTCATGGTTTGCTAAGTTTAAGTACTCAACATCAGCGTTACCTTTTTCGTCGTTTAATTTGAAGACAATTGCTTGACCAGCACGATCATCATCAAATGTAAGTTTTTCTACAGCTAATTTTTTCACTTCGTATACGAATTTCGCTACGAATGATTGATTTTTAACTTTAATGCTTAAGTCTTTATTAGGAGCTACTTTGCCACCAAGTGTTACTACAGCAGAAGTACCATCAGCGCTTGCTTCAATCGCAACAGCTTTATCTCCTTCAAGAGTTACATCATCAGCAGAAAGTTTATCTAAACCAGTACCTGTTAATGTTAATTTCGCTGGTTCAGAAATTTTCACATCTGTTACATATGCTTGTGCATTATCTTTTTTACCATATTTTTTATCTGTTAATGCGATAAATTGAGCTGCTTCTGCACGAGTTACAGTTTTATTTGGCTCCCATTTCGTACCAGTACCTACAGAGATTCCAAGGTTAATTAGGATGTTTGCTTTTTCTTCACCCCAATGTTTTCTTAAATCATCAAATGTTGTAACTAACTCGCCATTAACTTTATCTTTTAAGTTATAAGCACTTACTAACATAGAAGCAAATGAAGCACGGTCAATCTTTCCTTCTGGATAGAAGTTTTCTTTGCCGTCACCTTTAACGATACCAGCTTTTTCAACTGCTGCGATATATTTAGCAGCCCATGTATTTTTAGCATCTTTGAAAGAAGGTTGAGCATTTTCATCAACTGGTAAATTTAAAATTTTAGTGAAGATTACAGCTGCAGAAGCACGATCGATTGATTCGGTTGGACCATATGTACCGTCTGGCTTACCTACAATTGCACCTTTATCTACTAAGTAGTTAATAGATTCTTCTGCCCAATGTCCAGCTGGAACGTCTGGGAATGATTTACCTGCTGCTGCTACTGGAGATACAACACCTGCTACCATTGCTGCTGTCATTGTACCTGCGATTACTTTTTTGTAAGAGTTAGTCTTTGCCATTTTATAAATTTCCTCCTTCAGGAATATGCTACTAGTTTCACATCATATTAAATTTGAAAACTAGCTAGTTAGAAAAGCCATAAAACAATAAAAACATAAACAAAAACACTATAATGAAAAGTAGTTCACATAAAAAATGATACAAACCGTTTAATGTAAATATAAGGTTTAAATACCATTTTCTGAAACAAGTTCATCATACTATACAAAACCATTCGTTATCAAGAACTTTCTCAAAAGAAGATTCGACACATTCTGATAATTCAGTCTTTTAATCGTACTATTAGGATATTGATAATACTTAAATATAGAAATGAATAAACTGTTTTCCTATAAACCACTCTCAATGCGCTTCGTATATTTTTCATATCGAATACACAATTGGAATTATAGCACATATTTCCACTTCATCACCTAAATATTTTTTACAATAAATACAATTTTCAGACTACATTCGACTGAAACTATTTCATTTCGACATTATTTTCTTCTTTTCGAATGTTTTTTTAACAGAAAAAGGTGTTGATTTACAAAAAATTTACATATCAATGAGGTATTCTTCTATTTTTGAAAGCGCTTTTGATTTGTTTCTCAATAGAGCTACTCCTTTCAACTTCAAATGTATATGAAATAAGAGCAAAATAAAAAGCCTATGATACTCATAGACTTTTGTCTATTTTCTCATAGGCTTATATTAATCATTTATTAAATGATTTTTAATTATTTTGTTGCAGGTTTTGCTTCTTTAATAGAAACTGCAACTTGTACAGCTTTATCAAATTCTACTTTTTGCTCTTTTCCATCTTTTACAACTGTCAGGTTTTTCACATAGATAGATGTTGCACCTTTTGCACCAACTGTACCATTTTCAGCTACAACATTTGTGTCAGCAGAAACAAATTCTACATTAGAAACTGTTGCTTTTGCTGTAGTCGCAGGTACACCATCAACAGATAAGATATTTAAAAGTGCAGCTTTTAAATCAGCATTTGGAGCTACTTCTTTAAGAGATGTGCTTGTAAATTCTACTGCTAATTCTTTAGCAGTTGGTGCTGTATCAACAACTTTGAATGAATGAGTTGTGATTAATTTGCCATCTAGTACAACTGTTACTTTATAAGTTTCACCAGCTTTTGCACCTTGACCAACAGTAATTACACTGTTATTTTGTACAGTAACTTGTGCATCAGTTGCGTCTACTTCTTTACCTTCTTTGTTTGTTGTTGTTACTTTTAGTTCAGCTGCTTCTGCACCTTTTAATACTAATCCATTTGCATCTACAGGAAGAACTGAAACAGTCATTGCATTCTTTTGGTTTTCCTCAGTAACATATTTATCTAATTCTTTTTCTAAACCACGAACTTCAAATTTAGAGAATGCACCTGGAGCTTTTAATTCTAGAGCTAATGTAGCTTTTGCTTCTTTTTCACCAGATTTTGCAGTTAATACAACTTTATAATTACCAGCTTCTTGACCTGCTGCATTCAGAACTAATTCTTTGTTCACATATTTAGCTTCTAATTTTTGTTCTTTTAATTCTTTACCATCTTTATCAAGTACTTTCACTGTTACAGGAGCTGTAAACTCTTTACCGTATTGATCTAGTACTGGAGCTTTTACTTTTAAGTCTGTTACATCTTTTGTAGAAAGCGCTACGTTAGTTTTTTCTAATTTAATTTCTTTCATTGCTTTTTGAGCGAAAGCTTCAATTTCAACTGTTTTTGAAACAAGTTCTTTACCTTTTGAATCTTTTACAGTTACTTTTACTGGTGCTTTTCCTGCAGATAATACAGTTACTTTACCAGTAGCTTTATCTACTACAGCAACTTCTGTGTTTAACGACTCATATTCAACTTTTCCAGTTGTTACTGCGTTAAATTGATCTTTCAATTCTACTTGAACGTAAGCGTTGTCGCCTTCGTAAACTTTATTGTTTTGTTTGAAATCTTTAGAAGTAAAGTCAGCTTTATTTTGTTCTGCAACTGTCCAGTTAGAGATTGAAGCTACTGCAGCACCTTCAGCAGAAACTTTTACTTCTTTACTTTCAGCTACTACTTTACCGTCTTTTTTATAAACAGCTTTTACAGTAGTTGAAGTACCTTTTGCTAAAGTGATTTCACCTTTTGCATTAATTTTTTCTGCAGCTGGAGTTACAAATTCAATACCCTCCGGTGAAACAACTTCAGTACCGTTTTCATCTTTAACTGTGAATTGTAATGCTGTTGGCTCATCAGCTACAACTGTTTGGTCAGCCATTTCGATTGTTTTTGCTTCTAAAGAACCTACAGCTACTTCTGTTTTACCAACTTTGTTTACATCTACAGTGTAAGTTTGTTTAGCTGCTAAGTTACTATATAATTCAACTGTAGCAGATTTTTTATCTTCTGATAAAGTTACCTCTTTAACTAGTACTTTATCGTTGTTAGCTTTGTTAGTTACTTTGATATCTTCTTTAGTTAATTTTTCAACAGCTTTGCTGAATTTAACTTCTACTTTTTGAGTTGTAACAGCTTTTGCAGATTCAACTTTTGCTGCTTCTGTACCGAACTGCTTGTCAGTCATAGCAATAAATTGAGCTGCTTCTGCTTTAGTTACAGATTTATTTGGCTCCCATTTGTCGCCAGTACCTACAGAGATTCCTAATTTAACTAGGATGTTAGCTTTGTCTTTACCCCAGCTATCTTTTAAATCATCGAATTTAGTTTCTAGAGGACCGTTTACTTTAGTATCTAATTTGTAAGCTTCTACAAGAAGAGATGCCATAGAAACGCGGTCGATTTTTCCGTTTGGATCGAATACGCCTTCGCCTTTACCTTTAACAACGCCAGCTTTTTCTACAGCTGCGATGAATGGAGTATACCATTGGCCTTGAGAATCACCGAATGATGGTTTAGCATCTTTATCGATTGGTAAGTTTAAGATTTGAGCCATCATTGTAGCTGCTTCTGCACGAGTTAATTCTTTTCCAGGCTCGAACATTCCTTTGTCGTTACCTGTAACTGCACCTTTTTCTGCTAAGTAGTTAATAGAATCAATTCCCCAGTGATCAGCTGGAACGTCTGGGAATGTTTTTCCTGCTGCTGCTACTGGAGATACAACACCTGCTACCATTGCTGCTGTCATTGTACCAGCGATTACTTTTTTGTAAGAGTTAGTCTTTGCCATTTTATATATTTCCTCCTTAGGAATGTAATACTAGTTCCATACTGTTTTAAATAGATATTCTACTTATTTTTGAAACTAGTAGATATAAATGTGGTTAAAGTATTCTTTATACAGAATAATAGAATATCCCGTATTAAAGAATCATAAAGAAATCATACACCCTTTTCATCCAATTTAAAACCTTAAATTCGACAAAAAAGTGAATTTTCACAATTCGAAACGATCGTTTTTTCGACTTTCATTTTAAAGGATCCAGATCTAAAAATCAGAATATTTTAAATGAATAGAAAAACGCGTCAGAATTACATTTATAACAAACTTCTTATAACCATTTACAACTATAACAGAAAAAGCTTTCCAATTACAACATCTAACTATAGAGATATTACGACATTAATTGACAACTTATTTTTCTATGATTCGACATTTTTATTACCATCAGATTTTCCAAAATTACCATACCTATTTTTTATCATTTACTAAATAAAACGCTAAATACCAACATTCAGTATATATTAATGTTAGGATTTTTAAACATACATCTTATCTCTCAAACTTCTTTCTTTATGAGCATACGTTTACAATCACTTACGTAATTCGACATTTTTCTACAAATTTATTTTTTCTTTCGACATTTTCTTTTTAAAAAAAATAAAAAAGAGGATGTCCTCTTAAATTAAGATCCCATTCCTCTTTTTTTGAACTCTTTTGAATTCAAGTCACTTATGATGTATCGAGACGCTGTTGAAATTTGCTCTCGTAATTCTTCTACTCTTTGTTCCAATGTTTCTTGTACATATTCTTTTTGTTCTAATTGCTTCGTTGCGACATTATACAAAGTTTCAGACGTCCAATCACCATCTACGTTTCCGATAATCGGCTGATTTACTTGTTGTAAAAATGAATCGATCTTTGGATCATATGAAATACCGACCATAGGAATATTAGCAACCGCAGATAGTATGAGCGCATGAAGTCTCATACCGATTAGAAGCGAACATTCCGACAAAATTGAAATTTTCTCATGAATATCGAGCTTATACGGAAGCATATGAGCTTCTTCTCCCATTAAATTAATAATATCGCGTGATGCATTTTGATCAAATGGTCCATGCATTGGTACGAATAAAATATGGTATCCATCACGCTTAAATTTTTTCAGCGTATCTGCTAGCTTCTTCATATAATCTTCTTTCGCGTCCCAATACCTCACACTAACTGCAATTACTTTCCCTTGAATCGCATGTTTTTGCAACCACTCCGACTTCATTCCTTCTGGTTGACATGCCAATACTGGATCTGGAACTAGTTCGATATCCTTCTTAATACCAATTTCTTTTAAATACAAAAATGAATCTTCATCACGAACTGATATATATTCCGCTTTTGATACTTGCCATTTCACTAATAAACGATTTTGTCTTTTCGTAATTGGACCAATTCCTTGCGCATAAATATAATACGGCTTCTTCAAAAAACGAGCAATTCGCATAATACCCGTATAGTACAAAATACTTTTAATACTCGTTTTATCTTGAAGGAGGCTTCCTCCTCCGCTAATTAAGCCATTACTTCTCTTTATTTCCTTATAAATTGCTCTTATATCCCAGCGATTTACTGCCTCTACACCGTACATTTTTCTTGTATAGTCGGGGTCATTCGAAAGTACAACAAGCTCAAGAGTAGGATCCTCTTCATGTAGCGCTTTAATAATTGATTGCAAAATTGCTTCGTCCCCAACATTATAAAAACCATAATATCCTGATAAAACTAACCGCACTCTTAATCTCCTCCAACATTTCGCAATCAACTTTTTGTCATTCAACAAATCGCTATCAACTCTTTAATAAGAAAAGTTGGATAACTTTAAATTGATTTCTTTCACAAACATACAAATAGCCATACTCATTTACTTACGTAAAAATGGGATTTGCTTTTTGGATATCCAGTTCAACTTTAATGCGCATATGCCATATATGAACAAGGCCACACAAAACGCTAAACCACTATATATTATTGCAATAAGTCTAGAATCTACCACATTTATGAAAGTAGATGTGAAATATAATCCTATACCTACTATACTAGATACCCCAATTACAGCAAAAAATCTCCCCATGTGAATCGAATAAGCCAATTCTTTTCGAATGTATATATAGTTTACGATACAAATCATGATATATATGATAAGTGTACTATAAGCCGCACCAGTTATGCCAAATTGACTTACAAGTACTATATTTAATATGACTTTTACAAAACTCGCTCCAACAACTATCCACGCCGCTTGCTTAGAACGGTTAATTCCTTGCAAAATTCCTATTGATAATACCATAAGTGACGTAAAATACGAACTACCAATTAAAATAGCTAACATTCCGCTCCCTTTCGCATCTGTAAACAATCCAACATTTAACGGGATTGTAAGTGCCATGAGCCAGATTGTTATCGGCGTTGTTAAAACATGAGCAAGCTCATTTGTCCGTTCAATTGTTTGTTTTGCTAACACTCTATCTTTCTTTGTTAATGCAGCAGTTAACAATGGGATTAACGGAAATACCATCGCACTTGCAAACACGACAATTAATTGTGTAAACGCAAATCCACGACTATATATACCAAATTGTTCTTGAATCGTTGTAGTGGATTCATGCAACATATGTGGAATCGTTACAGAATCAACTAAATTTAACACCGGCATCGATAATGCTCCAACTGCAATTGGAATCGAGACCTGAAGTATCTTTTTTGCATTATCTTTAAAATCTTGTAGTGAATATGTATTACTTTTATAACGATATATACTTTTTACATACTTCATTCTCAAATAGATAAGTGACGTAATTACTCCAAGGCAAGAACCAATCATTGCGCCGCCTGTTACAACATCACTCTCTTTATTCCAATATACAAATAAAAATGCAATTGCTAACATAAAGAAAACACGAATGAACTGCTCAATTACTTGTGACACCCCGGTAGGAATCATATCTCCAAAACCTTGGAAATATCCTCGATATACCGCCATATATGGTGCGATTAATAACGCAAACGAAGTTACGATTAATGGAAGTCTTGTTTCTTGTCCACCAAGCATATTTGCAAACATACTTGATCCAATCATAATAACTGAAAATCCAAGCACTCCAAATATTACTCCAATAATAGATGCTGAAGTAAATAGTTTGGCAATTCCATTCTCGTCATTCTTCTCATGAAGTTCAGCGATTAATTTTGATATAGCTAGCGGTACTCCCGCTACTGATAAAGTTAAAGCTATCATATACACAGGAAAAACAAGGCGAAAAATCCCCAGTACTTCATCTCCTGCTATATTTTGTAATGGGATTTGAAAAAAACTTCCCAACACTTTCGATAGAAACGTTGTAATCGTTAAAATCGCAGCGCCTTTCACAAACTTATTATTCATCTTCTAGCTCTTTTCTTTCAATATATAATTTTCATACATATTACAACATAAAACGAGATAGCTATATTCTTCTCTTTTTTGAAAAATTTCACTTTATCTCATTTAGCTATCATACCAAATTTCTTATACATTGAATACTCTCTTTCTTTCTATGTTTTAAATATAGTATGTACAATAACGCCTTATTTATATCCAGTTATTTCTTCAATTTACTACTTCTACTTATTCGGGATAAACATGTGCTATAATGTAGCTATTGTCAGTAAGAGGAGTGTTTACAACATGCTGAATTCGGTAAAAAAGCTGTTAGGAGATTCTCAGAAGAGAAAACTAAAAAAGTATGAACAACTTGTTCAAGAAATTAATAATCTGGAAGAAAAACTATCTGATTTATCTGATGAAGAATTGCGTCATAAAACGATCACATTTAAAAACATGCTTCGTAACGGAAAAACAGTGGATGATATAAAAGTTGAAGCGTTCGCTGTTGTACGTGAAGCAGCAAAACGTGTACTTGGATTACGTCACTACGATGTGCAGTTAATTGGTGGCCTTGTACTATTAGAAGGTAATATTGCAGAGATGCCAACTGGTGAAGGAAAAACATTAGTTTCTTCTCTTCCAACATACGTACGTGCTCTTGAAGGAAAAGGCGTTCACGTTATTACTGTAAACGACTATTTAGCAAAACGAGATAAAGAATTAATTGGCCAAGTTCATGAATTTCTAGGTTTAAAGGTTGGATTAAATATTCCTCAAATCGATCCTGCCGAAAAGAAACTTGCTTACGAAGCTGATATTACATACGGTATTGGAACAGAATTTGGCTTTGACTATCTACGTGATAATATGGCCTCTTCAAAAAATGAACAGGTACAACGTCCTTATCATTTTGCTATTATCGATGAGATTGATAGCGTTTTAATTGACGAAGCAAAGACACCTCTTATTATCGCTGGTAAGAAATCAAGCAGCTCTGATTTACACTATTTATGTGCAAAAGTTATTAAATCATTTCAGGATACTCTTCATTACACATACGATGCAGAATCGAAATCTGCTAGTTTTACAGAAGACGGTATTACAAAAATAGAAGATTTATTTGATATCGATAACCTATATGATTTAGAACATCAAACTTTATATCATTATATGATTCAAGCATTACGAGCTCATGTCGCTTTCCAATGTGATGTTGACTATATTGTACACGATGAAAAAATTCTACTTGTAGATATTTTCACGGGTCGTGTTATGGATGGTCGCTCTTTAAGTGACGGTTTACACCAAGCTCTCGAAGCAAAAGAAGGCTTAGAAATCACTGAAGAAAATCAAACACAAGCATCCATTACAATTCAAAACTTCTTCCGTATGTATCCAGCACTATCTGGTATGACAGGTACAGCAAAAACGGAAGAAAAAGAATTTAACCGTGTATATAACATGGAAGTTATGCCGATTCCGACAAATCGTCCGATTATTCGTGAAGACAAAAAGGACGTCGTATACGCAACAGCCGATGCTAAATATAAAGCTGTACGTGAAGATGTTCTAAAACACAATAAACAAGGACGCCCGATTTTAATTGGGACAATGTCTATTTTACAATCAGAAACCGTTGCTCGTTACTTAGATGAAGCAAATATTACATATCAATTATTAAATGCAAAAAGCGCAGAACAAGAAGCTGATTTAATCGCAACTGCTGGACAAAAAGGTCAAATTACAATTGCGACGAATATGGCCGGACGAGGTACTGATATTTTACTAGGTGAGGGTGTTCACGAACTTGGTGGATTACATGTAATCGGGACAGAACGCCATGAATCGCGACGCGTTGACAATCAGCTAAAAGGTCGTGCTGGTCGCCAAGGTGACCCAGGTAGCTCTCAATTCTTCCTTTCTTTAGAAGATGAAATGCTAAAACGTTTCGCACAAGAAGAAGTCGAGAAATTAATGAAATCACTGAAAACAGATGAAACAGGACTTATTCTAACTTCTAAAGTCCATGATTTTGTAAACCGTACACAATTAATTTGTGAAGGTAGCCATTTCTCAATGCGTGAGTACAATTTAAAGTTAGACGATGTAATAAATGACCAACGTAACGTTATTTATAAATTACGTAATAACTTATTACAAGAAGATACAAATATGATTGAAATTATTATTCCAATGATTGATCATGCTGTAGAAGCCATTTCTAAGCAATATCTTGTAGAAGGTATGCTTCCAGAAGAATGGGATTTTGCTAGTTTAACAGCAAGTCTAAACGAAATTTTATCAGTAGAAAATATGCCATCATTATCAGCAAATAATGTACATTCACCGGAAGATTTACAATCCGTTTTGAAAGAAACATTATCTCTTTATAAAGAGCGCGTAAATGAGCTAGATAGCCATACTGATTTACAACAGTCGCTACGATATGTTGCCCTTCATTTCCTAGATCAGAACTGGGTCAATCACTTAGATGCAATGACCCACTTAAAAGAAGGCATCGGACTAAGACAATATCAACAAGAAGACCCTACTCGTCTTTATCAAAAAGAAGCTTTAGATATCTTTTTATACACATATGGTAATTTCGAAAAAGAAATGTGCCGCTATGTTGCAAGACATTTAGGTGTTCCTGAAAACGTACAATAACGAGGTGAAAGATTATGTTATCATTCCTAAAAAAAGCTAAGAAAAACGGAAAAGATACGACTGTCTCTAGTAATCAACTATTCGGACAAGAAAGCACAAATACTGAAAATAAAACTGTAAAACCAACGCTTTACTTCCACCCTAGCTGGGGTGCAGTAGGACAAGAACAAAAATACATTTATCAATTTTTACATAAAGAACTACCGCGTTTAGAAGAATATCAAATTTCTTTATCTGGAATTGAGATTGAAAAGCGTGATAACGGTTATGACGTAGCTGTATTTATTCGCAGCACTGTTCCGAAACCAATTTCTTTCGAAGAAGTTACATTAATTCTTCTAAATAAAGAGAAAAAATTATGCGCGCGAAAAACATTCAACCTTTCTGCATTAGGAGATATTCCTGCAAATGTAAATATGCCGTTTATCTTTACATTTGAGCAAGAAACAATTACAGATGCTGCATTATCGCAAACGGATTGGGAATTAGCGTTCGAACTTGAAAGTAAGCATGTATTAGATTTAGATCCATCTTGGGAAGCTCAGTTACCTGAAGCAAGCAAAGAAGCTTTACGTAATTTCGTGGACAATTTAACACCTCCACATGATGGTGAAATGAACTTCCTAGGTTTGCAAGCTGCACGAAAAGAAAACGGCGATTTACATACAACGCTTCTTATTCGTAACGGTTGTAAAGACAACATTCAACTAGAGCAACTTCCTCTTCATATTGAAGATGCCACAGGTGCAGTTGTTGTTAAAGGCGCTTTCACATTACCGAACCTTGAAATTAAAGCGAACACTACAAAACCGTGGTCATTTGTCTTCCCTGCTTCATCTATATTAAAAGAAGATATGGACCTATCTTCTTGGAAGGCACTTGTACCACAAGACTAATCATAGAGAGGCTCGCCTCTCTTACTTTTTTTCATACAAAAAGCCTGCTCAAAAAGATGGTCATCACACCTCTTTTGGACAGGCTTTTTCTTTATGTAAAATTTATTTCGTTACGAATAAACGTTCAATATGATATTCAGCTTCTAATTTGCACATTTCATCTGCATGCTTTACTTTATTTCTTTTTAATTGCTCCACTTGTTCTTCGCTCGGTTTTTCATTAATAAGCTCGTTAATTTTTTCATTTACTTTCATTGCTAACGCTTGATGGAAATCTGGATGTCCTTTCAACTCGTCATCTACTTTATTGATCCAAGTTGATTTTGTGTATAAATACTGTTTCCACTGTTCAACAAATTGTTGCATATCAAACTTTTCTTCGTTCCATTCAATTTCTTTCATATACTTCTCAAAAGAAACGACAATTGAGCGTGTAATCCCAATCTTCACTCCGTGTGGTAACTGTTTGTACATCAATTATTCCCTCCAGCTTAAAGCTCTTCCTTCTGACAAAAAAGGAATCTCAAAATTCATATACATTACTATAATATCACATACCTAATCTAGAATGTTACTATACTGCTAAGAGGAATAAATGTCAACAGACGCATAACATCTTGATATACAGATGTTATAAACAAAAAAACACCCTTATATAAGGGTGTTTCTTCATATAGTTTCCGTTTTTACAAATAGTAATTTATCTTTCTGCTCATTACTCGCCATCACTACTAACGTCTTTTTAATATGAGCAGGTACTTGCTCTAGCGTTACACTCAATCCTGACTTATCCGACTGCTCAATGAAATTCAATAACGCCATAGCTCCTGATACATCCATATAGCGTGCATCTTTCATACGTAAAACAACCGGAGATTTTACATCTTGTAAAGCATAAAAAACACGATCCACTGTTAAAAACGAAAGTGGTCCCTTAATTTTATATGTTGCTTCCTTTTCTTTTACAATAGAAACTTTACGTTCTTTACATTTCACCATGTATATAATGAATGAAAGAATAATACCGAACGCAACCGCGATCATTAAATCAAACTTCACTGTGACAATCATCGTTACGAGCATAACAACGACATCACCTTTTGGCGCTACATGCATTTTCTTCATGCTCTCCCAATCAAACATGCCAATACCAGTTAAAATTAAAATACCTGATAATACAGCAAGTGGAATGTATTGTACGACTGATCCAAGTCCCATAATGAAAATAAATAATATAACACTATGCATACTTGCTGAAAGCGCCGTTTTACCGCCACTTCTTATATTAACGATAGATCGTACAGTCGCACCTGCCCCTGCTAATCCGCCAAACAATCCGCTCATCACATTACCGATACCTTGTCCGACCAGTTCTTTATTACTTTTATGACGTGTCCCCGTCACGTTATCCATTACGACCGATGTTAACAACGAGTCAATCGATCCTAATAAAGCAATACTAAGCGCTGGTAAAATAAGTTCTGCTACGCCTGTTCCACTTAAAGATGGAATATGAAGCGTTGGCATCGCTTCTGGAATCGTCCCAATCTTTTCAATCACCTTATTTAATGACAAATTTCCGATAACCGGTAACCTCACTGTAAGCCCTTCTAACGCAGAAGAAAATAAAGGAAGCATAGCTGTCACACCTACTAATGCGACTAAACTAGATGGGATTGCCTTAATCCACTTTCCGGAAACAATCATGACAATAATCGTTAATACGACGAGTAGAAAACTATTTTGCACATGCTTCATTTCACCTAAAATAATAATTAATGCGATTCCGTTCATAAATCCTGAAACGACAGGATACGGAATGTACCGCACGTAAGATCCAAGCTTACATACACCGAATAAAATTTGAAACAGTCCCGCCATCATAAATGCTATAAAACTCGCCTCTAATCCGTGCGTCGCAATAACCCCTGTTGCGATAACCGTAATCGGTCCAGTTGGGCCTGTAACCTGCCCAGGTGTACCACCAAATAACGCCGCAAATAAGCCTGCAAAAATTGCACCATACAATCCGACTAGTGCTCCCTCAGACGTTCCCGTTGCAGCAATACCAAATGCAATGGCAAGTGGCAACGCAACAATCGCAACAGTAAAACCTGCTAAACATTCCTTTGCTATTTTTTGAAACATATAATAACCACCTTTGTATAAAGTCCATTTTCCATTGTACACCTAAATAGATACATTCGTTAGTCCACTTTTTACAGTATCGTGACGTAAACGCATTCAATTGTAAGCCCCTACCGCATCTTTGGAAACTATTATAACTATGATATAATGGATAAATTAAATCTTTTATTATATATTTGGAGGCACTATGCTAACTTTTGAAGAAAAATTATCGATCATTGAATCTTTCCCAGAATTAGAAAGAAAAAACGTATCATTAAAACGTGTGAACTTTCACTTTGAAGAAAGTCGTTTAGATAAAAAGAACGTTGTATATCATTTACATCCAAATGGAAACGGATTTGTATATGCAAGTGGGATTAAAGGTTACAAAACAGATGATAAAGGTATGGTTAACATCCGCGAATTTTCAGCAGATGAGTTACGTTCAGTAATTGAGCAATCAATTGAATTACTTTCACAAGAAGAAGTAGTAATTCCTGCAGAACCTGCGAAAGAAGAAGAATGGCAGAACGAAGACGGTCATATCCTTACTCTTATCTCAGAGGACGATATGTGGAACGTGTACGCTGGTGTAAATTTAGACGGTACATTCAACTCTTATCCAGAAGCTGCGGAATACCTTGATGAAGAAGGATTTTCACGTAAATAAAAATAGAAAGTGGGCATCCCCCACTTTCTATTTTTTTGCCCCTTTTAAAGACTCTCTAAGCACAAACTTCTGTAATTTCCCACTTGCATTACGAGGAAGTTCATCCACAAATAAATAATGACGTGGACGTTTATAATCCGCTAATTCATCACTTTCTTTACAATACGTTTCTAAATCAGCCTCTGTAATTGTTTCATCTTTCTTCACAACAACTGCCACAACACGTTCTCCCCATAATTCATCCGGCTCACCAAGCACCGCAACATCTAATATACCAGGATGACTATGAAGGAAATCTTCAATTTCACGTGGATAAATATTAACGCCGCCACTAATCACCATATCATCCACGCGATCTGCGACGAATAAATAGCCGTCTTTATCGAAGTAACCTAAATCACCAGAGTGATACCACCCTTTATACATCGATTTTGCATTTGCCTCTTCTCGGTTATGATAACCAGCCATCATAGTTGGACCGCGTAAAATAATCTCTCCTACTTCATAAGGAGGCAATACATCATCTGGTTCTGCTGGTGCATCTTCATTCGGTTTCACAATTCGAATTTCATGACTAAAGCACGGTGTTCCTGCTGAGCCTGCTTTCGTAATTTGATCTTCTTCTACAAGAAACGCTACAACTGGTCCCATTTCTGTCATTCCATAAATTTGTACAAGATCAATATAAAGACGTTCTTTACATTCCTTCACTAACGCTGGAGCCATCGCTGCTCCGCCGTATATACCAATCTTCATCGAAGTTAAATCGTACTTCGTTAAATCTTTTTGCAACAACATATTCCACATCGTCGGCGCTGCAAAAAACGTCGTAATCTTCTCTTCTTGAATTGTATGTAATACTGTTTCTGTGTCAAAATGATGTAAAATAACATTCTTTCCACCAACTTGAATGCGCGGTATAATTCCAGCATTCAACTCACCGCAATGATATAGCGGTGCTACAACAAGCCCAATACTATCTCGATTATATTTTAGGAAATACGTACAAATCATACTATGCTCAGCCATTTCGCGATGACGATGTAATACACCTTTCGGATGACCTGTCGTACCGCTCGTATACAGCATAGAACAATAATCCATTTCATTAATTTCGATATCTATTTTCTTAGAAGATGCTGCATTCACTTTTTCATGGTAGGAACTTGCATAAGAAGGTGTATCGTCTTCTACATACCAAAAAGACGAATTTGGAAAATCTCGTTCAATGATAGCGACAGTTGATTCAACTGCTTTTTCAAAAACAACGACTTTCGAGGATGCATCCTGAAGAATATAAGATACTTCTTTTGCTTTTAAGCGGAAATTGATCGGGTTAAAGATCGCTCCAATTTTTGCACAGGCTAAGTAAACGTTTACAAATTCACGGCAATTATATAAGTAAACAGATACAGTATCGCCCTTTCTTACCCCTTCTTCTAATAGAGCATGCGCCGTTTTATTTATTTGCTCATCCCACTGTTTATACGTCCAGCGAATATTTTTTTCTGGTTCCACTAACGCCTCTTTATTCGGATACTTACCAACAGATAAATCGAAAATTCTCCCTATCGTCATGTACATGCCAACAATTTCCCCCTTTTCTCTTTCATAAATCTATCATTTCGTCCATAAGTAGACATTGTCCTTTAATGATTTGACTAATTTTTCTGATTATTATCGACATAGTTTTACAAACAGTTCCGCTTTTGGCGGTAAGTGAAATTATATCGGCGATTTTCCGGATATATCGGCGCAACTTGAATTATATCAGCGATTTTCAAAATATATCGGCGCAACTTGAGTTATATCGGCGATTGTTCGAATATATCGACTTACCGACAAAAACTGACAATATAAGTAAGAGGTTATTCCGACTCGGAATAACCTCTTTCTTTTTATGCAAATAGCTCTTCTAAAATTTTCAGTTTATCTTCTGTATATTTTACGAAGCCATCGTTATATGATTTTGGATCTTTCGGATTCGCAAAGTGCGTAATTGCTCCCGTTTTCGGATGAACAAATTTACTTGATGCACCACAACCAAGTCCGATAATTGATTGTACTTCTTCCATAATGACAATGTTGTAAATACTTTCTTGCGTCGGCATTGCATAACCAACGTTCTCTAAATTACCTAAAATATTTTTTTGACGATATAGGTAATATGGTACGTAATTATGCTTTTGCGTCCACTCTTCTGCTTCGTGCATCATCGCTGTAATTTCTTCGCGACCTGCTACTTTATATTTACGTTTGTTTTGCGTCATTTCAGAAGCACGTTTAAATGATAACGTATGAACTGTTAATGATTCTGGCATTAACTTTTCTGTTTCATCTAGCGTATGCTTGAAAATATCTAACCCTTCACCAGGAAGACCAATAATTAAATCCATATTAATATTATTCATTCCCATTTCACGAGCTAAATGATACTTCTCAATCGTTTCTTCTACAGTATGATGACGTCCAATTGCTTTTAATGTTTCTTGATGGTATGACTGCGGATTAATACTAATACGGTCAATATTCCATTTATTTAACACTTCTAGCTTCGCTGGCGTAATTGTATCTGGGCGACCTGCCTCAACTGTTACTTCACGCACATTTTTCACATCTGGGAACGCTTCATACATTTCTTCATACAGCATATCCATCTCTTCTGCTGTAATACTTGTCGGTGTACCGCCGCCGTAATAAATCGTCGTAACTTTTACACCTTTTTCTTTTAAAAACTTACCAATTTCACGAACTTCATAATGTAAACCACCTAAGAATGAATCAACAGAACCTTGACGTCCGTTAATTGCATACGCTGGGAATGTACAATATGCACATTTTGTTGGGCAGAATGGAATACCGATATAAATACTTACTTCCTCTTTCAAACGATATAAATCCGGAACTACCGCTAATTGGCAGTCAACAATACGTTGAAGAAGTTCAATTTTCTCTTCATGAATTAAATAACTTTCACGAAGTTCTTGGTGTGCTTCTTCTTTTGACATACCATTTTGAAGCATTTTATGAAGAAGTTTCGTTGGACGAACTCCAGTTAAAATACCCCAGCTTTGTTCAATGCCAGTTAACTGCTGAAGAACAGAAAGATATACATAAGAAACAACGTGCTTCACTTGCTTCATACGCTCTTTTTCATCTGTAAAAGCAGATAAATCTTTTGCGAATGTTTCTTCATACACATTTCCAGTCGCAACATCTGTTAAACGAGCTGATGCTTTCACGTTCTCTTCAATGTGTATATCAACGATAAGATTTGCTTCCTCTTGTTCAAATCCAATCGTACTATCTTCAAAAAATAAGCCGCTAATATTTTGCAGCGGACGTAAAAAACGATCATCTTGTAACGTTTTAATTGAAATTAACAACATTATCACCTTTTCATTTGCAAACTCTCTTTAGTTTACTTGAAGGGCGTTTGCAGGTCAATACAGAAGGTTTTACCTTATTTTCATATCCTATTTAAAACAAACTGAATATTGATTTTTAACGAACTTTCTCTAGTTGTATAGACATTAGAATATACTCTTGTTACAATCTAGAACGTATTAGTACTTGCTACTAATTTAAATACATATAAAGGAGGACTCTTAACACGACATAAAGACTATCACGTGTTAAAACAACTATGAAAAAAAAGCTTTACAACATTTTAACAATATCTTTGGCATTACAAACATTTGTAGCACCTACCCATTCATTCGCGGAAAGCATAGAGAAAACTGCGGAATTGTCTACGGATGAGCAAGCTTTAAAAAGCATTGAAGAACATGCAAAACAGCATAGACATGACGAAGAAAACAACCTTGAAATCTCGGGTGAATATCTTCTCCACTTATCAACAAAACTTCCACTATACGATTCAAATGACTTAAAAACGAAAACAAATATTGAAATTACTGAACCAGTAGTAAAGGCAACAAAGAAAAAAAATAATGCCTATTACGTTCAAACTACATCTGGTGCTGGCTGGGTTAATAAGGGAAATAATAGTTTAGAAGTACAAGAGATTCATAAACTCTCGAATCAAAAACTAATTGTAACAGAAGAAGCATCAGTATATTCCTTCCCTTTCCAATCGTTTAAAGAAGAAACGAAATTACAGCCACAAACAGTAACTCCTACTGAACAAGCTGGGAATTGGTTTAACATTCAAATGAACGGAACTGAGAAATGGATTTATGCTCCTTCAGCTACATTCGACGGTACGAAAGCATCATTATTTGAAAAAACAAGTGCTATCGAAAAGAGAAGCGCAACTTTCTTCAAAACACCATCTAATTTGCCTACAAATAACGTTTATGGTGTTACATTTAAAGAAATGATTGTTCCAAAAGGAAATGAAAACATTCGTCCTGGCTACGCAATGGAACCGAAATACATTACAATTCATGAAACTGCTAATACAAGTAAAGGTGCGAACGCTTTAAACCATGCGAAGTACTTAGATAATCAAGCTCGTGGAAATACTGATCGTTCAGCGTCTTGGCATTTTACAGTAGATGACCAAGAAATTTATCAACATCTTCCACTAAATGAAGTTGGATGGCATGCTGGAAATAAAACTGGAAACTATGAATCTATCGGAATTGAAATTGCTGTGAATAGTGATGGAAATTATACGAAAGCGGTAGAAAATGCCCGAAAATTAGCTGCTTACTTAATGAACGAATTAAATATCCCCCTAGATCACGTTCAAAAGCATCAATTTTGGAGCGGAAAAAACTGCCCTGCATTTATGATTCAACGTGGACAATGGGATGCTTTCTTAAAGGGCACGAATGCTTACTATAATGAACATCATAAAGAGGTTGTTCCCCCGCCAGAAGTCCCTCATGAAAAAGACGACATTACAGGTGGTTGGTATGAGCAAGATATTCGTCAATTAGCTGCTAGAAAAATCATGTTCGGTGACGGCAATGGTTCTTACTGGCCAAACCGCCTCGTAACACGAGCTGAGTTTGCAAATTTAATGTCGAGAGCTTTAAAATTACCTGCTGGAAACGCTACATTTACAGACTTAAACGAAGCACACCCATCTTTAATAGATGGAATTAACCGCGCCGCTAGCGCAGGTATCATTAATGGTCGTGGGAATAATAAATTTGATCCCAATGCTACAATAACACGTGATGAAGCTGTTATTATGATTGACCGTGCATTAGAATATAACTGGATTTATAGAAAAGAAGTGAAATTACCATTCACTGACCAACACTTAGCATACGATAAAAAAGCATTACAAAACGTTTATGCATACGGAATTGTAAAAGGTAACGAACGAAATGAATTCGTACCAAAAGGCACAGCAACACGTGCTGAAGCAGCCGCATTTTTAAATCGAATGCTTAAAGTTATTGAAGCTTAAACAAAAAAACTAAAAGGCATAAGAGATAACAATTCTCTTATGCCTTTTATAAAACTATTAACTATTTTTAATCATAAATCTAAGACGTATTCCTAATAAAATAAGAGCAAAACCAATGAATGATAGATAATTCATATCATGTCCTGTAGCTGGAAGTTGTGCATGAGACGCACCTTGTCCTTTTTCTGGTAAGGTAGGTTTTCCTTTATCTACGTTTTCCATTCCTTCACCTGGCTTCTCTATTTCTTCACCTGGTTTCTCTGTTTCTTCGCCTGGTGTTTCTCTGTTTCTTCGCCTGGTGTTTCTGTTTCTTCGCCTGGCTTCTCTATTTCTTCACCTGGTTTCTCTGTTTCTCCACCTGGTGTTTCTGTTTCTCCACCTGGTGTTTCTGTTTCTTCACCTGGTGTTTCTGTTTCTTCGCCTGGTGTTTCTGTTTCTTCACCTGGCTTTTCTGTTTCTTCACCTGGTTTCTCTGTTTCTTCACCTGGTGTTTCTGTTTCTCCACCTGGTGTTTCTGTTTCTCCACCTGGATTCTCTGGACCTTTGCTTGTTTCTTTTTCATTTGTAATTTGAAGTTTTACTACTTCAATTTTTTGATTAGAAATCGTAAATTCAATTTCCTTATCAGATAACTCATAACCTTCTGGTGCCTGAACTTCTTTTAAAATATAATCTCCTGGCTCTAGTTCTTTCGAAGTTGCTTCACCATTTTTATCTGTTGTTAATGTTTCTATTTTTGTTCCATCTTTCAAAATTTCAAACACTGCGCCTGCTAATTTTTTATTTGTATCAGTAGCATCTACCTTTGTAATTTCTACTTGACCTTTAATTTTTTCTTTCACTTTTTCATTTAATACTTCTTGCTTTATTACTGTATTTGCAACAACATTTACTTCTACCGTCACTTCTAACGCTTTATAGCCTTCTGGCGCTTTCGTTTCTTCTAACGTATGCTTTCCTGGCACTAAGTTTTCGAATGTTACTACACCATTTTTATTCGTTGTTTTCGCCTCTCCAACTACTTGACCAGTTTCATTCTTCAGCTTAAATTCTGCACCTTCTAGAACCTTTCCACTCTCTGCATCCTTTTTGATTACTTGTAAGCTTCCTAGTTCTTTTGCGTTTTCTACTTGTACTTCTACTACTTTGTTTGCTTCCACAACGACTTCAATTTCTTCTTTTAACAACTTATATCCTTGCGGTGCTTTCGTTTCTTTTAATGTGTATGTTCCTGGTTCTAATTTCTGAGAGATTACTTTACCAGTTTTATCTGTTCGTAACGTCTCTACTTTTTTACCATCTTTGTACACTTCAAATTCTGCGTCTGACAATACTTTCGCTTTATCTTCTGCATCTACTTTTACGATTTCAAATTGACCTGTAGCCTTTTCAACAACCTTTTTATTCAACACATCTACAGTCACTGTTTTATTAGCAGCTACATCAACATGAACTAAACTAGATGATAGTTCGTAACCTTTTGGTGCTTCAACTTCTTTTAATGTATATGTTCCAACTGGAAGTTGTTTTGATAAAGCTTCACCTTTACCATCTGTAATAATTGTTTCGACAACGTTCCCATCTTTATCTATAACATCAAATTTTGCACCTGGTAAAAGTTGACCAGATTCACTATCTTTTTTCAATAATTTAAATTGACCATTTTCTACTTTTTTCGTATTCTTCATAACAAATTCAATTATGTTTGTATTATCAATTGTTACTTTTTCTGGTGTATCAACTTTTATATATCCTTCTGGTGCACTAATTTCTTTTACAAAATAATCACCAAATGGTAAATCTTTAACTTCCGCAATACCCTTTTCGTTTGTTGTAACAGTAGCCACAACATTATTATCTTTGTCTATAACATCAAATTTTGCGTCTTTTAAAACAATGTTTTCATCGTTTTCATCAACTTTTTTAATCTGTAAATTTCCTTTTTCAGCTGCCGGCTTTTTCCACTTTGGCCAGTTAAATTTAAAATTATGAACCTCAAATCCATCTCTTTGGTGTAATCCACCAACAAAGGCTTGTCCGTTAATAGAGCCACCCTTTGTCTCTACAACTGCATTAGGCGCAAATACACTTCCTACTACACCATATCCTTTAGTTGTTATCTTTTTAGCATTAGGGAACACCCAGATGACTTTACTAGCTAACTCAGTAAAAAAGGAATTAGGGTCATATGCTTGAGATGTATTAACTAATGTGAACCCGCCCTTATCTGTTGTATCATACAGGATTGCACCGCCACCAAAATTAACTTCTTCTGCATCTGAATGAATAACAATAAAGTCTTTATTACTTACATTCGGAAGAAAAACGTCTGTTACATCAAATGTTTTCTTTCCATTTTGTCCTGAAGAAACGTAAATATTAGAATTCTTTACATCTTCACCGATTCCAAAGGTCATACCCGGTTTTGGTTTATCAGTATGTAATTGACCCGCATCCTCAATTACACTATTAATGTCTTTTCTAAACTCTTTAAATTTAGCATCAATCTCCGCTTGCTCTTTATAAGAGATACGGTCATATGATGATTTCATTGCACCTTCTGGGTCACCATCTTTTGTCATAGCCACTGTTCCATCTTGGATAATTACTTGTCCTGTTCCCGCCTTCGTAAATTGACCACCTAGTAATAATGATGGATACCCTTCCTCTACCCACGTTGCTCCAGCTAAGTTGTTTGCTCCTGTTGCAGCCGCTAAGACTGTATAACTTGATGCATTCATATTTTTTTGAACAGCCATCGCGCCCTCAATATCCGCACTCGTTGCACTATGATCTCCAAAAATGATTGCATTGTAATAAGATACATCACCTAAACCTTTTAATTCTGTTGTAGCTGCCTCTGCTTTATATGGTAAATGGATTAAAAAATTCATACATACTAGTAACACAACTATAAAACTACTACTTAATTTTTTTATTTTTTGATTAAATGATTTCCTCAAGAAATTCATTCCCCCTTTTAAACTTCCTAAAACCAAACAAAAAAGCACCTTTCATATGTACCAAGGCTTACTCACAATAACTTAAAATCATCCATTTAAATAAAAACAAGAAACTCTACAACTGATCAATAAAATTACTACAATTCATTTTTGAGATAATACGTGAACCAAACTATCATGCGGAAGTATTTTTGCATATGGAGCTCAATAAAATTAATCTGGAGAATATTTCATATGGTGTAACTATTTTGGCAACATCATCCACTTTACAACAGTTTTCTAAAGGATTCAAGTGAATTGTATAGATTTCAGACACAATTCACCTTTGTAGAACGCTTTCATTTCTAAAATAAAGCCAATAAAAAAACGTAGCCAAAAAGCTACGTTTTTCCTTTATCGTTTCGGTGTATTTTTATGATTCTTCAAAAACGGAAGCGGGAATTGCTTGCGGAAATGTTCTTTAATCATATACTCTACGCCGTTCTCACTATTTGAACGTGTAATCCAGTCGGCCGCTTGTTTTACCTCTACAGGCGCGTTCCCCATCGCTACCCCGAGACCCACATTTTCAATAACCTCTAAATCTTCCATGCTATCTCCAATGGCAACCATTTCGTTTAGCGAAATATTTAAATGCTCTCCAAGCAATTGTAATCCACGTAATTTTGATACATTTTGTGGCAAAATTTCTATTCGTTTTGAATCACATTTAATATACTCTATATCTTGAAACGCTTTTCTTAATGTATTCAGTCCTCTTTCTTTTTCACCTTTCGTTTGGAAAAGAACATCAATTTTTGGCGCCGCGACTGGATGATCACGAAGCGCATCACCTAACGAATCTACAAATTGAACTGGATAAAATAACGGATCAGCACTCGATAACACAGTACGCGCAATTAAGTTTGGTGTATTTCTCTCGCGATTTCCGATTGAAAACCGTTCATGAGAAATGCGGACGTTACAGTCAAAATGCTCTAATACTTGCACAATGTTAAATGTCTTCTCTTCCGATAATCTTCTTTGAACGTACGGCTTATCTAACGTTGCTGAAACGAAAGCACCACCGTGTGTCACTAATATAGAATCTAATTTTAACGCCTTTGCTACTTTATGAGCGGACTGAAAATTACGGCTCGTAAATAATGTAACGTATACGTCTTTTCTTTTTACAAATTCAATTGTTTCTCTTAGTCCTTTTGCAATTTTTCCGTTGTTGTATAGTAGTGTCCCATCTATGTTAAGTGCTAGTAAGCGATAAATCATGTCGCACTCCCCCTCTTCGCTGTTGTACTCTATCCATAATTTATGAAATAAATGTAGCAAATAGAACGAGTTAGAATTTCTACTGAAAATTTGGTTTACTATATACATATACACTCAGTAAAGGAGATAGTACAATGCAGGCACCTCCTTCCTTTTATGAAGGCGATACGTTAGAAGTCGCAAAAAAATTACTCGGACAGAAACTTGTTCATATTGTAGATGGAATAAAACGAAGTGGAATCATTGTTGAAGTAGAAGCATACAAAGGTCCCGATGATAAGGCCGCACATAGTTACGGCGGCAGACGGACTGATCGCACGGAAGTCATGTTTGGCGCACCAGGACATGCTTACGTATATTTAATTTACGGTATGTACCATTGTTTCAACGTCATTACAGCACCAGTGGGCACCCCGCAAGGTGTTCTCATTCGAGCTCTTGAACCGGTAGATGGAATAGAAGAAATAAAACTAGCACGCTACAACAAAACAGACATTACAAAAACGCAGTATAAAAATTTAACGAACGGACCTGGCAAACTATGCCGTGCACTCGGCATTACTTTAGAAGAACGAGGCGTCTCATTACAAAGTGACACATTACATATTGAACTCGTCCGAGAAGAAGAACACATGTCCTCACAATACAAAATAACAGCCGGATCTCGTATTAACATTGACTATGCAGAAGAAGCTGTACATTATCCGTGGCGTTTTTATTATGAGGGGCATCCGTTTGTTTCAAAGAAATAAAGTGAAACTTTAATCAGTGGGGAGGGTCTTCATCCCCCACTGATTATCAGCCCTCACCAATCGGACTTTTATGGGCAGTTGATCCCCCGCCTAACTTCTTTGCTTTCGCTGAATTTGGAGGTGGGGATCTTACTGCCCATTAAAGCGGGATAAACGATATCGACTTACCGACAAATAAAAGAAGACTGTTCCAAAGCGGAACAGTCTTCTCCTTTTACTCTGCACCTTCCGCAGTCGCAATATTATCCTCTAAGTTTTCTCTAGATAATTCAGCTGCCATGAAGTCAGCTGTTTCTGGAAGTGCTAAATGCATATGAGCTTTTTGACAAATTTGGATCGTACAGTTTTCAACAACATAATCGAAAACATGTCCGCCTCCGCTTCTTTCATCATCAATATAATGTAAGTGGAAACCAGCTACACCAATACCTTGCGCATAATCTGGTGTCCAAAATCCAGCAAGCGTTCCTTCTGTATTTTTAAAGGAAAAGATTGGTTGTGATTTCGTCACTTCAACGAGCGGTGTATACGGTTTTTCTTGTTTTGGAACAGTTCTCGTTCTTACTTCGCGGAATGTACCATCCATTCGAATACCGTAAAATAAGTTTTTACTCGGCATTAATTCATGTAATAATGCTTCCACTTCTTCACGATTCATCGGACGCTCTATCGTATAACTCATTTCTTTTTCAAAAAACGTTACAGTCGCAAATGGTGTTGTTTCTTCTGGCTCTACTTTTTCTGCTGAACCGTCTGAACGTAAATGATAAAATTCGTTATCAAACGCAATCATTTCACCATCTAATTGATCAAATGTGCCGATACCGAAATCACCATGTTTTTTCAAATCTTCAAAGCTAATCACACCATCATATATACCATCTAATAGCGCAAGCATTGTAGATGTTTGATATACTTCATTACTCGTTTTCGTTCTTTTTGCATCAATATCAATTAATTGCGCAACCGTCATCTCAAATCTGCCTCCATTAGTTTAATTGATTTGGTAATAATTTTTCGCTTAATTTAATGTTGTCACGGTAATCGATTGGAATATCAATAATGACAGGGCCGTCTGCTGCTAGTGCTTCTTTTAATACACCTTCTAATTCATCAGGCTTGTTAACGCGAAGACCTGTCGCACCGAAACTTTCTGCATATTTTACAATATCAACATCACCGAACTCTGTAGCTGATGTTCTACCGTATTTCATCATTTGTTGGAACGCAACCATATCATACGTACCGTCTCTCCATACAAGATGTACAATTGGAGAATTTAAACGTACCGCTGTTTCTAATTCCATCGCTGAGAATAAGAAACCACCGTCACCTGATACGGAAACTACTTTCTTACCTGGTTCTACTAAAGTAGCAGCAATTGCCCAAGGAAGTGCAACACCTAACGTTTGCATACCGTTACTAAATAATAATCTACGTGGTTCATAAGAACGGAAACATCTTGCCATCCAAATGTAATGGGAGCCGATGTCACACGTAACAGTTGTATCATCACTAATTAAAGAACGAAGTGTACGAATGACTTGAAGCGGATGTGTAACACCTTCTGAAGCACGATTTGGAACTTCTGCTTGTTCTGATAATTTCGCGCGTAATCGTTCTAACACTGCTTCTGATTTCGTACTTAATACAAGTTTCGGTAATTTCTCCGCGATGCTATTTACAGTTAAAGCGATATCACCAATTAATTCACGCTCTGGTTGGTAATCGTGGTCGATATCTGCTTGATGGTCATCAAGATGAATAATTGTTCTGTCCCCAAGTTTATTCCAGAATTTCGGATCATACTCAATTGGGTCATAACCGATAGAAATAACAAGGTCCGCTTCTTCTAGTAAAATATCACCTGGTTGGTTACGGAATAATCCAACGCGGCCGAAGAAATGATCTTCTAATTCACGTGAAATCGCACCAGCTGCTTGATATGTTTCAACGACAGGAAGTTCTGTATCCGCAATTAATTCACGAACAGCTTTCGTCACTTCATTTGTGCTTGCTCTCATACCGAGTAAAATAACCGGCAATTTCGCTCCTTTTATTTTTTCTACTACGTATGTAATATCATGTGTGGGAGCGATTCCAAGCTGTGGCTTAGAAAGCGCACCGATAGACTCTACATTCGTTTCCGCAGTCATAACGTCTTGCGGAAGACTTACTAAAGTAGCGCCTGGATTTGTGGAAGTCGCACTTCGAAATGCATTTGATAATGCTTCTGGCACATTATCAGGATGCTCTACTTCTACGCTATATTTTGTGATTGGTTCGAATAGTGCAGCATTATCCATAGATTGGTGCGTACGTTTTAATCGATCTGTACGCGGAACTGCACCAGCTAAAGCAACAACGGGATCACTCTCCGCATTCGCAGTAACAAGACCTGTCGCTAAATTTGATGTCCCTGGTCCTGAAGTTACAAGACATACGCCCGGTTTTCCTGTTAATCTACCAATCGCAGCTGCCATAAATGCTGCATTTTGTTCATGACGACAAACAATTAACTCTGGTCCTCTTTCTTGCAGTACATCAAATACAGAGTCAATCTTCGCTCCTGGAATACCGAAAACATGTGTAACACCTTGTTTAATTAAACAATCAACAACAAGATCTGCTCCTTTTGTTTTTGTCTTCACGTCGTTTGCTTTTACACCTGTACTCAAACTAATCATTCCTTTGTTTCATAATTTGTGTAATAAAGATTTTAATTTCACCTTGTTAATTAACGTGGTGAAGTATTATTTATCATTATATTACAAATGCATTATTTTTCCAATGATATGAATTTGACAGTTTTATGACGCTCATTAAGGAATGCGCTTACAACCCTTTATTTATCCTAAAATAATATTTTTATATTTTCTCGAAAAAATCTAAAAAACTTCCATCTCATCACAGTATTTTAAAAATAATAGTACCTTGCAAAGAACACTACTAAATGATATATTTGTAAATATTGGAACACCCATTAATTGGAATAACATTCGTAGTTAGTATATCCCCCTCTCAACAAAGAGCGGATTCTCAGCTATAATTCATTATTTTATAAAGGGAAGTGATCGCAATGAACAAAAGTGAGTTTTTAAGCCAACTTAGTTCCTACCTACGGAATATACCTAATTCAGAAAAGGAGGATATTATTTCAGAATATGAAACTCATTTTAGTAGTGGTAAACAAGACGGAAAATGTGAAGAAGAAATTGCTAGAAAACTAGGAAACCCTAAAATGATCGCGAAAGAACTGAATGTTTCCTATGCAATAAGCAATGCTGACAAGAAACGCAGCTTCAAAAATATGATAACTGCACTATTTTCTGTTATGAGCTTAAGTGTTTTAAACTTTGCCTTTATCTTTGTCGCCTTTTTCGTACTACTCTTTTTATTACCGATTATTCTAGCACTTATCATTGCCACTCCAGTATTAATCATTTCCCCTATTTTATTAATAGGGTTAGGATTTTTTAAGGGGTTTCATCAAATTAGTTACTCCGATGTTTATAATGTGTTTATCGCTTTTTGCGTCGGTTTACTCATATCCGTCATATGTTATCAAATGATAAAACATCTATATGCACTTTTAGTAAAGTATTTGAAATGGAATATAGCTATTTTACAAAGACACTAATGAATGTAAAAGGAGACTAAAATGAAGAAATATACTTTATATTCACTCATGCTACTTACAATGTTATTTCTATCAGCTTGTTCAAACAGTGCAGAACCTAAGGAAGAAAACGATGTACAATCTATTAAAGATGTTACGATTAAAATTCCTGAAACTATATTCACTTCCTCCAAAAAGAATGAAACGATTAACGAAGATGAAATGAAACAAAATATAAAAACGTATTTAGATTATAGCGGAGAGTTATACGAAAACATCGTTGCATTCTCGTCAGCCATGTCTGACGAGAATGCAACGGAATCTGACCGGGAGAAATTAAAACAACTAGTAGATTTAGCACAACAAAACGATGCGAATTTCCTTAATTTTATTAATAACAATACGATCCCTCATGATTATAAACAGCCTTCGAAGGAAATTCATGATTACATTTCAGCGTCTACGGCACTTTCAGTAGAATTAGAGCAAGAACTAGACAAACTCGCCCAAGATGGTAACTTGTTCAAAACCGATTTTTCTTTTACAAAGCGCTTTGAGAAAGTGAATGGAAGAAAGCAAAAAGAGATTGAAAAGTTTTTGAAGGAGAAGAATATTGAAACGGAGTATTTCAAAAAATAACAAACAAAAAAGACGCCCCTATACTAGGGCGTCTTCTCTCATTACGCTTGTTGTTGCGCGCTATATAATTCTTCAAGTGGCTTCATGATAATTTTGTTAACATCACCGATTACAACGTTTAGGCGTTGCTCAGTTTCCATTAACTTTGTAATTTTAGCATCTTGTTGAATGCGAACTACAACTTCTTGTGCTTGTTGGTTGTCTTCTTCAGTAATTTCTTGGCCTTGCATCATTTTTTGTTGTAGGCTAAGTTGCATTGTGCGGAACTCATCGAATAAGTTCTTTGAAGCTGCATCAGCTTGAACTGCTGCGTAGCTCTCTTTTAAAGTTTTGAAGTCATCGTTTTCAGCGATTGCTTTTTGTAATTCATATGCTACATCATGAATGTTTTTTGTCATTTTATTTTTCCTCCTTTAGAAGGCTAGCGCTTTTCATACGCACTGCCTTTTACGTGCATTTACATACGCACCTCTTCTTACCATATCAAACTATGCAAGAGATGTGAAGAAATTTCACTTTTATTTGTATGTACGTATTTTATTATTTCAGAAACAACAGTAATACCCCTTGCACGATTCCAATCACTCCGCCTAATAAGGCACCTAAATACGTGATCATTTTTAGTTCATTTTTTGTAATGGACAGAACTAAATCTTCTAGTCTCTCCGTTGAAAATGTAGACACTTCTTGTTGGACAATTTCCGCTAAGTGGAGATTATGTAGTATACTTTCTACGTTTTCTGCCCCCCACTCCAAACCTTTCGTTACTACACCTGGGACTATCTTTTCAATAATTGTTTCCCGAACTGGCTCACATACTTGCTGCACAGATTGGTTTAAAAATTTACTCACAGTTTCCTCAACTTTAACTGCTGACAATATAGAGCTTACAATCATTTCTTTTTCTACAAACGTTTCTAATTCTTTTACATCTCTTCCTTTTAACTTCTCCCACTCTTTTTGCAGTACATCCGTTAAAAGCTGCTTTGTGCCATCTTGCCCTAAAAACTTAATAACCTCAGGCTGCACACGATCCACTACACTTACATTCCCTAAAAACATTCCGACTAAGTTAAGTAGCGTTCCCCTAGAAGCAAAGAAATCATCAATCATTTTTGAAAGACGTGCTTTACCTTCTTCACTCTCAAAAAACTGAGTTGCTCGCCCTAAAATAAATGCCGAAACATTTGGAATCGCATTCTCTATTTTCTCATGAACAGAATGAGGTAAAGCTTGTTCCCATGTATATGTATAGTACTCTTCTAAAAATGCCTGAATCTTTTCTGTAATCACCTGTTCGATTTTCTCAGTTGCTTCTTTTTCTACATGCGCTACGTCCCATTTTTCTAACATGTGTCGCAGTGACTGTTCATTCGTAATTACTTTATCCACTTCTACTTGCGCCCAGTGGATTAAACCTTTTTGAAACTCTTCATTTGTTAACTTCTTGCCGATTCCTTCTGGCGTTAACAAATGTTCTACAACCATTCTCCCTAATTGAACAGCAAGCTCATCGCGGCGCTTCGGAATTAATCCTGGTGTAAATGGCACTTGGAACTTCCCAATATACATAGGACGATGAGGACGAAATAACATTTTTATCGCTAAATGATTTGTAAATCCTCCAATAATTGCTCCGAGCCCTGTCGTCGTTAACATACTTAACCATATATTCATTACAATCAACCTTTCGCTTCTCCAAAACTATAGCATATCATCATACGGACAAAAGTATAATGGTATAAAAACGTATTTGCAATATATAGCTTCGCCTATTATGCCAACATTTTGTTAGTAAAGGAGTGATTTCGTTGGTTCTCGGTATTTTAACTTCTCACCCTCATTATGAGCAAACGTATTACACCGAAATCGCTAAACGCGCTCGGCTTTATCATAATGTCGTTGCCCAGTTTACGCCATTTGGTATTGATCCTAAAACAGATCTTATTTCTGGTCTGATTTATGATACGGATACAGGAAAATGGAAAGAGCAAATATTCCCTATTCCTTCTTATATATATGATCGTTCTTCTTTTAACGAGGAAACAGACGTCGAAAAAGCAAAGTCAATTATTCGCTCATTACACAATCGTCCTTCCACTACCTTTTTAAATAACACACTCATTGACTTAAGCAAACTACATGATGTATTTCTCACGAATAAAAAATTATCTCCTTATATACCAAAATTTGAAATAGCAACGATACACAACGTTTTCAAACTGTTATTAAAAACAAAAGATATTATTATACGTCCTACTAACGCACATTCCAATGAAAGTTTGTACCGGGTCGTTTATAAAAATAAAACGTTTCATGTTGATACGATAAATGATGCCTACCATACTTCTACTCCAATTAAACGGACTGATGAATTTATATCTTGGTACAAATCTCATATACGATCAGCACGTTACATCACGCATACAATGCTGCAACCTCCAAATCAATTAACATACCCACTCCATATTCGAACCATTTTACAAAAAAATAAAGAACAGAAGTGGAACGTTATCGGTCAGTTTATACAAAAAAGTTCATTTCCGAAGCAACTTTTACTATCGGCAACCGATGATTCCTCGCTGCATGCATTTTCAAAAATTAAATACGTACTATCTAGTACCGGTGTACAATTGTTACAAGACGCTTTACAAGACATTATAAATGAAGTGTTTCAAACGCTAGATGCATCTTATTCTTCATTATTCGAGCTAGAGCTTTCCACTATTATGGATCAAAAAGGGGCAATTTGGCTTATGTATGTCAACACGATTCCCCCGTACGAACATTACATTCGCCATAGTGATTCATTAGCCAAAAAAATATATCACGGACCATTACAATTTAGTCGCTTTACACCATAAAGAAAGGGGGTAAGTCTATTTTGAAAGAGCACATATATACGTTAAATATTTCAGATGAACATCCAAATAGTATTACTTTACCTTATATTTTTTCCATCACACCACCAATTACATCCCTTTCCTTCGGCCTACGCCATGTTGCAAGTGAAGAGGTAAAAATTCATTATTCCTTTACTCGCGAAATCATTATTGGAAAACAAATTGCAGAGAAACTTTTACTGCCTCATTCCACTACTATCCATGCATTCACACAAAACCAAACGATTATTTTCGGACCATTAATCGGGATTTTCACGACTGGTTTTAACGATGACGCTTCTAATCCTTTAGGGAACCGTTCAACTTCTCTTGGCGAGTTACTAACGCCACCATTCACCTTACGACCATTTGTATTCGTTTTTGGTGTGCAACATATAGACTGGGAAGACGAAACAATTGAAGGGTATTTCTTTCAAGAGGAAAAATGGATAAAGAAAAAAGTCCCTTTACCGAATGTCATTTACGATCGATTACCAAATCGGAAAGCCGAAAATTATAAACCGATCGTAAGAGCAAAAAGAAAGCTAGAGCATGACTATGCGATTCCATGGTTTAACCCAGGTTTTTTTAATAAATGGGAAGTGCATCAACTTCTTATGAAAGATGAATCCATTATGCCATTATTACCAAACACAGAAACATTTCAGCACTTCGAACAAGTGGAACGATTTCTCGGAACGTATAAATCCATTTATATGAAACCGATTCATGGTAGCTTCGGTAGAAACATTCATCAAATATTTTATTCCCAAACAGAGAATTGCTACTACTGTCGTTATCGCGAAAATGAAGAAAATAAACTAAGAAAGTACCAATCATTAGAAACACTTCTGAACCATGTGTTAAAAGGACATGATTTAAAAAAGTTTATCGTACAACAAGGTATCTCCTTGCTACGCTTCGATGGGCAACCTGTTGATTTCCGCATTCATACAAATAAAAATCATTTCGGCCAATGGATGGTCAGTGCAATCGTGGCAAAAATTGCTGGCAAAGGTAGCTTAACAACGCATGTAAATAGCGGTGGCGATACAAAATTGCTGCAAGAACTTTTTCCAGATTCAACGAAACAAGTTCAAATTGAAAATAAGTTAAAACATACCGCCTTACAAATTAGTTACGCGCTCGATGAACAAGTAACCGGAAATATCGGAGAAATCGGTTTTGATATCGGTTTAGACACACAGGAAAACCCATGGCTCTTTGAAGCAAACTCTAAACCAGGGCGAACTGTATTCCAAGATGCCAAGTTAAAAGAACAAAGTGAACTAACGCGCCAATTATTTTACGAATATGCCATCTACTTAACTGAACATTCTTTGCGCGATACAAAAGAAAAAATGTCTCAAATAAAATCAGAGACTTCCTCAAACAACGAGCATATCCCGTCCCCTATGATTCACTCACAAATACAAAAACAAAAACTTCCACCTCATTCATAAGGTGGAAGTTTTCTATTTACACAAGTTTTACGACAACTTCTGTTTCCACGTTACATACTCCGCAATAAAAAATATGATTGCAATATTCATTTGAATTATTATGTGTCAATCCATCTACTGCACTTAATAATTCTTGGTCCATATACGCACTATAATCGTCTATGTAATCTACAGCCTTCCCATAATCTTGGAGTATACTTTGGCAATTTTGACAAGAATATGTTTGTGATTCTAATGCGTTGCAAAGCGGGCAAATTCCCATCACGATTCCTCCATATAATTGTATCTAGCTACGTATAGGAGCAGCTTGCCCCATTCTTACTTACATTCTCCTCAAATTAGCAGGATACAAAAAGAAAAATATATTTCATATCGCTCTTAGTTTTACCTTCTTTCTAAAAAATAAAACGATTACTCTTATTTCATAATTTACGAAATCACTAAGTTTTTTTTACAAAATTTACAAATTATTATTTCGTATATCTTTCTAGGTAACATCCATACTATGAGTACAAACTTAATTACCGATGGATTAGCGCCAAACGGGGCGATAATCTGGTTCAACTCCAGCTAGTCCAACCAAAAAAATTTTTATAACTCTAAGGAGGATATATTCCTATGGCAAACCAAAATTCTTCAAATCAATTAGTAGTACCAGGAGCAACAGCTGCAATCGACCAAATGAAGTACGAAATCGCTCAAGAATTTGGTGTACAATTAGGAGCAGATTCTACAGCTCGTGCTAACGGTTCTGTTGGTGGCGAAATCACAAAACGTCTAGTTGCAATGGCTGAGCAAAGCCTTGGCGGATTCCACAAATAAATATATATGGCAAAAAGGTCTCAAGGCATATGCCTTGAGACCTTCCTTCATTTATCCCGCTTTAATGGGCAGTAAGACCCCCACCTCAAAATTCAGCGAAAGCGAAGAAGTTAGGTGGGGGATCAACTGCCCATAAAAGTCCGATTGGTTCAACTAATAATCAGTGGGGGATGAAGAAAACCCCCACTGATTAAAGTTTCACTTTATTGCAACATTTGTAAAAACTTCTTCGTACGTTCTTCTTTTGGATTTGTAAATACATCTTCTGGTGTACCTTGTTCGACAACGACACCGCCATCCATGAAAATAACACGGTTCGCAATTTGATGTGCAAAACGCATTTCATGCGTTACAATGACCATTGTCATGCCTTCTTTAGCAAGCTCTTTCATGACCTTCAGAACTTCTTGAACGAGTTCAGGATCAAGCGCTGACGTCGGCTCATCAAATAGTAACACTTCCGGCTCCATCGCAAGCGCGCGTGCAATTCCAACGCGCTGTTGTTGTCCGCCTGATAATTGGAACGGATATAAGTCTACTTTATCTGCTAGGCCCACTTTTTCAAGGAAATAGTTTGCTTTTTTCTTCGCTTCTTCTTTCCCCATCTTTTTCACTGTAACGAGCCCTTCCATTACATTTTGAAGTGCTGTTAAATGCGGGAATAAATTATGGTGCTGGAATACCATACCTGTTTGCGTACGAAGATTGACAATATCTTTCTTCGTTACTTTTTGAGAGAAGTTAAGCTCTTTATTACCGATACGAATATTACCAGCGTTTGGCGTTTCTAATACGTTAAGGCAACGCAGGAATGTCGTTTTACCAGATCCAGACGGCCCGATAATAACAACAACCTCGCCCTTCTCAACTGTTAAATCTATATGCTTTAGTACGGTATTATCTCCGAAACTTTTTTGTAAGTGCTGAATTGAAATCATAAAAACAAAAACTCCTTTTGTAAAAGGATTATTTTAATGTATAGCGTTCTGAACGCTTTTCTAACATCTGTTGTACGATTGATAATAAGAAACAAATAACCCAATAAATAAGACCTGCTTCAAAATAAACAATTAAAAACTCATAGTTCATTGCCGCAATTTCCTGCGCTTTTCGGAACATTTCTGTTACTAAAATTAACGATGCTAATGAAGTATCTTTCACTAAGCTAATAAATGTATTCGAAAGCGGCGGAATTGATACGCGCGTTGCTTGTGGTAAAATAACTCGTTTTAACGCTTGCGGATATGTCATCCCAATTGTGTAAGCTGCTTCCCACTGCCCTTTCGGAATGGAAAGGATAGAAGCACGAATAATTTCAGATGCATACGCACCGACATTTAATGAAAATCCAACAACTGCTGCTGTATATGGCTCAACTTCAATATTAAGAGTTGGGAGACCATAGAAAATGATAAATAACTGTACAAGAAGTGGCGTTCCGCGAATGATAGATACATAGATACGAGCAATCCATTGTAAAATACGACTACCTGAAATACGTGCAAGCGCCGTTAACGTCGCAAGTATAAGACCGATAATAAATGTAATGAGCGTTAATGGAATTGTCGTAAAAACAGCTTCCTTCAGCATCGGCATGAAGGAAGACTGCATAATATCTACCCAAGTAGACAATCGATCTGAAACCAATGCACTACTTAGATACATTTTCACCGAACCATTTTTTCGTTATTTTGTCATACGTACCGTCTTTTTTCATATCTTCTAACGCTTTATCTACTTCTTGTACAAGCTTAGTGCTACCTTTACGGAATAAGAATCCACTTTCTGAAGCTTCTTTTTCTGTATCTACAATTTTAATTTTCGCATCTTTTTTCGTTTCTAAATAATTTAACACTGATAATTTATCATTGATTGTGAAATCAACGCGTCCTGAAGCTAATAGTTCTGCTGCTTGGCTAAATCCTTCTACACCAACGATTTCCGCACCATTTTTCTTAGCGATATCCGCATAGTTACTTGTTAAAGATTGTGCTCCTTTTAATCCTTTTACATCAGCAAATGTAGCAGGTTTATCTTTATCTTTTGCGATAACTAATGCCGCTGAAGATGAAACATACGGTTTAGAGAAGTCATATTTCTTTTGACGGTCTTCACGAATACCAACTTCGTTTGCAACCATATCGAAACGTTTTGCATCTAAACCAGCAAGTAAGCTATCCCATTGCGTTTCTTTAAATACAGGTTTTACGCCTAAACGTTTTGCAACTTCTTCTGATAGTTCAACGTCAAATCCAGTTAATTTATTGCTTGAATCGTGGAACGTAAATGGTGGGTATGTACCTTCTGTACCAATTACAAGTTCACCGCTTTGTTTAATCTTTTGTAACGCGTCTTGACTAGCTGTATCTTTTTTCTCTTCTTTACCGCAGCCGGCTACAATCCCGATCGCTAATGTAGTTACTGCAAGCACTGAAAATAATTTCTTCATGATGGTAATCCTCCAAGTATTCTGATAGGAATTTAAAAACTATATTGATTGTATGCAATCTTGAACAATTTTTCAATGAAAATGTTCTTATTTAGTTTATCCTTTTTCTTCATAATCAAACAAAAAGGAAAAATAATGCTACATACAAAAAATAAGTAACATTTTTTAATATAGCATTTATTGTACGAAAGGTAAAATAATACTTCTTATTTAACAGTCCTGATTCACTAAAAAAAGAACTTGTGAAAATCACAAGTTCCTCCCCATACCTATTAAGCGCTCTGATTCCCTTCCATTTGCGTTTTGTACATATCGTAATAACGCCCGCGCTTTTTCATTAATTCATCATGAGACCCTTTTTCTAAAATCGTCCCTCTATCAAGCACGATAATTTGATCTGCACTTTTAATTGTTGAAAGACGGTGGGCAATAATAAATGTCGTTCTTCCTTTTTTCACAACTTCTAGCGCTTGTTGAATCATCGCCTCTGTTTCTGTATCGATACTAGATGTCGCTTCATCTAAAATTAAAATGGCTGGGTCAAAAGCGAGCGCCCTAGCAAACGATATAAGCTGACGTTCTCCGGTTGAAAGTGTACTTCCTTTCTCCGTAATTTCTTCATTTATATTGTTCGCAAATCTTTCAGCACCTACATCACGCAATGCTTTTACGATGCGCTCTTTTGAAATATTTTCATTTTCTAAACTAACATTAGATGCTACTGTTCCGCTAAATAAAAACGGATCTTGCAGTACAATTCCCATATGTTCACGAGTTGCTTGTTTCGGCATCTCTTTTACATCATGACCGTCAATCGTAAGCTTTCCTTTTTCAAACTCGTAAAACTGAAAAAGTACATTCATAATGGAACTTTTTCCTGAGCCAGTATGACCGACAAGTGCGACTGTCTCGCCTTGTTTCGCTTCAAATGAAATATTTTTTAACACTTCATCTTTTCCATTATAAGAAAACGACACATTATCAAACTTCACATTTCCTTGTAAGCGAGGTATACGTTCTTCTTCTACTGCTTCCCCTTTTTCCTCTAACAATTCAAAAACACGTTCTGATGCAACGCGCGATTGTTCTAAGTTAGCAAGCTGATTCACCATATTTGTAATCGGTGAGAATAATCGTGTTAAATAATCAACGAACGCATATAGTATCCCTAGAGAAATGACGCCTGTAGCACTTAATGAAGCACCACCGAAATACCAAATCACACCTGTGAAAGCGATATTTCTTAATACACCTACTAAGTTATGAGAAGTTGCTGCATTTAAATTCAAAATTTTATTTTGATACTTAAAATAATCGCCATTTAATTCTTCAAACTCTTTTTTCGTTTCACGCTCTTGACGGAACGCTTGAATAATTGGCATCCCTTGAATGGATTCATTCACTGTTCCGTTAATATCAGATAAACGCGAACGCATTTTATGATTGTATACAGACGCGTACTTTCTATATAAAATAGCCCAAACAATTAAAATTGGGATGATGAGTAAACATAACGTCGCCAATTTTACATCAAGTAAAAATAGCGCAGCGAATATCCCAATAATATAGATGATACTTGAAACGAATGTTGCAAGCACCGTTACATATAAATCACGAATAGCCTCTGTATCATTCGTTACACGCGATACAATTTTCCCTGCTGGTAAATGATCGAAATACCGAATCGGCAACGTTTGGATATGAGAAAAGACATCTTCCCTCATAATTTGAATAATTTTGTTCGCTGCCTTCTGTAAGAAAAATTGCTTTCCGTATGCAAATAATGAAACGACTACTAATAAAGCAAAATAGCCACCGCCCAGTAATAATAGTCGGTTTATTTCTGGTTTATAAAACGCAAACACTTCTTCTTTCGTTAATGCTTTCGCTTTATACACTTGCACCGCCTTACCATTTTGAACGGTAATCATATCACCTTTTACAGTACGTGATCCTTCAGCATTCACTTTATTCGGCACAAAGTAATATTGAAAACCGACTTGCATCACGCGTACTTCTTTTCCTTTTTTCTCACCTTCCTGGAAGCGATCGCTTCGCTTATAAAAGGCGCCATTATACGAAACAGCCTCTTCACTCTTTTCTGTTTCATACCAAGGTTTCTCTATTCCAACGATATGATCGTCAATCATCGTTTTCGCGACGAAAGGACCAGCAAGCTCTGCGATGACGAAAATAAATAACATTAGCATCGCTGCAAAAATCGTTCCTTTCACTTTCATCGCATATTGAAACAATCGTTTTGAAACGCTCATATTTTCACCCCACTATCCGCACTTTCACTTTCACCTTGTTGTCTTTCAAACTGCTCCGCATACCAGCCTCCCTTTCGGATAAGCTGATCATGCGTACCTTCTTCCATTACTTCTCCCTCATCCATAACGAGAATCCAATCCGCATGTTGTACGGCAGATAAACGGTGCGTCGTAATAATCGTCGTCTTTCCGCTTCTCTCTGTTCTTATATTTTCAATAATCGCCGCTTCCGTACGAGCATCAACAGCTGATAAAGAATCGTCCAAAATTAAAATTTCTGGATTTTGAATAACAGCTCGTGCAATTGAAATCCTTTGTTTTTGCCCTCCTGATAAAGAAACACCTTTCTCTCCGACAAGCGTTTCTAACCCTTCTGGTAAAAACTCTAAATCCTTTTTAAACGCCGCAATTTCAATCGCTTTCTCGAGTTCCTCTTCCGTCGCTTCCCTATTTCCGAATAAAATATTTTCTCTCGCTGTTTTTGAGAATAAAATATGTTCCTGCGGTACATAACCAATCCATCCAAGCACATTTTCATTCGTCATTTGATCTAACGTCACATCAGAGACTGCAATATCTCCATCTCCAAGCGGATATTGGCGAAGAAGCTGACGTACGAGCGTCGTTTTTCCGCTTCCTGTTTTTCCAACAACCCCAAGCGTTTCCCCTTGTTTTAATGTAAACGAAACCTTTTTTAAATTTGTTTCAGTTGATGAAGGATATGAAAAGGTAACATCATCAAACTGAATATAATCCGGCTCTTGTACAAGCTTTGGATGTTTCGGATCCTTTACATCTGGTTCATACGCTAACGTTTCATTTACACGGTCGAGTGACGCATTTCCTCTTTGCATAACATTAATTAATTCACCAATTGCAAACATCGGCCAAATCATCATCCCTAAATACACGTTAAAGGAAACGAGTTCACCAAGTGTCACCTTTGATTGGAATACAAGATATGCACCATACACTAAACCAATTAAATAACTAAGACCGACAAGCATTTTTACAGTTGGCTGAAATAATGCATCAATTCTAGCTACTTTCATATTCTTTTCGTAGACGTCATCCCCTAACTGATGAAATCTTTCTTGGTCTGCATTTTCTTGTACGTACGCACGAATCACGCGCACACCAGCGATCGATTCTAATACTTTATCGTTCATATCACCGAACGCATCTTGCGCAACTGTAAATCTTTCATGCAATTTCTTTCCATATATATTCATCGCATATGCCATAATTGGAAGTGGTATAAGTGCCGCAAATGTAAGCTCCCAACTAATTGTAAATCCCATCATAAAGACGATCGTAAGCATATATAAACTCGAATCTACGAGCGTTAATATACCGAAACCAGCGGTCATAGCGATTGCTTTTAAATCATTCGTTGCTCTCGCCATTAAATCACCAGTACGATTTTTTTGATAAAACGTCGGCGTCATCTTAAGTAAATGCCCCATAAATTTAGAGCGCATCGTTTTCTCAAGCACGAATGCACCGCCAAACAATTGATGTTGCCATACGAAAGTGAGGCCATATCCAACTATCGTAACCCCAATTAAAATAAGAATAGACTGTATAATAGCTTCGTTCGATAACGTTCCTGTTTTTATATTATCTATCGTAACCCCTAACACTTTCGGGGGGATAACTTCCACTATATTCACAATTAAAAGAGCTCCAATGGCGATACTATATCTCTTCCAGTGCTCCTTAAAAAACCACTTTAACTTTAGTAATACTGAAAACAATGTAATCTCTCCCTTCTCGTTCTCATTTATCTCTCATTTCTTTATCCGCTATCCAGACCCATTACATTTACATTTCGTAACCCATACAATCTCATCACATTTTTCCGCCTTCCAAAGTTTTATTTAGTAACATGGAAAATAAACAAAAAAAAGCATACCGCCGCTTGACGATATGCACAAAAAATGCATAAAAGCGTACGTTACGATATACGCAACGTACGCTTTTTATAAGACAAAAATGCCCTATATATCCGCACGGGTTGCGTAATGATATAAATGTTTTCTGCCATTTAACAGAGCTAAACCCATTACATTTACGATTACAATCATTACGCACACCCCCTTCATTTATTTTCCATTTATAATCTTATAACTTTATTGAGTATTCTGTCAATTGTTTTTTACAAATTGAATAAAAATATATGATCCATCATTTCGAAATAAGGGAATGTTCTGTAAGAAAGGGCATACAAAATAAAAACTTCATAAGAAATCGTTTTCACAAATATTTCATTTGAAAAATGTTATCAAACCCCATACAATCACCTTATACTCACTCTTACAAGTTGCTATTTTAGGAGGACTAATCATGACAACTAGCAATACGTACAAATTTTATTTAAATGGAGAATGGAGAGAAAGCTCTTCAGGAGAAACAATCGAAATTCCATCTCCATACTTACACGAAGTAATTGGACAAGTACAAGCAATTACTCGCGGAGAAGTAGATGAAGCAATTGCATCTGCAAAAGAAGCTCAAAAATCATGGGCGGAAGCTTCTCTACAAGATCGCGCAAAGTATTTATATAAATGGGCTGATGAGCTTGTAAATATGCAGGATGAAATTGCCGATATCATTATGAAAGAAGTCGGTAAAGGATATAAAGATGCGAAGAAAGAAGTTGTTCGTACAGCTGATTTCATTCGTTATACGATCGAAGAAGCTTTACATATGCACGGAGAAAGCATGATGGGCGATAGCTTCCCGGGCGGTACAAAATCAAAACTTGCGATTATCCAACGCGCACCACTTGGTGTTGTATTAGCAATCGCACCATTTAACTACCCAGTAAACTTATCTGCTGCAAAACTTGCACCAGCATTAATTATGGGTAACGCTGTTATTTTCAAACCAGCAACTCAAGGTGCAATTAGCGGTATTAAAATGGTGGAAGCACTTCATAAAGCTGGCCTTCCAAAAGGTCTTGTAAACGTAGCGACAGGACGTGGTTCTGTAATTGGTGACTACTTAGTAGAACACGAAGGCATCAATATGGTATCGTTCACAGGTGGTACAAACACAGGTAAACATTTAGCGAAAAAAGCTTCAATGATTCCACTTGTATTAGAACTTGGTGGTAAAGACCCTGGTATCGTTCGTGAAGATGCTGACTTACAAGATGCTGCAAACCATATCGTAAGCGGTGCATTCTCTTACTCTGGTCAACGTTGTACAGCTATTAAACGTGTACTTGTACACGAAAACGTAGCAGACGAGCTTGTTGGCTTATTAAAAGAGCAAGTAGCTAAACTATCAGTTGGATCTCCAGAACAAGACAGCACAATCGTTCCATTAATCGACGATAAGTCTGCTGACTTCGTTCAAGGCTTAGTTGACGACGCTGTAGAAAAAGGTGCTACAATCGTTATCGGTAACAAACGTGAGCGTAACTTAATTTACCCAACATTAATCGACCACGTAACTGAAGAAATGAAAGTTGCTTGGGAAGAGCCATTTGGCCCAATCCTTCCAATCATCCGTGTTTCTTCAGATGAGCAAGCAATTGAAATTGCTAACAAATCAGAGTTCGGTCTGCAAGCAAGTGTCTTCACTAAAGACATTAACAAAGCATTTGCAATTGCTAACAAAATCGAAACTGGTTCTGTTCAAATTAACGGACGCACAGAGCGCGGTCCTGACCACTTCCCATTCATCGGTGTAAAAGGTTCAGGTATGGGCGCACAAGGTATTCGTAAGAGCCTTGAGTCTATGACACGTGAAAAAGTAACTGTATTAAACTTAGTTTAATCTTATACAAAGAAGCTGATCTAATTTTAGATCAGCTTCTTTTCTATATAGATACTTCCCAAAAACGGAGTATTTCGTTCTACTTCCGATTTGGTTTTCCAAATCGAACTAAAACATGCCATAATAATTTTAATTCCTGAAGCACTTCTTCATAAGTTCCACGATCACTCCAAGATAATGGATTGCGTTTCAAATCCGCTACAGCAGAACCGATTATATTTGCATCGATACAATGATTCCGTGCAATGCGTCTTGCTAAAGATGGCATTTTTGCACCTCTAAAATTCATTGGAACGTCGTCTACCATAAGTACAAAACCTGTGTGCCAATACAAATCAATAGCATACTTCATACAAATTTCTTCTAAAGTTCTTCCTACATCCGTACCCTTAAATGAAGGATCTACAACAAGAGCTTCCACGTCTTCTTTAAGAGAAATATCTCCATGGACCTGTGCTTCAATATAATGATTAAGGTTACGGGCTGACTCTTTGTTTATTAAATCTACAAACGGCCTTTCCAGGTTAGCCAGTAAATGATTAACTAATCTTGTTGGAGTCAAATTCCCTTCACCAATTGCACACTCTCTTACGAATGTCTCTTCCAAAAGAGCAGCTAAAATCATATCAAACTCCTCATAAGTCCCCTTTTCTTTTGGATCTTGATGCGAATCTAAATACGTATATGTAGAGCGAGAAGAAACTTTTGGAGATAAGAGAAAATAACATGATCCAAAACGCGGAGCCGGCCCATCTGGATGTAACATCAAATTTAGCGCCCCATACTTTGGCCGTTGATCATTCGTTACACCTTCCAATTGATATGCTCCTCCAAATATTCTCTGTTCCCAAAGGTCACGTTCACCGCCAGGATAAGCAGATACGCTTCCGTTAGATAGCAATGTTTCAAACTGACTTTTATATATTCCTTGCTCAAACAATGCTTCAGCAACACTTTTCATACTCGAATCGAGTCTGTCTGGATGAAAGTGTAAAGCGATCCTTGCATGAGATTTCAAGTTAGCGACAGCTTCTTCAAATATTTCATCTGTAATATTACACATGTTAAGTATATGATTAATTGTTGCTTTCGCCTCACGTTTTTCATTCTCTGCATATTTTGAAATATACTCTAAAGCAAATAGTTGAGACCTTGATAATTCCATAATCAAACCTCTCCTTTAATTGAAATGACCTTAATCCTTTCAATTAAAAGTGCATTTTTTCCTTCTTATGCAACTAACCTAATTTATTAAACAAAAAGTACTTTAATACAGTCTAATTACAGATGCGAGCATTCTTTACGGGTAAATCCACACATTCTACAGAAATGTGATATCCTAGCCAACGCTCAGCAATATGTTCAAATGATAAGGCAGAGCCTGTTGTAAAAAATCGATGCTCAGGATTCAGATTGTCAGACAAAATTCCTTTATGCTGTAAAATTGTGCTTAACTCTATCGCTGTTTCTTCCGCAGAACTAATAATCGTTACATCCTCTCCTAGTTCCTTTTTTATATAGGACTCTAAAAGTGGATAATGCGTACATCCGAGAATTAGCGTATCTATATTTTCTTTCATTAATGGCAGTAAAGCTTGTTTCACTTGCTCGGTTACATATGCTGTATCTTCTAATTGATTTTCTACAACTGTAGCTAAAGTCGGGCACGCATGACTATGCACTTTCAAATATGTATCAAGCTCATGCAATGCTTTTTCGTACATATTAGATTTTATCGTACCTACAGTTCCAATTACTCCGATTTCCCCTTTCTTTGTCACTTTAATTGCCGCTCTTGCTCCTGGATGTATAACGCCAATAACCGGAATAGAAAGTGCTTCTTGCAGCGCAGTCAATGCAGCAGCTGCAGCAGTATTACATGCTACAACTAGAGCTTTTAACGGAAACTGTTTGAGGAACTCAACCATTTCAAATACGAAAGATTGTACCTCTTCTACACTTCTTGGCCCATACGGACAACGCTCATTATCACCAATATAATAAATGCTCTCTTTAGGCAATTGTCTTATAATTTCGCTCGCAACTGTTAATCCCCCAACTCCCGAATCTAACACACCTATTACTGAATGTTTATGACATACAGACATATACTTCATCCCCTTTTCAATCATCTAGCACCAATAACATTTATTATATTATGAAAATTCAATATTACATAATAATCCCTCTTGCTTTTAATCACAAACTCTTCTCTATAATCTGATTATTACTATATCCATTGACGTATAAAAATTCATTTGTTACTCTTAAATACGTTAAATTAATATTTAAATCCTCATTCGTATCTCGGTGAGGTAGAGGTTGCAGTCATTAAGAGTATCATTTCAGGAGATGTAGTGGCATTGATGAACGAATGAGAAAGGAATGATTGCCGAAGTAAGCCCGTGTCCACCATGCACGCTTGCTGGGTCTGCTACTTAATAAGTGCAGAACTGTCACAAACGTTTCGTTTGTGGAGAGCTATCGAGAGGTATGTCGTGGGTTTCTTATAAGATAGAAAGCATGTAGCGGCAAATTACGTGCTTTTTTTGTTTTGTTTGGAACTTCTCTTCCTGACTCAGGAAGACATACATATCTCCTCGCTTGACTTGGTTATACTAACTTTGGAGGTATTTTCTATGCAACAAAAAAAATGGGGCTTTTGGGTACTCACAGCTTTCGTTGTCGGTAACATGGTTGGCGCTGGTATTTTCATGGTGCCAAGTACGTTGGCACAAACAGCAAGCCCTCTCGGTGTCACTTTAGCTTGGTTAACAACAGGGTTTGGTGTTTTAATGCTAGCTCTTGTTTTCGGTAATTTAGCAATTCGTCGTCCTGATTTAACGACAGGACCACAAAGTCATGCATATGCTTTATTCTCAACACCAAAAAAGAAAAAAATGGCTGGTTTCAGTATGGTATGGGGCTATTGGGTTGCAAACTGGGCAAGTAACGTTGCCATCATTACATCATTTGCGGGATATTTATCACTCTTCTTCCCGATTATGAAAGATACACGACTACTATTTTCAATCGGTTCTTTTAATGTAGAAGTCGGAAAACTAATTACATTTACGATTTGTTCCATCTTACTTTGGGGAACTCATATTATATTAACAAACGGTGTAAGCGGAGCTGGAAAGCTAAACTTCTTAGCAACAACAACGAAAGTAACTGGATTCCTATTATTCATCGTCGTTACGTTATTTGCATTCGAAGCTTCTAAGTTTGGACAATGGTACACACCGATGATCGATAAATCAGGTGTATCACATGGCCTTCTTTCACAAGTAAACTTAGCTGCTCTTACGACGCTTTGGGCATTTATCGGAATTGAATCAGCGGTTCTTTTATCAAACCGTGCCGTTTCTCCAAAAACGGTAAAACGCGCAACAGTTGCGGGATTACTTATTACAGTTGCGATTTACTTAGGAATTACAATTTTAACAATGGGTGTACTTCACATTGATAAATTACAAACTTCTGAACGTCCTTTAGCAGACGCACTAAACGCTGCAATGGGTCATGGCGGAGGGAAACTGATGGCATTACTTGCTCTTACTTCCCTATTCGGTTCCATCTTAGGCTGGATTTTATTAAGCTCAGAAGTACCGTATCAAGCAGCAAAAGAAGGTTTCTTCCCTTCCTTCTTCACAAAAACAAACAAAAAAGGAAGTCCAATTTATTCATTACGATTAACAAACATTATGTCGCAAGTGTTCTTATTCTCAACATTATCAGGAACAATTGCGGAAGCTTATACATTCGTTATTACCGTATCAACACTGGCCTACCTCATTCCATATCTCGTTTCACCAATCTTCCAGTTAAAACTAGTCGCAACTGGTGAAACATATAAAAATGAAATGCGAGCAAGAATTACAGATGGTATAGTCGCAGTAATCGCACTTTGTTATGCACTATGGGTTATTAAAACAGGTGCAGCCGATATAAAAACATTCCTTCTCGGAATCGGTTTATTCGTAATCGGCTTTGCCTTCTACCCATTAATGAATCGTGATCAGAAAAAAAATAACGAAAAGAAAAACGAGCAAGTTGCATAACGCAATTTGCTCGTTTTTTCTTTTGCAAAACATATATAATAGAACAAAGAGGTGAAAAACATGTCAATTGAATCACTATGGAGCAGTCGCTTCCAACAACATATGCAAAATATCATTACATACTTTGCACGTATGATTAACGGTTTACTATATAGCTTTATCTTTATTTCATGCGTTGGTGCATACTACTATGCTCAGTTTCTAAAAGCATCTCCTTCTAAAGGAATATCTTTACTACTCATCACGATTGTACTTACATTCATTATAACGAGATGCCCGATCCGTACATTTATTCAAAAACCTGATGCTGTCTATTTACTAGCACTAGAAGAGAAATTAACATCTTATTTCAAAAAATCTCTTCTATACAATTACATCATTCAGCTTTTCCCATTATTATTTACGTTTCTTATTCTCGTTCCGCTTGCACTGCAATCATTACAATTAACGATACCTTTCTTATGTACAATCTTTATCATTTTAATGGTTACGAAAGCTTGGAACATATACATACATTGGATGTGGCGTGATAGTCATGAAAAAAGCATCTGGCTTATCATTCGTATTACTTGTAACGCACTCATTATTTACATGCTGTTTTACTCAGCAAATATTCTCATATTAGGGGGATTACTTTTACTGCTTGCTTTCCTGCTTCTATATACGAAAAAGCAGCCTACAAAACGAATACCGTGGGATTACATAATTGAACAAGAAGAAAAAATGAACATTCGTTTTTATCAATTTGCTAGCATCTTCACCGATGTTCCGCAACTAAATAAGCAAGTAAATAAAAGAAAATGGCTTACAACTTGGATTGAACCTTTATTACATAAAAAACGAGCAACTTTCTTCTATTTACATACACTCGCATTTTTACGCGGGAATGATTATTTCGGTATATATATTCGCTTAGGGCTGATTGGTGCCTTCGCCTTATATTTTATACCAAACATATACGCAAAAGGCGCTATCGCATATATCGTTCTATATATGATCTCTATGCAGCTCCGTTCCCTATGGAAATATTTTTCGGGAAATATTATTGTAGCATTATATCCAATTGATACTGAAAAACGAATGAATCAATTTCTTCACTTAATCTTTATATTGCTAAGCATTCAGCTCATTATATTTTCAATTGTTATACTCATTGCTACAGGTCAATTTTTACATAGCCTTATCATTATGATTGTCGGGTTACTCTGGATCAAATTTATTATTGTACCAAAAACGAAACAACGCGTTTTTTCGTTTTAACGAAAAGAATTATCTTAAATGCCAAGGAGAAAATAAAGTATCTCCTTGGCTTTTTTATTTTCCCTTCTCAAACAAGAATCACTGGTACAACCAACGTTTTATGATTTTTACATACAAAAACGATAATACATGTTTACATCCTAACAAAAAGGGTATCTATTAATTAACAGCGTAAAGGAGGGGCCTATATTGTGAATAAAAAAATGGAGCAATTGGAACACCACGTTACGGATAATCAACGCAAACATGCTTTAACAACAAACCAAGGAGTAAAAATAGCCGAGGATGAATTCTCTTTAAAGATGGGCTTAAGAGGCCCAACCTTAATGGAGGATTTCCACTTTCGAGAGAAAATGACCCATTTTGATCACGAGCGAATTCCTGAAAGAATTGTTCATGCACGCGGAGTTGGCGCTCATGGTTATTTTCAGCTTTATGAATCTTTAGAGGCATATACAAAAGCAGATTTTCTTACTAACCCTTCAAAAAAGACACCTGTATTTGTACGGTTCTCGACCGTTCAAGGCTCTAAAGGATCCAATGACACAGTAAGAGATGTGCGCGGATTTGCCACAAAATTTTATACAGATGAAGGTAACTATGATTTAGTAGGTAATAATATGCCAGTATTCTTTATCCAAGATGCTATAAAATTCCCTGATTTTGTCCATGCAGTTAAACCAGAACCACATAATGATATTCCTCAGGGAGCTAGCGCTCATGATACATTTTGGGATTTTGTTGCGCACAATCCCGAGTCTACTCATATGGTTATGTGGCAGATGAGCGACCGGGCTATTCCGCGTAGTTTACGAATGATGGAAGGTTTTGGGGTTCATACATTTCGACTTATTAATAAAGAAGGAAAAGCCCACTTCGTAAAATTTCACTGGAAACCTACCCTCGGAGTTCATTCATTAGTATGGGATGAAGCTCAAAGAATTGCTGGGAAAAACCCTGATTTCCATCGTCAAGATTTATATGAAGCAATTGAAAAAGGGGATTATCCAGAATGGGAGCTTGGATTGCAGCTAATTCCAGAAGAAGATGAGCATGCATTTGATTTTGATATTTTAGATCCAACGAAATTATGGCCGGAAGAAGAAGTTCCTGTAAAACTAGTTGGTAAAATGACACTCAATAAAAATGTTGATAACTTCTTTGCAGAAACGGAGCAGGTAGCTTTCCACCCTGGCCATGTCGTACCAGGTATTGATTTTTCAAATGATCCTCTTCTGCAAGGAAGATTGTTCTCCTATACAGATACACAATTATCTCGTTTAGGAGGCCCTAATTTTCACCAAATTCCTATTAACCAGCCCGTATGTCCTTTTCATAATAATCAACGTGATGGCATGCATCAAATGCAGATTCATCGCGGTCAAACAAGCTATCACCCTAATGGCTTAAATAACAATCAACCAGCAACCGTGCAAGCTGAACAGGGCGGATATGAGCATTATCAAGAAAAGATTGATGGACATAAAATTAGGGGGCGCAGTAAAAGCTTTCTTAACTTTTATTCGCAAGCTAAACTTTTCTACAATAGTATGAACCCTATTGAAAAGCAGCACATAAAAGATGCATTTTGCTTTGAAGTTGGGAAGTGCAAATCAGACATGGTGAAGGCAAATGTAATTGCTCTTTTAAACCACGTCGATCGTCAATTAGCAAAGGAAGTCGCTAACATGATTGGAGCCCCTTTGCTTAAAGAAAATCACGAAATAAATTCGGATGCAAAATCACCTGCACTAAGTATGTCCAACACTATTTTTAAAGCTAATTCCAAAAATGTGGCAATTCTATTGAATGGTGACCCAAGCGTCTCCCTTCTGTCCGAATGGATTCAAGCTTTTGTACAACACCGAATGAACTATAGCATCATAGATAATAAAATTCATCAGTTCAATGATTCCATTAAAGTAACGGATACTTATACAACAACAGACTCTTCACTTTTTGATGCAGTATTAGTGTTTAGTAGTGAGTCTGTCATTCAACCCCCTGTTTTAGAATTTGCAGAAACTACTTTTAAACACTTTAAACCGATAGCCTATGTCCTTAGCGATCCTCATGCTTTAGACAATAGTAAAATCAAATTAGATGGAGCAGGAATTTACAACTTAACAAACACTTCAATTGAGTCATTTATAGAAGGCATTGCCCAAGGACGATTCTGGAACCGATAATATAATATAAGGAGCGGATTAGAATGAGTAAAAAAATTGCTATTTTAATAACGGATTATTTCGAGGACACAGAATACACAGAGCCAGCAGAAGCTTTTAAACAAAAGGGATATGAATTAACAACTATTGAAGCAGAAAAAGGGAAAACGGTACACGGTAAGCAAGGAAAAAGTGAAGTTGTAATTGATAAAGGTATCGATGATGTTTCTCCAGAAAACTTTGATGCGCTCTTCATACCGGGTGGATTTTCCCCAGATATACTTCGTGCAGATGAGCGTTTCGTTCGCTTTAGTAAAGCATTTATGGATGCGGAAAAACCTGTTTTTGCTATTTGTCACGGACCCCAATTACTCATCACTGCACAAACACTTGAAGGACGCGATGTGACTGGATATAAATCTATTGAAGTCGATTTAAAAAACGCCGGCGGAAACTTTCACGATAAAGAAGTAGTCGTATGCCAAAATCAGCTGGTCACAAGTAGACAACCTGAGGACATCCCGGCGTTTATTGAAGAATCGTTGCGTATATTGGGATAGTTATTAAAGATTAATCAAAGTAGCTATTTAGCTACTTTGATTAATCTTTTTATTTGTATGAAAAACAAAAAAGAACCTTATTTTAATAATCTTTTTATACACCCTCTTTTCTCTCCCCAGAACTTCTAATCACTTTTCATAAGCAGTTCTCATATAGTGAAAATGACTATACGATTCCTATCCATAAGTTAAATAATGATTTTACAAATATATAAATACAAAAGATGGGAGCCTTATTTATGAATAACAATCCACCTTCAACGCCCCCAAATCCAACGGAAACGAATAATAATGAAGTAAGCTTACAAACGTTACGCGTCATCGGACTTATTGTACTGATTAGTGGCTACATATTAGTCACTCTTTCTGAAGTAGGAACGTTAAAAAATCTTTTACTACAACCGAGCACCACTCCAAATTTAGCTGAAGTTGATCCGTTTTAAAAGCCATATGAAAAGCGATTTCTAGCATCGCTTTTCATATCGTTTTATCCAATCTGAGAAACCTCCCCCTCATACTTCTCTCTCCCAATCGCCTTCATAAATAATAAAATACTGCTCATACCAACGATAAAGTACAGAGCGCTCATACCCCAAGATGCGATAAATGAACCTAGCATAACACCCAATGCCCCGTTCATTTTTGCCACTTGAAAGACCATTCCGTTAATCGCCATATATGAACCTCTCGCCTCATTTGGTACCATATCTGCCATAATAGATTGACGCACTGGCACATACATCATCTCGCCTACCGTTTGGAAAAGCCCTGCAATTAATAAAATCCATAAACTATTGCTCGTTCCGAGTATTGTAAATCCAATTGTATAAATGAATAAGCCGACATATAATATTTTCAAATCGTTGAAGCTTTTCAGCATTTTAATAAGAAGTGCTGAACATAATACAACTAAAATTGTATTCTCTGCAGAAATCCAGCTCAGCATGCGAATACCTGTTAAATCAAACGTAACACCATTCCCGAATAAAAAGTGCACCGTTTCAAATTCCTTCTGCAAACGTACTCCTAAATAATTATTAATTTGAAACTCTAAAGATAACGTACATATACTTGCTGCACAAAAAATTAAAAACGCTCTATCTTTCATCACAACTTTATAACTATCCGCCATATCTTTTAATACATTTTTCTTCTCCACCGTTTTCCGTGCTACATACACTTCTTCCATATATACAGCCATCACATATAAAGTAATAACTGCAATCACTGTTAATCCGATAAACAATTGCAATCTATAGTTCTCAAATAGTAATCCGCCAAATATCGCTCCAATCGCAATGGATAAATTAATTGCCCAATAGTTAATGCTGTACATCACTTTTCGATTTTCAGGTGTACTTACATCAATTAACATTGCCTCTGTCGCAGGGTTCATAAGTCCAGATCCTAAACTATTCACTAACATAAATATAAATGTTAGCCACGGTGAATCTACATAATCGGAATTCGCAATCCCCATACAAGCAATGGAAATGACTTGTATACTTTGACCGATAATCATCACCTTTTTACGACCAAGCCGGTCTCCAACATATCCACCGTATAAACCAATTACTAACGAAGCTATGACATTAATAAGTAGTAACGCACCAGCAATCGCACTACCTAACTTTATTGAAAAATAAATCGCCATAAATGGAAAAATCATCGTGGATACAGTACGTGTTAAAAACGAAGTTATAATTCTAATTTTTATATTTCGATGCATACTCCAAAATCCCATTGTTTCCCCCTCCTTATGCTTACTTATTTTACTTTGAAAAAAAGGAAGAAAAAGGTTAGAATATTCTAAAGAGTTTCCCCTTTTATAATAGAAGGAAGTGTATATATGAAAATTATGGACTATTACATTAGACTAAGACTACATGCACAAGATCAACAACATATGCGAAATAGCTTACAAGAATTAGCGGATGTTTTATATTGCAGTACGAAAAACGTAAAGATTTTATTAAAGAAAATGAGCGAGGAACAATTAATTAGCTGGACTCCAGGGCGAGGACGCGGAAATAAAACAGAAATTCTATTTATACATAATTTCGTAGAAGCGATTGAGTCCTATACAGATGAACTGTTAGCGCGAGAAAAATTAAAGGACGTTTTTCTTCTTTTAAAAGAACCTCTCCCCCTTGCACTTCAAAAAAAGATAGAAAATAAACTACATCATCATTTTGGATACGAACCTTCAAATGATATGTACGACATATTAAAAATTCCTATATCGAGAAAGATATTCCCCTTAGATCCGGCTTTTGTGGCTGTAACTACAGAAAGCCATCTTACAAGTCAAATTTTTGATACGTTAGTCGTTTATAACGATGTTACGGAAAAAATGGAGCCACACATTGCGCATACGTGGGAATTAAGTGAAGACGGGCTGACGTGGACTTTTTATTTACGAAAGGACATTCATTTTCATAACGAAACAGTTTTAACTTCTAAAGATGTACAATTTTCATTTGAAAGACTAAAAGAAGTTCACTCTCCTTTCGAATGGTTAACAGAAGAAATTGTTCAAATTGAAACGCCATCACCACTGCAAATACGGTTCCATTTAGCAAAGCCCAACCTTTTCTTCTTACACTATGTAAGTTCCATACAACTAGCAATTTTGCCACATGATGCAGTTATTCAAAATCATCATTATATAGGTACTGGACCTTTCAAACTTGCTCATTACTCTGAAGACAATATCGTACTCGAAGCGTTCACTCATTATTTTAAAGAGCGCGCATTATTAGATCGTATTGAATTTTGGGGTATTCCGGATCATGTACAAATCGATGCTGATTATGAACTACCAAATGAAGAAGAAAATGAAAGGCATGATATACAAATAGAAGAAATAGGTTGTATTTATGCTGGATTCAACTTTACAAAACCTGGTCCTCATCACGACATTTACTTTCGAAAGGCTTGGAGAGAACTATATGATGTTGAAACGATACTTCGTAGCATAGAGGGTAGACGAACAATTGCTGCATCAAGCTTTTTCCCTGAAAGAAGCCGCCAAGCTACTAAAAGGTCCTACTCTTTAGAAAAAGCGAAAGAGTATTTAAAAAAGAGCACTTATAATGGAGAGACGATACATATTTACTTCTTCGCATTTAAAGATAGTGCAAATGATGCATATTTCTTAAAAGAACGATGTGAAAGTTTAGGTATACAAGTAGAGCTTCACCCATTTCTCGTTTCAGATTATATGAACCGTTCTATCGATCAACATGCCGATATTATTTTCATGGGAGAAGTGTTTGCTGCCGATCATGAACTTGCATTCTTAAATGTATTTAAAAATAAAAGTTGCTTCGTAAACCGGTTCATGGACCCGCACTATGAAAAACAAATTAACTGTTTACTTGATACATTTTTATTAGAAGAAAATAAGGAGAAGCGCTATGAGCTCATGTATGAGATCGAAGAATTTTTACAAACAGAACACATCATTTTATTTAACTATCACGTTTTAAAAAGAAAGACATACCCTTCTTCTTTAAAAAACGTAACAATTGATTCATTCGGTTGGGCAAATTTTGCGAAGTTATGGATACAGCCATCCATGTCTTAAAATATGAGTCATTATAAAAGGAGAGAAACCATGAAACGCACCCTAGAAAAAAGACTTTCCTATCTATACACAGGTGAATTATTTTCAGTCATTACTTTTATTTTCACAAGTTACTTACTTAATTATGTTTATCCTACTTTACATTTATATTCCCTATATTCTTTTTGGATCTCATTTCTTCTTTTAGAGTTTATCTTATTACAAGGAGTAATTTACTGGTACGTAAAGTGGAAACGACTAAAAAAAGAGAAAACATCTGTTACGCCCATTAGGATGATTCAATATTTAAAAATACTTAAAAAGATAAATATAGCATTCATTATCACGGGATTTATTACGTTTACTATTGATGTTGTAATTTTGTATCCCTACTTACCTTTAGGCGGGCTATCATTTACTCTATTTATTTATATGTTTGCATTACTTGAGTACATTAACTATTATCATACTCAGCTTTCATACGATAACATCTCTGATATGAAACATTTAATCAAATCAAAAAAACTAAAGCAGTCCTGTATAGGTAAAGATTTTAAACGTATTTCGTGAAAGAGAAGGTACTACCTCCTTAGTAGTACCTTCTTCACATACTATTATTTAATTACTCCATCTAAGTGATCTTTCAAGTTCAATAAATATTGTTCAATATCCGGATTCTTTACCACATCATAACAAGCAAAACTCTTTAACGGACTCATCCCAAGAAACTTCTGCACGCGGTGTAAATGACTAAGCGTTGATTCTAGACTTTCCCCTTCAAAGAACTTCGTCTTATCTCCAAATGAATTTTCAGGTGCGTTCCAAGTTGTAGAAAACATATACTCTTTCTCTGTTAACAAACCACCTGTTCCATATTCATCTGCACCTTTAAAGAACAAACCATATTCATACACTTCATCCATATACGTTTTAAATAACCCAGGTACACTAAACCAGTAAATCGGCGTTTGATAAATCACAACATCAGCCCATAAAAACTTCTCTTGTTCTTCTTTAATACTATAGCCATCTTGAATCGTTGTTGTTTTCACTTGATGGTTCTCGCTTAATACCGTTACCATATGATCCACTAACGTTTTATTTAATCGTCCTTCCTTTGTACCGTATTTTTCATGTCCATTTATAATAAATATATTTTTCATCGTTTTTCTCTCCCCTACTCTATTCCTCGTTTATTAATCCAAGTTGCTGTTTCAACGTAAGATTATCTTCTAAATGCCAGTCTTCCGTAATCTTTCCGTCTTTCACATGCAAAATATCTATTGCAGAAAAGCTAATATTTTTACCGTTATGCGTTCCTGTAAAAGAAAGACGGGCTGTTACTTTATCACCAACAACCAATAAGTCTTCAATCTCGCAATGTATATCAGGCACAACTTTACGAAAATTTTGCGCTGCAAACTTTAATCCTTCCGTGCCTTGTAGTCGCCCTTTCGGCAATGTATGATCGAAAAATTTTTCAGTAACAGTTTGCGGAATAAGTTCCTCTTTACCTGTATCCCAAAATGCATAAAAACGCTGCGCTGCATGAACCATTTCGGTCGCTTCCTTTTTACTTAGTGAAGGATCAATTGTCATTGCTTTTGGCTTTGGCATTTCTTTTAATAACTGAACTTCCGTTTTTTCTTCCACACCACATGCTACAAGCACAATACAAATAACAAACAAACTAAGAAATCCAAATAACTTTTTTATCCCCATGGAAATCACCACCTCCTCCTCTAAATCCTTTGTATTTCGTATTGCTATTGTATATGCACTAACTTCCTTTATGGAAGTAGTGATATTTTTTTCATATAGTTACCAAAAGTATAGTTTTGTGATACTATAAAGCAAATTCATCAAAAAAAATTTTATGGAGGCTAGTTCCATGAACAATATAGATCCAGTTGAATTAACGAAAGGTTTACCTGGCATACCTTGTCCCATCGCTAAAACCCTTGATGTAATTAGTACGAAATGGACATTTTTAATCATTCGTGATCTTCTTATCGAAGGAACATTACGCTTTAGTGATTTACAAAAATCAATGGATGGTATTAGTCCAAAAACATTATCGCTTCGACTAAAAGAATTAGAAGCTCAAGGCATTATAACGAGAAAAGTATATCCAGAAGTTCCACCTCGTGTAGAGTACACATTAACGGATAAAGGGAAGCAATTAGAGGGGATATTTATTGAATTAAAACGGTTTGGATTAAGCTTATAAAACAAAAAAACCTTACCGTTGAAGTGAAGTGAACCCGAATAGTGGTACATGAAAAAATAAGAGTTCATTACCCAGAAAAAGTAAAGTGGAAAGTGATTGAAATGAAAAAGGATGGGTATTCCAATCGGACCATTATGGAGAAGCTCGGAATTGAAAATGTTTCCCAAATTAAGACATAGATGAAATAGTATCGTACAGATCAAACGTATCCCTTTCAACAACCTGTAGGAAAACAATATTCTTATGGAAAAAGACCAAAAGAGCTCAGTGAATTAGAATAGCTACGTATAGAAAATAAACACCTAAAAACAAAATTACTTGTACGGGGAAAGTATCTGGAAATCGAAAGGGGCTGAAATCAGAAACTGTAGTTACTTTATGGAAAATGTACAAACAAAAATAACAGTAAAAGAATTGCGTAACGTATTAGAATTACCCCGTTCCATATTTTATCGCTCATTACAACGAACGGAAGATTTGAAAGATGATATAGGGGTACAGACACATCGCCATCAAGCTAACAGAACAGATTGCCCCTAAACGAAAATTTTGTAGCTTTTTTAGCACGGAATTTCATTATTATCGTTTTTTTATGTTTCTTAACTTGATAGAGGTGTGGTGGATTCTTTTTTAGAAGTAAATACTTCTAACACCTTGTAGTATTTGAAGATCAATTTTATCTGCTTTTGTCCTTTGAATTATAAAATCTAATCCATTTTTAGTATTGTCCGCATATTTAGGCATTGCTTCAAGAGTATCTGTCAATGGTTTGGTGAAATTGTCCCAATGTATTGGAATAACAAGCTTCGGTTGTACTTTTCGTACAGCTTGCTCGTAATACGTATTTTGCAAAGTACTTTCCTGCTTTCCTAATCCCCCTATTCCTAAAAACAAGACATCAGCTCGAATATCATCTAATACCCCTTCTATATAGTTAGCACTTGGTTTAACAAGGAAAGTTTTATTATTATACGTAATCAAGTAATCATATGAAGAGTCTTCATGATAATCTAGGGCTTTAGCTGGTTGTTTAAGTGGCTTTTTTATTTTTTCTCCTTCATCAAAGGTTGGTGAATGTTTCGATGGAAGGACAGTAACAGTAAAATCACCAAACTTCATAGCCTTATTTACTTCATATACAGACATCTGGTTCTTATTTATATCACCACCAATACCTATGTTAATTGCTGATTCTGAACCATATACATGTGTTCCAGTTCGTTTAGCTATATAAGCTAAATCAAACGCATGATCATAATGTGTATGTGCAATAAATAATCCCTTAAGTTTATTATTATCAGCCCCTATTTGATTAAAAATTTTATCCACATTATCTTCATCTGTTTTTATATTGCTGAACAACATTTTTGGTAAGGATGGCCTAGAAATAAAACCATCAATCATTAATTGCGTATTTCCATCATCAAATAGTAAAGATGATGTTCCTAAGAATGTGACCTTTACCTCACCGTGATTCAATACCTTTTGTGTTGTTTTTGGAGCATAATATGCCTTGTATTGTTGAATATCTGCTGAAGGTGTTAAAAACTTATAATAAACGAAAATAGAAGCGATTAGTACTAGTTACTAATAATCCTATAAAAAACACGCTTAATTTTTTTCTTAATTTATATTTCAAAAAACATTCTCCTTTCTAGACAAAAGATATTATTATTTGACTGTGCTAAATCCTCCTACTTGAGGTTACCACAAAGTATCTATAAAATTAAAAAAACACCATCCTTTCCTATGATTCTACAAAAAGAATAGCGTATTTTTTCATTTTAGGGGGAATTTTGTTTTCTTAGCTTGATAGCGATGTGGCGGTACCCCATATAGAAAAAACCGATTCCCTACACGTTAAGGATATCGGCTTTTGTTCATTTCATTATTCTTTATTATTTAGAACTTGATAGGTTGTATTTCCTAATTTTATTACGCAATATCAAAAGAATTTATTACTTATACACAATTCTAAAATACGAATTAACGGTTAATATATAATATCCAAAATAGATTATGCAATATGCAATAGAACTAATGGAAATAGGAATCATAATACTGTATATAGGCATGTTGTTTATTATTGGTAAAGCAAATAAGCTATGCGTAAGTCCGACTATTATAGGTGAAATAAAACTAAAGCTCACTTGTTTCGAAATTGACTTTCTTACTTCTTTTTTCGTAACACCTATCTTACGAAGAACCTCATAGTATTTCTGATTAGCATGCGCTTCAGATAGTTGTTTATAATAAATAATGGAACCAGTTGCTAGTACAAATATAATCCCTAAGAAGCTTCCAATAAACAATGTGACTCCGTACAGTTGCATAAAATCTTCATTTGTTTCAGATTGCCCTACATAATACCCTGATACAACTGTACTAACTGCCGTTAAAGCTGTGGCACTTAAGATAGCAATAGTCGCAAGTAATTTGGCATTTCCTTTTACTCGATATAACAACTGTGAAATATTTAGTATATTCATACCGTTAAAATAGATATTGCTCTTACTTTTAATTTTCTTTAATACAATAACTGTATAAGACGTGAATAGACAGTAGGTTGCAAGAACAATCGCAATCAAAATAGATAACGGGATTATTTTAGGATCCATTAGCGGACGCATAGGGTCCTCAGGGTTCTGCACAAATTTTACGACTTCGCGAAAAAAGAATGCTAAAACATAACCAAAGCCAATTAAAATAAGACCTATATATGCCAAATATTTAGATCCTTTTGGCATACTCTCTCCTTTATGATTCGCTTGGAACATTTCAATTAATGGAAATTGATAAATTAAGCGCGAGTTTTTCCAAGCTGTATATAATAGAATCGATAAAAAAACAATAATTGTGTCTATTATGGCCTTTATAGATAACTCGAACGTAATTGGCACATTTAATTTCATCAAACTCATTAGAAGTTCTAAAAATAACTTAAAACTTATACTGCCAATCAATATTCCAACTATTAAAGCTACGCCCCCCATTATTAATGTTTCACAAAATAACATCGTACCAATTTGTTTTTTAGTAATGCCTAGTAAAGAATATAACCCTATCTCTTTTTTACGTTTTCTTATAAAAAAATTAGTAGAGTAAATAATAAATATGGCTATAAAAATAATGAGTATCACTTTTGAAGACTGAAGAACACTATTAATCATTACATTATTAAGCATTTCTTTTTTGATTTGCGTACTATATCGAAGTGACGCAAATATAAAATAAATCAGCATACTCGAAGCTAAAGATACAAAATAAAGTATATACTCCTTAAAATTTCGCCTTATATTTCGTTGAACGATTTCAATTAAAGTCATTTATTTTAACCTCCTAAAAACTATTTCTACAAAATATACATTGTTTTAATCACACATTATGTTATAAATGGCCATATTAGATAAGATCATCAGCCTTATCTTCAGAAATGGAAGACATTACATCAATGACTTGTTGGAAGAATTGCTTACGTGTTAATTCTCCACGGTGTAATTCTTTATATAATTCACCATCTTTAATCATAATCACTCGTTTACAATAACTTGCCGCAAACGCATCATGCGTTACCATTAATATGGTTGAGTTATCATATTCATTTAATGACTTCATACTTTCTAACAAATCCGTTGCTGATTTAGAGTCAAGCGCCCCAGTTGGCTCATCCCCAAAAATCATACTCGGATTCGTAACCATGGCACGTGATGCTGCGCAGCGTTGTTTCTGACCCCCAGATACTTGATAGGGGTATTGACTTAAGATATGATCAATGCCAAACTTCTTTGAGATTTCAAGAACAAGTCGATCAATTTCACTGACCTTCACCTTCGATAAAGCAAGAGGCAATGCGATATTTTCTTTCACCGTTAACGTATCTAATAAGTTATAATCTTGAAAAATGAAACCTAAATGATTGCGGCGAAACAATGCTAGCGTATCATCACTCATCTTTACAATATCTTTTCCATCTATTAAAATCTCACCACTCGTCACATGATCAATTGTCGAAAGAACATTTAATAGGGTTGTCTTACCTGAACCAGAAGGGCCCATAATCCCAACAAATTCTCCTTCTTGTACTTGTAAGTTAATCCCTTTTAACGCTTCAAATGTATTTCCACCCGTGTCATATACTTTTTTTATATTTTTTGCTTCTAGCACTGTTTTCATTTTATATTCCTCTCTCCTCTTAGTATTTACAGCCAAGAAATCTATATAAAATTAGAATTAAGATTGTTTAAATTTTTGGTTATACCATGAAAATCCCTATTTCTAAAAAGAGTAAATACTCATAGGGGTATTTACTCTTTTCTAAAATATCTTATCTTTCACCTACACTATTATTCATATCGTAGACAATCAATTGGGTCTAGTTTAGCTGCTTTATTTGCTGGAAGTATACCAGAGGCAATGCCAATCAATATAGATATTCCAACAGATAATAGACCGAGATTTACGGAAATAACCAGTGGCCACTCACCTACGATTGCCGACACCCAAGCAAAGAAAATACCTAATCCAAAACCAATTACTCCTCCTAATACTGTTAAAATACAAGCTTCAATAAGAAATTGAATTAATATATTTCCTCTTGTTGCACCAAGTGCTTTTCGAATACCTATTTCTCTCGTACGCTCTGTAACAGATACAAGCATGATATTCATCACACCAATACCTCCTACAATTAAAGAAATACCAGCAATACTAGCGAATACCATTTTCATCATTCGGGCATTTTCTTCCAGCCCTTGACTATACGCTCCTGTATCTGCCACTGTAAATGTATGCTCAAATTCCGGTGCTTTCAATTCATTTAGTACAGATACAGCTTGTTTCTCTACCACTTCTCGATCGTTAACAGAAGATAACTTGATTTCCACCATATCATATTCCTCAATCCCCGAAATTAATGGTGCATTATCAATCGCTGTATATCCCTCATACGATTTAAATTGTCGCTGAAAACTGTCCTCATATTCATATACTCCAGCAATCTTATAGGGTTTTCCTTTTATATCTATATATAAATCATCTTTCCAAGTATCGAATAGCTTTGTAAATAAATCTTCATGGAGAATCACAACAGGAGTTGCTTTTGTCAGTTCATCCTCTGTTAGCTCACGCCCATGTACGATTTTTATCTTGGAATCTTGCATAAAATTACCTGTTGCTACATTTAAACTAAAAGAAATATCTTTTGACCCCGTATATGCTTTTATGTCCATACGTGCCTTTGGATACACGTCTTTTACACCTGGTATCCCTTCTAATTGTTTTACCATTTCCGGTGTAATTTTCGCAATCTCTGTTGGAGAATCTGGATTAACATATTCTATATTGATTTCATCCAACTTCTGACTATCTGCAAGCTCTTTTTGCATCTTTGCAGTTTGTCCATCGCCCATTGCGAGAATCGTAATAATCGCACTGATTCCAATGATAATTCCTAGCATCGTTAAAATAGATCTCATTTTATGGGCAAAGATAGAAGAGATAGCCATACGTATATTTTCATTTATATTCAATTTTATTCTCTCCAATCCTGAACAATGTTTCCGTCACGAATAACGATTTGACGTGCTGCGGCTTCCCCGATTTCACGATCGTGAGTAATCATAATAATCGTTGAACCTTGCCTGTTTAATTCATAAAATAGATTTACAATTTGTTCACTTGTTTTCGTATCTAGTGCACCTGTTGGTTCATCTGCCAGAATAAATTTCGGGTTATTTACAATTGCTCGTGCAACTGCAACACGTTGTTTTTGCCCACCTGACAATTCATTTGGAAGGTGGGTAGCTCGATCAGCTAAACCGACTTTTGTTAAGGCTGCTAATGAACGCTCTTGTCTTTCTTTTTTATCGACTCCTGCATAAATAAGTGGTAATTCAATGTTTTGCAACGCTGTAAGTCGTGGCAGTAACATGAAGTTTTGAAATACGAATCCAATCTCTTTATTACGAACATGTGCAAGCTCGGTTTCAGACATGTTTGAAATATTTTGCCCAGCTAATTCATAGGAACCTGTCGTAGGCTTATCTAAACACCCGATAATATTCATTAATGTTGATTTACCAGAACCAGATGGCCCCATGATAGAAGTGAAATCTCCTTGATTTAGCGTTACATCAATTCCGTGCAATATTTGAATGGATTCTTCACCATTTTGAAATGATTTTGTAATACCTTGTAAATTAATCATTGCGTGGCAACCTCCATACCATCTTTTAGATTTACAGTAGGTCTAGAGATAATTTTTTCTCCTTTTTTCACTCCGGAAATTTTTGCTTCATTACCTGTTTCAAATTCAACCGTAACAACTTGTTCTTTTGCTTTTCCGTCTTTTACAACAAAGACAACGTTTTTATCACCTTTTTTTAAAATGCTGGTCTTTGGAATAACTGTGCCCTTTGCTTCGCCTGATTTAGTTTCTACGTATACGTGGAAACCATTTTGTAAGCCTTCACTATTGTCTAACGTCACAGTAAATGGATAACTAGAAACTGTTTTGTTTTCATCCATACTTTTTAATGGTGTAGAACCAATTTCTGTTACTTTTCCTGTCCATGTTTTACCCGCTACAGTTTTTGATGAAACTGTTATTTCTTGTCCAATTTTTACATTAGCAAGTTCAAATTCAGATAGTTGACCTTGTACTTTAAATGGACCTGCATGGCGAAGTGTAATACCGCTCATACTGTTTCTTTCAGTAGAAGTTGTAACAATATCATCAATTACACCGTCAGCAGGACTCGTAACAGAAAGTGTGTTTACTTTCTCTTTTGCTACTTTAATCATTTCATCCGCTTTTTCTACTTCAAACTTCTTCATTTCAAGTTGTGATTCTAATTGTTGAATTTCAATCTCTGATGCTTTTACTGCCTCCGCAGGAAGACCAGCATTTTTATCTTTTTGTAGTTTTTGTTTTACTACATCAATTTGTTTTTGTTGTAATGTTACCTCTTTTTGTGCAATTTTCTTTTGCATTTCTGCTTCTGTTACACCTTGTTTAACAGTTGGATCATTATATTTAAACAGAAGCTGTCCTTTCTTTACCTCATTCCCTTTTTGAACAGCCAGTTCATACGTACCTTTTGTTGGATCAAATGAAATGATCTCCATTCCATTTGGAATCACTTCACCAGCAAACTTTTGCTGATTTTCAATTTGTTTCTCTAGTACTTCAGATACTTTATAGGTCATAACTGGTTCAGAACTCCTGGCAAACGTCATATACGCCCCAACTCCTATACCAATTGTTACCACACTAATGATAATTACTTTATTTATTTTTTTCATATTATCCTCACTTTTTTCTATATTGTATTTTGGGGCACAATTTACTTTTTCGGGAATGATATATATTAGATTTCAAAATAGAAACATACCTTTTTAAAACCATCTTGTTATATAAGCCCAGCGCATACGGCGTGCAATATAAAAACCCCACTTGCTATTTTTAATTTCTCCTTGCCCTAACCTATGTATAGGATAGAAGAAATTAATTAAATAAAAAGTGGGGTAAAAATTAAATATTTATTAAATTTTTCAAGTTTGTTCTTTTGGCAATCTCACTTCAAATATTGTTCGAATTACATTACTCTCAGCAGAAATCCTCCCATCATGTTGTTCAACAATGTTTTTTGCAATATATAATCCAAGTCCCGTACTGTTTTTCTGCACGGTTCTTGCTTTATCACCTGTATAAAACATATCGAAAAGATAGGGTAACTCTTCTTCTGGTATACTTTCTCCATAATTAATAATCTGTACAACAACGTCTCCATCTTCACTGTATCCATTCATATCAACAAACTTTCCATTACTTCCATATCGAACCGCATTTGTGACAAGATTTTCAAATACTCGTGCTAATAAATTCCCGTCACCGTTGATAGATAAATTGGGTTCAACACGTAATCTAGCCTCTAGTTCATTTTTTTCTAATAATGGATATAATTCCTCATCTAATTGCACGAGCAATTCACTTATATTAATGTTTTTTTTATCTAATTGTTGTACACCATAATTCATTCGTGTAATTTCAAATAACTCATCAATTAAACTTTCAAGCCGTTGTGATTTTGCGAATGCAATTGTAGAATAATATTTAATTTGTTCCGCAGTTAAGTTTTTCTCATTGAGAATTAAATCTAAATAACCTAGGACAGATGTTAATGGTGTTCTTAAATCATGAGCTAAGTTAACAACAAGTTGATCTTTACTACTTTCTGCAAAGTCTCCTCGTTCAACCGCCTCTTTTAATTTTTCACTTGCGATATTAATTGCACGTGCAATATCGCTGAATTCATCATTTGATGAAATATAAACTTTATGTGTGAAATCTCCTTTAGAGAGATAATGAATGCCATTAGAAATTTCATCAAAATACTTTAAATATGGTTTCGTTAAAAAGAAAAAGAATAAAATAGACAGCAAAGTGAAGGAAAGGAAAGAGAAATAAGTACTTCCCCCAACCACTCTATTTGCTACATAGTCTTCATGATTAACCATCATTCTATAAGAGAACCCTAATGTTTTATAAATTATATATGTTCCGAAAGCTGCTAACATCATACTTAGTGCAAACAAGGCAATCATTTTAAACCTAAAACTTTTTATTATTTTAGCCATTGAAAGTATAACCTACTCCCCATATCGTTTTTATTAACTTGTTCTTCCTTTTATCTTCTCCAAGTTTCTTTCGTAAAGTACGAATATGCACCGTAACTGTATTATTGTTATCATCATAATAATCATTTGTCCATATCTGCTGAAAAATATTTTCAAGGCTATATACTTTTTTCGGATGACTCGCCAATAAATATAAAATATCAAACTCTTTTGGTGTCAAATCAATTCGTTCTCCGTATACATGTACCGTTCTTTTCTCAAAATCAATAACAACGCCTCCAGCCTCTAAAACAGATGTTTCTTCTTCTACTTTCGGTTGATTTAACGTAAGAAATCGGCGAAGTTGAGCATTTACACGTGCAACTAATTCAATTGGTGTAAAAGGTTTCGTCATATAATCATCTGCACCTAGTACAAGACCCGTCACTTTATCAAAATCAGATGTTTTCGCGCTTAAGAAAATAATTGGCATATTTTGTTTGGTACGGATTTGACGCGTCACCTCATAACCATCCATTTTTGGCATCATGATGTCTAAAACCACTAAATCAATTGCCTGCGATTGAATAATTTCAATTGCGTCTTCTCCATCAGTTGCTTTTACAACCTGGTATCCTTCTTTTTTTAAATGTATTTCAATTAATTCAGCAATCTCCAAGTCATCATCAGCTATTAGAATTGTAATCGGCTTCATTTTATCCTACCTCTTCTTTTTCTTCCTTATATTCAAATACAAAAATTAATTACTCTATTAATTTCATCTACAAAATTACTAATGTGTAATTCATTCTTTTTGAAAATAATTTGAATTCCTATCATTCCTTTAAAAAATTCTTTTAGTATTTTTTGAATGGCTATAAAATTCCACGTTTCTACATTGAAATCTTATCATTTTCAGAAGGAAAGCGCAGAACATCTCTAATAAAGCATATTTTTAAATACATTACTAGCATCATTCTAATATTTTCCCTCATTGAAAATGTAGCTCCATAATGAATAGAACTTATCACATACAGTCAAGTTTGGAATCAAGTATCATTGACTAGATAACAAGTAAAACCAGCTCGTATTCCATTACATACATATCAAATATATATAATATCTAGATTGCTTTTTAGCAATACATCTAAAGTTCCTTTATCAATCCATAATTTCTTCTATAATTTTGAAGGCATCCTACTTTGTTTTTTTATACGTACATACTTTTTCCACCCATGGAAAATAAATTGTTAATTTGTCTTTATTTTGTACCATTTTTTGTTTTTGAGTAAAATTGTTTCCATAATCAATATTTATCCATTTATTATCAAGCCAATTGTATGTTCCTGAATTTTTATATTCATTTGCTATTTTTTGAGTATGCATCTCTATTAACCATATAGTTTTCTTTTTTTTAGTTTTTGGGTTAACTTCGATTTTTTTATCAAACTGATAAGAAACTGGACAAGTAGTGTCATTATCCGCTAATCTCCAATTCCCATTCAACTCTTTACCACTACATCCAATTAGCAATAGACTGAAGCTAATTGGAACAATTAACTTTTTTATTTTTCTCATTCTACATTTACCTTTCATTATCACTTTTTTATCTAATGCTTAGCTAAGTACAATTCCTTCTTTAACAGAAAGGTGTTATATGAATTCCAACATATATATAGGATAGAGAAAATTAATTAAATAAAATGTAGGGCAAATATAAAATTTTTATTAAACTTTTAAACTCTCTGCTTTTTGCAATCTTATTTTAAATATTGCTCTTAGTTCATTACTTCCAGCAAGCCTTGTTCACTTATGCTATTTAAAGATACCTTTAAGCAAAATATTTACAGAAGAAATTTATCCAAGGTAGAAAAATAGAGAAATAACAGGAGTTAAGTTTATGAAACTATTAAAACTGAAGAAAAATACTTTTATAAAATAGTGAAAAAATATGAAGCACCCAAAGTAACAACTAACCTATAACGAATTAGAGCCGAAAATTTCTTAGAGTAGAAAAATCGGCTTTTTTTATGTCAAAATTTGCTTAGCGTATACTTTCGTTAAAATGCGGGTGGTATCCCATTTAGAAGAGAAAGTAAGGGACGTCGAAAAAAAGAAATATATCAATGGTGCGGAACCAATGGTAGCCCCTCATCGATTGGAGTGCAAATTCAATACATCCAGGTTTACGGATGTGACGTATCTCTTATTTGGAGAGCGTACCTTGTATTTATCAACGATCATGGATGCCCTTAATCGCGAAATTATTAGTTGTGTCATCAACGAATCACAAACACTGACATTAGCGACGAAGATATTGAAACAAGCAATGAGAGGGTGAAAAGTAAAAAATATCATCCTTCACTCATATCAAGGAAGTATTATACTGCGAAGGAATTTCAAGCGTATGCCAAACAAAACGGCATCATCACCAGCATGTCCCGGAAAGGAAATTGCCATGATAATGCCGTCATGGAAGGCTTCTTTGGCCATTTAAAAAGTGAAGCTTTCTATTCACAAAAGATAACAAAAGTATCCAACACAACTGTACGAAAGATTGTGCTAGAATACATTCATTACTACAATTATGTGAAAATTCAATAAAAACAAAACCACCTATCCCCTAAAGAATTTAGGGGATAGGTGGTTTAGGTGTTTTGATATGTGTCCCGTTTTCGGGGGTCACTTTACCTCACGTCGTAAGGGGTTTTATTACTTTGCAAAACTTTCAGCTAGCTGTTTTTCTCTCCACATAAATGTAATAGCGAGACCCACTATTAAAACAACTCCTGAAAATGCATATGGATAATGAATATTCATATCAAATAATATGCCACCCATCGCTGGTCCTGCGATATTTCCTAAACTCGTATAAGTCGAGTTCATACCAGCAACGAATCCTTGCTCTTTTCCAGCTGCTTTTGATAAAAACGTCGTTAAAGCTGGACGAAGTAAATCAAATGCAAGGAAAATGAAACATGTAACGAGAAGTACAATCCAATAATTAAAGACTACAGTTGAAACGAATGCTAATACTGCACCTACAATTAAACATATTTGAATTAACACTTTTTCACCGAACATGTCGACCAATTTACCAAACATAAATACTTGCACAACTACCCCAAAGATTGAACTAATTGTAATGATTGCCGCAATATCTTTCGGTGTGAATCCAAATTTATGATCAGAAAACAGACTAAACACAGTTTCATACGCTGATAAACCGAATGCAAGTACAAATACGATAATAAATGCAATTGCATACATTGGATGTAATGATTTCTTTAAATCACCAATAAAACTCGATTCTTTCGTGTTAGCAGAAATCTCTGCAAGCTCTTCTTTCGTTAACGGCTCTTTTAAAATAAAGATGGAAATGACACATGCTATAAAGGCAATTGCTGCTGCAACGAAAAACGGCACACGTATTCCGTACTCTGCAATAAATCCTCCAATTCCAGGCCCTATAATAAACCCAGTACTAATCGCCGCAGATAAATATCCCATCGCTTTTGGACGTTCTTGGATAGATGTAATATCCGCTACATATGCCGTAACACCAGGCATAATAAACGCAGCACTAATTCCGCCTAACACCCTTGCTACATAAAGCATCCATACATCTGTTCCTAATCCGAAAAGAAGCTCTGAAACACCAAAAATAAATAATCCAATGATTATCATTTTCTTCCTACCGTAAAGGTCGACCCACCGGCCTGTAATAGGTGAAGCAATAAGCTGAGCCATTGCAAACACTGCAACGAGATATCCCATCGTCTTACCTGTTAAACCCATATCATTCATAAAGGACGGCATAACCGGAATGATTAATCCAATCCCTAAAAAAGCGATAAATATATTACTCAAAAGAATGACCAGTACCATCTTTTGTTCTTTTATCGGTTTCTTCACTTTTAACACCTCTTCCCGTAAGCTCCTCTCAAAAAATAATGCCCAAGAAGCTTTTTCTTTATCCTGCTATTTGTGGGCTAATCATGAGTAGAGATGCCCCTACTCGTTAGAATTTCACTGTATCCTTCCACACATACATACGCATTAGGTGAATGACTATCATTCAGTTTTCCTCAAAAATGAACCTACCTTCTCAGACAGGTTCATCTCACTATTTCTTTATATGTAATGCATGTGTTAAAAAATCTAGTACTTCTGCCCTTTGTATCTCCACTTGCTCATCATCTTTATGATCATATAAATACACTTGTTCCGCTGCTGATTCAACTAGAGCAATAAATAACTTCGCTGTTCGCTCTGCGTGAACCGAATCACGAATTTCACCCGCTTCTTTCGCCTCATTTAAAAATTCACTTAGCCACATATAAAGAGGCTCATACACAGCTTCCCATTCTTTTATATGTTCTGTAGATGCAAGACCCGCATACATTAAAGCTTGTATTTCACGATATTCCTCTATGAAGTGAAACACCGCATCTATTACTTGCGTTACTTTACTTGAGAAAGGCGCATCGTTTTGAACTTTTTCTTTTACTGCAAGTATCATCTTTTCAACCATCACTTCTGCTATTGCAGGCATAACAGATAACTTAGAAGGAAAATATAAATAGAAAGTTCCTTGTGCAATGCCAGCTAATTTCACGATATCAGAAATCTTCGTTTTTTCAACGCCCTTTTCCTGAAATACTTCAATCGCTGCATAGACAATTTTCTCTTTTTTATTCATCATCTAAACCCTTTCACACGCGTATTGAATGACTGTCACTCATTTTATAAGATAATCGATTGTACTGTCAATGATAGTGAACTTTGCGAGGAAATCATTTTTTTCATAATAAAATCTCCTAACAAAAAATTAGGAGATAAAAATGCCAAATACCTTTAAGAAAGAGCCTTTAACCCTGTCACGCCGCATACAATAAGAGCTACACTAATGATACGTGCTTTACTTTTCGACTCACCAAACAGGAACATGTTTAATAAAACGGCACCTGCTGTTCCAATACCAATCCAAACCGCATACGCGACACTTACTTGTAAAAATAAGAAAGATGTATACAAGAATGCAAAGGATGTAGCAAACCCGCCTATATAAAGTGCTCCATTTGCTAACGTTTTATCTTTACTATACATTTTAAGACCGATCACACCGACTATTTCACTAATTGCAGCACAAAATACGAAAAACCAACCCATCTTTAAGCAGCTCCTTCCATAGTATCTTCTTTATTATCAGCTAGCTTTAAACCGATAACGCCAGCTACAACCATCACGATAAAGAATAATTTTCCTACACTGAAACTCCCGCCGAAAAGGAATACATCCATTAAGAAAGTACCTACCGTACCAGCTCCGGCGAAAACAGCATATACAGTCCCTGTTGCAAGATGTTCACACGCTTTAGAAAGGAAGTGAAAATCAACAGCGATAACTCCTAAAATAATAATCCAATGCCACCAAGTATTGGCCGTATTAAAACCAAACACCCAAAAAATTTCAAAGATACATGTTAATATGACATATAACCAAGCTTTATTTTTCATACCTCTCACCTCTCATGACTGACTATCAGTCATTTTTGTTTTAAAAAAATATGCTCTTTCATCACTACTATATATAAACAACTATCATCCTCATTTACCTTTTGTATTTGTTCCGTTTTCAAACTAACTACATCCTGACACAGAAAATGACTGAATGTCATTCATATGTATTGTACATGAATATTTTAAAAACTGTCAATGCCGAAAGTTTATTTAAAATTTCTTTCATCTGATTTGTATATTTCCTAATAATCTGTCAATACTGCTAGTAACATAATATTTTCTCCACTCCCCCTTGGAGAGATCCCTTAAATAGAGCAGTTAGCTTTTGCTAGCTGCTCTTATTTCTTTTGCTTCATCCAACGTACCGAATCATCGCTACTTCATCACAATAATCTACCTTTGGACAATGTCTACAATCAATCCATACCTTCTCTGGTAACGCCTCTCTATTCACAAAATCAAACCCGCACTTTTGAAAAAATTCCGTTTCATATGTTAAAGAAATAACTCTACTCACTTTTATTTTCGCCGCCTCATTTATTACATGGTTTACTAACATACGTCCGATCCCTTTTCCTGCATATGTATGCGAAACGACTAACGATCGTACTTCTGCAAGATCCTCTCCTAACACATGTAAACCAGCAACTCCAACGATTTTCCCCTCTTCTTTCATAACATATAAACATTGTAAATATTGATAGAGAGACAAAAGAGAACGCGGTAAAACTACCCCCTCTTTTGCATAAACTTCAATGAGACTATAAATTTCTTTCACATCACTCGTAACCGCATTACAGATTTTCATATGCTATCCCCTTGCCGCCGATATTAATATTTATAACTCAAAATGAATTTTAATACATAATTTTATATAATAATACATCTCTCTTTTCTTCTCGTCAATCACTTTATACAAACAAAAAACCAAGCAATCTAATCGATGCTCGGTTCCTCATTTCGTATCGGTAATACCGTCGAATATTTAATTTCACGAAGTGCTAAACTCGTCTGTATCTTTGTAATACCAAGCTTATTCAGCTTTCTAATAAACTGCTCTAATTCCTTACGATCACGATTTGCAACCTTTAATAAATAATCATACTCCCCTGTTAAACAGTGACATTCTAACACTTCCGGCATCGCTTCTAATTCTTTTTCCAACACTTCAAGTTTATCCGATTGATGAATATTCGTACTCATAAAAATGAAGCATAACAAGTCAAAACCAAGCTTTTCTTGATTTAAAATAGCTACTTGCTTATCAATGAACCCTTCTCCATCTAATCTTTTTATTCTTGCATGCATTGCAGCTGGTGATAAATTAACACGTCGTGCAAGCTCTGCATTACTTACTTGTGACTCCTTCTGCAATATATCTAAAATTTGTACATCTAGATCATCCAACACTTTAATAACAGACGACTCCATTATAATTCCCCCTTTTTTCTTACCGATGATTATTCGAAAAAACACCTTATAACTCATATAAAACTGAACATTTTTCTTTAAATATCATTCATAACAAAACATTTTATCGATTTTTATCCATTATACAAAATAATATATTACACAATAAAGAAAAATGCTAAAATTATTTACAATTCACATTGATTACAACAAAGGGGATTTTAATATGCCTTATTTTTATGTCTTTTTACTATTACTAACGAGCTTATTATGGGGAGGAAACTTTGTCGTTGGAAAATCACTTGTTGATCACGCATCTCCGATGACACTTACAAGTTTAAGATGGATGATTGCGATTGTTTGTTTATTACCGATGGTTTGGTTTAAAGAAAAGAAAATCATTCCACCTCGTGCTGCAATACTTCCGTTACTACTAATGGGGATTTCAGGGGTCGCTCTTTTTAACATCTTTCAATTTTTAGCACTAGAAAAAACATCCGCAACGAATGTAGGGCTTATTTCTACATTAAATGCGATTTCAATTGCACTATTTTCAGTATTATTTCTAAAAGAAAAAGTAAACACACTTCAAATTCTATCCATGATTCTTTCATTCTTTGGGGTTATTCTTGTCCTATTAAAAGGTGATTTTTCACTTTTATTTTCATTACACTTTAATAGCGGAGATTTATGGATGATTGCGGCAGTTTGTATTTGGGGAATCTATTCTGTTTGTAGTAAATGGGCAACAAAAACAACTACACCGCTCATGGCGACGCTTTACTCTGGTATTTTCGGTGTTATTTTATTACTACCATTTAACATAGGGAGCTTCACTGTTACAAATATCAACACTTCTTTTATAACATCACTTTTATATACTGGACTCATTTCCACAGTTCTTTGTATGGTATTTTGGAATGTTGGCGTACAAAAATTAGGAGCAACTACATCCGGCATTTTTCTAAACTTCAATCCCATTTTCACAGCTATTTTAGCATTCCTTTTCCTCGGAGAAGAATTAACGTGGATTCAAATTTTAGGGACAATGATCGTTGTGACAGGATGTTATTTATTTTCTCATTTCAAAACAGTTGCCGTTCAGCCTGTTAGACCTTTAATGCGAAAACATTCTTAATGAAAAAACATCGTCATCTGGGTTGGCGATGTTTTTATTTTCTCTTCATTTCTTTTATATACTGCTTTTCCTCTTCTGGCGATAAACGTTCCGTCGCCTTGCCAGTATCTCCACCTTGAAGGCTCCATAAAAAGTTATGCTCCTCAACAGTTTGAGAAAAATCTCCTTTTTCCCATCTATTTATAATAGAAAATAACTTCATTTTATATTGAAAACCTGTGCTATTTTCAATATCTCTTTTCACATTAGAAATTTCCTTGTTTGTCATTTCTACAAATCCCCATTTTTCAGAGGATTTTACCTTTTGGTGTACCATTTTGTGCATAGTAGAAATAATTTCACCTTCACTAACTTGCGGAGATTCTTCTGCAACTTTCTTCTCTTTTTCGTTTGCCACTTGCTGGGTTTGAATATTTTTATTTTCTTTTTCCACATATGCAAGCAATTTCTTTCCGCCAACTATAGACGAGAAAATTATTATAATTGTAATGCATATACCTACGCCCCATTTAAAAAGCATTAACTCTTCATCGCTTCTCTAACAAGATGACTATCTACATATTGCTTAAACTTCACAATTTTTCCGTTCTCAAGTTGCCATACATGAACAAATTCTGCTTCAAATGATTTTCCCGTTTCTTTATAAACTCCTGAATACATACCTTCAGCAATAATTACATCTTTTCCGCTTACTTCATGATATGTATTTACACTTGCTTTATAATCATCCCATTCTGATCCTAATCGGCTAAATACATTTTCCATTATTGCTTCTACACCGATATAAGTTCCCCCGTACGGGAACCCTTCTGCCTCTGTCCATTCTGCTTTTTCAGAGAGAGCTTCTACTAAATGTTTTGCATTCGAAGAAGCTGATCCTTCATATGTGCTTTGAATCATTTCTAAATTTGATTTAGGCATGTTACTTCCTCCCATTTTATTTATTTTTACACAAGATGTAACTTATGTAGTTACATCTTGTGTAAAAAAATATTTAAATTGTTTTATTCTTAATCTATACGTTGTAATTATTATAGTTACAATAATGATTCAAGTCAACAATTTATAAATAAAATCTACTTCGTTTTCATTACTTTCTCTTTTAAGAAACGATCTACATATCCTTCTGCTTTTACAACGAATAAATACGCACCCATTGATAATAATGCAAGGTCCAATTCATATCCTGGATTCTTTCCATCTCCTAATAAACCTGCTGCTCCATTTACCTTTACGATAGCTCCAGCTAAAATTAGTGCAAATAACAATCCTACATATCGTACGCCTAAACCGATAATTAATAATATACCACCAACTAATTCAACTGTTGCTACGCCATACGCTAGACCACCCGGTAAGCCAATGCTTGTAAACCAGCCTGCTACGTTATCGATACCTGATTGAAACTTCGCTAAACCATGTGCAAAGAACGTTACTCCTAACACGATACGAATAATTAAATTCCCAATATATTGATTCATTTTGAACTCTCCTTTTTGTTTTGTTATGGTGAACTTTTATTTACAAGTCAAAACAATACGGTATTTCATTTCATTCGTCAAATACTTTTTTAAAGAAAACAAAAAACATTATCCGTTTTACGGATAATGTTTTCCTACAAAGTAGCGTTAATTCAAGCTTTTACTCTATCGCACAAAAAAGTTGAAACATTTTTCCAGCGCCAACATACGGCAATAAAGAAATATCCTCTTCTACAACCATGCCAACAACGTTCACTTTCTCATCTACAGGCAAATCATGTATAGCAACTTGCATCTCTCCAGCATATCTACCGTACAATTCATTATCAATTGTAATGCTACCGTTCTTTCTTGAAATGGTATGAATCGGCTGTAAAATCACTTTATGTTCTTCTCGCGATTCTACTGAGCGAATGACATCACGAGCTGGATCTAGTCTATTTGTATGCACTTGTTCCACTATTTTTAATACTTCTTTATCAGTTATAAACGATTTGTACCGCAGCGGAATAATCCCTCTACTCGCACTCGCTATCTCTTGTACACTTTCTAGACTTCCGCTTATATCCCCGATTAACACCTTATCGACACCACAATCTTGTACAAGTTCTAAATACGCTTCAAGCGGGCGCATATTGCGGTGCTTTTCTAACGTTGGTAATCCTTCATATAACGGGCCCCGTTTCTCCCCATCCCCTGGAATAAATGCCATCGTTTTTATTCCGCACGCATGTAAATATTCGTTTTGTTTTTGTAAAAAGGATTTTGCTAGTCCTGTTTCTGGGCGCGGGTAAAAATTATGCCACGCTTCTACATTCTCGACCCGTATCTTTTCAGTAATTAACTCTTTCCAAAATGAATCTGTAATCGTACTCGCATTTAAAGCTACTTTCATCTTGTGAGATACGCGTGCGATTTCTTTTGGCGTGATGCCATAGTCCATTCGTAAACCAGTAATTCCCCACTCTACTAACTCTTCCACATTTTCGTACGTCATTCCTAAATAGTGTAGCGATTTTTGGGAAACATCAACCATTAATTCCATTTCATTTTCAAGAGCCTGTTTCCCAAGTATTTGAATTAACTCTTTATACGTATTTGGATCATCTTCTGGTATATGAAGTGATGTAAAAATAGATAAAAATCCGTTTTTCTTCGCTACTTTTAGCCATTCTTCTTGTTTCTTTACTCGCTCTTTTGAAAGATAAATTGATACTCCTAGCATATGAATCTCCCTTTCTATGAATAAAAAAAGAGAAAGGAATCCCTTTCTCTATATGTTTTCTGCCATTTCTTCTTTAAATCCGAAGAAGTACGTAAAGATGAATCCGAACGTATATGCCACTACTAATCCAAGGAAATATAATAAATATTTATTATCAGCAATTAACGGAATTAATGATAATCCAGATACACCGATTCCGAGTGCAGCTGTTTTCATAACTGCTTGGAATGCACCGCCAACTGCTGCTCCTAAACAAGCTGTAAGAAACGGTTTTCCAAGTGGTAATGTAACCCCATATAATAACGGTTCGCCAATTCCTAAAAATCCAACTGGTAATGCCCCTTTAATTACGTTACGAAGTCGTTTATTTTTTGTTTTTACAAAAATCGCAATGGCTGCACCTACTTGACCAGCTCCAGCCATTGCGAGTACTGGTAATAAAGGTGTTACGTGCGTTTGATTAATAAACTCCATATGAATCGGTGTTAAACCGTGATGTAATCCGACCATAACGAGCGGTAAAAATGTTCCTGCAAGTACTGCTCCCGCAAACGCGCCACCAATACTTAAAATACCATTAATTCCGCTCGTAATTCCTTCAGATAAGAAACCTGCTACCGGCTGAATTGCTAACATCGTTACGATACTTACGACTAACACAGTAATAAGTGGCGTTATGATAATATCAACTGCATTTGGTACAGCTTTTCGAACTTGTCTTTCCACTACAACCATAAGCCACGCTGCAAAAATAACTGCAAACAATCCGCCCCGTCCGGGTACGAGCGCTTCACCAAATAACTTTACGTTCGCCATCGCTGGATTGAAAATTAAAATACCAGCAATTGCCCCAAGAACTGGAGTCCCGCCAAACTCTTTCGCTGTATTCCAACCGACTAAAATGCCTAAGAATGTAAAGATACCGCCGCCAATAAGTAGTAACATTTGTAGCCATGTTGCATTCGGATCAGCACCTGCGTTTTTCGCAAAGTTAGCAACCCCATTTATAATACCTGACGCAACAAGACCCGGAATTAACGGAATGAAAATACTTCCTATTTTTCTTAAAAAGTTTTTCACCGGTGTATTATTTTTCTTCTTAATCTCTGACTTCATCTCTTGCCCAAGATCTTCAAGGTGATGATCTGCCACCTCACCAATTCGCAGTCCCGTTAAACCTTCCATCTCTGCTGCTACTTTATTTACCGTTCCCGGACCAACGACAACTTGAAGCGTCTCATCTTCAATAACGCCCATAACCCCTTCAACCTTTTTTAAAAGGTCCATGTTTACTTTACTTTCATCATGAAGCGTTAATCGTAGTCTCGTCATACAATGAGCAATGCCACGAATATTTTTTACTCCCCCAAGTTGCTCTGAAATTTCTCTGGCCATTCTCTCTTCTTTCTTCATAATAGAATCCCCCTCCCTATTATTTTATAGTGCCTTCTTCACAAACCCTTTCGCTTCTTTTAGTTTCTCCAGTGCTTCCCCATACTCACACTGCAATAACACCATAACAATCGCAGCTTTCACGTTACGTTCTGCTTTTTCATAATGCTCTGCCGCTACTTCATAACTAACACCTGTTGCTTCCACAATAATTCGTTTTGATCGTTCTATTAACTTTTCATTTGTAGATTGAACATCTACCATTAAGTTTTTATATACTTTCCCTACACCAATCATAGATGCTGTTGAAATCATATTGAGCACTAGTTTTTGCGCTGTACCAGCTTTCAAACGCGTTGATCCTGTTAAAATTTCTGCGCCTGTTTCTACTTCCACGTTTAGTTTTGCATATTTACTTATTTCAGCATTTTTATTACAGGAGATACTAGCTGTACTCGCTCCTACGCTATTCGCGTACTTCAAGCCACCAATAACATAAGGAGTTCGACCACTTGCTGCAATTCCAATCACTGTATCTTTCTCATTTAATCCAATACTTTTTAAATCTTCTTCTGCTAATTCTTCGCGATCTTCTGCACCTTCTACCGCTTTAGTAAACGCTTTCAACCCACCTGCTATAAATCCTTGCACCATTTTATCGTCTGTGCCAAATGTCGGCGGACATTCCACTGCGTCCAAAATACCTAAACGGCCACTCGTACCAGCCCCAATGTAAATTAATCGGCCCTCTTCTTCGAAAGATTTAATAACAGTCTGCACAACTTTTTCAATCTGCTCTATTTCATTTTCAACTGCTAATGCAACAGTTCGATCTTCTTCATTCATACTTTGCAGAACTTCTTTTATGCTCATCTCATCTAAATTCATCGTCTTCTCATTACGATGTTCTGTCGATAAATTTTCTAACATATTCCCACCTACTTTGAAATTTAATTTCATACTTTCATTATAACTTCAAGAAATTTAAAATCAATATTACTTTATTATTTTATGAAATTTAATTTCTTTTCATGACGAATTTATGTCCGTCCGTATGCAAAAAAGATGGGTTTCCCCATCTTCTCATTTCAGCTTCCGTAATCGCAAAGCTTCTTCTCTTGTTTCCATAAATTGATCTAGCACTTTATTACCAATGCGATTAAAGGTAATCACATATAGAGCATCTATCATGTTCAATTGCGTCATTCTTGAAGCAATACTTGCAATACGATGATCTTGTTCTACATCTGGCATACAAAGACGAATATCCGCCTCTTTATATAACGGTGATGATTGATCAAGCTTCGTAATCGCAATAACTGTTGCACCCTGTCTCTTCGCATATTGCGCCATTTCAAGTACATCTTTCGTACGACCAGATGTTGAAATCGCCACAAATATATCGCCTTCTTTTAAATTCGTCACAAGCGGCAACATCATATGAAAATCAGACAGCATCATTGCCGTAAATCCGAGCCGTGTAAATTTATAAGCCCCGTCCATCGCTGGAGTAGCTGATCCGCCTACTCCGTAAAATATAATTTTATCCGCATTTACAATACGATCTGCTGCTTTCTCAAGCTCCTTCTTATCTATCGCCGTAACGCTCGCCTCAATTGCAGCTTTATTCACATATGTAACTTTATTAAACAAGTCATACGGTCCATCTTCCGTATTCATCACTGAAAAATCGTTAATATTATAATCAGCAATCGTTAATTCACGAACGAGCGCGATTTTAAATGCTTTAAAGCTCCCAATCCCAATCGATTTACAAAAGCGAACGACACTCGCCTCACTTGCGCCTGCATTCGTTGACACTTCTTTCGTCGTTAAGTTCGGAACAATCTCTGCATTCTCCGTTATGTACATGGCAACCTTCTTTTCAGCTGGTGAAAATTGATCCATATTACTTTCAATTTTAAATAGTAATGTTGAAGCTTTCACTATTTAACCTCCACTTCTTACGGTTGCGTATATTCTCTACTATCATTTACACCATATAGATAAAAACCATCATTACCAGGTGGATGGTGAACAATTACAGTTCCATCCCTTTTTTATATAACGTTATTTCACCTTCAAATCGGTATTTTCCCCATCCATGTATCCAAACTGCACAGTCAGGTACAAAAGCAGTCTACTTATAGTCTTTCGGGTTTTCATCTTCTACATAGGAAGAAAAAATAGAAACCGGAAAACCTTTCGCTTTTGATTCTTTCCATGCAGTAAACGGTGTACATACTGCAATAAGTATGATTATACCGATAACCTTCCCTCTCCTCGTCATATTACATACATAGATTTTACCATAATTACAACCTATTCAAGCTAATGACTATTGCTTTTTACTATAAAAAAAAGAGCTTATCTACTTCAGATAAGCCCTTCCTCTCTATACAAAATACTTCTTCAAAAGCGGCGGCGTAATAATCGTCGTCAATATAACAACAATAACAATCGCTGTGAAATTTTCTTTCGCTAGTAAATTCGCCGTAAGTCCATTCGCTGCGATGATAAGTGCTACTTCTCCGCGCGACACCATTCCCGCACCGATACTAATAGAAGATTGAAGGTTGAATCCTGTTAGTCTTGCTCCTAAACCTGATCCAATTAACTTTGTGAAAATCGCAATGAGCGTCATGATGATAATGAACCAAAGCTGGCTTCCGATACCTTGAAATGTAATTTCCATTCCGATACTTACGAAGAACACCGGTACAAATATTGCATAAGCAATCGGTTCAATTTTATGTTCTACTTCGTGCTTATACTCTGTTTGAGAAATGGCAATTCCGGCTGCAAATGCTCCAATAATGCCTGCAATTCCCATCATTTCACTGTAATAAGAAAAAGAGAAGCAAATAATAAGAGCCGCGCTAATTAACGCTTCTGTTACACGAAGCGGCACGAGCATTTTCATAATCCAAGGAACAACTTTCCATGCAATAAAAACAATGCTAACAAAGAAGATAATTTTCTTTACGATAACAAGTGTTATATTCACATCTTGCGTTCCTAAAAAGCTCATAACAAACGCTAATAAAATAACGACGATGACGTCATCAAATACAGCAGCACCTAAAATCGTTGTACTTTCTCTCGTATTCATTTTTCCTAAATCTCTTAGCGTTTGCACTGTAATACTAACTGACGTTGCGCAAAGTAATAACCCTAAAAAAATTGCATGAGATTGTATTAGTCCAAACAGCAATCCTGTTACATAACCACCTATGAAAGGAAAAATAATTCCACCAGCTGCTACTGCAAATGATGATTTCAAATTCCGATTTAGTTCGTCTAAATCTGTTTCAAGTCCAGCCATAAACATAAGGAGTAAAACACCAATCTCACTCAGCTCATCAATCAGTTCAGAGCTATTTATAATACCAAGTACAGCTGGACCGATAATAATACCGATAATTAATTTACCAAGTACAGAAGGCTGGCCAAGCCTCACGCTAATATCACCAGCTAATTTCGTACAAAGTAAAATGACGACAAGTTCAAAATAAAATAACATAACATCTTCTCCTACTTTAACTTTAATCAGTGGGTCGTTAACCCTCGTCCATTCCTGCAAGTAGTTTCTCCTATTCATCCGCATTTTATTTGTCATATTTTTATTTGACAAAATATTCTGAATTATATTAAGATTAATCCAGCAATTTTAAAAAACTACGCACCATAACTGTACCTCCATTTCCTTACATACTCTTTTCTAGTGGGCTCATACTACATTCGCAGTTATGGAAATGAAAAACGGGGGGAGAGTCCAAAGTGAAATCATTATTACGAAAAAAGGCGATTACTACTGAATCACCACGACAACTACAAAGAACATTAACCGCACTTGATTTAACGTTTTTAGGAATTGGCGCCGTAATTGGGACAGGGATATTTGTATTAACAGGTATTGTTGCAGCGAAACATTCTGGTCCTGGTATTATGCTATCATTTCTTATTGCTGCATTTACTTGTGCTTGTGTAGCCTTTTGTTATGCCGAATTTGCTTCTTCTATTCCTGTCTCAGGAAGTGTGTATACTTACGCATACATGACAGTCGGAGAAGTCGTCGCCTTCATCGTCGGATGGTGTTTAATGCTCGAATATTTACTTGCCGTCGCGGCAGTAGCTGTCGGTTGGTCTGGTTATTTACAATCTTTACTACAAGGGTTTAACGTTCATCTGCCCGCCATAATCGCCTCGGCCCCTGGCGTAGGAAAAGGTGGTCTCATCGATTTACCAGCTGTTTGTATTTTACTACTCATTACAGGTCTTTTAAGTTTTGGTATACGTGAAAGCGCACGCATTAATAATATTATGGTTCTTATTAAATTGGCTGTTATTATCGCCTTTATCGTAGCAGGCGCAAAATATGTAAAGCCTGAAAATTGGACGCCGTTCATTCCATTCGGGTACGACGGTATTATTACTGGAGCTGCTACTGTATTCTTCGCCTTCTTAGGCTTTGATGCAATCGCAACCGCTGCGGAAGAAACGAAAAAACCACAGCGCGATTTACCAATCGGCATTATCGGTTCCCTTCTTATTTGTACTGTTTTATATATGATTGTATCTTTCGTTTTAACAGGTATGGTTCCTTATACACAATTAGATGTTTCTGATCCAGTTGCATTTGCCTTACATTTCGTTGGCGAAGATACAATTGCAGGACTACTCGCTGTTGGAGCGATGACTGGAATGACAACCGTTCTCTTAGTCGTTATGTATGGACAAGTTCGCGTTTCGTATGCGATGAGCCGTGACGGTTTACTTCCAAAAGCGTTAGCACGTGTAAATAAAAGAGTGAAAATCCCTTTATTAAACACGTGGATTACTGGTGTTGTTGCCGCTTTATTAGCAGGACTTTTAGATCTGCACGTATTAGCGAATTTAGTAAACATCGGGACATTAACAGCCTTCACATTCGTTTGCTGCGCAGTACTTATTTTACGAAAAACACACCCTGACTTGAAACGCGGATTCCGTACACCTTTCGTACCTGTACTACCAGTTGTCGCTATTCTTTGCTGTTTATATTTAATGATCAATTTGTCTAAAACAACATGGATTAGCTTTGCCGTTTGGCTTATAGTCGGCTTATGCTTCTATTTCTTCTACTCTAGAAAGCATAGTCACTTAGCTACCGAAAAAACGAATGATGAAAAGAAAAAAGCATAACAAAATAGCTCGCCGTTTTAGCGGCGAGCTATTTTTCTGTACTATTATATTTTTTCGTTAACGATTGTAAAATGAAAAATATGCCGATGCAAGCTGTAAATGATGCCCAATTTCCTATTGGCGTTGCGTATTTCACAATTCCAATACCTACAAGTAATAGGAAAATAATCACCTGATATATGAGCTTCCACTTTTGCATATGTTCCCTCCTTTACTTCGTTCCCTTCTTTTTCTTCTTCCATGCATTTAAACTATCAAAGAAGAAATTAATAAATAACGTGCCTAAACCCGCTAATAAAAACGTCATTAAAAATAGAACCCATATACTTTTTTCTTTTAAGAAATAATATCCTACAAGGAGCACAACCGCGATCCATACATATTCAAGAATTCTTTTTAGCTTTTTCTCTTCCAAATTATTCGCTCCTTCATTCTATGCTATTTTTAGTATAACAAAAAAGAAGCCTATCATGATAAGCTTCTTTTCTTCTCTCTTATTTGTTTATGCTTTTTTCAACAAGTGAAATCGTATACTCTAATGTACGATTCATCGTTTCTACCTGTGCATCTTTTACTTTTACATCTTTCACTACAGCTTCGGCCACTGTAATTTTTTGACTCAGTGCTTTCACTGAACCGTCCGTTACATTTACATCTTGCGCTTTTTTCACTACTGCTTTTGCAGATTCAATATTGATTTGTAATTTTTCTTTCGGTGTTTTCGGTTGTTCTACTACTTTAGATTGTACAAATGTTACATTAGCTGTTTTTAATTCGTTATACGTTTGAACGATTTGCTCTCCCGTACTCCCTACATTTTCAAATGCTTGCTTTGCATTATTATAGCTTTTCTCTAATTTTTGAAATGCTTCCTTTGAATATTGACCTGGCTTATCACCAAACTCATACGTACCAGCTAGCACTTCTTTTACTTTTCCAAGCTCTTCAAATAACGCATTTACTTGCTCTAATGTCGTACGGTTAGAAAACTCATTGTACGCCGCTAATACTTCTGAAGAACTTAACGCTTTACTATATAATCTTGCAAGCGCGATTTGTCCATTTAACGGAATACCGCCCTTTCCATTGCTATCAGGATCCGCTCCAAGTGCAAATGGTACATTTGGATGATACACTTTTCCTGTAGCCGGTTGGCTATTTACTTTTTTACCATCTACATAAATAGCTACTTCACTTCCGTTATACGTTCCTGTTAAGTGATATGTTTTGTTTGCTTCTAATTGAACGCCAACGCGTTTATAACTGCCGCCAATGTGAGCCCATAATTCAACATATCCACTTCCTGTAGATTCAAAACCAATTCCGCCACTCTCTGTATTTTGCAAAATACCTTGTCCGCGAATTTCATTCATTGAAAATACAGTTTCTAGCGTGAACGTATTTGCTACTTTCTCTTTTTGTGCTGCTGAAAATGGAAGGTATCCAAATGTGTTTGCTTTTCCGTTTAATTTCATAACATTCTTTTTCAATGCTTTATCATATTCAATAGTCACATTGCCCTTCATATCACCTTTTGTAGCAAATGGTGAATTGTCTTTAAATGTACCATCTGCAAAGTTCACATCGAAAACATCAGCCTTTGGTACTTTCACATTCGGGTCAATATTATCTTTTTTCGTAGTAATTTCCGCCGTTAATGGTTGTACACTTTCATTGCCAAATGAATCAATCGCAACTACTTCAAGTGTATATGTTTTCCCACCATCTAACCCTGCCAGTGTAAATGTGAGCTCTTTCGGCACTGGATCACGATAAAACTCTGAGAATGCCAACAATTTATTCTTTATTTCTCCCGTTTGCTTATCTCTAGCTTGTACACGATAAGAGTGAACAAGAAGGTTATCCAGCGCTTGTGGGAATGTTACTGTTGCTGCATTTTCTGTTACATTTGATACAGCGAGCTTTGCATCTTTTGCAAAGTATGGCTTTTCTTTATCACGATCTTCTACATGTGTAAATGTGTCTTTCTTTGCTGGTAATTTAATTTTCCAAGGCTCGCCTGTCCAAGAATTTGTATGGAAATCACGGCGATTGATCGTTACTTCTTTATCGTCTACTTCTACTAATAAGCCTTGGCTTAATGTACTAGCTCCTGGCGGGATCGTCCCTTGTACTTTACCACCTTCAACTTCCATATAACTTACTGAAGATGTACCAACTGATGTAAAGTCTTTTTGATGAATCGATCTCGGGTCATCTAACGGATAATGTGAATGACCTGAAAACGTAATAACTTGTGGATATTCTTTTAACACCTCGTTAATTTTCGCGCTATCTTTTGTTCCCCACTCTTGGCTACCGTATACTGTATCTTTAATATGCTGGTGTAAAAATACGAAAATTGGTTTTTCTGGATCATCTTTTTGTGCCTTTGCCATTTCTTCTTTTAACCAATTAATTTGCTTATCTGAATAATATCCATGAGTTGTCCCATCTTCTGGAGACATAACAAGGAAATGATACCCTTTCACCACTTTATGATAGTAAATCGATTCCATTCCTGTTTTTTCTAAGAAACGCTTCTGTGCGCCCTCTACAGATAAACCGTTCCAATAATCATGGTTACCAAGAGAATTCATTCGCACAGCATCTTTATTTGCATTTTCATTATACACTTGCATGAAACGATCATATTGTTGCAGTGATCCTGAATCAGTAAAATCTCCCACAATTACAAACGCATCTTGTTTAGGTGCAAGTGTATTCAGTTGCTCGATTGCTCGTTTCCAGCGAAACGTATCATCTGTTCCACTATTCTTAATATGTACATCACTTACAACCGGGAAAACGATCTTCTTCTCACTCGGTGCCTTTTCTTGCTTCTTCTCTTCCGCTTTAACTGATGTACCCCACGGAAATGATACAAATGCTAATACAAAAACCATTAATAATCCAATAAGACCTTTTACTTTGCGTAAAGCTGTTCTTTCCACATGAATCCCCCTCATATAATAAATTAATTACATTGGTTATTGTATCGAACATATATTAACTTAATTTAAATTAAAAATTTATTTTGTTTAAATTTTGTAAATATACAGTCAATTTTATATTAAATGCCACATTTACATAAAACAAGCACTTTTGTCTAATACATAAAACAAGCACTTTTATCTAATAGTTAACTAACTTTTTCCTATAAAAACTGTGAAGAGGTATGGGCCTATGAAACTATCACGATTTTATTTTTTTTATCTATTCTTAACACATCGGCCATGCTTCTACATTTAATAGTAGTAAAAGACTACTTAAAAAGGAGGGGGTTGTATTGAAGAATAAAAAAAACATTGGCTGTTTTGCTCCTTTGTCTATCATTTGCCCAGATCCTTGTCCACCTCCCCCTCCTCCAGATCCAGATTGCGAGCGAGTAACAAATGAATTTGCAGGAAATTTCCTTATAACGAATAACAACATTCCCTCCGCCAAAGATGAATCGCAATCGATGATACTGTGGCAAAGTGATGGAATGCTGCCTATATCAGGCACTGTCTCGGTTTACAATAGTACTAGCAGCACAGAAGCAATTACAATTCAAATCGTTGGAGCAGTAACCAATATTTTCACTGTGTTTCCTGGTAATACAATATCGTACACAGGAAAAGACTTACAGTCAGTTAATATTGCTAATATCCAACATAATCCTTCACTATATTTAGAAGGCAAGTACTGTTGCCAATTTACATGCTGTTTATAAAATACCAATCTTATTACTTCCTCAATTAAAAAAGCATACCATTTGCGGTATGCTTTTTTATGAAATCGGATAACGTACTGTAATACAAAACTCGCCTTGATTAACAGTTGTTCCTGTTGTAGTAATTCGAACAGTCGTAAAATATCTTACAGTGAAAGTACCGCTACTTTGTGGTTGTACGGTAATTGTATCAATTACTGTAGCACCTACTAAAAAATCAACTGTAATTGGAGCCGCACCTACATCATATTTTACGTAACCTGAACCATATACTTCTTGCGTGATATTATTTGTATATACAATTTGAGTACCAGCACCTGTAATAGACCAGTCTGTACATACTTGATCTTGTACAAGCGTTTTATTAGAACAACAAGACAAACTGGAACTTCTCATTCCCATTTTGATCCTCTCCTATTCTGCTATGAAAGTGGATAACGTGTTGTAATACAAAATTCTCCCTGATACGTTCCAGCAGGTGTTGCAGGTAACACAACTTGTATAATATCAAAACGACGATACGTAAACCCGATACTCGTTCCTGGATTTAATGTTTGTGTATCTAGTACAGTACCAGCAGAATCAAGCACCTCTACAGTAATTGGGCCTGGTCCAACATCATATTTAACAAAACCAGTACCCACTACGTTTTGGTTAATATTATTTGTATAAAGAACATTATCGATTGCTGTTGCAACTACAGTAGCAGACCACGGACTACACACTTTATCTTGTACATAATTTTTATCTGGACAACAAGTTAATGCTATCCCTGAGCACTCACAAGACATAGTTGTTTCCCCTCTCTCTTTTTTTATTCCCTATATGTGTATGTCCTTCAGAGTCTTTTGCCTGTACGATTCATCTATTTTCAAAAAATATACAAATATCAATGACTAGATAGATTCCGTGCTGTTCCTTTTTTTCATAAATTTATAGGTTAATATACCACCGACAACGATAACGACGACAAGTAATATCGGTAGCATATATTGTCCAACAACATCCGCCGCTTTTGCCCAATGCGGACCTAATTTCATTCCAAAATAGACATATAAAGTTGTTAACGGGAACATTGCTACAAATGTATAAATACTAAATTTCCATATATTCATTTTTGCCATACCACATGGAACAGAAATAAGTGTTCGAACTCCCGGTACAAAGCGTCCAACAAATGCTACAACTGGTCCATATTTCTCAAAGAAATCATCTGCTTTTTGAATTTGTTCTTCTTTAATAAAGAAGTATTTCCCGTACTTTATTAATAGAGTACGACCACCGTAATAACCGAGTGCGTATAACGTTAACGGTCCTGTCGTTCCGCCAAGTGTTCCAGCTAATACAGCTAGCCAAAAATTCATATCCCCCTCGTACACCCAATATCCAACCATAGGCAAAACGACTTCTGCTGGAATAAATTCAAACGTTAAAGCCAATACAACTCCAAAATAAGAAAACTGCTTTAAAAACTCAATTATATCTAAAATAATTTGCTCCATATTTTAACTCCTATCCTACGTTTACATTATGCTTTTCTTGTAATTGAACTGGCGCCATTTTTACAATTCGGTTCAAAATAAATAACACAATCCCAATATCATCTAAAATACCGATGAACGGTAAGAAGTCTGGAATTAAATCGAGCGGCATCGCTACATAACCAACTAAAAAAGCAATGGATAAGATTTTCTTCTTTATTGAAACCTCTTTTGAAGTAAAAAAGTCAAATAGGAATGGAACAAATCGGCGAACATGAAATACAACTCTTAATCTACTAATCAGTTTTTTCATTTTTATTTCTCCTCTCTTTGTATACAAAAAGGCCCCTACCAAATATGGTAAGGGTCCTAAAAAAGACAATAAGGGGCCTTTACCATTGCTGGTAAAGGTCTCACTAACAACGAAACGTTGCCAATAAAGCCGAGGGTTTCTCCCTGTAATGACGACTTTATTGTAATAAGTTACTCCCCTTTATACACAATTTTATACACTCACATTAAAATATTTCAGAGGGCTTGTCAATATCTTTTATATTCCAATCCCTTCCGTAAAAAACAAATACACGTATAGGAAATTTCCTACTATCTCATAATATACATAACCATTTTTGAACGAAAGGAGATGTTTCATTTGCATACCGTCTGGAAAGGTGCACTTTCACTTGGACTATTAAATATAGGAATTAAACTATATAGCGCCGTAGATGAAAACGATATAAAATTTTTAAGCCTCCATAAAGAATGCTTAACACCTATTAAATATAAAAAATTCGCTCCCGATTGTACAGATGAAGAAGTCGATGATAAAGATATTGTAAAAGCCTATGAATACGCACCTCATAAGTACATTATTATGGATGAAAAAGAATTATCTACGTTGCAAAAAGCTCACGAACCACGATCTATTCGTATTATATCTTTTATCCAAAATAACGAAATTGATTCCGTTCTCTATGATCGTTCTTATTTTATAGGCCCTACTCCAGGACACGAAAAATCGTATTTATTATTAAAAGAAGCTCTTGAACGTACGAATAAACTTGGTCTTATCCATATTTCCATTAGAAAAAAACAACATTTAGCTATTATCCGTAACTTTGAAGATGGGCTTATGTTGCAAACTATTCACTATCCTAATGAAATTCGCGATATAACAAATACACCTAACTTACCAAGTAACGAAAATTATCCGATTCAAAAACAAGAACTCACCGCAGCAATTAATTTAATCCACCATCTTACAAACCCTTTCGAACAAGAGTTATATACAGATGAATATAAAGAAGCTCTTACCGAATTAATAGAAAATAAAATTGAAGAACAGGAAAAAACGGAAACCATCTCTCCTGCTCCAAACATCATCAATATTATGGAGACATTACAGGCAAGTATTGAACAAGCAAAAATAAAAAGAGACAATAAAACAGAAAAAGAGGCCAAATAAAATTGACCTCTTTTTCTTTAAAGCGGATTACACTTCGGCATTTCAAGCCCAGACGATTGAGCTAATTTTAATAAATAATAACATTCTTCTCTTGCCATATGATCTGCCATTCTCGCTGATAATGCACTTAATATTTCATTTGATAACTCGAGCTCTTCCACTTCATGTAAAAAATGTGAAAATAATTTTAGTTCAAGTGAAACATCTTTTGTAAACTTCTTTAATGCAGGAAAATGATGAAGCTCTGTCCTTAAATACCCCGTCATTTCAACTGCCTTCAAATAAAATTGTTCAAAGTGCTTCTCGAATTCTTCACTTTTCTTTTTTAATCTTTTTTCAACAAGATCTAGCCCACCAGAAATAGAGCCTGCATGACCAGCTGCATCTGTTAACCAAACGAGATGATAATGTAATTCGTGAAAAACAGGCGGAACTTCCCCTTTCTTTAAAAACTCTAAAACCGTTATATACTCCTCAACTTCATTTACCATATGATTGATAAAAGTTGGCGTAAAATGAATGGTAATTTTTCCTTCCAACTGTTTCTGTATAATATTTAATTTAAACATTCGTATTTCCTTAGCTGCTTGTTCCGCCTCTTTGGAAAATGCCACGAGATTCACATTACGAACTTTATTTAACAGATTCGTAAATGTTTCAACAAAATAAATAGCTTTTTTTATATCTTCTTTTTCCTTTGGAGCTAATGCATCAAGTAAAAACTGCGCATGATCAGTAAGTACCTTTAGCCAAAATTGATGCTCAAACAACGCACTTTCTTCATAATTTCTCTCCACCAAATCCCCTCCGTCTATTCATCCTTCTCCATCACTTCAAGTTTATATCCATCTGGGTCTTGTACTACAATACTCTTCGCATATTCATTTTCTGTATATAAAATCTCATAAAACGCCAGCTTCTTTTTCAATTTCTCTATGTTAGAAATCGTAAACGTTAAAACCTCACATGAATCTGTAACAGTTTTTTCCCGTCCACCTAACACGCGATTCATGACAAAACTAATTCTCTTTGAATCAGAATCATACCAAACTCCTGTTGTATCTAATTGCGGTCTTTCTAAACTAGGTTTGATTCCTAAAATCCCTTCGTAAAAATACAACGTTTCCTTTAAGTTTTTCACTTCCAATACAATGAATTGTTTCACAGTCTCCACATTCATTCCCCCCGTACCTATTACTTTTTTATATGTGTCATAAATGCTCATTATGTCTGAATACAATACGTAGTAATGAACATGTAAGGAGGTTTATTCGTGAATAAATATATGAGATCATTTGTGCCCTATCATAGTCCTCTCGATCCTTGTCCTCCTATCGGAAAAAAATATTATTCTACTCCTCCTAATTTATTTTTAGGCTTTCAACCGCCAAACTTACCGCAATTCACGCCAAAAGAAGCACTACAAAAAGGGACTTTATGGCCTGTTTTTTATGACTATTATGAAAATCCTTATAAAAAAGGGCGGTGACTACTGACGTGACTCAATCGCTACCAGAAGAATATTATCAGCTGTTACTAGAGCTTCAAGAACTAGACTTTGTACTAGTCGAACTCACTCTTTATTTAGATACACATCCCGACGACACTGCTGCTATTAATCAATTTAATGACTTTTCCTATAAACGAAGAGTATTAAAACAACAGATGGAAGAAAAATACGGACCACTCCAACAGTTTGGAAACAGTTATTCGAATGCCCCTTGGGAATGGAGCAAAGGTCCTTGGCCATGGCAAATATAAAGGAGAGAAACTATGTGGATTTATGAAAAAAAATTACAATACCCTGTTAAAGTAGGAACTTGCAATCCAGCACTTGCAAAATTATTAATTGAGCAATATGGCGGTGCAGATGGAGAATTAGCTGCTGCACTCCGTTACTTAAATCAACGTTATACAATTCCTGATAAAGTCATTGGTCTCCTTACTGATATTGGTACAGAAGAATTTGCACATCTTGAAATGATTGCTACGATGGTTTATAAGCTGACGAAAGATGCAACGCCTGAACAAATGAAAGCTGCTGGTCTTGACCCTCATTACGCTGATCATGATAGTGCACTTCACTACCATAACGCTGCTGGTGTTCCATTTACTGCAACCTATATACAAGCTAAAGGTGATCCAATTGCCGATCTATATGAGGATATTGCGGCTGAAGAAAAAGCACGCGCAACATATCAATGGCTTATTAACTTATCAGATGATCCAGATATAAATGACAGCCTACGCTTCTTACGTGAACGAGAAATTGTCCATTCACAACGTTTCAGAGAAGCGGTTGAAATTTTAAAAGAAGAACGCGATAAAAAAATATTTTTTTAAAACACGTATCCTAGTGATATGTGTTTTTTTACGTATAAGTTAAATCCTTCCTATTAAACATATAAATAGTATATTTATTCGATTTAATGCATTATTTTTTAATTTTTTCAAAATTCCCTATTGCTTTCTAGTCATCAGACCTTTAAAATAATAACAGTTACTCGACAAATTGTTTGAATTTTCGACAAAAACACTCATTAGGAGGATTTTCTTTATATGCGTACAACTTTAAAACCAGCGCAAATACTTTCGATTAGTTTATTACTATTCGCAGTTTTCTTCGGTGCTGGTAATATGATTTTCCCGCCCCTTCTCGGTCTTTCTTCCGAAGGAAATATGTGGATTTCCATTACAGGATTTATTATTACAGACGTCGGTTTATCTCTACTTGCTATTGTCGCTGTTGCCCTTGCCGGTGGTAGTTTCAACACGTTAGCAAGCCGTGTTCATCCAAAATTCGCAGCAATATTCGCTATCATTATTTATCTTTCAATCGGCCCACTATTTGTTATTCCACGAACTGGATCTGTATCTTATGAAATTGGGATTGCACCACTTTTCCCGGACCAATGGTACTCTATGTTAATCTTTAGTGCGATGTTCTTTACAGTCGTCTACTTCTTATCATTAAATCCATCAAAATTAGTAGATCATATCGGAAAAATATTAACACCAATTTTACTTGGAATTATTGCAATTATGGCAACAAAAGCGATACTTTCACCAGGAACATTTACAGAACCTATTGGTGACTATAAAGAAATTCCATTTTTCAAAGGATTTCTTGAAGGATTTTTAACGTTAGATGCAATCGGTGCACTTGTATTATCAACGATTGTTGTAAATGCAATTCGCCAAAACGGTATACAAGAGAAGAAATCTATCGCCAAATATACAATTATTTGCGGAAGCATTGCAGCTCTATTTTTAACAATTGTGTACTTCTTACTCGGTTATATCGGTGCTTCAAACGGCAACTTAGGACAATTCGAGAACGGTGGTCAACTATTAGCGACTGTTATGTACCACTTCTTTGGGACAAGCGGTAATGTTTTATTAAGCATCGCCATTATCTTCGCTTGTTTAACGACAGCAATTGGTGTTGTAAGTGCATTTGCAAACTATTTCGCAACAGTACTAACAAATGTTTCTTACAAAAAGCTCGTACTATACGTTTGTATTTTCAGCTTCGTGATTTCAAACTTAGGTTTAAGTTTATTAATCAAAATTACATTACCTGTATTAATTATTTTATATCCAATTACGATTATTTTAATTTTCGTATCATTTATAGATAAATATACGAAACGTAAACCTTCTGTCTACATCGGAGCAATGATCGCAGCATTCATCATTAGCTGTATTCACGCACTTGATAATGTGGAAATGATACCAAGTTTTATCGCGAATATCGTACACACGATTCCTTTTTATAACTTAGGAATCGGTTGGATCGTTCCAGCAATAATTGGTGGTATAATCGGATACTTTATTCCGCAAACAGAAGCTGAAGGCGAAGTTTCTACAAAATAAAAAAGAAGCGAGCATGGATTTCATGCTTGCTTCTTTTTTATTTTCTATCGCTACATACTGTATTTGTGTACGAACGGACCGTTAACATATAGTAACCAAAGTAAATGATCATATACACACCTATACTTCCTAATAAAGGAAGACTATATTCAAACATTCCTGTAAAGCCCATCAAACTTAAAAATGCAAAGAATGTATGACAAATCGCAAGAAGTAATGGTACTAAAAATATTGCACCTACTTGCTTTCTTACAGACTCTGTTGCTTCCTTTTTCGTTAGTCCAATTTTCTTTAACATTCCGTACGCTGGACGCTCTGCCATCGCTTCTGTTATTTGTTTAAAGTATAAAATACACCCCGTTGCAAGAATAAAAACAATCCCTAAAAATATACTAGCAAACAATAACACTGCGCCATCTTGCAATTCAGATTGGCTGGCCTCTTCAAATGATTGGAATTTCGCTTCTTTGGAAAGGATATTCGCTAAATTTTTCGTTACCTCTGCATTACCATTTCCTTCGACGATAAATCCTCTAACTGTAGAAACAGCATGTCCTTGCTGCAACTTATTAAATAACGAATCTTGAACAACAAGTCCAACTGGTGCAAGTTTCGCGCTAACAACTGTTTCTTCGCGGTGATCAACAATTGTTACATCTCTCTTCATCCCTTCAAAGGACACATTATTTCCTTCAAGTGAATTCTTTTCGATGTTATATGATTTATACGGATCTAATAAAACAACTTCCTTTTCAGAACCTAAAACAGCTTTTTTATTACCTAACATAGGAGCTGCTTTATTATAATCTGACTCTTTTATAACTTGTACATTGCCATCACTAATTAAATATCCTGTTAACATACTCGAACCATCTATATTTACTTGCCCCGAAAACAACTCTACTTTTGTTTCACCCTTAATGATTCCTCCATGTTTTTGTATCTCTTCTCTAACTTTCTTATTTAATTCCTTCCCAGTGGTTACATATTCATAACTAACTGGATTCATAAGTGTTCCTGTTTTCTTTGCTCCATAATACATACTAGAACTCATACCAATTGTGCATAGTGTTACCGCACTTAATAAAGATAGTAAAGCTAACATCTTTACGTTTCCTTTTATTCTAAAGAACAATGAAGAAATCGATAAAATGTTCGTTCCATTCCAATATTTCGTTTTATCTCCCTTTATTTTATGGAGTGATTTCACTGTATATTGCTCAAATAGTAAAAACGTACCTTTTACAATACAGCCAAAAATAAGTAGACCTGTAATAAAAATTGCTCCAAATCCAAAAACTTGTGTAAGTAGCGCAATGATATAACCTGTAATTAATAAAACAATCGCTCGTTTTGCCTTCTTACTTGAATACGTAGGTGCCTCTTCTTTTTGATTTTCGCCATATAGTAATTCAACTAAACGATGCTCATAAATTAACTTTTTACTTTTCCATGATGCAATAAAAAAAATTGCACCTATCGTTATAAGAACTTCTACTATAGATAAAAATGAAATCGTAAATGTAAAAGTAAATGCACTTCCCATTAACTTTACGAGAAACCCTGCGCACATATTCGCTATAAATAAACCAGCAAGAATACCTAACACACTTGCCGCAGCACCAACTAATAATGTTTCATAAAAGAGTAACTTCGCAATCTCCTCTTTACGGATACCTAGTAAACTGTATAGTGCAATTTCTTTTTTCTTCTTTCGTAAAAAGAAGCCATTACAATAAAAAATAAATATCGTTAAAAAGATAATCAACAATATTTGTGCAAACGTAAATGTCGTTTCCACCTTATCCGATTCTTTTAAAAGAGCTACTACACTTTCATTTCGTTTAATCGATACGAATGTAAAATAAATAATAATGCTGCCTACTAATGAAATAAAGTATAGAAAATAATCTTTCATATTTCGTTTTATACTACGTTTTGATACTTCTAAAAAATCCATCGTATACCTTCACCCGCCCTCGTATTTCTCTATACATGAAGTGTATACGAAATCGTATTTCTCCCCTATCGATTTTCATTACATCTCTCTTACGATATTGTAATATAACAAAATAAAAAGAACCTAGTTTCCTAGATTCTTTACATCGTATGTTTAAACGTAAACAGCTCTTCCTTTGACTGCACAACAGATTGTTCCTCTTCTACAACATCCTTCTTTAGCTCTCCTCCTAACCTTACTTTCATCATCGCCTCTTCGATACTTTTTACAATCATATTTCCTGAAAAAATAGTAAGTCCAAAAAATGTAATCGGAACGAGAGGGATCCACGGATTCACTGTTAATGATCTAAAATAGACTCCAATTAACCCTGACCATTCATGTGTGTAAGATTCTATTTCTTCTATCGGTCCTAAAAACTTAACCGTTCCGCCAAAGAATATTTCTAGTAACCCTAAGTGCAGTAAAATAGTAAGAGTCTGCGTAAACTGCTGAAAAAATACAAGTATAAACGTCATATAAAGATGCGGGAAAAGATGCTTTATAACAATATGTCTTCTCGATCCACCTAATATGCGCGCGGCATCAACAAATTCCTCCGTTCGCAATTTACGAACTTCCTTCGCAACATACAGTGCAATAACTGGCATTACAAGCATTACAAGTAAGACAACTTGAAACGAAGCCCTTTCAAAAAAGGTTGTTGTTTCCTCCCCACTTCCAAATGTACTTGCAAATTGAAGAAAAAAATACGCAATCATAACTGTCGGAATAACTGTAAAACTATCAAAGAAAGCCTCAATTTTTGAAAATCCTCTTTTTATGTACGTTCCGAGCACGACACCGAAAAATACACCTATTACCATTCTAAGTGCCGCAATTAAAATAGATATACCAACCGTCCATTTCGCGCCCTCAATGACTAAATGTAACAGGTCATATCCTTTCCGATCTGTCCCGAGTAAAAATTGTAATGAAGGTGGAAACGGTGGCACTTGTGGATTTTCATCCGCATCATATTGCAATGTAACTTGTCTAATATGTCCATCATTCCATAACGTATTTCCGATGCTCAAAAGAACTAATAGAAGAAGAAACCCAATACTTATCCAAAATCTTTTATCACGTTTTATATACGTCCACATATTATAATCTCTCCTTCATCGCAGCCGGAATGAGATAATGAAACAATTTAAATAAAATAAAAATCGGAATATAAATAAGCAGTACACTCACGATAAAAACTTCAACTCTAATACCCTCATACGATTTCAAAAACATAAAAATACCACCCGTATTAAAAATCCATTCTATAATATATAAATTAGATAACATAAAAAAGATATTCGTTTTCGCAAAGAATAATGTACTAAGCAACACATTTCGTAAAATATGACGATTTAAAATATGAAAGCGCCCCAGCCCTTTCGCCTTAGCAAATAGTACATAATCTTTTTCTAGTTCATTTTCAAAACGAAGCACGACCATTTTTACAAACATAATCGTAGTCGGGATGCTCAAACACAATATTGGCAACCCTCTAATCGACTCGCCACCAATTGAAGCAATTTGAAAAGGTAAAAAACCTGTTTGTTTAAAAAACCATACAACTAAAATTTGTGATACTAAAATAAGAAGGATATCTGGAATGGATTCTAGGAAGATAAGAAATGATTTAATTCGATGTTGTATACGCGGTGAACTACTCATAATTACATAAACAATACAAAATGCTACAAATAATGAAATGAAAAAAGCAGCTAAAAATATAATAATTGTTTCTTTATAATGGACAAACAACTGTGGAAATAAAAATTTATCTCCCACATATTTAAAATTGGAGATGTCCATTAAATTCACAAACACTTCTTGTAAACTCTTTATGTACTGTGATGCATGTAGCTCAAATCCATAAAATAGTTTCGGCAATGTCCCTAAACAAATAATACCCAAAATCGAAATAAGAAATTGAACCGTCACTTCCATCCCATTCAAAAATACTTTTTTGACCATTTTCGCCCTTCTCTCTCTATAATTTACTCCTCAATTTTATTCTTAATTTTCTGAATTGTAAATATTTAATATATAAAAAATCGCTAGGTTATGACCCTAACGATTCTTTATGTAACTGTTTTTCTCTTTTCGCAAACGACATATACAAAATAAAACATCCAATAAGCGCTGCGAGTTCTAATGAAATAATATAGTAAGGATGTGGTCCTAACATATCAAGTAATGAAGCTGTTTCTGGCTTATGAGCTAAAAACATATAATTACCACCTGTTTTGTAATTTACAAACGAAACAATCGGAATCAATATGTTTAAAAATATCATTGTGCGTTTAATAGATTGTACTGTCGGACGATATCCTTCCACCCAAGTCATAAAGAGTGGAGCCCAAATGAGCAATATATGCGCGATAAAATATTCAATGAACCGAAAATGCGGAAAAGTATACTGCAAGTTTGGAGTTAAAATGGCTTGTGATGCACCAATAATTCCTGTAAAAAATACAATCTCATATATACGGTAACTTTTCGTTATGATCATAATTGACGCTAACAACAAACTAATCGTACATAACTCAAACGGTAATGAAGTGGCTAGCTCAAAAATCCCTGCTTTCCACTCCCACATATGAAGTCCAATTTCACTCCCTATAAATAGAAATGCAATCGCATATCGAACCGTTATATTCCACTCATTTTGACGTAATACATCTTGGTATTGATATAAAAAAACGATTCCCACCAACAGAATAAATAATATAATGGCATGTTGCCTTGAGTAGGGAATAAACGGTTTTAATGGATGCGCACTAAAATAAGCTTCCATCTTCCTTCCTCCTCTCCTTCATACAATATTATTGTAAGAAAAAAAACACGCGTCAATTCATTTGCTTACACTGGGACAAGCTCTACCTTACATTTACATATTCATACCTTACAAAACTGTAAGGTTATTGTAAGCTAAAACGATTTGTCAGATTCTTTCCCTCTTCTATACTTAATGTAGATACTAAAACGAACGAAAAGGTGATAAATAGATGAAGAAGAAAAATAAAGTGTTAATTACTAGTGTAGTAGCAATCGGAATTGCAGCTGGATCATACTTTGCATTTGCTGGCGGCGGTTCAGAAGTAGCAATGGCATATAGCGGATATAAAGTAACAGAAAAACAAATTGAAAACGCGCAAAAATTTGGCGGTGAAGTCATTCCAAACGGAATTGAAACAATTTCATTTGATCCAACAAAAGGTACGTATGAATTAGCTGTAAAAAAAGGTGATGAAGTAAAAAAAGGGCAGCTTCTATTTAAATACAATGACCCAACTGCGAAACAAGGTGTAACTGAAGCAGAAATGCAAAAGAAAATCGCACAAAAAGAAGTAACATTGTTCCAAAAACAAATTGATGCAGCAAAACAAAAGTTACAAAAAGATAAAAATGCAGGCCTTCCTGCTGAAGCATTAAAAGCATCAGAAATCGAGGTACAACAATTAGAATCACAGCTTGAAATGAAAAAGTTTGAAGTTGAAAAATCTGATGAAATGATTAAAGCTGCAAAAGAGAAAGTAAACACACTTTCTGTAACGAGTCCTGCTGATGGCGTAATTGATGATATCGTAAAAATTGCTGATGAAAAAACAGGTATGAGCGGTATTACACTTCGTCATGCTGGTCCATTTAAAGTAAAAGGTCAACTTTCTGAATATGAGCTTGCTAGTATGAAAGTTGGGCAAGAAGTAACTGTTTCTTCAAAAACTGTCGCTGGTAAGACTTGGACAGGAAAAGTAACAGAAATCGGTTCTACACCATTAAAGAGCATGGACGAAAATAAAACTGTTTCTAACTATCAATTCACTGTCACATTAGATAATAGTGAAGAATTACAAAACGGCTTCCACGTTTACGTAACGAGTAAATCTGGCGAAGCAACTGGTACAATTGTTCCGAAAAGCAGCATCGTGAAAAAAGGTGACAAAAATGTTGTCTTCGTCATAAAAGACGGTAAAGCGAAAGAACAAGCAATTACTGTTGAATTCGAGACTGATAGCGAAGCAAAAGTTTCTGGAGTGAAAAAAGGAGAACAAATTATCTCTAAACCTGAAAAAGACTTAAAAGATGGTATGGAGGTTGTCGCCCAGTGATTAACTTAAAAGGCATCACGAAATCCTTCCAAAATGGTGCAGAATCCGTTCAAATATTACACGGAATTGACGTAACACTGAACCAAGGAGAATTCACCTCCATTATGGGACCATCTGGTTCTGGTAAATCAACTTTAATGAATATTATCGGTTGTTTAGATAAACCAACGACAGGTACGTACGAACTAGCTGGACAAAACATTTCAAACATGTCTGAAACAGAACTTGCACGCGTTCGTAATAAAGAGATCGGATTCGTATTCCAAAACTTTATGTTATTACCGAGACTTACAGCACTTCAAAATGTAGAGCTACCTCTTATTTACGCTGGAGTTGATAAAAAGGAAAGACGTGAGCGCTCATTAGCTGCTTTAACAAAAGTAGGTTTAGCTGATCGTGCTACTCACTTACCGAACGAATTATCAGGTGGACAAAAACAGCGTGTCGCTGTTGCACGTGCAATCGTAAATAATCCAAAGTTCATTTTAGCCGATGAACCGACTGGAGCACTTGATACGAAAACAAGTACACAAATTATGGACCTCTTTTACGAATTAAACAAACAAGGCTCAACAATCATTATGATTACCCATGATCGTGAAATCGGGGAAGCTGCAGCACGTCAAATTGTAATTCGTGACGGAAATATCGTCCAAGATTGGAGAGGTTAATTTTGAACACGAGTGAAAATATACGCATGGCCCTTTCCTCTATCTTTGCCCATAAAATGCGTTCTATTTTAACGATGTTAGGTATTATTATCGGTATTAGTGCCATTATTACTATCATTTCAATGGGTGATGGTACAAACGCAAAGTTTAAAAAAGAGTTAGGCCAAGGAAAAGATAACGAAGTAACGATTTACTACAACAATCCTGACTATGGAACAGATAATGCCAAAATTACAGCTGATATGCTAAACCGACTGCAAACTGTACCAGGCGTTAAAGATGTGTATCCAGATGTAAGTATGAAAGTAAAAGCATCTGCTGGTTCAAAAGATGTAAATCTTGATTTAAAAGGCGGAACAGGCGCCTTTATGACAGATTCGAAAATAAAATTAGTTCACGGTCGTGAATTAAACGACAGTGAGCTAAACCAAGCAATCCCTGCTGTTATATTAAATGAAGAAGCTTTCAACAAATTATTTAGTGGTTGGGAATCAAATCAATACACAGATATAAAAGGAAAGCCGTATAAAATAGTTGGTGTATACGAAACGAAAAACGACTTCGGAATGCCTATGCCTGAAGGTTATACATCACTTGAAAACGCGCCTGTCATTTCAGGAGTAACTGAGTATGACTCTGTAAGATTAACAATGACCTCTCCGGCCGAACGTAAAAGTGTAGAAAAACAAGCCGTTTCTGTTTTAAACGAAATGAAAGCTCCTAAATTTGAGCACAAATTCGAAGCACAAGACTTAGGTGAATTTACGAAGCAATTAGATGAATCAATCGGTATGATGAAGATGGTATTCGGTGGTATTGCCGCTATCTCCTTACTTGTTGGTGGTATCGGTGTAATGAACATTATGCTTGTATCTGTAACAGAGCGTACACGTGAGATTGGTATTCGTAAAGCACTTGGTGCAACGCGTGGTAAAGTATTAACACAATTCTTAATTGAATCTTGTATTTTAACAGGACTCGGTGGTTTCATCGGTTTCATGCTCGGTATCTTCTTCGCTTGGATTGTCTCCATCTTTGCTGGATGGCCACTCGTTGTCTCAAAAGAACTTGGACTTCTTGCAGTAGGTATCTCCATGTTAATCGGTATTATATTTGGTTTACTGCCAGCTAACAAAGCTGCAAAACTGGATCCAATTGAATGTTTACGATATGAATAAACAAAAACGTAGGAGTTTACACTCCTACGTTTTTTATTTATCTATTAAATCATGTTTCTTCTATTATATATGTTTCACGTTATAAACATCTTTCATTATTTTAATCTACTAAATCTATTATAGAATCCTATTATTGCAAAAATACTATGTGAAAGTCGAAAATCAAGGCGTAATTTTTTCCATACCTCGACTTATTTTGTAACAATTATAGCGATATTTTATTAAATTTCACCTCATTTTTATTTCTCCACAACTAAAATAGTTATTTTTACATAACTACTTTTCTGTTCCGACAGCAAAATACGCCATTTTTGTAATGATTACGAAATAATTACGTAACACTATAGAAACAATATTAACCTATCAGAAATTGAAATACTACCTTTTTTATGCATCACATGCTCAAATCTCCCCTAAAAACTATAAGAAAGCACTTTTAGGATATTACTGGAATTATTACAAAATATTAATGACCCGTTACGAAAGCTTTGTAATTTTATGTTTTTCGCAAATAAGAAAATAATGGTTGCTATAATGAGGTCAACGAAAACAAATGCAATGGAGGCTATTATGAAAAAATTTATGGGTATAGCAACAGCAGCGGTTTTTGGTCTTGGGATTTTCACAACATCTGCTAAAGCAGAAACAATCGTAACGACTGATGTACTAAATGTACGAGAAAACCCAACTACTGAATCAAAAGTTGTAGGAAAATTATTAGATGGATATAAAGTTAACGTTTTACATACAGAAAACGGATGGTCAAAAGTGAAATTGAATAGCGGTAAAGAAGCTTTCATTAGTGCTGACTACACAAAAGACACTTACTACGTAACAGCTAACGTATTAAACGTACGTGCTGGTGCAAACACAGACTCAGAGATTCTTGGTAAATTGAAACAAGATGACGTAATCGAAACAACACACCAAGTTGAAAATGGTTGGATCCAATTTGAATATAACGGAAAAACAGCTTATGTTCACGTTCCTTACTTAACAGGTAAAGCTCCAGTTAAAGTTCAACCAGTAGTTAAAGCTGCAAAAACAACTACAGTTCAAGATACAGCTAAAGCCGTGGCAACAACTAAAGCTCGTGAAGTAGCTGAAACGCAAGCAAAAGCTAAAGCGGAGGAAGCAACTAAAGCTCGCGAAGCAGCTGAAGCTCAAGCAGCGGCTAAAGCTCGTGAAGCAGCTAAGGCTCAAGAGGCAGCTAAAGCTCAGGCAGAAGCTAAAGCTCAAGAAGCAGCTGAAGCTCAAGCAGAAGCTAAGGCTCAAGAAGCAGCTAAAGCTCGTGAAGCAGCTAAAGCTCAAGAAGTAGCTGAAGCTCAAGCAGCGGCTAAAGCTCAAGAGGCAGCTAAAGCTCGTGAAGCAGCTAAAGCTCAAGAAGCAGCTGAAGCTCAAGAAGCAGCTAAAGCTCGTGAAGCGGCTAAAGCTCAAAAACCAGCTACACAACAACCTGTTGCAAAAGAAACTGAAACAAGTGCACCATCATCTTCTCGTGAATTACGCGTTGTAGCAACAGCTTATACAGCAGATCCACTTGAAAATGGTTATAAAGCAGGCGACCAAGTAAAATCAGCTTTAGGTCACAACTTAACAGCTAATCCAAACATGAAACTAATCGCGGTTGATCCAAGTGTCATTCCATTAGGTTCAAAAGTATGGGTTGAAGGTTACGGAGTAGCAATCGCTGGTGATACTGGTGGAGCTATTAAAGGAAACAAAATCGATGTTTTAATGCCTGATAAAGGTACATCAAGTAACTGGGGACGTAAAACAGTTACAGTTAAAGTATTAAACTAGTTTGTAAAAAAGGGTCAGTCTCATTGAGGCTGACTCTTTTTTTATGATTCTTACATTCTTTCTTTCTCTTGAAAGTAAGTAATATTATCTCGAAGCCATTTCCTCTCCGACATAAACAAGTTTCCACGTTTTTTGTACACTTTATCAAATGTCTTTAGAACTTCTTCATGATTAGCAAACTTATGTAAGAAACGAAGAGCGATGAGGATTTCTGATTCATCAATAGACTCTACTTGATTTTTACGTCTTCTAGAAACAACTTTCGTTACACGTTCGCAAATTGGCTTAATCGCCATTTCATCTCCATATGCATAAATAGCTCGAATGGCCTCATATTTCACCATGACACTTCTATCAGATAAAGAATCAATATAAACTATTTGTAAGTCTGTTCTTCCGATTTCTGCCAAAGTCTCAATGGCTGCCGAACGAATATAAGCACTATCGCTGTGTAAAAGTTTCGTTAAAGATAAAATTGATCGCTTTGTTCCAATCTCATGTAAAGTAGCACATATATTTACAATATCATCTCGATTCTCTTCCACTGTAAGTAACTTCAATAAGGCATCTTCTGCTTCTAACGATTTACACAACTTTAAAGCAATGACAGCGGAATAACGAACTCCACTATTTTTATGATATATGTAAGGAATAATTTTATGTGCATTGCTCGCTTCAGATAATTTACTTAAATCTATAAGCATACTATCCAACACTACCCTGCTTTCTTCACTTTCTAACCGATTTATCAAATAATCTGCAATATACATCTCTCTAGTATTTATTGCAAGTTGTGTAATTAAAAAATAAAGGCTCGTTTTTATATATACTTTTCGTGCTTCCGTTACTTTCTCTTGGAAACAAGAAAAAAGCGATAAATCATTTAACTCCCTCGCTTCTTCATACGCACATTGCCGAATACCTGCTTCTTCATCATCCATCCGCCTTAATAAATCATCTATATACTCTTCCATCTCCTTCTCTCCCGTCCAAATTAAGTCTATCTCTTTGCATTCTATATACGATAGACTACCATTTCAACAGAAAAAAGAGGATGCCACAGCATCCTCTCCTTCTCTCCCCTATTCCACACAAGTAAACTGCGTCCAAGCTCCTACATAATCTAGTAAGAATAACTCTTCGTCTACAATTGTACCGACAATATTTTTCCGTTCATCTATCGGCATTTCTTTTAGAATGATTTGTAGTTCACCTTTATACTTACCAAATGAATTGTTTCCAATTACAACTTGCCCTCTTTCCTGTCGTACACTTTCGCGCACCGGGAAGTCATAGTCTTTGTATTTCTTACGTACTTCTGTAGAACGTACCATATATTCTGTTATATCGCCGCGTCTTACATGTAATTCTTGTAGCGTGGCTCTCTTCTCTACTTCAGTCGCCTCGTCTACAAAGTGTACCTTTAACTGTAACATGTAACGATTTAAGTTTCCTAGTTTCTCTAACTCTTCTTCACTCGCATAAGCATTTCCGATAATAACGTCATCAATAAGCCCTGTCGCCCATAAATGTTTCGCTTGTACTTCAATCGGTAAGTTACGATGCTCTTCTAATGTACATAATCCGTCGTTAATATCCCATGGGCCGATGTTAGCTGCATGTGACGTAATAAACGCTGCCGTGCGAATACCATGTTTTTTAAAGCGTTCACTACAGCGAATGAAATATTCGTATGGAAGTCCAGTAAATTTTTGCGGATAGAAGTTATGACAACCGATTAAAGCTGACTTATTCGCTTGATGCGAAAGAATATTTTCTAAGTATGCAATATCGTTACTTACGTTTAGCTCAATTTTTAAGCCGTACGGGTTATTTGTCATTTTCGCTTCAGTTAATCCGTCAAACCCTAAATCTAATCGAATACCGTCTGCACCTAACTCTGCGAAAAATGATAGATCACTATAACTAATACCGAGCTGATCAAAGACAGCTGGAGCTACATCTAAAATAACTTCCATATCGTTATCTTTCGCATGATGAATAATTTCTTTAAATTCAGCTACAATTTCTTCTTTCGGACGATTCACAGACAATAGGCATGTGAATATTCTTGAAAAACCGTGGCGTGCCGCTGCCGAAATGTATGCCATATCTTTTTCTTTCGTTGAATGCTCTGGATAAAGTGAAATTCCTAATTTACGCTCCATGCTTTTGCATCTCCTTCACACGTTGTATTAATGCCATGCTCGTAAATCTATATTTTGCAGATAAACATGTTGCACATAAAATCGTTGGTACAATAATTACGTACGGTGATTGTAAGCTTAGCATTACATAGGCACCCATTGAACTACCGATAAATACAATTGATACTAGTAGTAAAACTAATAAAGATTTACTTTGTACCCATTTTGAATAATGTGCAATACACTGCCCCGCTACAAATGTAATTAAGATGATAATTGCTCCGAGCATTTTTCTTTCTCCTCTCCTGCTAATTGTTGTTTCTCATACATTTTGAAGAACGGATAGTAAATAACGAATGAGATAACAAAGTTAACAAGTACAAGTACACCAGCCATAATTGTCCAGTCCGTACTAATAACCGCTGCAATTGGTGCTAACATCGTAAATGGCAATTTCGCCATCATCAGCGGAATCATACCTGAAACAACTGCGAAATATGATACTGTCGTTGTCACTAACGGTGTAATAACGAATGGAATAATTAAGATTGGATTCATTACAATTGGTGCCCCGAAAATAATCGGTTCGTTAATATTGAATAAGCCTGGCACAAATGATAATCTACCTAACTCTTTTAGGAACTTAGATTTAGAGAACATAAACATAATAACTAAAGCTAACGTTGAGCCTGATCCACCGATCCATACGAACCATTGAATAAATTGCTCTGTAAATAAGTTTGGTAATTGATGTGCATTTCCTGTAGCTGTGAATACTTCCATATTTTCAAGAATTGCTGAATCCCACATCGGACGAATGATTGGTCCTAAAATCGCAGGACCATGTATACCGAATGACCAGAAGAACACGATTAAGAATACCGTTAATAAACCGCCGAATAAATTATTTCCTACTAATACTGATTTTAGTGGTGCGATTAAATATGTGATTGTTGTATTTACATCAAATTTTAAACCGTAACGAATACCCCAGAATAAAAGAATAACGACTAAAGTTGGAATTAATGCTGCAAACGAATTTGAAACTGCTGGTGGTACACTATCTGGTAATTTAATCGAGATATTATGCTTAATCATAAAATGATAAATTTCTACTGCAATTAAAGCTGTAACAATTGCTCCGAATAAAGATGTTGCACTTAATGTTCCTACTGAAATATATCTACCTGCATCAATAACACCTGGTACAGCTTTCGTAATTTGAATTGGTTCAACTGATGCTAGTAAAAAGGCGAGTACAGATAACAACCCTGCACTTAACTGATTGAGCTGATAAAAGTTGGCGAGTGAAGCTCCTACCCCAAATGCTGCGTATAGCGCCATTAAACCTACTGTAAATCGGAATGGAATATCTAAAATATGACGAAACGGTGCAATCCACTCCATATATGCATCAATTGGTAAATTTAAAAAGATAACGAAAAATGATCCGACAATCGTTAACGGCAATGTAGAAATAACTCCGTTTCGAATTGCTAATAAATGTCGTTGTCCTGCAATCTTTTGCGTTGTTGGCATAATCTTTTGTTCCATAAAACTCATAAAACCATTCATCAATACCCCTCCTCTTTTTCCTTACTATGAAATAAAGTTATAACATTATAATGTTTATATTTAAAAAAATATAATTATGCTAAAACTAATTGTTCTGCTTGTTTCAATACTTTCAAACCGTCACACATGCCATAATCTCGTTGCTCTATAATTGCAACTGGTATATCGTATGACTTCGCAAGAAACTGTACCGCTGGAAGCAAATACTTCACCTGTGGTCCGATTAAAACAACATCAGCATTTTTTATCTCCAGTTTCACAAGTTCTGAATCAACTGCTTTAATTTTATAATTCTTCCCTTGTTTCATTGCCTCTTCTTGCATTTTTCTTACAACCATACTCGTTGACATGCCTGCTGCGCAACATAATAAAATGTACATCTTATACTGTCACTTTCTCTTCTATTCGTTTATGAAGAGTGATAAATTCTTCAGCAAGTTCTTTCACTGTAATTGCATTCATTAAATGATCTTGCGCATGCACTAACAGTAAACTGATTTCTGCATGATTTCCTCTTGCCTCTTCTTGAATTAAGTCTGTTTGAATGCGATGAGCTGCTGAAATTTCTTCACTAGCAAGTGTCATCTTTTCACTCGCATTCTCAAAATCTCCTTGTCTTGCAAAAGCAATTGCTTCAAGTGACGCGCTTCTCGCGTTGCCACCATGTAAAATTAACGCAAATGGAGTTTGCATATCAGTCATTTCAAATTCCCCCAAGCTATCTTTTTTCTATATGGTTATCTTATTATGAAAACGCATACAATTAAACATAAAAAACTTCCGTTGTGTAACGGAAGTTTTTATATACTTCTCTTATAACGATAATAATATCTCTTGAAAATCTTCAACCACTTCAGCCTGAGCTAATTTCTCTATCGTATTTTGATTAGACATAATATCATATAAAAAATCATAAAGCTTTTGTAAATCTTCATTATTATTGCGCTTTACACTAAATAAAATAATAACTTGTACTTTCTTATCTCCCCAGTCAACCGCTTTATTAAGTGTACAAAACATCAAAAATGTTTTCTCACTTAATAACTGCATTGGATGTGGAATCGCAACTAAATTTCCAACCGCTGTAGGGGATGTATTCTCTCTTTCCATAACAGAGTCATAAAAGTTTTCTGGTACATAATTTTTTTCAGCAGCTTTCTCACATAAAAATTGGATAACCTCTTCCTTCGTAGAAGCACTGTAATTTAAAAAGATTAAATCTTCCTTCATATATTGCTGCACACTAGTATTCACATGCGTAAATAACTGCTGACCAATTGACTTAATCTCTTTATCATCAAATATTGAGTTTACTTTTATAACAGGCACAGGTAAACCACTTGGTATATGAATCGTACTAATAATACAATCTATCTTTTCTTTGTAGAGATCTTCTACTTTCAATTGATAATAACCTGTAATCCCTACAATCTCTAATTTATCTCGGAACTGTGATAGAATTTTATATTTCAATAGTTGAGCACTTCCTTGACCAGTCGCACAAACTAATAAACATCTTTTCTTTTGATTCTGTTCCTGTAAACGACTCATCGCTCCGCCGAAGTGAATCGCAATATAACCAATCTCACTTTCCGGAATCAATTCTCCCGTGTATTCACCAATTATATCTCCAACGAGAACCGCAATTTCAAAAGCATACGGATAATTCTTTTTCACTTCTGCCAAAAGAGGATTTCTCGTATTTAACTTATACTTCAAACGGTTTAATAACGTTTTTAAATGAACACCAAACCCGAATAATAATTCTTCATCATAATAAAAAATAAGATTCCGTTCTTCCGCTACTTTAAAAAGAATATGTTGCATGAATGCATATAGATCTTTTCCTAATAGTTCTTCCACATTTTCATAACGATCTTTCGTTGTAACAGCAGTGCTTAATAAATGCATCGTCACATATAAAACTTCTTCTTCTGGAAATGAAAGATGCAACTCTTTCTCTAAATCCTCTAAAATCTCTTTCGCAATTGTATATTCTTTCTTTATGATAAGTTCAGCTTGCTCTACATGTAGTCCTTTCATATAATGTTGATCTTCACAACGCTTTAATGCAATTGCAATATGAATGACTAAATTATCAATTTCTATATCTGATAAATATATCGCTCCTCCTTCGATATACTTTAGTATAACCGAACGGATAAGCGGTATATGAAGTAACGATAAGTATGTATCACTCTGCTCAAATTGCTCATGAAACGGAGTATGGTCATAACGCGGTAAACCATATTGTGATAAACAAGAACGAATATGAAACTCCTCTCCGACAATACGTATACCATAATACGGTCTCTTTTCAATTTGTAATTGATAGCGGCCACATATATCTGTAACATCTTTCATAATTAAATTTACAGTCGATTTACTGACATAAATCTCCTCTGCTAACTGTGAAAGCTTCACATATCCCTCAGTCGTTAAAATACGTTGCAGAATGTAAGCTACCCTTTCTTCATAAGAAGTCGGGATTTTTTCTGTCTGTTTTTGAAATAGACTCACGCAAAACTCTTCAAACTTCTTCGCTTGTATAATTTCTAGTTCGTATCCAGTCCCTCTTTGCGATTCAATTTTCGCTCCGTTTTCTTCCAATATATCATTCAATAACTTTATATCTTTTTGAATCGTCTTCGTTGATACATGTAAACGGCTCGCTAAAAAAGCTCGATTTAACATCGATTTCTCTTCTAAAAACTCCTCTAAAATAGAAACTAATCGCTGATGCACCTTTGTCATAGCTCTTCCTCTCGCACTTATATAAAAAGGAAAAAGCTGCTGAGGTCAGTAGTTTTTTCCTTTTTCATTTTATCTATTTCTTTAATGTAAATCCGAATTTATCCCATGCTTGTAAATAATCTAATAAGAAAATTTCTTCTTCCACAATTCGGCCAACTACATTTGTTTTTCCTGTGTTCACCATATCTTTTAAAGCAATTTGCAATTCACCTTTATATTGACCATACTGTTCATTATCAATTAAAAGATCGCCACGCTTAATTTCACGTGTATGATGAGGTTTAAACTCTTCTTTTTTATATTTCACACGGCTTTGTGTCGAGCGAATCATATATTCAGATACATCCCCGCGATAAAAATGAGGTTCATCTAATACGATAATTCTTTCTAGTTCTGTCGTTGTATCATATAACTCTATATCAAATGTTTGTTTCTCTTTATTTAATGCACCTAGTGCTTGTAATTCTTCTTCTGATGCATAAGCGTTCGCAATAATAACATCATCAATTAATTCTGTCGCAAATAAATGCTTCGCCTGTGTTGTCATTGGCAGTTCACGATGCTGTTCTAACGTACATAATCCTTCTGTTACGGGCCAAGGTCCATATGTTGCATCAAATGATGAAATAAAAGCAGCCGTTCTCATACCGTAATCTTTAAATTGTTTCGAGCATGTAATGAAATGATCGTATGATAATCCAGAATAACGATGCGGATAAAAATTATGGCAACCAATTAAATTTTCACGATTTGGTCTATGGCTCATAATATTATCTACATACTTCGTACCGTTACTCATATTAATCTCAATTTTTAAGCCATACGGATTGTACGTCATAATTGATTCTTCTAATCCTGAGAAACCAACATCTAAACGAATACCGTACGCACCTAGTTCATGGAAGAATGATAAATCATTATACGAAATACCTAGTTGTTCAAAAACAGCTGGACTAATATCAACTAATACTTGGAACCCTAATGCATTTGCATGAGAGATCGTTTCTTTAAACTCTTCTATAATTTTCTCTTTTTCTCCATCTACAGACAATAAGCATGTGAATACACGTGTAAATCCGTATTTACTTGCTAATGTTAAATATTCCTTATCTTTCTCTACTGTTGAATGTTCTGGATAAATAGAAATACCTAATCGTCTCATATGTACACGCCTCTTTCTTCATTGTTTTGTAAACCTTTTCAAATATATGTAGTGAAAAAGTATATATCCCCTTCTCATTCACCACTTTTTGAATCCGCTTTCTTTAAAGAAAAAACAATTTCTATCATTCATAACAACTACCAGTCTATACATCTATACTTTACATCTTTTTTTCATAGTTGTGTAGTCTTTCCACAAATTTGTCAGTTTTTTACCTCGAAAATTGTTGTACGTTTTCAAGGCACCTTCCTTGACTGTTTCATTGGCCAATACATATACTCGAAAGAAAAGAGAAATTTTTATATAGGGGATGAATATATGGGAGAAGCAATACTCGTAAAACGAGAACCGTTATGGACGAAAGAATTTGTTGCGCTAATTCTAGCAAACTTATGTATGTTTTTAGGATTTCAAATGTTAATTCCGACTTTACCTGTTTATGTGAAAGAAATTGGAGGTACAAGTTCCAATATTGGATTTGTTGTCGGTATGTTTACTGTTGCGGCACTTTTTGTTAGACCGCTAACTGGAAATGCCTTGCAAAAATTCAGCAAAAAAATCATTTTAATGATCGGTACTGCTATTTGTTTACTCGCTATGGGTAGTTATCTTTTCGCTTCAACTGTTTTCCTATTGCTTGCCGTTCGAATTTTACACGGAGCTGGTTTTGGTATTACAACGACTACATATGGAACTGTCGTTTCAGATTTAATTCCGCAAGCTCGCCGCGGTGAAGGCATGGGATATTTCGGTCTTTCTGGAACGATTGCAATGGCGCTCGGTCCACTTATCGGACTTTGGCTTATGCAAACATATAACTTCACGATTCTTTTTTTATGTGCACTTTCCTGTACAATTGTTTCATTAATATTAACGAAACTACTTCAAATCAAAAAATCGCCGCAATCACCACAGCAAACATCTGGTACCTTCCTTGATGGATTTATTGAACGTAAAGCTTTACTTCCTTCATTATTAATATTATGTATTACATTAATGTACGGGGGAATCGGAAGCTTTATTACGTTATTTGCTACGGAAGTCGGCATTGCTGATATAAGCCTCTTCTTCTTATTTAATGCACTTGCAATCGCTGTTACTCGTCCATTTTCCGGAAAGTTATATGATGCGAAAGGTCATTCCTTCGTAATTATTCCAGGAGTTATTATTACGTTTACAGGGATTATTTTATTGTCGTATACAACTACCATTCCAAGCTTAATTATTGCAGCAGCATGCTACGGAAGTGGTTTCGGAGCGATTCAACCTGCACTACAAGCGTGGATGATTGACCGAGTAGCACCGCACCGACGAGGAGTCGCAACAGCTACATTCTTCTCAGCATTTGACCTTGGAATTGGTGCTGGCGCGATTATTTTTGGATTCATTGCACATTTTACAAACTACGCAACTGTATATCGTTATTCCTCTCTACTACTTATTGCTTTCCTGTTCATTTACATTACAAGTGTAAGGAAACAAAAGCATGGAGATAAAAACAGAGAAAAAGCTGCTGGATAATTTCAGTAGCTTTTTTATCGTATTTTTGATGTTATAAAACTACATGCATTTCCCTACATATTTTTTTAACTTTCGTCAAAAAATATACGATGAACTCGTAGACGCTTTCCTTCATATTCAAATGAACAACACTATTCTAAAAAATGTGATTTCTTTACAAAAACACTGTCTATATAGGGGTTAAACCAATTAAATCCAGCTGTTTCTTTAAAGAATTGTAAACTTTTCTTCCCTTTGTAAATTTAGTGTAAATTTTACTGACAAACCGTTTACAGTGCCTCAAGGTTTAGTTAATAATTACATCGTACATGAAATTTAAGGAGTGGAATGCGTGGAATACAATATTCAAGATATGATCTTCCAGTTCATTGGTGGATTAGGTATTTTCTTATTCGGGATTAAATACATGGGCGATGGACTGCAACAAGCTGCTGGAGATCGTCTTCGCGATATTTTAGATCGCTTTACAACAAACCCACTTATGGGTGTACTAGCGGGTATGTTAGTTACTGTATTAATCCAATCAAGTTCAGGAACAACCGCTTTAACAGTCGGACTTGTAAGTGCCGGATTTATGACATTAAGACAAGCAATCGGTGTTATTATGGGTGCAAACATCGGAACGACAGTTACTGCATTTATTATCGGAATTAAAATCGGAGAATACGCACTTCCAATTATGGCAGTTGGAGCTATCTTACTATTCTTCTTTAAAAATAAAAAAGTACATTCTTTCGGACAAGTTATATTCGGTTTTGGTATGTTATTCTTCGGTTTAGAATTAATGAGCACAGGTATGAAGCCTCTTCGCTCTTTAGAATCATTCCAAGAATTAATGATTAGCATGAGTGATAATCCCATTTTAGGTATTGTGGTCGGTACAGTTTTCACTTTAATTGTACAAAGTTCAAGCGCAACAATCGGTATTTTACAAGAACTATTCGGTCAAGGCGCAATTGATTTAAAAGCTTCGCTTCCTGTATTGTTCGGTGATAACATAGGTACAACAATTACAGCTGTATTAGCTGCAATCGGTACTTCAATTGCCGCAAGACGTGCTGCATTAGTTCACGTTATCTTTAATATCGTTGGTACAATTATCTTTACGATTTTATTAATACCTTTTACAAGTTTAATTCAGTATTTCCAAACGTCATTAAACTTAAATCCAGAAATGACAATTGCATTTGCACACGGAACGTTTAACGTAACGAATACAATCATTCAGTTCCCATTCATTGCAGTATTAGCCTGGATTGTAACAAAAATCATCCGTGGTGAAGATTCATCTATTAACTTCAAACCGCAACATTTAAATCCAATCTTTATTGAACAATCTCCAGCCATTGCTTTAACAGAAGCTCAAAAAGAAATCATCCGTATGGCTGAGTTTTCATTAGATGGACTAAAAGAAGCAAATCAATTTTTAAACACACAAGATAAAAAACATGCTGATATGGCTACTCAATTAGAAGGAGCTATTAACAATTTAGATAAAAAAATTACCGAGTATTTAGTTTTACTATCAGAAAAGCCACTTTCACCTACGGATTCTGAAAAACATTCCGTTTTAGCAGGTGTTGTCGGAGATATTGAACGTGTCGGTGATCATGTAGAAAATCTTGTAGAACTTGTAGATTTTCAAATTTCAAACCGCGTTTCACTATCAGGCGAAGCACTAGCTGAACTAAATGAAATGCTTGAGTTAACAATTTCAACATTACAAGATGCAATCAATGCTTTAACTAACTTCGACACTGAACTAGCTCAAACAGTTATTGCAAAAGAACGTAAAATCGACCAAATGGAACGTGTTCTCCGTAAACGTCACGTATTACGTCTAAACGAACGTAGCTGTTCAGGTGATGCAAGTATCATCTTCGTTGATATGGTAAGTAACTTAGAGCGTATCGGTGATCACGCTGTAAATATTGCTGATGGTGTTTTAGGTGAACAAGGTAAAGTCAATTTAAAACAATCATTATAATAAGAAAAGAGACGCTAATGTAAGCGTCTCTTTTCTTATTTCATATTTACAACAGTTCTTCCCTTTAACTTTCCTTGCAATATAAGTGTAAACTTCTCCTCTACTTCTTCTAATGTACATTCTTCTGTATAAGATCGTAACTCTTTATTTCTCCATTCATTTGCTAAGAGCGTCCACACATCACTTCTCACATCTACTGGGCATTGCACAGAATCTACCCCTAAAAGGCTTATGCCTCGCAAAATAAACGGATATACCGTTGTTTGTAATTCCTGGCCTGCCACATTACCACATGTCGTTACACAACCACCATACCTCACTATTTTTAAAGCTGTTTCTAACATATGTCCACCTACAGTATCGATAACTCCGGCGTATATCCCTTTTAACATCGGTCTTCCTGATTCATCATTCAATTCCGCGCGATGAATCACTTTTTTCGCTCCTAGACGTAGTAGCATCTGTTCCTCTTCCATTTTCCCTGTCGCTCCTACTACGTTAAACCCTAACTTACTTAAAATGCTTACAGCTACACTCCCTACGCCGCCTGTAGCACCCGTTACTAAAACATTCCCCATACTAGGGGTTATACCTGCTCTCATAAGCTTATATACTGATAAAGCCGCTGTAAAACCTGCTGTTCCGTACATCATACTTTCCTTTAATGACATTCCCTCTGGTAAAGGGACAATCCAAGATGCGGGCACGCGAATATATTCTCCGAAACCACCAGAAGTATTCATCCCTAAATCATATCCCGTTACAATGACTTGATCTCCTACCTTAATAGTAGCATCTTCACTACTCACAACTTCCCCTGCCGCATCAATACCTGGCGTATGAGGATATGTTCTCGTAACACCTTTATTACCAGTAGCTGAAAGCGCATCTTTATAATTTAACGAAGAATAATGAACCCGTATTAATACGTCCCCCTCAGGTAAACTACTTACTTCTCTCTCGACAACGTTTCTTACAAACTGCTTATTTTCTGTTTCGTTCACAACGATTGCTCGGAATGATGTATGATTCATTATGTTCTCTCCTTTATCCGTCAAATTCTTCTTTATTATATAGAAGAAACAAGTAAACCTACTCATTTCTTCTTGGCTATATTTCAACAAATCTTACTTCTCTATTACTTTCTCATAATACATATTTTCATTTCTACTAAAAAACCTTATACTTATTCTACATCTAAAAAATAAAATATATAAAATCTGACTTTTTATAAATAAATTGAATTTTTACGAAATGTAAATGATTTGTAATGTTTTTTTTCGCTAAATTTCATTATAATAAGTGGATATGAGTGTCGTATTTCAATCCAAATGAAGGAGTACAGGAAATGGAGCAAAACCCATCTTTGCAAGAAAATACACGCAGTAAACCGAAAAAAAGTAAGAAAAAAATAAAAATTATTATAAGCGTTATACTATTCTTTTTAATAGTAGGTGGCGGTTATACTTGGTTTTTAGTAAATAAAGCATCTTCTGCTGTTCGAAATGCCGCACATGATTTAGCGCGCGGTGATAAATCTGATTTACGTGATAAAGCTGTTAAACCTATTACGAACAATGTCTCTGTTTTAATAATGGGTGTTGATGAAAGTGATGTCCGGGGAAAAGAATATGGTGGCGCTATAAGAACAGATGCGCTGTTGCTTGCAACGTTTAATAAAGATAGCAAAACTGTTAAACTATTAAGTATCCCACGTGACACATATACTTATATTCCAATAGAAAAGAAAAAAGATAAAATTACACACGCTCATGCATTCGGTTCTGCTAAAAACGGAAAAAATGGTGGACCACAAGCAAGCATTGATGCAGTTGAAAAATTAATGAATGTTCCTGTCGATTATTTTGTGAAATTTAACTTTAAATCATTTATAAAAATCGTCGATGACTTGGGCGGTATTGAAGTTGATGTACCAGTCGAATTTACTGAGCAAGATAGCAATGATAATGCAGAGGCAATTCACCTAGAAAAAGGTGTTCAAAAGTTAAATGGCGAAGAAGCTCTTGCTCTTGCTAGAACAAGACACATCGATAGTGATGCAATGCGTGGACAACGTCAACAACTCGTTATCGAGGCTATTTTAAAGAAACTAACAAGTGTTGGTTCTGTAACAAAAGTTGGCAACATCATTGATGATATTAACGGACAATTCGTTACAAACTTAACATTTGATGATATGCTTTCATTCTATAAGTACGGATCGGATTCAGAAATCGAGAAATTACAAATTCAAGGTGACGACTGCTATATGGAAAAAGGTGACGATACATGTAGCAAATCCGCTGGTGGCGGCCGAACGTATTACTACAATCCAGATAAAAAAGAATTAGCAAAAGTTACAAACGATCTTCGTTCTCATCTCGGATTACCTGCATATACAAAAACAGACTCTGATTCGAAGAAAACAAATACAGAGAAAACAAAAGAATCTAAATCTGAAAATTCAAGTGAACGAGAATCAAGTAACAATGAAATAAAAAATAAAAATAGCAATGAAGACACAGAAACATCGTCTAACGACAATGAATAAAAAAGAAGCAGTTCTCTATGGAGGTAGAGTACTGCTTCTTTTTATTGCTTCATAATTAAAAATCAGAACTTTCTAACTATCTTTTTTAATATTTTTAAATTATAATAAATAGTAGCAATCTATTCCAATTATCAGGGGGCTCATACATATGAAAGCTGCAGTAAAACATAACATCTCAGATTTTAGAGACTACTTAAAGTCAAACGATATATACATGGAAGAAAATATAGATGAAAATGATGGCTCTGTTCACTTTTCAGTAGGATTAGAGACAGAAGCTGGCGCAAAAATTCAACTGATCGCTGCTTTCCAAAACGAACATCCTACTGTAGATATATACTGCTTCAATGTTGCTCACGTACCGGATGCAACAGCAACAAATGACATTTTGCACGTTATCAATGAATTAAACACATCTTACCGATTTGCAAAATTCACATTAAACAAGCAAAATGCAATTGACATTTCAACATCTCTTGCATTCTCAGAACCAAACTTTAATCCAGCACTTGTATTTGAACATACGAGAATGCTATATAAATTAGCTAATGACGAATATAAAAATTTAATGAAAGTGATTTGGGCATAAAGTGAAACTTTAATCAGTGGGGGTTTTGTTCATCCCCCACTGATTATTAGTTGAACCAATCGGGCTTTTACGGGCAGTTGATCCCCCACCTAACTTCTTTGCTTCCGCTGAATTTTGAGGTGTGGGGTCTTACTGCCCGTTAATGCGGGATAAATAAAAGGATGGGCTGCAAGCAGCGCCATCCTTTTATTTCGATATCATATCAATCCACATCTTAATAGCTGTACCTACAATCAAAATCGATAACATATATTGCAGTGCTTTTTGATTGATCTTCTTCCCAACTCGCGCTCCAAGCGGCGCAGCAAAGATACTTGCAATCGCAATAATAAGAGCTGGAATTACAACTACTTGTCCAGTTATTACTTTTCCAGTCGTAATCCCTACTGAGGAAATAAACGTAATAGCGATAGATGTTGCTATCGTTGTACGTATCGGCAATTTTAAAATAACTAGCATAATCGGAACTAACAGGAACGAACCTCCAGCACCTATAATACCTGATGCGCCTCCTACAATAAATGCTAACAAACTTGCTAACCATTTATTATATTTTACTTCATCACCATTATTTCGTTTCGGTACGAACATCATAATAGCAGCTATTGTTGCTAACGTTGCATAAACAACATTGACCGTATGTTCCGCTAATACGTTAGCACCAAAACTACCTATAAAACTTCCTATTAATATACTAGCTCCCATATATACAACTAGCGTTTTATCCATATCATTACTTTTCCGATAGGCCCATGCCCCTGCAAAAGTTGCAAAGAATACTTGCACCGCTGTAATACCACTCACTTCATGTGCAGTATAGCCAGTAAATCCTAGCAATACCGGAATGTATAAGATCATCGGATAATTAATAATCGCACCGCCAATTCCAACCATTCCTGATATAAACGATCCTATAAACCCAATTATAAAAAGTAATACGACTAAGCTCATCTTACATCCCCTCCCTTCTAGAAAGAAGATGAATTAAATGAATAAGTTCACATTCCCATCCGAAGCATCTGCTAAATATGCTCCTACTCCTGCAAACTCTACCCCTTCCATAATCTCTTCCTCTTTTAACCCTAATAAATCTACTGTCATTTGACAAGCGACAAGTTTAATCCCCTGTTCTTTCGCCAAATCTATTAAATCTGGTAACGGCATCGCATTATGTTTTTTCATAATACCTTTAATCATCTTTGGTCCCATACCAGCAAAATTCATTTTAGATAATCCCATCTTATCAGCGCCACGTGGCATCATTTTTCCAAACACTTTTTCGATGAAAGTTTTCTTTACCTTTACATGTTCATCTTTTCTTAAAGCATTTAATCCCCAGAAAGTATGAAAAATCGTTACCTCTTGATCATAAGCAGCTGCACCATTTGCAATAATATAAGCAGCCATCGCTTTATCATAATCTCCGCTAAACAAAACGATTGTTGTTTTCTTTTGTTGTTCCATGTTGTTCTCCCTTCAATTACCTATAGGGGTATTCTAATTTTTATAAAAAAAGCATTTCGCCCTATTCTACTTTACCTTCCCAAGCTAACATACCACCTACCATATTGATCACTTGAAAACCGTAACTTTCTAAAAACTCAACTGCTCTTGCACTTCTTCCGCCAGAACGACAAACGATAATATACTCTTTCTTTTTATCCAACTCATGCATACGAAACTCCAATAGTCCTAGTGGAATATTACACGCTTCTGGAATTTTCCCTTCAGCTACTTCTTCTACTTCACGTACATCTACGATATTTACTGCTTCTTTACGTACCAATTTTTCTTCTAATTCTTTTGCTGTCATTTCTTTCATTTTACATTTCCTCCTCACAAACCATTCATTCCGCCTGAAACATTGATAACGTGCTGAAATCCTAATTTTTTTAACATTTTCGCTGCTTGTTTACTTCTCATTCCACTCTGACAAATAACGATTACTTCCCTATTCTTATCTAATTGATTTGTCTTACTCGCTAAGTCATTTAGCGGGATATTTTGAAATCCTTTCATATGATTTCCTCTATATTCACCTACTGTACGAACATCGATAAAGTACTTTCCCTGTTTTCCTACTATACTTTTTAATTCTTTTCCGTTTATATTTTGAACACCTTTCACAGGTAAAAAGCGTGAAATAACAAACCATGCAGCAAGTACAATGAAAAGCGTACTTAATATTGTGTTCATATAATCAACCTCTCTACATTTATAAAAATACTATGCCTTCTTAATCCAAAACTTCAGCACATCGCCTTCCTCTTCATGCTTTACGATGTCATGGCCACTTTTATTTGCCCAAGCTGGAATATCCTTAACTGACCCTTTATCAGTTACCTGTACTTCTAACACTTCTCCAGTTTGCAAAGTATCCATCGCTCTCTTCGTTCTTACAATCGGCATTGGACATGCTAAATCTTTTGCATCTAATACTTGTTTTACATTCATCATCTATTCCTCCATTTTTCATTCATTCGTTTATTTATTTATTTATTTATTTATTTGTGAACTGCACAACGATTTGGACCAATCTCCATTTCACGCTCTTCATCCAAACTCGGGTGAATTTTACCCATATTCGTTTGACGGATTTCTTCATATGCATTCGGTTGAGGTGGTAAATTCTCTGTTACAACTTTACGGAACTCTCCCTCATCCTCAATATTTAAACCTGCATTATGCTCAAATAAATCTTTTAATTTTGCACTAACAATACCACTTTCGTCCATTTCACTTATTTTTGAATAATGAGCCGGTAACACAATTAAACTTTGAGATAGTTCTTTATATCGGCTATACAAAGTATTACGTAAATCACTTACCCAATCTTCAGCTTTCCCAGCAAGATCTGGACGCCCGATGGAATCTACAAATAAAATATCGCCTGATAATAAATAGGAATCATCTACAATAAATGACGTACTTCCAATCGTATGCCCTGGTGAGTATAATGCGTCAATTTCAATTTTAGTACCCCCCACCGTAATAACAGATCCTTCAACAAGCGGTTCGTATGAGAAAACAACTTCCTCCGCATCTTTTGGCGGTAACCAATACGTACCACCTACTTTTTCCGCTAACTTACGTCCTCCAGAAATATGGTCTGCATGTAAATGTGTATCCATTACATTCGTAATCGTAACAGCATGCTCTTTCGCAAATTCTTCATACGCTTCAACTGTTCTTACTGCATCAATAACTGCTGCTTCACCGTTTGAAACGACCATATAAGATAAACAGCCTTTTCCAAGACGGTTAAACTGATACATACTTCCGCCATTTTTTAAATCTCCAACTTTTACAGGCTTTACATATTCACTCCATGCCTTCATACCACCAGCTAAATAATAAATATTTTCTAATCCAGCCTCTGTTAATTGCTCTGCCACAAATATAGAAGACCCTTCTTTTGCGCATACTACTAAAACATCTTTATCTTTAGGTAATTCACTTACAATATGATCTACACCATCTAACAAATCAAAATACGGTTTATTTATAGATGAGATTTGTTTCCCTTCAATTTTCCAATCTTCATAATCCGTCTCATTACGAACATCTAAAATAAACAACTCTCCGAATAAAACTTTCTCTGCAACATCTTTTGCTTGTAACGGTTTAACATCCATTTAATTACCCCCATAGGTATATTTTTATTTAAAAAATTTTAATTCTTTATATTCCCTTGCCACTCTAACATGCCTGGAATGACATTCTTCACATTTACATAACCTTTCTCTTTCAACATGTGGCAAGCTACATCACTACGGTTACCAGTTCGGCAAACAACATAAATTTGCTTCGTCTGATCTAAAGCTGCACTGTCTAACTCTCCTAACGGCACGGAAACAGCCGATGGAATATGACCAAAGGCGAATTCCGCCGCTTCTCGAACATCTAATACAATACACTCTTCATCACTTAATAATATCTCTTCCAACTCTTCATTCGTAATTGTATGAGGATACTTTGCTACTTCATTCACTTCATGCTCATGCGCTTTCCTAACGTAATGCATCAAAACATCGCCCTCTTGTTTCGTCCCGATATATTGATGCCCTACTTTATTCGCCCAGCTTTGTATGTCTACTGTAGACCCTTTATCTGTTGCCTTAATTTCAATCACTTGTCCTGATGCCACTCCTTCTATCGCCTTCTTCGTTTTCACAATCGGCATCGGACAAGCCAAACCTTTACAATCTAAACTCATATCCACTTTTATACTCATAGTCGATTCCTCCACAATTTATATACATATACCTGTAGGGGTATATTAAAATGTTTTTGAAAATCTGTCAACTCTTACGTTTGACAGATTATCGGCTTTTTACAAGTAATTGAACAGCTTCTTTAATTAACTCTTCATTTGAACCGTTACCTTTTTCAAACTGCTCACGTAAACATTGCTCTAGATTTGTTCCAACAACAAGTCCAATTGTACGATCAAGTGCAGAACGAGATGCCGTTAACTGTGTAATAACCTCTCGGCAATCTTTTCCTTCTTCCATCATACGAAGCACACCACGAACTTGGCCTTCAATACGTTTTAATCTATTTTTCATATCTTGATTGTATTCCATTGTATAATCACCTCATTACCATTATGTCACTATTTATAACCTATGACAATATATTATACCCTACAGGGTATTTTGTAAACCCGTATTTTTAATTTTTACCTTATACATTCACAAAATACAAAGCGAAACCTTAATCTATAGGCTTTCATCTTCCACCAAATTTTAAAGTGGAAGATGAAAAAATATCAATATACAACACGTTCTGATACTACCGTTCCATACAATTTAAAACCACCATCTACATTCTTTACCTTATACCCTTTTTCCATTAACATGCGTGCTGCTACATACCCTCTCATACCAAGTTGACAAGTAATATATATTTCTTTATCTACCGGCACCTCATCCAAACGATCACGTAATTCATCTAAGGGGATATTAATAGAACCTTTAATCATTCCTTGTTTTAGTTCATTAGGCTCTCGAACATCAATAAGATATCCACCATTTTCAACAATATGATCTATTTCATGCCATTGGACTGTTTCCACAAAACCATCTACTATATTACTTGCCGCATACCCTACCATGTTTACTGGATCTTTTGCAGAAGAATATGGCGGGGCATATGATAATTCTAAATCCGGCAAATCGATTACAGTTAAGTTTGCCTTCATTGCCGTTGCGATAACATCCATACGCTTATCTACACCGTCACGTCCTAACGCCTGTGCTCCATAAATTTTTCCGCTTTCTTTATTAAAAATTAACTTTATTAGTACTGGCGTAGCATTCGGATAATATCCAGCATGAGAATTTGCCTGCACATGAACTACCTCATAGGGTATATTTAATCGTTTTAATATTTTCTCATTTACGCCCGTCGCAGCAACTGTTAAATCAAAAACTTTAGCTACAGAAGTTCCCAGTGTACCTTTATATACAGAATCTGTATGACCATAAATAATATCTGCTAACATGCGACCTTGACGATTAGCTGGCCACGCTAAAGGAATCATCGTTTCTGTTTCTGTAACAAAATCTTTCACTTCAATCGCATCACCAATTGCATATACATGTGGATCCGATGTTTGAAATTTCTCATTTACTTTTATCGTCCCTCTAACTCCTAATGCTAATCCTGCATCCTTCGCTAAACTACTCTCTGGTTGTACACCAATTGCTAAAATAATCATATCTGTCTCTATAATTGAACCACTTTTTAAACGTACAACAGTCCCGCTCTCTTCTAATGCATCTACACCATCTTCAAAAACAAGCTCAACATCGTGATTTTTCATATGTTCATGCACATATGCTGCCATTTCATAATCGATTGGTGGCATCACTTGATTCGCCATCTCTACAAGAGTAACCTCAATCCCGCGTTCTCTTAAATTCTCAACCATTTCCACTCCAATAAATCCGCCACCAATAACCGTCGCATGACGTGGTTTCTTCTCATCAATATACGCTTTAATACGATCTGTATCAGGTACATTTCGTAACGTAAACAACGCCTTCGCTTCTTCAATGCCCGGAATAGGTGGAACAATTGGTTTCGCCCCTGGTGAAAGAATTAACACATCATATTCCTCGTTATATGTTTCATTTGTCGTTACATTCTTTATCGTAATTGTTTTCTCTTCTTTATTAATCTTTACCACTTCACTCAATACACGTATATCTAAATTAAAACGCTTAGACATCTGTTCAACAGTTTGTACTAATAATTTTTGTCTTTCTGTAATGACACCGCCAATATAATATGGCAATCCACAGTTTGCGAATGAAATGTATTCACCGCGTTCAACCATAATAATTTCATCCTCTTCACTTAAACGACGAAGCCTTGCAGCTACTGATGCCCCGCCGGCAACTCCACCTACTACTACAATTTTTCTAGACATATTTCAAACCTCCATACTATTTATTATTTAATTCCCTCATATATCATATATAAAACCTATACCTGTATGGGTATATGATAAATTATAAAAAATTGAATTTCAATCCATATGACTTTCTTTCACAAATTTGAAACAAATAAACAAAGAACCTAGATCTCTCCAAGTTCTTTTGCGTATAGTTCTATAACTTTCTGTACGATTACATCTGCTGTATTCTCTTTCGGTGGCATCAATAAATTCGTAACCGGTCCATACACTACAGGGCTTAATTCCACTTCATATCCACCATATGCGAATTCTTCTTTCGTTGGTAAGTAACCAATATATCCGTTCGTATATCCACCAAAGAAAGCTAGTTCATTTTGAAGACTCTCTTTCATTTCTAACGCAGTCTCTGAAAAAGGTTCCATCGGTATACCAGAGAATATACCATCATTAATTTGAAAAAGTTGCACTTCTAAATCAATACGTAACTGCCGAATACCTTGCTTATATTTCTCTAAAACTATAGTAAGCCATTCATCCGTATTCACGCCCCACTGCTTCTCAGCTAACCAAGCCATGCTTCGTATCTCATCAATTTCAGGGATATTCTTCAACTTCATTTGCACCATACTCGAAATCGTTCTTACATTTACAATTGGGCTATATGTAACTGTCGGTAACATCGTTAATACATGTCCACTAAGTGTGTAAGCCATTTGCCTTACTGCTTCCCTTGAACCTCGATACTTCGCATTCACATTACCAGCAGCACCTTGCACAATCATAACAGGACAATTTACGGTCTTCTCAAGAATCTCTCTTGTCATCCCCGGATAATCTGCTGATAATGCATCACTATCACCTTTTAAAACATTCGGATGCGCCGTACAAAATACTATAATACCAGATAGCTCCTTCGTTTCAGCATTTCTTATTCCCAACATGCCAATTCGTTTATCTACAACACCCTCAATATTTGTTCCCATCTTTGCTCTTCCATCAGATGTTCTCTCTCGTCGTTTTACACCGATATCACCTGTCGTAACACCCCATCCAACTTCGCATCGCTTTAAATTGTTATTTGCAGTAACAGCACCATGTACTACATTATTTACTAAAATCATTTTATACGACTGCACTAGCGGATCATCACCGACTGTCTCTGGACCGGAATGCGTATGAGTATAAACAACCGTTATTCGCTCAAATGGCACATGAAGCCTACTTGCTACTCGCTTACGAATCATATTCGTATCTTCTACTAACATCCCAATATTATCGATACTTATAAACACAGTTTTCATTTCATCTTTTTCAAATACAAAAACTGTCCCATAAATACGCTCTTCAATATTATTTATTCCTGTCTCTCTATGATATCCGACAAAATCAATACCTATAGGCGGCGTAATATCCACCTTGCATACCCCTACTTTGCTCATTTGAATCGCTCCATTTCTCTATATAACTCCCTTTTTTCAAGAATAGCATATTTGACTGTGTTCCAAATAAAAAAGAACGGACATAGCATTCTATGTCCGTTCTTTCAGAGTGTTGGGAAACCCTTTAGGGTTCCCAACACTCTGGAATCTTTTTTGATTTTAGCTAATAAAAACAACATAAAATAATAGAATTTAGAAAAATAGCCCTCCACCTGACCCTTTTTGGTCAGATGGAGGGCTATTTTTTTCATGTTTTGACAAGCTGCGGTGAGATAAGCTTGTATTTGGACAGACTTCAGCCCTCGAAACCGGGCATAGCGGTAGCCATGTAGTTCTTTGGCGTCCGCAAAGCTTCGCTCTATAGTTGAACAACGTACTTTATACAGTTTTTTCCCTGTAGATGTGAGCTTGTTTTTTCTAGCGATATCTTTATATTTCTCCCATATATGATGAGTGATAACTTTTTGTTTTTGTTTCTTCGAAAAGCAGACTTCACGTAGTGGACAAACAGCACAGTCTTCTGGATTTGATTTGTATTGACGATACCCTTCACGATCCGTTGTTACATATTCTAAAATACATCCCATTGGGCAAGCGAATACGTTCATTTCTTCTACATATTTAAATTGGTTTTTCGGTACTTCTTTATTTCGTTTTCCAAATCGGCGATACCCCATCACCATAAATATATTCCGTTCTGATAATTTCTTACAGATATAGCCTGTAAAATAGCCTGCATCAAGAGCGACGGCTTCTACTTTGAATCCGAACTTATCAATCTGAGCTTGGAGGCGTGCTAAATACGGCTCGGAATCTGCCATATTTCCAGCCGTTACATAGGTATCTGTAATAATGTTGTATTTCGCATCAGTCGTACGATGATCCAAGAAATGAAAACCATTTGGTTTTCCATCTCTCATTAAAAACCCACTATCTGGATCAGTTGTACTTATACGAGTTTTTTTGGTTGGGGTATCACTTTCCTTTCTAGGTTTTAATTCTTTTTTCCATGTACCTCGCGATCTTCGATTACCGCAGCTTCTAGTTCATCTATATAAAACTTTGCCTTTTCTTTTTTATATTTATGTACAAATTTATTTTTATTGGCATTGGCCTTAATATGGGTAGAATCTGTCATCAGTGCACGTCCTCCTACCATTCGGTGCTCCGTCGCTTGTCTCACAATCTCATCAAAAATTTCTTCGAAAATATTTGTATGAATAAAACGAGTACGACGATTCCAACTGATTGTAGAATGATCAGGAATAGTATCCGATAGAGAAAATCCTAAAAACCAACGGTAGGCAATATTCGTTTTAATCTCCTTTTCCAATTGACGCTCAGAACGAATACCGTAAAAATATCCAATAAACATCATCTTAAATAAAACAATAGGATGAATGGACGGGCGTCCATTGTTTTCACAGTAATAAGGGCGTAACTTCTCTTCAATAAAATCAAAACTAATTGTCGCTTCAATTGCACGAAGGAAATGATCTTGTGGAACCAACTCTTCTACAGAAACAGATACACGCTCGTCACGATGATTTTTTAAAGCACCCATCATAAGAAATCTCTCCTTTTCCTCTTTTTTATCAGTGTTGACACATAAAAAGAGGTTCAGACACAAAAACAGGCTGTGGAAAGGCCTTTCTCCACAGCCTGAAAGAACGGACATAGCATTCTATGTCCGTTCTTTCCCTCACACATACTTCCGATGCACCATCTTCCCATCATAAGAAAACACAACACCCTTACTCTCCACAATCGACTCCATATGCACCGTTCTTCCCCATAGCTGATGAAGATATGGTAATACCTTTTCTAAGTATTTTAAATCAAGCTCGATTCCTTCGTAACTATGTTTAATGTACAATTCTCCATTCTTTAAGTAGTCTCCATCTTCTACTACTAAGTACGGGAAGCCGCCATTTGTACGCATATTTACGAGCTGATCACGTACATGTTCCCACTCTTTATCTATTACTTTATATTCTTTTCCTTGGCGCTGGAATAAGTACATATCTTCTCTCATTACGAGATCTTTATTTAAGTAGTTTCTTAAGAACGATACGTCCCATTCGATTTCGCGCACTTCAAAGATTTTGTCACGACCAGATCCTGGTTTGACACCTCTTCGTTTCATTTCTTCTGTCGGGTTGTTGTAGCGTTCTTCAATATCTTCAAACATTTTAATACCGAGGTAGTATGGATTAATGCTCGTTTTTGACGGCTGAACGACACCTGCATTTAATTTCGCAAATTCGATTGCTTCATCAGATGTTAAGTCCATTTCACGAAGTATACGTTGATGCCAGTATGATGCCCAGCCTTCGTTCATAATCTTCGTTTCAAGCTGTGGCCAGAAATATAACATTTCCTCACGCATCATCGTTAATATATCTCGCTGCCAATCTTCTAGCTCGCGGCTATATTCTTCAATAAAGAGAAGTAAGTCTTTCTCTGGCTGCGGTGGGATTTTCTTCTTTTTACGTACATTAGAGCGTTCCTGCTTTTTATTTCGATTATCTAAATTCCATAGATCATCGTATTGCGATGCCTTTTTCTTCTCTACTTCTTCCTCTTCTAAATCATCAATACTCCACGCTAGTTTCGGACGCATAAGCGACGGGTCAATATGCTCTTGAATGGCAAGTACGGCATCTAAAAATGTTTCTACCTCTTCTTTTCCGTACTTATGCTCATATGCCTTCACCCGTTCAGCTGTTGCTGACATACTTTCTACCATATCTCGCTTCGTATTTGAAAAACGAATATTATTTTTAAAGAAATCACAGTGCGCTAACACGTGCGCTACAATTAATTTATTTTGAATTAACGAGTTCGTATCTAATAAAAAGGCATAACATGGATCAGAGTTAATAACGAGTTCGTATATTTTACTAAGACCTAAATCGTATTGTAATTTCATTCTGAAAAACTGTTTTCCAAAACTCCAATGTGAAAACCGCGTCGGCATCCCATATGCACCAAATGTATAAATAATTTCCGCTGGACATATTTCATAACGCATCGGATAAAAATCAAGCCCAAATCCAGTCGCAATTTCCGTAATTTCCGCAATCGCATATTGCAGTGCTTTATCGTCACTTGCTCTCATTATTTTCCCTCCTTACACTTTCCCTTAAGAAAGTGTATGATTGAGAACAAGCTTTCATGAGGATTGATTGCATAATAAAAAGACACCCTCATAAAAACGAGAATGTCTCATCTATTACCCCTCAATAATCTCCATCTTCTCCGTAATCGGTGTACGAGCTTTTCCTTCTGGCGCTTTATCGAAGTAGCCAAGGTGAAGAATTCCAACGATGCGTTGACCTCTAGTTAAACCGAGTCCTTCTATAAATAATGGATTGTAGTTCAATCCGCCTGATTTCCAAACACAACCTAATCCACGTTCCCAAGCAAGAAGTTGGAAGTTTTGCATAAATGCACATGTTGCAGCGTAATCTTCGTCACGTTGAATTTGACGTGGGTCTTCATTTATATATACAACGATTTGTGCTGGCGTGCTTAAGAAACGATCAGATAAAATTTTACCGCGTTTCGCTCTTTCTTCTTCTGTGAAAGAGTTTAATACTGCATCTACCAATTTCTTACGGCCTTCTCCAATGTATAATTTACAATTCCATGGTTCACGGTGTTTATGATTCGGTGCCCATGTTGCGTCGTTTAATAGTTCAATTAATAGCTCTTTGTCTACTGCTTTATCTGTAAATGTACGAACAGAACGTCTTTCTTTAATCACATTTGCGATGGAAGTATATGTAGTCATATTTTTCTCTCCCTTATTTTTATCTATATGTATACGTTTATTATTGATATTGATTTTCAATTTCGATTATAACCTAGTTTTTTACTATTAATCAATGTTTTATGTTGGAAAACTTGTAAAAACTTCTTTTTCTACTGTGAATAAAAAAACTTAGCTCGTTCACAAGTTTTTCACATTTTATGGAAATACTATGTGTAAAGTTTTCCACATTATCCATCTAGGAGGAGTTTACATGTACAAAAAAATCGTAGTAAGTATGACTATGGCAGCATTATTATGCGGGATAGCTACTTTCCCTGCTTCCGCTGCTACGCCAAAAGAAGTAACATTGCATCATCATAAGCCAATTTCAGAAGAAGAAATGCAATCGTTCGAAAAACTCGGCTATAACAAACATGAAATTTGGAAAGCTGCCCACATTGCAAGAATGAGTAAAAAAGAAATTAAGGACGTTTTAGCTTACTATAAGCAAAATAAATCTTGGGAGAAAACAGCTGAGCATTTCGGGGTAGATCCAAGTAAGTTGAAAAAGCATCATATGAATAAAGAAACGAAAAAGGCGCTGCTGCAAGAATTAGCAAATATGCAAAAATCTACACCAGACGGGCTAAAACAAAAAATGAAAGAATATAATATCGGATTACGTCAGCTCACGGTATTAACAATCATCTCTCAAAAAAGTAATACTCCCCTTGATGATGTGCTAAAAATGAAAAAAGACGGAATGGATATGAAACAAATTGCTGAAAAATTAAATGTAAAGAAAGAAGATATACGAGTAGAAATAATTAAATTAGTAAAGCCGATTAAAGAAAAGAAAACAAATTAATACAACAAAAGGAAGAGTTTTTTAATACTCTTCCTTTTGTTTATGAACTTTCAATTTTCAAGTATAAATTCCCGTCTTTCCCAAAAACTAACACAAGTAAATGATATATGTTAGGGGTGAGAAAATGTTCGGTTTATCATCTAAGAAATCCAAAAAGAATAGTACAAAAACAATTTGTTCTATTCCAGAATTTATAAAAAGCATGAAAGAATCTAGCGATTTTGTCTCCTATAACGTACTTGACGATGACACGTTATGCTTGTTTTATTATAAATCTGTCGTGGAAGCACTTATTATTAAACAATTTATTTTAACTCCTCTAAAAAAGGAATCTGAACAAATCCAAAACATCTCTGATTTATGCAATATTGTCTCTATTGAAGATATTATTACCTCCCCTTCTATTGATGATATTCGTGAGAAATTATTAGGTGGATATATTTTAATACGCTTAAAAAATAATTCGAATCCCGATCAATATGCTTTAATTCGCGCCGAAAGTACTGTTTTAGGAACACGATTATATAACGATACAGAAAATGAATATAGCGTAATTGGGCCTAAAATCGGTTTCGTTGAAAACCTTGATACAAATATACACTTATTACGCCGAAATATTGTAACAGAGCAACTCATTTTTAAAGAAGTTACCGTCGGATCTATGTCAAAAACGAAAGTAGCTGTTGCTTATATAGAAGGCGTTACAAATGAACAATTTATCAACACCGCAATACAACGGCTAGAAGACATTGACTTCGATGTCCCATTTGATGCAACTATGATTGAGCAATTTATTAGTGATAATAGCAATTCACCTTTTCCTGTTCTATTACCTACAGAACGATTAGATCGAGCTGTATTTGCTTTAATTAACGGGGAAGTTTTAATTTTAACAGATGGCTCTCCATATGCTTTATCAGGACCAACAACGTTACTAGATTTTTTCATTTCACCAGAAGATTATTATTTACCGTGGATGATTGGATCGTTCTTTCGTGTTATTCGTTTTTTCGGGGCTATATTTTCTCTTTTTTCCTCCGCTATTTATACAGCGGCTTTAACATATCATTATCAAATGATTCCTGCCGATTTACTAGGTCCTATTATTTTCTCGAGAGCTAACGTACCTTTCCCTCCTATTCTAGAAGCACTCTTTTTAGAAATTACAATTGAATTGCTTCGTGAAGCGGGAGCACGTTTACCGACGAAAGTAGGACAAACAATTGGTATTGTTGGCGGGATTGTAATTGGGCAAGCATCTGTTGAAGCCGCTTTAACAAGTACAATTTTATTAATTGCAGTTGCTTTATCCGCTCTTGCATCTTTCACAACACCGACTGTAAAAATGTCTTCTACTATCCGGTTGTTACGATTTCCGCTTATTCTTTTAGCCGGCGCATTCGGAGGATTAGGCCTTATTGTCGGATTTGTATTTATTTTAGCTCATTTAATTAAATTAAAATCACTTGGATCACCTTATTTATTACCTTTATATCCATTTCGTGGTTTAGGTACAGCAGAAGGTTTTCTTCGATTACCATTTAGTCAAACAGCACAAAGGCCTTCTTTCCTTAGACCAAAATCAAAATGGCGCTATAATCCGAACAAAGTGAAGCAAAAACGTGATGGTGATAATGAATGAAAAAACTTTTATTATTCCTTATTATAATCTTTTTTGTTCTACAAACTGGCTGTACACAAACGTATATAGTGGATACACAGCGCATTATTCATATTGCTGGATTTGATATTACAAAAAACAAACAATTCCAAGGGACGATCTTATTCCCAGAATACACGCATGGTGTAAAGTCTAAGCCTGAGACACAATCAACATCTGCTCGTTCACTTGAAACAATCGCTTCACGATTAAATGCGAAATCCCCTCACAATGTTGTTGTGGGTCAAATGCGTGTCGTTCTATTTGGAAAAGATTTAGGAGAACAAGGAATGGGAGAGATTATTACTAACTTACAACGTGATCCAAATATCGGGCGTGATATACAACTAGCAATTGTAGATGGATCAGCTGAAGAACTTTTAAATTATGGCAAACAAAATGGATCATTATATATTGCTGATTTACTCGAGCAAAATATAAGAAATGAGAACATTCCACAAACTGAATTAAATGTTTTTTTATATAATTACTACTCTTCTGTATGTGATGCCTACGTTCCTTATATAAAAATGGGCGATAATCATTCCGTCGCTGTCAAAGGACTTGCCTTTTTAAAAGGTGATAAAGTCATCATGTATACGGATAAAAGACATTCTGTTTTAGCAAAACTGCTAATTAATCCTACCAAAAATGGGCGTTACGAAGCGGCGATAACAAAGGATAAACATAAAGGGATGGTTGTCATACAAAACTTAGCTGGGGAAAGTAAGTATGATATTGATCAAACTGGTGACATACCAAAAGTAAAAATCCATTTAAAATTAAATGGATTGATTAAAAACTCTCCTAATTGGATTGATTTGAGAAAAGAAACAAATATCAACTATATAAAGAAACAAATTGAACGCAATGTTGAAAAAGACTGTGAAGATTTAATAAAACAATTTCAAAAAAAGGAAATTGATCCTTTAGGCATACGCGATGAAATTAGAAGTCATACGAGAAAATGGAATATAAAACAAATTCGAAATATGTATAAAAACGTAGCCGTAGATATAAATTTAGATCTTAATATTGTACAATCTGGAATCGGGGAATAGTGAGGTGAAATAAGCAATGAATACAATGAATAAATCAAAGACAGTCTCTCCATACTTTGCCTTTATATTATTACATTCGCTTCAAATTGGAATAGGAGTTCTTGGATATCAACGTGTAATTTTAAAAAATGCTGGTTATGACGCTTGGATTTCTCTAATCATAGCAGGCATGGCAACTCACATTGTACTGTTTTGCATGCTAAAAATGTTAGAAAAAGATGGAGATTTGATTAGCATTCATACGACGACCTTTGGAAAATGGATCGGTTCTATATTTTCCGTAATTTTTACTCTTTATTGCTTATTATTTTGCCTTACTGTTCTTCGCACATATATGGAAGTAATACAAGTTTGGATTTTCCCTACTATTAAATTATGGAAACTTACCCTTATGTTTTTATTAGTGACTTGCTATATTATAAAAGGCGGGTTCCGCTCTGTAACAGGGATATGCTTTTGGGGCATTGTGCTTCCTATTTTCGTTGTGTTCTTTTTAATTTATCCGCTGAAATATGCACATTTTCGTAATATTTTACCTGTTTTTACACATTCACCTTTTGACATGCTCATATCAGCAAAACACTCTGCTTTAGAATTTCTTGGTTTTGAAGCAATCCTAATCTTCTATCCATTTATTGAAAAAGGAAAATCCTTAAAAAGATGGGCTCATGCAGGTATTGTTTTTAGTACATTAATTTATGTAGTTTTAGCCATCGTATCTTTTATGTATTATAGCGAGGGGCAATTAAATCACACGATTTGGCCTACTTTAACAATGTTAAAAATCATTAAGGTTCCTTTTATTCAACGCTTTGAATACATTATTATTTTTGTTTGGTTTTTAATTATTTTGCCAAACCTTTGCTTAACCATTTGGTCATCATGTCAAACGATGAAGCGTTCATTCCATATTCCCTTTAAATTCACATTACCATTTTTTATTTTCATGGTCTTTACAGCTTCCTTATTTTTCACAAACCGTGAAAGTATCAACACATTAAATACAGTCCTATCTCAAGCTGGCTTATATATTGTATACGCTTATATCCCGATTTTATTTGTATTCCATTCACTACGATGGCATTTCAAAAATCGGTCAAAAAAATCTTCACCCGACACACCATAATCTCTGATACAATTTGATTAATACATTTGTAAAGGGGACAAGCGTATGAAAAAGTATGTATTTTCTTTACTTGCAGTACTGAGTTTAATTCTTGCTGGATGCGGAAGTACTAGTACAAATGACCAAAAATCTTCTGAATCAAAAAAAGAAGAACATGACCACGCATCGCATACTCAGCAAGCTGACATTCAAGAGAAAACAAAAGGAGTCAACACACTTCCTACCTTCCTAGACAAGCTTGATCCACAAATGAAAGACATTTACACTGTCGCTGGACAAAATGTAGAGCTATTAGATTGGATTCCATGTTACTGTGGTTGCGGTGAAAGTGTAGGACATAAAAATAATAAAAATTGCTTTATTCGTGAAATTAAAAAAAATGGTGAAGTTGTTTGGGATTCCCATGCAACGACTTGCGTCAATTGCCTAGAAATTGCAGTTGAATCTGCTTCGATGCAACAAAAAGGAAAATCAACGCTTGAAATTCGTAACTATATCGACAATAAATACAAAGAAGGCTATGGAAAACCAACACCTACGCCAATGCCAAAAGCTTAAAAAACGAGGAAACACCTCGTTTTTTTTCATTCACTTTTTTTCTTAACAAATTCTTTCAAGTGTATTTCTCCTTACTTATCACACACTATATATAACTCTCGGTAAGGAGGGTACACAGTGCAAACATATAACGACTATGATAAAGCTCTCTATTACACGTATTGCTGTAATTGGGATAAATTACTCGTTCTCATGGTTCAAACGAACGATCAATTATTTTCTAAGCGTATTGAGCATTTTTTACACGCTTATCAATACAGTAAAGAACTGCCAGAAGTTGATAAACAATTGCAGCTCCTATTTCAATATATTGACCACGCATCCCAAAAGTCACATATAGAAGAAGTAGAGCAAATTCAAATGTAAACTATAGCGCTATTCTCTTCTGGAGAATAGCGCTTTTTTAAAATGTTCATATCAATAAAAGTTTCCCCTTATAAAACTTTTATTGATAAACATATTTTTTCTTTCTTTTCTGTACCACTTCATACTATAATTTAGTATGTAACTATTATAAGAGAGGTATAAAATATGGGACGAGAAAAAAAGCAAGAATATGCTTTATTTACCGCGTGGGGAGCTTCTTTTATTGCTACACTAGGAAGTCTATACTTTTCCGAAATCATGAAATTTGAGCCTTGTGCCCTTTGTTGGTATCAACGTATTTTTATGTATCCATTCGTTTTATGGCTCGGTATCGCTGTAGTAAAAAAAGACTATCGCATCGCAAATTATTCTTTACCAATCGCAAGTATTGGTGCTTGTATTTCTTTATATCACTATGCAATTCAAAAGATCGCAGCATTTTCAGCTGCTGGGGCAGCTTGCGGCCGCGTACCATGTACGGGAGAATACATAAACTGGTTCGGCTTTGTGACAATCCCGTTTTTAGCACTTATCGGCTTTATTACAATCGCTGTTTGTAGCTTTATTGTCATTAAAAACAAATAAGGAGATGAAAGAATGAAAAAAATACTTATATTTGGCGGTATTATTATCGTTTTATTTGCGGCAATGTTTGCTGTAGCACAAATGGAAAAGAAAAACGCATCGACAAATGAAAAAGATTACTACTCAAATAAAATTTCTCTTGAGGATCTCAATAAAAATATAGAAGATAAAAAAGAACAAACGATTTACTTTTATCAAACCTCTTGTGTTCATTGTCAAAAGGTCTCTCCTACTGTTGTACCTTTAGCGAAAGATTTAAATGTTGATATGAAAGTAATTGATATTGAAAATTTAAACGAGCCTTGGGATAAGTATGATATTAAAGGCACACCTACAATTATTCATTTTAAAGATGGTAAAGAAGTAAGCCGTATTAGCGGCGAACAATCAAAAGAAAAGTTCAAAGAATGGTTTGAACAAACGAAAAAATAACGAGAAAAGGAAACTCCTTCTACACATGAAATGGACGTAAAATTCCAAACTAATGTATAAGGAGGGGGTTTTATGCCAGAAGTAAAATGTTCTGTTTCCAATTGCTCATTTTGGGGACAAGGTAACTTTTGTCAAGCAAGTGCAATCATTGTTCAACCAGATGCTGAAGAAACGGGTTCGAATACAAATGATTCGTATACAAGCGCAGTTTTAACAAACGAGACGCTAGAAAGTTCTGTAACAACAAGTGTAGAGACTTGTTGCCATACATTTAAGCCAAAATATTAAACATAAAAAGCATACGACTAATCGTATGCTTTTTTACATCCCCCTCCAAAAATCATGCATAATAAAAAAGTACAAAATAACGAGAACGGCCGTCCCGCATAACGTAATGCGCCGATATATACTCTTCTCCCCTTCTCTCGCCTTAACAAACGCCCAAATAAATCCGAAGAACAATATTAAATCAACATATGGAACATAAAACGAAAAGACGAGAAACGCATACAAATACACGATAAATAAACAGGTCGTTACTAAGAAAACTTTAAAGGCAAATTCACTTTTCATAATGTAACCGCCCCCTATCTGTACTGTATTATATTCAGCAAAATCCAATAGTTGCAGTTAAACTCGAAGTAGAAATAAGCTACCGTCTATAATACGGTAGCCTATTACGGAACATTATATTTTCGTTTATATATATTACTTAAAACCGAAGAAGGAATTTGCTCGTAACGAATTTTCTCTCCAGTTTCATCCACAATATACAAATTGTTTCCTATATAATATATTCCATCTTTTCGCTTTGAATACACTTTATATCTTTCATTCGGCAATACCGTTTTCACTTTCGTTAGCTGTCCATTCGGTTCTTGCCAATATATATCGGCACGGTCTACTAACGTAAGCACGCCAATTTGCTCTTCCTCTACTTTACGACCATTCCAGCTCACGACGCGGTAGCCAAGCTTATTCGCCTCATATTCAGGGCTCGTATGAAAACGGGAAATGATTACTTTTGTTTGTAATTGGACTCGGTCATATAGCCACTGTATATCTCTGTCATGCATACGAATGCAACCATTTGACTCCCTACTTCCAATTGTCCATTCCCGATTTGTCCCGTGAATCGCATATTCATTTTTATCTAGTCCAAGCCATCTCGTACCAAGAGGGTTATTCGGTGCACCACCAGCTATTTTTTTCCGATGGTATTCTTTATTTTTATATTTAGTTATAATACAAAAATTACCTTCAGGCGTAGGTGTACGATCTCTTCCAGTTGTTACGGGGAATGTTTTTGTATAATTTCCATTTTCAAAAAAAGATAATTGGTTTGTCGTAAGATTCACTAATATTAGATGATCTGTATTAGCAAAGGCACTAACCGGTAGGATGAAAAATAATAGTATGACGAAACATAATTTTTTCACCTATATCCCTCCCCTAGCGCCACTATAATAAGTGGAATTAACTTTACTTTACTCTTATAAATGAAAACTATCCATTTACAATAACGCCCCCATTTACGTGTATCATTTGCCCGGTAACATAGGATGAATCGCTAGACGCTAAATATACGTATGCTGGCGCTAATTCATACGGTTGACCAGGCCTTTGCATCGGAACATTGCTTCCAAACTGTGATACTTTTTTCTCATCAAAGCTCGATGGAATAAGTGGTGTCCAAATCGGTCCGGGCGCAACACCATTTACACGAATCCCTTTTTGCACTAATGACTGAGAAAGTGATCTTGTGAAAGCAACGATTGCCCCTTTCGTTGCGGAATAATCAATTAACGTTTCATTTCCTTCGTATGCAACGATAGACGCGGTATTTATAATGACATCCCCTTGCTTTAAATGAGAAAGTGCGGCTTTCGCAACGTGAAAATAAGAAAAAATATTAATACGAAAAGTCTTTTCTAGCTGTTCTGCTGTAATATACTCTAGTCCTTGCTGCGGATATTGCTGCGCGACATTATTTACTAAAACCTGTAAACTACCTAGCTGCTGGACGGTCTCTTGAACAACATCTTTACAATGCTGTTCATCACTTAAATCACCCGGCAACAATACACACTTTACACCTTCTTTCTCAACATACTGCTTCGTCTCATTAGCATCTTCTTCCTCATCTAAATAAGCAATCGCAATATTTGCTCCCTCTTTCGCAAAAGCGATGGAAACAGCTCGTCCAATCCCACTATCTCCCCCTGTAATTAATACATTCTTTCCTTTTAACTTTTCGCTACCTTTATAATTTGGATCTTCAAACTGCGGAAGTGGATTCATTAATGATTCAATACCAGGCTGTTTATTTTGATGTTGCGCTGGCATTGTTACAAAGTTTTTTTGCTGTGGCATAGCTTCTTTCAACTCCTTTTCCTTATAATGTACATAATAAAAACTGAAATTCACACATTGGTTTACGATTAATATTCGAATTTAAGACACAAAATATGAATTGTTGTAAACTTTTTATGCAAAACTATTGCAAAATAGATAAAAAACGAATATTATATATAACTGTTGTGAAAATTATTCGTAAACAGAAAGGATGTTTATATGTTTAACCTTTCAAAACATAAAACTTCTATTAAAACTGAAATTATGGCAGGTATTATTACCTTCTTAACAATGGCATATATCATTGTCGTAAACCCAGTTATCCTTGGGGATGCAGGTGTTCCATTTGAACAAGCATTTACAGCAACAATTATCGCTGCTGTTGTCGGAACATTATTTATGGCGATCTTTACAAACTTACCAATCGCAATTGCACCAGGTATGGGATTAAATGCTTACTTCTCTTACTCTGTTGTAAAAGCTCATGAAGGCATGACTTTCGCAATTGCATTCTCTGCTGTATTCGTAGCAGGTATGATTTTAATTTTGTTATCATTCACATCTTTCCGTACAAAATTAATGGAAGCAATTCCTGAAAACTTAAAACATGCAATTACTGCTGGTATCGGTCTTTTCATCGCCTTTATCGGTTTACGTTTAACAGGTATCGTTACAAAAAATGAAGCAAACTTAGTTGGACTTGGTGATCTTCACTCTGCTCCAGTACTACTAGCATTAGCTGGACTTGGAATTACGATTGTTCTTATGTCTTTAAATGTAAATGGCGCACTCTTTATCGGTATGCTATTAACTGGTATTATCGCTTTCTTCACAGGACAATTAACATTCTCAAACGGCGTTACATCAATGCCTGGATTACCAGAAGGAATTATCGTTTCCAATCCAATTACTGCTGTATCTGACGTAATTAACTATGGATTATACGGCGTTGTATTCTCATTTTTCCTTGTTACACTATTCGATACAACAGGTACATTACTTGGCGTTGCTCAACAAGGTGGATTTATGAAAGACGGAAAGCTTCCAAAAGCTGGACGAGCTCTTCTATCTGACTCATTCTCAGCAACAATCGGTTCTATGTTCGGAACAACACCATCAACAGCTTACATTGAATCTTCTGCTGGTGTTGCAGCTGGTGGTCGTACTGGTTTAACAACTGTTACAGTAGCTGTTCTATTCGCTCTAGCAGCATTCTTCGGACCATTAGTAAGTGCCGTTTCTGGTGTATCAGCTATTACTGCACCATCACTAATTATCGTTGGTAGTCTTATGATGGGTTCAGTTCGCCATATCGATTGGGACGCATTTGATGAAGCATTCCCAGCATTCTTAGTAATCTTAAGCATGCCACTTACATCAAGTATCGCAACAGGTATTGCACTTGGATTTATTTCATATCCACTTATGAAAGTGGCAAAAGGTAAATTCCGTGCTGTTCACCCACTTGTATATGTATTTGGAATTTTGTTTGCTTATCAATTGATATTCTTACCGCATTAAAATCCCTCATAAAGAGGGATTTTTTTATACATAAAAAATAGAGCATCGAAATTCGAAGCTCTATTTTCCTTTTTAAAAGCAATATAAAAAGGCTGTGGAGAAACTCTTCTCCACAGCCTAATACTTATTTTTGTAAAAACGACTGTAAATCTGCAAACTGTCTCTTTGCATCTTCATAGCCTTGCTCATATAGATTTTGTAGTTTTGCTGTATCTTTTTCCATACGATCTACTTGAAGCGGCACTTCTGGGCGAATAACAAATAAATTCCCAGCTTGTTCTTCTTTTTCAATGTAGTGCAGTGTTTCATTATACACTTCATAGCGATTTAGCATCGTGTTAACAAGATTCGGATATTTTTTATAAGCTTTCGCAGCAATCCACCCAAATCTTGATTTTTTCTTTGCGTAACCGTGATTTCTCGTCAAAATAACAACTGATTTTTTAAATCCATCTTCTTGTGCTTTACGAACTGGAATTGGATCAGAAATCCCGCCATCTAATAATTGTTTACCTCGGTAATTTACTACTGGTGCAATGAAAGGTAATGAACTAGACGCTTGTAATAAATTTAGCGCATCATCATTCGTTCCTTCTTTTTCGAAATAAACAGACTGTCCTGTTTCACAATCCGTCGTTCCTACAAGGAAACGCTCTGGGCTATTAAAGTATGTTTCAAAATCAAACGGCACATGCTTTTCTGGGATTTCATGAAAAATAAAATCCATATCAAATAGCTGACGTTTTCTCCATAAGTTTTTATACGATAAATATTTCGGATGTGATGCATAATCAATATTTACTGTTTTATTTCTATTTCTTTGTCTGGAAAGATACGACGCTGCATGACAAGCACCAGCTGATACACCGATTACATATGGAAAATATAAATCTTGTTCCATAAAGTATTCTAATATCCCGCCCGTATATACACCACGCATACCGCCGCCTTCTAATACTAACCCTGTATTTTCAAGCATGTTACTCTCTCCTCTATATATATTGACTCTTTAATTATTCACTATGTTAAGTATCTTTTTCTATTATATATGAGTTCTTTCAGAAATTATATTTAAAAGACTTGAGAAAATGGAATTTTTTCTTCCAATTATATTTCCAAATGATCGGAGACATCCTTTACGAACCTTTGAATAAAATCTTGTTCTTCTTTCGTGTATCTATCTAAAAGTAACAGCCACTTTTCTTCAGCTTGTTTATGCAATTTCTCATGAGCTTTATATATTTCATTTCCACTTTCCGTTAAGCGGAAGAAAATTTCTTTTTGATTATCTAACATTTGCATCTTCTCAACGAATTTCTTTTGGAACAACTTTGTACAAATTTTAGAGATTGCTCCCTTCGTCATACCCATTTCTGTGGTAATTGCCGTTACATTCATCAAACCATTTTTTCCGATACATTCGATTACATGTAACTCAGATAAAGACATACTACTTACACCCGTCTCACGAAGAAACTTCTCATTTTGTCCTTTCAAATGTTCTTCTCTTTTATGCAAAAGTGTACGAATGTTCGAAAGTATTTCCATTTGTTTCGTTGTATAATCCAATCTATTCGCCCCCTAAGTTTCCAAAGAAACAATTTAACTATATACCATTTTAAAATCATTTTTTCATATTTACAAGTTAGAAAAACATGTTAAAATAAATTTAGTTTCCAAGGAAACTAAAAAGAAGGAGGTTAACATAATGAAAAAATCCAAACTACATTTCATTTTATATGTTGTCTGTATTAGTGCCTTACTCGGTTCCTTCGCTCAAAATATTTACACACCTATCTTGCCCATGATTCAAGGTTCTTTTCATACTTCTCCTTATCTTGTAAATGTCACAGTTTCACTTTTCACATTCATTCTTGCAATTATGCAGATCGTATATGGACCTTTAATTGATACAAAAGGGAGAAAATCCGTCCTTATCCCTAGTTTAGTCATTAGTACAATTGGTTCAATCGGATGTGCTTTTTCGGCAAACATTTATTTATTTCTCTTTTTTAGAGTTATTCAAGCTATAGGAATAGCGGCTATACCTGTAGTTTCAGCAACGATTATTGGTGATTTGTTTGAAGGAAAAGAACGAGGAGAAGCAATGAGCCTTTATCAAATGTTACTTGCTCTTGCACCTACGATTGTCCCCCTCATTGGTGGTTATCTCGGCAGTATAAACGGCCATGTATCCGTATTTCTGTTTTTATCTATACTTGGCATTCTCTTATTAATGATAAACATTTCTCTACTTCCAGAAACAAAACCAACTGTAATGAAACAACCGCAAGCAAAAAAGAATTACTGGCTTATCTTAAAAAATAAAACTGGATTTTCTATTACTCTTATTGGCTTTATTCAATTTTTTATTTACTTTTGCTTCCTCGTTTTTTTACCGAGCATTTTAACAAATTTATTTCACTTAACTGCAAGTGAAATTGGTCTTATGTTTGTACCAATGTCTCTTTCTATTATGATAGGAAGTTATTACTACAAGTTTTTGCAAAAACGACTCACAACAAAACAAGCTTTATTCATTACGAGTTTCTTCAATATTATGTGTGTCACTTTATTCTCTTTCACATATAGCGTCAATATCCCATTCCTCATTATCGTTACATCTTTATACGGTTTTAGTATGGGACTTTCTATGCCAACTCACACTACTTTATTAACAGAAGAATTCGTACAAGAACGCGCAACAGCTATCGGTATGTACAACTTCATCCGCTATCTCGGTATGGGGACTGGACCTATTGTAGGTGGATTTCTTTTATTTAACCAAAACTACTTTTGGATTTTCTTCCTAGGTGCAATTATGTTTCTACTTATCATTTTATACGCAATGAAAATGCTACATTTTCATGCTTTACAAAAAGCAAAATAGAGCCCCCGAAAGGTCGGCTCTATTTTAAACTCTTTGATCCGCAACAATATGAATATCAATATGTTTCGTCTGTCTCATAATTTCATTTACAATAGAACCTTTTCGAATTTCTTCCCACCGCGTTCTCGCTGATTGCCCAAGTAAAATTTGCGTTACTTGTAATCTTTTTGCAACTTCAATAATAACATCCGCAGGCTTTCTCCCTTTTGCTTCTTCTAATACAAAACTTGCATCAAATTGATTCGTGAGCGACTTCCACTCTTCAATCGTTTGTTTTTTACTAGCTGAAAGAGAGTCTATATTTTCTCTTTCAACATTTAATACATACAATTCAGCGTTTAACCGATCAGCCATGCGCCAGCCCCGTCTTATTAATTTCTCTGCTGTTGAACTGTACTGTACACAAACGAGAATTTTTTCTTTCACTCCGATTGGTTCTATCACTGTTTGACTAATCTTTTCGTCCATATCGTCAGCGACTTCCCGAAGTGATAATTCTCTTAGTGCTCCTAAATTATTAAGCGTAAAGAAATTTTGTAAGCTTTGCTGAATTTTTTCTTCTTTATATATCTTTCCATCTATTAACCTCTTCCGAAGTACTTCCGGCGTTGCATCAACGAGCTGAATTTCATTTGCTTTTTGTAAAATAAAATCTGGAATTCGTTCTCTTACTTTTACATTCGTAATTTGAGCTACAATATCATGAACACTTTCTAAATGCTGAATATTAAACGCTGACAATACGGATATACCAGCCTCTAACAATTCTTGTACATCCATATAACGCTTCTTGTTTTTAGAGCTGGGAATATTACTATGTGCAAGTTCATCCACAACAACGACTTGCGGTGCACGCTTTATAATTCCTTCCACATCAAGTTCATAAAACACTTTCCCTTTATACTCTATTTCTTTTAAAGGAACCTTTTCTAAATCAGCAATTGCGTCTTCCGTCTCTTTTCTCCCATGCGTTTCAATTAAACCAATTACAATATCCGTACCATCCTTTTTTATCTCTCTAGCATCAAAGAGCATTTTATAACTTTTTCCTACTCCTGGAGCAGCCCCTACATATAGCTTTAACTTCCCACGATTTTGCTGACGAATATATTCTAAATACTCTTCTGGCGTTCGCCTTTGAAACGTCGGTTTATAGTCATCCGCATACAAAACACACACAACCTTTCTTTCGAAACAACACTACCTCAATCCATTAGATTGAGGTAGCACCGTTACTATTTCATTATTTTCTGTAACTCTAAATTTAACTTTAAGACATTCACACGATCTTCTCCAAATAAACCAAGTGCCGCACCTTCTGTTTGATCTTTAATCAATTGCTCTAGTGTTTCTTTCGGAATTTTCGTTAATTTCGAGATACGCTCTACCTGTACGGAGGCTGCCTTCGGACTAATGTCAGGATCAAGCCCTGAACCTGAATTTGTCACTAAATCGATTGGTACTTCTGTAACTGGAACGCTCGGATTTTGTTTCTTCCACTCTTCAATACTTTTCTCTACTCGCTTCTCTAAATCTGGATTAGACGGTGCGTAGTTATTTGAACCGGACGCTTCTGCTTTATATTCAATACTAGAAACGCGCCCATGAAAATAACGTGGATCCGTGAAATTTTGACCGATTAATTTAGAACCAATCACTTCATTTTTATCATTATATATTAGACTTCCATCCGCATTATCCTTCATGACTGCTTGTGCAATACCAGTAACAATAAGTGGATATACAAGTCCGCACAACACTAAAAATGTAAAAGTAATACGAATGATTGGTGATAGTATACTTTGTTTCTTCGCCATCTCTTTCCCCTCTTCCTTATATAAACAAGCCGACAATTATATCAATTACTTTAATTCCAATGAACGGTACAATCACTCCGCCCAGCCCATAAATAAGTAGGTTTCGGCCAAGTAGTGCATTCGAACTCATCGGTTTATATGCGATACCTTTCATCGCCAATGGAATGAGTAATGGAATAATAACTGCATTAAATAGTAATGCTGATAAAATCGCTGACAGTGGTGATGTTAGTTTCATAATGTTCAATGCTTCCATTTGCGGAATCGCAAGTGTAAACATTGCTGGAATGATTGCAAAATATTTCGCTATATCATTTGCAATACTAAACGTCGTTAACGCACCACGTGTCATTAACAATTGCTTACCGATTCCTACAACCTCAATAATTTTTGTCGGGTTCGAATCTAAATCAATCATATTGGCTGCTTCTTTCGCAGCTGTTGTACCACTATTCATCGCTAATCCAACATCAGCCTGTGCTAATGCCGGCGCATCATTTGTACCATCACCTGTCATCGCTACGAGTTTTCCTTTATCTTGCTCTGCTTTAATAACTGCAATTTTATCTTCTGGTTTGCACTCAGCAACAAACTCATCTACTCCTGCTTCTTTTGCAATGGTTGCTGCTGTTAATGGGTTATCCCCTGTACACATAACCGTTTTAATCCCCATTTGACGCAACTGTTCAAAACGTTCACGCATACCAGGTTTTACTGTATCTTTTAAATAGATTAAACCGTAAATACGATTATTCACTGCAACTACAAGTGGTGTTCCGCCCTCTTTTGAAATGAAATCTGCTTTTTGATTTACATCTTTCGGAATTGTTCCACCTTGTGACTGAACCCATTCAATCACACTACCGACAGCACCTTTTCTCACTTTCGTTCCGTCCTGTAAATCAACACCACTCATTCTCGTTTCTGCTTTAAATGGAACAAACTCACCTTGTTCTGCAAGTTCTCTATTATATGATATAGATTTCGCTTGCACATACTCGATAACAGATCGACCTTCTGGTGTTTCATCTAAAACTGAGCTAATAGCAGCCCACTTTCCAACTTGCTCAATCGTTTCATTTCCTACAGGTAATAATGTATGAGCCATTCTGTTCCCGAAAGTAATCGTACCCGTTTTATCTAAAATAATTGTATTAATATCACCTGCAGCTTCTACTGCTTTACCCGACATCGCTAACACATTAAACTTTGTCACGCGGTCCATCCCGGCAATACCAATGGCCGATAATAATCCACCAATTGTCGTTGGAATTAAACAAACTAACAACGCTACAAGTACAGCTGTATCAATTTGAAATCCTAAATAATTTGTGAAAATCGGCAGCGTCACAACAACGATTAAGAAAATAAGCGTTAAACTCGTTAATACTGTATTTAAAGCAATTTCATTCGGCGTTTTTTGACGAGCAGCTCCTTCTACTAACGAAATCATTTTATCAATAAATGATTCACCAGGATTACTCGTAATGACAATCGTAATCTCATCACTTACAACCATTGTACCGCCTGTCACGGAACAAAAATCACCGCCTGCTTCTTTTATTACAGGAGCTGATTCCCCTGTAATCGCAGATTCATCAACAGATGCTAACCCTTTTATGACTTCCCCATCACTTGGAATCATTTCTCCTTGTTTTACAATAACAACATCACCTTTTCTCAGATCCGTTGCTGAAACTTGAACGATTTCTCCATTTTCTTTTACAACATTTGCAAACACATCCTTCTTCGACTGCTTTAAAGAATCAGCTTGCGCTTTACCACGACCTTCCGCTAACGCTTCTGCAAAGTTCGCAAATAAAACTGTAAATAATAGAATGAGAGAAACTGTTATATTAAACCATCCTGGTACACTACTAGAACGACTTGGAAGAAACGATAAAATGAACGTAATGATAAATCCAATCTCCACAACGAACATAATCGGATTTTTTATCATAACTTTCGGATTCAATTTCGCAAAGGATTGTTTCATCGCATGTTTCACGATATCACGATCCATCGTTTTCGCTTGTCTAACCTCATCTTCTACTGCATGTATGTGTGACTCATTTACTCTTTTTTCTTTTACTACTACCGGTCTCATCATTTACCCTCCATTACTTCAATGTAAGAAATTCTGCAATTGGGCCGAGTACTAACATCGGGAAGAATGTTAATGCACCGACAATTACAATTGTTCCGATGAAAATGCCGCCAAATAAACTATTATCCGTACGGAACGTTCCGACTGTTTCTGGCACAACCGTCTTCTCTTTCAATGAAGCTGCAACAGCTAGCATCGTAATTAAACTGAAATAGCGTCCTAAAAACATAACTAAACCAGTTGTAATATTCCAAAACGGTGTATTATCCGCTAATCCTTCAAATCCAGATCCGTTATTCGCAGCTGACGATGTATATTCATATACCACTTGCGTCAAACCGTGGAAACCGGAATGAGAAATAGCATCCGTTCCTAAACTTGTTGAAAGAGCTAATGCTGAAAATCCTAAAATAAGCAGTGGATGAAATAGTATTGTTACCGCAATTAATTTCATTTCCTTCCCTTCAATTTTCTTACCTAAAAACTCTGGTGTCCGTCCAACCATCAATCCAGATATAAAGACTGCGATAATCGCATACATAATAATGTTCACAAAACCTGCTCCAACGCCGCCGTATACTGTGTTTAACATCATATTCACGAGTGGTACTAACCCGCCAATTGGTGTTAACGTATCATGCATCGTATTCACCGCTCCGGTTTCAGCAGCTGTCGTTACTGTTGCGTATAGGGAAGAAAATACTGTTCCGAACCTTACTTCTTTTCCTTCTGTACTTCCTTGTACATGTTCAATACCCATTTCATTTAGTGCTGGATTCCCGTTTAGTTCAGATGTCGTAATTGTTATAAACCCTAGTAAAAACACCATGAATAGTGAAACGAAAAGGATGCGACCTTGTTTTTTATTTCCTACCATTCGTCCGTACGTAAATGGAAGTGCTGTTGGCAATAACATCATAAGCATCATTTGCAAAATATTACTCATTTGCCCTGGATTTTCAAAAGGATGTGTAGAGTTGGCTCCGAAAAATCCACCGCCGTTATTTCCAAGTTCCTTAATGGAAACGAATGATGCAACTGGCCCGCGTAATATACTTTGCTTCGCGCCATCAATCGTTTGTGCTGTAATGGCACCGTCTAACGTTTGTGGTACTCCAAGTGCAACAAAGACTAGTGCCGCCATAAATGCGATAGGAAGAAATACTCTCGTTAGTGCTCTCGTAAAATCAACGAAAAAGTTACCGAGTTCTTTTCCAGCAAGCCCTCTTATAAATGCCATAACGAGCGCTAAAGTCGTTGCCGGTGCTGCAAACATTAAAAATGTAATTCCGATTAATTGTGATAAATAAGATAAACCATTTTCACCGCTATAATGCTGTAAGTTCGTATCAGCCATAAAACTAATTGCTGTATTAAAAGCGAGCGTAGGCTCCATTCCTTCAATGTGTGCTGGATTTAATGGCAATACTCCTTGTAGTCTGAAAATGAAATATACGACAACAATCATAAATCCATTTAATAAAACTAATGATAATGCGTACTGTTTCCACGTTTGATTGTATTCTTTTACACCCGTAATTTTAAAAATAAGTTTTTCAAAAGGCCCGAATACTTTATCTAGCTTTTTACTACCTTGAAAGGCTTTCTCTAAATAAATTCCAGTTGGCTTTGCCACAAGAATAAACAATAGCATTGTAATAACGACTGCAACCCAGATCATAATGAATGACTCCCCCTAATTAAAACTTTTCCGGATTTAATAATGCATAGACTAAGTACACCGTAATTGCTGCAACAATAACTGATAAAACAATCATCATGATTGCTTCCCTTCTTTCACAACTTTATCTGACCAACTTGCAAGACTTGCCATCGATGCGACTAACACAACAAAAATTCCGATCATTACAACATCTAACATAGCTACCCTCTCACCTTTCTGTTAAAATTTACCATTAAAATATTAAAAAAGAACACTGAGCTCTACTCAGTGTTCAAAAAATGAACAACAAAAAGTAAACCTCCTCTCTAAACGCTTACGAGGTTAGCTGTCGGATTCGGGCCTAAAGAGTAGCCCTACTTTCAAAACTGAAAGATTCACCCCAAGTGACGATGCACAAAATTGGTTCCCCCGCTCCATTTCTGGAACTCAGCGATTTTAGGTTTTTTTGGAAATTTTATGAATGATTTATGAGAGTAAATATACTCCTCTATATTTCACTTGTAAAGAGCTAAATTACTCAAAATAAGAAAATATCCATCTATTTAAACGCTTACATCAGGTATTATTAATATTCTTTCATCTCTTTTCTCGTCTTTTCTTTCTTTTTCACAGAAATGAACTTTTAAATACGAAATAAAAAGAGCGAATGATATGAAGTGCATAGCTTGTTGCACTTCGCATTCGCTCTTTTTCACTCCCTATTTATTCCCCTCGTAAAAAAGCACGTAAATTTCTCCCACGAATATAAACTTGTGACAATTCTGCATGTAGTTGCTCATATTCGATCACATCTGTTTTTAAATATAAAGCGTCTTTCGATGGCAATATGATATAAGGCCTTGGAAAAATAGGATCGAGCACCACCAATTCTTGAACTCGCTCTATCGATACCGCCCAACGATTCGCTATATCTCCTAGTAACAACACTTTCATCTTCTTCTCCCCCGCCCTATTCAAAAAATAAAAAAGTAATATTATCACAATTCGTAAACACGACAAATGTAGCTCCAATTGTTTCATAGAGCCTCGCTGGATATCGTTTATTCCTTGTAACAACAGTAATAGGTGCCTGAAAAGAAAAGCGAATGTGTTCTGTGAAAAAACTAACGATTGGAAGCTCATCCCCTAGTAAAATTACCTTCTTAATACACTCACAAATACTAGTAAAATCCTGCTCCTTACTACAACTATACGTCCAATCAAATCCACAATTCCTCACTTCAGCTGCTATCTCTTCATTTGCTGTAAAAATAATTAACTCATGTTGAAATGCTACTAAATTTCTTAAACTATTTACCTTGCTTTCTTCTCCAACACAAATAAGTGTTAGTTCCATGTACCTCATCCTCCTTAGCATAAAAGAACTCAAACATAGATTGATATTCCCCTATACTAATCAGATCGATGAAGTGATGTATCCATCATGGCACCGTCCTCTCTCAAGACGCTTACGAAGTTAGCTGTCGGATTCGGACTTTGAGAGTAGCCCTACTTTCAAAATTGAAAGATTCACCCCTAGTGACACTGCACAAATTGGTTCCTCCGCTCCATATAATTGGACTCAGCGTATTACAAAAAATATATTCTGGCTGATATATTACTCTTGTATCTAGAAAAAGTAAACAGAAAAAAAGCCAGTTATACAACTGACTTTTGTCTACTTATGCATGTGCTTTATTCAATTTATATGCAAAATGATTCGTCGGTCCATGACCACTTCCAATATGTAGCGGCTCTTCAATTGCTATACTAATAAATTGTTTTGCTTCTTGAACTGCCTCTTCAATTGAGTATCCTTTCGCAAGTCCAGCTGTAACCGCTGAAGCAAATGTACACCCGCTTCCATGCGTTTGCTTTGAAGGAATTCGTTCACTTCTAAATTCAATAAACTTTTCTCCATCAAAAAGTAAATCAATTACTTCATTACCTTGATATTCTGCATGTCCGCCCTTCATAAGTACATATTTCGCCCCTAATTCATGCAATACTTTTGCAGCTTCTTTACTATCTTCAACGTTATGAATTTCTAGCCCCGTTAACACTTCTGCCTCAGGAACATTCGGCGTTACAACTGTTGCTACTGGCAATAAATATTCTTTTAACGCTTGTACTGCTTCTTGTTGTAATAATGATGCACCGCCCTTAGCAATCATAACAGGATCTAGTACAATATTATTCCAGCCAAATTTATTAATATGTTCTGCTACAATTTGAATAATTTCGTTGCTAAATAACATTCCTAATTTCACAGCATCTGGTGTTAAATCCGTACCAATTGAATTCAACTGTTCCGTAATACCTTCTAACGAAACTGGATATACCCCTTGAACGCCAATCGTGTTTTGAGCAGTAATTGCCGTAATAGCCGTCATCCCATACACGCCAAGCTCTTGAAATGTTTTTAAATCTGCTTGAATGCCAGCACCGCCTCCGCTATCAGAACCTGCAATTGTTAAAGCTTTATTTACTTTCATCCCACTCATCCTTTTCTATCCAAAATATCGATGATAAATCGTTTTTGCTTCGCTTATATCTTTCGTTCCATGTACAAGTACACGACCATCTTTAAAAGCAACTAATCTCTTTTCTTCCACAGAAAATGATAATAAATATGGATTTACATTTAAATCATTCACACGATCATTCAGCAGCTCTTTGTATCGTTCAAAATCTATTTCCTCTTTATGAGGTGGTCTAATTTGAACTGTATTTCTCCCGCATAAAACTGCTGTTTTCGATGTATTATCTTTATTTAAATACGGATACAAGGCATTCTCTCCGCACGAAGGACAATTGTGCTTACGAAGCTTTTGCACATTCATACATGAATATTCATTCTTCCATACATCAAACGATACAAGTCCATCTCGAAGCGATTCGTAATCTTCTACTAATAGTTTAAGAGCTTCCGTTACTTGATGAGAAACGACGAGAGATACAGCAGGCGATATAATCCCCGCTGTATCACATGTCGCTCCGCCAAGCGGAATCGATTGTAATAAACAAGATAAACATGGCGTTTTACTAGGAAGGATTGTGTAAGAAAGGCCGTAACTCCCTACACATGCTCCGTAAATCCATGGAATAGAATATTTTTGTGCTATATCATTCACAATGAAACGCGTTTCGAAATTATCAGTTGCATCAATCATTACATTAACGTTTGTAACGAGTTCTTCTAATTCCTCAGCTGTTACATCTTGAACGAGCGCTTCTACTCTTACTTCACTATTAATCTCTTCTAGACGCTTCTTCGCTGCTACAGCTTTCGGAAGATTATTTTTCACATCACTCTCTGCATACAATTGCTGCCTTTGTAAATTACTCCAATCGACATAATCCCGGTCAACAATCGTTACTGTGCCAACACCTGCTCTTACAAACATTTCTGCATTTGCACTACCTAGTGCGCCTGCGCCGATAATGAGCACATGCTTTTCTCTTATCTTTTGCTGGCCTTCTTCCCCAATCGGAGAAAATAATTCTTGGCGAGAATATCGATTATTCAACTACGCTCATTCCTTCTAAAGGACTACTCGCTGTTGCACAACGTTTACGTGCAATACGACCTGCTTCAAAGCCTAAACGGCCTGCCTCAATACTTAATTTCATTGCTTGTGCCATTTTAATAGGATCTTTTGCTCCTGATACAGCTGTATTTAATAACACACCATCTGCTCCTAATTCCATCGCAAATGCCGCATCAGCCGGGCTACCGATACCAGCATCAACGATAACTGGTACTGTCGCTTGTTCAATAATGAAGCTCAAATTCAATGGATTTACAATACCAAGTCCTGATCCAATTGGAGATGCTCCTGGCATAATCGCATGCACGCCAAGTTCTTGTAATTTACGTGCTAATACAACATCATCAGATGTGTACGGAAGTACGATAAATCCTTCTTCTAGTAACATTTCAGATGCCTTTAACGTCTCTACCGGATCAGGTAATAACGTTCTATCATCACCAATAACTTCTACCTTTATCATGTCGCAAAGCCCTGAAGCTTTTGCTAATTTTGCAATACGAACAGCTTGTTCAGCATTTTTTGCTCCGGCTGTATTCGGTAATAACGTATATTTTTTTACATCAAGTTTCTCTAATAAATTAGGCTGCTTTGCATCAAATATATCCATACGACGTACTGCAAACGTTAAAATTTCTGCCTCAGATACATCAATTGCCTTTTGCTGCACATCAAAATCAGGGAATTTGCCTGTTCCTAATAAAAGTCTAGAATGAAATGAAAATGGTCCAATGTTTAACATAATCAACCGCCTCCTACGAAAGTTACAATCTCAATTTGGTCTCCATCAAAAACAGATGTATCTGTATGATCATCTTTTTGTAAAATATCTTTATTACGCTCTACTACAACAATTCTGTTATCTAACTCTAAATGTGTAAGTAGCTCAGCTACTGTTTTCACACTCTCTGGCACTTCAATTTGATTACCATTAATTTTTAAATTCAAACTTCCATCCCCTTTCTAAACTGTTTTAGAAAGCAATAAATCTAGCAAGTGATTCTCCTGCTTTCCTTCTATTAAATCAGCCATATATTGACCAGAAACAGGACTTAATAAAATGCCGTTTCGATAATGGCCTGTGCAAGCATATAAACCTTTTATTTCTTCATGCTCTCCCATATAAGGAGCTTCATGATTCGACTGTGGTCTTAATCCTGCCCATGCGCTTTCCCATTCCGCTTCTTTTAATGCTGGCAATATTGTATACGCGCGCTCTAATATAGAAGTAATACTCTCTGGTTGCACAGTTTTATTGAATGTACGGGGCTTCATCGTTGCTCCAATTACGTAACGTCCGCCGCGCTTTGGTGCAATGTAAAATCTTTCTTGGAAAATAGGCGCCTTTAAAAGTGGTTTTCTACTTCTTACCGCTACTACTTCTCCTTTAACTGGATATGTACCCCATTCGCGGTGAAAATAACCTAGTAACTTCGTGCTCCATGAGCCACCCGCAATAACAACTTTCTCGCAAGTGATCATGCCTTCACTCGTCACAATTCCATTCACTTTATTATTTTCAATACGGATATCAAACACTTCTGTCTGTTCATATATATCAGCGCCCGAAAATGATGCGGAATGTGCGAATGCTTTCGTAAGCTCTGGTGCAATAACATGACCATCTTTCGGATAATATACAGCCCCTATAATTGACTCAGATAAATACGGCTCTTTCTCTCGCAAACGATCTCCCGCTAGAAAGTAAGAATCTTCACCGGTTTTCTGCTGCCAATCCATAATGTGAAGAATTCTTTCCTTCTCATCTTCATTTTGAGCAATGCGATAAATGCCTTTCTCTTCATACCCAATATCGATGCCTGTTTTTTCGCGTAAAACTTCTGCAAGTTGTGGAAATATAGCACGGCTTTCTCTAGCAAGTTCAAATAGCGGGTCATATTCATCCCATTCTGCCTGCACCCCAAGTAAACCAGCGGCTGCTTTCGAGGCTTCAGATGCAATCTGTTGCTTCTCTACAATCGCTACTTTATGGCCTCTTTCTGCTAGAAAATGTGCAACTGAACTACCAATTACACCACCGCCAATTATCGCTACATCATACTTCTTACACATGTTTTTCCGCCCACTTTCTTATTGATTCCTTATAAGATTTCGCTTTGCTATACGGGTTACTACTACTTATAATCCCAGACATAACAGCAATACCACTGACGCCGTTAGTAAGAACATCTCCAGTGTTTTCCGGAGTGATTCCTCCAATTGCTGTAATCGGTATGGATAAACACTTTGCAATGTCTGAAATTTCTTCAAGCCCTCTCGCTGGCACACCTTTTTTACAATCTGTCGGAAATACATGACCATAGACGAGTGAATCCGCGCCATTCTTAAATGCATCAATCGCCTCTTCTAAAGAATGCACAGAATAACCGACATGCAAATAAGAAAACTTTTCTTTCACTGACCTTACATCTGCGCTTCGATATCCTAGCTGCACGCGCGGAATATTTAATAAAATAGCAATATCAATTCGATCATTTATCACTATTTTCGATGCTGGAAAGCCCTTCTTCAAAAGACTTTCCACACCTTCATACAATTCCTTCGTACTTTTCTCACGCTCACGAATATGCAAATAATCAATTTCACTTTCAATTTGCATCGCTACATTCACTAACTCTTCGAATGACATGTGACCATTTGAGATTACATGAAGCTCATTTTTCATATTCATTCGCCTACTTTAAAATGTTTTCGAATAACTCATCGGCCGGAACGATTTCTTTCGTCATTCCTTTATCTTTCAACCATCTATTTTGTTTCTCCCATGACTCTTTTGAATCTGATAAAAATGGCTCATCTTTCGTTTCCATCTTCTCTAATAAAATTTTCATACTTTCCTTTTCAACTTCTGGCACAAGTGGGAAGTTTTCTTTTTCTTGATGATTTAATAAAATATTCAATGCTTCATCTGGGTTTTTCTTCATGAAATCATAGCCTTTTTTCGTACCACGCAAGAAAGCTTGCAAAGCTTCTTTATCTTTTTTCAATGTCTTATCACCTGTTACAAATACGAGCTCATGATAATTCGGTACACCATAATCTGCTGGATTAAAGTATGCTGGTTCATGACCTTCATGACGCATAACAGGTACTTCGTGGTTAATATATGCTCCTGTTACCGCATCCACTTTTTTCGTAATTAATGCTGGTACTAAATCAAAACCAACATCGACTACTTTCACTGTATCTGGATTACCACCAGCTTCTTTTACCATCGTTTTTAAATACATCTCACTTAAAGGTGTTCCAGAATATCCAACTGTTTTACCCTCTAAATCTTTTGGCGATTGAATGCCTGCAGACTTCAGCGATACAACATGATTTAATGGTGAACGTACGACGGCTCCAATTGATTTCACTGGAATTTGTTCATTTGCTTTTGCCATGACAACATCTGGCTGATAATATAAGCCAACTGTTACTTTTCCTGCAGCTGCTAACGTTAATGGGTCAGTCGGATTAGAAGGGAATTTAATATTTACCTTTACTCCTTCTTCTTTAAAGTAACCTTTTTCAATTGCCGCATAAATAAAGCTATGTACCGCATTTGGGTACCAATCAAGCATGAACGTTATTTCTTTCTCTTTTTTATTCTTATCTGATGCTGAATTACTCGAACATCCAGCAATCATTGCAACTAATAATGTAAGCACAAAGATGCGTTTTAAAAATTTCATGAATGCTTCCTCCAACTAATGAATTTCTTTTCTAATACCGAAATAAGTACGACGAAGAAAATAGCTAATAATGATAACAATACAATGGGTGCAAATACACCTGCCCCGTCTAATTGCGTCATCATTCTCTTACTGAAATATCCTAGCCCCGCTTGTGCACCGAGCCATTCACCAATTGCCGCCCCAATTACACTAAGCGGTACTGCAATTTTTAAAGCTGAGAAAAAATAAGGAAGAGCAGACGGCAATTTTAATTTAAGAAAAACATCTTTTTTCGTTGCCCCGTACGTAACTAAAAGCTCTTCCCATTCTTTTTTCGTACTGCGTAGCCCGTCATACGTATTGACCGCAATTGGGAAAAACGTAATTAAAACCGTAACAACAACCTTACTCCAGATCGTATATCCAAACCATAAAACGAAAAGCGGAGCAAGCGCTGTAATAGGAATCGTTTGTGAGGCAACTAATAATGGATAAAATGCTCTCTCCATCCAATTACTCGCATTCATTAACATCGCTAGCCCTACCCCAAGTACGATAGAAATAGCCACCCCTATTAAAACGACATATAATGTTGCTGGCAAATGAACCGTAAATAATATGTCTTTTAGTTTCCATATCTTCATTACAATTGCAGACGGTGACGGTAAAATGTACATTTCATCTACAATTCTTGCGCCTACTTCCCAAAGAGCAAGTAAAATACTAGAAAGTGTAAGAGCAGGTAATAGCTCCTTCAACCGGTTCATCATACGAGTACCTGCCTTTGCAACATACTAAGAAGCTCATCTTTCAGCGCTAATACTTCCGGTTTATATAAATCTTTTCTTGTCCGATTATGATCAAGCGGTACAATCCTCTCGGTTAAAGTAGTTATCGGTTGCTGCTCTACCACTAAAATTCGATTAGAAAGAAACAATACTTCTTCCACATCATGAGTGATAAATAAAATTGTTTTTTCCCACTCTTTCCATTGTTCAAACAACCATTCCTGTAAAGATGCCTTCGTTAAAGCATCCAACGCGCTAAACGGTTCATCTAACAGCAATATCTCCCCGCCTGTTAATAAAGTTCGAATGAAAGATACGCGTTGCCTCATACCACCAGATAAATCTTTCGGATATTTTGCCTCATACCCTTGTAAACCAAATTTGTGTAACAGTTCCTTTGCCTTTATTTGTGCTTCTTTCTTCTGTACACCTTGGCACTCTAGCGGCAGGGCCGCATTCTCAATAATCGTTCTCCATGGCAGGAGCATATCTTTTTGGGGCATATACCCTACAGGATGGCTCTTTGTTTCTGTTAGTTCTATCTGTCCCGTACTCGCTTCTTCTAAACCTGTAATAAGGCGAAATAAAGTACTTTTCCCGCATCCACTCGGTCCGATAATGCTTACAAACTCTTTATCTTGTATAGAAGCATTTAATTCATTAATGATTGGCTTCTCATCATAATGAAAAGAAACATTATGAAACTGTAGTATGTTCTTGCTCCTCAAATCCCCACATCTCCTTACGGTAGGACATATCCCAGAATAAATATTCAAATCGACTGGAATATAGGAAAATCTCCTCTAATCGATCTAGCTCTTTTTCAGACTTTCCAACTGCCATTTCATTTAATAAATCGATTAACCAAACACAAAGGTTGCCATATTCTTCAGAGCTATAGCCTTGAATCCACTCACCAAAGAACTCATGATCTCTTGCTCCAGGAATATCATTTAAACGCTTTCCAATCTCCCAGTAGCTCCACATACATGGAAGAAGTGCTGCTATTAATTCCGCAAGTGTGCCATTTTGAGATACAGACATCATGTAATTTGTATAAGCTAAATTTTTAGCAGATGGCTTTGCAGACTCTATCTCCTCTATAGAAATTCCAAGTCTTTTTGCATACTGTTTATGAATTGTCATTTCTCCATTTAATATCCCATCAATTTGTTCAGCAAATTTCCCCATAACTTGTGGATTTGTTGCCTTTACAACACCGATCGCATATAACTTTGCATAATCTAACAAGTATAAATAATCTTGAATAATATAATACTGAAACTTATCCTTTTCTAACGTACCATCCCCCATACCTACAACAAATGGATGATTATGACTCATCTCCCAAACTGGTTGTACAGTTTCTAATAATCTATCGCAAAATTTCATTTCTCTATCCCCTTTCAATTTATATATCTAAATAAAAAACCACTTCTAAATAAGAAGTGGTTACAGCAAATAAAATTATAATTTATTCGTTGCTCCACTTCCCTTCGCTAGTATTATCTAGATCAGGTCTGTAAGGGTTAAGGATTATTCCTCTCTCAGCACAACAAGCACCCCTAGTGGTTTCAATATGAAATTTTCAAATAAAAAAGCCCCGTTTCTATACGCAAAGAAACGGGGACTCATTATTAGTGTCCGAATTGCTTCCCTACGCTAGCATAATCTAGATCAGGTAATAAAAAGGATCAAAGACTTAAGGTCTTACTCTCAGCTGGCAACACCAGCTCTCCTAGCAAACTATAAAATTATCACTGTCAGTATAACACCGTAATAAGACATCATCAACTGTTTTAATTTTCTCAATTGTCAACAAAATAACAAAACCATATAATACTTATATTCTATCTTAGAAATTATTATCCTAATGAATTGGATAAAAAGGAATCATTATCCTCAAAAAATTTATTTTTATATTGATTTCATATTACATTTATGTGAATACACCCACTATATTATATCTTTATACTATAATAAAATTACAACTATACAACTAGAGGAGGTCTCTATTATATGAATATGAAAGCTACTGCTTTAACAGCAACTACTGTCGCAATTGCTTCTTTACTTCCTTCTATGGGAGAAACAAATGTACAAACAGCCAACGCTGAACAATTATCTAATGTGAAAACTGGATATGTCAAAGTCGATCAAGTAGCCTTACATACAAAAGATAACGCAAATAGCTCATCAATTGATACAATTCGCTTTAATACGAAAGTGAATATACTTGAAACAACTAATGGCTGGTATAAAGTATCTGTTAATAATAAAGTAGGTTACGTACAAAAAGATTCTATTCTACTAAAAAACAAACTTCAATCTAATAATCAATATATCGTCAATGCCAATGCATTAAACGTTCGTTCTGAACCTAATTTAGAATCTTCAATTTTAGATGTATTACCAAATGGGAAATTCGTTACTATTCAAGAAGAACAAGGTGAATGGTATAAAATTTTACATAATGGCAAAACAGGTTACGTACAAAAGGCATTCGTATCTAATGGTTCACAGCCTTTAGTAAAAGGCATCACAGTTCAAAATAATACGAAATACACAGTTGCAACACCTAAACTTAATGTGCGTAGCAATGCTAGTACAAGTAGCGCACTACTTGGTTCATTACAAAATGGTACACAATTACAAGTAGTGGAAACTGTAGGAACTTGGTATAAAATTCGTTTTGGCACAGGATACGGATATGTGGCAAAGCATTATGTAGTGCAAAATCAAACGCAATCACAAGCTCAAACGGCTCAACCTACTTCCATTCCAGCCGTTTTCAAATTCCCTACTCAAGGAAAAATTAGCTCAACATTTGATATGCGCTGGGAACAAATGCATTATGGTATAGATATCGCAGCTCAGGGTAATGTCTCTATCCAGGCTGCGGCGGCAGGTAAAGTCGTGAAATCATATTATTCAGCTAGCTATGGCAATGTTGTGTTCATCGCCCATCAAATAAACGGGAAATTATATACAACAGTCTATGCTCACATGAAAGATCGCACTGTACAAGCTGGTGATCAAGTACAAGCTGGACAATTAGTAGGTCATATGGGAAACACAGGTCATTCATACGGGCAACATCTTCATTTTGAATTACACAATGGAGAATGGAATTTTGAAAAAACAAATGCAGTAAACCCACTGCCATATTTAGTTAGGTAAATTGTATGCCACGCAATATCAATATACCTCTCTTAATTGAATACTTAGCCTTTTTAGGCTTAATCTGTTGCTTAGTAATTTATAATACAAATACTGTATTTTTATCTATTATCATTGCTTTTGTTGCTTTAGAAATTATGATGGAAGCTTTTCAAGTTCAACTAAAACAAAAAATTGCCCATATTTATAATGCCATCTTTCTATTAAGTGCTTTAATAACAAATATTATTAGTAATGGTTTTTATTTATCTACCGTATTTCCCGTATTTTTTATGGCTGTTTTATTATTCATAGCTAGATACATTCATGTCCCTAATAGCAAAAAACACGAACAAGAAGCTTAGAAAGAGGAGACACTGTGTACCAATCTTTCAAAGATAATCCGATAAAATATATATTGAATTTATACAAAAAAACAAATACTTTTTTTGGTATACAAGGAAGCTATACGGCACAATTTCTCCTTTATGGAATGTTATTTCTCGTCTTAATTACATTCTCCTTGCTTTACTAATAAAAAAAGGATCTCACAATTGAGATCCTTTTTAATTTATATAGAAAGTGCCCTTTATCCACAAGCATATTTTTCATAAATAAAGCTAAGATTATATTTTTTCTCTAAGCTCATTCTTTGTTCATCATCACACCAATAGAACAGAATATCATGAATCGTTGCATAACGCTTATTTTTAAGAAACAGTTTAAAGAAAGATGGTAAACAGTCATGTAATTGTATAAATATATAATTGCGTAATATTTCTTCTTTATATTTAATGCCCTTACAAATATACAATAATTCTTCACAATAATATGCATGTTGTGGAACTTGGATCATTTCAAAAAATGGCACATATGATAATAACTTTCCAATAAAATGATCATATCGATCCATTATCCCTATCGTCATATGCTCCATCATATCTTTCATTACATATAAATAATCATCTACATGAGTAGTCTTGAGTGGGTCTAATCGATCTGAAATTTGAGAAAGTACAGCCCTTTGGCAAGCTAACACCGCTTGACTAGGTCCATAATATGATAGAAAGTCTGTACACTTACGATACTTTCGTAATAAATCATATGTATATAAGTCATAAACAAAAGTATTACAATACATCGCTAAACTCATCATATCACTATTTAATTGCTCTTTTGATAGTGACTTAGCTCTCTTACACATATAAAAAAATGTAAATTCTAATACTTCTTTATGGGATAATAAATGTTTACAGTCTGTTATACATTTCTCATTAAATTTAACTCTATCCCAAATTTCTACATCTCCATCAGTTAATTCACCAATACGATATTTAATTATTAAATAGTTTAAAGCAACCGCCTGCGTCAAAAGATCCCACGTTTCATATTCCAATGAAGTATGAACAAACTCAGCTAGCCCTTGAGTTACCATAAAAGTATTCGCTTCTTCATACCAACCAATTTCTTGGCATAAGCGAAGAATACGTACTAAAGTTGGAATTTCGTCTTTATGAAATTGCGGTAAATTCTTTGCTTTATTCATTCCATATACGATAAATGCCGCTAAATTTTCTTCTTTATAAAATTCTTTTTCTTTCCACACTAATATAGTTCGTTCTTTCCCTTCACCTTTTGGATGACAAGGTACAAGCAAAGAAAATAATTCAGCGAAATTATTTGGTTCTATATATGTATCTGTAACCAAATTCCAATTTGGATCGCGCTGTACAGCCTTCATATAATTCCCCTTCCCTTTTATCTACATAGGAAATATTAATCCATTATCACATCATTAACAATAAATATTGTTATATTCGAAATCAATCATAATACTTATATCTATCAGTATATCATTTTTTCTCTTATTTATAATTAGGAATGACAAATTTAAATAAACTGTCGAAATTACTAACTGTATACTTATTATATAATGGCTCAGATACATCATGCTAACATATTAGCTTAACCCTATATACTAGAATAATGTATCTGATTTTTATACGTAACGTATTACACTAATTAAAGTCTCACTTCATTCCGTATGCTCTGATATTTCACTTAAAGCAAATCCCGCTTGATCATCTGCCGATTCTTTTATAGCTAAATCTCCTAGTGCTAACATCCCAACGAGTTGACCACTCTCAACTACTGGCAATCGTCTAATTTGATACTGTGCCATTAACTCTGTAGCCTTTTCAATAGGATCATCTGGAGAAACTGAGACAATGTTTTTTGTCATTACATTTGTAATTTTATTAGATCCAGGATGTTTTTCAGCAATCCCTCGAACAACTAAATCTCGGTCCGTAACAAGACCAACAACTTGTTCATTTTCAACAACCGGAATCAATCCAATCGATTCTTCTTTCATCTTTACAGCAGCTTCATATACATTGTCTAACGGTGTACACTGTACAATATGAGTGCTCATCAAGTCTCTCACTCGTGTCATTTGTATCTCCTCCTTTTTATACATACCATAGCTTTTCCTAAATCCCTTTATTTATTTCAGGAAAATCAGTTGATAAAGGAGAATGAACGCACAATAAAAAAGAGTCAGCATATTGCTGACTCTTTTTTTATGACCCGTACGGGATTCGAACCCGTGTTACCGCCGTGAAAGGGCGGTGTCTTAACCACTTGACCAACGGGCCATGGCTCCGCAGGTAGGACTCGAACCTACGACCGATCGGTTAACAGCCGATAGCTCTACCACTGAGCTACTGCGGAATAATATATGGTGGGCCTAAATGGACTCGAACCATCGACCTCACGCTTATCAGGCGTGCGCTCTAACCAGCTGAGCTATAGGCCCATATACTTTACAGGGGCAGTAGGAATCGAACCCACACTGGAGGTTTTGGAGACCTCAGTTCTACCTTTAAACTATGCCCCTAAAGGATGCCGACTAGAGGACTTGAACCCCCAACCTACTGATTACAAGTCAGTTGCTCTACCAATTGAGCTAAGTCGGCATAAAAAAATGGTGGCTCGGGACGGAATCGAACCGCCGACACGAGGATTTTCAGTCCTCTGCTCTACCGACTGAGCTACCGAGCCAAACATAAATGGCGGTCCCGACCGGGGTCGAACCGGCGATCTCCTGCGTGACAGGCAGGCATGTTAACCACTACACCACGGGACCATTTGGTTGCGGGGACAGGATTTGAACCTGCGACCTTCGGGTTATGAGCCCGACGAGCTACCGTGCTGCTCCACCCCGCGATGATAAAATATTTACTTTATAAAAAATGGAGGAGGTAGAGGGATTCGAACCCCCGCGCGACTCTCGCCGCCTGTCGGTTTTCAAGACCGATCCCTTCAGCCGAACTTGGGTATACCTCCATGAAGGAAAAAATATTTTATTATTTATGTCTAAACCATTTTAAAAGAAAATGGAGGAGGTAGAGGGATTCGAACCCCCGCGCGATTCTCACCGCCTGTCGGTTTTCAAGACCGATCCCTTCAGCCGAACTTGGGTATACCTCCGAGACATATAATAAATAAAGTGGAGCCTAGCGGGATCGAACCGCTGACCTCCTGCGTGCAAGGCAGGCGCTCTCCCAGCTGAGCTAAGGCCCCATGTTTTTGGGAATATCGGGAAGACAGGATTTGAACCTGCGACCCCCTGGTCCCAAACCAGGTGCTCTACCAAGCTGAGCCACTTCCCGTTATTAAAAGCGCGCCCGAGAGGAGTCGAACCCCTAACCTCTTGATCCGTAGTCAAACGCTCTATCCAATTGAGCTACGGGCGCATATGGTGCCGAGGGCGGGGGTCGAACCCGCACGGTGGTCACCCACCGCAGGATTTTAAGTCCTGTGCGTCTGCCTGTTCCGCCACCCCGGCATGTCATATTGAAAATTGGAGCGGAAGACGGGATTCGAACCCGCGACCCCAACCTTGGCAAGGTTGTATTCTACCACTGAACTACTTCCGCAAGACATGTATGAGTTATTTTATTAAAAGTGCGGGTGAAGGGAGTCGAACCCCCACGCCAAAGGCGCTAGATCCTAAGTCTAGTGCGTCTGCCAATTCCGCCACACCCGCATATTTTGTTAAAATGGTGAGCCATGAAGGACTCGAACCTTCGACCCTCTGATTAAAAGTCAGATGCTCTACCAACTGAGCTAATGGCTCTTAATGGCTGGGCTAGCTGGATTCGAACCAGCGCATGACGGAGTCAAAGTCCGTTGCCTTACCGCTTGGCTATAGCCCATTAATTAAGAATGGTGGAGGGGGGCAGATTCGAACTGCCGAACCCGAAGGAGCGGATTTACAGTCCGCCGCGTTTAGCCACTTCGCTACCCCTCCGACATATATGGTGGAGGATGACGGGATCGAACCGCCGACCCCCTGCTTGTAAGGCAGGTGCTCTCCCAGCTGAGCTAATCCTCCATTTTGCCTGGCAACGTCCTACTCTCACAGGGACAAGGTCCCAACTACCATCGGCGCTAGAGAGCTTAACTTCCGTGTTCGGAATGGGAACGGGTGTGACCTCTCTGCCATCATTACCAGACTGTATTCATTTAAGACAAGAATCATTATAACTTATTTAGCTTTAAAAGTCAACAAGTTTTTTATATTCTTTCAAAACTAGATAACATTGCTTCATATTATATGGTTAAGTCCTCGATCTATTAGTATTCGTCAGCTCCACATGTCACCATGCTTCCACCTCGAACCTATCAACCTGATCATCTTTCAGGGATCTTACTAGCTTACGCTATGGGAAATCTCATCTTGAGGGGGGCTTCATGCTTAGATGCTTTCAGCACTTATCCCTTCCGCACATAGCTACCCAGCTATGCCCTTGGCAGAACAACTGGTACACCAGCGGTGCGTCCATCCCGGTCCTCTCGTACTAAGGACAGCTCCTCTCAAATTTCCTACGCCCACGACGGATAGGGACCGAACTGTCTCACGACGTTCTGAACCCAGCTCGCGTACCGCTTTAATGGGCGAACAGCCCAACCCTTGGGACCGACTACAGCCCCAGGATGCGATGAGCCGACATCGAGGTGCCAAACCTCCCCGTCGATGTGGACTCTTGGGGGAGATAAGCCTGTTATCCCCGGGGTAGCTTTTATCCGTTGAGCGATGGCCCTTCCATGCGGAACCACCGGATCACTAAGCCCGACTTTCGTCCCTGCTCGACTTGTAGGTCTCGCAGTCAAGCTCCCTTATGCCTTTGCACTCTACGAATGATTTCCAACCATTCTGAGGGAACCTTTGGGCGCCTCCGTTACACTTTAGGAGGCGACCGCCCCAGTCAAACTGCCCACCTGACACTGTCTCCCGGGTCGATAAGACCCGTAGGTTAGAATTTCAATACAGTCAGGGCGGTATCCCACCAGCGCCTCCACCGAAGCTAGCGCTCCGGTTTCAAAGGCTCCCGCCTATCCTGTACAAACTGTACCAAAATTCAATATCAGGCTACAGTAAAGCTCCACGGGGTCTTTCCGTCCTGTCGCGGGTAACCTGCATCTTCACAGGTACTATAATTTCACCGAGTCTCTGGTTGAGACAGTGCCCAAATCGTTACACCTTTCGTG